>NZ_CP195141.1:0-2500 GCF_052692665.1 Nostoc sp. DSM 114161
AAAAAAAGGCCAAAAAAAAGTTGTCGAAGTGGTTGACACTCTTAAATTGGTTCGCTATATTGAATAAGTGCCTGAGAGAGCGAAGCGAAAAAGCGACGCCGCCAGGACACCGAACCATGAAAATATTATAGTTTGAAAGCCATTATACAACAAGTGGTCAGCGTCAAGTAAATAAGATAACCAAGCTGAGGTTAAAAAAGCGCAGCTATTGAGCTACAAACGATTCATCAAAACGGAGAGTTTGATCCTGGCTCAGGATGAACGCTGGCGGTATGCTTAACACATGCAAGTCGAACGAACTCTTCGGAGTTAGTGGCGGACGGGTGAGTAACGCGTGAGAATCTAGCTTCAGGTCTGGGACAACCACTGGAAACGGTGGCTAATACCGGATGTGCCGAGAGGTGAAAGGCTTGCTGCCTGAAGATGAGCTCGCGTCCGATTAGCTAGTAGGTGGGGTAAGAGCCTACCTAGGCGACGATCGGTAGCTGGTCTGAGAGGATGACCAGCCACACTGGGACTGAGACACGGCCCAGACTCCTACGGGAGGCAGCAGTGGGGAATTTTCCGCAATGGGCGAAAGCCTGACGGAGCAATACCGCGTGAGGGAGGAAGGCTCTTGGGTTGTAAACCTCTTTTCTCAGGGAAGAACACAATGACGGTACCTGAGGAATCAGCATCGGCTAACTCCGTGCCAGCAGCCGCGGTAATACGGAGGATGCAAGCGTTATCCGGAATGATTGGGCGTAAAGCGTCCGCAGGTGGCTGTGTAAGTCTGCTGTCAAAGAGCGAAGCTCAACTTCGTAAAGGCAGTGGAAACTACACGGCTAGAGTGCGTTCGGGGCAGAGGGAATTCCTGGTGTAGCGGTGAAATGCGTAGAGATCAGGAAGAACACCGGTGGCGAAGGCGCTCTGCTAGGCCGCAACTGACACTGAGGGACGAAAGCTAGGGGAGCGAATGGGATTAGATACCCCAGTAGTCCTAGCTGTAAACGATGGATACTAGGCGTGGCTTGTATCGACCCGAGCCGTGCCGTAGCTAACGCGTTAAGTATCCCGCCTGGGGAGTACGCACGCAAGTGTGAAACTCAAAGGAATTGACGGGGGCCCGCACAAGCGGTGGAGTATGTGGTTTAATTCGATGCAACGCGAAGAACCTTACCAAGGCTTGACATGTCGCGAATCCTGCTGAAAGGCGGGAGTGCCTTCGGGAGCGCGAACACAGGTGGTGCATGGCTGTCGTCAGCTCGTGTCGTGAGATGTTGGGTTAAGTCCCGCAACGAGCGCAACCCTCGTTTTTAGTTGCCAGCATTAAGTTGGGCACTCTAGAGAGACTGCCGGTGACAAACCGGAGGAAGGTGGGGATGACGTCAAGTCAGCATGCCCCTTACGCCTTGGGCTACACACGTACTACAATGCTACGGACAGAGGGCAGCAAGCTAGCGATAGCAAGCTAATCCCATAAACCGTGGCTCAGTTCAGATCGAAGGCTGCAACTCGCCTTCGTGAAGGAGGAATCGCTAGTAATTGCAGGTCAGCATACTGCAGTGAATTCGTTCCCGGGCCTTGTACACACCGCCCGTCACACCATGGAAGCTGGCAACGCCCGAAGTCATTACTCCAACCATTCGTGGGGGAGGATGCCTAAGGCAGTGCTGGTGACTGGGGTGAAGTCGTAACAAGGTAGCCGTACCGGAAGGTGTGGCTGGATCACCTCCTTTATAGGGAGACCTACCCAACTTTGATATCGAGGACACACAGTTAATAGATATAAAGATGGTCATTCCTAGGTCGGTCGCAGACACTTGTTAAAAGCTTTCAAACTATGATTTGGTTCAATTATGGGCTATTAGCTCAGGTGGTTAGAGCGCACCCCTGATAAGGGTGAGGTCCCTGGTTCGAGTCCAGGATGGCCCACCTGAATCAATTAAAAATGTGAAATTAAAAATGTAAGATAAGTTCTTTAATTTTTAATTCTCAATTTTGAATTTTTAATTGTTCGAGGGGGTTTAGCTCAGTTGGTAGAGCGCCTGCTTTGCAAGCAGGATGTCAGCGGTTCGAGTCCGCTAACCTCCACCTTGAGAGCGTGGGAGCTTCAGCTATCAAAACAGAGATAAAATTCAGCAACAAGGCATTTTGCCAGACTGCTGGGTAAAATCTCAGCCAGAACCTTGAAAACTGCATAGGAATGCGAAGCAGGCAGACACAGACATAAATTGTGATTGTAAGTGTTTGCAAAGATAGTGGTCAAGCTAATAAGAGCTGACGGTGGATACCTAGGCACACAGAGGCGAAGAAGGACGTGGTTACCGACGAAATGCTCCGGGGAGTTGGAAGCAAACATTGAGCCGGAGATATCCGAATGGGGCAACCCTAAATACTAGCTGCTGAATATATAGGCAGTCAAGAGCCAACCCAGCGAATTGAAACATCTTAGTAGCTGGAGGAAGAGAAATCAAACAGAGATTCCCTAAGTAGTGGTGAGCGAACGGGGAAAAGCCTA
>NZ_CP195141.1:5052500-7332500 GCF_052692665.1 Nostoc sp. DSM 114161
TTCATGTTCTATTTCACTCCCCTTCCGGGGTTCTTTTCACCTTTCCCTCGCGGTACTGGTTCGCTATCGGTCACACAGTAGTATTTAGCCTTACGAGATGGTCCTCGCTGATTCACATGGGATTCCTCGTGCCCCATGCTACTCGGGATTCAGCTACTATCCTTCTACTTTCGACTACAGGACTTTCACCTTCTTTGGTGCAGTATTTAGCTGCTTCGTCTAGCTTAGGGATTCGATATCGCTGTCCCACTACCCCAAAAGGTAAACCCTTTGGTTTAGGCTTTTCCCCGTTCGCTCACCACTACTTAGGGAATCTCTGTTTGATTTCTCTTCCTCCAGCTACTAAGATGTTTCAATTCGCTGGGTTGGCTCTTGACTGCCTATATATTCAGCAGCTAGTATTTAGGGTTGCCCCATTCGGATATCTCCGGCTCAATGTTTGCTTCCAACTCCCCGGAGCATTTCGTCGGTAACCACGTCCTTCTTCGCCTCTGTGTGCCTAGGTATCCACCGTCAGCTCTTATTAGCTTGACCACTATCTTTGCAAACACTTACAATCACAATTTATGTCTGTGTCTGCCTGCTTCGCATTCCTATGCAGTTTTCAAGGTTCTGGCTGAGATTTTACCCAGCAGTCTGGCAAAATGCCTTGTTGCTGAATTTTTCTGGCTTTTAACTTAACATTTACTGAACCACTAATACTTTGAAAGCTATTTACCAATCTCGACCGACCTAGGAATGACCATCTTTATATCTATTAACTGTGTGTCCTCGATATCAAAGTTGGGTAGGTCTCCCTATAAAGGAGGTGATCCAGCCACACCTTCCGGTACGGCTACCTTGTTACGACTTCACCCCAGTCACCAGCACTGCCTTAGGCATCCTCCCCCACGAATGGTTGGAGTAATGACTTCGGGCGTTGCCAGCTTCCATGGTGTGACGGGCGGTGTGTACAAGGCCCGGGAACGAATTCACTGCAGTATGCTGACCTGCAATTACTAGCGATTCCTCCTTCACGAAGGCGAGTTGCAGCCTTCGATCTGAACTGAGCCACGGTTTATGGGATTAGCTTGCTATCGCTAGCTTGCTGCCCTCTGTCCGTAGCATTGTAGTACGTGTGTAGCCCAAGGCGTAAGGGGCATGCTGACTTGACGTCATCCCCACCTTCCTCCGGTTTGTCACCGGCAGTCTCTCTAGAGTGCCCAACTTAATGCTGGCAACTAAAAACGAGGGTTGCGCTCGTTGCGGGACTTAACCCAACATCTCACGACACGAGCTGACGACAGCCATGCACCACCTGTGTTCGCGCTCCCGAAGGCACTCCCGCCTTTCAGCAGGATTCGCGACATGTCAAGCCTTGGTAAGGTTCTTCGCGTTGCATCGAATTAAACCACATACTCCACCGCTTGTGCGGGCCCCCGTCAATTCCTTTGAGTTTCACACTTGCGTGCGTACTCCCCAGGCGGGATACTTAACGCGTTAGCTACGGCACGGCTCGGGTCGATACAAGCCACGCCTAGTATCCATCGTTTACAGCTAGGACTACTGGGGTATCTAATCCCATTCGCTCCCCTAGCTTTCGTCCCTCAGTGTCAGTTGCGGCCTAGCAGAGCGCCTTCGCCACCGGTGTTCTTCCTGATCTCTACGCATTTCACCGCTACACCAGGAATTCCCTCTGCCCCGAACGCACTCTAGCCGTGTAGTTTCCACTGCCTTTACGAAGTTGAGCTTCGCTCTTTGACAGCAGACTTACACAGCCACCTGCGGACGCTTTACGCCCAATCATTCCGGATAACGCTTGCATCCTCCGTATTACCGCGGCTGCTGGCACGGAGTTAGCCGATGCTGATTCCTCAGGTACCGTCATTGTGTTCTTCCCTGAGAAAAGAGGTTTACAACCCAAGAGCCTTCCTCCCTCACGCGGTATTGCTCCGTCAGGCTTTCGCCCATTGCGGAAAATTCCCCACTGCTGCCTCCCGTAGGAGTCTGGGCCGTGTCTCAGTCCCAGTGTGGCTGGTCATCCTCTCAGACCAGCTACCGATCGTCGCCTAGGTAGGCTCTTACCCCACCTACTAGCTAATCGGACGCGAGCTCATCTTCAGGCAGCAAGCCTTTCACCTTCCGGCACATCCGGTATTAGCCACCGTTTCCAGTGGTTGTCCCAGACCTGAAGCTAGATTCTCACGCGTTACTCACCCGTCCGCCACTAACTCCGAAGAGTTCGTTCGACTTGCATGTGTTAAGCATACCGCCAGCGTTCATCCTGAGCCAGGATCAAACTCTCCGTTTTGTTGTGTTTCGAGTTTGATATCCGAAAAAGATGTAATCTTATCTCGGAATCCTAGTTATAATTTTCGATTATCTTTAATTTGGTGTTGCCAAATCAGATTCTCTTGACGAGGATTGGTTATTTCTTAAGCTTTCAAAGTATTGCGTTTTTACGGTTCAGGTGTTTTCGGCGTTCTCTCTCGCCTTCACACTTATCTAGAGTAACTAGTCTATTAGGGATTGTCAAGGGGTAAAGGAAAATTTTTTCTAAATTGGTCAAATCCATTGAGCAGTGCTGCTTCCAACTCCATGAGTTGACCAAAAGGAAGATGATATTCTTCAATCACTTTCAAAACTATCTTTCCTTTGTTGCCTTCTTGAGAAGGTTGTTGTGGGTGGAAAGATTTACTTGCAGGAGGTTACGCACTGCCTGTTGTACATCGTCTTGTTTAACTAAAGTGTCTCCAAGTAGAACAGCATGTGTACCAGCTTCAGCAACAAAGGATAAGTCAGCGGATGTATATAAGGCAGACTCACTGACAATATTAATGCCCAAGCTTTGGATCTGCGATCGCCTAGCTGCCAGCAATTGCCCAGTTATATCGATATCAACGCTAAAATCTTCTAGACTTTGATTGTTGATTCCTATTAAGCGCACATCATCAAGTTTTAGCACCCGATCCAGTTCTGCCAAGGTATGTACTTCTACCAAAGCATTCATACCTAGATAGTGAATCACTCGCAAAAAGTTTTGAAGTTGCCGATCGGACAGAATCGCTGCAATCAGTAGTATGGCATCTGCGCCTGCTGCTCGTGCTAAATAAATTTGGCATGGATCTAAAATAAAATCTTTACAAAGTAGAGGTAATGCTACTCTATGGCGGATGGTGCGTAAAGCTTCAAAGCTCCCATGAAAGAATTTGCGATCGGTGGCTACAGAGATGCAAGTTGCACCACCACGCTCATAAGCTTTGGCGATCGCTACTGGGTCTAAGTCTGGTTTGATTATTCCATGAATTAGAGATGCTTTCTTCACCTCTGCAATGATGGAAGGTCGGTAATGACTTTGTTGTAAAGCAGTAAGGAAATCTCGTACCGTTGGTGCAGCAGTTAACTGACGTTGCAATGAAGCTAAAGACATTTCCTGCTGAATTTGTGCAACTTCATACTTTTTCTGCCACACGATCTCTTTTAGGGTAGGTTGCAGTAGCTGAGTATTAGGAATAGTAAATGGGTAAGTCATATGTTAATGATGACCAAAAAGTATGAATTAGAAAATGTAAGGCTAACTTTACATGTTTTTCTCAAGAAGCGCGTGCAACAAGGCTATTTTTTAATTTTTCAGAGTTGAAGCCAGGTGGACTTAAGGTTTAAACTTTCAACATCGCTATTAGTTTGGCTAGATTTTGAACTTTCAACTAAACAGTTATTTTTAAGCAGTCGAATGTAGGTGCGATAAGGTATGTAATCTATCGGATTGTAACCAGAAAAACGTAGGATTAAAACACATGCCCAAGAGTATTTACCTGCGATAATTGCTTTGATTATTTGTTCGATTTGTTCGTTATTAATTTTTTTGCCCATTTGTATTTGATAATCAGTCATATTTTGATTCATAAAATACGCTCGCTTGACACTATAGTAACTACTATTTATTTCACGCACAGATTTTTTATATTATTGCTGAATTCGATATAGTATTTTTTTAAGTCAATTAATAACTTATTTTTATGTAATTCCATAATTACTAAATACTGTTAGGCTTAACTTACCTAGCTAATTCATGGTTAATTTTCTATGAAAAACAATTGATGTCCAATTTTGACGAGGAATATTATCTTGATTAAAATTTGGTTAGCAGGCTCTTGATATGAAAAATTAAGGACAGCATAAGACAACCAATTATAAATAAAATTAGATTTCCAAATTTATATTAAAAATAAGGGCGGGTATAACCGACAGAATAAATATCTAGTTTAACCCGCTCTTACAGATGAACCGTATTGCAGAAGCAGCTTCTTCATATAAGCTTACTCAATGTTTGGCAAACTAGTATATGAACAATTTTTTGATAGATGCGTCTATTTTTTTGTTTTTAGAATCTAATTTATTTTCCTTAGGATAACTAACTTAGACTTAGGAAAGACACAATGGCTCTTATCAAGTTTTATGTCTTGATGGGACATGCATCATAGGATTTGTCTGTTTTGGAATCAGACCTTTTAGAAGGCGCAAACATCCTTTAATTGCAAGAAAGATCTATATACCATATATTTGCTTAATATTTTCTATTTCTTTTGGATGATTTTTGAGAAGACAAGCACAAAAATTAGCAAAAAAATGTATACCCTGTGACAGATGACGAAGTTTATTATTATGTAGTTTAATCCCTTAATGGACAAATTAATGAAAATTATTTTAATAATAATTGAACTTGTGTGTTAAGCGAAATAGATCTAGGATATGGAACTTAGAATAATTTATATTATTGATTAATAACTTTTTTGACTTGTCAATATTATTTTAGGCTCTAGTATTATATCTGGTTAAAAATACAAAATTACTAAACTGTCTAATTATTATATTTTTTATGTAGAATAAAAATCAAGTATTTTTTATTTAATAGATAGGGAAAACTTATTGTTGTAAATAAAATTAAGTATAAATATATATCATTAAATATTAATGTAAGACTCGATAGTTGAATTTTGACATAAATAAAATATAATATTTATTTATGTCTTAGAAAATTACCAAAAATATCTTTACATTACCATTATAAAAAAATCATAATTTATTGTTAAAATCAAAATTAAAATCATAACTTATCTCTGATTCTTTGTAATGGATTTTATTTTTGACTAAGGAATAGCAAGATTAGAATTTTAGAAAGCTGTGATTGGCAACTCATTAATGGGTATAGTGCCGACTTTGCTGATTAACTAACTAGATATATGAATTCTGGCGGGTACAGGTGAGTTTAATTTAGCTTTCCATTACTACTACAGCCAGAAATTGAATTGAAATTTACTGGTTCCTTGATGCAGTTTTCTTAGTTATTAATTAATAACTATGTTCGGATTAGGACTCATAGGTTTTTAAAGAAAAGTCGGTACAAAGTTCGCTCATCATTTCCTGCCACAAAAATCCTATTGATGGAAAAATGATACACGAATCATCGAAAAAAATTCTTGTTATTGAAGATGATGCCGTTACCCGGAATGTCTTCTTAGAGGTTCTTGAGGCTGAAGGTTTTAATACTATAGGTGCTGAAAATGGCCTAGCTGGTATACAGCAAGCACAAGAGCATTTACCCGACTTGGTAATTTGTGATATTCAAATGCCGGATATGGATGGTTACAATGTTTTGACTAGACTCCGGCAGCATCCTGACACGGGTATTATTCCTTTCATTTTTTTGACTGGTAGTAATACTCAAGCAGATCTTCGTAAAGGTATGGAGTTGGGAGCAGATGATTATCTGACTAAGCCTTCTACTATAGAGGATTTGCTCAGAGCGATCGCTGTCCGATTTGAAAAGCAAGCTTTATTAAAGTACTGGTACACCAATAACTATCATCAACTTAGCCGATCGCTAGCTTCATCAACTAACTCTGAGTCTATTTTTCCATCTATTCCTCAATTACAGCCAGTTTTCGACTTCATAGAAGATAATTATCACCAAGGAATTACTTTGTCTGATGTAGCTGTTGCTGTTGGTTATTCACCTGCTTACTTAACCAACCGGGTAGCAAAACAAACAGGAGAGACTGTAAACGCTTGGATTGTCAAGCGTCGGATGGCTGCTGCACGTCCATTACTCCAAAATACCGATCGGACAATTGAGCAGATTGCTATTACAGTAGGCTATCAAAACACATGTCATTTTTCTCGCCAGTTTCGTCAACACCACGGTCTTTCTCCAAAAACTTGGAGAAAACAGCAACAACTTCTTGAATCTTCTAAAAATGGGAAGCTGCAATTAATCAAAAACCGCGGTTCGTTGGAAAAACTTGTATCTTTAGGTTGTTGATTAAAAACAACTTATTAGCTTTCGCTACTTTTTGGTTTGGTTAACTGCTGTATTAATAATTGCACTGCCAAAGCTAACAAACCAATTGCTACTATCCCGAATATACCGCTTCCTAAAGCAACTATACCAACAACCAAAGTGCGAACAGCAGAGGTAATTTTTATTACCAATGGGTTAATTGAATGGACGGGTTTGGCAGCAAAATTTGTGGCGATCGCAATCATTAGCGAATACATTGCAAATGCCATTCCTCCAGAAATTAGAGCACCAATTATGGAGCGTAAAGGACTCGCTGTTACCTCTGCTTGAGCATCTGTTTTTGGGGTTAGATTTTGGTCACTCATACAATTTTAGATTTTAGATTTAGATTTTGGATTTTGGATTTTGGATTGGGCATTGGGCATTGGTGAAAAGAAAGATCGCTCCTTTTGCCTTTTCCCTTTCCCCAAGGCGTTGCCATCTCCCCACTCGCTAATCGTCATTTTTAAACCGAAGATAGTACCTGAATACCGTGTGTAATTGTCCGAGCCACGAACAATTCTAAGTCTTCATCAGAAATTGCTTCCCTGATATGCAGCTTAACTTGTTCTGCTTGGTGTTCGGACTCAAAAAGAGCAAATACTGTTGGCCCGGAACCAGACATCATTGTCCCCAAAACGCCTTCTTGATTTGCAAAGACTTCTCTGAGTTGCAACACTTGGGGATAGGCTGGTAATACTACGCGTTCTAAATCATTGTGCAGCTTTTGGGCTATTTTTCCTGCGTCTCGCTCAAAGATGGCTTTTACTATTTCTCGTGAGTGGACTGCGTTAGCACGCGCTACTAAGTCGTTGCTATCTCTGATATAAGAATTACCAAATTCCTGACGATAGGTTTTGTAAGCCCAAGCAGTGGAAACTTCTAAGCTGCGGTATTTTGCCAATACTATATATATGTTATCCAAACTTGGTAATGGAGAAAGTTGCTCGCCTCTACCTGTGGCGATCGCTGTTCCACCTGATACACAAAATGGCACATCTGAACCGAGTGTCGCTCCCAATTCTTCTAATTCTGACTGAGTTAATCCCAATTTCCAGAGTAAATCTATTCCTACCAAGACAGCCGCAGCATTTGTGGAACCTCCAGCTAACCCAGCAGCTACAGGAATTTGCTTGTTGATGTTAATCTCTAAACCCCTATATTTAGCAAAAGCTTCAGGAAATTGCGTTGCCATCAGTTCTGCTGCTTTGTACGCTAGATTACTTTTATCTGTTGGTACTTGTGGGTGGTTGCAGTGGACGCGAATGCTGTCATTGTTTGCAGATAAGACATCAATGCGGTCTGCTAGGGAAATACTTTGGAGTATCATTGCTAACTCGTGATAGCCATCAGGGCGATCGCCAATGATTTCCAAATACAAATTGATTTTAGCAGGGGCAATTAAACTGTAGGAATGCATTGTTGGGGAATGGGGAATGGGGAATGGGGAGTGGGGCATGGGGCATTGGTTATAAATAATTCTGCTGTATTCCTTGCTCCGTACAGGCCTGATTAATCGCGTCTGTACCGACTCCTAATTCATTTGCCAGAGTTACCCATTGCTGAACGCTGAGGTCTTCGGCTCTGGCTTGGGGATTTATTTCTAATTGTTCCAGTAATTGGGTTAAGCGATCGCGTTCTACAGCTGATTGCAAATTATTTCGTAACATTTTGCGCTTGGCAGCAAATCCCAACTTTACCAAATTCTCTAACCGCTTGGGATCGAGTGCTGGTATCTCTATTTTTCTGGGACGCAATCGCACAACTGCTGAATCGACTTTTGGCGGTGGATGGAATGCGGCGGCTGGGACTGTACAAATTAACTCACACTCAGCTAAATATTGTACCCGCACGCTCAACGCCCCGAAGGCTTTTGACCCTGGTTGGGCGTACAATCTTTCTGCTACTTCTTTTTGTACTAGCAACACTATCGATTCAAATGGTTCGGCGTTAGGATTAGCAATGGTACCGAGTAGTTTCTCAATAATTGGGCCGGTAATATTGTAGGGGATATTGGCTACTACTTTATTTTGCTTTTGGAAATTAGGAAATGCTACCAAGTGAGATGGTAAATCTAAGGTGAGAAAATCTCCTTGTAGCAGTAAAAAATTTTCTCTTTTGCCTAGTTGCTTTGCCAATAGTTCGCATAAGTCGCGGTCTATTTCAACTGCAAGTAGAGATTGTACCAAAGGTAGTAAACGACGAGTGAGAATACCCGTTCCGGGGCCGATTTCCAGAATGCGATCGCTTTCTTTACACTCTGCTGCTTTAATAATTGCGTCGAGTGCTTTTTCACTTTTAAGCCAATGCTGAGCAAAGACCTTGCGCGGTCGGATCATTGATATTTCTTACCTGGTATAGTTTTCAGCTTTTTCGGAGAGATGTGTTTGTTAGTTTTTTCTCAAGAACAATTCAGTAAACAGTAAGCTTGCATAAAATTATTAACCGAATTAACCAAATTAAATCGGAATTAACAGAAATACGATCGACAAAGTTTAAAGGTTATGAAATTTATCAGAATCTGTATCTTAGCTTTTTTGCCGTCCCTGAGGAAGAAAGGACAACTAATTACTTAATAATGCTAAACAATCGGTTTCTGCCCACCAAGCATAAATTGGCGTATCGCGGTCTGGTAAACTACCAAAAGTATTAGGTTGTAATGCATTAATTTTGACGCCATTCGTTAATTCCACAATGTAATTAACGTGTGTACCCAAATACATAACATTAACTAACCGACCTTCAAAACAGTTTGTTGGTAAATTCGGTGGATAAAGTGAAAGCTGGATTTTTTCTGGGCGTACACTTACAACTACAGGCTGTGATAATTCAGTTGGCGTATCTTCAGCACGAGAGATGATAATTGAGAGTCCTGTTTTTGTCAAAATTTGCACATCACCGGAGTTGACGGCAAGGATTTCACCGCTAAATAAATTAGTATCGCCAATAAAATCAGCCACAAAAGAGGTTTGGGGACGTTCGTAAATTTGGCTGGGAGTACCAATTTGCTCTATTTTGCCTTGATTCATCACGGCAATGCGATCGCTCAAGGAAAGTGCTTCTTCTTGGTCGTGTGTTACCATCACAAAGGTCAAACCCAAGTCTTTATGTAAATTCGATAACTCAACTTGCATTTCCTTACGTAATTTTAAATCCAACGCCCCTAAAGGTTCATCTAATAGGACGACAGCGGGACGGTTGACTAAGGCCCTTGCCAAAGCAACGCGTTGCTGTTGACCGCCAGAAAGTTGATTGGGAAAACGCGATCGCAAACTTTCCATTTTCACCAGTTTTAAGGCTTCTTGGACTCTACTTTCAATTACTGCTTTACGTAATTTTTTTAACCGCAGTCCGAAGGCGATGTTATCCCAGACATTCAAGTGGTTAAATAAAGCGTAACTTTGAAATACAGTATTGACTGGTCGGCGGTAAGGGGGCACATTAGTCATAGATTGGCCCTGAATCAACACTTTACCAGTGTCAGCTATTTCAAAGCCAGCAATTAAGCGCAGTGTTGTTGTCTTTCCACAACCGGAGGGGCCTAAAATACTAAAAAATTCCCCTTGTTTAACTTCCAAGTCAATTCCGTGTACTGCTGGTTCTCGATCGAAAAACTTGAACACATTACGCAGTTCAACGTCAAGTGGATGAAAACCTGCGATCCCCCTCTGATTCTGCATCACAGTTTGAGCCATAATCCTTAGTAGAATGCCGTGATTTTACCTGATTTGGTCAATTTATCTACTCTATTGGGCAGACTAGATTTGACACTTTGGTTTATTGTATCCGCCAAAAAGAATATGTTCATAAATATACCCGGCTAATTCTCTAGCACCCAGTAGTGCTTATCGTAAATATTTACAGTTAATCTTAATTTTGAAATACTCTTTGTCTTATGACCTTATTAAAACCATCTCCATTTGGTGGCAAAAAAAATACGCGCACAGTTGGACGCGGTGCTCAGCCGATATTTTTCATTGTATTTACTGTGTTGATGGTGGCGGGAATCGGTACTCGTTTAGCATACTTGCAAATTGTTGAAGGAGCGAATCACCGCAAACGAGCAGAAGCGAATCGGATTCGCACGATCCCCAAACAACCGGAGCGAGGCAATATTTTTGACCGCAACGGCAAACTCTTAGCTAGTACTCGCTATCCGCGCTCTGTATATTTGTGGCCGATGGCACACACTAAACCTTCGTGGTCGGTTGTGGCTCCACGTCTATCTCAAGTTCTCGACGTTTCCCAAGAAGAGATGGAAAAGAAATTAGAAGAAGCTGGTGCTAACTCTTCTTCGCTAATTCGGATTGCTCGTGACTTGAACGAAGCACAAATTACGGCATTAAAAGAGTATGAAAGCGAACTTAAAGACGTAGAAATTTCCACAGAAGCAGTTCGCTATTACCCACACGGCAAGGAATTAGCACACGTATTAGGTTATACAAGAGAATTAACTCCCGAACAGTTAAAGGAAAAGAAACAGGAAGGCTATAGATTGGGTGATGTCATCGGTCAAATGGGAGTTGAAAAAGCTTATGAGAAAATGCTGCGGGGTGAATGGGGAGGTCAACAGGTAGAAGTAGATGGTGCTGGTAGGCCGCTGCGAGTTTTGGGTGAGAAAGAAGCCAAAGCTGGTAATGATTTGCACTTAACTATAGATTTAGATGTGCAAAAGGCAGCAGAAAAAGCTTTGGGCAATCGCAATGGAGCGATCGTGGCGCTCGACCCGAATAATGGTGCTATTTTAGCAATGGTATCTTATCCGACCTTTGACCCAAATATTTTTTCTAAACAAAAACTTTCCCAGAAAGATTGGGAAAGCGTGCAAGGTAAAAACCATCCTTTAGTAAATCGTGCTCTGAGCGCCTTTCCACCCGCCAGTACGTATAAAATTATTACTACGACAGCTGGGTTGGAATCGGGTAAATTTTCTCCTGACTCAATATTACAAACCTATGGTTCCCTGACCATTGGTGGGGTCACTTTTGGCGAGTGGAACCACGCTGGATTTGGGCCATTAGGATTTCCCAGAGCAATGGCTATGAGTAGTGATACTTTCTTTTATCAAGTTGGCAGAAAAGTCGGCGGGCCAAGTTTAATCGAATGGAGTCGCAAATACGGGTTTGGTCAAAAAACTGGCATTGAGTTTGTCAACGAAGAATCAAAAGGCTTGGTTCCAGATGAAATATGGAAGCAGAAAGTTATGAAAGCACCTTGGACTATAGGTGACACCATTAATATGTCAATTGGTCAAGGCGCTTTGCAAGTGACACCGCTACAATCAGCAATTATGTTTTCTGTCCCTGCTAATGGTGGGTATCGAGTTCAACCGCATTTACTCAAAGACAACGAAGAAGCAAAAAGTTGGCGAGAGTCTTTAAATATGAAGTCGGAAACTATCAAAGTTCTCCGCGACGGACTGCGAAAGGTTGTGAGTGAGGGTACAGGTAAGCGCTTAGATGTGCCCACAATTGCCCCAGCTTCTGGAAAGAGTGGCACCGCTGAAGCTGGTGTTGGTCGCCCAAATCATACTTGGTTTGGTGCTTATGCTCCCACTAATAAGCCGGAAATTGTGGTTGTAGCGTTTGGTGAAAACTCCGGCGATCATGGCGGTACAGTTTGCGGGCCAATGGCTTTACAAGTACTGGAAGCTTATTTTCAGCATAAATATCCTGGTAAGTACCAAAAACCTCAGTCCGAAGCATCAGAAGCCAAAACTCAGAATTCTGGACATAGTACTGGAGACTAAAGAAGAAAGGGAAAGGGGAAAGGGGAAAGGAAACCCCTGCCCTTAAAAGCTATCGATTATAAACATCTTTCTTAACTCAAAAGTTGACACAAGTAAGGAGTTATGTAGTAGAGGAGTCAAACTTAGGCAGATAAGGACAGGAAAGAAAAATCCAAAGTACATTTTGATTTTGAAATAATTTTCTGTGCCTATTACCATACAAAATTCAGGTCAATGGTAATTGACGACTATATTCGAGCCACAATGATTAAAAACCAGATTCCAGGACTTTCTGTTGCGGTAGTGCAGGAAGGCGAACCTGTTTTAGTTAAGGGTTATGGACTGGCGAATGTTGAACATTCTGTTGCGGCGACTGAACACACAGTTTATGAAATTGCGTCTGTCGGTAAAACGTTCACCGCTCTTGTCGCGATGATGTTAGTAGAAGAAGGAGTAATTTCATTAGACGAACCCATAACAAATTATCTCGATCGCCCGCCTTTAGCCTGGCAAAGCGTCAAAATTAAACATATTCTTTCTCATCAGTCTGGAATTCCCAGTTATACAGATGCTCCAAACTACTGGGAACTTACCCGCCTTGATTTATCGAAATCGGAAATTTTGGCTTTAGTTGCTGACCTACCCCTGAAGTTTCAACCAGGTGAGTTTAGTGCTTATGACAACACAGGCTACTATTTGCTGGGTTTGATGCTAGAGAAGGTAACTGGAAAATCCTATGGAGATTTATTGCGCGATCGCATTTTTGCTCCTTTGGGAATGAATGCAAGTTTGATGAACGATCCCAAAGAGATTGTGCCAAACCGGGCAGCTGGCTATCGCTTGCTAAATAACAAACTCGTTAATAAACCTTATTACAGTCCCTCAGTCACTTATTCTGCTGGAGGCCAACTCTCAAGTGTGGCAGATATGGTGAAGTGGGAACAAGCACTTTTTCGTGGAACTTTGCTTAAGCAATCAACCCTCGATTTCATGTGGACTGCTAATTTTCCCAATCAAGGCGATGATTGGGACAAATTGGGATATGTTGCAGGTTTAGGTTGGTGGGTATTGAATTATGGCGATCGCCGAGTAGTTGGTCACAATGGTTCAATTTTAGGATTCGCCAGTAATATTACTCGTTTTATTGATGACAAAATTACCGTAATTTTATTTTGCAATTTAGATACAATTTCCCGACCAGATGCGATCGCTAAAGAAATCGCCGGCTATTACTGTCCAGCACTCAGGGAACTAGTGCTTCAGCCTCCATAAGGCTAAAGGTTAAGAAAAAGCCAAGAAACCTGAAATAAAAGTAAATTTCCGCACTTGAGGATAAAAAAAACGCTCATTCGGCTTTGAGCGTAGATAAAGTTTTATTTAGCTATTGGGGTGGGTTTTAAATTTCTGGCTCTATAGAATGTTTCCAAACTATCGCGATCGCCAACAAAACGCCAGTGCCAAGGTTCGTAACTCACACCTTGAATATTATTTTTGGCAAAGGACATTTCAAAGCCAAAACGCGCCGCATTTGCTTGTAGCCACTGATAAGCTTTGCTATTTTCAAAGTTAATTTGGAGATTAGTGGCTGGTGCTGCACCGTCTCCAATATCTACAGCGTAACCCGTGTGATGTTCGCTGTGACCTGGAGGAGCGCTGAGGGCAGCTCGTTGTGCTGGTGTTTGATTTCGCTCGGCACCCACACCAAAAAACAATTGCTCTTGGTCTTTAACCGAGCGAAAACCAGAAATTGGCACCAAAATTACATTTGCACTCCGCGCTGTTGCTACCATCTCCTGAAATTTTTGGGCAGCAGATTTTCGCATTCTAATGCCCCTATTTCCGGAAATGGTTACTAGTTCTGACTCAGGCGCTTGTGGATATGCCAGATGACCCAACAGAGTATTGTTGGAATTATTGGATGCTGGCGGAGTTACAGGAGCAGAACTAATTGGTGAAGGTTCAGAATTAACAGTTTTTTTCGGCGTAGTGATGAAAAACAAAAAACCGCTTATTAAAGCCAGCAGCAAAAAGCTCGCTACTCCCCCAATCAGTAAAATTTGGGGCTGCAACCACATCTTCGGTGCTGCAACAGGAGTATCGCGTATAGCCACTGGAATATCATCAGGGTCAGGTGATGAATTTTGCAGTTTTTTAGAAAACCCAGCTTTCTTCAAGGAAAAACTCCTGTTTTGTGGAATAGCCATAACAGATTTTGCACTGGACAAAAAGTATAAGTAACAGGTAGCATTTTACATTGGTGGTTCTTAGGTGCAATTTTGACAAACCTTTTAGAACTATACGTCAAGCTGGGAGGATTAATACTGGTAGGTTTTATTTTGGGACGCAAACTACCTGTAACGGTTCCTACCCATTTAGGACGGTTTCTTTATTGGGTGGGAGTACCCATAAGCATAGTATCTTTTTTGCGTCAATCCAGCTTGTCGGCGCAGGTTTGGATTGCACCCGCGATCGCTTACCTAGCCATTCTACTCGGTGCTTTTTTAGGTTGGGTAGGCATTAAAGCACAAGCTCATTTTAGAAAGACCGTTCCCCAAGCGCCAACTCAAGCTAGCTTCCTCCTAACAGCAATGTTCGGTAACACAGGCTTTCTCGGCTTTCCCATCACCTTAGCAATGGTAGGCAAGGAATACTTTGCTTGGGCGTTATTTTACGATTTGTTAGGTTCCTTCCCAGGAAGTTATGGCTTGGGTGTATTCCTAGCAGCGCGTTTTGGCGGTGGCGTCCAGAATCATTGGCACACAGTTAAAGCCATCTTAATTAATCCTGGTCTGTGGAGTTTTGGATTTGGATTACTGTTTCGAGAGGTGGCAATTCCCACCGTTGTGGAATTATTCCTAGAAAAATTAGCTTGGACTATCCTAGCTTTATCTTTAGTGTTAATTGGAATGCGATTAGCACTGCTCAATTCTTGGCGCAGTCTACCACAAGCCAGCATGAGCTTGGGCATCAAAATGTTATTAGTCCCATTAATCTTGGGCAGCATTCTGCCACTGTTTGGATTAACTGGTTCCACAGCTAAGGTAATAGTGCTGCAAATGGCTATGCCTCCAGCTTTCGCCACACTAGTAATTGCTGAAGCATTCAATCTCGATCGCGATTTGGCAGTAACAGCATTAGCCAGTGGAGTCATTCTGTTACTGCTTACTCTGCCGATTTGGCTGTGGCTGTTTTGATTTTAAATTTATTTACATAAAGATTAGTATTTTACTTACTCAGCTTCTTGAAAAATATCGTCATCATCTTCAATTTCATCAGATTCCTCTTCGTCTTCTTCAAAAGAGTCAAGCAAATCTCTTACTTCAGTAAAGGAGTTATTTGATTCAGAAGATTCTTTTATCTGCTCATCAATTAATTGAACTTCAGGTAATATAACATGAAACTCTTTTCTCCAATTTGATATCAAAGCTTCATTCCAGTTAACCTCATTACTGACATTCTCTTTAGTACGCTTTATCAATTCTCTCACGCCATCAGACGAATCAAGCAATATCATTTTAAGAAGTTCTATGCATTTATCACAGCCAGAAGTTTTAGTGATTATAGCTAGCTTTTCATTTGGTTGGACTAAAACATTAGCCCAATGAGCTTTATTTCGATTGAAAAAGCCATCTTCATACATCTTAGTTATACTAAGTGATATGGCATCAAAAATTGCTGGAATACGGTACTCTATTCTTATCTTAAGCAAGAACCTTGAAACAGCGAAAAAAAGAATTTTCTGTCCTATAAGAGTATACAGAATGTTGGAATCCCGTAATTTCTTTATACTTGTTTTTTGGAGCTTAGTTAATCCAGGTTGCTCCGGTTGAATAGGAACGTTTATACCTACATACTCAATCTGTGATACCCAGTCTTTGAATGGCTGAAGTTCAGTAAAAAACCACTTCAACAATGCTTTAGTGCCTATTTCATGAAGTTTAGGATGAGACTCATAATAAGTGTCCAAGGCCATCTTACGCTCACTTTGTGAATTAAATGGTTTCTTTAGAGCCTGCGTCTTATAATCTTTTAGTAGTTCAACAGTACATTGGCTTAATAAATCTAGAGTTGTTAGATAAGGGTCTGATTGAGTCAAGCTTCTTGTTGGGTCAGACCATTTAACGAATCTATCTTCAAGCACTCCTTCTTCTAAAAGCTTTCTAGGAATCAATGCTGATATTTTGCTATCATCTAACAAGAGTTGAGTTGGTTTATCGATTGATTTTGCTGTCTTGTTTATAACAGTAAAGATATTGCGAGTTGCTTTGATTATTTCATCTCTTACAGTTTCGCTTAAGTCTGCATGACCAACCCTACCCAGATTACCGAACACTAGATAAACCACAGGTATATCAAATGTTTCTGAGCAATTGAAATTGTCATTTTTTTGTTCTGGACTTAAAGGCTCTTTTCCTGTATAAGCATCCCAATATCTCTTTAATGAAAGAAGCCTATGTTGTCCATCAATTACAATTCTGGCTACGTTCTTATATAGCTTTAAGTTGACCCATTTCTCAACTGTTTTTCCCTGACTACTAACTGTAGAGAAGTCCCAAAATTCTCTTTGGTTATTCGAGTTAGGCAAAAGTACGACGACAATTGAATTAAAAAAACGAATTCTACTCTGCGCTAGGTAAGAAAAAATTTCTGTCTTTGCTCGGTTTTCATCTAGTTTTCTCTGAACTCGTTCAGAGAAACTCCAACTGCCTTGAATTTCATCAGCAAATCTAATATTTTCAACTGCATCACTTTGATCAAGAGTAGTTATAAAGTACCTTACCTCCCCAAACTTACCACTGATTGCCTTATATTCAATAGTTTCTGGAGACTGATTATCTAATTCCATTTTTAACTCCTCTGTGTATTAAATTTAGGCTGACATAGTTGAATTAATAAGCTTTCTAACTCTCTAGAAATATTTTTTGGGCAAAGTAAACAAACGAATAAAAATTCATCATTGGCTCTCAAATTTCCGTATTTGGAGAAAAAACCATCGTCTCTTTCCAAATGCTGAATAAATCTATATTTTAAGTTTATTGCAGTGCCAATGTAATCTGGCCGTTGGAGAATGCTACATGAGATTAACAGCTTTTTTAACATTCTTCGTTCTTGAGGCTGAGAAATAGCTTTGATAAATAGCTCCATTTTTGGAGATAATCCAATTGGCTCTCCACAAGTATCAACAATAAACTTACTTTTATTATCTTCTTCAAAAAACTTTGTTTTAAAGACAGTATTTTTTATACGATTATCTATACACTCAGACAAATTATTCTCTAAAAAATCAAATGCATGATAAAAAGCATAAATACCTGAGCTTTCAGGAAGATAATCTGCTGCGGATATAGTTGCTGTTACTACGGTAAAATTTTTGAAAAAGTTGTCGTGGACTGTTTCTTCCATAGATAAAAATCATAGAAAAATTAGATGATAAAATAAAGCTCAATTCTATCCCTATAAGTAGAAAGCTATCCTTTCCTAAATACTTGATATTTCAAACTACATATACTCACACCCGAAGAACAAGAGTACATCTCAAAGGCAAACAATAATATTAAAACACAATATAGACTGTTCAAAGGTTACAAAGTGTAGTTAAAAAATTACAGGATAGCTAGAAACTGGTGAATATGCGCCTTGTATTTATTAACACAGTTAAATTACTTTTGTAAAGTGTAATATAAATTACAGATTAGCCTATTCTATAGGAATCCTACTTAAATCTTGCTCAGTATACTGAGAAAAAAACTCTCTATGTTAAGCTTCTAGACAGCTTCGTCGTTCAAAAATCAAATAGGAACCCTATAGTAAGTATTTATCAACACGTTTGGCTAACCTTCGCCGCGAGTTCGGCGATGTTCATCTGTTCGTAGTGTTCAAAGGGTTGGTGAATCCAGGGGTTATCGGGTAGGTAATCAACGTAGTAATCGGGTGCTATAACTGAACAGGCTTTATACCACAGTACGGCTGTGCGAATTTCTTCAATGGCGAAATCTGTATTTTTTTTCAGCCAAGGAATAGTTTGCTGGAGTGTAATTCCAGAGTCTACTAAATCATCAACTAAAAGAATATGCGAACCTAACTTTTCATTGGTCATCGTCAAGTGGCGGGACAAAATTAAATTACTTCTTTCTTGCTTGCCGGGGCCGCTGTAAGATGAGGTTGCTAAAATTGCTAGGGGTTTATCGTATATCCGAGAGAGAATATCTCCAACTCGCAGTCCTCCTCTGGCAAGACAAATAATTTGGTTAAATTCCCAACCGGATTCATAAATCTGAATGGCCAGTTGTTCAATCTTTTGGTGATAATCTGACCAAGAAACATAAAGGTCTGGCATAATTCTTAGGGAATTGCTAAGCAGGTACTATTGAAGGCAAACGCAAACATTTTAGTATGAGGGCAAGTTATTATGAATGATTCTGTTGCCGATGGTGATGCCCAACGAAATCCTTTAAATGAAAAACTGGATTTTAAAACAAAATTGGCTTACGGTGCAGGAGATTTAGGCCCGGCCATTACTGCAAATATTTCTGTGTTTTTCCTGCTGGTTTTTTTTACTAATGTTGCTGGTATTCCAGCGGGTTTAGCTGGCAGTATTTTACTGATTGGCAAAATCTGGGATGGGGTAAACGATCCGGTTGTCGGGTTTCTGACTGATAAAACTAAATCTCGTCGCTGGGGTCGTCGTCTTCCTTGGATGTTTTATGGAGCAATTCCCTTTGGATTATTCTTTTTCTTGCAATGGATTGTACCGCAATTTAGTGCAGAGCAGAGTAATAATATTTGGCCGTTGTTTTGGTATTACGTGGCGATTGGGGTGATATCTCAGGCATTTTACACTGTTGTGAATTTGCCCTATACGGCCATGACTCCAGAATTAACTCAAGATTATGACGAACGCACTAGCCTTAACAGCTATCGCTTTACATTTTCTATTGGTGGTAGCATTTTGTCTTTGATTTTAACGCAAATTGTTTTTTCTCAAATTAGCGATCGCCAACAACAATATCTAGTTTTAGCAGCAATTTCTACAATAATTTCGATTTTAGGATTATATTGGTGCGTTTTTGGAGTCCGCGATCGCATTCTCGCTTTTGAAGCCAAACGCATCCAAATCGAGGAACCTCCATCTCTTCCCTTCTTTGAACAGTTAAAAATTGCTTTCAGCAACCGACCTTTTTTATTTGTTATTGGTATATATCTTTTTTCTTGGCTAGGAGTGCAAGTCACAGCCAGCATTATTCCCTATTTTGTAGTGGATTGTATGCGCCTCAAGGAATCAGATGTTCCCACGGTAATGATTGCAGTCCAAGGAACTGCTTTGGTGATGTTATTTGTCTGGGGTGAATTAAGCAAAAAAATTGGCAAAAAAGTTGTTTATTTTCTGGGGATGAGTTTATGGATTATAGCAGCCGCAGGATTATTTTTCTTACAACCCGGTCAAATTTTGTTGATGTATTTTATGGCTGTAATGGCAGGTATTGGTGTATCGACAGCTTATCTAATTCCCTGGTCGATGATTCCAGATGTGATTGAATTAGATGAACTGCAAACCGGACAACGCAGAGAAGGTATTTTTTATGGTTTCATGGTTTTACTACAAAAATTCGGTTTAGCTTTAGGGCTATTTTTAGTAGGAAATTCATTGGAAGTAGCCGGTTTTAAAGCTGCTGTTGCTGGACAAACTATATTACCTACTCAACCAGAATCAGCACTATTAGCTATTCGGATTGCTGTTGGGCCTATACCGGCAATTTGTCTAATTTTTGGCTTAGTATTAACGTATTTTTATCCAATTACCCGCGAGATGCACGCCGAAATTATGCTGAAACTCAAACAACGCCAAGAGAACAGAAATTGACAAACGCAATTAAATATGCGGTTGCCAGTGAAATCAAAATTGAACTGGTGTGCGAACCGACGCAATTTATTTTGTGAGTCCAAGATAATGGACAGGGATTTGATACAATTGGTATAAGGTATAGAATGATAGACTAATTTAAAAAACAATTTTTATATAAACAGGACTTACGCAAAATAAAGAAAAACGTAGACGCACAGCGGCTTCCCGAAGGGTACCGCAAAGGACGCGAAGTACACAAAGAAATAAGAGTTTCAAAAAGTTTTTGCGTAATATCATGTGCGCTTAATTACTTATTAAACCCGAAGAACCCCACCCCTTAATCCCCTCCCCGCTTGCTCTTAGGGGAGACAAAGCACCGCTTTGGCGGGGTGGGGTTTAATGATTACTGAAATCATAACTAATTACCCGAACATGATATAAGTCCTAATAAAATAGGTATTAATCCAAAACTTAACACCTAACATCGAAGATTGAAAGATTTAAATTGCTTTTAAATTTTTCAGCATCCAATCAAATTTTGTTCCAGCCACCGCCATTCGATCCAAAAGTTGAGAATCTAATTCATCTTCATATTCAACATTTTCATTTAGTGATTCACCCTTACTATAAACGCGTCTGCCATAACCAAGCCGACTAAGCAATTCATCCAATCTATTTGAAAGCAGAGTGACAATTACTCGATAAAAGCGAGATGCGAAACCGATATCTTGCTGTAATTTTGCTGCTAATTGTTGTCGAGGAATTGATAAGACAAGTGAGTCTTTAATAGCCTGGACTGTTGCAGGAGGTAGCTTAGTATCAATAAAAGGTGTTTCTCCGATAATTTCGCCCCTTGATAATCTTGCTATTTCTCGACTTTGGGTTTGGGTGTTCTCTATGGCTGCAAAAACCCGAATTAGGGGATTGCGGCGATCCTCAGAAATCGAAACTTTCATTGTTCCATCTAATAGGATATACAATGCATCTACAGGCCCTCCCTCACGGATGAGTATCGAGTCAGCAGCAACTTTTTGGCAACTACCTGTAGCAATCATCCAATCAATGTCACTGTCATTTAATTCTCCCAAAACAAACAGCATATCTCTCAATGCCTGACCTTTAATCAGCTTGTTACGACCGAGTTGAGTTATTCTGTCTGAAAGTAGAATAGCGATCGCTCGATAAAAACGGCAAGCAAAACCAACATCTTTGTGCAATTTCACCGCCAAGTCCTGTTGAGGAATCGATATCACCAGCGACTTTTCAACAGCCCTCACGCTTGCAGCAGTTGGGCGTACATTAACAAATGGAATTTCTCCCACTATCTCACCGCTTGATAACCTCGCAATTTCCCGATCTTTTATTTCGCTGCCCTCTATGGCTGTAAAAGCACGGCCGAGAGGATTTTTATCAGTTTGAGAAATAGTAACTACCAAAGTTCCATCGAGTATCAAATGTAGAGTATCGCTACTTTTTCCCTCTTGGATGAGTACAGTACCAGCAGCTATTTCCCTCTGAAAACCTGTAGCAATCATCCAATTAATATCGCTATTACTTAATTCCTGGAGTAGAACTTCTGCCATAAAATCGATCTATGTTTTTTTGGATACGCAAGTTTGCCTCTCCTGAAGCCAATTCTTCCAATGTCAAACAGGAAAGAGCGATTAAAATCAAAGTTTGGCGATCGGATTTATCTATTAATTGATGTGAAATATTTGTGTAGGTTTGGCCTAAATCCCCATTAAACTCAGCATCAAAACACTGCAAATTTTCTGCGGCATTTTTCACTAAAATCTTTAATATCTCAAAAGCTCCATCTGAAAGCGGCGGTTGACCCCGATAATTTTGTAGTCTACCCCCCTGCCGATAATCTGGAAATGACTCCAGCCCCAAAAAGCGCAAAAACCAGTCAGCGCGATAGTATCCGATAGCCGCCACAATGCCTCTGTAGTCGGCAATCAATTCATCAAGCAGGTTGTTACGCATTGAATTAAACAAGCAATAGGTGAGGTAGTGAGTACATTCATGTTCCAGCCGAATTGTCAGCGATAGACGCCGCCATTCCTGTTCCGACACTCCTACATCGCTGGCTGAAACATTGCTATAATCACCGTCACTCAAAATAATGAACCGATCCTGATAAAGTTCCTTTTGCGGTATCAGCAGCTTAAACTCTTCTGTCCATTCAGCTTCAGAGCAATTAGGAAAATTATGTTCCCATTGTTCGCGATAGCGGCGAATTCGATCCCAGTTGTTGAAGCCGGCAACTATGCAAGCTCCCATAGAAGCAGGAACTAAACTCGGTTCATTCCGCATTGTTAGCGCCTGTACCAAAGAAACAAAATCTTGGCGGTTTCCAGTTTGCAAAACTGGAATCGCTCCAGCTAAACTTTGATGCACTCTTAATTGCAGTTTTTCTGGTTCCTTCAAAAGCAAACCAGTTGCTTCAGCCATACCATCCACCGATAGACCTTTGCGGGTAGCAGAACGATATGCCTCAGTCTGGCTGATACCTTCGAGTATGGGAAACCTTAACTGAACCAATACGCGTCTGAGTGCTTCAAAGGTTCCTATATCCTTGCCAGCAATTGCATATTCCTCCCAAGCAGCTATGTGGGGTTTAGATGGCAGCGGAAACTTGAGGGGAAGTTTTAAACAGGTGCGGTCAAAGATGTTTTGATTGTAGGCAAGCAGCTCTTGTGTCTCTTCGGCATTAGCGCCGTAGTAGGCAAGTATACTAGCACGAAATTCCTGTTGGTCGATCGATTGTGTAGACATCGCCTCCTATAATTACCTCCTCTTGGTTACTACAAATGTGTGCAGCAATTTTTTTCACTGTCTGGCTAAAAGGGCGATCGCAATGACGCAGACAGAAAATATCGCTACTTGCCAGCTGAACTATCTCTTCAGAAAGAGGTACAATGCCCGCTACTGGGGTGTTATAGAGCGTTTCTATCTGTTTTTGCAAAGAATCAAAGTCAAAGGCTGGTAGCACTTTATTGACCACCAACAGCATTTGAGACACTTGCAACTTTCTTGCTACATCGACTGTGACAGCAGTACCCTGAAAATCTTGGCGGTCTGGACGCATGATTACAACCAAAATATCAGAGATAGCAATGGAAAGTAAGGTTTCTTCATTAAGTCCGGGGTGAGTGTCAATCAGTAAATAGTCCAGCTTCAAATAGCGGATGAAATCTTCAAAGCCTTCGTTGAGTCGGCTTACGTCATAACCTTCGCGCAAAATTCGGGAAATTTCATTAGCTTTGATACTCGAAGGAATCAGGTAGAGGCTGCCGTCTGCCATACCTGTCTCATTTTCTGCCTTGAGAACGTTACTGACATCGTAGATAGCTTCTTTAATAGCACAACGACCCCACAAATAGTCATTGAGAGAACGATTAATTTTTTCTTCGTCTAGACCGAAAATAATATGAATCCCTGGTGATTGGATGTCGGTGTCAACAATACCTACGCGTTGTCCTTGGCGTGCAAGAACAGCACCTAAGTTGGCAATCAGGTTTGATTTGCCAGTGCCACCACGGAATGAGTGAACAGATACAATTTTTGTCATAATGCAACGCTTAGTAGTAATTCGTAAATAAGTCAACGTGAATTTGACAAGACAAACCCACCCAGCCTTCCTCTCCTTGAAGGAGCTACGGTGTACACACAAGTAGAATTACCTCCCTTGGAAAGCTACCGTGTATACATAAGTAGAATTACCCCCCTTAATCCCCCCTTATAAAGGGGGGAAAAAGAAATCTAGTTCCCTCTCCTTTATAAGGCTACGGTGTACACACAGTCTCTTGACCTGCACCTTTGTTGCATCGGCTTGCACCTTTGTTGCATTGACTTGCACCTTTGTTGCATCGGCTGGCACCTTTGTTGCATTGACTTGCACCTTTGTTGCATCGCCTTGCACTTTTGTTGCATTGGCTTGCACCTTTGTTGCATCGCCTTGCACCTTTGTTGCATCGCCTTGCACTTTTGTTGCATCGAAGAGCAAAAATTAATTTTCTGTGTCTTACACAACAAGTCTAAAAGACTTGCGCGTACACGGTAGCCTTTATAAGGGGAGGGTTAGGGTGGGGTAAAACCAGGATTTATCAACTATTTGAGACTTGTGTATACACCGTAGCCTTGGAAAGGGGGGAAAAAGAAATCTAGTTCCCTCCCCTTTACAAGGGGAGGGTTAGGGAGGGGTAATTCAATGACTAGTAGTGATTCCATATGAGTTAATTCGATCGCCTTATAAGGGGCGACTCTTGAGCTTTTGTGCTTTTTTATGCAATTGTTGGAAGTAGTCTGTTTCAGTTTCACGAGCTTCTACCTTTCGAGCCTTGAGATTTCGCGCCTTTTTTTGCAACTGCTGAAAGTAATCTGTCTCAGTAATTTCAGCTACTTGACTAACTCTTTTAGCTTCGTCAATCTCAATATGCAGTTCCTTAACTTGCTGTTTTAGCTTCTGCTCTCGCGCCTTCACCTCTTGAGACATCTCCAGAAAAACGCGCACTAATTGACCGATGTCGTCATTTGTACTTCCTGCCTCAATTAATTTTTGAGTATTAAAATCTTCTTCTTGTACTAGTGCTTTGGCTGCTTTTGTAAGGACACGAATCGGTTTAGCAATGCTTTGTGCTAAGAACAGTGCTACGATCGCCGCGATCGCTCCCACTGCTAGTAAGCTGAGGATGTTCTGCCAGATCAGACGATTTAGGGGAGCAGAAAATTGGGCAATTGGTTTGGTAACGCCCAAAACCCAAGGTTCTTCATCCAAGGGTGCAAAGCCGATCGCTTGGTGCATCTGCTCTGACGGTGAATAATAGCTAGTATGACCGGGTTGTTTAGCTCTCACCATCACTGCTGCTAACTCTGGAATTTCTAGGCTTTGAATCTGATTGAGGCCATAAAGGCGATCGCTCTCAATTTGCTTGAGTTTCTCTGGGGGCAAACGAGCTAGGCTATGGTAAAGCAAGGATTTATCGGGGTGACTGATAATAATTCCATGCTCGTCAATCAAAAAGGCATCGCTAAGAGAACCTGCGTGTAGTGCATTTACAATTGCCCAAATGTCTTGTCCCTTAATCTTTAAAACTGCCACCCCTACAATTGTGCCGCCAACAGACCGCACGGGGTTAGAAAAGTAAATGCCTGGGCGTTTGCTTGTTGTCCCAATCGAAATGCTAGAAACATAAGGGCGTCCCCGAAGCGATTGTTGAAAGTATTCTCGATAGGCGTAGTTTTGACCGATGAATGTTGGATCGGTGGCAGCGAGGCAGCGTCCTGCTCTATCCATGATATAAACTACATCATAGTCAGGATTAGAGCGAAAAACATTGTCTAGCGATCGCTGCATCGAAGATCGAAAAGCTGTTTGCTTCTGGGGTGTGGTAGAAGCTAAAAAACTCACCACATCTTTATCTGTGCTGATTTGCACTGCAACGCGCTGGATATCAACGATTAGTTGATCGAGACGATTAGCGTTACTGGTAGCTAAAAGTTCTAGTTTGCGGTATTCGCTATCCTCTGCATTCTTGAGACTTCGTTGTAAGCTGTGATAAGTGGTGAAGCTCATCGGTATGAGGGCAACACAAAGCAGTGCTACCGAAAGTTTAGTCCTAATAGACCAGGTAATTGGGTAAAAAAGCCGATACAAATGCTTGATTTTCATCTCTGCTTTGTCGCTGAAGTATCTGCTCAGACATAGCAATATCTTCGTAGTGTAGAAAACACTAAATTCGGACGCAATGTACAATTTTTTCGTAAGACTAACAATTCTTTCAGTTATGCTTGGCACTGCATTGCAGACGTTGGGCGTTGCGCCAAGCTTGGGGCGTAGTTCCATGATATTGGCGAAACTGACGGAAGAAATGAACTGCATTTTGATAGCCTACGGCCTGAGCGATCGCATCTACTGGCTGCTCGGTTTTTTGAAGTAAAAAGCATACCTCTGCCATTCTGCGATCGACAATCCAACGGTTGACTGTACGTCCCGTCAAGCGTCTCACCTGACTGGTAAGATAAGCTGGAGAGTAACCAACTGCAAGAGCCACATCGCATAAACCAATAGACTGATGAAAATTAGTCTCTATAAAGTCGAAGACTTTACTTAGTTGAGAACAGTTAGGAAAAATTAAATGCGGTTCTATCGAGTTTTCAGTATTAGCTGTGGATGGTGTTTTTAAGTACTGAAACTGTGCAGCATACCACTGTTGAAGAATTTCCTGTTTTTGCAGTCGAGCAGTAATCGTTCTTATTACTTCTTCTACCGTAAAGGGTTTAATTAGATAGTCATCGGCTCCCAAATTCATTCCTTGACGAACCTCAGCCTGAGTAGCCTCAGCCGTGAGAAATACGAACGGAATAATTGCTGTAGCGGGATTTTGGCGTAGCGTTCTTAAGACGCCATAACCATCAAGCTTCGGAATTAGAATGTCGCAAATTACTAAATCTGGTAAATATTCTTGTGCTTTTTGAACGCCAACAACACCGTTTTCCGCAGCGATCGCTTCAAATCCTTTTATCTCTAAACTGTCTAAAAATATATCTCGGCTTTCTACCTCATTTTCAATCACTAAAATCTTTTTCATTGCCTCCTCCTAAAGTGTAGTTATTAGTTTTAGGCAAGAACAAGCTTCTGTAACGATCTATTAATTTACTGATGCGTTGTTCTAGTTGTTTCTCTTGCTCCTGCAACTTTTTTTACGCGAAGTGATAGATTTTTATTACAAAACTTTACTAAATATCTTCTAAACTGATGAATTCTATGAAAGTAGGGGAATTGTGCTGGTAAAAACCTCTGAATGTAAACATTCGTGACGAAAAGAATTGTTTTGCATAAAATTTCAAGCCAGACAGCGAGACAAAAATAGAGATTCAGTTTCGCTTTTGGAGTCTCAGATGCATCATCCCGAACAAGATGAACTAGATTCATATTTATTACAACTGGCTACTTCGGCTCAAAAATATCCGCCGCGATCGCCAGAACGACAACTCGCTCTAACAAAGCTTGTTAATGGCATTGTACGCTCCTCTAGGCTTGGCCATCCCCAAAAAAGTCAATTTCCAGCAACTGTATATGAAAATATTTATGATGAGGCACGTCAGGAACTTTTGCTTTATATTTGCGAAAAAATTGATAAATACGACGCAGAACGCGGTAGTGTCATGGCCTGGGTTAACGTGCTTTTAGAAAGACGATTTATTAAAGATGCTATTAATAAATGCCAAAATTCGCCACGTTTAAAAATAATAACTATTACCGATCTTGATAATTTTATTGCCTCACCGGAAGAACCAAAAAATCTGACAGAAATATTACAAGAATGTATCGAATCAGATCCAGAAGATATGTTTAAAAACGAACATATAGAAAAACGCCCTCAAGTTAACTTTCAAGCATTGGCAAAGCGACGACTCTTAGGAAAATCTTGGAAAGATATTTCTGCTGAATTTCAAATAAAAACTCCCACAGTTAGTAGTTTCTATTATCGATGTATAAATAAATTTTCTTCAAGATTAAAAGAGTATTGTGTTAATGATATAACTTACAATTAGAGATTAATAAATGATGAAAAACCTTTCACAATCTTTAACCTTTAGCGTACCTATAAGTTTGTCAGATCGCGCACTAGCAGAACAGTTTCGTTCCCAACATAGCAATCCAGTAAAAGCCAAGCGAGTTTATCTCAATACTTTAGCGGTATCTGCGGTGAAATTTTACCTGCATTGCATGGGAATTGAAACAAATTTGTCGGGGAATTTAAGTTGGAACCCAGCTATGCAAACAGTAATGGATGTTGCTGATTTACAAGTCATTGGTAAAGGTAAGATCGAGTGCCTTCCAGTATTACCAAATGAAAAGATTATTCAGATTCCACCAGAAGTTTGCTCGGACAGAATTGCTTATGTAGCTGTACAGCTTGATGAATCGCTAAGAAAAGCAACTTTGTTAGGATTTATGAAAACTGTGAATGAATCGAGTTGTGTAGCTATAAATGAGTTGCGATCGCTCGAAGAATTTATCTTACAACTAAGTAAAACGTCTGAAAATATAAAACAACCAATCCACCTGAGTAACTGGTTAATCAATGTTGTTGAAATGGGTTGGCAAACGGTTGAATCACTTTTGTCCCAACCAGCAGAAGTAGCTTTTAAATTTAGATCTACGGAACAAACTTTAGATCGAAGTTCAGATAATTCAAATATTAGCGTCCAAAAAGGTATACTGCTGGACTTAGGGCAACAATCAGAAAGTAAACCAATATTTTTAATAGTCGGGTTGATACCTGTTAGCAAACAAGAAATAAACATTTGCGTGAAAGTTTGCCCAGCTAGTAGCCAAAAGTATCTGCCAGAAGAACTTGAAGTCATGGTGTTGGACGATTTAGGCACTTCTGTGATGCAAGCTACGGCAAGGAGCACTAAGAGTATTCAACTAAATTTTAGTAGCGAACTAGGAGAGCATTTTAGCATTAAAATTGCCTTGGGTGATGTCAAGTTTACAGAGGCATTTACAGTCTGAAAATCAGTACAAAGGAATACTATTATTTATTGTAATACTCACCTAAGATAGATTATTGTTGATCGGCGTTGTAACAAAGTTTCAGTATCTGGTAGTGTTATTTTCATCATCTAAAATCCCTAATTTCAAATGGGTATATGGCAAAGTTAGTTGTTCTGAAACTAGATGGTAATTTGTCAGAACACGGTTATCGCGTGACACTGGAAATTGGAGCAGAAAATGTTCGCCCAAAACTAGAAATTTCTGGTAATTTACCCCCATGTCCGGACTTGATTGCTGACTTAAATCAGTGGCAAGAGAAATACCGAAATTTGGGGATAGCTAGCCGGATAAAACCCCAAGAAATTATTTATGATGGTTCTATCAAAAGTCAAATTGAAAAATGTCGCCAGTCATCTGAATTATTAAGCGATCGCCTGCAAAAATGGCTTGACTCTCAGGAATTTCGCCCTATCAATAATACATTGCGTGAAGAATTAAACAGAGATGAAATAATTCGCGTTTTAATCCGCACCGACGATCCGCAACTACATAGGCTTCCTTGGCATTTGTGGGATTTTTTTAACAGATACTCCCAAGCAGAATTCGCTTTGACTGCAACAGCTTTTGAAATACCCAATACAGCATCGCACAAGCCAAAAGTAAGAATTTTAGCGATTTTGGGAAATAGTATTGGAATCGATATTCAAAAAGACCGCCAATTATTAGAAAATTTGCCAAATTCCGAAATAGTTTTTTTAGTAGAACCTCAACGCAATGAGCTAAATAATTATTTGTGGCAGCAATGGGATATTTTATTTTTTGCAGGACATAGTGAAAATGCTAATGGGAAAGGGCAAATTTATATTAATCAAACTGATAAATTAGCAATTAATGAATTAAAGAATGGTTTAAAAAGTGCGATCGCCCAAGGTTTGCAATTAGCAATTTTTAACTCTTGCGATGGTTTGGGATTAGCATCACAGCTTGTTTGTTTGCATATTCCCCAGATGATTGTTATGCGCGAACCCGTGCCAGATGAAGTGGCGCAAGAATTTTTAAAGAATTTTCTGATCGGTTTTTCTAGCGATAAATCTCTTTATCTAGCATTACGAGAAGCAAGGGAAAAGTTGCAAGGCTTAGAGGATAGATTTCCGAATGCAACTTGGTTGCCAGTAATTTTTCAAAACCCTAGAATTACACCACCAACTTGGAAAAATTTCTACTCTCAAAAAATTGAGTTTAAACGTATTTTCTTGACCATAATTTTGGTTAGCGTACTTGTAACAACAAGTGTAATAGGAGCGCGTTATCTAGGGATGTTACAACAAAGTGAATTGCAAAGTTATGACCATTTCATGCAAATGCGATCGCCTTGGGAAAGGTCAGATCCGCGCCTATTAATAGTTACTATTGGTGAGGCTGATATTTATTATCAAAACCAGCAAGGCATGAAAGGCAGAGGATCGCTTTCGGATCGAGCATTGGCTCAACTCTTGCAAAAATTAGAGCAGTATCAACCAACAACTATCGGTATAGATATTTATCGCGATTTTCCTGTAGAACCCAATTTTCCAAATTTAGTTACTCAGCTACAACAAGATAATCGCATTTTTACAGTATGCAAAGTTTCTGCTGATTTGGATGGCGAACCTGATGGCATTCATCCCCCCGAAGAAGTTCCACAAGAACGCCAGAGTTTTAGTGATTTTGTTGCAGACGATGATGAAATTCTCCGCCGCCAATTGTTGAATTTAACTCCTCCCTTAGAATCGCCATGTGCCGCGGCAGATGCTTTTAGTCTTCAGCTTGCACGTCACTATTTGCAAGCTAAAGGTATTCAAGCAGAGATTAATTCTGAAGGATATTTGCAGATTGGTAATGTTGTGTTTCGACCATTAAAAGAACACTCAAGTGGCTACCAAAGAATTGATGCATCCGGTTACCAAGTCCTACTCAATTATCGTTCTTTGCGTCCTAATGAAAAAATTGCCGAGACAGTATCTCTTAAAGATGTTTTGAATGACCAAATTAACCCTGAGTTAGTCGAGTCATTAAAAAATCGGATTGCGATGATTGGTGTTACTGCACCAAGTAATAAAGCTGATTATTGGAAAACCCCTGACAAAAAAAAGAAAATACAAGGATTATTCGTACAAGCGCAGATGGTGAGCCATATTCTTAGTGCCGTTGAGGATCGTAAACCTTTGTTTTGGTGGTGGTCTGGATGGCTTGAAGCCCTTTGGATCTGGGGATGGTCATTGACCGGAGGAATTATAGCATGGCGTTGCTCAAAACCTCTGTACCTTGGATTAGGGATATCTGCGGCGCTGTTAGCACTATTTGGAATTTGCTTTGGCATCTTTACACAAGCGGGGTGGATACCGTTTGTGCCCCCTGTACTGGCATTAGTCTTGACAGCTACGGCTGTTGTCTGGAGGTTACGCACAAATGATTCAGTTTTTCCAGCCTTATTTCAGAAATAACATCAAATATTTTGGCACTGAATGATGACCAGCAATAATCTACCTCAAAACCAGAAAAAACTAGTAATTTATCAACTAAAATTTAACGGATTTGTAGTTTATGTTTTGAGACTAAAGCGCTTATTACAAACTTGCATTATGCCTTTGCTACTGCTTAGTATTGCGAATCCTACACAAATAAATGCACAAGTTCCCCAACCCGTGAAAAAGGTTGTACCTAAGACTCAAAACCGCCTTGCACAATTGAAATTTCCCCGCAATGGCGCACCCATTGGTCGCCGCCAAGGAGGCGCAAGGCGTACTGGGACTGAATGCCCAAATCTGGAAACGCCTATTACTGCTTTAGTGCCTGGTGAAGAAACTTCAGATGAATCAAAATCTTTCTTGGCATTAACAGTCTCTGAGTATCCCACTTTTTGGTTTTATCTACCACAGTTACCTAACTTAGGCACTGGAGAGTTTGTATTTCAAGATGAAAAGGGCAAAGACATCTACCGCACGCCTTTAACGCTGCCTAAAAAATCTGGTGTCATCAGCATTAATTTACCGCCAAGTCCGCAATATGCTTTGAAGCAAGACAACAAATATCAATGGTACTTCAAAGTTTTTTGTGGTAATCCCCAAACTACATCTGAGTATTTTTATGTTAAAGCATGGGTGCAACGGGTGGCGTTAACGAGCGAGCTTGAAAATCAGTTAAAGACGACAAAACCAGGGGAATATATTGCCTATGCTGTCAACTATATTTGGCAGGATGCCTTAACTAATTTAGCTGACATGCGGCGTCATAATCCAGGCGATCGCGTGTTGCTCAATGATTGGACTAATTTATTAACAGCTGTTGGTTTATCAGAATTTGCCTCTGCGCCCGTTATTGGGCGTTATGGTTCCGAAAAATAGAGGCTGACAATTATTACTTTTGAGGGCTGTAGTATGTCGGGGATAACTCCATACTGGCGATGTTGGTTGGCATTAGGAAAATTATTACTGGTAGGAGGAGCGATAATCGCCTCTGGAAATTGTGCCAAGGCTCAGAGCATTACTTTAGATGGCACCCTTGGCCCCGCACAAACATTGACTGGGCCTGATTACGTTATTCCCCAAACAGTCGGTCAAACCGTTGGTAATAATCTCTTTCATAGCTTTGGGCAGTTCAATCTCAATACAAACGAGGCGGCTATTTTTGAAAGTGCTGCCAACATCCAAAACATTTTATCTCGCGTTACGGGTAGTACGCCTTCTTTGATTGACGGGCTAATCCGCACCTCTAGCGGTAGTGTGAATCTTTTTTTAATCAATCCTCAAGGTATCATTTTTGGCCCCAATGCCCAATTAAATATTGGTGGTTCAACTAGAGGTTCCTTTATTGCCACTACTCTCGATGCAATAGTGTTTCCTAACGGTGGACAGTTCAGTGCAACCAATCCCAGAGGCGCTGATAGTTTGCTGAGGATTGTTGGCGATCCTAGTGGCTTTTTGGCTTCACAGCGCCCAGCTGCACCGATCGCTAGTTCGGGTAGCATTTTGAGTGTTTACGAAGGTCAGAGTTTGGCATTGCTGGGTGGAGAAGTAGAGCTAGATGACAGTATTCTATATGCTCAGGGCGGTCAAGTTGAGTTAGGTGGAGTTTCGGGAGAGGGAAGTGTAGAACTTTTGGCGGATGGTAATAAACTGCGTTTAGGATTTCCTGATGGGATAAAGCGAAATGATGTATCAATTGCCAATGGGTCGAGGATTTCAGTTATGGGAAAAGATGGCGGCAGCATTGCCATTAACGCCCAGAATCTAGATATTTCTGAAGGACGCTTGGGTGCTGGAATAGAGTCTGAGCAAGGAACAGCTAGTTCTCAAGCGGGAGATATTACGCTCAATGCTACAGAAGCAATTAGGGTAAGGCAGTCAAGCAGAATTGGCAACTTGGTAAACCCTAATGCTACTGGAAACGGTGGAAACTTGATTTTTACAACTGGGTCACTTTCTGTTACTGATGGTAGCCAACTCCTTGCCCTCACCGGGGGGCAGGGTAATGGTGGCAATGTGATTATCGATGCCCGCGATCGCGTTTCCCTCGATGGCAATAACAGTTATATCTTTAGCAGTGTCGCAGGAACCGGGAGGGGTCAGGCTGGCGACATCCGCATTACTACCGGGTCGCTTTTACTTAGCAATGGCGCTGCTCTGATTGGTGGCACTTTAGGATGGGGCAATTCAGGCAATGTGATTATCGATGCCCGCGATCGCGTTTCCCTTGATGGCAATAACAGTTATATCTTCAGTAGTGTGGAAAAAACTGGTAGGGGACAAGGTGGAGACATCAGCATTACCACTGATTCACTTTCACTTACAGACGCTCAACTTCAGGCAGGCGTCTTAACAGGGGGAGTGGGGGATTCAGGCAGTATCATTATCAATGCCCGCGATGGTATTTCTCTCAATGGCAATAACAGTTATGTCAGCACTAATGTATCAGAAAATGCCACTGGACGAGGTGGTGACATACGTATGAAAACTGGATATTTATTAGTGAATAATGGTACTCAAATTCTTGCTAATACTAACGGACAGGGAGATGCGGGTAATGTAATTATCGATGCCCGCGATCGCGTTTGGTTCGATGGTTCAAGTAGCGATGGCAACTTTGCTACTGCTGCCTCAAGCAATGTAGAAAAAAGAGGTATCGGCAAGGGCGGAGACATTAGTATTACAGCTGCCTCCCTCGCTCTGACCAATGGCGCTCAACTGTTTGCTACTACCGATGGTCAAGGTGATGCAGGCAATATCATTATTGATGCCCGCGATCGCGTCTTTTTCGATGGCAGAAGTACTAATGGCAGCTTTGGCAGCGATGCCTTCAGCGACGTTGGTTTAACTGGCATAGGAAATGGCGGAGACATCCGTATTACCACTGGGTTGCTCTCAGTAACCAATGGCGCTCAACTGCTTGCTATTACGCGAGGACAAGGTAATGCAGGCAATATCATCATCAACGCACGCAATACTATCTCTTTGCAAGGGGTAGGAAACAAGGGATTTTCCAGTTTAATATCTACCGGTAGTGTAAGTGACGCAGGAGTAGGAGGCGAAATCATAGCTACTACGGCCGACTTTCAAGTAGCTGATGGAGCGCTTGTAGATGCTCGTACCGTGAGTTCTAAACCAGGAGGTAACGTCACTATTAATGCTGATAACTTTGAAGCGACTAACGGTGGACAAGTAATTACAAGTACGACTAGCAGCGGACAAGCAGGTAACATTAGCCTCAATGTTACCAACAGCGCCACCCTTTCCGGCAGCGATCGCACTTACACTGATAGACTGACCCGATTTGGAGATAGCCAAGTTGGAGGTAGTATTCTCAATCTAGGCGCTGAAAGTGGACTATTTGCTAGCACCAGTTCCGGATCGCAAGGCAAGGGTGGTGATATTTCTGTCAACACCAGAACATTAAATGTTCGAGATACTGCAAAAATCGCAGTCAATAGCCAAGGAACTGGAGAAGGAGGCAATATTGATATTAAAGCAGACAATATAACCCTAAAGAATCAGGCGATAATTTCGGCAGAAACTCTCAGCAGTCAGGGCGGCAATATTAACTTGGGGCTAAAAGACATCCTACTGCTGCGTCAGGGTAGTCAAATTTCTACAAATGCAGGCACAGCACAGCAGGGTGGAAACGGTGGTAACATCACTATCAATGCCCCGTCGGGCTTCATTGCCGCCGCTAGCAATGAAAATAGCGACATCACCGCTAATGCCTTTAGTGGCAGTGGCGGTCAAGTCACAATTAACACCACTAATATTTTTGGAATCGCGCCGCTAACTCGCCAAGAACTTGAAAGATTGCGTCCAAATGATTTAGATCCACGTCAATTAATAACAAGCGACATTACGGCAATTTCCCAGACCAGTCCTAATTTAAGCGGTACTATAACTATCAACACCCTGAATATCGAGCCTAATCGCGGGTTGGTTAACTTACCAGCCGCACCACTTGACAACCAAGTATCCCAAGTCTGTCAACCACGTTCAGCACAAAATCAAAGCAGTTTCATCATCACCGGACGTGGCGGCTTACCTCCAAACCCTAGAACCGAACCCCTCAGCAGTGACGCTGTTGAAGTAGATTGGGTAACTCTGAAACCGATGGATGAAAACCGTGCTAATACAAATGTTTCGACTCAGACAATTAGCCCAACACCAGCGCCTATTGTGGAAGCACAAGGGTGGATGAGAAATGTTAAAGGTGAGGTGGTACTCACGGCTGATGCGTCCACCGCCACACCTCGCAATTCTTGGCAGATACCAACTCAGTGCAGTTCAATCAACAATTAAATAGGAACGCCTCTCTGGGACTAGGTATTGGGTTAGTGCGAAGTCTGACAAAATTTGGCAGTAAGCAGAGCAAATTCCATAATTTTAGGACTTACGCATTGACAGAAAGTTGATACTATGCAGTCAAGCCCAACTTCTGTGTTAGGTGTTCTACAATAAAGCGAAGGAAACAAAAGAGGGATGACATTGAAAGTTACCAATTTTCAACAGAAATCTACTTATACAGCTATTCATCACGCAGCGATCGCCAAACTTTTCGGTCTACTGACAGTGCTTCAACATTAAGCCTCAATTACTACCCGGAGGTTGCCCCGTTTTTTCGCTACCCGACAGGCAGTAGTGCCACCAGAACGTTCAAATTCTAAATCGAGAACGGTAGTACCGACTTGTAAATTGTGCAATGACAGCTTATTGATTGACTCTGGCAAAGCGGGGTCAATAATTCTCAGGCAGTTGTTTGGCGCATCTGGCACTAAATTGACAATCATTTGTATTAAGTAAAAAATACTGCCAGTAGCCCAAGCTTGGGGTGTACAAGCAACGGGATATTGTACAGGAGAGCGATGGCCGTTACGCTCGTAGCCGCAAAATAGTTCTGGGGGACGTTGGTAAGGTTGCTGGCTTGTCATGTCAAACAAACCTTGAAAAATTTCTAAAGCTTGGTCGATTAAACCGAGCGATCGCAATCCGATCGCAATTAAAGAATTATCATGAGGCCAAACTGAGCCGATGTGATACCCCATTGGATTATAAGCTGGGGACAAACTACTTAAAGTCCGAATCCCCCAACCGTTAAACATATCTCGGGCCCGTAAACGTTCTGCTACGTTATAAGCTTTCTCTGGTTTAAAAATACCTAAAAGTAAGCAATGACCAGGGTTAGATGTGATACTATCCACTTTTTTACCTGCCCCATCCAAAGCCAAGGCACAGAAATCTTGGTCTTCCATCCAAAAATCTTTGTTAAACCGCTCCTTGAGGCTTTTGGCTTCATCTTGCCAGCGTTCGGCTAAATCAAGGCGCTTCTTTATCCTGGCAATTTCTGCCAAACGGACTTTAGCAGCGTAGACGTAAGCTTGTACTTCACACAAAGCTATAGGGCCAGTGGCTAAGTCTCCCTTGCGGTCTACGATACAATCGCCAGAATCTTTCCAACCTTGGTTATCTAGACCACCTTTAGACCTGCGGTGATAGGTAAGATAGCCTGTAGGCTGCATATTCCGGTCTATCCACTCCATCGCCGCTAAGGCATTAGGCCATAGCTGTTCTAGTGTTTCCTGGTCATGCGTCCAAGAATAGTATTCAGAATACAACATCAACCATAGAGGTGTGGCATCCATCGTACCATAGTAGGGGGTGTGAGGAATTTCTTGACATCGTGCCATTTCTCCCAAGCGCAACTCGTGGAGAATCTTTCCTGGTTCCTCCTCGCGCCACTCATCATCTTGCTTACCTTGATAAGCAGCCAACAACATTAAGGTTTCTTTGGCTATTTCCGGGTTCAGCATCAGAGTTTGGGAAGCGGTGATGAGAGAATCTCGCCCAAACAGTGCGGAAAACCAAGGTACACCAGCAGAAACCGTTTTATATTTGTCAAAAGACTGGCGTAACAGATACATATCCTGTTCAGCACGTTCAATCACCTGATTGAAGTTACTTTTATCAGCGCGGATATTGGTAATTTTTTGTACCCAGTTTTGTTCCTCCAGCATCTCAGAGGCTTTGGCTTGGACTAAAGTTACAGCCGCACTTACATTAGAGCTAGAGTTGTTATTAGTAAACATATTTACCCGATAGGCTAACTTTCGGGTGGCGTGGGTAGGTAATTCTATGTGCCAAATCGCAGTGTAGCCTTTGAAATAGTCCGGCTGGCGATTCTGGAATTGGATACGCGATTCCATGATTAAGCCATCTAAACCTTGATAAGCCAAGGTTAAGGATTCTTCCTTATGAGTGAGATGAGGTAAATGTACAGATGCAGCATCACCATGAAAGCTGCCTCCGTCCTCAGAGGTTGCTTCTACTAGGCGTAAAAGTCTACCCCGTTTGTCTCTGCCGTAACCCCGGACTTCAAATAAATCCACAAAATCAGCATCAAAGCTAATACTGAGTTCAACAGTAACGGTAGTTGTGCTATAATTTGCTACCTCAATTTCTTCAAACAAAGCCCCATTAAGTACCAACTCCCGGCGAATACCTACACTATCAGCCTTGATCCGGTCATCAATTCTGGGATTGGTACACAAAACCGACAGGGCAAAACCTTTCTCCGCACTACTACTGAGAAGCACAGGCGATCGCCCATCAATTTGTAACTCTAAACGGTTAAGAAATCGGGTATCACCGCAAAATAACCCCATGCTAGGGTTCCCATCATTCAGGGAACAGCCGGAGATATTTCCCATCGTGTCTGTGACTAAAAATAAATCATCATCCTTTACCGTCAGAGTTGGTTGTGGTCTTTCACTTACCACACAAGGCCACTCAGGAATCGGTAATTCCTCGGCGGGGATAAAAGTTTTACCATCCAATAAAATTTTTTCCGGGGTAGTCGGTGTATCCGGTGTCATCAGCCAAAATTCCGTATATTAGGTCTAAATTTTTGCGATCTTATTCAAGGAGTTAGAAAGATTTAGGACTTATGCATTGACAGAAAGTTGATACTATGTGGTTAAGCCTAACTTCTGTGTTAGGTGTTCTAGAATAAAATCACGAGCTACTTGAACAGATAAATTCCTTTGGATTTCATACCAATTTTTAATTAACTCTTCGGAGCGCATTAATTCTAGTTGTGTAAAAGCTCGAATTGCATTAAAGAAATGAGTTTTAATTGCCTCAGTTGTTCTTACCCTTACGGGTGACGCTCCTCTCTTACAAAGTTCTGATGGTCGGAAACCTCCGATCAGACTTTGCGCTACGTCGCTAACGCTGCGAAGATCGCCAGTTGCTACCCTTCTCCTGACGGAGACGCTGCGCGTAGCTTGCTTCCACGGAGTGGTACGGGTTCCGCTTTAGCGGTACAAGTCTCTTAAGCGCAAGGGCGCACTGGCTCACCATAAACTTCCCAATAATACCACATACTTGTTTAAAGCTGGAGTGGTAACACTCAATCCCCCAATGTCTTGAATGCAGTTCCCTAAATTCTGTTCTAGTAATTGAGACAAGTGCGTCTTTTTCAGGAGTATACATGCTGCATTTCCTGTTGTCTCCATAGTTCTACTCGTTGTGTAAGCAACGACTCTATCTTATTACTATGTCCAGGTTTCGGGGTACATCATACTAAGGTCTTCGGTTGTACGACTAGCAAGCTTGCTGTAGACACCTTCATAGCCATCTGTCATCTGCTTAATCGTGAAGTTTCTCAGCACATGCTCTCGGCAGGCGTAACGGTTTAGCTCAGGCACTCTATCAATGGCAGAGAGACAGTCTTGGACTGAGCGACACAAGAATCCTGTCTTACCGTGAACAATCACTTCAGAGGTGGAACCCAAATTCATAGCAATCACAGGTGTACCTGTTACCATCGACTCAATCATCACCAGTCCAAAGGGTTCACGCCAGGTAATCGGGAATAGAGTCGCAACTGCTCTTCCCATCAGGAGGCTCTTTTGGGCATGGTTAGCTTCTCCCAGGTATTCAATCTGCGTTCCATCAATGTGAGGTTTGATCCGTTGCACGAAATAATCCACATCAACTACATCGACTTTACCTGCTATCTTTAAGTGCCAGCCCGAACGTTTAGCAATTTCGATCGCTAAATGCACCCCCTTCTCAGGTGACATTCGACCCAGAAATGCAAGATAGGGAGACGACTCTGCCTGCGGGTAAAACTTGTAAGTCATTGGATCGATGCCGTTGTAGACAGTGGCAACGTAATTGAGTCCCACTCTTGGTTCTCGCTGCGCGTTGGAAATGCTGACAAACGGCTGAGAGCGAGCATACTTGAACACCTTTTCATTATCTGGTGTCAAGATGCCATGCAGCGTATGAATGGTCGGTGTCTCCACCAATCTGGCGTAGGGTAGGGCAGGGTAGCCAACGTGAGAGTGAATGACATCAAACTTGTGCGCCTGTTCGTACACTCGCATTAGCTGTAGTGTTTCGTAAACGCTTGGTTCCTTAACGGTAGGGTCTAACCTCAATGCCTGTGAGTGAACAGATTCTATCTTGGCAAAACTACTCGAATCACCCGATGCAAACAGAGTCACTTCATGACCACGACGAATGAGTTCTTCAGCCAAGAGACTAACCACCAACTCAACTCCTCCATAAGCAGGAGGCGGTACTTGTTCCCACAATGGAGCAACTTGAGCGATTCGCATAATGCTCTCCTTAGGATGTATACAACTAGACCTAGTAGTCCACCAAGCAAACTTTGCATGGTGGCAAGCACCTTGGGCTAGGGAAGCTCTTGAGGCAGAGGGAGAAAAGACATTCTGTACTCCCCCTGCTTGTTCCATACCTGTCCTCCTGATTAACGCTCCGAGTCCTCACACTATCTGCCGTACCTGCCCTGCATGGCTGAACAACTCGATCGTTTCCCGGTTGAAGGCTGGGATGTCGTCTGGCTTGCGGCTCGACACGAGGTTGCTATCAACTACAACTTCCCGATCTACCCACTGGGCACCTGCGTTCTGGAGATCGGTCTTGAGCGACGGCCACGAGGCGATCCGCCGTCCGCGCACCACATCTGCCTCGATCAGAGTCCAAGGCCCGTGGCAGATTACCGCTACCGGCTTGTCGGTATCGAAGAAGGACTTTATAAACTCGATCGCCTTAGCGTTAGTCCGAAGTTGATCTGGATTGGCAACACCGCCGGGAAGCAGGAGGGCATCATAGTCGGCTGGATTTACTCGATCGAGGGGGACATCTACCGGGAAAAAATCCCCTTTGTCAAAATGGTTCCAGCCCTGAACGCGATCGCTCTTAGGTGAAATGATGTAGGTTTGAGCACCTGCTGACTCAAGGGCAAGCTTTGGTTGAGTCATTTCAACTTGCTCAAAGCCATCTGTAACCAGAATGGCAACTTTCTTATTTGTGAGCTCTTGTGTCATCTCTACCTCCTAAACTGTTGGCTAGACTTGGTTTTTTCGTGTTCTTGTGGGGTTTTAAGCAGCCTGACCTGGCTTGAGCACGATCTTGATACAGTTGTCCTTCTTGTGCTTGAAAATTTCGTAGCCGTGCGGTGCTTTTTCTAGCGGCAGACGATGGGTGATTACAAAAGATGGGTCGATATCGCCATTTTGGACGCGCTCGAGTAACGGGCGCAAGTACCTATGAACGTGCGTTTGTCCTGTTTTAAATGTTAAGGCTTTGTTCATGGCAGCACCCATCGGTATCTTGTCTACAAAGCCGCCGTAAACACCAGGAATCGAAACAGTGCCACCTTTGCGGCAGGCAACAATCACTTGCCTTAGGGCAGTGGGTCGGTCGGTTTCCATACGCACCGCTTGCTTTACCTGGTCGTAAAACGCATCAGGACCCGTACCGTGGGCTTCCATTCCCACAGCATCCATACAAGCATCTGGACCGCGCCCACCCGTCATTTCTTTCAATGCTTCACCCACCTCGACTTCCTCATAGTTAAGGACTTCTGCCTTGCCGTCTTTCGCCATCTGTAAGCGTTCGGGTACTCGATCGATCGCAATGACGCGCTCGGCACCTAGCATATATGCACTTCTAATGGCAAACTGTCCGACTGGACCGCAGCCCCAGATCGCTACAGTATCTCCTGGCTGGATATCGCAGTTTTCCGCTGCCATATAGCCAGTGGGGAAGATATCCGTCAGAAACAGGACTTGTTCGTCTGTTAGTCCATCAGGAATCTTGAATAAACCGACATCGGCAAAGGGAACGCGGGCATATTCAGCTTGACCTCCAGCATAGCCGCCCATCATATGGGAGTAGCCGAAAAGACCAGATGGAGAATGACCCATCAGTTTTTCCGGTATCCAGCCGTTGGGGTTGGAGTTATCGCACAGCGACCACAAATCTTTTTGACAAAAGAAACAGGAGCCGCAGGAAATGGTAAAGGGGACGACAACGCGATCGCCTATTTTGACATTCTTGACGGCACTGCCTAGCTCGACGACCTCCCCCATAAATTCATGACCCAGGATGTCGCCCTTTTCCATCGTGGGGATGTAACCGTCATAAAGATGTAAATCAGAACCGCAAATCGCCGTTGACGTGATTTTAACAATCGCATCACGCGGATTGATGATTTTTGGATCGGGTACTGTATCAACTCGTACATCGTTAGCACCGTGCCAGCAAACTGCTTTCATAATCTTTAACCTCCCTTTGGTTGACCTTCTGTTGTTGCAATCTCGCCTGTTTCCATCAGCATTTTGAAGCGGCGTAAATCATCTCCAATCTGCTGTTCTGGTTCTTCGCCGAAGAGTTTGGCAAACACAGATGCAATCGCACCACCAGGCGGGTTATATTCCGTGACGACCTTTACCTCTGTACCGCGATTGGCGGGTGCTGGCTGGAAGCGGACAGAACCAGAGTTATCAACATCTGCACCTTCAACCGAAGCCCAAGCAATCAATTCGTTTTCCCGATCTTCAATGATGTCTGCATCCCATTCAATACTTCCACCTAACGCCCCACTGGTCGTCCAATGCGTTCGCTTATTATTGTGTACTTTTACGTCTTTGAGATGCTTCATAAAGCGCGGCAAGTTCCCAAAGTTATGCCAAAAGCGGTAGAGTTCCTCTGCTGGTTTGTTAATCGTTACCGTCTTTTCAACTTTAATTGGTTGGCTCATGTCTATTGTTTCCCGTGCTTGCTGTATGGTGCTTTGTTTATCGCAGTTTGGACAAATTTGTTTTCCAAACCCTAAGAGGTTGTTTGAAAAGTAGTTGGGTGTGATTTTAGGTACTTGTCGATCCCCCCTAACCCCCCTTTTTAAGGGGGGAACAAGAATCAAAGTCCCTCTTTTTAAGAGGAGCCACTGCGATCTTGGGGGTTTCCCCCAAGATCGCAGTGGCGTGGATTTAGGGAGAGCTAGAACGTTTTGCTACCGACAAAAGGACTTTTCAAACATCCTCTAATACCAGGAGCGGAGAACAGTGTAGGATAAAAGCTTATTAGCGAAAGGCATGTAGAAGTCTCTTGAAAAAATTTACCCTTCGTATCAGCCTTCTAGACTACTAAAAAAATTAACTAGTACAAATCAATACCTGAACCTTAAAGCTTTCAACTAAACCTAACCTCCAACTAAAGAATGAGATTGGTGTTAAGTTAGTTAGCTCTCGCTTGTATCTTGGCGTAATGCTAGGGAAACTGTCACCTATTGCAATCTAGACATTCAAACATAACTAGACAAGTGTTTCACTCAAGGATTTTTAGATGCTTAACTCTGTCGAGAATGTCTTCTTATAGGCAAAGTATACTGGGAGTAGGCTCCCCAGCATGAGGCTTTGACCTATGCTAATTCATCCCGCTTCACTTCCCTTTAAGGGAATGCACATAGTCCATTTCCTGTCAATGCGTAAGTCCTAAATTTTTCCTTTGAAAACCCAGTCCCCAATTTCTAATCCCCAGTCCCTTTTACAGCCAGTTCCCCAATAAAACATAAGGTGCCCATGAATATGGACTGTTGTCTTTAGCAAAAACACTTAGTTGGGCACGCTGGAGCGCTTCGGCTTTATTCACCCCAGCTTTTAACTGTCGGTAGAATTCACTCATCACATCGGCGGTAGAGCGATCGTCTATTGACCATAATGTTGCTAATGTACTACGTGCCCCCGCCCGCACAGCTATACCAGCCAGTCCTAAAGCGGCTCGTTTGTCTCCTTCAGCAGTTTTACAGGCGCTGAGGACAAGTAATTCAATGCTGCTAGATTTGTTTTTGTCGTTAACTCGCAATAAATTTTCAAATTCCTTGACCTTAACGAGTTTATCCCAGGTGAGAATAAAGGTTTTTTCCGGATCGGAACTAAATTCACCGTGAGTTGCTAGATGAACCACATTGAAGGGAGTTGTTTGTAACTCGTTTTGCAGCTTAGGTTCGGTAAACTTTTGATTTAACAGTTCTTCACTCTTGGGTATCTCAGATTGAATTTCTTCTAATTCCCGCGGTACGTTTTTGAGGGCGGGAAATTCTCTACCTTCAACTGGACGTTTTTCGCTGACTCCAGCAGTTAAAGCCTTTAACTCTAACTTTTGCAAAGGTTTGGGATCGAGGAGCTGCAAACCAGGCGTTAGGGCGATCGCATATTTTTCTAGCAGATATTTCTCTTGCTGTTTGTCGTACAAAACTGCCATCGGAACATTCCGCAGCTCGCCATCTAATACAAATACTAAGGTTTCGATCGCACTTTTGGCTAACTCTGTTTGGGTAGGTCGAATTAACCAGTCATATATCTGTTGAGACTGCTGCTGCACTTGAAAAGTCCCACTGACATCTAGTAAATTTTTTCTCAGCTGTGTTACAGTTGCTTCGACTTTTTCTTTGGTGATTACAGTCTTATAGTGGCGCAAGTCTTGATTAGGCAACTTAAGGATAACATCTAGGCGGTCTGGCAAAATAATTGGATAGATAACTGCTGCTCGTTGGTCTTTTTTGTCAACCACTGGGTCGATTTCCTGCATAGGACTTAAACAAGCTGACCGAAAGAAGTTATCCAGTTCTGCTAATTGCAGAGATTCAATTACATCACGAGCTTGTTTGAGGTTGTCTCGATCGATACCTTCTTTGGGCGATTCCAAGAGCAATTCAACTAACTCTCGATACACTGGTTCGACATTTTCCCGGAAGGAAAACTGAACGTCTGGATTGATGGCGACTAAATCGCCACGCAGAGATTGAAGAGTTTTATACGCGACATTATAGGATGCGATCGCTCTTTCAATATCTCCTTTCTTTTTTAGTATGCGTCCTAGCTGCCATTGCCATTGATAAGCAATGTCCGATGCATTAATACTTTGCGCTATAAATAAAGCTTTCTCGGTGAGGTCTTGAGCATCAGAGAACTGCCCGGTTTTTTCATATAACTCGCCAAGACTACCTTGAGCATAAGATTCTGCTCGTAGGTCTTGTAGGCTTTGCGCCTGCTCGATAGCGGCGGACAATTGCTGGGCAATGTTCAGCCATGAGGGGGTATCTATGCTAATTTTTTCTTTTAATTTTGTCAGACTTTGGGCAAATTTAATCCGAATATATACTGAGGTGCGGCTAGGAGTTAAGTTGCTAATTTCCGATTGAATTTGCGACGACAACGCCAATGCATCTTTATTTGCGTTTTGATCCAAAAGTAAACTAAGTAAATTGAGGTGAGCCTGGATGCGGGTGATGGAGGAAACAGATACAGTAGCAGCCTGCTGGTAGTATTGTAGAGCCGCTTGAATGTCTTGCTGGGCAAGGGCTGTGTTGCCTAAACTCAGTTGAGCTTCAGCGATCGCTTTTGGAGATTGCACTCGCTTTGCCACTGCTAAACTTTTCCCCAATACCAGGCGCGATACGTTTAAATCGCCGACAACTCGGCGGACATTCCCAAGACTACGCAGTCCTGTAGCTACCAGAAGTGAATTTGGAAGGGTTGTAAGGGTTTGCTGTACTTCGTTTAAAATCTTGTTAGCTTGGAGGTAAAGTCCTAAAGCTTGCAAGGCTTGTGCATAGTTAATCTGGTTACGAGTTAATCTAGCCTTGTCGCCTATCTCCTGATAAATATCAGCGGCTTTTTGCCAAGTCGTTAAGGCCGCTTGTGGTTGCCCTTGTGCCAGTTGTAACTGCCCTTGCACATCTAGTGCTTGTGCAAGAATTTGCGCTCGATCGCCAAAAATGCCCGTATTTTCGCTTAACTGTAATAATTTTAAACTTTGCGCGATAGCCTCCTCAGCTTCAGCCCATAAACCAAGTTGCTGATAAGCTAAACAGAGATTACTCAGCGCGATCGCTTCTCTTAATCCATCCCTAGAGGCTCTAAACGCAGTAGCAGCCTGTTGCAAAACTTCGATCGCTTCAGTAAATTGCCCAGTGTCGTACAATGCTTTTCCCCGTTCCACTAAGCTTTTCGTCTGGGATACTTGGCTTTTAAAAGGAAATAGGGAGTTGGGAGTAGGGGAGCCAAGGTCATGCAAAGATAAAGGAGTTTGAGACAACTGATGTAGAAAAAAATGGCTAATCGGGGATTGAGCATTCACCAGTTCCCTGTTTTCGCCATTTCCTTGTTTTTCCCACTGCACTGGCTCGATGGAATTTTGTATGGCAGAGTAGACAACAGGAGGTTTTGCCAAAACAAAGGATAAAGCTATGCATAAAAACGCACTGAATAGCGTTAATAGAAAATAATTTAGACATCTCATACATAATAAATCTTAGAGTAATGGTAAATATGTAGCGAAACTTGATAATTACTAACTTAAATTATTCGTTTTTAGCTGTTAAAACTTTTAATTATATTTAATTATTAAATCTTAAACTTATCATAGGTGAAGAGCATAACAAAAATGTTTTCTGACACAATCATCCAGCTAGCAATTTCGTCATTGAATTGAGAATTAAACTTAAAGCCGAGTTGACCAAAGAACTCGATTGATTGGTTGAGGTTTTTGACTGGCAGATTGACGAAAATCGGAAATGGGAACCTTCGCCAGTGAGAAGAATATCATTAAAAAACGCAGTTTGCGGATTATAACGCAATACGCTTAGTGTTAAGGAACGTAGCAAGATCCCGCAGGGTAACCCAACGTTCTTGGCGATTTGTTGGGTAATGCATTGCCTCAACCCATCCTACTTTCGCGCTTAACACCAAGGGTATTGCCTTATAGCGCAATACCCTTGGTGTTAAGCTTTTTCTCCCCCCCTGCCTCCCCTGCCTCCCCTGCCTCCCTTAACAGATAAATTTCCTTAACACCAAGCGTATTGAGCTATAAGGGGTTAGCCTCTGTCAACACTTCTGGCAGTGGAGCCAACTCTATTTCATCTGGCACAGTAGGAAAACGGCCCTCACGCCAATCGGCTTTTGCTTGCTCTATTCGCTCCCGTCGGCTAGAAACAAAATTCCACCATTTGTAGCGTGTACCCAATGGTTCGCCACCAATCACAATACACCTAGCACTAACAGCAGCACAAAGCTCGATCTCATTACCTGGCTCTAGGATGGCAAGGCTATATGGCTCAAGCAATCGATCGCTGATGCTCAATCCTTCTGTAACACTGTATACTGCTATTTCTGAGTAACCAGTAGGAATAGTGAAGTGAGTATTGGCAGATAACACCACATCTAAATAGAGGATGGGTGAAAAAACTTTCACAGGTGAGGTGTAACCATAAGCTTCTCCAGCAATGAGTTTGATGGTAACGCCATTCTCTTCCCAGCTAGGAAGGGTTTGAGCGGGATAGTGAATAAACCAAGGATCGGTTTCTTCGCGTTCAACAGGCAAAGCAATCCAAGTTTGAATACCATGAATCATGGCTTCGTTATGACGTTCGCTGTCGGGGGAGCGTTCTGAATGTACAATCCCTTTGCCTGCTGTCATCCAGTTGACTGCACCTGGCTGAATTTCCTGTACGATACCTAAACTATCGCGGTGCATTATAGCACCATCAAATAGATAAGTGAGCGTTGCCAGATTGATATGAGGATGTGGTCTGACATCAAGTCCTTTGTTAGGCGGTAAAACGGAGGGCCCAATATGATCGAAAAAAATAAACGGCCCGACCATTTGGCGATCGGGATATGGCAAACTGCGGCGGACAGAAAAACCACCTAAATCTTTGACTACTGGTTCAATCAGTTGAACAATGGACATAAATGATGGGATAGGGAATAACTGCGATCGCTGGAATTATTATAAGTAAATATCCTGAAAGAAAAGTTTTAACAGGCATAACTCCTGTAATTACCACGAGCGCTACGTATAGTAATTTCTTGGTACAGGCGCGTACAAATATAAAGAAAATATTAAGCAAATACCCAGATGAAGATGGGTAGAAATTGGGTAGTTACCCGCTATTTTTTTGCAAACCATTGAGCGATGATTATCTGTATAGAAAGCGCTGCCCAAGATTTTAGGGTGGCATTTAATAAACCGCGTATAAAAAACAAAGCCCTGGGTTTTCTCAGGGCTTTTTAAATGAAAAACTCAATTTTGGGTAGAAAAAGTAGCCTAGCGCGATCGCATTGCTCCACTCATACAAGGCTTAAGTTGACCAAAAAAAGACAGAGGGCAGGAGGCAGGAGGAAAGAATTTGCGATCGCCAGCGATGAAAATAGTCATCGCCTAACAATAAATCTCACGCTCTGTTGTTCTATGCTTGTTTTTATTTCCTAAGTTCCTTGATTCCAAGGAGTACGAATCAATTGCCAAGAAGGATTATTTAAAGCCATATCCATATCCCGCGCGAAAATAGCAAAACCATCGTAGCTATGGTACGGCCCGGAGTAATCCCAAGAATGCATCTGACGAAAAGGTAAACCCATTTTTTGAAAAACGTATTTCTCTTTAACCCCAGAAGCTACTAAATCGGGTTTGAGTGCTTTAATTAATTTCTCGAATTCGTAAGAAGTTACATCATCATAAATGATAGTACCGTTTTCAATATAGTCAATGGTACGTTTGTAGTCGTCATGATGAGCAAACTCATAACCTGTAGCCACAATCTTTATCCCCAAATCTTTGAATGCAGGAATTACGTGGCGAGGGCGTAGTCCGCCGACCATCAGCGCCACAGTTTTGTTTTCCAAACGCGGTCGATACTTACTAATAATTGCATCTATTGTTGGTTGATACTTAGCAATTACCTTCTGAGCATTTTCTTGAATCTTAGAGTCAAATCTAGCAGCAATTTGTTGTAAGGAATTAGCAATCTCGGTAGGGCCAAAAAAATTGAATTCCAACCAAGGAATGCCATAAGCTTCTTCCATATGACGAGTAATGTAATTCATTGAGCGATAACAATGAATTAAATTTAATTTCACTTGAGGTGTGAGCATCATCTCATTGAGAGTACCATCACCCGACCATTGAGCAACTACACGCAAGCCAATTTCTTCCAAGAGGATGCGGCTAGACCAAGTATCACCACCAATGTTATAGTCACCGATGATTGCAACATCATAAGGGCCGGGTTGATAGCTGAGAAGTTTTCCTTGTTTTTTGGTGCGCTCAGCATAGGGAAATAACCAATCACGAACGGTATCATTCGCAATGTGGTGACCTAGAGACTGAGAAACACCACGAAAGCCTTCACAACGTACAGGAATAATCGGCTTGCTAATCTCTTTACTAGACTTCTTAGCTACAGCTTCAATGTCATCTCCAATCAAACCAATAGGACATTCAGATTGAATGGTAATACCTCGATTAAGTGGGAAAAGTTCTTCGATTTCTTTGATGATTTTGGTAAGCTTTTTATCACCTCCGAATACGATATCTCGTTCCTGAAAGTCAGAAGTGAAATCCATAGTTCCAAAAGAATCAATCCCAGTAGTACCAATATAGTAGTTCCGACGGCCAGACCAAGACCAGTAACCACAACCCACAGGCCCATGACTAATGTGAATCATGTCTTTGATTGGGCCCCAGACTACACCCTTAGCACCAGCGTAAGAACAACCGCGAGCAGTCATACTACCCGGAACTGATTTCACATTTGACTGAACGCCACAGTCTGACTTGCCTTGTTTATAAACATTAAGTTGCCGATCTCGCTTTTGGCGAGATTTATCAGGATAAGCTTTCAAAACTTCCCCAATTAGTTGTTTTCTCTGTTCTAGAATGTCAGTTTGATGTTCATTGAACTGCTTAGACATTTCTCTATCTCCAACGTATCTTGATTGGTAATTAGCGCTCGATAAAACTGATGCCTCAAAGGCAAATCAAAGCTCTGTGTCAGAAAAGCATTGCCAGCAAAAAGTTCGGGAGCAAAATAGTTCTTTCTTCTCTCCCTTGGCTACTATTATTGTGTGTGTTTATTCCTTACCTATCCAAAAAGAATAAGGCGAAGAGGTAATAAACAAATAAGAAGACTAATTTAACATTGACTAACGGATTTACAAATTATCTAGTCCTTGCAAGCAGGAGTTTATTGTTCCAAGTAATAGATAAACTCTCTATTTCTTGAACTCAGGCTAAATAAGATAAAATTAAGCCAAATAGCTTATGACAAAGGTAGAACGCGATTCAAATAGTATCAAGAAAGCACTAAGCAACTTGATACAATTAATGCCTGTTCAAACAGAAGAATATATCTGAAACGGTATGAAGCAGGCTGATGCAGAGAATTTATTGAATCTAAAACTATCCTTAAGGTGGATGCATACTTTGACATTATCATGGCAAGAAACGTCTTGGCAAGCTTAAGGAAAAAATTAACTTTACCAGGCTCAAGCTTGTCTAAATTTTACAGTTGTTTTTTCCTGAACTCCTGAACGCTAATTTGTCAGCCCGAAAGCAAGCCATACATGAAATTAGCTTCTGTATCAGAGAAAAGTAAAAACCTCTATTAATTCCCACAAATTGCTGTTGGCTTTGAGGATTTGAAAGCCTTATGCTCATGAAGGTTAACACATTTGCTCCAACTCTTCGTTATGGTCACAGTCTCAATTGCAACAGTTACAGATATACCAGCGCTGATCCCACTTCTGAATTCATTGTTCTCCCAAGAAGCAGAGTTCCTACCAGATGTAAATAAACAAACTGCGGGTTTGCAGGCAATTATTACGCAGCCTCATGTTGGAGCTATTTTAGTTGCACGGGAACAAGAAAAACTCGTAGGAATGGCGAACATTTTATTTACAATTAGCACAGCCCAAGGAGGATTAGTTGCCATTTTAGAAGACATGGTAGTAGATATTAATTATCGAGGTGCTGGCATTGGTTCAGAACTCATTACTAAAGCAATAGAATTTTGTCGCAGTAAAGATGTATCTCGGATTACTCTTTTGACAGACGCTGATAATTATTCGGCAATTCATTTCTATGAATTGCATGGGTTTGCTAAATCACCTATGATTCCTCTGCGGCGCTTCATTTAATCAACTTTAGTTGCGGATTTAATTTGTTGCATGGGAATCTCAATTATGAATTTAGCTCCTGCTCCTGGAGATGAGATACAGCTTAAGCGTCCTTGATGTTTTTCTGTGATAATTTGATAACTAATTGACATTCCTAAACCTGTTCCCTTGCCTACTGGTTTAGTTGTAAAAAAAGGATCGAATAGACGCTTTTGAACTTCTGGCGACATTCCTATGCCATTGTCAGCAATCTCTATGGCAATCCAATCACAGTTGAGTACAAGAGTACGGATTGAAATTTGTGGTTTTTTGCACTCATTAATTACAGGCCAATTTTCTAAAGCATCGATCGCATTAGCGAGAATGTTCATCAAAACCTGGTTAAGTTGACCCGCATAACATTCTACTAAAGGCACTTGACCGTACTCTTTAATAATTTCAATTGATGGATGATTGGATTTGACTTTGAAGCGGTTTTGCAAAATCAATAGCGTACTTTCAATACCACTGTGGATATCTACGGTTTTCATTTCTGATTCATCTAGTCGTGAGAAGTTCCGCAAGGATAGTACAATATCACTAATGCGTTCGCTTCCCGTTTTCATCGAATCGAGCAATTTTTTGAGGTCTTCAGTAATAAATTCTAAGTCGTTTACTGTTATGGATGATTGAATTACTGGTGTAGGGTCTGGATATTCTTTTTGGTAAAGTTGCAGCAGTTCTAGTAATTGTTGAATATATTCTTTAGCATGAATAATATTACCATGAATGAAGTTAACAGGGTTGTTAATTTCATGAGCCACTCCAGCCACTAGTTGTCCTAAAGAAGACATCTTCTCAGTTTGAATTAATTGCGCTTGCGTCTTTTTTAATTGTGTTAGTGCTTCAGTGAGTTGTTGATTTTTTTGGGTTAATTCTTTCTCTCGCTGTCGTAAAGCTACCTCTGCTTTTTTGACAGCAGTGATATCTAAACCCATTTCCACAACCATTGGTTCACCGTTCATATTGGTGAACGGATAATCATAAATCTGATAGACATTACCTGTTTTACTATCAACCCATTCCCAAAGTTGCGGAGCATTACTATCAAAAACGCGAAATGTGGGACACACTGGACAAGGTTGTTTTAACCCAGCGATCGCCTCATAACAACGTTTTCCTGTCGGGTCTCCAAATATCTCTTGGAAACGTTGGTTATAAAACCCTACACCGTAATTATTGGGTTGCAGATAAAGAAAAGCGGGTAGCTGATTCAGTAGGTTATAAAGGCTTTGGCGTTCGGTTTCAAGTGCTTGTATTTGCCGCACTCGCTGGTTAATGTCTTTCCCGATTGCATAGATGAGTCCCTGTTGGTTAGTTGACAGACTCCAAGACAGCCACCGATAACTACCATCTTTGTGAAGATAACGGTTATCCCAGTGTAAATTTTGCAGTGGTTCGGTTAGTAGCCGATCGATCGCAATATCCTCAGGATGTACGAATTCTAACCAAGGATGCCCGATTAAGTTTTCTCGTTTCCATCCTAATACTTGTTCCCACGCTGGATTCACTTCCTGGTAACAACCATCGGCAGCGATGATACAGAATAGGTCAGTTGAAAGGTAGAAAAAATCTTCTTTATTAAACACAGTAATCTTGTCATCGAAAATACTGTCTTAAAATTAACTAAGTATATACACTAGTTACAATGTCAAGATTACTGAAGAATTATAAATGCAGTCAAAAGTAAACTCAAGGCGATCGCACAGAGTAAAGCTTAGCTTCTACCGTTAGCCTAAATCCTAACTTTTTTGTGTTGTTACATTAGACGGCGTAAGACTACAATTGAGCGCTCTGTAACTGGTAGAGTTTGCTCGCCGATAATAAACTTTCCTGGTTTGATAAAGCGAGGTTCGTCAGTGTTAATCACCATTTCCCATTCTCTATCCTTGAAAACATTCGGTAAGGTAAACTCAATCATCTCGTAGTGAGCGTTAAAAAATAGCAGAAAACTTTCATCAATAATACGTTCGCCACGGGGGCCTGGAGTGACAATCCCCTCACCATTCAAGAAGATTTGCATTACTTTGGCATAACTAACTAGCCACTGCTTTTCGGTCATCTCAGTGCCATCGGCATTGAACCAACCGATATCACTGATGCCAAAACCGTGAATGGGCCTACCTTGAAACCATTTACGCCGTCTAAATACTGGATGCTGGTGACGGAAATTGATCAGTTCGCGAGTAAAGTCTAAAAGTTCCGCATTTGACTTTTGTAAATCCCAGTCACGCCAGGAAAGTTCATTGTCGTGGCAGTATACATTATTGTTGCCCTTCTGAGTACAGCCAATTTCATCACCTCCTAGCAACATAGGAATACCCTGAGACAGCATGAGAGTTGCTAAAAAGTTTCGTTGCTGGCGCGATCGCAACTTTATCACCTCTAAGTCATCAGTTTCACCTTCGACACCGCAATTCCAAGATCTGTTGTGGCTTTCTCCATCTCGGTTATCTTCTTTGTTAGCCTCGTTATGCTTTTGGTTGTAACTGACCAAATCGTTGAGGGTAAAGCCATCATGAGCAGTGATAAAATTAATACTTGCGTGGGGATTGCGGCCGTTTGTTTGATACAGATCCGGACTGCCAGTAAAACAGTAAGCAAATTGTCCGAGACTATCATCTTCACCACGCCAAAAATCTCGCACAGTATCGCGATATCTGCCATTCCATTCAGACCAGCGTAAGGGAAAATTACCTACTTGATAGCCTCCCTCTCCCAAGTCCCAAGGTTCAGCAATTAGCTTGACATCTGCTAATACTGGGTCTTGATGAATAATATCAAAGAAAGCTGCGAGATTATCAACCTCATATAGTTCTCGTGCTAACGCTGAAGCCAAATCAAAGCGAAAGCCATCAACATGCATTTCTGTTACCCAATAGCGTAGGCTATCCATGATTAATTTCAGAACTTGGGCATGGCTGACGTTAAGAGAATTACCGCAGCCTGTAAAATCCATGTAGTAGCGGGGATCGTCCTTGACTAAGCGGTAGTAGACGCTATTGTCAATGCCTCGTAGTGATAGTGTGGGGCCTAAATGATTGCCTTCACCAGTATGGTTGTAGACTACATCTAAAATCACCTCAATTCCAGCATGGTGCAAATCTTTGACCATCTGCTTAAACTCAGTTACTTGTTGCCCTAGAGTTCCACTAGCACTATAACCAGAGTGGGGCGTGAAATAATTGATGGAATCGTAACCCCAATAGTTTTTCAGTCCTTTATCTACTAAAAATCCCGGACGAGATAAAAACTGATGTACTGGCATCAACTCTACAGCTGTAATTCCTAGTTGTTGGAGATATTGAATTGCAGCAGGATGCGCCAGTCCAGCATAAGTACCGCGTAATTCTTCTGGAATTTCTGGGTGTAGTTTAGTAAAACCTTTAACGTGAGTTTCGTAAATAATGGTTTCGTGCCACGGCCTACTAAGTAGTTTGTCATCTCCCCAGTCAAAGGATTCATCGATCACAATACACTTCGGCATTATTTGGGCACTATCTAAATCGGAAAAAGCTAGGTCTTGTTCCGGAGCATCTAAACAATAGCCAAAGATAGCCGAGGTATCATTAATTTCATCATCAATTGCTTTGGCATAGGGATCGATTAGTAATTTATTAGGGTTAAAACGATGACCCACCTCTGGCGCCCAAGGGCCGTGTACTCTAAACCCATAACGTTGTCCTGGCCCAACTCCTGGTAGATAAGCGTGCCAAACAAAATTGTTTTTTTCTGTCAGAGGTAAGCGGATCTCATCACCATCGGCATCAAATAAACAAAGTTCTACACCTGTTGCATTCTCTGAAAACAAAGCAAAGTTTGTGCCTTTTCCATCCCAAGTAGCACCTAAAGGATATACATTACCCGGCCATACAGTTACATACATAAGTAAAGTTCCAATAAGTATTTTTTGTTGGTAATCACAAACTCTAACGTGTCAAAAGTAACTAGTTTCAGTAAATACATTTAAAGATGAAGTTAAAAATAAGCACTTAAAAGCTTCCTATCTAAAGAATTGATAATTTATTTAACAAGTCATTAATTTAAAGCTTTTAAGTTTAGAAATTTAACTCGCGATAACAGGCTCTGACATCCACCATAATGACTAAAACCAACTCACTCGTTGTATAGATTTACTTAAAATATCTTTTGTGCAACTCTCATACTGACTAATCTTTGTATTTCAGGCAATCTCAGGTGTTTGAGGAGGGATATCCGGCATTTTCTGTTTCAATGCCTAATAGGAGTAAGTGAAATTTCAATCATCACGATCTGCCGCCAGGGTGCGATCGCCAAGTATTATGCTACATACTTTTGTAGCATTTATAATTCGGGGCGATCGGACAGTTTTGATTGATACTTGCGCTCGAATGTTTCGCCGTTTGTATCTACCGATCTGCCAACCCAAAAATGCAGTTGTGAGGGCTGGGGAAAGGGTAAGGGATTTAAAACCTTTCCCCTTTAAAGAGCCAAGTCACGAAAGCGAACTACTAGATAGGGTTACGCTGAATAGTTTTTCTAATCCCCAATCTTCCATGCCCAATGTTTACTATAAGAAAAAAGGTTAGCGGGAATCTCTCATGAATTTATTGACTTACGTGATGCATCTAGTAGGTTCTGGTGCTTTTGCCTACTACTCTGCTGCTCAGATCCGTGACTCTAAAACTCGCCCTAATATCCTTGCTGGGTTTCAGCTAGCGGAATCTGGTTCTGTGCCTTTTTTGACAGCATTAAGCGATCGCGCCGCAGCAGAGGGCGATACATGGTTAGCCGAAAAACTCAAAAAACACGCATCAGATGAAACTAGGCACGGTCAAATTTTCGCTCGCGGTTTAAAGCAACTCAATAAACAAGTTATAGATTTTAAGAGTCAACCTCAAACCACATCAAAAGATAAATCACAACAGCAGCGTAGTCCATTTTTTGCAGCCTTCTTTGAAGGTTACACCTCAGAACAACTAAAACCTGCTGTTATTGACTGGAATGTTTTTATGGGTAGCACTTACATTCTGGAGTTAGATGCTAGCAAAGACTTTGCAAGGATGGCGAATGCATTACCCGATGATGAACCTGTTTCTCGCAACTTAAAACTGGGAATTTTGAGTGTCGCCAAAGATGAAACTACTCATGCTGCTTATCTTTATGAAGCAATGACACGGCGAATGTCTCTTACCCAAGTACAAAAACTTATAGATGAGTGGCGTACTCGCAAAGTCAACGCGACTTTTGCATTTGCTAGTAATCTGTTACAAGGCAAAACACCAAATCGTTCTCTAGTACAAGATAGTATGCCTTCACAAAAAGATTCTGAACTGATTTTAACGTGAGTTCAACGGTTTATTTGGTGTCCATTTAGCTAGACATACCTGTGCAAAGCCGAGCCGACACATCGTATTGTTCAAGGGATTTTTAGCCTCACAAGCAATTGGCTTTACGGGGTGGAGTGGTGTCCCCCGATTGTGGGAGAAACGCCATTGACTCAAAGTCGGCCGATCTGGCTTGCTGATGTTGATTTAGTAAAAGCGCAGGTATAAGTATTGTTATGGGAGCATAACAACAACAAAGGTATTTGCTCCCAAGCGATCGCTCTGAAGATGAAGCTGCTGGACGTAGTGCTGGGGTACGGTTTCAATGGGCAACAGATTAGACCTCTTGCAAAAGTTACTTTTGCAAGAGGCGGGAAAAGGGGAAAGGTTAAAGGGGAAAGGTTTTTTTATTCCTTTTCCCTACTTCTGCAAGAAGTCTATTGAATTGAACAACATCAGGTAGCAATCATCTCTTAATATCCAAATTAATCTCGTTTAATAATTTTTTAACCGCTATTTTTTGTATTGTCGATCGCACTTAAAGTTAATCTAAATTCTTTTCTAAGTAAAATGAAAATTAACTATTTGCGTTGAGGTTTTCATCTAAGACATATTATTAACTAAAAAAGTGGAAGCTTTAGCGATCGCTAGTTAGATTGCCAATAGATAACCACCTGATAAATACGTTTTATAACAGTTAAAATTCATTTTTTGCTGATGAATTGCTAAAGCTGAGTAAATAAGTGATTCTTGTAATTCACCGCTATATTAGGTAATCCTGATATAGCGGTGGGAGAACGTCAATCAATTTCCCTAGCATAGCGTCCTATAAGTTCTGCCTTATCCAAAATATGATTTTAAACAATTACAATTCAACGTAGTACAAATTACTTCCATGTTGGCAACCCTCTTCGGTTATAATAAAGGACTGTCTTTTGGAGCAAAGACAACTTCAGCCTGGGGATAGGTCTTTACCAGTAATCTTTTTTTTACTATTTGAGTTACACCTAAAAATGTAAAATTCTTGGGTATGAGGCTGAGATTTAAACATCAATGCTTCCAGATTGCAGGCGATTACAAGCACCCTGAAACTGTTGCCTATAAAACAAGCAAAAGACTATTATACTCAGCACTTACCAATCGTGAATTAATAGATTTTGTAGCGAGCGATCGTATTCTGAGAGGATGTTTGAAAAGTCCTCTTGTCGGTATCGGAAAGTTTTAGATCCCCCTAAATCCCCCTTAAAAAAGGGGGACTTTAATTCCAGTTCCCCCCTTTTTAAGGGGAGCCAGCGACGGGTACGTAGGGGGTTCCCCCCATGAACGACTGGCGTGGGCAAGGGGGGATCTAAACGTGCTTAAAACCACAGCAAAACACTTTTCAAACAACTTCTTATGAGCGATCGCTTTTGTGAAATGGTGTAATTTCAAAATTTCATAATTAAAAAACCACAATGTCTAAATTGTTTAAGGGAGAATTTTCTCGTCGTCAGATTCTCACCACTGCTTCCTTAGGAGCGATTTCAGCTGCCGCCATTGGTAGTATGGGCGAAGAAGTTACTGCCCAACAACCAACCGAGCAACCTACTCCACGCGGAGGAACTTTGCCGCCACAGATTAAGTTTGAACCCATCTCGGCACAAACCGAAGTTGAGACCGGCGGACCGCCAACAGCATTACCTCCAGAACGACGTTTGGGGTTTGCGATCGTGGGACTGGGGAGACTGACATTAGAAGAAATCATGCCTGCGTTTGCCGAATGTAAATTAGCAAAGCCAACTGCATTAGTTAGTGGAGATGCTGCCAAAGCAAATCTTGTTGCCCAACAGTATGGCATCAAACCACAGAACATTTACAACTATCAAAACTACGACAATCTCCGTAACAATCCAGACGTTGATGCGATCTATATTGTGCTACCTAACAGTATGCACCGAGAATATACAGTGCGTGGTGCAAAAGCCGGGAAACATATTCTGTGCGAGAAGCCAATGGCAACCACGGTTGAAGATTGCCAGCAGATGATCGATGCGTGCAAACAAGCTAATCGCAAGTTGATGATTGCATATCGCTGCCAATACGAGCCACACCATCGGGCGATGATTGCGATGATTCGCAACAAAGAATTAGGCACTGTAAAGGTGATTCAGGCAGACAACGGACAAAACCAGGGTGGCGACTTAGATCAGTGGCGGTTGAAACGCGCTTTGGCTGGAGGTGGGTCTTTGCCAGATGTGGGAATTTATTGTCTGAATGCAGCTCGTTATTTGACAGGAGAGGAACCGATCGCAATCAACGCTCAAATCTTCAGCACTCCTGGCGATCCGCGCTTCAAAGAGGTAGAAGAAAGTGTTACTTTCCAATTGCGGTTTCCCAGTGGAGTGCTAGCGATTTGCTCGACTAGCTACGGCTTTCATGAAGGACGACGGTTTCGTGTCTTCGGTTCTGATGCTTGGGGACAACTCGATCCGGCGTTCTCTTACAACGGTTTGCGAATGATGGTTTCGCGTAAATCACCCACCAACAGTATGGCAGAGAACATTAGCGAAGTGCGTCTGAGTGAAAAGAATCAGTTCGCTTTAGAAATCGATCATATGGCCGATTGTCTGATTAACAACAAGCAACCCCACACCCCTGGGGAAGAAGGTTTGCAAGATCAAAAACTGATAGCTTTAATTTACGAAGCAGCACAAACAGGCAAAACGATTACCTTACCACGCGTATCAGGACTGGACGTAACTCGCGGCCCTGCTCCCAGAACTCTTAAGTGATTTATCGAGTTATAGTGAATGAGGTTGTAGTTTTGAAATCCCAATTAACTAATCATCGGGTTGATTTACAAGATTGCACTATTTTTTATCAGCAAAGTACATTAGAGTCGAGTTCAATCCCTATCCTATTTCTACACGGATGGGCAATCTCTACTGAGCCTTATCAAGAAGTGCTGAAGCTACTAGCACAGCAGCATCCCATAATTGCTCCTGATTTGCCCAGTTTTGCGAGATCGACTTACTCTGAGCTAATTCCGGATTACCTTAGCTATAGCAAAATTCTCCTTTCATTTGTGGAAGTTTTGGATTTACGACAATTTCATGTAGTAGGACAGTCATTCGGTGGGGGTATTGCCATTACTTTATGTACACTTGTTCCAGAAAAAGTCAAAAGTCTAATTCTGGTAGATAGTACCGGGATTCCCGCGCCGTCTATACCGGAGATGATAGTGCGAAGGGCGATCGAAATGACGGTTCAAATATTTCTTCCAAGGCGCAGATTGAAATTAGTTGATATTCCTTTGGTTTTCTCCTATAACTTGTTATTCAATACAGCAAATGTCATTCAAGGATTGCTAATTTCTTTGTACGAAGATATCAGCCATCTGCTACCAAAAATTCAAGCACCCTGTTTGTTATTATGGTCAGATAAAGACCTAACTACGCCATTAAATAACGCTCAACAAATGGCAGCAATTATTCCCAACTCTCAATTAATTACTGTAGAAGAAGGTTTACACGAATGGGGACTTTGGTATCCTGATAAATTTACATCACTCATACTAAATTTTATCGATCGAGTCGAGCAATATTGATACAGTGATACAGCCACCTCTGTGAGCGATTTCTACCTTTTCATCAATATCAATTTCTAATCCTACTTCAACAATCTTAGACCGCTGAGGGTAACTAAAACTGTGGAACCTTCATGACCAATGACGCCGATGGGTAAGTTAATATTTCCCAAAAAGTTGCCCACTAAAAGCAAGACAATAAAACCCAATGCTATGACTATATTCTGTTTGACTATGAGTTGCGATCGCCTGCCTAAATGTATGGCCGCAGCAATTTTTTCTAACTTGTCTGCCATCAAAACTATATCTGCGGTTTCCAATGCCACATCGCTACCCGCGCCTCCCATTGCTATACCCACAGATGCTTGTGCTAAAGCTGGTGCATCATTAATGCCATCGCCCACCATTGCCACAGTTTGATACTTTTGCTGTAAACGACGAATCACATTCAGCTTATCTTCTGGCAAAAGTTGAGCATACACTCGCTCAATTCCTAATGCTTTGGCGACACTATTGGCAGTTTCCTCATTATCCCCAGTTAGCATGACAATTCGTTCAACTCCCAACTTCTTCAACCGATTAATAGTCTCCGCAGCTTGGACTCTCACCTCATCTGCAATAGCAATAATACCTATCACCTCTGCCCCTCTGCTCCTCCGGTTACTGAGCGCAGCCGAAGTATGCCCCTCTGCTCCCTCTCCTTCCCCCGCTACCCAAACCACAGTTTTACCTTCTTGCTCCAAATATTGAGCTATTTGGAGCAATTCTTCGGCTAAATTTGTGACATACTGCTGCACAAAAGCGGCATTGCCAACAATTATCTGTTGTTCTTCGACAATTCCCACAATTCCCCGTCCGGGTATGGCTTGTACTTGGATTGCAGCAACCCAATTCAGATCGGCAGCGGCTTGTACAATTGCCTTGCCAATGGGATGTTCGGACGATGATTCCACACTTGCAGCGGCTTTTAATACATCATTTTGTGTGTATTTACTGGCTGCAATGACTTGGAAGACCTGCACCTGTCCAGTTGTGAGGGTACCAGTTTTATCAAATGCGATCGCTCGAACTTTGCCAATCTTCTCTAACTGTGCGCCATTCTTAAATAAAATCCCTTGTCTTGCACCGTTGGCAATTCCGGAAAGCAGGGTAGGCATAATTGCAGCCATTAAGGCGCAGGGAGAAGCCACCACTAAGAAGGTAAGGGCGCGATAAATGGTAGTTTCCCAATCCCAACCCCAGAGGAATGGCGGTAAAGTTGCCAGTAATATCCCGGCTATTACAATGACTTTGGCATATGCTTTTTCAAAGCGATCGATAAATTCTTGCGAAGGGGGTGCTTCTGTCTTTGCTTGTTCCACCAAACGAATCACCCGCTGAATCAAACTACTTTGGGCTGGTTTGTGGACTTTAATCTGCAATGCGCCATAGCCATTGAGCGTACCGGCAAAAACTTCTGCACCGACTGTTTTCTCTACAGGTAAAGACTCGCCTGTAATTGCGGCTTGATTGAGGGTGCTGTAACCAGACACAATAATTCCATCTGTAGGAATTAACTCTCCGGGTTTGACGACAATTTCATCACCAACTTTTAGCTGACTGATAGAAACTTCCTCTTCCCTTCCCTGAAGCAAAATCCTTGCGGTGTCTGGTGTCAAACTCATCAAACTCCGAATACTCCGCTCAGTTCGCTGCATCGCATAGCCTTCGAGTGCGCCACTGATGGCAAAGATGAGAATCAAAATTGCCCCATCAATAATTAAATGATATTCTCTTCGCCATAAGCCCAAACCAGCAGCACCAATGGCGGCGACAATCATCAGCAAATCTACATCGAGTTCTTTTTCTTTGAAAAGGGTAGTCAGTCCCTCCCGCGCACTTTCGTAACCACCAATGACGTAAGCAGCAGGTAGCAACAACAGCGCCAATTCCAAAGCGCCAAGATGCAAGGCGAACCAGCCCAAAAATAACAACAAGCCACAAACTACGGCTGCTAAGATATCTGCGTGTTCTCTGGTGAATTGGGTAAAACGCTGTGGGTAGAGCATGAGAGGTAAATTAACATCGACTCTCTCACGCTAAACCTTGACATTAATGTTAATGTCAAGCTCTATAATGATTTTGAAAGGCAAAGGGGTGCTAAGGGAAGCGCAAAGGTACGCGAGTTGCACAGTCGCTCAAGAAGTTTGTTGACCGATGACGATTAACTGTCAACCGTCAACAGTTAACAGCCAACACAAGACAATGTGAAACTTAAATGTGTTACAGCTTATTTGTTATACTTGCTCTAAAACTTCATCTTTTTCCCAATTCACTGATTCTTCCATTGTCCCAAGCTCTGCGAAAGCTTTAGCAGCTTTGAGGGTTGTATTCAAGTCAACACAAGATTTAGCAGGATAAACACCTTCCTGACCTCCAACTATTACGAATTCATCTATATCTGATTTAGATGGGTCAACAAGATAATGAAAACTCTCATTATCAAATGTCAAATACACGATATATTTTCCTAAACCACCACCCACAGCCATGTGAGTTTCGCTATCTGTTTCTAAAGTTACAAGTGTTTTGTCATGCCCGTCTAGTTCTCTAATAGCTGATTCTATTTCTTGCCAACTATGCGCTTGCTCGACACTTCCCTTGTTCTGATTACCAATCCAATTTTCAACTGAAAATTTTGTGATAAACATAATTAACCTCACATCAGTGTAATTGTCTGACGACCGCTAGGGCTAATAACTTCTATTTCTTCTATACCAAGCTGTCTAGCCATTCCTTTCACACCTCCGTTTTGACCACACGCCCTACAAAGATCCCGGTCAACTGTTAAACGCGCTTTTCCTCCTTTTAATCCTGCATCAAAGGCTTGTTGAAAGGCATCAGCTTCCGCGTGTGTGCGGCTAATTGGATTTACTTTAAGTGTAATCTTTCTGCGATTGGGATTACTGCCTGCACTGATACCAAAAAATACACTACCACCAATTTCTAACTTTGCGATTGTAGAACGGTCGTCTTCACTACCTGCTGGAGTCAGGCCAAGCTGTTGCCTATACTCTGCTAATTCTTCAAAAATAAGCTTATATCTCCATTGTTTAATATGACTTAATCATCGCTAAGTTTTCATATATTACAGTTAGTGACTCCTAACCTAAATTTCCTCCAAATCAATCAAACTTTGGTGGGGCGAGAAATGAAAAGGAGGTTGTAAGGAAGCATAACGATTAATGTACCAGTTGCAAAGGTCTTTAAAAGACTCAAAAGTATCAATTTTTTCGTTTCCATGAGGCAAGACAAATAGGCGATTTCGATTAGAGGGATGAAATAGAATATCGTCTCCATCGTAGCTATCAAAACAGGGAATGCATTCAACAGCAAGTGTTTGTGTTAAAGACTCAGTGCTATCTCGCCAAAACCAGTACATAGCTAGTCTTTCACGTACTTCATTTAGCAAATTCTCCACAATGTCGTGTGGAGAAAACGCCCGCAGAGGTAGATCTAAAAATGTGCCAGATCCAAAAGTTGTAATAAATGTACGATAGTCTTCTGGAAATAAAACTTGCAATTTTTCCTCAACTACTAAAAGTTCTTGCGTAGAAACAGGGTACAGTGGCTCCTGAGTGACAATGAATGAAATTCCCTGAAATTCAAGCATAGATTGTTGTCTAACAATTGGTCGTACTGAAAATATACATTAACACTAAGCCTTGAATCCAAAATATTTCAGATAAGTTGATAGTATTGGTGGAATTTGTGGAGAATTACAAAGAATTTTGCTGTTGTTGGAGTAAATTATGAATGCTGGTTGTTTGACTATTAAGGAACTTACCGAAGCAGTTGGTGGCGGTTTGACTCCGCGGATGGTGCGGCATTATCATCAATTGGGGCTGCTACCGCAACCAGTACGATCGCCAAGCAATTACCGTCTCTACACCCAAAAAGATGTCGTTCGTTTACAGCGGATTGTCGCACTCAAGCAGCAAGGGTTTCAGCTAAATCATATCCGGCACATTTTGGAGGTGGAACCAGAGGCGGATACAAATCAAAATTTGATGGTGCAACTGCAACGGCAATATCGAGCTGTAATGCAACAAATTTCCCAACTGCGGCAAACTGCATCCGCATTAGAAGGATTGTTGGGACGCGATCGCCATTGTCAAATTATGCAGGCGGAAGTTTTAGCCCAACTGAAGTTGCTGGATGTGGAAACCCAAGCGGGATTGGGGGGACTGGAAAAATTGTGGAGTGGTTTGGATGCCGAAATTCACACGCACTCAGAAGCTTTTGGGGAATCGCTACAACATTTATTACCCGATTTATCCAATCGTTCGGAAATCGAACAACATCTAATTTCGCAGCTGGTTTTGGCTTGTGGCGACGTGAGTTTGGTGTCTTTTGTGAAATTGAGTCGAGATGCGATCGCCGCTAGTCGAGAAGCTTTATCTGAGGGCTGTCAAATCGTTGTCGATACCCAAACTGTTGCTGCTGCTTTAGATCGAACTCGATTATTTCACTTGGGATGTCGCATTGAAACTTTAATTGATAATCCCCACATTACTACTGCCACAGAGGCGGAAATTGCCTTTTGGCAGCAGCAACAATGGCGTCAAAAATTACAACAAGTAACTCCAGGTTGCGTGCTGGTAGTTGGTTATGCTCCCTCGGTGCTGCTAGAAATTTCTGTGGCAATTGCCAATCAAAAAATTCAGCCTGCACTCGTAATTGCAATGCCTATCGGCTTTAGCCATGCTCCAGCTGCTAAGCGACAACTGATGCAACAACGAATACCTTTTATTACAGTTGAAGGAACTTTGGGAGGTGGTGCTTTAGCTGCAACTGCTCTGAATGCTTTGGTGGAATCGCTAATTGATAAACCAGATTGCCATTGTTATCTCAATCAAACCACAGCAGATTTTGTCTGAAGGTTTTAAGCTGTAATTCCTAAGTTGGAATATAAAGCAATTGAAGCATAGTTTAGGACAGAAATTAATTGTCAAATTACTACGCCAAAAAACTTTCTTTTCCTGTTATACCATTTCACTAAAATCCTGATACAAATTCTTTCCCCTCTGCTCAAGAGCACCTGAAGCTCCCCTGCTTGCCTAAATGTATCAACCTTAAAGTGAAACGGTATTACCTGTTGACTATCCTTATTAGCTTATTTTTTATAGAGAACGTAAGATTTATTGCGGTAAGCGATCGGCAGATCTAACTGATGTTGAATGCGAGTTACGAAATAACTAGCGTCATATTTGACCATTAGTGCCTTAGCTTGGTCAGTTGTCAAGTTGTTGTAGCCTTGTGTAAGCAGTTTCTCGCTAAAGTTAGTCAATGGATCGAGTCCGTTAAAATTACCGCTCAAGTCCCGCATACGAGAAAACCACTCTAATGTTCCGGCTTTTGTTTGAGCCATCAGCTTATATTTAGCAATGGTTGGGCGCTCTGTCAGCCAAATGAAGTTGGCAAATTCAACCGGGGGGGATATAAATATATCGTTTTTTGGCGTATTTTTTCGCACCCAAGCAACCATATCTTTCCACTGAGGGTCTACCTCTTGGGTTTCGTCAGGAAAATTAAGTGTAGACTGAAATTCTTTCTCAAAGGTATGAAATCCTTTGACAATGCTTATACTCAGTACGACAGTACATAACAGTACCAGCATTTTTTGTTGTTTTCTGGTTGCGAAGATTCGCTCTAAAGCACAGGCAAACAATATGCAGGCGTTAAGGTGCAACATTACATCACCTACGCGGAAAAGATAATACTGTAGTAAAGTTCCTTGAGAGTCGAATGGAGCGATAACTAATCCCAGTACATAAGGAATTAGACTAATCAGCGTAAACTCAAAAAGTCCGATTCGAGCTTGGTATTCTTCTAACTGTTCGGGTAGCGCTTGAGTTGGACGATTGAACCAAAGAACGGCGGCGCTACTCACAAGCATCACCAAGTACAAAGTAGGAATTATCCACCAATTTGTATGCCAAGATAAAGGATTCAGGTGGTGGGGCATCCTCAGAAAAACATATATATAAGAAATCGGTATAGAACTTGCAGGTGTTGGGCTAGACAATTGTTCGATCGCCGCTTTGAGGCCGAATACACTTGTTATCAGGTATAGCGGAATAATAATTCCCCATTCCCGCATACTAGGAAAATAAATTTTTCGTTTTAAAATCACCCACACTGCTGCAAATAAAGTTGTATAACCGCCTACCAAAATATGGAATGAAGTTGCTAGCCCCAACAAAAAAGCCATCAAGCGATAACGTTTCCTCAGCATGAAGGCGATCGCCAACATTACCATAGCATAAGCAAATATCTTCGTTTCTAAGACTCCGACAATTCTTTCTCCAGCGGCAACACCTTGATCTCCGATGAGAAATATTGCAACTGCTAACAGCTGCAAAGGCAAAGTCAACCCTAGTTTTCTGCCTATCAGTACTAGTCCCCAAGCTATCAAGGCGTAGCAAAAAAACCTGCCAATTAGAGAACTAGCTAAAAATCCCCAACTTCCTATGAGCGAGCCAAATAAAGTTTGAAACAACACTCTATAAACAGGTGGTTGATTAACAGACCAATCCCTCGGAACCCAGCTAGGATCGGCGTACTGTCTCGCTAAAGGCAGAGCGTCAATATCGTTTCTGCTCATGATATCAGACAACAAATTTCTGAGACAGAGAAATGCTAATACTGCTATGATTTCTAACACTAGCCAGCCCGTGCTGTTCAAAGCCCATTTCTTGTCTAAAAAATATTTTTGGTTCATACTTGGTAGTTTCAACATCTCAAAAAAAAACTAAACTTTATAACTCTTATACTACTTAATAAAACTTCAATTTAACTGCATACGATATCTTTAATGCGTGTTTATACTATCTTTAGTATTTAGCTAATTTTACAAGCACGATCGTTATTCAGCCATACTTAAGTAATGTATAAAACCTAACTAACTTTAGAGTAATTGTATTTAACTAAAATTTTGCTCGGTAAAGCACAACATAATTCAAGGCAAACAGAGTATATATGGACACAAGTATCTGCAATAAATGATAAGAAATATAACAGAGATGTATAATTAGCGGGTCTCCTGCATAATCCATAAAAAGATAAGGATTAAGGCTGGTGGGGTTTGTATTTTTTACTTTAATAAGGGGCTTATGTGGAAACAAAAAAAAGATAATTCAATAGTGAAGCTGGTATTATGGGTTGCTCTAGCTACGACTCCGATGGCAAGTATGGTAGTTTCAGTAGCCGCACTAGCGCAATCTGCATCACCAACACCATCTTTTCCGCTGCCGCAAACAGTGGAAAATGGAACCACAGTGCGAATTGATGGTTCGAGTAGCTTAACTGCAATCAACCAAAGTCTTAAAGATAATTTTGAAAAACAGTTTTCGGGCACAAAGGTTGAAATTGCTGCCAATGGGACTGATAAGGCACTGAGAGATTTGCTAGATGGCAAAATCGACATAGCAGCAATCGGCCGTGGTTTAACGCCAGCAGAAAAAGCACTAGGACTCGAACAAGTCCGCTTGCGGCGTGAAAAAATTGCGATCGTGGTTGGTAAAGAGAACCCTTTCAAGCAAAGTTTGACTAATAGGCAATTCGCCCGCATTTTTCGGGGACAAATTACAAATTGGTCGCAATTAGGCGGCCCTGACGCTAAGATTCGCGTCATCGATCGCCCCGAAACGAGCGATACTCGCGATACTTTTCGCGATTACCCAGCTTTCAAAAATGCGAAATTTGCTACAGGCTCCAATGCTACCCAAGTAGCTGACGACAATACCGCCGAAATCGTCAAACAACTGGGCAAAGACGGCATCAGCTATGTCCTAGCCAATCAGATCTCCAAGTTAGAAGGTGTGCGAGTTCTGCAATTGCATCAAACCTTGCCAGACGATGCCAAATATCCCTTCTCGCAACCATTAGTTTACGCCTACAAAAAAAATCCCAGCTTGGGGGTAGCAAGTTTTCTCGGTTTTACTCTTGCACCAGCAGGAGAGCAGGCTATAGAACAAGCTAGAGTCGCTGAAGCTGAAGCCATCGCCACGAGTGTTTCACAACCTGCTACCACAACTTCCCCCAGCGCCCAAGCCACACCGACTGGTACAGCTTCTCCCAGTGCAACTCCTTCTGTATTTGGCGAACAACCCTTTGTCGCTCCCGCCCCTCAAGAAAAAGCTCCAATTGTCAATAAAGAAACACCATTTTGGTTGCTCTTACCCTTGTTAGTTACCACTGTAGGTGGAGGCTTACTTTGGTGGTTTTTTGGCAGACGGCCATCTCTACCTGAGAAAACAAATAATTCACTACAACCAAATCCCGATCCCCCAAACACAGATGATGCCGAAACTGCACTCAGTCCTGACACTACCCTTCAGGTGCCAGGAGGGGAAACCACTCCTTTTCAAATTTATGGTCAAACATCATCTGACTTCACAGAGAATGGTACTCAACAACAGGCAAGTAATGGCACAACCCCAAGCGTAGCTGTATCAGAGAATAACAACTTGGGAGCCTCAGCTCTCATGGGTGGTGCTGCTTTGGCAACCGGAATCGGCGCGGCTACTTGGTCTACCTTTGCAGATAAAGAAAATAACGTCTCAAAAGATACAAATCCAGAAAATAATACTGAAAAAACTCCTCCTGAATCCGGCGAAGTTGCATGGGATATAGAAGCCCCTGCGGCTGTTGTCAATACTTCATATCCTCAACTGGCTAATATTCCAGAAGAAATATCTAATGAAGAACCGCCTTTATCTGAGATCGCAACCCCAACATCTGAATTAGCAGATGTGCCCAAAACAACGTCTGATTTTGAGTATTGGGATACAGAAGTTAGCGAAGAAGAAATCCAAGAAGAACTCAAGGCAGAACTGGAATGGCTGGAAAGTATCACCTCAACTGAAGATATAAGCTTATTAGAGTCCGACGAGGTGGTGACAGAACTGCCAGAATTCCCAGAAGATGCCTTTAATGTGGTAGCAGATGCAGCCGAACCCCCTGTAGATTTACTAGATGAAGAATCGGCATTGGCTGGTGCTGCGGCCTTGGCAGGCGGGGCAGGAATTGGAGCTTGGGCTAGTACGGCGGGCAATGTACCAATAAAAACCGAGACAAGTAGTGTAGTATATGCGGAACCAGAAAGCCGTATTTTCTTAACACCCCGTACTCATAGATTGGCTGATGTCTCTTGGGAAATTTCCGAAAGCGAAAAGTCAGCGTTGCGGCAACAGGGTGTTTCTCAGTTGCTAGTGCGGCTGTATGATGTGACTGGCATCGATTTGAGTTATCAAATTCCGGACTTTATAGAGCAGTACGAAAGCGAAGAATTACTCAACAAGAGTATGGAGATTCCCGCAAGCGATCGCGACTACATAGCTGAAATTGGCTATCTTGCTGAAGGCGATCGCTGGTTCCCCATAGCCCATTCAGCAATTGTGCGCTTCTTCAGTGCTGTTGAGCCAGATCCCATCGTGGAATTACCCGTGGTGGAAAAAATAGTTGATGCACAAGAAGAAATTACTATTGTGCTGACACCGCGCAGTCATACATCGGCTGATATTTCTTGGGAAATTTCCGAAAGTCTAAAATCAGCACTGCGACAACAGGGTGTTTCGCAATTGCTAGTGCGGTTGTATGATGCAACTGGCATTGACTTGAGTTATCAAACTCCCCGACTTTTGCAGCAGTACGAAAGTGAAGAATTGCTCGACAAGAGTGTGGAAATTCCCGCAAGCGATCGCGACTACATAGCTGAAATCGGCTATCTTACTGAAGGCGATCGGTGGTTTTCCTTGGGGCGTTCAGCAATTGTGCGTGTCTTCAGTCCTGTTGAACCAGATCCCGTGGTGGAGGAAACAGCTGATGCACAAGAAGAAATTACTATTGTGCTGACACCGCGCAGTTATACATCGGCTGAAATTTCTTGGGAAATTTCCGAAAGCCAAAAATTAGCGCTGCAACATCAGGGCATTTCTCAATTGCTAGTGCGGCTGTATGATGCAACTGGCATTGACTTGAGTTATCAAACTCCTCGACTTCTACAGCAATACGAAAGTGAAGAATTACTCGACAAGAGTGTGGAAATTCCCGCAAGCGATCGCGACTACATAGCTGAAATCGGCTATCTTGCTGAAGGCGATCGTTGGTTTTCCTTGGGGCGTTCAGCAATTGTGCGTGTCTTCAGTCCTGTTGAGCCAGATCCCGTGGTGGAAGATTTATCTGTGGCGGACGAAACAGCTGATGTAGGAATTGTAGAACATTCATCCGTGGCGGATGAAACAGCCGATACACAAGAACAAAGCACTATTGTCCTAACACCGCGTACTCCCAAGTGGGCTTATGTTTCGTGGTATATTTCCCCAACTCAAAAACAAGCATTGCGACAACAAGGTGGTTCTCAATTGGCAGTGCGGGTTTATGATGTGACTGGCATTGACCTGAGTTATCAAACTGGCCAACTCGTACAGCAGTATGAATGCGAAGAAGTAGCAAGCGATCGCTTTGTAGCGATTCCCGCGAGCGATCGCGATTATATAGCTGAGATTGGTTATCTTGCAGATGGCGATCGTTGGTTAAGCGTAGCGCGTTCAGAAATTATGCGTGTCTTTAATCGTCCTCAGGGGGATTTTTGGTTTGTTGCAGATGCTGAGTTGATTATTCACGGAGCAACCGAACCAAATACAACTGTAGCCATTGGTGGTAACGCCATCAAAATCAAACCCGATGGTACTTTCCACCTACGTCTTCCCTTTTCAGATGGTTTAATGGACTATCTCATAACAGTAGCTCCTGATGGAGAATCTCCAAAAACTATTCATAAAAAATTCTCCCAAGAAACTTACGAAAGCCAATAAGTTGCGTTTTGAGGGTTGACTGTCAATAAACAACAGTATGAATCCAGATGTAGAGACGTTGCAATGCAACGTCTCTAGTTTTCAGGCAATATTTCCTAAGTGGACATTAGATGATTTTGATTTGTTGAGTTTGGTGGAGATGTTAAGGTCATACAACCACAGAAGTTGGTGCAGAAGGTGGAAAAAATAGGTCAAGCGAATTATGAAACTTAAATGTCAAAATATAACTCCTCGATCGCGCTCAGAGAGTTAAATTTATTGCTGTAATTTTAAACTATAATCTATAGTAAAATATCCCCAACTGCTTGAAAAAGTTAGGGATTTTAAGCCGAGTAATTTGGACAAATCAAATTTATTACTGATTTAACCAAGTTACTAAATCAGATAACGATGAAAATCGGAGAATAGCCCTACCTAATGCTTCTAGGCGTTCCTTATTTAAAAGTTCCACTCGCTCAATAATCGACGAATCAATTTCGCCAAACCGTTCATCAAGTAAAAGCAGACAAAATTTCAGCGCTTCTTTTTGTTCGCCGCGTTGTTCGCCGCGTTGTTCGCCACGTTGTTCGCCGCGTTGTTCGCCTTTCTGTAAAATATATTGATAAATCACTGACTCTTGCATAGTTTCTTCCCTTAATAATTGTAGAATCAGATCTTTCTCAAACTTTAACCCTGCTAAAATCTCTGTGTATGCAGCTGTATTTTTTCTAGTCTCAATATCTGGAATTTTAGCAATTTCTCCTGCAATTTGCGATAATAACGCTGGGGCTGAATTCGTTCGTGTTAACGGTGCTAATGGTAACAAGCCCAAATTATTCATAAATAGTGCTGGATCTTGCTCCCACATTCGGATAACTCGATAGCGATGAGTTGTCATTTCGCTGACATATTCTGTGGTAAAGGCAATTTCATCGTTAGTGTCTTGCAAGAAAATCACTACTTGTGTGACTGGAACTTGGTATTTACGTGTTAACCGGACGTAGTAATCTAACATCCGCAGTGAAATTGATGTTTGAGATTGAATTGTAGTTTGAAATTCCAGGTGTAAAATCCGATTTTCTATTTGCAAGAATGTCACAGAATCAGCACGAATTGGTTCGATGCTCAATTCGGTTTTTAAGATTTTAATTGTGCGCGGTTCTTGATTTAATAACCACCGAATAAAATCACGGGGATATTTTTCTGCAAGTAATTTACACAGGTTGTCATATTCTGCCATCTAAAGATTCATTAAGATATTCACTGGGGATAATGGCTAATTATAAATTAACCAATATAGAACCCATTTGACATCTTTTACTATATTGAAGTAGAGTTACCGCAAAAGCCGTATCTAGCAGTCATGCCATACTCTAGCAGCCTAACAGACGAAGAGTGGGAAATCCTTGAACCTCTACTGCCTGAGATCTTGCCGCCTAAGAAGCAGACCAGACCCTCCAATTGGACAAAAAGAGAACTCTTGGATGGCATCTTCTATCAACTGAAGAATGGCTGTAATTGGGAAGATTTGCCCAAGGACTTGCCCCCTTACTCAACCGTATATTGGCATTACAAGCAGTGGCGGGCTCAAGGAGCGATCGAAAAACTAATGGGTATCTTACATTCTCAAGTGCGTGAGCAAGTTAAAAAAAACCCAAATGGACGACGTTGCTCATAATTGACTCCCAAGCGGTGAAAAACACTTGTAATGCTAGTGTTGAATCAAAAGGATATTGTTTCTACAAATCGACGAATGGGATTAAGAGGCATCTAGCCGTTGATACCCTGGGGTTTCCCTTCTTTACTCATTGCACTAAAGCGAATGTATCTGATGATAAAGGTTTGATTGAAATGTTGACGCTCAATATTGATTATTTCAAGTCAAAACCCGTTAATCTTCCCAAGACCACCATCCTGCTAGACCACGGTTATCATCCTGAACATCTCACGCAGGAGTTAGAGTTGGTTTATCCCCAGATCATGACGAAAATCAGATTTGAACTTTCGCCAAAACCATCGAAACAAGAAAAGAAAGTGCAAGGTAAATCTGGGGAAAGTTCCCGTTGCAGCGAGGTGGGTAATTGAACGCTCAAATGCTTGGATGGAAAGATGCAAAATCCTCGTCAAGAACTTTGAGAGAACTCTCGAAGACAGCGACTGCCAAGGTTAATCTTTGTTTTATTCGGCTGATGCTTAAGAGACTTGCAACCCCTTCTTAGATCTCAAATGGGTTCTATAACAACGCAAAAGTACAGCAGTTTTCATGTATTTGAACCACATCTGTCGTAAGGGCACAGCAATGCTGTGCCCCTACCGTGTGGTCTATTTACCTGAAAATAGCTAATTCAAAATTCAAAAACTGACTCACAAGTTATAGGTTTACTGAGTGCTGAGTATTACCCTATATAATGCGAAGGAGCGTTTGAAACTATTAAAAAACCCTACCCTTGAGAGGGGTAGGGTTAGTTACGTTACTAAGGCTATTTAACTAGAAATTATATCACTGAAATTACGCAAGCGATCGCCCTGATACAATGATGAAGCCGACAGAATCAAGTTTGATTTGTGGTCGGCGAATTCCCTCTAAAATAGCTGCACTTAAAGCAGTTTCTATTTTGAGTTCTTCAGCTAATGCTAGATCCCAACTTTGCTGATTCAACAATAGGCGTAATTGTTCTACTCTATTGCTTAATTTCTTCTCGGCAACCAAGCTACGTTTTTCGCACAATTCAATAAAATCAGGACGATTAGAAAGTAAGGCTAAAGAAGCGTTACGTACTTCATAGCAATAATTTTGCCATTTACTAGGCTCGACAAAATCGTCAATAATTTCTAATCGCTCTTTTGCTAGATTGTAATCTCGTTGTTGATTATTGTTTCTATCTTTATACGGACGTTGTAAGATATCCAACAACACCCGATCTTCAACAACAGATATTGGCTCTTGGCGACCATCAATATAGATGGTTTCCATAATTGGTGGAAATAGCGCATCTACACGTCGCTGCAAAATTTTGTATTGAGAATTGTCGAGTTTGTTCTCAATTAAAACTTGTTTGGCAATTTTTAAATTTGCCTCGACTATATAGTTGTATTGAAAACCGAACCATTCCTTACCTTCTTTTGCGTTCCAAGATGCATCAGTGCGCCACATAGCAAAGGCTTGACCCCGGTCATCCCAATCTATATAGTTCAACAATGCTTCTACAAATCCTTCTCCAATTCTCAAGAGTTTCACGTCAGAACTTTGGTTGGCGATTCTGCGGTTATAAGTACCGTATTTATCTAAATAACTGTCAGCAAAACGGGTTTTTAACTCATTTATCGGCACCAAAGTACGGGTTATCGGTTGATAACGTTTCATTTCTGGAGAATCTGGGTTAGTCATTGGTTTGAAACCCAGCGCATCGCAAATCCAGCCTTCAATTGCTCGCTTCATTTCTAAATGACGAGCATCATAATTATCTAATTCTTGAAAATATTCGGTTGCATTTTCATCGCTAGCGTCGATTTCATCTAAAGCATTCAGTTCGCTAATCTTGACGATTTCGGCTTTAATTTGTGTTTTGATTGGCTCAATCATTTGCACCAGTCCAGCAGCACCCGATTGAAATAAAGCTGCTTCTAATTCTGGCAATTTCTCATCTACATAAAACTGGAAACTAGCAATTGATTGCTGAAAAATCTCAAATCCATCTTTCAAAACTTGATACCAAGCATTGTGGGGACTATCTTCTAGATAAGGGCCAATTAATACACAAGACTGGATGCCAATTTTACTGCCAATGCGGTCAAGTCTACCAATTCTTTGTTCTAATTGATTAGGCGACCAAGGAAGATCGAAGTGAATTAACCAGTCAGCAAACTGGAGATTACGCCCTTCTTCTCCAGAGCGATCGCATACTAAAATAAAGCAGTTGGGATTGTTTTTGAATCTATTTAAGCCAGACTCAACTTTATCCGGTGATTCGCCAAATTGATGGCTGACTACTGTTTCTGAGCCAAAGGTATCAGATAAATAGCGGACAATTTCTGCACAACTTTGGGCAAAACTTGTAAATATAATAAATTTGGGGAAAATATCGCCTGCAATTGGTCTCTTGATTCTCTGCTGTATTCTGGTGAGAAATTCCTTTTGATTTCTGCGAACGTTTGCCGGAATTTTGAAGTATGTACCTAGCTGATTTAGCAATACCGTTCTTAAATTTTCCTTGCGTTCTCCGTCTTCTACAGGTTGACGAATAATCTTTAATATCGATTGTAAAATCTCTTCTTCGCCGGAAAATTTAGGAGTTGTAGTTAATAGGCTAATATCATCTTCTTTAAATTCCTGGCTCAATTTAGCATGGGGTTTACCAGTTAAACGAGTTGTAATTACTTGTTCTAAAATGCCTAACCAAGTACCCGAAGCAAGGAATAACAACAAGAAAATTCGCTGATATTGCTTTTCTTTGGGAGCAACACTACGCCATTGTTCGATGAGTTCGTGAATATCAAGCGATCGCTCATCTAAATCGTATTCTTCTTTGGGCGTAAAATTGCGGTCAAATATCACATCTTCCACCGCTGCGCGACGGTTGCGAAGCATTCGCCGATATAGTCGATAGGTATCGCTGATGTGGCTGCGAATTGCTTGGACAAGTTGATTTTGCTCGGCAGAATTTCCTGCCAAACAAGTTTCTAAATCGTCTGCTAACTTGAGTAAATATTTATCGTCAGGAAACAAGTTGCGTAATTCCTGCAAATTGTTTTTCAAAATAACAGGCTTTGCATCTTCTCTCAAAGCCAGCAGCACTTTACCTATTTGTTGGCGGCTGGCAACTTGAGCGCGAAAACCTTCTAAATCCTCTAGTCTATAGGTTTCGGGTTCGAGCAAATATAACATTGCTAAGAAATCTTGCTCGTGATTCACCACAGGATTAGCAGATAATAAAAGTAAGCGATCGCTTTTATGAGCTAGTTCTTTGCAAATCTGAAAACGTTGGCGCACTGCTGCATCCTTAGAGGTCGCCATTGCTGCAATATTGTGCGCTTCATCTAATATTAAACAGCCGATATTAGCTCTCAGATTAATTTTATGAACATCTTCAACAGCTAGCACCGCTACTCGTTTGGGAAAATGCGAAATATAAAACTTGCTTTCTAACTCAGTCCGCCATTGTTGCAGCAAATATTGGGGAACTATGACTATCGCACCTTTTTTCGGTTCATCTAACAGGAATTGGCGAAGAATTGCACCCGCTTCGATGGTTTTTCCGAGTCCTACTTCGTCTGCTAAAATATAACGTTGAATTGGATCTTCGAGTACCCGCCGGACAACTTCAACCTGATGGGGATAAAGATTAATGTTTGCCGAAATTAGTCCCGTCATCCCGCGACTAACTGCGCGTTGCTGAATCAAAGATTTCACGAAAGCCAATCTTTTGTCGTGGAAATACGGCGTTTCGTGACCCTTCATTGCTAAAGTTTCAATGGGGTCTGTGTTCGGTAAATTACAACGGACGTAAATTTCTTCTTCCGTAACAATTGCAGTCTTCTTATCTGGTAAATCAATTTGATATTCTTCTGTATCTTCGTCCCAGGCGAAAACTCTACCAATTATCCATTTATCTTGGTTTTCGGACTTAATATAGCATCGCGCTTGGGGTTCAAGCCTGACTTGAGAAAGTGAAGTTAAAGGTAAAGTTTTTTGTAGACGTTGCCCCATAGAGCAAAAATACTCAACGATCGCATTAGTCTCAGATATTTCGATAACTTTTCCTATACCCAAATAATTATTCTGGGACTGTACTAGTAAACCAACTTCAATCATAGATCCAGTCCCCTAAACAGACTAAAAGTACCTTCCAGACTAGTTTATTCAGCCATATCTGGCAATTTTGCAGATCCCATTATAGACAATAAACTGTTATTACAGTTTTTCAGTATAGCGATCTGTAAATTTCATTCATATCATGTTCTGTTAATTAGTTATGATTGCCACAGCCAATGTACCGTACTTCCAACTAATGCCTACACAAGTCCAAAAATCCCACCTGAAATATTATCATTACTGAAACTAGAAAATGAAACGTTCAAATCGCCTTGCTTGGATGGGAGCGATCGCAATTGCAGCGATCGTTTTACTGACTTTAGTAGCAGCTCCTAATAATACCAAAATTACTCTCGGTTCTACTTATAATCGCGCTCCCGATGGCTACGGTGCTTGGTATAACTTTATGCAACAACAAGGAGTTTCAATTAAGCGCTGGCAAAAACCTTTTAGTGAAATTCAGCCACAGAACAGCCCAACTACCTTTTTACAGGTTAGCACTTATTCCAGAGGTACAAGCCTCGATATTCAAGAACGGGAATGGGTGGAAAAAGGAAATACTTTAGTAATTTTAGGCGTTGGGGGACGAGTTACAGAAGCAGACTTTAGCACCCTGCAAAAATCCTCCCAAGGCGATATTAAAATTGAGACGCGCAGGCGAAATAGAAAAGTTAACCAAAAGCAAATTGATTTAGGCGATCGCTTTGGTGCTATTGTCTGGCAAGAAACATATAAGCAAGGCAAAGTAATTTTTTCTACCACTCCTTATTTAGCCGCCAACGCCTATCAAGATAATTTAAGTAATTTTAATTATTTAGCCGATTTAGTCAACAAAAATAGTAACACAATACTTGTCGATGAATACATTCACGGCTATAAAGATCCTGATGTCAGAGAGAAAGAAAGCGAAGGAGATTTGTCTAATTTTTTTGCTAAAACCCCTTTATTTCCAATCTCAATCCAAGTAGCTATCGTCCTATTGGTGCTAATTTGGGCGCAGAATCGCCGTTTTGGCAAACCAGTCACTTTAGATACACAAGTTACAGACAACAGCGAGGCATATATCCAAGCCTTAGCCTTGGTGTTGCAAAAAGCTGATACCACCGACTTTGTAATTGATATGGTAGGTAAACAAGAACAATTGCAACTCCAAAAAGCCTTGGGATTGGGTCAAATACCGCTAGAACACCAAACTTTAATTAATGTCTGGGTAGAAAAAACAGGTGCAAGTGCCGCGGATTTGGATGCAGTTTTAAAGCTGCGATCGCACAAACAGCCCATTAGCGAACAAGAGCTGTTAAGCTGGTTGGGAAAATGGCGAAGTATAAGATTAACTCGCAATTCGTAATTCGTAATTCCTACAAATGACTAATGACTAATGACTAATGACAAATACCAAATTAATATTATGAACGAAACCCATTCTATTTTAATTCGCCTTGGTCAAAATCTTAACCAAGTAATTGTCGGACAATCTAGCCTCATACAACAACTTTTAGTGGGGCTGTTAGCGGGAGGACACATAATTTTAGAAGGAGTGCCGGGGACTGGTAAAACCTTATTAGTAAAAGTATTAGCACAGTTAATTCAAGGTGAGTTTCGCCGAATTCAACTAACACCAGATGTCTTACCTTCAGATATCACTGGTACAAATATTTTTGACTTGAATAGCCGGAATTTCACTTTAAAAAAAGGGCCAATATTTACCGAAGTACTGCTAGCAGATGAAATTAACCGTACTCCTCCCAAAACACAAGCGGCGCTGCTAGAAGCGATGGAAGAAATGCAAGTAACTTTGGATGGTGAAAGTTTACCATTGCCGGATTTATTTTGGACGATCGCAACCCAAAATCCCCTAGAATTTGAGGGGACTTATCCTTTGCCAGAGGCACAGTTAGACAGATTTTTATTTAAACTAGTAGTAGATTATCCCGACCAAGCTGCTGAAAAGCAAATGTTACTCAATCGTCAGGCGGGGTTTGCAGCAAAACGCTTAGATATTAGCCGTTTGAAACCAGTAGCCACAGTAGCCGATATTTTGGAAGCACGACAAGCAGTCAAAGAAGTTAAAGTATCAGAAGCGATCGTAGATTATTTGTTGGCATTAGTGAGAGTATCGCGTCAATATCCCGACTTAACTTTGGGTGCATCGCCTCGCGCCGCTGGTGCTTGGTTGCAGACATCTCAAGCCCTAGCATGGTTTACTGGAAGGGATTTTGTAACACCAGATGATGTCAAAGCAGTTGCATCGCCATTACTACGTCATCGACTGATTTTGAAACCAGAAGCAATGCTGGATGGTTTACAAATTGACGCGGTAATTGCCTCGGTAATCAATCAAGTGCCAGTTCCAAGGTGATACTATTTTGGATACTTCGACTTCTCTACGAGACGCTACGCGAACGCTCAGTACAAGTTTTGGATTTTGGATTGACATCACTGTGCCATTAATTCAGCCTTTGAGGTTGATTCTTTCAGTAATAGCGCGGCAAGACTAAAGTTCTGCATTATGGGTGGTTGCCTGAATTCAATAAACGACTGCCCGAATTCAATAAACGACTGCCCGAATTCAATAAACGATTGCCCGAATTCAATAAACGATTGCCCGAATTCAATAAACGACATCCCGAATTCAATAAACGATTGCCCGAATTCAATAAACGACTGCCTGAATTCAATAAACGACTGCCCGAATTCAATAAACGACTGCCCGAATTCAATAGATCTCTTGCAAAAGTCCCTAACACCCCACCCCAAACCCCTCCCCTTGGTAAGGGGAGGGGAGCAATCTCTGTAAGTTTGCGATAATATGGCGCTAATCTGAGAAATTTAGATTTATGATCCAGGATTTTGCTTTTTTAAAGCGGATATACAATGTTTTCGATCCATTTCGCCCCTTACCCGCAGGAGATCCCGCTTACGTTGATTGTACAGAAGTGCGGGGAGATGGTGACATATTAGTAGAAGTAGGTAGAGAAATTTTGTATTCAGACAGAATGACCTCTCAACTGTATGCAGGTCATCGCGGTGCTGGAAAATCTACAGAATTACTGCGGCTTCAGAAATATTTAGATGAGCAAGGTTGCTTTGTTGTTTATTTTCCCGCCGATGAACAAGATATCGATCCAGAAGATGCTCAATATACTGATATTCTTTTAGCTTGTACGCGCCATTTATTAGATGCATTAAAAGATAGCACTTCTCCAGCTAGTTTATTGAATTGGTTAAATGAGCGTTGGCAAGATCTAAAAGATTTGGCATTAACTGAAGTCTCCTTACAAAGCTTAAGTATAGAAGGGCAAATTGCCCAATTCGCCAAATTAACAGCAAATTTGCGAACAGAACCTACTCAACGCCAAAAAATTCGGGAGCGTGTCAATCCGCATACAATTACTTTGATTGCAGCTTTAAATGAGTTTATTCAAGATGCTAAAAAAAACTTACCTTCAGGATATTCTCAACTTGTATTAATTGCTGATAACTTAGACCGAATTGTACCTATACCTCAAGAAGATGGACGCACCAATCACGACCAAATTTTTATCGACCGTAGCGAACAACTCCAAGCTTTAGATTGCCATTTGCTTTATACAGTACCCATTTCTTTGCTGTATTCTAGTCGCGCCGCAGACCTAGCTAATATCTATGGTAATACTCAGGTATTGCCGATGATTATGGTGCAAACGCCTGAAAATCAACCCTATCAACGCGGTATTAATAAAGTTATAGAAATACTGCAAAAACGTCTGAGTTTGATAGACTCTAGTTTATCTGTGGTGGATATGTTTGAGCAGCGGGAAGCTTTAGAAAGACTATGCCTCATGAGTGGAGGTCATGTGCGAAATTTATTATTATTAATGAAGGAGGCGATTAAATACACTAACAGCCTACCCATTCCTAACCGAGCCTTACAGCGCTCAATGAGCGAGTTACGAAATACTTATCGAAATACAGTTTTTGCTAATGAATGGGAAGCACTGGCAACTGTGTATCATTCTAAAGAAATAGAAAACGATCCATTGTATCGAGGCTTATTATTTAATCGCTGTATTTTAGAATATCGTTATTTAAATCGAGAAGGAGAAAGTCAAGTTTGGTATGATATTCATCCTCTAATTAAGGGAATTAAAGAATTTCAAGATACCTTTAATCGACTGTATCCATGATAAAAATAAATCACTGTATCATTCACAATACCTTTGCAAAAATGCAACATTTTAGAAGGGTGCTGCTATAGGAACAAAGGCTACGACCGTAGGCTATCAGATATTACACGGCTAAGATTATGACCCTAGAACTGACTGATTGGGATAAGGATTTACCATCAGAAATAAATGAAGAATATCAAGCCTTAGTCCGCACGCTGAATTTTACAGAAGGGTTTGGTTTATTATTTGTCCGTTGCTCTCCGGCAGAGGGTGTGCAGTTAATTAATAAAGTAAAAGAAAATATTACTAATAAAAATATTGAAGTTTTACGGCTGGAGCAAGCTGTCACTAATTTATATGAAATAATTGATTCTTTGGAAAATAAAGAAAAGATAAACATTTTATTTATTACAGGATTAGAGCATTCTTTTTATGAATATGAAGAATGCAAAAGATTAATGGGGTGGAATAGTAGAGATATTTATTCATACAGTTGGAAGGGTGTACCACCTGTTTTAATTAACCTCAACCAACAGCGAGAACGGTTGAAAGATAAATTTAATATTTGTTTTGTGTTCTTGCTACCGATATTTGCAATTAAATATTTTATTCAACGTGCCCCAGATTTTTTTGATTGGCGTTCTGGATTGTTTGAATTTCCAATAGATTCAGAAACTTTAGAAAAAGAATCATCACGTATTATTAAGGATATAGATTCTGAAAAATATCTCAGTTTAACAAGAGAAGAAAGAACTCAAGAAATAATAGCAATTCAAGAATTAATAGCAGAAGATAATCAAACACCCGATCGCCAATATGATTTACTGATTAATTTAGGAAAATTACAGTCTGCTGGAGAAGAATATTATCAAGGTTATGAAGAAGCGATCGCTTCCTATAACAAAGCAGTAGAAATTAAACCTAATGACTACCAAGCTTGGTACAACCTGGGGTATGCGCTAGAGAAAATAGGACGCAATGAAGAAGCGATCGCCTCGTTCACAGAAGCCTTGAAAGTTAAACCAGATTACCGCAATGCTTGGAAGTGTTATGGCTATTTGCTGAATAAATTAGGACGCAATGAAGAAGCGATCGTATCCTACGACAAGGCACTGTCAATTCAACCTAATTACCACTATGTTTGGAGCTTGCGAGGGCTTGCGCTCCATCAATTAGGACGCTATGAAGAAGCGATTTCCTCCTTTGACAAGGCACTGTCAATTCAACCTAATTACCACTATGTTTGGAGCTTGCGAGGGCTTGCACTCCATCAATTAGGACGCTATGAAGAAGCGATTTCCTCCTTTGACAAGGCAGTAGTGATTAAACCTGACGATCATCATGCTTGGTACTTGAGGGGTCATGCATTACGGAATTTAGGACGCAATAAAGAAGCGATTTCCTCCTTTGACAATGCACTGAAATTTAACCCAGATAAACATGAAGTTTGGAACGGCCGGGGAATTGCGCTACGTAATTTAGAAAGCTATGAAGAAGCGATCGCATCCTACGACAAAGCACTGTCAATTCAACCTGATGACTGCATAGCTTGGATCTGGCGAGGGATTACACTCTATCAATTAGGACGCTATGAAGAAGCGATTTCCTCCTTTGACAAGGCAGTAGTGATTAAACCTGACGATCATCATGCTTGGTACTTGATGGGTCATGCATTACGGAATTTAGGACACAATGAAGAAGCGATTTCCTCCTTTGACAATGCACTCAAATTTAACCCAGATAAACATGAAGCTTGGAACGGCCGGGGAATTGTGCTACGTAATTTAGGAAGCTATGAAGAAGCGATCGCATCCCACAACAAGGCTTTGGAAATTCAACCTGATGACCACGAAGCTTGTTACAACTTGGGAATTGCGCTATGTAAATTAGGACGCGATGAAGAAGCGATCGCATCCTACGACGAAGCATTGTCAATTGAACCTGATGACCACACAGTTTGGAGCTTGCGAGGGCTTGCACTCTATCAATTAGGACACGATGAAGAAGCGATCGCTTCCTATGACCAAGCACTGTCAATTCAGCCTGATAACCACATAGCTTGGTACATCCGGGGAATTGTGCTAAAAGATTTAGGACGCCATGAAGAAGCACTCGCATCCTACGACCAAGCACTAAAAATTAAACCTGATGACCACATAACTTGGTACATCCGGGGGATTGTGCTAAAGGAATTAGGACGCAATGAAGAAGCGATCGCTTCCTATAACCAAGCACTAAAAATTAAACCTGATTTCACAAGTGAAAGGTTAGAGTGATTGCACATTTATTTAGATATTCCACCTAATCCTGGCGATTACAAATCGCGGTTATACAAAAATAGAGTTCAGTGAGGCTGGAAAGTTTCTTTTTTTATTTTTTACTAGTTGTTTTGAGATAAAGCTATTTTTGTAACTGAGGAATTACTGTATCAGCGTTGGCAAATGCGATCGCACTTAGCATCACGTCTGCTTACTAAACACAGCACTAATACTCTATCACCGTTGGCAAATGCGATCGCACTTTCCCAACATATACCTGCGTGAATTTTCAATACAGTTGCTCGATTATCCAGGTACTTTTTCCTTTTTGATTGGTTTCTTTTGCACTGACTGATAGCTACAGCGTTTGCGAGGCGATAATACACATAAACCGCTAACTGCCAACACTCCTAACAGGGTAGAAGATTCAGGAACAGAAGCTGACTTGAGGGCGAAAAATGCGAATTCTCCAATTAGCTGATTAGTTGCGGTTGTGGAATGGATTTCATCCCAGAATAAAAACTTGTCTGGTTCGCAGACAACTGGCTTTACCGGAACTTCGATAGGCACTACCGATAATTCTCCAACACAAGAATCAGTGACATTTGTGAAACCGAATTCGTCTGGATCTGCAATGATGCGATTAAATAAAGAATTAATATCGAAAGGAATAATATTAGCTTCAGGACTTAGTTGCTGATTCAACAAGTTAATAGTTGCGGCCAAATTAGAGTTATGTGCATTCGTGAAACTGCTTAGTATGCTTGCTGTTTGAATATTGCCACCTGTGACTGGAAACTTTCCCAAATCTGGTAAGTTAACTACTAGAATATTTTCAGCACCCACCGCAGTCAGTGAAGTTATTGCTGAGGATAAATTAGCTACAGACTCTGTTGGGTTAGGAGTTTCATCAAAAAAGTATTTAAGGTAATCATTAGCACCTGCCCAAATAATATAAAGGGCGTCGCGATCGGCGGATTTATTTAGTGTTGTAAATTCATTAATTTGTTGCTTTAATCCTGGTAAAAAACTTAGTCCTAAGTTATCCGATCCCGTAGTCGCACCACCAAAGGCAAAATTATTTTTGGGATTGAAAGTTAACCCTAACTTAGAGGCGAGATACTCTACCCAAACTGGGCCATTGGAAAAATGTCCATTAAAATAAGTTGGGCTTGGAGGAATAACCCTATTTGTGGCATTAAATACATTACCTGTATCAGATAAACTATCACCAAAGACATAGATATCGTCATAATTCTGTGCTGAAACTTTGAGTGGAAACATCAAAGACAACAGAAAAAACCCTGTGGTCAGAAATTGTTTTCGCATAAGAAAATTGAGAGTAGGGAATAGAGAATGGAAAAATATATGAATTGCTTTTTGCCTTAAGTGTGAGCCATTTTTTTGCAGCAAAATATTATTGCTATTAGGAATTACTAATAGGTCGATTACTATTACTTATAAGGTGGACACCTTTTCTGCACTGAATTACGGCCCGGCAAAACGCCCACTCCACAAGAAGAGTTGAATATTTTTATTTGTAAATCCCTTATCTAGCAAAAAGCAAAACTAGGAACTATGTAACTTGTCAGTATTATCTCAGATTTCTGGAGATTTAGAAAAGTACTTAATACCACATTTCCTTAACGTATGATACTTGCAGAGGCGGTGCTGCTGCGCTGCCTTAACAGATAAATTTCCACAAAGCCAAGCCCAAAGCTTTGTTCCACAGCCGTTTACCCCACCCCTCAATCCCCTCCCCTTGCTAAGGGGAGGGGAGGTTTTGCGTCAGCAAAGCCGGGGTGGGGTAACGCGGATCTTGATGCTAAGTTAGAGAACTGAATATCACATCTTTATAAGGGTTTCACGTTAAGTTGACACCTATGAGCAGTGCTGTGCCCCTACGACAAATATGGTTTTTAAATAACGCATATTTATTATTTTTTGTCAATGCGTAAGTCATAATAAAGATAATTGTTAGAGCGAACATCTGCTCGCCCCTAGCTGTAGTTTATTTACTTGAAAAACGCTGTAATTAGACACTGTACAGCGGTTGTTTTACTTTCACGCCTGCATTTTGTTCTTGACTATCATTTAAATTAATCATCACTGGCTGAAGATCCCAGATATCTTGGGCATATTCACGAATGGTACGATCTGCGGAAAAATAACCAGTGCGAGCAGCATTCAATATTGACATCCTTATCCATTTTTCGCGTTCTTGATAAGCTTGACTAACTTTTTCTTGACACTCGATATAAGATTGATAATCTGCGAATAACATATATTCGTCCTGGTTTTTTAAGGAATCTATTAATGGCTGAAATAAGCCTGTATTTCCATCAGAAAAATAACCAGAAGCAATTAGATCGATCGCTTGTTTGAGTTCGGGATTATTGTTGTAATAGTTCCACGGGTTGTATTGTTGCGCTTTCAATTGAGCAACTTCAGAAGCAGTTAATCCAAACTGAAAAAAGTTTTCTGCACCGACGCGATCGCGAATTTCAATATTTGCTCCATCCTGCGTACCAATTGTTAACGCTCCATTGATGGCAAACTTCATGTTACTTGTCCCAGAAGCTTCTTTTCCAGCAGTGGAAATTTGCTCGGAAAGGTCAGCAGCAGGATAAATTCGCTGTGCTAACGAAACATTGTAGTTGGGTAAAAAGACTACTTTTAGCTTGGAACCAACATCAGAATCGTTATTAATGACATTAGCAACAGAATTAATTAGCTTTATGATTAACTTCGCCATTGAGTAACCCGGTGCTGCTTTTCCACCAAAAATTACAGTTCGCGGTACTATATCGAGGTTGGGATTTTTCTTGATCCGATTGTAGAGAGTGATAACGTACAGTATATTTAAATGTTGACGTTTGTACTCATGCAACCGCTTGACCTGAATATCAAACAGAGAATTGATATTTACCTCAATGCTAGTTGTTTGCAAAATATATTCTGCTAAATCTTGCTTGTTTTCAGATTTAATTTGCCACCAAGACTGGCGAAAATCTGCATTATCGATAAATGCTTCTAGTTGCTTGAGTTCATCTAAATTTTTAATCCAGCCTTTGCCAATCTTCTTAGTAATTAACAGTGCTAGTTTCGGGTTGGCAAGTAATATCCAACGCCTGGGAGTAACACCATTAGTTTTGTTACTAAATTTTTCCGGAAACAATTGATAAAAATCTGGGAACAAATTGTGTTTTAGGAGTTCGGTATGTAATTCAGCAACACCATTAATAGCGTGACTACCTACACAAGCGAGGTGTGCCATACGGACTTTTTTCTCTGCACCTTCTTCAATCAGTGAAAGTCGAGCTATTTTCCGATCATCGTCGCCATATTTGAGACGAACTTGTGCTAGAAACCTACTGTTAATTTCAAAAATGATTTCTAAATGTCTGGGTAACAGATGAGCAAATAAACCAATACTCCAACGTTCTAATGCTTCTGATAGCAAAGTATGATTAGTAAATCCAAAACTATTCTCAGTAATATTCCAAGCTTGGTCCCAATCTAATTGATGAATATCTACTAACAACCGCATCATTTCTGCAATACCAATAGCTGGATGGGTATCATTGATTTGGATAGCAAATTTTGTCGGGAACTCGTCGAAGCTTTCGTGTGTAAGTAGGTAATTGCGAATCATATCTTGCAGCGAGCAAGAAACAAAAAAGTATTGCTGCTCTAAACGAAGTTCTTTTCCTTGATAGTTTTGGTCGTTCGGATAAAGGACTTTGGTAATATTTTCGGAATACACTTTATCTGCTACGGCCCGGGTAAAGTCTCCACAGTTAAAAATCTGCAAGTTAAAATCTTCGCTGGCTTTGGCACTCCACAGGCGTAGCGTATTCACTGTATTGCTGTTATAACCCGAAATTGGCGTATCGTAGGGTATGCCTAACACGGTTCGCTCTGGTATCCAACGTACTTGATAGCGTCCGCGTTCGTCAGTGTAAGCTTCGGTGTGTCCGCCGAACTTGACTTCTACAATATAATCGAGACGAGGAATTTCCCAAGGATTACCAAATCTTAGCCAGCGATCTGGACGTTCTACCTGCCATCCGTCTTGAATTACTTGCTGAAAAATCCCGAATTCGTAACGAATACCGTAACCAATAGCAGGCATTTCTAGACTAGAAAGAGAATCGAAAAAGCAAGCCGCCAGTCGTCCTAAACCACCATTACCTAATGCTGGTTCGTCTTCTTGTTCCAACACATCATAAAGATTAAAGCCTAATTCTTGAAGAATATTACGAGCTTCTTCATAGAGTCCCACATTCATTAAATTTTTCCCTAACTGCGGCCCAATTAGATATTCGGCAGATAGGTAACAGAGGATTTTGATATTTTTGTGGAAATAGGTTTGTTCTACAGTTTTGAGCCACCGTTGCAATAGGCGATCGCGTACAGTATACGCCAACGCCATGTAGTAATCATGTGCAGTCGCCCAGTCTCGATCCTTGGCCTGGATGTAGTAGAGGTTATCTAAAAGAGCGCGTTTGAGCGTTACTGCATCCATCCCCGTGCGGTCATCTTGCACTTGAATTTCAACTTGTTCTGTCCGCCGATGACATTTTTTGAAATGCGGGGTGCAATTATTTTTGTGATTGTTGTGAGTAAAATTCATAGGTTTAAATCTCTTATCAAGAGATGATGCCGATTCATCCATTAAGATCGCTTCCGGTTCAAGTGCGATCGCTTTATTCACTCGCAGCAAAGTTTACGGCTATGTTTGCTCGTGGGAAAAACCCCATGAGCAAAGATCCAATTTTATGGAGAATTGTTAGTTTGAGGAAGAACAATTGTAATTCCATATTCAGGAGCGGTTGCTAATATTCGGTCAATCACTTCTTGAGTTATGGGCAAGGGTGGAACTGACGAATTCTCGACTTTAGTTCCGACTCGTGCAAAAAACTTTTCTATTCCGCCTGGAGCAGTCCAAATCAGCATTTTGGCTGGTGTAGAACCTATATTTTTAAAACTATGGAGTTGGCCTTTGGGAGAATGCAAAAATGTTCCGGGAGTTGCTACAACTGTTTGTTCGTCAAGATAAAACTCAAACGAACCTTCTTGAATGTAGAATGCTTCATCTTCTCGGCTATGAATATGTGGCGGCGGGCCTAATTCGGGTGCAACTACTACTTCAAACAGTGCATACTTGCCACTTGTTTGTTCGCTCGTAGCTTTAAAGGTGGCTACATCGCCTGCTACTGAATAACTATCACCTTCACCTGGTTGCTGCCATATACCACGATTAATTGTCATTTTCATCATCTCCTGAGTTTTATGACAAACAGATTGCCCCGCTCGCACAAATTAACAAAACACAGCCTAGCCACGATCGAAAATTTCAGTAATTAAGCTCCAATGCGCTCTCCACTATTGTTTGTGCCAAAAGTAAAAATGATTCAATTTAAAGCGATCGCTCAAATTACTTTTTTGCTTTGACTGCGTGCTAACTCAATTGCACTACAATATCTTGGGGCAATGGATTGACGACACCATCAGTAGGCAGAGATTTAATCTCATATTCAGTTCTCTCACTTACCATCAAGATCCGCGTTACCCCACCCCGATTTTGTCTAAAGCCAAAATCGCCCCTCCCCTTAGCAAGGGGAGGGGTTGGGGGTGGGGTAAAACGATTGTGGGGCAATTTTAGCTTAAGTTGGCATCAATGCATAGCTATGCGCCCCTACCTTGTACATCACGCTTATCGAGAAATTAAGATTACGGCAAATCCATCTGTATAATTTTTGGTATCAATGAATCTGCTTCAACTAATAAAATGCTTTGTTCTTCAAAGCTTATCCAATTTTGCTTAGACAAAGGTTCAGATGCAACAATAACTCCGTTTGGATTATTTTCATCGTAAGACCAATAAAGAGTAGGCGCTTCTGTACCATAAGCATAGCGAACAGCCGCCATTGCTTGACCATCACTAACAATTAAATTGGAAGTAAATGTGGTATCGTATTTTTGAGCTAAATCAGCCAATGTTTGCAGCGTCATACTTAGAGCTGACAAAAGATTACTATCAAAAGATGACTGCCACATTTCTACTAGCATAGCGAAAATGTGTTCTGAGTCTGTCATACCTTTAATCAAATGGTATGTTGAATCAGAAAGTCCATCACGTATAGGTCTATAGAGTGTTTGTTTAAAGTTCGATATTTCACCATTATGGACAAACAAAAGCTTTTCACTACGGAAGGGCTGGCAGTTACTAATGTCAAGCGATTCGCCCATTCCAGCTAGTCGAACATAACCTACAGTGCAATTAGATTGTACGTATTGGCTTAATTCTTGCAAATTTGTATCGTTCCACAGTGGAATAGTGTTACGGTAAATAAATGATTTTCCCGCTTCATCGTACCAGCCTACACCAGCACCGTCTCCACACACGACTCCAGACTTTAATTCTAAAGGATTATAACTTTGCCTATAAAGAGAATGTTCTTCTTTATACAACAATTGTTCGAGCCGAATACCGTTGCCAAGGTAGCCAATTAATCTACACATAGAAAACAAAAATGATGGAAAAATGAACGAATTTTGCTACGAAATTAATTTTAATTGTCTGCCTTGAACTATTGTTAACTATTATTACTTTACCAATGAATTTATATATTGTGTATGCTTTTACCATGACTAAAGTAATGGATGTATTTGTGACTTTAGTAAGGACATGTTCCTTTTGAATTATTAAACGGTAATTTACTTATGAGCCAACTAGAAAACATTCAAGCTGAGTACGAAAAGTTTCCCGAACAATTTGAAAGTATAATTATTAGCACCGTTAGCGCAGAAGGAATACCTAATGCTAGTTATGCTCCCTTTGTGATGGATGATGCTAAGAATATTTATATTTATGTCAGTGGTCTGGCGACTCATACCAAAAATCTCCATGCCAATCCTCATGTTAGTGTTTTGTTTATTGAGGATGAAGCCAAAAGCAACCAAATTTTTGCCCGTACCCGTTTGAGCTTTGATTGCGCGGTAACTTTGATAGAGCGCGAAAGCGACAAGTGGAATCAAATTGTTGACCAATTTCAAAAGCGATTTGGTCAAATTATAGAAATTTTGCGAGGCTTGCCTGATTTTCGGATTTTTCAGCTAACTCCCAGTGAAGGTCGTTTTGTTGTCGGTTTTGGGGCAGCTTATCGCATTAAGGGTGGTAATCTCCATCAACTTGCTCAAATTACAAAAGATAGCGACCAACAGCAACAATAAATCTCAGAATTCAGGAGTCATAATTCAACAACCAAATTGAAGAAGAATACAGAATTCATAATTCAGCAATCTTGACGCTCTCTACGAGACGCTACGCGAACGCGGACACGGCGAATCGCGGCTCTATCCGCCAGTCGCACAAAATACCTTTCCTGTATTCTGACGACTGACTCCTGAATTCTGTTTGATGATTAAATAATCAGAGTAATAGATGAATAAATATAGCAATGATATAAGAAATATCTTGCAAAAGTAACTTTTACAACATGTTGAGATAAGGTTAAAGGTAAAAGGTAAAGAGAAAATTCTATCCTTTCCCCTTTACCCACTTCTGCAATAAGTCTAAGTTATAGCTCTGATTATTAGGTGTTGAATTATGATTTATGAATTATCAATTATCAACGAACCCATGAAGCTCAATCTTTAATTTTATGCTTAAGTTTCAACCTCCTGGCTTCGGACACAAAGTCATTCATACATCCTTAGGGGCAATGGTTTATTACACCCAAACTAATGCACCTTGGGCGCTTGCTGACATTGAAAATTTACCGCCACTTCTATTTCTGCATAACTTTGGTGGTGGCGCGTCTGCATATGAATGGTCTAAAGTTTACCCGGCTTTTGCCTCGAATTATCAAATTTTAGCGCCCGATTTAATCGGTTGGGGAGAATCGGCTCATCCAGTCAGAGATTATCAAATTAAAGATTATTTGAATACGATCGCTGAATTTATCATCCAAACTTGTCACCAACCAGTCACAGTAGTAGCCTCGTCCCTCACAGCGGCTTTTGCTATCCGCCTAGCCATTACCCAACCAAATTTATTCCAAAGATTATTTTTGGTCTGTCCCTCTGGATTTAATGACTTTGGACAAGGTAGTGGGCGCAGGCTTCCGCTTTCAGTCATCAATACACCAGTGCTAGACGATTTGATTTATAGTCTGGGTGCAGAAAATGAAATCGCAGTGCGAAACTTTTTAGAAAGTTTTCTCTTTGCCAAGCCACAACGAGTATCCCAAGAAATGGTAGAAGCTTATTTAACTTCTGCCCAACAACCTAATGCTAAGTTTGCCGCTTTAGCATTTTTGCGCGGCGATCTTTATTTTGATTTGAGTTTATATATTCAACAACTAACAATTCCCACGGTGATATTTTGGGGAGAAAAAGCACAATTTACTAGCATCAAATCAGGACGAAGATTAGCATATTCAAATACAAACGCAATTCAAAAATTTTACGCGATCGCAGATGCCGGAGTCTTACCTCATTTGGAAGTGCCGGAAATCACGATCGGCCTATTGCAACGATATCTTGGGTGAGTGTGGAGAGTGTGGGGAGTGTGGGGAGTGTGGGAAGTGTGGGGGGAAAGAGAATTTATGCCCCCGTCTCTTCCCACACCTCCTAGACCTCCCACACCTCCCAATGCCCAATGACCAATGACCAATGACTAATGACTAATAACCAATGACTTCAACGCTTTATTAATGCGATCGCCAGAAGCTTGTAAGTGGGCTAAGGTGTAAATATCAATATTTTCACTTAGTTGTTTGAGTCTGACATCTATGGCTGTTTGCAGTTGCCGCAATTCATACCACGCCAGTGTCCGACCATCTTCAGGCGCATCATTAGTATGCAACATCATCCCTAGCAAAATATTCAGATATTCTTGTTGCAACGAACGCCGCATACTAGAAATCGGCTTGAATTCTCCAGGGTTTAAAACTTCTGTCCAGATGCTTGTTTGCAGGGTGTCAAACAATTCTGGAATCGAGAGTGCTTCCCCAGGCTGGGTTTTTAATTCTATATCTTGTAACCGATTTAAGCGATCGCCATCTAATAGCGATCGCAGTATCGCACTTTGGAAACTCAAAATGCGATCGTGAATCGGATAATCAAGGCGATAATTCGGTGCAAAACTACCCCAATGTCGCCAACGCGATGGAGCCAACTGATTTAATAATTGTCCTGAGAAATTAAAAGCACGTTCGCCAAATACATATTGTTGTAATTTCGTCAAGGCTTGACGTTGTTTTAATAATGAAACTGGTACAAATGCCCAGGATGTATCATCACCAGCATGGAGACGCCGAAACGATTGCCCAGCAATGTATTGAGACAGCAATTTCGCATTACTAAAATAATATCCAAGTACTCTATCGAATAAGACGCGCAGATTACTGTAACTTTCTCCTGGTGATAAATAACCCTTTTCCAGGCGCTGCAACATCATGCGGGCGTTATCCATTTGCCACTGTGAATAAACCAGCACATCATTACTCATATCCCAAACATTTGCTAAGGGATTGATATCTAAGATATCTTCATCTGTTGCGTAAGATAATTCTGGTTGCGGTGAAGCCAAGGCAATGTTTTCCAAAAAAGTTTTTTCCATTTCTGGAATTATTGGCTCAATTTTTGGCGATGGGTTGATTTTGTAACCATACTCTATTGCCCATTCGTCATACGGCCCCACAATTTCTGGAAAATAGTCCCCTTGCTCTACTCCCTGTGGTGCTACATTCACAGGTAGATAGTCCATCACCGAACCGACTAAACCTTTAGCGTGAGTAATTTCAGTGTTATTTAATTCATGAGGTGCTAACATGGCGCTGCCGTGAAAGTTATGGCGCAAACCGAGAGTATGTCCAACTTCGTGAGCAATCAGAGAACGCAAATATTGATGCACATATTCTTGCATCACTTCACTACTGGGTGTAGCGTTTTGCAAAATTGACAATGCCAGTGCCCCCATAGTTGCCTGATTTACAGACCCCATACCATAGCAGACATCAGAATTCTTTTGTGAAGCCAACGCTTGAGATTTAGCAGCGTGCGGCTGGAAACCGCTACTCGTGACCTTTTTTCCCCACTCCCGACTTTTCTCAGGTAAATCTCGACCGGTGCATTGGGAGTTTAATCCCTTATTATTTGACTCCACGTAGGTGTCATATGTTTGGCGAATTGAGCGCACCATATTGGCGTCTACAATAATATCTGCATCCAATATTTCCCCGGTGAGTGGGTTGACGCGAGCTGGGCCTCTGGCAAAACCTCCATCCAGAGAATTGAACCAGCGAATAGTGTTGTAACGTACATCTGCCGGTTGCCAATCAGCATCATCTGGCATTTGTTGTACTTGAATCGCATTTTGAAATCCGGCTTTTTCAAATGCTTTGTTCCACATCAAGACGCCTTCACGAATCGCATCGCGATACTCTAGCGGTACAGCATTTTCAATCCAAAATACAATTGGTTTTTTGGGTGGAGATAAAGAAGCGTTGGGGTCGGATGGTTCTAAATGCCAACGATTAATGTAACGGACAAATTCTTCTTGGGAGTGATTGTTAGAGAAATTTTGAAAGGCAGTAATAAAATATCCTACTCTGTCATCGGCAAGTCTGGGAACATAATTGTTGTTTTCTCTAAGCTTAGAAAAACTGTAGTGTACCTTGAGAGTCAGCGCCCTGCTATCGGGTACGCTGACTAAATCTGCTCCTTCTTGTGAAGAAAAACCATAAATTGAATCAATCTCTATATTTTCGGGAAAGCTGTTAACATCTCCAAAATAAGACTTGCTTGGCTCTAAGTAATAATCAGCTTGTAAATAGTATTTCAATAGAGGAACTAACCCTGGAAAGTCCTGCATTAACAGGTTATCCAGGTCAATCAAAATATTTTTAGTAAAGGGATGAATACCATCTATTGGCAGTGAATACAGAACTGAATCGCTAAATGAGCGAGCAAGCGATCGCTGTTCTGATTTACTCTCTGTTCGGAATTTTACATTACGGACGACAAAATGCAATTTGTTGTTTATTCGCCGGAAATAAAATAAAAAATCTCCAAGTGGTAATCCACTATAAATTCCATTTTCGCCAATTCCGGATTCTAAGGTTACTGTGGCTAAATAGTTATTATTTAACTGCTCTGGCTTGATTTCTAAATAAATTTTATCTGAATCATCATTGCAATAAATTGTAAAAAGCCCCTCTAGTTTATCTGAGCTTTTAGCTATTTCAATAAATCGCAAAAAACCATCTTTTCTACTATTGCCAAAATTATTGTCAGCACTTGCTAAGTTTTCAATTACTGGAACTGCATTAAATGACTGCAAATCAATATTTTCAAGTTGGTTGGCTGCTGCGTAATCCGTCACAAGTAACAAGTTGCACAGTAAAACTAAAAAGATTGCTAATTTCGCGACCCAGTATTTCATCCTTTGGCTTTCCACCTGAAGCAGTTATCGTGTTGAAAAAATGTTGACTAAATTTGCAAATAGCCTAAAAATAATGTGACTTTTGATTGCTATTATTCACTCTTCAGTAATTATGCGCTTTTGAGAAGAAATTATTTATACATGCAATATCTATGTCTGAAGATAGATAATTTCTATATCTAAAGACACATGCTTTTTAAGGACTATATCTTGTATTAAAAGCCAAATGTAGCACTAAAATTGTATTGGGTGCTACATTTGCTATACTAAGAAATTTCAAGCATAAGTGATAGAAATGTGGTTTAGCTTAATAAATCGGCGTATTTCCCAATAATCGCTGCTAATTTCACCCATTGCTACGTTATGGTACTTATTGTGCCCTAGCATCAGACTTTCTTTAGGAGTAAAGCATTTTGTGTAGTCGGACAAAAAACGAGCCGCTAAACTAAAACACATAAATAAGTAGTAAGTTATTTTAGTAAAATTCCTCGTTCTTTTAATTTTTTTCCATATAGTTATTCACTTATCCCAAAAAAGCTTGCACCTTTATTTAATATTTTATCTCTTAATTTTTCTACTTATTGCTAACTAGTTTTAAGATTATCATATTTAGTTTTTCTGTAGCGATCGCCTGCTCAATAATAATCTCCATTAGTTATTCCAAAGCAAAATTTAGAAGAATTTCACGGTATAGTTTCAACAGCAGTTTTTGACTGCCATTTTTTATAAATTTTTAACTCATCCCCCGGCTTTACGCGCCGAGGATTTCGAGTCATTAATCATTATTAGCTATACTCATTTTGTCGTATTCAATAATACTAATGACTAATGACCATTGACTAATGACTAAGACGGCAATTTGAATTCTCCGATTCAGTGATTCAAACACTGCTGGATAAAGAACTGCTACAAGTGCAGAACACAGGATGCGGATTTTTGTTGGAGATTGCCTAAGAAACTTTAAAAAGTCAGTATTTCTACGTATTTCCATAGATAGATATGTAATTTATGCTTGATTAAGTTAAAAAGGCTTTTTTGCTTGATATTTCGCCTATATATAAGGGTTAACAGACAGAAAACCTAAATTAAACAGGCTTTTTTCCTATGAGGCAAAAACTGAGCCAATAAAATACTCTATAGGTTTTATAAAACTAATTTATACTACCTTACGCACAGTGCTAATTTTGCTTTTTACCTAATAATCAAGCCTATGCTTGTGCTGGACTGTTTTAGTAAAGGTATTACAAAAACAGAGCCTATTTTGTTAAGCAATATTTTCTAAAAAATTACAGATTTTGGTTGTCTTCACTTTGTTAACCTCTAGTATCTAAGCTGACAAATTGAAAAATATATATTGCTTAAAAGTCCCTTGATTTATAACAACCAGACCAATTACTTAAGAGAAGTTCATTATGTCTTTGAATCCTAGAATCACCACAGATAGCCCCACAAAAGCAATGAATGTACAAATTTTATTCCTCGATACTTTTGTTGAAGATATAGAAATCCTTCTTACAGGAACTTTTCCTGGAATTGAAACTATTATTCTGTCAGCACGAGAAGACGGAGTTAAGCAAATTACAGAATTATTGAAACAACGCCAGAACGTAGAGACAGTTCACATTGTCTCTCATGGTGCGCCAGGATCTCTTTATTTAGGTAATAGCGAACTTAGCCTAAATACCTTGAAAGATTATGCGTCACAGTTACAGGAGTGTTCGAGAGAAAATCTCAACTTACTTTTATACGGTTGTAATGTTGCTGCTGGTGATGCGGGAGAAGAATTTCTCAACAAACTACATTCATTAACCGGCGCTAACATTGCTGCTTCCGCTACAAAAACGGGTAATGCAGCATTAGGAGGAGATTGGAACTTAGAAGTAACAGTGGGTGAAATTGTACCCCAACTCGCTTTTAGTTATCAAGCGATCGCAAACTATGCAAGTATTTTAGCCCCCACAGTATCATTTAACGTCTCATCAGTGTTTGATGCTGATGTCCTTGTCAACCGTACCGGAGGAGTCACTGACACTACCCAAACAGCGATTGATTTGACCAGCAATGCTTTGATAACTCAGTCCTTCGCTACTTTTGCCAATAGCACTTCGGGTAATGGACTACCAGATAACGGATTTTTTGCAGCTACTAGCTTTAATCCAGATATTCAACTTAGTTATAGAAACACTGACAACGGCAATAATGCCCGTCTAATTAAAACCTCTACTGGGACTTTTACATTTTCTGTTAATGGTCAGTATGCTTATGTACATCTAGCTTTAACTTCAACAGAAGGAAGCAGCAATGTCCGTTTGACTTTTAACTATAGTGATGGAACAACGGAAACCACCAATAGCCAAACAATTCCCGACTGGTACAACGAAATTACTCCATCGAATACACTCTACTATCTAGGTAATGGCTTAGACCGCAGCAAGGCAGATGGAACTGGCTTTGAGGATGCTAATAACCCAGCGGTATTTGGGGTAAGGTTCTCAGCGAATGCAGCTAAAACCCTTCAAAGTATCACAGTAGAGAAAACGGCTTCCACAGGGTATTTAGTCTTTTTTGGCGCGACAGGAGAGTTGAATACCGCACCCGCCCTCACCGGAACAGCAGCTACCCTCAGTAATGGTACAGAAGATACCGCTTACACCATCACTGCCACCAGCCTCTTACAAGGCTTCACCGATGTTGACGGTGATACCCTTTCGGTTTCTAACCTCACTGCTACCAATGGCACTTTAATCAACAATGGCAACGGAACTTATACCTTTAACCCCAATACCAACTACAACGGTACAGTCAACCTCAGCTACAACGTCACCGATGGCAAAGGTGGTAGTACAGCCGCAACCCGCAGCTTTAGCCTAGCTGCTGTCAACGACGCACCCGCCCTCACAGGAACAGCAGCCACCCTCACCAATGGTACAGAAGATACCGCTTATACCATCACTGCCACCAATCTCTTACAAGGCTTCACCGATGTTGACGGTGATACCCTTTCAGTATCTAACCTCACCGCTACCAATGGCACTGTAATCAACAATAGCGACGGAACTTATAGCTTTACTCCCAATGCCAACTACAACGGTACAGTCAACCTCAGCTACAACGTCACCGATGGCAAAGGTGGTAGTACAGCCGCAACCCGCAGCTTTAGCCTAGCTGCTGTCAACGACGCACCAGCCCTCACAGGAACAGCTGCCACCCTCAGCAATGGTACAGAAGATACCGCTTACACAATCACTGCCACCAGCCTCTTACAAGGCTTCACCGATGTTGACGGTGATACCCTTTCAGTATCTAACCTCACCGCTACCAATGGCACTGTAATCAACAATAGCGACGGAACTTATAGCTTTACCCCCAATGCCAACTACAACGGTACAGTCAACCTCAGCTACAACGTCACCGATGGCAAAGGTGGTAGTACAGCCGCAACTCGCAGCTTTAGCCTAGCTGCTGTCAACGATGCACCCACCCCAACCGTATCATTTAACGTCTCATCAGTGTTTGATACTGATGTCCTTGTCAACCGTACCGGAGGAGTCACCGACACCGCCCAAACAGCGATTGATTTGACCAACTATGCTTTGATAACTCAGTCCTTCGCTACTTTTGCCAATAGCACTTCGGGTAATGGACTACCAGATAACGGATTTTTTGCAGCTACTAGCTTTAATCCAGATATTCAACTTAGTTATAGAAACACTGACAACGGCAATAATGCCCGTCTAATTAAAACCTCTACTGGGACTTTTACATTTTCTGTTAATGGTCAGTATGCTTATGTACATCTAGCTTTAACTTCAACAGAAGGAAGCAGCAATGTCCGTTTGACTTTTAACTATAGTGATGGAACAACGGAAACCACCAATAGCCAAACAATTCCCGACTGGTACAACGAAATTACTCCATCGAATACACTCTACTATCTAGGTAATGGCTTAGACCGCAGCAAGGCAGATGGAACTGGCTTTGAGGATGCTAATAACCCAGCGGTATTTGGGGTAAGGTTCTCAGCGAATGCAGCTAAAACCCTTCAAAGTATCACAGTAGAGAAAACGGCTTCCACAGGGTATTTAGTCTTTTTAGGGGCAACAGGAGAGTTGAATAACGCACCCGCCCTCAGCAATGGTACAGAAGATACCGCTTACACCATCACTGCCACCAGCCTCTTACAAGGCTTCACCGATGTTGACGGTGATACCCTTTCGGTTTCTAACCTCACTGCTACCAATGGCACTTTAATCAACAATGGCAACGGAACTTATACCTTTAACCCCAATACCAACTACAACGGTACAGTCAACCTCAGCTACAACGTCACCGATGGCAAAGGTGGTAGTACAGCCGCAACCCGCAGCTTTAGCCTAGCTGCTGTCAACGACGCACCCGCCCTCACAGGAACAGCAGCCACCCTCACCAATGGTACAGAAGATACCGCTTATACCATCACTGCCACCAATCTCTTACAAGGCTTCACCGATGTTGACGGTGATACCCTTTCAGTATCTAACCTCACCGCTACCAATGGCACTGTAATCAACAATAGCGACGGAACTTATAGCTTTACTCCCAATGCCAACTACAACGGTACAGTCAACCTCAGCTACAACGTCACCGATGGCAAAGGTGGTAGTACAGCCGCAACCCGCAGCTTTAGCCTAGCTGCTGTCAACGACGCACCAGCCCTCACAGGAACAGCTGCCACCCTCAGCAATGGTACAGAAGATACCGCTTACACAATCACTGCCACCAGCCTCTTACAAGGCTTCACCGATGTTGACGGTGATACCCTTTCAGTATCTAACCTCACCGCTACCAATGGCACTGTAATCAACAATAGCGACGGAACTTATAGCTTTACCCCCAATGCCAACTACAACGGTACAGTCAACCTCAGCTACAACGTCACCGATGGCAAAGGTGGTAGTACAGCCGCAACTCGCAGCTTTAGCCTAGCGGCTGTCAACGACACACCCGCCTTGACACAAACAGCAGCCACCCTCAGTGATGGTACAGAAAATGCTGCTTACACCATCGCTGCCACCAGCCTCTTACAAGGCTTTACAGATATTGACGGTGATACCCTTTCGGTATCTAACCTCACTGCTACCAATGGCACTGTAATCAACAATGGCAACGGAACTTACACCTTTAACCCCAATGCCAACTACAACGGTACAGTCAACCTCAGCTACAACGTCACCGATGGCAAAGGTGGTAGTACAGCCGCAACTCGCAGCTTCAGCCTAGCGGCTGTCAACGACGCACCAGCCCTCACAGGAACAGCTGCCACCCTCAGCAATGGTACAGAAGATACCGCTTACACAATCACTGTCACCAGCCTCTTACAAGGCTTCACCGATGTTGACGGTGATACCCTTTCGGTTTCTAACCTCACTGCTACCAATGGCGCTGTAATCAACAATGGCAACGGAACTTACACCTTTAACCCCAATGCCAACTATAACGGTACAGTCAACCTCAGCTACAACGTCACCGATGGCAAAGGCGGTAGTACAGCCGCAACTCGCAGCTTTAGCCTAGCGGCTGTCAACGACACACCCGCCTTGACACAAACAGCAGCCACCCTCAGTGATGGTACAGAAAATGCTGCTTACACCATCGCTGCCACCAGCCTCTTACAAGGCTTCACCGATGTTGACGGTGATACCCTTTCGGTATCTAACCTCACTGCTACCAATGGCAGTGTAATCAACAATGGCGACGGAACTTACACCTTTAACCCCAATGCCAACTACAAAGGGTTAGTAACTCTTAACTACAACGTCATTGATGGTAACGGTGGCAGTACAGTTGCAACTAGTAGCTTTAACCTAGTTGTGAAAAACGATGCACCCGCCCTTACAGGAACAGCAGCCACCCTCAGTAATAGTATAGAAGATACCACTTACACCATCAGTGCTATTAGTCTCTTGCAAGGGTTTACTGATATTGATGGTGATACTCTTTCCATATCTAACCTCAGTGCTAGCAATGGCAGTATCGTTGACAATAGTAACGGAAGCTACACCTTTACGCCCAATACTAACTACAACGGGTTGGTAACTCTTAACTACAACGTCATTGATGGCAATGGTGGCAGTACAGCCGCAACTAGTACCTTTAGCCTAGCAGCAGTCAATGACGCACCTACCCTTACAGAAACACCAGCCACCCTCAACAATGGTAGAAAAGACACAGCTTACACCATCGCTGCCACTAGCCTCTTACAAGGGTTTACCGATGTTGATGGTGATACCCTTTCCGTTTCTAACCTCACCGCTACCAATGGCACTATAATCAACAATGGCAACGGAACTTACACCTTTAACCCCAATGCCAACTACAACGGGTTGGTAACTCTTAACTACAACGTTATTGATGGCAATGGTGGTACTACAGCCGCAACTCGCAGCTTTAGCATCACAGAAGTAAATGAGGCACCTGTATTAGGTGCAGCCGCATCTGGTAGCCTTGCTTACACAGAAAATGCCGCGCCTACCAAGATTAGTTCTACGGGTTTGAAGATTACCGATGTTGATAATTCCGATATCAGCAGTGCAACTATTTCCATCACTGGTAACTATCAAAAAGGTCAAGACATTCTCTCCATTCTTGGCACATTACCTACAGAAATTACAGCAAGTGCGTTCGATACTACTACAGGAACAATTACACTCACGGGTAGTGCTACTTTTGCAAGCTATACAACTGCACTCTTACAGATAGCCTACAGCAATACCAGCGACAACCCTAATACCAATGCTCGTACTGTCAGCTTTACGGTTAATGATGGTGCGGCTAACAGTAATACTGTCACTCGTACTATTAACGTTACGCCTGTTAACGACGCACCTAGCCTCACCGGAACACCAGCTACCCTCAACAATGGTGTAGAAAATACTGCTTACACCATCAGTGCCATTAGCCTTTTAGAAGGTTTCACTGATGTTGAGGGCGATACCCTTTTTGTATCTAAGCTCAGTGCTAGCAATGGTAGTGTAGCTGACAATGGTAACGGAACTTACACCTTTAAGCCCAATGCCAACTACAACGGGTTGGTAACTCTTAACTACAACGTCATTGATGGCAATGGTGGCAGTACAGCGGCAGGTGGAATCTTTAGCCTAGCCGCTGTTAACGATGCACCTGTATTAGGTGCAGCCGCATCAGGTAGCCTTGTTTACACAGAAAATGCCGCACCTACTAAGATTAGTTCTACGGGTTTGAAGATTACTGATGTTGATAATTCTGATATCAGCAGTGCAACTATTTCCATCACTGGTAACTATCAAAAAGGTCAAGACATTCTCTCCATTCTTGGCACATTACCTACAGGAATTACAGCAAGTGCGTTCGATACTACTACAGGAACAATTACACTCACGGGTAGTGCTACTTTTGCAAGCTATACAACTGCACTCGCGCAGATAGGCTACAGTAATACCAGCGAAAATCCTAATACTAATGCTCGTACCGTCAGCTTTACAGTTAATGATGGTGCGGCTAACAGTAATACTGTCACTCGTACTATTAATGTTACGCCTGTTAACGACGCACCTGTTTTAGGTGCAGCTGCATCAGGTAGCCTTGTTTACACAGAAAATGCCGCAGCTACCTTGATTAGTTCTACTGGTTTAGAGATTATCGATGTTGATAATACTAATATCAGTAGTGCAACTATTTCCATTACTGGTAACTATCAAAAAGGTCAAGACATTCTTTCAGTTCTTGGCACATTACCTACAGGAATTATAGCTGATACTATCAATTCTACTACAGGAAAAATTACACTCAGTGGTAGTGCTAGTGTTGCTAACTATACAACCGCACTTGCACAAATAGCCTACAGTAATACCAGCAAAAATCCTAATACCAATGTTCGTACTGTCAGCTTTACGGTTAATGATGGTAAGACTAACAGTAATGCTGTCACTCGTGCTATTAATGTTACAGCTGTTAATGATGCACCTGTATTAGGTGCACCTGTATCCGGTAACCTTGTTTACACAAAAAATCAAACCAAGATTAGTTCTAGTGGTTTAGATATTACCGATGTCGATAATACTAATATCAACAGTGCAACTATTTCCATTACTGGTAACTATCAAAAAAGTGAAGACATTCTCTCAGTTCTTGGCACATTACCTCGAGGGATTACAGCAGGTGCATTCGATCCTATTACAGGAACAATTACACTTACAGGTAGTGCTACTCTTGCCAACTATAAAGGCGCACTTGCACAGATAGCTTACAGTAATACCAGCGAAAACCCTAATATCGGCGATCGCACTGTCAGCTTTACGGTTAATGATGGTACGAATAACAGTAATACTGTCACTCGTAATATTAATGTCGTACTGGCATACATGAACTTAGGAAATCCGACATTATCAGAATTTTTCCAAAGTTTTAAAACCCTTGCCGAACAAAATCTCAACAATATAAAATTCACGCGGGAAGACAACCTAGTCAAAATAACATACTCAGGAAAACTAGAAGTTAAGGATTTAATTAATAAATTAGGATTAGGAGAAACTAAAAAATCCTTCAGTCTTGATAATCCTAGCCTAATCGTAAAAGGAACGGGCAATCAACGCACATATCAAGTTTCTATTCCCAAAATTAATTTAAATGATTTTCTGGGGTTATTAACCGACTTGGGAGGGATTACGTTACCGACTAATATCAAAGATAAACTTCCTCTCGGTGATGTCGATTTAGTCTTATCCAATCAAGGTATATCACTAAATTTTGCAAATAGTTTTAATTTAGATTTAGGAAAAGTTTTCAGTCTTGATAGTGTGATTCCTTTTATCGATACAGCCATCGATGGGATTACGACTGGAATTTTTGGCACTCCTAATCTTACACTGTCTCAACTAGGGTTGAATCTTTCCTATAAAAATAATCAGAAGCAACTGAAACTGAATGGATTACTAAATGGGAACTCTGTAGATTTCAGTTTTGATAAAACTAAGACTAACACTAAGACTACCTTTGGCTATAAACTAGCAAACACGATTGATTTTGGTCAGTTAACTGGTGACATTCCTATTCTCAACTCTTTTAAGATACAAAATCCCGAACTTATCCTTACCACCGAGGCTTATAATCTAAATTCTCCAGACTTAGGTAATCTCAAATTAACCAAAGGATTCAACTTTATCGGTAATCTTAATTTTGCTGAGGTTAATACTGATATTGGAAAATTTATTAACAAGAAGTTAGGCATTGGTAATCTAAATGCTTATATTGGCATCAACCCTGCTGGATTAATCAATTTTACGGGTATTGTTCCTCAATTAACTAATGCTTCTCTGATTGATGTAGGTGATTTTACTGCTAATCTTGATAATTTTAGTTTGGGGTTTGAGATCAAGAATTTAAATCCAGTTTTGAAGGTTAGCGGTGGTCTGAAACTGAAAGGCTACGATTTTGTCAATACCAACGAACCCGACTTATTGCTTTCGGGCGGACTTGAACTAGACCCGAAATCGTTGACAGGGTATTTTAATCTTAAAGCAGACACCCCCTGGATAGATCCTTTCGGACTGAAAAATACAACAATTCGGAAAGTTGGTCTTCAACTTGGTGGAACTTATGCGGGTGGGTTGGATAACTTTGGCTTCATTGGGGACTTTCAATTCGGAGATTTAAATATTAACACGGCGTTTCTTGTGGATACTAACGATCCCGATCGGGTAGCTTTAACTTTAACCACAATTAAGCCGCTTAAGTTGCTGGACTTATATTTGGGGCCAGTCAACTCCTTTATTTTCAATCAAGTTAGTAACGAAATTGATTTGGTTGGAGATGCTTTAGACTTTCTGAATAAGATTATTGATGTAAAGATCGAATCCATTGATAGTGATGGAGATGGTAAACTCGATCCCTTAGTGCAGTTTGTTCCCTTCGCTACGGAAATTGCTGGTGAAACGTTAGAGGAAGGATTTGCGATTAATGGTAAACTAACAGCTTGGGGAAAAAGTGCGACTCTGACTTTCAACAGTAATCCATCTCTGAGCAATATTGAAGCATCATTAAAAGTTCCTGAAATTGATTTAAAGGTATTGAAGATTACCGGAGTAGGCGACAAGGAATTAAATTTAGACCTGAAGTTCAGTCCAAGTGAGAAGTATCTCAAGGGTGATGGTCGGATAGAATTTTTTGGTAAGACAGTTGCCAATGTTGACGTAGAAATTACTCCGACCAGTCTTAATATCAAAGATTTCGATTTGGATTTTGGAATCGTAGGATTAGACGTTGACAATTTTTCAGTAACCATTGATAAAGCCAATCTAGCGAAGAGTAAGGTTACGGGATCGGCGAAGGTGAAGTTCTTCGGGCAAGATGTAGCAAAAGCTACCATCGATATCAATTCGGATAAATTGTTAGTTAAGGGTAACCTTGATTTATTCGGTGTTCTGAAAATAGAAAATGCAGAAATTTCTATCAGGAAAAAAGACAGCATCAGCATTACAGGTAAATCCACAATATTTGGTCAATCGTTAGATAGCACAATCAGCATCAAGGACGGCAAGCTGAAAGTTACAGGTAAAATAAGCCTGGATGTTGGTATTGGTACGATCGATGCTGGTCTTACTATTACCTCAGATGGCACAGCTGCTGGTTCAAAGGTGAGAGTGGATTATAACATTGGTCAATTGGTAACAAATAAGAGTTACGAGGTATCGCTAGCTCCTCTGACAAGTGTTGAGAGTTTGCTCGAACAAGCGATCGCTGCATCTGCTGGTAAAGCTGCTGAGCTTGTAAATAGTGCGATCAATACTGCGGTTAAGGGATTTAATATAGTCAGTTCAACTGTACTAGATACCTACAATAAAGTTTTTGAATTTGGTAAAAATATAGCGGCTTGGAGTGAAGGTTTGTTCAATTCCATCTTCGGTAGGAGTAATGGGATTGATGAGGCGCTTGATGACGGGGCTAACACAAATTACACAGGTGACAGACATGACAAACTATGGGGTAGGGGTGGAAACGACCTTATCAATGGTCAGCAAGGGGACGACCAACTCTATGGTGAAAATGGCAATGACTCACTCTATGGCGAGTCTGGTAAGGACTTTCTCTCTGGCGGGAATGACAATGACTTTCTCTTTGGCGGAGATGGTGAAGATCGCCTTAACGGTGATAACGGTGATGACTTTCTTGAGGGTGGTTCTGGCGATGATTACCTAGATGCCTGGACGGGCAACGACACTCTCAAAGGTGGGGATGGCAACGATTTCTTAACAGGTGGTAACGACAACGACCTTCTCTTTGGTCAGGGAGGTAAGGATGTCCTTCACGGAGATGATGGTAACGATACTCTCTATGGGGAAGATGACGGCAAACAAGGAAAAACATATACCGGTAACTACGACGATGACAAACTAGACGGTGGCAATGGTAACGACTATCTTTATGGTGGTCTTGGCAACGACCTTCTCTATGGTCAAGAGGGCGACGATTACTTAAGCGGTGGAGATGGCAAGGATTATCTCCACGGTTATAAGGGTAATGACACCCTAGATGGCAACAATGGCGAGGATGTTCTCTATGGTCAGGGAGATAACGATATCCTTTACGGTGGAGATGGCAACGATTATCTCTACGGCGAAGACGACGGCAAGCAGGGGAGCCAAACGTATGACGGTAGCCATGACAACGACATCCTAGATGGCGGTACTGGTAACGACTATCTTTATGGCGGTGTTGGCAACGATACCCTGTACGGTAACACTGGGAATGACATCCTAAACGGTGGAGACGGTAAGGACTATCTCAATGGTTACATGGGTAAAGACATCCTGGATGGCAACAATGGCGATGACCTTCTCTTCGGTCAGCAAGACAATGACATCCTAAACGGTGGAGATGGCAACGATACTCTCTACGGCGAAGACAACGGCACACAGAATCAAACATACGACGGCAGCCAAGACAATGACATCCTAAACGGTGGAAATGGTAACGATTATCTTTATGGGGGAGTAGGCAACGATATTCTCTATGGTCAAGAGGGCAATGATACCGCCAACTTTAGTTTTTCAAATGATGGGATTAAAGGCGATTTGTCAACTGGAAAAGTTGCTTTCTCAAGCTTTATACACAAATTAATTTCGATTGAAAATCTCATCGGCTCTAGTGGTAACGACACCCTATTAGGAGATAGTGCTGACAATGTTTTAAATGGTGGGGCTGGTAATGACTTACTCTCTGTTGGAAACGGTAATGATACTCTTGATGGTGGTGTGGGCAATGATACCGCCGACTTTAGTTTCTCGAATGATGGGATTAGTTGCAATTTGTCAACTGGACAAGTTACTTACTTAAGCTTTATACACAAATTAATTTCGATTGAAAATCTCATCGGCTCTAGTGGCAACGACACCCTATTAGGAAATAGTGCTAACAATACTTTAAATGGTAGCGCTGGTAATGACAGCCTTGACGGTGGGGCTGGTAATGACTTACTCTCTGGTGGAAGCGGTAATGATACGCTTAATGGTGGTGATGGCAATAATACCGCAGACTTTAGTTTTTGGACTGGTGCTGGTGGGATTAAAGGCGATTTGTCAACTGGAGAAGTTACTTTCTCAAGTTTTACACACAAGTTAATTTCGATTGAAAATCTCATCGGCTCTAGTGGGAACGATACCCTATTAGGAAATAGTGATAATAATGTTTTAAATGCTGGTGCTGGTAATGACTTACTCTCTAGTACAAGCGGTAATGATACGCTTAATGGTGGTGATGGCAATGATACCGTCACATTTTATGTGTATGGGGAAATTTTAGCCCAGCTGTCTTATTCAAAAGCTACCTTCTCAGGCTTTACACACAACTTGATTTCGATTGAAAATCTCATCGGCGGTGCTTACAACGACACCCTATACGGAGATAAGGCTAATAATACTTTAGATGGTCGCGGTGGTAATAATATCCTTTTCGGCGATGATGGTGACGATACTCTCTATGGTGGACTTTTCAACGATAAATTAGGGGGTGGTAATGGTAATGATGTCCTTTATGGCGAGTATGGTGACGACACCCTTGATGGTGGTGTTGGTAATGATGTCCTTTATGGCGAGTATGGTGACGATACCTTAGATGGCGGTGCTGGTAACGATACCTTAGATGGCGGCGATGGCAACGATACTCTCTATGGTGGATTTTTCGACGATAAATTAGGGGGTGGTAATGGTAATGATGTCCTTTATGGCGAGTATGGTGACGACACCCTTAATGGCGGCGATGGTAACGATACCTTAGATGGCGGCGATGGCAACGATACTCTTACTGGTAGTGCTGGTAATGATGTTCTTGTGGGAGGACTTGGTGCAGATAAGTTCATCTTTAACAGAGCAAATGAAGAAACCCACCGTATTAAAGACTTTAATAGCCTAGAAGGCGACAAAATTTTGATTACTGCTGCAAACTTTGGAACAGGAGTTACTTTACAGCAGTTCAATTTCAACTACAGCACCAACACCTTGTTCTTCAACAGTCAGCAAATTGCGATTTTAGATAACGTCACTAATAGTAACTTTTCTGTTAGTCAAGATGTTACCTTAATATGAGCTTTCCACGTCATTAGTTACATCTAATGACGAATTATAGAAAGTTTGAAACTTTCTAGCTAACTTACAACCTCCCTAACACCGCGAGGTTTTTGTATTTGAAGGTCAAATAATTACACAGTTTTTTCCAAGTATAAAAATTTGATATCTAAATTACAAATAGTTATTTTAAAAGCAGATTTCAGTTGAAAAAATCTAGTTTTTTACAATTGAATTTCTCGCCAAGTTTCTAATTTTCCCTGTCCCCTTAACCTTGCTAACTCTTCATTTTTGAAAAACCCAGGCTTTCATATAGAACGAGGTTTATCTTCACAATTGGGTAACAAATCACTGTCTTTAAAAAATCACCTCTTCCCCAGGATTTAAAAATATTTCATTTTTCATAAATGAGATATGCCTTTTGTTAGAAGGATAATTGATTTTTTCTAGTTAGTCTTTATCTGTACTGAAAAAATGCAACCTAATTCCCATGACAAATTTGATTTCTAACGCAATTGGTCATATCAGTTCTCTGCTTAAAGGACTTCAGGTAAAACGTTTTTTAGCTGTTGTCTTAGTTGGTTTTCTAGTCCTGACGACGAATATTACTTCTGGGTACAGTAATCAAGACTTAGGTCAGAGAGTTCGTCAACAGGTAGAGCAAGATGGTGCTCAAAGACCGAAAACAACAGGCCAGTGGAATCGAGAAGCTCGTGAAACCGAAGGCTCTCCTAGCGAACGGCTTGGAAGAATTGGACAACAATCAGCAGAAGCCTTTAAACAATTCGGCTCCGGTTACGTAGAGGGTGCTAAGGAAACTGCCCGCGATGTAGGGAATAGTGCAGCACGGACTGGCGAAAATCTCTCCAACCAAGTTAAACGCTAAATTATGTCTGAAAACTGAGATATAGCAGGTAATAGGCAATAGACAACAGGCAAACAAAGTCTCTGGATGTAGGGGTTTTGGTTTTACGAGTGGTTTATTTCCTAAAGTATGCTTCAACTGCTATATTTACAGTTTCTTAGTTACACCGAATACAAGACATTCTTAGGGGGACAGCATTGCTATCCCCCTTGTGTATGTTATATTTATAACCAAAATTTTGGCAATGAATACGCTACTACGGAAGCACTTAGAAAGTTAAATAGTCTGTTGCTTTTCCTGAATTTTGCACGATTTATCTGTATTTAAAAATCTATATTAATACCAAATAATTTAGTGAAATAACTTTAGATAATATCCCAGCAACTTGAGCATAAATAAACTTATTAATATAAAACTTATCAACCTGAAATTAAAGTAATAAATAATACTTTTTGTCAATATAAATACTAGCATTTTATATACAAGTCGCTTCTAACCATTAAAAAAAATTTGTTACACCCAGTCTTAAGTAGGGCAGTTTATTTTTTACCTAATCTAGAAAACGCTTTTTCTAAATATCAGACGGTTCGAGATTTTATTTTTCATTATTAAATAAGGGATATTTTCGCGTTAACTTTTCCAAATAACGTGAGAACTTAAGTAGAAAGCGAGTAATATAAGGATCGAAAATTACTGTAAAGCTAATTAATAGCTATGTTTATTTGTACCCACTTAGTTAGCTGTCTCAGTAAAAATTTAAGTATATTTTTTTACTAAAAAAATAAACTAAATAACATTCAAATAACAGTTGAATAAGCGGCTAAAAACATGGAACAATAAAGAAGTAGGAAGGCAGTTAAGAAAAAATAGATTCATAGTTAGCGATATGAAACAATTTAAGGGCACGCGAAAGCGGGGACTTGTGCTAACCTCTGCTGGGTTGCAGCGTTTACAAGCGGCGATCTTAGCTGTAGAAAAGACACAAAATAAGGGCGATCGCTTTACTCTAGAACAATTACGCGTTCGGATGAATGTTTCTAGCAAAACTCTCAGCCGATTATGGTCATTGAATACAGGCGTAGATCAAAAAACCCTAAAGTTGTGCTTTAGTGCCTTTAACCTAGAATTACGTAGCGAAGACTATACAGTTTTAAATGAGCCTAATAATACACAAAGCCATAAAAGTTTCTCGTTGAGCGTAGATACAGAAGAAGTAAATTTGTCACAGCGTTTATACACAGACTTATTTGTTAACCAAGACCGCGAGGAACTGGAAAATCTTTGGTCGTATCCAGATGGTCCCGTAGCTCTAGATTCGCCCTTTTACGTCGATCGCCCCCCCATTGAGGAGCTAGTTTATCGAGAAGTCACTCAACCAGGCTCAGCGATTTGGATTCGAGCGCCAAGGGAGATGGGTAAAAGCTCTCTGGTGCTGCGGTTGTTAGCTTTTGCACAGATGCAAGATTATCGGACAGTGAAATTGAACTGTAACCAAATCGACGCCAGCTGTCTGACAGACTTAAACAAACTTTTGCGTTTTCTTTGCTGGCGAGTTGCAACAGAATTAGGTATCGACCCGAAATTAGATGATAACTGGAATGAGGAAACTGGATGTAAGTTTAGTTATATTTTATACCTAAAGTCATATTTGCTCAAGCAGATCGAAAGCCCAGTGGTTTTTGTGTTAAATGACGTTGATAGCTTTTTTGAACATCCTGAAGTTGCTCGCGAGTTGTTTGCTTGCTTCCGTTCTTGGTATGAGGCAGCACGACAAGATACTAACTTGCAGAAATTGAGGTTAGTGGTAGTTTACTCCACAGAAGTCTATGTATGGCAGGATATAAACCACTCGCCATTGAATATAGGTTTACCTATTCGCCTAAATGAATTTACTGATGAGCAAGTAAAATATTTAGCCCAGCGACATGGGTTGAACTGGTCTGCTGATAACGAGGTTAGGCAACTGATGTCGCTGGTGGGGGGACATCCAGCACTGATTAGGATTGGTCTGTATTATCTATGCTGTCAAGGAATCACCTTAGAAAATCTCATAGAAGAGGCGATCGCTAATGGCGGTATCTACCGATATCATTTATGGCGACATTGGTCAATCCTTCAAGAAAAACCTGATTTAGCCAAGGCATACGCTGAAGTTGTGACTAAAAAGCAAAATATATTTCTCAATCCCGTTGATGCTCATAAACTCGAAAGTTTGGGGTTGATTCGTTACGAGGGCGATCGCATTGTACCGCGCTGCGAACTCTACCGCGCTTACTTTGAAAAGCAACTATCTACAATTGAACAAAAATGTTGAGCGCAGTCCCTACCGATAACGCAGTTTAGGTAGGGGGGCAAGACCCTCTGCCCGCCTGCGTCTAAACGCGATAAAATATCTTTTTTATTTCTCGTCCCTCAAAAAGCAAATCTGGGTGTGGATTGTGGGATATCCTTAAGTAAGTGAAAGATTTGCCAAAATAAAGTAAGAATGAAGCTGGCAGCAAGAGTAAGTCAGGTAACACCTTCTTTAACCTTAGCGATCGCAGCCAAGGCTAAGGCAATGAAGGCAGAGGGAATAGACGTTTGTAGTTTTAGCGCTGGAGAACCAGACTTTGATACCCCAGCGCATATCAAAGCCGCAGCAGCAAAAGCTTTGGATGAAGGCAAAACCAAGTACGGTGCAGCAGCCGGAGAACCAAAGTTAAGGGAAGCGATCGCCCGTAAGCTTAAAACTGATAACGGTCTTGATTATAAATCAGAGAATGTGATTGTCACCAATGGGGGTAAGCATTCTCTGTACAATTTGATAGTGGCGTTAATCGATCCAGGTGATGAGGTCATCATCCCTGCACCCTACTGGCTAAGTTATCCGGAAATGGTGACCTTGGTGGGTGGAGTTTCGGTAATTGTCCCCACAGATGCAAGCACGGGTTATAAAATTACTCCCGAACAACTGCGTAAAGCCATCACACCCAAGACAAAGTTATTTATCCTCAACTCTCCATCTAATCCCACGGGGATGGTTTACACGCCAGATGAAATTAAAGCATTGGCAGAGGTAATAGTTGATGCAGATATCTTTGTCGTTTCTGATGAAATTTACGAAAAGATTCTCTACGACGGTGCAGAACATATCAGCATCGGTTCTTTGGGTCGGGAAATTTTTGACCGGACTTTAATCAGTAATGGATTTGCCAAGGCTTACTCCATGACTGGGTGGAGACTTGGCTATTTAGCCGGGCCAGTGGAAATTATTAAAGCCGCGAGTACCATCCAAGGACATAGTACATCTAACGTCTGTACCTTTGCTCAATATGGAGCGATCGCGGCGCTGGAAAGTCCCCAAGACTGTGTAGAAGAAATGCGTCAAGCCTTCGCCAAACGCCGACAGGTAATGCTAGACAGACTCAACGCCATTCCCGGACTGAGTACCGCTAAACCAGATGGCGCTTTTTATCTCTTCCCCGATATCAGCAAAACCGGTTTGAAATCCTTGGAATTTTGCGACGCCTTAATAGAAGAACATCAAGTCGCAGTCATTCCCGGAATTGCCTTTGGCGCTGATGACAATATTCGCCTTTCCTACGCCACCGATTTGGCGACGATTGAAAAAGGGATGGATAGGTTAGAGAAATTTGTCAAGTCGCGTATTTAGTTAGTTGTCATTTGTCATTTGATTTAGCAATAACAAAGCCCTCTCTAACAAGAGGGCTTTTCTTTTAAGCATAGTAGCCGTAGGTTAGGTTGCAATATCCTTGGTGTTAAGGCTAAAACTCTTTGTCAAATTAAAGTAGACGCAAAACGGCTGCGCCCCTACCCGTGTACTTCATTCAAATGAAAATCGCTATAGAAAAATTTTGATCGACAAAATTGATGGTGGGTTTTTTGATGAAAATTCTACATCCCAAAGACGCGATAAATTGCGTCTCTTTCCTTAACCCCGAACATATTGAGTAGGGGCGTACAGCTGTACATACGTGTCAACTTAAGTTCAAACACTTATCCCACAAGCGTTTTACCCCACCCCCAACCCCTCCCCTTGCCAAGGGGAGGGGCGATTTTGGCTTTAGACAAAATCGGGGTGGGGTAACGCGGAGCGGATCTTGATGGTAAGAGAGTAAATCCAAAATCGAGTTTTGACAAACGTTTCACGTTAAGTTGACACCAATGACAGCTGTACGCCCCTACAACCTATTTATTACAAAGATTTTGACAAATGCTATCAATTATGATTCAAATCTCTGTACGTTAGAGCCTCCCCACGTCCCTGCACTCTTGCTTTTCTATATAGCTTTTCACCTTTGACTATCTCTTCATATTGCTGTTCGTAGGGAGTGAATCTGATGGATTCTTGTCTTCCTAAACCCAAGATACCAAAGGTACAGAGGCTATTATAAAAAAGCTCGTGTACCCGCTTTTGAAGTATCTGATTGAAATATATCAATACGTTACGACAAAGGATAACATTAAACTCATTAAAAGAACTGTCTGTTGCTAAATTATGCTGGGCAAAAACAATATTTTCTCTTAAGGATGCTCGAAAAATAGCATTGTCATAAGCTGCCGTATAATATTCAGAAAAAGACCTTTTGCCGCCAGCTTTTAGGTAAAGATGAGTATATTCCTGCATTAGTTTTAGGGAAAAAATCCCACTTTTGGCATTTTGTAATACTTTTTCGTTGCTATCAGTTGCATATATCCGGCAGCGGTGATAAAGTCCTTCTTCTTCTAGTAGAATTGCCATTGAATAGACTTCTTCACCGGTGGAACATCCAGCGTGCCAAATGCGAATAAATGGATAGGTTTGCAAGAACGGGATAACTTGAGTTCTAAAGGTGTTGTAAAAGCTGGGATCGCGAAACATTGATGTTACGTTTACTGTCAAAGCCAGCAAAAATCTTTCTAAATAGTTACGGTTGTGAAGTAACCGTTCTTGCAAAGCAGAAATATTAGCTAGCCCTTCTAAATGCATAAAGCCGAGAATACGACGTTTAATTGAGGAAAGGGCGTAATCGCGGAAATCATAACCATAGTACTGGTATACCCCTTCCAACAGCAAACGTATTTCGATGTCCTCCAAGCTTGGTTTGGGCAAAGTCATATTAAAAGTTCAAAATTCAAAACAGTTGGAGTCGGGGGTTTCAACCTCAGTTAAACTGATACTATGTGTAATGTTTGGGGTCTTAAACCCTTGAGTTTACGATAATTTATAATTCGTATTTCGTAATTATTACCTCATAAATTAATGAGCTTTTTGAAATAATGCTTCTGCAATTCGGTCATTTCTATGATTAATATTTGAGGGCGGTCAGGTTGTTATAATCCAAGTCAATCTTACAGCAAAAACAATTGTTGGAGCGATTAAATTTTGAATTTGATAATGGTGCTAATTTTGGGCTTCAGTTTAGCCAAGTGGCTGTTACTCCTAAAACAGCGATCGCAATTATTGAAATCCCAGCTAGCAATCTCACTTGGTGACGCAGATTTTTAATCTCTTGGTTAAGATTTTCAGTCTGTAGTGCAGAATATGGTTGAACCGGTGCAACTTCAATCGCTATTTCTCGCGGTTTAGCTGGGGTAGTCCCAAAAGTAACCTGCGAATGTAACCAATTAGCAATCAATTGCGGGCAGTTCTTTTTAAACCAATTAAAAGCCAAGGTTCTAAAAACTGGTTTGGACATACGCGCAATAAATTTCATCAACCTGTTTACAGGTTTTACGGGAAGCTTTTGGTTGATTAGGTTAACCGAGCCAACATCATACAGACAATCCAGTATTAATTTCACAGTGGCTTCCTCACTGTTAATTAAGTTTTGCAGTAGTAGCAAAACGTCATGCATACGCTCTGCTTCAATATATTTTTCTGCCAAAGTTTCTGGAGGAATGACTGATGTATTTACAGAATTTTGTCTTACTAGTGTCATATTTAGAACATAACAAGTATGTTAATGTAAGTACAACTATCTACCGAGAGAAACATCTTTTATCTAGAGAAATAACCCAAAAAGTTGCATGAAACAAAGGTATTTCTTCTAAATACAGAAGTTATATAGATTATTTTATTACTGAAGTGAATTTCCTGTCATTGATATTGTTTTGACAAAAGAATGGATTGGGGCATAGGGCAAGCAGGGGGTGTGGGAGGTGTGGGAGGTGTGGGAGGTGTGGGAGGTGTGGGAGGAGAGGGAAGCATAAATTCTCTTTCCCCCCTCTCTCCCCACACTCCCCACACTCCCCAATCCCTCACCGATACAGCCAAACCCGCAGCAGTGAAAGCAGTTGTTCGGTATCCACGGGTTTGGTGATATAGTCAGAAGCCCCGGCTTCGATGCATTTTTCTCGATCGCCTGGCATGGCTTTGGCGGTTAAAGCAATGATTGGTAGCGAGCGAAATTGAGGTTGCTGGCGAATGGCGCGGGTGGTTTCGTAACCATCCATTTCTGGCATCATGATGTCCATCAAAACTATGTTGATGTCGGGGTTTGCTTGCAGTTTCTCAATGCCATCTCTGCCATTTTCGGCAAAGAGTACTTCCATGTGATAACTTTCTAGAAAGCTGGTGATGGCAAAGATGTTTCTCAGGTCATCATCGACAATCAAAATTTTCCGATTGGCCAGCACTGGGTCGGTTTGGTGTAGCTGTTCGAGCATTTGTCGCTTTGGTGCTGGCAGATTTGCCTGGACGCGGTGCAAAAATAAGGCAGTTTCGTCTAATAGCCGTTCTGGCGATCGCACGTTTTTAATAATAATTGTCTCTGCTAGCCCCCGCAGCTGGCTTTCTTCTTGGCGGCTGAGTTCTTTGCCTGTGTAAACAATTATTGGCAGTTTCATCAGCTTGGGTTCTAGCTTGATCTGCTCAATCAGCGTAAATCCGGTCATGTCGGGCAGACCTAAGTCCAGTACCATACAATCAAAGTGCTGCGATCGCAATATTTGGAGTGCTTCTTTTCCCGTACCTACTGCTGTACTCTGGACATCGCCATTACCAATGAGTTCGATAATACTTTGGGCTTGTCTGGGGTCGTCTTCTACTATTAAAAGATTTTTTACCTGACGTTCAACAAAACTTTTAATCTCAGTCAACACTTCATTTAGGGCTTCTGGAGAAACGGGTTTTTGCAGGTAGGTAATTGCTCCTAGCTTTAATCCCCGTTGCTGTCTTTCATCCACAGAAAGTATATGCACTGGGATGTGTCTGGTGCTTGGGTTATGCTTGAGACGATCCAGCACTGTCCAACCATCCATCTCTGGCATGTGGATATCCATCATAATGGCGTTCGGCTCGAATTGTTGCGCTAGTGCTAGACCTTGTTTGCTTTGTAAGGCAACGATTCCTTTAAAGCCTTGCTGACGTGCCATGTCTAGTAAGATGCGGGCGAATTTATCGTCATCTTCGATAATTAACAAAACGCGATCGCCTGATTCAATTGTTAGGCGATCGTCTGGGATTTCGTTGACGCTGGAAACTACTTTCGGTGCTGGAGAAATGTCCGCAGAGGTACTTCGGCTTTCAACCGTCACCACTTTTGAGATCGGAGGTGTCAATTTAGTTGGAACATTTTTCGCCCTTTCCCCATTGACTTCAAAGCTATTTCGTGCCGCTTGAGGCTTTGCTGTTAGTGGTAAGTAGAGAGTGAAAGTACTTCCCAGTTCTGGTTGGCTGATTAGTTCAATCCTTCCGCCCAAAAGTTGAGCTAGTTCGCGACTGATGGATAAGCCCAAGCCAGTTCCGCCATACCTACGGCTAGTTGTGCCGTCTGCTTGCTGAAATGCCTCGAAAATAATTTTCTGCTTTTCGGGTGGAATGCCAATGCCGGTATCGCTGACTGCAAAGGCGATGGTCTGCTGCTTATCTGGGGCTGTTTCAGTTACCAAACTAATTTGTAACTTCACACCTCCCTGTTCGGTAAACTTAAAGGCGTTAGCTAAAAGATTTTTTAAGACTTGTTGCAGACGCTTGGAGTCGGTAGAAATTACTGGCGGTAATTTGTCGTCTAGTTCAATGGCGAAACTGAGCTTTTGATTCTCGGCAATTTGATGAAAAGTTTGCTCTATAGATGTCCGCAAATCCACAAAGGCAACTTGCTCGATATCTAAAGACATTGTACCGGACTCAATTTTTGCCAAATCTAAAATGTCATTAATTAGTTCTAATAAATCGGTTCCAGCAGAATAGATTGTGCGGCTATACTCTACCTGTTTTTCGGTTAAGTTGTTTAGAGAATTATCTGATAGCAATCTTGCTAAAATTAACAAGCTATTTAGCGGCGTCCGTAACTCGTGGGACATGTTCGCCAAAAATTCTGATTTATATTTGGAAGATAGTGCCAGTTGCTCGGCTTTTTCTTCTAATGACTGCCTAGATTGCTCAATTTCCCTATTTTTGCGGGCAACTTCTTGATTTTGAATTTCTAAGAGTTCTGCTTTTTCTTCTAGTTCTTCGTTGAGTTGTTGCAATTCTTCATTAGATTGCTTGATAATGAATTGTGATTCTTGCAATTCGTGGGCTTGTTCTTCTAGCAGTTGATTGCTTTGTTGTAGTTCTTCTTGCTGGCTTTGCAGTTGCTCTGTTAAAGCAACAGATTCGGTAAGTAGCCGCTGAGTTTGCAATTGGGAGGCGATGTTATTTAAAAATACACCCAAAATTTCACTTAATTGCTCTAGAAATGTCAGGTGTAAATCTTTAAAAGGTGCAAAAGAACCAAGTTCAATTACGGCGTTGACTTTAGTTTCAAATATTATGGGCAATACAAGAATATTTAGCGGTGGAGCTTCTCCCAATCCAGAAGTTATGTGGATATAGTCACTGGGAACTCCGGTTAAAAGGATTCTTTGTTTTTCTAAGGCGCATTGTCCGACTAATCCTTCGCCCAAGCGAAATTCGTTTGCCAAGTTTTTACGTTCTTTGTAAGCATAACTACCCAACAACTTCAGCATTGGCTCGTCGTTCTTTGAATCCATGATATAAAAAACACCAGCAGATGCCCCAACCAAGGGTGCTAGATTCGACAAGATCGTGCGAGACACACTTTCTAAATTTCGCTGCCCTTGAAGCATTTGGGTAAATTCAGCCAAATTAGACTTGAGCCAGTTTTGCTCGTCATTTTTTTGAGTTGTGTAGCGCAGATTGACGATCATTTGGTTGAAGGTTCGCTTCAGAACGCCAATTTCATCCTGGCGATCGCTATCTGGTAAATTAACCGATAAATCCCCATCTGCTACCTTTTCAACTAAATCAGAAACTCGCTTGAGCGGTAGTGAAATGTGTCTGGTGAGGATAATTCCAATCAAAACCAAGATTGCAGCAAATAAAGGAATACTATAAACAATAGTCGCCAGTGTTTGACGAGCAGCTACCTGTGCCCGCTCAGAACGCTGCTTAAGAAGTACATTTTCCTCATTTTTCATCGCTTGCAGCAGTTTCTGGATCTGATCCATCAGCCGCTTACCCTGGTCTGTTTTGATGGCTTCTTGGGCAACCTCTAACCCCTGGGTCTGCCGTAGTTCAATGACATTTTTCATTACAGCCATTCTCTCGGTTACCAGCGGCTGCAAAATATCAAGCCGATTTTGTTGGTTGGGGTTATCTGCTATTAACCTTTGAAGTTCCTTGATTTTTTGATTAAGCAATTGGCTGGCAGCGTTATAAGGTTCTAAATAACGCTGTTCTCCAGTAATAAGGTAACCACGTTGCCCAGTCTCAGCATTTGTCAATTGTAAGTTGACTTCTTCAATCTGACTTAATACTTGATAGGTGTGGTTTTCCCGGCGCGAAGTTTCAATTAACTCATTGGTGCTTTGGTAAGAGATTAGACCTATTGAGGTCAGAATTGCTAGGCTTAAGGTAAAACCTGCCCCAATTTTGGTTCCAATCTTCAAACGGTTCAACATTTTTTCCGAAAGTTAATAATTTAAATTTTTTCTTGCGACTATAAATATTTCGATAATCTTTCAGCTATTTAAATAGTGAAAGTATCCCGGATTAGTCGAATTCAAATACCGATTATTTTAATTATATATATGATGAATATATTTTTATTTATACAGTTATGCTAATAACATCTTATTAAATTTTTCACATAATAGTTTTAATAAGCCTGGAGACAGTATAACTTATCTCAAAAGAAGCAACCACCTAATTTTGTAATTAAATCTCACGGTGGATAATTAAATTTTGAACTGTGAGTATAAATTGAATATCTAATTTTCATATAAAAAGGTGATTTTTATGAGTGCAGTAATCGAGCTAGCAAGACCAAAATTTTCTCAAGGACAAAGGGTAGAATTTATTGGTGGATTAGGAACTATAATACAATGTTGCCGTAACTCTGGAAATTGGTCGTATCTTGTAGAAATGGAAATGGGTGCAGAACCAGAAATGGGCAGAATTGGTTGTGAGACTACTATTGTTCTATTTGAAACAGATATTATTTTACTCGAAGACCGCGCTCTTGCGGCTTAGGATTTCAGGATGCGATTATCTTCTTGCAAGGTTCAAATCCCCGGCTCACATAAAAGCCGGGGATTTAAATAGATTAGGATTGACATTTAGCTAGAGGTTACTAATCACCTGGCGATCGCTTTTAATTGGATGGACTACGGATTGGTTATAAATCCGAAAATTTTGAATTTTGTTACTTTCTAAAATAGCTCTTGCACCTGCCATATAGATATCAGTAGCGTTTAAAAATACAAGAAAATTGCCAAGATTCAATTGATGTTCGTAATATTTTGCTAAATCTTCAGAAAGTTCTAAAGGATAATAGTTACCTTTAGTAATTACTGAAACTTGACTCATAGGAAAGCCGGCTTTTTTGAGTTCTGTAAGTGCTGTTTCTACATCTTGACGCTGACAAAAAACACCAACTCCATGTTTATAGCGACTTTTTGGGGATAAATATGGCTCATAAATACCCCGGTATTGAATTCTATGGCGATTAAAAATCCTCTGAGCAAAACGAATTTCGATTTCTATACCGGTTACGATCGCCAAATAGTAACCTTGGAAGACTAAATCGCTATAAACCTGTGCTTGTTCTTGAGGAATTCCCAAAGGTAGCAACGCGCCAGCCAAATTACCTGCGGGTATGCCGATCGCACCACCTGTGATAGTGGTAGCGATCGCTGTTGCTTCTGCTCCCGCTAGCATAACTTGGCCCATGCCAGGAATTGCCAACTGATTTATACAGCTAACAAGATCGCTTAAAGTACCACCAGTGAATTCCTCAGATATATTGCCAGTGTCCTCTTTAGCCTTAACACCAGCAATATCACTTTGTTCTTCTGCCTTGCGTGCAATTACAGAAACTTTGTGCATTGGGAAGTTTGCAGCTCGCAGTTCCTGAAGTGCCAATTCTGCTTCTGAACATTTAGCGAAAATTCCGATAAATTTCCGCTCTTTTTCTAATGTCATTTTCTCTGTTTCGACTCAAATTGATTCCCAAAATTGTTAACTAACTTCAGACAATTAAACAGCACTTCGAGTTAATAATCCCCAAAGGAAAATCAATAGCATTGCGCCAAGAACAGCAAATAAAATGCTTCCCAGGGATAAAGCTCCTACAGATGCGGCCGCCGCCGAACCACTCCCCAACAATACTTGACCTAAATAACCACCAACTACAGCTCCGAGAATTCCTAACACTATGGTGGAAAGAATACCGCCACCTTGGGTTCCTGGATAGAAGAATTTAGCTAAAGCACCTGCAATTAAACCCAAAACCAGCCAAGCAATGATGTTACCCATAATCTTTCTCCTTGTGAAAATGTTGTTTTTTTTGACAATTTAATATTAAAATTTTTCCGATAAATTCCCGATCTATCTGGAGAACTAATATCAAAAATCTTGAGACATTATTTGATGTTCGCAAGGCTCAGATACCTGGCTTGTTAAAGAAGTCGGGTATTTAGTTGTTAGTGAATAAAGCCATACTTACTTATTCGTGAAAAACCAGCTGCTTAGGTTGGATTGAGCGACGCAGACACCTAGAAGCCGGCTTAATACGTGACTTTTAACATCATTTGCAATGCTTAATGCCAATACGGTTCAGTTAACGGTATTTAGCTCCGGAAGATCCCCCCAACCCCCCCGATAAATTGGGGGGCTTAGTTCTCTGCTTTTTAACGAGGGTTAGGGAGGATCGAGTCTTAACTGAAATTGGGATATAAGCGTAGCATGTGTTACGGCAAAAGCAAGGATTTGGGACTTTGAGAGAGTAGAGATTAGCCGCAGGACGCCATGTCTTTCGGTGCGTTAAGCGTTGCTATAACGCACCCTACAATTTTAGGTTTACTTTATAAATCATCCCTTAAGCCTTTTGCCTGTTGTCTATTGCCTATTTTCTGCTAGAAATTCCTATAATTTCATCTCCAGATAGAGCAATAGAAGTATTCATTTCTATCTTCAGGGTATTACTTTAATTTTCTTCAGATGAATTCAAATTTTAAATAAGTCTACAGAACGGATAAAAATATTTATCATAAAAACATCTATAGATAGAAGTATTTCTTTTTTATAAGAACTATTCTATAAACATTGCAGCCCAAGTTGGGTAAGCAACAACGAATAAATAGTTAGTGAAGTGAATTTAGGAGCAAGTTATGAGTATCGAAGATAGAGCAAAAGCAGTTGCTAAAAATGTTGAAGGTAAAGCTCAAGAAATAATTGGCGACATCACCGGCAACCCTGATGATAAGGCTGAAGGTAAAGCTAAGCAAGTAGAATCACAGGTTCGTCATACAGTTGAAAATGTCAAAGATGAAGTTAAGAAAAATGTAGAATAAACTTAATTTTATCTTGGCAGAAAGTCGAAGTAAAATCATAATTTACTAAACCTTCTTCCTCGTTCTAGTTTTTCTATATCTGTGTTGAACTCAGTTGTAAGGTAGTGGCTTGCAACTGAGTCAATAAAAAAATCGAAAACTCAAAACCCAATTTTGATAATACGGTCGCCAAAATATTTTTTTAAGCCATCGCTGAATTTTTGTTGACAGGTGCTAACTCATGATTAATCTATTATTTAGTTATTTTTTAACAGACATATCTGTTGGCTCAGAAGCTACTTCTAGTTACTCTGCTGTACTCACCGGATTATTTGTAGTCGGTTTTATTGCTGCTGTGAGCATAGGATCTATTGCTTGGTATAACTCCAAACGTCCTGTAGGTTGGGAAGATAAAGAGCGTCCCCAAGTCGTTCCAGAAGTAGATAAGTAATCAAATTATTGCCTACCTCCTCCTAAGTCTAAGTGTTTTTTAGTGTTCATGGATTTTATCAATGAACGCTATTTTTTTGTGATAATACTTTGTTCAGACAATGAATTTACCCCTATATTGGAGCTACCGTGTATACACAAGTCGAATTACCCCCCTTAATCCCCCCGATGTATTGGGGGGAAACCGGAAAATCTAGTTCCCTCCCCTTTACAAGGGGGAGCCACTGCGTTGGGCGGCTCTGCCGACTTGTTCGCGCAGCGTCTCCGACAGGAGAAGCAAGTGGCGTTAGGGTTAGGGTGGGGTAAAACCCGGATTTGCCCCTACCGATGTACTTCATTTACCTGAAATACGCTGTAACTTCTAGTTTTCGTCAGCCAGAGGTAGACGTATTGTAAATGTACTACCTTGCCCTGGTTCAGATATGACATCAATTGTGCCTTGATGTGCTTCAATGATGCAGCGAGATAGATATAGTCCTAAACCACTACCAGAACGTTGGTGTTTACCTTGGCGAAATCGCTCGAATAATATTGCTTGGTCTTGTTTAGAAATTCCCGGCCCCGTATCTTGGATACTAATAATTACATCTGGCAAATTAACATTGCAATGAATATTTACAGAACCTTTGTCTGTAAATTTGATAGCATTGCCGATGATGTTTGTTAAAACTCGCCGCAGTTCTACGCGATCGCCCATCACCGTACTCATACTTTCACCTTTATCAAGGTTGACAGCTAACCCTTTTTCTTCAGCTAAAGGAGTTAATTCTTGGGCGACTTCACTAACTAATTCCTGAATATTACAAGGAGCAATTTTTAAGGTTTTACAACCTGCTTCATGACGATAAACTTCTAACAACGTATTTACCATTTCTAGCAGGTCTTGGTTACTGCCAATCATGGTATTAATTATTTCTTGCAATTGTGGCGAAACGTCGCAAAACCTACCTTCGAGCAATAATTTTAAAATCCGGTTAGAGGCTACTAGTGGTATGCGTAAGTCGTGGGTAAAACGCGAGACAAAATCTGCCCGCAAATTAGCCATTTGGTCTCGTTCGTCGATGCTATGCTTGAGGCGCAGGAGCGATCGCACTCTTGCATGTAGTTCATCTGGATCGAACGGTTTACGAATAAAGTCATCTGCACCAGCATCAAGTCCTTGGACAACGCTGGATTCATAGTGAGCTGTAATCAACAAAATTGGGATAAATGGTAACCCTTGATTTTGTCGGATGCGTCGAGTGAATTCATACCCATCTATCCCCGGCATCATCACATCTAACAGAATTAAATCTGGCGGTGACTGCTCAACCATACTCAGAGCAATTTTACTATCTTCCACCAAGCTAAGTTCATAGTCCTTATCTTGTAGGACTGCTTCTAAGATTAGTAAATTGTCAAAAATGTCATCGACAACGAGAATTTTATCTTTTTTAACAGTTTTAGTTAAAGACATGGCTAAATAAAATAAGAAGTGCTTGGCTATCCCTCGCAAATCTAGTAATAGCTTACTCTAATAGCGTTGAGATGATTAAAATTTCACATTTTCCTTTAAAGTTTCCTGAATTTGAGGTATCTTTTTTCAGGAATTATACTGTTTTTTCTGTTCCTCTCAGTATTGATAGTATTAAATATATCTTATTCCTCAGCATATTGCCTGCCTGACTAATTATCCATATCTTGTGAGTAGAGTGTGAGGTGAAGTAGCTTAGTGATTAATTTTATGTGCATTTTGCGTGCTAGACCAAGGGTAAGCGATCGAACATTCAACGATTCCTAGTTTTATCAGATTTTGAGAATCAGTTGTAGTCCATAAAACATATATCTTGCCAATAATGTATCAAAATAGTTTTTTGATTGAATTGTATTGTTCGGATCGAACTCTTGCCTTTTGAAAAACTTACGAGATAAGGTTATTTCATGTGTAATAGTAGATGCACTCCTGGGAACAATAGCAAACATATTGCTTTTTGTATAAAATCCTGAATTTGAGAACGGGATTATTTTAATGTGTACTTTAGATAGATAACAGTAAACTTAAGCAGCTATGGATGAAATCAAGATCCTCGTCATTGAAGATCATAACCTTACAAGAATTGGTTTGCGGGCTGCCTTACAAACTCAGCCCGAAGTAAACATTGTTGGTGAAGCTGCTAATGCAGCAGATGGAATCGAGCTTGTAAAAACTCTCAAGCCTGATGTTGCTACTATTGACATCGGTTTGCCTGATATGGATGGTATCGAGCTAACACGGACAATTAGGCAATATCAAGCAGAAACTGAAGATTATACAACAAAGCTTTTGATTTTAACAATGCAGAATAGCGAGCAGGCAGTCTTAGCTGCATTTGCAGCAGGCGCTGATTCCTATTGCATGAAGGATATCGAAAGTGAGAGACTGATTGAGGCTGTGCGAACAACCCATGCAGGTAGCTCATGGATCGATCCAGCGATCGCAGACCTTGTACTCCAGCAAATACGTCAAGATTTCCCCGATGCCAGCAGAGGAACAGCCACAAAAAGAGTCTTGATTGAAGGCATTGACCCAGATATCGAAAAAACTATCGTCACTTATCCTTTAACTCAACGGGAAATGGATGTTTTAGAGCTGATTGTCGCTGGCTGTGACAATGCAGAAATCGCCAAAAGACTCTATCTCACAGTTGGCACTGTTAAAACTCATGTTCGGGGTATTCTCAATAAACTCTGTGTTGCCGATCGCACACAAGCTGCTGTGCGTGCTTTGCGTGCAGGGTTGGTGCCTTAAAAAATATAGCAGGGTTGGGGAAACAGCTAATAGGCAATAGGCAACGGGCAATAGGCTTGAAAATCTCTTTGTGTTGAGGTTTTATTGCCAACTGCTATAAAAAGATAAAAGTAAAAAGAAATACTTTGCCTTTTAAATCTTGCCTTTTTGCACTTGACAAAGGTAAAAAAATACGCAAAAATAAGAAATTGTGAATAAAGATAATTGCCAGCGGAACTGGCGGAATTGGCAGACGCGCTAGATTCAGGTTCTAGTGCCGCAAGGCTTCCGGGTTCAAGTCCCGGGTTCCGCATATAAATAAATTTTGGATTTTGGATTTTGGATTAATCTGAAAACTGAACTTCCTTTGACTAGGTTAGAAAATTTGAATATTTTGGATGTTGAATGAATCTAAAATCCTATTAACCCAGTTAAAGAATGTGATATTGAAAATTTTGGATTAATCTAAAATCTAAAATCCAAAATCTAAAATCATGTTGACCAGCTTACAAAATCCTTTAGTCAAGCAAATTCGCAAGTTACACTCTACTAAAGAGCGGCACAAGCAGGAGTTATTTTTGCTGGAAGGAACGCACTTGTTAGAGGAAGCTTGTGCGGTGAATTATCCACTAGAGACAGTGTGTTGTACCCCAGATTGGCAAGCAACCCATCCGTCATTGTGGGAGGAAGCTTGTAGACGATGCGATCGCGCCGAAATTGTGAGTAAAGAAATTTTAGACGCGATCGCCACCACAGTCCAACCGGATGGTGTGGTGGCAACGGCAAAACGCAGCGATGGTCGAACTCAAGTACCATTTACTGGTTTAGTCCTAGCTTTAGAAACAGTACAAGATCCCGGTAACCTGGGTACGATGATTCGCACTGCCGCTGCGGCTGGGGCGTCCGGGTTGTGGCTAAGTGGAGATAGCGTAGATTTAGACAACCCCAAAGTTTTACGCGCTTCAGCGGGGCAATGGTTTCGCCTAGCAACGGCAGTAACCGAAGATTTAAAAGCAACAGTCCAACAAAGTCAGCAAGCAGGAATGCAGGTAATAGCAACATTACCAAATGCAAGCTTAACTTATTGGCAAGTGGACTGGCGAAAACCTAGTTTAATATTACTGGGAAACGAAGGTGCTGGTTTGTCAGCAGATTTAGCAGCGATGGCAGACAAGCAAGTGAGAATTCCTCTAAGTCCTGGGGTGGAATCCTTGAATGTAGCGATCGCAGCTGCTTTAATGTTGTACGAAGCTCAGCGGCAAATTATTTATTAGTCATTGGTCATCGGTCATTAGTCATTAGTTATTTGCAAATGACAACTGACAAATGACTAATGACAAACTTTTATTTCGTTTTTTGCTCCAAATATTGTTCAATATCGGCAACGGCATCTTCAAAAGCGGCTAAATCAATATCTGTCAAATCTTTAGCTTCGACTTCATCAGCACTCTCAGTATGCAATTTTGGTGTATCTTCATCCTCAGTAGTATTTTCTTGTAAGATATCCTCCAATTGGTCGAGAGCTTCTTGAAACTCTCGATCGGGGTCGTAGTGCTGTGGTCGCTGACTTTGCTCCATAATGCTGACTTGAAAATCCTAATTTACTATTGTAATTTTTATAGATTTAAATTTTGCATATATAACATCATATTTGTGCTTATCTGCTTTATCAACTTTACACACTAATTTCTCGACTCAAGTTGTTTAACGACACTCTCGACTCATAACCAAGTTTCCATTTGTCAGTCGATATACCCCCTGAGCTTCGACAATTGGGTCACCTTTTTTCCACTGACGTATTGCACGATCGCTCATCGCATCTTGTACATCATCTGTGGGATAAGTTGAAGCCGAAGCATTACCAGGACGGTTGGGCAAACCGCCAGAACCTGCGATCGTAAATGTCCCTTTTTGGCGTGGATTTCGGGCGATGCAGCTATTAGCGATGAGTGCGTTGGTGTCTATGAGGTTCTCAGGTAGTTGTGTCAGGCTGTTTTGAATGGAATCATTATCAGGTGAATTGATATTTGTCACACCTTGCAGGCCTAGTTCTGAACTGGCAGTAATATCACTTTCAGCAGTTGGCTTAGGGCGTGCCTCAATGCCGAAAATACCTTGAGTACTAATTTGGACATTTCCACCTGTGCCTAAAAATGCATTAGCGGTAATGTCGCTGTCTTCTTGGGGGATAGCAACGATGAATTTAGCGTTGATATTAATATTGCCGCCATCACCACCTTGCTGCGCTGTACCTGCATTGGTAGAAATTTTACTGCCTTGACGTAGCAACAATAAGTCCTGCACTTGCAGAATAATATTACCCCCATTCCCTAATGAACTTGCGGCTCTAAGCGCTCCTTTTTCTAATTCGATAGAGCGAGCGACTACTTCTATATCTCCCGCAGATCCTAATACTTCTCCAAATAAGTCAGTGGCATTTACTGTAACTTCAGCTCCATTTTGAACAATCAACTGTCCGGTTTCAATTCTGAGATTTCCAGCATCTCCAGAGCCAACTGTTTGAGCAAATATACCGCTATTAATTTGCCCATCGTCTGAAAAGCCAGTAACTTTTACTGATTCTGAGGCATTCACAATCAAATTTCCTCCCTTTCCTAAAAAAGTGGAACTAGATATTCGTGCCCCATCCTCGATAACTAATTTCCGCGTTTCAATCGTCAAATTTCCAGCATCTCCAGTTTCAAATGACCGAGTAAATAATCCACTGGAGGTAATACTGTTTTCATCTCTATTGAACCCTGTACCTTTCAATTCAACAGAATCTGAAGCAAATATGTTTAAATCACCTGACTTGCCTGTATCAAGACTACTAGTTAATATCCTTCCTCCATCCCGGACAGTTAACTGCTCTGTAGTAATTGTCAAGTTACCACTAGCTTTAGCAGCATAATTAGCAGTTATAGTCCCTACCTCGGCTCCATCTTCAACTATCATCTGTGGCGTACTAATCGTCAAATCACCGGCAGCCTCAGCACCTTGAGTTTGATTACTTATAGAAGCAGTACGCTTTAGCCCATTGATGACTGAAGTACCACTTACTTCAACAGAATCCGAGGCATTAATAGTCAAGTTTCCCCCTTTCCCTTCATCAAAAGTTACAGCTCCTATGCGACCTCCATCACGAATATTTAAACGTTTCGTAGTAATTGTTAAGTCGCCAGCATCCCCAGAACCAGCACTCTGAGTAAATAAGATAGTAGGAAACAGCCCAATACCCGAAGTATGATTTACTTCTACAGAATTTGAGGCATTAATAGTTACCTTTCCTCCTTGTCCCTCTGCCAAGGTAAGAGATCCTAGCTCAGATCCGTCTTGGAGTATTAAGTTTTTCGTAGCAATTATTAAGTCGCCAGCACTCCCAGAACCTCGACTAAAAGTACCCAGTACAGCAGAAAATTGTCTCTTTGCTGAGATACCAATTACTTCCACAGAATCTGAGGCATTAACAGTCAACTTACCACCTTGTCCTTCACTGAAAGTACCAGATTCTATCAAAGCTCCATCGCGAACAATTAAGCGTTTCGTAGTAATTGTTAAGTCACTCCCACTTCCAGAACCTTCAGTATAAGTACTCAACAAACTAGAAAACCGCCCATCGGTTGATGTACCAAGTACTTCCACAGAATCTGAGGCAGACACGTTCAAAGCTCCACCCGATCCTGAACCAAGGGTAGAAGTTATAATCCGCGAAGCATCAGCGACTATCACACGCCTACCCCGCAGCTCAATATCACCACCACTCTCCCCACTAGCATCAACAAAAGCATCCTGAGACAGTTGTATGTCGTTGAAGTTCTGTACTCCCTGATATCCTAGTACCCAAATTTTGTCTATGAAATCGAGGCTAACCAAGCCGTCAGCGACACTTCCCAATTCAATTCGTCCCCCTTCTGCTGTCAAATAGCCACTCTCTAGGGTGATATTGCCACCTACTAACGCTAATGTTTTACCAGGCTTGACCTGTAAACCATAAGCTATGCCGTTACTATCAGTAGCCTGAGATTGATTTTGAATGCTTCCTGGATTGTGCCCAAATTGCAAACCAATGGGAACACTAATAGCTAGTATTGACGTAGTTTGAGGAGTCAAAGCACTAAACTCGCTTCCATTAGCAAACTTGATTGCGCTGGCAGTACTGGCAAAAAACGAGCCACCAATATCTAATTGAGCATTTTGACCAAATATAATTCCATTTGGATTAACTAAAAACAGGTTAGCTGTACCGTTAGCGGCAATTAGACCATCAATGTTAGATATTGAATTTCCCGTCACTCGACTAATAATGTTTTGAATATCCCCAGCATTATTAAAGAAAGCAATGTTGTCAGTAGGGACAGAAAACTCACCAAAGCTGTGAAACAAGTTTCCGCCAGCTTGAGTTCCTCTAGTAATGTTGAAGATGTTACCGTCTTTTTCGATACTAGAGTTAATGGGTAGAGTACCATCCGAAGTAATTTGAGCGATTGCACTATTCCCACACAAAGTGCTAACACCACCTATTGCAATACTCAACACAGTGCCCCAACTGGACATTGCACCCCTCCTCATAGCAGCAGCATTAGGTTTAGTTAAGCACAAATCAGGTTACTAGCGATTGAGTAGTAAAAGTTCAACACATTGCCAAATCTACAGCAACTCGAACCTTGCCTGAAAAAACCGCAGATATTTTGGTTCGTAAATCATCTTCAGTCCGCGTAGGCGATCGCGATTATAATAAACTTCTTCAACTGCTTCCGCAGTCAAATCCATGTGAGCTTGGGTATACACTCGCCGGGGAATAGTCAAGCGCACCAGTTCTAAGTCTGGATAATAATTATCCCCTGTTTCTTTACTGCGTCCAGCGGAAACGATACCCCGTTCCATCGCCCGAATACCTGCTTCTACATACAGTTCGGCTGCTAGGCGTTGTGCCGGAAATTGCTCTTGGGGAATTTGCTCTAAAAAGCGTTTGGCATCTAAATAAATCGCATGTCCACCAATGGGCACAACAATTGGAATACCCCAATCTAACAACTTTTGTCCCAAGTATTCAACTTGACCGATACGGGCACGAATATGATCGTCTTTCACTGACTCTTCGATACCGCGTGCCATAGCTTCCATATCGCGGCCAGCCATACCACCGTAAGTATGCAGCCCTTCATATATTACTATTAAATTACGCGCTTCTTCGTAGAGATTATAGTCATTGAGAGCCAGCCAACCGCCGATGTTCACTAGTGCATCCTTTTTGCCACTCATGGTGCAGCCATCGGTATAGGAGCAAAATTCATGTAAGATGGTGGCGATCGCCTGATTTTTATAATCTTCGTCTCGTTGCTGGATAAAGTAAGCATTTTCTACAGCGCGGGTAGCATCAAGAATAATCCGGATACCGTGGGTTTGGGCTAACTGATGTACCTCCCGCAAATTAGCCATTGATATCGGCTGTCCGCCAGCCATGTTCACGGTTCCAGCGACGCTGATGTAGGGAATGCGTTCTGCCCCAACTCGCTCAATGAGGTCTGTGAGCTTTTGCAGGTCTATATTACCCTTAAATGGATGCAATGATTGGGCATCGTGGGCTTCGTCAATAATTACATCTACAAATGTACCGCCAGCCAACTCTTGATGCAGCCTGGTTGTGGTGAAATACATATTGCCAGGTATGTAATCGCCTGGTTTAATCAATATTTGAGAAAGGATATTTTCAGCGCCACGTCCTTGGTGGGTGGGCACTATATAGCGGTAGCCGTAATATTTCTGGATGTTTTCTTCTAAATTATAGAAATTCTTGCTGCCAGCGTAAGCTTCATCACCCAGCATCATCCCTGCCCACTGATAATCGCTCATAGCTGAGGTGCCGCTATCGGTGAGCAAATCAATGTAGACATCTTCGGAACGTAACAGAAAAGTATTGTAACCCGCAGTGGCGATCGCTTGTTCCCGTTCAGCACGAGTAGTCATTTTTAATGGCTCAACCACCTTGATTTTATATGGCTCTGCCCAAGAGCGACGGCGACGGGGGGAAGTCTGCTTGGCGTCGGTCATAGATTGATTGCTCCTTAATACCGATTAGCTAAATATTTGCACCATTGTGGTTGCTAAAACCTGCTCTTGCCAAGACCTCAAACTCAAGTACGGCTAAATATTTATCATTAGCATTTACACTACTACTTTGAAAAATTTTTATACAACTGTTTTACAGTTGCTTAAGTACACCATCTAAGTATCAAACTACAAGGTAAGCATGTCTTACTTCTGGATTCTGAATTCCGAATTCTTATCGAGTAATTAACCGGAGTTAATGTAACAACTAATTTTAGTGCTTCGGGGCACACCACTGAGCTATTGTTTCAATCCGCGCTTGCTGCATCAATTCCCGAACTTGGGATTGATTACAACCATAGGTAGATGCTAATAATTCTTCGCCTTGATTTTTTGCCTCATCGGCAGATGCACCAAAACTTATGATTTCTTCGTCTTGGTTACCTGTAATTTTATCAACTGGAATGATACAGATATATTGAGGTTCGTTTTGCCTGATTTCTTGCACCATTATTTACTAACCTCACTGATAATAGATGTCTATTTTTAATATATTTCTAACTCCAGATAAACACTAGTCAAAGAGAAACATAGCCAATATTTCCGTGCATAATTTTTTAAAAATACAGTTTTTTATACATGGTTAAGGTAATGTTAAGAATTCTCTCAAAATCCTGTTTATCTGGAGTGTAAACAGTTACCTATGTGAGAATTAAGTTAAGCATTAATAAATATCTTTTTGTAAAGTTTTGTTGAGTTGTGAGCTAGTAATACATTCTGAATTCTGACTTCGGAATTCTATTGCTAAAACCATCATAAAAATCGGAGGTTATCAAATGGCATTTCGGAATAACTCAGTCACTAATTTATGGCAGAGAATACAACAAGATTCAGTTGTTTGGGGATCGTTAGGTCTTTGGATTACTGCATTAGTTGTAGTGTTACTAATGCTGGCAATGTTTTCTAACGCTTAATTAAGGCAAAATTAGGAAATTTAAAGAAATAAACACAACAGTTTGAAGTTGGTGAATGATGACTGTTGACTGTTGACAGTAGGATATTCTTTTGTTGGGAAGTCGCTTATTCTATTTTTAGTTCCTGGGTAGCAGCCTGGGAACTAAGATAGGATAAGGTGCGATTTCTAGAAAAATTATGAACTGCAAAATTGTCGCTACACTCGTAGTTTTAGCTACTACTAGCTTTGTAACTCCCGTTAAATCTCAAGAACCTGCAAATGAAACTCCAGCAACATCAAATGAAGTTGTGAATGCTTGTATTCAAAATCAAGCCCAAAATTTACCAAATCCCTTTACAGATGTTCCCTCAGACCATTGGGCTTTCAAAGCAGTTATGACCATGCACTATTGTGGTGCATTTCGCCAAGCTACACCACCAGCTTTATTTGAAAAACTTCAACCAACTGAACGCCAACAGCAACCGCAGCAAGAACAGCAGTTTGAAAAATAATAAATATAAATAAGAATTCAGAACTCAGGAATCAGAATTCAGCATAAATTCTCTAAGGCTGAGTATTCCTTTATGGAAAAATTATTCTGACTCCTTTTTATAATTACTTCAACAAAAAAGAATTAGCAAAAATTAAACTCCGATTTAATATTCCATCGCTTCCCGTCGTGAAGTAATAGAGTCAATTTGTTAGGAGAAAATTCAAAATGTAACTGACGTTTTTCAAATTCTGGCCAAGCAGCTTTAAAATTTTGCTTAGTCAAATCTCGAAACGCAACTGTCATGTGGGGCGCAAAAGGTCGGGTTTTAGAAACTTTGTCAACAATTCCCAACTTACTTTCCACATAAGCCATTAAATCAACTTGCAAAGTCAAAAGTTCTTGGCTTCTCACCACATCTATATATATAACGCGGGGTGGAAAGGCAGCAAAACCGCTGAGTGTGATGGGTATTGACTTTTGTTCGCTAGCAAATTCCCTCAAAGATGTTTCTAGCAATAAAACATTAGTATCTGCCCATTCAAAGGGCGGTTGCAGGGTAATATGAGGCGGAGAATTTTGTGCCCCACGACTGGCAAAATTATCAGCAAAATACTGCCTAATCTGATTAGCGTAGTCCTGAATCTCTTGTGGTGGTAGAAGGGCAATGAAAAAACGGCTCATTGAATTTAATCAACTACAGTAGTTAATATAATTCTATAATTTCTAACTCTGGTGGTGATGGAAAGCCAAATTTTTCGTGAAAATGAGGAAATTTAAGTAAGAAAAGACATAAGGGTTGATTGCGAGAAAAAGCTTTTAGCTTAAACAGACGAATTTCGTAATCTACATTTTCAACTTCTTGAGATGTAGAAAAATTGCCAGGAAAAATCTCGTCAAATTGAATCTCAAGATTTCTGGCAGTTTCTAGAAAAGCTTTACCAATTATTTTTGCAGCATTATCATATGCTGGATTAGGAAAAATTTTTCTATATTTACTTTCGTCAAATCCAGCTTTTAATAAAAAATCATAAAAATCATTTAGTATTTTAAAATTTTCACTTTCGTCAAAAGATTGCCATCCTTGCAATAGGCTATTTTGAAGTTCTTGATAAATCTGAAATCTAAACTTACTTTCTATTGATTTTAAATTTCTTGTTTCTGATTCCATTTTTAGGCTTTTGATAAATTGCAATAGCCACACGCATATAAAAAGTTTTTCATATTTTCCCCAGCGTTCCCTAGTCAGGGTTCAGTTGATTGGCCAAAGTTTTACCCAGCCTGGATTGCTGGGGGAAGCATTTGAAGATTAGCACTTTAAAGGATTGCGATCGCTCTTATAAAAGCTAATCATCAAATAAGTGAATTGTGTTGTTCGCTGTTGATTTTGAGCGTAGCTACTTAAGATATAGTAGATTTTATTTTAATAGGGGCTTTTCTCAGGATATAAGAGCTTAAGGCGCTTCTGACGTAGTGCTGATTCTTCTTTTTGTAGCTGCTCTAACTGCTCTACTATCTCTTCTGAAACCCCTATAATAGAAGCCATTTGCCGAATTTTTGCTTTTTCCTGTTCGTGATATTCCTTATCAGCAGCAGAAGCCCAAATTGCACTCAGAAGTATATCCCTCTGTGCTATTGATACTTGAGGAGAGAGAGCAATGACTTCTTCTAAAGGCTCATTTGCTTCATATGCTTTTAGTTCTTCAATTACCCAGTCTTCTACTCCCCAAGATGCACAAAATCCAATAGCCCAATCTTTTTCTTCTTGGGAGAGAATTCCATCTCCTTTAGCACAACATAAAACTGATTTGATATAGATGCAACTATCTTCATTTGTAGGAGTCTGGTCAAAACCAAAGAACCAATTAAATATCCACGATTGACCAAGCTTTTTGATGTCAGACATAAGTTTTTTTCGTTAGCAACGTCAGTATCCTCCCATTGTTGTCACAAGAATACAAAGACAGTTAAGACAGTTAAGAAAATAATTAAGACATTTAAGACAGTTAATTATGAAATGTTTCACTATGCTTATTAAATACTACAAATATCAAGTTAATAGCTGTAATAAATCAGCGATGTCTGGCGACAAGAAGCGTAGCTCTCTACGCACTACTGTCCGTCTTGATTTATCGGATGCCTAGATTTTTGGTTGCTATTCAAAATAGTTAGGACTTACGCAAAATTATGAAAAAATGAACCGCAAAGGGCGCATAGACGCGGAGCGGCTTGCCGCAGGGTAGGGCACGAAGTTATAAGAGTTTCAGAGAGCTTTTGCGTAAGTCCTAATAGTAATAACTTGGGTAAAAAGCCTTTTGTAATAGGAGCGAGTAAGTAGATGCCAATATTTGTAAAGATCGAACAAGGTAAAGTCGATAAATCTACCTTTGACCAATATGTACCGGCCCATAAAGCCTACGTTCAAGAGTTGATTGCAAAAGGACACAAAGCGCAAACAGGCTATTGGGCAGAAGCCGAAGGCGGGATGTTGCTATTTGAGGCAGCCTCAAGGGCTGAGGCAGAAGCGATTGTAGCTAGCGATCCCTTGGTACAACACGGTTGTGTCAACTACCAACTATATGAATGGCGGATTGTTATGGAATAAGACACATTTACTGAATTTTAATGTTATGCTTTTATAAGACCTGGATCTATGCGACTGCAACACCCAAATCTTGTCAGAACCGGAAGGTAGCAGCAACACGGGAGGCTTGTGGTAGGCGTAGTCTCCGGGTCGCCCTATTTTTAGGAGCGTTCGGGAGAAATGCCTGGTTTTGGAGATATTGTTCAAAAAGCTTTTTACCTTGGTGTAGGACTAGCTTCTTACGCTGGCGAAAAAGCAGGGGGAAAATTAGCCGAACTGCGATCGCAAGTCCAAAAACTGGCAGACGAAATGGTGGCCAAGGGCGAAATGTCCACAGAAGAAGCCCGCCGCTTTGTCGAAGATATGATGAAGCAAGCCCAACAACCGCAAGCATCTGGTGAAAATGCTGAAAAAACACCTCCTTCAGAACCTCGCCGCATCGAAATTTTAGAGGAAGATGAAGAGCTAACGGTGAAAGAGGCATCAACTGACAACAACGTAGATGAATTACGCCAACAAGTCCTAGAACTGCAAGATGAGTTAAAACGATTGCAACGGGATTAGTAAAAAGCATTGTTTTACTTGTAAATTCAGTAATAACTGGCAGTTTGACATAGCGGTATATATATAAAATTGATATGATACATTGCCTAATGTGTACTTTAGTACATAAAATTAGACACTACAAAACGTCCTGTTTATAGCCTGTAAAGGCGTCAAGTTTATGGAACAGTGGCAAAAAGATTTAATAGAAATCGTAGAAACAGTAGCAGATGAAGTAGAGCGTTTCTTCCTGGGAATGGGTGAAATGGTAGACGCCTTTTTTGAGTTAACGGAAGAAATTACCGAGCAAGTACACAGTAACGTTATCACTGAAGTCGATCGCTATTTACAAGATATAGCTGAACCGATGATGGAAGCTTACTGGGACTTGGAAGATGTTGTGGCAGATATAGATCCGGGTTTTCCCTATTCAGTGGAACCCACAGCCGAAAAAAATCCAGCTTGCATCGGTTGTATTCACTACCACGGCCAAGTTTATGGTGGTAACTTGTTAGTTTGTGCTATGCATCCCAACGGTTATGAAGATGAAAGTTGTCCGGACTGGGAGAAGGAGGAGTGTTGAGGAGATGGGGAGATGGGGAGATGGGGAGATGGGGAGATGAGGAAGTGTGGGAAAAAAATTTCTTCCCTATCCTCCCACACCTCCCACCCCTCACACACTTCCTGCTTGCTCTGTTTGCCCCATGCCCCATACCTAATGCCCTGTTTGCCAAATTACTAATGACTAATGACCAATGACAACTAACAATTTACCTGAAAGTGTATCTGGGCCAAGCCAAGAAATGAAGTATGGCGAGCGTAATATAGCAGAAGGCGAACTAATTACATTTCCTAATCCGCGCCTGGGAAGGCGATATGACATTAGCATTAGTTTGCCGGAATTTACTTGTAAATGCCCATTTTCGGGCTATCCTGATTTTGCGACTATTTATATTACCTATGTGCCTGATGAACGAGTAGTAGAGTTGAAGGCACTCAAACTTTATATTAATAGTTACCGCGATCGCTATATTTCTCACGAAGAATCTGCTAACCAAATTTTGGATGATTTTGTCGCAGCTTGTGACCCCTTAGAAGTCACTGTAAAGGCAGATTTTAGCCCTCGTGGCAATGTTCATACTGTAGTCGAAGTACGTCACCAAAAGAATCATTAATTGGGCATGGGCCAAACAGGGCATTGAGCATGGGAGATTAGTTTTCAGTAACGATCTATGACTCATGACTAATTGACTAATGACATTAACAGCCAAGATGTGTAAAGTAGTTGAAGATCTGTTAGCAAATCTCATCTTTAACGCATCCATCTATGGATAGAAAAAGTAGAAAAACCCGACGCCTTTTGCTGCTAGTTGTTTCTTGTAGTATAACTGGCGTAATTTTAGGAGGTACTGCCAGTTGGGCAGAAAGCAATCTGTGTTTGCAAGATAGCAAGGTTACAAATGATTGCCTAACGCAAGATCCAATCGAAAAAACTATCCAAGGAATGAGTACAGGATTGTTAGCTGGGGCTGGAGCAGCTTTTGGTGCAGCATGGCAGTTACGCCATGAAGATTAAGTTATATAAAACTTACGGTAATTAATTCACAATTTACCATTACTCGATTGACAAAAACAGAAGTCTGAGCCAAGGTTTCCTTAGCTCAGGACTTCGGTGATAAATCTTGCGATTAGACATCCAAGTTTATTCGCGTAAGAAATTAAAAGCGATAGTTGCGATCGCGTACCCACATACTAATTGGTAGTGCGTTTCCCTGAGGATCGACTTTCGCCTTCACAACGATGGGTGGTACTTGTCCTCTCCGAGCGCGCTGGGCTTGCAAGTCGTTTCTAATCTGCTGCCGTTGGTTTTCCGGGATGTAATATGTTTCTAAACCGTAGTTGACGGAACCATCCTGATAGACACCTCTTAGAGCTACTTGATTAGCTCTTAGGGAAGTGGGGCGCGAGCTGCTGACTCGTAACGGTCTCCAAGCTGTGGGGACACCACGACCAGAAGATACTTGCTCTTGTAAAGTTACGTAGATGTTGGTTCCTTCAGGCAATCTTCTGCCACTTCCACGGCCTTTGCTAACTATGGTCTGCCAACCAGGCAGTCTGCTCAAATTAGCAGTCCGGGAGATGTTATAGTCTAACTCTAGAGCGTTTCCTTGAAGGACATCATTAGGGTTTACAGGTACGGTTTGCAAAATCACCGTCTTGCCCGTCATGTCTGTATAAAGTGCTTGGGCTGGTACTGCCATAATTAACGCGGTTTGCACCGCCAATGGTGCTATTAACCGCCAAACGGGTAAAGGCTTATTCGATTTTTGTTCAGTAGCAATCAAGTAATCCCGAAAAGTCACTGTGTTGGAAAATTCAGCTTCGGGAGACAAGGATTTATTTTTAGATTCAGAAGAATTACTGGTCATGAGCGTAGTCCTAAAAAGCAGGGGTATTGAAGAGGACAAAATTAACGAGATTAGGACTGACGCAGAGAAACTTTAACAATTTTAGATTTACAATTTTCGACTTCGACTTCGCTCAGTCGAACGATTTTGGATTGAAGAAAAAATCTCAAATCTAAAATCCCAAACTTTTACTGACTTGGTGAATTCTGAATTGGTGAATTCTGAATTCTTTCTTCCACTACTTCTGACTTGTAGACTTAGATGTACCGATTTGGCGACGTTCAAACCAAAGTCCAGCACTAATTAAAGCTGAACCGCACAAAACAAAGACCAGAGACTTAAATAGTAAGTCGGTATCATACTCTTGTACCCGACTGATAACTTGGAGCGTGAATAACAGCATACCGCCCCAAAAGGAACTTCTGTTATTTAATTTCAATCCTTCTTGAATTAGTCCCCAGGCTAATGTTGCTAGAAGTACATTGAAAATAAAAATCCCAAGTTCATCAATTCGGCTGATAGTTTGATGCCAAAAAGGCGCTAAGGCAATAAACACAAGAAAAGTAGTAATCACAGCAGTGGTAAAAATTACTTCGCGGCGGGGGGGATTATTCCTTTGACGCAGCAGAAACAACCATTGCAACACCGCTAAGCCGCTGAGAATCCCTAAATCAATTATTGGCAGAGACTCAAACAAATTTGTCAAAGTCGTTGGCTGATTAGAGCTATAATCTGGAGAATCCCAGACCCAACGAAAAGACAGGACGTAGAAGACTGCGCCAAAGCTCACCAACGCTAAATTACGAGCCAGGGATTGAAACAATCTGTAATTTATCGTTGGAAACAGCAGGTCATCATAACTCCAGAATAATGCAGGTGGGAGTGCAAAAGCAAAAGAAGCCACCCAAGGGGCTATATCAGCATAATTTAGCAGTGGAAGAGGATTGAGGTTGGCTTGCAAGGAACTAGCAAAGACAAAGGCTGCTAGGACGAAAATCCAGCGCGATCGACAGAAGTAAGCCAAGGGTACAAATACCAGCCACGCCAACAGAGGCATATGCTGTACCACTAGTCGCGCCCAAGTTGCTTCACTTGAAGAGTACCACAAATCTTCTAGTCCCGTCCAATAGCCAATTTCCACAAGGATAATTGACAGAATTCCTAAGGAATTTAAGAACAGACTATAGGCTATGACTGCAACACCAAACCCCCAAGCGAGAAACAATTGGGAAATTGAACCGCTAATATTGAACATCTGGGCCATTAGCAGTAGATTTGCACCTAAAATGAAAGCACTTAAAATTAGCAAACCCTCTCCCAGTAAGCGTTTGCTTTGTTGTGGCTTCTTTCCTTGAGCTTGTCTCCAAGTGTAAAAACCAGTTATAGCCGTGGCAAAAAACAAACTCATCAGCAGAATAAACTTGACTTCTCGCGAGCCTGACTGCCAGTTTGCTGCTACAAAAGTAATTATGCCTAAGCATAAAAGGATGCTGCCTATAGCAATCACGATCGCAATAAAGCGATCGCGTGCAGCAGCCTCCAGGTTTTTAAATTGGTAACGTTCTGCTATTTGTTCGTACTGCGAAGAACTAATTATTCCTTCATCCCTCCATAATTGTGCTTCTTTGCGTAATTTTTGCCCAAAATTATCTAAGAACATGACCTTCTCCGGTGCAGTGGGGTAGCTTGGCCATTGCATTCCCAATGGCGGTCATTATATTTTGAGTATGAAGCCAAAAGCCTTAATTACACTGTTCTTGTGTAACAGTTTTACTTGTATTCTGATACAGCTAAATTAGTAAGAATTTAGAATTTTGACAGCAATTATTGATAGATATACATGGAAAAACCTTCTAATTTATTACTTAAACTCTCGCGGCGGTTGTTTACAAATATAGACGAACGAGAGAAATTTATTCAGGCGTTAATAAATCCTCAACTATTTACATCTAGCATTGTTTGGTGTCAAGAAAAACCAGAAATCTCACCTTTTGCTGTGGAAAATCCTATTAATTGGCAACCGCAATTTATAGACCGTTTACAGTTGGGAGAAAAACCCGGTCAACATTCACTCCATGAAAAAGGATATTTTTATTGTTTGGATTTTTCTTCTGTGTTTGCAGCTTCTACTTTGTTAACAATTCCTCAGCCAGTGGGTTTAATTTTTGATATGTGTGCTGCACCCGGCGGAAAAAGTATCTTTGCTTGTAAAGCTTTGCAACCTAATTTACTCATCAGTAATGAAGTGATTGGCAAACGTCTGGGAATGCTTATTTCTAATTTAAAGCGTTGCGATATTAGTCCTAATGCTGTAGTTAATAGAGATTCGAGTATATTTGCCGAAATGATTCCAGCTTCTAGTAACTTGGTAATAGTTGATGCTCCTTGTACTGGACAATCACTACTTGCTAAAGGCGAAAAAGCACCTGGTTGTTTTCATCCAACTGTCATTAATAAAAGTGCAAATAGACAAAAAAGAATTATAGCTAACTCTGCTAAACTGGTTGCACCACAAGGATATCTTGCTTATATGACTTGCACCTATTCACCAGAAGAAAATGAGCAGGTTTGTGATTGGCTTTTAGAACGTTTTCCTCATTTTCAGCCGATGGAAATTAATCATTTAGCAAAATATCAGTCTCATTTAACTACGATGCCTTGTTATAGGATGTTTCCTCAAGATAGGTTAGGTGCGGGTGCATTTACAGTACTGTTTAAAAATACTAATGAAAATGGAAATGAGGAAATTAACTTAGATACTATTGGTTCACTATATATCTACCAAAATATCAAAAAAATAAACTGATGCGGGCACATTAAATTACTTTAGGTTTTGTTAGGTGGGTATTTGGATGTGATACAAAATCTGGTTTTCAAACCCGCAAAAAAGGGTTATGATATCAAGTCAGTGTAATTACTTGTAATTCAAATGTGAGTTTGACAAACCTCTCCCTCCTCTGCAAACTACGGTGTAGAGACAAACGATCTAATCACCGTAAATTTTGTAACAGTAGGGTGTGTTTTTCATATAAACCCAATCCGCGATCTGACGGCAATAGGTAAATTATTTACATAAACATAAGGTATAAAATAGGCTAGAAGCTCTAGGATAAGGGCATTTGCAATTTTTTTGCCAACTACTGTTAACATCCAAAAAATTGCCTCCTGCTCGCGAACAGTTACTTTAACACGATCGCGCGGCTCAGTATTATTACATTAAATAATGTATATTATCTGTCAAAAATATACTGATTTGATTTATTTGTAGCCTATTATATGATAGCTACTGTTGGTACTTAAAATTGATAGTAGCTGTATTATCTACTTACTTGTTAAGTGTAGCAGCAGTGGCGATCGCTTAAAAACACTCAATAAATAAAAGCACTCTTCGGTTTGATATAGATATTATTAAACCGAGATATTTTGGTGCATTAGCCCTTGATGTAGCTTGATTTTATTACCGACAAATACCTTAGCAAACTTCAATTTTGTAATGCTTTTTCTCTAAAACTGTGTAACATAATCAGACTCTGGCAACCTATTGCCATTGTTTTTTGAGAGGACACAGAAGTTAGACTTACAAACTGCTTTATTATGCGGCGTGGAGAAAGCAAACTCTCCGTTCTAGAAATAGATTGATTGGCTTCAAATTTTTGATTTTGATTAAGTGAATGGAGAGTAATAATGCTTACGTTTTATCTTTTGCATGAGCAGAAAAAGTATATAGAAGAATTGATGAATAAAGTTTCTCGCTCTTTCGCCTTGGTAACTCCTTGCTTTGAAGAGCCATTAGATACTTTCATGTCTACTGCTTATCTCATTTTTCGCGTAGCTGACAACATTGAAGATTGTAGACAACCATATAACTGGCAAAAAAATCGTTTTATCGAGTTTAAACAACTTTTAAAAGAACCAACTTTAGCAACCAACATTTTGTCTAGCTGGTCGTATGAAGATTGGCGAGGACTCAACACCGACCAAACAAAATTAATGACTTTGGAAGGTGGATTAATGCTGTGGGAAATTTTTGCACTCATCCCAGATGCGGTTAGACAAATTATTAGCCGCTGGGTTTTAGCAATGGTTGAAGGTATAGAAGAATTCCTAGATGGTCAATACAAAGCTACTATGGTCACCCGCAATGGAGTGCGTCTGCTAGCTCAAGAAGATGATTACAGCCGCTATTGCTACTTTGCAGCAGGTACTGTTGGTCAAATGGGTACGGAATTAGCTATAGACCATTACCGATTTAATCTAGATATTGCTAAAAATTTACTGGCGCATAGTGGAACCTGCGGTCAAGCTTTACAAAGAACCAACATTGTTAAAGATTTTCCTGAAGACTTAGCCAATGGAATATGCTATTTACCCGATGTTTGGATGCAAGAAATTGATAGTTTACCTCTGACATTGGGAGGGGCACCCAAAAGCTGGACAAAAAAGGTTTTAGGAAATGTATTGGCTGAGATAAATAAGTCGGTTTCCTATGTAATAGACATACCTTATGAAGCTGTAGGTTTTCGTTTGGCTAGTTTGATGTGTCTACTTCCTGCTTATCAAACATTACTCTCAGCAGCGCAACAGCACAACAAATTGTTTACCCAAGATCACAGCGTCAAAATTTCCCGTAGTTGCTTCTCCAAATGTATGGAAGATGCCAAATTAATGGTGCGCGATAACAATGCGCTACTACACTACAGCCAAGAATTACAAACCTCTGTAGAAGTTGCTTTTGTCTAACAAATACAAGGTTAGAAATACAGCAGATTTCAAGGCAAGTAAAGTACATGATAATTCGTGTATTTTACTGCTGAATCCTGAATTCTGCTGTATGTTTCCACAGCCAGACAAAATTTATTGTTGGATAGTTTTTTGGGTGCAGAACAAATCATGTCAGAAATTTTGAATAGAAAGAAAATCGCTATTTTGGGAGGTGGTATGGCTTCCCTAACAACAGCATTTGAGTTAACTAGTCAAGCTGATTGGCAGGAAAAATACGATATTACTATCTATCAAATGGGATGGCGGCTCGGTGGAAAAGGTGCAAGCGGACGCAATTTAGATGCCCAAAATCGCATTGAGGAACATGGGCTACATATTTTTATGGGATGCTATGAAAATACCTTTCAGGTTATGCGTCAGTGCTATCAAGAGTTAAAGCAAAGCGATGAAACACCTCTTGCTACTTGGCAGGAAGCTTTTAAACCACACAACTTTATAGTATTCCCAGAATATATCAATCAACAGTGGCTTCCTTGGGCTTTTGAGTTTCCAATAAATGATTCTCTACCAGGAGAAGGAGAGGAATTACCGTCGATTTGGGGTCATATTTGCCTGCTAATCGAGTTTATGGTTAACCAATTTCAGAGTTCATCTTATTCATTAGGTACGTTGTTTACTGATGAAGATTCAGACGAAGTTAGTGAAATTCCAGACTGGTTAAAATCTTTGCTGCAAGAGATGAAAATTGAGTGTGAAACCCAGAGTTTAGCACATGAAGTTTCTTTTCTTGATATTGCCCATAAGTTAGTTAATAAATTGCCTCAAGATCCTGGTATGCACCGACCTATAGAACACCAAGCTGTTCTTTGGTTGTTAGATAAATTCAAGACTTGGCTTTTTGAAACTGTTAAGGAAATCATTGAAACACACCAAAAATTTCGTCGGCTTTGGATAATTGTAGATTTGGCTTGTACGATAGTTCGTGGTGTAATTATTGATGGGTTGCTTCTTAGCGGTTTTGATATTATTGATGACTATGATGTTCAAGAGTGGCTAAATAAACATGGTGCTGCAAAATTGAGCATTAATTCACCTTTAATTCGAGGGCTTTACGATCTTGTTTTTAGTTATGAAAATGGCAATGTTGAGCGTCCCAACCTAGCAGCAGGAGTGGGATTGCGTTTCTTTCTGCGGATGAAACTTTCTTATAAAGGTGCATTTTTCTGGAAAATGCAAGCAGGAATGGGGGATACAATTTTTGCACCACTATATAAAGTACTCCAAGAACGTGGCATAAAATTTGAGTTTTTCCATCGAGTAAAAAACTTGGGGCTGTCTGCGGATAAAAAGGCGATCGCTACAATTGAAATTAGCCGTCAAGCAACTCTAAAAAATTATATCTACAATCCATTAATCGACATTGAAAATTTGCCATGTTGGCCTAGCACTCCACTTTATGACCAACTTATATAAGGCGAAGAAATTAAAGCTAAAAACATTAATTTAGAATCTGCTTGGACACAGTGGAAAGATGTAGAAAATATCACCCTCAACATCAAAGAAGATTTCGATCTAGTAGTGCTTGGTATTTCTTTAGGAGCATTAAAATATATCTGCCCAGAATTAATTGCAGCTCGTAAAGAATGGCAAGAGATGGTAGAAAAAGTCAAAACTGTTCAAACTCAAGCACTTCAAGTTTGGTTAAAACCAGATTTAAAAGAATTAGGTTGGATGATGCCTAGTCCTGTACTTGATGCTTATGCACATCCTTTTAACACATGGGCTGATATGAGTCATCTCAATATCAGAGAAAGTTGGGAATCAGAAAATTTTCCTAGTAATATTGCCTACTTTTGCGGCCCTTTGGAAGAAGCTGAGAAAATTTTGCCCTTTACAGAACATACCTTTCCGGAAAAGGAAATGAATCGAGTCAAAGAAAATGCAATTAATTGGTTTAAAGAGAATATTTCTACTCTATGGCCAGAAATTACCTCTTCCCAAAGTTCAGATAAAATTGACTGGAAATTAATTGTCGATCCGAAAGAAGATAATGGTTTAAAAAGATTTGATTCTCAATTTTTCAGAGCAAATATTGAGCCTTCTGAACGTTATGTTGTGTCTCTCAAAGGAACTACTAAATATCGTCTAAAACCAGGGGAATCTGGTTTTGATAATTTGTATTTGGCTGGAGACTGGACTCACAATGGTATTAATATTAGTAGTATTGAAGCCACAGTGACATCAGGAATGCAAGCGTCTAGAGCAATTTCGGGATATCCAAAAAACATTGTAGGTGAATCAGATATTTAGAGGTGGTTTATGAATATTAATAGCTCTGCTGAAGTATTACAAACTGGCTTTCATATTGCTATGGGAGCAGCCAGTTATGTTATCGAAATCCTTGGCAATCCACAAAAATTGCAAGAAGATTTAACTAAACCTCCACAGCCCCTCGAACAACTAATTCAAGAGTTAGCTGCTAAAGGTGAAAAAACTGAATTAGAAGTTAATAATTTTGTCAAGCAATTTTTTCCAGATGCTAATTATTCTGTAAAATATCCTCAATACGTCGAGCGTCCAAACGAACAATGTTTTCTCCAGCCTTTTAATCTTAAAAATGCTAACGTTTATGGATTTTTCTTGGAAGGTTCTTTAGAAAAATTACAAAAACTATGCGATAAATACCTGAATGAACCTTCTGATGGAAAGGTTCAATACCGTCCGGCGACAAATTATGTTCTAATGACATTCGCAACTATAGATTCACTGAGTTCTATAGAAAGACCCGACAGCGAAAAAGTTTACTGTTCTGAAGAGGAAGCTGTTTTTTGGGTTGTGGCTGTAGCAGGTAAACAAATAGGGTCAGCCTTTGTTGGAGAGCGTCTAGTTTGTTTTATGCCCTATATTTTTGTCAATGATTCACCAATTTTAGTTTCGGGACGCGAAATTTATGGCATTTGCAAAGAAATTGGCTTTTTTCAAATTCCTCATCCCGAAGAAAAGCCAGAATTATTTACTGTAGACACTCTAGCGTGGAAAAATTTTAGCTCTGAAGCTCACGCAAAAAAACAGCGTTTGTTAGAAGTAGTGCAAATAGAAAAGCAGGACAAGACTCAGCGAGAGCAAACATTAAATACTCCTGATGAATTAATGGAATTAATCAGAAAGTTAATTTTCCAAAACCAAGGAAATATAGAGATTCCTAGTTTTGGTTGGTCGTTACCGCTAAATATTATCGAGTCTCTGACATATAAATCAGTTCGTACTGTTTTTCTGAAACAGTTTCGTGATATAGAAGATGGTAGACGTGCTTGTTATCAAGCGATCGTGGAATGTTTAATGAAAATATCCCAATATCATCAAGGGAAAATCCTCAGTTTTGGCGATATAGGTGATAAATTTGAGCTAAAAATTTACAACTTTGCTAGCCATCCCATAGTTGAAGAATTAGGATTACAAGGAATTGAATCTTTAGAAAAAGAATCGGTGCGCTTACCAATAAAGTTAGCTTATTGGCTAAATTTTGATTTCATCCTTGAAAATGGAACTGTAATTTGGAAAACTCAGTAGTTTTAGCAGTATTTTAGTATCTTAAATAGAGACAATCTCAGTGTAATCTCTATTGGCTACTTTTATACCACACAAGGTAATACTGACTCATACAATATTAAAATTTGGTACGGAGTCAGTTGCAATGAACGCAATATTAGATTTAACCTGCTCAATTCCCGGATACAATCTGATCGAGCAACTGTATTGTGGTTCTAGAACGATAGTATATCGAGGGATACGAGAGTTAGATAGCCAACCAGTAGTTATCAAATTCTTGAAACGCGAGTATCCCACTTTCAATGAACTATTGCAGTTTCGCAATCAATACACCATCGCTAACAACTTAGAAATTCCAGGAATTGTCCGTTTCTTGTGCTTGGAACCATACCGCAATAGTTACGCCTTAGTGATGGAGGATTTTGGTGGCGTTTCTTTAAGACTATATGCCCAAGACCAATTACTTTCGATAACTGAGGTTTTGGAAATTGCCCTACAACTAGCTGATATTCTTCACGACCTCTACTATCATCGTGTCATTCACAAAGATATCAAACCTGCCAATATTCTAATTCATCCCCAAACAAAACAAGTTAAGCTGATAGATTTTAGTATTGCTTCCCTGCTACCCAAAGAAACCACCGAAATTAAAAATGTTAATGGGTTAGAAGGAACATTAAGCTATTTGTCGCCAGAACAAACAGGAAGAATGAACCGCGGTATCGACTATCGCAGCGACTTCTACTCTTTGGGTGTGACTCTTTACGAACTGTTAACTGGACAACTTCCTTTTGAATCTAACGAAGCAATGGAATTAGTGCATTGTCATATTGCAAAACTTCCAAATCAATTAGCAGATAAAAGGCAAGAGATTCCAGAGGTTTTGTCAGAGATTGTGATGAAATTGATGGCAAAAAATCCAGAAGACCGCTATCAAAGTGCCTTGGGATTAAAATTTGATTTAGAAAATTGCTTGGTGCAATTACAGCAAACAGGAAAGATCGATCCTTTCATTATCGGTCAACGGGACTTGTGCGATCGCTTTATCATTTCGGAAAAATTATATGGCAGAGAAAACGAAGTCGAACAACTACTGGCAGCCTTTGAAAGAGTCGCTCTTGGTAGTAGCGAACTGATGTTAGTTGCGGGTTTTTCTGGAATTGGTAAAACTGCCGTTGTTAACGAAGTTCACAAACCAATTGTCAGGAAACATGGATATTTCACTAAAGGTAAATTTGACCAATTTAATCGCAGTATTCCCTTATCTGCTTTTTTGCAAGCTTTCCGCAATTTAATCGAACAAATCTTAACACAAACCGATATCCAAATTGCCCAATGGAAAGATAAAATCCTTGGCGAATTAGGTGAAAACGCCCAGGTAATTATAGAAGTTATTCCCGCATTAGAAATAATTATAGGCAAGCAACCACCGATACCAGAGCTATCAGGAACTGCTGCTCAAAACAGATTTAATTTAATATTTACAAAATTTATTCAAACATTTGCCAGCCAAGAACATCCTTTAGTAATCTTCTTGGATGATTTGCAGTGGGCAGATGCAACTTCATTGAAATTTTTGCAATTATTAATGAATCAAGCAAGTCTGGGATATTTATTATTAATTGGAGCTTATAGGGATAATGAGGTATCCCTCGCACATCCTTTAATATTGGTATTGGATGAAATTCGCAAACACGGTGCGAAAATTAGCACAATTACTTTGCAAGCGCTGAGTAATTTGAAATTAAATCATTTAGTGGCTGATACCCTTGCTTGCTCGGAAGATGTGGCATTTCCACTATCACAATTGGTATATCAAAAAACTAAAGGCAATCCGTTTTTTAGTACCCAGTTTCTCAAAGCATTACACCAAGAAAGGTTGATTGAGTTCAACTTAGAGTCAGGCTGTTGGCAATGTGACATCGCCCAGATAAATCAGCAAGCTCTCACTGAAGATGTGGTGGAATTCATGGCATGGCAATTACAAAAGTTACCTGAATCTGCTCAATTTGTATTGCAGCTAGCTGCTTGTATTGGAAATAAGTTTGATTTAAAAACCTTAGCCATCGTTTCTCAATTATCGGAGGTAGAAACCGCTGCTGCTTTATGGAAGCCATTACAAGAAGCTTTAATTTTACCCCAAAGTGAAGTTTATAAATTTTATCAACAAGAGTCATTAGTCAATAGTCATTTGTCATCCGTAGATAAACTACAACAAATAACCAATGACCAAGGACAAATAACAATTACATATAAATTTTTGCACGATCGCGTCCAACAAGCCGCCTATTCTTTGATTCCAGATGACCAAAAACAAGCAACACACTTGAAAATTGGGCAACTGCTACTCAAAAATACAAAAGCAGCAGAACAAGAAGAAAATCTGTTTGAAATTGTCAATCAACTCAACATTGGCAAATCTCTAATTCTCGAACGTTCGCAGCAAATACAACTCGCCGAACTCAATCTCAAAGCGGGACAAAAAGCCAGAATTGCAACAGCCTACACCGCAGCTTTGGAGTATTCCACCACAGGGATTTGTTTGTTGAACCTTGGCGAGGAAGAGTCTTGCTGGCAAACACAATACGACCTCAGCTTACCACTGTATGAACTAGCAACAGAAGCCGCCTACCTCAGCGGTGATTTTCCACAGATGGAGGAATTTGCAGATATTGTTCTACAACAGTCCAAAACTGCGATCGATAAAATGAAAGTTTATGCTGTTAAAATCCAAGCTGAAATGGCCCAAGCTAAAAAGCTGCAAGCTGTCAAAATCGGGTTAGAAGCTTTGGAATTAGTAGGAGTAAGTATATCCGAATCCCCCGATTCCTCAGATATTCGACAAGCAGTTACTGAAACTACAAATAATCTAAATAGCAAGAATATCGAAGATTTGATTAACTTGCCTTTGATGACAGATATCGAAAAATTAGCAGCTGCAAGGATATTAAACAGTATTGGTACTGCTACCTATCAAGCCGCACCCGAAATTTTTCCCTTGGTGATTTGCAAACTGGTTAACTTATCAATCAATTATGGAAATTCACCTTTTTCAAGCTATGGTTACGCTTGTTACAGTATTCTCGTAAATGAAAAACTTCAAGATATTGACTTGGCTTATCAGTCCAGCAAGTTAGCTTTAAAGTTAGCAGAAAATTTCAATATTCCAGAGATGAAAGCATCTGCGTTTATGGTGGCGGGATGTTCGACAATTTTTGGCAAAGCTCATTTAACACAAACATTGCCAATTTTGTGGGAGAGCTATCAAAGTGCAATGGAAAGTGGCAACTTAGAATTTGTTGGTTATGCGGCCTTAACGAAATGCCAAAATTCATATTTAGCTGGGCATGAGTTAAGTGTATTGCAAGAAGAAATTGCAACCATAAGTAATGCCTTGGCTCAACTCAAGCAAGAAAACATCTTATATATACTAGGCATGTATCAACAGTCAGTTCTAAATTTGTTAAACCCCTCTGAAGATCCATGCAGTTTCCGGGGTCAAATCTGTGATGAAGAAATTTGTTTAAAGCTGCTGAATCATGCTAGCGATCGCACTGGATTTTTTCAGTTTTACTTTAACAAAATGATTCTTTGTTATTTGTTTGGTGAATACCAAAACGCCTGTAAAAATGCACTGCTAGCCCAACAGTATTTAGATGCAATACAAGGAACTATCTCTGTCCTAGTATTCAATTTTTATGATTCTTTGGCGCACTTAGCAATCTATTCGTCACTGTCAGATTCAGAACAAGAATATATTTTAAATCGAGTGACAAACAACCAGCAAAAGATTCAGCTATGGGCAAACCACGCACCAATGAATTTTTTGCACAAGTATTATTTAGTGGATGCAGAACTAGAGCGAGTACAAGGTAATAAAGCCAAAGCTATAGAGTTCTACGATCGCGCCATCAAAGAAGCTAACGAAAATCATTATATCCAAGAAGAAGCGATCGCTAACGAACTCGCTGCTAAATTTTACCTGGATTGGGGCAAAGAGCGCATTGCTGAAGATTATTTAATTGCAGCCTACTATGGTTATGCTCATTGGGGTGCAAAAGCTAAAGTTGCCGACCTAGAACAATGCTATCCCCAATTGTTAACAACAATTCTGCAACAGTCTGCTAGAGGATACGCGCCTAATGAAACCGTGTATGCAACTGAAAGTCGATTTATTTCTCAAACTTCTTCATCGGGTAACGGTGGTAATGTATCCACATCTCTAGACTTGAGTGCCATCCTCAAAGCCTCTCAAAATTTATCGAGCGAAATTCAACTAGACAAGCTACTGTCAGCACTGCTAGAAATCGTCACCGCAACCGCAGGCGCGGATAAATGTGTGTTGATGTTGAGCGATAGAAATCAACTTAGTATTCAAGGAGTAGCTCAAGTTGGTCAACCTGCGGTGGTTTTGCAGTCCATACTGCTGCAAGAAAGCAACGATGTGCCTGTGAGTCTAATTAACACGGTCAAACGCAGCTTAAAAGCGACTGCGATCGTGAATACAATGGAGCATCCATTGTTGTTAACCGAGGCTTACATTTTACGCCAACAGCCCAAGAGTGTCCTGTGTACGCCAATTTTGCATCAAGGCAAACTCCTTGGCGTGCTGTATCTGGAGAACAACTTAACAACCGGAGCATTTACCCACGAACGCGTCGAACTGCTGAATCTACTTTGCACTCAAGCCGCCATCTCTTTGGAAAATGCCAAACTCTATCAACAAGCACAACAAGGAATCCAAGATTTACAACAGGCACAGTTACAAATCGTGCAAAGCGAAAAAATGTCTGCATTGGGTAACTTGGTTGCTGGGGTAGCTCATGAAATGAATAATCCTCTCGGTTTTATTGCTGCCAGTCTTAAACAAGCTAAACCCACTCTTGCTGATATTGTCGAACACTTGAAACTATATCAAGAAAATCTACCCAATCCAGGGGATGAAATTATAGACCATGCCGAAGAAATTGACTTGGATTTTAGTTTGGCAGACTTACCTAAGATGATTGATTCTATGACCATCGCTTGCGATCGCTTGAAAAATATCAGCACTAGTTTAAGAACTTTCTCCCGTGCAGATCGAGATTACAAAGTACGTTTCAATATTCACGAAGGTCTAGACAGCACAATTTTAATTTTAAAACATCGCCTCAAGGCAAATGAACAACGCCCTGCCATTGAAGTCAAGATCGACTATGGTAATCTCCCACAAATTGAGTGTTTTCCGGGGCAATTAAATCAGGTATTTATGAATATCTTGGCTAATGCTATCGATGCATTAGAAGAAGCAAATCAGGGACGCGAGTTTGAGGAAATTAAAGCCAATCCCAACCAGATTACAATTACAACTTCAGTGATAGATAAAAATGTCAAAATTGCCATTGCTGATAATGGTCAGGGTATGAATGAGTCAGTCAAACAAAAAATATTTGACCATTTATTTACTACTAAAAGTGTTGGTAAAGGTACAGGTTTAGGCCTGGCGATCGCTCATCAGATTGTTGTAGAAAAACATGGCGGCACTTTGGATGTGAGTTCTACACCAGGCGAGGGAACTGAATTTACCATTATCATACCGATTCAGGATCAAACTAAGGGTTAACTCAAAGCGATCGCTTCTTGTTCAAGAGGCAGGGAGTGTGGGAGGTGTCGGAGGTGAGGGAGGTAAGGGAGGTGTGGGAGGTGTGGGAGGAGAGGGGGGCATAAATTCTCTTTCCCCCCACACTCCCCACACTCCCCACACTCCCCCATCCTTGCTCCGCTGCCTTCTCCGTTGAGGTTTAATACGGGCTAGCCGTGGGGCGGACGATAATCTCGTTGACATCCACATCGTCTGGTTGGTCGATGGCAAAGGCGATCGCTTTGGCAATAGCCTCGGCCGGAAGTGCTATTCTTCGGAATTCCTCCATCCCTTTGCCAGCTTCGGCGTCAGTAATACTATCGGCCAGTTCGGACTCAGTTACACCCGGTGAAATCACTGTCACGCGAATGTCGGTATTTTCCTGGCGCAGTCCCTCGGAAATCGCTATGACAGCGAACTTGGTAGCAGAGTAAACAGCGCAGGTTGGCCAAACGGCGTGTCCGCCAATGGAGGAGATATTAACGAACTGGCCGAACCCCTGACTTTTCATTACGGGCAGTCCGGCGGCGATGCCGTTGAGTACGCCCCGGATGTTGACATCAATCATCCGATCCCATTCATCAACCTTGAGGGCTTCTAGTTTGGAGAGTGGCATGACGCCGGCATTGTTGACGATGACATCAACACGGCCAAATTTGTTCTGAGCAAATTCTACAAAGGCTTGGAAGTCACTACGACTAGTGACATCGAGCGTTTGGTACTCTGCCGAGCCGCCTTCAGAACGGATGGCAGCCACGAGGGTTTCCAACCGCTCGGTGCGCCTTGCGCCCAGCACCACGCGGACACCTTTGCGAGCGAGTAGACGTGCTGTTGCTTCACCGATGCCGCTGCTTGCGCCCGTAATCAATACGACTTTTTGTTGGTTGGTAGTCATAAAATCAATTAGGTATCTAAATAATTTGATATTGCGTGGAACTTTGGGTTGATTGGATGTCCAGCACACTTTTAATTTAAGAGAGTCAAAACGCGATCCGGTAATCTGAACCTGCTCAATTCTTGCCTAATCCTGCATTCTTTTTATTGTTTACGCTCAAAAGCTAGATCGCCAGAATTGGTTGAATATATGGGGGCTATCCTAGATGTTAGTCTGATAAAAGATTTCAAGCGAGGTTATGGAACAGACAGTTACAAAGCAGCACTCAGAGCTTGCCGATTTGATTGCACAGAACAGTAAAACAGATGGCGTCCATGCCACGGCGATCGAGCGGTTGTTTTTAATCCGCTCCTCGCAACCAACTATGCCTCTGTATGCTCTGCACGAGCCGGCTCTGTGCATTGTCGCTCAAGGCAAGAAGCAGGTGATGTTGGCGGACAAATTGTATGTTTATGGTCGAGATCGATGTTTGGTAGTGTCCATCGATCTGCCTGTGGCGGGTCAAGTGATTGAAGCAACGCCAACCGTTCCGTATCTATGCCTCCGGCTAGATTTAGATCCGGCAGAACTCAGTACACTGATGATGGAAGCAAAACTAGACGCTACTGCTAACCAACAACCACCAGGCTTGTCTTTAAGTCCTGTGAGTCCCCAACTGCTGGATGCAGCCATCCGACTTTTAAGGCTGTTGGAAACCCCTGAAGATATTGCCATCCTCGCGCCTTTGGTTGTACGAGAAATTCTCTACCGTTTGCTATCAGGCGAACAAAGTGCGCGATTGCGACAGATTGCTTTAGCCGATAAAAAACTTCAGGGGATTAGTAAGGCGATTAACTGGCTCAAATGGAACTATGAAAAGCCATTTCGCATTGAGGCGATCGCTCGCGAAGCCTGCATGAGTACGTCATCTCTTCATCATCATTTTAAATCTGTCACTGCCATGAGTCCTTTACAATATCAAAAGCAACTCCGGCTCCTACAAGCCCGTAGGTTAATGCTGGGACAGGGTATGGATGCGGCAACAGCTAGTCATCACGTGGGTTATGAAAGTCCCTCACAGTTTAGCCGTGAATATAGTCGATTGTTTGGCGCACCACCCTTGCGTGACATCGCTCGGCTAAAAAATAGTCAAGAAATGTAAAAAGAAGCGGGTAGAGATGCGATTAACCTTTGTCTGTACGGAAGTGGCGAAAAAAGAAATTTAAGTAAGCGATCGGCGTAAATAATTATTGTTGGGAAAAGGCAGGGAGCAGGGAGCAAGGAACGGAGGAAAAAGGGTTTGAGCCTTGTTTCCTTTTTATCAAACAGTTCGGTTTTTTTGTACCGACTTACTTATAAATAAAAAAATAAATCAAAAATTACCCGGTATCAGCTCTCGACTTTCTGAAATAAACATTGTACAAAACAATTAAACAGTACGGGATGTAAGTTAAATGGGTCGAAAAATTAATAAAGTTTTTCAACAGTCTGGAGTTATTCCCTATAGAGTTAACAACGGTAAAGTCGAAATCTTATTGATTACAACTCGCAACCAGCAGCATTGGGTAATTCCCAAAGGAGATATTCCGTCAGGAATGAGTCCGCCCGATTCCGCAGCCAAAGAAGCTTGGGAAGAAGCAGGAGTAATTGGACAGGTGGACGCCAACGAACTGGGCACTTATAAATACCGCAAACAAGGTAAAGCCTACCAGGTCAAAATGTATTTATTGCCAGTGGATATTCTGAGTGAAGATTATCCAGAAGCAACTAAAAGAAAACGCCAGTGGGTAGAAGTGAATCAAGCTATCAGGCGGGTTAAGTTTAATTCGCTCAAACGAGTCATGAAAGGTTTTTTTAAAGTTAAATCTTCTTCTTGTGCATTTCGATGCTTCTGAAAAACAGAATTCAGAATTCCGAATTCAGAATTCAGAGTGTGGGGCATTGAGATCTATTATTTAGAAGTACCACCAAATTCTTAATTTGGTGTGGTGTTTTACTGTTTATTCATATCCACCAGTCATACCAATTCACAATTCGCAATTTGCAATGGGCTACGCCCCGCTGCGCTAACGCAATTAAAAAACTTAGATGCAGCAAAGCTTTCAGCGTTTACCTCTGTATCAGGCCTTTCGTGAAATGGTGTCACTTAAGCTTCATCTGAATTCTGATGACTGGCGCTTTTATTGTTACTTGCAAAATCCTGTTACTTCTGATTCCTGAATTCGGAATTCTGAATTCTACTGTAAGTTTGCAAACTTATCTGTTGCTTCAATCAAAGCACTACGAATTCCCGGTTCACTCATGGAGTGACCGGCATCAGGAACGACAATAAATTCGGCTTCTGGCCAAGCACGATGTAATTCCCAAGCTGATATCATTGGGCAAACTACATCATAACGTCCCTGAACAATTACAGCAGGAATATGACGGATACGGTCAACATTTAAAAGCAATTGGTCTTCTGTTTCAAAGAATCCTTTATTGGTAAAATAATGGCATTCAATACGAGCAAAAGCTGAGGCAAATTCGCTATCACCAAACTTTTGCATGAGTTCTGAATCGAAAAAAAGTCTACTTGTACTAGCTTCCCAAATTGACCAAGCACGCGCCGCTGTTAATTGAACTTGTAAATCTGGACTAGTCAAACGTTTGTAATATGCTGCAATCAGATCGTCACGCTCATCTATAGGAATTGGCTTTAGATATTCTTCCCAAGCATCGGGAAAAATATAGCTAGTACCTTCTTGGTAAAACCATCGCAACTCTTTTTGTCTGAGCATAAAAATACCACGAAGAATTAATCCCGTGCATCGAGAGGGATGGGTTTGGCTATAAGCTAATGATAAAGTGCTACCCCAACTACCACCGAAGACTGTCCATTTTTCTATACCTAAATGTTGGCGCAGTTTTTCGATATCACTAACTAAATCCCAAGTGGTATTTTCTCGTAATTCAGCGTGGGGTTTACTTTGACCGCAGCCGCGTTGGTCAAACATCACTAACCGCCATTTTTCTGGATGGAAGTATTGGCGATAAAAAGGCGGACATCCACCGCCAGGCCCCCCATGCAGTAAAACGATGGGTTGACCTTGGGGGTTACCCGACTCTTCAAAATGGATAGCGTGCAGGTCAGAAACCTGTAAATTTCCTTCTCGGTAAGGTTCGATCGCTGGGTAAAGTTCTCGCATTTTAGATATCCTATGAGGAATATAATCATAGCGATCGCTATGACTTTAAAAGACTTCCAAAGAATAAATTGTCTCAAAAAATAATTTTCTGAACATCTAAGTAATAATAATTATTATTCTGAGCGGGAAAACAGGAGTAACCACTTTCCGCATCAGAATGATTATTATCTTTTATGAAATATTTGATTTTATAGCAATCCTATTTGATTTGTTCTCCATCAAGAGGCTCAGATACCCGACTTCTTGAATAAGTCGGGGTTGTCAAAATCCGTAGCAATAACCCTTGGAGTATCGTCTATTGATTTATTCTGGATTCTGAATTCTGGGTTGTGAATTCTTCTCCATTTCAGACAAATTTTTTAATATTTGAAGTGACTCAAGTATGGTTAAACTACCGTTATATCGGTCGCTTTGGAATCCTACTCAATGCTTAAAAATACGAGAAGATTTGCTGCTATTTTTGGGTTGGTGTTTTTTCTAATTGTTTTTATCAACTTTGGTGTTGTTGCTCAAACTCCTCCAAATGTTCCTGCTGTGAATTTTACACCATCTCGAACTTGTTCAGTTCCTCCTACTCTCAGAACTAAACAAGTTATTTCTGAGAATGGTCGTAACCAAGTTAAGATGGGCGATATCATTAAGGTTCAAGTTGAAGGATTGTCAGCAGCAACAAATTCAACAGCTAAGGGCAATTCATTCGATCCTCGACAGTTAGTCTTGTATTTGAATGGTTATGAACTAGAGGATGTATACGCACAACCAACCATCGTTAAGGTTCCGAATCAAGATGGACAACTAGTTGTTGATGAAGATTGGTTAGCCTTTCGACTCGAACGCAATGACACATCTGAAAATGTCTGGAATGCCCTGATTGGTAGACCCCGATATAGCATCGACACCATAGTGGGGGTAGGCTGTCCCAATAAAATTGCCATTCCAGTCAGCAATCTTCAATCGCCTCCGTACATAACAATAGTTCTGTTTTCGTGGCGCTTTTGGCTGTGCGTTCTTCTAGTTTTGGCTGTTGCATTATTATTCACGAGATATTGCCGAAACGCCCTTCGGAGTTCTGGCATAGAAGGTGTTTACTCGAAAAAAGAGGTGAAGGATGGCGAGCAATTGTTGATACCAGTTAACACTGAACCTCAACGACGGAAAAGCCGAATTGCTCAATTCTTTCTTGGACGAAAAAAAATTAATCAAAATCCTTTCAGTCTATCCGTATCTCAACTGGCTTTTTGGACATTAATAATTTTTGCCTCTTACATGATTATCTACGGAATCACAGGAGATTATACCAATATTTTAACCCAACAATCTCTAGTCTTATTAGGAATCAATTCCGTAACTGCATTTGGGAGTTCGTTAATTGATGGACAGGGGGACGAGAGGAAGAGAAAGGGTACTCAACGCGTTTCTGAAGGATTTTTCTTAGATATATTATCAGATATTAATGGAGTCAATTTTCATCGATTCCAAACATTCATTTGGACAGCTGCCATAGGAATATTCTTTATTTGGGAGGTTGCCAAAAATCTGGCAATGCCGGAATTTGATGAAACACTTCTGACACTACAAGGAATCAGTTCCGCCACATATCTGGGACTAAGAGGACAAGAGGAACATGCGATGGTCAAAGTTACGGAAAAAGAGCTAATACCAGAAACATACAATCCGCCAGAAAGTGTAGAAACGAATAATCCACCGGAGAGCGATTCTTCTAATATTTCTGGCTAAAGAATTGAGGGTTCAGAATTCAGAATTCAGAATTCAGAATTAATTTAAGGGTTAGCTCCCCGATTTATTGAACAAGTCGAGGAGCTTTTTGTTCAGCAATAGACCTCTTGCAAAAGTCCCTAACACCCCACCCCCAACCCCTCCCCGATGGCTTGGGGAGGGGAGACAAAGCGTAGCTTTGGCGGGGTAGGGTCTTATTTTCGGAGCAGTTTTTAGTGCCATTCACGCCATTTGTCGTGCCATCAGATTAGCAAATAACCCTTTTTGATTTACTAATTCTTCAAACCTACCTTGTTGGACAACTCGACCGGCTTCAATCACATAAATTCGGTCGGCGTTGCGGATGGTACTGAGGCGATGGGCGATAATTATACGCGTTACTCCTAACTTGTCTAAGCTGGTACTAACTATCGCTTGAGTACGATTATCTAAGGCACTGGTAGCTTCATCAAAAATTATAATTCTCGGTTTTAATACTAAAGCACGAGCAATTAGTAGCCTTTGACGTTGCCCACCAGAGAGATTTGTACCCCCCTCGGAAATGACTGTGTGCATCTCCATTGGCATTGACTTAATATCATCAGCAAATCCAGCCATCCGTACTGCTTCCCAAGCTTCATCCATTGTTACTAATGCGCCACTAGAAATGTTGTCAAAAATCGAGGCGCTATTGATGCGACCATTTTGCAGCACTACACCAATCTGCCGACGCACTGCTGATGTATCTAACCCTGATAAGTCCTGACCATCGTAGTAAATAGTGCCATCTTTTGGCGTTTCAAATCCCAATAACAGCCTAATAATCGTTGATTTGCCACTACCAGAAGGCCCTACCAAAGCAATTAATTCTCCTGGGTCTGCTTCAATGGTCAAATCATCTAAATTCAGGGGCCCGTCTTCGCGGTAACGGAACGTCACGCGATCGACTTTTACTTTACCTGTTAACCGCCCCGGATCGCTTTTGCTCAGGTCGATTTCTGGTTGAGCTTGAAAGATGGGTTTTGCACGTTCCCAGAAAATGCTGATATCTAATATGCTGACTATGGTGTTACTCAGCTGAGTTGCCCCGGCAATAAATATGGCAAAAGCGGAATTAAATGCCAGAAATGTACCTGTAGATAATCCTGTTTGGCTTTGAGATGGCGCTTGTGTAATTAAGGTAACTGCCAGCCAAAAGATAATTATCGAACTAACAGTTGGCATGGCGGTGTTAAATATCGCTAAAACATCTTCAATTACCTCTGTACTCAACTTGAGTTTTAGCTGCTGACTATACTTTTTTGCCCAGTAAGCAAAAGCGCGGTCTTCTGCATTGCTAACTCTAAGTTTGGAAACACCAGCAACCATTTGTACGGTAAAACCAAAAATTTCCCCCTCTATTTCTTCTAAAGCACGTAATTTTTGGCGGCTAAGTACACTTGAGATAGTGGTGAAGATGATTGCAATGAGGGCTACTGCTACTACAACTAAAGCTAGGCTGGAACTGTAGATAAATAATAATCCCAGATTAAGTAGAGAGAAGAAGCTAGTAAAAACAGTGCGTAACACTGTGTCATTGAGTTTTTGACGGATTTGAGTGACCGCAGAAACGCGAGATTGCAAATCTCCAATTGAATATTCACGAAAGAAAGATACCCGCAGATTAAACAATCTATCCCATAAGGCTGCTTGGGAGTCTAAACTAGCTTTACTTTCTAATCTCAGACCGGCAAAACCTTGGGCGATTTGAAAAATTATCGTACCAAAGGTGGCGGCTATCAAACCCAATCCAATCTGCACTAACAACCCTCTGTCTGCATCCGGTATGACAGAATCGATGAGGATGGCAGTTGCTAAGGGGGTTAACATTCCCAGTAATGCACCGACGACACCAGTAAGGAAAATAACAACTAGTTCTCGTATTTTCCCCTTGAAGGCAAATAAAAGTAAGTCGATCGCAGTAAAATTATTTTCGGGTACGGGACGATAAAATACATAAGCAAAAGGAGCTAGTTGCTGGGCAGTATCCTTGTTTACAGGTATGCGGACGTGCTTCTGGGGGTCAAATATTTCGTACTTTCCTACCCCTGCTGGTAGCAGTGCAACAGGAAAATTATCTCGCTCGGTATATGCTAATAGCGGGCCGCTATCTTTTTGCCACCATCGATCGTTAAGTAATACCCGACGGATGCGAATCCGGGATGCACGGGCGATCGCTTCTAATGGTTCTTTAATCCGATTCATGTCTTCGGAACGTACAGGTGGCAAAATCTTAATTCCTAATGCCCTTCCCACTGCACCTGCGGCAATCAGCAGTGGCGTACCTGACTGCATCAGTTCGGCTTGCTTGGGTTTGAGGACTGATGCTAATTCTCCTAAAGCACTGACTTTTACCTGAGAGTTAAGTTCTTCCCGTGCTTGGAATTGAGTCAATTTTGCTGCCGACTCTTCTTGTTCTATTTGAGTCAGAATTTCGCAAAAATTACCGTGGATTTCACTTAGAGTAACTTGGATGTCGTTCCAGTTGGTAAGGTTTTCAGGGTGGGAAAAAACTGGTGGAATAAAAAAACCTTGGCTGCGTCTCGTAGAGAAGGTATCACCTAGAAAAATTTGAATTTTTTTCTCCCAAATCTGCACTAACTTCAGTAAACTTTCTGCTTCGTCTTTCCCCTGTCTTATCCATTCTTCACATTCGGGTGCAGATATTTGTAACAGCACAGTATCTTCTAGAGATATCGCCAAAATTTTATGGTTATTAGCCAATATCCCAAACAATGGTTCTGTGGGATTGACGCTAAATAGATAACGGCGAACGCCTTCAATACCTTGCTGGATGGGAATAGCAAACACAGCGATCGCACCGGATTCAATTTGCCAAACTGTTTGGGGATTGTCTAATACTAGGGATTGATTACCCGCGAGTAGTAACTTGGAATCACTCATCTGGAGTTAGAGATGCAATAGTTTTTTGGCGGAGGCGTATAGCATTAAATTCTCCTACCACTTCTAATGGAAGGTTGGTAAAGCGAATATAAAAATTATTTGGTTCTGCTGTTTTGTCTAAGACTTTAGCATAGATATCTTCACTAATTTTGGTATTACCCTCCATAAATAAGTTCAGTTTCAGATTAGTAAAGGGTTGTAAAGCTAGAGAGTTTACTTTTGAGTCATAACATACCTGCGCTCCCCTAGCTGACAGCTTCACTAACTTTCCTTCAACTACGCTACTATTTACATCTTTGCCATCCAAAACTGCATATTTTAGGGGAATTGCTTCTAAAAGTTTCAAGAAGACTTCTTTTTCATCTTCAGCCAGATATAAATTATATTCTCCAGCAATCCCACCCACTTCATAAATTTTTATCGGTTCCTTCACTCCTTTTGCTTGTACTTCTTTATGTCCGATAACTTTGACAATGGAACCAGCCTCTTTAATAGTTGATTCGGAAACAAAAATTTGTCCGCCGACTGTATAAGATTCAATCCGATAAGTTAAATTAACTTGATTGCCGATAATTCCATATTTAGTCCGTTTTTCCGAACCAATATTACCAACTACTACTTCTGCTGTATTAATTCCAATACCCATTTCTAGCTTTGGTAATCCCATTTGTTGGATTTTATTATTTACTGGTTCCATTGCTAGCTGCATTGCCACGGCACAGGCGATCGCTCTCGTCGGATCGTCTTCTCTAGTAATAGGAGCGCCGAACAAAACTAAAATTCCATCACCCATAAACTCATCAATGGTGCCATGATACTGAGTAATCGTATCTGCCATATATCCTAAATAAAGGTTAATTATTTTAATTACTTCTTCAGCAGATAATCTCTCAGACGTAGCGGTAAAGCCTCTTAAATCGGAAGTGAGAATAGTAATTTTTTTCCGTTCGCCGCCTAATTTTAAACCTTCGGGATTTTCTAATAAATTAGCAACGACTTCATCGGTGAGATAACGCCCAAAAGTTTTACGAATTTCTCCCGCAGTCATGGCAATATAGGCAGTAACAGTAACTGACGAACCAATTAATGCGATTAATGGTGGAACTAGAGGAATCCACCAACCTGCGATAAAAGCCAAATAACTACTACCTATAAGGCAGCAACCAGCTACCAAAATGCTAATTAAAGGTAATAAGGATTTTCTTTTAGAGCCACTGCTATATCGTTGTTGCCATCTGATGATTGCACCAATTAATGACCAAACAGAAATCCATAACCATTCTTCTAGTTTGCTCCATGTTTTAATTAACGAACGATTATCTAAAGTAGCACTTAAAATTTGACTGATAGCATTAGCATGAATTACTATACCAGACATCCGTTTTGGTGCTGTTAATATAGTACTGCTGTAAGGTGTATAAAATAGGTCTTTGAGACTTTCGGCTGTAGGGCCAATCAAGACAATACGCCCCTTGAATAAATCTTTGGAAATCCGATTTTCTAACACATCCATAATAGATATGTGTTGAAATTTGTCTCTATTACCACGATAATTTATTAGTACTTGATAACCTTGGTCTTCAGCCCGGATGTAACCGCCATCATTTCCTTGAAATAATGGGTAAATCACATTACCTGTTTTTACCAAAAAATCTTCTGTTTGTCCGACATCAATTTGGCGATCGCTCAAATAAAGATAGGCAAGTTTAAAAGCAAAACTAAACACATTTTCGCCATTTTCATCGGCCAAATACATTAAACTACGACGAATTTTACCATCCCCATCTAAGGGAAAATCATTTGCACCCACTTGACCGAGTTTTTTCAGCGCTGGTGGTGGTGCTACCGCCGAACTATCTTCACTTTGGGCTACTTTTTGGACGCCAACTAAATTTGGTGTAGACTCAAACACTTTAACTAAGGATTGATGTCCAAAACCTACTGGTAAATCTCGATATAAATCTAAACCAATAGCACTGGGTTTTTGTTGTTTTAAATTCTCTAAAACTTGTGCCAGCAAGCCGTCAGGCAGAGGCCAATAACCGCGCTTGCCAAGTTTTTGTACATCAGATTCATTAATTTCTACAATGACAATCCGCGGATCGATAGGTTCTGAAGAACGTAACAGAAACATTCGATCCAGCGCTGCCAATTCTAACATCTGCAATAATCCACTCAAACGCAGAATAAACACCAATACTCCAGCGCTGGGAGCAGCAATGAAGATACCGCGCCATTGCCAAAGTCGTCGTTTGATGTTTTTCCACATAAATTACTTAGTCTTTTTATTGCAGATATCTACTAAAGGTTTGGAAACTAAATCTTCTAACCCCACTGACTCTAAAAGTGCTTGCCAATTAGCCATGACTGTGCGATCGCTAGGATTAGCAAGACGTTGCTGTACTAAAGTATGCACCGCTTCGTACCAAATACCAGATGTGGCATACACTTGGGACAGTTGTTTGGGATTTGTCGTGGCTATTTGCTTCGATAAATCAGGAGTGGGTTCAATTCGTTCTACCCAACCGTTAATAGCGATTTCCTCTGCTAGTTCGTCTGAACCGCAAGGGATTCCCATATACCAGCGATACTGTTTACCAACTTTGAGACTTGGCGCTTCTTTCGGGAGAGTAAAACCAATAATTCCCGATTGGTTAGGAAGTTTCAAATTCGTTTCGTAGACTATATCTTCACCATCTAGAAGTGAAAAGCGAGCAGTTTGTACTGCTGTCTCTGGTACATACCAGTAAAATGTCGGACGTTCTGCAAAGGTTAAACCATATTTATTCCCAGGCATTAAGGGAGTTGAAGTTTCTTTCCTCTGTAGAAAACAGGAACCACCACGACGACTTGCTCCACCAGTCGTAGTTTGTGGTGCTTTTCGATTTGGCGGGATAAACTTCTGACTAATTTGCCAATGGAATCTCTGGAGTTTAAGCGAAATCGGTGATTCAGCTATTACGATGCTGGGCAAACCAGAAATTATTAATACCACAGAGATAGGAAATGCTGGAAATTTTACAAATTTTTGTATCCAATTCATATTAAGTCCTATTAATTTTCGATCGTTGAACAAAGACAAATATTTGTGATAACAAGAAAAGCCGATATTGAGTTAAATTAACTATTAATGATAAAACCTATATTAACTTCTGTGTAAAAGCTTTGTTAAAGATTTTGCAAAAAAAATAAACTACGTAGTAGTTAGTATGGTAGCCCGGAATTTTTTATCAAAAAGTTACGTAAAATTACGTAATTAATTTTAATGACAGAGAATAGAGCGATCGCTATAGTTGTCTGGTAACTTTGCCTTCTTATGTAATTAGACCCCTTTTCTGAAAAACCTTGTTTGTACTGAGTTTTTACTACTTATGTCAGACAGCTATAGCAGTCCTAAATGAGTTACGAACAAAAAGATCCCCGACTTATTCAAGAAATCGGGGATCTGAGCGCTGCTGTACTAGGTTGAAAATTTTAATAAAACTAACAAAAAGCTGTATTTTCCTGCAACAAATGATTTAATTCAATTCAGAATCAAGTTTAAATCCTATGTTTAGACAAATCCTGGTTAATAATCCCAGTTTTGCTGCTTTCAGGGAAAGTGATATTGACTGGATGCTCAGTGTCGGCAGATGTAGAGAGCATCGTATTGGTGAAGTTCTCATTCAAGAAGGTAAAGAAATTCTTGATACAATAGAAATTTTGCTAGAGGGAGCATTAAGTATTTGTGTTTCTCCCACAGGCAATTTAAAAGACGCACAAGAAATCGATCGCGTATCTCCAGGGGAAATTGTAGAAACTTTATCTTTTATAGATAATCGTCCTCCATCTACTAGTTTTATAGCTCTGGAATCCTCACAGGTATTAGCATTGCCAAGACAATTGTTATTCAAAAAACTGGAGCAAGATACAGATTTTGCCGCGCATTTTTATCAAACAATGGCTGTTTTACTTTCACAGCAATTGCGGGGACTCACTAATTTTCTGACTAAAAACAAAGTAGTCCCAGGAGAACCACTGCGAAAGGTTTTGTTTGTATTTGCTATTTTGAACGATGGCGATATTGATTGGATGATTTCCCAAGGAATAAAAACTCAAGTCAATCCAGGTAAGGTGCTAATTGAAGAAGGAAAACCTGTTGAAGCATTATATATATTAATAGATGGCAAGTTAGGGATTTTTGTTACCACCCCAGACAATAAACTTGTCGAAAGAGAAATTGCTCAATCAGTCAAAGGGGAAATTTTAGGGGAAATGTCTTTTGTAGAAGCAACAAGCGCCTCTGCGACAGTCAAGGCAGCAGAATCTTCTGTATTACTAGCTCTACCACAACAGAAACTAGCTGAAAAATTAAAGCGAGATACAGGATTTACAGCACGTTTTTACAAAGCGATCGCTGTAGTTTTAGTAGATCGGATTCGCGATCGCCTCTTTCGTCGTGGATTTGGAAAATTGGCTTACCAACTAGACCAACTTTTAGCAGAAGATATTGAAGTTGAAGATGAACTCAACTTAGATACATTAGACAATACTGCCCTTGCAGGTGCTAGATTTGACTGGATGATTAAACGTCTGAATCGGCAATCTTGAAGGGGGCAGGAGGCAGAAGGTAGAGGTAAGTAGGAAGTAGCTTTATTAGTCTTCAATTTCGGTCTTAATTAGGAACTTGTACTGAGCGCAGTCGTTGGCGCAGCCTCTCGTAGAGAAGTATTACGAATTAATAAATGAATGGCTGAAAATCAAGATAGTATATTTCGCAAAGAATCACTGGATCGTTTATCTTCTCCAGAAAGATTGGATCAGTTAATGCAGGTAGTTAACCCTTTGGATTGGCTACCTTTGGCGACACTGGGTACTTTTGTGTTATTGGGGTTAATTTGGAGTATTTTTGGACGTATTCCTGTAACAGTAACAGGAAAAGGAATTCTCATTCAACCTAATCAAGTTGTCACTTTTGAGTCGCCAATTTCAGGGCAATTAAAAAGTCTGAATGTCAAAACAGGACAATGTATAGATCGAGGATATATCCTAGCAACAATCGATCCAACGGATTTAAAACAGCAATTGCAACTGCAACGCTCAAAACTAGGACAATTACAAATACAAGAACAAAATTCATCGTTGCTTCAGCGACAACGTACCGCTAAAGAAAAAGAAGCGATCGCATCTGCTAGAGCCAGTTATATTCAACGTTTGCGGGATACTCAGACTCTCACGCCTGCATTCTATGAAAAAGGCTTAAATGCCATCCGCGAACAGCGCATTAGTTTGCAGCAACGGCTCAATGATGCTGTAGCGATCGTACCGATACTCAAAGATCGATTGCAAAAGCGCCAGCAACTCGTAGATGCAGGAGCTATTTCCAAAGATACATATCTACAAGCAGAGCAAGAATATAAACAGGGAACCCAGACCCTATACGATCTGAGAGCGCAGCTCAAACAATTAGATGTACAAGAAACAGAAGCACAGCAGAGATACTTGCAAAATTTGAGTTCCGTAAGCGAACTACAAGCGCAATTGAAAGATTTAGATACAAAAAGCCAACGTATTGAGCAAGAAAACGTCGAAAATATCAATACAAAAATTAATCAAATTCAAGAAGTTAATCGAGCGATCGCTCAATTGGAAAAACAAATATTAGATAATAGTCAGATTGTTAGCCCTAGCAATGGCTGTGTATTAGAAGTAACTGGTTTTGTAGGACAAGTTACTAGTCCGAAAACTCCCCTTGTCACCCTGAACATCGGCGACAAAAACACCCCACTAATTGCCGTTTCCTACTTTAATATCCAAGATGGCAAGCAGATTCAACCAGGAATGACCGTGCAAATCACCCCCACGTCCGTGAAAAGAGAACGCTTTGGCGGCATTGTCGGCAAAGTTATTTCCGTTTCCCCCTTACCTGTGACTAAAGAAGGTGCAAAATCTGTGATTGGCAACTCTGATTTAGTAACCAACATCTTGCCAACTGGTGGCGGAGACATTGAAGTGCGAGCAGAAATGGAAATAACTCCATCTACCTTTAGCGGTTATCGCTGGTCTTCTTCTCAAGGGCCAAAATTAAAAATTTCTGGGGGAACAACTACCAATGTCCGCGTTAAAGTAGCAGAGCAGGCACCAATTACTTATGTCTTGCCCATTTTACGAGAATTTACTGGCATTAACTAAAGTTTAAAAATGGTCTTGTGCAATTGATTCAGCAATTAATTTCCTCAATTCAAAACCTCAATCCCTTACGTAAAAAAGCTCCATCATCAGACCTAGAAACAGCACAAACTAAGATAAACTACCGCGTCAAAACTCCTACCTTATTGCAAATGGAAGCGGTGGAGTGTGGAGCAGCAGCTTTCGGGATTATTTTGGCCTATCATCGCAAAATTGTGCCTTTAGCAGAACTGCGGCAAAATTGCGGGGTTTCTCGTGATGGTAGCAAAGCCTCCAACATGATCAAAGCTGCGAGAAATTGCGGGATGCAAGCCAAAGGTTTTAAAAAGCAGTTGGCGCAATTACAAGAACTTCGTCCGCCATACATTGTTTTCTGGAATTTTAATCATTTCTTAGTAGTAGAAGGATTTAAAAAAGATTGGGTTTATCTCAACGACCCAGCTACGGGGCCGAGGCGAGTCTCCTTCAAAGAATTTGATGAAGCCTATACAGGGGTAGTCTTGGTGATGGAACCAGGCCCAGAATTCCAACGTGGGGGTCGCAAACCTAGCTTAATAGGCGCACTTATCGACCGTTTGCGGGGTTCTTGGGGAGCCATTCTCTATTGTTTTCTGGCAGGATTTTTTCTAGTCATTCCAGGGTTAGTTTTACCAGTTTTTAGTCAAATTTTTGTCGATAATGTTCTGGTAGAAAATCGTGCAGAGTGGTTGCGTCCATTGATTTTGGGAATGACGATCGCTGTGGTTATCCAGGTATTGCTGACATTACTACAAAGACGGTTTCTGAGAAAGCTAAATATTAAGTTATCGGTGGAGATGTCCGGGCAATTTATCCACCATATTCTGCGCTTGCCAGTATCATTTTATTCCCAAAGATTTGCTGGGGAAATTAGCAGTCGAATCAATATCAATACTAAAGTTGCAGAAGTATTATCGGGGCAGTTAGCCAGGACTGTAATTGACGCGATAATGGTGGTATTTTATGCCTTAGTTATGTTTGCTTATGATGGCGTGCTGACTGCGATCGGTATTTGTTTTGCTGCGATTAATATATTCACATTGCAATGGATTTCACGGCAGCGTACAGATATTTATATGCGAATCATCCAAGATAGAGGCAAAGTTGCAGGTACAGAAATTGCTGCTCTTCAAAGTATGGAAACCCTCAAAGCATCAGCTTTGGAATCTGATTTTTTCTCCCGTTGGTCGGGTTACTACACAAAATTTATCAACGGTCAGCAGGAATTAGGCATCACTAATCAAGTACTAGGCGTTTTACCTATTTTATTGACTAGTTTAAGTTCCCTATTAGTTTTAGTTATTGGCGGTCTACGAGTCATGGATGGGCATCTCAGTATCGGGATGTTGATTGCTTTCCAAAGTTTAATGACTAGCTTTTTGACTCCAGTCAACTCTTTGGTGAATTTCGGCAGTACTTTACAGGAACTAGAAGGAGATTTAAATCGGCTCGATGATGTGTTGCAAAACGCAACCGATTCAGAATTGGACAGTCATAATTTACATACCTCCACAACCAAACCTTTAGAATATGCTTCATCTTGCGAACTTAAGGGATATGTAGAATTAAAAAATGTCACATTTGGCTACTCTCGAACAGATGGGCCTCTAATTGAAGACCTGAGTTTTCAATTAAAACCAGGACAGCGAGTAGCCTTAGTTGGTAGTAGTGGTTCTGGTAAATCAACAGTTGCCAAATTAGTAGCGGGACTGTATCAACCTTGGTCGGGAGAAATTCTTTTTGATGGTATCCCCAGACAGCAAATTACTAGGGCGATACTTTCTAATTCTGTGGCAATGGTAGAACAGGAAATTTTTCTTTACGCCGGCACAGTTCGAGATAACTTGACTTTGTGGGATGATACAGTGTCTAACTTTCAATTAGTGCGAGCTTGCAAAGATGCTGCCATTCATGAAGTGATTTTAGCTTTACCTGGGGGATATGAAGGCAATTTACTTGAAGGTGCTGCTAATTTCAGTGGAGGACAGCGCCAGCGTTTAGAAATTGCTCGTGCATTAGTCAACGAGCCGACAATTCTCATTATGGACGAAGCAACCAGCGCCCTAGATGCAGAGACGGAAAAAATTATTGACCGGAATCTGCGGCATCGCGGCTGTTCTTGTATTATTGTGGCTCACCGCCTCAGTACTATCCGGGACTGTGATGAAATCATTGTTTTAGAAAAGGGTAAAGTGGTGCAACGAGGGAACCACAAAGAAATGTCCCAGGTAGATGGTTCTTATGCACGGTTAATTCGGTCAGAGCAAGCAAGTGTTTAGGAATGTATTTGCGATCGCACTCTCTTAAAATACAATACGGTTCAGTTAACGATAATTGTAGGTTGGGTTGAACGAAGTGAAACCCAACAAACCAAGACAATGTTGGGTTTCGTTCCTCAACCCAACCTACACATTTTAAGGTTTTTGGCGCTAACACCAAGCGTATTGCCTTAAAATAACCTCTTAAGATTATGAATTAAGTTATACTTTTCCTACCAAAGACTTGTTCAACATTGCTTCACGTCTTCTCAACTCCCGAATATTCTTGATAGGTTCAAGGCCAAGATATTGCCCACGAATCCTTAAAGATAGGTAGTTCAAAGCGTCCCGGCGATCGCTTTCATTCCCTGCCAAGGATTGGCTTACAGCCTCTAGTTTATTCAACCATTCCAGATGATGCGATCGCACTTGTGTCTCATCTTGCAACAACAGCGATAAGCATTGAACATCAACCGATGGGGCTGGAAATAAATTCGCTAATCGACGATTATAAGGGTTGCGTCCTAAACGATAAGCAATTGACATGGCTGGTTCCAAATACTCAATATAATGCCAGATCATCATCGGCATAAAAATAGTTTCGCCGGGGTAAAGTACCGCGTCAAATGCGTTGGTATATCGGAGAAAATCTGTTTTCTCAGCTTCTGACATATTTTCCAAGAAGATGCCACTTGTACGACATAAATTAGCTTGGTCGATGGCATCTAACTTTTGAGTTTCACGCGGATGAATCAATACAAATCTTTTTGCGCCAAAAACTTGAAACAACAAAACATTACGCTGATCGGCATCATAGTGCAAATGAGCATAGTTATTGCTGGCGGCGACAAACATGTTCGAGTATAAATCGCTCTCATCATTAAAATTTTGGTATAAATTTAGGGGCAATAACTCAAGCAATTTTTGAGGTGTCGGATACTCAACACAAATATCAAGAGTTGTGGGTTGTGCTTGCAGGAAATCAAGATATGCACCCAAGTTCATCATCCGGGGAACATCGCCTGATGTTGAATCTAAAAGATTAGCGATGTAATTTGGGCAGATTTGAATTGGGATCTCAGTCAACCCTGTTCTTACCTTTTCAAGGGTATCCATCTGACGCAGTGATGAATTGTCAAACATATTAGTGATAATCGCTGGGCGCTGCGGCAGAATATACTCTTGGTAAAATACATCTGCTGGAGGTGCTTTGATACGGTCGATGTTGTTGAGAACCATGTTACTTTTAGTGGCTAATATGCCGTAATGCTGCTTTAAGCGAGTTTCTATTGTCAACCTTTGTTTTCTTGATTTAACATTGGCAAAGTTACAACTAATCTAAATATTTCAGACAAATTAAAGCAGCCATAACAGTCCTAAATGATTCGCGATCGACAATTTAGTAGTCAGAACTGGGAAAATGGGGATTGGGTGCAACTCAATGTGGGACTGGTAAGGCATCAGAACGAGGCATTACCAAGCGCCCGCGCCCTATTTGCTCGGCTCGAACCTTTGGTTACTCACTGGCGGAGTAACGATTTGTTGCGCTGGTTTTTCTTTATGAGAAAACCGCCAGATGTCCGGGTGCGCTTTTTTACAACACTGCCTCGGCAACAAGCGATCGCCCAAATCTCCGAACTGATGTATACTCTTGAGCGTGAGAATTTTATTAATCTATTTTTCTTTAGTGACTATGAGCCTGAAAGCGATCGATTTGGTGGGCTTGAAGCCATGAAGTGCGTTCATCAGCACTTCGACGCAGACACTTCAATATGGCTTATACTTGACCATCTCGATCGACATCAACTTAGTGTTATCCCCAAAGACTTACTTTTGCCAACTGTGCTGCACGATCTTTTTAGCCGTGCTTTGTCAGATAGAGTATCTATTCTGGCAGCTTGGCACAGTTTAAGAGCTTTGATTCCTACACTTCCTGAAGCCACAATTCCAACAATTGAACTACTTTCTCTCAAAACTTTGTCTGAGTCTCGAACCGTAGCAGGACAAGAAGCTGATGTGTTACAAAAATATGCAATAGCTAACGACATACTTGCAAAGGAATTAGTTAATCTTCAGCATCTCGGTCAATTGACTGAGGATCTGGCTGATATACTCGCCGCAGTAGCGATGTTCAATTTTCACCGCCACGGGTTTGACTGGCATCGTTCGGGGAAGCTAATTGAAGCTATAATCCGAATCCTTGAGCAAAATGATGAAAGTTCCATCTGCTGAACAAAGTCGGGCTTTGTCTGTTGGGTGTAAGTCTCGGTTTTAAGTAGAAGGACTAAATTAAACTTAGCTTGAGGTTGCCGGGTTTCGACTTCGCTCAACCCTCATTTTCTCAAGGTTCGAGCATTGAGCGCAGCGATGCCCTGAGCTTGCCGTTGGCGAAGCCTCTCGTAGAGAAGGGTCGAAATGCGTCTTCTAAATAATTATGTCCACTTACTTAGAAGCCTTGCTAAGACACAGGATACCGAATATTGCTCGAACGCATACATAATGTGATGGGCTACGAAGGAGAAATGGAAATTGGCGGATATAAAATTTTAAGGTTCAAGCAGCACTATTTTGTCAATTTCAATGTTATTTTTTGTATTATAAAATACAAAATCAATGTTTTATTAGTTACAAAATTTCACCGAACCGATCTAGACACTAGAGCGATCGTTAAGCAATCATTGTATTGACCAATACTAAAACTTAAGTTATATAACTGTTCTGTTGCCTAGCGGTTCAGGAATAATACTTCTGAAGTCGATCGCTTAGCTTCAGATTTAGTTATCTATTCCGAGATACCAAAGTATAAAGCCAACTATCTTATCTTAAGGAGAGTTTAAAATGTCTCAGCAAAGTTTTGTCGAATACTACGAAAATTTTTTAGCGGAACCAAGCAATTCTCAGTTGCGTGAGGCTTTGGATGCTACTGAAGCAGGCGAATTTGCGAGAATTGCTGTGGAACAAGGCCAGTCAAATGGTTTTGATTTTGACGTTGAAGACGTGAAATCTGTAATGATTTCCGCTGAAAGAAAGGTTCTAGGTTTGTCAACTACTTCTCCATCTGTGAATATCCGATCTATTGATAGCGTTAACGGTATTAAAGCAAGACCAGCTAACCGAGAATTATCAGAAGATGAGTTAGAAAGTGTAGCTGGTGGATTGGCTTCATCCACAGTTAAAGAGACAGTTATGTGTTGCTGGTAGCCTTGATTTGAGGCTTGCAGCGTCACTACGAATGAACGTCGTGGCTGAGGGCGTTGTTAAATAAAGATATGTTTTAGGCTGACAAAAGGACAGAATAATATTTGAGATATTGCAGTAACAGCGAAGAAAATTTCTCAGTACTTTTTGCCTTTGAGATAGCACAGTGTTTTCTGATAGTGACGAGTTAAATATCTCAAATGAGTATTTGTGTTCTCAGTTTACCTCGGTATAATATTAGATGTCCGGGGAAAATTTAATAGCTATCAGAATTCACCTCAATTCATATTAATATTTTCATGCAACGCCTATCAGAGAAACGAAATCTTAAGGCACTTCCAAAGAAAGAAATGGAGATGCCTAAGTTTTATTTTGTAAAGCAAGATTAACAACACCAGTCTGATAAAAAGTTAGTTTTAAATTCATCTTTTTTCTGCAACGCTAACCTTTTACTAGAATGGTTTTGACATCGCAATTTTCCAAAGCACTAGTCAAAACTTAATATACTGGGTGCTGAATACGACATATTATAAATCACTGAAATGCATTAAATTGCGGGTACTTATTATTACTTACAGTAATGGTAGGAGAACGAAACAAGCGAATGTGGCAAAATCTGAATGCTCCTAAGCTGAATCTTAATGGCACGTTTCGGGCTGAAGAACCCAATTCTACTTGGGAGAAGTTACAAGGACTTCTGAGTGTTTTTGGCATCACGCGTGTTGCAGATATTACTGGTCTTGACTGCATTGGTATTCCCGTCGCTCAAGCAATTCGTCCTAACGGAAAAGCCTTTTCTGGTTCTCAAGGCAAGGGAATTTCCCTTCTGCTGGCGATGATCTCGGCGGCGATGGAATCTGTGGAGTCTTATCATGCAGAAAACCTTCCAGAACCGGAGATGGTTGCCTCTTATAAAGAAGTCTGCCGACATCATCAGGCAATCGATCCTAGCCTTTTAGAGCCAGGTAAGCGATCGCACTCCTATCATCCCGATCTGCCGTTAGATTGGATTTGTGGAACCGATCTATTTACGGGGGAACCTGTTTACGTACCGCAGGCATATCTTGATTTAGACACCACAACCCAAAAACGCGATACCAATCTTTTCAGCACTTCTAGCAATGGACTAGCATCAGGAAACCATTTACTAGAAGCGATCGCTCATGGATTATTTGAAGTCATTGAACGCGAAGCTGAGTGGCGTTGGTGGCGTTTTCCTCTGGAGAAACGGATTAACTGCTTGGTTGATAGTCAAACCATCCAGTCTCCTTTATTGCAATCCTTACTCCATCAAGTTAAACTTGCCGGGGCGACAGCTGTGGTTACTAACTTAACCTCGACTATCGGGATACCTACTTATAAATGCTTGATTAGTGATAGCGAAAACTGGCATGGACGACCCACAGCAGCAGGCTGGGGATGCCACAGTTCCAAAGAAATAGCCTTAGCACGGGCGATTACTGAAGCAGCTCAGTCACGAGTAACGGTTATTGCAGGTAGTCGAGATGACATTCATCCAGATAGTTATGCCCTTGGGCGCATCAGGATGCCAGGTAGCCCAGCGATGAAGTCTAGCAGCAAAAGACCGATCGCCACCCTGATTGATTTTGAAACTCAGCCTGAGCTGGCGTTTACCCCAACCTTTGCAGAAGAAATTCAACAAATTCTCGATTGTCTGAGTAACCAGGGATTTAAGCAAGCTGTCTTCGTCAATCATACGCGACCGGAGTATGGTATTCCTGTAGTACATGTCATTGTGCCGGGTATGCATCTCCCTTCGTCTTTGTAAAATTTAATATGCACTCGAATTCTTTGGAACCTAGTCAAATTCTCGTCTTTCTTGGGCCTACCCTATCCGTTACCCAAGCCAGTGAAATTTTACCAGCTCGTTACCTTGCTCCTGTGCGTTGTGGCGATATTCTTGCCTGTCTGCGGTTACAGCCGCGTGTAATTGCCATTATTGACGGTTTTTTTGACCAAAGCGCTTCAGTTTGGCATAAGGAGATTCTCTGGGCATTAGAAACAGGAGTGCGAGTATTTGGGGCAAGTAGCATGGGCGCACTCCGAGCCGCCGAACTGGAAGCCTTTGGTATGGAGGGATTTGGAGAGATTTTTGCAGCTTACCGAGAGGGACGGTACATTGGGGATGATGAAGTGGCGATTTTACATAGCAAGCCTGAATCCCAGTTCCAACCCTTGACTGATGCCTTAGTAAACATCCGCGCCACAGTTAACCAGGCAGTAGACAAAAACATTATCGATTTGGCGATCGCTAATTTAATTATCAATTGTGCCAAACGCCAGTTCTTCACTCAACGACATTTGAGCCAAGCGGTGGCTGATGCCGAGGCGCGGGGGGGCGATGGCAAGGTTTTAGCCCAATTTTGGGAATTTGTACAAAATGGTGGGTATGTGGATCGAAAACAGCTAGATGCCGTTGGACTGCTGAAACATCTAGCGGCTATGGTTGGAGAAAGCGATCGCCCTGCTGCCAATAACCAAGTAAACTTTCAACTCAACAAGTCCATTTTCATCGAGGAACTTCAGGCGAGAGTTGCTATCCGCCCATTACGGACAGCATATTCCTGGTTACCTCTGGCTGAAAAAGTATCCCAGGAAGCCAGATTTTTAGGTAGGGTTTATATTCAATTGCGTAATCTCGCGGGGCTACTGCGTTGGTGCGATGCTGTAGCCCAACAAAGGAACCTCCAACCCTCAAAAGCTGATTTAGCTGACGTTTCTAATTCTCAATTATTGGGTTTTTCTCTTAATGAACTAGAGTTACCAGCCCTAGCTGAACGTTTGGGTAGGATTCAGGCATTGCTCAAACTTCATAGCGGACGCGATGCCTTTGCCAAACAGGTAGAGCAACTGTATCAATTCATCCTGACGATTGTTGGTAAAGATATTTCTTCAGCGAAGGAAGAGAGTAATAGCGAAGAAATAACAGTTAGTGCATTAGCGAGTTGCGAACGTAGGTTATACCGTCAGGTTGCCATCCTTTGGGCTTTAGCCGAACAGACAAACAGCCAATCTGAAGCGAGTTTGAGAATTAGCATTACTCAAAAAATTACGCAACACTTTTTCCAAGAAAGGGGAATTACCAACGAGGCGGAATTTCCAGCTTGGCTATCAAGCAACTCCTTCACTGAAGCTGAATTTTCTCAGATGATGGAAGCGATCGCGCGGCTAGAAGGATTTGTGAATGTACCCCGATGGTGGGGGCGAGGCATGAGCAACTATTTTTCAGTCGCTGAGTGCTTTCTTCCCGATGCCTTAAGGCTGTCTGGATTTTATCCAATTTTAAGCAAAATAATTCAGTCGGCCGAACAAACACAAACCGATCCTTGGGAAGCTCAACTGAGAAACTGGCTTCAGGCAAATGCCTTTCCACGGGAATGTAACATTACCCAAGTAGCTTTTTGGCTAGATTTTAGCGAACCAGAAGAATTTGTGAAAAAACTGCAAACCCGCTTGTAAATAAAGCTTATGTTTAGCCCTAACTTTGATTTTGAAAAATTAATTCAACCTATCGATACCGTAACCTTCTTTAAAGAATACTGGGAGCGGCAATCTCTTGTTGTTTCCAGAGGAGAAACAGATTACTATTCAGGTCTGTTTTCCATGAAGGATCTTGACCCTTTGATTCGCTTTACTGGCATTCGCTATTCTGACTTTAAAGTATCTAAATGGGCAGAGAATTTGTCGAATCAAGCCGAAAAATCAGGGGGAAAAGGCTCTATCGATCCCAATGCATCTCCTAGTATTTATCAATTTTATGATGCCTATCATCAAGGCAATACCTTGTGTCTTTTTCATCTACAACAGCATTGGGAAGCGATCGCCATACTTTGCAGAAATCTGGAACAATATCTCAATCATCCCGCGAATGTCAATCTTTACCTAACCCCTAAAACTGCTCAGGGATTTCCTCCCCACTTTGATACACACGATGTTTTTGTGCTCCAGCTTTCTGGAACTAAACTCTGGCGCACCTATGATTCCTACTGGGATTTGCCTTTGCCTGAAGATGCTCGGCGACTACCACAAGAAGTACTGCGGGAACAACTGAACGCGCCCACTCATGAAGTTGAACTCAAGCCAGGTGACTTGTTATATATCCCGCGTGGTTTTGTGCATGAAGTTAAGACTTTGGATAGTTCGTCGCTTCATCTCACCGTAGGTATTCCTGTTTATCGCTGGGTCGATCTGATTCAGGAAGCTTTGACATCGATTGTGCAGCAAAATGTCGAATTTCGCAAAGCAGTTCCTGTTAGCTTTTTGCGTGAGGATAATGCCAGGACACAGACCAAAAATAAATTGACAGATTTACTCAAAACCTTTGCTAATAGCGCCGATATTGACGATGCGGTTGAACGGCTGACCATTAAGTTTATTGGCTCGCTATCTCCACTAGCAGATAGCCATTTCAATAAATTAGACGAGTTGCAACAAATTGACTTGGATACCCTCGTTGTTAAACGCCAAGGAATGATTTGTACAACTGTCAGGAAAGGGGACTTGGTGATGATTCAATTTCCTCAAAACAGAGTTGAAGGGCCGGACTATGTAGAGCCAGCTTTCCGCTTCATTGCCGAATCAAAAGCTGCATTTCCCATCAAATCGTTGCCCGACTTTGCCAGCGACAATAGTAAAATCGTGTTGGTACGCCGTTTGCTCAAAGAAGGATTGTTAACGATTGTTTGATTGGTAAGCTAATCGGCGTTTAAATTGCAAATCAGCCACCTATTTAAATAGACTTCTTGCAGAAGTCGGGAAAAGGGCAAAGGGAAAGGGGGAAAGGTTTGGTATTTTCCCTTTTCCCAATAAAGATGAGTCCCTTTCCCCACAAAAGTGCTTTTTGCATTTTTGCAAGAGGCCTAATGTCTAAAACCCTTCTGCAATAGCCTTAACACCAAACGTATTGCCTTTTATCTACCACTACCACGTTCACCACTGTAAATCACTAACATTGTTATCTCAACCAAAAATAAACGAGAGAATTGTTTAACAGCAGATATACGATTGAATGTTGAATATTGACTGTTAATTATTAATAGTCAACAGCCTATAGGCAAAATTTCACTTTCTCATTTATTACTGCTATATCTACTAGCTTTACTGCTAGAAAATCATTTAAAAACCTAATTTTTACGGATTACGATTTAAGCAAATGCAAACTGTTGTTGGGTTAAATTAGAGGTTTGACAGAACTCGAACGGCTTGCTGAAACCGGATTAGTTCTCTACTGTCATTCCGAGAACTAATCTAAATTATCTAGCAGCTAAAGCTAGTACAGAAAAGTTAAACAACAATCAAATTCTGTATAAGTCGTTTAACTTGTTCTGATACCTAGTATTCCCAACTTATGTACATAATCTATACACTAAAAATAAACTAATTTATTTTTTTCAGGCTAATTTTTATAATTTTAGTTATCAATAATTTTTGCTATTTACATCTGTAAATAGTACTAGATAAAAAATAAATAAGTAAAATTTATCGTATTTTTACATAAAATATAGCAGTTTAAGCAGCGTAAAACTTCAAAATCAAGAGACTTTCAAACCTGTTCGCCGCTATAACGTAAAAATACGATAAATTTTAGAATAACTTGCCTAACATGAATACACTTAGGTAGATGCACTAGTTATCTCTAATAAAAGAGGCGATCGCCTTTTTCACCTGCGGCCCGTTTCCATCTCTCGTATAGTAGCTATAACCTTGGTCGATGAAAGCAGATGTCGTATTTATTAATTGTTCGATAATCTCTTTATGGGTGTTATCCATTTCTTCATTAACATTTTCTTGGGTAAACTGATTTTTGCGCTCCTCTCGCTGCAATAAAATCCGGCTATCTTTATAAGTCTCATTTGGCTTAGCTTTAAATCTCTCGTTTAAATCAAATTGAAGGCGTAAGTAACGTTTAGAATCATATCCACCCATAATTTGACGGCAAATTGTACTACCAATTTCCGATGTCGGCTCCATAAAAATATCAGTCAAATGTTGTGCCCAATCTAAGCCTCTCCATGCTTTTACTTGTTCGTATTGATATGGTTCGCCAGTTTGGCCTGTACCAATAGAAAGCATAGAGATATCTTCCAGTTGCAAATTCTCAAGTTTATATTGTTGTTTAATTGTTTGAGAAACTGAATTAGATTGGCTTACTCTTAATACTAAACTCAGTGCTGCTAGAGAGGGGTTATTAGCACCAACTCCTCCATCAATATGCGGGAATACCCAATGGCCAAATTTGTCTTTATTCAAGCATTCTAATTTATACGGCGGAAAAAAAGTAGGAGCAGAGGCAGAAGCGGTGCATATCTCCCATAAATAGCAATCATCATACCATCTGTCTCCTAGATCGGGATGACAATTCGTAAAAAATGTTGTGTTGCGATAAAGTGTATCGTAAGCAAGAATTAAAATAATAGGTTTTTGAATATCTTTGATTCTCTTGTTTCTATATGCATCTTTCAGAACACGAATAATGCCATCATGAGAATATTTAGGTGGTGAAAATACATCTAAAATTGTTTGAATCATAGATGGCAACTTTTTGTAGCGGTCTTTTCTATTCTGCGGAAATATATCTTTTCCTTTCTCTCGATAAAGTTTCATTAGTTCATAACTGTCTTTTCCTACAGCAATTCCAGCTGTTAATATTGAACCCGTAGAAGTGCCTGCAATCATATCAAAGTATTCGTGTAAAAATTCACCTTTACCCTGAATTCTAATTTCTTGCTCTACTTGTTCGAGTATGCGTGCGCTAATTACTCCACGAATACCACCACCGTCTAAACTAAGAATTTTGAACGACATAGATAACAATTCTCCTTGATTTTTTAATTCTGAATTCAGAATTCGTAATTAAACCACTTTTAGAAGCTTGTGATTTTAACCCAGAACTAGCTAAAGTCAAAAGGGTAAAGAGACGGATACTCATCCTTATCCTCGTCCCCGATCGCGATTTTTCGGAACTGCACTTTTCCTGACTTCTATAAAAGCCAAGTTAATTTATCAAGCAAGTTCTAGTACCAAAGACTTTAAGAGACAAACAATTCAAAATTTAAACAGCTTACTTGATAAACTTTTTAAATTTTGAATTTTGCACAGCAGCACTAAACTTGGCTTTGGTAGATCGAAATCTTGCCAATCCAAGTATTGCTTTGATGTATAATTACTTATGTATTGCGTAAGCTTAAATAAATATTTGCTACAAAAAAGTTAAAGCTTGACCCCGCACTTGGGTATTTACCTGTCCTTTTTCATAAACAATCTCGCCACCGACAATGGTGGTTACAGCCCAGCCGGTGAGGTTCCAGCCTTCAAAAGGACTCCAACCGCACTTGGTTAACAATTCCTCGCGCCGGACTGGACGATATGTGTTTAAATCTACAAGCACCAAATCAGCATCATAACCTGGTGCGATCGCTCCTTTATTAGGAATACCATAAGCCACAGCCACAGCTTTGGACATCCAATTCACAACTTGGGGAACAGTACACTTTCCCTCCATCGCCGCAGTTAACATCAAAGCTAGGGAAGTTTCTACCCCAGGCATTCCCGACGGAGTGTTGGGATATTCTTGTGCTTTTTCCTCCAAGGTGTGGGGTGCATGATCTGTGGCAATAAAATCAATGACGCCATCCCGTAAAGCTTGCCAGAGGACTTCATTATCGTGTGGCGATCGCAAAGGTGGATTCATCTGTGCTAAAGTGCCAATCTGTGCATAAGCGTTGGTGTTTAATAACAAATGCTGTGGCGTCACCTCTGCCGTTACCCAACTCGGTTTATCCTCACGCAGCAACTCTGCTTCATCGGCTGTTGACAGATGCAGAATATGTAAACGACGTTGATATTTTTTAGAAAGTTTTAATGCTAGTTGAGTTGCCAACAAAGCTGCTTGATTATCTTGAATTTGGGAATGAACGGCTACATCGTGAATATTGGCAAATTCTTGGCGTCGTTCGTTGATTCTGGCTTGGTCTTCGGCATGAACAGCAATCAAGCGAGATCCTTTAGCAAATATCGCTTCTAGTGCTGTTTCGCCATCAACCAGCAATTGACCATGCATCGACCCCATAAAAATTTTAATGCCTGGTGTTGGCTTAGCTAGAAGTAAATCTGGTAGATTCTCTGCTGTTGCCCCAACAAAAAAGCCATAATTAACCAAGCACTTTTGGGAGGCACGTTCTAGCTTGTCGTCTAAAGCTTGCTGTGTTGTTGTCAGGGGGCGAGTATTGGGCATTTCTAAAAAAGAAGTCACTCCTCCTTTAGCGCAGGCACAACTGGCGGTGAACAAATCTTCTTTGTGTTCTAATCCTGGTTCGCGGAAATGTACCTGCGGATCGATGACTCCTGGCAACAAAGTTAACCCTTGTGCGTCAATTTCTGTGGCTAGTCCTGTTTGGGAGATTTCTGGTGCCACCTCGACTATTTGGCGATCGCGTGTCAACACGTCCCCAATCATTACTTCACTATTGGGTAGGATAATACGAGCGTGGCGAATCAGTAAACTTTTTGGAGATAACATGGGGGTTAGCAATTCCAATTTAAAATTCAAAATCAGGAAATCTAATCTTGGCAGGTATTCAGGCTACTTCTGGAACAACTTCGTCACCAAGAGCAGCTTACGTTTTACAGATAACTATCCTTTTAGGTTAAACTTAGTCGCGCTCTGAGTAACGAATTTTTGCGGAGCGTTAAAAAAAAGTTTATTTTTAATTTATGAAGAACCTCGTGAAAATCCAAATTTAACTGGGAAATTAAAATTTTTCCGTTAACATTAACAGATAAAATCGCTTTAGTCTAGTTGAGTACCTACCTCCTCCCTCTTAGTTAAGTAATTTCATGCAAAATAAAGTGTCTGATAACAATTCTAGTCAACAACCCGATAATTCCTGGATCGCAGAGCTAGGTAGAACAATTGTTTTGAGCATTGTTCTAGCTCTGGGAATTCGTACCTTTGTTGCTGAAGCACGCTGGATTCCTTCTGGATCGATGGAACCAACTCTGCATGGTACACCAAACCAGTGGGAGGCAGACAAAATCATTGTCGATAAGCTGAAGTATAAATTTGCTAACCCCCAGCGCGGAGATATTATCGTATTTTCACCTACAGAAGAACTCCAAAAAGAACAATACCAGGATGCTTTCATTAAACGTGTAATTGGCTTACCTGGAGAAAAAGTACAACTTAGAGATGGCAAAGTCTATATCAATAACAAACCCTTGCCAGAACAAAATTATCTGAGTTCAGGGCAGACTACAGTTATTGATGTTTGTAAAGACGCTCCCCAACCGCGATTTTTGGCAAAACCCCAAACAATACCAGCAGACTCATATTTAGTACTAGGTGACAATCGCAACAGTAGCTACGATAGCCGCTGTTGGGGCGTTGTCCCTCGCCAAAATATTATTGGTCGCGCTGTATTTCGCTTCTGGCCTCTCAATCACATTGGCGGAATTGATAAAACACCACTTTATCCACAAACAACTCCATAAATACGTCATTGGTCATTGGTCATTGGTCATTAGTCATTAGTCATTAGTCATTAGTCATTAATCTAAATAAATGACAAAAGACAACTGACAAAGGACAACTGACAAAGGACAACTGACAAATGACAACTGACAACTGACAACTGACAACTGACAAAAGACAAACAAAAAGAAAACTTGGTATGCCCAGTATCAACCGTAAGATGATTGTAGAAGGTAGTGTAATACTAGTCTTCTGGATTATTGCTGTGTATATCCTGATTTTTACTGAAAGACGCTGGATTCCTTCTGGTGCTATGGAACCGACTCTGCATGGTACACCAAACCAGTGGGAAGCAGATAAAATCGTTGTTGATAAGTTGAAGTATAAATTTTCTAAACCACAACGGGGAGATATTGTGGTTTTTTCGCCTACTGAAGAGTTAAAAAAAGAACAATACCAGGATGCTTTTATCAAACGCGTAATCGGTTTACCTGGAGAAAAAGTACAGCTTCAGAATGGCAAAGTTTATATCAACAATCAACCTCTCCCAGAAGACAATTACGTTAGTTCGGGTCAGAATACATCAATTGATGTTTGTTTATCAGGGGCGCAACCACCCTTCTTGGCGAAACCTCAGACAATAGCAGCAGACTCATATTTAGTACTAGGTGACAATCGTAACAGTAGCTACGATAGCCGCTGTTGGGGTGTTGTCCCCCGCGAGAATATTATTGGTCGTGCTGTGTTTCGCTTCTGGCCTCTCAACCATATTGGGGGAATCGATAAATCACCACTTTATCCATAATTGAAGAAGAATTCAGCAATGTTTTCGTCCAAAATCCAAAATTGCTATGATGCCTTACCTAGCTAAAATTTTACTGTATCCAGTTAAGTCGCTGGATGGTGTTGAAGTTGAGAGTGCTAGAGTTCTTGACAGTGGGGCCCTAGAACATGACCGGGAATTTGCCATTTTTGACGAACAGGGTAGATTTGTTAATGGCAAGCGTCATGCAAAAATTCACTTACTGCGGGCGTTTTACACAAGCCTTGTTGTAACCTCGCAATCCACACTTTTAAATAAAACTATATCCCTAGAAATTCCTGGTAATAACTCACAAAAAGTTTTTCATTTGCATGAAGAACAGCAAGCATTAGAAGCAACTTTGAGTGATTTTTTTGGGTTTGGTGTGACACTCAAACAAAATTCTCTCATGGGCTTTCCTGACGATACCGACTCACCCGGCCCAACGGTAATTAGTACAGCAACGTTAGCACAAGTCGCTTCTTGGTTTCCGGGTTTAAGTGTAGATGAAATGCGACGCAGAATCCGCGCCAACATCGAAATCGATGGTGTACCAGCATTTTGGGAAGATCGTTTATTTCGCGAACAAGGTGATTTAGTTTCCTTTCGAGTCGGAGATGTGGATTTTCTTGGAGTTAAACCTTGTCAGCGTTGTATAGTCCCAACGCGGGATTCTTATTTAGGCGAAGCTTATCCGAACTTTCAAAAAACCTTTACGAACCATCGTCAAGCAACCTTACCAGAATGGGTTACTTCATCGCGTTTCAATCACTTCTACAGATTGAGCATCAATACAGAATTACCTGCATCGTCAGCCGGAAAAATTTTACAAATCGGAACAAAAGTTGAAATACTCGCATAAGAAAATTAACATTTTGTAAAAATCAAAAATATATAGTAAATTTTTTTTGATTTTTTTTATTTTTAGTGTGTATTTACATGAGAATTTAAAAACTTTTGTAGTTAAAATCTAGATTTTTGTACAAATCTAAAGGTTTTAATCTTGAAAAACTAAGACATCAGCAATTCAAAATTCAATTTAGGGCTCGGTGCTAATGGCAACCTGAATTTTAGAATGGCATACTGTAGCTGTTCGGTTCAATTTCTGTTCTCGAAAAACTGTTGATAGATTGCTAGATGAAATTGAGTAAATTAAGGTCTAATCATCAAGTCTGAAAATTTACAGGTTGGAGGAACTTAGTTAGTTAAACAAGTATATCAAATAAAATTTAGTGTTTTTTTATACTTTCAAACAGAAATATGTCATAAGCTGAAACTATGGCACACCGTAGTTATCTTGTTATTTGGTGTAGCTTATATGGCAAAAATGCCCCTAGTAACCCCTGGGGAAGAATTAAAAAACAATGTTATCTAAACTTCAGCCCGTTAAATCTGTCAATTGCTTAGTTGGCAAAGTCTATGCCAAGATGCCCCTGAGGTATATTTTGATTGTCCCCTTTATAGTGCAAATTTGCGGGGCAGTAGGACTAGTGGGTTATCTTTCCTATGAAAACGGACAAAAAGCGGTAAAAGAACTTGCTGCTCAATTGGAAAACGAAATTTGCGATCGCATTGAACAGCATCTCGATAGGTATTTAACAACTCCAAAACAAATTAATCAAATTAACTTAGATGCAATTAACCTAAACTTGCTCAATCTTTCCGACTTTGAAACCACCGGACATTACTTTTGGAAACAAATGCAGGTTTTCAATATTGGCTACAACAACTTTGCCAATTCCAAAGGTGAATTTATTGGTATCGAACGTTTAGATAATGGCAAGCTATTAATTAATGAAGTTACCCAAAAACAAGGTATAGGTAAACTTTATGTTTACACTACAGATAACCAAGGAAATCGCCAGGATTTGCAGGAAGTAAAAAATTACGATCCTCGCCAAGAAGCGTGGTATGCAGATGCAGTCAAGTCCCGCAAACCAGTTTGGAGTCAAATTTATCAATGGGAAGATAAGCCAGAAATTTTATCCATATCTTCTAGCTATCCTATTTATAATCAAGATCGCCAGCTTATAGGGGTGATTGGTGTTGATTTGATATTGTCACAAATTGGCACTTTTTTATCACAATTAAAGACCAGAGAATCGGCTAGAACATTTATATTAGAGCGTTCGGGATTAATAGTGGCTTCTTCTAATGAGTCACCATATACTGCGATCGATGGTCAACCAAAGCGAGTTTCGGGATTAGATAGCCAAGATTCTGTAATTCGAGCCACAACACAATATTTAATCAAAAAATTTGGTAGTCTTCAGTTTGTTGCGGGTAAAAAACAGCTAAACTTTACTATCGATGGAACAGATTATTTTGTCCAAGTAAAAAATTGGCAAGACGATTTGGGTTTAGATTGGCTAATTGTAGCAGTAATTCCCGAAAAGGAATTTATGGAGCAAATTAATGCCAATACCCGTACTACATTCGTGCTGTGCATAATTGCTTTTTTAGTAGCTACAGAAATTGGAATTTTTACTGCTCGCTGGATAATTAAGCCGATTCTGGAATTAAACACATCAGCTAAAAAAATTGCAGAAGGTGAATGGGAGCCAACACCAAAAATTAACCGCTCTGATGAATTAGGAGAACTAGCCAAATCATTTGAAACTATGGCCAAGCAACTCGAAGCGTCATTTAATGTTTTGGAAACCAAGAATGGCGAGATGCAAGTTTTAAATGAAGCGCTGTCTGAAAGTCAAAGTCGGCTGACTCAATTTTTAGAAGCGATGCCAGTAGGTGTCTTTATTGTAGATGGTCAAGGTAACCCTTATTACACAAATGAAATCGGTAAAGAAATTCTTGGTCAAGGGACAGTAGCAGAAGTTCCCCCGGAACAATTGTCAGGGGTATATCAAGCTTATCTTGCCGATACAAATCAACTTTATCCTAGCGATCGCTTGCCGATTGTCAGAGCATTGCAAGGCGAAAGCACCAGGATTGATGATATGGAAATTCGCCGTCATGGCAAGATTATTCCCATTGAAGTTTTGGGCAAACCAATTTATGATGAATCGGGAAATTTGGCTTTTGCGATCGCTACATTTTTTGAGATCGGTCAACGCAAACAAGCAGAAAAATTACTAGCAGAATACAATCTCATCTTAGAAGCTCAAGTCAAAAAACGTACTGATGAATTTCAGCAAGTTATTGAGCAATTACAAATCACCCAAGAAGAACTGATTGAATCACAAAAAATCGCTGCACAGGAAAAACAAGCAGCCGTTCGCGAAGCCGCACGCAGCGCCGCCGCCAACCTCGCCAAAAGCGAATTCCTTGCTAACATGAGCCACGAACTACGTACCCCTCTCAACGCTATTCTTGGTTTTACCCAAGTCATGAGCCAAGATTATTCATTATCTAACGAACATCAGCAAAATTTAGCAATTATAAATCGTGCCGGCGAACATCTATTGAATTTGATTAACGATATTCTAGAAATGTCCAAAATTGAAGCTGGTAGAATCAGATTAAATTTGAACAGCTTTGATTTAATTCATCTGCTAAAGAACTTAGAAGAAATGTTGCACTTACGTGCCGCATCAAAAAACTTAGAACTAGTATTTGAATACGCACCAGGCCTGCCTCAATACGTAGAAACAGACGAAAATAAACTATATCAGATATTACTGAATCTCTTGGGTAACGCCATCAAATTTACTGATACTGGTAGGGTAACGTTAAAGGTGAAACTGGGAACTGGAGCATGGGGAGATGAGGGAGATGGGAAAATGGGGAGATGGGGAGATGGGGAGATGAGGGAAACTACGCCCACCAACCCATCTCCCCACCACCCCACCACCCCACCACCCCATCCTCTTCCCAATGCCCTATGCCCTATGTCCAATTGCCAATCCCTAATCTTCGAGGTAAAAGACACTGGTTGCGGTATTGCACCAGAAGAGATTGATTTATTGTTTGAGGCTTTTGAGCAAACCGAAATCGGTAGAAAATCTCAACAAGGTACGGGATTAGGCTTGGCAATTAGCCGTAAATACGTAGAATTGATGGGTGGGGATATTACTGTCAGCAGTACTCCAGGTATTGGTAGTATATTTACTTTTGACGTTCAGATTGCTCTGGCTTGTCCCAGAGAAATGCCGACAAATCAAAACAGATACCCAGTTCTCGGTTTAGCTGCTGCTCAAGAAGGATACCGGATTTTAGTGGTTGACGACTCCAAAGAAAGCCGTCTGTTGCTAGTTAAAATTCTCACATCTATGGGCTTTGAAGTCAGGGAAGCTACAAATGGTAAGGAAGCAGTTGTCAGTTGGGAATCTTGGCAACCGCACTTGATTTTCATGGATATGCGAATGCCTGTCATGGACGGTTATGAAGCCACAAGAATCATTAAATCTCAAGAATTGAGGCATAGGGAATGGGGCATACGGCATAGGGAAGAAGATGTGGCTAGTGACGCGAACTACCACATTCCAAGGCTAGTTGCTAGTCAGTTGAATGGGAGTCAGTTTTATGCAGCTGGAAATTCCTTGGCTACCGGCTGCGACTTCCCGGAAACACCCCAAGGCTGTTCCCCTAAACGCACCGTTATTATCGCCTTGACTGCTAGTGCTTTTGAAGAAGAACGCCAGAAAACTTTATCCATTGGGTGTGATGATTTTATTCGCAAGCCATTCATCCAGGAAGTATTATTAGAAAAACTGAGCGAACATTTGGGCGTAAAATATACCAGCCAAATAGCAATAACAAATACATCGGTTACCGAGCAACCCACACAAATGTTTACTAGTGTTGCTGAACTCCTGAGCCATTTGTCACAAATGCCCCCTGAGTGGCTCCAACAGATACACTATGCCGCAGCTAGCTGTAGCGATGACCTGATTTTACAGTTACTCAAGGAAATTCCATCTGATAAGAGTCAAGTTTTCCAAGTTTTCAGGGATTTAGCAAATAACTATCAGTTTGAGAAAATCATGGAATTGGCTAGAACAAACCCAGAATGAATTACGAGCATTTAGACCCTTACAAAAAAGACATTTTGATCGTTGACGATATGCCAGATAACCTGCGGGTTTTATCTTCAATATTGACAAGGGAAGGGTATAACGTTCGTAAAGCCTTGAACTGGCAAATGGCACTCACAGCAACTCAAACAGTATTACCCGATCTAATTCTGCTTGATATTATGATGCCAGAGGTAGATGGCTATGAAATTTGTCAAACCTTTAAAGCTTGGGAGCTAACAGCCGATATTCCGGTAATTTTTATTAGTGCTTTGGATGATGTTTTTGACAAAGTGAAAGCCTTTCGCGTAGGTGGCGTAGACTACATCACCAAACCTTTTGAGTTTCAAGAAGTTTTAGTGCGGGTACAAAATCAACTGGCTTTAAGAGCAGCGCGATTAGAAATATTGAAACTAAATATTGAACTCGAACATCGAGTAAAACAGCGTACTTGGGAGTTAGAAAATGCTCTGCAAAAACTCCACGAAGAAATTATTTCGCGCCAGAAATTACAAAGTCAAATTTTAGATATAGCGCTGCATGATTCTCTGACTGGATTACCAAACCGAGTTTTGTTTATCAGACAACTCAAAAATGCTCTCAATCGTGCTAAGCAAGAACCTAATTTTAAGTTTGCAGTACTTTTTTTAGACTGCGATCGCTTCAAAGTAATTAATGACTCTCTCGGACATTTAGTAGGAGATGAATTGCTCATAGCCATCGGCCGCCGTTTGCAAACATGCTTGCTACCTATTGATACCCTAGCAAGATTAGGCGGTGACGAATTTGGCATTTTGCTGGAAAATATTGCAGATATCAATATCGCAATCCAAGTTGCCGAGCGCATTCTCCAACAGCTATCACTGGCTTTTAAACTGTCGAGATATGAAGTGTTTATGAATGCCAGCATTGGTATTAGTTGGGGCAATAAAGATTACGATCGCCCAGAATATTTACTGCGAGATGCTGATACAGCAATGTATCGTGCCAAGGCTCAGGGAAGGGCAAAATATCACGTTTTTGACCCAGCAATGCATCAAGAAGCCATTCAGCTTTTAGAATTGGAAAACGACTTGCGGAGGGCTGTTGAAAGGCAAGAATTCCTGGTTTATTATCAACCAATTGTTTCCCTAACTACAGGCAGAATTTCTGGATTTGAAGCCTTAGTACGCTGGCAACATCCAACTCGCGGTTTGGTTTCTCCCATAGAATTTATTCCTGTAGCCGAAGAAACAGGTTTGATTAGTGCCATCAATACTTGGGTATTACAATCAGCTTGCCATCAACTAAGTATCTGGCAACATCATCCAATAACACCAGAACCTTTAAGTATTAGTGTAAATTTGAGCGCTAGATTATTTTCACAGCCTAATTTGCTAGATCAAATCGATCGAATAATTCATGAAAATAAAATAAATCCAGAACACTTACAATTAGAAATTACAGAAAGTGTAATTATGGAAAATACTAATGCAATTAAAATAATTCTCGAACAATTAAGGCAACGTCAAATTAAATTAGTTATGGATGATTTTGGTACGGGATATTCCTCTTTAAGTTATCTGCATAGCTTTCCTTTAAATGCACTGAAAATTGATAAATCTTTTGTCAAAAGGATGCAGGAAAATGAAGAAAATATGGGGTTAGTACCAGCAATGATTGGTATCGCTAACTCAATGGGAATGAGCGCGATCGCTGAAGGCGTTGAAACGCAAGAACAGTTAGCCCAACTGAGAAATTTAAACTGTGATTTTGCTCAAGGATATCTGTTCTCTAAACCCATAGAAGAAGAATTGGTTATGAAGCTACTTACCACAGCACCCCAATGGTAGCAACCAAATAGCACCTGACAAATACTTAATGATTGTTCCTCGCTTAGCTCGCGTGCAGGTACTATCCACTATACTGCATCTAGGTTTTAGCATCGCAAAGTTCCTCACTCGCCAATACTTTTCACTGGGGAGCTAAACTCTCAAGCACTGTGGGAGCTAAACTATAAATATAACTCTTTTGTTTGGCGAAATTTAACCAAATTTGCAGCGGTAAGTAGAAGGACTAAATTAAACCTAACTCGATCTCGCCGGGTTTCGACTGCGCTCAACCCTCTTGGAATAAGCTTACCGAGCATTGAGCGTACCCTTCGGGATGCAAGCTACGCGTAGCGTCTCCCCTTGGGAGAAGTCGAAATGCGTCTTCTAAATAATTGTGTCCACCTACTTATTTAAAATCGGCATTTACTATCCTCAATGTGTAAAAATTCCGCAGTCAGAATTCAACAGATAAATTCGCTTCCCAGCTTCTGGTGGTGGAAACTTAACAGCGAGCTACTAGACCAATCGTAAATAAAAATCATTAAATTATATGGATAAAATTAATGAATAAATATAGAAATTATACTAAATTAATTTTAATTTCTAATTTATTTCTGGGCATTTAATTCTTACATAAAACTTGATAAACTAACTTTTTGAGAATGGATTTAAATCAAATTACCCATCATAAAAAAAATATTTTGGTGGTAGATGATACCCCAGATAATTTGCGGCTTTTATCAGCAATGTTGACTGCACAAGGTTTTGAAGTCCGCAAAGCCTTAAATGGCAAAATGGCGTTGACTGCATGTCAAATGGTTTTGCCAGATGTGATTTTGCTTGATATCAATATGCCAGGTATGGATGGCTATCAAGTTTGCCAACAGCTAAAAGCTGATGATAGAACTTGCGAAATCCCAGTCATCTTTATTAGCGCCCTTGATGATGTTCTAGACAAGGCAAAAGCCTTTGACGTTGGTGGTGTAGATTATATTGCCAAACCTTTTCATGGAGCAGAGGTTGTGTTGCGAATTGAAAATCAGATTAATTTACGTTTGCTCCAAGTTAAACTGCAAGAAAAAAATTTTTTACTCCAACAAGCTCTCGACAACTTGAAAGCGGCCCAAGTTCAACAAATTCAAAACGAAAAAATGGTAGCCTTGGGGCAGTTAGTAGCTGGAATCGCCCACGAAATTAATAACCCGATCAGTTTTATTTATGGAAATCTCCAATATGCTGGTCAATATGTACAAGATTTAGTCAATATAATTGAAGTTTATCAGCAAGAATATCTCCAACCCACACCAAAAATTAAGCAAATATCTCAAGATATAGACCTGAATTTTGTAATTAAAGATTTGCAAAATCTTCTAAGCGCAATGTATAGAGGTTCTAATCGGATTCGAGAAATAGTATTAGCGCTACAAAACTTTTCTCGACATGATGAATCACAAAAAAAACGAGTAAATATCCATGAAGGCATCGACAATACTTTAGTGATGTTACAGCATCGGCTCAAGGAAACAGCTAATCATCCAGCAATTGTTGTAGTTAAAAATTATGGCAAATTGCCCCTAGTTCACTGTTATGCAAGCGAACTAAATCAAGTATTTATGCATATATTAAATAATGCTATTGATGCTTTAGAAAAAGGAGTCGGGAATAGGAAAGAGGCAGGGGGCAGGGGGCAGGGGGCAGGGGGAGAAATTAATCAATGCCTAGTGCCCCAAATTCAGATTTACACGCAGATGACAAACTCTAACACGGTCAAAATTGCGATCGCCGATAATGGCCTTGGTATCCAAGATTCATTGCGATCGCGTTTATTTGACCCATTTTTTACCACAAAACCTGTGGGCAAAGGTAGCGGCTTAGGATTGTCTATTAGCTATCAAATTATTGTGCAAAAACATCAAGGACAGATTACCTGCACTTCAACTTTCGGACAAGGAGCAGAATTCGCGATCGAAATTCCCATAGAACAACCTGAGTGTTAATGGAAGAATCCAGAATTCAGAAGTCACAAGCAAAGTCAAAGACGTTTCTTTTGGTTTGGCCAGAATCTACAGCACATTTAAAGAAACCTCAAGGAACCCCAAGTACGCTATCAATATCTTTGAGTTAGGTAGAAAGCCTATTTTAATTCTGAATCCTGAATTTTGAATTCTGAATTCTACTTACTAATCAATCTGAGGGTCTTAGAGGCAGCTTCACAATGAAATTTGTCCAGCCTTGAGAACTGTTAACTTCAATCGTACCTTGGAGATATTGGACTAACTTTTTAACCAATGATAAGCCTAATCCTGTGTCGCCATATTGTCGGCGATCGCTTTGCACAATCTGATAAACTGGCTCGAAAATTTGAGATCGATCTTGTGTCTTCTTTTGAGCAATCCGGTAAAATGGCTCAAAGATTCGAGATTGTTCATCTATCGGGATTTCAACTCCAGAATTACTAATTGTAATTTGAAAGTAGGGAACTTCAAGATTATTTAATACACCCAATTCTACATCTTTGTTTATAAGAGCTTTTGTGATATGAACGATCTCGGCAGTTACTCGAATCCGTTCATTGGCAGGACTGTATTTACAAGCATTGTTCAGTAATTCTGATATAATTTCCGTCAGACTCGCCAAGTCTGAAACTAAAGGCGGTAGATTGGGGGAAACTCTAACTTCCAACATCTGTTGCTGTTGTTGAACGCGTGCTTCAAAACCCTCAACAACATGAGGTAGCCAATTTTGGAGTTGAATAGAAGTTAATTCCAATGGATAGGTATCTGCATCGATCATTCGCATGTACAACAAATCGTCTACTAAATCTAACTCTTGTTCGCACTGATCGCGCATGATGTTTAGATAACGACCTACAATTTCAGATGTAAAATTTGCCTCTGAATTCAAAACGCCCTGCTGGTCTAAAATATTTTCTAGCACGTTGATTGCCATTTTAATATTTGATAATGGCGTTCGCATTTCATGAGAGGTAGTTACTAAAAAATCCTCTTTCAATTTGTTCAATCTTTCGAGTTCCACCACTTGAATTTCTAGTTGTTTAGCACGTTCAGCAGCGAGATTGCGTTCTTCAATTAACCGTCGTCGCGTATCATCTCGAAAAACTAGTACGGCTCCTGTAATTACACCGTTATTATCTCTGAGAGGAGTAGCGCTATCAGCTACTGGAATAGTTGTGCCGTCTTTGCAAATGAGTAAAACTTGAGTGCGAAGATAGATAATAGTTTGTTCTTGGAGAGCTGTGATAATTGGATTTTTTACTGGAAGTTGAGTTTGTTCGTCAATAAGTTGAAGAACTTCAGTTAACACTTTATCCTTAGCTTCATCCCATCGCCAACCTGTCAGAGCTTCAGCTACCTGATTGACGTATTTAATATGTAATTCAGTATCTACTACAATTACTCCGTCACCCATTCCTCGAAGCACAGAACTCAAAAACTGCTCGCGATTGTAGCGATTGAGAGCTGTTTGAATGGCAACGTAAAGTTCTTGTTCCTTGATGGGTTTGAGAATATATCCAAAGGGGGATGTCAGTGTTGCCCGCTCCACAGTACTTTTATCTGAGTGACCAGTGACGTAGATCGTAGGAATTTGCAGATCGCGCCAAATTTGCCCTGCTGCCTCGATGCCGTCCATGCCACTGCGTAACCTGATATCCATTAAAATCAGATTTGGACGTAATTTAGTTGCTCTTGCAATTGCCCCTTCTGCGGAATCGGCAATATCTAAAACAATGTATCCCAGAGATTCTAAGCTTTCTTGTAAGTTGATGGCAAGAATATATTCATCTTCAACAATAAGAACTCGAACTGTCTGGTTTGCTTTACTGTTTGATGCACTCCCAATCATGTCTATGCCCTGCTGTTTGTAAAAGAAATTTTGAATTGTGTTCCTTGGTGACAGTCAATTTCGAGCTTTCCCCTTAGCTGCTTGACTAAACCCTGAACAAGAGTTATGCCCAGCGTTTTAACTTTCTTGGTATCAAAATTTTCAGGTAAACCAATGCCATTATCTCGAATAATGAGTATCAAAGTACACTCAGTTTCTTGATAAAACTTAACTTCAATTTCTCCTTCACGATTACCAACAAAGGCGTATTTTAAAGCATTGGAAACCAGTTCATTGATAATCAAGCCACAAGGAATAGCAGTTTCGATATCGAGGCTAGCATCATCAACTTGAATCTTCAGTTTAATTTGACTGGAACTAACATTATAGGAATCAAATAAGTGAGTTGTTAAATCAGGAATATATTGAGCGAAATCAATATCAGCAAGGTCTTCAGAGCGATACAATTTTTCATGGACTAGGGCAATAGAGGCAATGCGGTTTTGGCTATCGCGGAGAATTGCAGCTACTTGAGGATCTTGTGTACGTCTGCACTGCATTTGTAGCAGACTGCTGACAATTCCTAAATTGTTCTTTACACGGTGGTGAATTTCTTTGAGTAATACTTCCTTTTCTTTGAGAGAAGCTTTGATTTTTTCCTCTGCTTGCTTATGCTCGGTAATATCTTGTTGGACAGCGACAAGAACGCTTCCATACTCAGGATGCTCAAAGACAGAAGTAGTGGCACTACACCAGAAAGGAGTGCCATCTTTCTTAACATTATGAGCTTCATAAGTAGCTTCACCATGTTGGAAAACAGCAGTTCTAATTGCCTGGTTAACATCTTCAGGTGTATGGTTTTCATCACCGTAGTTGACAATTGATACATGCTGACCTAGTAGTTCGCCAGAGTCATAGCCAAACATTTGCTCGAATTTCGGATTGGCGTAGACAATAATGGCATCAGTAGCTCTAACTAAGCAAATTCCCTCAGCGATGTTTCGGGTAATTACTGCTTGCAGTTCTAGCATCTGTTGGGCGCGTTTACGATCGCTGATTTCCACAATCACAAAGCCAATGCTGATGGGTTGCTCAGCCTGAGAAAGAATCGGAAAGCAGGAAACTAACCACGTCCGGTTCATACCAGGGTGTTTTGGAGTTTCGCCGTCGAGCTCCAAATCTAGAATCGGTTCGCCTATTGTTAAAACATGTCTAAAGATCGGTTCTAGCTTTGGTGCCAAATCCGGGATAATCTCCCACACAGTCTTGCCAATATGCTCTGCTGCCTTAATTCCATTCATTTGTGCTAGTGCTTGATTTACTAATGTAAAATGCAACTGGCGATCGAGAATGGTTAAACCAACAGGTGCGCTACTAATAAAAGCATCTAATAACTGTTTCTGATGAGCCAGTTCTCGTTCGAGAAGTTTACGTTCTGTGATGTCGATCGCCACTCTACCCACTAGCTTTTGTGCAGACAATCCTAAAATCGGAAACTTGTAGACCAAAAATTCACCAGTCGCACCATTTGGTAGGGGAGCAGTTTCAATGACTTCAAGTACCTGATTTGTTCGTGTGACTGTGCTGATGCGATCGAAATGCTGCTGAGCAATTTCAGCTGGGTAAAGGTCAAATATGGATTGCCCGATGGCCTGTTCGGGTTGTAATTTAAATGTACGTAAGTATGCTTGATTTAAGTAAAGTACGCGCCCTTCCGCATCGGTAATCCAAGCTAGTACCGGACTATTGTTCATAAATGCTTGGAATCGGGCTTCACTTTCTCTTAGGGCTGCTTCGGCAAGTTTGCGTAAGCGCAGCTCGTCGTAGACATCGCTAACATCCCCAAGGGAACCGACCAATCGCACTGGATTTCCTTGCTCATCCCAAACGGCTTTTGCACGCGATCGCACCCAGCGATAGCTGTTATCCTTGCACCGCAGACGATACTCGACATTATAATCTCCAACTTGTCTACTCAAATAAGCTTCTTGGGCAGCCATGACTCTGGTATAGTCATCAGGGTGAATGCGAATACTCCACTCATCATCGTTACTACTAATTTCGTTGGGTTCGTATCCCAAAATTGTGCGCCACCGATCCGACCGGAAGGTTTGATTGGTAGAGATGTCCCAATCCCAAATTGCCTCATTAGTACCTGCGATCGCTAATTGCCAACGTTCTTCACTTTGGCGTAAAGTTTCTTCAGCTGTTTGGCGTTCGCGCAATGCAGCTTGCTTTTCCGTGACATCTTGAGCAGTACCATAAAGGCGGATTACCCGTCCATCGGCGTTGAATTCTGCATGTCCAATACCCTCGAAGTAACGATTGGAACCATCTGGTTGGGGTACGCGGAGAATTTCTTTATAGGACTCACCAGTAGCGATCGCTCGCTCAACACTTTGGTGCAATTTCTGGCGATCTTCGGGGTGATACAGTTGCAGATTTTCTTCATAAGTCGGTTCCAGAAGTGTAGGTTCCCGATTGAAGAGGTCGAAAAGTCCCTTCGACCAGGTAATTTTACCAGTGGCAAGTTCATACTCCCAATTGCCAAGGCGAGCAACTCGCTGGGATTCTTCTAGCAAAGCTTGACTCTTGCGTAGTGTTTCTTCGGTACGCTTGAGCTCGGTGACATCTACCACCAATCCATCCCAAGCCACACGTCCATCCTGTAACTGGCGTGGTGTGGAACGAAAATGCAACCATTTAAGTTGACCGCTGGGAGTTTGCATTCGCAGCTGAATATCAAACACAGACAAATCACGCATCGACTCTTCAACCGCTGCCTGTAGACGGGGAATATCCTCTCGAATAAACTGGCGATAAAGCAAAGATGAATCATTGAGCGCATCTTCGACCTTGACTTGTGTCAGTCTTTCAATTCCGCCACTCAGGTAGGAAAAGCGATCGCTACCATCGAGTTCCCGAATCACCCGATAAACTGCGCCATTAGGCAGATTATCTCCAATCAAATGCAACATGAGTTCGCGCTCGTGCAAAGCAAGTTCTGTTTGTTTGCGTTGAGTGATATCTCGCCCTTCAGGAATCAACAAAATTACTTGACCAATTTCGTTTTGCAGCGGACGTAAAGAAAAATCGATGGTTGCTACTCGGTTATTTGCCCCAATCACATCAACTTCATAACGGATAAACTCGCCTTGAGCTGCGCGGGCAATGACTTGTTTTAATTGTTCTTGGGTTTGTGGTGAAATCGTCCACCAGCGTGTTTCCCAAAAAGGGCGGTTGACAACATCTTCTAGCTTCAGTCCAGCAAAACTCAGCGCAGTTTGGTTTGCTTCTAACAAGATGCCTTCTGGCGTCAATAAACCTGTGAATTGGAAAGTGTTATTGAAGATAGCACGGAATCGCCGATCGCTTTCCTGTAATGCAGCGGTGCGTTCTTGGACTTTAGCTTCCAACTGAGCGTTGAGGGTTTGAAGACTTTGGTAAAGTTCGGCTTGTTGAATGGCGATGGCTAGTTGCACCGTCAATTGTTTGAGCAATTCCACTTCAAATGTCTGCCATTCTCGCGGGGCAGAACATTGATGCACAATAAATAGCCCCCAAAGTTCCAAATCTGGAGTTCCTTGGCTCTCTAGCACAATCGGGACAACTAGATTCGCCTTGACCTCAAATTGTTCTAATAATTGAATATGGCACTCACTTAAGCCCGCTTCGTAGATGTTCGTGGTTGTCCAGATTTTTCCTTGACGGTATTCTTCCTTCTGCTTTTCCTGAAAACAACTGCCTTTAATCTCAAGTCCCAAACTTGGCGTCCATTCAGGTAATACCGACTCCGCGACAACTCTATCCTTCGTTTGAGGTGTTATTTTATATACTAATACACGATCTGTCTTGAGTAACTGGCGAACTTCTTGAACGCTAGTAGCAAGGATATCTTGAAGCTTGAAAGATTGGCGGATACGCAGAGCGATCGCTCCCACGAGGCGTTGTTGTTCCTGCTGCTGTTCTAGCTGGTGTACTAGCTGCATTTGCTTGATTGCTCCATGAATTGCTCGGCACAAACTGTCATAAGTCAGTTTTACCTTCACTAGATAATCTTGCGCTCCAGTCTTCATGGCTTGCACTGCGATGGTTTCGTCATCCTGTACTCTAAGCATAATTACTGGAATTTGGCAACCTTGGGTTTGCCTTGGATTGTTAAGCGTACACTCGGATGGTGGAATCAATATCGTCGTTTGAGAAAAGATTGCGATCTCTTACCACAAATAAGCGAGTCTATCATTTACACCGTCATGATTCGTTTGTTAAAACGACTGTCAAAGTTTCGTTCTTTTACTTCATAATCATTTAGAAACAGCGGCGTTGCATAATTGCGGGATGATTTATCGGGCTACGCCCCGCTACGCTAACACGCAGAGGCAAGAGAGGCGCAGAGAGAATAAGGAGTTTAAGATTTCAATAGTTTGGGTTTCATCCCATAATTCAGCAACGCCGAAACAGCCTCTAAGAAAGCAATTTTGGGTTTTGAAAGTGAGTTTTAATTCACCATATTTTGCATCTGTTTGAATTTAGGATATTCCAACTGTGGACAAGAAAAAATTTAGGTATTTATCAGTTACTCAATCACTTTTCCATAGATATGTTCTTGTTTAATCGCTTCCTCCATTCAATAATTCGGTTTGTGATAGTCAGTGTGGTGACGATGGCAATGGTGTTTGGTTGGAGTGCGATCGCGGTTGAAACCCCTTGTTTGCAGTTTTATAGCTGGATGTTTGCAATTGACTACACTTACGTATCCCATTTAGGGGATGATATTAAATGACATCTTGATTGTCATAATTCAGGAGCTTTACGGTGATGAAATCTTCAAATTCCTTTTTCCCAGTAGCCGTGGCGATCGCCCTGTTCCAAAAAGGGTCGATATAAAGCTCTATCTTCAGCAGAGTCTTCGACAAAGAATACAGTTGTTGAATGAAACATAGGGAGTCGGGAGGTGGGGAGTGGGGGAGATGTGATTCGACTTCTCTACGAGACGCTACGCGTAGCTTGCTTCCCCGAAGGGGTACGCTCACCAATCGGGGGATGAGGGAGATGAGTCAGGTAAGGGAAAAGGTTAAAGGGTAAAGAGTAAAGGGATAAATTTAACCTTTACCCCATGCCCCATTCCCAATGCCCCATGCCCCGAATCAGGAAATCCGGACTTTTTATTGATTACACACTACTATTTTTAGTCGTATAAACGCATAATAGAAATGTGACCGATCTGTTCGCCCCTTTACAATCTCTAAAACTTGGTCGCTGGTTCAAGCTCATCTGCGGAGCCAGTTTCCAGCATCTGTCGGCAGTCAGAAGTTTAACGTTAGCCTACACTTTGGCGGGCGCTGACTGCATAGATGTCGCTGCCGATCCGGCGGTGATTGCAGCAGCGCAAGCGGCGCTACAAGTAGCCAAGAATTTGGCTAGGGATGCCAAGGGACGAGGCTTTGGGTACAAAGGCAATTCACCTTTTTTAATGGTCAGCCTGAACGATGGAGAAGACCCCCATTTTCGTAAAGCAGAATTTAATTATACTCAGTGTCCTACAGACTGCCCTAGACCCTGCCAAAGGATTTGTCCGGCACAAGCAATTGCTTTTAACAGTATAAAAGAAGACTTTTCAGGAGTAATATCCGAAAAGTGCTATGGCTGCGGTCGTTGTATACCAGTTTGTCCTTATGGTATAATTTATACAAAATCGTATATGTCAACGCCGGGAGCGATCGCGCCATTGGTAATGTCAACGGGAGTAGATGCCGTAGAAATCCATACAAAAGTAGGGCGGTTGGCAGAATTTGAGCGATTGTGGCAAGCAATTTCACCGTGGGTCGATGGACTAAAGGTAGTAGCCATCAGTTGTCCCGATGGCGAGGGGATGATTGATTACTTAAAAGCGCTGTATGAACTAATTACCCCACTCAAAAGTGCTTTAATTTGGCAAACCGACGGTCGCCCAATGAGCGGTGACATCGGCGATGGCACCACCTTAGCAGCGGTGAAATTAGGGCAAAAAGTTTTGGCAGCCAAGTTACCGGGATATGTGCAGTTAGCAGGCGGCACAAATAGTTACACCGTTGCCAAGTTAAAGGCAATGGGACTACTCCAAGGATGGGGAGATGAGGGGATGGGAGGATGGGGAGATAACGCTACCCCATCTCCCCACCACCCCACCACCCCATCACATATCGCTGGGGTTGCCTACGGTAGCTACGCCCGCGTACTGCTGTCACCGATTCTCGAACAGTTGGAGAATAAGGAGGTGAATAACACCAATTTTAAAACGACGGTTCATTTAGAAGAAGATGAGAAACTGCTTTGGCAAGCTGTAGAGCTAGCCCATTCTCTCGTTTCCCAGATCAAGTCACAGCAGGAGTATTAATTACTCGTCCCGGACAAGTTCCTTTCATCGAGTTCTCCTGCACGCAAATGTCCTCGCTATCTCTCGCATAGAAAGCATGACGATTACAGACGATCTCCAAAAGTTATTAGATATTTTGCCCCAAGACCTGCGACAAGTACTAGAGAGTCATCCCAAACGAGATAGTTTAGTTGAAGTGGTCTTGGATTTGGGTCGTCGCCCAGAAGCTCGCTTTCCTAATCAAGCCGAGTATCTGAGCGAAAAACCCGTTACTCAAGAACAGATAGATGATTGCATTCAACGAGTTGGAACCTTTGGCGGAGATAATCGGGCAGGAATTGAGCAAACTTTGCATCGGATCAGCGCCATCCGCAACCGCACGGGCAAGATTATTGGCTTGACCTGTCGCGTTGGTCGGGCGGTGTTCGGAACCATCGGTATGATCCGCGATTTGGTAGAAACTGGTAAATCGATTCTGATGCTGGGGCGTCCAGGAGTGGGCAAAACTACTGCCTTGCGGGAAATTGCCCGTGTTTTGGCGGATGACTTGCTCAAACGAGTTGTGATTATTGACACATCCAATGAAATCGCTGGGGATGGTGATATTGCCCACCCCGCCATTGGTCGCGCTCGACGGATGCAAGTGGCTCATCCAAACCAACAGCATCAGGTAATGATTGAAGCAGTGGAAAACCACATGCCAGAAGTCATTGTCATTGATGAAATTGGCACGGAACTGGAAGCTTTAGCGGCTCGTACCATTGCCGAACGGGGCGTACAGTTAGTAGGTACAGCCCACGGGAATCAGATTGAAAACCTGATCAAAAACCCCACCCTGGCTGATTTAGTTGGGGGTATCCAAGCTGTGACTCTGGGAGACGACGAAGCTAGACGCCGAGGTTCTCAAAAGACTGTTTTGGAACGCAAAGCCCCTCCGACGTTCGAGATTGCTGTGGAAATGTTGGAACGGCAGCGCTGGGTAATACACGAAAGCGTTGCTGACACGGTAGATAATTTATTGCGGGGTCGTCAGCCTAGCCCACAAACGAGAACCGTTGATGACCAAGGTAAAGTATCGATTACACGGCAATTAGCTGTGGTCAACGGCCGCGGCGGACACCTGGCAACAGGAGAAGAATCTTTCTCTTCTGGGCGACAGTCCAACGGCTGGCGTTCATCCGGACAAATGGTAGCACTGCCACCGTTGCCTGTAGAACGGGTAACTGGGCGCAGTGAGTTCGATCGCTTGCTTGATGAATCCTTCAATTATTCTGAAAGCATTGATTTGAGTGCTACCAGGCAGCCGGGACCCAATGGTGAAGATTTACCACTGCACGTTTACCCGTATGGAGTTAGCCGCCACCAACTCGAACAGGTAATCAGCGTGCTAACTTTGCCAGTGGTATTGACAAAAGACATAGATAGTGCAGATGCAATTTTAGCATTGCGATCGCATGTCAAAAACCATGCCAAATTACGCCAAATGGCCAAAGCCCGTCATGTGCCTATCCACATGATTAAATCCAGCACCATTCCCCAAATTACCCGTGGTTTGCGGCGGTTGCTGAACATCGACGACCCGGAACTAGCCGACGACCGAGAACTGCAACTGTTTTTGCACAGTGGTAGCGATGACGAAATGGACGCCTTGGAAGAAGCTAGACTCGCCGTAGAGCAAATTGTGATTCCCAAAGGACAGCCAGTAGAGTTATTGCCGCGTTCTCCCCAAGTCCGCAAAATGCAACATGAGTTGGTAGAACACTATCGACTCAAATCCCACAGCTTTGGCGAAGAACCAAATCGCCGCTTAAGGATTTATCCAGCGTAACCTTACCCTAAACCCCTCTCCAAATCGGAGAGGGGATTTTAATGGGAGACAGTCGATGTTTTATAGAGAGTTTTCTCTGAGAAAAGTAAAACAAGACTTTAACCTCACCCTTGTGGAAGGCGGACGGTTTTTGCCGCCTATAGAACCAATTTCACCTACCCCTTTGCTGGCTGAATTTTTAGCAGAAAGCATTCAGTTAGCAATTGCAATGGGTTCTGAAAAAGCGCGATCGGAATTGATTATTAGCCCGATATTATTTGAAGTCCGAAAAATTCTTAACAGACAAATCAGTTTTTTTCGGGAGAAGAATTTAACGTTGAACCAGAAATTGGACTAGCAGGATTTTGTGATTTTCTGATTAGCCTTCCCCCAGAACAGTTATTTGTTGAAGCCCCAGCAGTGGTGATTGTAGAAGCGAAAAAGGAAAACCTCAAAGGTGGTTTGGGGCAGTGTATTGCAGAAATGATAGCTGCTCAAAAGTTTAATAGCAAAAATGAAAAACCCATTGCCACTATCTTTGGTAGCGTTACCAGTGGCAATTTGTGGACATTCCTCAAGTTGGAGGATAACACTGTAACTATTGATTTAACTGAATACTTGATTCCCCCAGTAGAGCAAATCTTAGGTATTTTGGCTTGGATGGTGCGATCGCAATCCCTCTAAAATCCAAGTATCTGACTCATTAGCCATGCGCTCATTGCTCAGTTATGACTGCCAGCATTCAGCACGGTTTCAGCAATTGATTACCCCCACCGCGCACCTAATAAAATTCCTAAAATGATGTTCAGGTCGTGTCTTTCCTGTTGTCCTACTAGGTGCGAGTTGGTACTAAGTACGCCTACATTTTGATTATTAGCTATTAACTGCGGCGGTTGAAGACAATGAGGGTTGTAGGGACTGTAAATACCATGCGTTCCACCGTATAGAGAATGTGGGTTTTGGGTGCTGGTGAATGAGTAAATGCTACCGTAACTGCTTTCGGGATTGCAGATAGATTCAGGATGTGATACATCGGAACTCAGTATCCCTAGATAAGTTCCATCGGCTGCAACTATTACCATTTTTCCATCTAGCGCGATATAACATTTTATGGCTTGAATAATATCCTGGCTATTCATAACTAATCTAGTTCATTTATCCCACTATAGAACCGATGTTCTGGATTCCACCATTGGGGTGTTACTAGGTAAGCGTGAATTTTTTTCAAAGAATCTTAATCTTAAAATTTTAATCCCTAAAAGAGTTTTTAATACCTGTGCGACGAACTTACTACTTGCTAGCATCTTGAGGATGACGCTGACGGTGATTCGCATACCCCGAATTGTCGGTTGCCCCAAGCAAACATTAGGATTAAGTGTTATGCGATCGAGTTTTTCCATATTTATTATCTGCGATTCGTTTGCGGTTCAATTATAGTGTTCCCTTGTACTCGTATTTTTCGAGATAAATACGAATTATTTTTCTGGTAAAGGTGTAACTATAATACCGACAATAACCCGTAGTAACTCTTCTAATTCTTCAGGAACTCGATAAAGTTTAATATCTTGGGAAATCAGTTTTTCTTGACGGTGAAATATTCCAAAACGCCAATCTTCACCCGTTGTTACAGCACCATAGAGAATTGGTGTTTGCGATCGCGTCCATTGGTCAAGTGCTATTAATTCTACTGCTAGTTGCGTAAATCCTCGGCCTAAATCGGATTGTTTAGCTTCAATTACTAGCATTCCTACGTCACTATTTATATAGTAATCAAAACTTCCTTTTAGCTGCTCGTTAACATTTATAGGATATTCAATATTTAATTGACTGTGAGTTTCTGCACAAATTTCTAATAGCGTCGGCGCAATTAATACTTCCCGTCTTGCTGTTTCACTTATGGGGTTGACATAAGTAAGATTTCTTTGCAAATAGCGATTTAAAAAATCTAAACAGTTGAGATTACCTTCATATTTTGGTAAATCTAATCGTTTGCGTTCGTATCGACAATCAAATTCTGCAAGAATGTCGGCTGGCGCATAAGGCAATTCAAAGTACTTGCTAAATGTATAGGTTGTACCAGGTTGCAAAATGCGCGGGCGACTCATAAAATTATCCTTTATGAAACTTGTACGTCTTGCAGTTTTGCCACCAATTCTGCACGCGCTGAAACCTTCAATTTACGAAACATTCTCTTCAAGGCTTGCTTGACAGAATTTTGAGTAATCCAGAGTCTTTCCCCAATTTCTGCATTCGTTAATCCTTGCGCTACCAAGTCGGCAATTTCTAATTCGCGGGGTGTGAGAGGACTTGCTAAAAGCGAATTGGATATTTTGGGTTTCGCGCGTAGGGTTGCCATTTTTGCTGACAAATGAATGCATAAAGCGCTTAAGTCAGCTAAATCGTTGCCGTTAAAAGGGGGATTTCCCTTGTCACGTGCTAGGTTGAGGGTTCCGATAAGACGACCATCGCAAACAATTGGCCCGGTCATGACGTGTTCGTGGTCGTGGCGGGAACAAAAATGCTTCCAGTCTCCTGGAGATAAGAATAATTGCTCGTGAGCGGGAGCGTGACGCTCAACTACGTAGCGTCCCACTGGATTGCTCTCTAAGCATACTGCCGGAATAGCTGGAATATCAATCTCAGCGGTTGGTTCCTCGTCTAGAAGATAGATACCCCAATTTTGCACGCCAAAATGGTCGCTAATTTTATCCGTGAGAGCCAGCCTTAATTCTTGCTCGTTTTGGACGTTAGCGATCGCATGAAATACGGCGTGAAGAGAATTAACCATAAGTGTACCCAGTTGGGGACTATCCAAGCCTCAACAATTACTTCTATGCTAATACCAAGAATACTAAAACGCTAATTACAGTAGCGACTAGGAGAAGCACATGACAGTTACACAACTCTCTGCTCAGGAACTTTTCCGGGCTGCTTATGAGAACCGCTATACTTGGGACAAAAATTTCCCTGGTTATACCGCAAATATTACTTTTAAGCATGATGATAAGGTCTTTACAGGCAAAGTAATTATCAGCGCCAATCTCAAAGCCGAAGTTTTGGACGTAGAGGACGAGTCAGCAAAGCAAGCAATTCACGGCCAAGCATGGGAAATCGCTATTCACCGCGTCCGTCGCAGCTTTGAAGACACCCACAGCGCCAATACCTTTAGCTATGGTAAGACTGACGAAACCGGTGCAGTTGAACTTTTAGTTGGTGGTAAGGCTGAAGGTGACAAATACAAAGTCCGTAATAATGAAGTGTGTCACGTTCACCGTCTGATTCACGGTACTTTTGTGACAATTGACACCTTCAGTAGCCACGACACTGGCGAAGGTTACTTGTCTCACACTTATGATTCTGTCTACCACGACCCCAAAACCGGGGAACAAAAAGGCGGTAGAAGCGAATTTACTGATGAGTACGAAAAAGTTGGCGATTATTTCATCTTAAATCGCCGCGAGATTCGCACCGAAACAAATGGGGAAGTATCGGTTCAAGAATTTGTTTTCTCTGACATCAAATTGTTGGAACCTGTTGCTGCTTAAGTGATATTTGACATTTTAAATTAATAGCGATCGCTCCTGTAAAATCAAGAGCGATCGCTTTGATTTTTGATGGTTTTATTCATGGAGATTGAAAGCCCATCACCTCAGATACAATCAATATATAAAAAGTCAACTCTTACTATTTATTCTAATCACACACCACGTCGAAGAAAAATATTTTCATTACAAGAAACAACTCAGTGGAATTTACTGAACTATATTTTTATATACGGAGATACCATAATTGCTTATGTGGAGTTGGAACTTTCAATAACCGAGCCATAAGGAGAAGATTAGAATGGTTAACGAGACTGAACGTTACATTCCTTCAGAAGATGAGTATCTTCAAGCATTTTGCGCTATTTATAATCAATTGACTCCTGGACATCAAGCCATATTAGATAAACTGTATCAGCATTGTTATTTTATGAAAAACAATCGCCGATTACGTACTTGGGAATTATCTGAAGCCGCAGGATACTATGGGGATTCTGCGGGACAGATTGGTATTTTAGGTGCAAAATTTTGCAACTTTTTTGGACTAGAGAACGAAGAGTTTGGATATCCAGCACTAGCAATAGTTAGTTGGTTTGAAGATGAAACAAATAGACATTGGTATATCGAACTAATTCCTGAAGCAGCTAGAGCATTCAAACGATATCGCCTTGAAAGTTTTACAACTTAGGCATTGGCAGAAAAATGATAATATACAATAGTTTTTGAGATATATATACAGTGCTATTAGCTACCAGTTGAACAATAGTATCGCTCTCCTAGTTTCCAGACTTGAAGCGCAACTATTAAAAATAAAATGCCTGCCATTGGAGAGACGTAACAAAACCACGAAGGTACTGAAAATATATCTTGTTTTTCTAAAACTGCAAGCAGAGGAAAATAACTTACACAAGCAAGGGGTATGAAGTAAGTGAAAAATCTTTGGAACCACTTAGTATAAATTGAAAAAGGATATTGAGCAGTTTCTACTCCTCCATAGGTAAGGATATTCATAATTTCCAAAGATTCAATAGTCCAGAATGTAATAGTTGCTTGGACAATAACGATACCTAAAAATAGTGCGATCGCACCAATCAGCGAAGTGCCTAAAAGCCACAAAATTTTAATACTAAAGGAGATGTGGAGAGTTGAAAGCGACCACCACATAACAGCAATTCCTTGAAAAAGCCTTCCAAGTCTTTTCAAAGTCAATTCTGTGCCTAAAAGTTGAAGTACCGTAGAACGTGGACGAAGAAGTAAGCGGTCAAAATCACCGTTCTTAATTATTCTGCCAAATGAATCAAACCCTCGTCCTAAAGCATCAGCACATGCAAAAGAAATATTAACCATTCCATAAAATAGGGCTACTTCACTCAAAGTCCACGTACCAATATTATTAAAACGACTAAAAAGCGCCCAGATTCCAAAAAATTCTACTACAGTCCCCAAAAGCTGCCCTAAAACTTGAAGTAAGAAGGAAACTTTGTACTGCATCTGTGATTTTAAAGATATGGAGATATATCGAAGATAAAGAAAAAAATTATTCATTACAAATTCCGAATTACGAATTACCAATTACAAATTACAAATTACGAATTAAAAATTCTATGCTCATCCTCCTTGAATTACAAGTTTTTTCACACCACGTTTCACAAGGAAACGCCCAATAATAACTATTGCAAATATCCAAAAACTTTGATGCAACAATACATGAAATAGCTCGTTTGGTGGAAGATTACCGGTAAAAAGTCGAAAAGGTCGATCCATAAGTCCTGAGAAAGGAAGTGCATTTAATAAAGGCTTGAACCACTCAGGAAAAAGTGGCAAAGGAACAATCATGCCAGAAAAGATAATAATTACAGTAGGGAGGATACTATTAACTCCTTCGCCAGAAAGCGTCCACATCATTGATACAGTAAGAAGCATTGTCAATGCAGAAGAAAGTAAAATTGCAGCAATAAACGAAATAAAAAAGGCAATAAAAGCAGCAAATGAAGGGGGAAAAGAAAGCGATCGCTCTGAAAATCCTATGAGTGGAAAAATCAACATTGTCAGAGTAAGAAGAGGAATAGCACGCAGGATAACCGGTGCTGTGCGAAGCGCTAAAGCACGAGTAAACCAAAAATTATAAAGGTCTGTGGGTCGTAGAAGATCGTAGCCGACTGCACCAGATTGGATCGAATATTGGATTTCGCGATCGCCTGACCAAGGAGCAACCGCCATCAAAAATGCTTGTCCCAGCCATACATATCCCACAGCTTCCTGAAGAGTCATAGGTTGAGCAGTGGTTGTATGAGTGAAAAATGCCTCTAGAACCATTACTTTTACAAATCCCCAAAAAAACTGAGTTGCAACCCCAGCTAACGCAGCTGTACGATATTGCAACAGCAGCGCAAACCTAGCAACAAACAGTGACCAATATGCTTTCATCTTAGTAGTAAATTGACAAAAGATAAGGAGGATAATTCAGAATTCAGAAATGGCAAAAGTTTTCGGAGAGTGACAGCAGAGGGGTATTATTTATAGATGCCTTAAAAGAACACTAGCTTATATGTATCACCAATTTTACCAATAGGAGCAGAAGTTGAAATATTTTTGTATTCGTCTTGATAGGTTAGATTAACGATACACTCAAACTCTACTTTGTCAGCAAGCTGCTTTAGAAATCTTTCTCTCTCTGACTCTGACAGTTCAACTTCACTTATTGTTACTTGCAAGTCTTTATCCTTAAAGCCAATAAATGGAAGTACGAGCATTTTATTGAATAGATTGCCTGCACCTGCATTATTAAATCCTTCAAATGTCTTGTCAGAGAAATACATTAGTTTTAATATGTCTTCTTCAGTTCCGTTTTTGATAGTATAAGTCAACTCTTGGATGAAAACGTCGAGATTCATTTTGCTTTTACCTCAGAATTAGCTTGAGTCATAACATACTAATCTGTCTCCATCACAAATGACCAATGACCAATGACAAATGACTAATTAATATAAAATTCCTCCTGACTTTGCATACAGTTGAGCAACTATTTCCTCAATCGGTGGATTTTCGACAAACAGATCGGCGACTTCATTTTTTGAGGTAACTTGACTAATCAAAGATGCAGCAGAAAGCTTTGTCGGATCGAATGCCAAAGTTACAGTACGACCTTCTTTAGAGATGATGCTAACTCCTTCTTCCTCAAAAAAGAAATCATCATTTATTAAATCTATTCTTAAGTAGCGACGCGAGGAAACTTGAGAACGCAATGCTGTCAAAGTTCCATCGCAGAGAATTTCCCCGCCACCAATAATAATGACGCGATCGCACAATGCCTCGATATCATCCATATCATGGGTAGTCAGGATAGTAGTTACTTGATGAGTTTTATTCAACGTTTTGATAAATTTTCTTACCGCAAGTTTTGAAACCGCATCAAGTCCGATAGTTGGTTCATCCAAAAACAGAATTTCTGGTCTGTGCAACATTGCGGCTGCAAAATCACATCGCATCCTTTGACCGAGGCTTAACTGTCTCACGGGGGTATGGACAAAACTCTCAAGGTCAAGCAAATCAATCATTTCTTGGCGTGTCTTGCGATATTGTGATTCAGGAATGCGATAAATATCCCGCAGCAAATCGAAAGACTCGATCGCTGGTAAATCCCACCAAAGTTGCGATCGCTGGCCAAACACTACTCCAATACGACCAACATGGCGGATTCTATCTTTCCAAGGAGTTCGTCCGGCGATTATACATGTTCCGCTGGATGGTACTAAAATACCACTTAAAATTTTAATAGTAGTCGATTTTCCCGCTCCATTTGGGCCGATGTATCCTACGAGTTCTCCCTGTTCGAGTGAGAATGAAACTCCTTTTAAAGCATGAACAACTTTTGTTTTTCGCTGCACAAGACCTTTGATTGAACCGAAAAATCCAGAGGAACGTTCAGACACAAAAAAACTCTTTTTCAAGTCTTCGACAAAAATTTGAGGCATATAGCAATTCCTATTTGACTTGTGCAATTAATCGTAGAAGCAGGCAACTTGTACTGAGCGAAGTCGAAGTATAAGCAACAGATATTTTTAAGGAATAATTTAAGATTCGATATATTACTAGTCTTTTATTCTTAGTAAGATGCTCTATATGACAATTTAACTGTTCCCACTTATTGGGAAACTAAATTATATCGAAATATGACTAAGCTAATTGAGTACGAAGAAGCCAGCGACGAAGTGCGTGCAGTATACGACGATATCCGCACCACACGCCAAAATGACTATATCAATAATTTCTGGAAAGCCATAGCTAACCATCCTCCCACGTTGCAACGAACATGGCAAGCAGTGAAAGAAGTGATGACCACCCCTGGTGAAATCGATCCACTGATGCGCGAACTGATTTATATTGCTGTGAGTGCGACAAATGGCTGCGAGTATTGCATTGCCTCACATACAGCAGCGGCACGTGCCAAGGGAATGAGTGATAACATGTTCGGAGAATTAATGGCGATCGCTGCCACTGCCAATATGACTAATCGCCTTGCCAACGGCTATCAGATTCCCGTGGATGAGCGATTCAAAACATAGAAATTCCTACTTGAAAAGTAAAAAAATAATCCCATAAATATTAAGAGGTTAACAAGCATTTATTCCTCTTAATGTTGGTTTTTATCTTTTGCGTTGTTCGGTGATTTTTTGATTACAAAATATTTGTATAAATATTCACTATGCCAAAGGTTAAAATTAACGATATTGATTTGTTTTATGATATTAAAGGAACAGGAGAACCTTTATTATTAATAGCTGGCTTTCTTTGCGATCATGCTTATTGGTCGCTGATTATGCCATCTCTGATTTCAGAATATCAAGTTATTCGCATAGATAACCGAGGTATGGGGCGAAGTTCTGCTTCGGAAAGCCAATATAGTATTAAACAGATGGCTGGTGATGTTGCAGCATTTTTGGATTTTATCGGCATTGACAAGGTACATTTAGCAGGTCATTCAATGGGCGGTCAAATTGCCCAAGAACTAGCTTTAGCATACCCTAAAAAAATACAAAGTTTGATGCTCCTTTCATCTTTGGCAAAAGGCGATCAATTATTCAATAGCATCATAGAAACTTGGGGTACTCTTCTTAATCATGTAGACTTGAAACTATATGAAAAAATCCTATTGCCTTGGATATTTACAGATGCATTCTATTCAATTACTGGAATGATTGAAGGTTTAATTGAGTTTGCCATCAAATATCCTTTTCCCCCTACGACTCATTCACTTTATCATCACAGCCGAGCCATGCTTGACTTTGACACAACAGACCGCCTTGAACAAATTCATTGTCCTACATTAGTTTTGGTTGGGAAACAAGACATTCTCACTCCGCTCAAATTTTCCCAACAACTTGCTCAAGGTATTCCTAATGCTGAACTTGTAGTAATCGATCGCGGGGGTCATGGCTTCTTGATTGAGTCTTCAGATGCTGTAGTTTCAGCAATGCTTAATTTTTTACGAAAATTAAAGCCTGCTTATACTAATTTGGGGTTTTAGTCATTAATCATTAGTCATTAGTCATTCGTAATAATATCGAAAATCATTTAATCCGAAATTCGCAAATCTTTTGGTTGAACCGCGAGGTCAATCTAAAATCTAAAATCTAAAACTACCTAATTTATCCTATGCAACCTCTTACTGTTGGCGATCCAATTCCCTGGTTCATTCTTCCCTCAACCTCAAACCCAAGTTTTCATTTTAATTCTGTTGGTGGATACCGTAGCGTTTTGTTTTTTTTCGGAAGCTCTAAAAACAATTATAGTCGCCAGATTATTGATGAATTCTCTAAAAGACAGCAACAATTGGCTGCCTACCAAGTACCTTTCTTTGGTGTCAGCATAGATCCAAATGACACTTTTTTGGCAGAGTTAATCGAAAATAAAACTTATTTCAAATTTATTTGGGATTTTGAAGGGAAAGTCAGCTTTCAATACGGTGTTTGTCAGCCAAGGAGTCAAGGAAGCAATGAATTACAATACAGACCAACAATTTTTGTTTTAGACGAAAATTTACGAATTATCAAAGTTGTGCCAATTTCAAGTACTGCTAATCCTTGCGAGGAAGTGTTTGAATTTATCAAAAGCTTACCTGCGATCGCTCACAATATTCCCGCAGCCAGACAAGCACCTGTTTTATTTATACCGAATGTTTTAGATCGAAGTTTTTGCCAACATTTAATTGATTTGTACGAAGCAGATGGGGGTCAAGAATCTGGCTTTATGCGACAAATCGACGGCAAAACAGTTGGAGTTTATGATTATGACTTTAAAAAACGTCGAGACTATTTAATTTCCGAACCTGAATTATTAAAGCAAATCAATAATCTGATTATGCGACGGGTTAAACCAGAAATTGAAAAGGCTTTTCAATTTAGCATCACTCGCTTTGAACGCTACCTGGTATCCTGTTACGAGGCAACTGATAAAGGCTTTTTTAATCGTCATCGCGATAATACTACAAAAGGCACTATTCACCGACGGTTTGCTATGTCATTAAATCTAAATACTGGTGCTTATAAAGGCGGTGATTTGCTGTTTCCAGAATATGGACTCCAGCTTTATACCCCAAATGTTGGAGAAGCAGTGATTTTTTCTTGTTCGTTACTGCATGAGGCTACCCCTGTCATCAGCGGACGGCGCTTTGTTTTGCTCTCGTTCTTTTACAACGAAGAAGATGCTAAGATCCGCCAAGAAAATAGTAAGTATCTTGTACTTAATAATAGCGAGGCCGATAATCAGTAAAAAAGCAGATTTTTATATTAGGTAGGGAACAGGCAATAGGCTTAAAAGTTTGTTTTTGCGAGTATTTGGACTGTGCTTTATACCGTTTTCGCAGAGAAGAATTTTAGAGGTTGTTTTAAAAGTAATTATTTGTGATTAAAATCACATTTTCACCCCCCTTAATCACCCCTTGTCAAGGGGAGAAATAAGAAAATCCTGTTTCATCCGCTTTACAAGGGCAGGGTTAGGGTGGGGTAAAAAATATTTGATACACCACTACAGACTTTTCAAACATCCTCTGAAATAACCTTACTAATCGGCTGCTGGGGCTTTTAAACTCTTGCATTTACTCTCACGCATACATCATTTTTGTATAAAAAATTACTATCTCCAAGTCAATAGAGTCAACACCCTAGTAACGCACCTTTAGGATCTACCACGTAAGCCTTTTCTACGCCCAATGCGTTTACGTTCCTTATGACCGTCCCAACGTTTCTTATGTCATGGGGATCTTCTAGGACTGCAATCAGGTTCTTGCATAGGTACGGTTTGATTTGGTCTGCACGCTCCCGCACCTTGCTTGTGCATTTCGGTTTGTCTGGTTCTTCTGTCATACTCTCCCTGATGTCTAATATCATGTGCGGTTAATTACTTATTAAACCTGAAGAACCCCACCCCTTAATCCCCTCCCCGCAAGCGGCGAGGGGAGACAAAGCACCGCTTTGGCGGGGTGGGGTTTAATGATTACCGAAATCATAACTAATTACCCGAACATGATATAACGACCAAGATAAGCGGCGGCAAGTAACCTTTGCATCCTCACCAAGATCTCTCAACTGTCCGATTCATCGACTTGTTCTGCTGCTGGCATCCCGATAAGTTTCAATTTCTCTCCACGCGGCCCTTTCACCTGAATCTCTAGTTGCCATTCATCCGGGTTGGTGTACAGCAACTCTAAATTAGCCGCAACCTTCGATAAGTCCCAATTCCACCAAGCTAGTTCCAGCAATCGTTGTATCGTTTCAGGCTTAAACCGATACCGAACGACCTTAGCTGGATTACCAACCACAACAGCATAGGCAGGAACATCTTTAGCCACAACAGCCCGTGCGCCTACGACTGCTCCGTTCCCTATTTTCACTCCTGACATAATCGTTGCTCCATATCCAACCCAAACATCATGACCAATCATTGTTGCTCCCTTACTTGCCGCATCAGTGTAACGTTCTTCTGGCTCAGTTTCTGTGGCTAACCACTTGAAAGGAAATGTCGTTGCTCTTGTCGTAATGTGATTGCCTCCACCAAAAATGACGATATCCTTAGCGAGAGAAAAAAATTTTCCAATCTCAATTCGATCGTTAGGGGTGAACAATGCCAAACTAATATGCCGATCAAAGTAGGTGTAATCTCCAACGGTAATTCGCGGGTCTTGAATGTGAGCATTGAGCCAAATGGGAGGAGAGGTGTATTCGAGCATGGTCACGGAGGACAACTGCACTTCGACGGTTTAATCAATTTGTTTCATTCTCGATCGTCAGGTCGATCGCTGCAAGATAACGCCCTCACCGATAACCATTTACTAAAACTCTGAGAGCTTATGTGCAAGACACTACAACTGCTATACAAAGAGTTGCCAAAACTCCTGGCGGAATTAGTTACGCTACGGCTTCAGAAGTTTGTAACCAATCGATTAAGCCTCTTGCCATCGCAAGGGAGCTTAATCAAGATTTTGTATCTCCTTGTATAGGAAAGCAAGTAAATAAAATTGATTTTTCTAAGGACGTTTACCCCTTAGTTAGACGGCTATTTGTCGTAATTAAGCGAGATGGCACTTTGGACGAACAGGCAGGAGTAGCTTATGTTAATTTATTGTTGAGCGATCGAGGTCAACAATTAGTAAATCAAGTTGGTTTAGTACCGATTCGCGATTTATGACCGTAAATTTAAAATATTAGCTGTAAATGCGATCGCTATTAGACAGACTTTGCTCGTTGGTTGAGTTTCTAGAAGATTGCCATTGAGTATAAATAAACGTTACTACCCCTAAAGTCAGTCCAATTGCTAAGATGACTCCCAAAATTCGCAAGAAATTAGGAGTATTTCCCGTAGCTGACTGGTCATTTAGCCTTGGTTGGTAAATAGTGTCATCAGTTGGCACTTGTGGCCTGCTTTGAGAAGATACAGGTCGCAGTTGATACAAAGTCTTATCTACTGACGGTTCTGGTCTGCCAGTATTAGATGCAGGCCGCGGTTGATACAATGTTTTATCTGTTGATGGTGTACTGGGATTAGAAAGAGGCCGTGGTTGATATAGCGTCTTATCTGGTGGTACTTGTACTCCGCCTTGATTGGGTGTAGGTCGCGGTTGAAATAAGGTTTTATCTGGTGGTACTTGTACTCCACCTTGATTGGATGCGGGTCGCGGTTGAAATAAGGTCGCATCCGGTTTGCTGGGATTGGGATTATTCACAGGACTTTGTTGAGGGTTGTTATTCTGCGGTTGGTTTTGCTCAACTGGGTTAAATGGTCTCGGAACAGTCTCGCGATCTGAACCTTGATTTTGCCTACTAGGAAGCGGAGGAATAGTTTGCCCAGGTTGGCTTTGCTCAATCGGGTTAAATCTGGGAAGAGTTTCGCGATCTGAACCTTGATTATAGGCGTCTGGAGGGCGAATGATTGTGTCTTCGTCGGATTGTCTAGCAAGAGTTTCGTAATTTGAGCCTTGATTATAGGCAGCTGGAGGACGAATAATTGTGTCTTCGTCGGATTGTCTAGCAAGAGTTTCGTAATTTGAGCCTTGATTATAGGCAGCTGGAGGGCGAAGAATGGTGTCGTCGTTGGATACAGTTTCGCGATCTGAGCCTTGGTTGTAAAGAGGTCGTGGCGGCTGGACAGCAGCCTGTCCTGGCATATTACTAGGGATGGCAAATTTGGCAGCAGCAAGCATGGCGCGATCGAGTTCTTCTACACTGGCAAATCGGTTAACAGGGTTCTTGTAGAGGCATTTCATCACCACCGCTTCCAATTGTTCGGGCAAATTTTCACAGCCTGGTTGCTCGCGCAGCGGTTTTGGTGGCTCATAAGCATGAGCTAATACCCAGGAAGCTTCGCTGACCTGATTGCCCTTAATACTAATCCCAAATGGATCTGCTGCACTCAGCATTTCATAAAGGATAATCCCTAAGCTGTAAATATCACCCCTAGCATCCAAATTTTTATCGCTTTGGATTTGTTCTGGAGGTGCGTAACGAAATGTACCAATGAATGTACTGGTGATATTTGTAATATTAGTGTTTTCCGAAGATTCATTACGGATTTTGGCAACACCGAAATCCAAAATCTTTACCCACTCTCCCAAATCTGTAGGTACCAAAAATATATTATCTGGTTTCAGGTCGCGATGAATTACTTGAATATGCTCGGCAGTTTTTCCTCCTTCCCGTTGCAGAGTCACTCCTTTATGGGCAAGCTGTAGACCTTTGCAAACTTGCACCATAATTTTTACACTGCGCTCCACAGACAACCGCTTTTCCCGCAGCAATAATTGTCTGAGGGTTTGTCCGCGTAAAAATTCCATCACGTAAAACGGAAAGCCTTCTGGAGTGACTCCACAATCACTAATTTTCACGATGTGGTCGCTTTGCAGGGCAGCACAGACAGCTACTTCACGCTCAAAACGCTTTCTCATTTCTTGTGAAGCCACCAGGGTATCTTTGAGCAACTTCAACGCTACTTGCTGACCTACACGGGTGTCCGTTGCCAGGAAGACTTCTCCCATGCCACCTCCGCCTAACCGTCGGTCTAAACGATACCGCTGGTTATCACCTACGAAGCGACCATTCCAAGAATTTGAAGAAGGTGGGGATTTCATCAGGGGGAACCCATCCTAAGTTATTTTAAGGTGTTAAGTTTAGTTAGAGATAGGACTATAGCAATCCACTTTGACTTTTGAATTCCTACAGCTTAGGTAGGGAGTAGAGAGTAAAGAATCAGGAATCAGGTTGTGCCAGTAGTACGGAGTTTTTTCAAAAATCAAATAAGAATCCTAAATCCTATAGTATTGCGTAATAATTCAGAGGTTGAGAACAAAGTATCTAGACTAGGCTCCTCATTTCTTACAGTATTACAAATTTTTTATTTATTTGATGTTTATTATGTAAAGTCTTAGTAATTTATATTACTTATATTTATCTAGTTACACTCAGCTTAGCATATTAGGAACTTAAAATAATGAGAAGAATTTGATAAAATGCTTAAAATTAAGACTTGCGATCGCTATAATTAGTTCCTGATAAATACTGAGCTACGGACTAAAAATAGGGGATTAGGATCGGGAATTAGCGATTAAGGATTGGAAGTATATTCCTAGTACCCAGTTCCCAGCGCTTATATTTAAAGTTTTGCAAAATATCTTCTGTGAGTGTGTCCTGGCGTACATGATTAAAATGTGCTATTGCCATGAGGAACGAGGATGAGTAACGTACTCTCTATAGCCGCAGTGACAGCAGTACTAAAAGTTTTGCTGGAAAACGGTTTAGTCAGCGATCCGATCGCTGCTAGTGTTGGTGATGTGATTGTAACTGCCCTACCGCCCGATCGAATTTCAGTTGAAGCTGACGAGCGTGCTCAACTCAACCTCTTTCTCTACCAAGTGACGCAGAATCGCAATGTTGATTGGGTATCTCAAGAATTTCGGAGCAGGCACTCACGTTTAAATGGAAATTTGCCCTCTAGCACTCCACCGCTTGCTCTCGATCTGCATTATTTATTAACAGCCTACGGAGCCAAGGATTTTCAGACAGAGCTTTTACTAGGCTACGCAATGCATTTATTACATAAAACGCCATGTATTACGACGGAGATTATTGAAAATACTCTGATAAATGCATCTACAACTAATACTTCCACTGCTTTTTCCCAAGCTGTGGCTGGTGTGTCTGTATCTGATTTAGCACAAGCAATTGGGCAAATCAAACTGACCCCAGAGTTTTTTAATATGGAAGAAACTTCTAAGTTATGGTCTGCTTTACAAACTCACTATCGACCTTCAGCTACCTATTTAGCATCAATGGTATTGATTGAGAGTAGCAAATCTGAGAATCTTGAAGGCTTCTACATGATGCCTTTGTCTCAACCGAATATTGAGCAAGTCATACCTCTGGAAAAAACTGAACATCAGCAAATGATTGTTGCTGGCACAATATTAATGATTCGTGGAAAGCGGTTACGCGGTGATATCACCAGAATCCGATTGGGTAACACGGAGACATTACTAGTACCTCAAGATGTTAAAGAAACGCAAATCAGCTTGTTAGTGCCAGCAGATTTGTACCCAAGCGTGCAAAGTATCCAAGTGGTACATTTGCCAATGGGCAACATAGGACAAACGGATGAGATAGTTGAATCAAATGTTGCAGCTTTTGTCCTCCATCCAACAATTACGGCATTCGTTGGTGGAGTGGAAAAAATTGGTGACAATTTACGTTCGGCTGAAATTACTGTTAAATTCCATCCCAAAGTTGGCAAAGCACAGCGTATAGTTTTGCTGCTCAGTGATGTGTCAGCCGAAAGTTTGGTAGCTTACTCTTTCTTAGTTGCATCGCGCACAAAAGATACTGATGCAATTACTATTCCTGTTAAAAATGTGAAGCCAGGAACTTATATTGTGCGGGTGCGAGTAGATGGCGCCCAAAGTCCACTGCACAAGAATCAGTCTGGAGAATATGATTCGCCACAGGTAACAATTTCATGAACGCTACAACTATCGATTGGGATCGGGCAAACTACCGCTATCTATCAGCAGCCCTAGCCGTAGTCCGGGGGATTTTAGAAAATTACACTGCCAGTTCGCAAAATCAATCTGAGGCGAAAAACCACGAAAATTTACAGCAAGCACTCCAAGAAGCTGCTGCTGCTATGCCTGCACCATCGGCATTTAATAGAGTCTGCAAAATGTTTAGACTTTCATCCTTTGAGAGCAATTTGCTGTTGTTGTGTGCGGGTATGGAATTGAATGGAGATTTTGGCAAATTATGTGCTAAAATACACGGCGATTCGCAGCGAGCTTACCCAACCTTAAGTTTAGCTTTAGCAACTTTACCTCACGTCCACTGGGATGCGATCGCCCCAAATGCTCCCTTACGTCACTGGCGATTAATTCAAATTGGTGATGCCCATGCCCTCACCCTCAGTCCCCTGAGAATTGACGAGCGAATTTTGCATTATCTCACAGGCATCCAATACCTTGACGAACGCTTAGCTGGCATCATTGAACCATTACAAGAAGTCAGCGATTTAGTACCATCGCACCAAGAGCTAGCAGAGCGAGTTGTAGCCGTATGGTCGCAAGCTCATAAGATAAACAGCTTGCCAATAGTGCAATTATGTGGTATGGAAACTAACAGTAAACGGGCGATCGCCGCTAGAATTTGTCAACTCCAGGGTTTGAGTTTGTGGGTAATGCCCGCACAAGTCATTCCCCAAGCACCGAGCGAGTTGGATAATCTGATTCGGTTGTGGACTCGTGAGACAATTTTGAGTAGCTGTGCCTTACTTCTGGATTGCAACGAACTCGATAGCAATGATACAGCGCGGTTGAATGCGATCGCTCATTTCATCGAACGCATCAACGGCTTTTTAATCGTCACCAGTCGGGAACGAATGCGCCTATCACAACGCTTGGTTGTTAGTTTTGACGTACATCAACCAACAATCAAAGAACAAGGTGTAGTTTGGCAAGATGCACTCGCGGGGATTGCACCGCAAATGAACGGGCAAGTCAAAACCTTAGTAGATCAGTTTAATTTGAGTGCTGCAACTATCCGCGCCGCTTGTGCAGAAGCCGCAGGGCAGCTAGTACAAAAACCAGAAAACGATATTGGTGAGATTTTATGGGATGCTTGTCGCGTGCAAGCACGTCCGCGTTTGGATGAACTCGCCCAACGAATTGAGCCGTCTGGTGATTGGGACGACTTGATATTACCAGAACCACAGAAACAAATTCTCCGTGAAATTGCGGCACACGTGCGGCAGCGGAGTACTGTATATAACAATTGGGGTTTTGCTGGCAAAGGTGGGCGGGGATTGGGAATCAGCGCCTTGTTTGCTGGTAGTAGCGGCACAGGTAAAACCTTCGGAGCAGAAGTGCTAGCACATAGATTGCGCTTGGATCTGTATCGCATTGACTTGTCATCCGTAGTTAGTAAGTATATCGGCGAGACAGAAAAGAATCTGCGACGGGTGTTTGATACCGCCGAACAAGGTGGAGTAATTTTGTTGTTTGACGAAGCAGACGCCTTATTTGGCAAACGCTCTGAAGTTAAAGATGCACGCGATCGCTATGCCAACATCGAAGTCAGCTACTTATTGCAACGTATGGAAAGCTACCCAGGTCTAGCAGTTCTTACTACTAACCTTAAGAGTGCAATTGATACAGCTTTTCTGCGGCGCATTCGTTTCGTCGTGCAGTTCCCCTTCCCCGACACCGTACAACGAGCCGAGATTTGGCGACGCGTCTTTCCACCCAACACACCAACCGCAGACTTGGATGCTATGCAACTGGCACGGCTAAATGTAGCTGGCGGTAATATCCGTAATATTGCGTTAAATGCAGCCTTTCTCGCTGCCGATGCTGGCGAACCCGTGCAGATGAAACACGTATTGCGAGCTGCTCAGACAGAGTATACCAAATTAGAGAAGCCTTTGACTGATGCGGAAATAGGCGGGTGGGTGTGATTTTATAGCGTAGCTTGAAAATAGGAACTAGGGACTGGGAAAGGAATATTATTAATCTTGTTGTTTTTCTTAAAAAAGTAAAAATTCATGTAATTCATCTATTGAAATAGGAGATTTATAAATATTATTTTCAGACTCATAAACAACTTCAAATGATTCAATTGCTGCTTTCAGCTTATTAATTGTATCTTCTTGAGTATCCCCCTGCGCGACAATACCATTTTCTAAACATAAAGCAACCCAATAGCTAGAACTTTGTCTGAGTACAACAGTATAAAAGTTCATTTTTGTTACTTGTTGATGTTATGTAATTAAGTAAACGTGAGTTCGACGGTTAGAAAAAGTCAAAGAGCTTGCTAGATATGAAGCGCGAGAAACCGATGGCTTTTTAGCGAACGCCAAGATTGATTGAGAGTCGGTAAAAAACTCACAAAAAAACGCCGAGACTAAAAATATCAAAGAAAAACCAGGTCTCGGCTGTCTTGGAAAGTTCTGAGCGGAGGAAGCCTCCGCTCAGACTTTCCGCTATCTCTACTATAGTATCTCGCCTCGACATCACACAAATTGTCTGTGACGTAGATGATTTTTGCAGCCAGTGGGAGAGTTTGTGGCAACAAGTACCACAGTTACCATCCACGAAGGGAGAGCGCCGTAGCCAATCAAGGATGCATTTATCAGAGGTGATGACAATAGCTATCGCATTTGATGGTAGTGGTTATAAAACTTTCAAAGAATTCTACACTTTGCACGTGCTACAAAGTTGGCGTGGAGCGTTTCCAAATTTAGTTAGTTACACAAGATTTGTGGAACTCATGCCTTGGTGCTTAATGTCCCAAGAGTTGTTTTTTAGATACACGGACAGGAGAAATTACAGGGATTAGTTTTATAGATTCTACCCCGATAGATGTGTGTCATAACAGTCAATGACCATCTCAAAAATATGTGTCAAATAGAACACTCTCGCCATCGTAGTGTATTTAACTTTTTAGTCAATCTGATGGCTGGTTTGGCTGCTTACACCTATTTACCCAAAAACCCTCGATTGATATTTACCCAAAAGATTTGCCTGCACTACCTCCTGCCATTTTCTACTTCTGTCGAACTCACGTTGCATTATGCTTTGGATTTGGCATGGCAGCAAAAGTGTTACAAAGTCATGCTTTTAACTAGCTCAAAAAGTGAGGAGACATTGCGGTTCTACGAACGTGCAGGATTCAAGCGCGGAGTGAAAACTGGATTCATTGCTAGACCTTCAGAAGAGTTGTGAGTACAACTGTTGACAACTCTCCGCCGTTCCTCGGCGGAGATTCTTCCTTCATCCAAGACAACCGTAGCCTTGGCAAGGGGAGGGTGCGGTTAGGCGGGTGGGGTATCTGTCGCAAACATTTTTTGAATCGGTATAACTATCAACAGTCAACAAACCTCATGATTGACTGTGCAATTAAAAACCGTAATAGCTTACGTATTAAAAAATTATTTATTTATATTTTGTTCTTGTAGAAAATTAATTATTTAGTCTACTATCTTTTTTGGGGAATGTAGCAAGTTATATATTGGACGGGTGCGATGAGAATCTTGCTAATCGAAGACGAGGAAGTTTTAGCAAGTGTCTTGTTGAAGTCTCTGACTAAACAACACTATGTTGTAGATGTGGTACAGGACGGACAAATGGGGTGGGAATACACCCAAAATGCCAGCTACGATCTGCTGCTGATAGATGTAGGATTGCCAAAAGTGGACGGGATTACATTGTGTCAGCGATTGCGTTCTGGTGGGTGTTTTACTCCAATTTTGTTAATGACGGCCAAAGATGGTACTAAAGAGCGGATTCAGGGACTTGATGCAGGTGCCGACGATTATTTGATCAAACCTTTGGATTTGGGAGAACTGCAAGCAAGGATACGGGCGCTGCTACGTCGGGGCGATCGCCCTGTTACTCCGATACTAGAAATAGGCGCACTACGACTAGATCCCAGTAGTTGCGAAGTCACCTATAACAACAAACTCATAGAATTAACTGCCAAAGAATACAGTTTAATGGAGTTATTTCTGAGGAATCCCTCGCGTGTTTTTAGTCGTGGGGATATCATTGAGCATTTGTGGACTTTTGACGATCCACCCCAGGAGGAAACTGTAAAATCACACATCAAATACTTACGGCAAAAGTTAAAAGCAGCCGGAGCAGTAGACTGGATTGAAAACGTTTATGGCTTGGGATATCGGCTTAATCCCGGAAAAGGAGAGCAGGGGAGGCAAGGGGAGCAGGGGAAGCAGGGGGGGAAAGAAAAAACGCAAGTAGTTGCAAGTCCTCGTGTTGAGGATCAGTTTCAGCAAGCGATGGGTGGCTTGTGGAAACAATACGAAGGGTTGATGGTGCAGCGGTTGGCGGTGCTGGAAGAATTAGCAGCTGCGCTTGCTAAGGAAACTCTGACTCAGGAGTTACGCAAATCCGCAGAACGAGAGGCGCACAAATTAGCTGGTGTCTTGGGGATGTTTGAACAAGACAATGGCACTCAAATAGCGCGGGAAATCGAACAGATTTTAGGAAAAGATGGGGATTTGTCTGTAGGTGAAAAGCGACAATTGCTGTCTTTGATTGAAGATTTGGGTAAATTAATTAATCAAATGGGGCAAAAGGTAGATAATCAAACTACGGCGATCGTCCCAGAAATTTGCAGCCAATTAATATTAATCGACCCCAATCTCCAACTCGGTTCTCAGTTGCAACAACTCGTTGAATGTATGGGAATGTGTTGGCAGCAAATAACAAATTTAGAGGATGCAAAAAACTTTTTGCAAACCACATCCCCTGATTTAGTAGTACTAAATGTAGATGAAGTAGGGCAGCGCCAAGAAAGTTTAGCATTGCTGTCGGAATTAGCAACGCGTACCCCAGCCGTACCCGTGCTAGTGTTGGCTGGTAATGATGAGTTAGTAGAACGCGTAACTTTTGCTCAGTGCGGGGCGCGGGGGTTTTTAGCTAAACCTGTAACAGCTGCTCAGGTGTGGGATGTTTCGTCTCAACTATTACAGCGTACTCGCTCTTTGCGGATCAATGTATTGGCAGTAGATGACGATCCCCTGATTTTAGCAGCACTGCGCCCAATGTTAGAACCTTGGGGTATGCGGATGACGGCATTGGACAATCCTTTACATTTCTGGGAGGTACTGCAATCTACGACACCGGATTTGTTGATTTTAGATGTAGATATGCCCCAAATCAGTGGCATCGAACTTTGCCAAGCAGTTCGTACCGATCCCCAATGGCAAGAATTACCGATTGTGTTTCTCACTGCTCATCGAGAAATCAAAATTGTACAGCAGGTGTTTGCTGTGGGGGGAGATGATTATGTGATTAAACCTGTGGTTGGGGCGGAATTATTGGCACGGATTACCCATCGCTTAGAACGCAGCCGTTTACTTCAGTCTCTTTCTACGAAAGATCCTTTAACAGGAATAGCAAATCAGTTCCACTCTCGCCGCAATTTAGAACACCTAATTACTCAAGCCGAGAAAAATCAGCAATCTGTTTGTTTGGCGATTTTGAGTGTGAATGATTTGCGTCAAATTAATATTAAATATAGTCATGAGGCTGGTAATCAAGTATTACAAAGATGGAGTCGCTTATTTCAATCCGCATTTTGCAGTGGTGAAGTTCTAGGTTATTGGGGTAACGGAGATTTTGTAGTGGGAATTTCTGGATTAACAAAACCAGAAATTAACCATCGTCTGAGTGAGATTTTAACTACATTACGCCACCAAATATTCACAGCTTTTGATGGCGATCGCTTTCAGGTAACATGTAACTTTGCTGTAGTCGAATACCCCAGTGATGGACTAACAATTCAATCTTTATATCAAACCGCCGTTGGGCGTTATTGTTTTCATTAGGCATAGGAGTGAAAAACAGTGTAGAAACGTAGCACTGCTACGTCTCTACAAGGGTTCTGGGTAACGCATATTTAATTTCACCAGATATTTATTAATTCAACTTTTGATTTATTCAGTGGCAATTAAAACGATTTTAATTTCTGTAACGCGATGCATGGGTTGTGTAGTTTTTTCGGTGGTTACAAATTCCTCTGCATCCACAGAGAGGGCAGCAGCAAGGTGAAGGGCATCCATCGCGGCTAGACCATAAGTAGAGGCAATGTGATTTCCAATTTGGACAATCTGCTCTAGTTTAGTTGCCCAGAGCGTAACACCGCTAAAAAAAGATTCATAGAACTCTACTCGCGCCAACATTCGAGTAACTGTTCTTCTTTGCTCATAATTAAGCTTTGTTGTAAGTAATAGGGATCGTGGGTGAAAAATGTCTTTTGCCATCCCTACTTCAATTGTACCGCCGTGCAGTTCTGGTAGTTGACGAGCGATCGCCAGCCCAGTTTCAAACGGTTTGGCAGCAAGTTTTTAATTTTCGCGTCCTAGCCTCGCTGGACAAGGCTGCTAATCAATGGTTGTTGGCACAGTGGATGAGTCACGGCATCAACAGTATAAAAACAGTGGCTTAGTACAAGTCACGATTAATAGAGGTTGAAAAGTTTCACTTCGTGAAGCAAGCTACAAACCAACCTATTATTCTTTTTAATTGAACTTTCATATACTTTCTGCCAGTAAATATTCACAGGTTTTGATGGCGATCGCTTTCAGGTAACATGTAATTTTGCTGTAGTCGAATACCCCAGTGATGGACTAACAATTCAATCTTTATATCAAATCGCAGCTGGGCGTAATTCGTAATTTTTCGCTTTTAGTAAAATTCATTTATTAAATATAATTCATTTGCTTTTCTAAGCATCAAGGGAGCGATAGACCCAGATTTAGACCATTAGCGCCATAGCAATAATGGCCTAAATCTACGATCTATTAAAAATCAAAACCCTGAATCTTAATGGATGAAACCTTTCCATCAAGTCCATTGTCGTGGGAATGATCTACCTTGACATATTCATTTTCAAAAGAATTTTCAAAGGTACCTACGACCAAATCCTTGGGAGTTTTTTGTTTGACTTTAATTGTGGTGTAATCATCGTCTGCCGCAGCATCTGGGCTGTCATAAACTGTAATTATTGTGAATGGTGCAACCTCACTGAGTTTTAATGAACGAGCTTCATCATTTGGCGAAACTCTACCTGCAAAATCAGGTCTATCAGAATAACTACCTAGTGTATCTTGTTGTCCTCCATTGCCTTCATATAGGGTAATTGTACCCGCATACGCTGGCGTAGAAATGGCTAAACTCACAGTGACAATGAGTAACGCAAGGCAAAAAACAGCTAGTTTGATACTACGCTTTAGCATGAGACATATTCTCCTTTGTAAATTAAGACAATCAATGAGCTTTTGGCTTAGCTCAGATGTTCATTACTATTTCAAATTTTCGCTAAAAATACAATAGCAATCAACTAAGCATATAAAAAATTGATATCATGCTATAAGTAGCATAATATAATTTTAAGTCACATTGAGAGCGCATTTTATCAAAGAGCGTTGTTATCGCTGTTTTGTATCTCTCAAGAAAGAAAAATGATTTTACTTATAGCTTAGCTTTAAGCGACCGAAACCCAACAACGACACAGCTTTTGTGTGTTGCTGTAATTGAGTATCCCAGCGTACTAACAATCCAATCTTGATATCACGCCGTTGGACGTAATTCGTAAATAAAGCTTTTTTCAGGTAAGTACGGTACACATTTAGAGATACAAGAATGTTGTGTCTTGACGACAATCTGTGTGACTTCCGTAAAATTGGAAAGGAATGTGTAGTTTTACTGTAGTCGAATATTTCAGGCATGGAGTAGCGATACAATCACTATACAGATTTATGAGTATCATCAACACCACATGATTATTAATTTGTAAAGCATTTAACTGAGGGTTATTACGAATTATTTGAAGAGGAGTCAGTCGTTGATGAGTAGACAACAGCTAGAGCAGTTAGAGCAATTGCAAACCACGTTGAATAAGATGGAACTCACACTGGATGCGATCGCTGATGCTGTAGTCTGGGTGGGAGAAGACCAACGAATTCAATGGTGCAATTCTAGTTTTGAATTTCTGGTTAACCAAGCTCGCGGTACTGTCTGCGGCTTGAGGTTAATTGACTTGCTACCTTTAGAGCAAGCTGGACAGTTAGTTGCTTTACCAGCCTATCCCGATATCAGAATACTCAATGGGGAGTATGAAACAACAAATTATCAGTTGCAACATCACAGGATAACATTAGAAATTTCCGGTAACTCTATCGGATTAACCGATCATAAATGTGCAATATTGGTGATTCGCAATATTACTAAGACAAAACAAGCTCAAGAATCTTTGCAAGAAACTGAGGAACGGTTACAGACATTAATTAACGCTACACCAGATATCATCTGTTTAAAAGATGGTGAGGGAAAATGGTTGCTATCCAACCAAGCTAACTTGGAATTTTTAGAGTTAGAAGGTGTTGATTACCCTGGCAAAACTGACTCAGAACTAGCAGAATTTAGCAATTTTTATCGGGATGCCTTGCTAAATTGCAGCAAAACAGACGAACAATCTTGGCAGTTGGGATCTGTGCATCGGGTAGAAGAAGTTATTCCTCGACCTGATGGGACAACGAGCAGTTTAGATATGATTAAAGCTCCTTTGTTTCACCAGGATGGGAGACGCAAAGCTTTACTGGTTTTGGGGCGCGATATTACAGACCGCAAAAAAACCCAGCTAGCTCTAGAAAATTCTTTGTCTTTGTTAAATGCTATCTTTGAATCAATTCAAGATGGAATCTTAGTAGTAAATACTTCCAGTAATATCACTAGTTACAATCAAAAGTTCTTAGAAATGTGGTCGATTCCACCAGAACTTTTGAACGAACCAAGTCATCCTCGGCGGCTAGCGCATCTGGCAGACCAAGTAAAAGACCCCGATGGATTTTTACAACGCGTCCGAGAATTATACCAAAACCCGGAAGTAGTTAGTTACGACTGTTTAGAACTGCGCGACGGCAGAATATTTGAGCGCTACTCGTGTCCTCAGCGCGTCGGCGAACAGATTATTGGTAGAGTCTGGAGTTTTCGCGACGTTACTCAACGCCATAGGGCAGAAGAAGCCCTGCGACAAAGTGAGTTGGAGTACCGCAGTATTTTTGAAGCTATCAATGATGGACTATTTATCACCGAAATCGAAACAGAAAGAGTCATCGAAATAAATCCTGCTGCTTGTCAGATGCACGGCTATACCGACGAAGAATTTATGGCTTTGCATCCATCTGCTTATATTCACCCAGATTCACATGCTGTTTTTTATGAGTTTTTAGAAAAAACACGAGCTGGCGAGCAATTTTATGGACAAGCAGTTGATATCTGCAAAGATGGCACTTTAATCGATGTCGAAGTTAAAGGAACGACTTGTATTTATAATGGCAAGCCGCATATCTTAGCAATAGTCCGAGATATTACAGCTCGCAAACGCACCCAAGAAGCCTTACGCCAAAGCGAAGCACAATATCGCGATCTGGTGCAAACAGCCAATTGCATCATTCTGCGTTGGGATAGTAACGGTGACATTTTATATTTAAATGACTACGGTCAAAGGCTATTTGGTTTCGATTTAGATGAAATTACAGGACGTAATGTTGTCGGCACAATTGTTCCAGAAACCGAAACTTCTGGACGCGACTTGCAAGCTTTAATGGTGGATATTTGCGAGTACCCAGAAAAGTATATTTTTAACGAAAATGAGAACTTGTGCAAAAATGGCGATCGCGTTTGGATAGTCTGGGCAAACAAACCCATAATAGACGAACAAGGAAACTTAGTCGAAATTCTTTCAGTGGGCACCGATGCCACAGAACGCAAACGCGTCCAAGCAGCTTTGCAAGAAAATGAGTTAAAATTCCGCAGCATCGTTGAAAATGCCAATGATTTGATATTTGTTCTCTCGCCAGAAGGAATTTTTACCTATCACTCGCCCAATGTAACTGCAATTATGGGTTACACCTTGGAGGAAATCGAAGGTCATTCTGTGGCGGAGTTTACCAAACCCGAAGATTTACCAACTAGCGCCACCGCTTTACAAAGGGCGATAACTGGCGAAAAGCTGACTAATATTGAAGTGCGATTGCGACACAAAAATGGTGACTGGCGATGGTTTAACTTTAACACTTCCACGATCGAGACTTCTAGCGGTGAAATTGCGATCGCAGGTGTGGGACGCGACATTACAGAACGCAAGCAAGCAGAAGAAGCCTTGCGTCGTAGTGAAATGAAATACCGCAACATCTTTGAGAATTCCCAAGTGGGAATTTTCCGCACCCGTCCAGAAGATGGATTAATTCTAGATGCTAACGATCGCGGTGCAAATATCTTGGGTTTTGCCTGTGCTGATGATTTAATTGGTAAGCATTCCATCGTTGATTTATATCCAAATCCCAGCGATCGAGCAATAATTTTAAAACAGGTACAAGAGTACGGCGAAGTATGCAATTTTGAATTACCAATGCATCGCCTTGATGGTTCTTTAGTTTGGCTATTATTGTCGCTGCGACTGAATTCAGAAGAATCTTGCCTCGATTGCGTGTTTACAGATATTAGCGATCGCAAATACCAAGAACAAGCTTTACGCTTAATTGTTGAGGGTACAGCAGCTAAAACCGGTGATGAATTCTTTAATTCCTGCGTTCGTTATCTTGCCGAAGTATTGCAAGTTCAATATGCTTTAGTTACTGAATTTAATGATGAGCCAAAAACCAAAGTCCGCACATTAGCATTTTGGTGTTCCGGAGATATTGGCGAAAACCTGGAATATGATTTGCACGGTACTCCTTGTCAACACACCTTACAAGGCAACATGTGTCATTATCCCCAAGGAGTGCAAGCCGCTTTCCCCGAAGATATAGATTTAGTGAGGATGAATGCCGAAAGTTTTCTTGGCGTTCCTCTCACCAGTTCATCCGGCGAAATCATTGGACATCTTGCTGTGATAGATGTCAAACCAATGCAACCCGATCCTGGACGAGAATTAATTGTCAAAATTTTTGCTGCCCGTGCCGGTGCCGAATTGGAACGCAAACAAGCAGAAGCAGCTTTACAACGAAGCGAGTTAAAGTTTCGCACTATCGTTGAAACAGTCAATGATGTGCTGTTTGTTATCAATGAAGATGGTGTTTTCAACTATATTTCTCCAAACATCTTGAAGACTACTGGATTTTACCCTAGCGAAATCGAGGGTAATTCTTTGGCATTATTTACTCATCCCGATGATGTGCCAAAATGTCTAGAAGTCGCCCAAACAGTCCTGGCAACAGGCGAGGGAATTTCGGATACTGAGTTTCGCGGCAGACATCGCAATGGGGGCTGGGTTTGGCAAACTGCTAATATAGCCCGCACGCAAGATACTCAAGGTAACTTTCAGATTGTCGGAGTAGCTCGTGATATTACCGATCGCAAACTAGCAGAAGCAGCCCTGCAACGTCGTACCCAAGCAGAAAGTTTAATCAGTAGCATTTCTCGGCAATTCATCGACCAAGATTTAGAAACAGCAATTAACTTTACACTAGAAGCGATCGCTCAATTTATTAATGCCGAACACAGTTGTATTTTTGAATGCTCCAACGATCGAAAAGAATTTAACCTCATCCATGAATGGTGCAGCGAACATGTTCCACCATTAATTGATATTGCCAGAGGTTCGCCGGTGGATGTTTTCCCCTATTTTTACGAGCCAATCCTGCGTGGTAGACATCGCCAAATCTCTCGCGTGGAAGAACTACCCCCCCATCTGCCTGAGCGAAAACTATTTGAAACCATGTCGTTTCAATCTTTACTTGCTGTGCCGATGGTTCATGCTGGCAGAGTCGTTGGATTTGTTGGTGTGGCGATGATTCACTCCTCGAAAAGCTGGAACCAAGAAGATATTAATTTATTGAAATTGGTTGGTGAAATAATAGCGATCGGTCGAGCCAGGCATCAAGCAGAAGAAGCCCTGAGAATTGCCAAAGAAGCCGCCGAAACTGCCAACCGAGCCAAAAGCGCTTTCTTAGCCAACATGAGTCACGAACTCCGCACACCTTTAAATGCGATTCTCGGCTTTTCTCAATTAATGGAACGAGACACCAGCCTCAAGTCAAATCAACGTGAATCTTTAGCTACCATTAACCGTAGTGGAGAACACTTACTCAACTTGATTAACGATGTCTTGGAAATGTCCAAAATTGAAGCCGGGCAAATCATTTTCAACCCCGAAGACTTCGACCTTTATTTCTTGTTGCAAACATTACAAGAAATGTTCCAGGTGCGGACACAAGCCAAGCAATTATTCCTCAAATTTGAAATGTCCCCCAATCTCCCGCGTTACATCCAAACAGATGAAGGTAAACTCCGCCAAATCCTGATTAACCTTTTGGGTAACGCCGTCAAGTTTACTCAAACTGGTGGGGTAACCTTGCGGGTGAGGATGGGGAGATGGGGAGATGGGGAGATGGGGGGATGGGGAAGTGTGGGAGGTGTGGGAGGAGAGGGAGGTGTGGGAAGCATAAATTCTCTTTCTTCCCACACTCCCCACACTCCCCACACTCCCAATGCCCCAATCCCCAGTCCCCAATCCCTAATTTTTGAAATCGAAGACACTGGGCGGGGAATAGCACAAGAAGAAATGAATAATTTGTTTCAGCCTTTTGTGCAGACATCAAGCGGTATCCAAACCAAGGAGGGCACTGGGTTAGGGTTAACTATTAGCCGCCAGTTTGTGCGATTGTTGGGTGGTGACATTCACATTACCAGCACGCCTGGGGAAGGATCTATTTTTAGCTTTGACATCGAAGTGAATTTAGTTGCAGCATTAAAAGCTACACCAAAGTTAGGTAAAGCCCGCGTGATGCAACTGGCAGCCAATCAACCAGATTATCGGATCTTGGTGGTGGATGACCGCAAAGAAAACTGCGATCTAATTGTGCAACTGCTTGGTAGTGTTGGTTTTAATACGAAAATTGCGAATAACGGACAAGATGCGATCGCTATTTGGGAAAATTGGCAACCCCACTTAATTTGGATGGATATGCGGATGCCTGTAATGAACGGCTATGACGCAACTAAAGAAATTAGAGCCAAAGAAAGAAATATAGATGGCGATCGCCGCACCATAATTATCGCTCTAACTGCCAGTGCTTTTGAAGAACAACAAGCAAGTATCTTAGCCGCAGGTTGTGACGACTTAGTTCGTAAGCCATTCCGAGAACAAGTGATTTTTGAAAAAATCGCTGAATATTTGCATGTGGATTATATTTATGCAGAACAAACCAGCGAAAATACCACAGAGAAAAAGCCGGATAATATTCAATCTCCCATTTTGGATATTCACTCTGCAATTGCGATGATGCCTGTTGAATGGATAGCACAATTAAATCAAGCAGCCATTGAAGTTGATGCCGAGCGAATTTTCCAACTCATCGAACAAATTGAGCCAAATTATTCTTACTTTGCAGAAGAATTAGCAAATTTAGTTCGTAACTTTTGCTTTGATGAAATTATCGATCTAACAGAGAATTATTGATAATATCGTAAGGGCGCACAGTTAGCTGTGCGCCCCTACCAAGGTATTTGTATCAAGTTTAAAGTGAAACAGAATTAATGTTTTAAGCGAGGTATCTTTGGTCTGACAAAGCTAGGTGAGGAACTAGTGATTCGAGCATTAGCCGCAGAAGAATCAGTAGCTGAGGAATCAGCAGCTGAGGAATTAGTAGTTGGAGAACTTAGATTTAAGAAATCGATAAGTTTGAGAGTACGATTACGGATTTTCCAGCGCCCATTTTTGTTGACGACTTCATCTTCATAAGTCCCATTAGCGACATCTATACTAGTTTCTGAACGTTTATGAGTCGCGTGAAGATAAGAACTCATCGTTGCTTTGTTATTTTGAACTGAGATGTTTATCGTACCCATCAAGTGTTGGGTAGCTACATATCCGTTTCCTTGGAATACTGAATTAACAAAATCTGCCCATGCATCCGTTCCAATGCGTGTTTCGCTTGCACCATCAGGAAAAACGGCAGTCAGGACTGCATCTTGGGTAAAACAATCCCGATAAATATTCTTTCCTTCTAAGACATTTCCTCTACCGATGGCGTCAGTTCCCAGCGCGTAACAGCTTGCTAATTTTTGAATCTCTAATTCTGCATTAGGTTGAGTTGCACTTGCTATTTCAAACCTACCACCAACAAACAGCACAAGAGTGGCTGCTAGCACTATCAAAGTTATGCGATTTAACAAAAACGAGATAGCTTTGGAAATGATTCGCCCATTTTCTCTTCTTTTTTCCACAAGATGACCCCCTAAATTGTGACACTTTTCGCATCTTGTACTTTCTCGCCAGCTAAAGTTTAGGCTGATAAATTTAGCTCATAAAAACTTGCTAAAATCCTTCCAGATTTAGCTAGAGATTACTTTGATATCAGCTAATAAATGATAAAGCTAGTACAAGATTTGATTGATATCACTAGTTATAGCAACCAATAAATGAATTTGTTAGTGTTAATTTGAAACAATTCTATGTTGATTTGATTAAGTAATTAAATTTGCACTTACATGTTTTGATCGATAGCAAAATAAAACCTATTTTATCAATTTTTTAAATTTAAATATAATTACTATAGTAATCTGCGATCGTTCGTGATACAGAAAATACCCGACTTATTTGACAAGGCGGGTATCTAGGATTATTCTGCTTTCACAAAAGTATCTTATTCGCCAGAAATAGGAATAGAAATGATAAATTCTGTTCCTTTTCCCACAGCGGATTCACAAATCAAATTACCCGCGTGGTTTTCTACTATAATCTGACGACTAATAGATAATCCTAATCCCGTACCTTTGCCTACACCTTTAGTAGTAAATAGATTTTCAAATATGCAGGCTTTAACTTCTGCCGGCATTCCTTTAGCATTATCTCGAAACTCGATCAGTACATTTTCCTTATTTTCACTCAGGTGAGTGAAGATAGTGATAATATTCGGATAATTGTCTTGGATCTCTATAAAATCACGACCGACATTTGCTTCTTCTAAAGCATCGATCGCATTGGCCAGAATATTCATAAACACTTGGTTCAATTGCCCCAAATAGCATTTTACTAATGGAATATCTCCATAATTTTTGATGACTTGAATGGCAGGACGATTACTATCTGCTTTCAAGCGATGCTGTAAAATCATTAAAGTACTATCAATCCCTTCATGAATATTAGCTAATACTTTAGAGGTAGTATCAGCACGAGAAAAAGTACGAAGAGAAGTACTAATATTACGAATACGCTGTGTCCCCACTGTCATTCCGTCAATCATTTTTGGTAAATCAGTCAAGACAAAATCTATATCTATTTCTTCACCTTTCTCTTCAATCTCGACACCAGGATGAGGGAACTTTGCTCGATACAATTGTAAATAATCGATTAAATCTTTAACCGTATCTTTGGCTTGAGCAATGCTACCTGTAATAAAAGCAATTGGGTTATTGATTTCGTGTGCTACACCTGCAACTAAATTTCCCAGAGAAGACATCTTTTCACTTTGGATAAGTTGTAGTTGTGCTTGTTGTAAATCTTGAATTGACTCTTGCAATTGCTTAGATTTATCTTGCTCTCTTGTATACAACCGTGCATTTTCTATGGCAATAGCCATTTGAGAAACTAAAACTTTTAAAACTTCTACCCTTTCTGGAATAAATGCTGCTGAGGATAACCTATTTTCTAAATAAATAATGCCAGTCAGGTGTGATTGATAAATAATCGGCAAACAAAAAATTGACTTTGTTTTAGATTCTTGAATATAAATATCAAAATTAAAAGGTTCTGCAATTACGGCATCATTTAATACGAGATATTGCTGGGTTCGCAAAACATAGTTAATAACAGTCAGCGGCAAATCTTGAGATGTTTCAACAGGAATAGACTGTAAAACTGTGACTATATTTTCAGTAGTATTTCCTGAAGCTTCGATATAAAGTTGATTGTCTTTCAGTAAGAGTAGTGAGACTTTGTGTGCAGCAGCATTTTCTAGTAATATTTTGATTAACTTACTCAACAAATTTTCCAAAACAATTTCATTGGTAATCGCTTGCGAAAACTTGATGAATGCATTGAAGTCTAAAAAATCGCTTAAGCTGCTATTAGTAGTCGTAGTAGTAGTAAGCTGGATTTTATCTAGTTTGGAAATAGAAGTTTCTACATTAGTAGTTTGTCCAACTAGAAAAGGATGCTGTACTTCTAAGTGTTTAACTTTAGCGATCGCACCCCAACGAATATAGGCATAATAGGCTTTAGTTATATAAGTTTGAGAAATTAAACCTTTGCCTAGAGATTGATAAAACTTTCCTGCTAACTCATAAGCTAAAGCTTCTTCTTGGAGGAAACAGTTTTCAGCAGATGTGGCAATAGAATTTTCATAGTAATCCATCGCTTCGAGCTTTTGACCCAAAACTCGATATCGCTCTGCTTCCACAAGATAAAATCTATGTAAGTGATTTGTGGGAGCATGAGTAGCCCAGAGTTTCATTTTTTGCTGATTAGCTTCTACTTTTTCCAAAATAGCTTGCTGCTCGGATTCTTTAGCGGTATGATAAATAGCCAAGTGAGCTAAAGAATCGTAGAAATAAAAGAGTGGAACAACAAATAAACCTGTAACTCCACCTAAAGAATTTTCTGCGATCGCAGCATTTTCTACAGCTTTAAAATACTCCCCAAATAAATAAGAGAGCATCAGCTTATTTACAAATAGATGGTTAATGGTATAAAGATCGTTAAGTTGCTGATGAATTGGCAACATATTTTGCTCGTTGTAAGCTTCACCAATGAAACAGTCAACATTTTCGTAACTTCCCTGCAAATTCAAAATTGTTTGCAAATATACTGAATTCCAAGTTAAAGCTACTTGTTGCTTGATTCTTTTCAGCGAATCACAATAAGCTATGAATTCTTTTTTTAAAATCGAAAGTTCCTTACCCAACCAAAATGAATGGTAAGGATAAATGTAACCACAATAGCCAGCATATTCTAAATCTCCGGTTTCCAAACCACTAGAATACCCTGCCATTGATGATATTAATGTTTCTTTAACATGCTCCCGCCAATGCATCACATGGGCGCTAACAACTGTCAGAATTTTAGCCTTAAGTTCTTGAGCATTAAATTGCGATACTAAAATAGAAGCTAATTTCCCAAATTCATAGCCAGAATCAATTTCTCCTTGAACTCCACAAAGAAGTAATCCATAAAGGCTATAACCATAAGCAGATACAGCCGTATTGCCATATTTTAAGGACAAATTAACCATTTTACAGACAATAATTGGCATCATTGCCGGAGCGGTTTGAAAAGCCGCTGGGAGAACTCCCATTAAGATTCTCATGGCTGCAATCTTGTTAGGATCGGTCATTAATGGTAAGTTAATCAAATCTGCAATAACTTTCCCTTTTAAATCAGCAGCAATCTCATCCATGCCTCGCTGAATATCAACTGATGTTGGTTCTTCTGGAAAGCTTATTCCTAACAATTGCAGAGTTGATACTGCTATCTTAATCGCTTCAATTTGTTTGCTTTGAATTATTGAAGCGATAATTTGTACTTCATAAACTTTGACTTTATCTAAAAGAATTTTAGCTTCTTGTTCTACTACGCCAGCCCATTGCTGCATCTGCTCAAAATTACCACTCAAATAGGCTACCTCTGCGGCTCCTTCATATAAACTTACAGTTAAAGTATATTCAGTTTGCCAAGAGTCTATACTTAAAAGTTCTATGCCAGTTGTGAAGTATTTCAGAGCAGCTTCATAAGCTGTAGATGCTTTAGCCTTTTGTCCAGCAATCAAATTTAATCGTGATAATTCAGTTTTTTCACATTGCTCTTTTAAGTTAACAATACCTACATTCAACTGATTTACGATATCAAAAATATTTGCTTCTATTTCCTCTTGACTGATATTTTGTAGCAGTAATTGACCGATTTTTAAATGAGTTGATTTTTTAAGTTCCTCTGGAATCAACGAATATGCTGCTTGTTGTACTCTGTCATGTAAAAACTTATAACCCACTCGTGAAGTATCAAAATTTAAATTCACCGCTTCTTCTTGATTAAAAACCAAAGGAATGCGGTAAGCTTCACTTAAAGGCAGAATTAATCCTGCTTGCAAAGCCGAGTGTAAATCATTGGCTGTCACAGAAGGTGACTTTTCATTGACTATCGATAAAATATCTAAACTAAATCTGTCGCCCACACAAGCTGCTAATTTTAATACATCTTGGGTTACCTGAGGCAGCTTTTCAACGCGACTGGCAACGAGTTCCACTACATTTTTATCAGTAATGCCAATTGCTTGAATTTCCTCTAAACTCCACTGCCATTGGGCTTTAATAAAGTCAAAACTCAATAATTTTTCTTGATAAAGAACCTGAATTAGTTGTGTAATGAAAAAAGGATTGCCTCCGGTTTTATTGTAAATCAATTCAGCTAATTGAATAATTTGCTGATTCAAAACTCTGGCTTCTGTTTTTTGAAGAGTTTCACAAATTAGCTGAGTTACATTTTCTAAATTTAAAGGCTGCAAGACCAGATTATTAACAACTGTACCGCTATTCTTAATTTCTTCTATTTTTTGGATTAACGGATGTGCCGGAGTAACTTCATTATCTCTATATGCCCCAATAAACAAGAGATGTTTACTGTCTTTGTCGGTTATCAGCAGTTGAATTAAATTTAAGGTTGCTGAATCTGCCCATTGTAAATCGTCTAAAAAAATGACTAATGGATGTTCCTTTTGAGTGAAAACTTGGATAAATTCTTTAAAAACACGATTGAAGCGGTTTTGTGATTCTGTCGCACCAATTTGAGGAACTTCGGGCTGTGTACCAACGATCAATTCCACTTCTGGAATTACGTCAGTAATGACTTTTCCGTTTGTTCCTAAAGCTGATAATATTTTCTGACGCCATAATTCTATTTTTTCATTATTTTCTGTGAGTAAATAACGCATTAAATAAGCAAAAGCTTGAATTAAAGACGCATAAGGTATATTTCGTTTTAATTGGTCAAATTTTCCAGAAATAAAATAACCTTGTCTGCGAGTAATAGGTTTATTAACTTCGTTGACTAGAACGGATTTACCGATGCCAGAATAACCAGAAACTAGCATCATTTCACTAGCTCCAGATGTAACGCGCTCAAATGCTGCTAATAGTTCATTAACTTGTTGTTCGCGACCATATAATTTTTGTGGAATTAATAATTGACTTAAAACATCTAAACGACCTGGAACAAAATTAGTAATTGTACCCTGAGTTTCTAACTGGTTAAGGCATAATTCTAAGTCTGCTAATAATCCTGTGGCGCATTGATATCTGTCTTCAGCATTTTTAGCCATCAGCTTCATCAAAATTTCAGAGATGGCGGTAGGAATCTTAGGATTTAATGACTGTGGGTTTATTGGTTGAACAGCAATGTGGCTATAAACTATTTCTAGGGGATCTTCGCTAAAAAATGGTGTTTGCTTGGTGAGCATTTCATATAAAGTCGCACCAAGAGAATAAAAGTCAGTACGATAATCGATAATACGATTCATTCTCCCAGTTTGTTCGGGAGACATATAGGCAAGTGTGCCTTCAACAGAGTTAGGGTTAGTAAATTGGGGATTTTCTTTATTTAGGCGGGAAGCTATGCCAAAATCCGTCAGTTTAACAATACCAGTTTGTGAGTTAATGATGATGTTACTAGGTTTAATATCTTTATGAATAATTTGGTTTTTATGCAAGTAATCTAAAGCTTTAGTCAGTTGGATAGCAATTTTTAAATGGTTAATTAAATCAAGCTTTTCTGTTTGTACAACTTGGGCTAAAGACCGACCGCCAAAGTCTTCTAATAACAGTCCTACACGATTTTCAAAAGTTTCTAAACTAATGGCTTTAACTATATTCGGATGGTCTAAATCTTGCTGAATTTGATACTCATTTTTCAGGCGAGTAAAGGCTTCAAGGGTAGGATATTCATTTTTAAGCAGCTTGATAATAACTTGCTGTTGCGTGTTTGGTCTTTGTGTTTGATAAATAACGGTTTGAATTCCTTCATGGAGAGTTGAGTTGATTTGATATCCAGTACGATTTGGCATAGATTTTTGATTAGAAATTTATAAAATTTCACCCCCCGTTCTGTCCCGCAAGGGGTTCTATTTCAATTATTCCCAACACGTAGAAAATTATTAACATTGTGCTTCCGTACAAGAAATTAAGAAACGTTGCATTGCAACGTCTCTACATGTGGCTTCATACTACTTTTACGCTAAACGCAGATAAGGACACTTTTGTAAAAACCCAGAGGCCTTATTGTGGGCATCAATATTATGAGTATGTGCTGGTGTGGGTCGAATAATGCCATCAAATAGGTCATCTAACCCGTAGGGAGTAAAAAATTCCCATTGGCCTTGTGCGTCTAGTCGAACTCCCACGGCAGTAGCAGTATGCAACCAATTTGTAATACCATCTTCTGTACTAGTGTAGGGTCTTGCACCAAGACGCCAACGAGCAAAACTAGCTTGATTTTTGACATCAAATTGCTCATCAGGAAATTTTTCTGTTAGATTTGCCTTTGCTGCTAGTTCCTGGGAACGATTTCCTTCTATATCAAAAAATGCAACATCAAAATCTTTAATACCTAAACCACAACCATCGCCAAAAATTGAACGCCAAACTGTGTTTCTGACTGCACCTCCGGCTAACCACCAGTTAGGTAAATTTAGTTGAGCGATCGCAGGTAATACTCTATCAATAGCTGTATCAGTTAAAATCGTCTGTAAACGAGTGTTAGTATTCATATTAAATTTTTAAGATTTTTAAGCAGAATGTGAAACTATTATCATTAACATTTCATTAAGCTTACGGTGTTGATAGTCCGACTGCGACGTTTGCTCGGCTAATGATTCTGAAAATAACTTCTGTATCCAAAGTATAAAAAAATAGTGTTACCTACAACTATAAATTATGAATTTAGAATTGAAAATTTTTATTTTGGGAAAATTTATTTGCGCTGCTATAAAGCACGCTCAATCCTGAACTACTTACACTAACACAAGGTTCAGCGAAGTATTTGTATCAACTAAATTAAATTATTAAAAATAGTAATATTTAACTCAAAAAATAACTTTAATTTGTATATCATATATTTTTACATATCTGTTTGCCGAATATGTAGAAATATCTAGCACAGAGTTAATATTTTTGCGTGCAATCTGACTCTACATATCCAATTGTCGGATCTAGGTAAAATCAGAGAATCAAGATAATTTTGGTTCATTCTCAACACTTTTAACAGTTATTTGTACACAAGATTAATGAAAAACGACACGCCACAAGAATTAAACCAAGATCGAGAGATTGAGCGTTTGATTGATGAAGTCATGTCCTCGTCTCTAACTGAGGAACAGTATCGCAAAAAGATGCAGCGGCGCAAAGAAGTGCAGGACAAGCGCATAGCACAAGCCATACCAGAAAAAGGGTTAATTATTGTAAATACTGGTAACGGTAAGGGTAAAACTACTGCGGCTTTAGGGATGGTGTTAAGATCGCTCGGCCACGGGTATAAAGTAGCGATCGTCCAATTCATTAAAGGTAGCTGGGAACCTTCAGAAAAAAGGGTTTTCAGTCATTGGGAAGACCAGATAGAATTTCACGCAATGGGGGAAGGCTTTACCTGGGAAACTCAAGACCGCGATCGCGACCTTGATAAAGCTAGCGCCGCATGGCAAAAATCATTAGAATATATCCGCAATCCAGACTTTCATCTTGTGCTACTAGATGAAATCAATATCGCTCTCAAAATGGCTTATTTAGAAATAGAAGAAGTTTTAGCAGGTTTGGCACAAAAACCAGCTAACAAACACGTTATTTTAACAGGGCGAGGAGCGCCAGCTGCTTTAATCGAACGTGCTGATTTAGTAACAGAGATGACCCTAGTTAAGCATCCTTTTCGCGATCTAGGTGTGAAAGCGCAACCAGGAATTGAGTATTAACTAAAAGATGATTTGCATGTTTGTAAGATGCGGCGATCGCCAGTACTGATAGAATTTAACCGATGAAAGTCTTGCAAAGCTACCGAGTAAGCATAGGTGCTTAGCTCGTCTTCACTAACCTGAGGCAATCTATTGCTTGTAGCCACCCGATTAGAGTCATCAACACTTGCTTCAGTGGATGGGGCACTAACCGTCATCGCCAACTCTCCTGACTGGTCGAGTGTGCCCCGGAAACAATTAAACTCTGACTGGGGCATATACAAAGCACCTGTCACCCTGTCCCGCTGTTTCTGAAATATGATGTAAGCTTGACCAAGCTGATTTGCTTGTGAGGATTGACCGTAAAGATAAATTCCATCTCTTGTAAGAAAATTCGTTTGTGGTAAAGCTCCTACCCCTTTTGTACCAGCTTGAGCATCTGGAACTAGCCCTGCAGTTGTAGATGCTGTTTTTTGGCTGTTATCCCCAAAAATTTTTCTATCGCCAGCAGCTATTTGCTGTTGAATTCTCTGTTCTCGAATTTGTCTGAGTCTTGACAAAAGAGAAGTTTCAGAGCTTTTTTGAATCCGAGCCGATGAGAATGGAGCATTTTTAACTGACATAACATCAGTCTGGTTGGCTATACAGCCGAACGCGAGAAGTAAGCCCAAGCCCGCAAGGGAAATTCCCCACTGACGGGGAGATAATAACCGATGGAAGTTGTTAAGCACCTTACTTCTCCTGTTAAAAAATTAACTAAATTTGCTTGAAATTACTTAAACCATAATCAAGTCTCGATCGCTAATGACTTAATTTCTATTGTCCGAAAAACAAAAGTCTCAAAAACTAAAGTTTTTATTTAATTTAGCTTAACAATCCTAGATTACCATTACTCAGACATTTATGATTCATCCAGCAGATTCATTCCATTGGGTGAGGTTAATTCCAAATTTAGTACTCTCAATTAACTTTAGTAGCTTACCTTTTACATTTTTCACTAGAGAAAAATTAACGATCTTTTTTCTCAAATCTATCTCCGTAGAACTATGGCAATGGTGTTAGATTTTGAAGAGACTAGCAATTGCAACGTCTCTACATGTGTTTGAATAGGGAAAAAATCGTGTAGGATTTCTGATTCATCGGCAGTAACTACAAAAAAAATCGCCCCCTGAATTCAGGAGGCGCTTCACCAAGGTGGTGTAAAGACGCGAGAGTCCGCGTCTTTAGTTTTAGCTAGCAATGTATTCTTTGACATTGGAACGACGGCGACGCAAATGAGCCAAAGCTTGATGCTCTAATTGGCGGACGCGTTCGCGGCTGAGATTCAATCTCTCACCGACTTTCGCCAATGACATTTCGTTACCATCCTCTAAACCAAAGCGTAAGGCTAAAACTTCGCGCTGTTGGGGAGTTAGTTCTGCTAGCAAGTTGTTCAAGTCTTGACGTAGGAACTCTTGGTTGGTGTAATACTCTGGTGACGGGCCGTCATCTTCGAGCATTTCCTGTAACTCTGTATCTTGGTTGTCACCGACTCGCACATCCAAAGACACTGGTTGACGCGCCATATTCAGGTACTCGCGGATTTGAGCTGGTTCTAGTTCCAGTTCTTTGGCAATTTCAGCCGGAGTAGGCGATCGCCCCAAGGTTTGAGCCAACTCGCGCTGCACTTTTTTGATTTTGTTGAGTTTTTCGGTAATGTGAATCGGTAAGCGAATAGTACGACCTTGTTGAGCGATCGCACGCGTAATCGCTTGGCGAATCCACCAGTAAGCGTAGGTTGAGAACTTATAACCCCTTGTTGGGTCGAATTTCTCTACACCCCTTTCTAATCCTAGCGTTCCTTCCTGGATCAAATCCAGAAATTCCATGTTACGCTTTTGGTATTTCTTAGCGATCGCAACCACCAAGCGCAAATTCGCTTCAATCATTTTTTGCTTAGCACGCTTACCTTGTGCGACTGTTTGTTTCACCTCAGTTTCTGATTGGCGAACGTGGTCAGCCCACTCTGGTAAACTTGGTTCGCGACGCAGTTTCTTTGCCAAAGCTTCTTTGGCATCGATCAGCGTCATCATTTGTTGTACCTGCTTCCCATAAACAATTTCTTGTTCGCGGGTTAGCAGTGGTACGCGACCAATTTCCCGCAGATAGGTTCGCACCATATCAGCCGTGAATTTGGTGTTCAGGTTTTCCGTTTGGGTATTGACAGTAGGCATTGGTGCGTTGTCCTCTACTCCGTAAACACAATGTATTTTTTCTTACTAAAGTTAATTGAGAAAGGTAGTACATCGATCGCGGAACACTAGGAGCTACCAAAAGCAATAAGATCGATTGATAAAGCCGTTGTTAAGACGGTAAGCCCCTCAGATAGGTTCCCCCCTACCTTCCCTAAATTTTTGAATCTTTTATAAGCACGCTGGGTATTTTTTGAGAATTCTTCTCTTAGCCAGTTACCGACTGTAACTGAAAAATCCGAAGTGGATATGAGTTTTACTTAGCTTTATAATACGATAAATCAGGCAGATAGTAAAGTATCTTAAGATAAAGCTTGTAATTATAATTTAAAACTGGCGCTTTGCCAAAAAAATTTTCAACTTCCTTGAAATTACTTACTACATATATAGTGACGCCAAAAACCCCTCTTCTGTTGCTAAAAATTAGCGGGATAACCGAACTTGATTTGCTCTAGAAATGGAGGGATGTTACGAATTGAGCGTTGGGGATTGGTGACTAGGGATTGGTGAGTAGGAGAAAAGGGCAAAGGGCAAGGGGCAAAGGTAAGATCCCCCCTTTTCCCTTTAACCTTTTCCCTACCCGAAGGGTTTTGACTAATGACTAAAATCAAAATCCCAAGTCAGCCTTTGCTAGTTCAGCAGCAGCAAATACTTCTGCGTCTGGTTTTTCTTCCCAGGCTGGGTCGCCTATTTCTTCGTAGAAAGCTGCGTCATAAGGACGGGTACGCACTACTACTGGCATCGGAACGGCGTGACCCAAAATCAAGGCTTGTTGCTTAGAGTCTAACTTTGCCAATACCGATCGCAGTCCACCACCACCAGATACACCCGTAAAAATCGCATCAATATCTTTTTCATCGTTCAGCAGAGCGGTAATGCGAGTCCCAATTTGGGACATAACTTCATTATCTATCCCCGACGGGCGTTGATCGACTACCAAAAGTGTGACAAAGTATTTTCGCAACTCCCTGGCAATAGTTCCAAAGATAGTGCTTTGTACCACTGCCGGGTCTAAGAAACGGTGTGCTTCTTCAATGGTAATCATCAATGGCGTCGGGCGATCGCTCGGATTTTTGGTTTGCAGAAATTTATCTGCCTTCTTAACGTAATGCTCGTGGATACGTCTGGTAATCATATTGGTCACCAACATATAAGAGAGCATATTCGACTGGGAACCAAATTCTATCACAACATTCTTGCCAGCTTCCAGTGACTGGACGAGTTTAGTAATATAATTTTGCGGGCAAACGGCTCGCATGTACTTCAAACTGTCCATCCGCAAGAGTTTGCGCTGTAATGCCATAATCGAGCCTTTGTGTCCGCGCTTCTCATCGCAGAACATCTCGATTTCTTCATTACTCATATTTAGCAACTGCACAATCCAAGATTTGCCAAATTCGCTATACAAAATATTGGCGTTATCCAAGGCTGCGTCAGAAAGTCCCAAATCTCGACCGCATAATTTAATATCTTCAACTTCAATTTGCTCGTAACTCAGATAAAGTTCTTGAGCATCGCGTACACCCCGGCGCTTTGTCGATTCCGGGTCGAGGGTATAAACTTCGACTTTATTGGGAAATAATTGCTTTAAGCCTTTAACGGTATTGACATTTTTACCTTCTGCAACAGCTTCCCAGCCATACTCGGAGTGCATATCAAAAATCAAATTTACCGCCGCACTTTTACGGATTACCCCTGCTAAAAGTAAACGCGTTAAAAAAGATTTACCAGTACCAGATTTGCCAAAAACCCCATTACTGCGTTCTACAAAGCGATTCAAATCTATGCAAACCGGCACATCCATATCCAAAGGTTTGCCGATGGAGAAATTGCGCCTTTGGGGGTCATCTTCCCAACCAAACACCCGACGAAAATCGTCAACGCTGGCTTCGTAAACTTGACTAAAGTGGCTAGGGATAGTTTTAACAGGCAATAATTCCATCGTCGTGCTGGTTTGCGGCACAAATGAAGCCAAACCCGTCACCGATGGTAGGAAAGGATTTGCCGATTTACCATTTGTGGCGGAAAAAGATTCTGGAGATTCCGGCGTAAACATCAACATCGGCGCGAGGTTGATAGTTCCGTATGTACCGCTTCCCGCTAAAACATCTCGTAAAAAAGTGTCTTCCCAACTAGGGGGATTAGCAATAATTCGGGCATTAGCAGCTCCTAGTGCCACATCTGTCAGCATACAAAAAAAACGCGATCGCATCCCTTGGACAACGAGAAATTTACCTACCCGCATGTCTTCCACAGAAACGTCAGGATGCAATCGCACTTCTAACCCTTCAGTCAGAGAACCTTGAATAACCGAACCTAATGGCTGTCCCGAATTCATCTCATTAGTCATTGGTCATTAGTCATTAGTCATTGGTCATTAGTCATTGGTCATTAGTCACTAGTCATTGGTTATTAGTTTTTCTCTGCCCCAGTCCCCAGTCCCCAATCACCATTCCCTAATCAATTTGAATCGAAGTTGGCGCACTTGCCGATGGTGGAGTAGTAGTAATTAAAGGTTTGCGAAATTGGGCGTAAAGGCGATCGCGCCAACTAAAAAATGCCTGATAATCCGGATTTTCGGCTAATATTGGCAGTCCTTTTCCTCTGATAGAGGCTGGTAAATCTAGATAGGGGCCATCAGGGAATTTCAGCAATATCGATAAACCCGCCACCGCCAGGTCAGCTAAAGTCGGTTCATCTCCTGTCAAATAAGGACTATCTGCCAATAATAATGTTAAGGCTTGTAAGTCTTGTTTTAAGGATGCGATCGCTGAGTGTATTACCTCTGGACTATAACCTACGCCAATACCGAACGCGGTCAGCAAGTCAGCGGGTACTCCTTCAACTAGACTCTTAAATATATCTGGCGTGGAAGTGGGTAACAAAGATTTGCGGAAATTTTGATCTTGGCTGACTGCGGCAAACAACGCTTTACGACCTTTGATGCCGATGGACTCATCCGCCCATTCTTCTATTAATAAAGTTAAGCCTCGTTTTTTGGCATCTTGTGGTATTAATGGGCGAGCGGGATATTCTAAGTCTAAATACTTAGCAATCTCCGTAGAATCTACAATATACCTATTACCATCCTTTAATACTGGAACTTGTCTTTGACCAGTCAGTCGGAACAGTTCTACTTGTCCAATCCCAGGCGTAACCTCTATTTTGCGGTAATCTAATCCTTTAAAATCTAAAATTAGCCGCACTTTCTCTGAGTATTGCGATAGTTCCCATTGGTATAATTCAAGCATATTTTATACCTTATAACTACTGGTTTACTTCTTAACTTTACAATTGTATCTTTAGTTTAAGTAAATTTTATTAGCATTATTCTCTTCTCGCCATAAGATTATCTATCTTTTTGCTTCTCTTACTTGGCGTTCTTTGTGTCCTTTGCGGTTCGTTAAAAAGATTTTAGAAGTCATGCATTTATAAATTAAAAATAAAATTTATTTAGGGTGTGTTAGGTATATATATGATGTGATTTGTCACGAACAACATGCTCAAAGATCCTACGTATGCTCTTAGATAGTCGTGCGCGATAGTAAAGTCCGCACAAACTTCAACTTAAGATTTACTCAATCAAGGATTAAATTTTATCTGATTTCTTCACCGCTGTGATTGATGGATTCTAACTTTTTAATCGGCTGTAAACTACCTAAAAAATATTCGATGGAAATTTGCTTTTTAGTAGATAGGTTTTGGGGTGTTACCGCGAGCGATCGCTTGTAAATTTGAGATTTTCATATTTTTAGAGAATTTACACCGCAGCAACTGAAACTTTTAAACTATTTGTAGTGCGAAGCAAATCTGGTAAATTTACATTAAATATGTACTAAGTATATTTAATACTTATTATCGCTAGTAAGCGAAGTTGGATATTTAACCTCACTAGCACGAAGTATTTCCCAAGAAAAAGATTACTTCCCTCTTAAGTGAGATTTTGTGCATAGCAAAATGTTATAAATCTTTATGTAACGCGCGAACAAAAAAACAAACAAAATTTATGAAGACAAATTACGGCAAATTGCTGACCACGCTGGCAGGCATAGCAGGCTTAAGTAGTTTCAGCCTTCTCATCACTTTACCATCTGATGCCAAAGAGGTATTAAATCCTAACCCCAGTATTTTCAACGAAGCGCCCTATAATCGAGGTCAGCGCCTTCAAGCAAACGCTCAGTACACCTCTAGTAACGCTGTTGCAGAAGTAGAAAAAGGCAATACCAAGCGCCAGCCAGTAGCCCAGAGCAGTGGTGGTGGAACGCTAAATCCCAGACCCAGTATTTTCAATGAGCCTCCCTACAACCGTGGTGGTAGGGCCACACCTGGTGAAGTCACCCCACCTTCTACCCCTGAAACCGAACCCACCACACCCCCAACAGAAACACCATCTACCACACCTACAACTCCACCATCAGGCGGGACAAGCGAAACTCAAGGCAAAAATTTGTTAGCCTTGGCCGAATCAAACGCCTCTTTTACAACCTTAACCAAAGCTTTGAAAGCAGCGGGATTGACTCAAGCTTTGCAAGGCAAAGATAACTTGACCATTTTCGCGCCCACAGATGCGGCCTTTGCTAAATTACCAGCAGACGCAGTGCGAGATTTGTTGAAGCCAGAGAACAAAGAAGTGCTACTCAAGCTCTTAACTTACCATGTGGTGCCTGGAAAAGTATTGTCTAGTGATTTGAAGTCTGGTGAAGTTAAAAGCCTAGAAGGTGGCGTCATCAACGTTAAAGTTGATTCTGCTAATGGTGTTACTGTCAATGATGCTAAAGTCACTCAGGCTGACATCACAGCTAGCAATGGTGTAATCCACGCGATCGATAATGTGATTTTGCCTCCTGACTTGTAGTTTTTATTAACTGTTAACCGATGACTGTTGACAGCTAACGGTCAACAGTTAACAACTTAAAAAGGCGTCTGTCATCCCATCTTTTTAAAGTTGGGGCGACGACGCCTTTTTATGAAGAAGAATTCAGAACTCATGAGCGAAGCAAGGAAAGCTCCGCCAAAACTTCATAATCCTTATGGACAAACTATTCTGAATTCTGGATTGGTGAATTCTGACTCCTGTCTATAAATTAGACAATACATCCCGTGCAGCTGCTAGAGTCCGGTCAATATCTTCCTCGGTGTGAGCCAAAGATGTAAATCCAGCCTCAAATTGAGAAGGTGCTAAGTAAATACCGCGCTCTAACATACCGCGATGGAAGCGTCCGAATTTGGCTGTATCAGACTTTTTCGCATCTTCGTAGTTGTGAACTGGGCCAGAGGTAAAGAATAAGCCGAACATAGCACTGATTTGACCGCCGCAAACCGCATGGCCTGTTTCTTTTGCTACTTGTAACAAACCATCTGCTAGCTTTTTAGTAATTCGGTCAAGATACTCGTAAGCACCAGGCTTTTGTAGCAATTCCAAAGTCTTAATACCGGCAGTCATCGCCAGGGGATTACCTGAAAGAGTGCCGGCTTGATATACGGGGCCAGCTGGGGCAACCAATGACATAATATCCCGACGACCGCCATAAGCTCCTACTGGCAAACCACCGCCAATAACCTTGCCCAAAGTAGTTAAATCGGGAGTAATGCCAAACTTTTCTTGAGCGCCACCGTAAGCAATGCGGAAGCCCGTCATCACTTCGTCAAACACCAACAACGCCCCATACTCTTGAGTAAGTTCGCGTAGTCCTTCCAGGAAACCAGCATCAGGCGCAATAAACCCAGCATTGCCGACTACTGGTTCTAAAATGACACCAGCAATTTCATCTTTATTTTCTTCAAACAAAGCTTTGACGGCTTCTAAGTCGTTGTAAGGCGCCGTGAGAGTGCCGCTAGTTGCCGATTTTGGTACACCTGGCGAGTCTGGCAAACCAAGTGTAGCCACACCAGAACCCGCCTTGACTAAAAATGTATCTGCGTGTCCGTGGTAGCAGCCTTCAAACTTGATAATTTTGTCTCGGTTCGTGAAAGCCCGCATCACCCGCAAAACTCCCATGCAGGCTTCAGTTCCAGAGTTAACAAATCTGACCATTTCGATGCTGGGAACGGCATCGATGACCATTTCTGCTAACACATTTTCGAGTACTGAAGGAGCACCGAAACTAGTGCCTTTGTCGAGGGCTTCACGCAACGCTGCGGTGACTTCCGGATGAGCATGACCGCAAATAGCCGGTCCCCAGGTGCCTACATAGTCTATGTATTGGTTGCCATCTACATCCCAAATATACGCATCTTTAACGCGATCGAAAACTATAGGCTGTCCGCCTACAGATTTAAAAGCACGAACTGGAGAACTGACTCCTCCTGGCATCAGGTTTTGAGCTGCGGCAAAGATTTCTTGTGATTTTGTTGTTTTAATTGGGGTATTTACCAAGGTTCTCTCCTAACAGTGGGCAATAAAAAGCTCTATCTTAGGATAGGGTCAAAAGCTGCTTAGAACTTCTATCGTATAAAATTAGCGGAACCAAGAAAATAACAATATGTTATACAAGTCTAATTAAGACTGCCTTTCGATCTTAGGACTCGATTATCTGAGGCATACCAAGATCTTTATCGAGCAGCTTTTAACTCGGCAATTCATTGGTATGGTGAGGCTTCTAAAGCTCATAAAGTGGCTTTGAGTGCTGTGAAGATGCACTCTGCTATGGAACGAAATGCTATTGCCTAGAGCTAAATTAAGATACCTGAATTTAAAAAACATACCACCTGCGGTATTTAGAATGGTATCGTGAATCCATGAATCATTCTCATTAGAGCAGACTAGCAAAGTATGTATTCTAACGATTCGCATTCGCTAAATTACGCCATTCCTCTTGAGGAAATTCGCTACGATGAACGGGGTCTAGTGCCTACAATTGTCCAAGATTATTTGGATGGTACTGTCCTGATGATGGCGTGGATGAATCAGGAGTCGTTACAAAAGACTTTAGAAACACAAGAAACCTGGTTTTGGAGTCGTTCTCGCCAAGAGTTCTGGCATAAGGGAGCGACCTCTGGGCACATCCAAAAAGTGCAGAGTATTCGTTATGACTGTGATAGTGATGCGTTGCTCATTGGGGTGGAGCAAGTAGGAGATATTGCTTGCCATACAGGAGAACGGAGTTGCTTTCACCAAATAGAAGGAAAAATAGCTCCTCCACCAGGAGATACATTGTCGCAATTATTTCAAGTAATCTGCGATCGCCGCGATAATCCTACTGAAAGTTCTTATACCTGCAAGTTATTTGCAGGCGGTGACAATAAAATTTTAAAGAAAATCGGTGAGGAAAGTGCTGAGGTGGTAATGGCTTTTAAGGATGATGAACCAGATGCGATCGCCGGTGAAGTCGCTGATTTGCTATATCATACTTTGGTGGCCCTAGCTCATCATCAAGTCGATTTAAAATCTGTATATCGCAAGCTCCAAGAACGTCGGCGATAGCCAGTGTAGGAAAGAAGATTAACTTACCCGTGTACCTACAGGTTGAACTTCTCTCGCCAAACCAATATGCGCCAACGATAACGAGATATCGTTAAATTTTATCCCAGCTAAAGCCCACTGAAGTTCAAGTGTTCCCACCCAGAAACGCGCTCGGTCAATAACACTCAGCAACATGGGATAGTCGCTTTCCATACGCCGCACAATACTTTCTCCGTAATTACCGAGTTGCACAGCAATATCGCAAGCTGGGTCGCCCAAACCAGCTGTGCCAAAATCAATCAGGCCGCTGATGCTCTCTGATATAGGGTCAAATAGAATGTGATACACTGCCTTATCACCGTCAATCAGTAGTGGTGTGTAGGTGAGGTCAAGTTCACCTGCAATGATTGGCGCAAACAATTCATGTATCCAAGTTTGCTGATGACGCCATAAGTGAGGAAAAAGAGTTTCTTGAACTTGCTCATACAACTGCAACCAATCTTCACGGGAACGTTCTGCACCAGAAGAAGACACCCCAGCATTCACTAAAACTTCATTTGGGATGCTGTGCAATTGTTGATGAAATCTTGCTAGTTGGGAGATGATACGCGTTTGTGAAGTTTCACTGAGCTTGAGTAGGGTGTTACGAGATAGCGGCTCACCCTTAATAAATCTGTAGCTCACAAAGCCTTTTTCCAGGTGTTCAAAGTACGGAACCCGCAGTTCAACATATTTTTGCACGACTTCCAACACCTTAGCTTCATGGGAAAGCACTTGTTTTCCCCAGTCGTCTTTGGCAAAGCGACACACAATCTTATGATTAACAATTACCACATCGTTAACCATCCCATCTTGATTAAAGTCAAGATGGTCAATAGAGATATTGGGATAGATAGCACGAATTTTTTCGAGATACGAGAAAGGAATATTCACAGTAAATCCTGAGATAAGTACAACAAACAAAAATCAATATTTATCGAACTTTTAGCCCGATCGCAGCGACTGATAATGATTTGCCTGTTTGTTGTATTAACGTACCACTGTGATTTAACTCCTGAAAAAATTTCTACGTATAAGCATAACACTATTTTGATGAATCAGCCAAAATTCGGTTCAGGTACTGTAAAATTACCACAGCGATCGCCACACTCAAAGAAAAGCCTAACCAAAAGCGATCGGTAATTATTCGTGGCTGATCTAATGCCCATCCACCCAAAGGATGACCAATAAAAGAGCCAACAGCCCAGCACAAAGCGTTGATAGAGAAATAAACGCCGCGTTGATTTTCTGGCGCTAACTCGGTAACTAAAGAGGCAGCAGATGGAGTATAGGAAACAATGGCAATAGCAAATACTCCCAATGCCAATATTGCCCAAACCAAATTACCAGATGCAGCAGTGCCGCTTAACCAAATCAGCCCAAAACCAATTGCCCAAAGAATGGCGGAAATAGTAAGGGCCAGTGTATGAGAGAAACGTTTTAAGACGCTGGTAATAGGTAGCTGAAAGATGATAGCCACTATCAGATGCCAAGCAAATATTCTGCTAATGATAGCTTCAGCAAATCCTTTGTCAGTATTTTCGATGACAAAGTTTTTGAAGTAAAGCGGGAGGATACTGTGTATTTGCGAAATATAAATTGTGAAGAAGATATTAGCTGTGATGTAGAAGAGGAAACGGCTATCTTTCAATACTGCCATCCAAGAAGCAAAATATTCTGTTTTTTCATGGTTGGTTTCCTGCTTCTCGGTTTCAGTAATTCCTAAATAAATAACGCCAAAAAACACTAAAAAAGAGATAGCATCAATAATAAATAGCCAGCGATAACTCCCAATTATTCCTATCAAAAACCCTGCTAGCGTAATTCCGATCGCTAACCCTAGATTATCTGCTAATCGGCTAATAGCAAAGGTTTCGCGGCGATTCTCAATAACGCTTGCGTCAGCAACAACGGCTTCCACAGCCGGCCAATAAAAACCTATCCCTAAACCGTGAATCAAGCTACCGATTACCAGAATAGTAAAATTACTGGTTGCAGCGAAAACTAAAGAAGCAATTGCTAAAATCGCCATCGCCAGCAACAAAGTGCGGCGGCGTCCCCAATTCCCGGAATCAGCTAAAGAACCACCTATAACCCGCCCAGCAATGCCGGAAATCGAGCCACCAGCCAAGGCTACACCAACGGCGGTCGCAGATAAACCAACTTCATTGACAAAAAAGATGGGCGCGTAAAACAGAGTAAATCCAGTGCCAACTTCCGAAAAAAATCTACCAACGGCCAAATTCCATACCTGGGGATGTATCGAAGGCAACCATGAAGATAGCTGGAATTGCGAAGCTAATTTCATCAGCTTAAATGTCATCGTTTAATAACATTTTTGTAATTCTTATCATCGACTGCAATTTTCCTCACTAATTCCACAGGGTTTCCACAGGGATTTTAGCAGTTTTCCACAGGTGTTCTACGATCTAATCAGCTTCCGGCTATCTACTGGGGATTGTTAATTACCAGTGGTCAAGAACTTGGGGGACTGAGTTTTTGTAAAGTTAAGTAACGAAAAATGGGGTAAAAGCCCGATTGCTTCGTGCGGATTTATCTTTTATACAAGCCTTTTTAACATTTCGCAGCATTGACAAACCCACCCCCTCTTAGCGCACAATGATTCGGCTTGCTTTTGTAGTCCGTTCAACCGTTGGCATCAACTGTGTAAAACTACGTGAGTTGTTGGCATAGATTAGCGGGCAGCCGAAAGATTGTGTGGCGTAGCCTAAAGCTGCTTCACCACAAGCAACTTATCCCTCTTGATTGACCTCATAGGAGGAAAATCTCATGAAAGCAACGGTTAGCATTTTTACAGAAATTCCTGAATCACTTCACGAATCTTTAAAGAACTACTTAGAAACCCATCCTGATTGGGATGAAAACAGAGTATTGACAGCGGCGCTATCATTGTTTTTACTCCAAAATGGAGACAACGATCGCCGTGCCGCCAGAGTCTATCTGGAAACTTTATTTCATCATTCCTAAGTAACAATACGAAACAAAATACCAACAACAGCTAATCTACTAGACACCCCATAGGTACTGGTTATGAAGGGCGTTATTCTAGTTCATGCCCTACATGGGCACGGGTTACCGTGCCCCATTAATAGATTTTGAAAACAGTTGTGTATGTGGGGGGAGATGAGAATCAAAAACAAAAGTAAATTGCGATCGAAAAAAATTCCAATAGTTTTCCCTATTGCCAAAAATATTTAGGAAAAACGCAAGATTTAGAATTAAAAGAAAACTTGACTAGGTTATACCAATTTGAAAAATTCTTGCCACAAATGAATTGCCACAAGCGATTCCCACTAACTCTTTGATAATCTAAAATTTAAAATTTAAAATCAAAAATACAACATACTATCAGCTTGGTCGTTAGTTACTTCTCATAGGAGTTGAGGCCTAGTTTAAAACATAAATTGCTTGTAGAATCCTGACATCAAGGGACTTGAAGGTTGTTGCCTATTGCCTGTTCCCTGTTCCTTATCATTTCAATGCAACAGGTGTAGGGTAGTACAGTTAGCTGTACTACCCTACAAACGGTCACCAGTTTGCTCAAACTTATTAAACTTTTGGCAGTTCCTCCTGGTGGCTCTAAAACCAAAATAAATTTCATCCAAAATCTCAAACCCAAAATTGTTTCGGTCAAGAGTCAAAAAACTCCAGACTATAGACTTAAGACTTAGCTTCCAACTGTTGGGAGTGAGCAGGAGATTCAAACTTATACCCTACACCGCGTACAGTTTGAATTAATGCTGGCTGACTAGCATCAATTTCAATCTTCTTGCGAATTTGACCGATGTGTACATCTACAACCCGCTGGTCGCCGACATATTCGTAGTCCCACACCTCTTGAATTAGTTCTGCACGCCGCCAAACTCGACCTGGATGGCTGGCTAAAAAATGCAATAAATCAAATTCCAGGGCAGTTAAGGGTACTGGTTGGTTATTGAGTGCCACTTCCCGTCGCACTGGGTCAATCATCAATTTTTCAAATACCAAGCGTTTTTGTTCGGCAGTAGTTATAACTCGCTGACGCCTCAAAATCGCTCCTACTCTGACTTCTAGCTCGCCCAATCCAAAAGGTTTGGTGAGATAATCATCAGCACCTTTAGAAAAGCCGCGAATTTTGTCAGCTTCGTCAGCACGGCTAGTCAGCATCAAAACAAAAACACCATTACGACTTTGCATCTCTTGGCAGAGGTTAAACCCAATCACATCTGGTAAATTCACATCTAGAATTACCAAATCGGGGTTAAATTGCTCAAATAGAGTTAAGGCTGTCTTTCCGTCTTCGGCAGCCTCCACCTGATAGTTCTGCTTGATCAAGAAGCGTTGGATTAAATTCCGAACCGCAGGGTCGTCGTCAACAACAAGAATCTTGGCGGGAGCCATGACCATCACTTTACACAAAAATTCGTAAGATTAACAAGAAGGTTGCGTAAAAACACAGAGTTGCCACTTTGGGAGTTACTAAGAATCTACACAAGCTACGGCACAAACATCCTGATTATTCAAATAATTAATACTGTCATCAGGATTATAGGCGATGAGAACGGCAAACTTGGGGAAAGCTATAGTGCAGCCCTGCTTAAAGTGCAGATCTTGTAACTATCAATATTATGCTTACCAAACAGACGCTCAAACCTCAGCTAAAGCAATTTGTGAAACTCAAGACTTTTCGATCCCGTTAGGTGGTAACTCAAAACGTTTCAATTTTAAATCGAGATGCGGTTCTGCACCACAAGCGATCGTCAGTATAATTAAAAAAAAATCCCTTAGGGCACAGTAAGTTGCCAGATCTGAAACTGGAAAGTTAATTTTTTCATGAAAACTATGCGTTTTAGGTACTATCAGTTCAAATTCTAGATTAGAGCCAGAACCGAGCAACGACATGAGGGTATACACGGAGTTATGGCGATATGTTAAAGTGACTATAGTCTAAATCTTAAAGTCGATTAAACTAACTCGTGCTACTATCCTGGTAGAGCAGAAATATAAGTCGAGACCTTTAGTTTCGATTTAAAGAAAATCTAAATTTGTTTTTTCTTGGACAATAGACTGCCGCTGACTGAGGCTGAAGTAACAAACTCCCATGAGCGATCAAAATCCCTACGAAAAACTTGGGGTATCAGAAGAGGCTTCCTTCGATGAAATCCAGGATGCTCGTAATCGTCTATTCGAGCAGCATAGTGGCGATGCCAAGCATCTAGAAGTGATTGAAGCAGCTTACGATGCGATTTTAATGGATCGCTTACGGATGCGCCAGGAAGGTAAAATCAAAGTTCCAGAACGTATCCGGTTTCCAGAGTTGCGAGTACAATCGCCTCCGAAAGAAACTCAAACCCCTCGCGAGCATTCACCCGCATGGCTGCAACGAATACTAGATCGGCCAACCCCTGCTGATATCCTCTTACCAGGAGCTTGGTATCTTGGTTTGAGTGCTATTAGCTTGTTTTACCCAGAGGGAGGCGACCAGGTTTTACAATTAGCATTGGTGGTTGGTGTAAGTATCGGTATTTACTTTCTCAATCGTAAAGAAGGCAAATTTGGCCGAGCAGTTTTGTTCGTGCTAATCGGTTTAATAATTGGCTTAATTGCCGGAGGCCTACTTGCTAGCTGGTTGCTACCACAAATATCATTTATAAATCTGGGGTCGAATCAATTTTCTACGGTGCTGACTTTTATCTTGCTATGGTTGGTTAGCAGCTTTCTACGCTAAATCTAGCCTTTTAATAAACACAGAAAGTAGCGAGTGGGGAGTGAGGGAGATGAACAGACAAGGGGGAAAGGAGAATAATTCTTAAACTCCTAATTAAGCACTGTCTCAACGCCCCGCTACCGCTAATAATACTCTTAATGCTTAATTTTTATGAATTAGTATTGTCGTCAGGAACTTCAAATTTGTAACCATAGCCGCGTACAGTTTTAATATACTCTGGTACACTGGCATCGATTTCCATCTTCTTGCGAAGCTGACCAATGTGTACATCAACTACTCGGCCATCTCCTATGTAGTCACAACCCCAGATTTTTTGGATTAGCTGTGGACGACTCCAAGCTTGACCGGGATGGCTTGCTAAAAAATGTAAAATATTAAATTCCAGGGCTGTTAATGCCAGAGGTTTATCGTTAAGTGTGACTTCCCTACCTTCTGGGTTAATTACTAGCTGCTTGAAAACTATGCGTTGTGTTGGAGAAGGGTTTATGTAGCGTATTCGCCTCAAAAGCGCTTCTACTCTGACTTCAACTTCTGCAAGACTAAACGGTTTAGTCATGAAATCATCAGCGCCAGCGGCTAAGATTTTAATTTTATCAGCCTCGTCAGTTCTACTAGTTAAGATCATTACTAAAACATTAGTACGACTTTGCATTTCCTGGCAGAGGCTATAGCCATTAACATCTGGTAAATTCCAATCTAAAATCACTAAGGATGGATTGAATTGCTCAAACAAGGATAAGGCAGTCTTACCATCTGCTGCCGATTCTATTTGATATTTCCGACTTAAAAAACGATACACGAGATTTCGGACGCCGAAGTCGTCATCAACGATGAGAATTTTCGGAGTAGTATCAGGGGTCATAGTCATAATGCTGCCTTGCTGCCTATTGTTGATTGGGCAATTAGCTGTTGCGCCAGTTTTGCTTTACGTGTTTGTGTTGAAAGTATATCCACGCTGACCTTTGCTGACTACGATCGCTACTGTAGTACTTGTTTACAATTAATTTTCCATGAAGTCGCTGGAAACTTCAGCCATCTTCATGCTTATCAATTGTATGAGTATTGTATGACCTTAGTATATTCTTGAATTTTTATGGTGTGATATTTAACCTTAGACACCTAAAATAAGTGCCATTAACGATCGTCTCCATCACCACAAATACATCCAAGAAACACTACAGAAATAGCGATGGCCACAACTCTGTAAAGGAACGACACTGCTTGATTCATTAAGTTTCTATCAAGCTTTACAAACTAAGCCATAAATCAATGTAGATTCTAATTTTTAACTACTTAACTGTACTCTAGCCAAGGGAGATGCTCTGGTGGAGAAGACCTAAGAAAATTTATTTGACGTGCATTTGCATGTAGTTATCCTCTTAAGCATATACTATACTACAAGTTTGAGTTTAAGGATATGAGCAGAATAATTAGTAATTCCTAATCAATGGACATCAAGGCTTAATCAATCGATCGACATAGAAAAAATGTACTAATTAATATTTCAAAATCGACTGCATTTATGAATGAGCTATGGTTATGAATTAGTATGACAAGCCAAGGACTCAAAGCATCACCAGAAGGCATAAGGGCAGCAAAAACAGCTTTAACAGACAAAACTTGGAGCCAGCATAAATTAGCAGCAGCTTTAGGAATTACACGCCAACCAGTTTCCAAGTTTTTTGCAGGTGAGTCAGTTTCTCGCTCTTGTTTTGTGCAAATTTGTCAACAGTTAGGGTTATCTTGGCAAAAGGTTGCTGGTTTACCGGAAGATTTGGCATTTGAGCAAAGTAGTAAAGGGCGATTCAAAGATGCTGACCTCGATATATTAGTCAGGGAAGTGCGGCAAAAACGCCAAGAAAAAATCCAAAATCAGTGCAACATTATACAAATGTTGGATATTGCCCAGACAGTGCAATTGATGGACATTTACACGAGTGTAAATGTTTTACAGGAGATAAATAACCTGCAATGGCGAGAAATTGATGACTGGTTGAAAGACTTTAAATCTGAGCCAAATTTTAATCAACTGAGAACATATAAGCAAGAGATAACATTAGCAGGATTAGAAGCTGTCTTACAACATTCAAAATTAATGATACTGGGGAAACCAGGGTCAGGTAAAACTATATTTTTACAATATCTAGCTATTGAGTGTAGCAAAGGTCAGGTTCAGCCAAACCATATAGCAGTTTTTATTAAAGCAAAAGAATTTGCTGAAGATGCTAAAAGTGATAGCAAATTTAATTTATTTGACTATATTACCCAAGAATTTCTCAGTTGTGATATTGAAGAAAAATTAACTAAAACTTTGTTAACTCATGGTAAACTGCTGATTTTACTAGATGGATTAGATGAAGTATCAATAGAACAAATAGAAAAACTTACAATAGAAATTCGTAGATTTACTCAGATATTTTATAAAAATCGGTTTATTATTAGCTGCCGAATTGCCGCTCAAAAATATAGGTTTCACGGATTTACTGAAGTTCAAGTGGCAGACTTTCACCAAGAGCAAATAGAAGTTTTTGCCAAAAAATGGTTTGTTGCTGTTGCTTTGAAGTACAAAGAAGATGGAGAAGCCAAAGGAAATTTATTTATTAATCAACTAAATCTACCGGAAAATCAGCATATCCGAGAATTGAGCTTCACTCCATTACTGCTGCATTGGATTTGTTTAGTGTTCCAACGCAAAAATGAATTTCCATTAAACCAGGCTAAGTTATATGAGCAAGCATTAAATATTTTCTTTTGTAGATGGGATGATGTTAGAGGTATTAAACGCGATCGCATTGCTAATGATTTGAATTTGGCAATCAAGAAAAAGCTGCTTTCTCAAATTGCAGCTATCACTTTTGATGCCGAAAATTACTTTTTGCCAAAGGAAAAAATACTAGGATTGATTGCTGATTATTTGCAAAAAGTTAAATTGCAGCTAGATAGCGAAGCAGTCTTAAAAGCAATTGAAGTTGAACATGGATTATTGATAGAACGATCGCAGGAAATTTACTCATTTTCTCACTTGATATTTCAAAAGTATTTTAATGCTAGAAAAATTGTGGAATCCCAAGCCCAAAACTGGGACTATTTGGTGAGTCACATGACTGAAAAGCGCTGGCGAGAGGTATTTTTACTAACTGTTAATATGTTGCCGAATAGTGACGAAATTTTACAGTTAATGAAGCAAAAAATTGATTTGCTAGTGGCTAATGATGATAAATTACAATATTTCCTAACTTGGTTGCATCAAAAATCTAGTTCAGTTTCTACCCGCCACAAAGCAGCTGCTGTTCGTGCTTTTTATCTAGTTTGTGTTGAGCGTAGCCTTTACCATAGCCATCGCGCCTCGATCTATACTTCTGGTTATAACCTTGAATACGCCCTTGTTGGTAACATAGCTTTTGACTCTGACCTTGCCGTTGATGAGTTTTTATTTAGTACTATTGCCTGCTTTAACGACGTTGACTTGGCCTTTGAGCGCAATCTCAAAGATGCCCTTGATTATGCTCATGCCTTTGCTATTGCTTTTAACGAAGCTATTGAGCTTGTTATTACTTCTAAATTGAAACAAGCCTTGCAAAAACTAAAAACACAACTGCCACATATAGACAGCAATCCAGAAAGATTCAGAGAGTGGTGGCAAACCAAAGGAAAAGTTTGGGGTAAACAATTAAGATATTTACTGATTAAATATCGTAATATTGGTTACGACTGGGAGTTCAACAAGCAACAAAAAGAATTACTCCAAAAATATTACGATGTGAATAAATTGCTGGTAGATTGTCTCAACAGTGCTGCTGATGTAACTACCACAGTGCGGCAGCAAATTGAGGATACATTATTGTTAGCGATCGCCGATATTGAAAATGTACATAATTCTCACGATTGAGAACTCACAATCCATTAAATAAGACTTTGATAACCAAGTAGAATAATCGACAATAGTACAAAATTCATACTGAATTATAAATTCTCATTGATAGTAATACGATCCTCTCCATAGTCTTAATTGACGAGATTTGCAATTTATTAATTGGTATAAATTCTGGAAATTACTTACTCTATCTGAGGAGAGATCTTAAAGATATTCATACTAGGGAAAGAGCAATTAATTTTATTTTCTTAGTTAAATTGCTATTAACATCGTGAGTAAGGAATAGTTATGACTAATCTAGTAGGCGGTATCATTCCCCCACAGCCACCAATACAAGCAGAATCTGATGTTCATACATTGAAGTCTCGTTTGGAATGGGGCGAACCAGCTTTTACAATATTGGATGTGCGCGATCGCAGAACCTTTAACGAAGGTCACATTATGGGAGCGATGGCCATGCCAATAGATGAGTTGGTAGATCGTGCAACAGCTTCTTTGGAAACAAGCCGCGATATTTATGTTTACGGCGGTAATGATGAAGAAACTGCCCAAGCCGCACAACAACTGCGTTCTAGCGGGTTTGAGCATGTTTCTCAACTCAAAGGTGGTCTTGGCGCATGGAAGGCGATCGGCGGCCCCACCGAAGGTATCATTGAATCAAAAACTCCCCCAGGTGCAGATGAATACAATGTCGTAGCAAGGCTACAAAGTCATGCAGAACATCAGCCCAAGGGAGGCGAAAGTACTGCTGATAGTATTAAAAGGGGAGTAAGTAACCTCAAGGATAATCTGCAAGAAGGAGCTAGCAACCTCAAAGATAATCTTCAAGAAGGAGCTAGCAACCTCAAGGAAGGCGCTAGTAACCTCAAAGAAGGCGTTCAAGAAAAAGCTAGTGAAGTTAAACAAGGAATTGATGAATCTAGAGCTTCTAGCCCAGATGATTCTAATGTTGGATCTTAGGCAAAAAATGGTCTGAAAAATGAATCATTAGGCGTAGGTTGGAAGTTGGCTGTTGACGGTTAACAGTTTATGGTGCGCCTGTGGTGGTTCAAAGAATTGAAGCAACTGGCTTTCATCGGTCAAAAGTTAATGTCAAATCCCATTCCTATTTAGGGGTGGGATTTGCATTAATCGAACATTATAAAGGTGTTTTTTCTCTTCCCTGTTCCTCATTCCCTGTTAAGTAGAACGGTGTAAATATTTGTAGTTTGGATGAGGCACGAGGCAGGAGGCAGGAGGGTTGTAGCTTTATTATTTTTCTTAACACAGTTGTGTTTTTTCCCACCGACTTAGCTTACCTATAATTAATGTTCAAACAAATCTTTAAATTGCAATAAATCTAAAGAAACTATTGTTGGCAGAACTTCAAAACATTGTCGAGCAAGTTCCCACCGTTCTTCTCGTTTGAGCATTTCTGTAAGTTTTTTTTGTACGCTTAGTAAGTAGCGCACATCATTGGCGGCGTAACTCAATTGAGCTTCAGATAAATTAGCAGCGTTACCCCAATCAGAACTTTGAGCGCTTTTGTCGAGTTCGACTTGTTCCAACTCTTGCACCACATCTTTGAGTCCGTGGCGATTTGTGTAAGTACGCGCTAACTTACTAGCAATCTTGGTGCAAAAAACAGGCTGAACTTCAATCCCTAGATAGGCTCGCAAAGTAGCAAGGTCAAAGCGAGCAAAGTGAAAAACTTTTACAACATTCGCCGCTTGTAGAAGTTTTTTTAAGTTTGGGGCGTCAGTTTGTCCTTTGGCGATGCGGATTGCAGTGACTTTTCCTTCTAGGTTGCACAACTGAACCAGACACAAACGATCGCGCTGCGGTAATAATCCCATCGTTTCTGTATCGACTGCGATCGCTGTTGATTCTAAATATTGTCCAACGGCTGCATCACTAAGGTCGCGATCGCTCACCTGAAAATCTTGTAATGTCATGAAATGTTCAAAAATAATAGCAGTGCCCAGCAGACAAAAGTCTTGTCAGACACTACATTATTATTGTGCAAAAATATCAAAATTTAAATCTACCTAGTGCGAAAAAAGATTTGCGTCAGGTAGACTTCGCCCTGAGTATTAGTAGCAACGCCGATTCCAGTAAGGTTGTAATTTCCTTTAATATTCTTTAGATGTCCGGGGCTTTCGATCCAACCAGTAACAGCTTCATCTGCGGGGTTGCTATATCCTCGGTTGAAAGCCACATTTTCCGCCGCACTGTTGTAGCGAATAGGGATAGCTTTGACTCGCCCTTCAAATCCATGATGGCTGAATGGCGTTTTACCTTGAGCCATGTTTTGGCTATGAATTCTTGCCTGCCGCGTGATATTTGCATTTAGGGTCAACTTTGGTAGCCCTTTAGCAGCTCGATATTGATTGATTTCGTCAAAAACGGATTTTTCTAGCTCAGTAGGTTTAAAAGTAGGAGTCGATATTGCAGCCTGACTGGAAAAAAGCGACAACAGCTTATTACGGGTGGATGTATTTGTAGAATTGTGCCCTGGTATCGGAACAGTTGTTAATCCACTAGCAAGGACAAGCGCAGTTAAAGCGATGCCAAAAGCAGTTTGTCGGAACATGGAGAATTGCGTAATGTGTAGAGATATAAGACTTATACTCTACCTCATAGTTCCGAAAATATATACGAGAATACTATTAAGGATTGATGAATTTCGGCAATTTGGCCGCATCCTTTACACGGCATACAAACACTCATTTCCAATTGTCAATATTTCCATAGGTTACCTTCGGTAAAATCACCATTACTTTCGCTGATAGGGACTTCCAATTAAAAAAATATTCGATTGCTATTGTTCGCTGTTGACAGTTAACTGTCAACAGCAAATACGAAAAGATACTTACGTACCAAGGAAAATTTGGGTGAAGTAGATTTGCCCTTTACTGTTGCTGGCAACACCAACCCCGGTCAAATTATAATTACCTACGATATTTGCTAAATGCCCTGGACTTTTGAGCCAGCCTTGCACAGCTTGTGTCGCAGGATCGCTATATCCTTGGTTATAAGCGACATTTTCAGCAGCTCCTCTGTAGCTAATACCGATCGCTTTCAGGCGGTCTTGAAATCCAGTATGTCCAAAAGCTACTTTACCGCTAGCCATGTTCTGACTGTGAATCCTGGCTTGATTATCGATGGTAGAATTACGAGTCAGCTTTGGTAGCCCTTTAGAAGCTCTGTAATTATTAATTTGGGTGAAAACCGACTGTTCTATAGCAGCAGTGTTGATGGTAGATTGTGCAATATTAACAGTATCGCTTGATATGTGTGAAGACATCGGTGTTAAATTTGGCTCTGTTATAGAAGTAGCGATCGCTCCACTGCCTAGTAAAATAGTTCCTAAACCAATGCCGTAGATTGTTGTTCTAATCATTTGCTGAAAGTAAAGTTCCAGACCATCTAACCAGACTATTGTTGATTGAACAACTTGGTTATAAGTCTATATACCTCTACTTATGCTGCGATCGCTTTAAAAACTACCAGCAAACTTTTAAATTTATAAATTTACAAAAAAATTGCGCTGTCCGCAGATAATTTTCTTCTCCCATTGGGAAGATTATTTCTATTATATTCCTCATAAACGGTATGGATTTTTTACTCTAACTTCTGCGTGATTTCTATGAGTCTTGGTTGAGAGTTTCTAATTCCTGCACTACGCGCAATACCCGCGCGATGTATTCTCCACGCCACTTTTCTCGCTCGTTAATCGCTTTGGCATCCGGTTGATAACCTTCAATCTCGCTAGCAGATAAAATACCTTTAACTTCTAGCAATCGTTCAATGGTGTCGAGGCGATCGCGCAGTACGGACACCTCACCAGTCAAAGCCATAACCATCGCCAATAATTTATCAACTTGCGGATTTTCCAAGTAAACTGGTCGTTTACCCTTGGCTGTTTTTGCCATCCTAACTCCACTTTTCCAAAAACAAAGCTACATAACAAAAGGAGGAAACCCAGAGAAAATTGGATTTCCTCAATTACGAATTACAAATTAATCTATTTACTTAGTTGCAGCAACTACAAACCAAGTGCCAAAGCTCTTGGATTTATCACCTTGAGCTTTCCATGCTCCATTAGGAACAAATTTCTCAAATGTTTTATCTGCTGCAAAACCAGCCTCAGTAGCTAAGGACACCAAATCCAAATCGCGTACAGCACTCCAGAAGGGTTCGTTGTTGTTGGCGGTTTCCCAATCAAAAACAAACTGTGTGTAGGCGTCCATATGACGATACAGTGGTGCTTCCACATGGAGCATCATACCACCGGGAGCTAGCAAACGATAACACTCTTGCATCACTTTGCGGACGGCTGGCGGGGGAATTTCATGTAGCAAAATGTGAGAAACCACTAAGTCAAAAGATTCATCTGGAAAGTTAGTGTGTTCGGCATTTTGCTGAGAAAAGTGTACGCGTTTACCCAAAGATTCGGCTCTTGCATGAGCATAACGCAACATAGATGCCCCTATGTCTATGGCGTGGACTTCTGCATCTGGGTAAGCATCTACATAGGGTAATGTGCTATGACCGACAGAACATCCCATATCGAGAATTTTTCTTGGTCGAAACTCTGGATACTCTGGTAGGAGATAGTTTTGGACTATAGATAGCCCCATATCATCGTTGAGCGGCCCCAACCAACCCACACCATAAACATAAGTGCCGCGATCGTAAACTGCGCCAGCGGTTATATCATCAGCAGTAAATTCGCTGTGATATCCTCCAGGCATACAGTGAATATCTACAGCTTTTTGATAAGTAGGTGTTGAAAAATTCGGGTCGAGGGTTAAGGTTCCAAGTTCGCCACCCTTGTCTTTGGCACGCTCAATCAACTCTGGTAGTTGCCTCTCAACGCTGGTATTTACAGCATCCCATAACATTTCCTGGCTAATTCGTTTCAAAACACCAGTCCAACGATAGTAGGGTTCCTCCTCCATTGCTTGGCGAATTTCATAACGGTTTTGGGGAGGACGTTGATGTTCTTGTTCAAACTTCGGCTTGGCTAGTTTTTCATAAATTACTTTATTGCCAGGAGAGAGATTCCGAAAAATATGCAGTTTTAAACTTTGGACAAACTCTTGGCGTGCCAACTCATCTTGAGTGGTTTCCGGTAGCATAGCGTGTCGGAGCTGTCGATCCATCGTTGCTTTCTCCCAATATTTAACGTATATTTACTTACGCGGGATTTAAAAATTTGGCTACTGTTTGCACATCTTTATCACCACGTCCAGAACAGTTGATGACAATGCGAGGACTGCCGGTTAGTTGGGGACAAAGGGTTTCCAAGTAGGCGATCGCATGGGCTGTTTCCAATGCGGGAATAATCCCCTCTAATTTCGATAATTTTTGGAACGCCGCCAAAGCGTCTGCATCCGTCACACTATAATATTCAGCGCGACCAATATCTTTTAAATAGCTATGTTCTGGCCCCACACCGGGATAATCTAACCCCGCACTAATTGAGTGTGCCTCAATGATTTGTCCATCCTCATCTTGCAGCAGATAGCTCATGGCTCCGTGCAATACACCTACTCGTCCTTTTGTCAAGGTAGCTGCGTGTTTTTCAGTATTGACCCCTTCTCCGGCTGCCTCAACTCCAATTAACCGTATAGAAGGTTCATTGAGAAACTCATAAAATAGTCCCATAGCGTTGGAACCACCACCTACGCAAGCCATGAGGATATCAGGCAATCCACCCCATTTTTCCATTGCTTGGGCGCGAGTTTCTTGGCCGATGACTGCATGGAAATCACGTACCATCATTGGGTAAGGATGAGGCCCTGCGACTGAACCCAGGATGTAGTGAGTAGTTTCCACATTCGTCACCCAATCTCGAATTGCTTCAGAAGTGGCATCCTTGAGGGTTCCCGTTCCTGCTTCCACCGGGCGTACTTCTGCCCCCATCAACCGCATTCTGAAAACATTTAAGGCTTGGCGTTCCATATCATGAACGCCCATGTAAATTACGCATTCGAGTCCAAAACGAGCGCAAACCGTAGCTGTGGCTACTCCGTGTTGTCCGGCGCCGGTTTCGGCAATAATTCGCTGTTTGCCCATGCGCTTTGCTAACAATACCTGACCGAGGGCATTGTTAATTTTGTGGGCGCCAGTGTGATTTAAATCTTCGCGTTTTAAGTAAATTTGTGGCCCGGTGCGATCGGGACGTGCATACTGAGCAGTCAGGCGTTCGGCAAAATATAACGGTGTGGCACGTCCTACATAGTCCCTTAACAACTGCTGTAGTTCTGCTTGAAACCCAGGATCGTTGCGGTACTGCTGATAAGCTGTTTCTAACTCAGCAAGAGCAGGCATTAGCGTCTCAGGTACATACTTACCGCCAAAGCGTCCAAAGCGGCCTAGTGTATCGGGAACTTGAGCAGTTGAATTTGTAGACAGGGGAGTAGTAGTCACAGGCTGGTTTTGATGAGGGAAATAACTTAATTATTATAAGAAAGTCTAGGTCATCTGGGGATTGCAGAAGTATGACAAAATTTAGCACTGGTTAAAGCTCTGTACATAATTTTAGAGCTTGAAACCCAATCTCCAGTTCCTACTTACGGCGAGTTTTATCAATATGGTAATAAATACATTCTCAAAATTTTCAGAGGTAAATTTATGTCGTTAGTCACGATTAATCTGCCAGAAGAAGTATTTAGCGCCCGTCGCTTGAATCCAGAAGAATTTATACAGGATATGCGCCTTGCTGCTGCGATTTACCGGTATTAGAAGCAAGAAATTTCAATGGAAAAAGCCGCCACAGTTGCGGGATTAAATCATTGGGACTTTCTTGCTGTACTAGCCCGCGAACAAGTTGATGTCTTTGCTGTTGACTTTGATGATTTGCACAGCGAGTTAAACCGTGGTTAAATTGCCTGCTATAATTATTTTTTATTTACCCGAAGCTTGAGATTAAATTGTCCAGTGTTTGATTGTTTTTCTTAATAAAAATTTTATGTCTTCTTCTAACTCCAAATCTTCTGATAAAAACTTTGTCTACCGCGAATTCGGTAACGATAACTCCGCCGCCACAGAAAGACCAATTCCAGAATTGCCCCCACAACAACAAAATTTGAGAGTACAAGCTACTCGCGCTGGACGTAAAGGCAAAACTGTTACTGTGATTACCGGTTTTCAAGCCAAGCCAGAAACTTTGGCAGATTTGCTCAAACAGTTGAAAACTCAGTGTGGTACAGGCGGGACAATTAAAGACAACGAAATTGAAATTCAAGGCGACCACAAGCAGAAAATTATGGAGATTTTGACCAAGCTAGGCTACAAAGCTAAAATCAGCGGTGGTTAATCTTGAGCAAGTGCGGTTTACCGCATCTCGGTCGCAATCTAAATTGAGAAGTCCGATGTTATCTTTGAGAAGTGTTGTAAATAAAAACATGCTTGAAGGGTAATGAATGACTTGCTCAACAAGCTGTTTCGCATGAAATTAACAGGAGGTTTAAATGGATTTAGTTCGGATTCTGTGTGCAATTTTCCTGCCACCTTTGGGAGTTTTTTTGCAAGTAGGTTTTGGTTTAGACTTTTGGATTAATATACTTTTAACGCTCTTTGGTTACATTCCTGGCATTATTCATGCAGTGTGGATCATTGCTAAGAAATAATTATTTTTAGGGTAGGTTGAGTGTACCAAATTTCAGCGTTCAAGAAGCTGAAGAAGATTTGTGTAGAGGTAATTCAGGAATTGCCTCTACAAAATGAATATGGAAGCTAGAATTCAGAATTCAGAATTTATAATTTAGAATTAATAAGGCTTAGATATCAAAAGTGGATAAAGTGGACTTAGTGAATTAGTAGCGAATTGAAGTAATAAGTAATGAGCGGTTCGTTTTCTTGCGATCGCCTTTAACTTTTCAAGCAAAATATTAGCGGACGCTCTCAATCTTCAAGCAATTAGTTATGGGATCTCCGATCGAGAGAATACGCTATTAATATTGATGAATTAGGTAATTATAGTTACTCCTCCTGTATCCAAATCGTAACGACCTCCAACAATTTTTAACTTACCCGACTCTAAACGCTCACTTAAGAGTTGCGATCGCTTCAGTCGTTCAATTTGATATTGCACGTTGGCAACTACAGCATTTTCAACCGCATCCCCTGGCTGAAGCTTGGTATTTTTCACAACTGGCTTAATCGCCTCAACAAAGCTACCAATATCGCCGAGTAACGCTTCATTTTTCACAGCAGCGGTAACTGCTCCACATCGCTCATGACCTAGCACCATCAGCACCGGCGTACCCAATAAAGTAACCGCATATTCGATACTACCCAGAGATTCTGGCGTGACAATATTTCCAGCGAGGCGAACATCAAAGATATCTCCGATACCCTGGTCAAAAATAATTTCTGCGGGTACTCGTGAATCGGCGCAACTGAGGATAGTTGCAAATGGATGTTGTGCTTGAGCGACTTCTTGCAATCTAGCCGCAGTTTGATCGGGATATTGGGGTTTATGCTGAACAAACCGCTGATTTCCGTCTATTAACTTTTGGAATGCGGCGTCGGGACTTAGAGTTTGAGGAGGCAATTCTGCGGCTTTTACTTGTTCAACTCGCCAGAGGAAATCACTGGCAGTTAGCACCATTCCGAATGCTCCTGTGACCCCTAGCTTTAAAAAGTTACGACGTTCCATGAAATGTTTCATTGGATTTATGATTTTTTATAACGATGCAACACATTTCATTGAGCGAATTTCCATTACGTCAGAGACGTAACAAGTGCCTCCAAACTTGTTGAGCAGTGGTCTAATGTTTTCTACAACAGGTTTGAGTTGTTCTGGCATACAAAAGGCGATGATGTAGACATTATCAAGCATCGTCATGTCTAAATCTTCCGTTGTTCCTCGTAATCCTTTACCAGCAACATTTCGGATGACAGCGTGACCGTGTACGCCAGACTTGTCTAGGCTATCTAATATTTTGCCAAGCTCAAAAGAGTTGGCGATAATCTCTATCTTTTTAACTAGGTGCATGTTATTACCTCCAAAACAGGTTAATTCCGTAGAGATATAACGGAATTCCCACAATAATATTGAACGGGAATGTCACTGCTAGAGCTGTAGAAACGTACAGGCTAGGGTTTGCCTCTGGAACAGTCATCCGCATCGCAGCTGGCACAGCAATGTAAGAGGCACTGGCACACAACACCGCAAACAAAAGCGAATCACCCTGAGGCATACTAATGAATTTGGCGATCGCCAACCCAACAACCGCATTAACTATCGGAATTAGTATTGCAAATAAAATCAGAAAAACTCCGGTTTTTTGCAAGTCTTTAATTCTCTTGGCAGCAACTAGTCCCATATCCAAGAGAAAGAAGCTGAGAACACCGTAAAATATCCCCTGAGTAAAGGGTTCTAAGGTTTTCCCGCCACGTTCTCCTGTTAAGAAGCCTATTATCAGGCTACCAACTAAAAGAAAGACTGAACTATTAAGAAATGCTTCTTGCAAAACTTCTCCCCAGGCAAATTCTCGCTTTTCATCCACGGAGAATAGATTCACTAGGATCAGACCAACAATGATGGCTGGAGATTCCATCAATGCCAGAGCTGCTACCATGTAGCCATCAAAAGTAATACCAAGCTCGTTGAGAAAGGCACTAGCGGTGATGAAGGTGACAGCACTGATAGAACCATAGGTTGCAGCGATCGCCGCAGCATCGTAAATATCTAGCTTTAGCTTGAGGATAAAAAACGTGTAAACTGGGACAACGCAAGCCATCATCATGGCTGCTATGAGTGTCAGAACTACTTCCTGAGTGATTCCGCTTTTAATAAGTTCTACCCCTCCTTTAAAACCAATCGCCAATAGCAGATAAAGCGAAAGGAGTTTCGGTACTGGTGGAGGAATTTCTAGATCGGACTTGACAAAAACAGCAGTCATACCTAGAAAGAAAAACAGGACTGGCGGATTCAGGATGTTGGATACTATCAAGCTGACATCCATTTCCACCCCTCCTGATACTGGTAAAGTTGGGAATTAGAAAAATTTCTCATCTGAAAAAATTTAATGGCTCGATCATGATGTATCGTGTCTTGTTACCCCATGTCAATTGAACATTAAAAAACTCCATCCTTTTGTAGGTGGAGTTTTTTAGTATGGGGCATGGGGCATGAGGGAGATGGGGAGAAAAATTGCTACCTTGTCCCCCTTGTCCTCTTCTCATACCCAATGCCCAATGCCCCTAATCTATATTCCATTCCAAAAGCAAGGGGCAGTTATGCAATTGCCATTCCAGGGTTGAAACGTTCAAATCTTTGATTAATCCAGTACTGATATTTAGTACCCAGCCATGAACCATAGGTGCTTTTGACGTATAAAGTACCTGACGCATGATTGAAGTTTGGTAAAGATTCTTTACTTGCGCTGCAACGTTCATTTCCGCCAAACGGTTCAGGCGTTCTTCTCTTGTTGGTAAAGCGTCAATTTCTGCTTTTTTGTGTAAATACAATTCGCGAATCGGATTTACCCAGTTATCAATAATTCCGATGGTTTTCCATTCTAAAGCTGCCTTAATTCCTCCGCAATCGTAGTGACCACAAACGATAATGTGTTTCACTTCCAGATGTAGAATTGCGTATTCTAAAACTGCTAAAAAGTTCATATCTGTTAGAGAAACCTGATTAGCAATATTACGATGTACAAATAATTCTCCTGGTTCTGTACGAGTAAAATTTGTTAACGGCAAACGACTATCAGAACAACCAATATACAGAAATGGTGGCGTTTGTCCGCTAGATAATTCTTCAAAGTAATTCGGGTTGAGAGCCAGCTTATCGGCAACCCAAGCTTGATTATTCCTGAAGAGTTGATTAATACTGTTATATTTCATTCTTTCATCAAATTTGAGAGAGAATTTTTTGTAGAATAGTTCAGAACTCAGGAGACATTCAGAAAATAATTCTACAGAATACACAACTCAATTTTGACTGATAGCTGATTTTTATATTTCCTTTTTTTATAAAATTTTTAGCTACCTTCTATTTATTTATGAAACGACATGCTTTTTATAAAGCTGAGGATTAAAATTTTTGTATAAATTTAGATTGCCGATTTTTAATCTTCAGTATAGCCAACCATACTTAATTATTTGTGAAAATTACAGCAGATTGCAACTTGGTGAGGACAGATCGTGGTAGTAGCGCATAGCTGTAAAGCCCCTACCCATATAACCATGTACTTCATTTACTTGAAAAACGCTGTATATATCTTTTTCTTCTTTCTTACCTTTGCGTCCTTTGCGTCCTTGGCGGTTCGTTTCCTTATCCATATTTTTCACGACTCATTTAGGATTGCTATATGCTACAAAAGCTATTCGCTCAACAAGATACCCGACTTATGTCATAAGTCGGGTATCTCAATCTGACAATTTTCAGAAGTTAAATATGATTGCTATAGGATGTCTAGATATTTTGCAGGGCAGACAAAGTTAAGTGGTAAGCTAACCTAATAACGAGCAAAAATTTGAAGTTGAAATATTTAATACTAATTGGAAAAATCATTTCAACTGATGGATTCACTAAACACAGATTCACCAAGGCTATTCCCAATCCAAAATATACAATTCAAAACCATATCAGTTTCAATCAGGGACAACAACTTTGTTACCTTTATGATGGTTGATTGACCAACGGTGATCGACACCCAAAGAGGAAAACTGACAATTTTCTTCTAGTCGTTTTTGTTGCACAGCAGCTTTCCGGAGAGTAATAATTAGCTGATTCACTTGATACCGTAAATCTGGATTATCATTTACAGCTAACATTGTTTGTCTTTCTAAAAGTTGAAGTATAAGTTCGTAGTGGATAGGTGAAGGTAGGGGAATTTGCTCCATGAAGTTAGAGTTTCATTTCAAATTTGGGATTTTTACGGGTCAGAGTTTGTCTTTGAAGTTCTGATGCTGGGAAGCCGATCGCTAGATTTTCTCTTATTAATAAATTGTTACATAATAAATAACTAATTGTTTAGGCTTTGATTTGCCTAGCGATAAAGATTTAGCAAAGATATTGCTCGTATTAGGCAGCAAAATGCTGTATATCCACGTATAGTATGCCCAATAGTCAAACTATTATGTACAGTGACCCTGCAAGGAGCAGGGTGTTTTTTTAGAAATTGGTGGGTAATAGAGGAGCGATCGCAGCACCAGGATCTGGTTGTTTCACTAAAGATTCTCCAATGAGTACAGCGGATGCACCTGCTTTAACTACTAAACTCAAGTCGTCTGGTTTATGTAGTCCTGACTCGCTGACAACAAGGATGTTTTTCTGTTGCAATTGACTACCTCTTGCAGCCAAAAGTTGGCAAGTAGTTTCGAGGTCAACAGAAAAATCTTCCAAATTGCGATTATTGATTCCTACTAAGGAAACCCCATCTAAGGCTAACACGCGGTCAAGTTCTGCCAAACTATGCACTTCAATCAAGGCTGCCATTTTTAGGTTGTTGGCAATTTTCAAGAAATATTGCAAATCTCCATCGTTGAGGATAGCCGCAATCAACAAAATGGCGTCTGCACCTCGAATTCGAGCTAAGTACATCTGGTACGGATAGATGATAAAATCTTTGCAAAGTAGGGGTAAATCTACCGCGGTACGAACGTTGGCTAAGTTGTCAAAGCCGCCCTGAAAAAATTTGGCATCTGTTAACACAGAAAGACAGCTAGCACCGCCTTGTTCGTAGGATTGGGCGATCGCTACTGCATCGAAATCTGCTCGTAAAACTCCTTTGCTAGGAGAAGCTTTTTTTACTTCCGCAATCACCGCTGGCTTTGTTTTTCCTTGGCGCAAAGCCGCTACAAAATCACGGGTTGGTGGCGCGGAAAGTACCTGATGTTGCAATTCCCGTAAAGGTAGCTTTTCCCGCATTTGGTCAACTTCTTGTTCTTTATGCCAGACAATTTCTTCCAAAATATTGTTTGGTTCTGAATTAGGCACGGCAGCCTGATAACGTAACGTAGATACAGCAATAGCTGGATTAGGCGATCGGCGACGGATTTGCATAATTAGTCATTGGTCACTTGTACTGAGCGGAGCCGAAGTATTGGTCATTGGTCATTAGTCAGTGGTCAATGGTCATTTGTCCTTGTTTATTGACAAAGGACAAATGACAAAGGACTAATGACTAAATAGCGATCGCTCGTTTATAAGCTTCGTCTAGGACTTCTGAAAGTGTTGGATGGGCGTGAACTAGATGCGCTAGACTTTGGACGCTTTGACGGTTAGCGATGGCGGCTGATGCTTCGTGAATTAAGTCTGAGGCGTGGAGTCCGAAAATATGGACGCCCAAGACTTCGCCTGTGTCTTTGCGATAGATCACTTTGGCAATACCGTCGGCTTCGTTTTCTGCCAAGGCTTTGGAATTTCCTTTGTAGTAACTTCTACTGGTGGCGATTTCAAATCCTTCGGTTTGTCCTAATTCCTTAGCTGCTGTTTCTGTTAAGCCTACATAGCTAACTTCGGGGTGGGTAAACGCCGCTGCGGGGATGCTGCGATAGTCTACTTTCTTCTCCTTGCCAACTATGTTTTCCACCGCGACGATGCCTTGAGCAGAAGCGGCATGTGCTAACATCATTTTGCCATTAGCGTCACCAATTGCCCAGAGATGCGGCACGACCTCACCGGCTGACAACACTGCCATGCGATCGTCAACTGGGATAAAGTTCCGGCGATCGAGTTCCACACCTACAGACTCTAAACCGAGATTTTGTGTCGCTGGGATGCGTCCTGTAGCCACTAAGCAAGCATCTACTTCGATGACATCGACATCTTCTTTAGTTTTGAAATCCGCCAACTCAATTACCACTGGCGAACCGGGGATGACTTTTTTGGCGTATATCCCCACTTTCGTTTCAATGTCGCGGGGAGTAATCAGCACCCGTTCGGCAAGTTTGGCAATGTCGCGGTCAAATCCTGGCATTAGCTGGTCTAGGGCTTCAATCAAGGTGATTTCACAACCCAAAGCCGAGTAAATATCAGAAAATTCCAAGCCGATATAACCACTGCCAATAATCGCTACCCAGTTTGGTAGTGATTCCAACTTCACACCTTGGTCGCTGGTAAACACAGTTTTGCCGTCTACTTCAATTCCTGGAGGGACAAAAGGAATTGAACCAGGGGAAAGGATAATATCTTTGGCTGTGATGGTTTTTTCACCGCCGTCTGCGCTGATGGAGATTTTTTGTGTCCCGGCAATTTTTCCCCAGCCTTTGATAATATCGACTCCCAGACGTTTGAGACTGTTAGTTAAGTCGCCTTGAATCTTCGAGACGAGATTGGTAGCATGATTGGCGATCGCTTGGCGATCGAATTCCACGCTACCTACTTGAATTCCCAACGACTTGAGGTGGTGGGCATTGCGTAACTCCCGCACACGTCCAGATGCTGCTAACAGTGCTTTAGAAGGAATACAACCGCGATTAACACAGGTTCCTCCCATATCAGCAGCTTCAATAATCGCTGTTTTTAAACCACAACTTACGGCGTGTAGGGCTGCGCCATGTCCGCCCACACCAGCGCCGATAATGACTAAATCGTAATCAAATTCTTGACTCACGTTAGTTTCCCCGTGTGCTCCGCCTATTTATTCTCAACTTGACTGACAATCAAAGCAACCCCTTTAACAGTTATCAGTTATCGGTTGTTAGTTTCGTCGCTGGGTTTAAGTCCCCACTATCTATATAGTTACCAGTTATCAGCGATCGTTGAACGCCAGGAACTGGTAAATGATTTAAATTCCCCACCATACACCTGATAACTGTCCGCTGAATTTAACGTTTGGGTGTTGCTAATTCACTTAAATTATGATTCACACCCGAATGGCTAAAAGATGGATGTTTTCAATAATTATAATCAAATTTACATACTTAATTTTTTTATACTGTCAAAGGTAGTAGGCATTGGGAGAGCCAGGGAGCAAAGGGTCGAATAATAACTCTTGAGTTATGAGTCATCAGTTAGTACTCTCCATTGCCTACGTAGAAGCCATTGCCATTGACAAATTGATAAGAAAGAATTCAAAAGTTATAGAATTTCAGGAAAATCTTGCTCAAATCATCACATTGATTTTGATTCCTGAAGTTTGACTTCTGAATTCTGACTTCTTCTTTTTAATTTTGAGTTTGATACCGTTCCTCAAGCATGGCAGATGCTTGTCGCTTAGCGTGAATATTTTTCATGTGCTTTTTCACTGTATTGATAGTGATGAAAAGCTTATTAGCAATTTCTTTGTAGCTGTGGTTATTTCTGTAGAGGAACCAAATTTCTGCTTCTCGCCGCGTCAGTTCAAATTTTTTAACTTCGCTGAGGGCTACGTGTTTGAGAGATTCATATTTATTTTGGATAGTTATCAATAAACAAGGTATCTCAAATCCATCCAAATTAATTAGTCTGGCTCGAATTCTAAAAATATTTGATTTGTCAAGTACAATCTCATCTGAAAAAATAATCATTTTATCAGCAAGCAAAGACTGGCTGCTAAGCAATGATTCGCATAGATTCCAAATAGCTGGCGGTACAAAATTCTCCGTACAATTTTCTTGAGCTAATTGAGAAAGAATTCGATGAGCTGATGCATTAGCATGAAGCACTTTTCCAGCCTTATTTAAAATTAAAATCCCATCCTCTAAGCTTTCTATTACTTCTTGCAAAAAATCAGCTCGCTTTGAATCATGGTTGATATTTTCTCGCCCCTGTGTTTCAACTAATGTCTTTGTTAGAGTCATCATATTGAGTATTTTAAGATACAAAATGCTACTGGACTACGTAATTCATGGAGTTTAGATATACACCATGAATTTTTTGGATGTTTTGCGTGAATAATTTGGTTGAAAATTACAGTCCAATTACGTTAATGGATTAAATTTAAGTTTTATTTTTTACTGTAAAGTTTAAAAAATACTTAAATTTAATAGATTGTGCAGTTTTTTGGAATTAACTTAGGCATCATTTATATACAACTCTGAAATTGCCTATTTCGGAAATTGTCTTTAATACATTTGCGATCGCCACTAAAGTTTTGATATCTATTTGCTTGCCGTTTTTCCCTACTCTTAACCCTTGCTAGGCGCAGGTTTTCTATTTTAAGAAGGGTAGCAATCAGCGTAGATTGTGGGAGCTTTGTGCGATGGACAACGCAGTCAAATCCTCATTGAAGACGCTTGTACTAAATAACGATCGGCCAAACATAAAATAGTTATTTGAGTTGAAATAAAAATATACATACGTATATATTTACGCAGCTATTTGCTAGCAATATTAATGTATAAAAAATATCTGGGTGAGATATGTAGTTTAGCTGCAATGAAAAATTTTTATTAAAATGCAGATGTCTACTAGGCGGCGTGCTGTCTACCTAAATTCAGTAAATAATCGATGATTAATCAATTACAAGACTACAATCCCAGTGGCGTAGGTGAAATAAATGGCAACCTTTTAGGTTTACCATTCGATTACGAGTCTGCAAAGTTGATTGTCTTTGGCGTACCGTGGGAAGTCACTGTTTCCTATGGTGCAGGTACAGCTAACGGGCCACAGCGGATTCTAGACGCTTCGACTCAACTAGATTTATTCGATTTCGATCGCCCTGATGGCTGGAAACAGGGAATTTTCATGGTGGAAATCCCTCAGGATATCTTAGAAAAAAACAAATATTATCGTACCTTGGCAGGAAAAATTATCGAAAGATTAGCCCAAGGTAAAGAACTCTCGGATACACCAGATTTAACACCTGTACTCATAGAAATAAATCATGCTTGTCAACAAGTGAATGAATGGTTGTTTGAGAGTTGTCAGCAAGCAATTAACGATGGGAAACGAGTTGCAGTCATTGGAGGAGATCACAGTTCACCTTTAGGTTTTTTCCAAGCATTAGCAGCTAAATACCCAAATTATGGGATTTTGCACATTGACGCGCACGCAGATTTACGCGACGCCTATGAGGGATTTGAGTTCTCTCACGCGTCGATCATGTTTAATGCAATGAAAATACCACAAATTTCCAAATTAGTGCAAGTTGGTTTACGTGATATTTCGCATGATGAAGTTCAGGCGATCGACAAATCTGACGGTCGGATTATTGCTTATTACGATCCTGCTATCAAGCAAAAACTTTACTCTGGCACAACTTGGATTGATTTATGTCGAGAAATTATCAACCATTTACCTGAGTATGTTTATGTTAGCTTTGACGCCGATGGTTTAGATCCAAAACTTTGTCCGAGTACGGGTACTCCAGTTCCAGGTGGTTTGGAATTAGAGCAAACGTTTTGTCTGTTTCGGGAAGTAGTAAATAGTGGTAGAAAGATTATTGGCTTTGATATCTGCGAAGTTGGCGATGGTGAGTGGGATGGGAATGTTGGGGCGCGGGTAGTTTATAAGCTAGCGAATTTGATGGATTTATCTCTGGAGAATTCAGGAGTCAGAATTTAGGAGCCAGAATTCAGGAGTCAGAATTCAGAATGAATAGGAGGCTGCTAGATGAATAAGTGGGTTTAACCACTGAGCTAATATGCATATTTAGCGATCAAAAAGACAGTGGCAGTTGTAATAATTTACCTCCAAACATTCTAACTCCTGAATTCTGTATTTTGAATTCTTCAACTTATGCTCATGATACTGAAGTTAAGGCGATGACAACAGCAATTCCTCCGTTTATTACGCTCGAAGAATTTCTTAAACTGCCAGAAACGCAGCCTGCTAGTGAATTTTTCGACGGTCAAATTTATCAAAAACCTATGCCTGCTGGCAAACACTCTCGCTTGCAACTAAAGTTTTGTGATGCTGTAAATCAAGTTGCAGAAACACCACAAATTGCCCTTGCCTTTCCAGAACTACGCTGTACTTACCCTGCGGGAAGCCACTCTTCGAGCGTCTATGGTGGACGTTCTATTGTTCCCGATGCTGCTGTCTTTATTTGGGAACGAATTCCTTTTGAAGCTGATGGCGAAGTACCCAATGCTTTTGAAATTTATCCCGACTGGACTGTAGAAATTCTTTCACCTGAGCAGAGAGCTACTAAAGTTATTAGTAATATTTTGCACTGTCTTAAATATGGTACTCAATTGGGATGGTTAATCGACCCAGAGGAGCAATTAATTTTAGCATTTATTCCAGGAAATGAACCTGTTGAGTTAATAGGTAATAATCGGCTTCCCACACCAAAGTTTTTAGAACTAGATTTGACAGTTGAGCAGGTTTTGCATGGCTAAGACCAATTCGTAATTCATAATTATATGATTCAAAAAATGTTTGCAACAGAGCAAAAATCTGTAGGGGCGCAAAGCTTTGGGCCCCTACCCAATGTAATTACCTTATAGTAGTTGTAAAAATATAAAAACTACTTAATCATTATCTTAAACTTGATATTTTGGTAGTCTTTTGTTTAGGCTTTGATTTTTGAAAGTTAACTTAATACTCCTATACAGCTATTTAATCAAGTAAATTCAAGAATATGTCTAATCAAGTTAAAGTATTTTTTTCCTACTCCCATAAAGATGAAGCGTTGCGCGACGAGTTGGCAACTCATCTGGTTATGATGAAACGCCAAGGAATTATCAAAGCCCAAGTAAAAAAATATTCCATTACTATTGTTGGCTGTTGACTGTTCGCAGTTAACAGTCAACAGTCAATAACTTGAAGCGGAATAATTTATTTTTTGAAGTTCCTTAATTCTTTTTTCTCACACCGAAATCTCTAGGAATATTGTAATTATCAATATTTAATCAGCCATCATGAAACACCTTGAAGGTAAAGTGACATTAGTCACAGGCGCAACGCGGGGAATTGGTCGGGGAATTGCTGTTGGCCTGGGTGAAGCAGGTGCGACTGTCTACGTTACTGGTCGCAGTTTAAACAGTTCCTATGCCAATGATGATATTTCCGGGACTCTAACAGAAACACAATTAGCCGTTGAACAAGCTGGTGGTGTATGCATTCCCGTCCAAGTAGACCACAGCGACGATGAACAGGTGCGTTTGCTGTTTGAACGCATCCAAGATGAGCAAAATGGACAACTCGATTTGCTGGTAAATAATGTTTACTCAGGAGTTAAGGCAATAAAAGATGCTCATGGGCGTCCTTTTTGGGATGGTGAACCCAGCCTTTGGGATGCTTGCAACAATGTTGGACTTCGTAGTCACTATGTAGCGAGTATTTTTGCCGCCCGGATGATGACTAAGCAAAAGTCTGGACTAATTTGCACCATTTCTTCTTGGGGCAGTATGTTCTATATCTTTAACGTAGCATACGGTGTAGGTAAAACAGCCTGCGATCGCCTCGCCGCTGATATGGCTGTTGAACTAAAACCCTATAACGTCGCTTCGGTTTCAATTTGGCCGGGTATTGTTGGTACTGAGCTTTTTTCTCGTTTTGCTTCTGAAGCGAACCAAACCAATGCTACTGGCCAAAGAAACTCATTTTTCAGTGACCGTTATAACTGGGAAACTCCGTTATTTACCGGACGAGCGATCGCTAAACTTGCTGGCGATCCGAATATCATGAATCGTACAGGACGCTTGCAAATTGTTGCCGAACTCGCCAACCAATATGGAATTGTCGATGAAAATGGCGATCGGCCTGCCTCATTACGCTCTCTACGTTTTGTACTGCCGGCTGCATTGCCCGGACTGAGAAAATATTCCTCGCTCATACCCGATGTTAAAGTGCCGTGGTCACTTTTACTACTCAATGCCCTGAGTTCGCCTAAGGTTTAAAGGGTGTTGGGTATGGGGCATTGGGCATTGGGCATGGGGCATGGGGCATGGGGTAGGAGTTAAAAAACTCGCTTCATCCACCTTTGAACTGGATTAACGAGTATTTGAACTGGATTAATCCACCTCTGAACTGGATGAACGAGTATTTGAACTGGATTCATCCACCTTTGAACTGGATTAACGAGTATTTGAACTGGATTCATCCACCTCTGAACTGGATGAACGAGTATTTGAACTGGATTAATCCAACTTTTATAAGTAGAAGGACTAAATTAAACCTAACTCGATCTCGCCGGGTTTCGACTGCGCGGAAGTTGAGCGTAGTCGAAACTCAACCCTCTTGGAATAAGCTTACCGAGCATTGAGCGTACCCTACCCTTCTCCTAACAGAGACGCTGCGCGAACGGGAACGCCAAGGGCGAACGGGATCTTGCTTGGCGTAGCGTCTCCCCTTGGGAGAAGTCGAAATGCGTCTTCTAAATAATTGTGTCTACCTACTTACTCGTGAATTAAGAATCATTAGTTAGGTTTCGTTCCTCTACCCAATGCCCCATGCCCAATGCCCCATACCCAATGCCCCATCCCCTATACCTCATGTCCAAAATTAACTATCCTGAGATACATAAAACTTTGTATCCTGGGTTTAATAGGTCATAGATTTTTATATAAAAACTGGTGCAAGAAGATTTTAGATTAATTGTTGATTTAGTTTCAGTTTTGGCGGTTGCAGCCTGTGGCGGACTGCTAGCGGCACTTTTGCGCCAACCGGTGCTGCTGGGGTATCTCATTGGTGGGATGATCGTCGGCCCGGCGGGACTAGGAGTGATTAAAGAAGTTATTCAAGTAGAGACTCTGGCACAGTTCGGAGTGGCGTTTTTATTATTCGCTTTGGGTGTAGAATTTTCTTTTGCGGAACTCAAGAAAGTAAAAGCGATCGCTCTCGGTGGCGGCGGACTCCAGATAGCTTTGACGATTTTAGTCACCGTCACGGTATGCGGGTTAACTGGTGCCTGGGGAACCTTACCCGCTAAGGGCATGTTTTTGGGCTGTATTCTCTCGTTGTCTTCCACAGCAGTTGTCCTCAAGTCGTTGATGGAACGCAATGAAACGGAAACGCCCCACGGACAAGTAATGTTGGGTATTTTGGTTGTCCAGGATTTGGCGCTGGGATTGATGTTGGCAGTCTTACCAGCCCTCAACCAACCGGCAGAAACTATTGGCATCGCCGTACTCACAGCCCTGGCGTCCATTGCTTTATTTGCCGCTGGCGCAATAGCAGCAGGGATTTGGGTGATACCACCTTTGTTGCGACTCTTAGCGCGTACTGAAAGCAAAGAGCTATTTTTGTTAGGGGTTGTAGCTTTATGTTTGGGCATCGCCTTACTCACAGAGCATTTGGGGCTGTCCATCGAAATGGGGGCGTTTGTCGCTGGGTTGATGATTTCTGAGGTGGAATACGCCGACCAAACCCTGACTTACGTGGAACCATTGCGAGATATTTTTGCCAGTTTGTTTTTCGCTGCCATTGGGATGTTAATTGACCCGGTGTTTTTGTGGAAGAACCTGGAATTGATTTTAGTGCTGGTGGCAATAGTTTTTGTTGGCAAGTTTCTGATTATCACGCCTTTAGTGAAACTGTTTCGCTATCCTTTGAAAACAGCCATAATCGCTGGTTTGGGACTGGCGCAAATTGGAGAATTTTCCTTTGTTCTCGCCAGTGAAGGGCAGTCTTTGGGGCTAGTGTCCCGAAGGATATATTTACTGATTTTGGGAACCACAGCAGTTACCCTCGTGCTAACGCCATTTGTGCTGCGGTTAGTGCCATTTTTATTTAACTTTGCCGAATCTATGCCCTGGTTGAAACCCTATTTAGCAGAAGACCAGCCACGGGATATGTCAGAAAATTTACCTTCAAAAGGTCATGTGGTGGTTTGCGGCTATGGGCGAGTGGGCAAAAATTTAGTGAAATTGTTGCAGCAACACGACCTACCTGTGGTAGTAATCGACCAATCAGAAAGTAGAATTCAGCAGTTGCGCGAAGCTGGGGTATCTTATGTTTATGGCAATTGTGTGAGTTTACACGTTCTGGAAACTGCGGGAGTGAATCATGCCAAAGGAATGGCGATCGCACTTCCTGACCCCATGAGTACTCGTCTTTGCTTAAAACGTGCTTTGGAATTGTCGCCAGAATTAGATTTAGTTGTCCGCGCTACCCACAATAGAGATATTGAAGTGCTGTATCAACTGGGAGCCAGAGAAGTTGTGCAACCAGAGTTTGAAGCCAGTTTAGAAATGGTAACTTATTTATTAACTGGCTTAGGCTTCTCCCAAAGTGTTGTCCAACGGGAAATGCAGCAAATCCGCAACGATCATTATTTAGACTTGCGACCAGAACGTTCTGCTACTGAAGTTGCCCACGATTTGCGCCAAGCAACTCAGGATTTAAATCAGCGTTGGTATCCCCTACCATCTGGTTCGCCTTTAATTGGCATGAGCTTAGAAGAAGCAGATATGCGCTACTTAACAGGAGCAAGTTTGATGGCGATTCGCCGCGCTAACGGCGATGAAATCGATTATCCCAGTAGTGAAACGCGTTTGGAAGAAGGCGATCGCTTGCTGGTGGTGGGAGCAGATGAAGAACTGGCAGCTTTAGCAGAATTCGCTAAGGGACAAGCAGCTGTCCCCGGAGAAAATAGTGCTTGTCAGTGGATGGCGGTAAACGCTGACTCTCCAACCTCGGCTAAAACTCTTGCAGATTTGGATATTACCAAACAATACGGCGTACAAGTCCAGGCAATCCGCCGCGATGGTAAATTTATCCGCTATCCTGATGGCAACATGGATTTGCGAGTCGGCGACCAAGTATTGTTGTGCGGTGGCTTGACAGGTTTGAGTCAATTAGAACAGCTATTTGGTGTTAAAAGTTCACTACCCCTTTCTGCCCCCGTGGTGAAAGCCGGTGAAGCACAAGCCCTCAAAGATTTTTTACCTGCGGATACTGTGACGGATTAACAAAGAAGAATTCAGTATTGATGAATTCTTTTATAATCTTTCCCTACTTGATAATCCATTGGCACAGGTAAGCGGTTTAATCCAGCGATCGCCTTTTTCAGGTGGCAATAACTTGGCTATCTGGAGCGCTTTATCATATTTTTCTAAAAAGATATAGCTTTTCATAATAAAATCAGGCTCCAGAGTTTTGTCTATCACATACTTGTTTTGGAGAGCAGTTTCGATTAATGCCAAAGCTTTCTGCAAATTGCCAACTTTTGCATATGACTCGACCATTGTGTTGAGGGAAGTTACTTTTAATAAATCAAAATCTTCGTCCAAGGTGTTCAACAATTCCAAGGCGCGATCCGGTTGTCCGAGTTTGGCATACCATTCAGCAGTACCTAAAAAGATGTTGGTTTTAAAAGCGGGAAAAATAGTACGCTTGGCATATTTAAGCAATTGAGAAAACAGCTTTTCTGCTTTATCTATTTGTCCGGTTTCGGCGTAAGTACGTGCTACATCAACTAAAATACTGGTTGGATCTTTTAGCTGCTCGGTTATTTTCAGAATACGGGAAAATATTTCTTCTACTTGTGCTGTCTGTTCCAATGCAGCAAATTCAGCAGAAATATGAACTAAATCAAGTACATCTTTTTTGGATGTTGCACCAAGTTGTTGCCTTACATTTTCCAGTAAAATAATGCTTTTGCCTTTATCTCCTAACTCAGCATAAAGATGGGCAATATCAGCAAATAAACGAAGATTTATCGATGAAAAATTTGTAGCATTTAGTAGTTTTTCAGTTTCAGATAAAACTATAACTGCCTGTCCTTTATCGTCATTTTTTGCATAAACGGTTGCAATTTTTATCAATGCCGAAGCCTGATTATTAAAATTTAACGCTTTGGCAATCTGCAAAGCTTGGGTATAATCTTTCACTTGGGCATAATCATCTGCGATCGCCATCAATACTCCGTCTTTAATCAGTACTTCCTCTGGCGTTTTCGGACGAGTAGCTTGCAACTTTTTGAGAAAATTCAGGGCTTTGTCTTTGTAGCCTAGTTTCAGATAAATAGAAGCAATTTGTTGTAAAAAAACATATTCATCCTCCATTTGAGGAGCTTCTTTTTCAGCATGAGCAAGGAGAACTAATGCTTTATCTTTTTGTCCATCTGCGGCATAAGTTCGAGCAAAATATAAGGAATTTTTGAGTTTTTCATCTTCGGAAATACAATCAATGGGAATACCATCAACTTTGGTTTCTGTGGATTTTGCCTCAACGGAAATAGTGAATACCAGACAGAGAATTGTTGTCAAGCAACTACAAAAGAGAAAATTTATTTTACTCATTATAATTAAAGACGTTTCTGATTAGCACAAGTTAATAACTTAATCAGCGAATTACGTTGGTTTATCTCTGGGATAGCTTGTGCTACTTCCGTTGCTTTGGGGTACTCTCCAGATTCACCATAAGCAAGGGCGATTGCTGCTAAAATATCGGATTTATCCTTGACAGTTGAAATTAATTGTGCTGTGTTAAAAGCTGGCTGAAGTTGTCCTAGTTGCAGGTAGTGATTAGCGATCGCAATTAAAGCTTTAAGTTGGTAGTACTCACTATCAATGTTTTTAACTAAATCCATCGCCTGCTGAGACTTTCCTACATTGGCATAGGCGATGGCAATAGCGGCGAGTGCGCCTCCTACTTCGTCTTTTTCCATGCGTGGCGCTAATTGTAATACTTGGTCAAATTTTTTAGCTTTGACAAGTTCCTCTGCTATCAACTTCCAAGCAATACTTTGCCTATCTCCATCCTCAATTTTTTCAGTTACCTCTAACGCTCGATTAATTTTGTTGGCTGTGGCGTAAAAAGCTGAGATAAACACCAAGGCATAATCTCTTTTTGTTCGATCCTGAATAGTTTGAGCAACTGCATAACTTTGATTGAGAATTGCTAGCCCTTTTTCTGTTTTGTTGGCTTCGAGATAATAGTAAGCAAGCGAATTTAGTACCTTAGTTTTCGTGTAGGGATCTTCAAGACTATTAGCAATTGTAATTGCTTTGTCGTCGCGATCGATAGCTAACCATGTACTAGCTATCGAGCCAAACATAAACACTCTGGCTGCTTCATTTTTCGTCTTTTGGGCAATTTGTAAAAAGCTCTCCATCACTACCGATAGTTTGTCTAATTGCTTTGCCTTAAATAACTGTTGAGCTATCATCAACAAAGTAATAGTTTGTTGATTTTCATCAACATTATGGACAATTTTTAGGCTTTGGGTTAATAGCTCCTGTGCTTTTTTACCCTGTCCAGCAGCATCATACTGAATACTCAAGCCAAGCAAAACGTTAGCTTGAGATGTTTTGTTTTCTAAGGCTTGGGCAATCTTCAAACTTTGAGCCAGAACTTTAACCGCTTGGTCAGATTTTCCGCCAGCAATGTAACCAGCAGCAAACTGAGTCAAAAAAATGGCATATTTCGCTTCACTATCTTCATTAACATCAGGTAAAGACGGAACTGTAGGAATTTTATGTAAAGCTAAAACCTCCTGCACTCCTAGAGAAAACGTCTCAATTGCCTGATTTTTTCTGCCAATGGCGATTAAGTTATTACCTGTCTTCAATAAAGCCTCAACTTTAGCGAAGGAATTTTTCATACCCCTAGCAATTTGCAGCGCTTGGGATAATAATGGTATGGCTTTATCTTTCTGTTTGGCTTCAATATAGCTAGATACTATCTGATTGAGAGCTGATACTTGAAAGTCGCTCAAACCTGATTTCTCAATTAATTGCAACGCCAAAGTATACTCTTTGGCTGTCAAATAAGAGTCAAGAAGTTTATTCAATTGCTCAGGTTCTTTGCCAATTTGTTGCAAATGGCAGACAACAGGTATACCCCCAAACTGAGATTTACCAGCTTGGGCAAGTGGTAAATTACTGGGATTGGCATTAGCCTTACCCAGTAATAAAATGCTGAAGAAAAAACTAATGCCAAAAAGTAATTGCATCTCTCAACCAGAAGTGACGATCTGAATTTCTGGATTCTGAATTCTGGATTCTGAATTCTGAATTCTGACGTGAGTCTTAGGTTTTTGGTTTAATATAAGCGATCGCTTGTTTCCAAACAGTAGTTTGCTCGCTGTTTTCATCTACAATGCATACACAATGTGGGTCTTGCCATAAAACCCTGCCCGTGATTAAATCACCAGTCAGCAACTTGAACTCTGCTGGTATTGTTTGTTTAATCAGGATTTGAACTTGTCTAATACTAGGCAAAGAGGTGTCAAATTCAGTAATCATAGTCATTAGTCATTGGATATTGGGCATTTTGCATTGGCCAAACAGGGCATTGGCCAAACAGGACATTGGGCATTGGTTATTCACTAATGACAAATGACTAATGGCTAATGACAAAGGACAAATGACCAATGACAAAACACAAATATAATTTATTGATTTTGCAAATGGCAATCGAATTTACTAAGTATCATGGTCTCGGCAACGACTTTATTCTGATTGACAATCGCTCATCTTCTTTGCCTGTAGTCACTCCAGAGCAAGCGATCGAGTTGTGCGATCGCCATTTCGGTATCGGTGCTGATGGTGTTATTTTTGCCCTACCTGGAGAAAACGGCACTGATTATACGATGCGGATTTTCAATTCTGATGGTTCAGAACCAGAAATGTGTGGTAATGGCATTCGCTGTTTAGCTGGCTTTTTGGCAGAGTTAGAGGGTGAATCCCGCGATCGAGATTCATATCGCATTCATACCCTGGCTGGTGTAATTACACCCCAAATCCTACCTAATGGTCAAGTGAAAGTAGACATGGGTTTACCCAGGTTACTCGCTGCTGAAATTCCCACTACCCTAACACCCGCCGAAGAAAAAGTAATTAGTCACCCGTTAGAGGTGGCGGGGCAAACTTGGGAAGTCACCTGCGTAAGTATGGGAAATCCCCATTGCATTACTTTTGTGGAAGATGTCGCCGCAATTGAGCTAGAAACCATAGGCCCCAAATTTGAGCATCACCCAGTTTTTCCCCAACGGACAAATACTGAATTTATTCAAGTAGTGCGCCGCGACTATCTGAAAATGCGCGTCTGGGAACGAGGCGCAGGGATTACCCTGGCTTGTGGTACTGGCGCTTGTGCTTCCTTGGTGGCTGGCGTACTAACTGGAAAATGCGATCGCACTGCCACCGTAGAATTACCAGGTGGCTTGTTACAAATTGAATGGTCAGAAATCGACCAACGAGTTTACATGACAGGCCCAGCGCAACGGGTATTTACAGGTAAGCTTTCTCAAGCCTCAAGGTAGGAGGCAGGGGGCAGGGGGCTGGGGTTAACCCAAGTCTTTCCAAGAGTTAGGAGTTATTATTCTCCCTCTGCTCCTCTGCCCCCATTAAAGCTCTACTCATAACTGAATAAGTAGAAGGACTAAATTAAACCTAACTCGATCTGGCCGGGTTTCGACTGCGCGGAAGTTGAGCGTAGTCGAAACTCAACCCTCTTAGAATAAGCTTACCGAGCATTGAGCGTACCCTACCCTTCTCCCAAGGGGAGAAGTCGAAATGCGTCTTCTAAATAATTGTGTTTACCTACTTAGAGTTTTATAAATTCTGAATCCTGAATTCTGAATTCTGAATTCTAAAAAATTAATCAAGAACTGGCTTGATTTAGAAGGTTAATCGCGTCTCCATCGAGTTTCAAATTAGCAGCTTGGACGATATCTTTGAGTTGATCGAGGTTTGTTGCACTAACAATAGGAGCGGTAATAGTTGGATTAGCAATTAGCCAAGCTAGAGAAACTTGGGTGGGAGTAGAATTATATGATTTTGCCACGCGATCTATTGCTTCTAAAATTGCGAAACCACGAGGATTTAAATATTTTTTTATGGAATTACCGCGAGCACTAATAGATAAATCTTTTTCTGAGCGGTATTTACCAGATAGAAAACCACTAGCTATGGAAGAATAGCTAATTACACCAATTTTATATTCTTGGGAAATTTGTTGTAAATCCTGTTCAAAACTATCTCGGTCATACAAGTTATAACGGGGTTGAAGGCTTTCGTAGCGAGGATAACTATGTTTGCGGCTAATTTCTAATGCCTGTAGCAAACGAGAACCGCTATAGTTGGAAGCACCAATCGCACGTACTTTTCCCTGACGAATCAATTCACTGTAGGTTTCAAGAGTCTCTTCAAGGGGAGTACTTTCATCGTCAATATGCGATTGATAGAGATCGATATAATCAGTTTGTAATCTTTGCAATGAGTCTTCGACAGCTTGTTGGATGTGTTTGCGAGAAAGTCCTTTGCCTTTAATACCCATATCACTACCAACTTTGGTTGCAATCACCACTCGATCGCGATGACCGCGCTGTTTGAGCCATTTTCCTAAAATTGTTTCTGACTCTCCACCTTGATTTCCTGGCGCCCATTTAGAATAAACATCGGCTGTGTCAATAAAATTACCTCCAGCTGCTACAAAGTTATCTAATATTTCAAATGAAGTATTTTCATCAATTGTCCAGCCAAAAACGTTGCCACCAAAAGATATTGGTGAAACTTCTAGTTCTGAACGTCCAAGTTTACGTCTTTGTGTAATGGTCATAAGTTTTCTCTCAAAATAGTTTTAGAATCCTGTCAAGTATCCTTCTATCAAATCAAAAATACAATATTTTGTATTAAATACACTAAATCTATCGATAAACAGTATTTTATAAAGCAAAAGCAGGTTATCACAGAAGACTATCCAAAATCAAGTCTTCTTCTGGCGCCAGTATTACTTTTGTGGGGTTATGCTTCTGGCAGTGACTTGTAGTTTATGTGGTTGTGGCTTTAGAACTCGCTTTAGTTGCGAAAGTATTGTTTAACTGGGTTAACACCCATTCAGAATTAAAGATAGTGCGATAGATAGGGTTTTTAATTTTTAGATAGCCGTTGCACTTTTCGATTAATCCCGATAGTAAAAGCTCTGTTTGTTCTGGGCTATCGTCAATAGGCGTTGGGTATAGCGGACTGCAAGAGGTAGGGGAGCAGAGGGGGAAAGATTGACTGTAATTTCTTCTGTGTTCCTGTGCTTCTGCTTGCAATATCTGGTGATAAAGACTGAGTAACCGTCCTGCTTGCTGTTGGTTGAAGAAAAGTAAGCGATCGCGAATGGTGCGGAGGTGTTGCGGTTCATCTTGTGATTCCCAGTCTTGGATAATGCGCGATCGCACTAATTTTTCTACCCAACACGCTTCGGTTTTTGGAGGTAATTCAATCTTACGAGTTGATGTCTTTAAGGCAGCTTCCATCACTAGATGACACAGCTTCTGAGTTAAAAAAGGTTGCCCACCACTCCAATAAATAATTTCTTGCAATACAATTTCTGGCTGGCTGATTACTGTTTTTAATCCTTCTAGCAATGGTTGAGCTTCATCTAATTGAAAGTCGAATAATTCGATGGCCGTAGCAATACTAAAAGGTGTCTGATGTTTGTCTGCAATTAAACCCGACGGACTGGCTACTCCAAATAATGCAAATCCCAAACCTTGTAAATTTTGGTTGTGTGCCTGTTGTTCGTAGTAATAACGAATCCAGGCAAAAAAGTCGTTAATAGGAAAATTCAGACTCAGCAAACTATCAATTTCATCAATGAAGATGAAAACGCCTTCGGCTTTACTTTCTGTTTGGCAAGCGTTTTTGACATTTGGTAATAACACTTCTTCAACAAACTGGTATAGTTTTTGTACAGGAGAAAGACCCGCTTGCATCTTCCACCACTGCTTAAATTGAACCTGTTCTGCCAAATTTAAGCCGTATAACAAGCTGATAATGATGCTCTTGTACCATTGTGATAGTGTAATACCCTCACTCACCAATTGCGTCAAATCTAAGTAAACACATTTATGGCCTTCTTCTTTAAGGCGATGACTAGTTCGCTGTAATAAGGATGATTTACCCATCTGGCGAGAATTAAAGATGTAGCAAAGATTACCAGCTTTTAAATTAGTATAAAGTTTTTTATCTGCCTGACGCACGATGTATGTGGGATCGTTGATGTGGAGGCTACCGCCAACTTGGTATCTCATGTGAGGAGAATCTATAATAAACAACTTAACAATACTGGGGATTAAGAGTATTGAGTGATGACCTTCATCTTTATATATCCTTATCTCCCTGAGCGCCTATTCGCTTATTTAATAATTTAGCTTTGAGCGAAAATCATTAAATAATTATTAAATTTTTTGATAATGATTGTAGTAATATCTGTTACTTTTTCTTAGAAAATATACTATTTACTAACGAAAGTCCGTTATTAAAAATCTTTCTTTGCGATGGGAATTTAGCAAAAATATCTATCTATTTTATCTTGACATTTAACCACATTGCTAATTATGCGATCGCCAATTTATGTCTTAACTGTCCTAACTGTCTTAACTGTCTTAACTGTCTTTTTGACTATTTTTTTAACTGTCTCAACTGGCATTGCGTTTTATTGGCAATGATGAGAAGATACAAAATTAGTAACACAAAAGACATTTATCGGCATCCTAATTACAGGAATCCGATTTGATTTGGGGACAAATTATATAGGTATTAAAAGGTAATACACAAGAGGTAGTTAATGTTTACTTACCTGTTGTGAAGATACCTCTTGCCTATTGACTACCTTTAAACTAAGTTCGCAAATCCAATAAGAGCGCCATGTCTCAACTGAATTTATTTTCTGAGGAGTAAAAATCATGACTTCATTAAACCATAGACGAATTCAAACATTAACACAAGGTAAAGGCATTGAACTGTCTGGAAATCAGGTGAAAACGGAAAAATTTTTGATTCAAAAAACCCTCAGGGATGGGGGTAGAATTCGATTCAAAGTTCGTTATTCTGGCGAACTAAAAGATTTCTGTCTGCTGGAAATTATTTTGATGAACGCGGAGACTGAAACACAGGTTGCTAGCATGACTATTCCCAACGGTGGCTCTACAGTTAAGGTTCAGGAACAGGAACAAGAATTTAGTATTTGGGAGTCGGGAGATTATTACTTATCTTTTAAGATGTCTTCTAAGAGTGGAAAATTGTTAATTGAAGAATATGAACTTTATTGGTTAATTAGTTAATAATAGCGGAAACAGGGAACAAGCAATAGGCAATAATGTCTAAACTGTCTGTTTGTCTGGCTTTTACCCTCAGTTTATGTCCTAAACTATGGTTCTATTACTATATTCAGTATCGAGTTAGTCTAACACAACTGAATATGAGTGCGATCGCTTTGCTAAAAAAGTAAATCTTGTATTGCTTATTGAGCCGAAAAAGATTATTTTATAATCAAATTACTGGAATTAGCAATTAGCGATCGCTCTTCAATCGGATAATTTTGGATTTCAGATTTGGGATTGATTAGATGTGCTTTTTCTGGTTGTTCCAATTAAAGCTTTCGTTAAGAGTTTTTCTAGTTTAACTACTTTGAGTAGATATTCCCAATCTTCAGTCAGCTGTGAATTATCTAAATTTGCCAAACGGAGTTCGGCTATAGTTGTCAAAGCATCGTACCAAATGCCATTTTTTGCGTAAAGTGCTGCTTGCTGACGTGGCGAAGATTTCTTAATTTGTTCCTGTAATGATGCATCTAAATTTACGCGTTGCACCCAGCCTTCCACATAAGATGTTGCTGGTTGAGAATCACAAGCAACTTTAACATTAAAAAACCAATGATAAGGTTTGTTAGCTTCCAGAAGACTCTTTTGATTTTGTAATTGCACTCGTACAATTCCAGGTACTGGAGGTGCTGTGATATTTTGGCGATAAATTATTGTATCATTATCAGTTTTTAAAACAAACTCAATGGTTTGAATAGAAGATTTTTCATAAGGAATATAGAACCAAAAGCTAGGCTGTTCTCTACTAGTTAATCCCCACACTTCCGTGACGGTAAGTGTTTGATTTGCGCCTTGTTGCAATTGCTGTTCGTAGCTAGGTACAAGAGCAGTTAAAGGTACGCTAGATTGGGTGCACTGTCCCCGCGAAGCTCCTTCGCCTCGATTTCCAGGTGCGCCGCGATCGGCTGGTGGGGGAGGTGGATTAAAATTAATCGGGTTGGATTTTTCTGCTAATACTAAGGAAGTATTCAGGTAACTCATCAAAATGATGAATGTACTAATTGAAGTTAGCCGACGAAGAAATTGTTTCATCTGTTATTTTCCTAAGGTTTATTCATCTCTATTTTTAGTAATCACAACAACGCGTGCAGATTTCGACAAATTTAGATAATTCTTCATAAAATAAGTAGTAACAATAATAGCGATCGTGAAGCTAATAATCGGAGGAATCAGTGGTATCCAAATACTCCATTTAATTAAGAATATTAGGCTTATTCCGTAGAGGCTGGCAATTGCAATTCCAGTTACAATACTTAAATAAAATAGCCGTTCGATGTAGTAAACTAGTAAGCTGGCTATTAATGACCATGCTAAAATCCAGATAATTTCTTGCCAAATATACCAAGTTGACAAAAGCGATCGCTCATCAAGAACCGCACTCAACAATTGACTAATCATTTGTGCTTGCAACAAAACACCGGGTATTTTTTCAATAGCACCTTCCCTTGTGATGTAAGGTGTGGATGAATAATCTTGAAAGCTTTGGGCTGTTGTACCAATCAAAACAATTCTGTTTTGGATTGTGCCAGCGTTAACTTTTCCTGTTAGTACTTCTGTTAACGTTACCTGCGGTACAAATGTTTTTAGCGAACGGTGAGAACGGTAATTTAATAAAATTTGATGTCCCGAAGCATCAATTCCTTGGTAACCTCCTGTGTGTGCTGTTAGTGTTTTAAAAGTAGTTTCCCCCAGTTTCCAAGCACCATCTTTCGTAAATTGAAGAGAGATATTATCAGCAGCCAAGTAATGCAATGCTAATTGAACGCTGAAACTATACGTGGCTTTGCAAGGTGAAGAAGGGGGTGGGGTTAATGCTAGTAAATGGCGGCGGACAATGATATCAGGATCGAATACCAAATCGCTAAAACCCAAGCGTTCTTGCGATATTTCTGGAGGAGGTTTAATTCCGGGATGCTCGGATAGAGGATCGCTAACTCGGCAGACTGAAATTAAATGTTTGCTATTATACAAATATTTTTGGAGTTCTGGTAAGTCTGATTTAACAGGGCGATCGCGGTAAATATCTAATCCAATTGCTCGCGGTTGATAGGCTTCTAATTTTTTCAATAACTTCAATAAAGATTGATCCGAAAGAGAACCTTGAGGTTTTTCTTGAGACTGTGATTGCACATCTTCTTCAGTAATTGTCACAACTAACAACCGAGACTCAGGCTCTTCATCTGGGCGTAGTTCCTGCAATCGATCGAATGCTTGTAACTCCAATTTTTGCAGCATTCCCAGATATCGCCCGCTCACAACTAAACCACCAATTATTAAACTCATAAAGATGAGCCAAAGAAGATGAAATTTTGAGCGTTTGGCTTTGTTAGTTGAATTTTCAACAAAACTAGGAACTGAGGGAGATGGGGAGATGGGGAGATGGGGAGATGGGGAGACAAATCTTTCCCCTTGTCCTCTTCCCATCCCCAACTCATCCCAACTAGGCGGTATCTCTGCGAGATTTTGGTAAATCACTGGCAGCCAACTGGCACAGGGAAATTGTCCGTCTAATCCTTGCAGTCGTTCTCTGGCAATACGGACTGCGAGATAAAGAGATTGGCCTTGAGAATATGCTTGTAAGAAATGTTTAAGAAATGTTTGCGCCACCCGATCTGGAACTGGTTCGCGCATCACAATCAACTGGGGAATCTGCAAAGAAGCAAATTCCCTTGCTAATCCTAAGCCATCGCAGGAGTTAAAGATTGCTAACTTTAAACCGCGTTCGACGGCTTGCTTCAAAGCATACTTTAACTGACTAATTGTCAAACTCTCTGTTTGGTTAATATAAATTTGACCTGTTTCTCCTGTAGTGTGACTTGAACTATGTCCTGCAAAAAACAGAATATCCCAATTTTGTTGCCATAAATTATCTGTTAAATCTTCACAAGATGGCTCTACAAGAAAGTGAATGTTTGTATCGGGTAGCTGTTCTAAAAGTTGACGATCTGTAGCTATATCGACTCCATCACTGTCACCTAATAGTGCTAAAATTTTCACTTTTGTAGCCGATTTTGGCAAAAAGCTAACTTTATCATAGCTAGGGGCAGCTAAAGCGATTTCTGCATTTGGATAGCGTTCTATTAATTCCCAAAGATGCCAAGGAAGCTTTTGAAGTTGATAATCTTCAGTTTGTAAAATTACTCGAATTCGATCGGATTTCTGAAGTTTTTCGAGCCACTTCTCGCGAATGTCGCGAAAGGTTTCTGATTGCAGCCATTGATTCAAGCGATCGCGTAATTTTTGTGACGCTTGTAAACACTCTGCATCGGTTGAAATTACTTTCTGAAGTTTTGGTAGTCCTTTGGGACGAGCAGAGAAATCTAGATTCCGATAAATTCCTTGCCAACAATTAAAATTTAGCGGTAATTCTTCGTCTGGCGGCAGTTCTCCGATAACTTCAGTTTCAGCACGGCTATTTTCTTCTCCAATTTGGAGAGTAACTGGAAACCCAATCTCAAAGCTACCTTTACCAAATTTTAAAACTACCAATTTAGTCATTAGTCATTAGTCATTAGTCATTAGTCACTTGTGCTGAGCGGAGCCGTTGGTGCAGCCTCTTGTAGAGAAGTATTAGGCATTAGTCACTTGTGCTGAGCGTACCCCTGCGGGGAAGCAAGCTACGCGTAGCATCTCGTAGAGAAGTCGAAGTATTAGGCAATAGGCATTTGGCATTGGACAAATGACTAATGAAGGTCTTAATCATAAAATATGTAACTTTGGCACACATTAGATATCATCTGCAATTATTATATTTATGCAACAAACATAATTTTTTCTCAAGAATCTGACATAGACATAATGCACTCTACTATAAAGCCACACGGTTCAGCTAAGAAGATAATTAGGTTGGTTTGAGGCAAAATTTCAGGAAAGTGTCGGTAGAAGAAAGTATTTTAAATTTATTAGCTATTTTTATCAAATCAAATATTTTATGTATTCAAGACAACATATCATTGAAATTTTTTCCACATTTGTGCTATTCAAAGGTGATAATTTTGACCGTTGGGTTACTGATAGTAAACTGCGACGAAGTATGCAAAATTGTTTAAAACAATCTTCTTTGCAAGAGTCTGAAACCTTTTGGGCTATTTACTGGCATCGGATTTGGCAAACCCAGGCAAGCCCGATCGCTGTTGCTCACATAACAGCTTATTTGCAGGAAGTCTGTTATTGGGTTGCTAGAAAAATGAAGATGAATGTACTAAGTCAACATTCGATCGCCGACTTTTTTCAAACAGCGATCGCTCGCATTGACAAAGTTCTTAGAGGCTTTAACCCACAATTAAGTTCAAATTTGAAAATTTATGCTGAATTTACTTTTAGTAATTTAATCAAAGATTTGTTACGTCAGCAGCAAGAAGTTGATATTTGTAGCGATTGGGGATTGCTGCACAAAATCAGCCAAAAGCGATTAGTGGAATCTCTCAAACAAGGGGGTTATCCATCGCAAATTATCGCCCGTTATGTTCTGGCTTGGAATTGTTTCTTGCAAGTTTATGCCCCCAATAATGCTGGGACTGCTCACAAACTTACCAAACCAGATAATGCAACATTACAAGCGATCGCCAAGCTTTACAACTCTGAACGCCTGAGTCAGCCTTCTCATCCAGCCTGCACTCCAGAAAATGTGGAATCTTGGTTAATTGCTACTGCTAAAGCCGTGCGTTTCTATGAATATCCCGCCTCTGTTTCCATTGATGTCCCCGTACCCGGACAAGAAACAGGTGAATTGCTCGATCTCCTGACAAATGATTTTCAAGAATCGGTATTAGATGAAGCAATTCTTCAAGAAGAAAGAGACAATTTAACACAGCGAAGTAGCGAAATCAACCGAATTTTAAGCGATGCATTAGAAAAATTAGATACCGCAGCCCAAGCACTTCTGCAAACTTACTACAAGCAAGGATTGACTCAGCAAGATATTGCTTTACAGCTAGGAATTAAACAATATACAGTTTCTCGGCAATTAACTAAAATCAAAAAGACTTTACTAATGGAATTAGCGCAGTGGACCCAAAAAACACTGCATATTTCTGTGACATCTGACGTAATCGACAGTATGAGCAATTCTCTAGAAGAATGGTTGATTGCTCACTATCGCCCTATTATTCTCTCCTCGCCAGTGGAGTCTTGACAATGACTTTTGATGTATGCCCAATTCCAGAACAGCTGACTTTAGAAATTTCCCTATCATCTCAAACCCAGGAACCACCGGCTTTTTCTACATCCGGCGCACGCTGGCGAGCCTCTGTTAACCAAATGTGCTTAGATGCATTTTTACCTTGGTTGAGGGAGGAGCAATTTCCAAGTGCGAGACTTTCGACTAAAATAGCTGCACTGCCTAGCTTTTGGGAATTTGTGAATGGAAGTGCGATCGCTTGTGACGGATTACGATTGGTATTAATTCCCACAACAGCAATTGACACAGTAGAATTGCGCGTACCGCAGGAATGGGCGGACATTCCCAGTTGGGTTGCTGATTATTATATCGGAGTCCAAGTTAATCCTAATGGTGGCTGGGCGAGCGTTTGGGGATACACGACTCATCGGCAATTGAAAACCAAAGGTATTTATGATGGGAGCGATCGCACTTATTGTTTGGATGAGAATGACTTAATCAAAGACATTAATGGTTTGTCGATTACTAGTCAACTTTGTCCGGAGGAAATTTTACGTGCGGCGGTGACACCTTTACCAGAGTTACCTTTAGCGCAGGCAGAAAACTTATTAGAACGCCTGGGTAATTCTGAAATAGTTTTCCCCCGTTTAGCCATTCCCTTTGAACTGTGGGGAGCATTATTAGCACATGGTGGCTGGCGTCAGCAATTGTACGAACGCCGCCAAGGATTATCGCCACAGTGGTCAATTCAACAATGGTTGCAAACAGGAGTATCAAACTTAGCCCAACAACTTGGTTGGGGAATGACTAGGTTGCAATTAGCTCCTCGTGGCGTGCGGAGTCGAGAAAACCCAGAATCAAATGTATTGTCGCGACAGTTGGCGATCGCTGATTATACCTGCGAGTTGCGTGTATTTGCAACAGGTGATTTAACAGAGAATGTATGGCGCTTTGAATTGCAAAATGCCAATCCAGATGAAACCATTCCAGCAGGATTTAAACTTCGACTATTAAGCGAAGATTTGCAACCCTTTATTAATAATGAAGATACAGCAACACAAGCGAGCGATCGGCTTTATGTCGATGTAGAACTAGAGCCAGGAGAGGGGTTAGTATGGGAAATCGAACCAACACCAGAAGGCTACGATCGCGAAATTTTACGGTTTTAAACTTATACCAATTCAAAAAATCTTTGCAACATAATAATCGACTGTAGGGGCGTACAGATGTACGCCCCTACCCATATATGTGTGGTATTCTTATACCAATTCAAATAATGTTTGCGACACATCAATTATCCGTAAGGGCACAACATTGTTATGCCCCTACCCGTCTGTCGCATTCTTTTTTCAAATTGGTATTATTTTAAATTTGTATTAGCACCGAGCAGAACGGGGTATCATAAATTTTTGGTGTTCCGGGGTAAATATACCGCGAACCATGAGGTGAGAGTCTCCATCCAACATATCTGGTAATGCTTGGGCATCTGTGTTCAGATTCTGTGGATTAAAGTAGATAAAACAGGATTTGATATTGTCAGGTATTCTTTGTATCAACTCTTGTAGCGGGAATATTTGCGGTGCTACTAAATCATATAATTTAAGTTCGTTACTTTCGACGGACATACAGGCAATAGTGTCTAAATCTGGAAAGTAATACATAGGGATTGTAGCTTCATTAACTAGAAACAAAGCCTTTTCATTGACAACGCCAATAATATTTGACACAGGTGCGCGTGTTTCTAATAGCCGATGTAAAAGCTTCACGTCATCAATATTATTAATATCAAGCAAACGTAATCCATTAACGCCGCCTGGAGAGTTAATGTTAGTTATAAAACTGTGTTCTTGCACAAAACGAAACCCAAAGGGGTAGTACAATTCTGGTTTAGAAGTAGTTAATATTAAAGTTTTGTAGCGTTTGTCGCAATAATCTAATACTTCATTCATAATTTCGCGATAGTAACCACGTCTACGAAAATCAGGATGAGTACATACTGCGTGAACTCCACCAACTATTACATCTTCCCGCATTAATCGCATGGGAATTCCTAGTACTCCAACGTGGCTTATTAAACTACCGTCTTCATGGAAGCGTGCGAATGGCGTTGATGCATCTTCCCATGAGACGCCTAGTTTCCTAGCTTCTTCTGCATGGGAAGTAATTCCGGCTCCAGGAAATACAATTTCTAGTAAATTGAATAATTTAGAACTAAGGGCAGTGTCTTGTGAGAATGAACGTTGATAGCGATTCTGCATATATTTGATTAAATTCAAAAAATCTAGAATAATTATGCATTGCCGTTAATACTATTAATTTTCCTCATTCAGAAAACACAAACAAATCTATTGGCAATGCGATCGCATTTTGAATTATTCTCAACGAACTGATTTTAAATTTTCAGCTTTATCCACTAAGAAATCAGTGAAGATGCTCATAACTGTACGCTGACGCAATTTAATATTACCATTAATAGACATTCCTGATTGCAATGGGATTTGCCGTTGATTAATCAGTAACTTCTGTCCATTCAGGCGGACTTTTGCAGAAAAACGCCAGAAATTATAAACTTGGTCTGGGGGTAGAGCATCAGAACCAATTTCAATTAACTCACCTTTAATATCACCATACTCTTGAAAAGGAAACGAATCAATTCTCACATCTACTTGTTGTCCTTCTCGAACAAAACCAATGTCACGGTTGGTGATGAAAACTTTAGCAACTAAATTATCGCTAGGAACAATTTTGAGAATTGGCTCGCTGGAATTGACAACAAACCCTGCTGTTTTAGCTTTGAGTTCAAACACCGTCCCATTTACCGGAGCCGCAATTTTTTGATATTTCAGGGTTTGTTTTGCTTGAGTTAACTTGCTGTCAAGTTCTCCAATTTGACTATTAATTTCATAAATTCGTTTTTGATTTTCAATAATGACTTTAGTTATTTGACTGTCAATTTCCGCAATTCTTTTGTCGTTTTCTGTAATTTTAGCTAATAAATCTTCTTGAGATAGTGCCGCAGCATTCCGAAATTTTTCATTTGCTTGCACAACAGCTAATTGTAATCGCTGCTTTTCTTGAGTTAGCCGCATTACTTCTGCTTGTTTGACATTTACCTCTTGCTCTTGTTTGAGGATTTGCATTCTGGGGTATGCACCCGCTTTGTCTAAAGTTTTGAGATTTTGATAAATTTTGCGATTAATCGCCAGGACATCTTGGGCACTGTCTAATTGTGCTTGAGTTTGGAGTAATTGCTGTTGTGTTTGTTGCGTCTCCAACTTAGCCGCCATCAAGCGCGATTCTAATTCTTGCTGGCGATTTTTCAAGCGTAACTGTTGCTCTAAAGTAAGTTTGACTTGAGTATTACTGCCATTTAATTGTGCGCGATACAACTGATTTTCAGCAAAGACGGCAGCGCGATTTTTAGTTAATAAAGCTAGTTCTGGCTGAAGTTGCAAAAGAGCAGTTTGCTGTAGGACTTGCTGTTGTGAAACTTGTCCTTGTAGCTGCCGCCGATAGAAATCATTTTCTAGTTCTAAAGACTGTTTTGATTGTAACTGAGCAACGCGACTTTGTTTTAATGAAGTAAGTTCTGCCTCAGATGTTGTTTGTTCTAGGCTAATAAGTATTTCACCTTTTTTGACTTGCTGACCATCTTTAACTAAAATTTCTTTGACAACGCCGTTAACTGGAGCTTGAATTTCTTTAACTGCACCTTGCGGTTCTAATTTGCCAGTAGCGTGAACTGATTCTTCAATTTTGAATACTGATGCCCAAATTACTGTAAAGGCGCTAACTCCGATAATAGTCCAAGCGATCGCTCTTGACCAAGTAGGCGTTTGTTGTAAAAGAACTGGTCGATCGAATTTGTGTGGAATGTTCATAATTAAATGGGGATGGGGCATGGGGGGATTGGGCATGGGGCATAAGAATTAATAACCAATGCCCAATGACAAATGACAAATGACAAATGACTAATGACTAATGACAAATGACCAATGACTAAATCTGCGTTTCTTGTTGTTGATAAAGGCAGTAATAGTAACCTTTACGTGCCATTAGTTCTTCGTGAGTCCCTTGTTCGACGACGATACCTTTGTCCATCATTAGGATGACATCGGCATTGCGGATTGTGCTGAGGCGATGAGTGATGAAAAAGACTGTTTTTCCTTGGAAGGCTGTGGCTAAGTTGCGGCAAACTTGGGCTTCGGCGTTGTAGTCTAAGGCACTTGTAGCTTCATCCAGGATGAGTAATTGAGGATTTTGGAGGACGGTACGAGCGATCGCAATTCTTTGGCGTTGTCCTCCAGATAGTGCTGAACCCCGTTCTCCGACGAGGGTATTATAACCACTGGGCAAGTCCATAATAAAGTCGTGGGCAAATGCTACTTGAGCCGCAGCAATAATTTCTTCGTCGCTGGCTTCAGGACTTCCCAAGGCAATGTTTTCGCGGATTGTGCCATCAAATAATAAGGTATCTTGTAACACCATGCCAATTTGACGGCGGAGAGAATACAGTTCAACTTTGCTGATATCATAGCCATCAATCGAGATTTTGCCAGACTTGGGTTCGTAAAGTCGAGGTAGCAATTTTAGCAACGTACTTTTACCAGAACCGCTTTGTCCGACAATGCCAATAAAAGAGCCAGTGAGAAAATCTAAGTTAATATTGGATAGTTGCAATGGGCCGCGATCGCGGAAGCCGAAGCAGAGATTTTCATAGCGCACATGACCTTGAATGCTAGGCATGAGGATATTTTGCGCTTCTGTTTCTGTTTCTTGAGGAGTGTCTAAAATATCAGCAAGGCGTTGCAGAGATAAGGCTGTTTCTTGGAAATTTTGCCATAGTTGCATTAAGCGTAACAAGGGACTAGTTACATAACCTGCAAGGATGCGAAAAGCGATGAGTTGTCCGAGGGTGAGTTGTTGGTTGAGGACGAGATAAGCGCCTACCCACAGCACTAACATGCTAGAAAATTTATTGAGGAAACTGCTAACAGAAGTGGCTGTAGTTTGCGTAGAAACTGTTTTAAAACCGGCACTGATGTAACGAGCATAACGTTCTTGCCATTGCCAACGCGATCGCATTTCTAAATTTTGCGCCTTGACTGTCTGCATTCCTCCCATGACTTCTACTAAGTAAGATTGAGTCTGGGCATTGCGTTCGGCTTTTTCTTGTAATTGTCGCCGCATTACGGGCGATACTACAAAATTGAGCAAGCCAAACAATGGTACTGTTACCAATGCTACCAAGGTGAGAATTGGACTATAAAATGCCATCACCACAATGTAGACTACAGAAAACATTGCATCCATCACCACAGTTAAGGCTGTACCAGTCAAGAAAGAGCGGATATTTTCTAATTCATGAATGCGTGTTGCCAATTCCCCCACAGGATGACGCTCAAAATAAGATAATGGCAAACGCAACAGATGACTAATCACCTCTGAACCAAGGGACAGATCGATACGATTAGTTGTATCTGTAAATAAATGAGTGCGGACTGTGGTAAGTATGGCTTCAACTACGCCTACTACTAACAAAAATATCCCAAAAACTTCCAAAGTACCAGGACTATTACCGACCAATACTTTATCAATAATTGCTTGGGTAACTAAAGGATTTACCAAGCCAAAAATCTGAATTACAATCGAAGCCAACAACACTTCAATAAGTACTTTGCGATGGCGTTTGATTGCAGGTACAAACCAATTCAAACTAAACCGTGCCTTGGGAGTATTTTTAGTGGTTTGTAGTAGCAGTACTTCTCCTTCTTGTCCCCAGTTTTCCACAAAATCTCGCAGTTTGTAGCGCAACAATCCCATTTCTGGAACAGCAATCAGTAATTCTTGGTTACTATTTTGATAAACAATTGCAAAACTACCTTGCCAACTAATCATCAGCGGTAATTGCAAGCGACTGACAGCAACAGCAGGAACTTTCACCATCTGCGTTGTCAATCCCATCAATTCAGCGGCGGCTGCACAAAATTGCAGAGATATAGCACCTTTGTTTTCTTGTTGCTTTGTTAAAACTCGGCGCAATACATCTCGGCGCATGGGAATGTTAAAGTATTTGCTCAACATTTCAAAGCAAGCCAAAGAACCATCTAAAGGGCCTCTACCCCGGATATAAGGATATCTTTTCGGTTTAGCTAGAGCAGTTGATTCTTCAGCAATGGTAATTTCAGAAGCGTAGGGAATGTCTGCGGGTAAAATTGTTGTGGGTGTGGGTTCTTCTCCTAATAAAGATTTGGGTAAACCCACTAAACGCATATTTGTATGAAATTTAAATTTGGGATTTAAACTATCTAATTCTAAACGAGTCCCCACAGGAAAATTAGCATCAAAATTACTGCTGACTAACCATAAAAATTCTGCATCTAATTGATTGCGAACTACTTTGCGTGCAGGCAATGTTTGGATAACTGTGGCTTCAGTTGCAGCTTGAGCAAGCTTAACTAAATTTTTGCTGCCATCTGCGCGACGGCTGAGTTCTTTTGTTAGCAGTTCATATACTTCTAAAAGAGTAACATGATTTTGTAAGGCTTTAGTAAAAGCTGGCTCTTGCTTAAGTAATGTGAGAAAATCAGCAATGGGTAGATTGAATGCAATAACTTCAGTAGAAGCGATCGCAGTTTCACAAGCAATCCCCCGCACATGACTTAACCAACCTAATACTTCTCCTGATGACAGCAGTTTCAGTGTTACAGGATTTGGTTTATCAGCATTGTAGCCTAACAGTCTCGCTTGTCCTTGATAGATAATAGTAATTTGGGCAGGCATAGCTTCTTGAGTAACTATTACCTGTCCAATGCGATAGCGTAAAAATTGTACCTGACCTATCCAAGTTTCTAAAACGCTTTTTGGTAAGTGATTAAATGGGAATAAACTTGCAATTAATTCTTGGAGATTTAGTGTTGGGTTTGTCATGATTTTTAATAATAGATTTTGATTAACGAACCGCAAAGGGCGCAAAGAACGCAAAGAAGAAATTAGAGAATAATTTTGTGTAATTTGCAGATTTAGAGCTTATTTAAAAATTATTCTTTCTTGGCGCTCTTCTCTAACGAGACGCTTCGCGAAGGCGTCCTTGGCGGTTCGTTTCATTCTTCTTTATTCACTTAAAAAATTACTATGCAACTTCTTGTACCTGTGCAGATTTACTATTAACACCCATCCAAATTTTTTCTTCTAGCGACAATTGATTTAATTGCTGTTGGAACCAAGCTTCAAAATGTTCTTGCAGCAATCTTTGGCGCATAAAATCATCTAACTGTGCAGAAATTAGCTTTTCTACACGTACAATAACCCATGAATTTCCAAAAGCTACAGGTGGTTGAACTACACCGACTTGACTTGTATAAAGAAGTTGAGCAAAATTCGGAGTAATACTACCAAGTTCCACTGGGCCGATAATGCCATATTTATCAGCTTCCGAACCTTGAGAATATTCTCGTGCTGATTCCGCAAAGGAACATTCACCTTCTGTTATTCGGAAAAATAGCTCGTTAGCAATACTTTTGTTGTCAGTTTGAATTAAAGAATAAATAACTTTATCTAAATATATTTTGCGTTTGAGAAAGTAAGATTCTAGTTGATGTCCCCAAGTTATTTGTTTGAACTTTTCTACTCTCAGCTTTCGGGTTGCCAAAAGTTCTAATTGTTCTCGATTCAAACCACAACGCAAGCACCAATCTTGTATTTTTTCTTCGCTTGTCAAATCCCAATGCTGATAAAATTCATTTAGGGCATGAGATATTTCTACTTGCGTGCAGGTGATTGGTGCAATGGCTAATTCGATTATTTTCTGAGATATCAATTGCGGTATTAGGTTGTAGCCAGCTAAAAAAGGAATGATTTCTCTAGGTATATCGGCATAGCTTAACTCAAGCATTGCACCATTTATTTGTAAAACTTTACTCATATTTGTAGAAATATTTAATCCGTGCAGTTATAAAATTTAGAAATGCAGGCGGCATTAAGGTAAAGTTATCTACCGCTTGCAACGTTTGGATAATATTGAAAGCATTGCCCTACAATGCTTTCAATTAACACCTACTAATGCTAAGCAAAAGTGGTGGTGAAGTGGTCAAAATTCAAGCTATAGCCAGTGGTGCCACTAAATTGCTGGACTTGCAAGAAGTAGTTACCAGATAAGTTGATGTTGGAAATTAAATCAGCCGTAGTACCACCATTAGTAGAACGTGCAATTTCTTCGCCAGCGTCAACAATGCGATTGTTGTTCAAATCCTGAACCAGTCGGATATCAGCATCAGCTAGAAGTCCGCTGAGTCTAATGTTTACACCTTCAAAGAATCCTAGAGAAAAATGGTAAGTATCTGTGGTGTCTGCATCACTTATTGAACTAGAGCGAGTAACATCACGTGATAAATCACCAAGTTCAAATTCTTTAGGTAGAAGATTGCTAAAACCAGCTGTCGAGTTGGGTGTAGTTGCAGACACAGCCAAATCGTAAGTTACAGTGCCGGAACTACCAGGAGCAAAACGACGGACTTGAGCAAAATAAGTACCTGTACTTTCTCGATTATTGAGAGATTCATCTCTATTGCTAGAGTTAGTGGAAAAATCTACCAATTGGTCGCCGGAATCAAAGATACCGTTACCGTTGTCTCGAAAAAGGAATAACTCGGCATCGTCACCAGTGCTGATATCTGTTAGAGACAAATTAATGTTTTTAGTACCGCTAATTTGAAACTTAAAAACATCAGTGGGATCGGATGTAGTTAAACTGAAGTTGTTTCTCACAACAGGAGTAGTGCCGATTGTACCAAGATTAAATGTAGCCATTTTTTCCTTTAGTTAGGTTGTTGTTAGTAATGTGGTTAGTTAATACCAAATATTTAAAATAAAGCAACATATATACAAAATCAGGAACCTATTGCTGCATCATTTTTTTGAATTGAAAATTGGTATTAACATCTGCCACAATTATCAATACGTGTAAAACTAAAGTTTATGCAAGATGCAATATTTTTGATGTCTAAACTTACAGGAATTTTCAGGTATAACAAGAGCAAGAGGTAAAACCATTGCTTTGTAAATGTTTTAAGTTACAGCAGATTGCTACTTTGTGAGGTACAGATAATTGTAAGGGCACAATATATTGTGCCCCTACCCATGTACGCTTATTTGTATCAAGATTCAATCTATGCAGTGATAAAATTTAAAAATGCAAGCGGCATTCAGGTATGTATCTGTACCGCTTGCATGACTTAAATCTTCTTGAAAGCACTGCTGTACAGTGCTTTCAATTCCCTCAATCTAAGCTGTAACAAAGTCGAGGGAAGCAAACACATTAGTATTGTCTTGCACAACCGCAATCAGATCGCCGTTTTTGAAAATTTGCGTGTCTAATGCAGAACCACCAGACAAATTAATGCTCTTGTTTAATGTGTAACCAAAGACACTACCGTTAACTCGAATCTTGTCACCCTGACTGAAATCGAAATCAACAATTGTGGCAAAACTAGAGCCGGTCGAATTGAGGTAGAAGGAACGGGCTTTATCTCCGAGTACAAACGTGTCGGCTCCAGAACCGCCCCTGAGAGTGTCTAACTCATTTCCATTGACTCCATTAAAGCCTATGAGAATATCATTGCCGGTGCCACCACTGAGGGAGTCACTACCAGAGCCACCGAAAACGGTGTCATTGCCGGAGCTACCGAAAAGGGTGTCATTGCCTGCGCCACCACTAAGGTCGTCATTGTCCGCGCCACCGTTAATGAAGTCATTGCCAGCAGCACCGAGAATTATGTCATTGCCACCCCTACCGAAGATGATGTCGTTGCCCGAACCACCGTTAATAAGGTCAATGCCTAGTAGACCATCGATAAAGTCATTAGCTCCATCAGCAACGATGATGTCATTTCCATTGGTTTGTTGTCCTTGTATAATAGCCATAAGTATTTTCCTTGTTGAAGTTAGTTAATCCAGAACTTGAGAGCGATCGCAACAAGCTAAAGTGAAGACTGGTTAGTATGAGTATTTGAGAAACTCATGTTGTCTTCAGCAACTAGTTGCCACACTTATCCATACGTGAGCTACAGAAGTTGATGCACAGTAAATTTTGAATTGGACAAAATTAAATTTATTGATGGATAAAGGGAACTCTTAACAGGTTTCAAACCCAGCAACAGCCATGCGATCGCATTATCAGGCGATACTTGATGCCGGAGCGATCGCGTAAAATAGCTCTACTTGGGCAAAGCCTAAGTAGAGCAAGTGGCGTGGGGTTATATCTTAAATAGATAGATTATTTAATTACGTCTACAATTGCGTTAGCGTAGCCCATTGCGTCACTACGAATTGCAAATTGTTCGGTCAAAAGTTTTCTTACACCAACACAACATCTGTACTGATTGAGAAGCCAGCAGGTTTGTTTTCGACAGTTGCAAACAACTGTCCTTGGTAAGACAAACCACCAGTGATGTTGTTATAGCTGAACTGACTTAGGTTACTAGCACCAAAGCCAATTTTGCTGACTAAGACTTTATCTCCCTGTGCATATTGGAAATCTTTGATAATGTCTATGCCGTTGAGCTTAGACTCAAAATAGAATTTATCTGCGCCTAAACCCCCAGAGAGTACGTCATTCCCTTTACCACCAGCAAGATAGTCATTGCCAGCATCACCGTAGAGGCTGTCATTTCCATTGCCGCCATAAAGTGTGTCATTGCCGTCATTGCCATAGCCAACTAATGGCGTAGATGTGCCGCGACCATCGAGCAAGTCATTACCCGCACCGCCTGTAAACTGTACGCTTGCAATACTAGTGCCAGCCAAGCTGTTAACATCGAAGATGTCATCGCCACCTTGACCGTTGACTTCAAATTTTTCGGCAGTGTCTACAGTTAGGGTGAATGGCACCAAGTTCAAGCGGTCAAAGATGGCTCTACCTTGGGCATCTGCTTGCAAGCGGAAGGTATCACCAGCAGCGGCCGCACCATTGACTTCGATTACATCATAGCCAGCATTGCCACTCATTTTGTCGCTGCCATCGCCATTGTTCCAAATCAGCCTGTCGTTTCCGGCTCCACCAACGAAGATATCATTACCGCGATCGCCAATTATGGTATCGTTGCCATCACCACTTGATAACCAATCAATTCCATCACCACCACGTAACAAGTCGTTACCAGTATCGCCCGAAAGGCTGTCAGTTCCAGCGCCACCCTTGAGGGTGTCATTGCCATCGTTGCCATAACCAACTAACGGTGTAGTTGTATCAGCACCATCGAGCAAGTCATTACCCGCACCGCCTGTAAATTGCACGCTTGCAATGCTAGTGCCAGCCAAGCTGTTAACATCGAAGATGTCATCGCCACCTTGACCGTTGACTTCAAATTTTTCGGCAGTGTCTACAGTTAGGGTGAATGGCACCAAGTTCAAGCGGTCAAAGATGGCTCTACCTTGGGCATCTGCTTGCAAGCGGAAGGTATCCCCCGCAGCGGCTGCACCATTGACTTCGATGACATCGTAGCCAGCATTGCCACTCATTTTGTCGCTGCCATCGCCGTTGTTCCAAATCAACCTGTCGTTTCCGGCTCCACCAACGAAGATATCATTACCGCGATCGCCAATTATGGTATCGTTGCCATCACCACCTGATAGCCAATCAATTCCGTCACCACCACGTAACAAGTCGTTACCACCATCACCCCAAAGGCTGTCATTCCCAGCGGCACCATCTATAATATCGTTGCCTGCCAATCCAGAAATGCGATCGTCGCCATCAGTGCCTGTGAGGGTGGGGTAAAATATACCGTTTTGAATTGTGCCGTTGTCGTTGAAATTAGTACCAAATTTAGTAACCATGTGGATTTTTCCTTACGCTATGGAAACTTACACTTATCCATACGTGGGTTACTAAGGTCTATGCAGGGTAATTCCAATTCAAAATTCAAAATTACCCATCATATAGATTAGACGCTAAAACCCTTGCTTTACCGTTGTAGAGACGTTGCAGTGCAACGTCTCTACAGGGCGCTAATTCTACAAAATTGTGGGTTTACCAGGTTTACCAGACGCGACGCCAGTCGCTACAACGGGGGGAACCCCCGCAACGCGCTGGCTCATAAATCGCCGTCTCTACAAGTGTTTTGGTTGCATTGCATGGCGATGCAATTGAGTTATACCATTTCACTAAAATCCTGATACAAATTCTTTCCCCTCTGCTCCCCTGCTCCTCTGCTCCCCTGCCCCCTGTCTATTTTTAATTGGAAGTCCCTTGCGGGGCGATCGCCTAAAATAAAAACACGAGTGGAGATGAAAGCGATGGTTTCGCATATCGAATCTTCTGCACCTGCGGAGATTTTCTATCCAGAATCCGACGATCGGCCAATGGCAAATAATACAGAACATTTTGAAATTATTGTGCTGATTAAAGGTAATTTAGATCTTCTGTTTGCAGGCGATCCAAATGTTTTTGTCGCTGGCGATTTATTCTGGTATCCCATTGAGGGCAATAATAAGATTAAATTTGCACCCGATGTGATGGTTGCCATTGGTCGTCCAAAAGGTCGTCGCTCTTCTTATAAACAGTGGGAAGAAGGAAATCAACCGCCCCAAGTAGTGTTTGAAATCCTCTCGCCAGTCAACACATCAGTAGAAATGGCTCGGAAGTTGCTGTTCTACAATCAACACGGTGTAGAGGAATACTATATATACAATCCAGAAAATAATGAACTACAAGTTTGGTTACGCGGTGAATATGGTTTAGACTCAGTAGATTTTGGTCAAAAATGGGTTAGTCCACGGCTGCAAATTAATTTTGATGTCTCTGGCGAACACTGGCAACTTTCCTACCCAGATGGTCAACCTTTTATGACATTTGGGGAATTAATGGCAAAGTCTCAAGCTGCACAACAAGAAGCCCAAGCTGCACAACAACGATTGCAACAAGCAGTGCCTAGACTACTGAGTATGGGATTAAACCGAGAACAAGTAGCTGATGCTTTAGGATTGACTGTAGAAGATGTAGAAGCGATCGCGATGAATCTTTAATTTGAAAATAGTGTTTACTATTAACCACTATATGGAATAACATCGTCGAGTTTGAGTTGTAAGTCGGGAAACATTCTCTAAGATATATTTGATACTAGTATTTGTGCGATCGCCAACCAACTCGACACATTAGTTTATAAATCATCTCTAAGATCGTTTCTTAGATGGCTATAGTAGATCGATTGGCGGCATTCACTGGATAAATCAGCATAAATATAGGTATAGCGATCGCATTTTATATAGATAAGACGTTATAAACTTTTTGTAATTCCGGCTCAAAATTTTTTGAATATCCCCTAACACTTCAATTGCAGTGCTTTAAATATCTTCTGTGCCTCAAAATTTTTCTTAAGTGTCTTATCTGTCCTTGCATCTTGGGTTTATTACTGTCATCCTAAAATTATAATTTATAGTAATAATTCAGCACTCAGGAGCCAAAATAGTTGAAAAAGCAATGCTTGTAAGTAACTTGGCACAATAAAACTAAATTATGTTAAGAGAGAAAAATAAAGCTAGAATCCTTATTTATATTGCCTATTGCCTATTGCCTATTGCCTGATTCCAACGATAATTATTTACGCCGACTTGCTGAGAAAAAACTCCAAATCAACTGAGCTAGATAACTTAATTAATTCATGAACTTAACACTTTCAGAACAGTACGACTTTGTACCGCGCTTCTTTCGCCTGGGGATCGCTAATATTGTTTCCAATCTGATGATACCTCTAGCAGGTTTAATCAGCGTCGCTTTTTTGGGTCATTTGAAAGACATCGATGCTTTAGCGGGGGTTTCCATCGCTAATATCTTATTTGGCCTTGTCTATTTGATTCTTGAGTTCTTACGCATGGCAACCACTGGGTTAACGGCTCAAGCTGTTGGAGCAGATGACCAAGAGGCAGCGCTACTAGTAGGACTACGCAATGGCTTAATAGGCTTGGCATTGGGTATCGCTGTATTAATTTTGCAGTATCCTTTGCGAGAAATAGGTTTTTCGCTCTTGAGTGGTGATGCCGCTATCAAAGCTGCTGGTATTGAGTATTATAATGCTCGGATTTGGGGAGCGCCTGCTGTTTTACTCAACTTTGTTCTCGTCGGTTGGCTGCTGGGACGAGAGGAGAATGCTAAGGTTTTGGTAATTTCAATTATTGCTAACGCAGCCAATATAATTTTAGATTACGTGTTTATTATTCAGTGGGGTTGGAATAGTATGGGGGCTGGAGCATCTCAAGCATCTAGCCAATATTTAATGTTGGCGATCGGCATCATCTTAGCTAGTAAAAAACTTCAGTGGCAAGAAGTACGAGCAGTGATGCCACAACTGATGGATTTGTCAGCTTTGAAAAGGACTTTATCTCTCAATACAGATATCATGCTGAGAACTATTACTGAGGTGTCTATATATACATTTTTTAGTAATTTTACTGCCATGATGGGTACGATATTCTTTACCCAAAATGCTTTGTTGGGGCAGATAATACAACTCAATGTTTACTTAACTAATGGAATAGGATTTGCCACAGAAACATTAAGCGGAAACTTTAAAGGCAGTGCGTCAAAAGAGAAGTTTCTGCCTTTACTGAGAGCTTCAATTACAATTAGCTTGTTGATAGGACTCACTATAGCCACAATTTGTGTTTTATTTCCCCAAAAAGTTTTTGGAATATTAACCAACCACACTGAAATTACCGACACTATTGATACCTATGTTTGGGTCTTAATTTTCTTTCTTGCATTCAATTCAGTTTCCTCAATGCTAGAAGGATATTTCTTAGGTTTAGCGGAAGCCAAAATCGTTCGGAATGTCAGCTTTATCTCTGCTATTTTTGGATTTTTTCCATCAGCTCTAGTAGGTTGTTATTTACAAAACAAGCATATTTTGTTGCTCTCGCTCGTCTTATTAATGTTTACCAAAATGGTCGCAATGCTAATCTATTTACCAAAATCTTTGAATTTTGATGCTGATGTTGATTCGGTTTCTCTGACAGCCGTTGAAAATTAAAAGAGAATTCTGAAGGCTTTAATATCCAAGGGAATTAAGATTATTGGTTTTTCTCGTTTTCATAGGGTAGCGTAGCTGTGCTACCCTATTTTTGTAAGTGGGGAGCACTATCAGAAAATAGAAAAATTATAACAAGCTTGAATTGATAATTTTCACTTGATTCAAAGCTGAAAAAATAACGATAGTTTTTATAAATTTATTTGTTGATCGTATACTGATTGAGGTTTATGAAATTTTAGCTGAGATGAAAGAAGCGCCAGGGGCTGACATAATTATTCTCAACAGCCAGCAGCAAGTTTTACTTGTACTTCGAGATAATAAAAGCTCTATTCCTTTTCCCAACACTTGGGCACTACTGGGAGGATATATAGAGGAAAATGAATCAAAAGAAGCAGCTATTCGTAGAGAATTAGTTGAGGAAATGGAATTAGAGTTAGGTGAGATTAAATTCTTTAAGTCTTATTTTTGGCAAGAGTGTGACGAACACATTTTTTGGACTCAGTTGGATTTAGATATTTCCAAAATAACACTGCATGAAGGTCAAAAATTAGCATACTTTAGTCGAGAAGAAATCAAGCAACTGGAATTTGCGTCTCACTACGATGAAATTTTAGTTGAGTTTTTTGATTTCTTAGCAATGAATTTAGAGTTAAGTATGGGTTAAAGGTGATGACAAGCTCAGTTCAAGAAAATTTAAAAAATACACTGCCAACAGATATCGCTCAGGCATTAGAGCGTGCTTTGGATTATTTACCTGGAGGTAAAACAGCAAAAATAGAAAAACCCGAATCTGAAGGATTATTTAACCATATATTATTCATTACAATAGCAGGCGATCGCTACGTTTTTCGTGCTAGGCGAGATGTTACTACTGAAGCTGGTGATGCTTATATGCAGTATATGTATGAAGCTACTGGTTTTATTCAAAATGGCGGCTCATTTAAACTCAGAAATATTGCTGATGAAGTTGATTTTCTAAATCGCGCCTTAGCTGCTGGCTTACCAGTGCCGAAATTAATCCATGCAGCTGAAGATTGGATGCTAATTGAATATGTCACAGGCAAAACTCTATATGAATTTTTAGAAGCTGGAGAAGTAAAATTTTTGCCGAAGATTGTTCAGGAAATGAATTTAGCTCACAGACGCGGAATCATTTATGCCGATCGCTGGGGTGGTAATGAAATGATTGACGCCGAAGGAAACGTGCGGATGATCGATTTTGATATTGAATGGTTTTATCAAGGAGGTAATGATGGCACCCTTGAAGCATTAGAAATGGCATGGACTATTTTTAATGCCATGAGGGTGACAAGCAGGCGAGATGATTTATTAAAAATTGTGGAAACCGAAGTTTTACCATCATTAAAAGTATGGGGCTACGATCTCTGCAAGATGAAAAACTTTATTCAAGGTTTATGCAACTTTTATCTCGATCCCAATAAGCCAAGTAATACTTGGTCTTTCCCAACAAGTTTGTATGTTGCAATGCCTGAACCAGCAAATCGTTTGGTTGCGATGTTTGCTGAATAAGACGCGATAAATCGCCGTCTCTACAAAAATCAATCGGCGATTTGTCGCGTTTTTGAATCTATAATTTTCATCAAAAACCTTAGCGAACCGTATTGCAAACCAACCTAAAAATTGAAATCTGCTGTAATTTAAACCCCGCCCAGAATCATGGCGGGGTTTGACTTTATTTGAAGTTAATCTCTTTCATCACTTTCACGTTATAGTAACGAGAATCTGTGAGAGAATTGGGAATTTGATTAGCTTTAAATGCTGACGTTAAATCCTCGATCGCATCTTGGACTGTATGTGAAGGTACAAATCCCAATTCTTGCTTAATTTTCTCCGAGGAAATATGGTATGAACGCGTATCATTTGTGGGTGTAGTCACAATTTCTACAGAGTCTCCCACCACCTCACGAGTCATCTCTGCAATTTCGCTCACTGTATAATTTTCATATCCAACATTGAAAATTTTGCCATCGATCGCTTCATCCGGCCATTGTAGAGAGTTGAGATAAAACTGAACCATATCTTCAATATGAAGACTGGGGCGTTTATTGTCACCGCCAAAAACTGTAATTTTTTTGTTGTTGATAGCTTGGTTAGTAAAAATGTTGACTATTAAATCTAGTCGCTGGCGAGGAGAGTAACCGCATACTGTTGCAGGACGCACTATTAAAGTCACAAATCCTGGTTCTCGCTTGCTGAGTAATACTTCTTCGCATAAAGCCTTGTAACGAGAATAGTCTGTTAAAGGCATTAATGATAAATCTTCTGTGACATTTTCTGTTTCTTTGATGCCGTAAACGCTGGAGGAAGAAGCGTAGATAAACCGCTTGACTCCTGAATCTTTGGCGACATCTACCAAGTCAAAAAAGGCATCATAATTAATCGAACGCCCTAAATCTGGATCTAATTCAAAACTCGGATCGTTGGAAATACAAGCTAAATGAATCACTGCATCACATCCCGGCATGATTTTTTCCAGGAGTTGGCGATCGCGGATATCACCTTGAATTTCTTCTAAATTAGGATTATCTTTAACAGCAGCTAGTACATCTTTGCCATAAAGATACAAATCTACAACCTTAACTCGATATCCGGCTTGCAAAAGTTTAGGAACTAGGACAGACCCGACATAACCAGCACCGCCGGTGACTAAAACTTGTTTAATTGAACTCATAAATTAGCTCCTTGATAGTATTTTAAGGAAGAATTCTGAATTCTGATTCCTGAATTCTGTTTTCCTAAAACGTACAAATTGTTTTGGCAAATTTGAGTAAGCGTCCTTTCTCTACAGGCTTTTCGTTGCCTAAAATATTTGCCGCGATCGCACCTGCTAAATTTCCTAAAAACGATCCCAACGGCAGGGGTAAATTTAATTTGGCGCTCATACTAGCTAGAGCAAAAAAGGCATCTCCCGCACCTGTGGTATCTTTGACTTGTTGTGTCATCGCTGGGGTAATTTCCATCTCTCCGTTGGCTTGAATTGCCAAAGAACCCGCAGCGCCCAAAGTTAACCAACCTTGTTGCGCTCCTAGATGGTATTGCAAACGTTTTAATAACTCATCTCGATTTCCGTGGCGGTTAGAAAAGGCGAGACGAATTTCTTGCTCGTCTATACAAAAACTATCGGCTCGTTGATATTTACTAATCAAGTTGTAACCGTAATTGGCACTGTTTGTTTGACAATTCAAAGCGAGAAATGGTGCTTGGTTTTGAATTAATTCAATGGCCGATGCATCAATCAGTCCATGACCGTAATCTGCCAAAATTACTAAATCGCAATTTTTGAGTAATTTTTCCCAAGAATCTAAGAGTTTTTGGCGTTCTTGAGGTATTAATCCCTCTTCATTCATCGAGTTAATCGCAAATAGTTGCGTGTAACCCTTTGTTGCTCCCTGTTGTTCGATATAACGACGCTTGGTGACGGTGGAATAATTCTCTGCACACTGCAAATTCAGATGCAGCGAACCATTAACATGATTGGCAATTAAGCGATGGACATCTGGTTCGCTACCGATGGCGCTAGCTAGAGTGACAGACTTGGCAAAACTGGACAGATGGCGAGCGATCGCAAAAACTCCTCCCAAATGCTGTTCCTTTTTCACAAAGCGAGTCGAAGGCGCTCTACCTTTGGAAGTTAATCCTTGAACAGTACAGTGAACAAACTCATCAATAATGATATCGCCAAGAACTAAAACATTGAGATGCTGCATTGCATCGACAGCATCTGTAATCTGCTCAAAACTATACTGCTGACTAAAATCGCTGGCGTAATGTTTTAAGTCTGAAGGAAGAACATCAAGGTAATTATTAATTAACCGCGTTGAGCTAAAAGTAATTTCTTGGGTATAGCGAATGTCACCGCCATAAGCTCTAACTTGGGCAATTTCTTTCTCAATATTGTGGGTTACATCTTTTTCGGTCTGTGCGTATTCATCTCCCTTGCAATAAATATGCGGACGCACTTTTTCAATTACTTCTAAAGCTGTTACCGCCGGGGTTAGAATCACGTAATCAACACAAGCTAAAGCAGCTATGGAACTTACACGCAATTCATCAGAAAATATTGGTCTTCCGGGCCCTCGGTTAATATAGGGAGTTGCAGTTAAAGAAACTACTAACAAATCTCCCATTGCTTTGGCTGCTTGCAAGTGAGCAATGTGTCCGGGGTGCAACAAATCAAATACACCATTGCAGAGAACAATTTTGCGTCCCTGTTCTCGGTAGATAGCAAATACTTCTGCACAGGTTTCAAAGTCAAGACTTTTTTCAGTACCGATCGCTAGTTTCATGGAATCCTAAATTTTGCGGCAATTACATTCAGCTAATTTGTGTCAAAATTACACAAGTTTAAGATGCTTGAATTTCATGAAAACTCAGATAGTTATTTGCATCTCTACTAGGTAAAGCACCTTTAACTAAGCCATCTATTATGCAGTGACAGATACATAAATGCATGATTTCTGCAAAACCATAAGACATAGTTGGAACATAAAAATTTAGATGTCCCATTTGACGCAAAGGATTATTCGGTTGAAAGGCTGAAAGTGTAATTACATGACAATCCATTGCTATTGCTTGGCGAACACCTGCGAGGATGTTTTCTGATTGTCCAGAACTACTAATTGCAAATAAAATATCCCCAGATTGAGCAAATGTAGAGATTGGTTTGCTGAATACTTGTTCGTAACCAAAGTCATTACTAATGCAAGTGACTAAAGCACTATCGTTAAAAGCGATCGCCGGGATGTTTCCATTGCGCCAGAAGTCAATGGCTTGATGACTAGCTACAGTTGCACTCCCTCCATTTCCAATGAAAATAACTTTTCGCTGCTGTTGATGTTGCTGATTTACTAAATCAGCAGCTAGGTTAATCCCGTGAGAATTTGCAAATGATTTCCCTTGGCAATCTGTTACCTGAAATTTTTCTCCAAGATTAGCTAGTTGGCTAAAGTAATCAGTAGAAAAGGAGTATAGTTGCTGTACTGAAGGCATTAGATTTTACCTTGAATTACATTTTTGAGCAATTCTCTTCTATTTTCAGAAAAATAAAAAAGATTTTCTTATACTTAGTTCATTTTTTAATAAAAATTAAACTAATTTTTCACATGCAAATAATAAAATTAAAATTGTACCCATTTTTGAATTTACACAAATATTTAAGATTTTCAATTAATGGCAAATTATTTAAATATTATATTAATAACTACTTAGTTGACTGTGGATTTTTATTTGTTAAATTTTTATTTTTTCAATTAGACAAGTTAAATCTGATAGCCTGACAGAAAGCTTCTTTGACATCCCGAATTTTTCTGGATGAATTTCATTAGCTTTAATTCTATCTCACTTCCAAAAAAGCATTGGACATAACCATTTTTCAAAACTTAATAAGTCACACATATTTTCAATATTCATTACACTCATTAATTTTTCTAATGATACATTCTGAGTTTAGCGGTGTTTCCTGATGTGGTAAAGATTGACTTCCATATAATGTAGAAGTTTGGTTGTGAAGTCTACGGTGCTTGAGTATAAGAGCGTTTAAAAAATTAGTGTTTTAATACTATCTTATTTTTGCATTCAAAATGCAATAGCAAAATCGGACAGTTAAGCGGACAGTTAAGACAGTTAAGCGGACAGTTAAGACAGTTAAGACAGTTAAGGCAGTTAAAAAGAGGCATCGCATTGAAATTACCAAGAAACTTTATGTCATACAAAGTTTTTTTCTAAAATGTAAACAACTTGTAATAGCAATTGCCTTTGACAGATATTTGCAAACAGGTATAATGATGAATCAGAGCATAAAAACAAATTGAAAACTGATTATTTCGCAGCTTTCTGCACTAGTTGTTTAAATTAGATAAAGATTTTTCGCCCCTGTTTGCTGACTAAATTTGAGAATTGTTACTGAATTTAAATATTGATGTAAATAGAATCGGCAACGTCTTCATTCAGGAGTAATAGTGGCAAAATTTCTATTTGTGACCGACTTAGATCACACCTTAGTCGGTGACGATGTAGCTTTAAATAATTTAAATCAATGGCTACACGAGCAACGCCAAAATTACGGTACAGTTATTGCCTATACTACAGGGCGATCGCTACCTCTTTATCAACAATTAATTGCCCAAAAAGAACTCTTAGAACCCGATGTATTAATGCTAGCGGTTGGTACAGAAATATACTATCCAGGTAGCAGTAACCCCGATGATGAATGGCAAACTAAAATCTCCCAAGCTTGGAATCGAGAAATAATAGTAGAGGTAGCAAAACGGTTTCCTTGCCTTGTTCTCCAACCTCCCACAGAACAGACTGACTTCAAAGTTACCTATTACACCTGCCTAGATGGGTTATCTGTTACAGTTCCCCATTTAAAAGCAATTCTCCAGAATCAAGGCATAGCAGTGCAAATGGTAGATTCTTATGATGGCGGATTTTTAGATATATTGCCTGCGTTTGCGAATAAAGCTTCAGCGGCTATTTTTGTGCAACAACGTTTAGGCTTTACCGATGAACAAACTGTGATTTGTGGAGATTCAGGCAACGATTTGTCTATGTTTCAAAATATGCATTGTCCCGCCATTATCGTCGGTAATGCTCGGTTAGAAATATTAAACTGGCATGAAAATTCTCCACCAGGAAAACGCTATCTGGCAAAAGGTAATTTTGCAGCTGGAATTTTAGAAGGATTAGAATACTTCGGATTTTATAGAGGATAATTATGAAAACTATTGTTTATCAATCCTATCACGGGAGTGAAACACCAGCTTGGCTAGAAAAGTGTATGCAAACAGTCAAAGATTGGGCTGAATTGAAGGGCTTTGACTATCAAAGAGAAGACAATTTTTTCGACTATGTTCCAGATTGGTATATAGAGAAAGCCCAAGGAAAAATTAACGTCATTGCAGACCTCGCTAGGCTAGAAATAGCTAGAAAGTTTCTTGAAAAAGGATACGAAAAAACTATTTGGATGGATGCTGATATTGTAGTTTTCGATCCTGAAAAATTAACGATTGACACTACAGAAAATTATTTACTATGCCGTGAAGTCTGGCTAGATACAGCAGATAATATCAACTTACGAGAAGGCCCTTTATTCTGTATCAGCAAAGTCACTAACTCATTGGTCTATTTTGAGCAAAATAATAGTTTCTTGGATTTTTATATATATGCCTGTAAATCAATCATGAAAAATCAAACAGGCAGGTTGTCTAGGCTAGCTGTTAGCACAAAATTTTTAACTAATCTTGATGAAATTATGGAATTACCTGTTTTTCCAAATATCGGGCTTTTTAGTCCTATTCTCATGCATGGACTTATAGAAGAAGAAAAATCAATTATTCAGTTGTATGTAGAATCATTAAAATCACCTGTTTATGCTGCTAATTTATGTTTGTCTTTTAGAAATAAATCCTATAAAGGGATAATGGTGACAGATGAATTCTTTGAGCAAGTAATTGATAAATTGATACGTACTAAGGGACAAACGATTAATCGCTACTTTTCTCCCGCTATCTATAGTTTATAGACGATGGCTGCACTTCTTAACACAGCGAATGATAGCAATATGCTTTTATTTTTATGTTAGTTGAAGAAGAAAAGATGTAAGTAAATAAGTAGTGAATAATCCATTTTTTTTACCAATCATTTATGACACCCACTCGCAAAATAGCCGTAATTGGAAGTAATTCGTTTTCTGGTAGTGATTTTATTGATTTGCTATTGGAAGATGATAAAAATGAAGCGATAGGCATTAGCCGTTCTCCTGAAAAAAGTAAACTTTTCCTTCCTTATCTACAACATAACAACCCTCGATTTGAGTTTCATCAACTGGACTTAAACCGGGATATGGCGAAGATTCTCCAGGTACTAGATGATTTTGCACCTGAATACATTGTCAATTTTGCCGCACAGAGTGAAGTCGGCCCTAGCTGGGTTAATCCTGACCATTGGTATCAAACTAATACAGTGGCGTTGGCTCAATTAATTAATCACTTAAAAGACCAAAAATATCTACGTCGCTACGTTCATATATCTTCTCCAGAAGTATATGGAACTTGCCAAGGTATTGTCACCGAATCTGCTCCTTTAAATCCTTCTACACCTTACGCAGCCTCTAAAGCAGCCGCCGATTTACTGCTTTTCACCTATTATAAAAACTTCCAATTTCCATTAGTTATGGTTCGCTCTACCAATGTCTATGGAGCTTACCAACAACTATTTAAAATCATTCCTCGCTCGGTGATTTATCTGAAATTGGGTAAGACAATTCAACTGCATGGTGGCGGATACGCCAAAAAATCTTACATTCATATCCGCGATATTTCCAGAGGAGAACTCCTCATAATGGAACAAGGAAAAATTGGAGAGATTTATCATCTTTCACCCGACCAAGGTTACGCGGTGCGAGATGTAGTTCAAAACATTTGTGAAGTGATGAATTGCTCTTTTACAGACTCTACTGTGAGCGTAGCAGAACGGTTAGGTCAAGATGCAGCATATATAATTGATTCCACTAAAGCCAGAACTGAATTAGGCTGGTTCCCCCAAGTATATTTAAATGAAGGTATTACTGGAGTTGTCAATTGGGTGAATACTTATTGGGATGAAATTCAGCAACAGCCACTAGAATATATTCATCAACCGTAAAAGAAACTGGGGATTAGGTTTTCAATATAAAAATCAAAGTTTCAGCTTTATTCAAAGTTAGAATGAATGTTTTTCCAGTCCCCAGTACCCAATCCTAAAGCTGGAAATATTTCAACCACAATCATCAAGAAATCTATGCAGATTAATACACCTGATTGGGTCAAACATGCAGTTTTCTACCAAATATTTCCTGACCGCTTTGCTCGGAGTGTTCCAGCACACCAAAGTTGGCTACTGAATGTACCCTTGGAAGATTGGAATGCTCCGCCTACATTTAATGGTTATAAGGGAGGAAATCTTTGGGGAATAATTGAAAAACTAGATTATTTACAAGATTTAGGAATTAATGCAATTTATCTCAACCCCATTTTTACCTCTGCAAGTAATCATCGCTATCATACCCTTAATTACTATCAAGTAGATCCCTTATTAGGTGGCGAGGAAGCATTTACAAATCTCCTCAAAGAAGTTTACCGCCGTAATATTAAACTTGTCTTAGATGGCACTTTTAATCATGCCAGCAGGGGGTTTTATTTTTTCAATGATATTTTAGAAAATGGTCAAAATTCACCTTGGTTTGATTGGTTCAAAATTGAAGGTTGGCCGATCTCACCCTATGATGAATCTCTTCCTGCTAATTATGCTTCGTGGTGTGGTTTTCGTGCTTTACCAGAGTTGAATACCAATAATGCAGGAGTACGCGAATATATTATGCGCGTAGGCGAACATTGGATTCAACGCGGTGCAGATGGTTGGCGTTTAGATTCAGCAGATTACATTAAAACGCCTGGATTTTGGCAAGAGTTTCGCGACCGAGTAAAAGCAGTTAACCCCGAAGCATATATTGTTGGAGAAATTCCAATGGAGGCGACTGAGTGGTTAGATGGAACACAATTTGATGGCGTGTCGAGTCTGCCTTTTCTGAATGCTACCACTGCTTTTATTGTAGGCGATCGCCAAGTCAAAGGACATTTGGAATTCTATGCTCCCCCACCACCTTCTGATGCTGCTGAATATGGGGAAAAAATTAATCAATTGCTACAACTTTATCCTTGGGAAATTCAACTAACTCAACTTAACGGCATCAACAATCACGATACAGCTAGATTAATTGATGTTGCCGGTGGCGATCGCCCCAGTTTATATTTATCAACGTTACTATTATTAACTTTCCCCGGCGCACCTTATATATATTACGGCGATGAAGTTGGTTTGACTGGCGGTTACGATCCTGATTGTCGCAAAGGTTTTCCTAAAAAAGAAGAGTGGGATCGAGATATTCTAGAGTTTCATCGGCAATTAATTAAACTGCGTCTTTCTCATACAGCATTACGAATTGGGGAATATCAAACTTTATATGCCCAAGGACAAGTTTACATTTTTGCGCGGATATTAGAAACAGAAGTTTTAGTAATTGCGGTTAATGCTGGTAATGAAACTGCAAAAGTTAGTATTCAGCCTTCATTGTCATCGCAACCTCAACAAGTCTTATTCATCTATGGTTCTGGTGCAGCAAATTGGAGCGATGAACCAGTACAAGCAACTCTCAACTTTACACTTGCACCCCGCAGTGGATTAATTTTAGGCTAATTTTAATATGAACTCTAATCACTCATTACTATTAGCAACTGACCTAGATGGCACTTTTTTAGGTGGTTCTGAGCAAGAGCGATCGCAATTTTATCAATATATTCACCAACAGCGCGATCGCATTCTTTTAGTATATGTAACCGGTAGAGAACTTGACCGAGTTAGCGAACTATATGAAGACCCAAACATTCCCCAACCCGACTACATTATTGCTGATGTCGGAACCACAATCGTACATGGCGAAACCTTCAAGCCTATTTCTATTTTGCAAGACTGGGTAGCACAAACTTGGGGAAATGCTAACGAAAAAGTCAAAGCTTTATTAGCCAATGAACCCGGATTAAAATTACAGTCTGTTAATCCCGACTATCGTGTATCGTACTACTATGAACCGGAAACCTTGCAACCTCAAACCATTCAAAAAGTAATTGATGCTGGATTTGATACCATCCTTTCCCATGACATGAGATTAGACTACTATTATTTTGATGTCATGCCAAAAGGCGTTTCTAAAGGCCCAACCCTCCTAAGATTTTTGGCAGAAATGAATTTTAATTTTGATGACACAGTTACTTGTGGAGATACACTCAACGATTTCTCATTATTTGAGACAGGATTAAAAGGTATTGCTGTGGGAAATTCCGAACCCAGATTAGTTGAGAAAATTCAAACAATGGAGAACGTTTACTACAGTCCTTATCCTGGGGTGATGGGTATTTGGGATGGTCTCAAAAAGTACGGCAAAAATTAAAAATAGTTAAATAATTTCTGGGATTTTCCGGAATGTTAAAATCATCTCCTAATGTAAAGCAAGTATCTAGTATTATACGTGGCTATATGCCCGTATTAAATGGCTATCGTGGTATAGCTATTTTGTTAGTTTTTCTGCGTCATTGTATTTCCGAACCTGCTGCTGAACGCATTAACTTTGTAGAAAAATTTTACACAAAATTGATGTTTTTAGGTTGGTGTGGAGTTGATGCTTTTTTTGTTCTTTCTGGATTTCTGATTACAGGAATCCTCCTTGATAGCCGCGAAAAACCGAATTATTTCAAAAATTTCTATGCCAGACGAATGCTCAGAATATTTCCTGCTTACTATGTTTTCTTGAGCATTTTTTTAGGAATAATACATCCACTGATTCGGAGTTATGAATCTCTAAATCATATAGATAGTAGCCAAATTTGGTATTGGTTTTATCTACAAAACTGGTACATGATATTTCGAGGAGACTTTCTGATTGGCCCAATCAGCCACCTTTGGAGTTTAGCTATTGAGGAACAATTTTATCTTATCTGTCCGGCGTTGATTTATTTTTTGCCTCGCAGGCTCTTAGACTGGTTTTTTGGAACAGTCATTTTGTCTGCTGTCTTTTTTCGCAGTTGGTTGTTATTAACTCATCCTTTAACTGATAACCTTTTTAGTAGTATCTTTGTTAATCCTGTCTGTCGTGTGGATGCCCTAACGATAGGTTCTTTGATAGCCTTGTGGATGCGTTCAGATAGAATACTTCCTCGGTTATTATCGATTTCTCCAATACTTCTGATTGTGAGTGCTATTAGTTTGGGCATTATGGAAATCACTCAAGGAGGACTCGATATATTAAATCCAGTGCTTGAATCAATCGGCTTTTCTATACTAGCTATCTTCTTTGGTTCGCTGTTAATTTTGTCCGTCACACAATCAGAAAATAGCCTTTTGGTCAAATGTCTAAGTTGGTCGCCGCTACAAGGATTAGGTACTATTAGTTACGGGTTTTACATTTATCATTTTCCTATATTGTGGATGTTTTGTGACAGGATTTATGAATATATGGGTTACTCTTTTATCGTGGGACATTTAGCTACTGTGTTATTTTGTGGAGTGTTGACATTATCTGTCTCACTTGTCAGTTGGTATTGTTTAGAGCAACCTATCCTTCGTCTCAAGACTTATTTTTCATCAAACCCGGAAAATAACTTGAGTTCTAGTGTTAATGCTTGAAAAATGATTGCGACAATCCTAAATCTAAAATCCAAAATAAGATAAACTACAAAAATCAATGACTGTAACAAAACTCCGTTTTCCCATTGACTTAGATGCTTACAAACAGTTGAAATTAGACCCGACTAATTCAACTTTGACGAATGAACAGCGAGAAACGTTGAAGGCTAATATTCAACTTTGTCGAGATACTATTGTTTTCTTTACAGCCATAGCAGCAGCAAAAGGTGTAGGCGGCCATACAGGAGGAGCTTATGATACAGTTCCCGAAGTGATGATTTTAGATGCTTTCTTTCGGGGATCGGCAGAGAAATTTGTGCCGATTTTCTTTGACGAAGCAGGACACAGAGTCGCCACACAATATTTAATGGCTGCTTTACATGGCGATCTTGATGTGGAAGAATTGCTGCATTATCGAGAACCTTATTCTAAACTGCTTGCTCATCCAGAACGGGGACGCACTCCTGGGGTGAAATTTAGCGCCGGTAGATTAGGACATTTGTGGCCTTATGTGAATGGAGTTGCGATCGCCAATCCGCAAAAAGTAGTATTCTGTTTGGGATCGGATGGTTCCCAGCAAGAAGGAAATAACGCCGAAGCCGCACGTTTAGCCGTCGCCAAGAATCTCAATGTCAAATTAATTATTGACGATAACAATTCCACTTGTAGCGGCTATCCTTCAGATTATTTACCAGGCTACGATGTCAGTCAAACCTTAGCCGGACACGGACTAACTGTACTCGCTGGACAAGGCGAAGATTTGGATGATTTGTATAGTCGTCTGTGTCAAGCAGCTACCACAAACGGCCCGGTAGCAGTTGTGAATAAACGTCAGATGTGTCCTGGTATTGCTGGGGTAGAAGGTACGCCATTGGGTCATGATGCATTATCGCCTGATTTGGCGATCGCATATCTCGAAACTCGCGGACACACTCAAGCCGCTAATTATCTCAAAGCAATTGTTCCACTCAAAGCAAGCTACACCTTTACGGGTTCTAGCAGCAAAACTCGCCATATCTTCGATGCTACCGTTGTTTCAATTCTCAGTCGGATGACTCCAGCCGAACGCCAAGAAAAGGTAATGTGCATTGATAGTGATTTAGGAGAATCTTGCGGGATCAACAAAATTAGTCAAGCCTATCCAGAAATTTTCTATCACGGCGGCATCATGGAACGCGGAAACTTCGCGGCAGCGGCGGGGTTTGGCATGGAAAAGGGAAAACAGGGCATTTTCAGCACCTACAGCGCCTTTTTAGAAATGTGCATTTCCGAAATCACAATGGCCCGGCTGAATAAATCTAACGTTCTGTGCCAATTTTCCCACAGTGGCATAGATGAATTAGCAGACAACACCTGCCATTTTGGTCTGAATAACATGTTTGCAGACAACGGCTTAGACGATGGCTACGAAACCCGTCTTTATTACCCAGCCGATGGCGGACAAATGAAAGCTTGTGTCGAAACTATATTCCATCAACCTGGTTTAAGGTTTCTCTTTTCCAGCCGTTCCCCAGTCCCCGATATCCTCGATACTGAGGGCAAACCTTTGTTTGGAGAAAGCTATACCTTTGTTCCTGGCAAAGATGACGTGATACGCGAAGGTACAGCCGGCTACATCGTCAGTTTTGGCGAAGTACTTTATCGCGCCTTGAATGTAGTAGAAAACCTCAAGCAACAAGGCATCGATGTCGGCTTAATTAACAAGCCAACCCTAAATATGGTTGATGAAGAAATCATCGCAAAGATTGGTTCCACACCTTTTGTTTTGGTCGTGGAATCATTAAATCGCCGCACAGGTTTAGGAATTCGTTTTGGTTCCTGGTTACTAGAGAGAGGTTTCTCCCCTAAATATGCATACATGGGTACTCATCAAGAAGGATGTAGTGGAGTATGGGAACAATTACCGAATCAAGGTATTGATGCTATTGGGATTATGAACCAAGTCAAGAAACTTCTTGCTTAGATATTAGACTTCTTGCAAAAGTCTTTCTTTGCGTTCTCTTCTCTGCGCCTCTGCGCCTCTGCGTGAGAGAAAAAAATATTTATGCAAGAGGTCTATTGAGTATAGCAATCCTATTTAATTTGTGAACTTATTACGTTAGGCACGTTGACTGATGACTGTTATCAGTCAACAATTAGTCAAATGATAAAAGTAGCTTTCCTTGACCGCGACGGTGTTATCAATGTTGATTACGGCTATGTTTTTAAACGCGACCAGTTTGAATTTCTCGATGGTCTGTTTACCGTCTGTCGTCTATTGCACGATTTAAGTTATGAATTGATTGTAATTACTAATCAGTCAGGCATTGCTCGTGGTTATTATTCTGAACACGATTTTTTAGACCTAACTGTATGGATGTGCGAACAATTTAAAAAACAAGGTGTACCATTGCTTGATGTATTTTATTGCCCACATCATCCCGAAGCTGCCATATCTAATTACCGTCAAAACTGCCGATGTCGTAAACCATCCCCAGGAATGATTGAGCAAGCTTGTGAAAAATATCCAATAGACCTAGAAAACTCAATCTTGATTGGTGATAAAATATCTGATATGGAAGCTGCTAAAGCGGCGGCGATCGGTAAATTTTATTTACTTAGTCAAGAAATTGTTGAAGAACAATTAATAGTCTCAGCTCGGCTGGATAATTTACTCCAACTCAGGTATTTCATTTAAAAATAATTTATGCACCCACACCTATAAGATAAATATAGTAGGGTGCGTTAGGCTGAGCCGTAACGCACCACTAATTCTTCTACAGAAGGTGCGTTATTGAATTTCATAGAATTTCCATCAATTCCTACTAAAAAATAGCAAGATTACTTCGTTGCTGCAACTTCAACTCAGAAGGCTATAGTCAGATGAATAAAGCTTGGCGCTATTTACAAGAATTTTTGATATTTAAATTAATATATCCTGTTGTATTAAAATATATTAACGAACATCTCATCATCCTAACTGACGAGATGGAGAAAGACCGAAGGGAAAATAACATTCCCAAATTAGAAACAGAATATCAACAATTACCTATTCTTCGGTTGATTTATTCAATTTTATTTAATTATCTTCATCAAAATTTAATTTCCAGGATAGGTTTGCTCGAACAATCTCAAGCTGAGAATAATCTTTATCAATTAAACTATGAAGAAATTATTCAGATTAAACCAGCTATCAGCTATCAAGAAATTCCGGCTGCATTTAGAGAAAAAGAAGGTAAATTTGAATTCACTAATCCTTTTGCTGCGGTTGTCAAAAATATAGAATTATTTGGGATTCATGCTATTGGATTTACTGAAGATAAAAAAATTATCTTAGAAACAGCTTTAGATAGAGTAGATGTTTTAGAACATACGGCCATTTCCACACTCAGACAAGGTTTTAATTCTCAATATCTTACACCAGTAGCAAATTTAGAGCATATAGATTTAGCTTGTTCGCTAGTTAATTATTGGAGTCCTTTATATGCTCATTGGATATATGAGGCTTTAACTCGATTAGAAGTATTTGAATATTATTCTCAAAAAACAGGCAAAAAACCAAAATTAATTATCGATAAAAACCCTCCACCTTGGGAAACTCGTTCTCTCGAATTGATGGGTTATCGTCCAGAAGATTATATCGAATGGAATGGAGCTAGAGCGAAAATTAACGAATTAGTTGTTTGTTCTAAACGACGAGAAGGAGGACGTATTTCCATCAAAGCTTGTCACTGGATAAGAGAACGTATTTTGAGCAATGTCGATACTTATGCAAATCCAAACCTGTTTTTGAGTCCCAAGATTTTTATTTCCCGGAAAAAAGCCAATGCTCGGCGCATTCTGAACGAAGAAGAAGTAATAAATACTTTAGCTAAAATTGGTTTTGTTCCTTATGTGCTTGAAGATTTAGATTTTGCAGATCAAGTGAGATTATTTGCTCAAGCTGAATTTATTATTGCTCCTCATGGGGGTGGAGTCACAAATATTATTTTCTCCAAAAATTTAAGTTTAATTGAGCTTTTTGGTCAGAAAATTAGCCATTTTTATTACACAGTGGCTCAAGGGTTAGGATTTGATTATACTTGTATGTTTTGCGAATCAAAAAATGAAGATATTATTATTAATTGTAAAGATTTAAATAAAATAATTTATAGAATGGCCAAAGTGTAATAATTTTAGTTTTAAACTTGCAGTCAGCAGTGGATTAATCTTAGTTAAACTAATAAAAACAAAGCAAAATAACCTAAAAAATAGTTTATCGCTAAAGCAAATTTATGATTCAAAGCAGTTATTTTAAAAATATATCAGTTTCATTTAAACCATTAGTTATATTTTCTCTAAGCTTAATTTTTATGTTTTTTCTAATTTTATCTACTGGATTATTAAATACAGTTTTTCCCTATTCGGATACACCTCAAAACCATGATGAGACTAGTTTGAAATGGAAATATTTCACTGAGCATAAAGATGATTATGATATTCTTTTCTTAGGGGGAAGTGTTACACATTTTGGAGTTATTCCAAAATTATTTGATGAATTTATGCTAAAAGAAGGTAGCAATATAAAATCTTTTAATTTTGGTATTCAAGGTGCAAACGCATCGCAAGTTGATTTTTACTTACAAAAGATTCTGACTAGAAAGCCAGCAAATTTAAAGTGGATATTCATAGACTGTCCCTTTGATTTGTACATAGTTGAATTTCCTAGATCTCTTACAGATATTTATTGGCATACTCCTCAAAAAACGATAGAAAGTTTTCAATTAACTCTTGAAACTAATGAAAGCTGGAAAACGAAAGCTAAAAAAATATATGTTAATTTTCAAAGCTTTGTTTACCGATGGCTAGGTATTGCTAGGGTTTCTAATTGGTGGAATGAAAAAATATTAAGCTTAAGTTTAACAAAAGCAGACTCACTAGGTTCATTATCAGCAACATCTGAGGATAAACTTATCGAAGAATCTGGATATTATGCAATAGATTGGAGAGAAGATTTTGATAATTGGAAGAAAAGATTTTTTAACATTGAAAAATCTAATAAATATCAGAAAGACTTACAAGAAGAATTGGCAAAAATACAAAATCTCAGCCAAAAAAATATGTTATTGGCAGATCAAAATTCTCATTTTCAGGGAATAAAAATTGTTAAAAATATTCTTTCACGAATTGAACATCAAAATGAACATGGTTCACAAAAAATTGAGCCTATATTTGTTATTCCTCCAACTTTAGAAGCTAATTACAATAATTCTGCTATGATACAAGCATATAATTTAGGATATATTTCTACCTTATTTGCTTTTAATAAACCCAATATTTATACTAATTTATTTCAACTTGATAGAAGAGTCGATGCTGCACATCTAAATCACCAAGGATCTAAGGAATACACGTTGTCTCTAGCAAAAGAATTTTCTCAGCATCTTAAAAACCCGACAAAATTTTAATATTTATATTTATATATGGTATTTACAGAATTTCGTTTTCTCTTTTTCTTCCTTATCGTTTTCTGCATCTACTGGGGTTTACAGCAATCCAATCATCGTAAATTTTGGTTACTAATTTGTAGTTTTCTTTTTTATAGTGCTTGGGATTGGCGTTTTCTTTTCCTGTTATTGTTCTCGACAGTGATTGACTACTTTGTTGGTTTGATGATGTCTAGACCACAGCTTGATTCTTCAATAACAGGACAAGAAATTCAAAAAAGTAAAGCACTACAATACGGAGAAACGAAGAACAGATGGATAAATGTATTTTCTTGGAATGCACTGCTGAGTAAACCGCTAAATCGGCAGCAACGTCTAGGATGGTTGATAGTCAGCCTAGTTGCAAATCTAGGTTTATTAGGATTTTTTAAATATTATAATTTTTTTGCTGATTCTGCCTCACACTTATTAAATTTTTTAGGTTTACCTATTAGTATTAAATCCCTTCAAATCATTTTGCCAGTAGGGATTAGTTTTTACACATTTCAAACTCTAAGCTATTCGATTGATGCATATCTTGGTAAACTCAAACCTATTAGAAGTTTTTGGGATTTTGCTTTATTTGTAACTTTTTTCCCTCAACTGGTTGCAGGCCCTATTGTCCGTGCATCTACTTTTTTGCCTCAATTACTAACCCCAAAAAATCTAAACGATGTTGATGTTCGAGGGTTTTTAACACTATTTTTAGTGGGATATTTTAAAAAAGCTTGTATTTCGGATAATCTTTCTCCTCTAGTAGACCAATATTTTACAAACCCAGAAAATTATACCGCTTTAAGCTGTTGGATTGCTGTTGTCTCTTTCGCAGTACAAATATACTGCGACTTTTCTGGCTATTCAGATATGGCGATCGCTTGTGCAGGTTTACTGGGATACAAGCTACCTCTGAACTTTAATTTTCCCTACTTTTCCAGTAGTGTCACTGATTTGTGGCAACGTTGGCATATTACCCTCTACAGTTGGCTTCGAGATTATGTCTATTTTCCTTTGATGATCGCGCTAAGAAAAAGTCAACGAATAGAACTGGTTGCCTACGGAAATCTTTTCATTACGATGCTCCTATCAGGACTCTGGCATGGAGCAGCTTGGCATTTTGTAGTTTGGGGAGGATTGAATGGAATTGCTTTAGTTGTTCACAAACAATGGTCATTTTGGGTTGCTCCCTACAACTGGTTACTACCTCTAAGAAACATGATAGGTATCCCCCTCACTTTTTACTGGTTTTGTGCCTCTTCAATTTTGTTTCGGAGTAACGATTTAGCGACTGCTATGCAAGTGGGGAAATCCTTTATATTCTTAAATTCTCCTGGTTTTCAAAACTTAAACATCCAAGTTGCATGGATTTTTGTACCTTTAATCATAATGCACTGGGCAGCTTATAAACTTGAGGGAATTGATTGGTGGCGGAAAATTCCCAACTGGAGTTTTGCAGCTTTATTTGGAGTGTTAGTTTCAGTAATACTTCGGTTTGTAGCAATGAGTCCTCAACCCTTTGTCTACTTTCAGTTTTAGTTGAGTTTTCTGTTTGTCTTATTTACTACCACCAGCTGTTTAAAATTATATTTCCCAACTTTTGAAAATGTCGTTTTGTAATTCAGTTAAATTACTATGGAAATTGAGCAAAAGAATAACAACATATACAATCAAGATCCGAGCAGCGTAGATTGTGAAGTCAGTCTCAATGAATATTTGTTGAAAAGAGTTATATCTCCCAAAGCCTACGTTACAACTCCTGCGGAATATTGCACTAATTTTAAGATTAAAAAAGGAGAACTGTTGCTTGAGCTTTTTTATGCTAATAACCCAGGAAATATTCAAACTTGGGTTGAAGTATCTGGAGGAGCTAATGCTGATTTTGATTGGCATGGATTACAGGAAGATTGGTTAATATTATTGCAAGGCTCGCATAGTGTTGAAGTTATTGAGCTACCAAACATTGATTTAAAATCGGTATACGAAGATGTGATATATTTAAAATCAAAAAAAAAGCCTATTACGCTTGCTAGTCTTCAAGTTACTAACTATCGAAGTTACGAAGAACTTAAAGAAGCTGGGCTAACTAGAGTAATCGAATTATCGTCTTCACCAGAATTGAGCGTTAATAATATTCCGATTGTGGTTATTCCTCAGGGAGTTTTTCACTCTGCTATAACATCTAGTCGCTGCTTAATGCTGAACTTAGGAAAAAAATTTGGCATATCTAGTAATTACAGAGAGTATAGTAAGTTAGAATATCAAACGTATGCAAGATAAAGATCCTGAGTATAAATAAGAAATTGCGAGATAGCTTTTGTTAGTAATTAATTATAAACAACGTATACAATAAATACTTTTTATGGAAGCAAACATGGCGTATTTACTACAAGATTTATTAGAAATAAATGCAGTAAATTATTCAGATAAAGAAGCTGTAATTTATAAAAATCAAAGTATAAATTATCAACAGCTAGATAAAGTTTCTAATCAGTTAGCTCGTGTTCTTAATGATGCTGGAATAGGCAAAGGCGATCGCGTTGGTATTTGTCTAAACAAATCCATCGAAGCAGTAATAACTATTTACGGCATACTGAAAGCTGGCGCTGCCTATGTTCCTATAGATCCATTAGCTCCAGTTAAGCGCCTGAGATTCTTAATTGAAGATTGCGAACTAAAGGCTCTGGTGACTACTAGCCTAAAGCTTACCAAACTCTATGAAGATGTAATAGATAGTAATTTTTCTCAATATCTACAATGCGTCATTCTCGAAGATTTAGGTACGCAAGAAAGCGAAAGTGAGCTTTTCCCAACAAATATAGTTACATGGCAAGAGGTATTGCGATCGCCTGACTCTCCCTTATCGCCAACTGCTCTGATTGACCAAGATTTAGCTACTATCATGTACACTTCAGGTTCAACTGGCAAACCAAAAGGGGTAATGATTAGCCATCGAGCTTTACTGACTTCTGTTAACTGCTTTTATCGAGGTTTTGATGTCCAGCCTACCGATCGGATATCCGGTCTGTTTCCTATCTATTTTATCGGCTCAATTTTTGATATTTTTTTGCCGATTAAGGCAGGAGCAACTCTAATTTTAGTTCCCTCAGAACTCTCCGTTCTGCCAATAGAATTGAGCAAGTTTACAGAAAATCAACGAATTACAATCTGGTCTTCAGTATCATCTTTACTAACCCAACTTGTACTCCGGGGAAATTTAGACGAGTATAAATTTCCAGATTTAAGAATAATTATCTTTGGTGGCGAAATATTTCCTCAAAAATATCTTCATAATCTGATGAAGGCGATTCCCCAGGCTAAGTATTATCAGCTCTACGGTTCTACAGAAGCATTCCCTCGTACCTTTTATTTACTTGGAGATATTACTCCAGAAATGAAAAAAATTCCTATTGGGAAAGCATTCCCTAATATTGATTTATTTGTGGTTAATGAAGACAATCAAATTGTTAATCCTGGAGAAAGTGGCGAACTTTGTATGCGAGGGTCATCACTCATGAAAGGATACTGGAAAATGCTTGAAAAAACCAAAGAGGTTTTGGTTCCTTATGTACTTAATCCACACCTGGGTGAAGAAATTGTCTTCCGTACTGGCGATATAGTGAAACAAGATGCAGATGGCAATTATATTTATGTAGATCGTGGTGACTACCAAATTAAAAGTCGGGGATACCGTATTGAATTGGGAGAAATCGAGACTACGCTTTACAGCCATCCAGATATTGAAGAAGCAGTAGTTATTGCCATTCCCGACGAACAAATCAGCAATCGTATCGAGGCTATAGTTGTGGTCAAAGAAGAGAGTAATTTGAAACAACACGATTTGCAATATTTTTGTGCAGAGCGTCTTCCCAAATATATGATTCCTGAGAATATTGACTTTCGCCATACCTCTTTGCCTAAAACAGTTACAGGCAAAATTAACAGGAATTTACTACGCACAGAAGCTATTGAGAAAAATTTAAAACCATAGTGAGCTTTTTTTAGCATTTCATAGAAACCCCGATACGAATCATAAAAAGTGCCGCGTTCTAACTAAAAAATATATATTTGAATAAATTAAAAATACTTGAAAAATATTTCAACAAGGAGCTTAATAATTATGCCGACGAACAAGTACACCGAAGCGGAGATAGAAAAAATAATTAAAGAGCATATCGTTCAAAATTTTATGTACAATAGAACTGATATAAGTTTCTCAAATGAAATGCTTTTAATTGAAGCAGGAATTATTGACTCAATAAGCATTTTTAAGCTAGCTAGCTTTCTGGAAGAAAAGTTTGGTTTTACGTTAAATTCAAAAGAATTATTATTAGATAACTTTGAATCGGTTAATGCTATTAAGCATTTGGTTGTTCAAAAAGTAGTAAATTGATTTGGTTTATAGAATGACAAAAACTAGAAATAACGAACTGCAAAGGACGCATAGACACGAAGTGGCTTCCCGCAGGGTAGGGCACAAAGAAATAAGAGCAAGAGAGAGTTTTTGCGTAAGTCCTAATAAGGTTTTTGGGTATTTTAGCTGATTAACAAAATGTACTTTTTTTAACCTCTCACAGGTGCGCCAGTAGTAGCGTGGCAAGGCTAAAATGTTGCAATAAATTTTATTGTGGGATGGGTGTCCTCACCCGTCCGGGCGGGCAGGATGCCCACCCCACAAGAGTTTACTAATGCACTATTTTAAGCTTGCCACGCCAGTAGGGTGCGTTAGGCTGCGCCGTAACGCACCGCTAATTCTTCTACTTTAAAGGCAAATTGTGAACCATCAATAATAGTAACCTGCAAGACAAAAGGATATTTTAAATGAAGTACGGTGTTAACAGCTTTCTCTGGACAGTAGCATTTGACGAGTCGAACTTGGCGCTCCTGCCTGAATTAAAAGAACATGGCTATGATGGCATCGAAATTGCTCGTTTCCAGTTCGACGATTTCGATGCTGCTAAGATTGGTGCAGAAATCGAACGCAATGGTTTGGGATGCACTGTCTGTTCTGGGCTGATTGGAGAATTAAATTTGGTCAGTGGCGACAGTGCTGTGCGGCAGCAAACTCTCTCGTTTTTAAAGCAGGTTGTAGAGATAACTGCCGAATTAAGAGCAAACACACTCGGAGGGGCATTTTATTCGCCCATCCGCTACCTACCCAAACGCCGCCGCACCGTAGATGAGTGGCAGCGGGCGGTGGAGGAATTGCAGTCACTAGGAGACACCTTGGTAGAGTATGGAGTCACCTTGGCGGTAGAACCGATCAATCGCTTTGAAACTTACTTCCTCAACACGATCGCTGATGGGGTAGCACTGTGCGATGCTGTCAATCATCCCAACGTCGGTCTACTACTTGACATCTTCCACGCCAACATTGAAGAAAAGAACATTGCTACAGCAATCAAAAGCGCCGATCGCCATCTTAAACACCTACAGGTATGCGAGAACGATCGCGGCACCCCAGGCAGCGGTCATATAGCTTGGGACAGCATCTTTGCTGCACTTCGAGATATACAATACAACCACTGGATGGTAATCGAGAGCTTCGACTTCTCAAATCACGAGATTGTTACTGAGGCTCGTATCTGGCGAGATTTGGCATCAACACCGGAAGCGATCGCCTATGAAGGGCTAGCGTTTCTCAAACGAGATTAACACTTAATTGCACAAAAGCAGCATGACTAGCACAACAGAAAATGAAAAATTTATCATCCCAGATGTCTCAGATCGCCCATTACCCGAACTGATTTCTTTAAAGGAAAAGGTGGCTGTCGTCACTGGTGGATCGAAGGGCATTGGTTGGGGAATCTGCAAACGACTGGCAGAAGCGGGTGCCAACGTAGTGGTTGCTGGACATCATCAAGAGAGTTCCAATCAAGCAGCAGCAGAACTAACTAAGACATATAACAATCGAGCGATCGGCATAGCGGTAGATGTTAGCAACTCCGCTACTCTAAGTACCTTGGCTGAACGAACCATTTCTGAGTTTGGGCGACTCGATATCTGGGTGAATAACGCTGCCATCTTTCCCATTAAACCATTGCTAGAATTTTCCGATGAAGCTTGGCAAGAGGTGATTAATGTTGACTTGAATGGAGTGTTTTTTGGATCGCGCGAGGCAGCAAAGCGGATGATTGCGGCTGGTAATGGCGGGGTGATTATCAATCTCTCTTCCGTATTAGGCTACAAAGCTTGGCCAAAAATGAGTGCTTATGTCTGTGCCAAACATGGTATCGGTGGGTTGACTAAAAGTCTAGCTATTGAACTAGGCCAACATGGCATTCGGGTACTAGCGATCGCACCATCTGTGGTTAAAACTGCCTATATTAATTCAGCCGAATTTCAAGATAATTCTGGTGTAGATAGCGATGAAGTTGCAAAAGAGATACCGTTGGGTCGAGTTGGTGTTCCTGATGATATTGCTCGTGTCGCTTTGTTCTGCGCCAGCGACTTAGCAATCTATATGAGCGGTCATACTTTACTAGTTGATGCAGGATTAACCGCGTAGGCACCTGCACTATATCAAGTATTTCGTGAAATAGTATCAGGACGAGAAAAATAGAGAGTTTTTGTAGCTCTTAACATAGCAAAATTCACTTGCTAAACTCCTGTCGTAATCGTAGTTTATTCTTGCTAGGTATACAGAACGCTAAAACTTTAATAATTTTTAAATTCCCACAATCATCCTTACTGTTATCGGTTCATTATTTGAAGCAGATTGATCCTCTTTCAAATCATATGTATCTGGGTCTAAATAAGTACCAAATAACCGATCGAATATAGTTAAAGTATCACCTAAATTTTTCCCTCTCATATCGTAATGATGTATGCTGTGAAATCGGGGAGTAACATAAATCCACTCTACTATTTTCATCCAAGGTTGCCATTTGACATTGAGATGTATCCAATTATCTTGGAATGCCAGATGTGCCATTATTATCAACATGATTTCTGGGGGAATTTTTAATAATGGAAACCAGATAAATGAAATCCTATATAAAATCATACTAGTGAAGCTTACTCTTTGTGCAACTAGCCACCATACTGACGGACTTGAATGATGCCAATGATGGGTTAGCCAGAAAAACATATTTGAATGTTGTAGCCGATGGATTATATAATAAGTCAGTTCTCTTCCCAAATAAGCAGTAAGAAGTCTCACCCACAGAGGTAAAGATAAAAATCCTATAGATTCTATAATATTTGCCGGAAAAACAAATAAATTGAAAATAATTGCCGAAAGAAATAAATCACCAAAAAATCCATAAGGAACTGTTATAGATACTGTGCTAAGTTCCTTAAAAAACTCAGAATTGTATTCGATTTGGCGTAGCGGAGTTCGTCTTTCCCAAAGCCAAAGTATGCCACCAAAACTAAAAATCATTAACCAGTAGAGTAATATCGATTTCATTTCTATTCAATGTGAAAAGTTTTTACTAAATCATCAGAGTAGCACTTTTAATAGGTATTATCAACCAGAAAATTTAAATGTAAATATAAAAAATTACCAAACTAATTAATCTAGTTCGCAAGGCTAATTTATGATGTCGGCAAAAACCTGTGTGATGCCTAAAGAATTGTCCAATTATTCATTTTCTAATCTTAAACCAGTGCCAACTATATCTTTGGCTGGCTACGCCAGTGTTCTCATGATTGCAGAATGCGATCGAAAAATTAAATTTCACGGGAGAATAACAACTATCAAGCAGCAATTATACTCAAATCAGATATAATATTTGCAAAAAACTTTTGGCAAACAAATTACTAATTTTGCATGAACAATCAACTAAATTCTCCTAAACGTTGCTTAGTGACTGGTGCTGCTGGTTTTATTGGCTCTCACTTGTGCGATCGCCTACTCAAATTAGGTCATAGTGTCGTAGGATTGGATAATCTAATTACAGGCAGAACGACCAATTTAAAAGCAGCCGAAACCTATCCTGAATTTACATTTATTGAGCAAGATGTAGCTAACATTTCCTCAGACACTTTAACAAATATTGATTGGGTATTTCATTTAGCAGGATTAGCCGATTTAGTTCCTTCAATCCAAAATCCAGGGCAATATTATCATTCCAATCTGCATAGTACCTTTGTCCTTTTAGAAGCTTGTCGTCATGCTCAAATTGAGAAATTTATTTACACAGCTTCCTCCACCTGCTATGGTATTCCCGACCAATATCCCACACCGGAAACCTATCCCTGTCATCCCAAACATCCCTATGGTTTGACCAAATATTTAGGAGAACAACTAGTCATGCACTGGGCGCAAGTTTATCAACTTCCAGCCCTTTCTTTACGACTGTTTAATGTGTATGGGCCGCGATCGCGTACAACTGGGGCTTATGGTGCGGTGTTTGGCGTATTTCTCGCTCAGAAACTAGCCAGAAAACCCTTTACTGTGGTTGGAGATGGAACGCAAACGAGAGATTTTACCTTTGTCAGCGATGTCGTAGAAGCCTTTGTCAAAGCTGCGGAATCTGAGATCGCAGGCGAAATTATCAATATTGGTTCCGGTAAATCTGAAAGCGTCCTCACACTCGTAAAATTATTAGAAGGCCCAATCATTCATATTCCCAAACGGCCAGGAGAACCCGATTGTACTTGGGCAGACATTACCAAAGCTACTACACTTTTAAAATGGCAACCTCAAGTACCTTTGAGTCAAGGAGTAGCCGAGATGTTAGCCAACATTCAACTTTGGCAAGATGCTCCAGTGTGGACACCAGAAACAATTCAACAAGAGACAAAATCTTGGTTTGAGCATCTAGGGAAGGAAGCAGTATGACAAACTCAGCGATCGGACTTTACCAACAAGCAATCAAAGTACAAACCATTGGTAAATCTCTGTGTCAGATTACACCCCAAGTCCAAGCGATCGTTACAGAATCGGGAATTCAAGCAGGGCTTTGTAACCTTTTTATACGTCATACCTCAGCTAGTTTACTGATTCAGGAAAATGATGCCAAGCCCGATGTCGAAGCCTTTTTTGCCCAACTAGTACCAGAAACAGGTAAATATCTCCTCGCTGGAGAAGGTTTAGACGACATGCCCGCGCATATTCGATCTGCCCTCACCCATACCTCCGAACAAATTCCTGTTGCCCAAGGTCTTTTACAACTCGGTCGTTTACAAGATATCTATATCTGGGAACATCGTCAGTCTGGTTACACCCGTGAAGTCCTTATCAACATTTTGGGATATTAAAGTGCAGCAATTAACGATTAACCAAATTCCCTTCATCAACCTCAAAACTCAACACGCTTCCTTGAAGTCTGAGTTGCTGTCAGCAATTGGTGAAGTCCTCGATGACGGCAACTTTATTTTAGGCGAGCAAGTTGCAGAGTTTGAGCGTCAGTTTGCTCAATTGTGCGGCGTTCGTTATGCAGTGGGCGTTAATTCTGGGACAGATGCCTTAATTTTCGCACTCAAAGCCCTTGGTATTGGCTCTGGCGATGAAGTCATCACTGCGCCGAATTCCTTCGTGGCTTCAGCTAGCTGTATTCGCGTGCTTGGGGCAAAACCTGTATTCGTCGATGTCGGGGATGATTACAACATTGATGTGAGTCAAATTGCAACTGCGATTACTGCCAAAACGAAGGCGATTGTCCCAGTCCATCTTACAGGGCGACCTTGCGACATGGAGCCGATTTTAGCCATTGCCAAAGAAAAAGGAATCGCCGTTGTGGAAGATGCAGCGCAAGCAGTACTCGCACAATATCAAAATCAACCAGTGGGTTCTTTTGGCATAGTAGGCTGTTTTAGTTTACATCCCTTAAAAATTTTAAATGCTTGTGGGGATGGAGGGGTGCTAGTTACAAACGATCCCCAACTGTACGAACAGTTCAAAATTATGCGTAATATTGGCTTGCGTACCCGTGACGACTGTGTTTTATGGTCGCATAATTCCCGTTTAGATACCCTACAAGCAGCAATTCTTTTAGTTAAATTGCGCTACGTCCAAGAATGGACACAGCAGCGTCGGCAAAATGCTCGTTATTACCAAACTCAACTTGCTGGCATTCCTGAGATCGAAATACCCCTAGAGCGAGAGTGGGAAAAAAGCGTATATAGCAACTTTATCATTCAAGCAGAACGCCGCGATGAACTGCGTCAATTTTTAAGCGATCGCGGTATCGGCACTGCAATTCATTATCCAGTGCCAATTCACTTATCTACAGTAGGTAAAGAATTAGGCTATCCAGAAGGAAGTTTCCCTGTTACAGAAATGCAAGCACAGCGAATCCTCAGCTTACCTATTTATCAAGGATTAACCACTGAAGAACTCCATCAAGTCTGTGAAAACATTAAATTATTCTATCGATATTCCTAATACCTACACAGACGTTGCAGGATCGATTAATATTACTTTCTCATTAAAAAATTACCCATCTCCTCTTTTTCTCTGCGTTCTCTGCGCCTCTGCGGTTCGTAAAAAACGGTATTACGTTGCCAAGCAAGTAAACCAAATAAAAAAGCCGTTTCACAACCTAAAATCCAAAATCCAAATATGACCAATAACATTACTCCACCAAATATTGGCTGTGCAGCTTGGGGCTGGAGAGAGGTGGAAATACCAGAATATTTTCGCCAGATAAGCAACCAAGGCATCCGCTCAGTAGAAGTTAACGCTCACCCCCAAGCACCCAAACATCTTTTAAATGATGGTGACGATGAATCAGTCTCTAAAATAGCTACTTGGGCACAAGAAGCAGGTGTAGATATTATCTGTATAGCTGGACGAAATAATTTTACAATTCCAGAAGAAGCTGATTTAGAAAAAGAGATTCAAAGAGTAGAACGTTTCGTTGATATAGCACAACAACTAAGAGCAAAATTTGTCCGATTATTGTCTGGCGATCACAGAAACGATCATATTCTTGCTGATGTTTTCCCTCGGCTCCACTATGCCTTTAACCGCATTGGTGATTATGCCCAAGCAAGAGGTATTAAAATAACTATTGAAAATCATGGCGGCCCGACAGCAACAGGACAAAGAGTTGCCAGAATTATGGAAGGCATCAAAAGTCCTGCGGTTGGTGTAAACTACGATCCCGCTAACTTTTTGAACCAAGGAACCGATCCTTTGATGGCATTACGCTACATCCTTCCTTGGGTAAATTACAGTCATTGGAAAGATGTTAAATGGGCTAATGGTGGGCCTCAATTTTGTGCTTTTGGAGAAGGAGAAATTGTTTGGCAGCCAATTATCCAAGAACTATTAAATGCAGGTTACCAGGGATATTGGGTAGTTGAATATGAAGAACCATCAGATGTCGAACATGGAACCAAAGAAAGCGTAAATAACTTGTGTCAAATGTTAGGAATGTAAGAAATTAGAATTCAGAATTCAGAATTGAGGATTGAAGATTGATAATTATAAATAGTGTAAAACTACAGATGAATTTGATACAACCTCAACTCCTAACTCCCAACTCCTAACTATTTTTCATCAAAGGTTAGCAATTAAATGTCATTTTCTCTAGATGGACATGTTGCTTTAGTCACAGGAAGTTCTGCCGGTTTGGGAAAAGCGATCGCCCTAAAATTGGGACAAGCCGGTGCTAAGGTAGCAATCAACTACAACAACAACGAATCGCGGGCGAAACAAGCTTTGGCTGAACTAGAACAGCAAGGTTGCCAAGGAATTTTAGTGCGTGGGAATGTTACCGACGAAGCAGACGTGGCAGCTATTTATGAAGCGATCGCCACACAACTTGGCGCTGTAGATATTTTGGTATTGAATGCAACCGGAAACCAGCCCCAGATACCCTTTGAGGAGTATAGCTGGCAAGATTTCCAAACAATGCTTGACTTTTTTGTCAAGAGTCCCTATTTACTGACTCGTATTTGCTTACCCGTGATGAAGCAGAAACAATGGGGACGAATTATCAATATCAGTAGTGACGTTTGCTTTCGGGGGGTGAATAACTTTAGTGCTTACGTCACCGCTAAAAGTGGACAACTGGGATTCACACGCAGCATGGCGACGGAACTTGCACCCTTTGGAATCACAGTTAACGCCGTTGCTCCGGGGTGGATTCCTGTAGAACGCCATGAAAGTGTCCCTCAAGACAAAAAAGATGCTTACCAAGTAAGAATTCCTATGCAGCAATGGGGTACTCCACAGGATATTTCTGAAGCAGTGCTTTATTTTGCTAGTCAAGAATCCAAATTTGTCACAGGACAATATTTATGTATCAATGGTGGCTTTACGCTTATGTGAATATCCTTATATTTAATCAGACTACTTCCTTCCACCATAAGATTATCTATACTCTTCCTTTGCGTCCTTGGCGTCCTTCTCTTCTCTACGAGACCTAAGAGCGAACGAGACGCTTCGCGAAGGCGGTTCGTAAAATAAATAAAGTCAAGTTTTACGCAAATACGCCAAGAAAAGACATAACTTATACATATAGCGAAAATACTTAAAAGGAACTGGAAAACTTCATCTGTCGTATGCCTAAAGATACAAGCTTTTAGCAGTAGTTTATGTGATTCTCAATTGGGAAAAGTAATTATTTTTTAATCAGGGATTATGCCGCAATATTTTGGACAGCTGCACACAAGCGAGCCAGCTTGGTCAATTCTGGGAGCAGTAGAAGCAATACAACAAGACGATCGCCATATCTTATTAAAATGCGGCATTCCCTGTCTGAAGATTAGCATTTTAGCACCAAACTTAATTCGGGTACGGATGACGCCGACTGGCGAATTTTTACCCAGGCGATCGTGGGCAGTGGCACAGGCGGATGAAGAATGGTCTAAGGTGCCGTTTGAGGTACGAGAAAAAGCCGAGACTATAGAAATTACAACTGAGCAATTATCTATTGTTGTCTCCCGCGATCCTTGTCGTATCCAGTGCTTCGACTCAGCAGGACAGCCCTTTGCTGAGGATGCAGACATGGGGATGGGGTGGCGGACTGGTGCTATTGCTGGGTGGAAACGGATAGAAACCGACGAACATTTCTATGGTTTTGGCGAACCCACTGGCTTGTTAGATCAGCGATCGAAAGTGAGAACTAATTGGACAACTGATGCGATCGATTTTGGAATCTTGACAGACAGTATGTATCACGCGATTCCGTTTTTTATCGCCTTGCGTCCCGGTTTAGGCTACGGACTTTTTTTCAATACTACTTTTTGGAGCCGATTCGATCTAGGTGCCCAGCAGCCTGGAGTTTGGCGGATGGAAACTCAAGGAAGCGAACTAGATTACTACATCATTTATGGGCCGGAACCCGCAAAAATTATCCAGACTTACACCCAGCTAACTGGACGGATGCCCTTACCACCCCGATGGTCGTTAGGTTACCACCAGTGTCGCTGGAGTTATGAATCACAAGATATAGTACAGAAAGTGGCGCGGGAATTTCGGCAGCGGCAAATTCCCTGTGATGTTATCCATTTAGATATTGATTATATGAACGGCTACCGGGTTTTTACCTGGAGTCCCAAGCGATTTGCAAACCCTAAAGAATTAATCCAAAATCTCAAGGAAAATGGCTTTAAAGTAGCGACAATTGTCGAACCTGGGGTCAAGTACGATCCAGAAGCAGATTACAAAGTTTTCGATGAGGGATTCAAGAACGATTATTTTGTCCGTAAAACCAATGGCCAGCTATTTCACGGCTACGTTTGGCCTGACAAAGCTGTATTTCCTGATTACATACGGAAAGAAGTTCGAGATTGGTGGGGAGGTTTATTAAACAGCCTAACTGATATTGGTATTGCCGGTATCTGGAATGATATGAATGAACCCACCCTAGACGATCGCCCATTCGGTGACCCTGGTCGCAAAATTGACTTTCCCCTCGATGCAGCACAGGGTTCGGGTGATGAGAAAACTAACCACGCTGAAACCCATAATGTGTATGGGTTAATGATGGCACAGGCATCTTATGAGGCGGTTTTAAAATCCCGTCCCACAGAACGCACATTTTTCTTGACACGCTCAGGGTTTGCAGGCATTCAGCGTTGGTCAGCAGTATGGACGGGAGACAATCAATCTCTGTGGGAACACTTAGAAATGTCCATACCAATGCTGTGTAACTTGGGGTTGTCGGGCATTGCCTTTGTGGGTACAGATATTGGAGGGTTTGCGGGGAATGCCACACCGGAACTATTTACTCGTTGGATGCAGTTAGGAGTGCTTTACCCCTTCATGCGGGGACATTCAGCATTGACTACAGTACAGCATGAACCTTGGGCATTTGGCGATCGCGTTGAAAAAATTTGCCGTGAGTATATTGAACTCCGCTACCGACTACTACCGTATATCTACAGTCTTTTCTGGGAAGCTGCAACCACAGGCGCACCAATTCTGCGTCCCCTCCTCTATCATTTTCCCAACGATCCGCAGACTTTCAGCCTCGCAGACCAAGTAATGCTTGGTTCATCATTACTAGCAGCACCAATTTATCGTCCCGGCGTTCAATATCGTGCTGTATATTTGCCTGAAGGTCAGTGGTATGACTGGTGGAGTGGTGAGGCTTTCACAGGGCCAACCCACATCTTGGCACACGCACCACTTGAGCAAATGCCATTGTACGTCCGTGCTGGTTCAATTATTCCCACGATCCCAGTCATGCAATACGTAGATGAACGTCCCATAGACCAGATAAGGCTACGGATTTGGAAGGGTGTAGGTGAGTTTACCCTTTACGAAGATGACGGTCGCACATTTGAGTACAAAACAGGAGCCTTTTGCACAACAACTTATCGCGTTAATTCCCAAGAACAACGAACCATTGTTGAGATTGAAGCTAGAGAAGGTGATTTTTTACCTGCAAAGCGTGAAATCATCGTGGAGTTAGTCGGTGTTGGCGAACAAAGCTTTATTGATGATGGCGCTGCACATCAATTACAGTTTTCTACTTAGCTCAACCAAACAATTATTAATTTTTGGAAAAAGAATGTGACAGTTGGGTAGGGTAGGGGCACAACAATGTTCATACGTGTCAACTTAACGTGAAACCCTGATGAAAACGTGATGAGCGAGTTCTACTCACTTACCATCAAGATCCGCGTTACCCCATCCCGGTTTTGCTGGCGCAAAACCTCCCCTCCCTTTAGCAAGGGGAGGGGTTGGGGGTGGGGTAAAATGCCTGTGGGATAAGCGTTTGAGCTTAAGTTGACACCAATGAACATTGTTGTGCCCTTACTGTGACCCGTGACTTATTTGATGAGTGTTTTTAATACAGATAATATTCCTTTAGTGTACTCATTCTTTTCTATTCGAGAATGTAATTTTTTAGCTTCGCTTGTGGCATTTCCTACCAAATAACCATGTTCAACTGCTTGAAGCATTTCAATATCATTACCACTTTCGCCAAAAGCTATAGAGTTTTTATAGTTAATATTGGTCTGTTTTAAAATAAAATTAACTATATCTTTTTTACCTGTTCCTGAAGGTGTAAAATCCACATCACAGGAATTTTCGGGGTCTCCACATAAGGGATTACATTGGCTAATATTCACTGAAATGCCAGCCTTTTTAGCTAGATTTTTTATCTGCAATATTGCCTGTGAATCAATTTCGTTGTTTTGTTGATGGTAATAATAATTTTTTAAGAAACGAGAATCTTGTATTTGAGGTTGGGGTGTCAAATGAATATCATCTAATTTGAGGTTACTCACTAAATTGTTAACTAATTGTTCTGAAAATCCGGTTTCTTTGAGATTATTTTCCCATATTTTATCTTTTTCACCGTATTGTTTTTGATTGAAATACGTTAATTCAGTACCTAAACTACTGGCAATAAAATTAGGTAAGACTTTTAAATCATATTTATTTATTTTGGAGAATATTGAAGTTAAACTGCTGCCAGTCACCCAACCTAAAATAATTTGTTTTTCATAGCTTTGGTTTAATAAATATTCTTCTAGTTCATTGCGATCGCTTTTATGACATTCTTCGTTTTGGTGAGCTAGATAAGTTTCGTCAAAATCTGTAAAAACAACATATTTGGGTTTTGGAACATAAGGTAATAGCTTGGTATGATGTTCGTGAAATTTCATATTATTTATTCTTAGTGTCGGATGTTTGAATGCCAAGTAGAGCTTCTTTCCCTCATAGAAGAGGATGGAGAAACAATTTATTTTTTGGTTGGACAGTACAATTTTGACCCAAACTTACAAATTGGTGAAGAAGTTTCGATTAATTGTGATGTAGGAGGTGAACTATTTTACCTTAAAACCAAAGTTGTAGAACGCAAAAAAGAAATTTATCCTAAGGGTTCTCATTCACGAAAAGCAGATGAAAGTCTCTTTTTGCTAAGAATTTTCGTTGAAGCAGAAGACAGGGAGAAAATGCTGGCTATTCAAGAATTTTTAGAGCGTGTCTGCGAATTTACAACCAGAGGTGAATAGGTATTTTTTTCTTAGGGAGTGGCGACTGGGGAGTGTGGGGAGTGTGGGGAGAGAGGGGGGATGGGGGAGTGTGGGGAGTGTGGGGAGTGTGGGGAGTGTGGGGAGAGAGGGGGGATGGGGGAGTGTGGGGAGTGTGGGGAGTGTGGGGAGTGTGGGGAGTGTGGGGAGTGTGGGGAGTGTGGGGAGTGTGGGGAGTGTGGGGAGTGTGGGGAGAGAGGGGGGATGGGGGAGTGTGGGGAGAGAGGGGGGAAAGATTTTTTCACCATCCTCCCACACCTCCCACACCCCCCACACCTCTAATGCCCCATGCGCCATGCCCAATTCCTAAGCTATCGTCACATCTGGCGATAAGTAAACATCTTGAATGGCGTGAAATAGTTTGACGCCTTCTTCAAAGGGACGTTGGAATGTCTTGCGGCCAGAAATTAATCCGGAACCACCAGCGCGTTTGTTAATGACAGCGGTGCGAACTGCTTCGGCGAAGTCATTTTTGCCCGTTGCGCCGCCAGAATTAATCAGCCCGGCGCGTCCTGAGTAGCAATTGAGTACTTGGTAGCGAGCCAAGTCAATTGGGTGGTCGGTTGTTAATTCTGTGTAAACTCGTTCGTCGGTTTTGCCATAACTCTTACCAGTAGCTTTGGCAACTGCTCCATAACCGTTGTTGCATTCGGGTAACTTTTGTTTGATGATGTCGGCTTCAATGGTGACACCCAAATGATTTGCTTGTCCGGTGAGGTCGGCTGCAAGGTGATAATCTTTATCTTGTTTAAAAGCGTTGTTCCGCAAATAGCACCAGAGAATAGTTGCCATCCCTAATTCATGGGCGCGTTTAAAAGCTTTGCTGATTTCTTGAATTTGCCTGGTGGACTGGTCTGAGCCGAAGTAAATTGTTGCACCAACGGCCGCCGCGCCTAAATTCCAAGCTTGTTCGACATCAGCAAACAATACCTGGTCAAATTGATTGGGGAAGGTCAGCAATTCGTTGTGATTGATTTTGACAATAAAGGGGATTTTATGGGCATATTTTCGCGATACGATACCCAATACTCCCAAAGTGGTGGCAACAGCGTTACATTCTGCACCGATCGCTAACTTCACAATATTTTCGGGATCGAAGTAAATCGGATTCGGCGCAAAGGACGCAGCAGCGGAATGTTCGATGCCTTGGTCTACCGGCAGAATAGACAGGTAGCCTGTGTTTGCCAAACGACCAGTAGAATAAAGTAACTGAAGATTACGCAATACTTGAGGATTGCGATCGCTATTAATCCAAACTCGATCTATAAAATCCGGCCCCGGCAAATGCAATAAATCCTTAGAAACCTTTGCTTTGTAGGTAAGCAGGTCTTCTGCCTCTTTACCTAGCAATGACTCGATAGAATTAGTCTCTATGAGCGTCGTAGTCATAGCGTTTTCCTCAAAACTTGAGCAAATGACCTTGCCTTTAAGATAGCATTTTAGTCAGAATTCAGAATTCAGAACTCAGAATTCAGAATAGTTAAAGAATCCGAATAATACTTGATAAATAAATATAGCGATTGTACTATAGCAATTTTCTTTAAATTGTGAAAAATATCAGTAATGCATCTTAACCGCCATCAGTCATCAGTAAATAGTTATCAGTCAATAGTTAATTGTGCTAATAATCATAAATACAATCAATCAATGCCATGAGTAAGTTTCAAATCAATATCGATTTCAGCAATATAGATTTAGCTGCCTTGGAAACAGAAGAGGATTTTCAAAGAGAGGCAAAAATATTACTCCCAAAGGTACTAGTAAAACTAGGTGAAAATGTCGGTGAAAAGACGTGGGAAGAATTACAGCAAGGACTCAAAGGATCTGGAGGTAAACTCAAATCTTCTCAAAGCGAAAAACGTCGGTTTATTCAAGAAACAGGAAGAACTTATCAACGAAATGCCAGCAACAGGGAAAGGCAAGAGTTACAAATATATATAGTAGAGCAATTACGCCAGCATAAGCAGCAAACTCATCTTTGATTGGTCAAAGGGGTGGGGCAGGGGGGCAGGGGAAGCAGGGGGGGCAGGGGATGGATTCTTCCTCCGTGAATTTTGAATACTTCTCTACGAGAGGCTGCGCCAACGGCTACGCTCAGTACAAGTTTTGAATACTTCGACAAGCTCAGTACAAGTTTTGAATTGTTTGTCTCCCCTGCTTTCTGATTTCTTTTATCTTTCCAGTAGGTACAGACGCGATCGATCGTGTCTGTACGTACTCCCTAATCCTTAAGATCTTATAACTTTTTACCTTCGGTAGATGTGGCGATCGCCTTTTTCATCGGTTAATAACTTAATAGACCATTATGAATGGTATTCTATAAAATGTGTGGATTTCAATACCAAGTGTTAATACTACATTGGTAGTAAAAATAATGCTCAAGAAATCTATATGTCTAAAGGAACTACGCTTACTCGTTGTCGATGACGACCCTGATACGAGAAAGATACTTGCTACTTTGTTTAAACTAGAGGGATCGGAAGTTATGACAGTTGCTTCAGCCCCGGAGGCTTTGGAAGCAATGTTACATTTCAAGCCGAACATTTTGATCTGTGATATCTGTTTACCAGGTGAAGATGGCTATTCACTGCTGGAGAAAATTAGAATGCTGAACAAAGAACAAACGCAACCAGAAATTCCAGCGATCGCTCTGACAGCATTCGTTCATGAAGAAGACCGCACCTATGCATTGTTAGCAGGTTTTCAGAGCTATCTATATAAACCGGTTGACTTGAAGGAATTAGTTTTTTTAGTTAGTAATTTAATTGAGCCAGGCAGTAATTGTAATTAATCAGTACGACATACAGCGTATTGCAAGTAAATGAGGTACACTCCTCCCCAACCCACCCCTTAGCAAGTTTTCTCAATTTTGCCGTGAATTCAAGATTCTACATTTTAAATAGTAATTTTCATAACAGGGATAGAATCGCTGTTAGTTTAGATGTTGTACAATTCCTACAAATAAAATCTGGAAAGCGACTTGCCTAAATCGATTCACTCTACTCAACCACCACTCAAATTTATTCCCCAAAGCTTTAATCCATCGATACTCTACATTTTTCGATGGTTACTTCCAATAGCGCTACGATTCCGGACTCGACCTTGGTTGCCAGCTGGTATTGTCGGAATTGAAGCTGAGAATGTTGAAGTATTGGCTGAACTTTATCAACAATTCCAGGCTGGAAAGATTCGCTTTTTGTTGGCATTTCGCCATCCAGAGGTAGAAGATCCCCTCTGTATGCTGTATTTGCTTTCCTATATCGTGCCACAGTTCGCGCGTCAGAAAAATATCAAGCTGCAAGACCTCGTTCACAGCTATTTTCTTTACGATCGCGGTATGACGGTTTGGGCTGGAAAGTGGCTCGGTTGGTTGTTTTCACGCTTGGGAGGTGTGCCAGTTCATCGCGGTAGACGACTAGATCGCCAAGCTATTCAAACAGCACGGGACTTATTTGCTAATGGCAAATTCCCGATCGCAGTGGCACCAGAAGGCGGTACTAACGGTCATAGCGGCATTGTTAGTCCACTGGAACCCGGTGTTTCACAAATGGGGTTCTGGTGTGTAGAAGATTTACAAAAGGCCAACCGTTCTGAGACAGTTTTAATTGTGCCGATCGCCATTCAATATTCTTATGACCAGCCACCTTGGTCAAAATTGGATTGGTTATTGAGTAAATTAGAAGCTGATAGTGGTTTACCTGCGATAGAAATTACTCAAGGCGATCGTGAAGAAATTTATTATCAACGCATCTTTCGTCTTGGTGAATATCTAATTACAGAAATGGAGGAATTTTACCGCCGTTTCTATCATCAAGATATCCCTAAAAGCGTTTCAAATGATGAATCTGCAAGTCAAAATCAGGTATTAATTGACAGACTCCATCGCTTATTAGATAAGTCTTTAGCAGTTGCCGAGCAATATTTTGGAGTTCAAGCACAAGGAAATTTCATTGACCGTTGTCGGCGTTTGGAAGAAGCTGGTTGGAATTATATTTACCGCGAAGATTTGCCAGATATTGATAATTTACCACCCTTCAAACGCGGTTTAGCAGACTGGATTGCCCAAGAAGCAGATTTGCGAATGCGGCATATGCGGATAGTAGAAAGTTTTGTTGCAGTTAGCGCTACTTATATTAAAGAAAAACCGACAGCAGAAAAGTTTGCCGAAACAGCTTTGCTAATTTTTGATATGCTTTCTCGAATTAAAGATACCACACTTCCAGGACGACCTCGGTTAGGTTTGCGGCGGGCAAAAATCACCGTGGGAGAACCGATTTCAGTAACTGAACGTTGGGAAAAAAGTAAAGGCGATCGCCACGCCACCAGGCAAGCCGCAAGCCAATTAACTAAAGATTTGCAAACTGCTTTAGAGAAGATGATTTATTAATTAATTAAACAATGTATTTATAAGACGCGATTCATCGCCTCTCTACAACAATCAATTCTGGCGTTGCATAAATGCGGGATGATTTTTCTCACGCAGAGGCGCAGAGACGCAGAGAGGATAAGGAGTTTTAAATTTCAATACGTACAATTTCATCCCTAGATTCAGCAACACCTCAATTCTTTGTAGAGACGGCGATTTATCGCGTCTCTTGTCTTCACCCCACATTCCGCAGGTGAGATCGTAAATGCAGTATTTTGGAAAATGATGTAAATGCTGCATTTTGGAAGCATGACAGCTTCACCATTGGATATTAGAGTACAAGATATCGATCGCTGCGGTATAGTCGCAGGCATATGCGATCCAATGTTTTATGTCGAGGCTGCCAAAGCGATCGCTCTTGGTAAGATCCGATGTTCTTGAATTTGAATTCTGGCGTGCAGTGTTTCTGGGGTATCATCCGGCAACACTGGTACTGCGGCTTGCATTAATATAGGGCCGCTGTCCATTTCTAAACAAGCGATATGTACGGTACAGCCAGTGATTTTTACCCCAGATGCTAAAGCTTGTTCTACAGCATTAATTCCTTTAAAACTAGGCAATAAACTTGGATGTATATTGATAATTTTGTTAGGAAAAGCATCAATAAATACTGATGTCAGCAGTCGCATCCAGCCCGCCAAAATCACCCATTCGACATCATACTGCCGTAATGTCTCCACAATTTTCTCATCAAACTTTTCCCGGCTTTTGTAGTCGCGGTGATTTAACAACACAGCTTCTACTCCTCGATTCGCTGCTTTGACTGCTGCTTTCGCAGTGGGATTATTATAAATCAAAACCTGAATTTTGCCATTTAGTTGTCCATCTTCGATCGCTTGGGCAACTACATCAAAATTACTGCCATTTCCAGAAGCCATAACTCCGAGTTTTAAAGGAGTGTCTTGTCGGCAGACATTGTTAACGCTGGGAGAAACCAAGCTAGGGGTACAATCAGGGCAAAGAGTCATAACAGCAAAAAGGGAAAATTATAAATGCCAAAAACATATAGTAAGTCTTGGTTGGATAATGATACAGCGGCTGCTTGGATTTTTCTCACACCAGCACTGATTTTACTAAGCGTTTTTATCATTTGGCCCATAGCCTATTTGTTTTACCTCAGTTTCACCGCTGGCAGTTTTACTTCAAAGGGTATTTATTGGATAGGTTTAAAAAACTATTGGCGCTTGTTATTGAACTCTGACTTCTGGCAAGTTATTGGTAACACCATTTATTTTACTGTTGCCAGCATCATTCCGAGTTTAATTATCCCCTTGGGATTAGCAGTGTTATTAAATCGCTCCTTGGCTTTGCGGGGAATTTTGCGGAGTGCTTATTTTTTACCATCAATTATTTCTCTTGTGGCTTCTGGCTTGGGATTTCGCTGGCTGTTTCAAACGACGGGGCCAGTGAACGGACTTTTAGATTTTTTTAGTATTCCAACCGTACCTTGGCTAGCAGATACATTTTGGGCAATGCCAGTACTAATTTTAATGAGTATTTGGAAACAAATCGGCTTCAATATGGTGGTATTTTTAGCTGGGTTGCAAGCAATTCCCCCCAGCCGTTACGAAGCAGCAGATTTAGACGGTGCAGATGCTTGGCAACAATTTTGGCATATTACATTACCCGGATTGCGTCCCACCATTATATTTGTCACAATCACCACCGCGATTTTTACATTGCGGAGTTTTGAACAAGTTTATGTAATGACTGGTGGCGGCCCCTTAAATTCCACTAATTTGCTAGTTTATTACATTTATCAAGAAGCCTTTGCTCAATTTGATTTTGGTTATGCCGCCGCCGCCGCAACGGTATTGTTAGCAGTAACTTTAGTACTAGTGTATTTACAATTACAAACTTGGGGAGAGGAATAAGAATGTTGAAGCTACCAGAATTACTCAAAATTCTAGACTGATAGAAATTCTGAATTCTAACGTATGAATATTTCCTGACTTATGTCAGCATATTTTGTTTTAAAAAATACTTTTAGAGCGTATTTTCAGGTTGTTGAGGATTTTTTCGGAATTTCTTCTTGATTACCGATCGCTTTTATCGACCTTTGAGGTGTACTCTCAATATACACTAACTCTCGCGATCGCCTTTTGAGATAAGTTACACCCAGAGGTGAATACCATGAAAAATTATGCTGACAAGCAGGAATCGATCTTAAATCAAATCACAAATAAATGTTTTGGGCGTCACAATTTCAGTGGATATGATTTGAGTGAAATTGACCTGAAAGGACTAGATTTAAGTGGATTTAACTTCATAGGAGCAGATTTGCGTGGTACTAATCTATCTGGTTCTATACTCACTCGTGCTAATTTAAGTGGCGCAAATTTGATGGAAGCTAATTTATACGAAGCGAATTTGTATGAAGCCTCTTTATGCGAAGCTAATTTAATTAATGCCGACTTAAGGCAAGCAAATTTGTGTGGAAGTTTTTTATGGCGAGTGAAATTAATAAATAGTAACCTTTGGGGTACTTCCTTATGTGCTGCGGATTTAAGTGAAGCAGACCTAACTGAAGCCACATTAATTGAAACATCCCTAATTGAAGCTAATTTAGTGAGAGCAAATCTCACTAAAGCAAAGTTATGTGGAGCAATATTGCTAGAAACTAATTTAACTGAAGCTAATTTAACTAGTGCAGACTTGACATGGGCAAACTTAACTAAAACAAACTTGAGTAAAGCAAACCTTTACCAAACAAACCTGATTTATGCAAAATTACGAGATACGATCATGCCTGATGGCACAATTCAAGAACCTCAGATAATAATTAGTTATTAGTCATTAGTCATTAGTTTTTATCCGTGTCCCAGCATCTCCCTCATCTCCTCATGCCCAATGACTAAAACTCACGTCGTGAGAAGATAAAAATAGCGATCGCCAACAACATAGCACTGTAGAGTAAGGCATAACCGACATTGGTAATCAGTGCCGCTGTATCAGGTAGTGCTTGCAAACCATAAACAGCGTCGTTTTTCAAATCCAATCGAGATAAATCTGGCAAAATAAGAAACAAACCTTGAGTTAAACGTTCTATCCCCAGGTTGCGACTAAGCCGGCCAAGTTGTACCAAATCTTGGGTAATATTCCCCATTAAATACACAGCAAATGTCAAAATAGTCGCCACCAGCGAAGCTGTAAAAACACCAAAAGCAATAGCCGTAGCAGTCATTAATGACAACTGCAAAAACAAGAAAATTGCCGCAATTAAAATACTCTCTGTTGGGTGAGCAATATTACCAAATTGTAAAAATAACAGATAAATTGCTGTCATCGTAGCTATCAGCACAGCTAGCACTGCGGATAACCCCAAATACTTTCCGACAATAATTTCACTACGGCTAACAGGTTTGGCAATTAATACTAAGACAGTACGTTTTTCAATTTCTTTATTAACTAGCCCCGTACCAACAAATATCGTGACAATTAACCCGATCGCATTCATCGCCGCCATGCCAAAATCTAAAAATATTTTGTCTTCCGTAGCAGCTGAAAATTCAGGAAGAGTACCAAAAGCGACGGCGAGTATTAACGCATAAAAACCAATAATATATAGGATGCGATCGCGTATCACTTCCTGAAACACATTCTTAGCAAGTACAAAAATTTTGGTTGTCATTAGTTATTAGTCATTCAGTCATTAGTCATTGGTCATTAGTCATTAGTCATTTCTCCCCCCATCTCCCCACCTCCCCACCTCCCCCACTCTTCACTGCTGCGGAGGCGGCGAACCAGCGATAAATTTATTCAAGCGATCGCATTCAATTTCTCCAACTGTGATTTTATCCCCCGATTTAATAGTTGCTGCAACTGGTTCAATTCGGCAAGATTTCTTTAAGTAATATCCCCGTGGATTAGAACTCGGCCCTATCCAGATACTTAGTAAATCTAATATATACCCAGACTTAGTATTAGATACACGTGGTTCAACACGCCATAATTCTTTCTCTTCATATTTTCCCAGGTTTTTTTCAATTACTCCCCTACCCAAGTTTCCTACTCGCACTTTTGCATCTAACAACCATTTTTCCACTTCCGACCAAGGTGTTTGGGCTATTTGTTCTTCTACTATTGGTTGAAGTTTATTTAAAATTAAAATTCCATTTGGTGGCGCCTTAGCCGGTTGTTCATTTCTGACAACAAAGGTACTTGTTTTAAAAGTATCTGCCTGCAAGCTGGGATATTCTTCTAACCAATTATCTACTACAAAATAAAACTGTAGCCAGCAGCTTAATAGCATACTACTGGCTACTAAAATTATGATTCTTTGGCGGTCTTCTGGCTTAGGAATTTGAGCTTTAGCATCTGTATCACTTCCTTCAATAAATTCTGGTATTGCCGTAATTAGTGCTGAAATTGTCGGCCAAAAAACAATCGTTGTTGGTGTAACTACATCCTTTTGACTTCCAAATGCAAAAACACTAACTAAAAATCCAGTGATTACTGCTCCCACTGGCATAAAAGTACCAGGAACCCTCAAAGGATCTTGTGTTGTATACCAAGCTGTACCAGAAATTAAAAACAGCCAACCAAAAAACGCAATTATATCTTTTATATAACCTATAGCAAAATATGAAATTATCCAAGAAAAAACGCTTAGATATATAAATGTTTGCCAAGAATAAGCTTTCGGCGGAACTAATACTTTTCTAATCCCTGCGTAAAGCCCTTCAACAAATTTGAAAACTCCAAATAAATCTTTAAGTAGCGTATTCATATTTCTCCCTACACCTAATAAATCGCTGGCTTTCCTATGAATAGAGCATTTTTTCCTACTTTGAGCGAAGCAGTAAAATAGCAGTTATGACGCTATAGCTCAGAGAATTTGCTATTAATACAGTAGTAACTACGCTGGTATTTTGCAATTTAAGACTGCTAAAACCGCGCCATTTTTGTCTTTGAAATACTTGAACTTCCTCTTCTTTTTTCGCAAATGGTTCCTTGATTAGAGATAACAGTAACAGCCTCAAAAGTAGAAATTTAACTATAAAAGTAGCAAAGAAAATTATAAAAGCAGTTAAAATTAGTAGAGTCTGGGTACCTGGTGATTTAAAATTGTTAAATAACAGATAATTAATTAATTCTGATTTAACCTGTATTGGCAACAATGGTTCGGAAGCAAAAAAGACAGACCAACCAATAACACTAGAAAATAGATTAATAGAAATGGCATAAAAAGTGCTAGTTTTTTTATCAAATTTTAGGCGTTTGTGTAAAACATACGCTTCGATGGGGATGGCAATCAGTACAAATAAAAAGTCAAACAGAATTCCACCAAAGGGAAAAATCCTCGGAAGCATCCAATTTTCAAGCATAAAAAGTCAATGGTAAGGGTTAACTGTAGAGAGTATAACCGGGATAGTGATGGTGATGGGGGAAATTATTTCATTAGTGGAAAGTAGAGAGGCAGGGGGAGGGACAAGGGGGACAAGGGAGACAAGGAGAATAATTCTTAACTCCTCAGTCAACAGTCATGGGTCAACAGTCAAGACGCCAATACTGAGCGATCGCTAAGTTTGCAATACTTAATATTTGAAACACTAATAATTCGTTTATCATGCAATTGTGATTTCCAGTACATCTTTTTTTGTGTGTATTCTGTAAACTGTATCTGCTGAGTCAAATTACTATAAAAATTTATGGTATATCGCGAGCACAGACAGTCGCAGACATCGCCAAGGAGGAGCATCCCTAGTTCTGCTGTGGTATCAACCTAACGTAACAGTTTTGCGATCTCATTCCTTGTAGATCGATTTAGTAATACCAATTTGAAAAACGATTGCCACAGATGGATAGCCAAAAGCGCTTGCTACCAAATGTTTGACAATCTAGAAATCAAAATGGTATGAGCTTCTGCAAGCAATTTTTGGTTGTTGCCAAAGCATTCCATCGTTAGATTCAGTGTCTTTTCATATCTGCTTTAGACATCCCTGACGCAGACATGAAAACTCATTGGGTATATACAAATCAGCGATACCGACCGTAGAGCTAGCGCTAAGGGACTAGTAAAAAAACAGTAAAACATTATGAACAAAACACGTAAGTTTCGTTTAGGTGCATTTATTCAAGCAACCGGACATCATGTTTCAGCTTGGCGGCATCCCGATTCACAAGCAGACGCTGGTTTGAATTTCGAGCATTATAAGGAAATTACTCAGACTGCCCAACGTGGTTTATTCGATGCAGTTTTTTTAGCAGACAGTCCAGGAGTCTGGGGTGGCGCTCCAGAAACCCAGAAACGCAATGGAAAACTTGCCCATTTCGAGCCGATTACTTTGTTCTCGGCTTTATCCTCCGTCACCCAAAACATCGGCTTTATCGCTACTGCCTCGACTACCTATGAAGAACCCTACACCCTAGCACGTAAGTTTGCCTCTTTGGACTATTTGAGTAAAGGTCGGGCAGGCTGGAATGTAGTCACCACAGGCAATGAAAATGCCGCTCTGAATTTCGGCCACGACCAACATCCAGAACACAGCTTGCGTTACGAACGTGCCGAAGAGTTCGTGGAAGTAGTAAAAGGATTGTGGGATAGCTGGGAAGACGACGCCTTCATCCGTGACAAAGAATCTGGTGTCTATTTCGACCCTGACAAACTCCATATACTAAATCACAAAGGCAAACATTTTTCTGTCAAAGGCCCTTTGAACGTCGGTCGTCCGCCCCAAGGCTACCCAGTAATCGTGCAGGCTGGAGCTTCAGAAGCCGGACGTGACTTGGCTGCGCGTACTGCCGAAGTCATCTTTACAGCTAATCAAACCTTAGCTGATGCCCAAGAATTTTATGCTGATGTCAAAGGTCGGTTAGCGAAATACGGACGTTCCCCAGACGATCTGAAAATAATGCCTGGTGCTTTTCCGATTATTGGCCGGACTGAAGCAGAAGCTCAAGAAAAGTATGAATTCCTCCAATCCTTGATTCACCCAGATGTTGCCTGGGGTATTTTGAAAAACTATTACAAAGGTGTTGATTTATCGAAATATTCTCTAGATGATGTTGCTCCCGAACTACCTAGCGACACCAACACCAACAAGAGTCGTCTCAAACTAGTTAAGGATCTAGCTACTCGTGGCACTCTGACACTGCGCCAGTTGTATCTTTCCCTGGCCACCGCCAGAGGTCATCGCACCATCCTTGGTACCCCCGAAACCATTGCCGACCAGCTAGAAGAATGGTTTAACAACGGTGCGGCAGATGGCTTTAATATCATGCCGCCAATACTACCTACAGGATTAGATGATTTCGTTAACCTAGTCATTCCTGTTCTCCAAAAACGCGGATTATTTCGTACTGAATACGAAGGCACTACCTTGCGTGAAAACCTGGGATTGGCTCGGCCGAGCAATCGTTTTGCTGTCAAACAAGCGGATGAAAGATTAGTGCTGGCATAAAGGAATTTTTCACAGATGCTTGAGCCACATCTTTTAAAGCGAAATTTCTGTAGATCCCCACCTTCAGAGGTAGGGAGCAGGCGGGCGGGGGGACAAGGAGACAAGGAGAGGCAGGGGAAAAGGTTAAAGGTTAAAGGGAAAAGGAATAAATTTAATCTTTCCCCTTACCCTTTCCCCATGCCCAATGACCAATGACAAATGACAAATGACCAATTGTAATTTTTGGAAGAAAAAATCATGACTGAATATAGCCGATTAAAGACTTCACAATCTGCTGCAATCAGAGCGACTCTTGATTATCCGATAATCGATACTGACGTTCATACCAATGATTTCACGCCAGCTTTTGAGGATTACATCGCTAATTATGGCGGTGCAAAACTCGTGGATGAGTTACGCAAGGCGGAAGCTTCGCGTCTCAACTCCAAGAGCAATGGTAAAGATTGGTATCAACAAACTCCCGAAGAACGTCAACGCAACCGCACAATTCGATCGCCTTGGTGGGCAAGAGTCACTCGCAACACGCTGGATCTTGCTACTTACACCCTGCCAGCATTGCTCTACGAGCGTCAAGCCGAACAAGGGTCAGACTATTCGGTATTGTTTCCCAACAATGTTTTAGCACCAGCTGGCGCAAGCCCAGAAAACCGTCAAGCACTGCAACGGGCAGTGAATCACTATCATGCTGATATCTACCGGAAATATAGCGATCGCCTGACGGTGGTAGCTGGTATCCCCATGAGTAATCCTCAAGAAGCAATTGAGGAGCTTGAATTTGCAGTAAAAACGCTGGGTTTAAAGGTAGCAAATATTCCTGGTGGCGTGAAACGGCCGATTAAGGCGATCGCTGAAAAATACCCAGCGGATCAATTCCCTGAAATCGCCAAGTATGCTTCCTACATCGACTTTTACGGATTGGATAGCGAATATGACTACGATCCATTCTGGGCTAAGGCGGTCGAACTAGGTGTACCCATTACTACCCACTACGGCAGTCAGGGTTGGACTGGACGCTCCTCCATCAGTAACTACATGAACAACCACATCGGCCACTTCGCCGATGGCTCCCAAGCATTTGCCAAAGCATTGTTCTTCGGTGGCGTCACCAAACGATTCCCACAATTGCGCGTGGGTATGTTAGAAGGTGGTGCAGACTGGGGTGCCCACGTCTACATTCATTTAGTAGATCGCTTCTCCAAGCGCAGTCTCAAAGGACTGGAAAACTACAATCCAGAACTGACAAATGCTGATGAATTGTTCGAGTTGTTTGAACGTTTCGGCGGCGAAATTACTCAAGGCCATTCCCTGAGCAAAGAAGAACTCACCAAGACTGTACTGGGTTCTTCATTCAGCCGTCATAGCCGCCAGCCAGTTGGTAGCGAACTCAACGATTTTGGCGCAGCAGGAATTGAAACAATAGAAGACATCCGCGATCGGTGGGTGAACAGCTTCTTCTTCGGTTCCGAGTCCGACGACCGCACCATCGCCGCCGCATTCAACGACAAAGCCAATCCCTTGAATGTGAAAATCAACGCCATCTATTCCTCCGATGTTGGTCACTGGGATGTACCCGATCTCACCTCCCCCTTGGCTGAAAGCTGGGATTTGGTCAGAGAAGGCGTGATTACCGAAGCTGACTTCAAGTCTTATGTATTCGCTAATCCTTACAAGTTCTATACCCAAGCCAACCCCGACTTCTTCAAGGGGACAGCGATCGAATCTCTTGTATCTCCACAAGTTGATAAGAATCTTGTAATCGCTTAAAGGCTACAAGATCCCCGACTGGAAGAAGTCGGGGATCTGACCACCAAACATAGAAAGGAATTACAACTATGTCTATCGAACACCGCTCTGGTTTATTGCCTTATCTATTTGCGCCCGCCTCTGAGGATACCAATAAACCTGCACCCTTGGTATTGTTTTTGCATGGGGCACGCGATCGCGGGAACGATCTAAATGTGCTGGTGAAATGGGGTTTACCTCGTTTTGTGAATGAATCAAGCTCCTTACCTTACTTCTTTTTAGCGCCCCAACTTCCTGAAGGGCAGACTTGGGTAGAGCGAGAATCAGATGTAATTGCTTTATTAGATAATCTTATCGCCTCACGGTCTATCGATCCGTCCCGTGTCATCATATCTGGGTTCAGCTTAGGTACGGCTGGGGCATGGCACATCGCTGCTTCTCATCCTGGTCGGTTCGCTGGTCTGGTAGCAGTATCCGGTCGCGTTCCCAAAACTTTAGAAGCCAGCCAGCTAGCTGCACTCAAGGAAATTCCTATCCAAATATTCCAAGGTGGCAAGGATGAAAAACTGCCAATTGAGGATACACAGCAGATTGTGGATACCTTGCGCGGTCTAGGCGGAACAGTAGATTTTACTGTACTACCCGAAGGCGATCATTTTATTGCTGATGAAGTGTATGGCAACCCAAAATTGCAAGAGTGGTTGGTTTCGCAAACCCGTCGCGCTTCTGTAGCCGTCTGATTGAGAATTGGTTACTGGGGACTGGGAACTGGGCGAGGGGCAGACAGCCCAATACCCAGTCGCCAGTCGCCAATCCCCAATCCCTTTTACTCAACAACAAACACTATGACCATACCAACTACTAAACTCGGTAAAACTGGATTGACTGTTTCCCGTCTTTGTCTCGGTACAATGACCTTTGGATTGCAGACAGAGGAAGAAATTTCCAGGCAGATCCTTGACACCGCGGCTGATGCTGGAATCAACTTTTTGGATACAGCCGATGTTTATCCGCTTGGGGGTGGTCTTGCTACTGCTGGTACCACCGAAGAAATTGTTGGGCGCTGGTTGAAAGGGAAGCGCGAACATTTTATTCTGGCTACCAAATGTGTGGGTCAGGTAGGCCCTGCGCCTTGGGATCGAGGTGCTTCCCGGAAACACATTTTAGATGCGATCGATGCTTCTCTAAGACGATTGCAAACTGATTATATTGACTTGTATCAATTGCACTCTGACGACGCCTCAACCCCCCTTGATGAAACTTTAGAAGCATTGGATACGGTAGTTCGTGCTGGTAAGGCACGCTATATCGGGGTTTCTAACTTCTTAGCTTATCGGCTCAGCCGTGCTTTGGGTCGTGCTGAGGTGCGTAATTTAACTCGCTTCGTATCGATTCAGCCCCGCTATAACCTATTGTTCCGGGAAATTGAGCGAGAACTATTGCCCTTAGCGAAAGAAGAAGGATTGGGTGTAATTCCGTACAATCCCTTAGCAGGTGGTTTGCTTACAGGCAAACACAGTCTTGCTCAAGGCCCCACCGCAGGTACGCGTTTCACCTTGGGTGCAGCCGCAGAACGTTATCAAGAACGTTACTGGCGCGATCGCGAGTTTAATACTGTAGAAGAATTACGCACAGTGGCCGAGTTTGCAGGATTATCGCTGACTACCTTAGCGGTAGCTTGGGTTTTAGCTAATCCGATTATCACCGCCCCGATTGTTGGTGCTAGCCGCCCAGAACAACTTGCTGACACTCTCAAGGCTGTGGAAGTAAAACTCGATGACAATTTAAAACAAAAATTAGATGACCTCACGGCCGAATATCGCAGGGGAGATTCTCTGCGTTAGCGACGGGAGAGATGGGGAGATGGGGTGATGGGGTGATGAGGAGATGGGGAGTTTGGAGGGAAAGATTTCTTCCCACACCTCCCACACCTCCCACACTTCCTGCTTGCCCCATGCCCAAATTTAAAATTTTAAATGGTATTAGCTTATGATTAAACGTCGTCGTTTTCTCAATGTTGCTACATCAGGCATATCTGGTTTTTCTCTGGCCTATCTGTTAGGAAGTTGCAGCCAACAAACCCAACAAAATATATTAAATAGCGCAGCTGGTAGTTCGAGTTCCCTTGGTATCAAAAGCAAGGTTCTCCGTATGGGGTATCAGAGTGCAGGGGATCTTGTGAGAAATCGGAAAGTATTAGAGAAACGCTTGGAGCCGCTGGGAATTAAAGTCGAATGGGCACAATTTGTCCAAGGCCCCCAACTTATGGAAGGAATGGCTGCGGGAAGAGTTGATGTGGGATCGGTGGGAGAAACGCCGCCAATTTTTGCCCAAGTTGCTGGGTCAGATTTGGTTTATGTTGTGGGTACGCAAAGAAATAAAAGAACAGGGAAAAGTAGTGTTATTGCCGTACCTCCAGATTCTCCGCTGAAAAAATTTGAGGAGATTAAAGGGCAAGAAGTTTATTTTCAAAAAGGCTCGGCATCGCACTATTTTATTCTTAGAGCTTTGCAGTCAATTGGCTTGACCATCAAAGATATTAAAATCAAAAGTATACCGACTATTGAGGCGCGAGCTGCTTTTATCGAAGGTAAAATTCCTGTTTGGATGACAGGAGATCCGCATTATGCGATCGCCGAAAAGATGGGTCGAATTCGCGTTCTCAGAGATTCTGTTGGGCTAGATTCTCCTGGTGGTTATTATATTGCTGACAGGAAGTTTGCCGAACAAAATCCTGGTTTACTAAAAATTCTCATCGAGGAACTTCATGGTCTTGATAAATGGGCAGAGGCAAATCGAGATGAAGTCAAAAAATTGATGATTAGCGAACAAAAATTAGATGAGGACGTAGCCGCAAGGGTGATGTCACGTCGTACTTTTGTCGGACGCAGAGGACTGAGTGAAGCACTGATCGCAGAACAACAACGCGTAGCAGATTTGTTCTTTCAAGAGGGTGTCATACCAAAGAAAATTAACATTCGGGATGCGTTACTTCCACCTGATTTATATGCTGCAATTACACCCGCTGAAATTATGGTTTAGAAACTACAGACTAGTAGTTATTGAGTACTCTATTTAACGCCAGAGGGCGGCTAAAGAAGCCGTCCTATTTTTGTTTGAGAGAACGGTTTGCTAGTACGAGAACAACTTTTATGACAAAAAAGGTCAGAATTTCTAAATCTTTTCAACGTGCTGCCGATGCACCAAATTTACCTAATACTCCATTCAGGTTCATTTGTTATTTCGTTAACCAGTTCCGCTGGTGGTATTTAGCAATGGTAATCCTGGAGGCAACACACGCAACCTGCGGTATTATGCTGCCCTATGCTATTGGCGAGATTATCCGGAGCGTGACGCGAACGACTGGCGACAGCAAGTCTATTTTTGATGCTGTCAGCCAACCACTGATGTTGTTCACTGCTTTGAGTGTGGGTGAAGTGATATTCGGGCGATCGGCTGGACTTTTGCAGACTATTCTCCATCCCATCCACCGACAGCACATAGTCCGCTCCCTATATGCCTATTTGCAACACCATTCCCATCGCTACTTAAGTAGTAGTTTTGCTGGGGCATTGGCACATCGCATCGGCGAAACTTCTCTGGGTGTTACCCAGACGATGCAAATGCTGATTACTGAATTTATGTCTGTAATTATCGTGTATATTGTATCCGCGATTTTACTGTACCGTGCCTATCCTCCCCTTGCTGCATTCGTGGGCGTGTGGGCAGTTCTCTTCATCAGTATTTCGTTCTGGCTGGCAACTCGCTGCCGAATTTACTCCCGGAGAGCCGCAGCTGCAAGAAGCGATACAACTGGGATCATTGTAGATGGGGTGACAAATCTCAGCAGTAGCCGCTTGTTTGCTCGTTTGGATTTTGAACGACGCTATTTGAATGAGCAATTAAAGTACGAAATTAAAGAGGTGAGAAAGTCTAACTGGTACTCGGAGAGAATTCGCTGGTTTCAGTTCATCTCAGCAGCCATTCTGAAAATCGGGACTTTGTATTACTCGCTTTCCCTTTGGAGTCAAGGGTTAATTGCTACTGCTGACTTCGTTGTGGCAACTAGTTTGTCACTGTTGATCATCAGTGAAGCCCGTAATTTGAGCCGACGGTTTTTAGAATTCTTTGAACATATCGGCAATGTCGCCAATGGCGTCTCCGTAATTGTTCAACCCCATGAGTTAATCGATCGCGATAAAGCGATCGCTCATCCCATCACCCAAGGTAAAATCGAATTCCGGCAAATTTATTTCAGTTATTCGGCTGGCAAACAAGTCTTTGAAAACCTTTCCATCACCATCCAACCAGGCGAACGTGTCGGCTTGGTGGGCTTTTCCGGCTCTGGAAAATCTACTTTTGTGAATTTAATTTTGCGCCTTTTTGACCCACAATCAGGGCAAATTCTCATTGATGGAGTCGATATTCGAGATATGACTCAGAATGCCCTACACGCTCAGATCGGCTTAATTCCCCAAGATCCATCTCTGTTCCATCGCACATTAATAGAAAATATTCGTTACGGACGCATAGATGCAACCGACGAGGAAGTGATTGAGGCAGCACGAAAAGCCTATGCTCACGATTTTATCGCCCAAATGAAGGAGGGTTATAATTCTTTGGTGGGCGAACGCGGTGTTAAATTGTCTGGAGGACAGAGACAGCGAATCGCGATCGCACGCGTAATCCTCAAAAACGCGCCGATTCTAATCCTGGATGAAGCCACCTCTAGTCTCGATTCCATCACCGAAAAAGCCATCCAAGATACCCTAGACTCAGCAATGGACGGCAAAACCGTGATTGTGGTAGCTCATCGTCTCTCTACCATTGCCCATCTAGACAGAATTTTGGTCTTCGACCAAGGTCGAATTATCGAAGATGGTAATCACGCCAAACTCCTCGCACGGCGCGGCGCTTACTACAGACTATGGAAAATGCAGGCGGGTGGATTCTTGCCTGTAGAAGTCAGTAAGTAGGGCATGGGGAGCAGGGGAGCAGAGGAGCAGGGGAGAGTTGTTGTACAAGTTCTTTCTCTTTTGCCCCTCTGCCCCTCCGCACCTCTGCCCCTCTGCTTCTTCCCGATGCCCACAGAAGTAAAAACTGCTATATTATAGCTTTTCGAGAAATGACAAGGAACGGCATCGGTATTCGCACGGCGCAAGTGCGTCAGGAACGGCTTGTTGGTCAAATTCATGTCTATGATGGTGCAGGGAAAGGTAAGTCCCAGGCGGCTTTGGGGGTGGTTTTGCGCTCGATTGGGTTGGGAATTAATACACCTACTAATTCCAACCGAGTTTTACTGCTGCGGTTTTTAAAGGGGCCTGAGCGTGATTATGATGAAGATGGGGCGATCGCAGCTTTGCAACGTGGCTTTCCCCATTTAATTGACCAGGTTCGGACTGGCAGAGCCGAATTTTTTGGCCCCGAAGAAATTACTGCTTTTGACAGAGAGGAAGCGGCGCGGGGTTGGGATGTGGCCAAAGGTGCGATCGCCAGCGGTTTATATTCAGTTGTGGTTTTGGATGAAATTAACCCTGTACTGGATTTGGGTTTGCTACCAGTGGATGAAGTGGTAAGGACGCTAAAATCTAAACCCCAAGAGTTGGAAATCATTGCTACCGGACGCGCTGCACCACAAAAGTTGCTCGATATTGCAGATTTGCACTCAGAAATGAAACCCCACCACCACCCAACTGCTAAAGCACTTTTACTTAATGGAATTGAAATTTATACTGGTGCTGGTAAAGGTAAATCTACGAGTGCTTTAGGTAAAGCCTTGCAGGCAATTGGTAGAGGGATCAATCATCCAGGATCTACACGTGTATTAATTATGCAGTGGCTCAAAGGCGGCAGTGGTTATACGGAAGATGCGGCGATCGCCGCTTTGCAGCAGTCATATCCAGAAGTGGTGGATCATCAGCGTTGCGGTCGAGATGCAATTGTTTGGCGCAATTCCCGGCAAGAATTAGACTACGTAGAAGCCGAAAGAGGTTGGGAAATTGCTAAAGTTGCGATCGCTTCTGGGTTGTACAAAACAATTATTCTCGACGAACTCAATCCCACAGTTGACCTGGAACTACTCCCCGTTGAACCCATTGTCCAAGCTTTGCTCCGCAAACCCCGCGACACTGAAATTATTATCACTGGCCGCTGTCAAAATCAACCAACATACTTTGATTTAGCTAGCGTTCATTCAGAGGTTTACTGCCACAAACACTATGCAAATCAAGGCGTAGAACTCAAACGGGGAGTAGATTTTTAAATTAAGTATGGGGCGGAGGGGCAGACGGGAAAGACTGCTGCAATTTCTCCTCTGCTCTCCATTTCCGCGTAACACACCCTGCAATAATTTTATTTTTACTTTATAAATAGCCTCTAACAGCCACAAATATTCCGTATATTCACCCGATTTTGTACGTAAGTAGGGGCTTTTCGGTATATTTATCGCTGGTATCTAGAAACTTTCGGCATAACATCCAAATTAGGATATTAAACCGAAATTTTCTGAATATTATATGGAACAACACCTAAAAACTTAAAGATTATTCATCCAAAGCATAAAAAAGCTATTTTGGCTGGATTGAACGCTATATATTTTTTCATAAGAAGCTCCAGTCAAAGGATATTGTAAGTCATGAAATCAAAGTAGTTTTAACAGATTTGGCAGCTAACAAACAAGTTGCTACATCTATTCAAAATCGACCTTTAAACTCTAAACCAGCAAGATTTAAGGAAAGTTTATAGTCGTTTTATTTGCCCAAAGAATAGCTTTCTAGTTCTTAATTCTTAACTTTTTATTTGCACATGATATACAAACCCCATCAACAAAAGCTGTTGAAATCGATCGCACTATTTTTAATTGCAATATTTCTGCAATTTTTGTTTTACATCCCGACACCAGTCTTATCGCAAAATTCCAATAGCTGTAGCAGTATTACAGTTCCTCTGACACCTGAAGAACAAACCTATGCTCGTGCTGCTTGGCAGTATTTTGTGAAAAATTATCAGCCAGCAACGGGATTTACCAATTCTACTGGGGGTTATCCTTCTGGTACGCTTTGGGATATGGGGAATTACCTGATGGCGTTGAATGCTGCACGCTGGTTGAATCTCACTGACCAAGCAGACTTTGATACTCGCCTGAATAAGTTTTTAACGACTCTTAGCAGCCTAAAGTTATTTGAGGATGCCTTACCCAATAAAGTCTATAACGCAGCCACGGGACAAATGGTTGATTATGGCAACAATCCCATTGAACGGGGTATTGGCTGGTCTGCTTTGGATGTCGGTAGAATTCTGGCTGCGTTTGACGTGATTCGCAGCTGTCATCCCCAATATAATGATTGGCTCAAGGGCATTGTAACAAAATGGCAGGTGGCACGATCGCTCAAAGACGAACAACTTTTTGGTGCTACTGTTCTTGGTGACAACAAAACGTTACTGGTGCAAGAAGGACGACTCGGCTACGAAGAATACGGCGCTAGAGGTTATCAACTTTGGGGTTTCTCTGCACCGAAAGCGATTGCTTTTGAGCCGTTTAAGTTAGTGGAAATTAATGGCGTGCAAATTCCCGTTGATACGCGTGATTTTCAAAGCACTAATGCCAATAATTACGTTGTGAGTGAGTCTTATATTCTTGATGGTATTGAATTTGGCTTGCAAGGTCAGTTAGCTGATTTTGCTGCTAGAGTCTTAGATGTGCAAAAACGACGTTACGATACTACAGGTCAGTTGACTGCGGTTACAGAAGACAATATTGACCAAGCACCTTATTTTCTCTACAACACTGTCTACGCCAACGGTACAAACTGGGCAACAATTACTGACGCTAATCAGCCTTATCCACAATTCCGCAGTATCAGTACCAAAGCTGCTTTTGGTTGGCGCTATCTGTTTCCAGATAATCCCTATGCCCAAAAAGTTTTTGATGCTGTCAAGGATCTCCGCAGTCCTGATGATAGTGGTTATTATGCTGGGATCTATGAAGAATCAAAGCAACCAAATAAAGCTTTGACAGGTAATACTAATGGTCTAATTTTGGAGATTTTATACTACAAAGCTAGGGGAAATCGCCCTTTAATTGCCTCTGCCTCTGGTTCTGCAAGTGTTTCCACTACTAAACCAACTGAAAATGCGACACCCTCAAATCAAACGAATTCTACTGTCACAACTCCTACCGCAAATCAAGCCAATTCTACTGTTACGATTCCTACGCCAAATCAATCAAATTCTACTCTCACAACTCCTACCTCAAGCCCTGCGGATACTTCTAAAATCACAGATGTGGCTGTTGCACCGATTCCACCAGTGGAAAGTCCGCAAGCATCATCCAATCTCAAACTAAAAAGACCGCTAACGCTTATTGAAAAACGCTATGCAGAGGCAGCTTGGCGATATTTTCAAGCAAATTATCATGCTAAGAATGGGCTAATTGACGATCGCAGTGATTTCAAAGGTGCTACTCTCTGGGGGTTAGGCGATTATCTGGCTGCCCTCCATGCGGCGCGATCGCTCGATATAATTGACCCCAAAGAATTTGACGGACGTACCCGACATTTATTGGCAGCCTTGACAAAGTTACCTTTATTTGCTGGCGAGTTACCGAGTCGGGGCTACGATACTAGAACGCTGCAATCGGTAGATTATGGTGGAAATCCCATTGCAGAAGGAAATGGTTGGTCGGCTTTAGATTTAGGCAGGATGCTGGCAGCACTTTATAATTTGAAAACCTGTCATCCAGAATACACGGCTGCGGTAGATAAAATTGTGCTGGATTGGTCATACTTGCGTGTGGTACGAGAAGGTATTCTTTCGAGTGCGAGTGTTAGCAAAGAGGAAGATGGGCGATATCTTACTCGCGTCAACCCTGAAACCCGCTTAGGCTATGAAGAATATGCCGCTCGTGCTTTTCAATTATGGGGGTTTAATGTTGAGGGTTCTGCTGTTGGTGGTGAATATCAAACAGCCTCAGTAGAGGGAGTGAAAGTACCAATCCAACGCCGCCGCACAGATACTAACTCGAAAAACCAATACACAGTTAGCAATCCTTTCTTACTCTATGCTTTGGAATTTGGCCTAGATCCACAAATGCGATCGCTTTTTGAGCCGATTTTCCAAGCGCAAGCCGAACGTTATCGTCGTACCGGCGCTCTGACAGCCTCAGCTACTACCCTAATCGATCGCAAGCCTTACACTGTCCACAGTACAATTACTGGGCAAGGCGATGCTTGGGTAGCTTTAGGAGATGACAGCCAACCCGTACCCAAGGGACGATTGGTAAGTACAGCAGTAGCTTTTGCTTATCATGCGTTGCTTCCAGAAAACAAGTATAGTCAAGAATTACTACAAGCAACGACTGATTTATACAATCCATCGGCTGGATTTTATGAAGGCTTCTATGAAGCCACGGGTAAAACGGCAATTGGTTTCACTAGCAGCACCAACAGTATGATTTTGCAATCCTTGTTGTACAAAGTGATGAATGGACAACCTCTAATTCGTCCGACTACCACCATGAAGTCTCCTTGGTGGGTCGCAGTAACTAAGGGTAATTCTGGGCGAGGTTTACCCAACACCGCAATCCAACGAACCAAGTTAATTTCTGATGGTTCTGGAAGTTACTGGGCTTCAACAACCAAAGATACTTCATTAGTAACTCGTACAAAAGTCACAGAATAAATTGCATATTCTTCCGTAGCGGTAATTCATCAATTACCGCTACTTTCGTTATCTTTTGCGTAAGCCGTGATTGTTAATAACTAGTTGTATTTGGGAATACTTGTACATGAGTGAATGTAGTCATATCACGTCCGCCTAATCACTAGACCTCTTGCATAAATAATTTTTTGTCGGGCTACGCCCCACTTTTCTACGAGACGCTACGCGTAGCTTGCTTCTCCGTAAAAGTACGCTAACACCCAAAGAAGAGGAATTTTGCAATAAGTCTACTTATCAAAAAACTCTTTTTCCGACACATGGATAGCTAAAAGCGATTATTTCTAACTATTTCACAATCCAAAATATTACTAAGATGACATCAGTTTCTATTATTGATAACTCCGCAAACTTTTCTGGTAACAGCCGTTCGTTACTCAAAAAAAGAACGCTGTTATTTCGCTATTTGGCAGAAATCAATTTAATTTTTGGTATCTGGTATTTGCAATGGCGCATCACTCATTCAATTAATTTCGATGCGCTTTGGATTTCTATCCCGTTGCTAGTAGCAGAAATTTATAGCTACTTCGGTGGGGTAATGTTTGTAATTGGGTTGTGGCGGCCTTTAGTTAGACAAATTAAATCTCTTGACCAGATGACCCCATCGATACCTAGATCTGACTGGCCAACAGTGGATGTGTTTATAACGTGCTACAACGAGCCGCCGGAAATTGTAGAAGAAACTGCTAAAGCTGCTTTAGCAATGGATTACCCGCCAACCAAGTTACGTGTTTATGTGCTAGATGATGGTAACTCAGCTGATATGCGAGCAATGACCGAAAGATTGTGTATTGAGGATTTACAGTCATCACAACTACAGCAGGAAGCAGAAAGAATTGATGCAGAACACTGTTGTTTATTGGAACGCTTGAAGCAACTGGAAAATCTCACACCCAACACCCAAGCCGCCGAAGAATGGTTGCAAGCATCAGAGGGAAACGAGTTCGCTAGCGAATTTGTGAAGAGTTTGCGACAGTTTATTCTTTGGTTACCTCCACAGCATCAAAGTATGGCAGAACGCCTGGTTACCGAACGCAAAGCCTTAGAAGAAGCTATTCGCAAAAAAGAACTAGAATTAGTTGAACTGGCTCGTTTTCGCTACATTGCTCGTCCTAAGCCAGCTGGTGTACCCCACCACGCTAAAGCAGGTAACCTCAATTACGCAATTTTTTCTGGCGAAACTTCTGGAGAGTTTATTCTCACCCTAGATGCTGACCATATCCCCAAACCACAATTTATTAAGCGAGTTCTGCCTTATTTCTACACTTATAATCTTTTCACGGGGAAATATGACCATAATCAAATTGCTTTTGTCCAGACCCGTCAGGATTTTTACAACATTCCTTCGGGCGATCCTTTTGGACATCGAGCAAATTTATTTTATGGGCCGCTCCAACAAGGTAAAGATGGCATGAATGCTGCTTTTTATACAGGCACAAATGCACTTTTGAGACGAGAAGCACTCATTAGTGTAGGGCTGCAATATTTCGCTGATGAATTTGCCAAAGATGAAAAACGTTTAAATGAATTTCAATTAATTGGTGGCGTATCCAGCAACAGTATTACAGAAGATATGAATACAGCAATGCGTCTACATGGTGCTGGATGGAAATCTATTTATCATCATGAATTGCTAGCAGAAGGTTTAGCACCAGATGACCTTAGTTCTACTCTTAAACAAAGGCTGCGCTGGGCACAAGGAACTATTCAAGTGCTGCTGAGAGAAAATCCATTAACAAAACCAGGGCTGAGTTTTTGGCAGAGGTTACATTATTTTAAAACCATGTATAGCTATTTTTCTGGTTTTGCAACTCTGGTTTTTATTTCTTGTCCAATTATCTATTTTTTCACGGATATTATTCCAGTTAAAACCTACGGGCCGGACTTTGCCATACACTTTTTCCCAGCTTTTATTATTAACCGCTTGACTTTCCTTGCTGCCACTTGGGGAATTCCGGCTGGAGAAGTTTGGCGTTCCGAACAATATGCGATCGCTCTATTTCCCTTATTAATCCAAGCGGTATGGAGTGTATTCACCGGACAAAAACTCAATTTCCAAGTAACGCCTAAACAACGACAATCTGGCATTTATATCCGGCTAGTTTGGCCGCAGATTGTTGTTTTTATCTTGACTGTTCTAGGAATACTATGGAGCCTTTATCGGTTCGCGATCGGGCATTTGAATTATCCTGAAGTTCACTTACTCAATGGTGCATGGGCTATTTATAACTTGTTACTTTTGTCAGCCATCATCCGCGCATCTGTTTGGCAACCTCCAAAAGAAGCGTAAGGAGACAAGGGAGACAAGGGAGACAAGGGAGACAAGGTAGCAATTTCTCCCTCTTGTCTCCTCGTCTTCCCATAGCCAATGACTAATGACTAATGACAAACTCTAAAATAGCTATGAACAATCATTTAGACTGTAACAACTTTGGGCAACGAACTGTGTTAACAATTTATGCTCATGCTGATGATGAAGTTTTACCTGCTGCCGGTACTCTGAGTCTGATGTCTAAAGCAGGGTGGAATGTTCGTTGCTTAATTTTGACTGATGGTAGTCTTTCTAGTTCATCTGTTAAGGGTACGCGTCATCAAGAAGCAGATGCAGCTGGGAAAATCATCGGCGCAAATTACGAATTTTATGCACTTGAAGAGTGTAATTTTTCAACACAAGCAGTGATTAAAGTTACTGAAGAAGCTATTGGGAATTGGCATCCGGATTTGATTATTACTCACGCACCACAACCTGAAAAATATGGACATAGAGATCATGAAGTGTGTGCGATCGCAGTTTCTAATGTTGCTACCCGCAAAAACATACCTTTGTGGTATTCAGCACCGCCTGTTTTTTTACGTGGTTTTGAACCGAATTTTTTTGTCGATATAACTTCTGTGATTGAGGAAAAAATTGCAGCTATTGGTTGTTATGAATCAGAAGCAAATAAAGCATTTATGCAACTAGATGCCATACTTATTTTGTCTCGATTTTGGGCGCGGGAATTAGGGCAAAAAGATGGATATTTTGAAGCTTTTGAAATTTCTCGGCAATGGGTTGACGCTAGCTTTTTTAGCGCGATCGCCAATATTAATAAACAAGTAATTAAATGAAGTTTTTTAAACTAATCTGTTTAAATATTGCAGTATAATTATTAGCTTGTTGGAGAAATAATTTTTTATAAAAAACATACCTCACGAACAGATTTCAATTTTTATATATTTTAAAAATATTTAATCTAAAAAACATGGAGATTTTAATCTTTCATAACACTTTTGCCTGTTGGCTACTTTCAGATATAAATAAAAAAATCTGACTGCTATATATAAACAAAAATATTTTTGTACCTATTGCAGTTTTGATTAAATCGATGCCAAAATAATAAGATATTTCAAACAAATTATTGGAGAATTAATCCATGAATAAAAGTGTAGCTGTACTAGAATTTTCTGGAATTTTAGATGGTATTAAAGGTAATGAATTGCGTCGTGAAGTTAGTAATCATGTAGATAATGGAACAAATGTTCTATTGTTAGATTTAAAAAATGTAAAGTTTATTGATAGTTCTGGTTTAGGCGCTTTAGTATCAGCAATGCAAATGGTACGAAAAACCGATGGACAACTTTTTGTCTGTTCGATAAACGATCAAGTCAAGATGTTATTTGAACTGACTAAGATGGATAGAATTTTTAAAGTTTTTGCCGATCGAGAGGAATTCAATCGCCAAGTAGTAGCAACGCAAAATTGAATATAGTAATATGCTTTCTTTTGCAATTTATTTGCTTCCATTAATGGCATAGTAAATGTAAAATCAACCTCTTCAAGTTGAGAGCAATTTTTTTACGTAATCCAAAGGGTTTATATATCCAGGTTTGAGGATATTAACCAAAGTTAACTTTTACTACAGATAAATCATCATCAAGATTATCTTGAGCATTGAAGCTGAGAATATTAGCTAATAATTGATTGAGGTTACAGATATCTGTTTGGCTACATTTAGTTAGTAAGTTAATGAAAGCATCAAGACCTAAAATTTTGCCATCTGGCTGATTAATTTCATAAGCTCCATCACTAAAAATATATAAAGTACTGTTTTCTTTGACTTCAAAAACAGCATTTTGAAATTCAACATCAGGTAAAAAGCCAATTGGTAAATCTAAAGAAGTTAGCTGCTGAATTTGGATATTCGCCGTAGAGGTACTAGACAAAAGTAAAGCGGGTGGATGTCCGGCGCTGGCATAAATGAGTTGGCGTTTGAGGCGGTGATAAACTCCATACCAAATTGTGAAGTATTTATCACCGTGTTTCCTCATTTGGAAAGCGTGATTGAGAGCTTTTAGGACTTCACTAGGTTGACAAAAGTTGGTGTTTGGTAGAGATTGCGATCGCAGCACATTCAGCACCGATACAGATAATAGTGCAGAACCTACTCCATGTCCCGATACATCCAACAAATAAATCGCCAAACGCTCGTCATCGAGCCAATTATGGCCAAAGCAATCACCGCCTAGCTGTGCTGAAGGAATAAACAAATTTTCTGTAGTTACTGTTCCTACGAGGGGTAAGGGTAGAAGCGATCGCACATAATCAGCTGCTTGAGCCAATTCTGTTTCTAAAATTTGCTTTTGGGTTCGTAAATCCTGATTGAGTTTTTCCAAAGCTTGCTTTTTACTTTGTAAATCCTGATTCAGCTGATGTAACCTTAATCCTGCTCTCACTCTTGCTTTCAATTCATTCATCTCTATTGGTTTAGAGATAAACTCATCTGCTCCAGCATCAAGTCCCTTTACTCTATCATCTTCCTCTCCTCTAGCTGCTCCCCTAGCAGTCAATAAAATAAAAAACGTAGTCGCCAATTCTGGAGCCGATTTGATTCGCCGACAGACTTCTAGTCCATCTACCTGGGACATCATCCAATCACAAATAATCAAAGCAGGATGCAGCAGTTGTGCTTGTGTAATTCCTTCTTCACCATTACTAGCTACGGTAACATCATAACCCTGCTTTTTGAGCGTGCTTTTGAGTACTGCTCGGACTGTAGGATCGTCATCAATAACTAAAATTTTAAACATAAATTATATTTTGATAATTGCGATGGAAAATAAATAGCTGATTTAATTTAAATTATATGAAATTTTATTTGTAATGTATAGTGAAAATACTCAAATTAAATAAACTAATTAGCGAATAAGATAATTTAAAAATATTTGATTGTCTAAGAATGAATAAAAAAATATATCTGAAAGTAAACACAGATCTGACGGCTTCCTCTGAAGTTTTATCTTGGTTTGAGCAAATGAACGAACCAAGCCTTCCCGATAAACAAATTTGGTGGCAATGTCAAACACTTTTGATGGAGGGGTTTACTAACATTGTGGAACATGCCCACAAAAATTTACCCATTGAAACTCCAATTGAGATGGAAGCTGTGCGTTTAAATGAGTATATAGAAATTCGCATTTGGTCTCAGGGCAAATGCTTTGATTTGGAGAAACAATTGCGGCAAACATCAGAATTTGAAGATAATGACCAAGAGCGGGGACGCGGTTTAAAAATCATGTCTGCTATTGCCGACAAGTTTAGTTATGAGCGGACAATAGATAATCGTTACTGCTTATTTATAAGTAAGTATTATTAATAATATGTTATTTATTGGTCATCCTACAATTTTGGACGATGCGGCGAGACTCTATATTTTACAAACTTTTTCAACAATCTCCCACTTTACTATTCGAGCTATTGAGAAATTATCCAATTAATGCAGATAGTTATCGATTTGATTCGGTGGCTGTTAAAGAACCCAAATTTGAAATAGATGGGGTATTTTTACCGCCAGAAAATGCAGGCGCAGGAGTAGTATATTTCTGCGAGGTGCAGTTTCAAAAGGATGAACAACTGTATGAAAGAGTATTTGCCGAATCATCCTTATATTTTTACCGCAACCGTGCAAGATTTAGTGATTGGCAAACAGTAATCATTTATCCATCGCGCAGTATTGAACAAAGTGATATTCATCCTCATCGTGGATTGCTTAACAGCACTCAAGTACATCGAGTGTATTTAGATGAATTGGGAGACATTCGCCAACTACCTATATGGGTAGCATTGATGGTATTAACCACAGTAGAGTCAGAACAAGCACCAGAAGAAGCCAGGTATTTGTTAAGTAGAACTCGTCAAGAAGTTCCATCTGGGTCAAGTGACGGCATAATAGATATGATAACGACGATAATGGTTTACAAATTTGAACAATTAAGTCGAGTGGAGGTAGAGTCTATGCTAGGGATAACACTCAAAGAAACCAGAGTTTATAGAGAAATCAAAGAAGAAGGACGCGAAGAAGGACGTGAAGAAGGACGCGAACAAGCAACAATTAATGTTATTATTCGACAGTTGACTAAGCGGTTTGGAGAACTCTCCCAAGAAATGCGTTCCTCAATTTTTGGTTTACCGTTGCCTGTTCTTGAAGATTTGAGCGAAGCATTGTTAGATTTTACTAGTGTGGATGATATACAGGCTTGGCTGTCTGCACGATAATTAAAGCTTCTATTTCGTCATTAAAAACTCTTCGATGCGTTTAACAAACTCTTCTAACTCTGAGATTAAATTATTAGTACCTCGACGTTCTTGGTTATGAGCTAGTTGTTCTAATTTTTCTGCTGCTTGATGCATAGTTGTAACTCCTATATTGCCACTAGCGCCTTTAATTTGATGGGCTTCGCGTGCAAGTTGCTGGAAGTCGAAAGCAGCGATCGCCATTTTTATTATCTCTATCCGAGCTTGAATATCTTCCACAAATATTTGCAGTAATTCTATTTCAAATTCTGGGTTATCTTCTGAGAGTTGATGCAAGCGTTCCCAATCAATTGGTAGGTCAATTAAACCCACATCTGTTGCTTTCGCTTTAAAAATTATATCTGCCCAACGTTCTAGCACGGCTGCCAAATCTTCCTTCAAAACTGGCTTGCTTAAATAGTCATCCATGCCTGCATCTATACACATTTGTTTATCTTCTTTCATGGCATTAGCTGTCATTGCAATTACCACAGGACGACGACCGCTTGCAAAGCGGCTTTCTTGCCAACGATGAATTTCTTTTGTAGTTTCTAAACCATCAAGAATTGGCATTTGGCAATCCATCAAAATTAAATCGTAAGGAATTTTTTCTAATACCTCCAACGCTTCTTGACCATTATTAGCAACATCGGCGCTGTAGCCTAAGCTTGCGAGTTGTTTCAAAGCAATTTTTTGATTAACTAGATTATCTTCAGTTAAAAGTATTCTTAATTGAAAAGAATCTGGAACAGAAAAATCTGTGTTGTTTTCGTAATTTTCCATTCCTGGCTCCTGAATTCTGAATTTAGAATTCTCAATGCGAGTTGCTGGACTTGGGGTTTCCCCAATACCTTTCGGGTTTGGCAGTTTCCCTACCGTTGCGGGAAGCCGCTTTGCGTCTACGATGGAAACCGCCAAGATGGAGGCTGCTTCACTGCACTGGCTCCTTTTAACTTGTGACTGTTCTAAAATTACAGAAGCCGTAATTGTAAAGTAAAATACACTGCCTACATTCAACTGACTTTCAACCCAAATTCTGCCACCCATTAATTCACACAGTTGCTTGCAGATGGCAAGGCCTAAACCGGTACCACCATACTCTCTAGTAATGGACGAGTTAACTTGACTGAAGGCTTTAAATAAACGTTCAACGCGATCGTGGGGAATTCCAATGCCTGTATCTTTAATACTAAACTCAATTTCGCAAATATTTCTAGCAGAATAATTATTATTACTTTGATTGCGGATGATAACTGAAATTTCTATGCTTCCAGCGTTGGTAAATTTAATAGCATTACTGAGTAAATTAATCAAAATTTGCCGCAGTCTGGTAATATCTCCGATAATGAGAGTAGGAAATTGATGATTATCTATAAATGTAAGCTGTAAACCTTTTTCTTGAGCTTTATGTGTCAGTAAATCAACAGCTTGGTTAATGCAATCTTGCAAAACAAAAGGTTGCTCCTCTAATTCTAAATTGCCTGATTGGATTTTAGAAAAATCAAGGAAATCGTTAATAATTGTCAGTAATGAATTTCCACTTGTGTAAATAATTTCAACAAACTTTTGTTGTTCAACAGTCAATCCACTATCTAACAACAGGCTTGCCATACCAGTTACCGATGCGATCGGAGTCCGAACTTCATGGCTAATCATTGCTAAGAATTGCTGTTTAGCAAGTTCTACCTGTTTTCGTTCGGTCAGATCTCGCAAAATGTAAACATAACCTTGAAAATGTTCAATTTCTGTTTGAATTCTTGAGTATGAAAAATCTACTGCAATGGTTTTACCACTTTTGGTATGACAAACGGTTTCTACCTCTTTGCCTAAATGATTTCTATCCTGATTTGGGAATATACTAAGATTTTCGATTTTATTCAAAACCTTGGTAATAGGTTGACCGATAAGTTCTGTTTCATCATATTCCAATAAAACTTGTGCCGCTGGATTCGATTTTTTTATATTTCCTGACAGCGTTGTTACCAATAACGCGTCTGGCATTGATATTATAATCTGGTCAATATATTGTTTAGAAGCCTTTAAGTTACGTAGCAAAAGATTTGCTTCATTTGCGCCTTGAAATAGAGATTGCTCAAGCAACATCCTTTCGGTGACATTTTGCACAAGAATGATTAGCGAATTGCTGAAATTCTCTTGTTGTATATTTTTAGTAATACAAATATCAATATATAAAGGAGAAGCGTTATCTGGCGATCGCTTAATTCCTTTTAATTCAAAACTATTTTGCTGTCCCTGGTGAATCGCATCAAAAATATCTTCAAGTCCCTCTAATTCTGGAAACACAATCCGAACATCACTACCTCGCTTTACTTCATCGGGAATATCGGTCAAATGATTTGCCGTCAGTGATATCTCAAGAATTTTACAGCTTTCATCAATTATTAAATATTCAATTCCATATATAGATAATATATTACGCGAAAATGAGTTCATTTGTTTAAATTAAATGAGTGGCTAAAGTTTGAAATATTTCATTAACATTATTGCCAGTTTTAGCAGAAGTTATATAAGTGTCTAATATATGAGCTTGATTACTGAATTGATAAATTTTACGGATGTTCTCTAAATATTCTGGCGCTATCATATCTGATTTGTTCAGTGCAACAACAATATAGCTTTGAGGATTAACAGCTAAAAAAGTCTGAATATGCTCCTGGAGATGATTCAGGGTTTCTGGTTGTGTTACATCACCAACAATTACAGCACCTTTAGAACCTTGGAAATAATTTTGAGCAACTGTCTTAAATTTGTTACTACCTTCAATATCCCAAATTAACAGTTGTAAATTTTGCTCATTTGCTAGGCTTTTATTATAAAAATTCACGAATTTACGAGAAATTTTTACTCCTACAGTTGAAAGATATTCATCACTGAATTTAGATTCAACAAATTGACGAATTAGGCTAGTTTTGCCAACACCAAAATCACCAAATAAGCAGATTTTTCTAGAAATTGTACACATAGTTGATAATCACAGTTAGTTAAAACTTAAATTTGTTTATCGGTTCTATAACGACACAGCGGCTCAACCATAAGGGGTGAGTGACATCAATTCCTGGCGGTAAATTCGTTCTGCCAATAATCTGTAGACGAGATGGTTCGATACCTAATTTAATCAATGCTTGTTGTACAGCTTTTGCTCGCAGAAATGCCAATTTTTGAGATGTGTTTTGACTACTAGGCTCATAACTATAACCAATGATTTTTAAATGCTGATTTGGGTGTTGATTGAGAAAAAGTTTGACTTGTTTAACTTTTTGTTCTAAATCAGCTTTCATTAGACTTGCTGAGTCGGGTTGAAAGTAAAATCGTACTTCAATCTGTAGAGGTTCTATTCGCACTGCGCTAGAAACAGATTTTACACCTGGAATTTGCTCGAATGCACGAGTAATAGTTCGAGCATCTTCAATACGGTTAACGGTACCTTCGACAGATACTTTACCAGCAATATATTGACTAGAAATAGTTATACCTTCTGTTTGATTTAAAACTTCTGTGACTCGTATAACTTCAGCAGCAGCTAATACAGGATCTGCTGGTACTTCAACTAACAAAATTTGATTATCAATCAACCAATTAGGAGAGGTTAGTTTGACGATTTGTTCAGCTTTCTGGCGAAGAAGTTGATTAGGTAATTGTCCAGTTAATTTTAATTTATTGTGTTCTACCTGCACTGTTAACCGATATACGGCTAATTCGGGAGTAGAAGCTAGAGCTAGCAAAGTTTGGTTTTCAATTGAACGTATCACTCCGCTACGGTATTGCCAAAAACCGAAAGTAATAAAAATACTGCTAATAATTGTTAAACTGAAGATTAGTAACGGTGAAAATCGCTTTTTTTGATTTTTATTCTGAATATTGAAATCTTGAAGTTTTTTTATTAATATATGAACTTCACTAGGAATAGTTTCTAAATCTCCATCAAATTTTTCAATTAAATCGCCATATTTTTTAACTATTTTGCTGAATGTCTGTCGCATTTTATTGAGAAAATTTTTGCTTGGTTCTCCTTGAATTACAAGAGCTAAATAACAGTAGCCTGCAACTTCTAAAATTATTTTTGATGTCCCGTATGCAATTGTATCTAATTCAGTTATACTTCCAGATTGATTGATGCAATCATTGGCAAAGCTGCGAATTGCAGTCAGCATACCTGCTACCATTTCAGCTTCAAGCTGTTGGGCATCAGAGCGCTGAATATTTGAGATGATTAAACCAGATGCTTTATGAATTAAGAAAATAGCTTGAATTTCAAATGGCAAAGCTTCTTTAAGAATTAATTCTGCTTCAGAAACTCCCTGTAATTTGGCACGAATTTTACGTTTAATTCCTTCAACACTGAGGGTTTCTTCGACTTGTCGGTTAATGGCACGGATTGTCTCTGCCATATATTTGGCTATGGTACTGCCAATAATTGGGTAGAGTGCATCTACAACAATATTTTGTTCAATTTCAATTTGCTTTTTAATAGCTCGTCCCATTGCTGGAGCGATCGCATCTGAAACTTCCTGCGGTGCAACAATCACCTGCTGCGAAATTGCTAAAGGAACAGCAGGCGCGATCGCCTCACTGATACTAGTTCTATCCTGTTCGGTACGGCTACGAATAGTGCGATCGATAATAGGAGCAATTATCTCTATAATTTCTTCTTTTGAATCTGCAATTTTCAGTTTTAAAAGCTCAGAAATCGATGGCAATAGTAATTTTATTAACTTTTGTGGTTCGTAGATTTGATGTTCTAAATTAATAATTTTTTCTTCTAATATTTTGAGAATTATTTTTAATTCTTCTAATTCATCTCCAATCAATATTTGCTGCAATTTTTGGAATGCATCTTCGGAATTATTTGTAATTTCCTCAAAATCGATATATGTTTCAAGAGATTTTTCTAACTCCTCTTCAATAATTTGCGGTGAAATAGCTACATTGGTAAGAGAATTAAAATTAGACTCTAAATAAGCTTCACATACTTCCAATGGAACTGGAGTAAGTTGTAAAAATTCACCTTCTTCTATACAAAATTCATGAGTATTATTAGTTTCTAATGGTGACAAAGAAAAAGATCGCTCAGGTGATTCGATAATTTTGAGTTCGACGAGTAAATGCACTAAATTGTCAAGCTGTACAGCTTCTTCTTCTTTTAATTCAACAGATTGAGAAATCGAATTTTCCACCTGAGTCATATCAGTAAATCTCATCTTTAAAAGTGCAAAGTGGGTCATTGGGTATGGGGCAAACAGGGCATGGGAAAAGGGTAAGGGGAAAAGGGGAAAGATAAAATTTATTCCTTTTCCCTTTTCCCTTTAACCTTTTCCCCTACTTCCCCATCACCCATCCCCCTCATTTCCTACTGTGATTAAGAATGTAATTCTGCCGTACCGTTGGACTGAGTTAACACTTTTGACAACTTTGTAGTCTCTAAAAGCGGTACAGCAGTATAATCGTTGCTACGTTCATCCGCTGCTTCTCGCAACTGGGGAATGAATTCAGTTTCTTTCAGACGCATTCCTAAGGCAAACAAAGTTTCAGCCATATCGTCTTTAGAAACCTTGGTGTTTGTCAACTGTGAAAAACGGCGATCTATTTCTTCTAAAATTAGATCCCGTAATGCGGTAACATCATCTTGTAATTGGACTTTAGTTTGAAAGATTTCATCCCGAATAGAGGTAGTTTGGCTATCTAAGGCATCATCAAGAGACTGAACGCTGCTAGAGAATTTTTTATTGAATCGATCTACTTGTTGGCGTAAATCAAAAGTTTCTTCTTGAGTTGTAATGTTGACTGACTTCAGCTTTTTTTCCACCGTCTCAAACCCTGCTTTGAGTTCGGCTGAAAAATTGGACTTGAGTTGCTCAATATGCGATCGCGTTTGTTGTTGCAACAAAGAAATATCGGACTCTAGCTTACTAAATCTATTTTCATAGTCTCTTAGCTGTGTACCAAAAATAATATCGCGGATCTGATCGATATTACCTAGCCGTTCTCTTACATCATCTCTACTCATCTGATTCATTAGCAAAACCTCAGAACTTATTTTGAGGACATTAAATTTATTATTCCCATTAGTCATTAGTTATTAGTCATTAGCCTTTTGCTAATGTTCCATACTTCGGTTTCTCTACCAGACCCTAGGCGAAGGCTTAGTACAAGTGCCCAATGATTATTGATTATTGGCTAAAAACTCTTGGATGCGTTTAACAAACTCTTCTAACTCTGAGATTAAGTTATTAGTACCTCGACGTTCTTGGTTATGAGCTAGTTGTTCTAATTTTTCTGCTGCGTGATGCATAGTTGTAATTCCCATATTGGCACTAGCGCCTTTAATTTGATGGGCTTCGCGTGCAAGTTGGTCGAAGTCGAAAGCAGCGATCGCAATTTTTACGATCTCTATCCGAGCTTGAATATCTTCCACAAATATTTGCAGTAATTCTATTTCAAATTCTGGATTATTTTCTGAAAGTTGATGCAAGCGTTCCCAATCAATTGGTAGCTCTACTAAACCAACATTTGTTGTCGCTATCTTCTCTTCGCAGTCAAAAGTTTGTCTTGGCAATATTAGCATTGACCAACGGTCTAAAGCTGCGGCTAATTTTTCCTTTATTACTGGCTTGCTCAAATAGTCATCCATACCTGCATCTATACACATTTGTTGGTCTTCTTTCATGGCATTAGCTGTCATCGCAATCACCACAGGACGATGACCACTTGCAAAGTTATTTTCTTGCCAACGATGAATTTCTTTTGTAGTTTCTAAACCATCAAGAACTGGCATTTGGCAGTCCATCAAAATTAAATCGTAGGGAATTTTTTCTAATAGCTGTAAAACTTCTTGACCATTACCGGCAACATCAGCACTGTAGCCAAGACTTTGTAGTTGTTTTAAAGCTACTTTCTGATTTACTAAATTATCCTCTGCGAGGAGAATTCTTAATTTAGGAAAGTTAGAAGTTGGGAGAGGAGATTCAACTACACGAGGCCAAGGGGACACGGGGAATGTACTAAAAAAATTCTCTGCATCTGGCATTTTTCGCGTCCCGGTGTCTTCTTCTTTTGTTTCTAAAATAGTGACGATCGCATCAAAAAGTCGAGACGGCTTAACAGGTTTAACTAAATAAGCGGCAAATCCGATTTTTAGCGCTCGTTGGATTTCATCGCGTTGATTAGTAGAGGTAAGCATAACCAAAGGTAAATGTGCGATCGCTGGATCTGCTTTAATTTGCTCTCCCAAAGTCATGCCATCTATTTCTGGCATCTGCATATCAATCACAACAATGTCATACAAACTTTTGTGCTTGGCAGCTTCTTGAATAGCTTTGAGGGCAATAGTAGCGGAAGCAGCTCGATCTACTACCATCCCCCAGCGAGTGGCTTGATACTGGATGATTTTACGATTTGTAGGGTTATCATCAACTACTAATAAGCGCCGATTAATTAGAACACTGGGATCGTGTTTTGAAGAAATAGGATGAAGTTGCTTGGGGAAAGTTATTTCAAACCAAAACTTAGAACCTTTGCCTACCGAACTTTCTACGCCAATTTCTCCTCCCATCAAGGTCACTAGTTGTTTGCAGATGGCTAATCCCAAACCCGTACCGCCATACTTGCGGGTGGTGGAAGCGTCTACTTGGGTAAATGGGGTAAACAGTTTGCATTGGTCTTCAGAATTAATGCCAAGACCGGTATCTGTAATGCCAAAATTAATAGTAGCTGTATTGAAAGTTTGCGATCGCACTTCTACTCTTACTATCACCTCTCCACTGCTGGTGAATTTGATGGCGTTGCTAATTAAATTCATCAGAATTTGCCGCAAACGACCAGCATCACCTTGCAGATAGATGGGGACGTTGGGATAAATTAAGGCTGCAATTTCTAATCCTTTTTTATGGGCTGTGGGTGCCAATAATTCCAACACCTCTTCCACACAGGTAGATAAGTCAAAATCTAAAGTTTCCAATACCATTTCCCCAGCCTCAAGTTTGGACAAATCCAAAATTTCGTTAATTAGGCTTAACAACGCATCTCCACTAATACGAATTGTTTCGATAAAATCCCGTTGCTCTGCATTGAGGGGAGTTTCTAACATTAAACCAGTCATCCCCAATACAGCGTTCATGGGGGTACGGATTTCGTGGCTCATGTTGGCTAAAAAAGCGCTTTTGGTTTTAGAAGCTAATTCAGCTTCGTGACGCGCAACTTCGAGTTCTCGTCGCTGCTGAGTTTCTGCATCTAACATATGAGCTTGGGCTAAGGCGATACCTACTTGATCGGCTATTTGGCGCAAAAGATGAGTTTCAAAACTAGACCATTGACGAGAACTACCGCACTGATGAACAATCAGCAAACCGCAGAGTTCTTCTTTGGCAAGAATGGGCACAACTAAATGAGATTTGACTCCAAATTGTTGGAGTAATTCTATGTGATTTTTTTGGACTTCACCCAGATCTAAATCTAGAAGCCCCAAATTTTGTTTTTGACGATACTGTTGTAGATAATACTGTTGTAAATATTCTCCTCGAAAGTAACTTTCTGTGAGCTTTTTCTCTTTGATTGTCAACCAGCCAGAAACTACTGCTTCGACGATGGTACTTCTAGATCCATCCGGCAAAGGCTGATAAATTAAGACTCGATCGCTATGGAGAATTTTTTGTACTTCCGTAACAGCAATTTGGAGAATTTCTTTAATTTGCAAAGACTGGCGAATCTTTAAGGTAATTTCAGTAAATAATTGCGATCGCAAGTTTTGGCGTTGCAGTTCTTCTTCTGCCTGTTTGCGCTCAATAAACTGCCCGACTTGCTCGCCAATGGAATTCATGACTTTTGTCAAATCTGAGTCGGGTTGCTGGATTTCATGGCTAAAGCAAGTAATCACACCAAGGATTTTTTTACTATCACGAATCGGAAAACCGAAAGCTCCGTGCAATTCGGCTTTGGCAGCGATTTTCAAGCGCACAAAATCGCGATCTTTAGCGACATCAGTAATCCAAACAGGTTGACCGCTAGCCCAAACACGACCAGGCAGCCCCATTCCTGGCGCAAACGTAGTCTGCCGACTTACTAGTTCAAATTCCTGCATTTCTAATGATGTTTTATACCAGTTATCGAACAAAGCTAGTATATTCACTTGCCGATCTACCATCCAAATTTCACTCAAAGTCCATCCCAAACTTTCGCAGATACCTTGTAATATTTGCTGCATGGCTTCCTTGATGGTAGTAGACTCTGCTAAGACACGGGTTGTAGCATATTGGGTTTTGAGATGCTGTTCTGCTCGTTTGCGGTCGGTAATATCAATACCCGTGGCAACAATGTATTCAACGCGGCCTTCATAGTCTTGCAAAATAGTGTTAGTCCATGTAATTAACCGCCGACTACCACCTTTGATAATCCAATAACTTTCGTATTGTTTTGAGCCTTCACTAGTCCGCAGTTGTTCAAAAACTGCTTTCACCGGCTCTACTTGTTCTGGAAGTAGAAATAGGTTCCAGAAATGCCTACCTCTGACTTCATCAAATGAGTAACCAGTTGTTTGCTCGCAAGCTTGATTGAAGCGAACAATTTGCCCTTGTGGGTCGAGAACTATTACTAAAGCAGTAGCTGTATCAAGAACTGCTGAAATAAAATTGCGTTCTTTGTTCAGCGTCTCTTCTGTGAATTTACGTTCCCTACCCTCACGATAAATAAAGTAGTAAACTATAGCCAGAATCAGGAAACTTAAGCAAATAGCGATCGCCTGCATCAAAATCGTATTGCTAACACTGGTTTTAGTTAGTTTTAAATCCTGCTGAAGCTGTTGTTGTTCCTCGTTTTCCATTTGAAGAATGATATTGCGAATATCATTCATGAGGTAATTTCCTTCGTCTGTTTTGATAACCTCTAATGCAGCATCTAATCCTTGACGCTGGCGCAAGTCGATAGTTTTTTTGAGTTCATTCACTTTTGCTACTATCAGCGGTTCAAGAATGTCGAGTTGTCTGACTTGTTGAGGATCGCTGGCTGTTAATTTTCTTAATTGCTGAATTTCTGGAGTAACTTTGACAACTGCTGTTTGATATGGTTCTAAATACGCATCGTTGCGAGTAAGTATATATCCGCGTTGTCCCGTTTCAGCATCTTTAATATGAGAAAGAAGTTCTTGCAAACTATTAATTGTCACTTGAGTGTTGAGCAAACTTTTACTCGTATTAATCAACACTTCAGAACTTTGATATGAGAGCGTAGCAATCAGGACTAAAATAGCCAACGCCAACCCAAATCCTTGGGCAATTCTTGTTAAAAATTGTTTGCGTACCTTCTGTGCTTGTTTGCGTTTATCACTCGCCAAAACCAAACTTGCTAAGGTGCGCCGCATTTCTAGTTGCTTGATTACTTGGCGGCCTAGCATTCGTAATGCTTCAATTTGTTCTGGAGAGAGGTTTCTGGGTACGCGGTCAATTACACAAAGCGTTCCTAATGCATATCCTTCGGCATTTGTCAATGGCACACCAGCATAAAACTGCACGTGAGGATCGGAGGTAACTAGGGGGTTTGTGGCGAACCTTTCGTCATTTGTGGCATCAGGAACAACAAAAACCTCAGGTTGGAGAATTGCATGGGCGCAGAAAGCCAGATCTCTGGGAGTTTGTATGGCATCCAAGCCAACTTTTGACTTGAACCACTGGCGATCGCGATCGACTAAACTGATTAAAGCAATAGGAGTTCCACAAATATATGAAGCTAGACGAGTTAGGTCGTCAAAAGCAGCTTCCGAAGGAGTATCGAGGATTCTATATTGTAAAAGAGATTCAATTCGGTGTCTTTCGTTCTCAGGTAATGGTGCTTTCATCATTCAGGAGTCAGAATTCAGAATTCAGAATTCAGTAGTTAGAAGTTGGGAGTTAGGAGTTAAGAGTTAGGAGTTAGGAGTTTGGAGCTAGGAGTTAAAAAACTTTGATAGTCAAATTTTATAATTTGAAGAAGATGAAAAAATCAAAAATCTATAGCACACGTAATTTTATATTTATTCTGAATTCTGACTTCTGAATTCTGAGTTCTGAATTCTGACTTCTGAATTCTGACTTCTCAAAATTTGACACGCAATTGTCCTGTAAAAGAGTTTCCTCCGTAAGCGCTTTCTCCTGTATCTTGATTGCGGACATTACTGAAGCTATAGCCCAAGTCTGCTTCAATATTCGGTGATAGCTTTACTGTACAGCGTGTTTGATAGGTATTGGCATTATCGAATTCACCTTTAAGTCGCTGTCGTCCCAAGTTGGCAGCTAGGCGACAGCGTAAGAATTTAGCAATATCTCCTTCCCAAGCTAATTCAGCGTTGTAAACTAGGAAATCTGGTGGTGAAAAATAGCCACTCGTGCCTTCTAAATCGCGATCGTAACTCCAAGTAAATAAGTTAGCTGCTAAAGAAAATTGCCCTAATTTCCGCTCTAACCTACTAAAAGTTTGTACTTCAGAATTACCATCGTTGTAGTTACCCAAACGTAAAGAAGAAAACAAACTGGTGTTTCGATCTATTTGCCAGAATAAATCCGGCCCAAATCGCCAACTACTAATTTCGTTTTCTAAAGTTCGGGCATTGGATTTATAAGGTCCTTGTTCTAAATTACCTGATAATACTAATAGCGATCGCAGTTGCCCTGATGGCGAAACTCGCGCTGGCAAAATCGGAACTTCCACCTTAGCATTGAGATTTATAGCTGCCGGTAAACGGTCGAACACATCAACTCCGGCTGCTGTTTGTAGCGTGACTTGTCCAATTTTCCCCTGCCATCCAACTTGCAATGGAAAATTGCTAACTGATTCAACACCGCGTTGCTCGAAGAAATTAAAACCTGTCTTAAAAAAAATTTTATTGCCATTTCTCAATCGAAACTGAAGCGTTGGCTCAATGAATAAATTTGTTTGCCCAAAGTTGTCTGTGTTGTAACGATAGTTCGTATCAATACTTTCTAAAACTGCATTTGGCGTTGCTGGTTCGGTGGAAGTTGTTGGAGGGCTTGAATTCTCTGGGGGTTTCGGCTTTGGTGGGGGTGGCGGTAGTCGCAAATCGGGATTGAAGTTTTCAGGTGCCGCAATCAAAAATCGATACGGCAAAGGTTTTGAAAGTTCTAAGTAATACTGATTTGTATTTAATGGGGAAGATAAGAGAGAGTTGGTATTTTCATGTAGTTGGGCTGCTTGTAACTTAACTTCACATAATGCCCAAATACCTACGCTCAATATGACTCCCAATTGAATCTGTAAGTAACCCAAAATATACTTAGTAAAAGTATATTGATAAATAAAGAAATAACGTCTAAAACTATCTGCCATCAGCCGATACTGTAGGTGTATATCAATGAAAAACTAGCTGCCAAAAAATTTTCTGGCTGCTAGTTTGTGTATTCTGCTTGGATTATGATGCCCACAATATATGCTGATTACAGCGATTTTCCCATGAGAGGTTTACGGAACTTTTTCAAAAATCAAACTCAGGTAAGGAATATTATTTTAGGACTTATACATTGCCAGAAAATACCAAATATGGATGTTTGAAAAACCACATTCTTTCGTAGGGCACAGCAGTGCCCCTACACCCAGGGTTTATTTACCATCAAAGAATGATTAATAAAAGCCTGAAACTACCTATGCATATAAATGCACACCATGATTAATTTGTACAGTGCGTAAGTCCTAAATTTATCGGGGACTGGGGGATCTGAGTACGTAAGTTCTAGTTTGAAGAAAGTAGGTACAGACGGGATTAATCGCGTCTGTACGTATTAGTAGTATAAAAAATGTTTTAAGTTTAAAGCTGGGGAAAATACTGATTTTGCTGAGATTATGCCCTAGACGAATGCTTTAAAAGAGACTCACAAATAAGAACTTTAATCTGCTGTCAACAGCTGGAGTGGTTGTTTAAATCCTCAAAATAATTTATATTCAAGCTATTTTATTAGTATATAATGAGGGATTGTGTCGAATTAAAGCTAGACAATGCCTAAACTCAAGACTCGTAAAGCAGCAGCAAAGCGATTCCGTGCCACCGGCAGCGGCAAAATCGTCCGTCGCAAAGCTTTCAAAAACCACCTTTTAGAACACAAAACTTCCAACAAAAAGCGTAACCTGTCCAAGACAACACTTGTACACGAACGCGATGAAGATAACGTGCGCTTGATGCTCCCATATTTGTAAGTCCTTCAGGAATTAAGTTATGACACGGGTAAAACGCGGTAACGTAGCTCGCAAACGCCGCAATAAAATTCTCAAACTAGCTAAAGGTTTTCGCGGTTCCCACTCGACTTTGTTTAGAACTGCCAACCAACAAGTAATGAAGGCGCTACGGAGTGCCTACCGCGATCGCAAAAAGAAAAAGCGCGATTTTCGTCGCCTCTGGATTACGCGCATCAACGCTGCTGCAAGGCTACACGGCTTGAGCTACAGCCAGTTGATCGGAAATTTGAAAAAAGCTGATGTCCAACTAAATCGCAAGATGTTGGCGCAACTCGCAGTACTCGATCCTGCAAGCTTCGGCAAAGTTGCTGAATTAGCCAATCAAGCTAAAAGATAAGGTGGTAACGGATGAATAACCGATGTAACAGATGGCAAGAAATTACTCGGTTACATCTGGTATTATCCGCTACTATTATTCTGATTTGCTGCTTTTGTGTCGGCACAAGATTAATCGCTTCTGCTGCCGAAATCCCAGAAATACAGCGACGGGGTTATATAACTGTTGCAGTTAAAGATAACTTGCGTCCTTTGGCATTCAAAGACGATAGCAGCAATTTGCAAGGCTTAGAAATCGACTTGGCACAGCAATTGGCAATTGACTTGCTAGGTAAAAAAGATGCTGTCAAATTTCAACCCGTAGCGAATCGCGATCGCTTGTCTGTAGTTGTAGACAAGAAAGTTGATTTAGCGATCGCTAGGGTAACGGCAACTGCTTCACGGGCCCGCGTAGTTAATTTAAGCGTTCCCTACTACTTAGATAGCACTGTATTAATTACAAAAGATGCTTCTGTAGAGCAGTTAAAGGATTTGGCAAAACAAAAAATTGCCGTACTCAATAACTCCAGTACAATTGCCAGAGTACGGTACTATTTGCCAAACGCTGAGTTAGTAGGAGTGAATTCTTACCAAGAAGCGCGAGAGCAAATAGAGAACAATTCCGTCGTCGCCTTTGCCGCAGATGCTAGCGTTCTGAGCGGTTGGGTGCAACAATATCCGCAATATCGATTATTAGCAACCAAGCTATCAACTGAACCCTTGTCTGTGGTGATGCCCAAAGGATTGCAGTACGATGAATTAAGACGACGAGTCAATGAAGCGATCGCTCGTTACATAGCAGAAGGTTGGCTCGAACAACGCCTTAAATATTGGGGTTTACCATAAGTTAGTCATTAGTCATTGGTCATTAGTATTTACAAAGGACAAATGACATAGAACAAAGGACAATATAGATACAGAAGCAACTTTTAATATTTGTATTTGCAGGCAATGGATAATAATCTAGCCGTAATTTATCTCTCAATTTTGGTAGGTTTGCTCACATTTACAGTTGTGGGTGTATTTCGCCAAATTTTCAAAACTCGCAAGATTGAAAGCTCTTTTTCTAAGTTACGGAAGAAATTAGAGAAAGAAAAGGGCACGACTCAAGAATATTACGAATTAGGGAGTATTTATTCTGAAAAAAAATTATATTCCCAGGCGATCGCATTATTCCAAAAAGCTCTGAAAACTGCTCAAGAAGAGGGAGAAGAAAATACTGCTCCTATTTACAATGGACTAGGTTATGCTTACTTTATTCAAGAGCAATATGACCTAGCAATTCGTCAGTATAAAGAAGCTCTCAAATTTAAACCAGATTATGTGACAGCGTTGAATAATCTCGGTCACGCCTATGAGAAGAAAAAATTAAATACTCAAGCATTACAAACTTATGAGGAAGCACTCAAATTTGCTCCCAATAACTCTATTGCTAAACGCCGTGCTGAATCCTTACGTCGTTTAGTTTCTGCGTAATTGCTGAGGCGTTAAATAATTTTGGATTTTAGAAGCTTCTAATTGCAGGAGGCAGGAGACAGGGGGCAAGGGGCAGGGACTAAAGTTGCTGGGTATAAAGCCCAGTTTAAAAGATGAATTGTATCGAGACCCGTAGCGCGAGATACAAAGTGTCTACAGCCTAAGTCCCACGTTTTAAAACGTTGGTTCCTCCTGCCTTTTGAAGGTTTAGTACCTCCCAAAAGAATAGGAGAACTAAGAATCACTGCAAAAAGAAGCTAAAAAAGTTTAGAAACAGCACTGCTGAATTGCTCGTAAGGAGAAACTCCTACGATAGTTTTTACTAACTCAGCATCTTTGAAAATTAAAACTGCTGGAATACTGCGAAGACCAAATTTTTTGAACAGCGGTTTGTTGTTATCCACGTCTACTTTCACGACTTTGGCGCGACCTTTGTATTCTTGGGCGAGTTGCTCCATTAACGGGGCGATTAGGCGACAAGGGCCACACCAAGTAGCGGTAAAGTCAACTACAATAACTTTTTCTTCAGTTAAAAGAGTCTGAAATCCACTTTCTTGAATATAAGAAACTAAATCAGTGTTAGTAGACATTTTTGAATTCCTCACCTATTAAACTAAAATTTCAAAAAAATAATTTTCGCGACATTATAGCCAACGAATATTCAAGATTTTACCTACAAAGTGAGCCAAAAAGTTTCATTGATAATAGGCTTCTTCTTTGTGTTGTAAATGAAAAAATGCTTGCTCTTCTCTTGGAGCCAAAATTGTGTAGCAAAAAGGCTCAAGCAAAAGTGCCTGAGCCGCTAATACATCAAGTTAATGAATTAAACTAACTTGTTAGTTCAAATAGCTAAATTAGTGAAGCTTAGTAACGGTTGCGTCCACCGTAATTGCCACGGTTGCCACCACCAAATGAACCTCCTCTATCTTCCTTGGGCTTGGCTTTATTTACTTTTAAGCCTCGTCCCATCCACTCGGCTCCATCAAGAGCTTCAATAGCAGCATTTTCTTCTGCATCTGAACCCATTTCCACAAAACCAAAGCCGCGTACACGACCTGTTTCACGGTCAGTAGGTAACTGAACGCGCTTTACAGAACCATATTCTGCAAACACAGCATTTAGACTATCTTCTGTAACCTCGTAAGAAAGATTGCCTACATAAACTGACATAGATTGTCTCCGAAATTGTAAATGTGTAGAGATTTAGATTTCGGAGAAAAGTTTGTAAATACCAAAAACAAAAAGCCTGTCAATACTAAAAACAAAAGCTGTTAACCGAATTAATTCTCACCTCTTATTATTACATAGAAATCTACTTTTAGGTGAAGATGGGAAAAAATAATATTAGCTGACTAATTCAATTAAAGCGTCCCCCTGAAACCTGATTACGCATGAGACTAAGCAACCGCGGTAATGTTCAGTTGTGAATACTGAAAGTGTGATATTAGTTCGATCTAGATCTAAAATTTGTTTCACCTTACAGATTTGGCGTTTGTTCTTACAGTATGCAAGAATGCGATCGCCAGCTTTGACATCCAACGCTTTAATTTTCAATTTCTACTCACTGCTACAATTATTGAGCTAAACCATTATATTTGTTGGGGTTTTTTCACCTTCTTTTGGTTTCTATGTAACCACAACAAGAATTGAAATACTTAAGCTTAATCTATACACTAAGACACACTTAAGCTACGTCTACGATGGCCTTAGCTCTATTAACTTTTAGGCTATAAGGCATCCATTCATTACCTCTTAATCCATTAATTGCTGCTACTTCTTCGGTATCTGTGTCCATTTCTACAACGGCAAATCCTCTGCGATCGCCTGATTTTTGGTTTGTAGATACTAGTATCCTTTTAACAGACCCATACATTAAAAAGACTTGTCTGATATCCTCATCTTCAATTTCATGGGATAAATTACCAATATAAACTGACATAGAATATCTCCCAATTCGCAGAATGTAGAGATTTAGATTTGGAGAGGCATCTCTATAGTCACTTGACCAAAAATATTTCTCAATAATTTAATAGTAACATGGTTTTAAATTTGTTATTATATACTACAAATGCTAATAATTTTTCTTTATATTTCTTTGTATTTCTTTATATTTTTACTAATATTTGACATCGATTTTGGTTGTCAGACAATCCAGTTCTTCTGAAGTTGAATGATGGTGTTCGCAAGGCCATCGCTTTTCAAGTTTGGTTAGATAGCGATTGCATTTATAACCCAAAAATTGCGATGGGACATGAAAAATCTATAACTAGAAGGCAGAAGCCTGCTATTTACAAGATATTGAAGCCTCAAAAACTTGGCGGTTTATCTTAAAGCCCTTTAAAACCAAGATTTCCCACTGATGTATATCTAATTCAATATTTTTGCTGAAGTCTCCCTAATGTCTCGATGCCATCGTCCATCTTCGCCGAGTCCAGGAATTTCGTTAATTCCTAAGCTTTTTCTCAAAGCTAAATACGATTTTCCTTCTTCCGTAATCTCAAAATACTTTTTTAAATCTCCTTCTCCCTGTTGTTCAACCTTTTCAATACCTTTGCCTACAAAATTATTAATAAATCCCATAGCTCGAAGATGCTTCAGTTCCCTTGCTAAATCCTCGTCAAATTTAAAGTTAAATTCTTCTGGAGAATTAAGTTTAATCAGATGCTTCAGTTCATTACCATCAATCAGATATCTAACTAGAAATTGCAATGTTGCTGATTGTTGCTCCTGAAGTAAGTCAATGCGTTTTTGTTGTGTATTCAGTTCGGCGATTTGCTCATCTTGCAACTTATTGATATCGTCCCAAACTTGTTGCTTGAGTCTCCTTAGTGCAATCCCCGTACCCGAAATTGAGATATCATCAATGCTATCTAGCAAACCTGAGTTAAACAGCAAAATTAAACTAAATATAATAACTTCCGTATTTCCAATTCTACGGTTTTCTTGAGGAGTTGGATTAGGAGTAAGTACGATAAAGAGTAAATACAATAATCCGGCAATAGACGCTATCTTTAGCAACCACCAGTTCATATTTCGCTTAGGCTTTTCTTTGTCTAAACTACTGGTGAGTTCTGGTGGTGACAATCGCTGTTCTAAAGTGCGATCGGATTTGTTCAAAGCTAGCTTTTTGAGCGTTTCTAGCTCTTTGTTACTCATTTCGTTTTGCTGGTGGGATAGAAAGCGAAAAATGCTGTTTTACTCGACTAATAAATCGTTTTTCAGGTAAATGACGTACACGGGTAGGGGCGCACAGCTGTGCGCCCCTACGATAACCTGTACCTCACCAAGCTGCAATCTGCTGTAAATCGTTTTAAGCAACTCATGAACTTCTATTAAACTCAGTTGACAAAGGGCGAATTATGTTTTTGCAATTGCAAATTATTTTGCTCTTTTAACGTTTTGAACTCAATAGCATCATGGCTACAAAACAGACGCACGTCATTATTGTGAGCTAGCGATAACGCACGCAACTTTTGTTGATTATCAAGTCTGGCTCTGCGGTCTACCTCCATCATCCACTGATAGGCACGCAGACCTGGCGTACAATGGCGTTGAGCAGAGCCGATTTCGTGACGATAAAAATAAGCATCCCCCGCATGTAAAAGCCAGCCTGCCGATGTTTGGATGGCGATACCTGCATGACCTTGGGTGTGACCAGCTAGGGGTACGAGCAGAATTTCAGGCGGTAGTCCTTCAAGGTTGCGTACTGCTTTAAAATCGAACCAAGGTTCGCCCCCTGCCTCATAAAACTTCCAGCGTTTTACCTCATCCCACTGAGACTGACGATAGCGTCGGCTTTGAATAAAACCACGGCGGTGTTGCGCCGCTTCCATCTCAGCCTGCATTACATGGACAGTTGCTTCAGGAAAATCTTCCAAACCCCCTGCATGATCGAAATCAAGGTGGGTCAGCACAATATGACGCACGTCGCGTTTAGAATATCCGAGTTGCTCAATTTGAGCAAGCGCAGTGTATTTTCGATCGAACTGGATGCCATTGAAATAAATGAAAAACTGGCTCAATCGTGATGATGGTGCTTGAATATCACGCTCACCAAAGCCAGTATCAATTAATACTAAGCCTTGTTGTGTCTCTATGAGCAGACAATGGCAAACAAGATGGGCTGCTAGACCGCGGCTAAACCCATCAAAGAGTGCCCCACCAATTGGACACATACAGCCGCAATTAAGATGATGAATGTGCATGAATAATTTTTTTTAGCACTAGAGTTTTAGCACTAGAGCAATCCTAACAAGTTCTTTTAGGCTGTTAGTCCTCCATTAGTTGAGAAATTATCCAATTTTAAATATTAGTCTCTAGATTGATGACTATTCAGGCGATCGTAGCGAACTTGCGGTTTAGAACCTCGACAAAATTAAAAATTTGGTCGCTCTCCCAACACGAGGGGTCACCAATCCCCTTCTTAATAAAACATAAAATCCCTCTGCCTTCTGCCTCCTGCCTTCTCAATCATTCAGGTATTAAAGTAGTGCTGAGAGTGACCCAACAATCGCTGCTCAAAGCGTCTCGCATTGCTGTTTCATTACTAAAAGTGCGTTGCAAAAGCCGTCCTTCGTAGACTAACTTGATTTTATTTTGTTTAAATGGCCACGGAGAAATAGTTACTGTTTGATGATATTCTATATCTTCTGTTAGAGTTAGTTTTAATGTAGTTGTGCCATTGCTTGTTGGTACTCGATCGATATGTTGTTCGCCAATTTTACCTATACATAAAATTAGAGAAAGAGCATCCCATGTCGCTACTAATTTTTGATTGCGTTCAATTACCTCTGGAATTACATAAGATGTGTAGTATTCATCTTTTTGCAGAATATCAATAAGTTGTTTTTGAAAAGCATACTCGTTATTTAAAAAATTTTGCACGAGTTGAGTAGATTTGGCTGAGTTTTGCCAACTTGTGAATCTTTCATATAATCCCGTTCCGTGAAGTGAAACAAGTAGCGTTACGTATCTACCTAAAGTAAATGCTAGCTGTTTTGCACCCGACCAAATGTCTATATGTACTTCTGTTGGAAGTTCTGTGAATTTATAAGGATAGCCTGTTTGAGAATTAAGCGTAGGTTTTTGTTCCCATAGCAGCCAACCAATGTCATGCTGTTGTGCGCCAAGACAAACTTGTTCTTTGGGAGTAAATTCACCAAATAGTTCGTTTCCCCAAGCTTGTGCTAATTGCCCCGAAAGCCATGCATGATGCGGTTGAGTAATGCAAATCAGTCCAGACTTGGATAAGCGATGCAGCATGAGTTTAAATTTGAATCTATTCCTTGTCTTTTCAAATTACACAAAATTAAAGCTGATTTGCTATTACCTAAAGGTTAAATTCTTTAGCTTAGCGATTTGTGGCGATCGCTATTTGAAATTAACCGCACAATCAATTAATAAAGCCAGGTAAAGCTTTAAATTTGCGGTTTTTCGTTAAAAATAATCCAGTGGAGATTAAGGGTCATCACAATTTCCACTAATTCATTAAAAACAACTGGTTTAACTATGTAAGCATTTACACCTATATCATAAACATTATTGATGTCGGCATACTCCTTAGAAGAGGTGAGGACTACGACTGGTAAGCGCTTGAGTTTAGGTTGTTCGCGTAACCACATCAAAACCTCAATTCCAGATCTGCGGGGTAGTTTGAGATCGAGCAAGATTAGTACAGGCAAGGGATAACGGGTGCGATCGCCATAAGGTTCCTGTCCAGACAGATACATCACTGCTGCATCGCCATCATTTACAACCTGAACTGGATTTAAAATGTTAGCCTTGCGGAGCGCTCGTTGCAGCAGAAGCACATCTTTGTGATTATCCTCTACAACCAGAATAGTGTCTTGCTCTTTACTCATGAAATTTTTGTTTTTAAAGGCAGTTCCATTAACAATTCAAAATTCAAAATCACGCATTAAAGACACTTAGAGTTGGGGATTTAAACCCCAACTCAACTGATATTACGTGTAATGGTTGGGGTCTTAAACCCTTGATGTTACGATAAAACAATTCTCATCGGCAACCATGAAAATGGTACTAGGACTGAGAGTTGTAAATGACGAGTTAGGAGCTATTATTTTCCCTTATGCTCCCGAACCGTAACTATTTATAGCATTTCTCGATAAGCGTGAAGTACAAGGTAGGGGGCGCAAAGCTTTTATTAGTATCAACTTAAGCTCAAACGCTTATTCCACATCGGTTTTACTCCACCCCCACCCCCTCCCCGATGCCTTGGGGAGGGGCGATTTTGGCTTTAGACAAAATCGGGGTGGGGTAACGATTTAAATCAATTATAGGTTATAGGTAAATCTAACCAAAATCGACTTCCCTGTCCAAGTTGGGATTCTACACCAACTTGCCCGCCCATGCGTTCGACTCCTTTGCGGACAATTGCTAAGCCAATACCGCTACCAGGATAAATTTCATAGCTGTGTAGACGTTCAAAAACATTGAAAATGCGTTTTTGATATCTTTCCTCAATACCAATGCCATTGTCTTGCACCCATAAGCGAACAAATCCATTATGTTTCTGCGTCCATATCCGTAACAGAGGTTGGACTCCTGGTGCAACAAATTTAATTGCATTGGTTAGCAAATTAGTAATTACTTGTATCAAAATAGTAGAGTTTGCTATAACTTCAGCTAAAGGTTCTTCAATTTCTACTCTCGCCTGTCGGTGTGTTAATTCTAGTTCTAGCTGTCTGAGTGTTTGTCTCATCAATAAAGATAAGTTAATAGCTTGTAATGGCATTTCAGTATGGGTGAGGCGACTGTATTCAAGTAGATCTTGAACAAGCCTGTCTGCTTGCTGTGTGCTTGCAATAATGCGTTGCAAGTAGTTTTGTTTGTTCTTTAGATCGGATTGGCTTTCCTGGTTTTCTAGGAGGATTGAACTAAACGCTTGGATAGCACGTAATGGTTCTCGCAGATCGTGGGAAATCGAATAACTAAATGCTTCTAAATCTTGATTAGCCATTGCTAATAGCTGATTTGTCTGTACTAAATCTCGATTTGCTACTTCTAATTCACTAGTGCGCTCCCTGACTCGCTCCTCCAATCTTAAGTTGAGTTGCTGAATTTCGATTTCAGCATGTTTGCGAAATGTAATATCTTCTATTAAGCCATCTAATACTTGTTGTCCCTGAACTGTATTTAGAGCTATGCTTAACTCTACCCAGATTTGCCTTCCATCTGCTCGTTGCAATTGAATCTCTTGTTCTTGATGTTGAGGTGGTGGCAGTTCTTGGAGTATTGAGTAATATTCAGGGATATTCAATAGATTTGCCCCTGAAGCTTGTGATAATGAATCCAGCCCTAACAATTCCAAAAACGCTGGATTACACTCAATAAAATTTCCATCTGGGTAAGTACGAAATATACCTACCTTTAGTTGGTTGAGCAAACCTTGGAGACGAATTTCAAGTAACGTAGCTTTTTGTTTGATTTGCTTTCGTTCTAGTGCAATTCGCACAGTAGTAGGTATGCGAATGTAACGGTTGGGTAATTTGAGAACATAATCATCTAGCCCAGATTTCATTGCCTCTACAGCAATTTCTTCGCTACCTGTGTTAGTAAACATAATTACTGGGCAGTTGGGATATTGCTGCTTAATAGTGTGTAAAACTTCTATCCCAGTACTCCAGCCTAGTTGATAGTCGGTAATCGCTAAATCGAATTCACCTGCTGCGACTGCACCAGCAAAACCAGCAGCTTCGCGAATTTCTTGAGCCTGAATTTGCGGAAATTCTCGCCTCAGTTCTCGTATCACTAAGGCGCGATCGCCTGGATTGTCATCAATTATCAGAATGCGGAGTACTTGCGTCATCACTATCATTGCTATGAAAAACGGCTTTTGGCAAAGCAATCCAAAAGCGACTACCGGCACCTAATTGCGATTCTACCCCAGCTCGACCGTTCATTCGCTCTACTCCTTTACGGACGATGGCTAAACCAATACCAGTACCTGGATAGGTTTCAACGCCATGCAGCCGTTCAAAGACGCGAAAAATGCGCTCTTGATGTTCTGGCGCAATGCCGATGCCGTTGTCCAATACAGATAATTGTATCCAGTTTTGCTGTTCTGCCGCATAGATTTGGATTCTTGGCTGTATTCCAGGCTGCACAAATTTCATTGCATTACCGATCAAATTGATTACTACCTGGACGAGTGTAGAGCGGTGAGCGATCGCTGGCGGCAATGGTTTTGCTACTGTAATTTGGGCTTGCTTTTCCTGTAGTTCTGTGCTTAGTTGTTTTAAAGCGTCTTCGACAACACTAGTTAAATCAACTTTTTGCATTTGAATTTGGGCGCGACTGAGACGGCTGTATGCCAGCAGATCGGCGATGAGGGTGTCCATTTGTACTGCACCCTCTGTAATATATTGAATGTATTCTTGCCCAGCTGAGTCGAGTTTGTCTGTGTAGTCTTCTTGCAATGCTTGAGCAAAGCCTTGCATAGTACGTAATGGTGCGCGTAAGTCGTGGGATATTGTGTAAGTGAAAGCTTCTAGCTCTTGATTTGTTTCTTGCAACTGTGCGGTACGTTCAGCAACACGTTTTTCTAGTTCATTGGCGTAAGTTTGAATTTGTTCGCGTAGGAGAGATTGTTGGATAGCGATCGCCAACTGAGCCGTAACTTCATAAGCAATATTGTGTGCTTCTCGATCGAAAGCATCAACAACAGTTGTAGATAAATTCATTTCGCCAAATAGTTTTTCTTCGACAAACATAGGAATACAAAGGCTAGAACGTATTCCTTGAGAACGTAACTCTACTAAAATCGGCGGACAGAATTGTGCTGTTACCAAATCGGCTATATAGCGAATGCTTTGTAACTCGCTTGCGTTAGCTGCAAAGTCAGTCAATGGCATTTGAGCGCCAATGAGAGATTGTAATTCTTTGTCAGTAATGCTGCCAGCGATAATTCTGCTTGTGCATGTTTCAAAATCAAACACAGCTGCAAATCCTTGCTGGTAAGGTAAAATTTCACGCATTTTACTAAGAGCATTACTAATTAAAGATTCAATGGATTCAGCTCTTAAAATTGCTCTGTCAATATTATGCAAAGCAGCAAGTCGTTGAGCAGCACGTTGAGCCTGTTGTGCCTGCTGTTCTGCGATTGTCAGCGCAGTTTGATAATTTTGAGAAACTTGTAAAACTTGTCGCCAAATAAAGTAAGCTAAAAAACTACCAATTACTATTGCTAAACCAATACTGGTGAAAATAACTTGCTGTGTTGTTACTTGCACCGCTTGAGTACGCTGAGTGCGTAGTTGCTCCTCAGTGCCGATAAAATTAGCGATTTCGTTTCGTATTCTGTCCGTGATGCGTTTGCGAAGCTGAAATCCTGCTAAAGTTTCAGTTTCACCACGTTCTTTACGGGCGATCGCTTGGGAAATTTCACGATTCCAATTTGTCTGTTGGACTCGAATTAGCTTTAAACGTTGAGTCTGTGTAGGATTATCTGAAACTAAATTCGCTAGTTTTTCAAAAACAGTATTAATTTGAGAATTAGATTGTTCGTAAGGCTGAAGAAATTCACGATTTCCTGTAAGTTGATAACCGCGGACTCCGGTTTCCAAATCCACTAACAGTTTTTGAGTCAGATAAGCTTGAGCAATTACTTGGTCAGTATGTTCGACCCAATTCATTACCGAAAGCAGGCGAGTGATTTGCCAAATTGAAATTCCTGACAATGACAACAATAATATAATTGGTAGACCAATCGTACTGAAAATTTTACGTCTAAATACACTTTGAGCAATGTTTAGCATGTTGGCAGTTCAGATAATGTAGTTTTTTTTAATAGATAAACATTTTAATTTTTGAATTTAGTTTATATAGAAAAATTTAGTTTATTTGAATATTTAATAGTTAAATAATTGCGGTAATTCATTAGCTAGTATGCCAAAACTGCGATGTCAATACAAAAACCCTGATTATTGGCAGTATCATGAAGAGGTACAAATCGATCCTAGCCAATTAGGATTAGTAAAAAACATAAAGCAGTTTCTTTTGAGCGATCGCCCTTGAGTATGACTATGTGGGAACAACCGCCGTTAGGGTTCTTCCCCAAATCAAAGCTAGAGTTTTTTGCTAAAGCTGTAAATACAAATATTTGTTTTGAAAAGAATGATACGGGTAACGTTAGTGCAACGATCGTTAACCAAGCAGGTGTCACAAGTTTAAGACAACCAGCCGATGCAAGCATTAGGGGAGAAAAACAAAAAAGGTGATTTTGTCAATGCAACTTTTTGAGCATCGATTTATCTCTTAACCTAACTGGCAATTGTTATATCTTATTCCCTACAAGCAACAGAGGAAATGCGATCGCCCCCTTGCTTAGCTTAAGTTATATTAGACTTTATAACTGAATAGTTAAATAAATATGTAAACAAAAATTTACATAAATAAGAGTAATTACTTTAATTAGTTGTCAATATAGGTTAATAAATATTTCTTTTTTTATATCGAATTGTGTCAGATAGGCGATAAAATGCCCACTGGGCAAGCATTTTCTGATAAAAAACTCATATTGCCCAATAAAAACGAAGTTAACTGTGGTTTCATCAGCTGCTTTTAACTTCTAGTAGAGAACACGCATCAAAGGAGCCGAGGAAGCATGTTCACCCACGTCAAGTCCACCATTAGACATATTGCGCCTGATAACTTACGCGGACGTAATTTAATCAAGGTGGTCTATGTCGTGCTTGAGTCCCAGTACCAGAGTGCATTGTCACAAGCGGTGCGGGCGATTAACGCTAGCAACGAAGAACTGGCGATTGAAATCAGCGGTTACTTAATTGAGGAACTCCGAGATCCAGAGAACTATAAGGAGTTCCAAAGGGATATGGAGAGTGCCAATATATTTATCGCCTCCCTGATTTTTATCGAAGACTTAGCACAGAAAGTAGTAACAGCAGTAGAACCACATCGCGATCGCCTGGATGTTGCCGTTGTCTTTCCCTCGATGCCAGAGGTTATGCGCCTGAGTAAAATGGGCAGCTTTTCCCTGGCGCAGTTGGGTCAGTCAAAAAGTGCGATCGCCCAATTCATGCGGAAACGCAAAGAAAAATCCGGTGCGGGATTCCAAGATGGGATGCTCAAGCTTTTGCGAACGCTACCGCAAGTGCTGAAGTTCCTGCCAATGGACAAAGCACAGGACGCCCGAAATTTCATGCTCAGCTTTCAGTATTGGTTAGGTGGTTCTCCAGAAAACCTGGAAAACTTCTTGCTGATGCTAGCTGATAAATATGTATTTAAAGGTTTAGAGAAACAAAATGTAACACCTCGTACATATCAAGAGCCAGTGGTTTATCCCGATATGGGGATTTGGCACCCCTTGGCTCCCAGTATGTTTGAGGATGTGAGAGAGTACCTCAATTGGTACACAGCCCGTAAGGATATCTCTAAAGATCTCAAAGATCCCCTAGCTCCCTGTATTGGTTTGGTATTGCAACGCACTCACCTAGTTACAGGAGATGACGCTCATTATGTAGCAATGGTGCAGGAGTTGGAAGCACTAGGCGCACGGGTATTACCGGTGTTTGCTGGTGGTTTGGATTTCTCCAAGCCTGTGGATGCCTACTTCTACGAACCGACCACCAATATACAGTTAGTAGATGCGGTGATATCGCTGACTGGTTTCGCCTTAGTGGGTGGCCCGGCTAGACAAGACCATCCCAAGGCGATTGAATCGCTCAAACGCTTAAATCGTCCTTACATGGTGGCGTTGCCCTTAGTGTTCCAAACCACAGAAGAGTGGATGGATAGCGATTTGGGCTTGCACCCGATTCAAGTAGCTTTACAAATTGCCATTCCCGAATTAGATGGGGCAATTGAGCCGATTATCTTATCAGGTAGAGATGGGGCAACAGGAAAAGCGATCGCTCTTCAAGACCGTATGGAAGCCGTAGCCCAACGCGCATTAAAATGGGCTAACCTCCGCCGCAAACCCAAGCTAGATAAAAAAGTCGCCATCACCGTTTTCAGCTTCCCGCCAGATAAAGGCAACGTGGGAACCGCCGCTTACTTAGATGTGTTCGGTTCCATCTACGAAGTGATGAAAGCCCTAAAAAATAACGGCTACGACCTTCCAGAGTTGCCAGAATCAGCCGAAGCACTGATGCAAGAAGTCATCCACGACGCCCAAGCACAGTACGCCAGCCCGGAACTGAACATCGCCTACAAAATGTCAGTGCCAGAATATGAGGCACTCACCCCCTATTCGCAACGCCTCGAAGAAAATTGGGGCCCACCTCCCGGACATCTCAACAGCGACGGGCAAAACCTGTTGATTTATGGTAAGCATTTCGGTAACGTCTTCATCGGCGTGCAACCCACCTTTGGTTACGAAGGCGACCCAATGCGGCTGTTGTTCTCCCGTTCCGCTAGTCCCCATCACGGTTTTGCTGCTTACTACACCTACTTAGAGCAAGTTTGGCAAGCTGACGCCGTGCTGCACTTTGGCACTCACGGTTCCTTAGAATTCATGCCAGGTAAGCAAATGGGCATGTCTGGAGAATGTTATCCAGATAACTTAATTGGTTCCATACCCAACCTGTATTATTACGCAGCCAATAACCCTAGCGAAGCGACAATTGCCAAACGTCGGGGTTATGCCGAAACAATTTCTTACTTGACACCGCCAGCAGAAAATGCTGGTTTGTATAAAGGTTTGAAGGAACTCAGCGAATTAATTGCTTCCTACCAAACCTTAAAAGATACTGGACGCGGTATTCCCATTGTCAACTCCATCATGGACAAATGCCGCATCGTCAACTTGGATAAGGATATTAACCTGCCAGAAACCGATGCCAAAGAGATGAGCGCGGATGAACGGGATAATATTGTTGGTATCGTCTACCGCAAGTTGATGGAAATTGAGTCTCGGTTGTTGCCTTGTGGGTTGCACGTCATTGGTAAACCGCCAAGTGCAGAAGAAGCCGTAGCAACTCTAGTTAACATCGCCAACCTAGATCGTCCCGAAGAAGAAATTGTCAGCTTGCCTAGAATTATCGCTAACAGCATCGGGCGCAATATTGACGATATCTACCAAAATAGCGACAAAGGCATTTTAGAAGATGTCCAGCTATTGCAAGACATCACCTTAGCCACCCGTGAAGCAGTTAGCGCCCTTGTTCAAGAGAAAACCGATGCTGAAGGTCGAGTTTCTCTGGTTTCCAGGTTGAATTTCTTCAACATGGGCAAAAAAGAACCTTGGGTAGAAGCATTGCATAAAGCAGGCTATCCCAAAGTTGACACCGCCACACTAAAACCCCTGTTTGAGTATTTAGAATTCTGCCTCCAGCAAGTTTGTGCAGATAACGAACTGGGAGCATTACTCAAAGGCTTAGAAGGCGAGTACGTCCTACCAGGCCCTGGCGGCGATCCCATCCGCAACCCGGATGTTTTGCCTACGGGTAAAAATATTCACGCCTTAGATCCGCAATCCATCCCAACAACAGCAGCAGTCCAATCAGCCAAAATCGTCGTAGATAGACTTTTGGCGCGTAACAAGTCCGAAAACGGTGGAAAATGGCCAGAAACCATCGCCTGTGTCCTTTGGGGAACCGATAACATTAAAACTTACGGTGAATCCCTAGCACAAATTATGTGGATGGTGGGCGTGCGTCCGGTTCCCGATGCCTTGGGACGGGTGAACAAGTTGGAATTGATACCGCTAGAAGAGTTGGGACGCCCCAGAATCGATGTCGTAATCAACTGTTCTGGTGTATTCCGCGACTTGTTCATCAACCAAATGAACCTGCTAGACCAAGGCGTGAAGATGGCGGCCGAGGCAGATGAACCCTTGGAAATGAACTTTGTTCGCAAACACGCTTTGCAACAAGCCGAAGAAATGGGGGTTAACTTGCGTCAAGCAGCAACCCGCGTTTTCTCCAACGCTTCCGGTTCCTACTCGTCAAATATTAACTTGGCAGTGGAAAATAGCACTTGGGAAAGCGAAGCCGAGTTGCAAGAAATGTATCTCAATCGGAAATCTTTCGCCTTTAATTCCGATAATCCTGGGATAATGGACGAATCGCGGAAGATTTTTGAAAGTACATTGAAAACTGCTGATGCAACTTTCCAAAATCTGGATTCCTCCGAAATCAGCTTGACGGATGTTTCTCACTACTTCGACTCCGATCCCACCAAATTAGTCGCAAGTCTGCGTGGCGATGGTAAAACACCAGCATCTTATATTGCAGACACGACCACAGCCAACGCACAGGTGCGGACATTATCAGAAACCGTGCGCTTGGATGCGCGTACCAAATTATTAAATCCCAAGTGGTACGAGGGGATGTTGTCTCACGGCTACGAAGGTGTGCGCGAACTCTCCAAACGATTGGTAAATACAATGGGTTGGAGTGCGACAGCCGGCGCTGTGGATAATTGGATTTACGAAGATACTAACGAAACCTTCATCAAAGATGAAGAAATGCAGAAACGGTTGATGAACCTTAATCCCCATTCTTTTCGCAAGGTTGTATCAACTTTGTTGGAAGTAAATGGACGCGGTTATTGGGAGACTAGCGAGGAGAATTTAGATCGCCTACGCGAGTTGTACCAAGAAGTTGAAGACCGGATTGAAGGGATTGAGTAGGTTTATACATAACTAATAAGCCAGGAGGCACGGTATTACCGTGCCTTCGGCATTTGTCTGACTTTTCACGACAAAATATAAGTTAGTGTTAGGTTATCTGTAGGACAATACTTCGAGATAATCAGTAATTTTTCAGTACTTAATGTTGTGGGCTATCTTAGTATACATTAGCTACTCTTAGTTGTTAGCTAGGTGTATCAGGTTTGACTATCTGAACTAGATAAAAAAAGCCCAAAGACATGAAACCCAAAGATAAAACTTCGCAACCCAGTACCCCAAGTCGTGAATCAGCATTAGCAGTTATAGCAAATCTGCGAAGACAGTATGGTGATAAAGGTTCTAATCTCTGCGGGGAAAACGAGGCTAAAACTCGTCTTTTAATCATTGATCAGATTCTTGAATCTTTAGGATGGAGTAAAGAAGAATTTAATCCAGAACATCCAGTAAAACACGTTGGATTCACAGACTATTTAATAACGGCAGATGGTATTCCACGATTTATCGTAGAAGCAAAACGCATTGGACAAACGTTCATACGCCCACAAACAGGGCTAAAGAAAACGATTTACCAACTCAGTTATATCCGCACCTCCTTTGGCCCTTCAGTTGGTGAAGTGATTAACCAAGCTGAAGGTTATGCAAAAGAAACTGGAGTGCCATATTCTGTGATTACCAATGGTGCTGAATGGATAGTCATGCAAGCAATTCCAAATCGGAATAAAAGTATCAATGATTTGCAATGTTTTTATTTTGGCAACTTATTATCAAACGTATCGCACTTCGATCTGTTTTGGGATCTCCTTTCTGAACCTTGTGTAGTTAACAATTCCCTCGAAGAGCATTTTTCTGAACTTAATTCTCTTCCTTCAGATTTTTGTGGTATTCCTAACTCAAAACTTCCTGAAATTAAATGGTCGCGATCTAATGATACCGAGAAATATATACGAGAATTCTACGATCACTTCTTTGGGGAGATTGTTGATCCAGGTCGTAGAGTGATGCTCAAACAATGCTTCGTTACAAATCCAAAACTAGACCAGTATCAAGGAGAGTTAAAACGTACCCTTCAAGACACATCCCCAATTTATATTCCAGAGGCTACCGATATTTCACCTGATTATGATAATCCAAATTTTTTACCTACTGAATCAGGTGATAGAAAAGGACGAGTAGTTTTAATTGCAGGTTCTGTTGGATGTGGAAAATCTACCTTTATTAATAAAGTTTTGATTGAAGCACATCAAAAAAGTAAAAATAAATTTAATTATTTAATTATTGACTTAATTAATGAATTCGATGGTACACCGGAGAGCATAAATGAATATCTGTGGCAACAAATCAATAAGAAATGGAAAAAGTTGCGTCCAGAAGCTTACGAACACGAAAGTCTTCGGACAATTTTTGGTAGAGAGTTGCAAAATTTGCGGAGAGGTTCATATGCCAAAGTTTTTGAGCAAGACTCACAGCTTTTAGCTGTTAAAGAAGCTGAACTATTAGAGCAGCTTTCTGACTCACCTAGTGAATTCTTAGAGAAAAGTTGGAGATATTATGCCAGTCAGAATAAAAAAGGTGTAGTAGTTTTTCTAGACAATATTGATCGAACCTCAGATAGATATCAAAGAATAGCCTATACATTTGCTCACAAGCTTGCTAGTCAGACCGGATCAACAGTAATTATTACGATGCGCGAAGGAACTTATTTTCGAGGTAGAGAGTTTGGATTCCTTGATGTGCGCTCAGATGATATTGTCTATCATCTTCAAACACCTGATCTAGTACAAGTACTTTCTAAACGTATTGAATATGTGGAAAATTTAGAAACACCAAAAGAATCAAGCAAGAAAGATCATCGTTTAGCTCGTTGGCGTAATCAACCTAACTGGCAAGAATTGTATAAGTTTTATTTGAAATATACGCAAGTAATTAAATTAACTTTTCTAACATCTAGTACAGCTAATCAATCTCTTAATTTACTTTCAGCAGTTTCATGGCATAATGTTCGCTATTTTCTTGATATTCTTCGCGATCTTCATTTAACACTAGGTAGTGAACCAGAAGCTTGGTCAGTCTCTTATATAATTTCGGCCTTGCTATCAGGTAATAGCATCAGTGGAGGTAAATCTGTTTTACCAAACTTATACTATCCAGTATTTCCAAGTTATCCATGTTATTTCCTAAAGCTTAGATTACTACTTAGGTTACTTTATGGAAGACATAGCTCAGAATCACGGCGTGGAACAACCCTAAAAGAAATTCTAAATTTCACACGAATGTATGCCTACCATGAGAGATGGACACGGCTTGCAATTAGGGAAATGGTACGTGAGCGGCTTTTAGAGTGTATGGAAATACCTTCGGAAGCTGATTTCACAAAAAACTATGAATTGGAAGAATCTCACTCTTTTCGTACCTCTCCACTTACTGTTGTTATGCTCAAGCAAGTTTATCTTGATAATATTTATCTTTCAATGATAGGACGTGAACTACCTTTTCATAAAAGCAAAGCTTTTGATAAATTTATTGATGCAGTTCGAGATGTAATTACTATTGTTTCAGAAGAATCACTCAATAAAACTGGTGTAGATCTTTTATCAGAAACTGAAGCGAATAGTATTGTGGCACGTTATCTAGTTGAATCTTTTGAAGAAGAGAAGCCTATTGGCGATGTTTTAATGCACTTCCCTGAAGTTGCTACAACTGAGGAAAAGCTTAGAGATATGATAACTAAACTGCTCAGGGTTGCAGGCGTAGCTTTACCAAATAGACTCCCTGAAACTGTTAGTGAAATTATTTCTATAAAGGGACAAGAAGCACAAGCATTTCAACTCTCCTTGTTTGAAGATTTTGAAAAACCTAAAATCTTACAAGAGACAAATAGTATACAAGTTCCACATGAGTTAGCTGATATCCAAGCAGCACCACGGAGTTTAGCACCAAAAATTTTTTGGGCACTTGTAGAACTGAGAGCAAGAGGAAAAAAACAAGTTACTGGCTCAGAAATCGCCAATATAATTAACCAGTATCTTGTGGATGATATTAATAAAGTAGAACCCACTAATATTTCAAAAGCTTTGCGAGGCAAGGCTTTACAATCTCAATCCTGGTTGAAAACTGACCAAATTGCACCCCGCAAGAAACTCTATGGACTTTCAGATAACTGGCGTAGCTATTGGGAACAAACTTTCAATGAGCAATCACCTACACTAGACTAATTTATTGGAGTTGGACTGTAATCGCTAAGCTTACAAATTGAGTTGATACCAAAAGTTAGCTGATGTTGAGTATTTTTTACGAGGTTATCTGGTGAGCTAGCAGTGTATTTGCAGGTTCGCAAAATTGAGAATTTAATGTTTACATAGAGCGATCGCACTCACTCTTCCCCAAGAAGCGATCGCCTACAGTGCAATCATAGAATTAGCGATCGCTATTTTAGGCATCAAAGCATAAAATCAAAGCATGACCATTGATAAAACAGATATGCTAAAAACGCTTTGGGCTACTGTTCGACAAGGAAAAATCGAACTGCTGGAGTCAGCCGAATTACCGGAAGGTACAAGAGTGTTAGTGACTCTGCTTCCTGATGATGAAACTGAATTTTGGCTTCAAGCCAGTCAAACATCACTCTCATCAGTTTGGGATAACCCTGAGGATGATGTCTATGCCCAATTACTCTAAAAATGACATCATTTTGGTTAAGTATCCCTTTTCAGATTTGTCCATTTCAAAAGTTAGACCTGCTGTTGTAGTCAGTGCGCCACACGTTTCTCAAGACATCCTAATCACGCCTTTGACGAGCAAAACTGGGGCATTACTAGAAGGTGAGTTTGTCTTGTCTGAGTGGTCAGCAGCAGGACTAAACGTGCCTACAGCAGTGAAGAGAGGTTTATACACAGTACATCAAAACTTGGTTGTAAAAGCGATCGGCAAGTTAGCTGATGCTGATGCTGAACTGCTAGAAAAATCTTTAAGAGGTTGGCTGGGGTTGTAATACAAGTCAGTAGCCGAGTATTTCTGCGATCGCACCCACTCTTTCATAACAAGCGATGTCTAACGAGAAGCTGCTGTCTAAGTCTACATTGCAATTATAAAAATAGCGATCGCTTTTGGGAATGTCTGAAGTCCACAGACCTAGATATCGCTCACTTTTTCAAAATAAGCGATGTCTAAGGCTGCCTACGCCTACGCATTTGCGATTTCGGGCACTACATTTGCGATTTCGGACACTACATTTGCGACTTTGGGCACTACATTTGCGACTTTGGGCACTACATTTGCGACTTTGGGCACTACATTTGCGACTTTGGACACTACATTTGCGACTTCGGACACTAAATTTGCGACTTCGGACACTAAATTTGCGACTTTGGGTACTACATTTGCGATTTTGGCGACAGCATTTGCGATTTTGGCGATCGCGATCGCATCAGAGAGTGTGTTTATACCATAACAACGAGCAGAAATAAAAATATAAATGAGTAAAAATACAGAAAAGCTATCAATTTTAACCCTTAATTAAATCCCCAAAACTACTCTTATCAAGCAGAAAGACATTCCACTATTTTGAAACAGAACTATTAAAAAAATATCTCTTATGTCTCTACAAACTCGCGGTTCTGCTGCTTTGGACAAAGCCCAACGTCGTCTCGCGCTGCTTAAATCCATTAATGAAAATTTAGATTTAGGACATGGATTATCAATTGAAGCTTACAGTCGCTACATTGATGATACGCGTGCTACGCTAGAAGCCCATAATACGCTTTTGTCTAATCTTGATGAATCTCGTAAGACGATGGATCGGAAAGACAAAGGGCTTTCGGAACTATCTGAGAGGATGCTTAGTGCAATCGCAAGTATCTACGGCAGAAATAGTATAGAGTATTTAAAAGCAGGTGGTTCTAGTCGAAAGGTAAGTAAAAGTAAAAAATCTATTACACAAGTTCCTTCAGTTGTAGCGGTTCCCAGTAGTGAACCCATCCAAATAGCAACTAACGGCAAAGGTAGCTTGAGTGATGTTTAACGGCAATTAGTTGTGAGTTTGAATAGCTATTAAATATATTCAACTTACCAGTCTATCCAACACTAACACTGTTAACCCTGGCAAAGATGGCAACCGCGAATCATTTGTCAAAAAAAATGATGCACCTCCATGAACAGCGGTAGCCATTTGAATAGCATCTAAAGAATGCAAGTTATATACAGCCCTTAATTGTGCAGCTACTTCAGCAATATCTGGATAAATTTGTAGAGTTCTCAAACTTTCTTCATCGTCGAATAAAATCTCACGATATTGTTCAGCTAGGGCTATATCTCCGCGTCGCAAAGGATAAACTAGTACTTCTAGCAAAGTCACAACAGAGGTTACAATCCTAAACTCACCGCGAAACATGGCCTCAAAGAAATTGTCAGTTATCTCTAAATAAGTAGGATTTTCCTCAATAAAGTAAATCAGTGGTGCAGTATCTAACCCTACAATTTGTCCTTGCAATTGTTCTATCCATTGCATTTGCCACGTTCCTGATTAACATATTCTTGAGCGTCAATACCTTTCCAAATTTCTTTACCCAATCCACGCAATTCCAAGATGCTACGTTTTGGTTTAGCTGTTACTCGGTGACGAACAGCTGATATTAAATCCTCTATCAGTCGCAGTTGCTCCTCAGGGCTAAGGCTTTGAGCTTGTTGTAGTACTTCTTGATACTTAGACATTAATATTAACCTTATACTTTTTTTATTCTAAGTTAAATATACACAATACAGAGAAAAATTCTATATTTCTCTAAAAAGCGATCGCTATGGCGGGCTGCGGCTACGCCAAAAATTTCGCTTCTATTTTTATGTAGTAATATTTAAATAAGTATAAACTTTATAGTACAAATTATTCAATGGATGCTTTAACAATTAACTTCGCTCCTGTTATTCAAATTACAGATGAGCAATTTTTCCAACTATGTCAAATAAACGAATTAATCAGATTTGAACGCAATGCTGATGGCACAATAGTAATAATGCCTCTTGTTGGAGGCTTAACCAGCATCCGGAATGCTAATTTAACTGCTCAACTTGGTAATTGGAATCGTGATGCGCTGGGTGTGGCTTTTGGTTCTTCCACTGGCTTTACTTTACCAAATGGTGCAGTCCGTTCGCCTGACTTGTCTTGGTTAAAGCGTGACATCTGGGATAATTTGACTCAAGAGCAAAAAGAAAAATTTGCCCCGGTATGTCCTGATTTTGTATTAGAATTGCGTTCTGATTCTGATTGTTTGCAAAGGTTACAAAATAAAATGCGAGAGTATCGAGATAATGGTGCTAAATTAGGTTGGTTAATTGATTTAAAAACTCACAAAGTAGAAATTTATCGCCTCAACCAAAAGGTTGAAGTCCTAGAATCTCCAGCTAGTTTATCAGGAGAAGATGTATTACCTGGATTTATACTTAATCTTGAAGCTATCTGGTAAAATTTCATCAATTATGATTACTACAAAATTAGGCATAAAGTTTATTAACCTATACGGCGCTTGATATTTGCTTAATTTTAGAATATACACTTGTGTATAGGTGAATTTTTCCTAGACATCGTTCTATATTAGACTTCTTGCTTTTATTGGGAAAAAGGGTAAGAGTAAAGGGGAAAGCGGCTCATAAAAACCCTTTTCCCTTTAACCTTTTTCCTTTCCCCCCCTCTTGCAAAAGTAACTTTTGCAAGAGGTCTATTGCCCAAATAGGACTCGTTTTTTCTCGGTGCTAACAAATTTTTCAAAAAATATGAGACTATAGAAATATTCAGATAGTCAGAAAAACGTGAGTCAGCAAGATAAAATCTTAGAAAAAATCCTCTCTGGGACTTCTGATACAGACATCCCTTTTGCCCAATTGTGGCAACTCTTATACAAACTAGGCTTTGATGAACGTATTCGTGGCGATCATCGTATTTTTGTTAAAGATGGTGTTGAGGAAATATTAAATTTACAACACAAAAAAGGAAAAGCCAAAATCTATCAAGTTAAACAAGTTCGTGCAGTAATTCTTAAATATCAGCTAGGAAGTAAAAATGACCTTTCGCTATGAAGTTATTCTCTACTGGAGTAGAGAAAATGACGCTTTTATTGCCGAAGTACCTGAATTACCAGGCTGTGCTGCTGATGGGGAGAGTTATCAAGAAGCTCTGTATAATGTAGAAATCGTGATGCAGGAGTGGATAGAAACAGCTAAGGATTTAGGCCGCCCAATTCCCGATCCTAGACCCCGTTCTATGTACATCTAATAACATCTAATAATATTTTGGATTCTAGTTTTTGCGAAAAGTCATGATATCAAAATTTTTGTAGAGACTAGCAATTGCTAATCTCTACATCTGGGTGCTGTTTATTCAAGAATATTGAAATTAAATAAGTAACTAGACATAATTAAATCTAAAATACAAAAGTTTAAAACCCCGATAAAAACTGGCTTTTCTCTCCTGCCTGGTCACTGAGCGTAGTCGTACCCCTACGGGGAAGCAAGCTAGCAAGAGCGTCTCGTAGAGAAGTGCTGCCTCCTTCCTCCTTCCTTCTACTTCTCACATTGATTAATATGCAGTCCCATAATAACTAAGTCTCGTTCAAGGCCGTCAAGTTCTCCAACTTTAGGCAAATATCCCCACTGTTGAAACCCAAATGCTCTAAATAACTTTAAACTCGGTTGGTTGTGGGCAAAAATGAAGCAGACCAAATTTTTTAAACCCAACCTATAACTTTCCTGAATTGCTTGTGCTAAAAGTTGTTTTCCTAAGCCACGCTGATGAAAGTCAGGTGCTATGTAAATACTAATTTCAGCAGTCGCATTATAAGCAGGACGCCCATAAAAGGATTGGAAACTCAGCCAACCAGCAATTACTCCTTCTACTTCGATTACCCAAAGTGGCCGGTGTGAAGGCGATCGCGCCCTGAACCAAGCAAGCCGACTTTCCACAGATACCGGCTCTAAATCAGCAGTTGCCACGCGGCTGGGAATTGCAGCATTGTAAATTGCCACAATTGTGGCTAAGTCTGTTTCGATCGCATGGCGAATTTTCATTGCTAAGGTCTTGGAGAAAATCTAAGCGAAAATTTTCAAAAATCATACAGCGTTATCGCAGAGAAAAGGCAATAGGCTTGACAATCTTTTTATGTCCAGGTTTTAACGTTCGGTTTATGTCCTAACTTACCTGCTATGACAGTAGCAATTATACGGTTTCTAAGGTAATTCTTACAGATGCTTCATCAAGCAGGGCTTTCCCGATTAATTCAATATTTACTTAAAAGTGATAAAAATTACAATTTATCTAGTTAGTGTTTTACGTATAACAGAGAAACTTTATAATTTCTCACTCGCAAATTCTAAGTTTTTATTTCTCATGACTAATTTAGCATTCATTCTAGAGAGACAGTTGTTTTTCTTATCTTATAAAAAATCGACTTTTTTATCTAAAAATATATATTTCTTGTGATGTAGAGATAATTTTATTTTTGAAATTACTTATCAATTCTAGTATAGCATAGCTATTTATTGCATATATGCATCAAACGATACAATATTGGTTAATTGAATAGCAGAATTTACAAAAGCTTTTGCTAAGCCAGTATACATGTAAACATATAAAGGTTTGTATAAACAATTAAATTCATCAACATGTAATTTGATTGCTTATATACATATACAGATATAGCAATTTTATTTGATTTGCTCTCCATCGATCGGCTCAGATCCCGACTTATTCAAGAGGTCGGGGATCTTTTTGTTCTTAACTCATTTAGGATTGCTATAGATACAACTTGTATCTACAGCTAAAGATAGAGGTTAGTAATATTAAATTTGCTTAACATAGAATTAAGGCAACATTTATAGTCTTTATTGAACGAGTAAATAAAATTTTTAAATAAATTTATTATGCCTATTAATTGTTTTCAAAACGAGCGGAAATCTCATCCAGATAATCTAGAAAATATGAATAGCGATCGTAAAAATACATTTATAGAAGTTGATATCGCTATTTTAATAGATAAAATAAAAAATGGAATTTGGCTATTTGGAATTCCGTCTTGGCTTTTTGGGATAACTGACAGAAGCTTCGCTGCATTTACCGATGGTTATGTATCGACTGTAGAAATTTTTCAACTGTTTACAGCTTCTTTCTTTTTTTTCAGTTGGTTATATCTCAAACCAGAAGAAAGCTTTACTAGTAATGATTTCTCCCCTAATCAATATCAAGAATATCTCTATCGCATCCAAGCGGAAAAGTTAAAAATTAAAAGGCTACACATGATTAGCCAGGAGTATATTTTACCTTTTCCTTACGTTTGCCAAATTTATCACTTGTTGAGCTTAAAGCATTTAGAAACAATTCATAAATTTAGCTTAAATAACCTAAAAATTTTAAGTATCAGCCACTTTGAACCCACAGATATCGGTGGAATCATCAAATTCCAAACAATATTAGATTCGCCAGCTAATCCTTTAAGAATTTGGCGGCAGCCAATTGTAGAAGTAGACTTAATATTGCATACTCCATACACTGTCGAACTGAGTATTCCAGTCTACAATGACAAAAGAATAATTGTTATTTTTCATGCCTTTCCATTAAGTGACTCGGAACATCAGTTGTTCATAGATATTTATAGCGACTTAGAGTGGCCAAAGCCATTATTGCAAATAATATTACATTTTGCTTCTTGTTTGACCCTCTTTGAAGACTTGCCTTATTTACAAGCTCTAGCTGAGAGAAATATAGAGCGTTTACTCCATTCACATCGAATTTCAAATCACGAAACTGGGTTGCTGTTTAAAAGATTTGTTGAGCTATATGGTTCGAGTGGAGAAGGAACGAAATTAATTGCAGGGAGGGAAAATAGTTAGGAGTGAGGAGTGAGGAGTTAAAAGTTAGTAACTCCTAACTCCTAACTCCCAACTCCTAACTCCTAACTCTTAACTCCTAACTTTATTTTCTAAGCGCGTGCTAATAATGGCGCAGCAGCTAGTAAGGTTTTGGTATAGGGGTGTTGAGGATTAGCAAAAATCTTTTTCGTTTCACCGAGTTCAACAATTTTACCGCCGTTCATCACGGCAATGCGATCGCACAAAAATCTGGCTAACCAAAGATCGTGAGTGATGAACAGATAAGTTAACTCAAATTCTTCTTTTAATTGCAACATTAAATCTAGCACTTGTGACTGCACGCTGGCGTCTAACATACTCACCGGTTCATCGCAAATTATCAGTTTCGGGCGAGTAATCAAAGCACGAGCGATCGCGACTCTTTGTTGTTGTCCTCCAGACAAATCTGACGGATAACGTTCATAATACACGTGGGGCGGTGTTAAGCCAACTTTTTCTAACATCCACAAAACTTGTTCTTTTGCTTTTACAGAATCGGCAAGATTGTGAATAAATAAAGGATCGGCTATACTTTGTCCCACCGTCATCGCTGGATTGAGACAAGCATGGGGATCTTGAAACACCATTTGTATTTGTCGCCGTGAAGCACGAATTTCTTGAGGCGAGAGTTTAGTTAAATCCTGTCCTAAAAATTCAACTTTACCAGCCGTGGGACGAATTAGTTGCAAAATTGTCCGTGATAATGTGCTTTTTCCGCAACCTGATTCCCCAACTAAGCCAAGTATTTCTTTGGGATAAAGATCCAGGTTAATACCATCTACTGCTTTAATTGTCTCTGAATGTCTGTTAAACAGTCTTTCAATAAAATTAGGTTCTATAGTGTAATATTGTTTGAGGTCAGTAACACTCAAAATCGGCGATTTTTCTTTTATCTTCCCTAATTCCTTTTCTTCCCCACTCCCTATTCCCGATTCCCCACTCCCTATTTCATCCACTGATTGAATATGTAAAGCTGCTTTGAGGAGCGATTGCGTGTATTCGTGTTGCGGTTGTCTAAATACAGCTTGCGTCGAACCCATTTCCACCATTTTACCGCGGTACATGACGCCAATGCGATCGCAATACTCAGCTACCATTGCTAAATCGTGAGAAATCAGCAGCAATCCCATGTTTTCTTCACTGCACAGCCGAGTTAATTCCTGTAATATCTGCGCGGAAACGGTAACATCTAAACTTGTGGTGGGTTCATCTGCAACAATAAACTTGGGATTGAGAAGTAAAGCTAAAGCGATAGCTACCCGTTGTCGCATTCCGCCGCTAAATTCATGAGGATACTGATTCCAACGGCTTGCGGGAATATTTACCTTTGCCAATGTCGCAAGTGCTTTTTCTTTGGCTTGCGCTGCTGATAATTCTGGTGAGTGCGCTTGTAAAGTTTCCAGACAATGCTTACCAATAGTCATCAGCGGATCGAGGCGCGTCATCGGATCTTGAAAAATTAAAGCGATCGCTTCACCGCGAAATTTCCGTAGCTGGTTAGGCGTTAAATCAAATACTGACTGTCCCTGAAATGTCACCCGTCCCTCAACGCGACTAGAAGCCGGTAGTAAGCGCATAACTGCGCGTCCGATAGTTGACTTACCGCAACCCGACTCTCCCACCAATCCCATTTTTTCACCGCGTTGCAGGGTGAAAGATACATCATCAACCGCCCAGCTTGGTGCTTCTTCACTTCGTTGAGGATAGGCAACTCGTAGATTTTTGATACAGAATAAGGCTTCACTCATACTTATTTATTACCCTGGGCTAGCAGCTGGGATAATTTTAAATTTTAGATAGTTTAACAGATTATTTTTAGACCTTACCTCATGTGAATATCTTTAAGGGACTTTACACAGCAATCTTGCTCAGGCAGATAGAACGCCTTTGGTGATTTACCGGAGTCTTTATTATTAGCACACCCAAAACCCTTACAGAAAGTTTCGTATACTGAATTAAATTTTACTTTGAGATTTGATTTTGCATTACTATTCTCACAGATATATTTAGATAATCATTATTAGTTTAAAGAAAATTTTTGACATAATAATGGATTTTAAGTCCAAAAAAATTACATATTATTCGGTTAGTTAAAACGCTTTATCATATAATTAATTTATATTTTTAAAAAACAAATCAAAATAATGGCTAAAATTATAATTTCTACTTTGTTTGATAGTGAAATTAAAAGATTTTTTCACAATCTGACGGCAGGACAATTAGAAACTATACTCGGAGGCATTTATCCTTATAATTTTCATATAGTTAATACCACTGACACCGTAACAATCAGTTCCCCAGGAGGAGATAATACATATGAAGCGGTTAACCATTCAGTTAGCTACCATGATAATAAAATTAATACCGTAGACTATTCAAGGACTATTTATAATAATTTTGTTTAGTATTGATATAGCGTTTACCTGTTAAGTGAGGTAAAGAAATTTTTGTTTTTAAACGCAAAGGGGAGGCAGCGCGTTGCGGAGCGAGTGTGGTCTTGGGGGTTTCCCCCATGAACAACTCGCGTTGGGGTTCCCCCCGTTGTAGCGACTGCCGTCGCGCAAAGTCAAGCGCAGAGTTACACACAGAGAAGTTGCCAGGAGGGTTTTCCTGCAAGCAAACTTCGGTGGGGTTGTCTAATTTAGAGAGTGAATTATTCAGTACCTCACCAAATTAGAAAACGCTATCAGTGGCTGTAGTGCAAAAGTTTATTTAGCTAATTTTTGAGAACCTCGTATGCCAAATATATAAATTTTATTAGAAAAAGTAATAGGGAATAGACAATTAATCTTTCCCTATTGTCTACATCCTATTTGCCAAGAATCAGTAAATCCATGAATCAAATAGGAGTTATATACTAATTACGCTCGGTTGTGCCTTGGTCAGTTTCCATTAGACGTGAAATCAACACATCTGGTTTTCTACTGATCGTTGACTTAATTTTATCAACTGCAATGACTTCACTGATTTTTACAACCATTTCCCAAAGAGTATCTTCCTCTGTCTCTTTGTTGTAAGTTCTATGTTTAAACCACAACAAATCATCCCAAACTCCGATAATTGTAGCAAAATACCATTTTTCTCGTATCAGTATCCAAATTTCTTGTTCTAAGTGCGTCTGTAGGAGAGATTTCACGATGCTTGAGATTATAAAAAATATTGTGCTACATATTAAGTAAGTATTAATGTCTTTAACAACAGTAAAAATACTGTGATTTTTTTGTATAATCAGTATTAAGAAAAATTAACAATTTATTAAGCAAATGCTCATTGAAACTACGATTTAGCAGATATTTCGGATAATAATTTTCTTACGTTGGTAAATCTTACCAGTATAATATAGAACTTTTACCTTTAGTATCGGATGCTACAGACAATCAGCCTATCAAAAGGCGTCGGCAAAACCTATTACTTCTAGGAATAAGATGAAAGACGCCTTAACTCCGTTGACTGTTGGCTGTTGACGGTTAACAGTCAACAGTCACCTGAGTTGCAAATTCCATTAACGATCGCTAACAGTCACAGCTACCTTGGCATGTTTGTTAACATAGTCCACAAACAGTTGCTTCAATCGAGGACTAACACCAGCGTGTTCAAAGAACCCAAAGCCTACATTTCGAGCTTTTGATAAGATTTGCTCTGGGGTTAATCCTTCTTTAATCGCGATACTCAATAGTGCAATTCCAGTCGATCGCATCCCTGCTGCACAATGCACAACTGCTGGTTTGGGAATTTGTTCGAGTGCTGTCAGTATTTTGGTAATTAATTCTTCATTTAGCGCTTCTAATTTGAGTGGTACATTCGCATAGTGCAGCCCTAATGCTTCCGCCACCCCTTGCTCATCGTGGGAGAATCCCAACTCATCGGGCGATCGCAGATTTAAAATCGACTTAAAACCTTCTTGTCTGGCTTGCTCGAGCTGTTTCGGTATAACTTGTCCTGTGGTTGTCAAGTTTTCGTTAATTTGTATCGCGTTAATCACATTCACTCCTTTTAACTTTTCAATTCAATTTCTTGCAGCTTGATAAATGCTCTAAAAAGCAAGCTTTGAGAAGATATTTAGATAAACACAACAAAATACCGCAAATTTCAGAATTAATGGCTCGATCGTTTCTGAATTCACCTTTTGGGTTGATTATTTTATTGCTGTAACTATAATATACGGTTTGTCGGTAGGTTTAGTGTGGATTAAAATATATTATATATTTTAACGATAAATTTAACGTAGTTTATATTTTGAGCCGACTTGATATTCTCAAAGGCATGTCACCTAAATGCCAGTCTTAAAACGATGAGTGTCAATAAAATATCTCTTCGACCTGCTGAGGAAAAAGATGGATGGGCGCTGAGTGCAATTCATATTGCTGCTATCAAAGCTCTACCAACAACTTTTTATACAAAAAAAGAACTTTTAGCTTGGCGAAATAACCTGAACCAGCCTGATGCTGCAAATATCTTAAAAAATATGAAATTGGAATCTTTGTGGGTTGCGGTGGAGGGAGATATTGTTATAGGTTTTGCCAGTTTCGTTGTTGATGAACTGATTGGGTTATACGTCCATCCTAAATATCAAGGTCAAGGGATTGGGCGTGCTTTAGTTGAACATTTTTGCCATCGAGCAAGCGATCGCGGTATAGATAAGGTAATTACAACTGCGAGCCTTTATGCAGAAGGATTTTATTTAAGACTGGGATTTACTGCCATCCAAAGAACGCCTCATTATTTAAGAAATGGGCTATTTGTTCCAGTTACCAAGATGAGTAAAATATTAACTATAGGTGAGTAAATTTTGGAAAATCAGTTGTTAAAAATGCAAAATCAGATCGACCAATCTATAGGTTTTATTTTATTAACACACACAAAACCTCTACAAATTTACAGACTGATAAATACTTTAAACAGAATGTTCAATTATCCTGTAATTGTGTGTCATCATGATTTTGATAAATGCGAACTATCTGTAGATGCTCTGTCAAAAAATGTTTTACTTGTACGCCCTCACATTAAGACAGAGTGGGCAGGATTTGGTCTCGTAGAGGCTACAATACAGTCACTTCAATTGATGTACAAAACTATAAATCCACCAGATTGGTTTGTATTACTCAGTGGAGCAGATTATCCCATCAAAAGTGCAAAGCAAATATTGGACGAACTAGCCTCAAATCCATACGATGCTTATATTCAGTACGAACAAATCACATACGATATTTATAAACAGGATTTACAACCGAATATGCTATGGTTGAAAAACTCCTATCAACGATATTGTACAAAGTCATTTTCTTTTCATTACTCAAAAAAATACTTTAGTCAACTAAATTTAGAAATCCGCTTAGAACATCCTTTTTTAACAAAACTTTTTCTTCCTTTTTCTAAAAAACTTGCTTGTTTCAGTGGCAGTCAATGGTTTTGTGCAAATCGCAAAGCTGCTGAGTACATTATCAATTTTCACAGTCAGAAAAATCCTGTAACTTTGTACTACGAGAAACTGAAGTATACTGACGAGTCATATTTTCAGACTATACTTGCTAATGCACCTGACCTGAGGCTAAAAAACGATCGCCGACGCTATATTGATTGGTCAACTGGAGGCCCTCATCCAAAAATATTGCTAATGGAAGATTTATCTAATCTGCTTGTATCATCTGCTCATTTTGCTCGAAAATTTGACATTGATATAGATAGCAATATTCTCGATGAACTCGATCGCATTACATCCTAGTAACAATGGCAATCCTATTAAAGTCGTGAAAAATATCATTGGTGGCTGTTAACAGTTGACAGTCAACAGCTAACTGTCAACCGTTAACTGTCAATCGTCAACAGCTTGTATGAAAAATTTCACAAATCCTTATTATCAATGCACTTCAACTCTAGGAAATATATCACAGTCTATCGGCTCACCAGGTTTTTTGGTTTTGAATGAATCAAATTCTGGTAAATCAATTCCTTCCAAAGGTTTGAAAGGCCACGCTTTCGGACGCTGATAATAAGTAACATCATCACCAGTCCAATTCGTCACTACTGCGCGTCGTTGTCTAGAAGATATGTTAGTTACTGAATGATGAATTGTCAGAAAATGATGAATCAAGCAATCTCCAGGTTCCATATTCCAAGAGAGTAATTCGTAGGCTTCTGGCTCTACAAACCAGGAAGGATTCGATCCTTCGCGTAACTCTTTACCCCAACGATGAGATCCTTTAATATACTCTAATCGGCCATTTTTTTCGTTAGCAGGATCTAGAGGCAGCCAAATTTTACAACACTGCCAGCCTTGTATGGGCCAGTAAGGTAAGTCGTTATGCCATCCAACACGGCTATTGACTTTCGGTTTCTTCACAAAAAAACCATCAGCTAAAAAGTTCAATTTTTCCGTTTTTAAAACTTGAGCCGCCAGCCTTGCTAATGGTGATTCAAAAACCAAAGCACGGAAATCAGCATCAACAAGCCATAAGCTACTAGCATGTTCCACACGGCCTTCTGGTCTTGGTGCATTCTTGTCCTCCAAAGGGCCGGGGATTGATATATTCTTGTCAACTGCTGTTCGCATCCGTTCTACCCAGATGTCATCCACAGCATTTTTGACGCAGATAACGCCATCTCGTTCAAAAGCTTCAACTTGTTGAGGACTAATTTTTTGTGTGTCTACCTTCAGCATTTTGTCTTTTTTCAGATTTTGAAATTAAACTATTTTGTTTGGCTCAGAACTGCTAAATGCATATCACCCGATTTCAGTAACAATCTCAAGAATTCACTTTACTAAAATCGAGTTTTTTACTATCTAACAAGAAAGCTTTTTCAGTATAAAGTAGATATTCATTTAGTAATTCTTTCTGGAGATGGACTATTTTTTAACAACCGCAGTTAAATAATTTCACTCTTACTACCGAGATCCTTTTTAATAATTAGTGGTATCAGTGACGCTAGCCGTAAAATCCCAGACACAATGAAGACTTCGGCTATGCCGAAAGAGCCAGCAAATTGAGCGATAAAGCCGCCGAGAGTTGCTCCTAAAGCACCACTGACTCCAGCAATAGCAGCTGCGATCGCAAAATAGATAGACTGATTTTTTAGCGGTGCAATTTCTATCTGGAGATTGTTGTTACACAAATCAACTCCTCCCCAATTGGCGCCAATAAAAATGTGTAATAAAGGCAACCACAACCACAAATCCAAAGGGCTAGAACCAATCCGCAGCCATAACCAAGGTATAACTGCAATCAGAGTTCCTGTAGAAATTAGAATCCAACGATTACCAATTTTATCTGATAATTTTCCCCAAACAATTAACATCAGCATGTGTGCGCCAGCTCGTAAGCTGTTGTAGAAAGTTACCCAGCTGACATCCAAATTCAGGGTATCTAGTAAATAGAGGTTAAAAAATGGGGCACTGAGGTTAACAGCAAATGTCCAACAGCCGAAATAAAGCAGAAACACCAAATAATTAGAGTTTTTTTGAATGCTGCTAATTAAATCGTTGTCTGTTGTCAGTATTTGTGGGAAAGAAATTGCGCCAGATGTCTCGCTAAGTTGGTTTGGTGACGAGTCTGCCTGAATCTTGCTAGTTTGAGATGAGCTAGCATAATAAGTATTTTGTAATTGGGGATTCATATCTACCTGGAAATACTGACACCCCAAACTCACAATTCCAAAGAAAATGCCTACTAACAAAATCACTCCATAACCTTGGATGCTTCCCCCATACCAATGTGATATGGCTAAACCTGCTAAGGGTAAGCCAACTAACTCTGTGAGGTTGGCAAGACTATTGCGTAGTCCGAAATATCTACCTCGCAACTGTCGTGGGACTAACATTGCTATCCAACTCAAGCATGATGCAATTGCTAATCCTCCTAAAAAATGAGTGCATAGGAGAATCGAGAGCGACAAGATCGCCAATTGATTGGAATCCAACCATCCCCAGCTAAAGCTAGCAATGCCAATTACTAAAATTAGCCACAATAATCGCGCAACTCCGTGTGTCCGCAGTGAATACTGAAAGCGGCTGGTGCTACGTTCGGACAAGTAAGCACCTACGGGCTGAAACAGATGCGCCAACATGGGGATAGAAGATACCAGCCCAAAAACCACCGGACTGGCATCCAACTCCACTAAAAAATTACCTAACAAAACTGCGCCAGTGGCAATGGAGAAAAGTGCTGCAAAAATCGCATCGCCAGTGGAAGCCCTCAAACTAGTGCGAATCGCATCTTTAGAAATACGGTTTGGTGTTGAGGTCGGAACAAGTGTTGTTGATGGCGCAGCAATTTCAGCAATTTCTACAGTAATAGGTGTGCCTATTTCAGCCGGAACAAAATCCATAAATGTATTACTTCAAAAAATGATAGGGAAACACCCCAATTAGAGAGTATCTATAAAATCCATAAAAAGGGAAGGGAAAGGCGATCGCTTAAAAGCAAGAATTTCTCATCAATCAGACTAAAGTTATACGTATAAATACTCACTATAAAAATTCTTTCTTTTCAAACAAGAAACCACTTGCTTTAAACCTTTATTGGGTACGTGCGATACCTGAAGCGGATAAGGACAAAGAATCAAACCAGTAAACAGCTATGTAAGGATATCTTAGTACAAAAAGGTTTGAAATTTGATTGTTCGTAGGTCGAACTGAGTAATTTTACCCTTTCTTTGAGCTAGAAATAAAACGTAAATGTCTGTGCAATTTAAGATAGTCAGCGTCAAAAAAAAAGTTCTATGAAGACAAGTAAATACGGATAATGTATTTACCAAGGTAACTACAAGTTTTTAAGTAGCGATCGCGGTAAAACTCTATTAAAACCAAGGAATATTCATGGTGTTCGAGTTACAAGGAAAGAGCAAATCACAAAATCAATGTTTTAAATTTTACTATATGTCTGCACTTAATTTTTCGTTACATAGTTGTTAATTTTACCACTGACTCTCCTGATATGAATGATGTAGTATCGTTTCGCTAGCCAAAGATTAACTTTTTAAATCAAGCCTCAAATCGTCAAATCCTCAAAATCTAGTTTTTTTTGTTTCAAATCTACCTTTGGTGTAGGTGCAAATTTTAAAAAATCGTGTTACGTTAACTAATGTAAACAAGTGTCTAAGCTTTCTAAGCAAGTAAAATTACTCTCTTAGCTTGCTTTTAAACCGTTATTCAGCTACTAAAAGTCCGTAAACCTTGAGGCTAGACATAGAAGTGACAGTCTGATAATCTGATAAAATCAATGAAGTTTTGTTGCGTAAATTTGCGATCCCTTTAAGGTTCAGCGAAGACTTAAGGCCTTTTGCTGTGCTGGTGAAATGACACTAGATGCACTTCATCTCTGGTGCTGTAGTTTATCATTTCCAAATCTGCAATCCAACAAAATTTCATTCAGATTTACGGGTTTTTTCACACGAATCGCAAGCAATTTACTTGCTTGCGACATAATATCGCAAGTTAAGTCACTCTCAAAGAGGAGTGCTTAAACTTGCGATCCCATCAGCATTAAAGTAACAATTTCTTTCACCTAGAGGCAAAATTTGTGAGCATTGTTCAAACAAAACTCCAAGCTACCGAAAACAAATTTCATGTAGAAGCTTATGAAAAGATTGAATATGAATTAGTTTATGTAGATGGGGTTTTTGATATTGCTAATCCAGAACTTGCAGAGATATATAGAAGTTTTGGCAGATGCTTGGCTGTTATTGATACCAATGTCTACAATTTTTACGGTACTCAGATTGAGAAATATTTCCGGTATTACGGCCTCGAACTGAGAATTTTTGCTTTGACTATTACCGAACCGAACAAATCTATCCAAACCTTTGAGAAGATTATAGATGCGTTCGCAGACTTCAAATTAGTACGAAAAGAGCCGGTATTAGTCATCGGTGGTGGTTTAATTACAGACGTTGTAGGTTTTGCTTGCTCTACCTATCGTCGTAGTAGTAATTACATTCGGATTCCGACTTCTTTGATTGGTTTGATTGATGCTAGCGTCGCTATCAAGGTAGCACTCAATCATCGCAAGCTGAAAAATCGTTTGGGTGCTTATCATGCTTCCCAAAAAGTTTTATTAGACTTTTCTCTGTTGGGGACATTACCGACAGATCAAGTGCGTAATGGGATGGCAGAATTAGTCAAAATTGCTGTAGTTGCTCATGGTGATGTGTTTGAGTGGTTAGAAAAGTATGGCAAAGAACTACTTGACACTCACTTTGGCAATCTTGATGCAACTCCAGAGATTAAAGAAATCGCTCACCGTCTGACTTACGAAGCCATCAAAAAAATGTTGGAGTTAGAAGTACCTAACCTCCACGAACTAGATTTAGATAGAGCAATTGCTTACGGACATACTTGGAGTCCGACTTTAGAACTCGCACCACGCATACCGATGTTTCACGGTCATGCAGTGAGTATCGATATGGCCTTATCTGCAACCATCGCAGCTAATAGAGGCTACATCACAACAGAAGAACGCGATCGCATTTTAGGATTAATCAGCGATTTGGGTCTAGCTCTCGACCATCCTTTAATGGATGAAGAACTATTGTGGGACGCTACCGAGTCTATCACTCTGACACGAGATGGTTTGTTGAGAGCTGCGATGCCAAGACCAATTGGTACTTGCTTCTATATGAATGATTTGACAAGGGAAGAATTGGCACAAGGTTTAGCTGACCACAAACAGCTTTGCGTTAACTATCCTCGTGGTGGCGAAGGTGTGGATATGTACCCCGTTTATCAGACAGAACTAGTCGGGAGTGCCATATAATGTCCACCACAATTGCCAAGCCCACAGCTAGACCAGTCACACCGGTAGGGATTTTAGCAAAGAAGCTAGAAGCTATTGTCCAAAAGATTAACCAACGCACAGATTTACCTGGGGATTTAGTCGATAACATCACTCAAGCATGGCAGTTGGCAGCTGGTTTAGATCCTTACTTGGAAGAATATACAACCTCTGAATCGCCAGCTTTAACTGCACTTGCCGAAAAAACATCAACAGAAGCATGGCAAGAACACTTTAGTGAAGGCACAACAGTACGACCTCTAGAACAAGAGATGCTATCCGGCCATGTAGAAGGACAAACCCTGAAAATGTTTGTTCATATGACCAAGGCTAAAAGAATACTCGAAATAGGGATGTTCACGGGTTATTCTGCACTGGCAATGGCAGAAGCATTACCTCCAGATGGAGTATTAGTTGCTTGCGAAGTAGATCCTTTTGCCGCAGAAGTTGGACAAGCAGCCTTCGATAAATCTCCTGACGGCAAAAAAATCCGCGTGGAATTAGGCCCAGCTTTGGAAACCTTAAATAAGTTGGTGGAAGCTGGAGAATCCTTTGACATGGTGTTTATCGACGCAGATAAAAAGGAGTACATAACCTACTTCCAAACATTGCTAGATACTAATTTGCTAGCACCGTCAGGATTTATTTGTGTAGATAACACGCTGCTGCAAGGAGAGGTCTATTTACCCACACAACAACGCACTGCTAATGGTGAAGCGATCGCTCAATTTAATCGTGCCGTAGCACTCGAAAAGCGCGTAGAACAGGTAATATTGCCACTACGAGATGGCTTGACAATTATCCGCAGAACTGCGTGATTGAGTATGGCACAATCTATTTCCGTTTCTTCTTCACCTGCTATCCCGTCTTTTCCTTCAGAGACAAAAATAGCCGTAATTATCCAAAATCTTTTGACTTTGGCGTTGTTATTATTAGCACTGCCAATTAATGCCGCGATCGTTTTAGTAACTTTGTTGTGGCATACTATCTCGCGTCCTTTCCAGCAGCCAGCCACGAAAGCAGCAAACCCCAAAAACATCCTGATTAGTGGCGGCAAAATGACCAAAGCTTTACAGCTAGCGCGGTCATGCGCTGCTGCTGGACACAGAGTGGTACTGATAGAAACCCACAAATATTGGTTATCTGGTCATCGATTTTCCCAAGCCGCAGACAAGTTTTATACTGTTCCTGCGCCCCAAGAAAACCCAGAACGCTATACTCAGGCTTTGATAGACATCATCAAACAAGAAAATATCGATGTCTACATTCCTGTCACCAGTCCATTGGGTAGCTATTACGACTCCCTCGCCAAGCCATTGCTGTCAGAGTACTGTGAAGTATTTCACTTTGACATAGATATTACGGAGAAATTGGATGATAAATTTGCCTTTGCCGAAACAGCGCGATCGCTTGGTTTATCAGTACCTAAATCTTTCAAAATTACCTCTGCCGAACAAGTTCTAAATTTCGACTTTTCCCAGGAATCTCGCAAATATATCCTCAAGAGCATTCCTTACGATTCAGTACGACGTTTAGACTTAACTAAGCTTCCCTGCGCCACTCCAGAAGAAACAGCTGCATTCGTCAGAAGCTTGCCAATCAGCCCAGACAAGCCTTGGATTATGCAAGAATTTATTCCTGGAAAGGAATTTTGTACCCATAGCACCGTCCGGGATGGCGAATTACGATTGCATTGCTGCTGTGAATCTTCAGCTTTTCAAGTCAACTATGAAAACGTTGAAAATCCTCAAATTAGGGAATGGGTGAGGCATTTTGTCAAGGAACTGAAACTTACAGGACAGGTTTCCTTTGACTTCATTCAGGCTGAGGATGGTAGAGTTTACGCCATTGAGTGTAATCCTCGCACGCACTCTGCAATTACGACTTTCTACGACCATCCCCAAGTTGCCCAAGCTTACCTCGATCGCGAACCGATGGCTGAAACATTACAGCCATTGCCAAGTAGTAAACCAACTTATTGGACTTATCACGAAGTTTGGCGTTTGACTGGCATTCGTTCTTTGACACAATTGAAAAAATGGATTGCAAATATTTGGCGGGGAACTGATGCAATTTACAAACCAGATGACCCGTTACCATTTTTAATGGTGCATCATTGGCAAATTCCTTTACTCTTACTCAAGAATCTACGTCAGCTTAAAGGCTGGACGCGCATAGATTTCAACATCGGTAAATTGGTGGAATTGGGGGGAGATTAGTATCACGCTCCAGGCGCAGAGTCACAGAGAAAGAGGTAATATCATGTCCGCTTGATTGCTTGTTAAACCTGAAGAACCCCACCCCTTAATCCCCTCCCCGCAAGCGGGGAGGGGAGACAAAGCACAGCTTTGGCGGGGTGGGGTGCAATCAGTGTGGGAATCATAACTAATTAACCGGACATGATATAAGAAGGGATCAAAACTCCTCATTCTCTCTGCGCCTGGAGCGACTCTGCGCGAACAACCTTTTATTACATTAGGAACATGAATCATGCCAGCACTTCGTATCCTTCATTTAGTTGGCTCTGCACAGAATGATTTTTACTGCGATTTGTCACGCCTTTACGGCCAAGACTGTTTGGCAGCAATGGCAGAGCTGCCTTACGACTCTGCGATCGCATACATCACACCCGATCGCCAATGGCGATTTCCTCGCTCTCTGAGTCGAGAAGATATTGCTCAGGCTCAACCGATGGCTGTGTCTGAAGCCATAGAGTTTATTGCAGCACAAAACATTGACATCGTGTTACCACAAATGTTTTGTATCCCTGGAATGACTTACTACCGCGCTTTATTCGACTTGCTGGAAATTCCTTACATAGGCAATACTCCGGATCTCATGGCAATAACGGCTCACAAAGCCAGAACTAAAGCAATTGTGGAAGCCGCAGGGGTAAAAGTGCCTCGCGGAGAAGTGCTGCGTCGGGGAGATGTTCCGACAATTACACCTCCAGTAGTTATTAAACCTGTAAGTTCGGACAACTCTTTAGGGGTAACTTTAGTCAAAGATGCTGCCGAGTATGAAGCGGCGCTGGAGAAAGCATTTGAACATGCAGATGAAGCGATCGTAGAAACATTCATCGAAGGTCGAGAAGTCAGATGCGGCATCCTTGTTAAAGATGGGGAGTTAATCGGTTTACCTCTTGAAGAGTATTTGGTAGACTCTCAGGAAAAACCCATCCGCACCTATGCCGATAAACTCAAAAAAACAGATGATGGTAACTTGGGTTTCGCCGCAAAAGGTAATAACAAATCTTGGATTTTAGACCCTAATGACCCGATTACCCAAAAGGTTCAGGAAGTGGCTAAGAAATGTCATCAGGCTTTGGGTTGCCGCCACTACAGTTTATTTGACTTTCGCATCGATTCACAGGGACAACCTTGGTTTTTAGAAGCTGGGTTGTATTGTTCTTTTGCCCCCAAAAGCGTGATTTCCTCTATGGCAAAAGCAGTAGGAATCTCTTTAAATGAGTTATTAACGATCGCGATCGATGAAACGTTGGGCAGTAATAAATATAGCGATCGCATCTCAGTTGTGGAAATTAACGAACCTTCAAAAACCCCAAGAAAAGAAAGAGAGCTTTCACAAATGATTTAGGACTGGTATACAATTTGGATGAGAGGTTGTTTTAAAAGTGTTTTGCTGTGATTTTAATCGCATTATTACCCCCCTTAATCTCCCCTTATAAAGGGGGGAAACAAGGAAAATCTGGTTCCCTCCCTTTTACAAGGGGAGGGTTAGGGAGGGGTAAAAAATATTTGATAGATTAATCATGACTTTTCAAACATCGTTTGAGGTTGGGTAATTTTAGAAATATTTTTGATAGACCACTATTAAACGTTAACTGTTGAGTGTTAAGTTTAATTTGATTATGCAAATTGAATATTTTTCAGATCTTTAACAGGGAACAGAGAAACCACACTGAAAAATTTTTTTGAGCGCGGCTTCAAACGCCACAACTAAAGTCTGTCACTGCTGCTCTGTGTTTCCTACCCCAAAGAAGCTGATAACTAAAATTTGCGTCAGTTCCAAATTATTGGACAATTGACACTGGACTGTTGACTTTTCACTAAAAATGGCTTCTCTGGAAAATCAAATCATTTTAATTACTGGCGCTAGTAGTGGTATTGGTACTGCTTGTGCCAAAATTTTTGCTGGTACGGGTGCAAAACTCATCTTAGCGGCACGGCGGTTAGAACGTTTGCAGCAACTTGCAGATACTCTGGGCCAAGATTTTAATACTGAAGTTCATTTGTTAGAGCTAGATGTACGCGATCGCTCTGCTGTAGAATCTGCCATCTCTAATCTACCCCCCTCTTGGTCTGACATCGATATTTTGATTAATAATGCCGGTTTGAGTCGCGGTTTAGATAAGTTACATGAGGGTAGTTTTACAGATTGGGAAGAGATGATTGATACTAACATTAAAGGTTTACTTTATCTCTCCCGTTATGTCGTTCCTGGAATGGTCAGCCGCGGTCGCGGTCATGTGGTAAATTTAGGCTCCATTGCCGGACATCAAACTTATCCTGGAGGGAATGTATACTGTGCTACTAAAGCTGCGGTGAGAGCAATTTCTGAAGGCTTAAAACAAGATTTGTTAGGTACTCCTGTACGCGTAACTTCCGTTGACCCTGGGATGGTAGAAACGGAATTTAGCCAGGTGCGGTTTCACGGCAATACTCAACGTGCCAATCAAGTTTATCAGGGACTTACGCCGCTGACTCCAGATGATGTGGCTGATGTGATATTTTTCTGCGTGACGCGATCGCCCCATGTCAATATTAATGAAGTTGTGCTGATGCCGATTGACCAAGCCAGCGCTACCTTAGTTAATCGACGCACTTAGGAATTAAGAGATAAGAAATATACCCCGATGAGATGGGGGAGCAGGGGAGAAAAACCGCAACTAACTTCAAGCTAACGTCACTGAGCAGAGTGAAAAGCTTTTGGATGGCAAGCACATTCAGGGTAAGCTCATGATTAAGGTAGTAAACTTGCTGTTTCAGGAATTGCGTAAAATTCCTCTGACGTAAGCTAATGTTAAAACCCTTCATTTGTATGAAGGGTTTTAAACTTTCAGTTACCCTGAAAATAAATATATAAAAGAGCAATTTTCAAATGACCATTTACTTTTATAAGGCTTGGCAGCCTTATGGCTGTTTTTCTAACTTTTCTTTCCACGGGATTCACGTCCAAGGTATTTACTGGCCAACGGTTGAGCACTATTATCAAGCACAAAAGTTTGTTGGTAGTACGGATGCAGTAATTATACCTTTCATTCATGCCGCTACCACGCCCGAAGAAGCTGCTGCTTTGGGAAGATGTAGTACTCGTCAACTACGTCGAGATTGGGATTTAGTCAAAACTCAAGTGATGCGAGAAGCTGTACTCAAAAAGTTTCTCACCCATGCTGATATTAGAGAAGTTCTCTTGAGGACAGGCGATGAAATGTTGGTTGAAAACTCGCCAACCGATTATTTTTGGGGATGTGGCGCTAATAAAACCGGTCAAAACCATCTAGGTAAAATTCTCATCAGCGTTCGTGAAGAAATCCGAAAATTGCTATCTTTAACGGTAATTCACGAATAATTTAATTAAAAAAGTTACATTCAACATAAAATCAGCAATTAAACGGGGAATAGTCAAATTCCCCAGTCAAAAATTTTTCAACAAATCACTGATGCTGAACTATTTAGTTGCGAAAAATCTTGATTAATCGGCTTAATGGGGATAATTATTCCAAAAATATTGTTAATTTCAAGCAATTAATCAGCTATTAAGTTAAGTAAAATTACTGAAATAGTTTAATGGCTGAGAATATAAAATTAATAAGTGTCAATGATTAAAAATTTCTTAACTATAAGCTTAAGAGGATATTTGTAAAGACTATGTAGTACATTAAGCCTTTTAAAATTTTCCTAAATCAATTATAAGAAGAGGAATTCTGATAATTGCGAAATTGAACCCATTTGTAAAAATATCAGCAACAATCTTACACGAAAATCAACGTATTCATAGCAAAAATTTCATGAAATGGGATAAAAATCAAGGAACTGTAATTTGAAAATTTTCATCAAAGACAACTATAAAAAACTTTTTTAAAATTCAGTCATAGTGTATATAAACGATGACATTTACCGATAAAACACACTGGTTGCAGCAAAGCTTAGACAAAGAAAGTTTACTGCATCGGATGACTAAACAGATCAGGCGATCGCTCGATCTTCAAGAGATATTAACGGCTACTGTTGCCGAAGTACGGTCGTTTTTGGGTACAGATAGGGTCACGGTGTATCGGTTTAATGTTGATGGTAGCGGTGAAGTAATAGCTGAATCTATTTATGAGCAGCGTCTACCATCTTTATTGGGGTTACGCTTTCCAGTCCATGATATTCCACAAGAAGCTAGAGAGATGTTTCTGCTAGCAGGACAACGTTCGATTGTAGATGTAGCTAATGGGAAAATTGGGCTATCACCTCTACACTCAAAAGAAACTAGCGAACGTCTAAAAACTAATATTTACTATCGGCAAGTAGACCCTTGCCATATTGAATATTTAAAAGCAATGGGCGTGCAATCTTCGTTAGTAGTGCCAATTTTACATTATGACTTGAAAGAAGAATCGGCAAAACCCCAATTGTGGGGATTGTTGGTATCTCATCACACCCAAGAACGAAGGATTTTGAAGCGAGAACTGAGATTAGTGCAGCAAGTTGCCGATCAAGTAGCGATCGCCATTGCTCAAAGTCGCCTATTCACTGAAGCGATCGCCCAGCAGCAACGAGAAGCTACTATTAACCGAGTAACCACACTATTACATAAACTGCCAACAATCCAATTACAGGGGGCATTAGAAGAAGCGATCGCTGCCTTCGCTGGCGTAGGTGGCAGGCTTTACATTGAAGAGAGTAAAGAACTATATACCTGGGGCGAACAACCTAAACTACCATTCGAGCTAGAAAATAGCATCATCGAACAGCATCCCATGTGGCAAAACTGGATGGCTGAGTGTAAACCAGGTAATATTTGGGCAACCACTGACCTTTATAAAGAAGTGCGTTTGCGAGTTTTAGCTTTAGGGTTCCGTTCCACTTCAATTCGGGGACTGATGGCGATTCCCCTACATTACCGCGAAAAATTTATTGGTGTATTAAGCATTTTTCGCTCGGAATTTGACACAGAAATTTTGTGGGCGGGACGGTGCGAAGATAATCAGCGGCTATTATTACCGAAACTTTCCTTTGAAGTTTGGCGAGAAGAAAAAAAGGGGCAAGCACCTGAGTGGAAGGCAGAAGACATTTCATTAGCTCAAGCGTTGTACGATCATTTTTCAATGGCAATTCAGCAGCAGCAAATGTACAAACAAGTACAAGCCCTGAATTCCAACCTAGAAGTGCGGGTGCAAGAGCAAACTGCTGAACTAGAAAAATCATTACTATTCACCAAAGTACTCAAACAAGTCACAGACCACATCCGCAGTACATTAGACTTGCAGACAACCCTCCAGACTATCGTTCGGGAAGTGCGATCGCTGCTGAATTCAGACCGGGTGCTGATTTTCCAAATCCAAACCAAATCGGTGATTGTGGAAGAAATTAATGGCAACTGGCAGTCAGTTTTGGGAGTGGAAGCACCAGGAGAATGCTTTCCCGATGAATTTGTTAATTTATACTTCCAAGGTAGGGTACGGGCTGTTGACAATATATCAGCGGTTTCTTTGAGTGCCTGTCATCGAGATTATTTGCAAAATCTCCAAGTGCAAGCCAACTTAATTGTTCCCATCAACATAGGTATGCAAGTATGGGGATTACTGATTGCCCATCAGTGCGATGCTCCCAGAAATTGGCAGGATGCGGAAATTGATTTATTGCAACAGCTAGGAGATCAGGCTGCGATCGCCATTCAACAAGCACAACTCTACGAACAAACTTGTAGTGCCGAAGCTGAAGCCAGGAATCAAGCTGTACAGTTAGAACAAACTCTGCATCAACTCCAAGAAACACAGACAAAATTGATTCACACTGAAAAAATGTCTGCCTTAGGACAGTTGGTAGCAGGTATCGCCCACGAAATTAATAACCCCGTTAACTTTATCTACGGTAACCTCTGCCATGCCAGCGACTATACCGAACAATTACTAGAAATTTTACGGCTTTACCAGCTACATTATCCCAACCCTCATAGTGAAATTCGGGCTGCTATCGAAGCGATCGATTTTGATTTTTTGGTAGAAGATCTGCCAAAAATCATGGAGTCAATGCAAGTAGGAAGCGATCGCATCCGTTCAATAGTGCTGTCGCTACGCAATTTTTCTCGCTTGGATGAATCTGAAAACAAGCGCGTCGATCTGCACGAAGGTATTGACAACACTTTATTAATTTTACGACACCGCCTCAAAGGAAATTCTGAATTTCCAGCCATTGAAGTCATCAAAGACTATGGCAAAATCCCACGAGTGGAATGCTATGCCGGACAAATGAATCAAGTATTCATGAATATTATCAGCAATGCTATAGATGCTTTGGGAATGGGCAATGGGAAGTGGGGAGTGGGGAAATGGGAAGATGAGGAGATCGGGGTATGGGAAGACGAGGAGATGGAGAAATGGGGGGATAAGCGAAACTACCCCCATCATCCCACCTCCTCCTATCCCCAATGCCCAATTCCCGCTGTCCACATTTCCACTAAAGTTTCAGCTGACAACTCTCGTGTGTTGATTCGTATTAGTGACAATGGGCCTGGAATGACTCAAGAAGTGAAAAAGCGAATATTCGATCCGTTTTATACTACCAAACCTGTGGGTAAAGGCACAGGGCTGGGATTGGCAATCAGCTATCAAATTATTGTCGAAAAACATGCCGGAATAATGGAGTGCATTTCAGAACCAGGCAAAGGTACAGAGTTCTGGATTGAGATTCCCGTTAAACCGCCGGGGACAATTAATAGTCAGCCCTAGCTTGGGAAGTAAGGGAGATGGGGAGACAAGGAGATAGCTCAACAGTCAACATTCGCTGTTTTGCCCATACGCAATATTACAAAATGTTAGTTTCAAGGCTTAAAAATTTACTTAACCTGAGTTCGGGTTAAAGGTAAGAAGGTAAAAGCCAGTCTAGTTGAAGGCTAGGTTTCTTGGGTTGATGACAATAAGCGATTAATCCGCAAAGAACGTTAACGCAAAAATTAACTGGGCTTCGGTGTCTAGAATGCTCAATCTGAGAAATGTTTTTGAGTTGATCGTTAATGGTCTCAATAATTGAGCGTTTACGCGACAAAAGCTTGTCATGAAGACGCATCAGCTTATTTTTCATGTTACGGCGGGGTTTGGCAAAAAATTGGATTCCGAACTCTTTCAAAAGTTGAGAAGCAAGTTTTTCGGAAACATAGCCGCGATCGCCAAAGATTTTTCCAAAAAGACCACTCAGTAAATCAGGAACTGGTTTCCGGTCGTCAATATTACCAGGAGTGATAGCTACATTTAAGAGTTGGCCAAACTCATTGACGACAAGATGAAGTTTAAAACCAAAAAACCAATCCACAGAAGTCTTGCCACGATTAGCTAAATCTTTAAACACCCGATGACGCGAAATCCGACGATTATGGCAGACTTTCAGACTTGTTGAATCGATAAAACCGATACCCGTACAAGCTCCAAAACAATGCTTCAGATAGACGCACAAAGGTATTAAGGTGGATGGTATCCATTCGATAAATCTTTGATAACTCGGAAGATTTGGAAACGCATCACTCCAATATTTTTTTACTTGATTCAAATAAAAATATTTGAAATTTCGGTAGTGGTTCTGATGAAATGCAATCAGTATCGTCATCATCTCGCTCAAACATAGTCCTTTTGCCCGATTACGCTTTATTGCTCCACTAATTAATAGCTTTTTGTGCCATTGCGCTTCAAACCCTTGACAGAAATCATCTACATGGCAAAACAAAGCTTCTAAACTAAACATAGGACAGGTTGCTGGATTTAACGCTATTTTCAGCTTATTACCTGTCCCTTTCTTTATCCCGAACTCAGGTTACTTAGCAATTAGTCTATTCATCCAAAAGGTTGATGATAAATTTATTAACAATAGACTATAGAATCCTATATGATTTATGAGAATTCGCGGTGTTTAGATCCCCGATTTCTCAACGCTGACGAGTTTCGACTCCGTTCAACTCTCGACTATGAAGTTGGTTGAGCGTACCCCTCCGGGGAAGCAAGCTACGCGTAGCGTCTCGTTGGCGTAGCCTCTCGTAGAGAAGAGAAGTCGAAACCAACGGCTAGGGTAAATTCATTAATGGAATTCGCCTTACCCTATATTAATTTAAGTAAAAAAATACTTAAAAAGTAAAGTTTAGTTGCAAAAAAAGTTAGTTTCATCCACTAGTGCTAATCTAATAGTTGAAGCTAATAAAAAGCTTCCCTGGCAGATACAACAGCTGCATGATGGAATGTAGTAAGAGGTAAAAGACGCTGTTTAATTCACATCTGTCTCGTCAAAACACGGCAACACCCAACGCGAAAACTCATATTTCCTCAAAGTGGAAAATTAGGGGGCGCTGGAACTGATTTTCATTACTTGTTTACAAAGTGATGAGAATTAGTACATCCCTGGTTAGAATAAACAAGGAGAGGAAATGTTGAAGCGAGTAGATGGTTGGGTGTTGTTGTATTTAAAAAGAAATCAGAATAATGACTCCTCTGGGTGTAAGCTGAATACGAAGTTAAATAGCGAGAAATAGTTAAAATAGCGCCTTATGTCAATTATTGCGCTCAGAGCATGGTATTTACAGGATTATGAGCCGATTCCAGAATTGGAAAAGCGCCCACCAGACATTCGCCTAAGTAAAAAAAGCCTGCTGAGATCGGCATTGCGAGCGGACTTTTTAGAGGAAAGCGACGAAATTAAAAAATCAATTTGGTTTGGGCGCTATCTGGAAGGGGAAGATATTGAATTTTATATTGAGGGTAGTGGCGGCTATCGCGTAGCTAACATTGACTTGATTAGTCACGAAATTTATTTTACTAAACAAGCCCTGTTAGCTCAGTTAGAACCAACTATTTTTTTCTCCTACCAAACTGAGTATGCCGCAGCAAGCGATGTTCTCAGAGAAGAACTGCGAAAAACTTTGGAGAAATTAAACTTGCGATCGCGCCTTCCTTTAACATTAGTAGAATCCTCTCGCCCCAGCGATGCCACTTTCCGAATTAATCGCACTATGATGCGGAAAATCCGTAAGAGTTTGTTATTTATCGCTGATACCACACCGATTACTAGTGTTGATGTTAAAGAAAACCTCCAACTAATTCCCAGCCCCAATGTCTGTATTGAAATTGGTTATGCCATCCAAAGTAAGCGGTCTGAACAGATTCTACTAGCACAAATGCAACGCCCAAATTTTGAAGGACAAGTTCCCTTTGACTTACCCACACAACAAATTTTACAATTTCAAGACATCAAAGAACTGAATAAAATTCTGACGCGAACAATTGAAAATCAGCTAGCACGATTCAAGTTGTTTTTTTGAACTAGATATTGAAGATGAATCATCCGTCAGAATTTAGAATTCAGAATCAATTAGTAGGAGATGCAAAGCCGCCATTTATACCATTTCTTTGTGAGGCTGCGCCAAACCCTTTTAACTTCTTTCTTTGTGTTCTTCTCTGACGAGACGCTGCGCGAATGCGTCCTTTGCGGTAGCCTGCGGCAAGCCGCTCCGCGTCTACGTTTTTCTTTCTTGTACTTATGGTTTAGCAGATTTTCATACAGAATTGGTATTAGAAGCACCACCAAATTGAGAATTTGGTGGTGGGGAAGTCTTAAACGCAACCTATTCATCCAGCAGCAGTACAGAATTCATGCTGAATTCTAACGACTGACGCCTTTATTCTATTTCTCCAAATATAGACAGTTCTGGCCATCTTCCAGATCCTGGCTGTTAGAGCTAAAATAATGGTCAATTACAGTTCTAATCAAGCTAGCTTCGACTATTCCGGTTTACTGTCTATAGTAGATGCTGGCTTTTTCTTGATAACTCTACTCAGAAAACCCATTACTAATAGTCCAGCAATTGCGCCAGGTTCAGGAATCGCAGTTGCTGTCAACTGGCCTCCAAGATCCAATCTACAGTCTGGGAATGTGTCGCATACTTCCGGAGAAAGATCGTCTTTTAAGAAAATTTTAGCCGTTGGCAATCCTTGTTCGGCATTTAGGTAAGTATAAAAATCTAACCCTGTCACATCTGTTGCAAAGTCAATTCCCAAATCAAAACCATTCGGCGTGTCAAAGTTGCCTGTTTGTAGAACAGTCTTTGTAACTGTATCAAAATTGAAATTGAAACTACTATCGACTTCGGGAAAATCGTATTGGAAATTTTGCAATAAAGTTCCTTGAGGATTGAAGAAAGAAATAGCAAAATCAGTTAATTGTTCCTTAGTGACAATGCTTCCTAGAAAACTATCGTCATAGCTGAACTTTCCCTTAGCTGAATAACCTTTATCTCCTAGCCAATTAAGCTCAAAAGAAGCAGCATCAGCACTCTGTATGTTGATGAAAGTAGCCATAGAACTGAAGGCAGCAACAGCTACAGTAGCTTTGATTTGGTTATGAATGCTTTTCATTTTCTTGACAATAGCAATAGATTTTGATGTTGTGATAGTTTTTGTTTGACTGTGCAATTTTAGATTTGAAATTTGAGATTTTAGATGAAAAATTATTTCCCTAATCTTGCAAATAAGCAAGATACATGCGCCGTCCCTAGCGGTACGAAAAAATCCTTTTATCCCCAATTTTAAATCCTGAAGCCTCTATTGAGAGTGGTTGAAACCAATCTAAAAGACGCTCTTGGACTTGCTAACAGTAGACTATGGGGAATCAAAAATCTAAGATTGATTCACCTGAGTAAGGTCTAAAACACCTTTGGGCAGATTGTATCATTAGATTAAATCTAATCCATATACTTTAGGTTTTTCTTTGTCATAGAAGCCTAAAAATCTGATATTTTTTGTTTTAAATAATTCTTTAACTTCTCTTAACTAAAGGTTCTTTCATTTCAAAAATTCATCATTTTGTAAATTAATAAAAGGAGTATTAAAACTAATAATCCCAAATTAAATTAAGCATTACCTCGGCTTAATCGAAGTCGAATAATTTCTTGTCAGCATTTTTAAGTAGCCAAAAAATTTTTATGAAATTATCTCGGCGTCGATTCTTTACATTAGCGGGCACAAGTGCTGCTGGCACTTTGCTAGCCTCTCCTTTAGAAAGTCTTATTGCTAGACAAGCCAATGGTCACCCTGTATTTGGAAAAGGTTACGGGCCGCTTGTACCAGATCCCAATGGCTTATTAGATTTACCAGTTGGATTTAAGTATCGCACTTTCTCTCTAACAGGCGACCTGATGAACGATGGTACTAAAGTTCCGGGTGGCCATGATGGTATGGCGGCTTTCCCCGGTCCTAGAGGTACAGTTATTTTAGTTCGCAATCACGAACTTAGTCCTACTTCTGATACAAAAGCCGAAGGGCCGCGTCCTTACGACCCATTTTGTAAAGGTGGTACGACCAACTTAGTTATTGGAAGCGATCGCAAGCTAATCAAACATTTTACTTCTTTAAGTGGAACTTACCGTAACTGTGCGGGGGGACGAACTCCTTGGGGTTCATGGATTAGTTGTGAAGAGAACACCACTACTCCAAATTCGTTTCCGGTAGGCAATAGCAACTACGTCTCGAAATTCCACGGCTATAACTTTGAAGTTCCAGCTAGCACCACCACTCCTGTGAAGCCTGAACCCCTAATAGCTATGGGAAGATTTAACCATGAAGCTGTGGCGGTAGATCCCAAAACAGGAATTGTCTATGAAACTGAAGATAAGGGAGATAGTCTTTTCTACCGTTTTATCCCCAAAGTACCTGGTAAGTTAAAGGAAGGCGGTACTCTCCAGGCTTTGAAAATTAAAGATATCTATCAAGCACAAACATTTACGAATTTCCCCAAACGCAAGCCCTTTAAGGTAGAGTGGGTAACTATTACAGAGCCAAATCCAGTTGAAGATACTGTAAGAGTTGAGGGTTTTGCAAAAGGAGCAGCCCAGTTTGCCCGCGGTGAAGGTATCTGGTATGGTAACGGTGAATTTTACTTTTGCTGCACCAGTGGTGGTGCTTTAGGGCTTGGTCAAGTCTGGCGGTATATTCCAGCAAAAGAGACAATTGAACTGTTCGTTGAGTCTACATCTGCTGCCGAACTGGAAAATCCAGATAATATAGTTGTCTCACCTTATGGCGATCTCATCCTGTGTGAAGATGGAGATGACGAGCAGTTCTTAGTAGGTGTTACTCCCAAAGGCGAACTCTATCAATTCGCCCGTAATGCTTTGAATACCAACGAGTTCGCTGGTGCTTGCTTCTCACCTGATGGTAAAACTTTATTCGTTAACGTCCAAACTCCGGGGATTACTTTCGCAATTTGGGGCCCTTGGAAAAAGTCATAGAGGTTAAGATTAGCAGCAATTCTATTTGAGTTGTGAAATTATTTGTGAAGGCAGGTAATAGGCAATGATTTAGGAGTGCGACTATATTGATACTGTGCCAAGGGTTGTTGAGGATATTACCCTTGATTCGGTAAAATCATTGCCTAACAAGGCTTAAGAGCTTTTTAGTACAAACGCATCAATCAAGTAGGGTAGCACAGCTGTGCTACCCTACAACAATTTAATTTTCAAGTATTGACCAAGCCGTAGGGGCACAGGATTGCTGTATCCTGACATATAGATGTAGTTTAAATCTACTGTAAGTGTGTAGAGCTAGCCCGTCGTAGACATAACCTGTAGCGGAAAGTTGTTGGAAGGCGATCGCCAAAATTAATATTACACAGTTATTTGCAGATGGAACAAGTAATTGAAACTCTCAAACAAGATTTACCGACACTTTTTGAAAAAGATATTTCCTATGACATTTATACACAGGACATCTATTTTAAAGACCCGGTGAATACATTCAAATATAAATTTAATTATCGAATTATATTTTGGACTTTGCGATTTCACGCTAGACTATTTTTTACCCAAATTTACTTTGATGTACATGATATAAAACAGTCTGCTGAAGATACTATTTTAGTAAATTGGACAGTGCGGGGAGTGTTGCGCGTTCCCTGGAAAGCTCCTTTGCTTTTTAATGGTTATTCAACTTATAAACTCAACAAAGATAATTTGATATACGAGCATATTGACACTTGGGATAGAAAGCCAGGAGAAATTTTAAAACAATTTTGGCAAAAGGGAGAAACAGATAAAAATGCCTCAACAATAAATTAATACATGTCATCAGTCGAAAAAAGCTACGAGAATACTGCAAAGAACATACTGACTGCTATGAAGTACTTGATGACTGGTACAGAACTGCTAGTCAAGCAATCTGTGGGAATTTGCTAGAAGTTCAAACCCTTTATCTCACAGATGAAGCAGTGTACATGCTTTTGCTGCCGCAGATCCGGGTTTCCTTTTCGCGCTAGACGTTTTGTACTCATGATGTATCACTAAGAACATCTTGTTTGATGTTCTTAGATTACATCTTATTGTTCCTTCAAGCTTAAGTTGACACCAATGAGCACTGCTAAAGCCCCTACACCCAGGTTCTATTTATCATCAAAGAATGATTAATAAAAGCCTGAAACGACCTATGCATAGAAACGCACACCATGATTAATTTGTACAGTGCGTAAGTCCTAGAATTTATGAAGAAAGAGAAAGGAGAAAGGAAACCCCTGCTCTTCAAAGCCCTTGTCATGACCAACATCTTTTAAAGTGGAATTGGGGTGTAATAAAGTCAGAGTATGAAGTTAGAAAATTTCACAGACCTCAATGCTTGGGCAGTTGAGCAGGATGAACGCATGAGCATTTCATGAAAATTTTTCAAGAGATAGGGAGAACAATTTCAAATTCAGTTCCCTCGTTGGGCTGAGAGCGCACAGTTAAACTGCCGCGATGTTGTTGGATAATGGAGTAGCAGACAAATAACCCCAAACCTTGACCGCGGCCAACGGGTTTTGTGGTGAAAAACGGTTCAAAAATCCGCTCTTGCAGACTCACAGGAATCGTACTATCTGTATTGGCGATCGCAATTCGTAACCATTCACCATCTATCATTCCAGTACGAATCCGAATTTCTGGGCGTTCGCTGTGGGGATTATCTCGAATCGCATCAATGGCATTGTTAATAATATTCAGGAAGACTTGATTCAATTGACTGGGATAGCAAGTGACCAGAGGTAGATTGCCATACTCCTTGATGACGCGCACTTCGGGTTGATTTTCAGAACCTGGCAGGCGATGTTGCAAAATTAATAGCGTGCTTTCAATACCACTATGTAAATCTACAGCTTTGATTTCAGCTTCATCTAAGCGAACAAAGTTGCGTAAACTCTGGACAATTTGACTGATGCGATGGCTACCAACCTTCATAGATTCTAAGATTTGATTGGCATCCTCAAACAGAAAATCGAGATCGATTTCTTCTCGCTTATCTTGAATAACTTGACTAGGTTGGGGATATTCCTGCTCGTAAAGCATGAGCAAACTCATCATGTCTGCGACATAACTTTCTGTATGGACGAGATTACCCTTGATAAAATTAACTGGATTGTTAATTTCGTGAGCAACACCAGCTACCAATTGGCCGAGGGATGACATTTTCTCGCTATGAATTAATTGTCCTTGAGTTTGCTGCAATTTTTTCAAGGCTTGCTCTAAATCTTGGGCTTTTTGGTTGAGAGCTTGGGTTTTGTGTTCTACCTCCGCTTTTAGGGTCTGAGAATAGTTTTCGGTTTGTTGGTACAGACGCGCATTTTCCACAGAGATGGCGGCTTGGCTAGTGAGGAGTTGGAGAATCTCGATGCGATCGCTGGTAAAAGCACCTAAAGTTAAGTTGTTCTCTAGGTATAAAATACCGATAAGTTTTCCTTGGCGGCTAATTGGCGTACACAAAACTGATTTAGGCTGGCGAGCGATAATGTAGCGATCGCTGGCAAATTGCACTGCTGTACTCAAATCTTCAAACACAGCCGTATCTTGAGTTCTTGCTACTGCATAAATCAAACTTTGGGGAATTTCTGGGTATTGCTCCAGGGGAATTTTTAAGGTTGTTACCAATTCTCGATCGGCTTGCGCTACAACTAACCATTGTTCCTCTTGGCGAAGAACTAAATGGCCTATTTGTGCGCCAGCATTGGCGATGGTAATCTGCATCAAGCTTGCCAATAGTTTCTCTAATTCAATTTCTTGAGAGATGGCTTGTGCGGCTTTCATCACCGCTTGCAAATCTAAGTATACATTTTGATTGCTAGAGCTTTTAGTTACACCTTTAATCAAAGTTGAGGGGATAGTTGTCGCAGATGTGATGGCAAGATTGGGCGATTGGAGAATCACTGTTAGTAGTTGCGGATATTGTTCTTCTAAATGGGCGACTTTCGCCTTTGCACCCCAATGAGCGTAACAGTAGTAGGCTTGTTGTATATAGTCTGTGGCCGCGTTCTCTTTGCCCCAACTCAGGAAGAATTTGGCAGCGAGTTCGCTGGCTAAAGCTTCTTCTTGGATATAGCCGTTTTCTTTTGCCCCCTGAATGGCTTTGTCATAGTAGATCTTTGCGTCTACATGACCCAAAATTCTTGCCCGCTCTGCTTCAACTAAATCGTATTTGTGTTGATGATTGGCGGGAGCGTGGAACGCCCACTGACTCATCAATTTCTGGTTTTCTGCAACTTTTTCTAGTGCCGATTGTTGCTCTGTCTCATTGCCATTTGAACAGGCAGCCAACAGAGCCAGGGAGTAGTAGAAATTATGTTCTGCAAACTGCAAAAAGCCAACCATGTTTTGGCGGTATTTTTCGGCTTCTTGAGCATGAATGAGTGCCTGCCGATAGTCCTTAAAGATGAATAGAAGAATGGTCTTTGCCAGATGGAGTAGAAATAGGAGAGTTCCGTTTTGAGTTCCCAGTAAAATTGGCAGCATTTTCTCCTCGTCGAAACTCTCCCCAACGAGTATTAGCGGATCTTCTGCTGCTCCCATCAAATTCAACACGAGCTGACGACAAATCTGCCCGAAGTAAATTTGATATTCTTGTTTGAATTTCAACAACAAATCGATATAGTTTTGCTGTTGCTGATTCACCTGCTCCAGTGCTTCACCGACGAAGAAAAGATAGTTACAGTATGAGGTAGCATTGTAGCACGCATACTCTACATCACCGACTTCTAATCCAACCTGAATCGCTTGACGCAGGGGAGCGATGGTTTTGCGAGCGGGTTCCCGCCAGTGCCGCACAAACACATCAAAAATGTTAGCTACTTTAGCATGTAATTTCCTGTCATTGAAGCGCTCCAGCAATTTTAATCCTAATTGTCCAAACCGGTAGCCTCTGGCAATTCCGGTTGGGCTACTACATAAAACCAGACCGTAAAAGGTGTAGCCAAATGCCGAAAATGCCGAATTGCCAAATTGAATCGATAAATTGACTAGGGTGTAAGCAATGGCTGGTAACAGATCTGGTTTAGCGTTGAGGCTGGGAGTCACCATTGCGATGGTAATTCGCATGGCTGCTAACTTGTGCCGATCGAGCATCTCTGGCAGGTTAATTAAATCCTCGATCGCTAACTCCACTGGTGGTTCTTTAAACAGCGGTTCGCCCAAGAACTCCAGCACTCGCAGACAGATGTCGATTGCTGCCAGCATTTGATTCTGAGCAATGTAGAAATAAATTCTGATTTCATACATCTTCACCTTTTGCAGCAAATCCTGGGCGTGCTGAAGAACAATTTCTGAAAGCCTTTCTGCCTGCTCGAAATGGGCAGTCAAGTACTCAATTTCAGCAGCTTCTGTATAAAGGGCAAGGGTCAGGTCGTAATCATCTTCCCAAGCGTTTTCTGGAAGCAGTGCTAGCCCTGCTGTGAAGTATTTACTTGCCGTTTCGTAGGCGGTTGCAGCCTTGGCTTTTTGTCCTGCTTGCAGGTTCAGTTGAGCCAGTTCCTTCCGTTGACCTAAATCCAATTCTTGCAGCTTGGGAATTTCGTCACCATTTTCTGCATTCAACAATCCAAGAGAACTTTTTTGAGATGTCAATTTCAGACCGTAATTCAATTGATTGACAATTTCAAAAAGTTTCCCTTCGCGCTCTGCTTCAGGCGTATTTGCCCACAGTTGTTGCCCGATTTTGAAGTGGGTAGACTGTTTTTGCTCTTCTGGAATCAGGCCGTAGGCAGCTTGTTGGACGCGATCGTGCAAGAATTTATAAGGAACGGCAATCTCACCACCGCGATCGATGTTGTCTGAGTTATTTGATTGGAAGAACTTGTAGGTTTCGCTAATGGGGAGAATCAGCCCTTCTTGTAACGCCGTCCACAGGTTGGTCGCCATATCAATAATTGATTGTTCGGAAACCATTGCCAAGGTCTTCAAATCAAATTGGCTGCCAATACAAGCCGCAAGTTTCAAAACCTCCTGTGTCTGGACTGGAAGTTTCTGTAACTGCAATGCCATAAACTCTACCACTCCATCGGTCAATGCCAACTGCCGCACCGAAGCTAGGTCGCATTGCCAGTAACCCAGTTCAGGCTGGAACTGAATGCAATCCTCTTCGTGCAGTGCTTTGAGAAACTGCGTTGTAAAAAAGGGATTGCCTTTAGTTTTTTGATATACCAATTGCGTCAGGGGTTGAGCCAGTTCGTGGGGACAACTTAAGGTATCTGCCACCAACTGATTCACCGTTATTTCCGCCAAGGGTTGCAGGGCGATGGTATTGACGGTAGCTTGGGTTTGCTGAATCTGCTCCAGCGTCAGTATCAAGGGATGAGTCGGAAAAACTTCATTATCTCGATAAGCGCCCAGAATGAGTAAATATCCAGAACTGGCTTCACCGATTAATAATTGCAGCAAATTCAGAGAAGCCGAATCTGCCCATTGCAAGTCATCTAAAAACATCACTAAGGGATGCTCAGGGGTGGTGAAAACCTGGATAAATTTCTGAAAGAGCAAATTGAAACGATTTTGGACAGCACTACCAGATAGTTCCGGGACTGGGGGCTGTTGACCGATAATTAGCTCTAGTTCCGGAATCACATCAACAATTGCTTGTCCGTTTTCACCCACAGCGGCCAAAATTTTCGCTTTCCATTGGGCCAATTGGACATTACTCTCACTTAGCAGTTGTCCCATCAAATCGCGAAAGGCTTGCATCAAGGCACTGAAGGGAATATTACGCTGCAACTGATCGTATTTGCCTTTGATGAAATAACCGCGTTGTCTGACAATCGGTTTATGGACTTCATTGATTGCCGCAGTTTTACCAATCCCGGAAAATCCTGCTACTAGCATGATTTCTGAACTGCCATTAGCGACGCGCTCAAAAGCTTTGAGCAAGGTTGCAACTTCTGTTTCTCGCCCATAGAGTTTTTCGGGGATAATGAAGCGATCGCACACATCACGCTGCCCCAAGGCAAAGGTTTCTATTCTACCCGTTGCTTTCCATTGATTGAGACAGCATTCTAAGTCATGCTTCAAACCCAAGGCGCTCTGATACCGATCTTCGGCATTTTTCGCCATTAACTTCAATACTATCTCTGAGAGGATCGCGGGAATTTCTGGATTAACGATGTGTGGGGGGAGTGGCAGCTTGGCTAAATGACAGTGTACTAATTCCATTGGGTCATTGGACTCAAACGGTAATTTTCCTGTCAAAAGTTCGTACAATGTCACCCCTAAAGCATAGAAATCACTGCGATAATCAATGGCGCGATTCATTCGTCCGGTTTGCTCTGGGGAAAGATAGGCAAGGGTTCCTTCCAACACATTGGGATTTTGGATTTCTTGGGTTTCGCGGGGGAGGAGGGAGGCTATGCTGAAGTCAATCAGCTTGACTTGTTGCGATTCTGGATGAATCAGAATGTTAGCGGGTTTGATATCTTTGTGGATGACTCGATGCTGGCAGACATCATGGAGTATATCGGCAATTTGTCGGGCAATTTCTAAGATTTCCTGTAAAGAGAGGGAATATTTTTGCGTATAACTCCGTAGGGAAATGCCACCAAAGTCTTCCATCACCAAAGCATAGCTGTTACCGTAAGGTTCTAGGCTGTAGGGATGGGTTATGCCAGGAATGTTAAGATTTTTGGTAATTGTATACTGGTTACGAAACTGTAATAATTCGTTAAAGGTGGGGTAGTCTTGCTGTAACAGTTTAATCACCACTGGACGCTGACTTGACTCCTCCACTCCTCGATAAACTATTGTCTGAGAACCTGAATAGAGTTGCTCAACAATGGTATAACCGGGGAGATGGGGCAATGAATTGGAGTACGAAATTGCTGCCAGTGTCATAGTCTAAAATTAAAATGTCTAGAACAAGTTTACAAATTTAATATTTCCCAAGAATTTGGCAGACTAAACATTCCGTAAACTGTTGACATAATTAAGTTAGCCGCGGCTAGGCAAAAATGCTGCCAGATAAAATTAGGTAGCCACGACTGAAATCCAAAGAGTCTATAAGTTACAACACTGACCCAGCAACGATGAGTAGTGCTGTATAGACAAAGTGTTGTTTTTAATCTGCATTTTTTACAACACTTATGTCCTTTGTTTAATTTGTACAGCCCTTGCAAATTGGCTAAATGCAAGGGCTGTAATTTTTTACTGGTTACATAAAAAACGTTTCACTTACTAGTCCGATGTCATCAAAAAAACAAACGAATTGTTAGCTATCAAATAACATTGGTATTTGGGGTCGAATGCCGCGTTTACGTAACTTAGTACGTTGTTCTTTAGAGTCGTAGCCAATATCTGCAGCCAATACCTTGAGTCGCTTGCGTGGTCTACCGCGCTTAACGTCGTTTTAATTTTACTTTGTCTAATAGGGGTAGTACCTGTTCTCTCTCGTTCCCGTTGGCTGGAGTTGTAGAGTTAGAAAGTGGCATTCCATTCCCCTCAGTAAGCGTGTGTCTTAATATACCCTTTCCTTTTCCACCATAGGCAACTTCTTCACCTCCGCCTTTCCCAGGGGGAAAAAGACCCTCCTTTACTTTTTTTCAAAACTTATTTTTGCATTTTATAAACCATCTTACTTAATTCTTCACAATTTACTATAATATCTCCATTTTTAACTTCACATAACATACAAGCGTAATTAAATCCTAAACCCTCAGATACTGCATAAAAGAAATGACTAATTTTTTTTGGACCGAAGAGTTCAATTACACTTAAGTTTTGGCTAAAGAGAATATTTGTTAATCCGCTTCCATGAGGAGAAATAATAAATTTAGCTTGAGTAAATACTTTCACTTGTTCTGAAAAATCTAAATCTTCAATAACATAAGGTACAAAATCCATTTTAGCCAAAGTATTTATCACTTCTTCTTCATTTAATATACGTCGAGCATTTGTTTTTTTCCGAGAAAGAAAGATATATGGACTATAAATAGCATCAGAACTCGTAGAATTATCTATGTTACTAAGAATACGTTCTTTTAACCAATGACAAGCTTTAACAGAAGTGCGTCCATCTTCCCGGCGGTTAGAACAAATCACTAATTCGTTAACTTTAGCTCTATATCCATTCCATTGGATACAGTCTTCTGGGCGATAACCCATCAATTCCAAAGTACGGTATTTCCACGCTGGAGAGTTTTTATCAATGATTAATTTTGGCTTTCTACCTGTCTTTTGAGAATAATATTCCAAAGCTTCTAATCGAGTTAAGCCTTCATATATCCAATGACCATATAAATGACTCCAACAATTAACCAGTGAACAAGCTAAATCAATATAGTTTGAATCAGCTATGGGTGTAATATATTGAAAATTAAAACCTTGCTTGAATGTGGTAATGGCACTGTATTCTAAACAGTCTACTCTGTTCATAGAGGTTTCTAAAATAATTTTTTTATCTTCAGTAAATCCAAAGGCATGAATTCCAAATAATTCGACATCTTTAACAATCGCAGCAAAAGGATCGGTGAATTTAAAAAATCCCTCTTTCGGTTTTAATACACTCAATATTTCTTCGTGACAGATAACTGGGGCCAGGTTAACACTTTCATCATAAAGCAATTGATAAAGTTGATTTTCCTCTTTAGACTTTTCTATCAACTCCGCTCTATCAATGAAGTTGTGACGTAGGTAATTAAATAAAATTAAATGGATAAATTTGAGAAAGGGTAATTGTTGATATTCTTCCTCTAAATTAGGAAAATCATTTTGTCTTTTGAGTTGCTCCATTGACTCAGTGACAATCAGTAGATTTTTATAAATAAATTTTAACAATACAGGATATATCAGTTTAAAAATCAGAAAGTATTGAAAAATACGCAAAGTTGGAGTCATTTACCTGCAAGCCTTTGAAAATTTAATTAACGTAATTGCTAGTTGGGAATGGGTTTTGTGTAATTGCCAATAAAAGAGTAAAAACTGGATAATTTTTAGCTATTTTAGCTACTTGTTTGTTATTCAAATTATCAAAAATATCAACATTATCAAAAATATCAACCATAAAAAGTTAGTCACTGCCACTCTTGAACGAGGATGTTGCAATGTTGCTATTTTTTTACATCAAAACTCAAAATTTTCTTCAGTTAGCAAGCAGTCAACAATACTATTACATTACAACATTTTATTCATTTATTTTGATGTTTTGCATCATTATACATATTTAATAACATCTAACTAATATATTTAAAATTACGATTCCTTACTTATTTGTTAATTTATGTAATGCAACTTTAATGTCAGTAAATTAGTTTAACTATTTTTGCGATCCCTGCCTGTATTTTTCTTCTTAACTGTCTTAACTGTCTTAACTGTCTCAATTTGCTATTGCATTTTTATTAGAAAAGCTAGAAAATATTAATATCCTGATTTGAGATGCCTTGACATTCAAGCACCAAAAATATTACATTTACCAAAACCTCAATAGCTACAAGTGCAAATAACGGTACTTGAATCAATGATTGCAACATGTCTTTTATGAATGCAAATTGTTGCGTCTGAAGAAGAAATTTAGCTGACGCATTTTTATAATTGGTTTAGTACAAAAATTTACCATTTGTAAATAAATATAAACATGTTTGATATTTAAATTAATATCAAACATGTTTATGTGGTTGTAAAAGCAGTAAATATCTCAATACAGAAATAGATAAACTATTGAATCAGCTGATGAAGAAAATATATTGTAATAAATGCTTTATATTTTTTGTATTGTCAAAATAAAAAAAATAGTATATATAATAAATTGTGTAATCAATAATTTACCACTGCATCATAGATGGCTTGATTACAAAAGCCTTTTCTTAGCGAAAATATCGGCACAGGTCATTATTAATTTTCTCATCAACAAAAATTTGTATTAGCAATAAATGCTCAATGATGACCCTAAATAGTTAACGTTCTTTGCATCTAATCAAGGCAAATTTCTTCTATTTTGTCTAAAAATTACCACCTAGTAAGGTATTAAATCACTATGTCTCTAACTGAACTAATTACACAGTTTCTTCATCAAGCAAAGCAAGAAGATCAAAATCTTTTTCCATTCATTGCTAATAAAGAAACATTTAACAGTAAAAAAGATTCAGTCTATTATTCAGGTCCCTATTGGAATGAAAAGGAAATTGAAGCAATTTTTTATACTGTTCTTAAAGGCAAATGGTTATCTTCTGGTGATTCAGTTAATAAGTTTGAAAGGGAGTTTTCTAAAAAGTTTAATAAAGATTATTCTGTGATGGTTAACTCTGGTAGTTCTGCAAACCTTGTAATGATTGCTGCACTTAAAAAATATTTTGGTTGGCAAGATGGAGATGAGATTATTGTTTCTTGTGTGGGTTTTCCTACTACAATAAATCCCATTATTCAAAATAACCTAAAACCAGTGTTTGTAGATATCGATTGGGATGATCTCAACTGGGATATTAATGAGATTGAGAAAAAGATTACTTCCAGAACCAAAGCAGTGTTTTCTTCTCCAGTTTTGGGAAATGTCTATGACCTTAAGAGACTTATTCAAATCTGTTCTGATTTTGGTCTTGAGATAATTGCTGACAACTGTGATAGCCTTGGGAGTAAGTGGAACGATCGATATCTAACTGATTTTGCAGTTGCAGCTTCTTGTTCTTTCTATCCAGCACATCACATCACTACAATTGAAGGTGGTATGGTTTCCTCTAATATCAAAGAAATTGTAGATGTTGCCAGAAGTTTTGCTTGGTGGGGTCGCGGCTGTTATTGTGTTGGGCAACAAAACCTTCTTCCCAATGGAGTTTGTGGAAAAAGATTTGATACTTGGATTCCTGGATACGAGGAAATAGTCGATCACAAGTATGTATTTACTAATATTGGATATAATTTAAAACCAACCGATTTTCAAGGAGCAATTGGTTCTGTTCAACTTGAGAAGTTTGATGAAGTTCACACAAAAAGACGAGCTAATAAACAAAAAATAGATTCTATTTTTCAAAAGATTCGGGGTGTCAGAACTATTAATGAACTACCAGAATCGGAAACAAGTTGGTTTGGTGTTCCATTAATTTGTGAATCTGCTGAGAAAAAAAGAAATTTAGTACAACATCTAGAAACCAATAGAGTTCAAACTAGAAACTATTTTGCAGGGAATATTTTGATGCATCCAGCATATAAAGATGTTGATGATTATACAAAGTATCAAAATGCTAATAAAGTTCTAGATCGAGTTTTCTTTGTTGGATGTTCTCCTACAATTACCGTTCAAATGATTAATTATATTGAAGAGGTAGTTGATAAGTTTATTATCAAGGAGACTATTAACTTAAGCCGGACACTTAGCCTAAGCGGCACAAGTGCGACATTATAGCCGCATGGTGGGTATACCGAAACCAATGCGCGGTGTATCAAACAAAGGATTCTCCAAAACAACCAAATAACGTGCCATTCTATTAAGGCTTTCAGAGTAGGGGCGGGTTTACAAATATCTTCACGCTTGTCAAATGAGGATATTCATCAACCCGCCACTACTAAATTTTTTTATCAAAAGAAATAAAAGCTTTTCGCGGCGCACAGCGCTATGAAAAAGCGAAAAACGCGGTGATATCAAGTTCGGCTAATTACTTACGATACGGCATGGGGTGGGTATCCTAGTTGCCTTGAATACAAAGGACGGCTGGGGAAATTTATACCACAAGAGAATTTAAGATATTTTTTAGAATAGAAATGCCTTCATATGTTCTTCAAAAAAAAGAAATGTTTGTGAAGGAAGCTCAACTAGGCTTAACTGTCTTAACTGTCCTTGCATTTTCTAAGCAATTACAACATCATATAAATATGACACTCAAACAAGCCCACAGTAAATTAACAGACCAATATCAAGTTCAGTTTTATGCAACATAAAAAGCGTAACAGCCGATTATACTATTGAAAAATACGGAGGTTTTTTTCGTAAATATGTTTTTTGGTACAATCTCTAGAGGTTGTTTGAAAAGTATCAATAATTTTGATTAGGGGCAAATTTTCAGTATAGTCAACATTAAACAAAGCTAAAATTAACAGATTGTTCGCTTACTACTACATTGCACTTACCATTCCCCTAAACTGAAAATTTCAGTATTCAAGACTACTTTTCAAATATCCCCTAAAAGTTTTGTCAACTAATTTCAACCAACAAAGCTAAAGTACTTAATTAATTTCATGAACTTAACACTTTCAGAACAGTACGACTTCGTACCTCGTTTCTATCGTCTTGCGTTTGTCAATATTGTCTCCAATCTGATGATCCCGCTTGCGGGTTTAATCAGTCTGGCTTTTTTGGGTCATTTGACACAAATCGATGCCTTGGCAGGTGTTGCCATAGCTAACATTTTATTTAACCTCGTCTATTTGACTCTGGAATTTTTACGTATGGCAACCACCGGCTTGACAGCTCAAGCTGTTGGAGCAGATGACCAAGAGGCTGTACTGCTGGTGGGATTACGCAATGGCTTAATCGCTTTGGTATTGGGGATTTTGCTGTTAATTTTGCAGTATCCGCTGCGAGAGATCAGTTTTTCACTATTAAGTGGTGATTTCGATGTCAAAGTAGCAGGAATAGAATATTATAATGCCCGCATTTGGGGAGCGCCTGCTGTTTTACTTAATTTCGTTCTCCTCGGTTGGCTACTGGGACGAGAGCAAAGTAGTCAAGTTTTGATACTGTCAATTATTGGCAATGCAGCCAATGTAATTTTAGATTATCTCTTCATTGTTCAGTTTGGTTGGAATAGTATGGGGGCTGGGGCATCTCAAGCATCTAGCCAATATTTAATGTTGATTATTGGGCTTATCTTCGCTAGCCAAAAATTCAAGTGGGAAGAAATACGAGCAGCCATTTCAAAAGTTTTAGATTTGTCGGCTTTGAAAGAAACTTTGCTTCTTAACAGAGATATATTTATTAGAACTTTAACTGAGTTAACAGTCTATACATTTTTTAGTAATTTAAGTGCCACGATGGGTACGATAATCTTTACCCAAAATTCTTTAATAACGCAAATCTCAACTATGAGTGTCTACCTAACTAATGGACTGGGATTTGCCACAGAAACCTTGAGCGGAAACTATAAAGGTCAAGAATCAAAAGACAAATTTATACCTTTACTTAGAGTTTCTGTAACCAGCAGCTTGATAGTAGGTTTGAGTGTGTCTGCAATTTGCACTTTATTCCCTCGAACCGTTTTTAGCATATTAACCAACCATACAGAAATTACTGATACCATTAATACTTATAGTTGGTGGTTGTTCTTCGTGCTTGCCTTCGCTTCAGTTTCCTCAATGTTGGAAGGTTATTTCTTAGGTTTAGCAGAAGGGGAAGTTGTTCGTAACGTCAGCTTAATTTCTGCTGCTTTAGAATTTCTGCCCTCAGTTATGGCGGTGTGGTATTTTCATAATAATCATATTGTGTGGCTATCACTGTCATTGTTCCTATTCTTCAAGACGGTTGTACTGCTGGTTTATCTACCAAAATCTTTACAAAAATCTTTGAGTACCGAGGTTGAAGTTGAGCCGGTTTCTTTAACTGCTGTTGAAAATTAAATTTGCTTAACTGAGAATTTGCATCATTCTCAATTCACCTCAAGGTGGGCAATGCTATAACGTAAATATCAGGGATTAATTACACTAAAAGCATTGCCTACCCTACAAATATTAACCGATCTTGAAAATTAAATTTGCTTGCTTAATTTGGACGGTAATATAGTGGCTTTTTTTCACTAATCTACCGCCCTTTTTTGATATTTAAGCTAAACATAAAAAAAGTAATAAGATTTTCTTGCTTGCAGATCCTTATCTTATAATAACTAAAGTCTATTAACCAACTATTACAATGAGAGAACCCCCCGGAGCGGACATAATTATTCTCAACAGTCAGCAGCAAGTTTTACTTGTACTTCGTGATAACAAAAGCTCTATTCCTTTTCCTAATACTTGGGCGCTTTTAGGAGGATATTTAGAAGAAAATGAAACTCCAGAAGTAGCTATTCGCAGAGAACTAGTTGAGGAATTGGAAATAGAACTAGGCGAAGTTAATTTCTTTAAGTCTTATTTTTGGCAAGAGTGTGACGAACACATTTTTTGGACTCGCCTTGATTTAGATATTTCCCAAATACACCTACAAGAAGGTCAGAAATTAGCATACTTTAATCGAGAAGAATTGACTCAACTTGAATTTGCTTCTCATTACGATCAAATACTCTTGGAATTTTTTGAAGTATTAGCCGTTAATGTCTAATTGAGCGTGGATAAAAAATCATGCAAAATACAATTGAAGAAAATATCAAGGATACATTACCAGCAAATATTGCTCAGCATTTAGAGCGTGCTTTGGATTATTTACCTGGAGGTAAAACTGCAAAAATAGAAAAAACCAAAACAGAAGGTTCATTCAATCATATCTTATATATTACAACAGCAACAGAACGCTACGTTTTTCGTGCCAGACGTGAAAGTTCTGCTGAAGAAATAGAAGCTTATATGAGGTATATGTATGAATTTACTGGCTTTATAGCAAATGGTGGTTCATTTAAAATTAGAAATATTGCTGAGGAAATAGATTTTCTCAAACGTGCATTGGCTGTTGATTTACCAGTTCCTCAATTAATTTATGCAGAAAAAGATTGGATGCTAATTGAATTTGTTCAAGGCAAACCTTTGTTGCAATTTCTAGAAGATGGAGTAGTAGAAGTTCTGCCGAAGGTATTGCGAGAAATTCATTTAGCTCACAGTCGAGGAATTATTTACGCCGACCGCTGGAGTGGTAATGAAATGATCGACTCCCAAGGAAATGTGCGGATGATTGATTTTGATATTGAATGGTTTTATCCAACAGATAATGATGGAACTCTGGAAGCATTAGAAATGGCATGGACTATTTTTAATGCGATGAGAGTAACAAGCAAGCGAGATGATTTACTAAAAATAGTCGAAACTGATGTTGTACCATCACTAAAAGCCTGGGGCTATCAATTTTCTAAAATTAGAAAGTTTAGTGAAGGTTTAACCAACTTTTATCTTAATCCCAATAAGCCAAGTAATGAATGGTCTTTATCAACAGATTTATATATTGCAATGGCTGAACCGGCAAATCGTTTAGTGGCTATGTTTGCTGAAGCTGCTTAAAACTCTGTACCTCACCCCAACCCTAATCACTTCCCCGCTAAGAAACACAGGGAGTAGGGAGTAGGGAGTGGGGAGTAGGGGTTTGAAAGTGTTTCTTTCATATTTTGCGCTTCGCGACAACACACCCTGCTTAGGCTAGGACATGATATTAGTTGAAGTTAAGATGCTTCATGACTTTAACGTTATAGTACTTGATATCTGTTAAAGCATCGGAAATTTGATTGGCTTGAAATGCTGCTGCTAAATCTTCGATCGCTTCTTTGATGGTATGTGCAGGTACAAATCCCAACTCTTGCTTTATTTTCTCTGATGAAATATGGTATGAGCGCAAGTCATCAGTGGGTGTAGTGACAATTTCTACAGCTTCCCCTACTACCTGACGAGTCATATCTGCAATTTCCATCAATGTGTGGTTTTCATAACCAGCATTGAAGATTTTACCGTCGATCGCGGCATCCGGCCATTGCAGAGATTTAATATAAAGGTCGGTCATATCCTGAATATGAATATTGGGGCGCTTTTGCTGACCGCCAAAAACTGTAATCTTTTTATTGTGAATCGCTTGGGTGGCGAGGATATTGACTACTAAATCTAATCGCTGGCGGGGAGAATAACCACAGACTGTGGCTGGACGTAACACTAAAGTGACAAATCCTGGTTCTCGCTTACTCAGCAATACTTCTTCACATAAAGCTTTGTAACGAGAATAGTCTGTTAACGGCATTAGCGGTAGGTCTTCTGTGACATTTTCTGTCTCTTTAATGCCGTAAACACTGGAGGAAGATGCATAGATAAACCGCTTGACTCCTGCATCTTTTGACACATCCACCAAGTCAAAGAAGGCATCATAATTAATTGAACGACCTAAATCTGGGTCTAATTCAAAACTCGGATCGTTGGAGATGCAAGCTAGATGAATCACTGCATCGCACCCAGGTATGACTTTTTCGAGGAGATGGCGATCGCGGATATCGCCTTCAATTTCTTCTAGATGAGGATGGCCTTTAACAGCAGCGAGTACATCTTTGCCATAAAGATACAGGTCTAGGACTTTGACTTGATATCCCGCCGAAAGCAGCTTGGGAACTAACACAGCCCCCACATAGCCAGCACCACCAGTAACTAAAACTTGTTTAATTGAACTCATTGATTCAGTTCCTTGCGAGTTTTTTAGAATGTGCTAATTGTTTTGGCGAACTTCAACAAACGTCCTTTTTCCACAGGCTTTTCATTTCCTAGCAAGCGATCGCAAATACTCCTCCTAAATGCTGTTCTTTTTTGACAAAGCGAGTCGAAGGCGCTCTGCCTTTGGAAGTCAAACCTTGAACAGTACAATGGGCAAATTCATCAATAATGATATCGCCAAGTACTAAAACATTGAGTTGCTGCATAGAATCTACAGCATCTCTAATTTGAGCAAAATTATATTGCTGACTAAATTCGCTGGCGTAACGTTTTAATTCTGGAGAAACAACATCAAGGTAATTATTAATTAACCGAGTTGAGCTAAAAGTAATTTCTTGGGTATAGCGAATGTCACCACCATAAGCTCTGACTTGGGCGATTTCTTTATCAATATTGTGGGTGACATCTTTGTCTGTTTGTGCATATTCGTCTCCCTTGCAGTAAATATGGGGACGCACTTTTTCAATTACTTCTAAAGCTGTTACTGCCGGGGTTAAAATCACATAATCAACACATGCTAAAGCAGCTATTGAATTTAAACGCAATTCATCATTAAATATTGGTCTTCCTGGGCCGCGATTAATGTATGGAGTAGCAGTTAAAGAAACCACTAACAAATCTCCCATTGCTTTAGCTGCTTGCAAGTGAGCAATGTGTCCAGGGTGCAGTAAATCAAATACTCCATTACAGAGAATGATTTTTTGTCCCTGTTGTCGGTAGATAGCAAACACCTCGCTACAAGTCTCAAAATCAAGGCTCTTTTCGCTATTTATTGCTAATTTCATTTAGTCTTTATGCACATCAAGTTTACTAGTTAAGGTCGTCATTTGTCATTTGTCATTTTTCATTGGTAATACGTAATGATACTTGACATTTAATTAGTTTTTTGAACCATAAACTTAATAATGAGCTACGCCGACATCCTCACTAGGAAAAGCTCCTGTAATCAAGCCATCTATGATGCAGTGACAAATACATAAATGCATGATTTCTGCAAACCCATAGGACATAGTTGGAACGTAGAAATTCAGATGTCCTAATTGACGCAAGGGGTTATGAGGTTGAAAGGCTGATAAAGTAATTACATGACAGTTCATTTCGATTGCTTGACGCACACCAGCAAGAATGTTTGCTGATTCTCCAGAACTGCTAATTGCAAATAAAATATCTCCAGATTGGGCAAATGTAGAAATTGGCTTGCTAAAAACTTGTTCGTAGCCAAAATCATTGCTAATGCAGGTAACTAAGGCGCTGTCATTGAAAGCGATCGCGGGAATGTTACCATTGCGCCAGTAGTCAATCGCCTGATGACTAGCTACAGTTGCACTTCCTCCATTACCAATAAAAATAACTTTTTTCTGCCGCTGATTTTGCTGGCTTACTAAATTAGCAGCTAAATTAATGCCTTCAGAAATTGAAAAATATTGGCCTTGATAATTTGTAACTTGAAATTTTTCTCCCAGGTTAGCTAGTTGGCTAAAGTATTCCGTGGAAAATGAATATAGTTGTTGCTGTACTGTCGGCATTGATTCTAGATATTAGTAATTACACTTTTCCATATATACTACTTTTCATATTTCTACAATACGAAAAATTATAAAATTATTATTACAACATCAATTTTTCCTTAACTAGACATTAAATTACTTAACTATTCTTAGAGATAGATATTTTGATTTCCAAAACTCAGATAATCTACTGCTATTACATCCAAAAAACTATTTATTATTAATAAATATTATTTTAGCTATCAATAATATTTATAGCTATCCCGAACTAGTATAATTTTTTTTAAATGGTATAGTTAAAAAAATAAATGTATTAGCCAAACCTTTCCTTTAGTAAGCGCGATTTGTGTCGTTCATTAAAAGTCATGTTGCAAACATTGAATTAAATTAACATTATTTACATTTGTAACTCTTGAGGTTTTGGTAGATGCATTATTTTTGGTGGTTGGGCATCAAGGCTTCTCAAATTACTATTTTCATATCATCTTACTTTTGTGATGAAAATGCAACAGCAAAATCAGACAGTTAAGTAGACAGTTAAGACATTTAGGACAGTTAAGACAGTTAAGAGCTAAAAACAGGCAGGAATCGTAAAAAGAGTTAAATGATTTTACCTAATTTGATTTTGTGTTACATTAGTTAATTAAATATCAAAGTTTGTAATTTTAATTGTGCTTAATAGATGATATTAAACATATAGAATGATGCTGACTATCAAAACAAACTGAGAAAATGTTGTCATGTAGCAGTATTGTCTACTGCTTTATATAATTGAAGAAATTTTGAGTATTGATGTAAATAAAATCGGCAACATCCTCATTCAGGAGTAACAGTGGCTAAATTTTTATTTGTAACCGACTTGGATCACACCCTCGTCGGTGATGATTTAGCATTGCAGAAATTAAATCAATGGTTAAGCGAACAGCGTCAAAACTATGGTACTGTGATTGCTTACACAACAGGGCGATCGCTTCCCCTTTATCAACAACTAATTGCCCAAAAAGAACTATTAGAACCTGATATATTAATGTTGGCTATTGGTACAGAAATTTATTACCCAGGCAGTGACGCACCTGATTCTGAATGGACAGCTAAAATTTCTCCAGGTTGGCATAGAGAAAAAGTAGTAGAAATAGCCAAGCGGTTTCCTTGTTTTGTTCTCCAACCTCCCCTAGAACAGACTTCGTTCAAAGTTAGCTATTACACCTCCTTAGATGGTTTAGCTGTTACACTTCCTCCATTAAAGTCAATGGCTAAAAATCAAGGCTTGGCAGTCCAAATGCTAGATTGTTACGGTGGTAAATTTTTAGACATATTGCCTGAGCCAGCTAATAAAGCTTCAGCTGCTATTTATGTGCAACAACGTTTAGGTTTTACTGATGAGCAAACTATTATTTGCGGAGATTCGAGTAACGATTTATCCATGTTTGAAAACATGCTTTGTCCGGCCATTATTGTTGGTAATGCCCAAAAAGAAGTATTAGCATGGCATGAAAAAGCCCCACTAGGAAAACGTTATTTGGCAAAAAATCATTTTGCAGCTGGAATTTTAGAAGGATTAGAGTATTTTGGATTTTACAGAGGATAGTTGAGATGGAAACTATTGTTTATCAATCTTATTGCGGAGATGAAACACCGGCTTGGCTGGAAAAGTGTATGCAGACAGTCAAAGATTGGTCTGAATTGAAGGGCTTTGACTACCAAAGAGAAGACAATTTTTTCGACTATGTTCCAGATTGATATATAGAGAAAGCCCAAGAAAAAATTAACGTCTAGGAATCCATTTTTTTACCAATCTTTTACCAATCATTTATGACACCCACTCGCAAAATAGCCGTAATTGGTAGTAATTCATTTTCAGGTAGTGACTTTATTGATTTGTTATTGGAAGATGAGAAAAATGAGGTAATCGGCATTATCCGTTCTGCTGAAAAAAGTAAACTTTTCCTTCCTTGTTAAAATATTTTCCCAGCCCTCAATCCCAAAGCTGGAAATTTTACCCACAATCATCAAGAAAATTATGCCGTTTAAAACACCTGATTGGGTCAAACACGCCATCTTCTATCAAATATTTCCTGACCGCTTTGCAAGAAGTGTTCCACCAAATCAAAATTGGTTATTGAATGTACCATTAGAAGATTGGAATGCTCCTCCAACGGTTCAAGGTTATAAGGGAGGAAATCTTTGGGGAGTGATTGACAATCTTGATTATTTGCAAGATTTAGGTATTAATGCAATATACATTAATCCCATTTTTAGCTCTGCAAGTAATCATCGTTATCATACCCTTGATTACTATCAAGTTGACCCTTTATTAGGAGGTGATGAAGCCTTTGCAAGTCTCCTGAAAGAAGTTCATGGCCGTAATATTAAACTAGTTTTAGATGGCACTTTTAATCATGCCAGTAGGGGATTTTATTTTTTCAACGATATTTTAGAAAATGGCCCCCATTCTCCTTGGGTAGATTGGTTTAAAATTCTAGGCTGGCCTCTTGCACCTTATGATGGATCTCGCCCTGCTAATTATGCTTCATGGTGCGATCATCGGGCTTTACCAGAGTTCAATACTAATGACCCAGGAGCGCGAGAATATATTATGCGTGTGGGTGAACATTGGATTAAACTTGGTGCAGATGGTTGGCGTTTAGATTCGGCTGATTACATCAAAACTCCTGGATTTTGGCAAGAATTTCGTGACCGAATTAAAGCAATAAATCCCGAAGCATATATTGTCGGGGAAATTCCATTGGAGGCGAATGAATGGTTAGATGGTACACAATTTGATGGTGTGTCAAGTCTGCCTTTTTTACTCGCTACCACTTCTTTTATTGTAGGCGATCGCTTAGTCAAGGGTCATTTCAAAGAATATCCATCACCACCTACTATAGATGCTGCTGGATATGCAGAACAAATTAATCAATTGTTGCAACTTTATGATTGGGAAATTCAGTTAAGCCAACTCAACGGTTTCAACAATCATGATACAGCAAGGTTAATAGATGTTGCAGGAGGCGATCGCGCCAGTTTATATTTATCAACGCTGCTACTATTTACTTTTCCTGGCGCACCTTGCATATATTACGGCGATGAAATCGGTTTAACTGGTGGTTACGATCCTGACTGTCGTAAAGCTTTTCCTTCCCCAGAAGTATGGGATCGAGAAACTTTAGAATATCACCGTCAATTAATTAGACTACGCCATACTCACGCAGCATTGCAAATTGGTGATTATCAAACTTTATATGCTCAAGGACAAGTTTACATTTTTGCGCGGATATTAGAAGCAGAAATATTAATAATCGCTATTAATGCTGGTGATGAAACAGCAAAAGTTAGTATTCAGCCTTCATTGTCATCGCAACCTCAGCAAGTGTTATTTACCTATAATTCTGGTAACGCAAATTGGAGTAATGAAGCAACACAAACAAGTCTGAATTTTACACTTGCACCCCGCAGTGGATTAATTTTAGGCTAATTTTATGATGAAATCTAACCACTCATTACTGTTAGCAACAGACTTAGATGGCACTTTTTTAGGTGGTTCTGAACAAGAACGATCGCAATTTTATCAATATATTCACGAACAGCGCGATCGCATACTTTTAATTTATGTCACAGGTAGAGAACTTTACAGAATTAGCCAACTATTCCACGAAGAACCAAACATACCCAAACATAAATAGTTTCAAGTATGAACACTGATTTTGATCGCACTACCTGTCTAGTAAAATCTGATTTTAATATTCTGGGCAATTAAAATAGGGGCTTTATACTATATGGGGAAAAGTTTTAACTTTAATTCCTTTTCTGTTCCCCTTCCCCTTTTCCCTTCTCCTTCCCCTTTTCCTTAAATGTTCAAATCATCTCCTAATGTCAAGGAAGTATCTAATACTATACGTGGCTATATGCCCGTATTGAATGGCTATCGTGGCGTTGCTATTTTGTTAGTTTTTCTGCGTCATTGTATTTCCGAACCTGCTGCTGAACACGTTAACTTTGTAGAAAGTTTTTACATAAAATTGATGAGTTTAGGTTGGTTTGGGGTAGATGCTTTTTTTGTGCTTTCTGGGTTTTTGATTACAGGAATCCTCCTTGATAGCCGCGAAAAACCGAATTATTTCCAAAATTTCTATGCCAGACGAATACTCAGAATATTTCCTGTTTACTATGTTTTCTTGAGCATTTTTTTAGGTATAATACATCCCCTAATTCGGAGTTATGAATCTCCCAATCATCTAGATAGTAGCCAAATTTGGTATTGGTTTTACCTCGAAAACTGGTACTTTATCTTTCAACAAGACTTTCTGATTGGGCCACTCAACCATTTTTGGAGTTTAGCCCTTGAAGAAGAATTTTATTTTATCTCTCCAGCGCTGATTTATTTTTTGCCTTCGAGACTGTTAAGCTGGTTTTTTGGTACAGTCATTTTGTCCGCGGCTTTTTTTCGCTGTTGGTTGTTATTGACCCATCCCTTAACTGATAACCTTTTTAATAGTATTTACTTTAATCCTGTCTGTCGTGTGGATGCTCTAGCGATGGGTTCTTTGATAGCTTTGTGGATGCGTTCAGATAAAATACTTCCTCGGCTATTATCTATTTCGCCAAAAATCCTGTTTGTAACTGGCATTAGTTTGGGCATTATAGAAATTTTTTCAGTAGGACTTGATACATTAAATCCAGTGCTGCTTTCATTCGGCTTTTCTCTAATAGCTATTTTCTTTGCTTCACTGTTAATATTGTCCATCACACAATCAGAAAGTAGTCTTTTAGTCAAATGTTTAAATTGGTCGCCCCTACAACAACTGGGTACTATTAGCTACGGTTTTTACATTTATCATTTTCCTATATTGTGGATGTTGTGCGACAGAATTTATGAATACGTTGGTCACTCTTTTATTGTGGGACATTTAGCTACTTTTTTCTTTTGTGGACTGTTGACTTTATCTGTCTCCCTTGTGAGTTGGTATTGTTTAGAGCAGCCTATTCTTCGTCTTAAGAAATATTTTCCAACAAACCAGGAAAAGAACTTTACTTCTAGTATTAATGCTTGAAAAATAATTACAACAATCCCAAATCTCAAATTAAAAATAGTATAAGGAAATAAAAATCATGACTGTAGCAACCCTCCGCTTTCCCATTGACATCGATGCTTACAAACCGTTGAAGTTAGACCCGACTAATTCAACTTTGACGAATGAACAGCGAGAAATTCTCAAGGCGAATATTCAACTTTGTCGAGATACTAAGTAGAAGGACTAAATTAAACCTAACTTGAGATTACCGGGTTTCGACTTCGCTCAACCCTCGTCTTCTCAAAGGTCGAGCATTGAGCGCAGTCGAAATGCGTCTTCTAAATAATTGTGTCCACTTACTTATTGCAATCTTGGCGGTTTCCATCGTTAGCGCAGCGTTAGCGAGCCTGCGAGCGTCTTGCAAAGTGGCGAACCCGAAGGGCGAATTATATCATGTCCGTTCAAATAAACGTCATTGCGACCGAAGGGAAGCAATCCCAACCAAAAACTCTGCGATTGCTTCGTTTCACTTTGTTCCACTCGCAATAGACTAATTAAGGGTGATATGACGGACATGGTATTAATCGACTACTAGCCCTTGTGCCAAGCGAACAATCTAAAGCCGCCGCTAGCTTCCAAATACTGACCAGTCACCCAGCGGCCATCAGGAGAAGCGAGAAACGCTGCTACATCAGCAATGTCTTCAGGTTCACCGACGCGACCGAGGGCTGTAACACTTTTCACAAAGCTTTGCGAGTCTGGGCGATGTAGCCAACTAGCATTTATATCGGTATCTGTGACACCAGGAGCCAAAGAGTTGACAGTGATATTACGTGAGCCTAATTTTGCGGCAAGTACTAAACTTAAAGTGTTAATTGCTCCTTTTGTCAAACAGTAGGCAGCAACGTTGTCGGGGAAAGCGATTCGGGTGACGACAGAAGAAATATTAATGATGCGACCGCCATCTCGTAGGCGAGGTAACGCTTGCTGTATCAAAAAGAATGGTGCTTTAACATTCACAGCAAACACCTGGTCAAATATTTCCTCAGTCGTTTCTTCAAAACTGGTACCAGCACGGGGACAAATACCAGCATTGTTGACCAGAATATCAAAGTTTATAGAACCTGTGCGCTCTTTAAGAGCGATGTCAAGCGATTCATAAAGAAGATGTACACCGTTGAGGGTATCTAATTCTGCTTCAATTGTGAAGGCTGAACCGCCATTAGCCTTAATCTCGCTAACGACGGCTTCAGCAGCAGAACTGTCATGTCCATAGTGAACAGCAACCAAGGCACCTTCTTTTGCCAAACGAATAGCGATCGCTTTTCCAATTCCTCGATTCGCACCAGTTACTAAAGCAACTTTGTTTTCAATAGTTTTATTCATATCAGCTTCTTATAATTAATCTGCGAAGTTCTTGTAAAAGCAGTATTAAATACAATTTACTGCTTGCATATTTTTGCATCCTTATAGACGCAATACTGCTGTAATCTTTTGCATTTAATAACCGAAATTATCCCAATTAACTAGGGTAAACACTCTTGAAATTACTATATGCTATATACCTGCAAATTTGATTTTTTGTCTAAAAACCATATTTTTAAATACATTTTTTTGAAAATATTTGCAAACATTAAAATAAGTAAAACTAATACAACAGTATCGCCCCTCCCCTTAGTAAGGGGCTACGGTGTACACACAAGTTTTAAAATTTGTACCTAGCTTGAGTAGGGTGTGTTGTCGCGAAGCGCAACGCACCATCAATAATTTTCGGTGCGTTAGGACAACAGTCCATAACGCACCCTACAATTTATGCAACGCTAGAAATTACCATTATCATATGGGTGGCAATAAGTCTGCCGGCGCATATACATCGCGGTAGAAGGTTAGTTGTTCGCTCTTGTAATTTACCACTGTGGCTGTGAATGATAACGAAGATGCCCTCATGCAACTCGATTGGTATGCTACACGTTGGTTAATTGAGGTGAGGAGTATCACAAGTGTCTCAAAACTGCTTGTGCTGTGGAAAACGTCAATTGGAGTCAGCTTCATCATTAGTTTTATTACTCGGCTTTTTTGCGCTCCGTTTCAGTCAGATTATTACAGTTACGCCAACTTAGTCGCAGCAATCCTCAGCTCAAGGCATACGAGTATGTGCCTTCAATGATGTTAAAGGTCTTAGTTGCTCGTCTTGGGTTGACAAATCCTGAGTTGACTGTGGGTGAGTTCTTTTTAGCGATCGCTCCTTTAGGTGGTTTCCTTGGTCGCAAATCAGATGGTCTGCCCGGTTGGCAGACCCTATGGCGAGGCTGGTTGCGATTACAGGATATGTGTTGGGCTGCCGATTTTATCACTCAGTCACTTTAAAAGATGTTGGTAATGACAAGGGATTAAAGGGAGGGGTTGGGGGTGGGTTAAAACGATTGTGGGGCAAAATTCTAGCTTAAGTTGACACCAATGATAGCTGTAAAGCCCCTACGATAACCTGTACCTCACGCCTGCTGCAATACTGCTATATCTCTTCCTTTGCGGTTCGTTAAAAAAATTTAGATATTCTTTGAGGGCGAAGGGAGTAATTACCCGAACACGATATCGCTGGCTTTATCATAGGCGATTATCCGAACATGATATTACAGGGTCTTTGCTCTAAAGCCTTATGAAAACATCCCCTATATCTCATTGGCATCAAGAAAACCTTGCTACACTGATTCAAGCTACTGGCTATATTCGTCAATATCTAGAAAATAAGCTTGAAAATAAAGCCCCACAGCCCCTCCCTGCGGAAACAATATTACCTACATCCGCTTTAGCGAATTTATGTCGCCTCTTCTACCTCACTGAATTTGAACGGGATATTCTTCTTTTGTGCACTGCCCTGGAGATTGACCCCACCCTTGCCCAATTATGTGCCAAACTCCAGGGAAATCCGCAACTAAATTATCCTACCCTTGCCTTAGCTTTAACCACCTTTCCCCAAGCCAGTTGGTCTGTGCTTTCTCCCCAAAATCCTTTACAATCGTGGAAATTAATTGAAATTGGTACAGGCTTTACCCTTACCCAAGCCCCCCTCCGCATCAATCCACGAATTCTCAGTTATCTAGTTGGAGAAGCAGCTTTCGACGAGCAATTAATGGGTTTTGTCCATCCGCTTCCCCTTCACCTTGAGCAAATACCCTTGGCTCCCTCTCAGGAAAAGATTGTAGAACAATTAGTTGCTATCTGGTCTGAGCTTTCCTCCTCTTCTCCCACCTTGCAACTATGTGGTGGGGAAATAACCGCTAAATATGCCATAGCCAAAACTGCATCTATTCGCCTTGGCTATAATCTGCATGTTATGTCTGCGGCGGTGCTTACCCAATCGCCTAACGAAATTTACCAAATCAAACAACGTTGGGAAAGGGAAGCTTTATTAAATAATAGTCTGCTGTTACTTGAGTGTGATGATATTTTCCCGAACGAACCGAAACCTGCTTTCACTGTTTCCCAATTTGTGGAAGATCTGCAAACACCTGTGATTATTTCTAGCGGGCAACGACTACACACTAAACACAATCATCTCATTACCTTTGATGTGCCCCAACTAAGCTATCAAGAACAAGCAGGAATTTGGGCAACCCATCTTGGCATCCAAAGCAAGGAATTCAATGGAGAGATTAGCAAGTTAGTATCTCAATTTAACCTCAGCAATGCCACCATTCAAGCAGCCTGTCTCCAATTCAAACTTCAAAAAGCACATCCCGATACTTCTGACACTCCCGGCGCCAACTTATGGGATTTCTGCCGCCATCAAGCCCGTCCTGGTATCGATGGTTTAGCCCAACGCATAGATACATCCGCTACTTGGGATGACTTAGTGTTACCGGAACAACAACGTCAGGTACTCGCAGATATCGCCACTCAGCTCCGACAACGTGCGAAAGTTTACCAAGAATGGGGTTTTGCTGGCAAAGGTAGCCGCGGTTTAGGGATTAGCGCCCTATTCCACGGGGAAAGCGGAACTGGTAAAACTATGGCAGCAGAGGTATTAGCAAATCAATTTCGTCTCGATCTTTACCGCATTGACCTAAGTGCTGTAGTGAGTAAATATATCGGTGAAACAGAAAAGAATTTGGAACGCATATTCACAGCAGCCGAAACCGGAGGAATAATCTTGCTATTTGATGAAGCAGATTCTCTATTTGGCAAACGTACAGAAGTCCAAGATAGTCGCGATCGCCATGCCAATGTAGAAGTATCTTATTTACTCCAGCGTATGGAAGCATATCAAGGTTTGGCTATTCTGACTACAAATTTAAAAAATGCTTTAGATTCTGCTTTTTTGCGCCGCATCCGCTTTATGGTTGCTTTTCCATTCCCTGAAGCCTCCTCGCGTACCGAAATTTGGCAGCGCATTTTCCCATCTCAAACACCCACCCAAGGTTTAGACTACGAAAAATTAGGACAACTCAAGGTTGCTGGCGGTAATATCCGCAATGTTGCCATGAATGCCGCTTTTTTCGCAGCCGATACGGATGAACCGGTGATGATGAAACACATCCTGCAAGCCGCACAACGGGAGTATCTCAAATTGAAAAGATTATTAAATGATGAGGAAACTAAAGGATGGATCTAGTTTTATCGCCACAATTGTAGATACTAAATTGGTATGTAGTAATTTGGTTTTTAGTTGGCGATCGCTAGAAGTAAGATTAATAATTTGGCGTTGTTGATCATATGTATGATTTGTAGTGTCAATATACGCTGTTTTAAGCGCTTGTAATAAGAGTTTTCAAATCACACAGATCGCTTAACCATTTTCATCCCTAAATTCAACAACGTCAATAATTTCAAAATATATTTTTAAGTAAGTAGAAAATGTAAAGATATATTTTGTGTTGAACTTGACAGACAATGTTGTTGTTATACTCACGACTATTGTTTCAGTAGTAAATAGTCAAAAAAATACGAGTTATTTCTTTTACTAAATCAGAGCCGATTTATAAAGTAAACCTTAAATTGTAGGTTGCGTTAAGCTGTGCTGTAACGCACTGATAAATATGGTGTTCTGCGGGGAATTCTCACTTTATCAAACTGCTAAATCCTCGCACAATCAGAACACAATGGCAATTGTGATGCCTGGGTTGGGCTACGTCAACAGAGGAAACCTCTGCTTATCTTGCCTCTCCTACTTAATATTTACTTTATAAATAGACTCTTAGCTCCTAATTAGTTATCAAAACTGTTTTTGGTAGCTAACTATTTTCATATTCTAGGAATAACGTGTTGGTTTGAATAGGAAAAATTAATTATTATTGCTTATGATAGAGCATGTCCTTTCATTCCTTAAAGAACAACTCAACAGCTACATCCGAGTAAAAACCGGAGCGCAGGACTTTGAGGTAGTATTTGTTCAGGAACGAAATCAGAAAGACGTTTCCTTCCAAAATGATGCCATTACTACCTTGCTAGTCAACGTAGAAGAAGACTATACTTTTCGTTCTGGAGCAGCCTATGAACGGATGCCTACTCAAGGTGGTAACCCGCCAAAAAGCCCTAATATTTACCTCAATTTATATGTTTTATTTGCTGCAAATTTTAATGATTACAGGCAATCTTTACAATTTCTGTCTCTAATTATCAAATTTTTTCAAAGTCATAGGTTATTCAATCAGCACAACTCTCCAACGCTGAATTCTGAAATAGAAAAATTAACTCTCGAACTTGTTAATTTGTCTTTTACAGAACAAAGAGAGGTTTGGGCTGGTTTGGGAATGTCTTACATACCTTCAGCCATTTATAAAATCAGAATGGTTGTCTTTACAGATGCTGATACGGTAGAAGTTGGCTCTGATATAGCTGATAACGTAGTTCTGACTTCAAATATCTAAACTTTTCCTAAAAAAATAATACATATCGTCTAGATTATGCATTATAAACAACTATTTGAATTGAGGATTATTCACGAATATTATCGAGATAAAATATGTCCTGACTTCAGTATTGAACCAACAAGTCAATGTCATAAAATACTTAGCGGTCATCATCTGATTGTCAAAAATCAAGTTAACGGAATAGTGGTAATTGCACCAGTAGATTCAGAAAGCAAGCCTTGGATAGAACTTGCTGACAATTTACAATTTAGTTTCATATTAAAACTCAACAATCAAGAATTTATAGATTTTACAAAAACTGAGTGGAAACCTGTTAATAATATTATTTATAATTTTAGTAATAAAAACTTTACTAATATTGAAGTATCAGAATTAGAAAAAACTCGAACTACATTGTCTGATAGAAAATTGCCCAAAGGACAAAATATTTTTGGCATTGTCGATATTTATAATCACTTCTCTATATCTCAATTTTTGAATCAAGAGATTGAATATAAAATTACTTTTCAAGCCAAAAAACAACAATGGCATTATTATTTGCTTGCTGATAATGAAACTAATGGCGATGAATTCTTGATTAAAGATAAAGATACAAGTAGGGAAACAGAAATTAAATTTACCAGATTTACAAGCGCGAAAGCTGAAAAAACAGACCCTATATTTTCGCTTCTTAAACAACAATTTCCTCAAGCTCAACAATATCTCTTCATATCTGACTCAGAAATTCCTTGTCAGGAAGCAGGGATAAAAAATATTCAACTTTTAAAGAAGAAAAACAGTGAAAGCAGCAATCCAACTGTCTGGATAGAACATTTACCTAACCCGCCTAATTATAATGGAATCCAAGTCATTAATGCCCTTAAATATCTATAAAAATTGAAAAACAAGGATTGAAACATGGTAACTTATAAAACTCCCAACGTTTATGTTGAAGAAATTTCAATATTTCCCCCCTCAGTCGCCGATGTATCTACAGCGATTCCTGCTTTTATCGGTTACACAGAAAAAGCTCAAAAATACGATGAAGATTTAACTCAACAACCAACTCGCATTAGTTCGCTCCTTGAGTATGAAACTTTCTTTGGAAAAGCTCAAGCATCTAATTTTGAGGTGACAACTGATGCAGGTGTAATTAGTAGCATTAGCACTCCTGAACTCAAATATTTAATGTATTATGCCTTGCGCCTGTATTTTGATAATGGTGGAGGTAGTTGTTATATAGTTTCGGTGGGACAATATGGCGCAGAACCTCTGAAAAAAGCTGATTTTGACGCAGGTTTATCAGCTTTAGAAAAAGAAGATGAACCTACCTTAATACTACTGACTGATGCAGTGAATTTAAGCGAAATCGATTATTATGGGCTTTGTCAGCAAGCTTTGAAGCAATGCAATAAATTAAAAGATAGATTTGCTATTTTCGATATTTTGGAAGAGAAAAAAGATAAAACAGGCGGAGTTAATAAATTCCGAGATGCTATTGGTACAGAAACAGACGAATTAAAGTATGGCGCAGCTTATTATCCCTACTTACAAACCTCACTTAACTACTATTACACCGATGATTCTGTAACTATCAAGGCAGTTGGAGACACTGCTGATGCACAAAATGAAAAGTTGACTGATAGCAAAACGCAAAGAACCGATCTCTACAACAAAATTCAGACAGAGATAGGTAAAAAGCGAGTTGTATTACCTCCAAGCGCTGCTGTCGCAGGAGTATATGCCAGAGTAGATAGGGACAAGGGAGTTTGGAAAGCACCTGCTAATGTTAGCTTGGCATCGGTACTTGCTCCTACAGTTAAAATTAGCAATGAAGAACAAGAAAATCTCAACATAGATCCTACCGCAGGTAAATCTATCAATGCTATTCGCAGTTTTACCGGAAAAGGAACCTTAATTTGGGGTGCAAGAACTTTAGCTGGTAATGACAATGAATGGCGCTATATACCTGTGCGCCGACTGTTCAATCTTATTGAAGAATCAATTCAAAAAGCCACTGCATTTGTTGTTTTTGAGTCCAATAATGCTATCACCTGGCTAAAAGTGAAATCTCTCATTGAAAGTTATTTAGAGGGATTATGGCGACAAGGTGCGCTGGCTGGTACAACACCAGAACAAGCTTATTTTGTGAATATTGGACTCGGTAAAAGCATGACCGCGCAGGATATTTTAGAAGGACGCATGATTGTAGAAATTGGTCTTGCAGCAGTTCGTCCGGCTGAGTTTATTATTCTAAAATTCTCCCATAAGTTACAGCAAGCATAGAGAAATTCAGGGACTTACCAATAAAAAAATATTCCATTGCTTTGATGGAAAGGGAACAGGAGGCAAGGGAGAGAAAGAAAAATATTATCGAAGTAAATTGGATAATTTATTTTCTCTAATACCAATTCTCCATAAACTTGCACTCTTCTAATTATCTCTCTCTTCCTTGGCGTACTTGGCGGTAGCCTGCGGCAAGCTGCTGCGCGTCTACGTTTTTTAATATTAAACGCATCTTCACGGAGAAATGGTATAAGTCCCCTAAAAGAACTAACAACACTTAAATTAAGGATAAAGAAATCATGTCAACCTCAGCAGAAGATATCAAAAATAATTATCCGATTCCTGTCTTTTATTATCGAGTTACCATAGATGGAGATGATTCCCACGCTTTCTCAGAAGTATCGGGATTAAGCATTGAATATGAAACCATAACTTATAGAGATGGCATGAGTTATAAAGATGGAGCAAAGCACATGCCAGGATTAAGCACTCCTGTTAGCTTAAGCCTAAAAAAAGGCATAGTCAGAAAAGACAGTTATTTATTTAACTGGATTACTACTGTGAAATTGAACACTGTAGCCAAACGCGATATTCGCATTGACTTATTAGACGAGACAGGTACAGCAGTTGTCTCTTGGACAGCTATAAATGCTTTTCCGAAGAAACTAGATGCACCGTCATTTAATGCGACTAGTAATGAAGTTGCTATTGAAAGTTTAGATCTAATGGCTAACGATCTTAAGATTGACTATCCTGGATAATTATTCGTTTTTATTTTTTCCCTTGACTTTTGCAAAAATTCTAGTGCAATGGCAGATAAATTTCCTATTCCGGAACTTACTTTGACAGAAAATCCCCCCGTTGGATTTTATTTTATGGTTGTCTTTTTCATTGCCGGAATTGTGCCTAATCCGTTAGATATTCGCTTTCAAAAAGTATCGGGAATTTCTGCCGAAATAGAAACAACAGACATTCGCGAAGGTGGTGAGAATATATTCAGACATCGTTTGCCTACTCATGTCACTTATAATAATCTGGTTTTAGAAAGAGGAATGGTGATTGGCTCCCCTCTGAATGCAGAGTTTAATATTGCCATGAGTTCCATGAGATTTACACCCAGCAATGTCTTAGTTATGTTGCTAAATGAAAATAGTATTCCTCTTTTTAGTTGGTTATTTAAAAGAGCTTATCCTGTGAAATGGAGAATATCCGATCTAGATGCTAGCGCCAATGCAATAGTTATAGATACGATGGAATTAGCCTACGCAAGATTTCAAAGTGTGAGTATTTAGCTATGCCCGTAGAAATTAAAGAATTAATTATTCGTGCCAACATTGTTGATAGTAATAATACTAATCATCAATCTGCAATTGAAGGCAATTATGACCAAAAACAAGAAATAATTGCTGCTTGTGTGGCACAAGTACTAAAAATCTTGGAGCGGAAGCAAGAAAGATAAGGGAAACATATGCTTAAAAACCCTTTTAAACTAGAAAAACTGAAGATTTGTGTTTATGGAAATAGACTTCGGATTGGTTTACCACAAGAAACCTTTGAAGCTATGTTTAATCCGGAATCTTATTCTTTAACATACGAGAATGTTTATCAATCTTATCAAGGGATTAATACTAGTGGGCGCACTGCCAAATATTCTCTAAGCAAACCGCAAAAATTATCCCTCAAGTTGATTTTAGATGACACAGGGGTAGCAGATTATGGGCTTTCTGGGTTTGCGGCTGCTGCATTCCTTGGTAAGCTGAAAGGAACGAAAGATATTTACAAACAAGTAAATCGCTTTCTGGAGTTAACTACTTATATGGATGGCAAAAGCCATGAACCTAAATTTCTCAAAATTGAATGGGGAGACTTAATTTTTGATTGCCGTCTGGAATCTGTTAATGTTAACTATACGCTTTTCAACCGCAGCGGACAACCGATAAGGGCTGAGTTAGATACAGTTTTTATCGGTGATATCCAAGATTCAAAGCGGATTAAACAAGAAAATAAAAACTCGCCAGATTTATCTCACTCTAGAACTATCAAAGGTGGAGATAAATTACCTGTGATGGCTCAAGAAATATACGGTAATTCTGCTTATTACATTCAGCTTGCTCGTGCTAATAATCTTAATAACTTCAGAAAGTTAAAACCAGGAATAAATATAAAGTTACCGCCAGTTAAAGAAATATAAAAACAATGAGTGGTGTTGTCACAGTAACAATTTTGAATGATGGGTCAACAATGAACCCTGAATATAACGTCATGTCAATTGACATTATCAAAGAGGTGAATAAAATACCCATAGCTCAAATAATTTTATTAGATGGCGACGCCACAAAACGAGAGTTTGCTATTAGTAACACAGATTTTTTTAAACCTGGTAATAATATCGAAATCAAGCTCCGCTATGAAGGCGATCGCCAAAACGAAGCTACAGTTTTTGCAGGTATTGTAGTTAAACATTCTCTGCAATCAGATCTATATGGTTCTCTGCTAACTATTGACTTAAAAGATGCAGCATTTAAACTAACTCATCAAAGAAAAAGCGCTGTGTTTCGAGAGATGGCAGACAACGAAATTATCAACAAAATTATTGAAGCTTGGGGATTGGAAATTACATCTATTGCTGCAACTGAACCAAAGCATAAAGAAATGGTGCAATATTACTGCACTGACTGGGATTTTATTTTATCTCGTGCGGATGTAAATGGTCACTGGGTTTTAGCTGATGATGGTAAAATTACTGTAGGAAAGCCTAATCTCAAGGGGTTACCAAAACATACCTTTGAATACGGTATCAGTGATATTTATGAATTTGAAATGTCAGCTGATATTCGCCATCAATATGCATCGGTAGAAAGTACGGCTTGGGATGTTAAAACACAAAGTATATCTCCACCTCAAAAAGCTAAAAACGTTTCTCTTAGTCAAGGTAATTTAAAAGCAGAAGAATTAGCAAAAGCTATTGGTGCAGACAAATATCAATTAATTGGCTCAGGACAATTAGACGAACAAGAAAGACAAATTTGGGCTGATGCCAAGTTACTTAAAAGTCGTTTGTCAATGTTCAATGGTCGTCTTAAAGTTCCTGGTTTTGCTGATATTAAACCAGGAGAGGTGATGGAAATTGCTGGTATCAGCAAACGCTTCAATGGCAAAACATTAGTGACAGCGATTCGACATCAAGTTAACGAACAAGGCTGGCAGACAGACATACAATTTGGTTTATCTGCTGATTTTTTTGCTCAACAAAATCATAATATTATTGATATTCCAGCAGCAGGGTTAGTTCCGGCAATTCATGGTTTACAAATTGGCATTGTTGATAATTATCAAGACGATCGCGATAAACAATTTAGGGTAAAAGTCAGAATTCCTTCAATTGAAAAAGATGGTATTATTTGGGCTAGATTAGCTTCTTTAGATGCTGGCGATGAAAGAGGGATTTTCTTTAGACCAGAATTAGGCGATGAAGTAATTCTCGGCTTTATCAATGACGATCCTCGACAAGCCATAATTTTAGGTGCAGTGCATAGCGAGAAAAATGCTTTACCCCCTGGTTTTGCAGTAACGCAGGAAAATAATAAAAAAGGGATTGTTACCAAAAAATCACTAAAAATACTTTTGGATGATGAAAACAAGTTAATTGAACTTAGTACACCGAAAGGCAATATTTTGAAGTTATCTGAGGAGGGCAAAGGTATTAATCTAACTGATGAAAATGGTAATGCTATAACTATGGACGATCGAGGGTTTAAAATTGAATCAACTAAAGACATTGCGATTCAAGGTAAAAATATAACTATTAAAGGTACAGAAATTCATATAAATTAATAAATTTATTAATTTAATAACATATAAATTATGGAAACAAATAATTCTTTTTTAGGAACGGGATGGAGTTTTCCCCCTACATTTAATCAGGATACTGGAACAGTGGAAATGGTATCAGATGAGGAAGATATTTTTCAAAGTTTAGAAATTATTCTCTCAACTCGTCCAGCAGAAAGAATTATGCAGCCTGATTTTGGTTGCGAATTAAGTCAGTTTGTCTTTGAAGAGATTAGTCAAGGTTTAATTACTGGTATTAAAGGGACGATTTCTGATGCTCTTTTGTACCATGAACCGCGTATTGATGTAGAGGAAATTAATATTGATGAAAGTGAACCAGGTTTATTACTAATAAATGTTATTTATCGCGTGCGTGTGACTAATTCTCGATTTAATCTGGTTTATCCTTTTTATATTAATGAAGCTCAAACGGTTTGATGCTATCTCGATAAATTGGGGGAATTTTAGATAAAACAGACTTGAAAATAAAAAAGGCATTACATATGGCAAATCTTGGTAAGCAACAAGTCTCATCAAAGCAAAAACCCAAATTAGTTCAGAAAAAGAGCGTTGTTGAGCAAGGCAATTTTCCTGAGACAGTGCCCAATGTTACAGCAGCGACAGCTACAACCGATTTATCTGACTACCACGAACCGGAGTCAGGGGAAATGATAGCCAATGTAATGCGATCGCACTTAACCCCAAACTCTACATCAACTGCCACTTTGGCAGATAATAACCAATTATTAGCACTAAAACGTCAAGATAGTGAAGGTAATTTTTCTCCGACAAATCAGCTAAAAGCAGCACCTCGAATCAGCTTACCAACGGCTGAGGTAGTTCAAACAAAGCTGACCATAGGCGAACCCAATGACCGTTACGAACAGGAAGCGAACAGGGTCGCAACATCGGTGGTACGGCAAATAAATCTTCCTTCTGGGACTCAAGGTGAAGTGGTGCAGGGAAAGGAAAAGGAAGGGCATGGACTGAGGAAGAAGCCGCAGTTAATGGTGCAGCGTCAGGAAGCCATAGGTGGGGGCGAGGCATCAACGGAGTTGGCATCTGCTATTAACAGTGCCAAGGGAAGCGGACAACCTTTGGATGCCGGACTACAGCAGTCAATGGGGCAAGCGATGGGGGCGGATTTTAGTGGGGTGAGCGTACATACGAATAAACAGTCAGACCAGTTGAATCAATCGATTCAGGCGAAAGCCTTTACGACGGAGCAGGATGTATTCTTTCGGCAGGGGGCTTATGAGCCAGGGAGTCGGGAGGGGCAAGAGTTGATTGCCCATGAGTTGACCCATGTGGTGCAGCAAAATGGGGAAGCGGTGCAGCGAAAATCAGAAGCTAGTTCTATGACAACCCAGATTTCGACAATTGGAAGCCAAAACCAGGAATCTGTACAGAGGGAAATTGTTGGCAACATAGCTAAAGATAAAGGACAGTTTCAAAAAGGAATTGAACCCTATAAAAAACTAAAGTTCTCTGAAGTACAATCATGGCTCAAGAAAGCTCACGAACACAAAACAAAGTTCAGCACTTATGAAGAGATTGTCATAGCTTTGTGGCCAGATGAAGAATGCGCCACCAAGGCACGTGAGGCGCTGGAGGCAAAGAAAAAACAAGAAGAACAAGAGCGGATAAAACGAGAGAATAAAGCTTGGTATGACACAGAGTATCCCGGTAACGAGCTTGGAACATACTACAGAGGGGAAAGTGACAACAAAGCAGTAGACCGAGGAGGGTATACAGCACGCGAGCCGTTGACTGTGGAAGAAGCCAGAAAAGAGGTTCGGCGTTGGTTTGGGACGGGAGGTATTCCTTTTTCAGAACACGTTGCTTGGATTAGAAAGAATGAAACATTGAATGGCAAGAGAACCTTAATAGCCACTGGTAATGATAAAGGCTGTATGGGATATGGAGTAGGAGGAGATCGATATGTTAGGCAAATAAAAATAGATGGTCTAAAAGAAATACCTGGCTCCGAGATCACTGAAGACATTTTAGGCGTGCCATTGACAGCATCGAAAGAGATGAAACCAACGTTGGTAATCAATGCAGATACGGTAGAGGAGGCGACGGTGATAGCAGTGAAAGGGGTTGGTGGTGATATGTCTGGAGAAACAACTTTTTTCACTACTATTCCATTAGCAAAAACGAAGCTCATCTATAAAGGCAATAAAGACGATACTACCCAGGTGGTAGGGTGGTTGTACGGGCCGGATGCAATTCCAGATGCGAATAAATGGTCATGAATACAAACAAGCAAATTAAAGATCGGATTTTTCGGGATGGTGTTAGTCAACGCGATCGCTTGCTCAGAGAATTGGAACCAGATTATGTTGCAGTCGATGAGCGCGATACATCAGATTTGCTAGCTTTTGTGCAAGAATATGCTACAAAACTCAACTATTTTGATGAGTCTAATGCTATAAAGGGTGATTGGTCGCCTTTCTTTGCGGGAGATGTAAAGCAAATGGTTGCTTACATTAATAACCCGGAAAGCTTTGCCGATGATGAATCGACACTCAGACAATTATCTCAACCTCATTTAGTTTTATTATTTACGTTTTTACAATTATTACGTTATCCGCAGCAACAGTTTAAAGCACTGACTCAAAGATATCTTGATTTTTACTATCAAGAGGTACTGAAGTTAACGACAAAAGCGGAAGTTGCAGACAAAATCAATGTAATTTTTGAGTTGGTGCAAGGAGAAGATACACATCTAATTAAACAGGGTACTTTGCTGAATGCAGGTCAAGATAGTCAAGGTATTAATCTGAATTATGCTACTGATGAAGATATCATTGTTAATCGAGCTACTGTAGCGAGTGTTAAAACTTTATTTGTAGAAAAAAAATACATCACCTTAGAAGACATTCATCTCCAAGATAACAGAAGCAATCGCAGTTTTGAAAATATGCTGCGATGGGCAATCGGTAACCCTAATCAAGGAGATAGATTGCCTGATTTTAATGGCGAAAAAGTTGATATTAATTATCTCAAAAAATATATTTATCAACCCCTTAAAAATACTAAACAAATATCTCAGGAAGCAAAAAAATATGTTGAAATCAACCTATTTTTTGATACCACAGAAAGTTTTCAATATTGTTTTGATATACACGATCGCCAAATAACTCAGGAGAATCCAGATCTCAAAAGACCTAGTGAATTAGAATGGCAAGAGGTTTATAAAATAATAGAAAAAGCCTACAGAAAAAAAATTACTTTCGCTAGGCGTAATACTTTAAAGGAAGAACGAGAAAAATCAGGCTTCGATGGAATGATGAAATTGGCTCTCGGTAGTCCTAATCCTGGCGACGCATTACCAGAAATGCCGAATAATTATCATACCCTCGTTGAGATATTTGATAATCTTACCCAAGAGCCAGTTATTAAATATATTAAAGAACAACTTTATATGAGTGTGGAGGATTTCCGAAAGATTATGGAAATCCAAGCTACTACAGTAAATCCTAATTGGGAAGAAGTTTATCGTCTCGTAGAAAAAGCACAAACTAAGAAAAGAAATTTTATTTATCCCCCCATTGGCAGAACCGAAATTAAAAATATTTATCCTAATTCTCCAGTTGATGTAAAAGAGGGACAAGTAGCTAAACTCCAACGGTTTAATACTTTCGGAAATATTACTCAAACTTCACAAAATTCTCTCGGTTTTGCACTCACTTCACCTATATTTTTCTTGTCAGAAGGTACGCGTACTATTACCCTTACCTTTGCATCTTCTGGAAAGACGTTGAATCGAGATGTTTTTCAACAGATGATAAGTAGTAAGATTCAACCTTTTGAGATTTCTTTAAGTAGTGGAAAGCAATGGATACAGCTTAAATCATTTAAGTATGAAATTGGCGATTTTATTTTAGAAGATCCAGTTAAATCTTATAATATTTCGCAGATAAATTTGGGTGCGATCGCTCCGGAAAATCGGATCTTTACAAGTGTGTCTTTGGCGGCTGCTAATGATACATTTGATTCTAGCAATGTCGGGCAAATTCTTGTTTGGAATGACGGTAGAATCTTTGAAATTACAGAAATAGTAAATAGTAAACAAGCTAACATTCAGCAAATTGATAAGGGGATATTTTCTCAAGAATTTATTAGCAATGACAAGGTTAAATTATATAAACCTTCTGCCATCTATTTCAACAGTTTACAATTTCAATTAACCATTGATGCCAGTTTACCTGCTATTTTGCCACCAAAAGCAGAGGAATCAACTGATTTGATGGCTAGTCCCTATCCTGCGATCAAAATTCTGTTGAATCAAATATCAGAATTAGACAATTATCAAAAAAAAGTTATTTGTTACCAGCAATTGCGATCGGTACTTTTAAAAAAAGTAAATATACAAATTCAAGTTGAAAATGTTCGGGCTTTACAATTGCGGAATGATAACACAGTCCTGAATAGGAAAACTCCTTTTCAACCCTTTGGTAATACTCCTAAAGCGGGTTCCAGCTTTTACTTCGCCAATAGAGAAATTAGTTACAAGAAATTAGATAGTCTTTCCATACATATTGAGTGGATGGGACTTCCTAAAAACTTTGGAGAATACTACAAGGCTTATTCGGATACTGGGGTAATTACGAAAGTTGCTAATAATAGCTTTCAAGCAAGTTTAAAAATTCTCAATAATAGAAGCTGGGTAGACATTGAAAATGATAAACCTATTTTCTCTGAGAATGGGAACAATTTAAGTAATTCAATTCATCTCAAGTATCAAAAATTTAATATTCCTGGCTACGATCTCAACACTTCGACTATAGAAATTGCCACAGACGATCCTTTTGAGCAAAGTAGATACTTCAAACTGGAATTAGAAAGTCCTGATTTTGCACACGATTTATATCCGATAGTATTAAATAAAGTTGCTTTAGCAACGGATGATAAGAAAAATCTGACAGTTTACCCTCCCTACACCCCTCAAATTAAAGCTATCTCCCTCGACTATACCGCTTCAGTAGAAATTGACTTGCAAGCGCATTCAACCAATGATGAATCGAGCCAAATCTTTCATCTTCATCCCTTTGGCTATGCAGATATCCAAGCCTTTAATCAAGATAACTCAACAAATAACCAATATTATCTCCTACCTCAATATCAAGAAGAAGGCAGTTTATATATAGGTATCCGCAATTTGCAACCACCACAAAATGTTTCCATTCTCTTCCAAATGATAGCAGGAAGTGGCAATGGCGAACTAACTCCGCCACAAATTTGCTGGAGTTATTTGACTGGTAATAATTGGCGAGAATTTCAAGACACAGAGATACTTTTTGATAGTACCAACGGATTAGTAGATCCGGGGATTATCCGCTTGAGTATCCCAGACAAAGCTACCAATAACCATCAATTATTACCCAGTGGATTGCATTGGTTACAAGCCACTGTTAAGGAAAATACCACCGCTATTCCTGATACTTTAGACATCAAAACTCAGGCAGTTAGGGCTACTTTTGTTAATCAAGGGAACGCAGCCGAACATTTCAGTAAACCCCTGGCAGCTAATTCTATTCAAGCATTTGTGACGCGAGATCCTGCCATCAAAACAGTACAACAACCATATACATCTTTTGGTGGGAAACCCAAAGAAGATAACCGCGCTTTTACTATGCGGGTGAGTGAAAGACTGCGCCATAAACAAAGAGCAATAACTCCTTGGGATTACGAACGTTTGGTACTGGAACATTTTCCCCAAATTTATAAAGTTAAATGTATCACTTCTGCTGCTGGTTCCAATAATCCGGCTGCTGCAAAGGTAACAGTGGTGGTAATTCCCGATATTTCTAATACTGCGCCATTCTTTCCCCTCGAACCCAAAGCACCTTTGTATTTGCTCAAGGAAATTGAGGCATATTTGCAAAAATATACTTCACCTTTTGTGCAAATTGTGGTTAAAAATCCCGGCTACGAACGCATTAAATACAGAGTGGGTATTCGTTTTCGCCACGGATACGAACAGGGTTACTATCTCAATCAACTTAACGAAGATATTAAACGCTTTTTGTCTCCTTGGGCATATGAAGAACAAGCTGACATTACCTTTGGAAGTTCAATTCACAGTTCCTCACTCATTTATTTTATTGAGAACAGGCCTTATGTGGATTATGTTGCCAATCTGAAATTAATTGAGCAAATTGGGATCAAAGCTGGTTCTCAAGGTAAATCAGATACTTATTATCGGGTGAATCAATCTAACCTGGCCCAAGTGCAACATCCAGATTCAATTTTGGTTTCTGCACCCGAACATATTATCGATTTAATTGGCACAGAAAATTATGATGAGGAAAACTTTGAAGGTATTGGTTACATGATTGTCGGTATTGATTTTATTGTTAGTTAAAAGGAGTAAAGATCGTGACTCAAAAAAGTAGAAGTGAACTGCAAGGATTATTCAAAACTGGAACAAAGCCTTCTCAACAGGATTTTGCCGATTTCATCGAATCTACTCTCAATATTAAAGATGATGGCATAGAAAAGCCGTCTGGGCCAGATACTCCCCTCAAGATTACGGCGCAGGGTACTGATGAGAAATTAATAGATTTTTATGCAGGTGAGACAAAAACCTGGAGTTTCGATCAAAAGCCTGATAAGGACAAAATAGGTTTAAATATCTCTAATTCTGGAGGTAGTAAGCTTTTTATTACCAGCAGTACTGGGAATGTGGGAATTGGGACGACGACTCCAGGAGCGAAGTTAGAAGTTAATGGCGATTTAAAAGTTAGCGGTGCAATTACGGGGGAAATCGATACAGCAAATATTAATTCTGGAATATTAGCTGTCGAGCGTATTCCTAACTTATCAGCGGACAAAATTACTTCTGGGATATTAAGCGTTGAGCGTATTCCTAATTTATCAGCGGACAAAATTACTTCTGGGATATTAAGCGTTGACCGCATTCCTAACTTATCAACTAATAAAATCGCTTCTGGGATATTAGCTGTTGAGCGTATTCCTAATTTATCTGCTGATAAAATTAGTTCTGGGATATTAACTGTTGAGCGTATTCCTAATTTATCATCTGACAAAATTAGTTCTGGGATATTCACTGTTGATCGCATTCCTAACTTATCATCTGACAAAATTACTTCTGGAATATTAAGCGTTGACCGCATTCCTAACTTATCATCTGACAAAATTACTTCTGGGATATTAGCTGTTGAGCGTATTCCTAACTTATCAGCCGATAAAATTACTTCTGGTACTATTTCAGGAATTTTATCAATAACAGGTAGTCTCCTGGTTCAAATCAATGGTCAAACTACCGACACTAGCTTGAAATTGGAACATAATGGTTCTAACTTTATTGTACGCCCTTTCAGTGCTGGAGGAAATTCATCTGTTATTGAGAATACGGGTGGTGGTTCCCTAATAGTTAACCCTAGTGGTGGTAATTTAGGAATTGGAACAACAAGTCCAGGTGCAAAGCTAGATGTTAATGGCAGTTTAAAAGCAACTAGTCTAAAACTCACAACAAAACTAATTTCATTTAAAAAATATAGCAATCTTGGCGATAATATTAATTACAAAACTGACTATCCCACGTCTCAATGGATTTGTAGCATTGCCGGATTTTACTCAGGCCCTGGTGATATCAATGAGGGAGCTGTTGCCGACATTATTCAGGTTTATACTTATCCTAACTCCGATGGTTGGTGGTATATTAGGGCAGATTTTTTGACTCACAACAAGGCTGAAAACTGGACGATTTGGCTAATGGCGATTAATCGAGACATAGCAGAAGCAGCCAACTCTCTGTAAGCAACACCAGTTTTAATTTTTAGTATTAACTAAACTGTATTTAGTTAATACCAGCAACAATAAACTTAAAGCAATGAGACAACAACTAGAAAACCGCCTTCAACAACTTAAAGCTGAATTTGCCTCAGGACAAAAAGTCCTCTCAGATTTAGAAGCCAAACAAATCAATGTCCGAGAAACTTTACTCCGTATACAAGGAGCTATTCAGGTATTAGAAGAAGAGTTAAGCAAAAATAATGGTGCTGTAACTGAAAGAGAAAAAGTAGAACTTTTAGAAACAGAGTAAATGGGAGTTAAATCACTAGCCATAACTACAAAATCACCATGACTGAACACCTCACTATCTCCAGCACTCTCCCCGAACATCCTGGGATGAATTTTGCCTTATTGCGACAAGAAGGCATAAAGTACATTGAACGCTTAGCAGGAAAATTATGGACAGATTACAACACCCACGATCCTGGTATTACTATCCTAGAACAACTCTGCTATGCCATCACAGATTTAAGCTATCGGCTTGACTTCGAGATGAAAGATTTACTTGCACCTTCTCCTAGAGAAAGAACTGGAGATAATAGGAAACAGTTTTTTACAGCCAGAGAAATTCTGACTGTTAATCCCCTCACAATCAATGATTATCGCAAACTATTAATTGACATTGATGGTGTTAAAAATGCTTGGTTAGAACCCATTAAGAATTCACAACCTCCCATTTATTATGATTCTATTCTTCATACATTAACTTTTAAAGCTTCTGATTTCACAGAAGAAGTAAATTTGAATGGTCTTTATCGGGTAATGATTGAAAAAGAAAAAAATATATCTGATGAGGCCAGTTTCATAGCAAAAATAACAACAAAGCTTAATCAACATCGCAATCTCTGTGAGGATTTTGCCTCAATTCAAATATTACCCATTGAAGAAATTACTATCAAAGCGGAAATAGATGTAGAAGAAGGCTTTGATGTCAATGAATTAATGGCAAAGATATATTTTGGGTTAGAAAATTTTATTTCTCCTAACTTAAAATTTTTTAGTTTAAAAGAACTGCTAGATCTAGGTAAAATTCCTGAAGCGATTTTTGATGGTTTTCCTCTTGAACATGGCTTTATCGATAACGAACAACTTGATAGTTTTGCTAAGAAATATGAAGTTCATATTTCTGATTTGATTAAAATTATTTTAGATATTTCAGGAATAATAACAGTTAGAAATATTACTATTTCAAGCAACAATTCATCTGAATCGGAAGAATGGGCGTTAGCATTAGATCCTAATTTTACACCCCAACTCAAAGATATCGATCGTTTAACAAGTAATATTAGTTTTTATAAAGGACAAATTCCCTGCAATTTGAACCTGGCTAAAGCTAAAAGCTATCTAGAATTATTACAACAGCAAAATACAAAATCAATATCAACTACACAAATAACAGATATTCCCGTCCCGCTGGGACAATATAGAGAATTATCTGACTATGAATCAATCCAAAATGATTTTCCTGTTAATTACGGTATTGGAGAATTAGGTTTACCAGGTTCTGCATCTCCTCAACGCAAAGCTCAAGCTAAGCAACTGCAAGCTTATTTAATGTTTTTCGATCGAATTTTAGCTAACTATTTTGCTCAATTAGAACATACGAAAGAGCTATTTTCTTTCCAAAATAATAAGAAGACAACTTACTTTTCTCAGGATATTTGCACGTTTCCCGGCGCATCTGAAATCTTAAAGGTTGATAAAAATTCATCAGTAGATGAATGGCATAACATTGATTTAGAAAGAAAAAATCGTTTTTTGAATCATTTAATAGCACAGTATTGTGAAAAATTTACAGATTATTCCTTACTTTTATATAACTCAATCCTAGAAGAAAAACTAATTAATAATAAAGTTACTTTTTTACAAAACTATCCTCAAATTAGTGCTGGAAGGGGTAAAGCATTTAATTACGCTGACTCCAGTGAAGTTTGGGATACAGACAATGTATCGGGATTAAAACAAAGAATTTGCAGCTTACTTGGAATCCCCTACAAGCGACGAACTTTAGCTCTCTCCAATGAATCGAATGAAATAGCAGGATTTCATATAGTCGAACATATTTTACTTCGTCCTTACAGCAGTCAAAATTCAGATCGCAACCCTAATTTTTTAAATTTTGGTCATCAAATTTCGGAATTTAAGTCAAGTACAATTCCAAACAAAATACTAACTTGCATTTCTAAGCAACACGGACTTTCTGAAAACGAACAAATAGAAATATTTGACACAGATAATTACAATGGAATTTATTTTGTTACCAATGTTCAGCAAGATACCTTTGATATAGAAATAGAAACTGGATTTGTAAAATCAGAAGAAGGACAGTGGGTACAAGTAGATCGACCCCTAGATCCTTACTCTTTTCAACTCAGTTTTGTATTCCCTGACTGGCAGTTTCAAAATGAAAACTTTAAAAAGCTAATTTATAAAATTATTAGTGCAGAGGTTCCCGCACATATAACTCCTTACTTTCATTGGTTCGATAAATCAAAAATGCAAGATTTTGAAAGATATTATACTCATTGGCTGAATACAATTGTAGACAAAAATGCCACACCTGAAAATCTTAAGAATACGAGTAATAACCTGATTAAAGTTTTGGAAATCGCTAGTGTTGATACTAGAGAGTTTAATGTTCTGGGTTATATGACTATCGGCACAGATTTTGTAGTGAGTTGATGAAAAGTTTTGCAAGTGAACCAACAACGACATTCAATCAAAAAACAAATTATAGAAATTAATTTTAGTTCGCAGGCTGGTGCTTTTGAACTGCAAAATGAAGTAAGTAGAATATATCGCCATAAACTTATTCCAATTATTGATAATTTGTTGAGTCAGTTCAGCAGTTCAGAGATAATATATAAGATTAATACTTTAGAAATTAATTTAGGAAATATTGATATTAATAATATAGAGCAGGAATTAATTGATAAAGTTACACAAAAATTTGAGCAACAATTACTAAAAGAAATTGGCGTATCAACTTATATTTGTTCAGCACAAACACAATCAGATACTAACTTACATGAATCTTCAATATTGCTACCTGGCATAGAAGCTTTGTCTGATGAAACAGGTAGAGGCAGGGATAAAAATACAAGAGAAAATCAAGTTAGCTCTATGGATGCAACTTGGGATAAAAGTTCGTTCAATAAAATTGAAATACTAGAAACTGCCGATATAGAAGCCTCACAATTAAATATTTTTAGCTACTTTATCCAAACAGGTATGCTACCTTGGTGGAGTGAAAAATTAAGCAAACAACAGATAGAAGAATGTTGCGATCGCCTCATAACAAATTCACCAAATAAAATTAAATATCTTATCGAGCAAAATTTTAAAGATACAAACCAACTGCAACGCATTATTTACCAATTTTCTGATTCAATACTGCTAAGAATAGTAGAATTATTCACTGCGGATGCTGATTTAGTCGAGTTTATCGCAGATTATAATGCAGATACAAAGCTTATTTTTAAACGGCTAGAGCAAACTAAAAATATTCCAGAAGCAAAATTGAGATTGGATAAATGGCAGGGAATATTTTTCAGTTTTTCTTCAGATAGTAATACTAAACTAAATAAACTTAGGTTAACCCAAGCAAATTTATTACATATTACCACTACCAATGGAATTAATTATTCTGATTTTTTAAATAGTATTGTTGCCCAAATAAACTATTTAAGCAAAGAAGGTAACTGCTTCAAAAGTACGCTTGACAAAATTATAACAGAAATCAAATCTACTAGCAAAGAGACACAATTTTTTAGACAAGATAAACAAGCAAATCTCCTATTAAGCGAATTGCAGCAACTAAGTGTAAACACCCCGATATCAGTGCAATATACACAGCAAATAAATCAACTTAAAAACGAGCTAAAAATATTACTAAATGAAATAAAAAATTCTGCTACAAACCAGACAACACGCCTAAATCAACTTTCACAAATTACTCAAACTCTTAAAACTAAAATCCAACAAGAGACAAATTATCAGCAATCTCCACTTATAAATGCTGTTAATACTTTTAGTCAATCTGATGAAATCTATATTTACAATGCAGGGTTAATTTTACTATGGCCATTTTTAAATCGTTTTTTAGTCAAAATAGGATTAGTAGCAAATAATCTTTTTATTAACAAAATGTCTGCTGAACGAGCATCTCTTTTACTCCAGTATTTAGTTGAGGATTCCACAGAGTCATCCGAACATATTCTTCCCCTAAACAAAATACTTTGCGGCATAGATTTATTAGAAGCACTAAACACCAATTTAGAAATCGCTACGGAGGAACAAGCAGAATGTGAAAATTTGTTATCTGCTGTGATTCAAAATTGGTCTATTTTGAAAAATACATCTATAGAAGGATTTAGGAAAGCTTTTTTACATAGAAACGGGATTTTGAGAGTTCATAATAATGGCTGGCTGCTACAGGTTGAACGTGAAACTTACGATATTTTATTAGATAGAATTCCTTGGAGTATACAGGTTATCAAACTGCCGTGGATGGATAGTATTTTATACGTAGAATGGTAGTCATACAAATTTTTCATGAAGATACAATGCACTCAATTTTTTGATTACAAACCGCCTTCGCGAAGCGTCTCGAAGAGAAGTACGCCAAGTACGCCAAGGAAGAGAATAGACCTCTTGCAAAAGTGCTTTTTGCACTATTGTGGGAAAAGGGACTCATGTTAAAGGGGAAAGGGAAAATACCAAACCTTTCCCCTTTTTCCCTTCCCCTTTTCCCGGCTTCTGCAAGAAGTCTAATAATTATTAACTGCAATTTTATAGAGTTTTGGTATCAGTTAGCAAACTCAATCAAAATGAACGTATTACCGTACAATACCTTTACGATTTCGACATCCGCTCCGCTGTCTGTAGTTTTGCAACGGCTAAATGCAAAAGTTGAGCCTACTAAAGCATTCAGATTTTCTACAAAACACTCGCCTTATCAAGGAAGCATTTCTGAAGAAGGCTTTCAAATACGGCGTATAATTCACTACCGCAATTCTTTTTTACCAATGATTAAAGGACGCTTTGAAGTAGAATCGCATCAAACAATAATTCATATAGAAATGAGCGTACATCCTTTTGTTATGACATTTTTAGGATTCTGGTTTTTCTGCTGGTATGGTGCGATCGCTCCCATAATATTAACAAGTGCTATGCCTAAGCATATGGTTCCGGTATTTGTAGGGATGCCTATACTGATGCTAATCATCTTTTGGCTAGCTTTTTGGTTAGAAGCCAATCGCAGCCGCACTGAATTGACTCAAATTATTCAAGGACAAGTATAGTTAAGCGTTCCTATTTGCTGTTAGCCCTTGTGCAGGATAGAGTAGAATGCCGCGATCGATGTATCAAATATTTTTTATTCCTCCTAACCCTCCCCTTTACAAGGCTACGGTGTACAACAATTAAATTTGATAAGATGCAGTCAAAGCCACTGCTAGAGCATCAGCAGCATCGTCCGGTTTCGGAATCTCATCTAAATCCAACTCCCGCGCCACGGCTTCTTGTACTTCAGACTTATCGGCATTGCCATATCCTGTTAAAGCTTGTTTAATTTGAGCAGGAGTAAATTCTACATAGGGGAGTCGGCGCTGCCCCAACACTAACATGACTACGCCCCGCGCCTGTGCAACCAGGATAGTGCTTGACATACGATAGAAGAATAGTTTTTCGATCGCCACTAAATCTGGTTGAAATTCCTCGATTACGGTGTGTAAGTCATCAAATAAGGTGCATAGGCGCTGTGCCATTTCAACATCCGCTGATGTTTTGATTACCCCAAAATCCAGCATATTTACTGTAGTTTGTTGCATCTTGTTGGGGATTTGCGTGCAGGTAATTGCCCCAAATCCTAAAATTGCCAGTCCTGGATCTAATCCTAAAATTCGTTTTTCCATTAAATTCACTCTTACCAAGTCAAAGATATTGTTTAACTGGGAACACTGGCAATCTTGAGACTTGCTTGTTAGTCTAATGGGATTGAAAAATATAATAGTTTCACGCCTAGTGTTTGAAACCAAGTGGTGTAGATTTTCTGTTAATTATTAGTTTGTAGCACTGCTGTGAATCTAGGTATGTCAATTGGTTTTCTCCGACAAGCCCTCAACGCCCTGCGAAAGCAGTCGCCCTCTCGTACTTCCTATCGCGTTAACCAGTGGTTCAAATGGTTATCGCCTGGATTATCGATTAAACGTTGGTTGTTAATCAGTGTTGGAGGTGTACTACTAGCAATTTTGGGGTTAGCTATTTGGATTAAGCTTACCCCAATTTTTTGGTTGTTCGAGTTGGTTAGGAGTTTTCTGGGAGTAATCACCGAGATCTTACCTAACTATGTCAGCGGCCCTTTGGTGCTGCTTGGTGGGTTGCTGTTACTGCTTTGGGGGCAAACTCGCACCGTAGGCTCAATTACTAAGGTATTAAGAACTGATGATGAAGAGGAACTGATTGATGTTTTGCTGGCGCATCGTCGATTGTACCGAGGGCCGAAAATAGTAGTGATTGGCGGCGGTACGGGACTTTCTACGTTATTGAGGGGATTAAAAACTTACAGCGCTAATATTACTGCCATTGTGACTGTAGCTGATGATGGCGGATCTTCTGGGCGATTGCGCCAGGAATTTGGCGTACTACCACCAGGGGATATTCGCAATTGTTTAGCAGCCCTAGCAGATGAAGAAAAGCTATTAACAGAATTATTTCAATACCGCTTTCGTGCTGGAGATGGGTTAACAGGCCATAGTTTTGGCAATTTATTTTTAACGGCTATGAGTGATATTACTGGAGATTTGGAACGTGCAGTTGCAGCCAGTTCCAAAGTGCTAGCAGTGCGGGGACAAGTACTACCAGCAACTCTCAGTGATGTTCGCCTTTGGGCAGAATTAGCTGATGGGCGCCGCATTGAAGGAGAGTCTAATATTCCTAAAGCTGCTGGAAAAATTATCAAAATTGGTTGTATTCCAGCTAATCCCCCAGCGATACCAGCAGTTATTAAGGCACTTAAAGAAGCAGATTACATTATTATTGGCCCGGGTAGCCTTTATACTAGCTTGATTCCTAATTTATTAGTACCAGAAATTGCCGATGCGATCGCCAAAGCAAAGGTTCCCCGTATATATATCTGCAATATAATGACTCAACCAGGAGAAACTGAAGGATATACTGTTGCAGATCACATCCGAGCCATTGATGCTGCTTGTCAGCAAAGACAGCTATTTGATGCCGTACTAATACAGAAAAAATCCCCCTCCGAACAATCACTCATCCGCTACGCCCAACAAAATTCCCATCCCGTTTTCCTAGATAGAGAAGCCGTAATCGAGTTAGGACGGCGAATTGTCCCAGCTAATGTTTTATATGAAGATGAAACAGGTATTGTACGCCACAATCCCCAGAAACTAGCACGCGTGTTATTACGGTGGTACGGTAGAGCTAATCAGGGAAGATAAGTATGGGGCATGGGGCATGGGGCATTGGTTATTAGCAAAGGACTAATGACTAATGACAAATGACTAATGACTAATGACTAATTATGAAAATTTCTCTTGCAAATACAGAAGCAACACTAGGTTTAGGTATTACTCTCGGCGAATCCTTACCTCCTGGGAGTGTCATTTTACTAGAAGGTGATTTAGGTGCTGGCAAAACTACCCTAGTTCAAGGTATTGGCAAGGGTTTGGGAATTACTGAACCGATTGTCAGTCCCACTTTCACTTTGATTAATGAGTACACCGAAGGACGCCTCCCCCTTTACCATCTAGATTTATATCGCCTAGAACCGCAAGAAGTTCTAAGTCTAAATTTAGAGAGTTACTGGGAAGGTGTTGAGGTAACACCAGGAATTGTGGCTATTGAATGGGCAGAACGAATGCCCTACAAACCAGATAGTTATTTAAGCATAAGTTTGACACATCGAGAGGAAGGCGATGTCTGCCTTGAAAAGTTTGGTTCGGAGGAAACCTCCGCTCCACGCCAGTTGCTTTCCGACGCAGAGCGACAGGAACGCACTGGCTCAACTTTTCGCTACGACGGGCTACGCCAGGTAGAAATTACATCTTTCGATTGTGCCATTGACAAAATTATTGCTGTCATTTATGGCAGTAGGACTCACGCAAAATATAACGAAAGTAGCGGTAATTCATGAATTACCGCTACGCAAGAATAAGCCTTTTGGTCACATCTTGCGTAAGTCCTGGTAGTAATACCGATTCAAAAAATGTTTGCGACAGATATCCCAATACGGTTCGGTCGCAAGCGGGGTAAAGGGGAAGGGGCAGGGGGAAAGGGTTTAATACCATTTCACTAAAATCCTGATACAAATTCTTTCCCCTCTGCTCCTCTGCTCCCCTGCTCCTCTGCTCCTCTGCTTGCCTAAATGTATCAACCTTAAAGTGAAACGGTATTACCCTTTTCCCTTTCCCCTTTCCCCAACCTCACAAGCGCATTTTTGGGTTGGCAGACTACTAGGCAGGAAGCCAGGTGTGTAACCAACTATCTCGGCGCTTTGCAAAGTCGTAAAGCAAATCTGGCCGTTTCTCGCGCAAGCACCAGAGGGCTTCATGTTGGGGCATCGCAGTGCTGGCTAGGCCTTTGAGAATTGCCATTTGGCGTTGCCAAGTGGCTCGATCTTCGACGGGTTCCATAAAGCGGGCGGGTACTTTTTGCCCAGCTAATAGTGTGTCATAGGAGTGATCGTCAGAAAAAAAGTCTGGAGGATGTAGTGTATAAAACAGGGAATTTCGGTAAGAGAGGGGGGCCCGCTCAGTAAATAACGCTAATCGCTCTATTGCGCCAGAGATATCTGTATCCCTGTTGGCTGCTTGCCAAAAGGGAGTAGAGAGACGGTGATTGAACTTGTAATGAATTCCGAGAAACCAACGCAGGGCATCCCAACGATCGCTCATTTTGCGGTTGAGTACGGATTTAATTCCCTCATCCCGCTTTGATGCTGGAAAGTTAGTAAGTAAAAGTTCTAATTCCAAAACGATGGTGTGGATGGCTGTCGATTCTAACGGTTCAACAAAGGCATAGGAATTACCGATCGCCACAACGTTGCCTTTCCAAAAATGCTCGTGTCGCCCGGAACGAAATTTCACAACCCAAGGGTCGCCCATCCCCGGATTTTTAGCACGCATTTCCTCTAAAGCTTGGTCATCGCTACAAAATGCTGAAGAAAATACGTAACCTCGATGATCGGCATCTTCAAAGGGAATATTCCAACACCAGCCATTATTCATGGTTTCGGCTAGGGTGTAAGGTTTAACTGTACCATTATGGGGAACTGTAGCAGCGATCGCGCGATCGGTGGCGAGGGTATCTTGGTAACTCACGAATTTTGAGCCAAGTTTCTCTAGCAACAACGAACGGAAACCCGAACAATCGATATACAAATCGTAACTTAGCTTCCGCCCATCCTCGGTAATTAGATGGGTAATGGTTTCACCATCGGCAGATATCTGAGCATCAGAAATTTGCACGTCGATATGTTCTATCCCGGCGGCCATCGCTTCTTCTTGGAGGTAACGAACGAACCGCTGATTATCGAGGTGATACGCCCAGCGAATTTGGTGGAGTAGAGACAACGGAGTACCATCGCCGCGATCGAAAATCGGAACGCGATCGCCACTCATCAGCATTGCCCCCAATGACTGATTGTTCAGCGTTGAATCATAGATGAGAGATTCTAGCAAGCGTCCGCGCTGAAATGGAAACGTAAATTCATAATCATCGGGCAGTCCCCACTGAAACTTAATCCCCAACTTCCACGTAGGACGAACTCGCTGATAAAAATCAACGATATCTAGCCCTAAAAACCGGGGACTATGGAGAAACTTAACGAGTTCTGGAGTAGTCGCCTCGCCCACGCCAATCACCGGAATGGCACTCGATTCTAGCAAAGTCACTTTGATGTCTGGTCTGAAAGCGCGAAAGGCTAAAGCTGTAAGATAACCAGCTGTGCCGCCCCCCAAAATGCCCACGGTTCGGTAAGCATCGGAGGCTGGGGGGATTTCTGCCTTGGGTGAAACTGGCCAGATCCGCCCAATTTCTTCAGCCGCAGCAGCGATCGCGTTTCGTTCTATAACTCCCAACGGTTCATCTAGTCGCGGGGCGCACTCGTGGCACTTACTACTAGGGAGAAGCCGCTTAATGGTGTCTTTCCCCTGCTGTGTAATTTTCAAAACGTTGGTTGCCCGAATTGGCGTTAAGGTCGGCCCTAAAAGCGAAATGGCTTCTTCAAGACAAGCCTGGGCTACAGAGGATAAAATTTGGCTATCCGCCTTGGCAACGATTGGGGTTGAAAGTTGCGGCCAAATATCTTCAAATACCGCTGGCAACCCTTCTAAAGCAATGACTCGACAGCCAAAACAAGCGGTTGCACCTCGAATAACCGTTGGGCCGATGAGTGCTGTTTCCTGGGAAGCGGTGACAAATAAACATGGAGTGCCACTGGCTAGCGCCGACTTATTGACATCCAACAGTGCCTGAAATGGTATGCCTTCCAAAGCACAAACAACAAAGTCGAATTCTTGAAAGAGTTGAGATAAGCCAGAAATACTAACAGAGTCTAAACTATCTTGGTATGCTGTCGGGGTTAATGAGGACAGATATGTTGAAGTGCCGTTGACGAGTATCCGTTGTTGCTGAATGGTGCGAAACTCAGGGGTTTGACAGGATGCAAAATTCTTCAGGTAAAAAGCGCGACGATTATCAAAACCTGCGGCAGCAAAGGCTCGATCCAGAGTATCAAGTAATCGGTGATTGCCTAGTAAAGCGATCGCCTTTTGACCTGCTTGCTTAGAGGCTATGGGCAACTCCCAGCGATGATTTTGGGGTGCGGCTTGAGTTACTACCTCTTCAATAATATTGAGCTTACTTAAAGCCGAGACAATCTCATTTAAGTAATTGCGTAGGCGTAGCCCGTCGTAGACATCGCCAAAATCTGCAAGTTCGGCATAAATTCCTTCAAGGGGACGAACTCCATCAATCAGCGCCAACAGTCGGCGGATAATGTTGGGCTGAATGCCTTCGAGGACGAACGCTTCGCTGTCCACCCAACTACAAACCTCACCCGCTTCGCTGAGGATTAAATGGGCATTGGGATTAATTCGAGGCACTTGGGGAATGTTATCTATGAAGTCAGCCATTGACATTTTCTTTCTTTAACAACCTGAATTGCCTGGGGGATTGGTAAGGCGTTAGCACAATTTTTGATGAAATAGTTTTTGACTTGTCGCCAATTATCTAAATCCAAGCTGTCATTGTTGCTTTGATACTTTGTGGCAACCTGTTGACCCATAAGCAAATTTAGATAACCGTTATATCCAAAAACACTATTTTTACGAAGTAGAATTTGACCAATTGGCGATGGGCCATTGTTTTGAAAAAAGTCCACTACTGCTTCGGCATCACCAATATCAGTTTTTTGCCAGCACTGTCGCCAGAATTCTGATTCTACTCGGCGATTGAACTTAAAGTGAATCGATAAAAAGTCACGAATATCATCCCATTTTTCGGCGATCGCTCGATTCGCTAAATTAATTAATCCTGGGCTTGGCTGCTGGTCTGAATCAATCAACACATCGCACACACATTTAATGGTTTCGCCAATCATGTGTAATCCTGTTGATTCTAGCGGTTCGACAAAACCCGATGCGTTGCCAACGGCAACGACATTTGTCACCCAAAATCGTTGATGTCGCCCTGACTTGAACCTAATAAGATTATGCTCATCGCTCATCAAGGGATTTTTAAGTTTCATCTCTTGTAGAGCATCATCATCGCTGATAAAAGCAGATGAATATACATAGCCACGGTTCACTCTATCTTGCAAATCAATTTGCCAACACCAGCCACTTTGCATGGTTTCGGCAGTTGTAAAGGGCTGGATTCCATCATCTCGCATCCATGTACCTGTGACGGCAGAATCGCAAAATAAGCTGCTAGAAAAACTGCAAAATGGTTCTTGCAGAGTTTCTCCTAACAAGGTGGAGCGAAAACCAGAACAATCAACAAATAGATCGCCAGCCAATGTTGTGCTGTCATTAAATAGCAGTTGGCGAATGTAGCCATTTTCTCCGACTTCAATATTTACAACAGTTTTATCAATAATTTTGATGTCAAGTTCTGCCGCTCTTCTTTCTAAGTAAGCAACGAAACTTGTATTTTCAATATGGTATCCAAAGCGTTCATCAACAACAAAATCGCCATTCTCTCTTTGGAAGCAAGGGGACTTATTCTGCTCCATCAACACTGAATAAATACTCGATTCTGTAGTTGAATCAAGACAATAATAGGCAGTACTTTTACTCAGAACGCTGAGTTTATCTGCCAGATGAGTTACAAAAGGATAGTTGAAGTGAGACTGAGTTGAATCCCCCCAAATAAACTTAATTCCTAGTTTCCAAATAGGTTGTGTTTCTTCATAAAATTGCTCTCGATTTAATCCCAAGTACTTATGAAGAAACCAAGGTATCCAGGCGGTAGTCGCTTCACCCACCCCAATAACGGGAACGCTTGTGGAATGGACTACGACCACATTCAACCAGGGTATCTTCACCTTCAAGGCTAAGGCAGAGAGAAAACCAGCACTACCTCCGCCCAAAACTACGACATTATGTATTGTTTTTTCCACATCTATGAAACTGTCTATCAGTAATGTTCTGTACTCTAGTATGCAAGCTTCATGGAATTTGGAAATTATTTGCTACCAATCTTAGCAATCGATCCTTTGCTTCTTAACTTCCTTAAAGATTTTCCCCTTCTACTGTTCAAATCAGCTAGGATTTTCTGACAGTACCAACAACGGAAACAATTCTCATGCGTGTCACTATCTGTGGTCATGCTGCTTTATACATTGAAACTCTCGATCAACGCATCCTGCTCGATCCATGCTTCTCGGATACACTTGTCGGGGGTACACTTACTTACCATCCCGGTCGGGTATTTGAGTTAGACAAACTACCAAACTTGACAGCTTTGGTGGTGACTCACGGACATTTCGATCACTTTCATTTGGAAAGTCTCCAGAAGTTACCGCGCCAACTGCCTGTAATTACTGCGGATGAACCGGCACTGGTCGAACAGCTGCAAAAGATCGGATTCTCAAAAATCATAATCTGTCAGCCTTGGCAAGCGATCGCCCTGGGAGAAACTCACTTGCTCCCCACTCCTTCAGACCACGAAGAACCAGAGTTTGGGCTGTTAGTTCGAGATGCAACTGGCACATTCTGGCACATGGCAGATGCAGAAGTGACGGCGGAAATTGGAGAACGAATTACGCAAGAATACGGCGCTATTGATTTAATTTCAACCAAGTATCAGCCAGTAGTACGTGCCAGTATGGGCTATTTGCACGGCATGGGAGCAACATTCGATCGCCAAGGGGTAGTTAGTTGGCTGGAAGCGGCATGTGCCTGCAACCCGACTTTGGTGTTCCCTTACGCTTCAGGTCTGTGCTTTAGCGATCGGCACAGCTGGTTTAACCGCTATGCTTTTCCTTTAAGTTCAGAGGAAACAGTTCGCTTGTTGCAACGTCGGCTTGGTTCCCCAGAGCGAGCCAAAACCGTGCGTCCCGGCGATGTCATTGAGCTTCAAGCTGGGCAACCCCCGCAACGACACGAACAGTCAGCTGATTTCGTTAGAGAAAAGCCATCTCCTGAGTTGCGCTGGGAACCAATCGATATCAGCACCCTCACAGGATTGTCTACACCAGAAGAACGGCGTACCTTGCAACAAAAGCTATATGTATTCCTAGCAGGGCCGTTGGTTTCCTGGCTCAAAAATCAAGTCAAACAAACTCACAGCAGTTGGACTAGTTTCCCTGCCGAGGAGGTTGTTTGGCAGTTGGTGGTTCATGCTGGAGATGGAGAACGGCTAAACTATGCCATTGATTTTCGTTCGCAGGATTTTTCTGTGTTCCCAGGCGAGCATCCAGAAGCAAACTTTTTTACCCACGTCGCCGGACAAGCTCTTGACGATGTGATGGCGGGCAAAATGCCGGGACTAATTTTTTGGCTGGCGGGTGAGGCTCGTAGTTATGAAAAGGTCATTTCTATACGCAATGGGCGTTTCGAGTGTCCAAAGTGGCCAAAGACACCCGAAGATTTCCCCTCAGACCCACTCACTTACTATCTCCGTCATTTTGGGACTAGCGAAACTTCTCTCGTTCGCGCCGATGACCAGTCTGAGAAAGCACCATCACCAAAAAGCGCCGATGATATTCAGATTCTCACCCGTTTAGGGGAAAACGAAGCAGTGATGAACAAAAAAGTTCTACTGGCTTATTTGGCAGTTCAAGAAGCAGAACGCTTGGGGTTGAAGATTTCTGATATGGAAATTCAAACAATGTCCGACTCTTTTCGAGAGCAGTTTGATTTGCTCGATAGCGAAGATACAGAGCAATGGTTAAAGGAAGCAGGCTTGAGTCTTGAGGGATACTCAGCCGTGATGCGAGATTTCACCGCAGTCCTAAAGTTGGAGGAACATTACACTAGGGTAATTGAGCCACTGCTCGCCAATCATCGGCGCGTCGCTACAGCTAGATATGCCCGCTCCCGCCGCAATATCAACGACTGATGAACGATCCCAGAAAACAATTTCAGCTTGCCCCTGTTGGTATCTTGCGGGCTGCTGCTTGGCCGATTGAGAATATTCAAAGTTTTGGGAATCAAGAACTTGCCCGCCTAGCGTTGGCAGCAAGCCGGACAAACGATGCTCATATCTGGAAGCAATACACAACAGCTTATCAGCAGGTGTATGAAGACGAGCGCGATCGCCTTTGGCAGATGACCGCAGCAGATTCATGGTTTATGAAAGCGTTGCTGTTGTCTAATCCGTCACTCGTTACGGAGGTAAAGCGCGGGCTGCCACAAAGACAGGGAAAACGCACTAAAAAAATTCGGCATCTGGAGACGGCGCTGTATCGTTATCTAGCGCGGGCTGCGGGACGAACAACACCATACGGTTTATGGGCTGGTGTGAGTTTAGTCGAGTTTGCCAAGACGGAACGACACGAGTCGGCTGCGGCTGAGTATTCATTTACACCCGATCTCCGTCCTTTTCAAAGGATATTGCGATCGCTAGCTCAACGCTCAATTTATCGTGAAAATGCAACTTGGCGATTAAATCCCACCTTGAGACGACAAGCAGATGGTTCCTGGCTCTTTTGGGGTCGCACTCCACAAGGGTTAGTCGAGCAGCGTGAGATTGAATTCCAAGAAGTCGCAGACATTTTATTGGAAGAACTGACCAAACTGGATTTGGGAACATTAGACGAACTAGCCAAAACAGTAGCAGCCTCACCTCGCTGGAACCATGCAGCAAAAATACAAGATATTTTGAATATCTTCATTGATGGCGGTGTGCTTTTAGGCGGACTAGACTTACCCCATCGCTTTGAGAGTCCTTGGGAAGCCTTAACAGTGGTGGCAGACAAGCTAATTGAGCCAGATCGGTGTCTCTGGAACAGCACTATCCAACAACTGCATCGCCTTTGCGATAATCTTGCGGCAAAACTTGAGGTAATATCTCTGGATGCACTTGCGGATTCTCTGCAACAAGCAAAGACTTATATTCAACAACTCGCTCAAGCCCTTGGTGTTTCCCTCGTCCAATTATCTGAGCCAGTGTTGCACTGCGATTTGGGGCTACCGTTTCGGATTGCCATCGATGAGGCGCAGCAAAACGTTTTGTTGCAAACACTCGCAGATTATGAATGCTGCTGGATTCAGGGTGCAAGTCCAGCCTCGGCAATGCGGATGGCGTTCCGCGAACGGCTCAAACAAGAATTTGAGGCGGGTGTTGCACTTGGGGATCTTAAATCTACCCTGGTTTCCGAAATGAGAACGGCTCATAGCCACCCTGAAGTTGTGAGTCGGTTAGAGGCATGGGAGCGATCGCTGTTGCAAAATAAAGATGTAGTCCTTCTCGAAACCAGCAGCAATACGCCATCTCTGTCTACAGCTCCTTTCGGTTGCTTGTTCGCGGGTCTATTTGAGTCTTTTCAACTGGTAGTTCACGGAATTAGTGACGATCCGGTGCGAATCTTTGCTCGGTTTAAAGACTTACTCAATGAAAATAATTTATTGCATTCTTGGTTTCAAGAAAAGCTTGACTGTTTGGCAAGCCAACATCAAATTCAAATCGCAGAACTAAAAAGTCCCTTTGAGTCAAATCCAAATGTACTGGCTCGTCCCCATTTCAACCTTCTTCCCATTGAGTTATGGGGGGCGAGTCAAGATACTCCATCCCTAGCCGATGCAGAAATCTTTCTAGACCCCTCAACACAACTGCCTTTTTTAAAACTGCATTCCCTCCCCAACCCGGTAGCAGTTTTCTGGTTTTCCTTGGCTGCGGTTAATGCCCGTGACCCCATCTCCGAACAATTACTTTGGACTAGCTTTCAAGATAATCCGACGGCGATTTTTCGTGCTGCCACCCTGCCGATGCAGATTGAACTGACTCAACCTCGTTTCACTCCTCGCATTCAGCTGCCAAAACAAGCGATATTACGCCCTCGGAGGACAGTTTTGAGCGGGCAAATCTTAGCAGAACTCGCCACGTTACCTGCAATAGAGCGATTCGCCAGGTGGCAGCAATTAGCTTTTGAGTATAGCTGGCCGATGCTGCTCAATCTACAAATAGAGGGCAAGCATTCACTGATTCTGCATCGAGATAGCCCTTTAGCCCTTGAGTCCTTTTTCAAAAAAGACCTGCAAAAACAAACCCGATGGCTGATTGTAGAAGAGTTAGTCAATCAATCTTGGCTAGTCGATCCAAAAGGACAGCATTACATGGCAGAACTGGCCTTACCCTTTGCCCGTACTGAACATGGCTGGTCGTTGCGTACAGGAAATAGCTCAATATGATACGCCGAAGATTAAGCAGCACCATTGGATTCCAACTCATCTACCAAGACGAAACCCAGTTTGGTAGCGCCATAACCGGACAATGCGATACTCTCATCCGTCGCTACTGCGCCAGCATCGCAGCACACCGCCATCAATATGGGCTTGCAGATGTGGTGGCTCATTCGCGGGAATTACTGGCAGCGACAATGGTTAGTGGCGGTCTTGCAGATTTGTATCAGCGTCCTGGCGTGCTTTTGGAAAATTGGCTTTATCCCGATACCAAAGCCGTTAAACCTGTTGCCCTTCAGTTGGAAAGTAATACTGGCGAAAGTATCGTCGTTCTAGAATTATCACCCCATCTCCTATCCGATTTGGCTTTGTATTTAGGAGAATGGCAACAAGGAAGTACAGCTCCGACTGCGATTATTGCCCGCGAGTTATGGAACGTGTTGAGTGACTATGGCGCACTGGTTGACTTCAATGAACTATCCGTCAAGCCACAACTCGGCCATGCTACCTTTGTTGGTCACTCAACCCTGCGGCTCAGTGATGGCAACTCTAGTATTCTCTTCGATCCATTTTTGTTGCCCAAGTCTGAGGTTTATCCGCCAAACTACCAACCTCTGAGCTTAGAGGAAATGGGACAACCCAATGCTCTATTCATCACCCACTCTCACCCCGATCATTTTGATTTAGGAACCTTGCTGCGACTTGGTGCAAACGTGCCAATCTTCGTTCCCGAAGTCAAGCGAGAATCTGTGTTGGCGATCGATATGGCATTGCGGCTGCGTCAGCTTGGGTTCAAGAATATTCACACACTTGGCTGGTTTAAGGAAAAGCAAATTGACGGGATGCGAGTTATTGCCTTACCCTTCTATGGAGAACAGCCAACGGTTGCTGAAGCGTTGCATCCAGATATTCGCAATGAAGGTAACACCTACCTCGTCGAGTACTGCGATCGCCGTGTTGCACTGACAGCAGACTCAGGAACTGACTGCCTGGGAGATGTCAAAAAACTGGCAGCCGCAGCCTTAGAGCGTTATGGTTCCCTTGATACATTATTTGGAGGATATCGAGGTTTTGGACTGTATCCGATTCAATATCTCTTTTCATCAGTCGCTCGCTATCTTCCTTTTGTACCGGAGAAAAGCTGGCAAGTCCGCCAAAAAATGATGTGCGATGCCGATGATTTAATTGATGTAGCGGAAATCTGGAATGCCAAACGAATTGTACCCTACTCCGATGGCGGCGCTCCGTGGTATTGGCAGCGCGGTCTTGGCCCTTGCCTTGATGGATCGCAAGCACACATTATGGCTGTCGATCCAACCCCAGAGCATGTTTGCCAGGTAGCGACTGTGCGCTCTGGAACCCGCAAAGATGGAGCGATCGCTTCTCCTGTCTCGATTTGCTTGCTTCGCCCTGGAGATGCTCTTGCCTTTGCTCAAGAGGATACGCAAGTAGTTCAAAACCAACCTTGGCCATATCTTAACCCGAACAAACACAGGAAAAAAAAGGATTCTTAAACACTGGAAAAGTTATCTTTTAGCCAACAATTGCTGCTTTAATCTGCTGACAAATTTTCACCCAAGCTTGATTCTCTTGTGCAGGGCTTAGACTTTCTAAAGGTTTATTTGGAGGGTGCGCTGATTGATACTTTTCAATTTCTGTTTCTTCATAGCCGCTATAAGTCAAAGGTATCCAAATAATCGTTAGTCCTTCAGCTTCAGCCGCATCTAATAATGGCGGTAACTCATTATCAGCAATAAAATCTGATGCTAAAAAATCGGGGCTAACTAACAATACTGCCACTTTTGCGGCTGCTAAAGCTTTTTCAATTTCTTCGCGCCACTTTGCACCAGGTTGAATTTTTGTATCGTCCCAGGTAACAAAAGTTTGGTTGCGAATCATTGGTTTAAGTTGCTTCTGAAGTTTGGTAAGCCACTGTTGATCTTGATGACTATAGCTGATGAAAACTTGATTTCTAGTTATAGGATCGGACATAGGGATTTGGGGATTGTTTGAAGTCAATAAAACATCATCAATCAGTCTTTTTACATCTACCATACGAAAGCTATTTTGGCACTGAATTTTGTCATTAAGCGCATCTAGAGATTTGTACAACACATCTCGGCTATAAAAATGAGGCGTCTGACTATCATTACAGCTTTCACAGTTACAAGAAACAAGTGTTTTATATTGCAGACGCTCGTAATATTTATGGATTTTTTCTAATTTATGAATAATAACTGCTAGCAGTTATTTCTTGCGTTTTCCTGCTATCGAATTTTGATTTCTCGTTGATAGTAATATTCAATCACTTCAGTGCAGGTTTGGTCTTTAGCAAGAACAACGCCTGTTTTCCAAACGAGGGTTTGTTGTTCAATTAAACAATGCATTTCGACGATAAAGCGAGTAATAATAACTTTCGGCATGAAGTCGTATTTATACCGTAAAATTAAGTTATCAGATTCATCCCAAATGAAATCAGATTGATTGGCAGAGAGTAATTGAGGTGCAATATAACTTCCAGAACGATTAGGAATTTCGTAACACAGTTTAAATTTCATCATTAGCCGCAATAATTCTGCGTGCATATCAGCATATTTGTCTTCATATCAAATATTGGCTTAATCACTGCGGTTAAATTGACCCAAGTTTTGAATGACTTGTGGATTATCTAATACTTTGTAAACGGCATCTGTACCCCAACTAGGTTGAAGTATCACGGTTTTTCTTAACAAGTCATCATCTTGGAAATGAAGACATACACCTAAATCATATAGATAGCCACTGAGTTGGAGTTTATCTTCCCGTTTAGTAAAACCATGAAATTGCACCTTTTATCCTCGAAATTGCACCTTTGGTCTTCATCGTTCAACTTCTGAACTGGAAACTTGCATTTGAAAACGCAAATTGTAGAGTAAAAACAGCGAGTGCCAAACTTATGAAATCGGAAGCTGTACGTTGGAAAACGAAGTGTCGAGTAAAAAAAGGTTGGCGCAGCTTGCCGCAGGTATCGCCTGTTGTTGAGAATGCGATCGCCAGTAATTTTCCTGCATTGTATATTTACAGAAACCAACGCTCCCAGTTAGATATAGAGCTGCTTATATTAGATTTGCCGATCGCAACTAGCCCTAAAACAACGATGTCTCCAACAGGCTACACCTAAATTCAAAAATCAAACAAAATTACTCTATATGCCTTACGACATTACTATGTGTCCGGGAGAAAACTGCCCGATTAAACAAAATTGTTACCGTTTCACAGCTGAAATTCTCGGTCGTCAGGATTTTTTTGGAAACGCTCCCTATAATTTCACAACTAATTCCTGCCAAGATTTTATTAGTAATCGCCCAGATGAAAATAAAATCCGTTTTAGAGCTTATGAAATCTGGCAACAAAGCGGCTATCCAAATGGCAAGTCTCTAGAACATTGGCTGCAAGCTGAAAAGGAATTGATTCAAAATTTATAGCAGGCAATAGGCAAAGAAAGTCTCTTGATGCTGGGGTTTTAAGTAGAAGGACTAAATTAAACCTAACTTGAAATTACCGGGTTTCGACTCCCTTCTGGAGCGAGACGCTACGCGTAGCTTGCTTAAGAGTAGGGGTACGACTCCGCTCAGGGCAAGTCGCTCAACCCTCTTTTAGTCGGGCTACAGAGCATTGAGCGGAGTCGAAATGCGTCTTATAAATAATTGTGTCCATCTACTTACGAGCTGTTTATGTCGTAAACTATGCTTCAAGTGCCATAATTCTATCAAAACACGATTCAGGAGCATCTTTAGCTTCACTCCTGAATACTGAATTCTAACTTCTGAATTCTGACTTCTGAATTCTGACTTCTGAATTCTGATTTTTCAAGTCCGTCCAACCAGACTAGCCACCACTGTCGCTAATTCAGCTGGCTCAACAGGTTTCGGCAAATGCAGCTGATAACCTTCTTGTATCGCTCGCATCCTGTCTTCAGCACTTGCATAAGCTGTCAGTGCGGCTGCGGGAATATTTCCTCCTTGTTCTGGAGGTTGCGATCGCAGTTTGCGAATCAATGAGTAACCATCCTCTTGAGGCATACCGATGTCGCTAACTAATACGTCTGGTTTCCACTCTCGAATTACTTGGAATGCTTCTGGAACTGATGCTACTGCTCGAACTTCTGCTTGGTACTGTTCGAGTACTGCGATCGCAAATTCACGGCTATCAATTTGGTCATCTACAACCAGTACCCGCACGCCAAGGAGGGAGGGGGGCGCAGGAGCGCAGGCGCACAAACCCACACCACAGGGGTTGAGGGGCGGACTCTTCAGAAGTGGTAACTTGACTGTAAATGTTGCGCCTTGTTGTTCGCCGGGACTCTCTGCATAGATGGTACCACCATGTAATTCTACTAAATGACGCACGATCGCTAATCCTAGTCCCAATCCTCCATAGGTTCTGGTGCTAGAACTATCAGCTTGCCGAAAACGTTCAAAGACGTAAGGGAGAAAATCAGCACTGATGCCGATACCTGTATCAATTACTTGAATTTGGGCATATTTGTCGGTTGGCTGTTGTTCTAAACTGGGGGTTTGCCCAAGTGATTTGATGTCACTAACTACAGACAATTGCACTTCTACTCGTCCGCCTGCGGGTGTGAATTTGATCGCATTGGATAGCAAATTCCAGATAATTTGCTGCAAGCGATCGAAATCACCGGAAACTATAAATATTGAATCTTCGGCTTTGAAGTTGCCGTTTGGATGTTGATGATTGAGAAATTCTGCTTCTTTTGATGCAGTTTCTGAAGAAGAAACGACGGAAAATCTCAAATCGATTTCCTTAGATTGAGCGGCTAAACTAACAGTTTCTATGCTCGACTCAATTATCGACACCAAATTACAACTACGAACATTGAGGCGTAATTTGCCTCTGTTCATCCGCGATATATCCAGCAAGTCTTCAATTAGCTGGGTTTGCGCCTTAGCGTTGCGCTCAATTGTCTCCATTCCTTTAGTGATTTGGGTTTCGCTGAGCTTGCTGCGTTGCAATAGTTGTGCCCAGCCAAGAATAGCATTCAGGGGCGATCGCAACTCGTGGGATAATATGCCCAGAAACTCATCTTTCATCCGGTTAGCTTGTTGCAATTGCTCTGTTTGCTGTTGCAAAGATGCAATTAAACTCGCTCTTTCCATTGCGATCGCTATCTGATCGCACACTGCCTGCATCATTCCCTTTTGATTTTCGGTGAAGCTGAGGCGAGTCCGGCTACCAAAGGAAAGAGTACCCAAAAGCCGTCCCTGTGCCATTAACGGATAACAATAATAAGCACTAATCCCTAAAGAACGAATTAAATCTGTTTTCGGGTCATTTGATTGCTGCACATTCTCTACAGGTATGGGGCGGCGTTGCTGGGCTACAGTCCCACAAACCGCCTGACCAAATGCCAACCACTCAATTTCCTTTGCCAATTCTGGAGAAATGCCACCGTAAGACTCCAACCGCATTAATTGAGAGTTATCCTCAACCAAATAGTTGAAGTAAACATCTAAACCTATTTGCTCTTTTAATTTTCCGAAGAAACTATCGATGAGTACCACCGGTTGCTGGCTCGATAGCAAGTCGTTAGCTGTTTCAAAAAGTAACTTTAGCCTTTGGTAACCTATGGAAAGCGCCTTTTCTGCCTGCTTGAGGTTGCTAACATCTTGAAACACCAAAACACAGATTGCTGGATGGCCGTGCATTGCTGGCAAGGTATCGGCAAATATCAGTAGAGAACGCACCCCAGAGCTAGTATGCCAGTCCACCTCCAACCCATTGAGGCGTTCGCCAAGGGCCACCCGCACTCCTGGCATTTGCTCGTTGGGAATGCGATTTCCTGCCGCATCCGTATAGTGGTAAACTGTGTGATATTCTGCTGCTGGTACGCCCTTAGGAAATTCGCCTCCAGCTAATTCATTAGCAGAGCGATTGGCGAAGATTACCCGTGCTGTTCCTGGTTCAATAAACAACATCGGTCTTGGCATCAGATTTAACACATCTTCCAGCCATTTTTGCTGATTGCGGAGTACTTCTTCTGCCTGCTTGCGTTCTGTAATATCCAAAAATACACCAACACACCCTCTCGTCTTCCCGTCTTCGTCAAACAAAGGTGCAACACGCTCTAAAAGGTTGACTATTTTTCCGTTTTCATGTACTATATCTAACTCAAAATCTAAAACTTCGACGCCATGAGCAGCAGAGTACTGCATGGGAAGTTCTTCCGGTGACAATTCCCTTCCCTGGCGGTAAACTTTAAAGTTAGTCGGTTTTTCACCTAAGGGAGCGCTCAGGGAAGCATTTGCATTTGGCGATATGTCCAACTGCTTAGCAAAAGCAGGGTTGACCTTGATACTTTGGCATTCTGGATCTTCAGCAATGCCAATACCAATGGGAATTACATCCAGCAAAGTTTGTAATTCAGCGATTCGGCGTTGTAGATCCTTATTTAATTGTAAAATTTGTTCCTTGGCCTGTTTTTGTTCGCTGATGTTGCGAGTCACAGTGGCCAGAGCAATTGGTTGACCGGTGCTATTCTCTGTAACGGTGAAGATGTTGTAATCAACTGGTATCGCTTGGCCTGTTTGCAGATGTCGGAAGCGGAATTCTCCCTGCCAACGCCCTTGCGATCGCACAGTCGGCAGTATACGCTCTTGAAAATAATCTTTGTCTTCGGGCATGACGTAATCTAATACAGCCTTTTGCTTCACCTCTTCTAAGCTTGCAAGCCCTACTAACTTTTGACCTGCATCATTTATATAGAGTAATTGCCCCTCAAGTGTGGCGATACCAATAAAGTCGGAGCTATTTTCTACCAACGATACTAACTTTTGTTGTTCTGCTTCTGCTTGCTTGCGTTCGCTCAAATCGAGGATAAACGCTACTGACTCGTCCCGTTTTTCTCCCAACAGCACGAAACCAACTAAAACCGGAATTCGGCTACCATCTTTGCGAATGTATTCTTTCTTGTATGGCGTACAAGCACCTTTAGAGTTTTTCTTTGCTTCGGCGATACCTTGTTGGTCTAAATACAGATCCTCTGGGGGTGTGATTTCTTCCCAACTCAACCGCCCTGTCGCCAGATCTTCGCGCGTGTAACCAATTATCCTCAGATATTCGTCATTTGCTTGGTAGATACCGCCATAAATGTCGGCAAAGACAATGCCGATAACGTTAGCATCGACAAAGCTTGCTAGTTTATCTTCGTAGGCTCTGAGCGCTTCTTGGGCGCACAGACGTAGATTATCGGAGATATCGCGCTGATGGCTGAGGTTTTCAATAACCCTCGCACTTTGCCAAATCAAAACCGTAAAAATTACAATCAGGACGATGGCAAAGACTGATACTGCAAAAGCTGGGTCGTATTGTTCTGCGCGTTGACCTTCAACAATTACCCACCCTAATATAAAAGGTACTGCGATCGCCGCAACTAATAACCGACGTGCAAGTAAGCCACCATAGTTATCGCTTGTTACTACTCTCATTAACCCCTGTTCTGGCCGCGCCCACAAAATACCTATACCTAGTATGTTGAACAACAGCGCTGTGTGTAACGCCATTGATGTTGTATAGGGAGCGAGTCCATAGAGAACTTTAACTTTGTAGGCATAGCCCATCAGCGCTTGAAAAGAAATCAAAGTAGCTATCAAAGCCATAATTTGGGCATACCAATAACTGCGGTGATTTCTTTGATAAATCAGAAACTGTAAAGCTACACTGACCAGTATAAAATTCACTACTGTGTTTACCCCCATTCGCCCCGGATGTGATGTCGCCAAACTGGCCGGTGAATCACGAAACACGAGTTCATCAATACCAAAATTCCAGCCGAACAGATATTGGCAGAGTGTGAGTACAGAAATTGTGGTAACCGCAATTGCACAAACTTTGCCAACTAGAAGGCTAGGGAAGTGCAGGTAATTTTTAACTGTTCTTTCCCCCGTTGTTTTTGTTCTCCTTCCTATTAAAAACAGCCACAGCGACATCCCAGACAGTACAAAGCACAGCGCTGTGTTAAATTTCATTGTCGCCAAGCTACCCGGAAAACCCTGCTTGAGAACATCAATACCCAGCCACCAACCAACTAGTACTAAACTACCAACCAAAACGGGTATCGCACTTGCGATTTTTGCCACAAATGAATTTGCTGGAATTTGAAATATATCTTGCAGTTGCAAGCGGTTAACGTTTAACATTGAGTCTCTCTAACCGCATCTATCTAGCGTCATAAATTACCGTATTTCTTACGGACTAATCATTTATGTCCATTGTATTTTATGCTACTCCTTTAGTTGTTCTTCATCTACCCCTATGCATATTTTTTCTGGCACAATTTAGAGTAAGAAATAAAGGTGCTTCAAAAATCAAGCTTTTTCAGGATCTCCCAATAGAAAGTGATGTTACCTACCATTGTCTTAAAAGCGCAGTCAAGTAACACAAAAAATTCTACGATCGCTTCACACCTTGAAGGTGTCCAAAGTTTCTTTTGAACTTCAATTTACCCTAATTTTTAGCTTGTCTAAACCCCTAAGTTTTCTCCAAGAGATCGGAAATGGCAAGAGCAACTAAATTTTCAAGGCATCGGCTAAACTATAGCACCATCAAAAAAACCGTTCGTACTGGCAATAATACTCAGTCAGGTTTTTCAGATGCTATTCATTAGTTTAATCTCCTACTTGTAGCTGGACGATATTGAGTCAGATAATTACAGCATAATTTAATTTTTTTAATAATATATTTTTTTCAAATTTTCATCTTCAATAAAGTATATTTTTCTGTCTGTCATCGTGGAGATGCAATATTTAAAAATAATAATCTAAACTTAAACAATAATAGGGTGGGATATAAACTTTAACTACATTTTTGACAAGAGTTAAAGATATACATAACTACAAGCGAAACAGGAAAAGTATCAAAATATTTGTTGTTATTTGTCAGTTTTGATTTTCCTGTCACCCTTAGCGCGATCGAGCTATTTCTAGCAGATAAATTAGGTCTGAGACTCTACAAAAAAATGCAAAACGACTCTGGCAAAACTATTTCTATTTGGATGACAAGCGCAAAAGTTCCAGAACAAACCGCGCTTACAGAAAATATTTATGCAGATGTGTGCGTCGTGGGTGCTGGCATAGCCGGGATGTCAACTGCTTATATTTTAACCCGCCAAGGAAAGTCTGTAGTCGTGCTAGATGATGGCCTGATTGGTGGCGGCCAAACTGCGCGGACAACAGCACACCTATCAAATGTGCTAACCGAACGTTACTACGAACTTGAGCAAATACACGGAAAAGAAGGTGCAAAACTTATTGCTCAAAGTCATACAACGGCTATTAATACTATAGAAGCGATCGCTACCCAAGAAAATATTAACTGCGATTTTGAGCGGCTTGATGGCTATTTGTTTCCACCTGATGCAAACTCATTGGATGAAATTCAGCAAGAGTTAGAAGCTGCACATAGAGTCGGACTCACTAATGTAGAAATGCTTCAAAAAGCACCATTAACTAATTTTGATACAGGAGTATGTCTACGCTTTCCCCAACAAGGGCAATTCGACCCCCTGAAGTATCTCGCCGGACTTGCAGAAGCCATTCAACGTCGTGGCGGTCGAATTTTTACTAAAAGCCACGTAGAAAAAATCAAAGGTGGTTTCCCCGCACGCGTTGAAACCAGCAACGGTCAAGCTGTCACAGCCGACGCTGTGGTAGTAGCAACCAATTCGCCCATTAGTAATTTAGCTACTATGCACTTTAAGCAAGCTCCATACATGACTTTTGTCATCGGTCTGAAAGTGCCTCGCAATTCAGTTTACAAAGCCCTTTATTGGGATACCCTCGACCCTTACCACTACGTAAGATTACAGAAATTGAACGAGCAGTATGATATTTTAATAGTTGGCGGTGAAGACCATAAAACTGGACAAGCAGACGACGCCAATGCTCGGTATGCCAAACTCCAGACATGGACGCAAGAACGTTTTCCGATGGTAGAGGAAGTTTTATTTCGTTGGTCGGGTCAGGTAATGAATTCTGATGATGGTATTGCTTACATAGGCAAAAATCCCTTTGACGAACAAAACGTTTACATCGTCACGGGTGATACAGGCATAGGCATGACCCACGGCACAATTGCAGGTATACTGTTAACTGATTTGATTTTAGGACGAAAAAATACCTGGACAGAGCTTTATGACCCGTCGCGCGTGAGAACTGGCGGATTAGGTGATTTTATCTCTGAAAATCTCAACGTTGCTAGCCAATATTTAAATTGGGTAACACCAGGAGATGTTGATTCTGTGGAAAAAATCACCCCTGGTACGGGTGCAGTAGTGCGGCGTGGTTTGACAAAAGTCGCAGCTTATCGAGACGAAAACGGCACGCTACACCAACATTCGGCAATCTGTACTCACCTCAATTGTATCGTCGCCTGGAATTCCTCAGAAAAGACCTGGGATTGTCCCTGTCACGGTTCGCGGTTTGATACTTACGGAAAAGTAATTAATGGCCCAGCGATTAATGGGTTGGCATCAGTGGAAGACGAGTAAAAAGTTACATTAAATATTCACGAATGTTTTCCTAAGTGGGATATTTTCCCACCTTTTTTATTTTTATTGAATAAATATACGTTACTATTTAGTAATAAAAATAACTTATAAGCAGCGATCGCTTCAGTATGCATCTAATTTAGTCCACCATAACTCTTTGGCAAATTAACGCTTGCATTTAAAAATATACAAAATTGCTATTATTAGTATTAACAGTTGTAATTATATATACAAAATTTTAGTAATTAAATTAACGCAGATTTAGGGTAATTTAACCTCTAGACATGAATCTTCGCAATAAAAATTGTTTTTGCGAACAATCAAACACTCAGTATATTTGAGTTTGTGTAGCTAATTTTGGTTGGTATATACTGGTTAATTTATAAGCTTATTTTATCATTAATTACTAGTTGTGAGTTTTTATCTACTGATATCATTTATGATTAAAGAATACATCTGTTACAAAATCTCCAGTGCGATCGCAACACTTATAAGTCCGATAATTTTTGAAATTAAATACTTCCGATGCCTTCAATCGGTAGCGTCAAGTAATTGTTTTTGCTATTTTATCTGTATTAAGCAATACAGTTTTTTTGATAATTTACTTGTAGATAATTATAAATAAAACTAATTAATTTCCAGGAGAGATAATGTTAAGCCTGATGCCAGAATATAGTACTCGTTTTTTATGCTGACGCCACTGCATATCTAATTGAGAAAAATAAACGAGTAAGTTGAGGTATCAAAGCTGTATAAATACAAAAAACTTTTGTAGCTATTCTCACCTAATCTTTTAGTGCTTAGGATGATTGTTTATATTTAGGCTAAAAACTTCATGATGTCTATATAGAAATACACCTGAACCTTTTTTGCAACCAAAAGCCTATATACTAGACTAGACTTTGATAAATTTGAGAGTTTTGTTAATTGCAACACCAAAAACTATTAATTTTCAGATGAAATACTAGCGTATCTTATAGTCTATAGTTTTTAAAGTTTAGTCAAAACTATATCCAGTATCATCAAAAAACTGCAAACTTCATGTGGTGTAAAAATCAAGCGGGGAGTGATAACATGAATTTACGTAGAGATGCTCTGCAAATCCTTAAAGAAACTAGCCGAACTTTTTATATTCCAATTAGTCTTTTACCGCCAGGATTGCAAGAAGCAGTAGCATCAGCATATTTGTGTATGCGTGCTATTGATGAAATTGAAGATCATCGAGAACTAGACAACCCTACAAAAGCAAAACTCTTACGCGCAATCAGTTTGACACTACAGGCGGGAGTTGATGGCTTCGCGCTAGACGCTTTCAAAGCAGGATTTAGTGAATATGAGAATTCCTTAGAAGAAGTTACTCTCAGGGTTCGAGAATGGTCGCTGCTAGCACCTGAAACCATTGCACCTAGAATTTGGGATGCCACTGCTGCAATGGCAGACCGGATGGCTTACTGGGCAGAAATCAACTGGAAAATTTACACCGAATCTGATTTAGACCGTTATACCTTTGCGGTTGCAGGTGCAGTGGGATTATTACTTTCGGACTTATGGACTTGGTACGATGGAACACAAACAAATCGTACCCAAGCCATTGGGTTTGGCCGGGGTTTACAAGCAGTTAATATCCTGCGTAATCATACTGAAGATCTCAGACGTGGAGTAGACTTTTTTCCAGAAGGTTGGAATGCAGCTAACATGCAAGAGTATGCGCGGCGCAATCTAGGCTTGGCAGAAGCTTACACCAAAAATCTTCCCACAGGCCCAGCCTTAGACTTTTGCCAAATTCCCTTGACCTTAGCACATGGAACCCTTGATGCCCTGGCGAATGGTAAAGAAAAACTCAGTCGCAGTGATGTTTTAGCACTTCTCGAACAGCTGATTGGTGTCAATATGAAAGCTAGCTAATAGTTTCTTCAACTAATAAAGTCGATCCTAAATTGTCTCCAATACGGGCATCCAAGCTCCTACAGGATTTTCTGTAGGGGAGCCAGTGACGGGTACGTAGCAGAGCCAGTTCGGTCTTGGGGTTTCCCCAAGTCGAGTAACTGGCGTGTTTTCCCACAGCAAGTGGTTTTGGCACTCCCCTCCAGCACCTAATATGGTATGCATCTAGCTAAAGACCGCTCTTTAATATATTAAAAGGCATAGGATAGGGAAGCTTTCCCAATTTCTGTACAGATGTTGGAAAAATAAATAATTAAGGACGCATGATGTAATACATCTCCGGCAAAGCAGTGGTACAGATAGGATTGTGTGAAATTATACATTCTAAAATAGAAATATAAATTAGTATAAAGTCATTCAAGTATCATGCAAGAATGTAGGTATAATAAATGATTTGGTTTTGGCGATCGCTGTACGTAATCTTATTTAAACTTTAGAAACTCTTCAAAGGATTTCCAGCAAAAATTACCTGGCAAGTGTTGATTGAGATCTAAATAATTAAAGGAGAGTATAAAAACTCCCTATGATTCTTCGTGCAGCGAGTTGACAGTGCATGAGCTACTGCTTAAATCCTACCTGTCGCAATCCAGAAAATTTGGTAAATAGCCAAAGGTGTCAGTCTTGTGGCTCGCTACTACTGTTGCGCGATCGCTATCAAGTAGTCAAGCCATTAGGCCAAGGTGGCTTTGGAGCAACCTTTTTAGCCCAGGATCGAGTCTTACCAGGAGAACCTAGTTGTGTAATCAAGCAACTACGCCCCTCTAGCAACTCCCCACATGTTTTACAGATGTCCAGAGAACTTTTTGAGCGAGAAGCCAAAACTCTGGGTAAGATTGGCAATCATCCCCAAGTACCACGGCTGCTGGACTATTTTGAAGAATATGAACAATTCTACTTAGTTCAAGAATATATCAGTGGTGATACCTTGCAGGAAGAGGTCAAACTCAACGGTGTGTTAACCGAAACTGGAGTCAAGCAATTCTTGAGTGAGATTTTGCCATTGCTGCAATACATCCACGAGCAAAAGGTAATTCACCGAGATATCAAGCCAGCTAACTTAATTCGCCGCAGTCAAGATGCCAGAATGGTACTCATTGACTTTGGCGCCGTCAAAAATCAAGTTACCCAAGGTGCGGCGAGTCAATCGGGACAGACCGCCTTAACTGCTTATGCTATCGGTACTCCTGGTTTTGCACCTCCAGAACAAATGGCAATGCGTCCAGTCTACGCTAGTGATATTTACGCACTGGGGGTGACATGTATTTATTTGCTAACTAGTAAAACTCCTAAAGATTTAGATTACAATCCCACAACTGGTGAGATGATGTGGGAACAGCTGGTGCAAGTGAGCGACCACTTGACCAACGTATTACGGAGAATGTTAGAGGTATCAGTACGCAATCGTTATCAGTCAGCAGCAGACGTTCTCAGAGCCTTAGAGATAGAACCATACTTAGACAGTTTAGCACAGGGGTTGCTGACTAAATCTCCGGATGCTGGAGTTAAAGGGCAAACATACAACCGTATGGAAGATTCTGCTGTTTTATGTAGCAATCCTTCTGTGGCTGTTACTAGCGCAGGAGTAGCACAGGTAGCAGCAGCAATTCGCGCTAGACGAGCCAAGGCTGAAGCTGCTGGAATCGGCAAATCAACGACTTTCGCTAACAGCAACAGTAATGGTTCCCAAATTCCAAATTCTAAAGTCGAGCGCAAGTTAGATACCCAAAGTTTACTAACAGCTTACATCAAAGGAAGACGGGATTTTGCCTTACACAACTTAAGTTTGCTAAACCTGCAAGGTGCTGACTTATCGGGAACAAATTTTCATTCCGCTCAATTACAAAAAACCAATCTCCAGGGAGCTAATCTTCACAACAGTGACTTTGGCAGAGCCAGTCTCACTAGAGCTAATCTCAAAGACGCTAATTTGAGCAAAGCATACTTTAACCATACCGATCTAGAAGGGGCAGACCTACGAGGGGCAGACCTTAGCCATGCTTATCTCACCAATGCTAACCTCCGAGGAGCTAATTTATGTGGCGCCAATCTCACAAATGCCAAAATTTCTGATGAACAGCTAGCACTAGCAAAAACTAATTGGATGACCGTGCGTCCCAATGGCAAACGAGGCTTATTGTGATTTGAAAGTTCGCATTTACACGGAAGTTAGGTACTTCCAATTAAAGAAATTTTTGCGATCGCATCTAATCTTTACAAAACTTTCTTTAACTCAACGGTATTTCTTTATTAGTCGCACAAGTGCTGTGAGAAAATTTCTACAGTACTTTACAAGTACGTAAAATACACATTTTAATTTCATAAATTTTGTGGCATTGCCTGTCGGCTCTTGTCTTCCTCATTTAGATGAAATATGCTGGAAATTATACTTAGAAATGGAATATTTTCACGTATTTATAACGTCAAATTTTTGAATATTATTATTGCGTACAAATACGGGGAGTTTTTAGTAATCTTTATGAAATCTTTATAGATTTGATCTGTTAAAAACAATAAAAGATTATTTACAATAAAAAATAAACCATCACATAATTTTTTATAAAGATTGCGATAATTTTTATAGCTATAAACAACAGGGAATTTAATATCTAAAATTTGTCAAATTTAACTTTCGTAAGCCAGTCAAATTCTGAGATGGCAGCGGAAATTAAAAAAGCAATTATCTCTGATTGTAGGCTGAAGCAGAATATTCACCCCCGAAATCAGGTCATACAAGGTTTATATATGATGGCTGACTTTGCACAAACGGAAATAGAACGGAGATTAACTTTATATCAAGTATTTCTCAAATTGTACGAACACCACAACGGCCTCCTAGACGAGATTCTTCAGCTAGAAAACGTATATCAACCGTCGTTGAAGAAGGTGAAAACATATTATGTAAACGGGATAGTCGATACTACTGCCGTTTATTTGATGACTAATTTATGTGACAATCAGACCGAAAGTTTACGACAACCACAGCGGATCTGGATAATAGGTCGTGGTCGCAACAGTGGCATTTGCATTCCTGATAGTTATATGTCTCGTCGCCACGCTGCGATTCAACATATTGAGTCTGAAGGCTTCTATTTGATTGATTTTAACAGTACCAATGGCTCATTTGTGAATGAGAAACGTGCTCTTGAACCGATCAAACTCAAAGATGGCGATCGCATTCGTTTAGGTAGCCTGAGTTTTAATTTTTTTGTCGAGGATAAGTGCCGCGTTCTACCAACTGTAGCAATGGAGTTATTGATGCAGCTGATGAATCGTAAGAGTGAAAGCAAAGCAGAAATACTGACTTATCCTCGCGATCGACCAAAAATTTTAATTGACCGCCCAAATGATAATTTAGAGATTTTCAGAAATTCCGGAGTAGCTGATAAAATTGACCATTGGTATGAAAACTTCAGTTCAGAACAGAAATCAGAAATTTTAGACCGCCTTTTTAGCAGACAAAAACCGTATAATCCCAGCTAAAAAATTGAAAAGCAAACAGCAAGGGTAACGTATTACTATTGTGAAAAAGGTGCCTTATGAAGAGACATAAGGCACCATATAATTAAAAATTGCGCTATAGCTCAATTTTGTATGCATTTATATTTAGAGACGCTGCAATTGCAGCGTCTCTACAAGAATTTTGATATCATGCAGAATTGTTTTCATACATGAAATCATCAAAGCCAAAATTGCTTATTCTTCTTCCTCTAATTCGATTTCATCTTCATCTTCATCTTCATTGGACTTTGATACAGAGTTAGCAGAAACAACAGCACCTTTATCTAGCTTTTCCCGTACCAGTTGTTTAATTTGTTCGGCAAATTCTGGCTTTTCTTCTAGATACTTAATGGCGTTGTCTCGTCCTTGAGAAATGTTATCGCCGTTGTAGCTGTACCAAGCTCCTTTGCGAATAATGATGCCAGTTTCTTCTGCCAGATCCACGAGGCAACCCAAGATAGAAACACCTTTACCAAAAATAATGTCAAATTCCGCAACTCTAAAAGGTGGCGCTACTTTATTTTTGGCAACTTTGACTTTGACGCGGTTACCAAATTCATCTGTACCTTTTTTCAAGGTTTGAATCCGACGAATATCCAAGCGCACAGAAGCATAAAACTTCAATGCATTACCACCAGTTGTGGTTTCTGGACTTCCGTAAGTAACACCGATTTTTTGCCGCAACTGGTTGATGAAAATCACTGTGCAACCAGATTTACCAATATTTCCAGTAATTTTACGTAGGGCTTGGCTCATCAACCTCGCTTGGAGACCAACGTGAGCATCACCCATATCGCCTTCAATTTCAGCGCGGGGAACTAATGCTGCTACCGAGTCAATAACTACAATATCAACCGCAGCAGAACGAACCAGTTGATCGACAATTTCCAAAGCGGCTTCTCCTGTATCAGGTTGGGAAACCAGCAAATTGTCAATATCTACACCCAATGCCGCAGCGTAGGTGGGGTCAAGGGCATGTTCGGCATCAACAAACGCAGCAATGCCACCTTCTTTTTGCACTTCGGCGAGCGCATGTAACGCTACTGTGGTTTTACCAGAACTTTCGGGCCCATAAATCTCAATTACCCGCCCCTTAGGTAAACCGCCTCCCAATGCCAAATCCAAGGTCAGCGCCCCACTGGAAATTGTCTCCACCCGCATCCGGGTAGCATCTCCCAGGCGCATGATTGCTCCTTTACCGAAGCTGCGCTCAATCTGGTTGAGTACTATATTTAACGCTTTTTGCTTGCCAGAAGTATCGGTATTGATAGCCATTAGAGCCTCTAAGTATATGGATTTTCAGGAGTGTGGGTTTAGATGTTGAGTAGAACAGATATACTATTTTAAACCAGAAAATTCTGGAATAGGACTTATTAAGTTAAAAATCAACTGTGACAAGATCGTAACTCGATCGCCATCTGATTAGGGTAGTCCTGCACAATGATACCAACTTGTATCCAGAGATAGCTGCTTTTGGGTAGGTAAGTCAGGGATTTTCAAACAAAATTATTTAAACAACTAACTGATTTTATCGACTGTACATAGCTTAGGCTGCTTTGTCTTGGAGAGAAAAGGCTAGTTACTATCATGGTAAGATCGAGCGTTCGTCAAATCCCCTGGCCCTCAACAAAAGCGGCGATCGCCTCCGACATTGATAAGTTTAGTAAAGTTACTATTATCATTGAATCCAGGCAGTTGGCATCAAGATAGTGTACTGATAAACTAGTAATATATTTTACATCAATATATTGAGCAAACGTGAATAAATCACAGAGTATTAAGCTGCTTGAAAATGAGGGATGGACAAAAGCAGATGCTATGCGTGCATTGGAAGTAATTGACTTTAGTACCAATCCTGATGAGATTACGATTCGCAGAGCTATTTCGCTTTTTGCTGGTTCTGAGCTAATTAAGCGTCAGCGCCTTCAAGCTGCTCAGAAAGGTTTGGTCACAAAGAAAAGCAATGAGATCGAAAAAAATAATCAGGAATATGCTGCCAAAATTGAAAAGCTAAAAAAATATCAAAAACAAGAAAATGAAAAATATGAAACTGAAATTCAAAATTTATCTGACACAAACAAAGTGTTAGAAATGAAATTAAAAGGTATAAATGTTCAAAATAGTGAGTTAATACACGCAAATGAAGAACTAAAAAAAGACAATAAAGCATTAAAAAATTTAATAGACGAAATTAGGCTCAAATTAGCTATGAGTACCAAAAAGCTTCTTCAGTATGATGATAGTGAAATTCGTCAAGCTTTAATTATTATGTTCAAATCAACACTAGGCTGATTAACTGGATTTATGACTTACAACAAGAAATTTTTTCAGGGTATGAATTATCGCGAACTTCAACGTACTAACTCGAAGAATCGAACTCAGCTTCATCAAAAAGACAAAGTTTGGCTAAAAGAAAATCTTTATAAAAATGTTGGATGGATTAATGTTATTAATCTTTATCAAAAAATCGAAGATTTTTTATTAAAATATCCTCTTGCAGAGTTAACACTTGAGGAATTATTCTTAGAAGCCGACCGTATTGGAAATAAATATCTGACAAGTCAAGAAATACAACACTTCCATCAAAATTTATCTAGAGAAGTTAATGAGATTGCTGAAGAAATTGATAAGCAGTTTCCGGATACAGAAGTAGAATTTATTGATTTTAGTAAAAACGCCAGTAAAAGATATTGGAATCAAGCGAATTAAAAATCATTTAGAAAATTTAAATTTTAGCCAAATATGGTAGATTTTAAAGATAAAGACTTGAGAGACTTATTTAGGCTGGCAAATAAAATTGGTAATAAACGATATCACAAACTAACTCCTCAAGATTTTGAAAATTACAGGAAATTTGATTACTGGCGCTATATTAATGGTGATTATGAATGTGGCACAACCCAAGAAAGTAAAGATTGGGTCAAAGCAAATTCAAACTGGCACTGTCCAATTTGTGGGTATCACTACTCTGATAAAGGTGGTAAGACAATAGATCACAAATTACCTCGATCGCAATATCCCTGGTTATCAATAGAATTCAAAAATTTATGGGTTATTTGCCAGGTTTGTAACCAAGAAAAAAGTGAGATGCATTGGTACGAGTATGAACACTATATATTTGTTCGCTATCCCGACCTTTATCTTTCTGTAAAAGCTGCACGTCCTAGCTCGTTACTCCAATCTTTAAAAGATTAAACCCTTAACGCTGTTTATCAAATCTTACGGCGATCGCATTATAATTCTTATATTTTAGTAGAGGTTATTTTAGTCGATAAACGCAATGATGATGTCTAGAAAAGATTGAAGCGTTTACTGCGATGAACTTTGATTCTGACTAAAAATGCTAGAATCGGCACAGCACAAATGCTTTCAGGCATCTTTGATGACTTTCGACCTTCCCAACTCTCTCATTCTCGATACGGCACTTTCGGTATCTGGTTTAACCGACTATATCCGCTTGCTGTTAGAGCAAGATGAACAATTGCGGCAAGTTTGGGTAACTGGCGAAGTTTCCAGTGCTAACCACCATCGCAGTGGGTTATTTTTCACTTTGCAAGATACGGATGGCACCGCAGGAATTAAGTGTGTGGTGTGGAATAGTCAATTGGCAAAACTCGCCCAGATACCTGTTGCTGGCGAGCAGATAATTATTTTGGGCAGTATTCGCCTGTATCCGCAACGGGGAGAGTATCAGTTATCAGTTTGGCAGGCTTTACCTGCTGGTGTTGGTTTACAGGCGCTACGCTATCAACAACTCAAAAATCGCTTGCTGGCTGAGGGGTTATTCGATCGCCAAAGAAAGCGATCGCTCCCCATCCATCCCCAAACCATCGCCGTCGTCACTTCACCAACTGCGGCAGCTTGGGGCGATATTCAAAAAACTCTCAAACAAAGGTATCCAGGTTTACACGTTTTATTTTCTCCTGCCACAGTACAAGGCGAACAAGCACCAGAATCCATAGTCAAAGCAATTGAACGAGTAGACTGGGATGGTCGCGCCGAAGTGCTAATTTTGTCGCGTGGTGGCGGCGCGGTTGAGGAATTGGCTTGCTTTAATGATGAACGAGTGGTGAGAGCTGTTGCTAGTTGTTCGATTCCTGTAATTACTGGTATTGGTCATCAAAGAGATGAATCTTTGGTAGATTTAGTTGCAGATGTCTGCGTGCATACACCAACGGCAGCAGCAGAAACAGTTGTACCCGCAATTGCAGAGTTGTATGCCGAGCATCGGCAGCGAGTTCTGGCTTTGCATGAAGTCATGCATGACTTTGGGGAAAATGCTGAGAATAAACTGCAAGCACTACGAAACCGTTTGCGACGTTTGCGGTTAGATCGGCAACTAGAACAAGAGGCACAGAAGCTAGTTTGGAAGCGTCGGCAATTGGTACAAGCAACGATCGCGCGATCGCAGCAAGCAAAGCAACATTTAGAATTGTTGCGGCAAAAGTTGGCAACTCTCGACCCGAAAGCTGTGTTGCAGCGTGGTTATGCAGTGGTGAGACAAGAAAATGGAGCGATCGCTCGTACTGCGGCTGAGTTAGAAGTGGGGCAAAATTTATCGATTCAGTTGGGACAGGGTGAGGTTATAGTGAAAGTTACAGAAGTAAAAAAGTAGTTTAGATATATAGCGACTTACAACAGATTACTGTCAGGAATGGATCGCTCGATTTTGTAAACAATGCCAAAAATCGATCGCAGGTGTAATCACAGAGATAGCTAGAAACCAGATTTAGATATATGCGATCGCCAAAACAACAAATGCGATCGCCAAAATAACAAATGCGATCGCCAAAATCATAAAGGCTGGCTCGCTATGTTTTGATAGCTGTGCGAGTGTCAATAAATCAGCTATTGTTCAACTGCTCAACAAAGGCTTGATGTTCAGCTGAATTTAGCCCTGTTTGCAACACTGCTAAAACCTGTTGCATATTGTCATTAACTAATGCTGAGACATCCAGCCATAATCCAGGAAACACGAGACTTTCAATTATGCCTGAGGCATTTGGTGTCAATATTACGTATTCACCATCTTGCAAGCTGAACCAACTTATAGTTTGCTCAAAAACCTGCCAAACAATATATTCTAAGATGCCATTACGACGATAGGCGCGTTTTTTATCATACAAATCTTTAGTAGCACTGCTAGCGGCGACTTCTGCGACTAATTCTGGCGCACCTTCCACGTAACCATCACTACCCAGATGAGATTTTCCACCACAAGTTGTGTCGATTAACAAAATGGCATCAGGTTGGGGTTCATTGTCTAAATCTAGCCGCACAGTTGGATTATCACCTAGTCTGACACCAGGCGTGGCTACTTTATAAGACCACAACCAGCCCATTAAATTCGCATGTGGTTCAGCATGTGGTTGAAAGCGCAAAGGTGATGACACGTAAACGACTCCTTCAATTAATTCGGCTTTCTTGAGGTTGGGCATGGCATTGTAGCGACGCTCAAATTCTCTTCGAGTTAAGCGATCGCCACTCTCAAGAGGCGGAATGTAGGAGGGAGAATGGATTGGAGTCGGATGTTGTGGAGAGGTGTTGACCACGAAAAGCAGGCGTAGAGGTGATTAAGTTGATTGTATCGTAATGCATTTTGAGGAGAGAGAAGATAAGGGCGATCGCATTGGGGCTAAAATACTCACAAGATTTGTTGAATCAATTGGGGCAGGGTGGAGTTAAAGTGAAGGTTGTGGAAATAAACTAACTGCCAAAAATTGAATGGTTAAACGCAAGAGTACTTCTAGTTCTGATTCGATGGAAGGTTGGAATTATGAAGCGAAGGTTATTGAAATAGAGGGAATTATCGCTCGTATTGAGGCGGGTGAGTTGGAATTGGAAGAGGTTTTTGACCAATTTGGCAAGGCTGTTGAATATTTGCGCCAGTGCGAAGGTTTTTTGCAGCAGCGACAGCAACAAGTGGATTTGTTGATTGAAACTTTGAGCGACGAGTAACTAAAATATCTGCTCTAACTTATTTTTAGGAAGCTGGTTTCATGCATAAATACTCGGTATAAACGGGTGTCAAATAAGTTACTTCTAAAATTTTTAATCCAGATCGTGTCAACATTTCTTCAACAATCCAGGTAAAAGTGCTGTGTTCTTCCCGCACATGCATTTCAAAGTCTTGAGTTGTCCAACCCTGGCCTTCAGGTTTTGCCACCTGTTTAATCCATTCATCGATTGAACTTTTATACTCTACAGGTGGAAATGAAAAGATTACATCACGTAGATAAAAAATACCTTTAGGTTTTAGTAGTTCAGCTATTCTCAAAAAAGCAATCATTTTCCAAAAGTCTGGCAAAATGTGAAGCGCATTCTTGGTAACTACGAAATCAACAGGTTCATCTTGATGTTGATAAGTCAAAAAACCTGCTTGGTGAAATTTGATATTAGTAGCGTCAAATATTTTGGCCTTCTTCTGAGCGTAATTTATCATGGCTTGTGAGATATCAACAGCGTGTACGTTAGCACCAATTAGTGAAGCTTGGATTGCGAAAGTACCTGTACCTGCTCCTAAATCAATAACAGTATGTCTCGAAGAAATGCCCAAGCGATTTACTAAAGCTTGCTCTTTTTCTGGCGTACTTACTGTCTGATTGCGATCGTAAGCTTCAACTTGTGCTACATCCTCGAAGTCAACACCAGCCATTTTAGATTCATCGAAGTACCAGGCGGGAAAGCTGTTCATTTTGCTATCTCTTTGTGATATTAATTTTCAATCCGACTGCGATCGATCGCACTAGTTCAGTGGTGAGAAACGCTCGGACTTGATTAGATACAGAGAAACTCTGGTTTTTTAACCTTTGAAATAATTCTTACACAGGTAGGACTACATAAGAGCCAAAATCTGGTAAATTGACTCGGAACGTATGTTTAAGCATTCGTTCCTAAGTATTTTATTTGGTCAATTTTGATATTTTCAGGTATTTTGGCAACTACTAATTTAGGTACATCAAAATTATGAAACCATTTCTTTTTGTAACCGATCTAGATGACACCCTTGTATATCGCACCGTGGGTAATGACGACGCTTTACCAAAGCTGAATCAACTGCTGAACCAGCATCGTGAAGAATACGGTACTAAAATTGTTTATTCTACCGGGCGATCGCCTCAGCTTTACCAAGAACTCCAACTTCAAAAAAACCTTTTGCAACCAGATGCTCTAGTCCTTGCTGTAGGAACAGAAATCTACCTTGATGGCAGTAATACTCCAGATTCGAGTTGGTCAGAAATCCTCTCCCCTGGTTGGGATCGCGAACTCATTTTATCCGTAACCGAGACTTTCCCGGAATTAAAGCTGCAACCAGAGTCAGAACAGCGTGCTTTTAAAGTGAGTTTTTTTGTTCCTCAAGAAATAGCGTTCAGCATTCTACCCCAACTTGAGGCGGAGTTGGATAAATTTAAATTAAATGTAAAGTTAATCTACAGTAGCGGAATAGACCTTGACATTGTACCCCTTACCAGCGATAAAGGTCAAGCAATGCAATTTTTACGCCAAAAGTGGAAATTTGCAGCAGAACAAACAGTTGTCTGCGGTGATTCAGGTAATGATATTGCTTTATTTGCTGTAGGCAACGAAAGGGGAATCATAGTCGGTAATGCTCGAAAAGAGTTACTCCAGTGGCACAACGAGTATCCGGCTGACCATCGTTACCTAGCACAAGATTTTTGTGCGGGTGGAATTCTGGAAGGATTAAAATATTTTGGTTTTTTAGAATGATTAGCTATCTCAAAGGAATCGTTGCTGGTATTCAAACAATTGGTAATCGCACTGTTTTGACTTTGGAAGTCAATGGCTTGGGGTATGATTTACAAGTTCCTCAACGCTTGGCACAGCAGTTACCAGATTCAGGAGGAGTGGCGCAAATTTTTACCCATTTGCAAATTCGCGAAGAAGTGCCATTCCTATATGGCTTCGCTTCTCCATCTGAACGCGACTTATTTCGCCACTTATTGACTGTTAGCGGTATTGGTGCAGCCTTAGCGATCGCTCTATTGGACACTTTGGAACTACCCGATCTAGTCCAAGCAATTATCGCCGGCAATACCCAAATCTTAATTCAAGCCCCCGGTGTCGGCAAAAAAATTGCCGAACGCATCTGTTTAGAACTGAAAAGCAAATTGATCGAGTGGCGCAAATCAGCGGGCTTCTTCGTCGCCACAGGCGGCCCTGCACCAGGAATTCTCGAAGAAGTGCAAATGACGCTGTTTGCTTTAGGGTATACTGCCCATGAAGTCAGTCACGCCTTGCACGTAGTAAGTGAAGACATCGGACTACCAAAAGATGCCTATGTAGAAGATTGGATTAAACAAGCGATCGCTCATCTCAGTAGTAGCGAACAAGTTGGTTATTAGTCATTAGTCATTAGTCATTAGTCATTAGTCATTTCCCCCATCTCCCCACCTCCCCATCTCCCCATCTCCCCACCTCCCCATCTCCCCACCTCCCCACCCTCCTCTATGCCCCATGACCCTTATGCTTGGATAGAAAAATCTCTGGCAACGATTCATCGGGCTGATTGGTATCGTTCAGTACAAACTATTGACGGTCGTCCGGGTGCAACGGTGGTTTTAGCTGGGCAAGAGGTAATTAATTTTGCTAGTAATGATTATTTGGGATTGGCTGGAGATGAACGTTTGATGACAGCGGCGATCGCTGCTATTGAAGAATTTGGTACTGGTAGTACTGGTTCTAGATTACTCAGTGGGCATCGTAAATTACATAGAGAATTAGAAAAGGCGATCGCATCTACCAAACAAACTGAAGATGCCTTGGTATTTAGCTCAGGGTATCTAGCTAATTTGGGTGCAATTACCGCTTTGGTCGGAAAGCGGGATTTAATTTTATCTGACCAATACAATCATTCCAGTTTGAAAAATGGGGCGATTCTCAGCGGTGCAGCAGTTGTGGAATATCCGCACTGTGATGTTGTCGCACTTAAAACTCAGTTAAGTCAACAGCGACAAAATTACCGGCGCTGTTTGATTTTGACTGATAGCGTCTTCAGTATGGATGGCGATTTATGTCCAATGCCAGCACTTTTGGATCTGGCTGAAGAATTTAACTGTATGCTGCTAGTTGATGAAGCTCATGCCACTGGGATATTAGGAAAAAGTGGTGCTGGATGTGTTGAATATTTTGGATGTACGGGAAAACCTCTAATTCAAATTGGTACTTTGAGTAAAGCTTTAGGTAGTTTAGGCGGGTATGTAGCAGGAAGTAGCGTCCTAATCGACTTTTTACGGAACCGCGCACCTAGCTGGATTTACACCACTGGACTTTCACCTGCTGATACAGCCGCAGCCTTAGCAGCGATCGAGATAGTGCAACAAGAACCGCAACGCCGCACCCAATTGTGGGAGAATGTGCGTTACTTGAAAGCTTTGCTCGAACATCTACCTAATTTAAAATTACTGCCTTCAGAATCACCCATATTATGTTTTCAATTGCCTAATGCCACAGATGCACTCAAGGCTGGAAAGTACCTCAGAGATGCTGGCATTTTTGCCCCAGCAATTCGTCCGCCCACAGTGCCCACAAGTCGCATCAGAATATCTGTAATGGCAACTCATGAAGCAGCGCATATTGAAAAATTGGTAGCGGTGGTGAAAGAAATAGGGAGTAGGGAGTAGGGAGTAGGGAGTAGGGAGTAGGGAGAAGAAAATAAAGCTAAAAAGAAATTATTTTGCGATCGCGCAAAAACTTACCGCTTATATTGCGTGGAGCATCAGTAGCCAACCAGATTGCAGTGTCGGCTCCTTGTTCTGGCGATCGCGGTGCTGATGACCCACCCATATCCGTTTTCACCCACCCCGGACAAATAGAATTCACAACGATGCCTTTGGAGTGCAAAGCTTGTGCCAGCATAATTGTTGCGCCATTCAATGCCAGCTTTGATAAGCAGTAACTTGGGACATCGGCAGATAAATCTGACAATGCTCCATAACCGCTGGAAACGTTAATAACTCTAGCATTTGGGGATTTTTCTAACAGAGGTAAAAATGCCTGCACCATGCGAATTGGGCCAAACGTGTTGGCATTCATCGTGGAATCGAGCAACTCACGGTCAATGGTGAGAATATTTACATCCTCGTCTGGATACACTCCGGCATTATTAATCAAAACATCTAAGCGATCGCTCCTTTGGTGCAGGGTTTTTACAGCTTCATTGATGGAGCGATCGTCAGCCACATCCAATTCGATAGGAATTACCTTTCCTTGGAGTTTCTGGGCTGCTTGTTTGGCGTTATCAAGCGATCGCGAAGTAATAATCACTTCATAGCCTTTTGCCAGTAGACCTTGGGCGATCGCAAACCCAATCCCCCGGTTACCACCTGTAACTAATGCCCGTTTATCTTGTATCGGTTCCATCACAGTACTTGCCCTCCAGTTATAGTTGGCAAAAAATATAACAGGCTGTTATCTATTCCCTGCCATATCAACATTCTAGATATCTGCATGGGGATTTAAACTCTAATGCAACAAGCATCTTGCATAAGTCGGGAAAAGGGGAAGGGGAAAAGCTTCTGCAAAAGTCCCCTTCCCCTTTAACCTTTACCCTTTTCCCCCTCTTCCAAAAAGCAATTGATTGCAAGAGGTCTATTCTGTTCATACAAATCCCAGCCACTCGCCGAAAATCATCAACTAGCAAAAGGACTGGGTTGCAATTGTTCGCTGTTGATCGTTGAGTGTTAATTGTCAGTAGACCGGAAACTTTTCAGTCTGCTGAATGATTTCTATTTAAAGGCGTATTGACAAAATGCGCTCTTTTTTAACTTATGACAAATGGTAGGGCTTGACAGCTAGCTGTGCGCCCCTGTTAACGTGTTTTTATTTTGATTAAAATAAATTATATAAATTGCTTATTAATGAACTTTAATCAGCCTTTTGATGTTGACAACATTTATTTTTATATGCTGTGTGTAAGTAACTTGTACACAACTTATCTGTTGATTTACCGTATTGCCCAAAAACTCAACCCATATCAAGCTCACAAGGAAATTTTTTAAAAAACATCTTCCTTTAGGATGAATACAATAAGGTTTTATTAAATACTAAATTCGTAGAAACAATAGTAATAAAAGTAGGAAAAGTAATAAAAGTGGGTTGTTTTTTAAAAGTATTGACAAGCTATTAATTAAACTGTTATTTGTAATTACATCAAAGGCACAAACGCCTACACATTTTCTGGAGAAAAAAATCATGGTTAACGAAAATAACTTGGCACAATCCATCAATCAAGAAGTTATTGTTGAGGAAATTAATGAAGAAGAATTAGAAGAAGTAGTGGGAGGAATAGGATTATTAGGTACGGTAGGTAGAGGAGTGGGTACTTTACTCGTAAGAATCACAGATGGTCTCGACGAGCTTTTAACAGGTCTTGGGACTTTTGGTTAAGTTGCCTAATCTGACGAAGTAAAGTAGAAGAAATCTAATTTCTCAGATATGAGAAGTATTTGAGCGAACCAACATCATAAAATAACTCAAGGTAATTCTTGAGAATTAACTAAAAGCGGTAAACTAACTAGCATAAAAATCTAGCCTACAAAGGCTGTGGTTTTTATAAAAGTTTGTTTAACCAAGAGAATGTTAAAAATTCGTATTCACGGTCGCTTAACTAATTCCTAGTATAATCCGAGTTATACACTCCTCATTATCTGTTTACTATATCGGTCAGAAGTTGGAATACTCTTACTTCTGACCTTTACAGTGCCACAAGCCTAAAGTTTGAAATGAAATTCAAAAATTTGAAACCTTAGAGATTCAGTGTTCTACTAAAAATGTATGATGCTGCCTATATCAGTAGTAATTTTGCAAGTAGCGAACGAATATTTTTATAGTTTTTATTGGTAATTGAATAAAATTAGACTAAATTTTATTCAATTTGGTGGTTGTAAAACAATAAAATTATTCATACGTCATTCATTCTGAATTTTGAATTTTAAATTTTATTCTAATAAACTTAGAAATAATTATAAAAAAGTAGGAAAAGTCAGTTAGTTTATAAAAGTGCATTTTTTGTATTAACTGTTGACAATATAATAAAAAAATTGTTAGTAATAAATACATGTTTAACGCAAGTTATCTACAATATTTTTGGAGTAAATTATGGCTCATACCAATCGAGTTAGTTTAAAATCTCACAGTCATCAAAAAGTTCTTATCGAAGAGCTAAAAGATGGTGAATTAAAGGGAATAGTGGGTGGTGAAACAGTATCTTATTCAGCTTCAAATGTAACGGGGGATGGAACTGAAATTATCATTGAACAATCCATTGAAGACAAGCAGACTGGAAATAATAGAACAGTCACAACAAAGACAAGTAAAACTGTGAATGGAACAAAAGAAGCAACGACAACAATCTTGAATTATGTTAGTGGAGTTCTTCAAGTTCCCTAGCTATCTATAGCATTCCTAAATGAATTGTGAAATTTTTCGTTGAGGTAGCGAACAGGGTTGGGGGAATAGGGAACAGCAAAGAAGGGTTACAAATGTACTTTGATTTTTCACAAATGATTTAGGACTGCTATATGAAGTAGAGCAAGAAGATGTCGAAGTACCAGCTAGAGTGAAAATATTACCCTGGAAAGGTTACAGTTTTTCTAAAAATTTATCGATTGAAGGGAGTACTGTAAATTCATTCTTCGTTGTTGCTCGCATGATGTCTGCTATAACTCCACATTTTACACTTCTGTCTTTCTGAGTTCGACTTTATCCAAAATTAAGAAGCTAGTTATCTTGATACACCCAAAACACCACCTTTTTGGCAAAAACTTTTTCGCTATTGCTGACAATTGGCGAAATTAAAAAGTACAGTTACCGTACTACAAAAGTTTCGCCTCAGCTTGAGCGATGCCAAAAAATGGATAAAGTTGAGTTAACACCGCATTGTTCAATTAAGTCTAACCAACTACTTATTCCAGTATTCCCTAACTAATTGATGGAAAATATCTTAGCTTAAAAGCTAGATATTGCTAATATTCTCGGCTTGTTCAAACAAGTCGAGAATTTTGTTATTTACGAATATTTTATGGGTGTTATTTTAATGCCAAATAAGTAATCTAACCCTGTAATTTGCTTATAAAATTGAAAGTGACTACCTTTAAATATATAATTTTTTATTTTTATATTAGTTCTATATTTACATAGCAGCATTATTTTAATTTTGATGATTCTGTATACTTATAAATCCCTGTAATGTTTTCTGCGCAAAGATTATAGGGGTTGATAATAACTAATCTTTTTTTAGATTGCTTAAGTAAAATGTATAATTTTTAGCACCAAATATTGGTTTTAAATAAATCATTTATAGACTTATTGTGTATTTAGCTATTAGTAGTTAAATTATTTCGCTGATATTGTACTATTTTTAAACTTCCTACTTTTCTTACTTTTATTACCTTGAAAATTTTGCTAATTTTAATTTGAATTACTGTTTTATTTGATATTTTTTAAAATTCAGTCTTTAATAATCCTTTTTATTAACTTTACATTTTCTTTATATATTTTATAAATAAAAGTTGTATAGTTTAAATATGGTGAAATTCAAAGACAACGCCAAGAAAAAATCTTGAGATGTATTAATTTAGTACTATCGAAAGATAAAGTTAACAAAAAAGCATTAGATACTCTTTTTTAAGTATCTCAATTCTTTTGTTAGCCATAATTGTTGGTGAAGTCAAAGAAGAATTGCACTATCCAAATATCATTTTTTAGAAGGAAATAATTTTATGTCAGTTGCAACATTTGAACAAGAAACCCTCGTAGTAATGACAGAGTTAGCTGATGAAGAAATCAGTGGAGTTGTAGGTGGTGGCTACACTTTCGGTGCCAAAAAAGTAGATGTTGATGTCGATAATGACAATGACGTTTATGTCGGAGGTGTCAAAGGCGGCAAGAACGACATCAATGTAACCAATCAAACAGCTACTGCTGTAGCAATTGGTGGTGGAAATGCTTATGCTTCAAACTCCTCTGATAGCAGCAGAGATCGTGCTACCTTGATTAATTGGTAATAAGTTGTCTCTCTAGTACGCTCTGAATTGAGTTATCACCTCAACAAAAGTCACTTTAACCGTTTCGTTTGTTTGTATTGCCAAAAATTTTTCTATCATGATTTGTATTATCGCTACAAATCACGGCAGCACTAAGCTAATAGGTATGGAACTTACACATTATTTCGTTAAGACCTTTATAAACCAGTAGTCCTTCGCCAATTGCTACCAACAACTGACAAAGGACTAGAGACGAGCCTTACGAACAAGTGTATTGACATCTTATAACATAGTGGGCCCACTATTTCTGGCATCACAACTCACAACAACGACAATACTACGTGAATATTGGCGGGTGTAAGCTGGATAATGTGAAAGGTCAAAGGTAAGCGACCAATCATTATTATTCCTTACTTCTTACCTACCCGTCAATGTTTTCTTATAAAGATTACAGAATCGTTACATTAACGGAACTTACTGTAATTTTTGGTTAAGTGACTAAAAAAAATTCGCTAGACCAGAGTCATTTTGTAGACGGAAGGATTTGTTATGGTCAACATCGCTTTTGAACCAGAAGAGGTTGCAGTTATTACAGAGTTGGATGAAGAAAAAACGTTTGCCCTCGTTGGAGGGAGTGGTTGGGAACCATTAAAGTGGGTACCAGTGAAATGGGAATCACCAACCCCACCAGCCCCACCAGCCCAATCAAATTCCCCATTAGGACAACTACCTTGCGATAGTATTGTCATAAACATCAAGATTGACAATAAAGTTGTGGTTGATATCTCAACGAAGGACAAATAATATACTCGTCCTAAATCAACCGTGAGAATTAATCCCGGCTTGAATGCTTGTAAAATAAGGATTTTTTCTCAGTACTTTGTTACGAATGATTCGGGATTGTTATAGAAGAGGACGCTTGCGGTTAAGTGACTTTTTACGAGTTCTCTAAACTCTTTTTTCTACTATTGGCGCGACAAGACTAGAATAATGCATTAGTAAGTTGGGTTGAGCATCGCTCAACCCAACAAACATATTAGCGTAGCGTTGAGTTTTCTTACGTCAAACGCTAGTTGCTCAATTTGGCGTTTCCCCAACCTATAATTTCTTTGCAACATTTAAAGCTTGCTACGCCACTAAATGTAACGATAAATATTCACGCTGACCTATTTAGAACCTCCAGGCAGTAGAGAAGCTGATACCGATTTTAAAAGATAAAGGGCTAGATTCTATTGAATAGACTTCTTGCAGAAGTCGGGACAAGGGGGAAAGGTTTAGTATTTTCCCTTTCCACAATAAAGATGAGTCCCTTTGACCACAAAAGTGCAAAAAGCAATTGATTGCAAGAGGTCTAATGATGCCGCACCACTCAAACACAAATCTCATAAGCGCTCTGGAATTTGTTGCATACCTTATTGATGATTAGCAAATCTTACTTTTCTTACTTTTCTTACTTTTCCTACTTTTCCTACTTTTAGACATCAGCTATATGTGTTTATTTTTAAAGACTTTTAAGCTTTGAAAAATTTAGTATTGACTTCGCTTTTAAAAGTTAGTATTCTCATAAAGATGGCGAAATTCACACTACCCCAATTCATCAGCTAAGTTTAGCTTAGAAGTAGACTGATTGTAAATTATGTCAACTCTGTTCGATATAGAGTGTAAAAGATTGATTATTTAAGTGTAAAAGTATTTTCCATAAACATTACACTATTTTATAAATGCTGTGAAAAGTTTGATTTGTCCTACAGTTCTGAGCAAAGGAGCCTTTACTTAGAAGTTTATTCATGCTTATAAAAAATCAAATAATTAAAAAAATTTAATTTATAAATCTCTCGTTTTCTCATCAGATGATATGATTAAAATAATTTCTATTTGTGAATATTAATACTGTCAAATAAGCAATTGTATTGCCTATTTTTAATTTAGGCTGCAACTCCTAGCGATCGCAGCAACAGTATTGTATTCAGTCAAAGGTATTTTATGTTTTTATTCCCATAGAAATGGGGACGGTGTTTGGTGGTTAGGCAAAAAAGCGACCTGTTCCGCAAAGAAGCTTTAGAGCGTGCTTCTTCACCTGAAGAACTAGATCAAATCATGCAGGTAGTCAGCCCGAAAAAGTGGCTACCTCTAGTCGCTGTTGGTTCTTTGGTGGCGACGGGGCTGACTTGGAGTTTTTTAGGTAGAATTCCAATTACAGTAACGGGTACTGGGATAATAGTTTATCCCAGTACAGTTACCTTGTTTCAGTCACCGATCGCAGGTAAATTGCGAACAATCAACGTCCGAGTTGGTGACTATGTAACTAGAGGAGATGTGCTGGCGACGCTAGACCAAAGCGAACTGTTGAAACAGCTACAACTAGTGCGCTCTAAATTACAACAACTACAAGCACAAGATCGCGCTGCTAACTTAGTGCAATTACAGCGGCAAAACGCAGACAAAGAAGCCATTAAACAGCAACGCCAATCTTTGCTGCAAAATCTCCAGGCAGTACAGAAGCTAACACCGATTTTAAGAGAAAAAGGGCTAGACTCGATTGCTCGCGATCGCGCCAATCAAACTCAAAGCTTACAAGCACTACAACAACTGTTGCCTACCTTCAAACAAAGATGGGACAACCGCAATAAACTATTGGAAGAGGGAGCAATTTCTGGCGATTCAGTCCTACAGTCACAGCAAGACTACTTAAATGCCGTGTCACAAATCAATGAAGCCGAATCGCAACTCAAGCAACTGGATGTCAAGGAAGCAGACGCTCAACGCCAATACCTAGAGAACTTGAACGCAATTAAAGATTTGCAAGCGCAGTTAAAACAACTAGATAGTAAAGAAGCGACTGCCGCACAACAAGACTTAGATGCCGTAACTAACCGCAGAAAAGAAATTCAGGAAGCTCAGCGCAATATTGCTCAATTAGCACTGCAACTATCGAGTAGCAGCTTAGTCAAAAGCAATTACTCCGGACGAGTTTTAGAAATTTCCGCCACACCAGGGCAGGTTGTTTTACAGGGTACACCCATAGGAACGATCGCCGCACAACAGCGAGCCGCTAAACCTGTAAGTGTGGCATTTTTTCCCGTTGGCGATGGTAAGCAAATTCAACCGGGGATGAAGTTACAAGTCACGCCTACTACAGTCCAACGCGAACGCTTTGGTGGCATCATCGGTGCTGTCACAGAAGTCTCAGCTTTTCCCGTGACTAAAGAAGGTGCATTAAGTGTAGTCGGTAATTCTGAATTTGTAGAAGCTATTATGTCACAAGGGCCACAGATGCTAATTACTGCACGACTGCAACCAGACAATTCGACCTTTAGCGAGTACAAATGGTCTTCTTCCCAAGGGCCGCAGATGAAAGTCACTTCTGGAACTACCACCTCCGTACAAGTCATCGTGGAAGAACGCGCCCCGATTACCTTTGTTCTACCGATTCTGAGGTCGTGGAGTGGTGTTTCTTGATACTGGAGATGAGGGAGCAGGGGGGCAGAGGGGCAGGGGAGCAGGGGAGGAGGGAAAGATGAAACTTCTGCCTTGTGCCTCCTGCCTTGTGCCTTGTGCCTCCTAACAACTGACTCCTTATTTAAAAAAATATTTTTATGTTCTGGCGAAATTTGCAAAATATATTAGAGCGATGCCTGCGGTGGGTAAAGCCGACGCGTAAATACAAACGATGTCGCACTCCGACTCTGCTGCAAATGGAGGTAGTAGAATGCGGTGCTGCTGCTTTGGGAATTATTCTGGGTTATTACAATCGCATTGTCCCACTGACGGAATTGAGGCAAGCCTGCGGCGTTTCGCGGGATGGAGTTAGTGCCTTAAATATCTTGAAGGCTGCCAGAAAATATCAACTTACCGCTAAAAGCTTTAAAACCAACTTAACTGGTTTATTACAGTTAAAATCTCCCTATATTGTATTTTGGAACTTTAACCATTTTTTAGTAGTAGAGGGATTCGATAAACAGCGAGTTTATCTTAATGACCCCGCTACTGGACGGCGCACCGTCTCCTTAGAAGAATTCAGCGGTGCTTACACTGGTGTGGTGCTATTTCTAGAGCCTAGTCCAGAATTTCAAACCGGAGGACGCAAGCCCAGCACAATCTTAGCTTTGTGGTCGCGGTTGCGAGGTTCTCTTGGCGCATTACTTTACTGCGTGCTGGCAGGATTTTTGTTAGTCATTCCTGGGCTGGCAATACCCGCATTTTCACAGGTATTTGTAGACAACATATTAATTGAGCGTCGTTATGAGTGGTTGCGTCCGCTAATTTTAGGCATAATCTTCACAGCCGGACTCAGTGGATTTTTGACGCTGCTACAGTTGCAGTTTTTACGTCAAATGAAAATTAAGTTGTCCGTGGGCATGAAGAGTCGGTATTTGTGGCACATTTTACGCCTACCCGTTAGTTTTTACGATCAGCGTTATGCTGGGGAAATCAGTAGCCGGATGCAACTCAACGAGAGCATCGCCGACATGCTTTCGGGTGAGTTAGCAACTACGGTAATTGCGGCAGCATCAATATTTCTATATGTAATAGTGATGTTGCAATATGATGTTGTACTAACTTTAATTGCGATCGCCTTTGTCATTATCAACCTTGCCGCCTTGCAGTGGGTGAGAGGGCGACGGGTAGATGCCAATATCAAACTCATCCAAGAACAGGGAAAAGTTCGCGGCGTAGAAATTTCTGGTCTTCAAAGTATGGAGACGCTAAAAGCATCCGGCTTAGAGTCAGATTTCTTCTCGCGGTGGGGGGGTCACTATGCCAAAGCCATCAACACCCAGCAAGAATTAGAAGAAACAAACCAGACAATAGGTGTTTTACCATCTTTTTTGTCAGCGATCGCTTCCATGCTACTTTTAGCTGTGGGCGGTTTGCGAGTTATGGATGGAGCCTTAAGCATCGGTATGTTAATAGCCTTTCTCGGGATGATGCAAAGATTTTTCGCTCCAGTAAATAATCTCATCAGCTTGGGAAGCGAACTCCAAGAAATGGAAGGTAATCTCAATCGCCTCGATGATGTCTTGCGTAACCCTATTGACCGGCAGTTGCAGGAAAGAGGCAGGGGGGCAGAGGAGCAGGGGGGCAGGGGGGCAGAAGAGGGGGAAAGGGAAAAGGGTAAAGGGAAAGAGACGGATCTCCTCCTTTCCCCTTTTCCCCTTTCCCTTTCCCCAGCGCAGCCATCCGCCTACCCCCTGCCCAAACTCCAGGGGTATGTTGAATTACGCAATGTGACATTTGGCTATAGTCAAATTGCACCGCCGTTGATTGAAAATTTTAATCTTACGCTCAAGCCAGGGCAGCGAGTTGCTTTGGTGGGTGGGAGTGGTTCTGGTAAGTCTACTGTTGCCAAACTTTTATGTGGGCTTTACGAACCGTGGCAGGGAGAAATTCTATTTGACGGCAAACCTAGAGAGCAAATTTATCGTCAGGTACTAGCCAATTCTATTTCTGTTGTAGAGCAAGAAATTTTGTTATTTGCTGGCAGTGTTAGAGACAACTTGACGCTTTGGGATACTACCATACCTGACACTCATCTCGTCCGAGCCTGTCAAGACGCAGTGCTTCACGATGTCATCCTTTCACTGCCTGGAGGCTATCATGCTGACCTTTTAGAAGGTGCTACCAATTTAAGTGGCGGTCAAAGGCAACGTTTAGAAATTGCGCGAGCTTTGGTGAATAATCCCAGTATCCTGATAATGGATGAAGCCACCAGCGCTCTAGATGCCGAAACAGAAAAGAACGTCAATCGTAATCTGCGGTTGCGCGGTTGTACTTGCATCATCGTGGCGCATCGACTCTCGACCATCCGAGATTGTGATGAAATTATTGTCCTCGATCGCGGCAAGATAGTCCAACGGGGAAGTCACGAAAAATTGCGGCAAGTTGAGGGGCCGTACTTACAACTAATTCGCAGTGAAGAAGCAGAGGAGGAGGGGAGCAGGGGAGCAGGGGAGCGGGGGAGCAGGGGAGCAGGGGAGCAGGGGAGCAGGGGAGCAGGGGAGCAGGGGAGCAAGGGAGCAGGGGAAGAAATTACTCCCTTGTCTCCCTTGTCCCCCTCATCACCCTCATCCCTCTTATCCTTCTCAAACCTTAAAGGACAACACCATCGTTTTCAATGCAATGAATCGCTACTGCTAGACGATCCTGAGTCAATTTGGTTAGTGAAATCTGGTTACTTGGCGCTATTTGCGATCGCAGTTAATAATGGCGTTCCCGAAGGTACCCGTCGCTATTTATTTAGCAGCACACCAGGACAGGCGATGTTTGCGATCGCGCCAAGTAACATCGGCAAACAGCAAGATATTTTGGCAGTATCCCTAGAGGAAACAGAAATTCTCAAAATATCGAGAACTGACTTTAACCAGTTGTTTGCTGAGGCTAATCGAGAAGTAATAACTCTGATAGAACGCTGGATTTCTCAATTTGGTTCGGTACTTGCTGGTATTACTACGCCAATAACACCAACATCGCTGCCAGAAATCGGCCACTTATCCTTAGTCAAAGACCAAATCTTCCAGCCGCATCAAATAGTATGGGTGGAAATTCTCCAAGGACGTGCTAGATGGATGGGATTTGACGATCTGCCGTTCACTTGTGCCTGTGGAATGTTGCCTTTAGCTGCAAATATGTGGTTACAAGCAAATAACACTTTAGAATTGCAAAGTATTAACACCGCAGACATCAAAGATATCAATTCTTTGTTAGATGGTTTGTCCGAACTACAAACCTACTTCCTCCAGTGCGTTAATATGCTCCAACAGCAGGAAATGGATGCAGAATTGCTCAGATTTCAAGCTAGGGAACGTCTTGAGAGCCAAGTGATGCAAGAGACGTTAGCAGAATTAGCATCTGTCTTGCCACAGCCAAAGTCAAACAAGCTAACTAATATAGGATTTAGTACTAGTCTTGATGCAACCGATCCAGACCAAGCCTTACTAATTGCTGCTGGTGCTGTGGGACGAGCATTAGGAATTAAGATTTGTCCGCCAGCTGCCTCAGAAGATTTATCAAGAGTACAAGATCCTGTAGAAGCGATCGCCAGGGCTTCCCGCATCCGCGTGCGACGAGTTCAGTTGCGGGACAACTGGTGGCAAAAAGATTGCGGCGCAATGTTGGCATTTACACTTGCCGATAAATTGCCAGTGGCACTATTACCAGTGTCTGATACCAGTTACGAACTCTACGTTCCTGGGAAAAAAACGCCTATCCCTGTCGATGCCAACATAGCAGCAGCCCTAGTTAAGACTGCCTACGCATTCTATCGACCCTTACCCGATAAAAAGCTGAAAACTTTTGATTTACTTCAGTTTGCCCTCCAAGGACATTACAAAGAACTAATTTTAGTTTTTGTAATGGGAATAACTATCAGCCTGTTAGGAATGCTGACACCGCAAGCTACAGCTATTCTCATCGATAAAGCTATCCCAGATGCGAATCGAGGGTTATTGAGCCAAATTGCTCTTGCTTTGGTGGCTGCTGCCTTTGGCGGAACGCTATTTCAACTCGCCCTTGGATTTGCCACCATTAGGCTGGAAACTTTTGCCGATTCCTCTACCCAAGGGGCAGTGTGGGATCGATTATTAAACTTGAAGGCTTCGTTTTTTCGCTCTTTCTCAGTTGGAGACTTGGATTCTAGAGTTACAGCTATTAGTCAAATTCGCCATAAGCTGGGTAACACTGTTTTGAAAACAATCTTTTCCAGTTTGTTTTCGTTGCTAAATCTAGGATTGTTATTTTACTACAATGTCTCCTTAGCTCTCATAGCTTGTGTAGTAGCACTAGTAAACATTGCCGTTACCATCATCTCTGGCGTTCTGATTGTCCGTAAAGTTCGCCCATTACTAGAACTACAAGGACAAATCTTTGGCGTCATGGTGCAGTTAATTAATGGAGTTGCCAAACTCCGAGTTGCCAAAGCTGAAGCCCGCGCCTTTGGCTACTGGGGTAAACAGTATACGCATCAACTGAAACTTATGCTGAGTACCCAAGGCATTGAAGATAGCGTGGTAGTAATCAATCAAATATTACCTGCAATCACCACTGCTGCCGTGTTCTGGTTTGCTACTAGCTTAATTGTGCAGTCCCAACAAACTCCTGGAGGAGGTGGTTTATCCACTGGCACTTTTTTAGCATTCAATGTTGCTTTTGGTACTTTTATTAACGGAGCCACTAGCCTCAGCAGCACAGTTGTGGAAGTTTTGCAAGTCTTACCCTTGTGGCAACGCGCCCAACCAATTTTACAAGCTGAACCAGAAATTAGTTCCGCTCAGGCAGATCCGGGTAGGCTATCGGGCAAATTAGTTGTAGATCGGGTAACTTTCCGCTATCGTGACGACGGCCCTTTGACGCTGGATAATGTCAACATCAGTGCTGAACCAGGAGAATTTATTGCCATTGTCGGGCCTTCTGGCAGCGGGAAATCAACTTTATTGAGGTTACTTTTGGGGTTTGAATTCCCGAAATCTGGCACAATTTACTACGACGGGCAAGACTTAGCTTCTTTGGATGTCCATGCTGTGCGCCGTCAATTAGGCGTGGTATTGCAAAATAGTCGCTTAATGTCAGCTTCAATTTTTGAAAATATTGCCAGTGGAGCCTTGGTGACAATGGACGAAGCTTGGGAAGCGGCTCAGATGGCGGGTTTTGCGGATGACATTGCCGCGATGCCGATGCAGATGCATACAATCGTCAGCGAGGGAGGTAGTAATCTCTCCGGCGGACAACGACAGCGGTTGTTGATTGCTAGGGCGTTGGTATTGAAACCGAGAATTTTGCTGTTTGATGAAGCTACTAGCGCTTTAGATAACAGAACTCAGGCAATTGTCAGTGAAAGCTTACAAAAGCTAAAGGTGACTAGAGTGGCGATCGCTCATCGCCTCAGTACCATTCAAAACGCCGATCGCATTTACGTCCTCGCAGGTGGCAAACTAGTGCAGCAAGGCAGTTTCGCCGAACTAGCAAATCAACCAGGGCTATTTGCACAACTCATGTTGCGACAAATGCTTTAATGCACATAATAATAGCTATTTGATTTCTTGATTGCAGCGATACTGATGGCTGTCTACTTCCAAAAAATGAGCCGAATCAACCAAATGCATGAGGATGTATTTTATCTAGACAGAGATTTTCTCACTGCATTGATGCGGCTTTGTTGCATGAAAGAAAAAAAAGACACACCAATTTGCTATTAGAACAGAAGTTAGTTTTCTACTTTGTAACTGTCTGGCTTGCCCAAGTGGATCGTGCGATTAAGCGCGGCACATTGTAGGAACAACTCAACAGCCTGATTGTCAAAAAAGCGTCTTCTCAACTTACCGCCAAAGATGGTTTTGAGGCGAAAGATAGCAGTTTCGGACAAAGAACGGCGATGATAACCAGACTCTTGTTTCCATTGCTTGCGTCCCACTTGGTTACAGTAGCGCAGGTTTTCATCTCTAGGATGCGGGTGTGCTATCTCGTGTGAGTTTTGTTGAGAAAGATCCAGGTAATGGATAGGGTAAGGGGAGGGGGTTCTTATTTTCGATTTATGCAAGAGGTCTATTATTCTGAGAATTAGAATGAGCGATTAACCTACAACTCTAGATTTTTGCGTTAATACTAAACTTTTAACTTAATAAAGCACCAGCTAAATCCGCGAAATCAAAAAGTTTTAAATTTTTTAATTTTTGATTGATGCTTAAATTCCATAATCTTTTTTTGGTGCCAGTCCTAAGTAGTAGCGCAAAAATTCTAGAAAATTATGCGGTATCGGTCTAGGATAATCAGAAAATTCGCCGCTAATAACAATAAACCCAATAATAAAAGTAATTATCACTCCTAATATACCCATCCCTACTGATGCACGTTTTTTCATTCTGACACGCTGTGCCAAATTGGACATTATGTATCCACTGATGGTAAATAAAATGAGCATTACAGGTGCGACAAAGAAAATCAGACTAAACGAATTAGCTGATGCATTGATGCCAATCTCGTAGTAATTCCAGTAAGCAGCCATTAGATGAATAAAGAAAAGTGTTGTTGGGATAGAAATAACACTATAAAAGCATAAACCCATAAATAAACAGCCTTTGAAAATGTTTGAAAAGTTGGGAGTTGAGTGAAAAAAAGCTCTCAGGGCATAAGCTGTACGAACGTCAGAATACTACTATGAGAGTATGAGTAAACCATACTCTAGTAACCCCATTAATGACCAATAGGAATTGCTATAAGCCAATACGGTTCAGTTAACGGTATTTAGCTCCGGAAGATCCCCCCAACCCCCCTTAAAAAGGGGGGCTTAGTTCCCTCCTTTTTAAGGAGGGTTAGGGAGGATCGAGTCTTAACTGAACTGTATTGTGCTATAAGCTTTAATTCCAAGGAGTTTGGTATAAAAATTGATTTTTCGCCACTCTTTAAATACCTTTTAAGTTAATACGCTTGGTGTTAAGGTTAAAACTCTTTGTCTTTTAACGAACCGCCATCGCGCAGCGTCTCGTTAGAGAAGGGCGCCAAGGACGCAGAGAGAAGAAAGAAATGCTTAACTCAACTGTATTGTCCTTTAAGGAACGTCAGCTAACTGAAGCAGGACTGACGCAAAGTCATGAACCGCAAAGGACGCATGATTAAGTTTATCTATGGGGATTTGATATTATATTTGTTTTCCACGTAGTTAGATGTAGGTAAAATGCTCTAATAGACGATCGCTTTGTTATAGTCCCTAGCCTAAATAATGTCATTTACAGATAAACGCTCTGTGGGTTGGTTGTTACAGCAATTTCAACTCAAGCCAGGTAAACCCGACATTTTTGCTGGATTACGTAGCCTTTTGATACTGGGCGTACCCATTGGAGTCGGAATTGTTACTGGTCATGCTGCTACAAGTGCGATCGCCACTATGGCCGCTTGGTTTGTTGGTATGGTAAATGTTGAGGGCACTTACCGCCAAAAAGCGATGGCAATGAGCGCTGCAACCATTGGGGTAACTGTGGTATTCTTGATTGCAAGTCTGGTTAGCAGTCATTTGTGGTTAGCTATCCCAGCGACATTTTTGGTAATATTTATTGCAGGTTTAGCAAGTCTCTACGGCAACGTCGCTGCATCTGTCAGCTTAGTAACTTCAATTATGTTTGTCATCGCCCTTGCTAGATTTGCTTCATTCTCTAATTTTTCTACTCTTATCCAACATTGTGCGCTTTGTTTGACTGGCGGAATATGGACAACTGTTTTATCGTCACTGCTGTGGGTGGTGCGTCCTGATGCACCTGTCAAGCAAGTAGTCGCTAGGTGTTATGATTCGCTGAGTAAATTTGTAGATTTGGCAAAGGAGAGGGCATTAAATCCACAGGATTTGCAAGAGTGGACGCAACGATTTTTGCAAGCTCAGGATATCGTCACTCAAGATTTGACATTTGCCCGTAGTGTTTGGACAGCGATGTGGACTAGGCAAAGAGGTGCTAATCTGCGGGGGAATTACTTGTTGATGTTAATTGAGGATGTAAATCAAATCCTTAATTCTGTTGTCGCATTGAGTGAATTGTTAGCGATCGCATCCACAGGCCAACTATATTCTCAGCTGCAAAGAGAAATTGAGCAAGCGATCGAACAGTTGGTAATTGCTGTGCAAATGTTATCGCGAGGAATTGCCAAAGAAAAAAACTTAGTTCGTTTGGGAGATTTAGACCGGACAATTGAAGCACTAGAACATCAATGGCAAGTTATTCGCGCTCAAGTCCTCAATCAAACCGTAAATGTTCAAACAGATGAATATGCCGAACTACTCAACCTAAAAAAGATTACAGCCAGTTTGACAAACCTGGCACAGCAAATTCATATTGATGCAGAAATTATTGCAGATTTCAAACAGGGTAAACAGCGCCCCATTTCTCAGCGAAAAATTGCTCCTCCAACTCAGTCAGAGAATTCTACAATTATTGATACACTGCGAAATAACTTCACTTTTGATTCAGTTTTGTTTCGTCACGCGTTGCGTTTAGCACTGGTGACAACGGTTGCTGAATTGCTTGCCTCAGTATTGCAATTACCTAGAGGTTATTGGATAACGCTAACAGCTTTAGTTGCACTCAAACCGAACTTTGGCGGAACTTCCGAGACAACGGTGCAAAGAGTAATCGGTACTATTTTGGGGGGAATTATTGGTATAGGTGTAATTTTATTAGTTAAGAATCAGTTGGCTAATGGAGTTTGTTTTTTGCTGCTGGTGTTTACTGCCATGTCAGTGCGATCGTTGAGCTATAGCATATTTACTATACTGCTAACTCCCGCCATCATCTTATTGCTCAACCTGATTAGTGCAGGTGACTGGAAAATTGGAATATTGCGTATCGTTGATAGTTTGGCTGGCGGTGTCTTAGCACTGCTTGGCAGTTATTTGCTTTTTCCCCGTTGGGAACGACAGCAACTTCCGGCACAACTAGAAAAGACAATTCGAGCAAATCTCGCTTACTTTCAGCAGGTAATAGCTAACTATCTTCATCCAAAACGCGGTACATTTACTGATTCTATTAATACACTACGTCATCAAGCAGCACTGGAAAACGCCAACGCTACCGCCGCCGCTCAAAGATTGTTCAGCGAACCTCGCCATGTCCAGGGAGAAATCGAACCTGTAATAACGTTGATGGTATACATTCGGAGCTTTTTCAGTTCAGTAACAACTCTGGCAGAACACATGCGCGAATTTAGCGGCGAGTACCAATTTACTGAACTCAACCGCCTGACTGATACGATTATTCAAGTTTTGGAAAACTTAGCAGATGCGCTGCAACAAAGGCAGCCACCCCAAAAGTTACCACCACTAGATAACTATCTCGAAACAATTCACGGTCAAATTCAACAATTACATACTGTCAGATTATCAGAGATTGCCACAAATCCGAACGCTTTAACTACTCCTACATTACAAGCGGTTCGAGAACAAACTCCTTTATCGATAGAACTGGAGAGAATTGTTAATGAAGTTAAAGTTATACATTGTGTAATTGCGCGGATGCAAGATTGAAGAAATCGGCTTTTTCAAACTGAATGTAAAAAACCTGGCTTTGAAAGCCTTTGTAAAGGGGGCTAAAGAGGATCGATGCAATTGAATTGTGACCCGATGCAATTGAGTTGTCACCCGATGCAATTGAGTTGTCACCCGATGCAATTGAGTTGTCACTCGATGCAATTGAGTTGTCACTCGATGCAATTGAATTGTGACCCGATGCAATTAAGTTGTCACCCGATGCAATTAAGTTGTCACCCGATGCAATTAAGTTGTCACCCGATGCAATTGAATTGTAACTCGATACAATTCAATCGTGACCTAATATTACCTGTGCTTCTCTGTTCCCTGTATGATAAATATTAGACCTCTTGCATAAATAATTTTTTATCTCACGCAGAGGCGCAGAGGCGCAGAGAGAGAACGCAAAGAAGGACTTTTGCAAGAGGTCTATTCAAGCAGAGGCATATTATAGTTCGCTTTTCGGAATTTCTTCGCGAAATTCTATGACCAATTTCATAGTTTCCACTACCAAATCGCGTAAATCGCGATTGAGTGCTACAGTGCCTTGAGATCCAAACGAACGGTCAAAAATAGCGACATATCGAGGATCGCCATTGACGAATCCTTGCATGAACTTGACCAGAGAATAGTTGACTGTATCCAAGAATTTCGAGTTATTTTCTGGTACCATGCAAGCGATACCTTCTTGTGAATAGGGGCGATCGGGTACGATCGCAAAAGCATCTGGATTTTTTTGCTGTTGCAGCCATCCCTCCAAAATAATGCTATCGGATGAGAAAGCATCAATAGTACCTTTTTGTAATGCTGTGTATCCCTCCGTTCTAGTTTTAAAATATACCAGTTTAGCTTTAGGTTGTATGCGAGCGATCGCCTGTTCGTTTGTGGTTCCAGGTAACACACCAATTCGCTTATCAATCAAGGATTCAGGAGAACCTAGATTACTTCCTTTGTTAACTAATAATTGAGTTCCAGTCGCACCGTAGCTTACAGAAAAGTCTACTTTTTTATCTCGCTCCCATGTAAAACTACTAGCATCACACACAATATCAACTTGTTGATTAACTATTTTAGGAATCCGTTCAGAGGGGCTAAGACCAACTAATTGCAGTTTAATTTTTTTTCGGAGATTTTTTTCTAATTGCTCTTTAATCAGAGTTAGCATATCTACAGAATAGCCATTTAACTTTTCTTGACTATCCACATAGGCAAAAGGTAGCGCATCTTTACTAGTACCAGCTGTTAATACTCCTGTTCTGGCTACTTTTTGCATTACAGTCTCAGCAGCTACCACATTAGGCACGAGCATTGCAAACATGAGACTTAAAATAGGAATAGCAATTTTTTGAGACATCAGCTTTAAGAGTAGGTCGTTTTTTTAGAAATCAAATTTGATTTATATGTTAAGTTCAAAAAGTTATCATTATCGAGTATATAGTAAGGTTATACAGTAACTATTCTTTACATTAGCTTTCTTTTGCAGGCTGGGGAGAGTGAAATCAGCAATTCTATTCCAAATCTTTTTTGATAATCTCAATCTATGCAGTCTAAATTAATGTTGATATGCTAATAATCCAAAATTTAAATAAGTCTTATAAGCTGAGGAAAGTTTTACAAAATTTAAATTTACATATTGATTCAGGAGAAATTTATGGCTTACTCGGTGCTAATGGTGCGGGTAAAACGACCACTATTAATATTATTTGTAATTTACTTAAACCTGATAGCGGTAATGTGATAATTAATAATCAGCCTATTTCTCAAGCAACCAAAAAAATTCTTGGAATTGCACCCCAAGAAAATTTACTATATAAAACTTTAACTTGTGAAGAAAATCTCAAGTTTTTTGCTGATATTTATGGTTTAGATCGGAAAACGCGCCAAAAACAGATAAAAAAAACTCTGGCGGCTGTAAATTTATTAGACAGAGCAAAAAGTCCGGTAGAAACTCTCAGTGGGGGAATGCAACGACGATTAAATATTGCAGTAGCTTTGGTACATCAGCCAAAGTTGGTAATCCTTGATGAGCCAACTACCGGATTAGATATTGAGTCGCGATATGAGATTTGGGAGTTGATTCGACAACTCAAAAATCAGGGAGTTACGATTCTACTGACAACTCATTTATTAGATGAAGCGGAGCGTCTTTGCCAGAGAATTGGAATTTTGAAAGATGGTCAAATTTTGGCTGAAGGTAGTTTAACGCAATTACGTAAATTAATTCCAGCTTCTGAAATTATAGCGGTGCAAACTCCAGAAGAAGAACTAGCGATCGCCCGTGCCGAAGAATACGGTTTTACACCCCGACGTTATGGTGATGAGTTAACTTTTTGGTTACCAGAACCGCTAGAATTAAAAGAAATTATTTCCCGGTTTGAAGGCATCCATATTAATGCGATCGCACGTCAGCCTGTGCAGTTGGAGCATATATATATAGAACTAACATCAAGTTCGGCTAATCATCGAACAAGGCAAAATTAAAAAATTAAAGAAAACAGGGAAATAAAGGCGCTAAAACCATGTTACCTGCGATGGCAAGTAAACATTCAGGAAAATTTTAAAGAAGTACGTTCAAATTTTCGTCTACAATTTGTGTAATTTTTTGTAAAGCGATCGCCACTCCAGTTTCAGCAATGGATGATAAACTCTGTCCTAATTCAAAGTTTACTCCTGGTACTTTAATCCACCAAGACCGCGGACAATAACCGTAGATTGCTTTAGTCAGAGCTAAAAGCGATCGCGGATCGCCCATGTGTCCGGCGATAATCTTGAAAGATGCAGGTGAAAGTGGTTCTACTTGTATTTGGGAACTTTGGGAAGCGAAACAAGCATCAATGAAGATTGCCAAATCAGCATGGGCTAAACGTTCAGCAAGTTCGGGGGTGAGTTGGTGGACAGCAAGAGATTGCACATTAGATAGGTGCAACGCCTTAGCTACTCGTTGACCAATGCCATCATCACTACGCAACTCATTACCGTAACCAATAGCTATTACATTGCAATTCATAATTTTTAGCTTTCTAAGACTAGTTTCAAGTTATGGAAAAAACTTGAAGAACTTGTGAAGAAGTGTTAAATTCACAAATTCTCTACTGGTTAATAACAGCTAAGGGCTTTTCAAACAACCTGTTATCAGATTTAACTAAATTTTTATACATACACATTTTCCGTAGGTGCGGACAGTTGTCGCCCCTTGAAAACTAGTGGTCTATCGCATTAATTTTGCAGGTTTAATAAACGTAGACGCATTAGCGAAGCGGTAGCGATGAAGGAGCGTCAGCGGCTTGCCGCAGGCTACCGCAAAGGACGCAAAGAGGAGGCAGCGACGGGTACGTAGGGGGTTTCCCCCATGAGCGACTGCCGTCGCAAAGAAAGAAAAATTAAGAAGAAGTTCACCCCTCAGAATTAATGTGACAGACCACTAGTTAGGAATTTAGTTGTGATAATTCAGTTCTGACTTTCTCCAGCATTTCTTGATACATCGGATCTTGTAAACCACTTCCGAAAACTCCACTTAAATATTGCTGTAAGAGGTTTTCTGCTATTTTATAATCTGCGATCGCTCTTTGTTTATTTCCTAAATCACGATACATATTTCCTCTGAAAGAGTATGCTTCGGCAGAAGAAGGACTTTCACTAATTACTTGAGTCCAATCAGCAATTGCGTTATACTTTTCGCGTAACTTTTCATAAGCCCTTGCCCTGTTCCAGTATGCAGGACTACTAAAGCCGAATCTACCTCTATTTTGTCTAATTACTTCGCTATGGTCTGCCACTGCTGCTTGATAATTCCCAAGGTTATAATAAGCATTGGCACGATGATAGTAGGCTTTTTCAGCTTTAGGATTTAGCCGAATTGCCTTGGTGAAAGAAGAAACCGCAGCGAGTGAGTCTTTTTTGCAGTCTTCTTGAAAGTGCCCCATAGCTATGAAGTCGTCTATTGTATTCAGCTGTTTTGGCATAATAGTTTGGCACTCACTAGAAGCATTAGAAGCTGGTATTTGTGCAACTAATGGTAGGGAAAAACCTAATAACAAAATAGATGATGCATAAGCTAATAAAGAAGGTCTAAAAAAAGCAAAATTCATCACTATCAAATCCAGAATTATTTTCGTTAAGTAGGAATAGTGTTTACATATTGCATTTTCCACGAGAGTGACTGCATTATGTCAACAATAATATTATAATATTATCAAAAGAACCTTAGGTAATTTTAGATACTCGCTTTCAAATCAAGTCTGCGATCGCCCTGAGCAAATGCACCTTAAATCAAGTCGCTAACTAAGACGCAATTGTAGTATTAATCCGAAGCTTAGACGCTTATGACTGTGTTATCAACAGGTAATGAAAAATCACGAGACCATTCATTCCAAGAGCCAAAATAATTTCTAGCAGAAATTCCTGCCTGTTCTAGGGCTATTAATGCATTAGCGGCCCTGGAACCTTTAAAGCAGTAAATATACACAACGGACTCAGAGGTAATACCTAAAGACTGACAAATGTCTCGGATTTCATCTGGCGATCGCAACATAGGAATTTCCGACTCAGAATTCATTAAACGATGCCATTCTAACCATACAGCATTAGGAATTCTACCTTTGCGAGGGCAGAAATCAGGATTGTAGGGAGAAGAACTCAGCCCAATCCATTCATCGCGATCGCGTACATCTAATTTAATAATTGCTGGATTATCAATTGCTTGCAACATTTCGGCAGTAGTTACCATTATGTCAGCGTTGGGATGCAATCTAAAGATGCTGCTTTCACGCTTGGGGACTTCATCGGTAGTGGGTAATCCTGCTTTGAGCCATGCTCTATATCCTCCGTGTAAAATAGATACCTGAGTGCAACCCAAATACTTCAGTAAAAAAGCTGCTCGACAAGATTGACCGTAACCTCTATTTAGAGCATCTTCATAAACAATTAAGTGTTCTGTACCAGATATTCCTACCCTACTCATAATTTCTGCAAAATATTCTTGCAATTCCTTTAAACCTGCTGGTGAAGAATCCTCTAAAAGATAGGTAAAAAAATCTCTAATATTTATAGATTGGGGAATATGAGAAATACCATAATCTTCTTGAATTCGCGTATCGATAATGACAGTTTGTGAGGATTTTTCTGCTAAGAGCGACGTGAGTTCTTGAGGAGAAATGAGGAGTTTTGTGTTCACGCTTTCATCTTCTGTTATTCTACCATTAGGCATTATCGCCCTTAGCAGATTTGCATTGTGAAATGCAAATCACAGAAGAATGGAAGTTAAATGTTATAAGAGAACTTTTCAAGTGAGAATTCCGAACTCACAAGTAGGAATATTTTGATACCACAGTCTAATAATTAATTTGAATTACATCTTGGGCAGAGCGTAGCCGAAGCCCGATTTGTAGTAGGGGTGCACAGCTATGCTAAAAATGCGATCGCTCTAATTTTTTTTGTGATTCCTTTGTTGTATTATGCAATCGCATCCATTTAAAAGCAGTAATGTTTAGTAATAAACCTACAAGGAATAAAAATACCATTAAGGCTATTTGATACCAGAGAATTGGCTGGACAAATAAATCTAAAATTAAATGTAATAAGTTCATGATGGTGTAAAAGATGGTTACACCAAAATGAACCATTCGATAACGCTTTGAACCAGTAAAAGCACTGGCAATTATTCCTACCATTGGGATTGCAAAAAAGCCCAACATCAACCACATAATTGCAGAAATATCATTAATATTTCTAGCTTTTTGAGATTCGACAACAGATAAGCCGTGAAAAAGCGGCATTAAACCTAGTTGTGTATGAAACAGCGTTCCTAATAAAAACACTGTCCAAAGAGCAATGATTCTTTCCTGATAATTAACTGCCATAAGCATAATTTGGGGGTTGTGAATTGGGGACTGGGAAGATGGAGGGCAAAATTCCTAACTCTTAACTCAACACTCCCAATTCGCCAGTCCCCTTTACCTTAGATAAAGAATCTGAGTAACTTGTGAAGTTAACCAAACTTGATAAATTCACGTCCTTGTAGCAGTGGTTTTTCTCCTCTTAACAATGGTTCTAATACTGCTTTAATCCGAGTTGCATTAGGTGGACAGCCTGGTAAATAAATATCAACTGGTATTACTGTATGAACAGCCATTGGTGTTTCTCCCTCGCTGTAACCAAAAAATCAAGTTTGGCGCGATTGCGTTTCATTTCACCGATGCTAGAACCTTTGTCAAAAAGCGCACCTGTAGGGCAAGCATTGACACATTTACCGCAGGATGTACAAGTATCTGAGGTTCCCCAAGGTTGATTCAAATCAGTGATGACATGGGAATTTGTGCCTCTACCCGCCATGTCCCAAGTGTGCGCTCCTTCAATTTCGTCGCAAACACGCACACAGCGAGTGCAAAGAACACAACGGTTATGGTCAACACCGAAGCGCTCGTGAGAAAAATCGACTTTGCGATTAGGATATTGATAATGCAACCGCACACGATCCATACCAATTTCAACTGCTAAATCTTGCAATTCACAATTACCATTAGCAACGCACACCGAGCAAATGTGATTGCCTTCAGCAAATAGCATTTCGATAATTGTGCGACGATATTTTTGCAGGCGATCGCTATTTGTTTGCATTTCCATACCTTCAGCAACTTTCGTCACACACGCAGGTTGCAGTTTATTAGTGCCTGCAATTTCCACCAAACAAAGCCGACGAGCTCCCACATCTCCAACTCCTTGCAAATGACACAAAGTCGGAATATGAATTCCTGCCTCTTGCGCTGCTTGCAAAATAGTTTCCTCCTCACGATCGCTAATTAATTGTTCATTAACTGTTAAAGTTTTGACTACCATTTCCGCCTCACTTTTATTACTTCTTTTGAGTTACTCAACGAAACTCTGCTTGCTCAATCTTTGCTCGAAAGAACTCAAAATAATTCTCTGTCCCAAATTGCCATCCTGCCCCGACTTGGGAGGGAATTGTATAGCTGTTAAATGTTTTTTCTGCTGTAAATTCTCCACCAAAGGGAATGTAAGTATGAGTATTATCTTCAGTACGTTTTCCCCAACGCAGGAAGTAAATCTTCAGCGCTGAGATAATCTGTTTTGCTCGCATTGGTATCCAAGGTTGCTCCTGCGCCATGCGAAAACTGCCACTCATTTCCAAGCTGACAGAGGAAGCCAAAGGAGTTCCCAGTGCAATGCTATGCAAAAAGTAGCGCTGCACGGGAAGAGGTAATCCCGCAACCATATCTTCGGTGAAGCGATCGCTTGTTGGCGTTACTTCGAGCGATCGCCAAATTCTATCTACTTCTTGTTCGTTCTTTATCTTAATGATGACTAAAGCGATAAATGCGATCGCCAGCAATACACCAATGGTGAGGAAAATTTTGGTAAACATCTGGTTCACCTATTTAGATATGGCAGTTTCTTGAATTAAAGCTAAATACTCATCGCGGAAATAACGCAATGTACTAAATACTGGATTGGGTGCAGATTGACCAAGACCGCACAAACTAGTATGTTTCACCATATCGCATAGTTCTTCTAACAGTTCTAAGTCAGCTAAAGATGCCTTACCTTCACTAATCTTGGTTAACAATTTATGTAACTGCACCGTTCCTACCCGACAGGGAATGCATTTACCGCAAGATTCATCCATGCAAAATTCCATGAAGAAGCGGGCAACATCCACCATGTTGGTAGTTTCATCCATGACAATCATGTTAACGATGATAAAAGAACAATTTGAGAAACTTGTGAGGGCGCAGGCAGATAAAGACGCAAAGACACAGGGAAATATTTCAAAGGTAAAAAATCGCCTTTTTCAAACTGAATACGTAATACCCAAGTAAAATGCTCACAACTTCCTCAGATTTTTGGCTTAACCTCAAGATGTAGCTAAAACAACGTGAGTTCGACGGGTGGAAAAAGGTACAAAAAAAAGCTGAGACTGGAATAAGAAGAAAAATTCAAGGGTGTCTCAGCTATGTCCACAATTGTATCTCGCCTAGATGTAACCCAGATTTTCTGTGACGTAGATGATTTGTGTTCGTCATGGGAGAGGATGTGGGAACAAATACCGCAGGTACCATCAATGACTGGAGAGCGTCGCAGTACTTCCCGGATGCATCTATCGGAGGTGATGACGATTGCGAACGCCTTTCATGGTTCTGGCTACCGGACATTCAAAGAGTTTTATACGCTGCATGTATTACCAGGTTGGCATAACGCCTTTCCAAATCTGGTGAGCTACACAAGATTTGTGGAATTGATGCCTTAGAGCTTGATGTTACTGTGCTGCTTTTTAAACACATTAACAGGTGAGATTACTGGGATTAGTTTCATCGATTCCACACCAATAAATGTCTGCCATAATTGCCGTGCACATTCTCATAGAGTATTTGAGGGATTAGTTGGATGGGGAAAAAATTCCGTTGGTTGGCATTATGGGTTCAAGCTACATTTAATTTTTGCCCTAAAAACTTGCCTGCCCTACCTCCTGCCCTTTTTTAGTTCATCGAACTCACGTTTATTTAATGCGTATTTGTGACGATCGTCATTTTTGGTACTTGGCAACTGAAACTCTCCAAAAAATAGGTATTGGTAATAATAATGCTATTGCCACATTAATTGAACTACTACCAACACTTAAAAGTGTTGATTATTGGGATGCCGTTAAGACGTTAGGAGAAATTTGAGTGGGAAATTTCGCTGCAATTCCTGTTATTACAGAAATCCTTTTTACCTGCCAAGATGATAATCATCGGCATTTTTTGAGTGGTTTATTGGAAAAAATGGCAGTAAATCAATCCTAATAAATAATCGGTTCCAGAATATTTTAAGTTATTGAATATCATATCTCTGTAATTTTAATTATTTGCGATTTTACTACTATTCAGATATTCCATTTTATTGAATATCCCAATTTATCAAATAAATTCTGGATCGTTGAATATTTCCTTCATCATTTCACCAAATGACCGATAACGCTGTGCGCCAAATGAAGCAGTTGAAAAACTACAAAACCAAGCTTCCCATTCACCATCTATTGCAACGATCTGAGGATTCAGTAAAAATATCATACCCATATCTTCACTGCTTATTTCCAATGCTGTTTGTAGATACTCTGGTCGGGATATGACATCATATTGCTTATCGCCATAAACAAAATACTCTTCATCTGTTAATGGTGATTCAGACCAAGTTTCCATTAATTCATCTACCCAATCTTGGTGGTCAGGAGCATACCATACAATATCTTCAGTTCCACAAAATTCTAGACGATATTCTGATAGAGAACGCAACCCATTAGAAGCTTTTAGAAACTCCCGGTAAGAAGGTGGAAAAGTTACATTTAAACGAGCTTCAGTAGCAACTATTTCCTCCTCAGTTGCACCAGGATAACCTAAGTAGCCAGATTTGCGAATTTCTGGGGATAAATCTTCTTCATCATAATCTTCAAGAAATATTTCTATTCGCTTTTGACTCCATTTTCTAATACGGTTTTCCCAGTGAGTTTTTTTCATTCTTTGTAATCTTTAATGTTGTAATAGATTTTGGGTAAAATTAAGATAAATCAATATTTTTCACATTTTTATTAATGCACTATTTTAATCCGATCGCGCCAGTAAGTGCCGCAAAAGATGTGCAACTTAAATAGACCACAACTTACATCATCTCTACTGCTTCAGTTACGAAAATAAGTAATCTTCAGCATTAACGCTGCTACAAGTAATAGCCAAAATATCGGCAATCCAAAGTAGATTCCTGCGTAAATGGCGTTAGTGGTGCGTGTCTTGATAGGCTCGACAGAAAGCCAAAGATTCATTATTGCAATATTAATTACTCCAAGAATAAAGTGTAAAACTAACACGAAAATTGTCAAAGAAATCGCAGAGACAGGTTGTAAGTTTAGGTATTGCCCCCAAGCGTTCGCCACTAGAAACAGAGTGCTAGCAAGACCCAGCCAGCGTATGCCTGCAACAGGAAAAAAGATAATAGCTGCTTCATTGGCCTTCATTCCTGGATGTGTAAATGGGGACATAGGCAATGACCAAAAAAATAGTAAAGCGGTACTGGCAAGTGAAGTAAACCAGGAACCCCAGAAAAAAGCTTGGTTCATGAACTTTATACCTATTTAAGTGTTATAGGGGTATCTATGCTATCAGTTTTCAGCTGACCATCTTCCATATAAATGATGCGATCGGCAATATCGAGAATGCGGTTGTCATGGGTAACTAGCAAAATCGTACAGCCTTGCTCTTTGGCTAACTTCTGCATTAATTCCACGACATCGCGTCCGGACTTTTTATCAAGTGCAGCAGTGGGTTCATCTGCTAAAACAATCTTAGGATGGCTGACTAAAGCACGAGCGATCGCCACACGTTGTTTTTGCCCTCCAGACAGTTTTTCTGGATAGTAATCTACCCGATCTCCTAAACCGACTGTTTCCAAAATGGCGATCGCTTTAGCATCGATATCCTGATTCAGAAAATCTTCATGCAATTCCAGAGACATTCGCACATTTTCTTTCGCTGTCAAAAAAGTCATCAAATTATGCGCCTGAAAAATATAGCCAATATTACGACGCAGCTTCGTTAACTTCTGCTTTTTGGCACCGCGAATTTCCTCTCCTAAGATTTTGAGACTACCATCTTGGGCAGAACGCAAGCCACCCATTAGCGTTAACAAAGTGGTTTTTCCCGATCCTGAGGGGCCAGTCATGATGACGATTTCCCCGGCATTAATCTCCAAATTAATATCGAATAATACTTGTTTGCGAAGGCCACCTTCACCAAAATAGTGGTTGAGGTTAGCCACAGAAATCACAGGTTCTGAAGCAGAAAATATCGAATTGGAATTTAGTGGTAAAGATTTTTGCAACATAATATTTTATAGAAAATAGGGAATAGGGCATTGGGCACTTGTACTGAGCGTAGCCGTTGGCGCAGCCTCTCGTAGAGAAGTATGGGGCATTGGGCATGGGGCTTTCGAGGAAGTGTGGGACGTGTGGGAGGATGAGGAAGAAATCTTTCCCCCCACACTCCCCCATCTCCCCCAATCCCCAGTCCCAAAACTAAAATACATCAGCAGGATCGGCAGATCGCAGCTTTCGCATAGCGATCGCCCCAGAGAAAGTACACATGATTAAGGTCAAAATCCAGACGGAAATTGCTCGTTCGAGCTTCATAAAAAGAGGCAGCATCGTCGCAGTGTAAGCAAGTTGATATAAGCCAGTAGACAGAATTAATCCAGGAATGAAACCTAAAATGGCTAAAAACAATGCTTCTTGAAATAACACTCTTAAGAGATAGCCATCAGTGTATCCCATTGCTTTGAGTGTGGCATATTCTGGCAAATGGTCAGAAACATCTGAATAAAGGATTTGGTAGACAATAACAATACCAACAATGAATCCGACTGCCGTACCTAAACCGAAAATGAAACCAATGGCAGTACCGGCTTCCCAGTATTTTTTCTCGATTTGGGCAAATTCTTCTGGGGTCAGGACTTTGACATCTTTAGGTAGTGCTGCGGCAAGTTGCGATTGCACTTTCTGGGGATCGGCACCTTGTTTGAGAGTGATTAATCCCACTGTGATGCGATCGGGTTTACTGTCTGGGAATAGTTGCCCAAAGGTGGAGTCACTGGTGATGACATTACCATCGGCAGCAAAGGAAGCACCATCAGTAAACAAACCCTTAACGGAGACAAGTTTATCGTTCAGTTCTGTTTCAAACTTGCCTGTTTTATTAAAAATATCGGCAACTGTTCCGTATTCCGGACGCCCAGCTTGGTCAAATAGAACTTGATACAACTGTTTGAGGTGGTGCTGATTTTGTTTGATTTCGGCAGATTTGAAGGCGGGTTGTGTAGGATCGATACCCCAAACTAAAATGGTGCGATCGAGACGTGTTTCTGAATTTCGCCACTGTGCGCTGCCGATGTAAACAGAATTCACCGATCGAACGCCGTTAAAACCCAATGTTTGGTACAGCCGCTCTCTGGGAAAATTTTTCACCGAGAACAGAGTTTGAAATTGGGGATTAATTAAAACTAAATCCGCCTGTAAATTGCGATGGGGTTTGATGGCTGCATCAAACAGCGCACTTTCAAATCCTAACTGAATGAACATCAGTAAATCGGCAAAAGTAATACCTGCCACCGCAACAGCCAGACGCGTTTTTTCTTTCATCAACTGCCGCCATGCTAGGGGCGTTTTACGAAACAGTTTCATAATTGGGGATTGGGTATGGGATATGGGGCATAAGAAGAGGACAAGAGGAAAGGGAAAAGGGTATGGTTCGACAAGCTCACCAACCGGGCAAAAGGGGAAAGATTAAATTTATTCCTTTTCCCTTTTCCCTTTAACCTTTTCCCCTGCCCAATGCTCCATGCCCTTTTACAATTCAATAGCTGTCTGTACTTGTAAGTTGGTGAAACCTGCAACTTTCTTGCTCTCTTTGGGATTGAGGCGAATTTTCACTTCAATGACTCGGCGATCGAGGTTTTCACCAGGCTGGTTGCTAAAAACGTTTTGTCTAATGACTTGGCGGCCAATTTGAGCAACGGTTCCTCGCAGTTCTCCGATAAATGCCTGTCCTGTAATCACTGCCTGTTGTCCTAGTTTCACTTTAGCGATGTCGCTTTGATAGACTTCTGCTACTGCCATCATTTGGTCGTTTGGCGCTAACTCTGCAATGCCAGACTCACTAATTTTTTCTCCGACTCGCGTGTGAATTTTGATGATCTGTCCGGCCATCGGTGCTTTGATGTAAGCTCCAGCTAACTCGGTTTCGGCATGTTTGAGTGTGGCGATCGCATTTTCAACTTCTGTTTTGGCAGCGACGACATCGACATCTCGAACTTCTGCAATACTGGTGAGTGTGGCTTTGGCTTCGCTGACTTGTTTGTTACCTGTGGCGTTGGTGCGGGCGAGTGCTGCTTTAGCTTCGGCCAGTTGTTTGCTTGCGGTGGTGTTAATTCGGTTGAGAACTGCTTTGGCTTCGTCTACTTGCTGTTTGGCAGTTTCTACAGTAAGGTTTTTACTGTCATATAAAGAATTAGAAACTGCTCCTTGGGAATATAACTGCTGATAGCGTTGATATTCAGCTTCGGCATTTTTCAGTTCTGCCTCTAGTTTCTTAATGGTTGCTTCTTGGGCGATTTTGTCTCCTTCCCATTGTGCTTCGATGCGGGCGATCGCTTCCTGTTGCGCTGTGATATCGCCCTCTGATTGGGCTTGCAGGCGTTCAACGCTTGCCTGTTGGGCTTTGATTTCTCCTACTTTGGCTCCAGCTTGGACTTGAGCGAGTTTAGCTTGGGCGACTTTGACTTGTTTTTGCGCTTGTTGGACGGCTGCTTGCAAGCGATCGCGGGCGTCTAAAATTGCGATGGTTTGTCCGGCTTGAGCGCGATCGCCTTCTTTGACTAAAATTTGGGCAACGCGATCGCCATCCAAAGCCAAGGGCGCAAACAAGCTAATTACCTCGGCTTCTGGTTCTAATCGCCCCAGGGCGGTCACTTTTTGAGTCTCTGGTGTAGTTTCTAGTGACTCAGATGAGGCAGTTTTATTAACTTGTCCAAATTGAGAAATTCCATAAAATACAATTCCACCTGTAATCGCAGTAGCCGTAATTACTAATGCAATTAACCCTTTATTTCCGGTTTTTAACGATACGTTTTTAACCATCTCTTTTGTTTTCATAAAATTTGTCTTTACCAGACAATTTGGGTTTTTATGTTTTGCAAAAAATTGGATCGCCGATTTACAGCAGTCTCAAATTTCCAGACAGTTTTGGATTAATTACACGAATAAATCCTGGAAGTTATACATCAAATAATCATTGGTATTAATCACCAATTAATTTCAGATGATTAATTGTAATGCGGCAAATATGCCGTCAGCATTTTACCTAATAAGGCACATTGTTCAATAAAATCGACTCTTTCATCCCCCCATAGCTTCTCCAGAATTAAACCATTGACAAAACTCAATACAAAGGAAGCTAGCACTGGATCTTGAACGCCCAAAAAATCAAAAACAGCCTGCTGATACTGCTTATTAGTATGCTTAAAAACACTATTGCTCTGTATACTATTAGCATCTTGATGCTGGCAAAAATCAATCCAAATATAAGTCCACTTCACAAAATAATCTTCATTGTTCGCTAGGTATCTTCCTAGTGCCTCCATTGCCTCTTGTAGCGTTTGCGCTCCTTCCAATTCAGCTAAAGCCGCACTTACATCTTGCTCGCATATCTCTTGGGCTAGTTGCTCAAATAAACTTTGTTTGCTGGGAAAATAGTGGTATAACGTCCCCGTGGAAACCCCTAATCCTTCAGCAATCTGGCGCATAGTAATCGAGCCATAACCTTTTTCGGCAAATAAATCAAAGCACTTTTCGAGCAGTTCTTTACGATACTGCTCGCGGTCAACAATTTTAGGCATGGCTCAATTTATTTATATCGAACGGTCGTTATATTTTATATAACCAAATCGATCGCCCCTATGTCAAGATATGGCTGATTGATTTAAATCGAACATCGATTACAGTTTAATCTAGTTTCGTATTACATGTAATACTAGTCGCTATTTTTGTCCTCACTTATGCAGACAAGCAAGAATTATATTAATTTTTTTTATATGGTATTCCAATTCGATCCATAAACCGTAAAAGGCAAGAGGCAATAGGTAAGAAGTCTCTTTAGTCAGCACTCGGTAGATAGTTGTTAACAAAAAGGGTTTGGAGGAATCTGGCGTTGCTGATTTTATGTATGAAAACAATTGTGCATAATATCAAAATCCTGTAGAGACTAGCAATTGCAACGTCTCTACATCTGGATTCATACCACAATTCAGTAACGCCAGGAATCTTAAGCGCTACTTGTCCTACGAAAATTTCTATAATCCAGCCATGAATAATATTTTTTGGTCAAGAAATATTGTCTAATTTGCAATATCGATTAAATATACAAAACTCGTATTTGATTGCGGTAAAAAATTACCTATAACTTGAAGAGGCTTATTGCCTATTGCCTATTGCCTCTTGCCTGCTGATAGCGCTTCTTGAACCACGCAAATAATTTCAGAAATCCAAGGCAAAATTACAGTATTTTATATGTTGATTTTACGTAACATAGAATTGACAGCCTAGGTATATACGGAATACAATCATTATTGTTAAGGCTAAAGATAGAGTAAATTATTTTAATTTACCCAAAAAATAAAGACAAGCAATATAAAAATAATTTGGATAAAACAAATGAACGCCAAAATTATTGCTTTCTTGGGAATTACGGCTGCCTTTTTAAGCTTAGGAAGCCAAGTATACGCGCAGTCGTCACCATCAAGCCAAAATCTCCAACAATACACAATAAATGGAGATTCTTTAGTTGGGATTGATAACAGAACTGCCGAAGATGACTTTAGAAGCTTTTTTGAGCAAACTAATCCATCAAGCATTTCCAACAATAATCGAAGAGACAATAAAACTCGGACTCAAATACGCTTTAACGAATCATTATCACTGCCAGATACTTCGGTTTTTCTAACACCTGCTCAGTCTGGAAACGATAATGATGGATTGCAAGTACAGTTAGATCTAGGCGGAAAATAGTTAAGTTTTATACTTAACTATCTACTTATCGTAATTTGTCAGCTAGCAACAACTAATGACCAATGACCAATGACCAATGACTAATTTTAATAATCCGCTTTCCCTAGTAGATAATTGTGCAATCATTTTGCAGTAAAATTAGTCGTCTAGATACAGGAGGGCTTTTTGCGATGACTCGTGTCATCATAGTACGTCATGGTCAAAGCGGTTATAACACCGAGCGGCGTATCCAAGGGCGAACTGATGCGTCAACATTAACCGAAAAAGGTGGTAACGATGCCAGTAAAGCAGGCAAAGCCCTCAGTAATCTTTCATTTAATGCGATTTACAGCAGTCCGCTGCAACGAGCCAAACATACAGCAGACATTATTCATAGTGAGTTAGCTTCTGTTGGTGGACAGTCTGCGTTAGTGCAGGTTTCTGATTTGCTCTTAGAAATTGATTTGCCTTTGTGGGAAGGAATGCTCACAGCCCAAGTCAAGCAGGAGTTAGCCGAAGACTACCGCACTTGGCACGAACGACCCCACGAACTGCGGATGCTGCTCAATGATGCACGAGGAACAAGAGAACATTTTCCGGTTCTGGCTTTATACGAACAAGCGCGGCAATTCTGGCAAGAAATTTTGTCCCAGCATCAAGGCGAAACCGTTCTCATAGTGGGACATAACGGTATTAATCGCGCCCTGATTAGCACAGCATTAGGAATTCCCCCAAGTCGTTACCATTCAATACAGCAATCCAACTGTGGTATCAGCGTCCTAAATTTTGCTGGGGGATTAGGGGAACCAGTACAGCTAGAATCTTTGAATCAGACGCAACACACTGGAGAGATTTTACCCACCTTGCGACCGGAACATCAAGGAGTCAGGTTGCTACTAGTGCGTCATGGGGAAACAGAGTGGAATCGCCAAACCAGATTTCAAGGGCAAATTGATGTTCCCCTCAACGATAACGGCAGACTACAGTCGCAAAAAGCAGGCGAATTTCTCCAAAAAGTAGCGATCGATTATGCTGTGAGTAGCCCAATGCTACGTCCTAAAGAAACAGCAGAAATTATCTTAAAACAGCATCCTAGCGTTCAGTTGGAATTACAAAGTGGTTTAAGAGAAATCAGCCACGGACTTTGGGAAGGAAAATTAGAAACAGAAATAGAGCAAGAATTTCCCGGAGAGTTACAGCGGTGGCGGTTAATCCCAGCCGAAGTTCAAATGCCTGAAGGGGAAAATTTGCAGCAGGTATGGGAACGTAGCGTTGCAGCTTGGGAATCAATTGTGCAGACAGCCTTAACTAACCAAGTGAAAACCGTCTTAGTAGTAGCCCACGATGCTACGAATAAAACCTTGCTTTGTCACATTCTCGGTTTACCTTTAGAAAATTTCTGGAACTTTCGCCAGGGGAATGGTGCTGTTAGTGTTATTGATTATCCTTCTGGATTAGATGGTTTACCAGTACTGCAAGCAATGAACATCACCGCTCACTTGGGTGGAGGCGTATTAGATAAAACAGCAGCCGGGGCGTTGTAGGAGTGCTGAGTTAATAGTTAGGAGTGAGGAGTTAAGAGTTAGGAGTTAGAAATAAGTTGGGAGTAAACAATCAAGTTAGAAGTGATGAGCAAAAAACAAATACTTACAACTCCTAACCCCTAACTCCTGACTCCTGACTCATAATTAAAGATTTTTATGATTGAACTGCTGCAACAAGTACGAGTAATTGACCCGGTTTCCGAAACTGATGAAATATTTGATGTCCTGATTGCTGATGGTTATATCCAAGCAGTGGCTTCGCGTATTTCTGATATCAGTTCTGATACTCAAATCAGAGATTGTCGGGGATTAGTTCTTGGTTCTGGGTTAGTGGATTTATACAGCCACTCCGGCGAACCAGGATTTGAAGAACGAGAAACTCTTGCATCTCTTTTGCAAGCTGCTGCTGCTGGCGGCTTTACTAGAGTTAGTCTATTACCAGATACATCCCCAGCTATCGATAATCCTGCGCTTGTGGTGCAGTTGCAGCAAAGAAGGGCACAGGGGCACAGGGGCACAGGGGCACAGGAGAGTTTGCATTCTTATTCTCCCCTGCTCCCCCGCTCCCCTGCTCCCCTGCTTAATCTCTGGGGTGCGATTACCCTAGATGTTGCCGGGAAGCAAATGACGGAGTTGGCGGATTTAGCCTCGGTTGGGGTTGTTGGTTTTACTGATGGTAAGCCTTTGGAAAATTTAGCGCTGGTGCAGCGGGTGTTAGAGTATCTTCAGCCGTTAAAGAAACCTGTTGCGTTTTGGCCTTGCGATCGCCAATTAGCTGCAAATGGTGTAATCAGAGAAGGTGCCCAAGCCCTACGTTTAGGTTTACCGCCAGTACCAGCCAGCGCGGAAACAAGTGCGATCGCTGCAATACTTGAATTAGTTGCAGCCATCGGCACGCCAGTACATATCATGCGCGTCTCCACAGCCCGCAGCGTGGAATTAATCTCTTCAGCCAAAGCTGCTGGTTTACCCATCACCGCCAGCACTACTTGGATGCATTTATTACTTGACACAAAAGCAATTAAGAGTTATAATTCTAGCCTGCATTTAGACCCGCCTTTAGGTAATGCCAGTGATGTAGCGGCCTTGCGGACGGGGGTGAGAGGAGGGGTTATAGATGCGATCGCCATCGACCATGCACCCTACACCTACGAAGAAAAAGTCCAGGCTTTTGCCGAAGCGCCAGCTGGAGCGATCGGTTTTGAATTAGCATTGCCTTTGCTGTGGCAATATCTTGTGGAAACTGGCGAATTTACAGCTTTAGAATTATGGCGGGCATTAAGTAGTAATCCAGCAAAGTGTTTGGGGCAGAAAATAAATGCAATTAGCCCTCATCAATCAGCAGAATTGACTTTATTTGACCCGCAGCAAACGTGGAAAGTTGAACGGAAAAATCTCCATACACTTTCACAAAATACACCTTGGTTTGGACAACAATTACAGGGTCGGGTTGTGCAAACTTGGTATTAGTTGCGTTCAATCCGGTTAATATAAATTCTCTAGGTAATTTGTCAATATCAGTAGACCGAAAAGTTTTGCGATCTATGCTTATGCTACTGTCTATGTTAGCGATCGCGTCTCCATAATTTAGCGGAAATTTCCACCAACGTAGCACCATTGAAAATCTCGCTGAAGATTTTGTGGTTAGTTTGCGATCGCGAATTGCTCGTTGTTTATCTGCGGATGTATCTGAAAATCAGATTATTCAAAGCCGCGATCGACAAATTAATAATTCCGAGCCTGCGCCCCTACATTTATTAGAACTTCCAGAGGCTATCTCTAAGTTAGTGCCTGACGATACCGAATTGGCATATCCTCTTGCCAAAATGCAGGAGTTTATGTTGCATCATTACTCAATACTTGTCGGGTTTTGGGGAAAAGGGGAAAGAAAAAACCTTTAACCTTTACCCTTTAACCTTTTCCCCAAATCCAATTCCGAGTTAAAAATCCTTAACGAGCAGTATTGCATCATTACTCGAATGACCATCAAAAAATGAGGGTTTACCACGAACAGGAATCATACGATATATATGATGACAATCTTTCCTTAGATGCCTTTAAGCAGGCTTTCAAACTTATGGTAGAAAAACACCCAATTTTTAGAACGGTTGACCAAGATTTACAACACCGAGACTGACAAAATGAAAACCCTAATCATTGATAACTATGACTCTTATACCTTTAATCTTTACCAATTAATTGCAGAAGTCAATGGAGAGTATCCCACTGTAATTTATAACGATCGATTTGCATGGGATGAAGTGAAACAGTGGGAATTTGATAACATTGTGATTTCACCAGGGCCTGGCCGTCCTGAGAACTCAAAAGATTTTGGAATTTGTCGTCCAGCTATTCAAAATGCCCAAGTACCGCTTTTAGGTGTTTGTCTTGGACATCAGGGGCTTGGTCATGGATATGGAGGAAAAGTTATTCATGCACCTGAAGTTTGGCATGGTCGCCAGAGTAAAATTTATCATAATGGGAGTGATTTGTTTGCGGGAATTCCTTCTCCTTTCTTTGTTGTACGCTACCATTCCTTGCTAGTTGCAGATGACCTACCAGACTGTTTAGAAAAAGTAGCGTGGACAGATGACAACCTGATCATGGGAATCCGCCATCGTTCTTTACCGCTATGGGGCGTGCAGTTTCATCCAGAGTCAATCTGCACTGAATATGGACACACCTTATTTGAGAATTTTAAAGAGATTACCCTCAAATTTGCCCAAGAGGGCAACAAAACTCCCAGAAAACAGTATTGGACAGGAGATAGCACTGCTCCAATACCTTCAAGTTCTTCTGGTGAAAAACAGCAGCAGAAATTTGAACTTTGTACGCGCAAGCTGAATCTGAGTCTTGATACAGAGCAGATGTTTGTGCATTTGTTTGGTAAATCACCAAATGCATTCTGGCTGGACAGCAGTCGTGTTGAACTTGGTCTTTCTCGTTTCTCGTTTATGGGAGATAGCAGTGGCGACAACAGGCTGCTGATTCGTTATCAAACCCTAACGCAGGAACTCACTGTTACAAAGTCCAATACCATCAGCCTTAGGAAGGAGGGAATTTTTGAGTATCTCAAGCGGGAAATTGAACGGCGACACTGCTCATCTGACGAGCTACCCTTCGATTTTAACTGTGGGTTTGTGGGTTACTTTGGATATGAATTAAAGGCAGAGTGCGGATCTCAATTAAACTACCCTTCTGCTTTACCTGATGCCATGTTTCTGTTAGCCGATCGCATGATTGCAATTGACCACCAAGAGCAAACTCTGTATCTGCTTTGCTTAATTCAGCAGGGACAAACAACTTCAGCACAAGCCTGGTTTGAATGGATCGAACAACAGATTGAGAACCTTCCTTCCCTGTCGCCGATTGTCATCGAAAAGAAAGAGACACCTGTAATCTTTCGATTAAGTCGGTCGGAAAAAACTTATCTCAATGATATTGAAAAATCTTTGCAGGAAATTCGCGAAGGAGAAACTTATCAAGTTTGTTTAACAAACCAGATTCATACAGATACCACACCCGATCCACTGGAATTTTATCGTACATTACGCCACATAAATCCTGCGCCATACTCTGCATTTTTGCGCTTTGGTGATGTGGCGATCGCTTGTTCATCCCCAGAGCGATTTCTACGCATCGATCGCCAAGGTTGGGTAGAAACAAAGCCTATCAAAGGAACACTCCCACGAGGAAAAACACCAGAAGAAGATTTTATCCTGCGCGAACGATTACGCAACAGCGAAAAAGACCGGGCGGAGAATCTGATGATTGTGGATTTGCTTCGCAACGATCTCGGACGGGTATGTGCAGTCGGTACTGTCCATGTTCCTAAATTGATGGATGTAGAAACCTATGCGACGGTGCATCAACTGGTGACGACGATTCGCGGTCAATTACGCGCTGGGATGAGTGCCACAGACTGTATTCGTAATGCTTTCCCCGGTGGTTCTATGACAGGCGCTCCCAAGCTCAGAACTCTTGAGATTATCGATCGATTAGAGCAGTCAGCACGGGGAGTTTATTCAGGAGCGATCGGCTTTTTGGGATTGAATGGTTCAGCTGATTTGAATATTGTCATTCGCACTGCTGTGCTGACTCCAAAACAAACCTCGATTGGCGTTGGCGGTGGTATTGTGGCGCTTTCCGATCCCCAGATGGAGTTTGCAGAAACAATGCTCAAAGCAAAAGCATTGATTCATGCCATGGCGATCGCAACACATGGAGCCTTCGATCCTAACCAATCTTACATCCAGGGAATAGAAACAGAAGTTTCTCATCACCATCAAAAAGTGCGGGCATAGGTGCAGAAATATAATTTTAAAGTATGTCTCAAAAGTCAGAAAGCCCGGTAACGGTATCCTGTCAGTAGAAAAAATACTTAAATATGACAGCGTTACGAGAGCCATGAATCCGTCGCATCCAAGTAAACAGATATACCTGATAGCAATCCTGAATCATTCATGATAAAACACGTAACTAAAATTCAGCTTTTTACTAAATGATAGATTTTAAAATAGGCAAAATTTCTATGAAGGTGTTTGTTTAGGCTATAAGCAAAACCCAACATTATATAAGTTAACGTTGGGTTTCAGTGACATTTCCTACACTTCTGCGACGCCGAAATGTAGGCTTCTGGGCGACTCCTGTTTATAGATTCCCTCAAAGTTAAAAATGGCAACTCCGACGCTCGAAGACTCGCTAACGCTTCGCTATCACCGACCAACAACCAAATCAATCCGCAGGATTGATTTGGTTGCTGTTCTAGCTAAATTTAACTAGCCTGATTATTTGGCGGGATTGCATCCGGTGGCGTTTCCGCTGGGGGAGCCAGAGATGCATCTGGAGCAATTTCCTCCACCGGAATCTTTTCTTTGTTCTCAGTTTCGGGATCTGGTTGCGCTGCTTCCACCAATTCCCAGGAAGGAGGATTTGGTGGAATCGCCTCTGGAACACTCTCAGTTTTTGCTTCGGTGTCAGTACTACTGACCGTTTCCTGTGTTGGTTGTTCTGGTGTGGCAGTAGTATTGTCGATAATCTCAACAGCAGGTTTCTCAGCCAATACAGAAGTAATGTCTTCAGGTTTGGTCGTTGTGGGTGTCTTTGAACTCACAGTTTGCTGCACCTTGCCTTTCACGCCACTCAAGGTGCTACCAATATCCTGTTGCAACTGAGCTAGCCGTTCCTGAAGAGACAATTTATTCACCTGTTCCTGAATGCCAGTTTTCACCGTCTCAGGACTAGGTACTTGGGTTTGTTGTGCCTGTGGTGTTAGTTGGCGACGTAACGAAAGAGTTTGCCAGCCAAACCAGACCAAAAGAGCGACGCTAGCCACATGACCAAGCAGCAACCCCCCAGTAATGCGTGGTGCAAACACCCATAAAACCAAGGCGTAGAACAACCCGACACCACTCCAAATAAAATCATTCTTGCGGTGGATTTCTGGGAAAAAGAACGCTGCTATGTAAATGGCTAAACTACCAAGACCGACCACCAAAGCTAGGACATATGCCAGCATTATTTGGTTACTCCTTTGACTAGGGATTGGGTATAGGGCATGGGGCATTGGGCAAGCTGGGAGTGTGGGAGGTGTGGGAGGTGTGGGAGGAGAGGGAGGTGTGGGAGGTGTGAGAAGAGAGGGAGGTGTGAGAGGATGGTGAAGAAATTTTTCCCCCCTCTCCCCCCACACTCCCCACCTCCCCACACTTCCCCATCTCTCTTTGTCTCCTCATCTCCCACACTCCCCAGCCCCCAGTCCCCAGTCCCCATTCCCCATTTCCCATCTCAATTGTTGATTTAGATACAACTTAAAATTAATTATCTGTGTTAGTTGTGGATTTTTGTCATTGAGATCAACTCTTAAGGTCTTCTTTAGGAGATCGGCGAAAATCTCGGACTACCCTAAAAGATGAAAGGATCTGCAAGAGTTAGCCAAACAAATTTATGACACTACAAAGCTTTGGTGTGATTGGATTAGCCGTTATGGGTGAGAATATCGCTCTAAACGTCGAGCGTAATGGCTTCCCAATTGCAGTTTACAACCGCTCCAGAGAAAAAACGGATGCATTTATGGCGCAGCGTGCGCCAGGACGGAACGTCAAAGCCGCTTTTACCCTAGAAGAATTTGTCGCCTCATTGGAACGTCCCCGCAAAATCCTTGTCATGGTGCAAGCTGGTAAGCCAGTGGATGCGGTGATTGCTCAACTCAGACCTTTGTTAGATGAAGGCGATATCGTTATCGACGGTGGTAACTCTTGGTTTGAAGATACAGAAAGACGCACTCAAGAATTAGAACCTGCTGGACTGCGGTATCTTGGTATGGGTGTCAGTGGCGGTGAAGAAGGAGCGCTAAACGGCCCTTCACTAATGCCCGGCGGTACAACCAGTTCTTACGAGTATCTATCACCAATTTTCAACAAAATTGCTGCCCAAGTTGATGATGGCCCTTGTGTAACCTACATTGGCCCTGGTGGTTCTGGCCACTATGTCAAAATGGTACATAATGGCATTGAGTATGGCGATATGCAGCTAATTGCTGAGGCTTACGACTTACTCAAAAATGTCGGTGGGCTAGACCATAACCAGCTACATGAGGTGTTTGCCGAATGGAACACCACCGATGAACTCGATTCATTTTTGATTGAGATTACGAAGAATATCTTCCCATATATTGACCCAGAAACAAATCTACCCCTAGTGGACTTGATTGTTGACGCAGCAGGTCAAAAGGGAACTGGACGCTGGACTGTACAAACTGCCTTGGAATTAGGAGTTTCGATTCCCACAATCACAGCTGCTGTGAATGCTCGGATTATATCTTCGATTAAAGAAGAACGGGTAGCAGCATCTAAAGTCCTCACAGGCCCCAGCGGCAAATATGATGGGCAAACCAAGGACTTTATTAATAAAGTACGCGATGCTCTCTATTGCTCAAAAATCTGTTCTTATGCTCAAGGGATGGCGTTGCTATCTACAGCTTCAAAAACATATAACTGGAATTTGAATCTGGGCGAAATGGCGCGGATTTGGAAAGGTGGTTGTATTATTCGCGCTCGCTTTTTGAATAAGATTAAGAAGGCTTTTAGCGAAAATCCAACTTTGCCTAACTTGCTGTTAGCTCCCGAATTTAAGCAGACAATTCTCGATAGACAAACAGCTTGGCGGGAAGTGATAGCCACAGCAGCGAAGCTAGGAATTCCAGTACCTGCATTTAGCGCATCTTTGGATTATTTTGACAGCTATCGCCGCGATCGCCTACCCCAAAACCTGACTCAAGCACAACGCGACTACTTCGGCGCACACACTTACCAACGTCTTGATAAGCCAGGAACCTTCCATACTGAATGGGTACCAATCGCTGAAGCTGATAAAAAATAAACTTTCACACTTACACTCCAACAGATTGTGAAAGTTGAAAGAGTTTTCAACTGCAATTTTTATAGTGACTCTGAATTTCAGAGTCATTTTTTTTCAATTGACTCAAAACCCTTTAATAGAATACGATTATAGATTGTCTGTCTAATTCCGCTCGGAACAGGTGGACACATAGCAAAGGCTGGCAAAAGCATCTGCAAACAAGATCGAAACCAGCTACCTGTACGGCAACTTCAAGGACAATTTCATGACCTACGCAATTATTGAAACTGGCGGCAAACAAATAAGAGTAGAGCCAGGCCGGTTTTACGACATCGAGCTGCTGACAGCCCAAGCAGATGAAAAAGTTACAATAGATTCAGTATTATTGGTACACAACGATGGCGAAGTCACCATCGGACAGCCACGGGTATCAGGTGCAACTGTAGAAGGGACTGTACTACGAAATTTCAGAGATCGTAAAGTCCTGGTATACAAAATGAAGCCGAAAAAGAAAACCCGCAAAAAGCGCGGACATCGCCAAGAAGTTACCAGGCTTTTCATTGACTCCATCACTCTTAACGGTACTGTGTTTGCTGCCGAAGCAGCAGCAAATGAAAACCCTGTTGTAGATGAGGCTCCTGCACAAGAAGCTGAAACCGTTGCAGAATAATAAAGAAAACAGAAGTAGATAGCACAAAAGGAAATCATGGCTCATAAGAAAGGAACAGGTAGTACGCGCAACGGTCGTGACTCTAATGCCCAACGTCTAGGCGTGAAGCGTTATGGCGGTCAAACTGTACGTGCAGGAAATATTCTCGTGCGTCAGCGCGGCACCAAATTTCACCCTGGTAACAACGTCGGTATTGGTAGCGATGACACTTTGTTTGCCTTAATCGACGGCGTGGTAACCTTTGAAAGAAAGGGCAAAACCCGTAAAAAAGTTAGTGTTTACTCAGCTGCAACCGCCACTGAAGAAGTAGCAAGTTAGAGTAATGAGGGTGGGTAACAGTGCCCACCCTATTCGCTATTTATGAACGAAAAAGTATTAATATCTCCCTGTTTTTTAGACATTTACCAAAAGTTAGATTTTTGGAAAACGATACAATAATTATCTTTTTCCCTGCTCTTCATTAATCATCTGACTTTCGTTTTTTATATCTTGTGATTGCTAAAATATAGATAACTTAATCCAAGATACAAAGTTCAAGCTAACAGTAAGTTGCAGAATACATTAGCTGGCATTGAGTAAAGTGGACTGAAAAAATTGGTGCGATCGCCAATTAAAATACTGTTCCCTTTTGCAATAAATAATGATTTTTGCTTAATTGTTGAGTAAATTTTTAATTAAGACAGAGAAAAATTCAGATAAAAAAAGCCTGTTTTGTAGAAGCACCATGACCGCTTTTACAAACCTCAATAGATTTGAATTCGTAAATAAGTTGAGGTAGTTTATGAATTACGTTGTTGCAGTTTTACCAGACATAATACAAGTTGAAGCAGCTTACTCTGCGTTGGCAGAAAATGGCTTATCAGATAACCAAATTGATATTTTAGGAAGTGGCTATAAAAGTGCTGATGAATATAAATTAGTTGACTCAAATCAACAAGCTAAAAAAGGAGTAAAAGGTTCATTTTATTGGCTGATACTCTTTGGATTTCTTGCAGGTTATATTTTTAACTATTTAACTGGCATTGAAATCCTGGCTACAGTCGGTACACTTGGGAATCATGTTATTGGCGGGCTTTTAGGAGCTATTGCTGGTGCATTAGGCGCTTATTTTGTTAGTGAAGGTATAGGTTTAACTAAAGGTATTGGGGATGCTTTACCTTATCGTAATCGCCTGAATGAGGGTAAATATTTGATTGTAGTCAAGGGTACTGAAGAATTAATTCATCAAGCAACTCGTGTACTGCGGCAGTTTGAGCCTGAAAATATTCAAGGTTATATAGAACCAACAAGCGCTTAAATAAATGATTTTTATACGTAAGCGTACAGTATAACCGGATTGTTGAAGCTGGTGACTGTACCTTATTACTCAATTTTTAGGGATAAGCGCAACCACTGTTATAGCAAAGTGGTTTTAGCGCAAGCGAAGCGTTGGGAGAGTCTTGGGTGGTGAATCAAAACCCACTTTCTTAAAGGCTTTGTGCAATCAATACTGGTTTAATCTATGTGAATACATTTATATTTAATGTAATAAATAAAACTGATGGCGTACAATAGCTTTCTAAACGCTTAGCGATTAATTCCGTATTTTTACTGTACCGTTTTGCTTTGATATCTATGTAATGTTGTGTAGCCCCATATCCTATATCTTATTATTAACTCAAAATTTGGAATTTTTTTCAAAACTTAGTTAAAACAAAAAATAAAACTTAAATATTCGCTTATTTGCTGTCTAAGTGAGATTAAAATCTAGAACATTAAAATCAATCTATTGCTAAGAGTAGTTAAAGCCATGTCTTCTCAAACAAGTAATGTATTAGAAGCAGGGCGCATATATAGAAGTATAGGCGCAATACCAACCGATCTTTTGCGTGCAGACATCTATCGTGCTTGGGAAAGATCGCATCTGCAAGGAGCTAATCCCCACACTCTGCAAGCAGAAAGGCTATCAAGTTTAGATACAGAACGTTTGTTAGAAAAACACAGTTATTTACTCAATGCAGTTCGTCCTTATTTCCGAATACTATCACAGGCAGCTGGGAGGGAGCGCCATGCAGTAATGCTAAGCAATCATGAGGCTATCCTGCTAGATGTAATTGGCGATGAACAGACTATACACGGGCCAGAACCATTTCCTTTGCCTGGTGCCCTACTATCAGAAGCCGTAGCTGGTGCTAATGGCATTGGCACAACACTAGCTGAAGAAAATTACACAGAAATCATAGCAGCAGAGCATTTTATTGATGGATTTTATCCATTTACTTGTCAGGGAACTCCTTTGCGTAATGACAAAGGAGAAATTGTTGGAGTCTTTAGTATTTCAGTACGCAATAAAGATGCAGGACAGCGCCTGAAAGAGATATTACTGTGTGCTTCCCACGGTATTGAAGCAGAATTTTTAGTAGCTAGCCTTGAAAAAGATGTTCGCGATGTCTTGGCATCAAATCCCGATGACTATCAGGCGTTAGAAAACCTGCGTCAGGATATTATCCAAGCACATCAAGCAACAAGGTTGCAGCTTGAAATCATATCTCGAATGGTGGCAGTTAACACTTTAGATTATGCGATGCAATTGCTTCAGCAAGCAGAGAAATCAATTCAAATATTTCGCCGCCGTGCTAAAATTTGGCGTGATTTAGCATCTTTAGAGCCTGGTACACCCCAAGTTTTGGTACTCACTGATGTTGTGCAAGATTTAGTCGATATTTTATCGACTGAAGCTGCGATTCGGAAAGTGGAAATTATCATAGATTTTTCAGAGCAAATTATAGTATTTGCTGATTTAAAAAGCCTTTTGCGTAAGCTACTTAGTTATTTTCTATCTGCTTTTGAAAGTGCGAATAAAGGCGGAACAGTAAAAGTGGAAGTGGATAAAATACTGCATTCAGAATTGGGAAAAGTCACTTTTCACTCAATTCCAGGATTAAATATTCCTCAATCAGATTTGACTTCGTATATTTTTACCTTACCTATAGGAAAAAAAGACTATGAAAACTGAGAATTTAGCCACACGTAGAGTACTTATTGCAGATGACGATCATGATAGCCGAGTTCTACTTGCTTTTTTACTAGAACAAGAAGGTTGGGAAGTAAAACAAGCCAAAGATGGCAAAGAAGCTTTAGAAAAAGTATTTCAGGAACAGCCAGATTTATTGATTTTAGATCACAGGATGCCTGAATTCACAGGAAGTGAAGTTTATCAGCATCTTCAAAGACGAGGAATTAGTTTAACAATTGTATTGGTTACAGCTTATGGATATTTAGAGGAGTTATCCTCATCTCTAGGTATTTCCTATTTTGTTAGTAAACCATTTGATATTCCAGATTTACTACACATTGTTGAGTCTGCCTATAAAAAATCTCTGGAGCCAGTGTAAAAAAAGTTGAAAATAGGGATTGGGTACAGACAAGGGTTATACTCTTACGAGAAGCCGCTCTTCGAGCGTCTACGCTTCTGTAGAGAGTAGGGAAAGATGAGAAAATATTTTTCATCCTTGGTTGTAGGATTTTTTCATGAATGACTGGTGTGAAAATTGTCTCTGTGGTTTTACCCATGCCAATCTCCTAACTCATCTGCTAGAGATGCTAAAGGTTTAGTGTTATATAACAAATGCTTGCTAGAGTCTGGAGTGCATCAATTGTCGGTATCGATGCCGTTAAAGTAGGCGTGGAAGTCGATGTTTCAGGAGGATTACCGGGAATTGTTGTCTTGGGACTCCCAGATTCGGCGATTCAAGAATCGAAAGAGAGAGTGAAGGCAACGCTGAAAAATGCAGGTTTCGCCTTTCCGATGCGAAAAATTGTCATTAATTTAACTCCAGCAGATTTACGCAAAGAGGGGCCGTGTTTCGATTTACCTATTAGTGTGGGAATTTTGGCGGCTTCTGAGCAAATTAGCGCTGATTTGTTAGGGGATTATCTATTCTTAGGGGAAGTATCTCTCGATGGCACCTTGCGTGCGGTGGCTGGCGTGTTACCGATCGCTGCTGCTGCTGAAAAGATGGGAATTACAGGTTTAGTTCTCCCTGCTGATAATGCCCAAGAAGCAGCAGTGGTTCGAGGTTTGGCTGTTTACGGCTGCCAACATCTGTCTGATGTGGTGAACTTTTTAAATAATCCAGGGCGTTATAAACCCGTGCAGATGTCGGATAATGTAGAGACGTTACATGTAACGTCTCTACATTCACCAGATTTACAAGATGTTAAAGGACAGACTCATGCGCGTCGTGCTTTAGAAATTGCTGCGGCTGGCGGACATAATCTTGTGTTTGTGGGGCCGCCTGGTAGTGGGAAAACTATGCTGGCGCGGCGCTTACCGGGGATTTTGCCACCGCTGAGTTTTGCCGAATCTTTGGAAGTGACTCGCATTCACTCGGTGGCTGGTTTACTAAAAAATCGCGGTACCTTAGTACGCGATCGCCCTTTTCGCAGTCCCCATCACTCAGCATCCGGCCCTTCTCTGGTAGGCGGTGGTAGTTTTCCTCGTCCTGGGGAAATTTCTTTATCTCACAATGGGATATTGTTTCTGGATGAACTCACCGAATTTAAACGCGATGTTTTAGAATTTCTGCGTCAACCTTTAGAAGATGGTTACGTGACGATTTCCCGCACCAAGTTATCAGTTATGTTTCCCGCACAGTTTACTTTGGTGGCGAGTACCAATCCCTGTCCCTGCGGTTACTATGGCGATACTATCCAACAGTGTACCTGTTCTCCCCGACAACGCGAGCAATATTGGGCAAAACTTTCCGGGCCGTTGATGGATCGAATAGATTTACAAGTGGCGGTGAATCGCTTAAAACCAGAAGAAATTACCCAACAACCGACGGGAGAAGCATCAACATCAGTGCGTCAACGAGTACAAGAAGCACGCGATCGCGCAAGTATCCGTTTTCAAACAGAAGCAAATCTGCGTTGCAATGCCCAAATGCAGAGTAGCCATCTGCAAAAATGGTGCAAGCTAGATGATGGAAGTCGCAATTTATTAGAAACGGCAATTAGAAAATTAGGTTTATCAGCAAGAGCAAGCGATCGCATTCTGAAAGTAGCACGGACGATTGCAGATTTGGCAGCAGAGGAAGAGCTACAACCCAATCATGTAGCAGAAGCAATCCAATATCGCACAATTGATAGAATGCAGTAAAAAGGATTCAGAATTCAGGAGAGCAATTAGGACGCACAAGAGATTACCTGACCAATACGCTTGAGAATTTGCAAAACGGCGTACAGTTCTCTAGCAGATGCAAACGGCGCGAAAACCCTTGAGAGGTCGTACTGTGGGGTATTTGTTTGGGTGACTTTCACGAATAAAATATCGTCTCCATTTGTCACCATACCAAACACAGGTTTACTGGGATTGGGGTTAGCCATCATATAAGCTAGGGCTTGCGGTACAGCCGACCAAACAGACAGCGTGGTTTTTTTCGACTCTAACACCATCACCCAGAACTGATTTTGTAGCACTAAAACGTCAATCCGTCCGCGCAGTATCTCTTCACCATCATTCAGCACTAATTCCACGGATGACTCAGCTTTAATCCTGAAAGGAGGATCGTAAAACCCAGAGAGTGCAAGTATTGGTGACACCAACAACAGTATGACTGTCCCTTCTAGTAAATCACCTCCGGCACGGTGATAGAGATACCTACGCCGCACGACATCTACAGAGGCTTTTTCTGCTTCCGTAATTTCAGATAATCCCTCATACCACTCTGGGAAAAATTGCTCATCTTCAACACGGACAAAACCAAATAGATTTTCTGCATCTTGAAGATTGGTAATCGCTTCTGTAATTGCTGCCGTTTGTGTCATTGCTTTTAAGTAACAGTAGCTTGTCTACATTATGAACATCAGCGCATTTTTATTATCGCCAATTGGGGCAATAAAATTCTGAATTCCTCCTCAAGGAAGCGACACTAACATCCTTGGGAAGATGTGGCAAGAAAGCAAATCAGTATCCAATATATCAGGGACTAAACAACATCCCTTACAAGGAGACTGGCTCAATGAATTTGCAGGCGATTTTGAAGTTGTTCCAAGAGACTTTTCAGGAATGGAGTGAGGATAAAGCCTCTCGGTTAGCCGCAGCGTTAGCTTATTACACGATTTTTTCTATTGCACCATTGCTAATTATTGTAATTGCGATCGCCGGCGCAGTATATGGAGAAGAAGCCGCAAGGGGTGAAATTGTTCGACAAATTCAAGGTTTAGTCGGCCGAGATGGTGCAGAATTCATCCAAACAGCGATTCAGAATGCTAACAAACCACAGACGGGTGCGATGGCTTCGATTATTAGTGTTGGGGTTTTGCTCTTAGGTGCTACTGGTTTATTTACCGAATTGCAAGATTCTCTCAACACTATTTGGGAAGTAAAACCGAAACCCGGACGCACTGTAACTAACATGATTCGCTTGCGCTTTCTATCGTTTGCAATGGTGTTAGGTATTGGATTTTTACTTTTAGTATCTCTGGTAATTAGTGCGGTTTTAGCAGCATTAGCGACTTATTTTAGTAATTTAATACCGGGTATTGATTTCCTCTGGCAAATTATCAATTTTATCGTTTCTTTTGGCATCACTACATTTCTGTTTGGGCTAATTTTTAAAGTTTTACCAGATGTGAAAATTGCTTGGAGTGATGTTTTAATTGGAGCTATTCTCACTTCATTTTTGTTTTCCATCGGGAGATTTTTATTAGGACAATATTTAGGTAATGGCAGTTTTGGTTCAACCTATGGTGCTGCTGGTTCGCTAGTGGTAATCTTAGCTTGGGTTAATTATGCGGCGCAGATTCTTTTCTTTGGAGCTGAGTTTACCCAAGTGTATTCCAGAAGGCACGGAAGTGGAATCACGCCTACTAAAAATGCCGTACCTCTGAACAATAAAACCTCTACTTCCCAAGGAACGAATAGCAATAATACTGCTCAGAAAAAGCAAAGTAATAGTAAACAGTCATTTTCTAAATTACTGAGCCGCTTAATTCGCAATTTTACCAAACCAAAACGCTTGAGATATAGAAAAAGAACCGAACATTTTTAGTTGCTTAATAATCAAGCTAATGGTATCTAATTAATTTTTCAAAGCAAATAAGCTGCGTAGGCGTAGCCCATCGTAGACATCGCTAATTACGACTGACGGTAATAATTTTACTGTCAGATTTATCATTTACAAAGCAAACTTATTTCTAATTAGGACTAAAATTATTGCACTAAAACAAATTTCAATCATAAATCCTATAAACAACGGCATTCTTGACGAGATTTAAAGAAAATTAATGTTAATGCAAAAATTGTTTTTTATTGATTGGGAAGCAATCTTTGTTCCTAGTATGAGTGTCTCGGAATTGATTATACGCGGGTCGCTAGTTTACTTAGCGCTGTTCTCAGTGCTACGCTTGCTTCCTAGTCGCCAACTTGGAACTTTAGGAATTACAGATTTACTGGTAGTTGTGCTATTTGCTGAAGCTGCCCAAAACGCTATGGCAAGCCATTATACATCAATTACTGAAGGTGCAATTCTGGTGGGAACTGTAATTTTTTGGAGTTACTTACTTAACTGGTTAGGCTACAAGATTCCGCAATTTCAACGTTTTATGAATCCGCCACCGCTTTTACTGGTTAAAAATGGCCGGATGATTGAGCGGCATTTGCAACGAGAATTAATTACAGAAGAGGAATTGATGAGCAAGTTACGTCAGCAAGGTGTGGAATTTTTGGCTGATGTAAAATTGGCGTATATGGAAGCTGACGGTAGGATTAGTATCATTACCTCAGACTCAAAGCCTAATTCCATCGCTGGGCAAAAAGTAGAGTTAAAAAGCGATGTACACTAATTAGACTGTAAAATATGGCCGTTGTATTCTGTGCCAGATTGTGATTGAGCGTTATACTCTGCCCGAAATGGGTAATCTGTGGAGTGAAGCCTATAAGTTAAAAACCTGGCTGCAAGTAGAAATCGCAGTTTGTGAGGCTCAGGCTGAGTTGGGTTACATTCCGTCTGAGGCTGTTGAGGAAATTAAAGCGAAGGCAGATTTCGATCCAAAGCGGGTGTTAGAAATTGAAGCTGAAGTTCGCCACGATGTAATTGCTTTCTTGACAAATGTCAATGAATATGTTGGAGATGCCGGACGCTATATTCACTTGGGGTTAACCAGTTCCGATGTACTGGATACAGCTTTAGCACTGCAATTGGTTGCTAGTTTGGATGTGTTATTGCAACGCGTAGAAGATTTGATTGGTGCGATTCGCCAAAAGGCACAGGAACATCGTCATACAGTGATGATTGGTCGCTCGCATGGGATTCACGCTGAACCGATCACTTTTGGTTTCAAGCTAGCTGGCTGGTTAGCAGAAGTTTTGCGGCATCAAGAACGGCTGAGAATTCTCCGTCAAACCATTGCCGTGGGTAAGATTTCCGGTGCAGTAGGCACCTATGCCAACGTCGAACCGCGTGTAGAAGCGATCGCTTGCCAAAAACTCGGACTGCAACCCGATACAGCCTCCACACAAGTAATTTCCCGCGATCGCCACGCCGACTACGTGCAACAACTAGCCCTATTAGCAGCATCCATCGAACGCTTTGCCGTGGAAATTCGCAATCTGCAAAAAACAGACGTTCTAGAAGTCGAAGAATTCTTCGCCAAAGGTCAGAAAGGCTCGTCAGCCATGCCACACAAGCGCAATCCCATCCGTTCGGAACGGCTGACGGGAATGGCACGACTTGTGAGAAGCCATGCTGGTGCAGCCTTGGAAAACGTTGCTTTGTGGCACGAACGCGATATTTCCCACAGTTCCGTAGAACGGGTAATTTTGCCAGATGCTTGCACTTTGACACATTTTATGGTTGCAGAAATTACCGACTTAGTGAAAAACCTGCTGGTTTATCCTGAGAACATGGAGCGAAATCTCAACTGCTACGGCGGCGTTGTCTTCAGCCAAAAAGTGCTACTTGCCTTGATAGACAAGGGATTGAGCCGCGAAGAAGCCTATGCGATCGTTCAAGGAAGCGCTCACGCCGCTTGGAACAAGCCAGAAGGCAATTTCCAAGACTTAATTAGCAAAGACCCCCGTGTTACCGAAAAATTGTCCCCAGCAGAACTAGAGGTGTGTTTCGATCCCCAACAACATCTGCGGCACTTAGAAGAAGTTTACCAACGGCTAGGGATTTAAATTTTATTGGGCATGGGGCAAGCAGGAAGTGTGGGAGGGGTGGGAGGTGTGGGAGGTTTGGGAGGATGGGGAAGAAATCTTTCCCCCCACACTTCCCACACTTCCCCATCTCCCCATCTCCCCATCTCCCCTGCTTCCCCTGCTTCCCCTGCTCCCTCATTTCCCCATCTCCCCATTCCCCACTCCCAGAAAACACTTTCAATTTGCTGCTGTAATTACCAACAACGGTGGGTAGTATACATAACAAATACTTACTTACTTATTTGTGCTGCGAGTGCTTTGATGATTGAAATCCTAGCCACACTCTCTGCCTCTGCGGCAGCAGGAATGAGAATAGGCACACCTTTGTTAATTATTGGGCTGTTGCAGGGTAGTAACCTGTGGTCGCAAGTGCCGATTTTATCTCATATTTCTGAGCCAATATTATTAACCTGCCTCACCAGTTGGTCGTTAGTTGAATTATTAGCCTCAAAAAAGCTATGGGGACAAAGACTACTACAAATGATTCAGTTATCAATGTCTCCTCTTGTAGGGGCAATTATGGGGTTAGCGGTAGCTTCTGCCACAGCAACACCACACTGGCTAATTGGCTTAACTGGGGGTCTGTTAGCTTTGGTACTCCAGCTAGTTCAAATTGGATGGTTCTATCGGTTACGCGGCTTACCTTTGTGGGCAGTATTTCTTCAAGATACCTTATGTATTGCTCTAGTACTTTTTGCCTTTGATGCTCCCTGGCAAGGAGGATTAATCGCTTTAATTTTGCTGTGGTTTGCAGTTCGTAGCGCCAAGCAGTGGTATGACTGGTATCACAAGGGAATCGGGATTGGGGAAAAGGGGAAAGGTTAAAGGGAAAAGGAGGGATCTTTCTTTTCCCCTTTGCCCTTTACTGCAAAATCCCAATCATATGCAATACACCGTGACCGGTGATTAGCTCGATGATTAAGGCAATGAAGCCGAGCATAGCGATGCGACCATTCCAGACTTCGGCGCTAGTAGTTAAACCCCACTCCCAACGCTCTTGGGGATACATCTTCACCATTTTTTTCATTTGGGCTGCTTGCGACAGCTTGAAACTGGGGTTTTTCAGCGCATCAATCACTAATTCGGCTAGGGCATTAATAAACACTGGATGGGTATTGGGAGCAGGTACGCGACGGAAGTTGTGAATTCCTGCTTCTTCTGCGACTTCTCGATACTCGATGTCAATTTCTTGTAGGGTCTCAATGTGTTCTGAGACGAAACTGATGGGCACGACTACTAAATCTTTTACGCCTTGGGCGCCTAGTTCTTTCAAGGCATCCTCAGTATAAGGCTGTATCCACTCTACCGGGCCGACGCGACTTTGATAAGCCAAGGTGTGGGCATTGGGTCGATTGAGGGTCTGCATAATTAAGGCAGTACATTCCTCAATTTCTTGTTGATAGGGGTCGCCTGCTTCTTCAACATAACTTTTCGGAACGCCGTGAGCGCTGAAGAAGACGTGAACCTCATCTGGGTTCGGAAATTGGTCTAGTTCTTGGGCTATGAGTTCCGCCATTGCTTGTAGGTAACCTGGTTGTTTGTACCAGGAAGGAATGACGGTGTAATCAATGCGTTGCAGTTTAGGATCTTCTTGCCAAAGCTTTTCTAAAAGCCGGAAGCTGGAACCGCTGGTACTGATAGAAAACTGGGGATAAAGTGGTAAGATTACCAGCTGTTCTACATTATCCTGGGTGAGTTGCGCGATCGCTTCTTCTGTATACGGATGCCAATAGCGCATTCCCACATAAATATTAGCTTCTTGCCCCAAATAACCCAACTGTTCTTTTAAAGCTTCTCCTTGGGCTTCTGTGATCCGCCGCAGTGGGGAACCGCCACCGATTTGCTTATAATTTTCTTGAGATGTTCTGGTTCGCCGGGTGGCTATGAACCAAGCTAGGGGTTTTTGCAACCAACGAAACGGTAGGCGAATAATTTCCGGATCGGAAAATAGGTTGTACAAAAACGGCCCAACATCCTCTAGCTTATCGGGGCCACCGAGATTGAGTAATAAGACGCCTACACGACCCATAGCAGTTACTTTCCCCCGATCTTTTCAGGTTTTTTACTAATGTTAACAATATATCTTTATTAAATATAAAGCTTAATAGCAAGGAAATATGCAATGGCAACAATTTTAAGGGATTGGAGTTACCGCTATCAGTGGCTATATGATACTATTTCTCGTTTAGCAGCCTTGAGCGTAGGTGGTGAAGGTCGTTTTCGGCAACTTGCTTTGCAAGGCTTAACAATTGATTCAGATACTCAGGTTTTAGATTTGTGTTGTGGTAGCGGCCAAGCAACACAATTTTTGGTAAAACTTTCACAAAATGTAACAGGGCTGGATGCTTCGCCCTTTTCTTTGCAACGGGCGCAAAAAAATGTACCATCAGCGTCCTATGTGCAAGCTTTTGCCGAGTCAATGCCATTTGCAGATAATCTGTTTGATGTGGTACATATCAGCGTTGCACTACACGAAATGGAACCCCAGCAATTACGAAAGATTATTAATGAGGTTTATCGGGTGTTGAAGCCAGGAGGAGTATTTACTCTAATAGATTTTCACGCTCCCACAAATCCAATATTTTGGCCTGGAGTATCAGTGTTTTTGTTGTTGTTTGAGACAGAAACAGCTTGGGAATTATTAAAAACTGATTTGCCTGGTTTGTTAACCGAAACTGGCTTTGAGGTGGGTAAGCCAACTTTGTATGCAGGTGGTAGTTTGCAAGTTGTACAAGCAAAGAAGTAAAAAATGGGGCGTTTGTATTCAAGACTTTAGTCCTTGCTTTTTTAAGCACTAAAGTGCTTACTACGAACCTCTCAAAACTTTTGCGATAGGCTATCAGTTGGTACTCGCGCACAATCTACCAGACTCACACTATCTCAATTAAAAACAGGAGGCCAAAGTTCTGATACTAAAGTTCCCACTCAGCGAACAAATCACAGACATCGACTGGCGATTTACCAAGAAAAGCAGAAGTTCGTTCGCGCAGCGTGTCGAAGATAGGGCAGAAGGCACTTATGTTAGGAGTAACAATTAAAACTTTAGTTCTGGGTCTAGAGCGGCGTTTAGATAAGTAATTATATTGAGACTGCTTGCAGCAAGGTATAAAACGTCCTTGTTCCAATCCCACTCTTTTAAGGGTGGATTACCTTCTGCCTTCTGCCTCCTGCCTTCTGCCTTCTGAATACATAAGATCCTCGCCTCCAACTTAACCGAATTTACCCATCAATTCAAACTTAATAGACCACTAATCGCAATATATTTTTGCTTAAGTGTCTTATCTGTCTTATCTGTCCTTATATTTCTGCTTAAGTGTCTTAACTGTCCTTGCATCTGTTTTTCAGTCATGTTAAGTTCTTTACGAAGTTTTCGATTGACGTAGAGAAAATCATGAAAAGTATTGCTAAATTCGGACGACGCTTAATATCAGTGTTGTTAGTTGTGGTTGTAAGTACCTTGATGTTTTTGCCATCACCAGCGATGGCGGCTAATTGGGTGACCGTTAATCCAGGAAATCTTGAAAGCGAATTATTAAAATCCGACAAGACTGTAATTGTACTTTTGGTTTCGGATTTGTTCCCTGAAGATGTCAAAACAAAGTTAAAATCTGAAGTTGAAAAGACTTATGGTGATAAATACAAACTTACTGTAGGCAGTATTGAACAGAATGAATTCATTTACAGCACTGTTCTCGCACCACGAATATACCCACCTTTCCCAGGAATTACTGTTGTCAAAAACGGTCAACCGTTACGGGGAATATATATTAATCTAAATAACCCCTCACAAGCATTTGAATTCATCGACGATATAATCGCAGATAGCTAATTTTTAATACCTGAATACGTGCAAACTCATCTCGATGAAGTTTGTCTAGCAGGTTGGCAAGAAGGAGATCGAACAATGGTTCCCGATACCGTCAAATCTAAAAGTTACTTCTCTGCCGTATAGGTTTCTCAAGATTGATAATATGAACTAACAATTAACCCGTTTATGCGGGTTTTTTTATTGTCAAAATGGTTTTACCGTACTTAGTCGGTGTTGGGTTTCACTTCGTTCAAACGCCACTTGCTACCCTATGAGTTCCGCGTTAGCGTTACAAGCCTCTTAACCCGTCCTGCCCCAACCTACAATTTTTGGCTACATTTTAGCTTTGCCACCCCACTACTTAAGATTTACTTTATAAATAGGACTTACGCAAAATCTCTCTCAAACTCTCATTTCTCCGTGACCTCTGCGCCTCTGTGGTTCGATTTTCCGTTAGCTGTGCGTAAGTCCTAAAATAGTTTCTAATTTAGATTTATGCTCATTCAACTTGAACCCCGTAATATTCCGTCGAAAATATGGCAAGTTTTATCACCTATGGTTGCAATACTGGCAACGGTGATTTTAGGATTTATATTATTTTATTCATTGGGGAAGCCGCCGATCGCCGCTTTACAAACTTTATTAATTTCGCCGTTAACCAACTTTTATGGATTGTCAGAATTAACTGTCAAAACAGCACCGATTTTATTAATTGCTGTTGGTTTATCGGTGTGTTTTCAGGGTAAGGTATGGAATATTGGCGCAGAAGGGCAGTTTACTATCGGTGCGATTTGTGGTGGTGCTGTAGCTTTAGCATTTCCTAGTATTAATAATTATAGTTTATTGCTACTTAGCTTAATAGCCGGTGTGTTGGGTGGTGCGATTTGGGCAAGTATTTCTGCTTGGCTGAAGGTGAGATTTAATACGAACGAAATTCTCACAAGCTTGATGTTAAATTATATAGCGATTTCTCTTTTAAACTATTTAGTAGATGGGATATTAAAAGATCCCCAAGGATTTAACTTTCCGGAATCTGCACCTTTTAATAAATTTGCTAGCTTACAACCATTAATTGCTGGTACGAGATTGCATTTAGGTGTAATTTTGGCAGTTGTGGCAGCTGTGTTAATTTGGGGAGTATTGCGACAAACGTTTTTTGGTTTTAGCGTGCGGGTAATTGGTTCTAGCGCTAAGGCTGCGATATATGCTGGAATAGAGAGCGATCGCATTATTTGGCTAACTCTCCTCATTAGCGGTGGATTAGCAGGTTTAGCTGGCGTTTGCGAAGTATTGGGCCCCATTGGTCAACTACGCCCTAGTATTTCTCCAGGTTACGGTTATACTGCTATTATTGCTGCTTTTATCGGCAGATTAAATCCATTGGGTATTATTTTATCCAGTTTACTCATAGCACTTTTGTATGTAGGCAGCGAATTAGTACAGATTAAATTGGGACTTCCTTTAGCTTTAGCTGGAATGTTTCAAGGGATTTTATTCTTTTTTGTTTTAGCAGCAGATATATTAATTTACAATCGAGTAAAAATTAAATGAAGATAAATTTAGTATTCTAAATTATGACCAAATAATTATTAATTTATAATTCATAATTCATAATTCATAATTCATAATTTCAGGTACATGGTATGATAGCCATCCCCCAACAACCCCAAAAAATGACCGTTGAAGAATATCTCGAATGGGAACCTCAACAAGACGTTCGCTACGAATATTTCTATGGCGAAGTGTTTGCCATGACAGGTGGTACAATTCCCCACAATGACATTGCTTTAAATCTCTACACTGCTCTACGTCCTCATCTGCGTTCTAGGGGTTGCCGAGTGAATGTGTCAGATGTAAAAGTGCAAGCAAATTTTCAGAATCAGTACTACTATCCTGATGTTATCGTCAGTTGTGACCCTCAAGACATCAACGCCCGCAAATTTATTCAAAACCCCAAGTTGCTAGTCGAAGTTCTTTCTCCTAGTACAAGTGCTAAAGATAGAGGGGAAAAATTCACTTACTACCTGACAATCCCCAGTTTACAGGAATATATCTTGATTGACTCTGAAAAAATCTCCGTTGAGCGTTACTGTCGGGGAGAAGGAAGAATGTGGCTTTACTATCGTTACACTGCTGGAGAAACGATCGCTTTCTCCAGCATTGAATTTGAGTTTCCTATAGAATTGCTGTATGAAGGTGTTGTCTTAGAAACAGAAGTATAAAAGCACACTTCATGTTGATTTGATGTAATAAATAATTTGTAAGCTAGTTCTTAATGGCAAATGACAATGAAAAATAACAAAAATCAGGAGATTTAATGTGTCCAATGATAAATTATCTGTCAGTTTAAAATTGGTAGTCGTTACATTAGTGACTTGTGTTACTACTTTAGGCATCAGCGTGTTTTTAGGTACAACAAAAATTGATTATTTATTGGGAATTAAACCGCTAAAAAATGAGAAAGCAAGTCAAGATCGGGCAATTATTGGATCTGCACAAGCTGTCTCCTCAACAACAAACCAAATAAATCAAATTCCGAATAAATTTCAGGGAACAGTCATTTATCAAGGAAAACTCAAGCCAACTGAGAAAGTCATCGCCCTAACTTTTGATGATGGTCCCAGCCCTAAAAATACAGGGCAGATATTAGAAATTTTGCAGAAAAATCAGATCAAAGCTACGTTTTTTATGATTGGGCAAATGGTGAAATATTTTCCCCAGGTTGCCAAGCAAGTTGCAGCTGATGGCGAGGTAATTGGCAACCATACATGGCATCATTCCTATCGTCATGTCGATGTAGTTACTGCGGCTAATGAAATAAATACTACAGCAGACATCATTTATCAAACTACAGGAGTGAAAACTACTCTGTTTCGTCCCCCTGGTGGCTTCTTAAAGAATGGATTAGCTGACTATGCTAAAAGCCAGAAATATACTGTCATAATGTGGTCAGAATTATCGGGAGATGCCGAACGTAGTTCGCCTCAAGTGCCAAAGATGGTCAAAGATGTGCTGAAAAATGCCAAACCAGGAGCAATTGTACTAATGCATGATGGTGGCGGAAATCGTTCTCGGACTGTCAAAGCTTTACCGCAAATTATTGATGGTTTAAAGGCACAAGGTTATAAATTTGTGACAATACCCGAACTACTGGAAATACAAGCCCAAGAAAAAAATTTGGTAACACCAGTATCAGCTGTAGTTACAAATCATGAATATCCAAACAATCAGCTTCATCGTTAGCGATAGCATACGGGCAGCTACACCTCTAATTTTTGCAGCATTAGGTGAATTAATAACTGAAAAATCGGGGGTGTTAAACCTTGGTGTTGAAGGAATGATGCTGGTTGGAGCTGCGGGTGGTTTTATTGCGGCTTCAGTTACAGGTAATATTTACTTTGGATTATTAATCGCATTAATATCGGGGATAGCGATCGCTCTGATTTATGCTTTACTAACAGTTACTATAGCTGCCAACCAAGTGGCAACGGGTTTAGCCCTGAGTATTTTTGGTTCCGGACTCAGCGCCTTTATTGGTGCGGGTTATGTAGGCAAAACAATTACCGGACTGCAACCTGTTGACATCCCGATTTTAAAATCAATTCCGCTTTTGGGTAAAGTTTTATTTAATCAAGATATTTTGGTGTATGCCTCAGTTATCTTAGCGATCCTGCTGTGGTGGTTTTTGCGAAGTACGCGGGCGGGTTTAGTGTTGCGGAGTATTGGCGAGTCACCTGATGCTGCTGATGCTTTGGGTTTACCTGTTAGCAAAGTTCGTTATTTGGCGGTAATGTTTGGTGGGGCGATGGCTGGGTTGGCGGGAGGTTATCTTTCCCTTGCATATACGCCGCTATGGGCGGAAAATATGACTGGTGGACGAGGATGGATTGCGATCGCATTAGTTGTGTTTGCTACGTGGAAACCTGAAAGAATCCTTCTTGGTGCATACTTATTTGGCGGGGTTGGTGCTATACAATTAATACTTCAAGGGTTAGGAGTTAATATTTCTCCTTATATTTTGTCTTCTTTACCTTACTTAGCTACTATCTTGGTATTAATATTTATCTCAAGGGATAATACACGCATTAAACTTGAGACGCCTGCATCATTAGGACAACCTTTTAGATCTAGTCATTAGTCATTAGTCACTTGTACTGAGCGGAGCCGAAGTATTAGTCATTTAGGGTTAGTGTAACAAAGGTAAGTTTTCAAGAAGATAAATTTTTAAATTTTCAGTGATTCGACCTTATTTAAATAGTTAATCAAAGATTGCCGATTGTGTGCTTGAGTTCTACCAACAACTAGCAAAAACCTTAACAAATAGTGTCGCAGTTTTAGCAACTGTCACTAGCACCAAAGGTTCCACACCAAGAGAAGTAGGTGCGAAAATGTTTATTAGCGCCGATGGTAAAGCAGTAGGAACAATTGGCGGTGGTGCTGGGGAAGCAAAAGTTTATCAACAAGCTTTGCAATTATTAAAAACAGGTAAAAAACAATTTGTAGAAATCGATTTATCTGGCGTACCCCAACGAGAAACTCAAGGTGTTTGTGGCGGTACAATGCAGGTATTATTAGAGTTATGGTCAGGCTCGGAAAGCTTAAATTTAGCCAATCAAATTATAGATGCTTTAACATCAGGACATTCAGCAGCGATTATCACCCCATTTAACACAGATGAAAAAACTTACTTAATCGAAGAAACAGAAGTAATTGCATCTTTACAAGGTACAGCATTAATTGAACCTTTACTACCGCCGCCAAAACTTTTAATTATAGGTGGAGGACATATTGCAATTTCCCTAGTGCAGATATCCAAAATAGCAGGTTTTCAAGTTATTGTACAAGACGATCGCTCCGATTTCGCCACACAAGAAAGATTTCCCGATGCATCGCTGGTGCTAGCAGAACCCATCACCTCAATTCAAGAAATATTAAATAAAAATAGTAATTTATATGTTGCTTTAGTTACTAGAGGTTATCTGCAAGATTTAGCTGCTTTACGGCTATTATCTAATTATCAACTGTCATATATTGGGATGATTGGTAGCAATAAGCGAGTCAACACCGTATATAAAATACTCCAAGCGGAAGGTTGTAAAACTGACTTTTTAAATCAAATATATGCACCAATTGGTTTAGATATTGGTGCTTTAACACCAGAAGAAATTGCAGTTAGTATCTGTGCTGAGTTAATTAAAGTTCGCCGTGGTGGTACTGGGAATTCTTTATCTAGGGAGTAGGGAGTAGGGAATGGGGAATGGGGAATCAGTAAATAAATGTAGGGTGTGTTATGCCGTAGGCTAACGCACCTCGATAGATTCTACTATATCAATTGAGGTGCGTTACGCTTTGCGACAACGCACCCTACTATTGTTTTATATTTAATTAAATTGACCTACTTAATCAAAGAAAAATTCTATATTTGATAATAATTCTGCAAAATCAAGCAAGAGATTCAAGCCCCAAAATACAGATATGCTGAAGTTTCTTAATGCGTGAATTTTGAATTGGTATTATTTATGAACTTTGCTATTGTTCTCGCAGCCGGAAAATCTACCCGTATGGGTACTTGTAAAACTTCACTTCCTTGGGGTGCAGGTAAGACATTATTAACTTATCAACTAGAACAGTGGTTGAGTTTAGGTTTTACCCCTGTGGTAGTGCTAGGTTTACACAATAGCCAGCAACAAAAAGATTGTCTTTGTGGTAGTTTAAGTGTAATTAATCCTTATAGTGATGCAAGGAAAACAACCTCTCTGTTGACAGCATTGGAATACGTTCCCCAAAACTTTGAAGTATTGGCAATTTCCGCAGTCGATCAACCGAGAAAATTAGAGATTTATCAAAAATTACTTACAGCACACCAAGATAATTTAGCATTGATTACTGCACCCACATATCAAGGCAAAATGGGCCATCCATTGTTATTTAATAATCAAATACGATCGCACTTACAAAATATTCGTGAAGAAACTCTTGGTTTACGCCAAGTTATCCAAGAATTTTACCCTGTAATTTGCAAAGTAGAGTTTAACGATCCTTCTGTATTATTAGATATTAACACGCCAGAAGTTTATTTAGATAATTTAAGATGACAAAAAAATATAGCATAAGTTTGAGATGTTATCCTATGAACTTTAGGCTTAACTAAACTACCATTTAAATCTATTAAAAGAGCGAATTTTTCTAATAACTTATGATGAGAAAACCTCTATCTGGGGAGTGATTTGGCTCATGAGCCAGATGAAGTAAATATAAAGTACAAAAGCAAATGGACATTGTGTTCTATGAAACTGGATTTTGTTACAAAAGGGCTTTCGGTTGTCGGACGTTGGATAGCTACAACATTGTTTTGCGTATCAGCGATCGCTTTTATTTGGCATGGTGCATTTATTGTAAACACCTCAGCAATGGCGAATCCTGCAACAAACTTAATTGCATCTGTTGATGCCGATGATGCTAAAAGCAAAGCTAGTGAAGATGCTAGAAACACCAAGGGTTTCGTGCAAGAGACACGAGACAAGCTAAAGGAAGCAGCAAACAGCAATGCCAATAAAGTAGACAACGCAACAGATAATGGTAGCTTTATTGGACGTAAAGCACAAAGAGATGCAGCTCGAATTGAGAAAAGAGCAGACGAAGATGCATCTCGCACACAGAAAGCAATAGACGATACCAAAAATGTTGTTGAACGCGCTGTTGACAACATCAAGGATGCTTTTAGTAAATAGGCAATAGGGAACGGGCAATAGGCAATAGGCAATAACAAAAGTTATTAGTTGCCTGTTGCACATTTCCTTTTTGCCTCATCCTCCAACATGGACGCCAGGACGGCTTTCGGGATTTTTTTCAGCGCGACGAAGTACTTCACGGGTGAGAACGGCAATATCACCTTCACCAAATAAAATAAAGCGCAGTAAGTATTGTATGGGGTTTCCCTCCACCCAACCGAAGTAAGCATGGGGAATCTTACCTGTTCGATCGCGAATATACAATAATAAAGCAGCGATCGCATTGGGTACTGCCGCACTCTGAGCGCGTAGGATGCGGTAATCTCCAACTTGCACCCCTTTGACTTTAATCACCTCAGCAAATTCTGAAGCATCTGCCACCATAATTTCTAAAAAGAGAATTGGATCGTCAGCTGGAATATGATTGTCTTCACGCACTTCTTTCTCTTTTGAAGAATACTCTTCGATATCTCCTGTATTCAAGCGATTGGCAATTATTCGTATTGCTCCCTGGCTTTCTTCGGCAATGAATTGTTGGGCAATATCATCAATTTCAATTCGCTCAACTCGCAGTTCAGTCGAACGCCAAACGCGAGAAATCAAGGAAGTACAAATGATTGCACCGATAAAACATGCAGCAATGCGAATCCCTTCTGGTCTTTCGATGATATTAACAACAGTGGTATATACAAATAACACTGTAATTGTTCCAAAGATGAAGGTTGCGTGCTTCTCTCTGTGACGGCGAGCTGATAAAGTCACAGCAAAGGCGGCTGAGGTTATCAACACCAGCACCCCAGTTGCGTAAGCCCCACCTTGAGCTTCGACATTTGCTCGAAAGATAATTGTGACAAGAAAAGCGATCGCTGTATAGACTAACACTAAAGGTCGGCTGACTCGTGCCCAATTGGGTGCCATGCCATAGCGCGGCAAGTAACGAGGCACAATATTTAATAGCCCTGCCATTGCCGATGCACCAGCAAACCACAAAATAGAAATCGTGCTTAAATCGTAAATTGTGCCAAAGCTATTGCCTAAATAAAGATGCGCCAAATAAGCCAAGGCGCGTCCGTTGGCTTTGCCTCCCTGTGCAAATTCTGGCGCGGGAATCAGCAGACTAGTTATAAAACTGGTGGTGAGCAAAAAGAAGCTCATAATCACAGCAGCAGTAGTCAGCAGCTTGCGTGTATTTTGAATCCTGGCTCTGGGATACTGGGGAGTGTCGCTGCTGCTACCTTTAACAAGGGGCATAACAGTGACGCCAGTTTCAAAGCCTGATAATCCCAGCGCCAACTTGGGGAATACCAAAAGAGCTAAACCGACTAGTAGTAAAGGATTAGAATTGCGGGCAAATAAGGCAGTTTGCCACTGGGCGATCGCTTCTGGATGATTTAGAATCTGATACGTACCAACGCTAACCACAATAAAGTTCAGCAGCAGATAAACTGCCACCAAAAACACTGCAATACCGATGGCTTCTTTGAAACCTCTCAAGAAAACTGCGCCTAGTAATGCAATTAATATTAAAGTAATAGCGATGGGCCGATCGTGAAGCCAATTTGCAGCCAGGGGATTTTCGATGATATGGGCTGTAGCATCAGCAGCCGACAGAGTAATTGTGATAATAAAGTCCGTTGCTACGAAGCCGAGTAGGCACAGTACGAGTAATTTGCCTTGCCACCAGGAGAGCAAACGCTCTAACATAGCGATCGACCCTTCCCCATAAGGGCTTTCGGCAGCAATGCGGCGATAAATGGGCAATGCGCCAAACAGCGTCAGCAAAACTAGAATCAGCGTCGCCACAGGAGAAAGAGCGCCAGCTGCCAATGCTGCAATTCCAGGTTGATATCCCAGAGTCGAGAAATAATCTACACCAGTCAAGCACATCACTTGCCACCAAGGATGCTGGCGATGTGATTCTTCCTTGTGGTAACGCCCTTGCCGCTTTCGTCTATTTTCTTCCAGCAACCAGCGGATGAACTGTTTGCTGAGCCGTTTTGTTGAAACAATTGATTTAGCCATCAAATACGCTTGTGTTGCAGAAGTCAAAGTGACTGATAGAATCTTTGCTTTTCTCTGTGCGCTCTGTTTTGCAAGAGTGCTCAGCTAGAAGTTAGGAGTTATTATTCTCCTCTTTATCTTCCCACTGCCTGAAGAATTCTTTGCCAACAATTTTACCTACATTGGCATGGCTAAGTCCATCATAAAATCTACCAGAAACTAACGACCAAACCAAACACCTCAAATCAAGGTTATTGTAGATAATCTCATCCAAATGCGATCGCTTGTATTTTAAGCAAGATAAGTCCGATATTTGAGATAATTGACAATATAAGTCTTACTAAAAAAGATCGGGTTAATCCCTATCATCAAGAACGCATCGAAATTACTCCTGGTGTATGCGGAGGTAAACCCAGGATTGCAGGACATCGCATTAGAGTCCAGGATATTGTTATCTGGCACGAACAGATGGGAATGTCGCCTGATGAAATTCTTGAGTGTCATTCTAGTATTAGCCTAGCTGATGTTTATGCAGCCTGAGCCTACGATCGCGATCGTAAAGAATAAATTCGGCAACAAATTGCAGTTGATGAAGAATTCGCTCGCCAACTCCAAGATCGAAATCCATCGCTGTTGCAACGAACAAGGCAAAATACTAAAGAAGCTTAGTTTTCAATATTGAAGCATTATATTTAACCATCGCCTCTACACCGATCGCCATACTTAATTACTTCATCAAAAACATAAATTACAGTCAAATTAATCAGGAAAATACTTAATTCCTTTCTCATTTTCTGGAAATGCTTTCTCAAATCACAGTTTGCTTTCTCATTTTAGTGTTTTCCGCAAGTAAAATCAGGTTTTGCTTTCTCAAATCACAGTTTGCTTTCTCATTTTAGTGTTTTCCGCAAGTAAAATCAGGTTTTGCTTTCTGATTTTAGTGTTTTTATTAAGTAAAAGTAACTTTTGCTTTCTCAAATCACAGTTTGCTTTCTCATTTTGGTGTTTTCCGCAAGTAAAATCAGCTTTTGCTTTCTCATTTGGGTAAATTGTGTACTAATTTAAGTAATTAACGCAGTCAAAACAACGATCCCTTTAAACTAAACTCGTGAGTGCTAAATTATCCGAAATAACCGAGACTTTCATTTACCTTGCTATGATGAACATTTAACCAGACTTTTTAATTTCTGCGCTGGTTGCGTTGTTTACAAAAGCTTGTGGTTTAGTCATAAATGAAAATTGGCATTCAAAAAACAGCAGAAATCTTGGAGCAAGTTCACCAATTAGAATCGACAGTGGGTCTCAAAAATGAAGCCTGCCGTTCTAAATTTTTGATTCACCCTGAATTCACATCAAAAGTTTTTTTGTTTTTGCATGGTTTTACAGCAGGCCCCTACCAGTTTGAGCCGCTTGGTAAAGCCTTCTTTAATAAAGGATATAATGTTTTAATTCCTTTACAACCCGGTCATGGGCGATCGGGCAACTGGAGCCGTCAAAATCCTCCACCACTACCAACAGATATTCAGATATATCAACAATTTCTCCTCGAATGGTTGCAGATTGCAAAAACATTAGGAGAACAAGTTGTAATTGGTGGATTATCATCAGGTGGGACTTTAGCTGCTTGGTTAGGTTTAGAGCATCCCCAGGAAATTGACCGCGCTTTATTGTTCGCGCCTTTTTTCGGTAGCCGTTACTCGCTATTCGATGGACTTATCAAAATCCTGCCAATTTACTTTGAATGGTTCAACAAAGACGCACCTGGAAATTTTGGTTATAAAGGTTTTCGTCTCAAGGCATTACGGATATTTCTTCAACTGGGAGAGGAGGTTTTAGAAAAGGCTCAAAGCTCTGTTTGTGCCCCTGTTTTAATGGTATGTAGTGAAGCGGATACTGCTGTTAGTCGCTCCAAACATCAAGAATTTTTCCGAAGGGTAGTTAAGCAGCAACCGAAATCCTGGTATTACTGTTTCGATGATTCGCTTCACATCGAACACCGAATGATGACAAAAATGGAAGACAATGATTATGAGGAACTAGTAATTACCCTTGCCAAAGCATTTGTTGAGAGCGATTTGACTTGGCTAGAGTTTGAGCAAATGGCAAAGCGAATTGCCCAAGGACAAGCCCATGAACAAATTCTGCAAGAATTAAACCTCGACAGTCAAGTTTCTCAACAGCTATCTGTAATGATGACTCAAGGTTTTGGCTGTGAGGATCTTAAGTGCATCAATCCATATTATTAAATTGGGGAAAGGGAAAAGGGGAAAGATTAAATTTATTCCTTTTCCCCTACTCAAGGACAAGGGGAAAGGAAAAGGGGTAAAGGGAAAAAGGGAAAGATTAAATTTATTCCTTTTCCCTTTTCCCTTTAACCTTTTCCCCTTTCCCTTTCCCCTGCCCCCTACTTATCACCTCAGGAATTGTTAACACCTTAGATCCCAACCATAACCAAGGTGCTACAATCAACAACCATGCTAGGGGTGCCTACATCATCAGGCTGAGATTACACCCTTAACACCTGAGTCTGGGTAATACCAGCGGAGGGAAGCTGTTTACTGAGGAATTCAATATGAGAACAGAATGGGTTGCTAAGCGGCGTGGCCAGAGTAATGTATCTCAGATGCATTATGCACGCCAAGGTGTTATCACCGAAGAAATGCACTACGTCGCCCAACGGGAAAATCTACCTGCTGACCTCATTCGTGAGGAAGTAGCGCGGGGGAGAATGATTATCCCGGCTAACATTAATCACACTAACCTAGAGCCGATGTGCATCGGCATCGCCTCTAAATGTAAGGTAAATGCTAATATCGGCGCTTCACCCAATTCTTCCAATCTTCAAGAAGAAGTAGATAAGCTGAATCTATCGGTGAAGTACGGTGCTGATACTGTAATGGACTTGTCTACAGGTGGCGGGAATTTGGATGAAATTCGCACCGCCATTATCAACGCTTCTCCAGTTCCCATTGGTACGGTGCCAGTATACCAAGCTTTAGAAAGTGTCCACGGCACAATTGAAAAGCTGACTGCTGATGACTTTCTCCACGTCATCGAAAAACACGCCCAGCAAGGGGTAGACTACCAAACCATCCACGCTGGGATTTTGATCGAACATTTGCCCTTGGTGAGAGACCGCATTACTGGTATTGTTTCTCGCGGTGGCGGCATCTTAGCACGGTGGATGTTACATCACCACAAACAAAACCCGCTTTACACCCATTTCCGAGACATCATTGAGATTTTCAAAAAATATGATGTCTCCTTCAGTTTAGGAGATTCCCTGCGTCCTGGCTGCACCCATGATGCCTCGGATGCAGCACAATTGGCTGAATTGAAAACCTTGGGACAGCTAACCCGCAAAGCCTGGGAACATGACGTACAGGTGATGGTGGAAGGCCCCGGACACGTACCAATGGATCAAATTGAGTTCAACGTCCGCAAGCAGATGGAAGAGTGTTCTGAAGCACCTTTCTATGTTTTGGGGCCATTGGTAACAGATATTGCTCCTGGCTATGACCATATTACTTCAGCGATCGGGGCAGCGATGGCGGGATGGTACGGTACAGCAATGTTGTGTTATGTAACGCCAAAAGAACATTTGGGATTACCAAATGCCGAAGATGTGCGGAATGGTTTGATTGCCTACAAAATAGCAGCTCACGCAGCGGATATTGCTAGACATCGCCCTGGTGCAAGGGACAGAGACGATGAACTTTCCAAAGCCCGTTACAACTTCGATTGGAACCGTCAGTTTGAATTAGCACTCGACCCCGAAAGAGCTAAGGAATATCATGATGAAACTCTACCAGCAGACATTTATAAAACTGCTGAGTTTTGTTCCATGTGCGGCCCGAAATTCTGCCCAATGCAAACTAAAGTCGATGCTGATGCGCTGACAGAATTAGAGAAGTTTTTGGCGAAGGAGACTGTTACCCAAAGTTAATTGATGCTGGGTACGGGGCATGGGAAGGGGAAAGGGAAAAGGGAAAAGGGGAAAGGGAAAAGGGGAAAGGGGAAAGGCATTGATTTTTAATTATTCTCCTCTGCCCCTCTGCCTCCCCTGCTCCCCCTCCCTCCCCTGCTCCCTGCTTTCGTGCTTCTCCTCTACTCCCCACTCGCCATTTTTCTTGAGTTATTGTTGTTGGGTAGAAGAAAACTTTTTTAATGACTGCCAATTAAACATATTAGAAAAGGATGCGAGGAGCGATCGTGGGACAGACACAGGAGCTAGGACAGATTATTATCTTGAATGGTGCCCCGCGATCGGGGAAGTCGAGCATTGTCGAAGCGATCCAGGAGATGTTTGATGGCGTATGGATGAACTTGGGTGTCGATAGGTTTATGCAAATGACTCCCGCACGCTACCTGCCAGGAATCGGTTTGCGACCAGGGGGAGAACGCGAAGACATCGAATCCCTCGTTCCTGTTCTCTACAGCGCCATGTATGAATCCATTGCCGCCCACAGTCGCTTGGGACTGAATGTCGTTGTTGATGTCGGACACCATGACGGATATGCAATCAAGCGGGGTATTTTAACCGATAGTGCCCGACGTTTAAAGGGATTGCCTGTCTTGTTCGTAGGCGTTCGCTGCCCCATTGAGATAATTATCGAAAGACGACAAAACACGGGGTGGAAGGCGGTAAGTGTAGCTGACTCTCCATTGCCAAATCCGGTTGAGTTATGGCAACGTGAAGTCCACATCCCCGGCATCTATGACCTTGAAGTCGATACTTCGTTGTTAAGTCCGGGTGAGTGTGCTGAGGTGATACGCCAGCACCTGGTAAATAGTCCAGTACCATCGGCATTTCAACGACTCGCAGCACTATCACCCAACTAAGGGGGTTGGAAATAAAAAATAAATAATCGCTTTGGTAAGCAGCTACGGTGTACACACAAGTCGGAAATACTAGTCTGTCAAGGAATAATTGACGAGTACATTCTCTGTAGAGACGGCGATTTACCCAAGTCTTTCTAACGTGTCAGTCTTTTAGACGCGATAAATCGCGTCTCTACATGAGGGCTTTCTCGCTTATCCCAAGGGTATTGGCTTAAAATGCAATTTCTATGGTGAAGCTGCGAATTTTCCCTGTATCTAGGTTGGCTTTATCTTGCACTTCCAGCGTCCAGTTTCCTTGGGGACTTTTACCTTTAAAGGCAGCAAGTTTGGGGGTGTTCACTTCGTCATAGGTTGTTTTGATATTATCTGAAGATCCGCCGAGGCGATCGTGGAGAATTATCGGAGGTACGCCTGTTTGGGCTGGGGGGTTGAGAGTAACTATGAGGTCAGCAATGTAAGTATGCTCGATGTCTACGGTAACTTTGATAGATTTGATGAGGTTGGTATTTGCGATCGCCAATGGTAATTTTGATGTTTGCAAGTCGGCAATTGGTACATCTTGCACTGCTTGGAATATGCCGATGGGTGATGGTTGATTTGGCTTGGCTAATTCCACGGCTTTGAGAGCATTGATTCGACCGTAACCGTAGAAGGGACTGCGACCGTTGGCATCATATTTACCTCCGACTGGATCGATGCGATCGCAGGAGCGTTTAATGATGTCTCGTACTTCATCCCACCGCAGATTTGGGTTTCTGGCAATGATTAAGGCTACTACACCAGCTGCACCCGGACAAGCGCTAGAAGTTCCACCGAATTCATTTGTGTAGTTACCTCCGGTGTCACCCAAGCTGACTTTACCAGAGTTATAGCCAACTGTACCAGAGCGATCGGTTGTCCAAATTCCAGGAGTTTGAGAAGCATCACCATTATTGCTGGGAAAGGCGCACCAGATTGCTTTACCAAAGTCGCTATAAGCGCTTCTTGTGCCGTAGTCGTTACAAGCTGCCACAGCAATCACATTTTGGTAGCTGGCGTAGCCGTCGTTATCCACGCTTTCGTTACCATTACCAGCAGCGAACAAAACTACACAGCCTTTGCCGTTACGTCCATTATTAATCGCAAAATCGATCGCCAGTCTTGTAGAGTCGGGTAGAGGCACTTTTTGGTTGTGTAGAGGATCGTTTGGTTCAAACCAAACACCGTCTGCGGGGCCCCAGCTACAAGAAATCACATCAGCACCATTTTGAGCCGCCCAAACAAAGGCATCAGCTTCGTTTTGCGATCCCAGTGCTGAAGCTAAACGAATCGGTATCAATTTTGCTCCGGGCGCGACACCAGATGCGCCAAAGTTACCGTTTGCACAGGCTACTCCAGCACAGGCTGTGCCGTGGTTATCATCGTTTCCTGGTCTGGGATCGTTTGTTTTACGCGTGACATCACGCGGGGCAACAATTTTTCCAGAGGAACGGAATTCTTCATGATCGAGATCCACGCCGTCATCGATAATTGCAATAGTCGCTCCTGTACCATCGCTCAATTTCCAAGCTGCCTCAACGTTGGCATGGGCGTTGATAACTTTACCATTAATTGTTGTTTGCTTGAGATGCCACTGCTGGGGAAAAACCTGACGCGGGCGTAATTCACGCACTAATTCCGGATGGCACAACTCGACTGATTGCTCGTTGAGAAGTGTCTGGGCGATATCAAAGATGGCTAAACCAGTATTAGCAGGTGCGCTGACAAAATAAGCATTTCGCGCATACTCAAGTTTGCGTTTGATTGTTAAGTTGTAACGTCCTAAAACTTCCTCACACACCCTTGACTCTTGGCGATTATCGAATTTAACGAAGAGGTTTTCGGTATAGATTACAGGTTCTTGGGATCTGGGATCGACGAGAACGCGTCCGGCGAATTCAACTTTAGGTTCTTCATTAAGAATAGCCCTGGCGCGATCGCGCAGAGCTACACCTTGAGTCGGAACTTTTGCACGCAGAATTTCTACACCCGCTTGTCGAAACCGCGCTGTTAACTCGAATTGATTAAGGATGCTACGAGCTGCAATAGATACAGGTGCAACTTCAAAGGGCCTTTGACCGATCAAAGGGCTGCGGTTTTCGGTACGAACTACAATGTGTTCATCACTAATTGCAAGTTCATAACGTTGACCATTTTCACCACCATAGCGAACTTCAACCATAATTTAATCTCCTATATTTATTGGGCATGGTGGATGGGGCTGAGGGGCTGAGGGGCGGAGGGGCTGAGGGGCTGAGGGGCGGAGGAGAAAGAATTTGTACAACAACTCTCCCCTGCTCCCCATCTCCCCTGCTCCCCATCTCCCCATCTCCCCTGCTCCCTCACTCCCTCATCTCCTTTATCGATTTTCATGTGTTATATCTGGATTAGGGCAAAGAAAAGATATAGCTTAAACAGAATTTAATCTCTCTAAGTTCATACAAGTCTTGAATTCTTCTTTCCAGAAAACAAGGGATTGAAACTCAGGTTGATTTACGAATCTTCACTGTATTTGTGCAGCTGTAGGAAAGATTTGTATTTGATACCACTAAAAAACGCTATAACATCATTAGAAGTTAAGAAAAATGATCTATTTTCCAGCTGAGTATTTTCTGACGATATATTCTCTACCCCGGATTGCTGAAGTGAGATTCCAAAAAGATTACTTTTCTGAGTATCCCCAACAAATTCGCGTTGGCAGTGAAGGCTCTGTTGTATCTTACACTCGTCAGCCTGGATACTATGCAATACATTACAATCAACCCAGCACAGTGGCTCCAGGAGCAATTTTACAACTTAACGAAGGAGCGATCGCAGTTTTTTCCGGCGAACCCAATCAATCAGAAAAAAATACATTGAGTCCAATTTATACACTAGAACCCAATGGTTCCCTTGCTGTACCAACTGGGCTGGTTTTCATTCGTTTTGCTGAAGGTGTTGATGTGGAATCTCAGCACCAAGCCATCAATCGAGCAGGTTACGAGGTAGAGCAAAGTCTCACCTATGCGCCCCACGCTGCCTGGCTGCGTCCCAAATCGGGTAATATTATGGATGCGATCGCTGGAATTTCTCGCTTAGAAGCCATACCAAATGTTGAGAATGTCGAACTTCAAATGCTGATGGAAAGAAGTTTGAAGCTGGGGAAGAATAGCTAATAACAAATTATCAATGACTAATGGCAAAAGGTATTTTATGACTAGTAATTTGCTGAAAAATACGGAAGATTCACTATCAAAAGTTAGCTATTCAGTATTAGTTGAAGCCAAAGAAGGCGGATATCAAGCAACAGTTTGGGGTTTACCAGACTGTCAGGTATTTAGTGCAACGCGGGAAGAAGCCCTGAAAAATTTACACGAACTGGTGAATTCTCGATTTCAAAATTTAGAAATTGTTACTCAAGAAATAGCAGCGGCAAAATCAGAACATCCTTGGATGAAATTTGCAGGTATGTATAAAGATAATCCTTTATTTGAGGATGTTTTATCAAACATCGAAGCTTATCGCTGTGAAGTCGATACAGAAATAGATATAGAGGATTGATTTTCATGATATGGATACTAGATACGGATAGCCTCACGCTTTTTCAAAATCAGCACGTTTTAATTACACAACGTATAAATCAGGTAAATTTTGAAGATATTGCTATTACTGTGATTACAGTTGAAGAACAAATGCGTGGGTGGTTGGATGCTATCCGCCAGTCTTCCGAAGCTCAAAGACTAAGATGGGGCTATTTAGGATTGCGGCAAGGAATACAATTTTTTAACACAATTAAAATACTTGATTTTGACGATAAAGCTATAAATTATTACACAGAATTAAAAAGACAAAAAGTTCGTATTGGTACTCAAGATTTACGAATAGCGTCAATTGCAATTGCTAATAACGGAATTTTGGTAACGCGAAATCAGCCTGATTTTTCTCGCGTACCTGAGTTACAGTTTTAACATTGGACGGTGGAAAATTAGCGCGTAATTTACCGCCGTAGCTATGGCACATAAATTATTATTATGCTATTTAATACTTTCAAAAAAAATAAATCTAATATTTCACCAATAGAGATTCCCTTTAGCTGGTATGTCGTTTGGGGAACATTAAATACTCTAACAGAGGATGTAGTCTGGCAAGATGACAAATTTGCTATCATTTCTGCGCTAACTACAGAACAATTTGCACTCAGTTCTACAGAACAATTCGTAGTAGTTGGAGATTTGTGGCTAAGTAACCGACTGGAGTTGCTGCAAAAATTAGGAGTTGATGTAAATAGTTTTTCTACAAACAATTGTCAATTAATTGCTGAACTTTGGGAAAAATTTGGTTGCGAATGTCTGAAATTATTGGAGGGAATGTTTGGGTTAGTAATTTGGGATCGCCAGAAACAAGTATTATGGCTGGGACGCGATCGCATTGGTAGCCGGACTCTCTATTACACTACTGCTGGTGCAATTCGCGCCATCGCGCCAAAAATGCGATCGCTTGCATTCTATCGTTCAACAGATGTAGATTTGGTGGCGTTGCGGGATTATCTCTGCTGCGCCTTCGTACCGGGAGAACGCACACTTTGGGAACAGGTGCGAGAAGTGCGTCCGGGAACTGTTATCGAAATGCCTGCAAACAAAGTTTATACTTACTGGGAATTGCAACAGCAGATTACAGGAGAGAATGAATCTTTAGTATGGCATGGCGATCGCTTGCGTTCTCTACTAAATCGAGTTGTTCGAGAATATTTACCGCAAAACGCACCCGTTGGTGTTTTCCTTTCTGGTGGTTTGGACTCTAGCAGCATCACCGCTTTAGCAGCAAAGTTTCATCATCAACCAGTGCATACTTACTCGATTCATTTTGGTGCTGAATGTCCCAATGAATTAGAGTTTTCTAATTTGGTAGCCGAACATTGTCAAACTCAACACCACATTCTCGAAATTACTTTTAAAGATATGTGGGAACGCTTACCCCAAACAATAGCCTATCTTGACGATCCGATTGGCGATCCGCTGACAGTCCCAAATTTTCTTTTGGGAAGAATGGCGCGAGAAAATGTGCGAGTTATTCTCAATGGTGAAGGTGGCGATCCGTGTTTTGGCGGCCCGAAAAATCAACCGATGCTAATTAATAGTTTATATGGTTCAATTAATAATCAAGATTCATTACAAGCATATTTAATTGCTTTTCAAAAGTGTGCGTTAGACTTGCCGCAACTTTTTAAACCAGAAGTTTGGACAGATGTTAAAACAGAACCATCTGTATTTTCGCGTGATTTAAATTCTGATGCCAGTTACTTAAATCGATTAATGGCACTGAATATCAAATTTAAGGGAGCAGACCAAATTTTAACAAAAGTAAATAACTTAACTCAAGCAGCAAATTTACATGGGCGATCGCCACTTTTTGACCAGCGAATTGTTGACTTGAGTATGCAAATTCCTCCACAATATAAACTTTCTGGAGTAGAAGAAAAAGCAGTACTAAAACAAGCCGTTGCTGATATTTTACCAAACTCGATTATTCATCGTCCCAAAAGTGGAATGATGGTACCCGTACAAATGGGATTTCGGAAGTACTGGCAACGAGAAGCTAAGAAATTATTGTTAGATAATAAAAGTGCGATCGCGCCTTATTTTAATCAGTCCCTACTACGTAATTGGCTACACTATAAAGGCGATATTTGGGGGCGCTATGGTGTTAAACTTTGGTTATTGGTAAGCTTAGAAATTTGGTTGCGGGTAAATAAAAAGTAGAGTTATGAAAATGTATTAACCTTTACCCACGTCTAAATTTATAACCTCCCACCATGCAACGCTATCCACTGACCCACAAATCTAAAAATTCCATCAGCCTGTCTCAAATTCAAACGCCTGTTGTAGGTGAGGGAAAGGTTATACGCATAGACGGCAATGGCTACGGGCACGTCATTATTCAGCTAGAACCAAATTTTGATGGAGACGGCTGTTTTATGTTGTGGTCGGTCACCGAAAACAGCACTTTAAATGACGATACGAATTACTTACTGACAACGCGATTTTTAGCAGATGTGTATCAGGGATTGTGTGAGGCGATCGCTGAAGATTCAAACAAGTTTGCCTCTATTAAATACGTTCCTTTTCCCTATGAAAACACGAATATTAGAATCATTGGCGGTTCTGAGCATTCTATTGATTCTAGACCCTACTCTTATCGCATCGCTGCTTACCTAGCTTTAGAACAAGCTATGTCAAAGATATTAGGATTAGAGTTACAAGAACCTCGTTTAAAGCTCAAAATTGAGGTTGACTCACCTCCAGATGAACCCATCATTGAAAATCCAAAGTATCATCATTTACAAATGAGTCTGCGTCAAAAAAACTGGCGAGTTGCAGACGATCTGACCCGTAGAATGATTTTTGAACTCAGTGGAGGAGAATACTACAGTCCAGATGACACTTACTGGCTATCCCTAAATTGGGCGATGAAGATTCCTGGTGCAGATTTGCAGGAGATCGATCGCCTATGGACAACTTACAGTCGGGGTCACTTTGGCTTGAGCATACAGAAACAAATCTTTTTAGAGTGTGGCGGCCAACTGGGCGATCGCAGCGAACAACAAGTATGGGAATGTTTTGGCGATTGCGTTGGTTGGAGGTTGAGCAATCAACGCTGGATTTGGTTAGAAGATGCAAAATTCGATCTGTCGGCTCCCAAGGGACATCTGCCTTGTTTGGAGTGGTGGGGGCAGGGCATTAAACACGATATTATGAAGTTGCTTTTGTCAAGTAATTTATAGCAGTGAAATTGTAGGAGCGAATGGCCCTTCGCTCATACTAGAGATTGTGGTTCAAATAGATGAAAAATGCTATTTAGCGGTAAAGCGATCGTGCAATCGGCACAGGGCGATCGCATTTACATACTATATAAATAAGTAAGTGGACATAATTATTTAGAAGACGCATTTCGACCCTTCTCTACGAGAGGCTTCGCCAACGGCAAGCTCAGGGCATCGCTGCGCTCAATGCTCCAACCTTGAGAAAATGAGGGTTGAGCGAAGTCGAAACCCGGCAACCTCAAGTTAGCTTTAATTTAGTCCTTCTACTTAGTAGAATTTTCCAGTAGGATTGCTAACTCGATACAAACTTATAAACCTAGATAAAATTTAGCTTTCTTAATGCGTGAATTTTAAATTGATATGAGGCTTATCCATGATGGCTGAATTGAAATCTGATGTTGTAACCGTCCTATCTCAGGCTGCGGCTGCATATCGAGGAGAAAAAGCTACACGTCCTAGTGCTGAAATATTAGTAAATGCGTTATTAGAAGCAGAAAAAACTGCCAAGCAACAACGGCTGAACTATGGGTTTGAGTCTCTTATAGGAAAATGGCGGCTTTGCTTTGCCACTGGTACAAAAAAAGTTAGAGAACGAGGAGGAATTGTATTAGGTAAGGGTCTGTATGTGCCCAAATTTGTCGGAATTCATATTTCCTTTAGTGCAAATATAGAACAGGGTTTAGGCAAAGGTGAAATTGGTAATCAGGTGGAATTATTTCCTCTATTGTTAAAGCTTACTGGGCCAATACAATACACGGGTAAGAAAAATTTGTTGGCATTTGATTTTAATAATATGCTCATCAGTCTATTTGGTCGTATTGTTTATAACAAAAAGATTCGCTCTGGCAAAGTCAAGTCCGAAGATTTTTATAGCCAGCCCATAGCTAAATTACCCTTCTTTGCCTTCTTTATAGTTACAGAAGATTTCATTGCAGCTCGTGGGCGTAGCGGAGGGCTAGCACTTTGGATTCGAGAAAAATGATAAAACAGAATTCAGAATTCTGAATTCTGAATTTAGGATTTAGGAGACTGTGAGAAATAATGCTAAAGAATTTGCGAAGGGGACTGATTTAAGATTTCTAAAAGCGATCGCTCTATAATTTCACTGACAAATTGATTGCCTTGCAAGTTAAGGTGAATGTGGTCGTGAAACAAACTTTTCGGATCGGGGTTAGAATTAAATATTGGTAAAAAATCGATATATTTAATTTGCTGGGCTTTAGTAAAATCGTTCAAGCGATCGCGTGCTTTAATTTCATAATCGCGGGAACCAGGTTCGCCAATTTCTCGTAGCAAGGGAGTCATGACAAGCAAAAATTCGCTCTGAGTTTGGCGAGTTAACTCTTGAATTTTACCAATTGCCTCCAGATTAAGCCCAACGCGATCGCCTGCTTCATTATGAACTGCTTTCATTTCTGGAATTGGCTTTTGCTTAGTGAGATAACGCTGCCAAACTTCCACTAATCCCAAGGATGGTTTACTATCTGGATAGTTGCGATCGCGTCCCACTGGTAAAGAAGTCGGAGCAGTAGCAAACAAATCATCGGTATTAATTAGTAATACTATTACCTGAGCATTAAAATTGCTAAACTTATGTAAATAAGCTAATTCATTTCTTGGCCCCCAAGAGTTAGCTGAAGCATTTAGCACTTCTACTTGCTGATAATTACTGTTAGTAGCTGATGCCAGGGAACGCATCATCAAACTAGATATTGTATTATCTTGCTCCGTCCACCAACCGCCGTTAGCAATAGAATCCCCTAAAAGTAAGACTCGCAGCGTCGAAGGTGCAGGTATCTTGGCGATCGCACTACCTCGCATAGAATACTGATTAATTTCAATGCGATTGCCAAAACGACGGGTACGCTGGTTAGGAGCCAATAAATAACCTATTTGCTCATCAGCAACATAAATCAAGGGATTGCCAAAGCCAAAAAGCGATCGCAATCCTATCTCCAACACCAAAACCAATCCCACAACCACTGCCAAAATTACCAACACCAATATTTTCATCATTAGTCATTTGTCCTTAGTCATTAGTCATTAGTCATTTGTCCTTTGTTATTTGTCATTTGTCATTAGTGAAAAACTAATCCCTTATGCCCCATACCCGCGGAGGCAGGGGAAAAGGTTAAAGGGAAAAGCAATACATTTAATCTTTCCCTTTTCCCCGGTTGGTGAGCTTGTCGAACCATACCCCTTTCCCTTTCCCCATTCCTATACCCCATGCCCCATGCCCCATACCCATCTTCCTAAAGAAGTAAGTAATTGTGGCGATGGAAAAGTTGCCAAGCTTAAACAAAATAATATTGGGAATTTAATGTTATCCGCCAATATAACGACTACAATCAAAACGGACAAATCTTTCACGCTGTAACAGAGGAGGATTACAAAACTGTGTCCGACTTAAATCGAGGAATTATGAAGTTTGAGGGGGCAGATTCCCCAAAAGTAGTCACCATCTCTACCGTGCTGCTTCTGGGGTCGATCGCTGCTCTGATCGTTTGGGCGCTCCAAGCCGCCTATGCCCTAAACTAAAACCATTTTTAGCCTAAAGGGACACTGGCAAAAACGATCTCCGTCTTCGCCAAGTGTCCTTTAGGAAGAATACAGAATTGGTGAATTCAGAATTCATAAGTAAAGTAAAACAGGCATGATGGCTGCTTGAAAGCTAGTTTGTGTAGTTTAGCTTAAGATATCCTGTCTTTATAGGGAGTCTAGGTATGATTGGTATATTCATTCATCAAATATTCTCCTGACTTGTGAATTCTGCCTCCTGAATTCACCAATTCTGACTCATGAATTCCTTTTGTTTAAAGTGCCTTTATAACCATCAAAAATTTCATAAAAATTTTAGAGTTGAGATTTGAGATTTTAGATGGCAAATTTAATCTAAAATCCAAAATCCAGAATGTTTGAACTTTGGGCTGTCTTGGTTATTTTAATTGTCTGCCCTCTCTTGGGCGGATTGCCGCTGATTGGATGGATTACTTACGCCCTCAAGGGTAAGCAATTATCACAAGTTGGCACAGGAAACATCAGCGTATCAGCTGCTTTCTATCACGGAGGTACATTTGTCGGAATTCTGGCAGTTTTGTCAGAAGCTTTAAAGGGTATTGCGGCGGTCTTACTGTGCCGCGCTTTCTTCCCAGATGGCTCATTTTGGGAAATAGTCGCTCTCATTGCTCTGGTAATCGGTAGATACTGGATAGGCAGAGGGGCAGGTACGACAAATGTTGTCTGGGGATTTGTCGTACACGACCCACTGGTGGCAATATTTGTATTTTTCTTTGCAGCCATTAGCTTTTCGCTTATGCACTCCAGACAGGTAGTGAAATTTGGGGTTTTGCTACTGTTTCCTTTGTTTGTAACGCTTTTGCACCTGAGCGATATCCCCAAAATCCTTGCGGCTGTTGCTTTAGCTGGCCTAATGGCCTGGATTTATACAAAAATTCCTGACGATATGAATCTGTCAGCCGAAGAAGCACAGACAGAATCGCAAGCGATGTTGGAATTTTTACGCGGCGAGCGAGTAATGGTTTCTTTAGATGAAGAGTTAGATGCTGCTATCGTTGGCGAAAAGGCAGCTAAATTATCTCAAATTAAGCGCTGGGGTTACTCAGTTCCAAAGGGATGGGTACTTGCCCCGATTGATGAAGATCCGCAACTGTTAACGGAATTTCTCCAACCATCAGAATTATCTCCCTTGGTGGTGCGTTCCTCTGCTATTGGTGAAGATTCAGAACACGCTTCTGCGGCTGGGCAGTATAAAACAATTTTAAATGTTACCAGTCCCCAAGCATTACAAGAAGCGATCGCCGAAGTGCAAGCTTCCTACAATCATCCTTCTGCTGTACAATATCGGCGCGATCGCGGTTTAAAAGAAACAGCAATGGCAGTGCTGATTCAACAACAAGTCCAAAGTGTCTTTTCTGGCGTTGCTTTCAGCCGCGATCCCATTACCCAGCAAGGTGACGCAATTATTATTGAAGCCCTCCCAGGCAGTCCGACACAAGTCGTTTCTGGAAAAGTCACACCAGAACAATATCGCGCTTTTATTTTTGAGGCAGAAAATTCTTCCTCCGTACAATTGGAGGGTGAGGGACGAGTCCCACAAGCATTAATCAAGCAAGTTGCATACTTAGCTTACCGACTGGAAAAACGTTACAACGCCGTTCCTCAAGATATCGAATGGAGTTACGACGGTCAAACGCTTTGGGTATTGCAATCTCGCCCAATCACCACTTTGCTACCCATCTGGACGCGGAAAATAGCCGCTGAAGTAATTCCGGGAGTCATTCACCCCTTAACATGGTCGATTAATCGTCCCTTAACTTGTGGAGTTTGGGGGGAAATTTTTACTTTAGTTTTGGGCGAACGTGCTGACGGCTTAGATTTCAGTGAAACGGCAACTCTGCATTATTCGAGAGCTTACTTTAACGCATCCCTCTTAGGAGATATTTTTATCCGCATGGGATTGCCGCCGGAAAGCCTAGAGTTTTTAACCAGGGGAGCGAAACTCAGTAAGCCGTCTTGGAAGTCCACTTGGGAGAATTTACCAGGACTAGGGAGGTTACTCAAGCGAGAGTTAAGTTTAGAAAAGGACTTTAAAGAGGATTATTACAAACACTTTATTCCTGGGTTGTCGCAGTTGGCGCAGGAAGATATAACTAACTTGGAAGCGCCACAGCTGTTGGCAAGAATTGACTTGATTTTAGAATTGCTGCGTCAAGGAACGTATTACAGCATTTTAGCTCCCTTGAGTGCTGCCCTCAGACAGGCGATTTTTCGGGTGAAGGATAAGCAAATCGATCGCAGCGTCACCCCAGAGGTAGCAGCATTGCGATCGCTATCTGCAATAGCCGCAGATGCCAAAGAGATATTACCTCACTGCGAACCACAACAGGTGTTTGAAGAGTTAAAGCAAACCCCCGAAGGAAAGAAAATCCTGCAAGAATTTGACGAATTGCTTCAAGATTATGGCTATTTAAGCGAAGTCGGAACAGATATTTCCGTTCCTACTTGGCGGGAGAATCCGCAATTCATCAAGCAGATGTTTGTGCAGTTAATCCAGGGGAACGAACTACAAGCAGGCGCTAAAGACAAGAACAATAACATCTTTTTCAGTCCCCGCAAACGTGGGTTTGTCCAGCGGCGCGTGGATATCAAAGGACGAGTCACCGAAGTTTATTCAAGGCTTTTGGCTGAATTGCGTTGGTGTTTCGTTGCTTTAGAAAAGATTTGGTTAAAGTCTGGTTTACTCAATAAAACAGGCGATATCTTTTTTCTGCACTTTGATGAAGTGCGGCGTTTAGTAGCTCTTGAAGATTCCACATTAGCTGAAAACTTGGTTGAGTTAGTGGAATTTAGGCGATCGCAATTTGTCCAAGATAGCGAGATTACTCAAGTACCCTTTGTAGTCTACGGCAATACGCCGCCTCATCCCTTAGCGCCTTCTGCTCTCTATTCTGACCAAATTTTACAAGGCATTGGAGCTAGTCACGGACAAACCGAAGGCAGAGTAAGGGTGTTGCGGAATTTACAAGATGTACCGAACATCGATCGCGACACAATATTAGTAGTACCTTACACAGATTCCGGCTGGGCGCCATTATTATTAAGGGCTGGAGGATTGATTGCCGAAGCTGGCGGACGGCTTTCTCATGGTGCGATCGTTGCACGCGAATACGGCATTCCCGCAGTTATGGATGTTCGCGGTGCAACATGGTTATTGCAAGATGGTCAACGGGTACGGATTGATGGAACTAGGGGTATTGTGGAATTGTCCAACGATTTGAGACCCGAATGATTACTATGGCAGGCAATCGGCAATAGGCTTGAAAGAACAATTCGCAATTGTGAGGACAAAGAGTATACTCTGAGAAGAAAGTATAGCAGTTGCCAGCTAGGTCGGGACATAAAGCGATCGCAAAACCCGACAGCAAGAAACTTTCTTTGCCTGTTGCCTATTGCCTATTCCCTACCATATCTAACGAAAATTAGAATTGTGGCGTATCAGATTCATAAATTCCTGACGAGTCCGGGCATCATCGGCAAAAACACCACGCATTGCACTAGTAACAGTCCAAGAACCGGGTTTTTGCACGCCACGCATTACCATACACATATGGGTTGCTTCTATTACCACTGCAACTCCTTGGGGTTTGAGTAACCCTTGCAATGCATCAGCAATTTGCACCGTCAGACGTTCTTGTACTTGTAAACGTCGTGCATACATCTCGCAAATACGGGCAATCTTTGATAACCCTATAACTTTACCATTGGGAATGTAAGCAACATGAGCACGGCCAATAATCGGCAAGATATGATGTTCGCAGGAGCTGAAAATATCGATGTCCCGAACTAAAACCATTTCATGGGCATCTTCTGTAAAGACTGCTCCATTTAGCAGGTCATCCAAAGACTCATGATATCCTTTTGTGAGAAACTGCAACGCTTTCACCAGCCTTTTTGGAGTATCTTTTAGTCCTTCGCGGTCTGGATCTTCTCCTAATCCAATCAATAAAGTACGTACAGCCTGCATCATTTCGGTTTCTGTGACAGTCTGCTGTTCTTCAGTCACTAAAGATGACAGTCTCTGATCGGCAGAATTTAGATCGGGACGAATCGATAGAATCATTTTGTAAGTTCTGTGGGAATGTTTGACAAATCAGCCTTTTGCCAGATGTGTGTTTCCACCAGCTACTGACTCGCCACTCAGTTTAACATAACTTTATATTTATTTAAATATGCATTAATACGGTTCATGTAAGAAAGTTTTTCGGTGGAAGCAAGGGAACAGGAAACAGGAGTGAGAAAAAACAGGTTTATCTGAGCTGTATTGAAATATGCATAAATAATATTTTTTCAGCCGCAAAATGAAGCAAGTATGTGGCTTGTGGAAACGCTAACGGGAAATTCACTTTTCTACTGCGTCTGTGTGGAGAGAAGTAGTGTTTGTTTAAAAAAGTATGCGACTAAGTAACATCAAAAATTTAAGTATTTTTAAATACTTTTTAAACAGTTTTCACTTAGCATATCTTTTTGGCGATCGCCTTCAACTTTCTTTGAGAAAATCAAACTGCATTTTCATAAAACCATCTAATGTGAGATATTTGGACGCAATTCTTATAGTTATGTTTTTATTTATAGCTTTAGAAGTTTTTTCACTGAAAATATTTCCATAAATACTGATTTTAAAAGTAGTTATTAAAAGTTAGGTAGAAAACTTATAGCTACAATTCATAGCATGAATTATTGATAAACAAGCTTTTAAGTAGATAGACATAATTAAATGTAAAAAACAAAAGTTTCAAAATCTGGTAAAAACTGGCTTTTCCCTTCTGCCTAGCCTGCGGCAACGCTTACGCGAACTACCTCCTGCTTTCTTAACAATACAGAAAAAAGTCCGCGATCGCGGACTTTAGTAAGGGCTTCTGTCACTTTTTTCGGCTACAATCATGTATGAATCATGATATTTTTATTTTTAATGATTATTTCCTAAAATGCAAGTGCTTGAGTTTAAAATAATAGACATAATTACTTTAATTATATCTTTTACCTGAAATAGGTAAAAATGTTATTTTGGAATGAAATTATATCCGAATATAAATTTTTTTAAATTCTGCTTGCAGCCGATAATAATAACACAAAATAGCTATTTAAATGCAATTGTTTTTGGACAAAACACAGATAGATATGTCTTTTCAAACTTCAGTAATCACAAGATTTTTACATTAAAAAGGTAAAGGTGGTCAGGTATAACAGCCCCAGGAATGAATTCTCAATCCTGGGGTTTTACTTTCTATGAACATGCCATTACCACCAAAGAGGGGGGGAGCAGGAAGCTTTCTAGCAAGGGGTAAAACTGAAACAGAGCTTGTACTCGCCAAGAGCAACGCCCTAGAAGGGCGAGGCACCCTCCCTATCTTCCACAACGCTTGTCGCAGTTCTTGAAAGGACTTGCTCCCCCTGCTCCCTGCCCCCTTTCCCCCTGCTTCTTCGGTCAGATAGATTCAAAACTGCATTAGCCATTGTTGTTAGTTCCTGTTAATTTTGAATTGTTCTCATCCCACCGTCACCATTCGGCGAATTTCGTCGCTGCGAAACCCGATCGCCATTGGACGACGCACCCCTGGTAAGGCTACCACGTCGTATAATTCCGATACCACCCCTTGTAAGCGTAAAGAATGAACGAGATCGCCGCTCCTCAGGTCAATTACCAGTAACCCACAGCGAGGTTCGACATTTTTCTGTTGCAATTTCTCGTCTAAAAGCAAGCCACTGAAGGTTTTGTTATGTCTGGGTTGGGAAATTCCCACCACAGCAAAGTTGCCATAAAAAGTACAACCGCGCAGATATCCTGGGCAAAAGGTGACTGGTTCAAACACTCCCCGTTCTATGTCTGCAAACCCAAACTCTCCCGTACCAGAGTTGAGCAGCCAGAGTTTGTTCTGATACCAGCGCGGTGAGTGGGGCATGGATAGGTCGCGCAATATGATTTCATTACTCTCGACATCAATTACGCAACCTCCATTTCGCCGATGCTCCCGCCAGCCTTCTGACACATCCGACTGGCTGACAGCAGTGACGTATTTGGGTTTTCCTGCCTGCATTGCCAAGCCATTCAGGTGACACCTATCTTCGGCTGCTAGCTTGCTGATAAAGCTTGGTTGCCATAGAGGAACGAAACTGTGGGTTTCACTAACTGTTGCCAAACAACTAAATAATGTATTGACAAATACTAGCTTTTGTGGATTCTGAACTTTTTCTTCTATTTGACTCAAAGCAACATCGTGAATATCCAAATCTCCCGTGACATAACTCATCTGCGGCAAATAAACAGCATCGTAGTCTTGGTGGTTTTGTCCGGGTTGGATGATGTTTTCAAATCGCCACAGCTGATACAGGGAACTCATGTAGAGGCTGGTGTCATTGGCATACAATCCCATACACCGTTCAAAGGTGCGTTCAAATACAGATAATCTGCCGTTTGGTTGCAAGCCAATGAAAAATAATTTTCCTGCTTGATAGGTAGTGAAGGATAAACTCAGGTTTTGCTCATACAGCCAAGCGGTGAACTGACGAGAAGCCTCGATTTCTAAAGATGGTTTTTCACTGGGATTCACTTGGCTTTGACTCCTTGATAACTCTGGTGTTGAAATGATAAAAATTCCCGACTGGGCAGAAACTAGTAGATGATACCAAGAGAACTTTGGTGAAAAAAGTTGACGGCTAAGTATTTATATAGTATATTTGTACTATATACAGAATTCAGTGTTGTATAAAACTTTAACACTTGCGACTAGGCCAACAGGAGAGCAAAATTAATGAGGCTATCTAAGGTAGACTTGAGCAGTTTAGTAGCGATCGCTCACTCTGACGGATATTTGCAGTTGTTACTCGATCGGGGTAACGAGCTAGAGTTTTTGGAAATTCCCGCACCGATACAAGCTTATGAAGGATTGCAAGAACTTAACGAAGCCATCGCTGAAACTACTGCACTACCCTTTGAAGAAGAACCAATTGCTATGTTACCAGTTAGCTCATCAATGGCGGCAGCTGTGGGTTACAATCCTGGCGAACAGATTTTACAAGTTGAGTTTCAAAATGGCGCTGTTTATCAATACTTAGGCGTAGACGAGGATACTTGGGAAGATTTACATGATTCAGACTCAATTGGCAGCTTTTTCAATCAAGAAATTAAAGGCAGATATGAGTGCGATCGCATAGATGGCACTGATTATAGTAATTATTAATGTGGATGATATCACAATCTGTAGAGACGTTGCAATTGCAACGTCTCTACATCTGGATTCATACCAAAATTGAGCAACGTCTAAAATAATGCATTATTAAAATGATTTCTAGCGAAGAAAATACCAACGCTGACGAGTTTTGACTTTGCTCCACTCCCGACTATGAAGTTGGTTGCGCGACTTGCCGTGAGCGGAGTCGTTGGCGCAGACTCTCGTAGAGAAGGGAGTCGAAACCAACGGCTAGGGTAAATTCATTAATGGAATTCACCTAAACCGCAGAGGGCACAGAAAAATCAAAAGATTACGCTATTTTTGATCCACTAAATTGCCTACTTGCGCTACTAAGTTATATATAGCAGGCAACAGGCAATATGTTTGGAAGTCTTTTGATGTCTGGGTTTTACGGTCGGCTTATGTTCTAAATTATGCTTCAAATGCTATATATTTATTTACATAGATTAGATTAATCTTACCTACTTACTTATAGAAAGAGAATCTTGCTCGTTAGATTAGCTTTAGAAGAGGGAATCAAATGTGCAACTAAACATACACCAGTAACGCTTTGTTCAGCGAGAATAGAAAAAGCCCACATAATGTTGACGCAGTTATGACAACTACACTTACCTCTCGTGTTAAACCAAGAGCTGAAGATAGTTTTACCATTAGCTTTGCACCATTGTCTCTCGAAGAGATTTATACCAAGTCTGACGATCCAGCTAACGGTGCGGTAGTTGTGATGAGTGGAATGGTTCGCAATCAAACTGATGGTAAACCTGTGGTTGCCCTAGAGTATCAAGCTTATGAACCTATGGCATTGCAAGTATTCTATCAAATTGCTAGTGATATTCGTTCATCTACGTCTGATGTGAATCGAGTAGCAATTCATCATCGCATCGGACGTTTGAGAGTTGGAGAAATCAGCGTTTTAGTAGCGGTGGGTTGTCCTCATCGCAGTGAAGCGTTTGAGGCTTGCCGCTATGCCATTGATACCCTCAAACACAATGCACCTATATGGAAGAAAGAACATTGGCAAGATGGTTCTAGTTGCTGGGTGAGTATCGGTGCTTGCGAACAGTTAGGACAAAATTGTTCTTAGAAATTGGGCATGGGGCATGGGGCATGGGCAAGCAGGAAGTGTGGGAGGTGTGGGAGGATGTGGAAGAAATCTTTCCCTCCACACTCCCCACACTTCCCACACTTCCCCATCTCCCCATCTCCCCATCTCCCCTGCTTCCCCTGCTCTCTTACCTCCTTCATCCCCAGTCCCCAGCCCCTTGTGTTATTTACAGTAGTCTTTAGCACTTTGAGTGGAATGGACGGTTACTTGCGACCATTCTCTAATGACAAATTCGCTTAAACCGACGTGTGGCGATCGCTTGGGGTCGAGTTTTTGCCAATCGCTATGACTTCCCCAATCGTAAGTATATCCTAGTTGTGTCCACGGGTAATTAATAGCGCCAGCTGATGCATTACTTGATGAACCGTAGCGACTCTTAAATTGCTGGGTAAACCAATCTTGGTAGCTGTTTGAGATTGACTCAAAGGCATTAGGTAAAGGAAATTCCAGTTCTGCCTCATGGTCGGTAATGTTAGGATCTTTACTAGGACGAAATAGCGATCGCGGTTCTACCCAAAGTTCAACAATATATCTGTTTGCAGTTCCAGTATCTGGCGGTAAACCCAAAACTTGGTTGAGTCGATAGTCTAAAGATGTTTGAGTTGTGGAACGATAGGCTTTGCAGAATTTTTGTAAGTCGGGGACAGCAGTAACCCACAAATCGCGGGGTAAAAGCATCGAGTTGCCCACATTTTCTGCATATCCACGAAAGCTTGTCCAGGCTACTACTAAAACACGGCTCTTGTCCCATTTCAGATCTGAATTATACCAGACAATGGGAGTTAGGTTGCGATAGATTTCACGAGGTTCTGCGATTTTTGCATCCTCCACCGCATCCACATAGGCTTGTGGTAAAGGTGGTTGCTCCGACGAAGCATTTCCTGTTGTTTGCGCCACAGATACACAATCAACAAATGCTGCGGTAATACTGGCAATAATAGCAGCATAAGGGAAAATTCGTTTTTTGGCGCGATCGCCAGCCCGAACAAAATTCATTAACAGCATTATCCTATTCAGTTTTTTGATTTAGCAGATATTAATTCGATCGCAAATAACCCTCCTCTTTTGTCTAAAAACAACATCGGGGAGATAGTTCTAGCAACTGGCTCAGTATTATTACTTGTGAAAATCAAGATCGTCAATAGTCATCGATCGCTTATCATCACTGGCGATCGGATCCCCGACTTCTTCAAGAAGTCAGGGATCTATAAGCCCATCAAAATTAATGGGACAGACTATTAGAAACAAATGACAAATGATTATTTATATTTTGTTGCATTTGTTTACATCAACTGCCTGCTTTTATTGAGGTTTGTGAATATTTTGTATTTCTCAAAGGAATATTCCTTTAGACTGAATTTCAATATGAAAAAGCTGGGGATAAATACAAATGCCTTCGTTAAATCTATTCTGTCACGAATTTGTAGTTGCTGTTTCTTTTGTGGCTTGCATCATTGGACTGGCGTTACTGTGGGACAGTAAGCAGCACAAAAGTGATGTCCAAGAAACAGAGCAAATTCTGTTTAGAATGAGCTTTTCTTATTGGTTGGTTTATTGTATAGCTTTTGGCATAGAAAAAATAGTTTTACCCGAATGGGAATCTGTGCTAATGAGTTTAAGAATAACTACTGCGCTTTCATATTTCTTAACTTTTTCTTGCATCGTGAGTCTGCCGCTACACAAATTTGCAGTACGCCGTATCGAGGAATAGATATTAGGATATAAGGGCATAGGGCATGGGGCATTGGGCAAACAGGGCAAACAGGGCATGAGTGTGAAGATAACTTATAATGACCGATGACTAATAGACTTCTTGCAGAAGTCGGGAAAAGGGGAAGGGGAAAAGGGGAAAGGTTTGGTATTTTCCCTTTCCCCTTTAACCTTTTCCCTTTTTCCCACAAGAGTGCAAAAAGCACTTTTGCAAGAGGTCTAATGACTAATGACCAATGACCAATAACCAATGACTAATGACAAAATTATCATTTCATAGCGATCGCTAATGCCGCTTCTAATTGTTCTTGGGTCAAAGTAGTTAAAATAAAGACCTCTTGTACCGTTTTACCCTGCCGTGCGATGACTTTATAGCCTCCGCGAATTGGTACTGAGACGCGAAGTTGCATTTTTGGGCAATGACCTTTTACCCGGCCGATGACTCCCGGCGTCACAGTTTGGATGCCATCCTGTTGACACAGACGCTCTAAAATTGGGATCAAACCAGAAATGTGTGTCGAGTGATTCCAGACTAGTCTGGCAGTTTTTTGAGAAGCTGTCCGGTCGGGATCTGCGGTGGGTTTGCCCATAATGATTAAGCTGCTTCTAGGGGTGCCATTGTCAAACCTGCGCGGCGCAGCTGCTGGTGATAAAGTTCCGCAGGTTCTTGGGGGCCAACCCAGACGATCGCTTGACCTTCATAGTGTACCTGATTAGTTAAATCCCAAGCGCGATCGCCGCTCATTCCTGGAATATATTTCATCAAACACTCGGCTACATGTTGGAATGTATTAAAATCGTCGTTTAATACAATCACTTTGTAATTCGGATAAGTCTTACGGACAACTTGATTAGACCGTTCAGGAGCTACAGTTGGTGCTGTGCCCATCCCGTAAACATTAGACTTCTTGCAGAAGTCGGGAAAAGGGGAAGGGGAAAGGGGGAAAGGTTTGGTATTTTCCCTTTCCCCTTTAACCTTTTCCCTTTTCCCACAAGAGTGCAAAAGCACTTTTGCAAGAGGTCTATTCGCTGAAAGTGGCGTAACCATAACAAAGTAGGGGACAGGATTTTACAAAACTACATTATAAGTAACTAGTTTAGTGCATTGTCTGGGCATTGGGCATTGGGCATTGGGCATTGGGCATTGGGCATTGGGCATTGGGCATTGGGCATTGGGCATTGGGCATTGGGAGAGACAAGGGAAATAGAGATAAATTTAACCTTTCCCCTTTCCCCCTTTCCCCTTTTCCCTTTCCCCCTTCCCCAATGCCCTTTTACCGATACAACCAAACACGCAAGAGTGAAAGCAATTGTTCGGTATCTACGGGTTTTGTGATATAGTCTGATGCTCCTGCTTCGATGCACTTTTCGCGATCGCCTTGCATGGCTTTGGCGGTGAGTGCAATAATTGGCAAGGATTGAAAGTGAGTGTTTTGGCGGATTAAACGCGTTGTTTCGTAACCGTCCATTTCTGGCATCATTACGTCCATTAAAACGACATCAATATCTGGTGTAGTTTCTAACAAGGTAATTCCTTCTCTGCCGTTTTCAGCATATAACACCTGGATTTGATAGCGCTCTAACATGCTTGTGAGGGCGAAGATATTTCGCATATCGTCGTCTACAATTAGGGCTTTTTTGCCAGCAAGTAAGTAGTCTCTGGAATGGAGTTGTTCGAGGATTTGTCGCTTGGGTTCTGGCAAATTTGCTTGGACTCGGTGCAAGAATAAGGCTGTTTCATCTAAAAGACGTTCGGGCGATCGCACATCTTTTATAATAATTGTCTCTGCAATGCGTCTGAGTTCGGTTTCTTGAGCTTTGCTAATTTCTCTACCCGTGTAGACAATAATTGGTAGAGATTTACCGCTAGGTAACTGCTTGATTTGCTCGATGAGTTCAAACCCAGTCATGTCTGGTAGTCCTAAATCGAGGACGAGACAATCAAAATGCTGGGTGCGGATGGCCTCTAAGGCTGCTGCACCTGTGGCAACGGCGGTGGTAGCAACGTCGCTGTTGCCAATTAGCTCCACAATGCTATGGCGTTGGGTGTCGTCGTCTTCCACTACTAGGAGATTTTTTACTTGGCGTTCGACGAAACCTTTAATTTTATCCAACGCTTCCGATATTGTCTCACTAGTTAAGGGTTTTTGCAGATATGCGATCGCTCCTAATTGCAAACCGCGCTGTCTGCCTTCCTCTACGGTCATGATGTGTACGGGAATATGACGAGTATTCGGGTCGTGTTTGAGACGATCTAATACAGTCCATCCATCCATTTCGGGCAATCTGATGTCTAGGAGAACGGCTGAAGGTAGAAATTGCTGGGCTAGCATCAAGCCTGTGGTGCCAGTTTGGGCAGTTATTACCTTAAATCCGTGCTGTTGCGCCATATCTAGCAGGATACGGGCAAAATTAACGTCATCTTCGACGATTAATAATACGCGATCGCCAGCGCTAATTGTAGTGCGATCGTCATTTATCAGTGGGGAGTGGGGAGTGGAGGCTGGGGACTGGGGGTTGGGGACTGGGGATTGGGGGTTGGGGACTGGGAGACGGTCTGAAGTAGAGAAGCGCTGAAATATTCTGTCTATTTGCCCGTTTCCTGTTTCCACGCCTCCGCCTTGTGGTAAATAGAATGTAAAGGTGCTACCTTCACCGGGTTGACTGGCTAATTTGATTTCACCGCCAAACAAACGGGCAATTTCGCGGCTAATTGATAAGCCTAAGCCGGTGCCGCCGTATTTGCGACTGGTAGAACCATCGGCTTGCTGGAATGCCTCGAATATGACTTTTTGTTTGTCGAGGGCAATGCCAATACCTGTATCGGTGACTGAAAAGGCAATGACTAGCTGGGCGCGATTTAAGGTTTCGTGGTCAGAACTCCATCCTTGCTTTGCCACCGCAACCCGCAACCGGACTTCTCCTTGTTCTGTAAATTTAAAAGCGTTGGAAAGGAGATTTTTCAACACCTGTTGTAAGCGTTTGACATCCGTATAAATGCTCAGGGGCAATTCCGGAACAAATTCGATTGTGAAACCAAGCCCTTTGCTGTTGGCTACTTGCCGGAAGGTGCGCTCAATTTGGTCGCCCAACTCTACTATAGGCATTTGGGTCATTTCAATTGACATGGTTCCAGATTCAATTTTGGCAAGGTCGAGAATGTCGTTAATTAACGCCAATAAATCTGTACCTGCTGAGTAAATTGTCTGGCTGTATTCGACTTGTTTGTTATTGAGGTTGCCATCAATGTTATCTGCTAATAGCTTGGCTAAAATTAACAAGCTATTCAACGGTGTCCGCAATTCGTGGGACATGTTAGCAAGAAACTCTGACTTATATTTTGAAGAGAGGGCGAGTTGTTCGGCTTTTTCTTCCAAAGACGTTCTGGCTTGTTCGATTTCTCGATTTTTGCGCTCGACTTCTTTCTTTTGTTGAGCCAGTAATTCTGCTTTTTCTTCTAATTCGGCGTTGGTTTGTTGGAGTTCTTCTTGCTGTCCTTTGAGTAAATCTTCTGAAGCTTTGAGCGATTGCGCTTGCTGTTCTAAGCGTTTGTTGGTTTCCCGGAGTTCATTTTGCTGGGTTTGTAGTTCTTCGGCCAATGATTGCGACTGCTTGAGTAATTCTTCAGTTCGCATGGAGGCGGCGATGGTGTTCAAGACGATCGCTATACTTTCTGTAAGCTGGTCGAAGAATGTCAAGTGGATTTCGCTAAAGCGGCGGAAGGATGCTAATTCAATGACTGCTGTGACTTGTCCTTCAAACAGAACGGGCAAGACTACGGCATTCAAGGGCGTGCCTTCTCCTAAGCCAGAGCCAATTTTGATATAGTCGTTGGGTACTTCTGTCAGCAGAATTCGCTCTTTTTCTAAGGCGCATTGTCCCACCAAACCTTCGCCCATGTAGAAGCGATTAGCTAGATGTTTGCGTTCCCGATAGGCGTAGCTACTAATTAGTTTCAAATACGAGCTATTTTCGGCGGCGTCCATCAAGTAAAATACGCCGTGTTGCGCTCCTACTAAGGGTGCGAGTTCTGAGAGAATTAATTTGGATACGGTTTCCAAATCTCGCTGACCTTGGAGCATTCGGGTAAATTTCGCCAGGTTAGTTTTCAACCAGTCTTGTTCGGTGTTTTTCTGGGTTGTTTCCCGCAGGTTGGCAATCATCTGGTTGATGTTGTCTTTGAGGATGGCAACTTCCCCTAATGCTTCCACGGCGATGGAACGAGTGAGATCGCCTTTAGTTACAGCTGTAGCAACTTCCGCGATCGCTCGCAACTGGGTTGTCAGTGTAGCAGCGAGTTCGTTCACGTTATCGGTCAAGTCTTTCCAAGTTCCAGCTGCCCCAGGTACTCTTGCTTGTCCGCCTAATTTTCCTTCGATTCCCACTTCCCGCGCCACGGTGGTTACCTGGTTGGCGAAGGTGGCTAGGGTATCAATCATCTCGTTGATGGTTTCTGCCAAAGTTTCGATTTCGCCTTTGGCGTCTAGCATTAATTTGCGTTTCAAGTCGCCGTTCGCAACTGCCGTTACAACTCTGGCAATACCCCGCACCTGTGCCGTTAAGTTCCCCGCCATCGAGTTTACGTTGTCGGTTAAATCTTTCCAGGTACCTGCAACGCCTTGGACTTGGGCTTGTCCGCCCAACTTGCCTTCGGTGCCCACTTCCCGCGCTACCCGCGTTACTTCCGATGCAAAGGAACTGAGTTGATCCACCATTGTATTGGTGGTATTCTTCAAGTCCAAAATTTCGCCTTTGGCATCGACGGTAATTTTCTTGGAGAGGTCGCCATTCGCCACCGCCTTGGTAACTTCGGCGATGTTGCGGACTTGTCCGGTGAGGTTCCCCGCCATTGAGTTTACGTTGTCGGTTAAATCTTTCCAGGTGCCGGCAACTCCTCTAACGTAGGCTTGCACGCCGAGTTTTCCTTCGGTTCCCACTTCTCTGGCAACCCGCGTTACTTCTGATGCAAAGGAATTAAGTTGATCCACCATTGTGTTGATGGTAATCTTCAACTCCAGAATTTCACCTTTGACATCAACGGTGATTTTCTTAGAAAGGTCGCCGTTGGCTACCGCCGTTGTCACTTCGGCAATGTTCCGCACCTGGGCCGTCAAGCTTCCCGCCATGAAGTTTACACTGTCGGTTAAGTCCTTCCAAGTCCCGGCAACTCCTTTAACTTCGGCTTGCACGCCCAACTTTCCTTCGGTTCCCACTTCCCGCGCCACCCGCGTTACTTCCGAGGCAAAGGAATTAAGTTGATCCACCATTGTGTTGACGGTGTTTTTCAACTCCAAAATTTCACCTTTGACATCGACGGAAATTTTCTTCGAGAGGTCGCCATTTGCCACAGCCGTTGTCACGGCGGCAATGTTTCGTACCTGTGCCGTTAAGCTTCCCGCCATGAAGTTCACGCTGTCGGTTAAGTCTTTCCAGGTACCAGCCACGCCGCGCACGTCTGCTTGAACGCCGAGTTTACCTTCACTACCTACCTCCCGCGCAACCCTCGTTACTTCACTTGCAAAGGAGTTGAGTTGATCCACCATTATATTGATGGTGTTTTTCAACTCCAGAATTTCACCTTTGACAGCTACAGTAATTTTCTTAGAAAGGTCGCCGTTAGCGATCGCAGTGGCAACTTCCGCAATGTTTCGCACTTGGTCGGTCAAGTTCCCCGCCATTAAGTTTACATTGTCGGTTAAGTCTTTCCAAGTCCCCGCAACTCCCCGCACTTCTGCTTGTACGCCCAATTTACCTTCGGTTCCCACTTCCCGCGCCACCCGCGTTACTTCCGATGCAAAGGAACTCAGTTGATCCACCATTGTATTGATGGTGTTTTTCAACTCCAAAATTTCACCCTTCACATCAACGGTGATTTTCTTGGATAGGTCGCCATTGGCTACAGCCGTGGTCACGTCGGCAATGTTCCGCACCTGTGCCGTTAAACTGCCTGCCATGAAGTTCACGCTGTCGGTTAAATCTTTCCAAGTGCCAGCCACACCGCGCACATCCGCTTGCACGCCGAGTTTACCTTCACTGCCCACCTCACGGGCAACCCGTGTTACCTCCGATGCAAAGGAACTCAGTTGATCCACCATGATATTGATGGTGTTTTTCAACTCCAGAATTTCGCCTCTAACATCAACGGTGATTTTCTTCGACAGGTCACCGCTGGCGATCGCTGTGGCAACTTCGGCAATATTTCGCACCTGTCCGGTGAGGTTCCCCGCCATTAAGTTAACGTTGTCGGTTAAGTCTTTCCAAGTGCCAGCCACACCCCGCACTTCTGCTTGTACGCCGAGTTTGCCTTCGGTTCCCACCTCCCTAGCAACCCGCGTGACTTCCGATGCAAAGGAATTCAATTGATCCACCATTGTATTGATGGTGTTCTTCAACTCCAGAATTTCGCCTTTGACATCCACAGTAATTTTCTTGGAAAGGTCGCCATTTGCCACCGCCGTCGTCACTTCGGCAATATTCCGCACCTGTGCCGTTAAGCTTCCCGCCATGAAATTCACGCTATCGGTGAGATCCTTCCAGGTACCTGCCACTCCCCGCACTTCTGCTTGACCGCCGAGTTTGCCTTCTGCACCTACTTCCCGCGCCACCCTTGTAACTTCCGATGCAAAGGAATTGAGTTGATCCACCATGATGTTAACGGTGTTTTTCAACTCCAAAATTTCGCCTTTGACGTTGACTGTAATTTTCTTCGACAAGTCGCCGTTAGCTACCGCTGTTGTGACTTCGGCAATGTTGCGGACTTGGGCGGTTAAATTACCCGCCATTAAGTTAACGTTGTCTGTGAGATCCTTCCAAGTTCCTGCTACTCCTTTAACTTCGGCTTGCACGCCCAACTTACCTTCGGTTCCCACCTCACGGGCGACTCTGGTTACTTCCGATGCAAAGGAATTCAATTGATCCACCATTGTGTTAACGGTGTTTTTGAGTTCCAAAATTTCGCCTTTGACATCGACGGTGATTTTTTTGGAGAGGTCGCCGTTGGCGATCGCTGTGGCAACTTCCGCAATATTGCGGACTTGCCCGGTAAGATTTCCCGCCATCAAGTTCACATTGTCGGTGAGATCCTTCCATGTGCCAGCCACGCCGCGCACTTGGGCTTGCACGCCGAGTTTACCTTCGGTGCCCACCTCCCTAGCAACCCTGGTAACTTCCGAGGCAAAGGAACCGAGCCGGTCTACCATCGTGTTGACAATATTGGCAGTTTGGAGAAACTCACCTTGGAGCGCTCTGCCTTCAATTTCTGTGGCGATGGTTTGCGATAAGTCACCGTTAGCCACAGCCCGAATGACGCGGGTTGTTTCTGCTGTGGGTTGGACTAAATCTGTAATTAAAGTGTTGACAGAATCTACACAATCTGACCAGGAACCGCGAACATCTCCTAAAGAAGCGCGATCGCTAATCTTACCTTCTTTGCCGACGACATTACCAATTCGCTGAAGCTCCGTCGCCATCCGCTGATTTTGATCGATTATATCATTGAGCGTATCAGCTATTTTCCCAGCTACACCAGTATGGTCTATGGGCATCCGAGTCGAGAAGTCGCCGTGCTTGACAGCTGTCAGCGTTCTGAGTAGCTGATTTAAATCGAGATTGTCGCTGTCTCTAGTCAACTGTCCGGTCGCCATAGCCTTATCCTTAAACGCGATTCTTGCAGAATTTGTTATATTTTTGCACCCCGTACCTAGTCGAGCCAAAAATCTGCTTGTGAGGTCTGGTGAAAGGGGAAGGGGTAAAAGGTAAGGAATTTAAAACCTTTCCCCTTTCCCCTTTCCCCTTTCCCCCACCAAATTTTCTTGGCGAACTACTAGTGACAATACTTTTAGGTAATGCTTATCAAAATAGAGAGTAGGGAATAAAAAGTAGACTAACTAATTTTTATGGGTGCGAGTGTCAGCAGTTAATAAATACCGCTAACTAAATGGTAGTAGCGTTTATGTATCTGCCATACCACTTAGCTAATCATAGCTATTCAATCTCCTTTGTGGATAATTAGCCAATATTTTCTCTCGGTAGACTGGCAGAAATCCGAAGCACTGGAAAGCATGATTTTTAAACATAATTTGTATAAATTAAAATTTTTTAATAAGTCTTTGTGATTTGTCAATAAGTATTTGAACTGGATTAATGTGAGTTCGATAGCTTAAATTTCAGATCGATCGAAAAACCTCTCCCTGGTTTTACTACGCAAAACCCTCCCTCTCCAATTCGGCTACCGCGTACACACAAGTTTGTTAAAGCTATTGTGTAAGACACAGAAGGTTAATTTTTGCTTTTCGATGCAACAAAGGTGCAAGGCGATGCAACAAAGATGCAAGGCGATGCAACAAAGGTGCAAGGCGATGCAACAAAGGTGCAAGGCGATGCAACAAAGGTGCAAGGCGATGCAACAAAGGTGCAAGGCGATGCAACAAAGGTGCAAGGCAATACAACAAAGTTACAGGTCAAGAGACTTGTGTGTACACCGTAGCTCCGATTCGGAGAGGGACAGCCTTGAACTAAAGTTCAAGGCTGGGAGAGGTTCGTCGAACTCACGTTGGATGAACGAGTATTTGAACGGGATGAATCCACCTTTGAACCGGATGAACGAGTATTTGATATTTGAAAAACTCGCCTTTGCTAGAAAAGGCTGACGGCATAATTTCAAAAATCAAAGCAGATTACTATAATCTATACGCGAATCTTACTTTTGGAAGAGAAGATCTTTAATACTATGGGTATAATTCTAGCCCTACTAAGTTAAACTCATGTCTAAACAAGTAAAAATATAAATATATAAATAATTTTAATTTCCTTTTAATTAATTGAAGAGAAACCACCTCAAATCATTATTTAGTATACAAGATGACATCTAGGCGGTCTTCCAAAAAGTCTCAATCTAATTCCACCAGCGACAAAGGTGGCAATAACGAAGAAAAACCAGAAAATCAGACAGAATTATTTCCGATTGTGGCAATGGGGGCGTCTGCGGGTGGATTACAGGCGTTTACACAATTGCTCGTCCATTTGCCAAACGATACAGGTATGGCATTTGTGGTGATTCAACATTTAAGCCCGAATAAAAAAAGTTTGTTGAGCGAAATTCTCTCCCAAACAACTCAGATGCCCGTACATGAGGTGCAGGATGGCATGGTGGTGGAACCAAATCACGTGTACGCGATCCCGCCCAATGCCAAGATGACTATTTCTGAGGGGGTGTTGAAACTGTCGCCACGGGAGAAAAGGCGCGGTCATTTTATGAGTGTGGATGCTTTCTTTATTTCCTTAGCAGAGGAGCGGGGAAGTAAAGCGATCGCCGTGGTACTATCAGGAGGCGATGGCGATGGCACAAGGGGATTGGAAGTCATCAAAGGGGCTGGCGGCATTACCTTTGCCCAGTGTGAAAACACAGCACAAGTTAATAGTATGCCGAACACCGCCATCGCTTCCGGTTATGTAGACTTTATCTTACCCCCAGAAGCGATCGCCGAAGAACTCATAAAAATTAGTCATCATCCCTATATCGCTAGTCCTAGCCCAATCGAACCTACTGAGGTATTGCCGGCGGACAACACAGATGCCCTCTCTACAATCTTTAGTCTGCTGCGAATTCTTTCTGGAGTTAACTTTGGTCAATACAAGCAAACGACTTTAAAGCGGCGGATCTTGCGGCGGATGGTTTTGCACAAGCTGGAAAACCTGGAAGATTATGTCAAATATCTCCAGGCTCGTCCTGAAGAAGTGAATGCTTTGTATCAAGATGTGCTAATCCCTGTCACCTACTTTTTCCGGGATAGCGAAGCTTTTGACCTTTTAAAAACCAAGATATTTCCGATTATTACCAAGGATCGAAGTCCAAATGTGCCCGTGCGAATCTGGGTAGCGGCATGTTCCACAGGTGAAGAAGCTTATTCCATTGCTATTTGCTTACTGGAATATTTAACAACTCAAGGAATCAATCTGCCCATTCAGATTTTTGCTACAGATGTTAACGAAGTAGCGATCGAAAAAGCACGTTATGGCATTTACAAACCCAGTCAAATAGCAGATATCTCTCCAGAACGTCTACGTCGCTTCTTTGTCCAGGTAGAAAACGGTTACCAAATTAGTAAGGTAGTGCGGGAATTGTGCGTCTTCGCCAGACAAAACCTGATAAGCGATCCGCCTTTTTCCCAGATGGATTTGATTACTTGTCGAAATGCGTTGATTTATTTGGCAAGCTCAGTCCAAAAAAAACTCTTACCAATCTTCCACTATGGTCTCAAGCCAACCGGCTTTTTGATGTTAGGGACTTCAGAAACAGTGGGTGAGTTTACAGAGTTGTTTGCTTTAGTAGACAGAAAGTACAAGATTTATTCGCGGAGGATGGCATCTGTTCGAGTGAGTATCGAGCCGATCGCCAACCCTTATCCTACAGAAAATATCCACTCTCAACCCACACTCAGCGACGATGGATTAAACGATTTAGAAATCCAAAAACAAGCCGATCGGATTGTATTGAATCGATACTCTCCAGTCGGTGTAATTATCAACAGCGATTTAGAAATTCTGCAATTTAGAGGGCACACTAGTTCCTATCTACAACCTGCACCCGGAAAACCAACCTTTAATTTGCTGAAGATGGCCAAAGCAGATTTGCGCCTAGAGTTACGCACCGCCATTCACCAGGTAAAAAAGCTGCAACAGTCTGTTACCAGGGAAGGTTTACAACTTAGAGAAGGCGATGGAGTTAGGCAAGTTAAGTTTGATGTAATTCCGTTCAAATCTCCCACAGCAGCAGAAACCTACTTTTTAGTTCTGTTTGAAGATATATCCTCTTCACCACCTGCTGCACCAGAAGCAACTGGTGAAGTCGCCATCGGATCTAGGCATTCAAAGGTTCAGGAGCAAGAAATAACCCAACTCAAACAAGAGTTGGCAACCACCAAAGAGCATCTGCAATCGATTATTGAAGAACAGCAAGCCACTAATCAAGACCTCAGAGCTGCCAACGAAGAAATCCTCTCAAGTAACGAAGAGTTGCAAAGTACTAATGAGGAACTAGAAACCGCCAAAGAAGAAATTCAGGCAACTAATGAAGAACTGAACATCATTAACGACGAACTGCAACGGCGGAATATCGAATCAACTCAAGTCAGTAACGATCTATTAAATCTGCTCAGCAGTATTAATATTCCCATCCTGATGTTAGGAGGCGATTTGCAGATTCGGCGTTTTACACCCTCAGCGCAGACAATTTTCAATCTAATTCCCACCGATGTAGGGCGACCGTTGAGTGATATTAACCACAATCTCAATATCGCAAATTTACAAGAACAAGTCTTAGAGGTGATTAACACCCTCAACTTGAAAGCTCAGGAAGTCGAAGACCAACAAGGTCATTTCTATGATTTGCGAATTCGACCTTATCGAACAATAGACAATAAAATAGATGGTGCTGTAATCGTGCTGGTTGACATTGACACCATCAAACGCACTGGGTTCCAGCTCAAAAAGTCTCGCGATTATGGCAAAGCAATTGTAGATACCGTCCGGGAATCCTTGGTAGTACTGAATACAGAATTACAGGTGGTTAGCGCCAACCAAGCTTTCTACGAGATGTTCAATGTTCTACCAGCAGAAACAGAAACTCGCTTAATCTTTGAAATCGGCAACGGAGAGTGGAATCTCGAATCGTTGCGATCGCTCCTAGAAAGTATTCTCTCCAATGACACCCCGTTTCAAGACCTTGAGGTTGAGTATAACTTCGAGAAGGTGCAAAAAACCGTCCGGTTTAATGCTCGAAAAATGCCTAAAATAGACGAGCGACAGATGATTCTCTTGATGATTGAGGACATCACGCAACGCAAAAATTGGGAGATAGAACGCGCTTATCTATTGGCTCAAGAACAATTAGCCCGCACTGCCGCAGAGAGAGCCAATCGCGCCAAGGATGAGTTTTTATCTACAGTTTCCCACGAACTGCGAAACCCACTTAATGCCATACTCGGCTGGGCACAACTGCTGCGAACGCATCAGCTCGATAGCGATACTATTAGTCAAGGGCTAGAAGCGATCGAACACAGCGCCAAGGTTCAAGCCAAGCTAATTGAAGATCTCTTAGATATCTCACGCATCACCTCAGGTAAGCTACGTCTAAACCTCGAACTCATTGAATTTGGCATTGTGGTTGAGTCAGCCCTAAATCTATTACGTTTATCAGCAGAATCGAAAAATATTCAAATCGAATCTCGCCTCGAACCTTCCACCAGAAAAGTTTTAGGTGATGCCATTCGCTTACAACAAGTCATTTGGAATTTACTTTCTAACGCTATTAAATTCACCCCCAGCGGCGGCAGAATTGAAGTTTTACTACAATACTTTGACGAACAAGCACAAATCCAAGTCAGCGACACAGGTCAGGGTATCAAAGCTGACTTTCTTCCCTATGTGTTCGATCGCTTCCGCCAAGCAGATAGCAGTAGAACTCGCACAAATCCTGGACTGGGACTAGGGCTTTCCATTGTGCGTCATGTGGTAGATCTCCACAGCGGTACAGTGGAAGCTCACAGCCCAGGTGAGGGACAAGGGGCAACCTTTATCGTCAAATTACCGCTGCAAAGTAACCCTGAAGAAAGTTCTGCGTCAAATGCTACGGAACTAGTTGGCTCATTAGAGTTAGCAGCGTCAGATAATAACATGCGTTCGCTCGATGGTGTGCGCGTACTTGTGGTGGATGACGAACTATCTGTACGCGAGTTATTTACAACACTGCTTGAGGTTTGTGGAGCTGAAGTGACGGCGGTTGCTTCTGCAAGGGAAGCATTATCAAGGCTGATGACAAATCCTGGTGGGTATGACTTGCTTTTGTCTGACATCAGTATGCCAGAGGAAGACGGCTATACACTGATTCGCCAGGTGAGAGCGCTGAGTGTTGAGTTAGGAGGACAAATTCCCGCCATAGCAGTAACCGCCCATGCTAGAGATGACGAGCTTACAGTGGCTTTGAGTGCAGGTTTTCAAATGCATCTGACTAAACCCGTTGAGCCAGATAGATTAATATTTGCAGTTGGTTCTTTGATTGTTAAGAAAGATGCGGGTAATGCATAGCCGATGCTTTGGGGAGGGGCTGGGGGCATTGGTGTCAACTTAACGTGAAACCCTAGTGAAAACGTGATGAGCGAGTTCTACTCACTTAGCATCAAGATCCGCGTTACCCCACCCCGGTTTTGCTGGTGCAAAACCTCCCCTCCCCTTAGCAAGGGGAGGGGTTGGGGGTGGGGTAAAATGCCTGTGGGATAAGCGTTTGAGCTTAAGTTGACACCAATGGGCTGGGGGTGATACCGTTTCACCTTAAGATTGATACAGATGGCAAGCAGGGGAGGCAGGGGAAGCAGGGGAGGCAGGGGAGGCAGGGGAGGCAGGGGGAGCAAAAATGCTAGACTTCTTGCAGAAGTGGGGAAAAGGGGAAGGGAAAAGGGTAAAAACCTCGCCCCGCACTTCGTACCGCTACGCTAACGTGGGCGACTTGTTCATTCCTTTTCCCTTTTACCTTTAACCTTTTCCCCTCTTTATCGGCGCAGGTAAGTAAAATTTGGATCGGGTCTACCAACAAAGCAAGAATGAGTAAAGTTATATTTTTTGATAATCGCTAATGATGTTGTCGCTTCAGATTTATTATTGCCAAAGTCAAACATCCAATGGTTGCCGTCTACAATTTTCCAGCGATTATTGATTCGATTAACGGTTGTAGTAGCAGGATTAAAAGATACACAATCTTCACCTTGTAGCGAACCAGAAGGAGCGCTACTATTTACCAATAGATATTGGAGCGATGGTTGGGGTCTTCCAACAAAACAGGATTTATTCATGCCATAGTGCTTGATAACTTTGAGGGCACGTGTGGCTTCATCTTTTTTGTTACCAAAGTCAAACATCCAGCGATCGCCATTTTCAACTATTTTCCAGCGATCGCTAACTTGGTTAACACTAACATTATTAGGATTGAAAGTAATACAGTCTTCTTGAACTGCTTGTGTCTCTTGTGTTAATGACACTAAATTAGAACGATATTCTTTGTTGGATCTTCTATCTTTTAAAATGATATATATCGATTGAGGTGGTACTTCACCTTGTTCAACTGCAAACCAAAGAGACTTTAAATTTTCAGCAGAAGAAAATGCACAAAAGCCATAAATTCGTTGGTTGCTTTGACCATTATAAATATTTACCCAAGTCCGAGAAGAATTATTATTTTCTCCACAAGGAGGTAAATTTGGAGCTTTTGTAAATAAGTTGTCAGGGAATGCATTCCAGTTTGCTACTGATAATTTATATCTTTGAAAATTCTTGCCTGATACTGTATATGGTTCTGTTCCGATAAAAACTAGTTTTGGTTGGGGTATGGAATTGGATGCAAGATTAAAAAGATTTGTATTTGTAGTATTCTTGCTCCAAGTATCTGCTATTTGGAAGTTATCAGCAGCATAAGCAGCAGCAAAATTAGATAACATCCATCCGACGCTGAGTAAAGTTGCAAATTTGTTATATTTTTGTAATTTCATTTTAATGGAACCTCAAAAAAAGTAATCCTATTTAGAATGCGAACATCGGAAAAAATCTCACGCACGAGGCAAGAGAGGAGAGATGAGAAAATATTCTCTGGTCGCGAATAAATTAGGCTTGCTGTATTACTACAATTGGTTGGTTTGCATTTCCATATTTTTTTGATTGGGAATTCAAATTTTGCTATTTAATATCGACGAAAGTCGGAGAAGGTGAATTCGGTATTTGTGTTTGAGTTCTTTGGTTAGCTGGACGCAAAATAATGTATATCTGATTTGACGGATATCGACAAGCATCATTAAAAGCGACTATGGACACAGTTGGCAGCACAACTCCATCATCGGGCTACATCTTGGCGCTAGACTTGGGTACTACCGGCAACCGCGCTTTTGTGTTTAACGCAGAAGGTAAAATTGTCGGGCAGGCATACAAAGAATTGACTCAGTATTATCCACAGCCAGGATGGCTAGAACACGACCCCGAACAAATCTGGCAGGATACCTGCTGGGTGATGGAAACGGCGATCGCCAATGCCAAAATTTCCCCATCAGCGATCGCAGCGTTAGGATTGACTGTGCAACGTGAAACCTGTTTGATTTGGGACAAAACTACAGGAAAACCACTTCATAAAGCGATCGTTTGGCAAGACCGGCGCACTGCTCCACTGTGTCAGAAGTTACAACAGGAAGGCTATGCTCCAGAAATTTACGATCGCACCGGATTAATTATCGATGCCTACTTCTCTGCTACTAAGCTCAGATGGCTATTAGACAAGTTTACAGATGTAGATCTAAACAATGTCTTAGCAGGAACTATTGATACTTGGGTGCTATGGAAACTTACAGGCGGAAAAGTTCATGCTACCGACCACAGCAACGCCAGTCGAACAATGTTAATGAATCTCAAAACGTGTGAGTGGGATGAGGTTCTCTTAAAGTTGTTCCAGATTCCGGCTGAAATTTTGCCCCAGATTCAGCCGAGTTTAGGGGTATTTGGAGTTACTGATGCTACCTTATTGGGTGCGGAAATTCCCATTAGTGCGATTTTGGGGGATCAGCAAGCTGCTTTGTTTGGTCATGGCTGCCATCGCCCTGGTTTGATGAAATGTACTTACGGTACTGGTAGCTTTTTGGTAGCTCACACTGGCTCTCAAATTGTGCGATCGCCCGAAAAACTCATTTCCACAGTGGCATGGACGCAAAGGAATCCCAGCGGCGTTTTGGATATTGGCTATGCCTTAGAGGGCAGTATGTTTACTAGTGGTGCTTGTATCCAATGGTTGCGCGATAGCTTGAAGCTGATTAAAACTGCGGCTGAAACTGAAGCAATGGCAAATCGAGTTACAGATAATGGCGGCGTATATTTTGTACCTGCATTTAGCGGACTGGGCGCACCCTACTGGGATATGAGCGCCAGGGGAGCATTTTTCGGGATTACCGCCAGCGCACAACCAGAGCATTTAGTACGCGCCGTGTTAGAGGCGATCGCTTACCAAGTTGTGGAAGTAGTGCAGGCGATAAATGCATCTAGTAGTACGCCAGTTGGGCGATTAACCGTAGATGGTGGTGCTTGCGAGAACGATTTTTTGATGCAATTTCAAGCTGATGTCTTAGGCATCCCGGTTGAACGTCCGATAATGCGCGATACTACCGTTCAGGGTGCGGCATTCGCAGCAGGTTTAGCCGTGGGATTTTGGCAGAACTATGAAGCATTGGTGCAGCAACGTCAGATTGAGTGCGTATTCGAGCCAAAGAGCAATTTGTCGAATTTTACTACTTGGCAAAAAGCAGTCAAACGCACTCTCGGTTGGATGGACTAATACCAATTCGTAATTAAGAAGTTTAGGAGTCAACATTACTCAAATTTTGTTCCATATAGCGTGGATCGCGTACTTCTAGGTGCAAAAGCAGTGCTGTAAGCAATCCACCGATAGCTGCCACCCAGAAGGTAGTTTGATAGTTAATATTGTCCGCTATCCATCCGCCTAGTATGGGAGCAATGATGGTGGCAGGGGCGATAAGGGTATTACCCAGACCAATATAGGCTGGTCGTTGGTGTTGGTTACCAAACTCTAAAGTCATGACAGCAGCAACATTTTGCAGAGCGATCGCACCTATTCCTGCTCCGATAAACACCAAGTAAAACCAGTTTACATTTGGTGCTAGCCCAGCTAGAGCCGAACTGATAGCACAGGCAATACAACCAGCCTCCAAAGCTAACTTGTTACCCCAGCGATCGCCAATCCAACCCAAAACCAATCCAGAAATAGTTTGCGTGAGCATCAGTAAAGCAGTAATGAACCCAACAGATTCTTGTCCCATACCATATCGATGTACGGCATAGAGTGTATAGAACGGAAGGGGCATCAGTGCTAACTGTGAAATCAGACGTGCGATCGTAAAGTAACGGAAATTCCTATCCCATCGGAGAATCGCACTAAGGCTATCCCAAAATTCACGTTTACTCTCAATGGGAGATGATGAGTTACTTATCGGCTCTCGCGTTCTAGACATAAAAAACCAAGATAGAGCCATCGCCAAACTCGCACACAAAAAACACAGAGCAAAGTTAAATGGTTGGGCAATTTGCTTAAGCAATAAACCAGCTATCACAGCACCACAAACGCTCATCAGATTAGCAGACGCAGTTAAGGAACCGTGAAAAATACCAAGCTTTCCAGAGGGAACAATTTTAGCAACCATACTCTGCCAAGGAATAGAACTAAATCCGCTGCCTAGTCCCTGCCAAATGAGTACGGCAAATGTTAGTTCTAAGATAGTTTGGTTATTGAGTTTCAAGTCTAACAAAGCCACCAGTGCTAATCCCAGAAAAGGAAGTTTCTGGTGAATTGTTAACAGCATTACAGTCGATTTGTAATATTGTAGTCGAGCTACTTTATCAGCGGTTAATAGCTGAGGTAATTGGTAACCTAAACGGGGAATAGCCGGTATCAAACCGATGAGCAATGCAGAATCGGTAAAACCACTAACAAATAGAGGAATAATCGTGATATACGAAGCAAAACCGCTTCCTAATCCAAAAAATCCACTTTCAACAACATTAACAGCAAAATTATAACGAAGGTCTTTTTGAATTTCAGAATTGAGCATTTTTAAATTGCAAAAATATGGGCAGCATTTTCAACAGGTTTATGTACTTTTTAGGCACTTAGTAAGTGCTAAGTACAGAGCAAAAACCTGAATCCCATAAATTGTTCCCAGATGTTGCACTTAAATCACATTCAGAGAATATTTTTCTCCAAAAAAATCCAAGTTATTTGTCTGCAATGTTTGTGGCAATTTACACCCACTTAACTAGGAATAAATACTCTAAATTGCAATGATGCCAAGTTATGGAAAGAGCAAGAGAGATTTAAAGCCTTTTAAAGATTGTTGAAAAAATGAAGAGTAAATAGTTGGAAATCAGAGTTTCCCGATTGCATGGTAAGTTTGATTTTGGTCTAAATTCTCGTCTTAAAATTTAATAACTGCTATAGCACTCCCATCTGATTTTTGATACAATTTGCCTTCAACTCAAAAAATTTTCTTTCCTGTTGCCTATTGCCTGCGAAGCCAACTAAGTTCAAAAATCAAAGCGGATTACTATAAGTGTTTTAAAATACCACTTAATATATAAAGTTAAGATGGCGATCGCATGACTACTAAACCGAAGATTTTCATTGATGGAGAATCAGGAACCACAGGCTTACAAATTTACTCACGCCTCAACCAACGGGATGACATCGAGATCGTTAGCATTGAGGCATCTAAACGAAAAGATGCCACTGAGCGAGCTAAACTGCTTAATGCTGTGGATGTTGTCATTCTCTGCCTGCCTGATGATGCCGCCCGTGAAGCTGTGAGCTTAGTTACTAATACTAGCGTTAAAATTCTTGATGCCAGTACTGCCCATCGTACAGCACAGGGTTGGGTATATGGCTTTCCGGAACTAAATCCAGGACAGCGAGAAAAAATCGCCAGCGCCCAGTTTGTAAGCAATCCCGGTTGTTACCCGACGGGATTTTTGGCTTGTATCCGTCCGTTAATTGCCAAAGAAATTTTAAAGGCTGACTTTCCCATCACCGTGAATGCAGTGTCAGGTTACTCTGGTGGCGGTAAAAATCTGATTCAAAAGTACGATGCTTTCCACCAACAGCAAGCCGGGGGAGAATCGCTTTATCCCTATGGCATCTACGGTTTGCAGTTTGGGCATAAGCACGTTAAGGAAATGCACTACTTTTCTGGGTTAGCATCGCCGCCGCTATTTGTACCGTCAGTGGGGGATTTTGAGCAGGGGATGTTAGTTCAAGTGCCTTTGCCGTTGTGGATTTTGGATAATCCGCCATCAGGTGAGGTAATCTATGAAGCGATCGCTGACTATTACCAAAGTGAAAAGTTTGTCCAAGTTGCTCCATTTAAAGAACCCACACTTCTCAGAGACGGAACGTTTCTAGATGCCAAAGCAATGAACGGCACCAACTTTGTTCAGATTTTTGTCTTCGCCAATGACGCTACCAAAGAAGCGCTGCTAGTTGCTCGTCTTGACAACTTAGGCAAAGGCGCATCCGGCGCCGCAGTCCAAAATCTCAATATCATGCTGGACTTTCCGGAAGAGTTGGGATTATAAGGGTTGGGGCACTTGTACTGAGCGAAGTCGAAGTATGGGGCATTGGGCATGGGGCATTGGGAAATAAGTTTGAGCGTTGAGGTTTTGAACTGAAATGTTGAGGTTTTGAATTGAAAGGTTGGGGTTTTGAATTGAAACGTTGGGGTTTTGAACTGAAATGTTGAGGTTTTGAATTGAAACGTTGAGGTTTTAAACTGAAACGTTGAGGTTTTGAATTGAAACGTTGGGGTTTTGAATTGAAACGTTGAGGTTTTGAACTAAAACGTTGAGGTTTTAAACTGAAACGTTGGGGTTTTGAACTGAAATGTTGAGGTTTTGAACTCAAACGTTGGGGTTTTGAACTCGAACTTTGAGCCTCTAAGCTTCAACTTTCAGTTTTAAATCTCCGCAATAATCTTGTAATGATTCTCAGTCAAGGTATGAGGTTGGCAAACACGCATCATGATTAATAGGAATCGCGTTAAACGCCTGTTACCAATCTTATCACCATTGATTGCGATCGCATCTGCCCTACTCGTTGGTGCAATTCTCATCTTGTGCGCTAGAGCAAATCCCATCGTTGCATACACAGCTTTATTTCAAGAATCCCTTTCTACTTACTTTGGATTGGGCAATACTCTTACCAAAATGACACCGCTATTATTCGCTAGTTTAGGAGTATTGGTGGCGCTGCGTGCCGGTCAATTTAATATCGGTGGCGAAGGACAAATTTATCTAGGTGCTTTGGGAAGTACTTTAATTGGGTTATATGTGCAAGGATTACCAGCTTTCATTCACATTCCGCTGTCGTTGTTAGCAGGATTTTTTCTAGGTGCAGTTTGGGGTTGGATTCCTGGTTATCTGAAAGCAGTGCGCGGAGTGAATGAGGTAATTACTACGTTGCTGTTGAATTATATTGCAGTGAATTTAGTTAGCTATTTGGTGCAAAATCCTCTGAAAGCACCAGCAGCACCTAGTCCTTATTCGCCACTGATTGCTAAATCTGCTCAATTACCGATTATTTTACCGGGGAGTCTTGCCCATGCGGGGATTTTGCTGGCGTTAATTGCGGCGGCGATATTGTGGGTATTGTTAGTGCGATCGCCTTTAGGATACCAAATTGCAGCTGTGGGATTTAACCCGAATGCTGCTCGTTATGCTGGTATTTCCGTACAACGCACTATTATGCTGGTGATGGCGTTAGCGGGTGGTTTAGCCGGGTTAGCTGGTGGAACCGAGGTGATGGGGTTGAAATTTCGGTTATTTGAACAAGTTTCGCCTGGTTATGGATTTGATGCAATTGCGATCGCTTTTTTAAGTCGTGGTAGTGTTTTCGGTGTAGTGTTAACTTCCCTATTTTTTGCTGCACTTCGCAGTGGCGCCAATGTCATGCAACGTAGCGCAGGTGTGCCGTTGACTGTAGTTTACGCGATTCAGGGATTGGCTGTGCTATTTATTGCGATCGGTTTGGCGGTAGAACAGCGAATAAGCGCAGATTAATTTTGTGATTAAACACAACAGTCTGCATTTGCCAGTTAAAGTAATTTTAGGGGAAGCTTATAACCTCACAAGCCAGGTACATAAAAGATGGTACATAGCTTTACATTTCCACAAGAAATAATTACTAGCATTCAAGAAAGGTTAGAAATACTTGAGAAATGCTTGAATGATGCTAACCCACAAGATGAAGCGATGGCGGAGATACTTGAGTTGGCTAATAGTCGCCAGATATCTCTCGATCGGCTTGCAGACGATATAAAACTCTATCGGCAAAAAACTGATAAGCTGATTAGACTATCTAAAAAAACTGAGGAAACAGTAAAACAAGGTGAGCCACAAGTTCTACTGTTTGTTAGATGCAATTTTTTATTAAAACAAATTTTGGATGAATACTCGGACTTTCTTTTAGATAAAGGTGGTAAAAAATATCTCAAAATTCAGACAGATGGTTTTGTAGAGTTATACAAGCAATTTAAAAGTGAGAATATCTCTACTGGCGATCGAAAAGATGAAGACTACGTTATTGTAGAAACTCTAAAACACGTACTACAATCAATAATCAGAGTTAGTTTACGAGCAAACGCATTATCTCAAGAAGATATTAATGCGTTAGATTTGGGAGATATCACTCCTCAAGAATCAGAAGTTATGCTTACTTTTTTGGCTTCCAAGAAAAAATGGGATTGGGTTTACAAAAATCTTGCATAGTCGTAATTTTTTTGAAAAAGAACAGGTGTTAAGTATACATAGCGATCTGATTCGTGAATATGGCGGCTCACTAGGTATACGCGATGAAGGCTTGCTAGAATCTGCTATTTTTCAACCTCAAGCAACTTTTGGAGGAGAGTTTTTACATCCCACAATAACGGAACAAGCAGCAGCATACTTGTTTCACATAAATAATAATCATGCTTTTGTAGATGGAAACAAGCGAACTGCTTTTGCTGTTATGGTGGCATTTTTGAACTTAAATGAATACGAACTTACTATGACAAAAGAAGAAGCTTATCAATTAACAATGCAAGTTGCTGAACACAAAGTCAGTAAGGAAGAGTTAATTGAAGTACTGAAAAATCACATTATAGAATTATTTTAAATTATTCAAGATTGAAATAATTGTTCTTCACCCCAAGCATATACGACGTAGTGTAGGTGTACCGATGAAAGTAGTTTACGCGATTCAAAGATTGGCTATACTATTTATTGTCATCGGTCTAAGGGTATAACAATGCATAAAAGTTATGGAATCTCAAACTAAGGCAGATTAATTAGGGATCTAAAAATTTGACAATAAATATCTAAAAATTTGGCAAATTTATCAAAATCTTGTTTATCCCAATAAGTAGAACGGCGCAAAAAAACCGAAGTATGTAACTGAAAGTAAAGTCGCTCAAAAAACCTTAACTTCTGCACTTCGGCTACGCTCAGCGTCAACCTTGTGGCTTCTGCCTCCTGCCTTGTCATAACGACAATTTTCAAAACCCGCCTACTTATCATATTTAGCCAAAATATAATTTTATTCTCCAAAATTTTTAGCGAATTCTCTTCATTTATTGAATAAAAATATCTACAAGTTTGGTAAATCTATCAAAACATTTTTCATTGCCGCGATCGCTTAAATCACATAAATTGTAAATGTAGGTAGCATTGGTTAAAGATTGATTATCTATATTTTGACAAGATAAACAAACAATACCAGAGCTACTAACTAGCTTGCCAACACAAAAGTCATGGAAGAGACTTAATCTTGTATTTCATATAGCTATATGAATTTCATTGAAATTTTTGAACAGAAAATCTGATTTAAAGCTGGCTAGATAAACTTTTTAAGTTTACTAAAAATAGCAATATTTAAGTCAGATTACTGTAAGCTAGGAAGATTTTTATGCTTACAATTTAGGAGGATTAGTGATGGCAGATATAACTAATAGTGGTGGCGGTAACTCTTCTACTGATGGGGACAATCCATTAAGAAATTCACCCTTCGGCCGCCTGAGTGAAGTTCTCAGTCCAGAGGAACTCTCCAATCTATTCAGCGGTGTTGGTGATGGAGAAAATAGTGGTAGTCCATTCGGTGGTGGTGGCGGCGATAATTTACCCTACAGTGGTAATCCTTTTGCTGGCGACAACTTTTGGAATATCTTTGCAGGCGGTGTAAATCCATCTGCTGGAGGCGGTAACCGCGATCCTTTGACAGGCGCTGGCAGTCAAAGCACTACTATCAGCACAACTGAAATACCAGACGGATTTAATTTAAGAGTTACTATTGACAACCTGGTTAATTCAAAGTTGGACGAAGAACTGGGTGATGGACAAACCCCATCATTCGATCCTAGTCAAATCCCATCATTTGGTGATGGACAAACCCCATCATTCGATCCTAGCCAAATCCCATCATTTGGTGGTAGTAATGGTGGACAAATCCCATCATTCGATCCTAGCCAAATCCCATCATTTGGTGGTGGAGAAATCCCATCATTTGGTGGTAGTAATAGTGGACAAATCCCATCATTCGGTGGCGGACAAATTCCATTTGCTTAATCAACACAGTAATTATAATTCTTAAGTAAATCACTCGATCGCCATAAGGAAATAATAATGATTTTTTCAGTACATACTATGCTAATTAGCCGTGTTATGCACTGAAAATTTTTACTATAAAGCCTTGAGGCAAAATTTTCTCTCTCGTTCACAACCAAAACGATAAAAGCCTTTATTTAAATAAATTTTTGGAGCAAATAGGAGAATTAATGCCAATGGAAGCATCTGCTATCGATTCCATAAATAACGAGATTAACACCTTTAATGCAGGGAGTGGTAGCAACCTGTATAACAGTAGTTCCTTTGCTACCGATGGTAATTTCTATGCTGAAGGCAACCTATTAACAAATGATAACAATATTGTTCTTGGTAATGGTGGCGGAAATATTCCAGGTGGGACTATTAACCCTTTTGCTGGCGATGCTGGTAGTGGACTTCAACAATTAATTTTCGATCGCTTGAAGTTAGTTCTAGGTGACAATTTTTTTAAGGACGTTGACAAAACATTGGCAGGAGGTACAAACCCATTTCTAAATGGCGGTAATCTAATTTTAGATAGTGGGAGTGTACTTGAGCGATCGCCTTTCGATCCGTTAAGAGAAGTCCTTGGTGATAATATACCTTTTAGTAACAGTGGAAATACATCTAATATTGATATTCCACGTTTTAATGAGAGTAACGCACCCGTTGGTAATGCTAACAGAAACTTTGGTAAGAATAACGCAACAGTTGGTAATTTTAACTCTGATTATGGCAATAACAGTGCAACCATAGGCAATGGAAACTGGAACTTTAATAATGACAACGCAACCATTGGCAATGGCAACTGGTTATTTGGAAAGGATAATACAAACCTGGGCAATGGTAACTGGTATTGGGACAACGGAAGTAACAATTCAACGCTAGGAAATGGCAATTGGCACTTCGGCAGCGATAACTCAACTATTGGAAACGGTAACTGGGATTTTGGTAAAAATAATACAATTATTGGTAATGGTAATTGGGTTTTTACCGATGGAAATACAATTGTTGGTAATGGTAATTGGCTAACAGATAGCGATAATGCAACTACTGGAAACGTCAATAACATCGGTAGCTTAAATTTATCTCCGCAGGAAGTCAAGACTGATGTTAACAACTTAATTGACTCCCTTATAGGTAAAATAGGCCAAAATTTTCTGGTATTAACAAAAGATTTTGATGCATCAAGTACGCAAACGTTTAACCGACTCATCTCTTCTAAAAATACTGATATTAGTAACAGCGATCTATCTAACAATATTGAGCAATTTTTGGCATCACTCAATATCATTCCAGAAGATGCGATCGATTATCAGCCTTGGCAAAATCCTCAATCAGTGCCAGAACCGAATTCTTCAGTATCGTTAGTAATAATGGGGTTTGTTTGTTTGCTGTTATCAATATTCAAAAAACAACAACGCTGTTAAAGTCAACTATCCAAAGCTGGTAAAAATTTACCTACTTATTTATAGTTCTTTCACTTGCGAATAATAACTACTGGATATACAGCAGTAAAAGAGTTTTCCACATAATTTTCTAGGTTAGAACACAAAAGTTACCTTGATAACTTACTTTGATATAAATCCTAGAACAATAAATCCTTGGTGAGAAGCTTTACTATAGATTTTTGGTAATTTATGTCTAGGTATTGGTACAAATTTTAGACGAATATAAAAATGAAGCGCTTTGGGAGCAGCAAGCAGATAAATTGGTTGATTATTAACTTTTTGTATTATTGTTCGTACTAAATAAGAACCTAAACCTTTATGGCGATGATTATACTTTACGTGTAATTTCTTAATTTCTGAATAGTTTTTGAGATGGGTAAAGATTGAGAAAGCAACAACTTTTTGTCTATATTCAATCATTAACATCTCTGATGTTTTAGATTCTTGTATAATTGATAAAATTTGTAAAAGTATTAAAATGATTATAGGTATAATTATTGCTAAACATCCAATAGCAATAATTAATAAAATTAATTTTGTAATATCATCAGTAATTAATAAATAAAGCCCAATTAATACTATACAAAAAAACAATATTAACCGAAAAAACATATGATTTGTCAATTCAAAATAATATATTTTAATAATTCCCCATATATCTTTATGTCTACCAGTCCGAAGTATATACCCTGATGGTAGATAAGCAGATGTATTATTCATAATTAGCTACAAAGAAAATACGATGTTATCTTTATAACATCGTATTTTCTAAACTGTAACACCCTCTAGCTCTTCATCTGTCAACTCATACAATTGGCGCAATTTATCTAACTTATCATCATCAGCTTGCCAGAAACCGCGCCCATGTGCCTCTAACATTCTGCCTACAATATTGCGAAAAGCTTCAGGATTTGCCTTGCGTAATTTCTCTGCCATTTCTGCATCTAAAGCATAGGTATCAGCGGCTTGGTCATAAACCCAATTATCAGTAAAATCGGCAGTACCGCCCCAACCAATTAACGCTGTCATCCGTTGAGAAATTTCAAATGCGCCACCCGAACCTTGGTTCGCCATTGCTTCGGCCCATTTAGGATTTACTAATTTGCTGCGATATTCAATTCTGAGTAAATCGTCTAAATTGCGGGGTGTGGTATCTTTCGAGAAACTCTCTACAAAACTGGTTGTAACTTTTTTACCGCGTTGTTTTTCTGCTGCCTTTTTCAAGCCGCCAGTATTAGCATAATATTCCTGAATATCAGTTAAACCATATTCTACAGAATCGATTTCTTGAACAATGCGATCGCTTGTTTTCAACAACGTATTCAAAACTTCCGGTCTAGCCTGACCTTTATCTTCTCTACCATAGCTAAAAACATTCCGACTTTGCCAAGTATTACCCAATTCTTCGCCAGATTCCCAGTTACCATCAACAACTTTATCATTCACCAAAGAACCAAAATCACCCGCCGGATTAGAAAACAATCTTGCCGATGCATTTTCTACACCTTGCGCCTTCAAAGCTAAAGCATGTTTTCTAATAAAATTCCGATCTTCCGGTTCATCAACATCAGCCGCCCGTTGAAACAAATCATCCAACAATTCGATGATATTCACAAAACTATCGCGGAAAATTCCCGATAGATTTCCCAACACATCAATCCGGGGATGTCCAACCTCTGCCAAAGGTTTTAATTCATAACGAACAATTCTACCAGTTCCTTCCTTAACAGGTTCAGCCCCCACCAATTCCAAAAGAATCCCCAAAGATTCACCCTTAGTTTTAATTGCATCCAATCCCCATAACATCACCGCCACAGTTTCCGGATATTTTCCATATTCTTCCAAATGCTGGGCAATAATTTTTCTACCAATTTCCCGTCCCCGTTCGTAAGCCCCAGGTGAAGGCATTCTATAAGGATCTAAAGCGTGAATATTTCTTCCAGTTGGCAATACGCCAACCCCATCCCGCAACAAATCACCACCAGGTGCAGGCGGAATATATTCCCCATTTAACCCCCTCAACAAATTCGTTAATTCATCCGTAGATTGCATCAACAAGTCTTTGATTAATTTTTGTTCTACTTCTCTGTTTTCTTGGTGCTTTTGCAGTTCTTCTCCAAAATAAGCTTCCAAATACGAAGCTAATTCTTCCTCATTCGGCTGTTGTCCCAAAATATGCAACCCCGAAGAAAACAACCGATTTTCTAAAATCTGTAAATACTCATACAATTCCACCAAATAATTATCAAAAGCATGATTGCTAAACATCCGAATATTTTCTGGAGTAAATGAAATACCCAACTTTTTGGCATCTTCAAACGGACAATCTGCATCTAAACCCGTATCCACAATTTTTTTACAAATAGCTTCCTTCAGTGCATAATTCTTTTGTGGATCTTCCCGATATTCCGAAATTAAATCTCGCAATGCTACCAATTCCTTATACAAACCTGCACGTCCATAAGGCGGTACATTATGGGAAATTAACACGCCATAACCGCGGCGTTTTGCCAAAATCGACTCAGAAGGATTATTCGCCGCATATATATATAGATTTGGCAAATCTGCTAACAAAATATCCGACCAAGAATAACCAGTATTTCCTAAAGGAGAACCAGGCAACCATTCCACGGTACCATGCATTCCAAAGTGAACTATAGCATCAGCTTGAAATTCATTTTGCAACCATTTATAGTAAGCAGCATACTGGGGATGCGGCGTTAAATCTCGTTCAAACATTAAGCGCATGGGGTCGCCTTGTATTCCCAAAGGTGGTTGTACGCCTATCCATACATTTCCTAATTGCACACCACCAATTTGGAATTCATTACCATAAGTTTTAATACCAGTTCCTGTGAGAGATTTCCATTGTTTTTCGATGCGAGATGTTCGCAGATATCCCAGCCATTTTTCTAATGTGCGGACGTTGACAGACGCGGGGACGCGGGGATAGGGAGATGCGGGGAGGTTATTTTGGTCGTTTAAAGATTCATCTGCTTGTTTCACCCAGCGAATTAATTCTTCCCCATCTTCTGGTAAATCTCCGACTGTGTAACCTTGGTCTTTGAGTGCAGAAAGAAACTTCAAAAGACTACGCGGAACATTTAATAATGCAGCTGTGCCCACAGCACCGTAACCTGGGGGGAAGCCATATAAAATAATTGCAATCTTGCGTTCCGATGCAGGTTTTTGTCGTAAAGCCACCCAACTTTTGACTCTACCAATTAATCGCTGCACCCGTTCGGGAACTAAATAAATATTTTCGCCCACTAAACCGCCAAGGGGAACGGTATCAATGGCGCCATCCAATTCTGGTAAAGCGTACAATACGACACTTTGCAAGCCGCCGATACCTTGACGCGTCCACGAGTAAATATCTTGAATTAATAGTGGCGCTGCAACAATATAAGGTACATTCTTCGCAATCAGGATGCGCTTTGCTACTTCCACCTGACGCCCTGCTTCCATTGAACCAGCAGGCCCGCCCACTAGAGGAAAGCCAATTGTAGAAACGATCGCATCTACCTTCACTGCTTGAGTTGAAAGTGAGGGAGTCTCAATATTACCTAATTTTCGTTGCCCAATTTCGTAGTCTGTAGTCATCCAATCTCTTACCGCCACATGTCCTTCCACGCCGTTGATGAAAATCGGCAAAGGAATTAACCCAGCTGCTTCAAAATGCCGAATCAGTTGGGGAATATAAGGTTGTTTGGTAACGACGTGTTTGCGATAAAGAAGAATGCCTATAACTGGAGACTGGGAAATTTTTTCCATGCCCCATGCCCTTTGCCCCATGCCCTCTTTTTGATACCATTCCAAATATTCACGCGGCGATACAAAAAACCCTGAATAATCCGGATGAAGTAACCCCATATTCGGCGTTTCCACTGGCGGCGGAATATCGCCGACTTTTAAACCTAAGTATTTTTCTGCCAGCGTCCAGAATAATGAAGCGACGTTTTCTGAACCGCCAGCATTCCAGTAACCATAGATAATTAACCAGTTGCGTAAGTCTTGGACTTTTTGTACTGGCACGTATTTGAGGAGTTTCGGCCCAATTTTTAAGAAGCTGATGTAACCTGCGAGTTTGTCTTCTTCCCGTCCGTTGCTGAATTTGTCGAGGATGAATTTAACTGGTTTGGGCATTCCCTTGGGTTTATCGCCAATGGCAAAATCACCCAGCTTGGTTAAACTCATCAATTCCAAGGCTGACTCAAACACCAAGCGGATGGGAATTTGGGCAATGCGATCGCGCAACCAAACAACTTGGTCATAATCAAATAGTAAGCTGCCGAAAAACACATCCGCGCCATCGAGTGCTGCTTCTACTTCTTGGCGTTTGCTTGTAAGATCGCGATCGCTAAATACCCGAATATCCAACTGCGGACAGCCAGAGTTAGCCAAAAAAGCCGCTTTTCTATACAAGTCAGCGTTAAACGATTCAAACCCAGCAACCAAGACGATGCGTTTCATGCCCGTAAGTTACGAAATATTTCTTCACTTAAATTTTAAACGTGCTTTCAAGCTGATTGTTAAATATCTACCGACAGGTTCAGGTTAGTAGAATTCTGGCAAGTCTCAACAGATAACCTTTGTGCGTAAGTCTTGACTCTATAACTATTACGAAAGTATAAAATCGATCGCAGAAAGCCTCCTACCCTCTGCCTCCCCTGCCCCCCTGCCTCCCCTGCCTCCCCTGCCCCCCTGCCCCCCTGCCCCCTTCAACATAGCTTTCTACTTTTACCAAGCGTTATTATCTGAATAATGGGGGTAATTGCTGCATTTAATTTTATTGCAAGAATTACTCGGTTATTCTCGATTTTGATAAATTATGAGGGTTGTGTTTTTGGTAGCAATTTTTCTTTGTGCGATCGCAGGATTTTACCGCAAAAAAATTTCTGATTCTACTTGGCATAAAAATAAATTTGTTTGCTAGCGTACTAATGCTTAAAATAATGCGATCGTTGTCAAAAAATACTTTACAAATTAAGTATAAACAAAATTTTCTCTTTATAATTTTAAGAGTTTTGGACTAGTGTAAAAAGAAGTCACTTGAGGATGAAATCATGAAATTTGGAATTGATAGCGGGCACAATTGTCCACCAGATACGGGAGCTAGAGGAATCAAAATTGAAGATAATTTAACTCTGGATGTCGGTAATAGAGTTATAACCAAGTTAAGAGCTTTAGGGCATGAAGTTGTAGTATGTAAGCCGAGTAGTGCAAGTACAGTAAGAGAATCTCTATCAAAAAGATGTGCTACAGCGAATGGCAGTAGAGTAGATGTTTATGTCTCAATTCATTTTAATTCTTTCAACGGGCAAGCTAATGGCACAGAAGTATTTGCTACTAGCGATGCAGGTAGAAAAATCGCCAAACCTGTATTAGATGAAATTGTGAAATTGGGATTTTTTAATCGTGGTGTTAAGAGTGGTTCCCACTTGTTTGTCCTCAAGAATACGGATATGCCCGCGATTCTGGTAGAAGGTTGCTTTATTGATTCAGCAAAAGATATGAATCTTTATAATCCAGAAGCAATGGCAAATGCGATCGTCAAAGGTTTAACTGGTAAAGTGCCAAGTAACCCAGTTCCCCCAGTGCCAGACGAAGAAGAAAATGTAGATGATACTATTAAGAGGCTGCAACAAGCTCTAAATCGACTAAAAATAACTGATGCAAATGGTAAAGCATTAGTAGAAGATGGTATCAGCGGGGCTAATACAAAATCTGCCACACAAAAATTCCAGAATATTATCGGAGTGCAGCCGACTGGAATTGCTGACAAAACTACATGGAATGCCATCAATGTAATTTTGGCAAAACGAATCATCCGACTAAACCATGCTGGAGGTGAAGTTATCAAATACTTGCAATACCGTGTAGGTATTGAAATTGATGGCGTTTACGGGCCGCAAACCGAGGCTGCAATCAAGAACTTTCAAAGGCAAAATGGTTTGGATGCCGATGGCATTGTTGGGCCTGCTAGTTGGCAGAAATTGATTGGTTAGACTAAAGCTGTTTGAAGTTTAAAGTATGAAGGATGAGACAGCAGACACAAGGCGATCGATAAGAAATGAAACACAAATAAGACTTGATGTTTTGTAGTTCATACTTCATACTTCAAGCTTCAGCCTTTAGTCGGATTAGCCACGATTTCGTTCTAGCAGTAGCATCATCATCAAACTTAACAAAATTTGCTGCTCTTGGCGATCGCTCAGTTCATCCACAGCTTTGATGATAAATTTTCTAGAGAGGAAAGTAGGAATTTTCTCCAAACGCATCACAACCGTGCCATCATCTCGGCTGACTAAGTAGACTGGATTAAAAACATAACCAGTGAACATGCCCACAACTGGGATTTCTGCGAAGAGGGCATCAGCAATTTTCACCCACGGATTTTTCTCCTGGATGTTCAAAGTACTAGTGTCGCCATCAAAAATGTCATAACGCGCACGCCAAAGAGATTTTAATCCGCGTCGTTTTACTGAACCAATGTAATTACCGTTGCTATCCGTAAAGTCATAGCGTGCTGAGAAGTCAATAATGCGATCTGCTTTGATGTAATATCTAGGGCGAGTTTGCTCAGCATCAGCAAAGATTGTAATTGCTTCCTTGAGCTTGAAGAGTTTCTGTTTGACATAGAAAGCCAAATTCCCTTGAGCATCAACAACAGACATTTGTGGTGCAAATGCCCAGAGTTTAAAGGTGAGTTCCAGAGGATACTGCATAGTTTTGGGTAAAAAAAGAAAATTATCACCCTATTAATCCCAATTGTATGGAAAAAGTAACATTAACCCTCTTAATGGAACAGAGAACAGGGAACCTTATATTACACTTAAAAATTAATAAAAATTAGTAAATAACCAGGGCGTAGGAAACCACCTATGCTGCTGACAGAAATTTGTTCAACTTGACAAGGTTTACGTTTGATGTGTATCAATCGCCCTCGATCGCAGATAATTCCCTATCGCTCTGGTGCTTTTTTGGCGGTGAAGTTTCGCCAAAAGTAAAAAAGTAAAGGGCTTTACAAGCCTATAACAGTTTTTTCTTGTTTATTGTATAATGGTACACATTTTGGCTTTTTGAATTTTTGATTGCGTTAAGTAGGGTAGCACAGCTAGCTCTATTACCGACTATGTGTTGCATCCACATCAGAACTACTTACTTAGTCTGGTATTCCTCTCGTCTTCAGCGATCGATAATCTTCAGTTACAATCAAAGTCGAGTAAACTAAAAATTATCTGAATTTGAGCATGAGTCTAAGTGAGATCGGACAAAAGATAGCTGGATTTATAAAAATTGTATCTATCGTTTTAATTACTAGCGCAATAGGATTGGAATTAGGCAAAATTTTGGGTGTATTAAATATTAATGAAATTCCTAATAATCTCACTCCAATTCTTGGCATAGCCAGGTTTGCGCTAATAGTTCATCTATTTGAAGGAATAATAGCAGCTATTTATTCTGGCTCAAAAAGTAAACTGCCATTTCAATATGGTATTTATACTTTTTTCGTAGGTACTGTTGGTTTAGTGGAATTATTTAGGGAAGAAAATAGTTAGTTTAAATTGTAGGACTTACGCAAAAAGTCTCTAAAACTCTTATTCTTACTGTAGCCCTACAAGAAAGCAAGCTCCAACGTCTCCTTTAGGAGCCACTGCACTGTGGCGGTACACCACCCCCTACGAATAAAATATAGCAGGGTGGTTTCATACAACGAGAGAAAAAGGCTCTTTAGGGTTCTTATTTTCGATTTATGCAAGAGGTATATTGTTAACTAATAAATGACTAATGATTAATTACTAATGACTAATAACTAATAACTAATAGAAAAAAATGAAGATTTTACAAATTGTTCCCTCAATTTCTCTGATTTATGGCGGCCCCAGTCAAATGGTACTGGGATTAGCTCCAGCGTTGGTAAAAGAGGGAGTAGAAGTTACAATTTTGACAACTGATAGTAATGGCGATACAGGTCAAATACCTTTGGATGTTCCTTTAAATCGCCCAATTAAACAAGATGGTTATGAAATCATTTATTTTCGTTGTGCGCCATTTCGTCGCTACAAATTTTCTCTAGATTTATTAAAGTGGCTAAAACGTCATGGTCAGGAATTTGACATTGCACATATTCATGCTTTATTTTCGCCTATAAGTAGTGCTGCTGCTATTGTCTGTCGCCAGCAAAATCTACCTTATATTTTGCGTCCTTTGGGTACTCTCGATCCGGCTGATTTACGCAAAAAAAAGCAATTAAAACAGATTTATACAGCAATTATAGAACGCCAAAATTTAGCTGGTGCGGCAGCAATTCATTTTACTAGCGAACAAGAAGCTAAAATATCAGAACGATTTGGAGTTTCGACGCCAGATTTGGTAATTCCCTTGGGTGTAAAACAAGAGGGAGTAATAAAAGGAGAGGAGAGAAATATAACACGTCAGCAATTTAATATTGCTGGCGATATACCGTTGGTATTATTTATGTCAAGAATCGACCCAAAAAAGGGGTTAGATTTATTGATTCCGGCGCTAGAAAAATTATTAGCAGATGATTATAAGTTTCATTTTATTTTAGCTGGTACAAATCCTCAAGATCCTGATTACGAAGAAAAGATAAAATCCCAAATTAAAAATTCCCCACTCCGATCGCACACTACAATTACTGGCTTTGTTACTGGTAAATTAAAAGCTAGTTTACTACAAGCTGCTGATTTATTCGTCTTACCTTCCTACTATGAAAATTTTGGCATTGCTGTAGCTGAAGCAATGCTAGCAGGAATACCCGTAGTCATTTCTGACCAAGTGCATATTTGTCAACAAATACGTGATAGTGAGTCGGGTTGGGTGGGTACAACAAATGTCGAAGCGCTGGTGGATTTACTGCAAGTAGCTTTGCAAAATCCTACAGAACGCCAACGACGGGGATTAAATGCCCAAAAACATGCTTATGTAAATTTTAGTTGGGATGCGATCGCTAAGCAAACAATCCAGGCCTATGAGAAAATTTTGGCAAATAAATTAATTTAACCCAACGCAGACAATAGTAATTTTTGCCAAATGGGCGCTAGAATTGCTTTGATGATAATATCTGCAATTACAAAAGTAATTCCAATTAACATATAAGTTTTCGGAAAAGTAGATTTAGGAACTTCGCCTCTAATGCGAGTTAATAAATTTAATCCTAATGCAGCTAAAGCCACCCCAGTTGCAATAAACCCAATTACCCGCACAAGCGACCAAGGATACCACCCTAAAATAGCTGCTAACCAAGGTTTAGCACTCATTTTTACCAATTGTGCAACATAGAAATTCATATAATTTAACATCCAAGTGCCAAAGATTAATGCAGTGCTACTGATGCTAACAACACACAGAATACAAAAAATCCCATACTGCAATAAATGGTTTGGTAAAAACAAACTCAGCGTTCCTTCCATACCTTCGCCTGTGCGAATCCAGTGAAACATTTCCGTAGTGTATGACTCTCCGCGAAGGATGACTTTTGCTGCTGTTTGCGGAGCGATCGCTGTTGCTACAATTACAGCAATACTCTGCAACACTCCCCACAGTAACATCCACCAAAAAGCATTTTTATATTGTTGACGACGCACTTGTAAAAAGAAAATAGGATAGGGGACAGCAGCACCCAAAATCGGCATCAACCACGGAACTCCAAAAATAAAACTTGCAGTTGTGCTGAGGATAACACCGACAGTTAAAAGTAAAAGTATTGCAATCATCGTTGGGAAAAGGGACTGGAGAGTAGCGAGATAGGGAGCAGAGGAGGTAGGGGAGGCAGGGAGCAGGGGAGATGAGGAGATGGGGAAGTGTGGGGAGTGTGGGGGGAAAGATTTCTTCCCCATCCTCCCACACCTCCCACCCTTCCCACACTTTCTGGAAAGCCCTATGCCCATTCTCTGATACGAAAGTCTTAACAACCTAAAATTTTGTTTAAAACCGCTAAAGCCCGATTGGGGAATAGGGGTTTTGTGTCATGATGACAAAGTAGAACACAGATGCTTTTCTAACTACAGGGAATCTCACATGGCTCTCCATTTAGGTGATACAGTACCTAACTTTAAACAAGCCTCAACACACGGCGACATCGATTTTTACGAATGGGCAGGCGACAGCTGGGTTGTGCTGTTCTCTCACCCTGCTGATTTTACACCTGTTTGTACAACAGAACTCGGCACAGTTGCCAAGCTCAAACCAGAATTTGACAAGCGCAATGTCAAAGCGATCGCACTTAGCGTCGATAATGTTGAATCACACAACGGCTGGATAGGAGATATCGAAGAAACTCAAAGCACGACTCTTAACTACCCAATTTTGGCAGATGCCGATCGCCAGGTTTCTGACCTTTATGATATGATTCACCCCAATGCCAACGCAGCTGTAACGGTGCGATCGGTTTTCGTAATTGACCCCAACAAAAAACTCCGTCTCACTTTCACATATCCTCCCAGCACAGGACGCAACTTTGACGAACTTTTGCGGGTTATCGATTCTTTGCAATTGACTGATAAATACAGCGTGGCGACTCCAGCTGACTGGAAAGATGGAGAGGATGTCGTAATTGTCCCCTCACTCAAAGATCCAGAAGTCCTCAAAGAGAAATTCCCCAAAGGCTATGAGGAAGTTAAACCTTATCTGCGCTTAACTCCTCAGCCTAACAAGTAAATCTAAAAATGATTTCTTGCATTAGACGCAAAGCCGCCAACCTAAATCTTGGCGTCTTTGCGTCTTTGCGTGAGAATCAAGTTAGTGGACTCAGCATCGGAACCTGGAGGAAATGCTCATGTTTTCATCCCCTTTGGTTTTGCAAATTCCGTCATCAATGCAAATGACAGACGAACAATTTTTTGAGTTCTGTCAAGTAAATCGCGATTTACGCATTGAGCGCAATAAATTTGGAGAAATATCAATTATGCCACCTACAGGCGGGACAACAGGCAACCGTGGAGGGAACATCTTTGGGCAGCTCTGGGTGTGGTCTGAAGAAGACGGTACAGGTATAACTTTTGACTCTAGTACTGGATTTAAGTTATCAACAGGTGCAAACAGATCGCCCGATGCTTCGTGGATTAAACTAGAACGGTGGAATTCTCTATCTCCAAAACAACAAGAAAAATTTGTTCCTATTTGTCCAGATTTTGTAGTTGAACTCAAATCTCCTAGCGACAACCTCCAAACTTTGAAGGAAAAAATGCAGGAGTATATGAATGAGCCGGGAATACAGTTAGGCTGGTTAATTGATCGTAAGCAACGCAAAGTTTATGTTTATCGCCCTGGATTATCAGAGCAATGTTTGGATAATCCTGCTAGCGTTAGCGGCGACCCCATATTGCCTGGTTTTATTTTAAATATGAGTAAAGTTTGGTAGAAAAATTTCAATTGCAAAGACGCCTATTTATCGCGTCTGGTACCTTGACAGAAAACAAAAAAACCCGCTGTAGCGGGGTACACAACAAAACTATGAACAGTGAAAACTTGATTTAGTTGGAATATTTCATCTCAGCTTCTAGTTGACGAATCAGCTGTTCGTCGCCTTTTGCTCTGGCTACTTGCAAGCGATGTTCTAGGCTTTTTTGAATATTCTCTCTGTGAGCTTCTCTGGCTTTTCTGGCAGCCTGTAATCTACCTTGATTCATAGGAATTACCTCTTAATTTTTGCCTTTATGTCTTCTATTCTTAACATAGCATATATTTTGTAGCTGTTGCTACAGAAATTTTTGAATAAATCTAAATTTTAGTCAAATCATGTCTGAGAATTGGATGGAACGACAACCACTGGTGAGTTTGCTAAGCGATTTTGGCGATCGCGATGTCTATGTGGGGGTGATGAAAGGAGTAATAGCCCAAATTAACTCTCAAATCAGGGTGGTAGACCTGACGCACCAAATTACGCCGCAAGACATAGCCGCAGCCCGATTTTCTTTGATGAACGCTTACCCTTATTTCCCAGTCGGGACAGTGCATGTAGCAGTGGTAGATCCAGGTGTGGGCAGCAGGCGACGGGCGATCGCAGTAGAATTTGCTCAAGGGTTTCTCGTCGGGCCAGATAATGGCATTTTCAGCGGAGTATTAAGCCAAAGTCCGGCGATGGCAGTTGTGGAACTCACAAATCTTAACTTTTGGCGAACTCCTCAACCAAGCAAGACTTTTCATGGTAGAGATATTTTTGCACCAGTGGGAGCTTATCTTGCCAGTGGTGTCCCCCTCAAACAGCTAGGACAAGAAATCGATCCAGCCAGTTTGGTGAAGCTAGATATCGGCGAGTACAAGCAGACAAAAACTGGTGTAGTGGGTTGCATTCAATATATAGATGGCTTTGGTAACTTAGCGAGCAACATTCCTGGAAGTTGCGTTGAAGGTAAAAGCTGGTGCGTCCAGGCTGCTGGGTTGAGTATACCAGGATGTGAAACTTATAGTAATGTCAAGGTGGGAGAGGCGATCGCTTTGGTTGGCAGTCACGGCTGGGTAGAAATTGCCGTCAATAGCGGCAACGCTCGCTTACAGTTACAGCTTAATTTACAAGATGCCGTACGTGTCTTGTTTTGATGACAAAATTATAACTGTTTATTAACTGTTGGCTGTTGACGGTTAACAGTGGTCAGTGTATTCTTGGTGGTTCTGAGAGTTGAAGCAAACTGGCTTTCATCACTCAACTGTCAACACTCAACACTGCGATCGCAGGCTGATGACTAGATTTAAAAATCTAATTATTCATATATCCTAGAGCATACTTTTAGAAATACTCACATTAAATTCGTATCATTGCCGATAATAATAAAAGTACTATTCAGCAATTTACCGTACTACTCACTCAGGAATCATAACTACATTCTTAGCTATGAATACGCAAACACTACCTGCACCACAAGTTTATCAAGGTCAGTTTGGGGAATTTACAATTACTTCACACGATCGCACTGGCGTAATTATTTACCGCGTTGGATTAATGATAGCTGCACTCAGCTTTGCCGTCGGTAGCGGTTTGATTTTGCTTAATAATAACCCGACTGTTCTAAGTGCGCTGACACCTCTATATGCCTGTTTTATTTTGGCTCTCGGTGTAAGTTTATTTACGATTCATATCTACATGATAATACTGCACCGGATGTTGCAAATTTTTTGGGCGATCGGTACTATCGCATCCGCAATTTTAGCACTATCTAATAGTGAACCTTTGGCTGTTACCATTTACAATCAGCCCATTACTTTATTTGGAGTTGGTTTTGTTTTTGTTGCTTTGACAGGTATTTATTTTAAAGAAGCTTTTTGCTTCAATCGCCTGGAAACTAAAGTATTAACTCCAATAGTACCGCTATTATTATTAGGGCATTTGGTAGGAATTTTACCCATTGAATGGGAAGGTATTTTATTAGGAATTTGGGCAACGTTGTTTTTGGTATTTGCTCTGCGAAAGACAGTGCAACCAATTCCTGCCGATATTGGTGATAAGTCTGTATTTACTTACTTGAAAGAACAGCGTCTAGCTAAAGTTTAATGCAGACAAAAAAACGTCGGCGTCAAAAATTTCTAAAAATAAAACTAATAAAACGCCAAGAAATGTGGACACTTACGGCTCCGGGGTGGGCGATTGCAATCACTGTGATTGCTTATTTAATATTTTTCAGTATTACTCATGTACACTCATATCTCGCCGTAACTTCCCCTCTCAAATCAGCAGAAATATTAGTTGTTGAAGGATGGCTGCCAGATTACGCTATAGAAGAAGCGTTGATTGAATTTAAAAACGGTTCTTATCGTCAAATAATTACCACCGGAGGCACATTAGGAAAAGGAACTTATCTTACTGGATACAATAATTTTGCAGAAGTCACAGCCGCCACCTTCAATAAACTCGGTTTAGAAGCAGAAAAAGTAATAGCTGTTCCCACACCTTATGTAGTTAAAGATCGTAGTTACGCCTCTGCTGCCGAATTTTATCGCTGGCTATCCAATTCCAATATAAAAGTAGAATCAATTAATCTTTTTTCCTTGGATGTTCATACTCGTAGGAGTTGGTTAATTTTTCAAAAAATACTTAATCCTGAAATTGAAGTTGGCGTAATCGCTGCCAAAACTCAAGATTACGATCCAGAGAAATGGTGGGGTTCTAGCCAAGGTGTGCGGACTGTTCTTGATGAAACAATTGCTTATATTTATGCGCGGTTTTTGAGTTGGAAAAATTAAAAGTTGTCAGAAGTCAGAATTCAGAAGTCAGAATTCAGGAGTTAGAACTTTAGCCGCTAAAGTTGTGTTTTAGTTCCCTAACCATGCTAAAGCGGGGTTGGGCTATCTGAGTGCGTAGTCTTGATGATATGACTTGAGGCTAAATCCCCCACTTCAGGGATTGCTGAGTTCTGACTTCTGACTTGTGAATTCTAAAGTTATTTTTTTACCGATTCTGGGAACTCTATTAATACGGTTCAGTAATTCACGCAGGGTTAACCACAATAGCTGGCTTTTTAAGTAGCAATTGGTACTAGTTGTCTGTGCCGTTCTGATCCGTATTGTAAGAATCGTTTAGACTTTTGAGGATCGGTTGATGGATAAATCTATTATTCAGTTGGTTGACGAATTACCAGCTGACAATATCACTGTCAAAGTTTTAAAAGCTCTTGATTATGTAGCACCAGGTGAATGGAACAATTTGGTAGGGTTTGACAATAACATCCGCGCCATCACGGGAGAAAGCGATGCTAAGGTAATCCAAAGAATCCGCGATCGCGCTGTTGCCTTATATTACGATCCTCAAAATGGCTACCAGTCTGCAATCAAAGTTTATCAAATAATTGATAAAGCAGATACAGCTATGGCGACGGCGGCTTTAGCTAATAAAGTTGGTGAGAAAATTGGTTTTCTTTCTTTTTTAAGCAACATTACTCCCAAAGCAGATGTAACTCAAGCGATTGATTTAGCACTGAAAATTGCGGTAGAAATTATTGCTTTTTGCAAACTGAATGGTATTCCTCAACCTAATCCCCAACAGTTTGCCAATTCTCTGGCTAACAACTATCAAAATGCATCTCTAATGCGGATGGTTGCTTTAGTTTGTCTAGATGGAATTTTGCCTTTAGGCCCAGATTTCTTAGGAAAAATCCAGTCAGTTATTAGTGGCGCTGATACTAGCGCAATAGCTCAAAATCCTGTGTTTTTAGCTGTCAATAGCTCTTTACCAGGGAATAATCCCACCGATAAACTTGGTTTTATTAATCAGAGTTTCAACTCTGTACAAGGGTGGATGAATGGCTTAGTATCCAAAACAGGCATCACTCCGCAATCAATTTCTAGCCATTTGGGTAATTTTATTCAGATTGCTGATGATAATTTAGATTTTGTAGCAGCATTCCTAGACCAAACTACAAATTACTACGAACATACGGGAATTCAAACTGTTGCTCGCAGTGTAATTTTGCAAGCACATACTTTAGTTAAAGAAGAAATTAAGCAAGAAGCACAAAAGCCGATTCAAGATGTTTCATCTGCTGCAAAGTCAAATAATAATAATCAGTATGCAGTCAGCAGTACAGTAGAAGTCTGGGATGAAGATGAAGAAGATTGGTATCAAGGAACAATTGAAAAAATCCAAGATGACCAATTCTATATTCATTACCTTGGTTATGGTTCATCCTATGATGAATGGGTAGGTGAAGATGATATTCGTACTCGCGATCTTCGCTCTGCTGATGACAATGGGTATGCAGTTGGTCAAAAGGTAAAATGTTGGGATGATGACCAAGAAGCTTGGTATTCTGCCACCATTCAACAAATCCAAGGTCACCAATACTTCCTTCGCTACATCGGTTATGACTCATCTTATGATGAGTGGGTTGATAGCGATGAAATTTCCTAACTAGTGAATGATTGCGGGGCACTATGCCCCGTATTAATATACAGTAGTTTTCAAAAGCGATCGCAAGCAAGAGGCGACAGGCTCGAAAGTTTGTTGCGATCGCCGTTTTACAATCAGTTGAATAAACGGGTTTAAGTGTGGTAGTAAATTCCCGGCTAATTACACTCTGAATCCTGAATTCTCATTTAATTACGAATTACAAATTATCTTGATACTTGCGCTACGATATCCCCTATTGCCTTTGTGCAATGTATGTGAGGAGTAGTTAGGACAAACACGAATATGATAAAAGAACTTAATAGACAAGGTACAGAAAATCTAGTTGCGATCGCCAACCAATTCGCCGGACTGGGGAAGGTTACAGCCACTAAAGCATTCGGTAGCGGTAATATAAATGACACATTTTTAGTAACTTTAGATTCCTCAAAACAACAACATTTTGTTTTACAACGCATCAATACACAAGTATTTCGCCAGCCAAAACTCATAATGCAGAACATGTGTATCTTCACTGAGCATGTTCGTAAAAGATTACAATCTACTCCTTTAAATCGTCGCTGGGAAATACCGCAAGTACTACTGACTAAAAACGAACAAAACCACTGGCGAGATGCTGATGGTTCCTTTTGGCGGGCGATTAGCTTTATTGAAGATTCACAATCCTTTGATACTATGCACGATCGCTCACATGCACAAGAAATCGGTTACGCCTTGGGCATGTTCCACAATTTGATCGGCGATTTGCCACCAGAAAAACTCGCCGATACCCTACAAGGATTTCATATTACACCGCTTTACCTCCAGCAATACAATGAAGCTTTGGCGACAACCAAAGTGCGTAAAACTCCTGAAGTTAATTATTGCTTGCAATTTGTTAGCGATCGCCAAACCTTTGCACACATCTTAGAAAATGCCAAAACCCAAGGCATTCTACCTCTGCGGCTGATGCACGGCGATCCAAAAATCAATAATGTGATGTTCGACACAGCTACCCAGCAAGCCGTCAGCGTCATCGACCTCGACACCGTAAAACCCGGTTTGGTACATTACGATATAGGCGATTGTTTGCGATCTGGTTGCAATCCGGTTGGAGAAGAAACGGAGAATTGGGAAAGTGTTTATTTCGATACTGATTTGTGCCAGGGAATCTTAGCAGGTTATCTAGGTGTAGCTAAGGCTTTTCTTACAGAAAATGACTATGCTTATATCTACGATGCAATTCGTCTGATCGCTTTTGAATTAGGATTGAGATTTTTTGCCGATTATTTAGCAGGAAATGTCTATTTCAAAGTCAAGCATCCAGAACATAATTTAGCAAGAGCGATCGTCCAGTTTAAACTCACCGAAAGTATCGAATCCCAAGAAACGCAGATTCGCAAAATCATCAAAGATATTAAATGAATAGCCAGACATTTTCTTTGCAACCATTTGCTTCTAGCGAATCCCTAGCTAATTTGGAAATTACAGGCGATATCAGCCGAAATATTAATCAATTTAGCATTAGTTATACCGTTACAGGCGATTTAAAAGAAATTCTGGTTGCTTCACCATCAAACACACCATCGCGCAAGCATCAACTGTGGGAAGATACTTGCTTTGAGTTTTTCTTTGGCATCAAAAATTCTCAACAATATTGGGAATTCAACCTTTCTCCCGCCGGACACTGGAATGTCTATCGTTTTGATGGCTACCGTCAAGGGATGAGGGAAGAAACAGCCTTGACAATACTTCCGTTTAATGTTAGAAATCAACCGGATAAATTAGTACTGACATTAAACATTGATTTGGATAAAATCATTTCGCGAGAACAGATAATTGAAGTTGCCATTACCGCTGTTATTAAATACATAAATGATGGCGTTACTTATTGGGCATTAACTCATCGAGGTGCAGAGGCTGATTTTCATTTGCGAGATAGTTTCATTCTTGAATTGTAAGATGGCAACGCGAGAAATCGCCGTTTATATAAAGGATTGATTGCGATAATGTCTGATAAATTTTCGTTTTCTAATCTTGATGAACTACAGCGATGGCATCAGGGTATAAAACAAGCAAACCGCAATAATATTTTTTGTCACTGTCGTACTTGCGGTTATGAATGGATAGATTCAACATTTGATGTTATTTGTCTCAAATGCAGTAGCAACAATGTAGAAAGTATTTCATCTTGGCAATTTCCAGATGATTAAATTAGAGCGTTATATTATATGCAACAAAATTGGTCGCAAGAAAGTTATATAAAAGCCTTCAACAAAGCAGCAGAGGCACATCAAGGGCAGAAAATACCAGGTTCAGAAATACCTTATATTATGCACTTGAATTTTGTCAGCATGGAAGTAATTGCTGCCTTAAATGTTGAAAAAGAGCGTGACGGAGACCTAGCAATTAAATGTGCAATTTTGCATGACATAATTGAAGACACCGTGACAACCTTTGAAGAAATAAAAACTGAGTTTGGAGAAGCGATCGCTAACGGTGTACTTGCACTAACTAAAGATAATTCGCTAGAAAAAAATCTGCAAATGACAGATAGTTTGCGAAGAATAAAGAAACAACCGCCAGAAATATGGATGGTAAAGCTAGCCGATAGAATTAGCAACCTCCAAGCACCGCCACACTATTGGAATCAAGAAAAAATTATTCGATATCGAGAAGAAGGAATTCACATTTATGAAACATTGAAAGATGCAAGCCCGTTTCTTGCATCGCGCTTGGCTAGCAAAATTGAAGACTATAAAGCTTTTATTAAATAGTGGCACACCAATACTAGGTGAAATAGTATGAGGTAAATCAAAAATTACTAGAGATAGAATTATGGAATTAATTGAACTAATATTGGTGCTAGCCACAGTAGTTAGCGTTGCAGATGGAAATACAATTTTGATTAAAGATGATGCAGGCCGACCTATGACGGTAAAGCTAGCCTGCATTAATCCACCCAAACCAGCTAGCCAGCAATCAAGTTTAGCAGCAACACAAAGGTTAAAACAGCTGCTACCACCTCAATCTCCTGTAGTGATTAGAAGTACAGAACAACTCAGAAATGGTCGCGCGAGTGGTGAGATTTTTGTGGATAATCGCTCAGTTAATCTGCTTTTAGTCCAAGAAGGTAATGCTGTAGTTGACCGCGACTCTTTATACAATTGCTATGAAACCAAAACCCAATATTTAATTGCCGAAGCTAATGCTAAAAATAAGCGATTGGGATTCTGGCAGCAATCAAATAAAGGTATGAATGAATCAAAAATACAGACTTGGCGAGGCAAGTTAATTTATGAAGAAATTCTTCCTGTGATGTCACCTAAAGCTTATGCAGGCAACAAATTTTTTCTAATTACTAACTCAGCCAAACAGAATCGCTTAGTGCTGCGTCCATCTGTGCAAGTTTCTCATTCTCAATTGCGATCGCTTAATAATAAAGAAGTTGAAATAACAGCGGTATATGTTGAAGGGACTCGCCCTTCTCCTACTAAAACTGCTTGTCCTATTGAGCTTAATGGACAATGTATGCCCCAAGGTGAAGGTTATCAAGTTTTATCTATAGTGCAGTTGAAATAGAAATTCAGAATTCAGAATTTAAGATGGTGTACTTGATTAACTTGGAAACTGATGTAAAAACGATGTGTTAGGACTGTTCCCTTCCCCAAAAGACCGATCGCACTTCAGGAAATACTTCTAATAATAGATGACTCAGCGATTGAGAAAGAGATAATACTCAAGGGCCTAATTTGTCTTCCCAATTACTCAGTAGGAGATTAGTTGATGAAAACTAGAAAGCTAGGCAAACAAGGTTTAGAAGTTTCAACTATTGGGCTTGGTTGCATGGGAATGTCCGAGTTCTATAGCGGTCGTGACGAACAAGAAGCGATCGCCACAATTCATCGAGCGTTAGAACTGGGAGTTAATTTTCTTGATACTGCTGATATGTACGGGCCTTTTACTAACGAACAATTAGTAGGCAGAGCAATTAAAGACCGCCGCGATAAAGTAGTATTAGCAACCAAATTTGGCAATGTCCGCACTGAAGATGGTGGTTGGAAAGGCATTAGTGGCAAACCAGAATACGTCCGTCAAGCTTGCGATGCTTCCCTCAAACGTCTGGGAGTTGAAGTCATTGACCTTTATTATCAACATCGGGTAGATACAACCGTACCCATTGAAGATACTGTAGGGGCAATGGCAGAGTTAGTTCAGCAAGGAAAAGTGCGTTATTTAGGACTTTCCGAAGCTGCTCCCGCTACAATTCGACGAGCGCAAGCAGTTCACCCAATTGCAGCACTGCAAACAGAATACTCTCTTTGGAGTCGAGAACCAGAGGATGAAATTTTACCTACAGTGCGGGAATTAGGAATTGGCTTTGTTCCCTATAGCCCATTAGGAAGAGGATTTTTATCAGGTGCAATTACTAGCCCTGACGATCTTCCAGCTGATGATTATCGAAGAAATGCTCCCCGCTTTCAAGGTGAGAATTTCTATAAAAACCTGCAAGTAGTCGAGCAAGTCAAAGAAATTGCCACTGAAAAAGGAGTAACCGCAAGTCAGCTTGCACTAGCATGGCTTTTGGCTCAAGGAGAAGATATTGTCCCAATTCCTGGTACAAAACGCCGTACTTACTTAGAGGAGAATATTGGAGCAACCGAAATTACTTTGACTCAAGAAGAGTTGAATCGAATTGAAGCAGTTGCACCCAAAAATGTCGCAGCAGGCGATCGCTACCCTGACATGAGTACTGTTAACCGTTAATTGATTGCTTATCTTTTGAGAAGTGGAATGAATGGAAACAAAAGCACTTAATTTGTAAGTGCTTTTTTGTTTTCACTCACTTCTATTCTTAAAAGTAGAATTAATAAAAGCGATTTTAAAGCAAAGCTAGCTAAAGTAGACTAAAAAATTTTACGAGTATTTTAGTTATCTTTAGATAACTTGCGCTATTAGTAAGGCACTTCAGTTACTTGCGGAACATCATTAACAATGATGTGGATTCGGAAACCATTTACACTGTATTATTCCTCCAGATAAGTAAGTGGACATAATTATTTAGAAGACGCATTTCGACTGCGCTCAATGCTCGAACCTTGATAAAATGAGGGTTGAGCGAAGTCGAAACCCGGCAACCTCAAGTTAGGTTTAATTTAGTCCTTCTACTTATTCTCTCTAAGCTCTTAGGAGTGTGTCCGGGAAAAATATCAAGATTAATTTTGCTATTAGCCTTAATTGAATAGCTAATATATAAAATTAATAATAAAATTACAATAATATTTATACTCTTCTTCATTCTGAATTCTCAATTCTGAATTCTAACTTCTCACTTACTACTTACAGGAGTAAATTTCTCATGTCTTGCCTGCTAAAAGCGATACCTACAGCGGGTTACGCCAAGGGACTCTTGTGGAGTCTCGCTCTGGCAATACTGCTAAGTTTAATATTTCCTAACGCCACCTTAGCTGCTTCTCGCTTGGGACTTGATAACGGTTATCTTAGTTCTTGTCCAGCTTCAAACAACTGTGTTGTCAGTCAAAACGCAGATTCCAAACACGCCATTGACCCGATCGCTTATCATATCAACCGCAACGCAGCAAAAGAAATCTTACTCAAAGTTCTCACCGTTGTTCCCCGCACAGAGGTTATCGAACAAACAGATAATTACATCCATGCTCTTTCAAAAAGTCGCATCTTTAAATTTACTGACGATGTAGAGTTTTATTTTCCTCCCAATGAATCAGTAATTCATGTGCGATCGGCATCTCGTGTAGGAGAATTCGATCTCGGCGTTAACCGCAGACGCGTAGAACAAATTCGTTTAGCTCTACGCGATTTAAATATCTGATTGTAGCAATTTCTGATTACTCATATCCTTTAATTGTTTGATACTAAGTTGCAATCAGATATAGTATTTCTCCCCCTGCTCCCCCTGCCTCCCCTGCTCCCCCTGCCTGCCAAAACTAATATTTTTGAACGCAACTAGGTATGAGTTGGCGATCGTTGGTTTTTGCCTTCGCTGTAACCCAAATCATACATACTTGCCGCTTGGGAATCTTGTTCTGGTGGCATTTTTGACTGCCCACCCCAAGCATCAGATTTTCCTAAATTAAACCAATCTTCATCAGTCATCTCATAGACAAATGTCTTAAAATTTGTTTTTTTGATATAGGCATCCATATAACTATCTCCCAGTGCTACAAATAGCGCTTGTAGATTATCCTATTGCCATAATGACAATTACCTTGCTGAAGATTACCTCCTCCGCAAGTATGAAAAAGTATAGGACTATTATTTGATTTTTAAACAAAATTCAAAAACTTAATCTTATAAAATCCTCTTGCCTATTTCTACAAGAACCGATACAAAATATTTCCATTTTCATTCACTTCAAAAGAAGCATCGAGTTCCTTAGCTTTATCATCTAAATATTCTTTAGCCTTCTGGGTTGATATATTGGCATTTTTCGCCATTTGCAATACTGTTATCGTTCCAGAATTGCTCTCTACTAATTCTAAAAACACGAACTGAAGATGTTTTTGTTCTGATTCAAGAAGCAATGCTTTTTCTTTTTTGTTCTGCTGTACTAAAGACCAACTCAACCAACCTCCTATAATTGTTGAGGGAACAGTGACAACAACTAAAGCAGCTACAGCATTCTCTTTCTCTTTATTGGTAGTTTTGGGATTAATAATATCCCAGATCATCACAACAGACAAGGGAACGCCAAAGAAGAGAAAACACACTGCTAAAAACTTTTTAACTAACCTCATATTTCCTCACTATTAATAAATATTCAATCCCTAAACTAATCAAAACTATTTCAGCCGATCGTCTTTATTCCTTTTCTCTATCAACAGCGATCGCTCCTTCAAGCCTGCATAGATAAAATTAAAATTGATAAAGAATTTTAGCTTTAACTAAATTGTATTGCTTTATATTATACATTGTATAATATAATACGTCTAATTTTGAGATCTAGCCTAATCTGGTTTTTCTATTTTTCCTGAACCACTAAAACTGATTTCACAGGCCGCTTAATGGAATTTCCCTGCAAATCAATTTTTCCGTAAAAGGTTTTACCCTTGTAGTAAAGCGAAGACGAACTACCACCATCTAAATTCATCGCTTTTTTGACACCAAGGTTTTTCATCAAATCTGCCAGTGCTGGTAAGGAAATTCCAGAGTTAGCCCCAACTGAGGGTTTTTGAGCCACCATGACTAAAACAACACTGCCATCATCAGTAATTCCGACAGCAGTTCTCGCATTGCGTTGGCTGCTACCAAGTGCATCTCGTTTACTAGCATTATCCGCAAAAGCTTCTTCTACTAAAGTCAGTTTTGGTAAAAGGCGCGGCCCAGCACCTATGGAATCAACCAACTGACAATCGGCTGGTGTTGATTCATTGTGCAAAGCAATATCATATTTGATATTTTGCCCGCATTCATAGCGGCGGAATTCTGCGCGATTGAAAATTTTACCCAAGTAAGGTTTTAAGTTGGGATTATTTACTAAGCGATCGTTTTGCTTGGGGTCAGCTACCAATTTTCCTTGTATGATGACATAGGATGTAGTTTTTTGGTTAGCTGGGTCAAAAAAGCCTGCATTAAAAATGGCGATCGCTTCATACTTCTCGGCAAACTCTTCTACAGTGCCTACTTTCTCTGATAATGCAGGAGTTACCAAAAATCGTCTATTAGCTGGAACGAATACAATATTCGCTATACTTTCGGGGAAGTTGCGCTGTTCATAGCGGATAGGTTTTGGTGGTGAAACTGCAACAGTGGGTATTGGTGTTGGTAAAGAACGCATATTAAACCACAACGCCGTACCGAAACTAGCTAAAGTCAAACCCAGCAGCCAAATTTTCCTCACTTTTTGCTCCCAAATATACTTGGTATATGCTTATGGATGCTAACTTATAAACGCGATCGAGTTTTCTCACTTGAATAGCAGCTTTTGCGACATGAATAGCAGCTTTTGCGACATGAATAGCAGCTTTTGCGACATGAATAGCAGCTTTTGTGACATGAATAGCAGCTTTTGCGACATGAATAGCAGCTTTTGCGACATGAATAGCAGCTTTTGCGACATGAATAGCAGCTTTTGCGACATGAATAGCAGCTTTTTTCAATAAATTTCAGCAAATATACCCGCATTTATCGACTTAACCAATCCCATCCAATCCTCTCAAAATTCTGTAACATCACTGTGGCTGCTAGATCTGTTCATTGCGTATCTTTATGATATATAAATAACTCAGTACGAAGCGATCGGGGTTATTTATAAATTAATCCAAACAGGAAAACTATATGACGCAACGCAAACGAAACTCCATCGCACTGACCAAAGCTGAACGACGGATTGAAGGAATGCAGACAATTAACACTGAATTAGACTTTGGTAATGGATTTTGCATTGCTACTTACAACACTAAAGTTATTCAGTTACGAGAGAAACTAGCCGCCTACAACCAAGCACAAACAATAGTAGACAAGACACACAATGCGCTAATAGAAGCAGAACGTGACATGAATACATATTCCGAACAGATGCTACTGAATGTTGCATCTCACTATGGCAGAAAGAGTGATGAATACGAAATGGCTGGTGGAACCCGCAGATCGGACCGCAGAAAATCACGTGCAGCAAGCCAAACGATCAAATCTGCGGAGTGATTTTCTTAACTCGCCTACGCATCCATTTTGTAGGGTGTGTTGTCGCAAAGCGCAACGCACCATTTATATTTATATAAAGTTAATCAAACTCTTTTTTGCAAAAAAAGCTAGAGCTATATTTATTCAAAAACAACGCTGCGATATATTTCCGCCATCGGTAATTCCACCCCAACTGAATCTAAGGAAATAGATTGTTCTAAGCTGTTAAAATCACTAAGCAACCAACCTTGTTGACTCTGCTTGCTGTAGCGTTCCACAAAAGATTCATCCTGTTCGACTAATAAATATTCACGAAAACTTGGAATTGAGCGATACATCCGAAATTTATTTTGTTGGTCGTAATCTGCGGTGGAAGAAGATAAAACTTCAACAATCAAAATGGGATTCAATACTTCATCTAAGCGTTCCCCATTCAGTTGCGGTTCCCCATCAAAAATCATCACATCTGGATATACTCCGCGTCGATGTTCTGGAATCCACAGCCGTAAATCGCTATTAATCGGCTCGAATTGAGTATCGCGCAGCACAGAGGTAAGATAAGTCAAAATATTCCGACCAATGCGGCTGTGTTTGAGCGTTCCTCCAGGCATAGGTACTATTTCTCCATCTCGATATTCGCTGCGTCCTTCTGCTTTTTCTTCGATCGCTCGATATTCATCCAAAGTGTAGGGGCGCTTGATGGTAGAAATCATAAGTCCTAGCCGATGACATTGCTTTGACGACAACAATATTATTTTCTCACGGATTTAATATTGTGAAGTCATGCAGCAATGCGATCGCATTCTTCACTAAAAATTGGTGAAGTATTACTCACCACGGGCATAATTCAAATCATCATTCAATTCTTCAAAACCATAATGCCGCACTACTTGACGACCAGCAAGTAATTGTCCGAATTCATATTTATCCATCTCGGCAAGTTCTCGTGCTTTACCAAATGGGAGAATTTCTTGTGTGTAGAGAGCGATCGCTAATTCTCGACGTAGTTCTTGCTCAATACGCTGCTCTGGTAAACGAAGAGCTTGCAAAACAGAGTCAGATATCTCAATTTGTAATCCCATTATCTTTAGAATGGTTAATACTTTGTCTATTATTATCATGGTACATTCAAGGACTTAATAACATCTATCGCAATGGTTTGTGGAGTTTATTACGAGCGAGCCGGACTTTAAGAGTAATTTTGTAACTTTACGATAAATGATAGACAAACACAATAAATAATTGTCTTGAAGTGGGAACACTAGACTTAGACATTGCTGGAAGTCACCCACACTATGAGCATAACAATTATCAGTCTTCGAGCAGCACTACAAAGCCTGCCAGACAATGCACCGGAACCTGTTGTAGACCATCTTTTTGCCTCTCACTTGCTGAGAGCCTTAGGATTTCAATCTGAAGAAATTCATCCTGAATATAACACTGGCGACGGAGCTGTTGATAAAGCAGCCAGGAAAACCATTGAAGATGATGTGTTTTTACATACAAAATCTAATCCATACCTTCTAGTGGAGTTGAAAGGGAGAGATATTAACTTATCTGAAGATGCTGCACAGTATCAAAAAACGGTTAATCAACTGAAGCGTTATCTACTTGCACCTAATTGTCAAACCGTACAGTGGGGGATTATTACTAATTCTTGCCATATTCAACTGTTTCGCAAGCATGGAAAAGTGATTTATCCTGCAACACGGTGTCTTCCACTTGATGCAGATAATATTGATAACGTAATCGCTTCAATTCGGAAAAAAATTGAAAATCCCACTAAAGCCTTAACCATAGCGGTTTATAACAACAAAGGTGGAGTAGGTAAAACGACAACTACCGTTAATTTAGCAGCTATCTTAACTTTTTTAGGCAAAAAAGTTTTAGCGATCGATTTCGATCCAAATCAACAAGATTTAACGAGTTCTTTAGGTATTCCACTAAGCAAAGGTAGCGTATTTGAGGCTCTTAAGGAACGGAGTATAGAACTTCAAAGTACTCTATATCCTTATAAATTCCCTCTAAGGAAGGTTAATTCAGAACTTAGATTTGATATTATTCCTGCCGATCAAGAACTAACAGATGCACCTGAAAACTTGCTACGTAATCATTTAAAAACTCACACTCTTTATCAGAAGCTAGAATTATCAAGACAAGAATACGACTACATTTTGATAGATGCGCCACCCAACTGGCGAGTGTTTAGCCAGTTAGCTGTATATGCAGCTGATGTCGTTCTCATTCCTACAAAGCATAACAATCTTTTCTCTTTAGAAAATGCAGCAATAGCAATGAAGAAATTCATTCCTGAAGTCCAATCTGAAAAAGCTGATGGTAGTCCAATTCCATTGCCAATTTTTTTCAATGGGGAAAAGATGACACCACCTCAGTTGGCAGTTGCTCAACAAGAAATTAATAATATTCTTAAAATTGCCAAGAAAGAGGGATTTGATTTACTGCCTTACTTCTATCCCAAGTATACCAATGCCAACAAAAACCTTCGTATTCATGAGGTTCCTAGCTACGCTAACATAGCTGGTTCAGCTTTCTCGCGCACTCCTGCGGTTTATCGAGATAGATCTGCTCATGAATATTACAAAAATCTAGCAAAGGAGTATTTTTTACAATGAGTAGCCTCAGCGATGTTGGAAACTTGATGCATTTATATTTGGATGAAATTGACCCTGGTGAAGGAACTGATGCACCTGAATTTTTAATTAAAGCTTCAGCTAATTTACTTAAGCAAAAGGGAGGAAGAAATTGGATTCCAGTGATTGTGAAAGAAACTGGCAAAGATAAGTATCAAGTAATTGGTAACTCTTTTATTTATGCAATTGCGGAAGCCGCTCGCCTAAATCGAGTTTGGTGTATTATTACTGATGGTAGTGATGAGACAGTTGAAGTTACAAAAGTATTGGCAGGAGAAGAAATTCCAAAAATTAATCTCTCTCAAGCATCTAGGGATGAAATTAAGGCAGCATTAGAGTATTTAGTCAAGCAACCAGATAGTGTTCTCAAAACAGTTAAACCCGCTATAGCTACAAACCGAATTGATGAAGCTCCTCGTAAATATTGGAAGACATTAGATCCAATTGTCGATCTCAAGTGTGGCATTACCAAAGGTAAAAAACTTGATGCTTTAAATCAAGTTTTTTATCTAACCCCTCAACCAATGCCAGATACAACTACTGATATGGGTATTCTCAAAACAATGACAATAGCCAATTTAAAATTGATGGCGAAGAACCGAGGAATTACTGGTATCACTAAAATGAAGAAAGACGATCTTGTTAAAGCATTGAGTAAGCCTTCAAAGTAGGGCAAGGCAACCCAGTAATAGCATCCTTTTCTGTGCGTTGAGCCTTTGGGACAACGCACTTTTATCTCAAATATTGTAAATATCGTATTTAATCTACAGGCAATGCTTAACGACAAGCCACTTTGTGTCTAGGCAATCAGATCACCTAAATTCATTGATAAACTAGAGACAACTGCGATCGCAAACCTTAAATGTTGCAATCGATGTCTAGATATCAGCCATCAAAAATAATAACAGACGGACTCAATGAAAAAATAATGAGGTGTAAATATGGAAACTACAAAAACCAGACAAGCATTACTCAAAGCTATTTACGAAGAATTAGAACAGGCTTATGAAGACACTTTAGAAGATGTTTTAGAGCTACTGAAAATCCGTAAAAGTGAAGATGAAGAGGATCTCCAAGATATTTATGCAGCAAGAAATGATACTACTATCTCTTGGGAAGAATATAAGCAAGAGAGTGCATGACTTATCAAATAGAAATTACAAGTAGGGCAACTAAACAATTAAAAAAGCTCCCTGAAGATATCAAACTTCAAGTTGAAGATAAAATTCAAGAGTTAGCAGATAACCCACGTCCTAGCGGAGTGGTGAAGCTAGAGGACAATGAAGACACCTACCGTGTTCGTGTAGGCAAGTATCGTATTTGATACGAAATCAAAGATGATTTATTAATAGTTAAAGTTGTGGAAATTGGTCATCGTAGAGACGTTTATCGTCTTCAATAAAACAAAATGCGATGTCTACAACCATCTCTGCCTACGCATCCCTTTTATAGCGTGCGGTCTTGTGAGGATACAATACACACACCAAAAACATTACCCCTCTCCGCCACCGGAAAGGGGTTAATCACAGCTGAAACTCAGCACTAAATTAATAAGCGTCTTGCAACTCGTAAAAATCAGGCGAGACGTAATCTTTCCGCAAAGGCCAACCTACCCAATCTTCGGGCATCAAAATCCGCTTGAGATTTGGATGTCCTTCATAGATGATGCCGTACATATCGTAAGACTCGCGCTCTTGCCAATCAGCGGTCTTCCAAATCCAATACACTGAAGGTACCACGGGATTTTCTCGTGGCAGGAACACCTTTAAGCGGACTTCTTCAGGCTGATCTGCATTATCACCGACTTTAATCAAGTGATACACGCTCGCCAATTCCTGTCCTGGGCCAAGGTCAACACCACCTTGAAACTGGAGATAATTAAACCCATAAGCATAAAGGGCTGTAGCGGTGGGGAGCAAGAAATCTGGCTCCACCTTAATTATCTCCACCCCGTTTTTGTCTGGAGCCAAAGACTCATGGCCAAAACCATTTTCCGTCAACCACTGAGAAACTTTACCAGCTTCTACCAATGACTCTTCTTTGGCTGCTGGTACTGGTTTAGATTCTTCTTCAGCCACGGGGTTGTTCCTCCTTTTCTTTCTTTGCTGTCAGCAATGCAGGTGGTACTGGCATACCGATCGCTTCTGTCAATTCTTTCGGTGGTACAGAGCGAGTATCTGACTGCAAATACTTACCAGTTAAGATTTCTTCCACTGGCTTGAGGTTATGAGTCGTGCTGTAATAGCGGTGAGTTTGCTTAATTTTATCCCGCTCTTGCATCGAATCATTAGCAATTTTCTTCCGCAACTTAATAATTGCGTCGATAATTGCTTCCGGACGAGGAGGACAACCAGGCAAGTACACATCCACAGGAATCAGCTTATCAACTCCGCGCACTGCCGTCGGAGAATCAACACTGAACATCCCGCCAGTAATCGTGCAAGCACCCATCGCGATTACATACTTTGGCTCAGGCATTTGTTCGTAAAGACGCACCAATTGAGGTGCCATCTTCATGGTAATTGTCCCTGCCGTAATGATTAAATCGGCTTGGCGGGGGCTAGAACGAGGAATTAGCCCAAAACGGTCAAAATCAAACCGCGAGCCAATTAAAGCTGCAAACTCAATGAAGCAGCAAGCAGTACCAAACAACAGCGGCCACAAACTAGAAAGCCGCGCCCAGTTGTAGAGATCGTCAACCGTAGTCAAAATGACATTTTCTGAAAGGTCTTGAGTGACAGTAGGACGCTCAATGGGGTTGATGATTCGCTCTTTGTCCTGGGTTATTAAGTTAGAATTCAAGACCATTCCAAAGCTCCTTTACGCCATGCGTAAACTAAAGCAACTACAAGAATTGCAATAAAGATTAGCGCTTCAATAAATGCTAATAGCCCCAGACGGTGGAAAGCTACCGCCCAAGGATACAAGAATACAGTCTCCACGTCAAAGACCACGAAGACCAGAGCAAACATGTAGTAGCGGATATTGAACTGAATCCAGGCTCCCCCGATGGGTTCCATCCCAGATTCGTAAGTAGTACGCCGTTCAGGGCTGTAACCACTAGGTCTTAGGAGCTTGGATGCTGAGAGCGCTAAGGCAGGAACTAGGCTACAGATTATTAAGAAGCCTAGAAGGTACTCGTAACCACTGAGGACAAACACAATGAGTATCTACCGCTATGAAGTATTTTTGGGACTGGGGATTGGGGACTGGGGACTGGGGAGATGGGGGGCAGGGGAAAAGGTTAAAGGGAAAAGGAATAAATTTAATCTTTCCTCTTTCTCCATGCCCAATGCCTAATGAAGGCAGTTGCTACAACGGGGGAAACCCCAACGCGAGTTGTTCATGGGGGAAACCCCCAAGACCACACTCGCTCCGCAACGCACTGCCTCCCCAATGCCCAATCCCTATAATTACGTTACTTTCTTTTACATTATATCTGTTTGATTTTTCTGAAATCTACGAGACAAATGCACTTCAGGTATTTGATTCGTTTTTGGTATTGATAGAAAAGTCTAACAGTTATGTCATAATTTTTAACGTATATTTAAGATTTCTCCTCTGCGAGGCCTTAGCAATGAGCGAACCAGCTGTTGAGACTTCAGTGTTAGACCGCTATGAGTGTCGCGCCTGCGGTTATGTTTACGAACCTGAAAAGGGAGATGATAAACATGACATTTCTTCAGGAACACCCTTTGCAGAACTGCCCGTAAATTGGCGCTGTCCAGTTTGTAGTGCCAAAAAAACGGCTTTTGCCAACATCGGACCTGTGGGTGCGGCATCCGGCTTTAAAGAAAATCTTGGTTACGGTTTGGGTGTCAACACCCTAACGCCAACCCAAAAGAATTTCCTAATTTTTGGTGCCCTGGCTCTTGCCTTTTTGTTTTTTCTCAGTCTCTACGGCTTACAATAACACCGACTTGAGAGTGGTGAGTTAGGAGTTAGAAGTTCTGAATTCTGAATCCTGAGTTCTGAGTGCTGAGTTCTAAGTTCTGAATTCTGAATTCTCAAGTCTGTGAGCAACTGTAGCCTTTAAGGTAAACCTTTTAGAAAACACCTACACAAATTTAGAATCAATCTAAGAGATACTGATGCGTTCAATTGTGAAAAGTTGGCAACGAATATTTGCCTTGTTACTTGTAGTCCTGATGTGTATTGGTTGTAGCAAAGTGCCTTCTATTAGCTACAATCCTTGGAAAATCATTTCTGTGCCAACAGATGCGAAGTTGCTGGATATTGCTTTTACTGATAATCCTCAGCATGGCTATTTAGTAGGTAGCAATGCCACCCTGTTGGAAACCAAAGACGGAGGTGATACTTGGAAACCAATATCGCTGCAACTAGACGAGCAAAAGTATCGCTTTAACTCAGTAAGTTTTCAGGGTAAAGAAGGCTGGATTGCTGGAGAACCTGGATTTTTAATCCATACCACCGATGAAGGTGCTTCTTGGTCGCGGATTGCTCTGAGTGAAAAGTTACCAGGTAACCCGATCGCAGTTAAAGCACTAGCAGAGAACAAAGCCGAATTGGCTACTGATGTGGGAGCCATCTATCAGACCACAGATGGCGGCAAAAATTGGAAAGCCAAAGTGGAATCAGCAGTTGGTGTAGTGCGTAACTTAGAACGTTCTCCTGATGGCAAATATGTTGCCGTTTCCGCTAAAGGTAATTTCTACTCTACTTGGGAACCAGGGCAAAGTGCTTGGGTTCCTCATAACCGCAATAGTTCTCGACGGGTAGAAAATATGGGTTTTGCTGACAGTGGCCAGTTGTGGATGCTAGCCAGAGGAGGTCAGCTCCAGTTTACCGAACCAGCTAAACCTGAAGAGTGGCAAAAAGCAGATTTTCCAGAGTTATCGACCAGTTGGGGTTTGCTCGATTTGGCATACCGCACACCCGATGAAATTTGGATAGGTGGCGGTAGCGGAAATTTGCTACGGAGTACCGACGGCGGCAAAACCTGGGAAAAAGACCGTGAAGTAGAAGAAGTAGCTGCTAATTTGTACAAGATCGTTTTCTTCCAACCAGATCGGGGATTTGTCATTGGCGATCGCGGCGTCTTGCTCAAATACCTACCAAACCCTGAAGCCAGTTCCCCAGAAGCAGCTTAATCGGTATTAGGGACTGGGGAAGAATTTTCACAATACCCAGTACCCAGTACTTAATTACTATTTCTGAGAAGAACGTTGCAACTTGTAACTCTTTCTAAACTTTGTAGGATAATAAACTCAATACATTCTTTATGAAGGTAGGGATCTAAATGTCAGGTACCACTGGAGAACGTCCATTTTCGGACATCATTACCAGCGTTCGTTACTGGGTAATTCATAGCATCACCATTCCCGCATTGTTTATTGCTGGTTGGTTATTTGTCAGCACCGGACTGGCTTATGATGCTTTTGGTACACCCCGCCCCAATGAATATTTCACACCAGTGCGGCAGGAAGTACCAATTGTGAAGAACCGTTTTGAAGCGAAAAAACAAGTTGAACAATTTATTGGAAAGTAGTTTGAGATCATGACTAGCGGCAATAACATCAATCAACCAGTTACCTATCCAATTTTTACCGTTAGATGGCTGGCAGTTCACACCTTAGGTGTGCCAACTGTATTCTTTTTGGGCGCGATCGCCGCAATGCAATTTATTCAACGCTAGGAGCAAGTTATGGAAAGATCGCCCAATCCTAATAATCAACCGGTTGAATTAAACCGGACTTCGCTATATCTGGGACTACTACTAATTTTCGTCCTGGGAATTCTGTTTTCTAGTTACTTCTTTAACTAACTAGAACAAATGTTGTTAATCTTTGTTTATTGAACGTGTGTTGATTTGTTGTTAAGGGAGGAGAGAAGCTGTGTCTGGAAGTGGGAGAATTCCCCTGTGGGTCGTCGCTACGGTCGCAGGATTAGGTGTAATTACAGTCTTGGGCATTTTCTTTTATGGTGCCTACGCTGGACTGGGTTCTTCAATCTAAAACTAGTTTGAAGCCAATACTATAAAGTCTGAATTTTTTAGCATTTGTTGAGAAATCAGCATAAAAAAACCGCCTGTCTCTTTGAGATAGGCGGTATTGTTACAGCAGACTTTAAGTAATGTGAACTACGCAACCTGAGCTCGATCACATGGCGTCAAGCTTGTTTTACTTTCAAATTTTGACTTGTGAATTTACCAGTTCTGCTGTATGGTAATTAGCTCTACAATGAACTCGATGAAGTGATTGGAAATTTCATAATTAGGTAATTGGTAAAAAACAAAGTAATCTATTACCAATTACCAATTAGTCATAAACCAATCAAGCAATATCTTCGCTTTCTATGTATAAAAATAGAAATGCGAATACGATACCTGGTAAAACCCAACCAATGATTGGAACGAAGATAGCAGGCAAGTAGGAAGTACTAGCCAAAACCGTAGGCAAAAATTCAAATGCCATAGTAAAAGTTCCTGTTAAATCACACTACAATTCAAGATGAGCTTACTGCAAAGTGCGCCAGATTTTTTAAATTCTAAAGATTTTTAACACAGCAGATATTGGGCATAGGGCATGGGGAAGAGGTGGGGAGGCAGGGGAAAGGAATAAATTTAACCTTTCCCCCTTACCCTTTTCCCTTTCCCCCGTTCCCTGTTTGATCCATACTCCATTTAAATCCCCAATAGTTCATCTAGCTCTAAGTTTGGCAAGTCTGGAGGGATGACAGTTCGCACTGTTGTGGCTTTGTGACTCTCCTGTTGGGTTACCGGATCGAGAGCGATCGCTTCTAGGCGAATTTCCAAACAGCCAAAGGGAATGTTTAATTGCGTCATCACTTCCAATCCCCCTAAGGTATTAGGTAGTAAATTTGTCAGTAAATGAGGTCCGTCTAATAACCAACGAGTTTGACAGTCTTCAACCCATAACTTGATAGCAAGTTGTCGAGCTACTTCAGGCATTACTACGCGTACTATCACAGACTTACCAGCTATTAGTTCGCCCTCTGGCACATACAGTTGTGGAATTGGTAAAGGCTCAATTGCTTCCATACTTATAGCTAGGAGATGAGATAAATCTGATACTAGTTGCTCCTCTCCTTCTAAGGCATAACTCTCCGTTGCATCGACTTCTAATTCTCTATATGTATCATCTACAACAATTTCTTCCGCCAACCAAGCTGAAGCTGTATTTCTGTTAATCGGCGGAGGTGGTGGTGGTATTTGCGATCGCAAAGGTGGTGAAAATGTCGGTTCTTCTAAGATTTCTTCTATTACCGTATTTTCCTGTATAACCAGGTCTACTTTTTCTACTGCGTCTGCGCCTTCTAGTATTTCTGTATTGGCATCTGAACTTAACAGCAAGTTGGCATCAACAGTATCAACATCGCTATTACGAGTTTCTGCACTTGGTGAAAGCGACACCTGCGGCTCTGGAACATAATTATCGTAGTCTTGGGATGGCAGTTCATTTACGGGTTCGGGGAAAGAGTATCCTTGGCTATGCATCCACTTCTTGAGCAAAGGAGATGAATAAAGTTTTGTTTTAATGAATTCTGAATTTGCTTGAGAAAGTACTTGAGCAATAGATTCTTCTTGGACTTCTGAATTTGCTTGAGTTGGTATTTGAGCGACAGATTCTTCTTGGACTTCTAAATTTGGTTGAGAAAGTATTTGAGCGACAGATTCTTCTCGGACTTCTGAATTTGGTTGAGTTGGTATTTGAGCGACAGATTCTTCTTGAACTTCTGAATTTGGTTGAGTTGGTATTTGAGCGACAGATTCTTCTTGGACTTCTGAATTTGGTTGAGCAAGTACTTGGGCTATGTTCTTATCTTCATCGATAATTGCGTCCAACTGCGGTATGTCCTCGGCCGCTTGAATTTCCAATCTATCCGGAGAATTATCTTTTACTTCTTCTGTACCATTTGACACGGTTTGTACCCGTTTCAAGTATGGAAAAGTCGTGTCGAGTATTGGCATTCGACGTTGCCTGATGACTAACTGCTCCAAGTTGATGGCAGCAATGGTAGCATCCTTTTCTAAAAGCTCATTCTGTAAAGGAGATTCTGCAACGACATCTGTGGGGGTACTGACATCAGTCTGGATGGGAGGCAATTTCGGTAATTGAGGCGAACTAGCTGAATTTTTTAGTTGAGATGTCCGGCGGGCAGCTTCTCGCGGAACTTGCACGTTTGTTTGCGCTGGAAGGGCGAGGTTTGGGGATGAATTGGCTACCCCAGGGTCGTCTGTTTTTCGGACTTTGACGAGATTCAATAGTTTTAAATCGAGCTTAACAGTTGCCTGTGATTGTGTGAAATTGGTAGAAGAGGCCGATGGTGCTATCACATCATTGGAGGATGTACTAAATTTTGTTGCGGTTGCGATCGTCAGCAATTCTGTTACATCTGCTGTAATTGTGAAGGACTGTTTGGCTAACTGCGTGACTTCACTAGTTTCGGTGAATTTACCATACAAACTGATATCTGCCAAAATTAACTTAGATTTACATTCAGCAGGAATATCAATTGAGGTATTTATATTGAAGGGCAGTTCTTGGTCTGGTAAGGGTTGCCGTAACTGGGTCAAGATTTGCGACTCTAAGGGCGATCGCAATTCAAATTTTAGTTCTAGTCCGCGGACGCTTTTTGGAGATAATGTTTCAGCCAGTTCTAGATTCGTCTTTTCCTCAAGTTCTACGCGCCCATTAATCGTTAAAGCTTGTCCCCAACGAGCAATATAAGTATCCCGATCTAAAGTCAGCAATAATGGCGGTAGCTGTTGTGTTTCTGAAGAATATATAACCTTTTCATCTTCAGATAGCGGTTCAGGAGTCGGTAAAGCTAATTCTATTAAATTTTGTAAAATCTGTTCTGCCGTTTCACCTTTAAGCCATACAGGACTAATCGGGCGATCGATCCCTATATTTTCTTCTTGAGTTACATCTGCCACAATAGGCGTGTCAGTGCGGCTAAATATATCCTCTTCTTGAGTCGCATCTGCCACAACAAGCGTGTCAGTGTCGCTAAATATATCCTCTTGTTGAGTTACATCTGCCACAACAGGCGTGTCAGTGCGGCTAAATATATCCTCTTGTTGAGTTATATCTGCCACAACAGGCGTGTCAGTACGGCTAAATATATCTTCTTCTTGAGTTACATCTGCCACGACAGGCGTATCAGTGTGGCTAAATATATCCTCTTCTTGAGTTACATCTGCCACGACAGGCGTATCAGTGTGGCTAAATATATCTTCTTCTTGAGTTGCATCTGCCACAACAGGCGTGTCGATGCCACTAGCTTTATACTCCGCTTGAGCTACATCTATGACAATAGCTGTGTCAGTGCTAGTGAATATACTCTCTTCTTTAGTTGCATCTGCCACAACACCTATAACAGTGCCGTTAACTCTATCTTCAGGTTGGGTTACATCAGGTACAGGATTTGTAACAGTGCTGCTAACGATATCCTCTTCTTTTGTTGCATCTGAGACAACAGGCGCGTCAGTGCTGCTATCTGTAGGAATTGCCAGCTCTGTGGAGATGGCGATCGCCTGCTCTAAGGCTTCTACTGGCTGTAGGTCATGGGGCATGGGGAATGTGGGAGCCACTGCGTTGGGCGATGCCGACTTAAAGCAAGTGGCGTCATCAGGAAGAGGCATAAGATAAAGACTTGCTGCAACTTCTCCTCTGCTCCCCTGCTCCTCTGCTCCCCCTGCTGCCTCTACTTCCTGACACAGAACTTGCACTTGGACGCCGTATTGCCAAGATTTACCCAGCATATCGGACATCAAATCGCCCGAACAGCGCAGTTCCCAAACTCCTGGCTCAAAGTGAGTAAACGGAATTACCGCCATTAAGCCTTCTGAGTTAGTACGACGCGAACGCTTGAAAATTCGGCGTTTTGGTGTAACTTCGTGTGTTGAAAAGTGAGTGACGCGCACTTCCACATCCGTATTCAGCAGGTTAGAACGAGCCAGAACTCTATACTGCCCTTCCAAAATTTGTGAATTTGGCGATTCCAGGATATGCCACGAGCGATCGCCTTGCTTCTGTATCAGAAATTGCCAGTGTTCCATTGTGAGTGATGCCAAGACCTACAAGCCGCCCAGTAATATTGTGTATTAGCTTGCTTGCAAGTTTACCTCAGTAATTCCTAATTGCATCCCTAAAAAGCCTATCAAGTTAACTTAGTTTCATATACTTAAATTTTCGCAAAGTCAATACCCTGGAATCAGGTTTTTTTAATCAACAACCCAATCTCTAGAGAACAGAACATACAATAAATTAAGATTCACTTCACAACTTTAGATTAAATTGTGACACCCACGTTTTGCTACAAACAGAAAGGATGTGGCTTCTAAGTACGCTCTTCGATCGCCAATTGTCATAGCTGACAACGCGCTGTCTTTTTAGACCGCTACAACCAGCATCCTCCCAAAGTGAAATGTAGGTGACAATGAAAATTTACAGGAGGGATTACATGCTAGTCATTTTAATGGACGAGCAAATCCTTGCCCCTGAGCAAGTTTGCCAGTCTTGTTTACTCGCTGATGGGAGCGGACAACCCCGTTGGCGTGCGGGTCAACTGCGTTGTGGTCAAGCGATTCGCAAACGAAATCAACAGCAGCCAGACCAGTATGAATGTGTGATGGGCTTTCGCGTTGCCCATATAGAATAACTGAATTTACCAGCAAGACCAAGCAACTGCGTTATCCTAAGGTCAAGTAAGTGTTGAAAAATAACCATAGGAGAATGCATAATGACTTGGCGCGGGTCTACAACTGTTCCAGATCGGATTTTTGCTTGCTTGCCTTATTTGCTGCCCCTAATTGATGGTTTAGTCTTTGGTAGGTTTTTGTTTAGTCAGTTTCCAGTGCTACAAGTCCTGCTTTTACCGCTCCAACCAGTGCTAATAATTTACGGTAGTTTAGGACAATTGGGGCAACTAATCGTGTTCTTTGCCTTGTTCCTACTGGTGGTAAGAAACGAAAAAATCAGTCACTTCATTCGTTTCAACACAATGCAGGCAATTCTTCTGGACATCGTGATATTTTTGTGTTCCATATTAGTGCGAATTTTAGGACAGGTTCCTGGTACTGGCTTTGCAATAGAAACAGTGGCTAACACTATCTTTTTAGGTGTAGTGGTAGCAGTTGGATATTCAGTCATCCAGTCTTTAATTGGGCGTTATGCAGAAATTCCAGCGATTTCTGATGCCGTGCACATGCAAGTGCGCTAGTCCTTAACGGGTCGCTACGGTGTTTTCCAGGCGACCAATACCTTCTATTTCTACACGGACGCGATCGCCTAGTTGCAACCCACTAACACCCTCTGGCGTTCCTGTAAGCACCACATCCCCCGGTAGTAGGGTCATTACCTGACTGATATAGGATACTAAAACATCCGGCGGAAATACCATCCGATCGATACAGGTAGATTGGACTGGGTTGGTATCGTCATTCAAAAAAGTCTGCAATCTCGCACCTGGATTTAATTCCCGCACAATCCAAGGCCCCAAAGGACAAAAAGTATCAAAACCTTTGGCTCGCGTCCATTGACCATCTTGTTTTTGTAAGTCCCGTGCTGTCACATCATTAGCGATGGTGTAGCCCCAAATCTTAGTTTGGGCGATTTCTGGCGTACAGTCAAAAACGCGATCGCCAATGATTAATGCTAACTCTCCTTCATAATCGACTCGTTGCGACTGGGGAGGATACTTAATTTCCGTCTCAGAGGGAATAATCGACGTGGGTGGCTTCAGAAAAATTAGTGGCTCAGAAGGCACTGGAGTCCCCATTTCCGCGGCATGATCCGCGTAATTCTTCCCCACCGCCACAATTTTTGACGGAGCGCAGGGAGCCAAAATTTGGTAATTTTCTGGCGTTAAAATCAAATCAGTGGGTTGCCCTTGTAACCAGGGTGGAGCATCTAGCACCTGGACGTTGAACGATGGTTGTAGTAACCCATAATAAATTTGCCCTTCTTGATTTTGAATTCGTACATAGCGCTGCGCCATAACCTCGAACGATATCCTTTTGTCTTTGATTAATACCTGTAAGCGGAAAGTAGCAATCCTCAGTTAGCTTTTTGGAGAACCGATTAAGCCTTAAGCAAAAAAAGCGATCGCTACAGATGCCCCTTGAAAAAAGCTAAGCTGATAGCTGAATCAATTTGCTGGCGATCGCCAAAAGCTGGATTCTTACTTGCTAAAGAAATCTGGGGTCGGAGCTGACCTAGTATTTCAATAGGAACATCCAAGAAATGAAATCCAAACTTCGGCGGATTGGCTAACGATCCAAATTGAAAACTGGTAAGATTATAGTTCCTTGTTGCTTCAGATGTTGATGAATACTAGTATTTTGCATAATACTAAGTATAAATTGGCACTAGCAGCCATTTTTGTCCATAAGGAGACTAAAAAATATGACCACAAGTTACGAAACAATGTACATCCTGCGTCCTGACTTGGGAGATGAACAGGTAGAGCAAGCAGTTGCTAAATATCAGAATTTGCTGCGCGAACAAGGCGCTGAGGATATCCAAATTCAAAATCGTGGTAAGCGTCGTCTGGCTTATGAAATCAAAAAACACCGCGATGGCATTTACATCCAATTGAACTACAACGCGCCTGCAACTGCGATCGCTCCCTTTGAACGCGCTATGCGCTTGAGTGAAGATGTGATTCGCTATCTCACAATTAAGCAGGAACTGGAAGAGGATAAAACTGCCAAAGTAGCTGCAAATGCAACTGCGTAGGAAATAGGGCATGGGGCATACTAAAAGAACAAGGGGAAAGGGGTAAGGGGAAAAGGGGAAAGATTAAATTTATCCCTTTTCCCTTTTCCCTTTAACCTTTTTTCTTGCCCAATGCCCAATGCCCAATCCCATTCAATAAAATTTTGTTTTTTTATTTACCAGTAACCTGGTTAGTAATGCTAAATTAACAAATACTTGCCAAAGGTAGTACTCCCGCAGTTATACCTAAGAGTGGACAAGATTCTGAATGGGAGCGGTAAGCTATTGTGAGTCAATCTAATACATCAAACATTCAAGTTCTCTCTACGGAAGTATCGCAACTACGCCAAGAGTTGCAACTTCGCGATCAATTAGTGCAACAGCTATCTCAAGAACTCTTCCGGCTGGTAAAAGGTAATACTAGTTTTATGCCCCAGCAGTCGGAAGTTGAGCGCGATAACACTCAGTTACAAGCTTTGCAAGAACAACTCCAAGCTGTCGAGCAGCAAGTGGCATTTTATCAGGAGCAAATTACAACTCGTGACTCCGAAATTTACCAGTTGCGACAGTCAGTTCAAGAACTGACCGATCGCACTCGGATGTTGGAGCAAGTAGTACAAGAACTGCCTCAAATTTACCGCCGTAAGTTTGAGGAGCGTATGACGCCAGTCAGAGAAAAAGTCGCAGTGCTACAACGAGAAAACCGCCAACTACAGGCGGAACTGCAAAGTGTAAGTTATCGTTTAGCAATCAAAACCCGCAATGCTAGTCACAGCGGCATTGATTTGCCAAATTTTCCTCGTCCTACATCCGAACAAACTCAAATATCAACTCCCCAAAATGCCTAAAAGAGGATGTTTGAAAAGTACTAGCTGTATCAAAAACTTTTCTTTAGATTTACCCTACCTTCCTCCTTCAAAAGGAGGAACAGGAGGATTTTAGATTCGATTCTCCTTTTTTAGGCTCGTTCGGAGGAATGTCCGTAAGAAGGTACACCACCTTTCAAACATCGTCTGAGAGTAGTTTAAAAATCCGTGCTTTCAAGAAGCTGGGGAGTCCGAGAAACAATTGCATCTGTTGTGACCGATTTTGGTCATTTCCAGTACTACATCAATAGCTCGGAAGCTATGATTCCTCAACATTGTTCTCTAGGTAAAATACGAAATTAGCCTGCTAGCACCAGACTTTTTTCTTTGACGATGTGAGGATGCACAAAAAGTTTAAATAAATGCAAAATCGCTTGACTCCACCATCCTTCTTAAGTTAGATTTATATATCAGCCGGCTAGCACCAAACTGTTATCTTTATCAGTAGTAAAGATATCTTCATAAGTATCAAAAATTTCAAACACTGAATCTAACTGTGTAAGTTCCAAAATTAATCTTACAGGAGTTTGCACGTTGCATAGGACTAAACGACAGCCTCTTTGACGTGCAGCTTTTAACCCTTTTACTAGAGGAACTAAACCAGAACTATCCATAAAGTTAACTTCTGCCAGGTCAATAACCCAGAGTTGATGAGGTTGGGGCACGACTCCAGCCATCTGTTCGCTCAAAGCCATGCCACCTTGCAAATCGATGCTTGCTTGGGGTTTGAATAAAATCACTTGAAGTTCTTGTGTGAGAGTCATGAATTTAACAGGGTAGTTGGAACACTTGACAAGAAACTGAAAAAAGACATAAATACATCTTCTCTTTCAACAGCAAAATCACTGTTTTACCCAGATATTTAGGTAATTTCAGCCGTGAAGTTGACAGAGTTTTATTCAGTATTCATGTCGTATAATTTGTAATAACTTTCCCCAATATAGGCATAAGCGCCTAACGAATTCGGTATCAACCGTATCTTTTACAAAATTTTCATAATTTCACCAGAGATTTATAAATTTTTTATAAATTATTTTCATCCTTGTTACAAAAGTATGGCTTTGTGATAGCGAATGATAAAAATGTTATAGATAATAGTCAAAACTTAATAATAGCCATAGATTATAATATATGGATTATCAAGCTAAGACCAGTCAACAAATCCATGTAGTGGTTTGATTGACACCCTAGCTAAAAACAAGCAAAGATATAGTAAAAGTAAAAATTTGTAAACACGGTGGTGCGGGATGTCTTTAGAGTTCATTTCACTAGAAAACATCCAACAAGTCGCCCATAACTACGGCTATTGGGCAATTTTTTTGGGAATTTTGCTAGAAAATTTAGGCATTCCTGTTCCTGGCGAAACCGTGACTCTAGTTGGCGGATTTTTAGCTGGTAGCGACGAACTAAATTTCTGGCTGGTTCTCGGTGACGCAATTATGGGTGCTGTAATTGGCGGAGTTTGTGGCTATTGGGTTGGTAGAGCCAGCGGCTGGCCTTTTTTGGTAAAAGTTGCTAGCATCTTTCGGATTTCGGAAGTGCGATTGCTGAATATCAAAGATCAATTCAGTCAAAATAGTGCAAAAGCAGTATTTGTTGGACGTTTTCTGGCATTATTGCGGGTTTTTGCTGCACCACTAGCTGGCGTAGCTGAAATGCCCTTCAGAAAATTCTTTTTATACAATTTTTTAGGAGCTGTTGCTTGGGCTAGCTTGATGGTGACATTAGCTTTCTTTGCTGGCAAAATTATCTCCCTGGAGCAATTGGTTGCTTGGGTGAGTAGATTTGCGATCGTACCATTACTGATTTTGGCTGGTCTAATTTTTGTGCCAGTATGGCTGGAGTCTCGTCAAGTTAAAGAAGTGGGAAGTGAGGAGTGAGGAGTGAGGAGTGAGGAGTGAGGAGTAGAGTAAAAAGTTATTTCTTTTAACTTTCCTTCCTTTATTTTGCATTTTTAACTCCTAACTCTTAACTCCTAACTCCTAACTCCTAACTTTTAGTTAACTGCGACCAAATGCGAGTTGGTAGACCCCAAACATAGATAAAGCCTTCAGCAGCTTTGTGATCGAATTTGTCTTCGGCTCCGTAGGTTGCTAGATCGGGACTATAGAGGGAATTATCGCTAGCGCGGCCAACGATGGTGGCATTACCCTTAAACAACTTCACTCGTACAGTTCCAGATACTTGCTCTTGTGTCTTTTGAATAAAAGCCTCGAGTGCAGCTTTTAGTGGACTGTACCAGAGACCGTTATAAACGATTTGACTGTAAGTTTCTTCAATCCCACGCTTGTAATGGGTAACGTCTGCTGTCAAAGTCAAACTTTCTAAATCTCTATGTGCCTGAATTAGGACTAACATCGCGGGTGATTCGTAGATCTCCCGCGATTTTATGCCTACTAGGCGGTTTTCGATCATATCAATCCGTCCAACACCGTGATTTCCTACAAGCTGATTGAGTTGTTCAATTAGCTCAACTGGCTTTTTGGCTACGCCATTGAGGGTGGTGGGAATACCGCGATGGAAACCAATTTCGATGTACTCTGGTTCATTGGGCGTGTTAGCGATCGCTTTGGTCATTTCATAGATTTCTTCTGGTGGCTCGAATGAAGGATCTTCTAGCAAACCAGCTTCGATGCTCCGACCGAGCAAATTCTTGTCAATGCTGTAGGGAGAAGATTTTTTGACTGGTGAGGGAATACCAAACTTTTCACCATAGGCGATGGTTTGCTCGCGGCTCATTCCCCATTCTCTGGCTGGTGCGAGGATCTTCAGGTTGGGGTTGAGGGCGGTAACAGAGACATCAAAGCGGACTTGATCGTTACCTTTGCCAGTACAACCATGAGCGATCGCATCAGCACCGTATTTTTCGGCTGTTTCTACTAATACCTTGGCAATTAGCGGACGGGCAAGGGCAGTTCCTAGAGGATAACGATTTTCATAAAGGGCGTTGGCTTGAATTGCTGCAAAGGCGTAATCTTTAACAAAGCTGTCTTTAACATCCGCAACTAGGGATTCACTTGCACCGGATTTGAGAGCTTTTTCTCTGACTGGCTCTAACTCATCTCCCTGACCTAAATCTGCTGCTAGGGTAATTACCTCTTCTACACCCCACTCATGTTTAAGGTAGGGGATGCAAACTGAGGTATCTACTCCGCCAGAATATGCTAGGACAACCTTTTTGGCGCGACCCATTAATTTCTCCAGTTAGGAAAGAAAACAAACAATGAGTCATTATTATATCGAAACAATCCAGGTATATTAGACCTCTTGCACAATTGTTTTTGTGTTACGATTATGGGCTTTTATTTAATTTCAATCCGGTGGGATAAAAGAAATTGAAATCGATGGTAAGGGGTTTCCAAGAAATAAATTACTACTACTTGTAGGGTGGACATCTTGTCCGCCCATAGCGAAGGGCGGGCGAGACGCCCACCTCACAAGAAGTAGTTGAATATTTTTATTTGGGAGTCCCTAAGCGGATGTTTTTCTGGGGAATTTGGCGACAATTTTCTGAAATTCTAGCTTCTGTGTAAGTATCTAAATATATCCTGGCATTTACGTTGAGCTAATAGTGTTGTCTATGGCAGTCATCACCATTCGGGAAAAGCAGCCAACAGAAAATGGTTTTGCTGCAAGTTTGATTTTTGAGGGTGGCGAATACCCAATCAATATTACTGACCCTTTTACACCGAAAGAAGAAAGGCAACTGGAATGGTATTTTGAGGAATGGCTGACTTACCCGATGTTAAACGGGAAGAAAGCAGAAGCAGCGAAAACGAGTGTTGTTAGTTACGGGGAAAGTTTATTTAACCAGGTTTTTAAGGCTGATATTGATGCTTATAGCTTTTATCGTGAACTGCGGGGAAATCTGAAGCAGGTAAAAATTGAGATCGTAGGTAATAGTCCCGAATTTCACGGGCTGCACTGGGAAGCTTTGCGGGATAAGGATTGGCCGCGACCTTTGAGTGTGGATTGCGTAATGATACGCAAGCGCCTTGATAAAGCTGCATCAGTGGCGGCGAATATGGCAGAATCGCCGATAATTAACTTGTTGGTGGTCATTGCTCGACCGGATGAGGAGCATGATGTGGGTTATCGTACCATTGCTCGTCCGTTGATTGAGGTGATTCAAAATAGTCACTTGCCTGTAAATATTGACTTATTGCGTCCGGGTACTTATGAAAGTTTAGAACGGCATTTAGAGGCCAAGGGTGCGGGATATTACCATATCATCCATTTTGATTGTCACGGGGCGTTGATGGGTTATGCAGATATTCAGGAAGAGGTGAAACGCAACCGATATACCTATCAAGCTAGGTGGGGACGGGAAGATATTCAACCTTATGAGGGGGTAAAGGCATTTTTGTTTTTGGATGGGGAAAGTAAGGGAAAAGCCGATCCGGTGGAAGCGGGGGAATTAGCGAATTTGTTGACGGGGAAGGGGATTCCCGTTTGTATTCTCAATGCTTGTCAGTCGGGGAAGCAGGTACGAGGTAATGGAGAGCAAACCACGAGTGCCGAGGGAAGTCGAGACACGGCTACGCTCAAGGGAGCAGACTTCGACTTCGCTCAGTCTACAGAAAGTTACGCTCAGTCTACAGAGAGTAGGGAGACGAGTTTGGGTAGTCGGTTGATGACTGCGGGAATGCAAATGGTAGTGGCAATGGGGTATTCGGTGACGGTTTCGGCTGCGCGGTTGATGATGGAACAGGTTTATCAAAACTTGTTTGGGGGGAAGGAGATAAGCGAAGCGATTCGGTTGGGGAGAAGGGAGTTATTTAATAATAAGACGCGGAAGGCTTATTTTAATACCGATATTGATTTGGAAGATTGGCTTTTGCCTGTGGTTTATAGTAACCAACAGGTGAATTTGAATTTGCGTAAATTTAGAGATGAGGAAGAAGAAAAGTATTTTGAAAAATTAGGAAATTTATATCAATATACGCCGCAAGAATATGGATTTATCGGGCGAGATTTGGAGATTTTGAAGATTGAGAAGGCTTTGCTTCGTCATAATATTTTGCTGTTGCAGGGAATGGGAGGAACGGGAAAAACTACGCTGTTAAATTATTTGCGTAGTTGGTGGCAGACGACGAACTTTGCACCGGAGATATTTTATTTTGGTTATGATGAACAAGCTTGGACGCTGACACAGATTTTGTTTGACATTGGCAAACGAGTATATAAAAAGTTTGAGTTTGCGAATTTTCAAGCGATGAATTTAACTGCTCAGATGCAGAAATTACTGGCTAAATTACGGTCAGAATCTCATATTTTGATATTAGATAATTTGGAGTCGTTAACGGGACAAGCTTTAGCGATTCAAAATACCTTACCGTCAGCCGAGCAAAAGCAACTGCAAGATTTTTTGACGCGGTTGGTAGGAGGAGAAACGCGGGTAATTTTAGGTTCTCGTAGTGATGAAACTTGGTTGCAAGGGGCTTTTCGACAGAATATTTATCAGTTGCGGGGATTGGATGCGGAAGCGAGGACGGAGTTATCTAATAAGATTTTAGAACGGAATGTGGTGGATGAAAGGAAGATAGGTAAGATTCGGGAAGAGGAAGATTTTCAGAAATTGATGAAGGTGTTAGCGGGGTATCCGTTAGCGATGGAAGTAGTGTTAGCGAATTTGAAAAATCTGTCATGCCAGGAAATTTTGGCAAAGTTAGCAGCAGCAGATATTAATTTAGATACGGGAAGTGAAGATAAAACCCAGAGTATTCTCAAATGTGTGGAATATTCCCATAGTAATTTATCAGCGGATACTCAGAAGTTATTATTGTATTTAGCTCCCTTTAGTGGGTTTATTGATAGGAGCGATATTCCTAATTATGCCAAGGAATTACAGCAGTTAGAACAGTTTAAGGATGATGATTTTGATAAGTTTGATGAGGCAATTCAAGAAGCGATAAATTGGGGTTTGCTTTCTGACCTCTCCCCTAACCCCTCTCCTGCGAGGAGAGGGGAAGAAAAGTTATTACAAATACAACCAGTTTTTCCCTTCTTTCTCAAAGCAAAATTAGCAGAAAGCGATGCAGCTACCTGCGAAGCCTTACGAGAGGGTTTTAAAAACCACTATATTGGTTTAGCTCGTGACTACAATCGCTATATGGAATCGAAGGAACCGCAAGAACGGCAGATTGGGATTTTCTTCTGTCGGCTGGAATATGAAAACTTATATAATGCCTTGCAGATTTGTTTAGAGAAACAAGAAACTATTGATATTTTCTTTTGCTTGCATAAATACTTTTATATAATTAATGATATTCCAAGTAGTTTGAAATTGTCGGAATTTGTCTGTCAGGCACAAGTCGCTTATCCACCAGAAATTAGAACAGATAGGATAGGTTTGCATATTGTGATGGCACTCGATCGCCTTGCTGCGAGTTATTTACAAACACAAAATTATCCCCAAGCCAGAGAATCCTATTTGCGGCTTATCGAATTATCCCAACAACTCCAAGGTGTAGAAGCAACACAAATCAAGTCTGGTTTAGCAAGGACTTACCACCAGTTGGGAAGCGTTGCCCAAAACTTGCGGAAATACGACCAGGCACAGGATTATTATAAACAAGCCCTAGAAATCAATATCGAATTTGGCGATCGCTATGAGTGTGCTAGGACTTTCCACCACTTGGGAATGGTTGCCCAAGAATTGCGGGAATACGACCAGGCACGGGATTATTATCAACAAGCCCTGGAAATCAAAATCGAATTTGGCGATCGCTATGAGTGTGCTAGCACTTACCACAACCTCGGAAGTATTGCCCAACAGTTGCGGGAATATGACCAGGCACGGGATTATTATCAACAAGCCCTAGAAATCAATATCGAATTTGGCGAGCGCTATAGTTGTGCTAGCACTTACCACCAGTTGGGAATAGTTGCCCAAGATTTGCGGGAATACGACCAGGCACGGGATTATTATCAACAAGCCCTGGAAATCAATACCGAATTTGGGGATCGCTATGAGTGTGCTAGCACTTACCACCACTTGGGAATAGTTGCCCAAAACTTGCGGGAATACGACCAGGCACGGGATTATTATCAACAAGCCCTGGAAATCAAAATCGAATTTGGCGATCGCTATAGTTGTGCTAGCACTTACCACCAGTTGGGAAGGGTTGCCGAAGACTTGCAGGAATACGACCAGGCACGGGATTATTATCAACAAGCCCTGGAAATCAAAATCGAATTTGGCGATCGCTATGAGTGTGCTAGCACTTACCACCACTTGGGAATAGTTGCCCAAAACTTGCGGGAATACGACCAGGCACGGGATTATTATCAACAAGCCCTGGAAATCAAAATCGAATTTGGCGATCGCTATAGTTGTGCTAGCACTTACCACCAGTTGGGAAGCGTTGCCAAAAACTTGCGGGAATACGACCAGGCACGGGATTATTATCAACAAGCCCTGGAAATCACAATCGAATTTGGCGATCGCTATTCGCAAGCCCTTACGCTTCATTGTTTAGGAACGCTTGCAGAAGCAAAGGAAAACTATGCAGAGGCTAGGGCTAATTTGCAGACAGCGTTGGAGATATATGTTGAGTATCAGGATGAATATTGGGCTAAGGTAGCACGGGGGATTTTAGAGGATTTACCGGAGTAGGTGGGGATAGGGGGGACTGCGTTTTAGTTTGTAGAGGTGCGATCGCATCTACCAAACAATCGTCACTACACCAGATGCAGTTATATTTTGGTCGTATGTTAATAACTGCACATTATCACCTTTACTCGCCAGGACTAGGGCAGTTGCAGTAATTTGTCGATCATGCATTTCATTAATAGTAGATAAGTTCACAGTCATTTCAATTACTTCTTTATCTAGTGGATAAATTAGTATGCGAGAATCAGTTTCGACTGCTGAAATTAAGTCTTTAGCAGAAGGGATAGATGTTCTACCTCTTTCAACAATCCAAATTGCTTCAGCCAATGTAGTTGCGGGGATAATAAGTTGAGAATCAGGATTAGAAAGAATAGCTTTAGCATTTGCACCCAAACGAGAATTTCCTTCCAGGAACCAAATTAGTGCATGAGTATCGATGACATACTTCATAAATTATTTATGACTAATATCAGCTATCTTCTTTATCTCCGTGAAATTCAGCAATTTTAAAATCCTCTTCCGTAGACTGATGTTTTCCAGAAAACATACCAAACTGCATTATTTGGGTTGTTTTTCTAGTTGTTTCTGGCTCCAAAAATGTGACAATAACTCGGCTTTCTAATACATCTAATGGGAATTCAACGAGTTCGATTTTGCCGTGTTTGTAAACACCTTCAACTGATTTAAACATTACTTGTCACCCAATTCACCACTTAATACATATAATAAAATTATAAATGCGATCGCCCGTGGTTGATTACAAGTAGGTGCGATCGCAATACTTGTCGGGTTTTGGGGAAAAGGGAAAGAAAAAACCTTTAACCCTTACCCTTTAACCTTTTCCCCAAACCAAATTCTAAGTTCAAAATGCACAAAGCGAGTAGTATTGGGTGCGATCGCATCTGTATTTTATTTCCCTGGCGGTAAAGTTCCCCCGTCACCTCCATCGGTATACTTGCAATAGACATTCAAGCCGATTTTAAGGATGTAGAGAATAACAATAGTAGCGATGGATGGATCGAGAGGAATTGCGGTTAAAGCCATGAGGGATGTAATCGCTGCTGTCAGTAACACAGCATTTTCTGGACTTTTGGTATAATCGCTCAAACGCGCTCGAAAACCTTCATTTCCGCAAAGTTCATCCCGCAAGACATCTAATGTAGTTTGCCAGATTTTTTTTCCTCCCATCGTGGGGTTTCCGTTTTTCTCGATCCACAGTTCTTCAAAGGAGCGATCGAGATTACCGTTGTGACGTTCTACAGCATCAATGGCTTTGTTTGCTGGTTGATATTCCTTGAGTAATTCACGTGCTGATTTAATTTCGTCTAGAGTTAGTTGTGCATTCATATTGTTTTAGATTTAAAGCAACTATAGAAAACTATTTACCAAGTAAATTTTAAACTTGAAAGCTTTTTGTGCTGAGTGGAATTTTTACTTCACTGTAAATTTATATCTACCTGACAAAATTGAAGATTTAACAAAGATCATCTTTTGTTGGTTATTTCTTAACCTATACACATTGGTTCAAAGTTTATTTAAGTGAAATTACAGGATTATTCGCTTTTGAGCTTTGGAGTATTTTCTAATGAAATTAGCTAAAGATATTAGCATTGCTGCTTTTGCAGTTGCTATCTCAGTGGCTGCTGTTGTTAAACCAACACAAGCTGCTTTGGTTAATTACGGTTTCACCGTGAATGCGACATCTGGCGATAATCCCGGTCAATATTTTGGCTCTTTTCAGTATGATGACTCGACTTTAACCGGGATAGGTCAGGAAACTATAGGGGTTAGCAATGGATTATCGATTTCCTTTGACTACTTGGGTACTCAGTATACTGAAGCAAGTGATTTTGATTACCCAGTATCTCCTGTAGCCAGCTTTACAAATGGTAACCTGTTAGGACTGAGTTATTTAGTTGAAGATCGATTTTTTATTGGTAACGATCCTGGTAATCCAAATACAGGAGGAACAAAATTTTATAGCATTCTCAGTGCCGATTTATTGTCTACAACAGAGGTGGGTACAGTAACCTACACTCAGAGTACACCAGTACCAGAACCGATGACTGTTGGGGGTATAGCGATCGCAAGTGCTATGGCGTTGGGGATGAAGCGCAAGAAAAAAGTATCTGGAATGACAAACTAACCATTCATTACTTCTGAGACCTTGCAAGATCCCCGACTTGTTGAAGGAAGTCGGGGATCTGACCGCCGCTAAGATAATTAACGTAGAAACTCTCTACACCAGTATTCCTAAGTAAAACTACCAGTAGGATTCTTACGTTTGATGGCAATTACCGCTGGTTTGGGAAGACCTTTCGGTTGGCCTTTACCACCGTTAGAGGTTGGGATGTTACTCGGCCAACTGCTGCCACGAGGTACAGTACGAGCCTGATTGAATGTAACGCCATTCAAATCCAGTAATTCAATCTCGCGGCTGAGTATTGTTCCGTCATTAATCGGACAATTTTCGCCGGGATGCTGTACGGAAATAATTAGAGTATCTCCGACAAAAGTCGGGCCAGTCATCTCACAACGCACTGGGCCATGAGCAAAAGGTATTAGCTCTCCAGCATGAGTACCAGTGGTAGGAATGTAGAATAGCCAGTTATTACCAAAAACCCCAGTGAACGAAGAAACATTACCACTAACTGTGTGATTGATGGTAGTTGGAGTTGCAGCAACACCAAGGCCAAAACCATTGTGAGTGTCGGTAGACATATCGGTGACACCCCAAATATTTGCCTTATTGTCAAACACTAGGTTATCTACATTGGCAAAACCAGTACCAGAAATCGATCCGGCTTCTCCACCTTGGGCGAATCTCTGCCATTTAAAAGTTAGACCCGTACCATCGGCACTATCTTCAATAATCTTGTACAATCCCCCAGATTGTTGAGTCGCGTTAGGATCTGTACTTAACTTAGCAACTTGGAAAATGCGCGAATCTGGATAACCGTCGCCTCCCGGCGCACCATCAGTATAGGCAATGAATACTTCTTTGGTGGTTGGATGCACTTCCAAATCTTCTGGACGTGCGGTGGGGGTGCCGCCGGCCAAGTTGGCTGCTAAGAAAGCATCTACGAGGACAGCACCTTGGGAAGTGTAGAAATCAGATAGCTTCTTACCTTGATAAGCAGGTAATATTGTTGCTTCATTAGTGCGATCGACTGGGAGAGAACCACCATCTGTGGTTGCACCTGCAACTCCGTTGCGTTTTGGTAGCGGTAAAAGACCATTTCTTTGAGCCGAACCCAAAGCGGCAAACTCTACAGAAGAAATTACCGATGGTGCAATGGGATTGGTGGGAGTGTTTAAATTTAAGGGTATCCATTGACCGGTACCATCTGGATTGTAACGGGCAACATATAAAGTCCCACTTTCCCACAAACTGCTGTTGGCTTTACTGGTTGGTGAAGAAATCACACCTGCACTGACAAATTTCCAGGTATGTCCCCCACGCCTATCATCACCCATGTAGGCGATTAATGGCTTTTTAGCTTCGGCACGGATGGCGACGTTTTCATGGCGGAAACGACCCAACGAAGTATGTTTGCGAGGGCGGAAGTTGGGATTAACGGGGTCAATTTCCACAACCCAACCGTATTTTTCCCCAACTAAGCCGAAGGTTTTACCTGTAGTACCATCGGTATAACCTGTTTGAGTACCATCACGGTTAACTGATTCTGTGACACCAACGAAAGATCCTGAACTTCCTTGAAAGTTTTCTTCACCACTTAAAATAGTTCCCCAAGGAGTTGTACCGCCAGAACAGTTATAGGCAGTGCCAATAATTTTGTTACCTAGTCCATCGGAGGAGAGGTTAAATACTTGGGTGGCAGCTGGGCCAGTTGCGATTAAATAATTTTGGTCGCCTTTTTGGTAGCTGCGGCTTCCCCAAGAAGTAACCTTTTTATATTCGTCAATCCTTTGGCTATTAATTCCCAAACCAGAAAGACCGTGAAGGCGGCGGTTTCTCGCATCGCCTTTAACCACAGCATAACGGTTATTAGAATTACGTTTGGAGATGCGGATGATGGAACCGCCTAAGTTATATAAAGCTTCGCCGTCAAATTCAAGACCTCTGGTGGTAGGTAAAGCCCAGCCAATTACTGATTCAAAGGTGGTAGGCAATCCTTTAACATCAGCTGGAGCTTCTGGTACTAGATCGGAAAAAGGAAAACTGACGTATTCGTGATTGACCCACAAATAACCTACGTCGTTGGTTCTGCCAAGGGGAATAAAACCTGTATAGTCGTTGTTGTAGCCGAAATAATCATCGCTATTGGGAAATACGCGATCGCCCCAGCTGACAATTACATAACGTTCGTACTCTGGTGGCACTACCACATCATCAAGTACGTTGTAGCTATTTAATTTCGCATTTGCAGATGTATTGAGTACCTGTCCCTGACCGATTCCAGTTGGTAAGAAACTTTTCTGCTGTTGATAAGCAGGTAGTGGATGGGGTAAGCGCACTGGTGTAAAGCTCAGTGGCGTATTCTTTGCTTCTGCAACATTAGAAATACCATCTACAATGGTGTCTCCCAATACAGCAGCACCAGCACTACCAGCAAAAAATATTAAAATTTGTCTGCGACTCAATTTAGACATCAAACTTTCCTCTCTTGTGACATAAAAAATCTCGTAAAGGCAAATCTTGATTACTGACAGAAAAAGCCATCAATTCTTGATGTGAAATGCCACAGATTTTGAATAGTCAATAACCTGTTGTTAACAAAAGCTCGTTTGCTATTTAGGTTAATTAACTAGACAAAAATTTTTAGTTTGTCATTCAATTTAATGAGCAAAAATTAACGTAAGGTTATATATTGATTAATAGGAATTTATTCTCTACTTGAGTAAAGTCTAGAAAATTAAAAAATCATCAGTCAGGATATAAAATCAGACCATATATCAGTCTGCTAGGCAATAAATTCCACTGACGGAAACCACATTATTTATCAAACAGTAGTTCTAATAATCCTAGAGTGAGGGTTGCCAACAAGATTAGAATTAGGGTTTTTGGCATCAATACACAGTTATTAAAAATGGTGCAAAATGTCAGATGAAACTGACGATCTTGCACCAATCACAACAATTAGTTAGGAATGAATTACTTTTTTAGGAGATAGGAATTAATAATATCAAGTTTGGATGATTAGTTATCATTGCATTTCTCGCATTACCCCTCCCCAACCCTCCCCTTGCCAAGGGGAGGGTGCGCTGTAGCGCGGGTGGGGTGTTTCGAGATTTATAAGTGATTAAGCGAACTTGATATAACTATCGATCGTCAGTGGTGAACGGCAGGATTTGTTCTTCCATTTTTGACGGCAATAATACAGAAGGTCTAAATAAATTTGCTGCCAGAATTTTTTGGGCGGATACCAATTACAGATGGTCGAGGAACGCCTGTAGCTTGTTCTTTACCACCATCGGCTTTGGAAATATTACTCGGCCAACTGCTGCCACGAGGTACAGTACGAGTTTGATTGAACGTACTACCATTCAAATCGAGTAACTCAATGCTACGACTCAACATTGTGCCATCATTAATTGGACAATCTTCACCAGGATGTTGCACTGAAATAATCAGTGTATTCCCGACAAAACTTGGCCCTGTCATCTCACAACGCACCGGGCCATAGGCAAATGGTATTACATGTCCGGCATTGACACCGCTGGTGGGGATAAAAAACAGCCAGTTATTGCCGAATGCTCCTGTAATATTAGACACATTGCCGCTAGCTGTGCGATCGATTTTCGTTTCTTTACCTTCAGCACCCTCATAAAAACCATTGTGAGTGCTGCTAGACATATCCGTGACGCCCCAAATATTTGCCCGATTGTCAAAAACTAAATTATCGACGTTGGCAAAACCAGCACCATTGACAGATCCGGCTTCGCCACCTTGGGCAAATTTCTGCCATTTAAAGGTTAGACCTGTACCATCAGAACTATCTTCAATAATCTTGTACAGTCCACCTGATTGCTGGGTTGCATTGATATCTGTACTTAACTTGGCAACTTGAAAAATCCGGGAATCTGGATATCCATCGCTACCTGGGGCGCCGTCAGTATAGGCAATGAAAACTTCTTTGGTGGTGGGATGCACTTCTATATCTTCTGGACGCGCTGTAGGAGTTCCCCCGACTAGGTTTGCAGCTAAAAAGGCGTCAGTGAGTACGGCACCTTGGCTAGAGTAGAAATCGGATAGTTTTTTATTTTGATAATCAGGTAGTGCTTTTGCTTCGTTAGTGCGATCGCATTTAAAGATACCACCATCTGTAGTTTGCTCTACAATACCATTACGTCTCGGTAATGGTAAAAGACCTTCTTTGTCGGCTTTCCCCAACGCAGCAAATTCTACAGAAGATAGAACTGTTGGCGCAATTGGATTGGTAGCTGTAGTTAATAGTAACGGTATCCACTTACCCGTACCGTCTGGGTTGTAACGGGCAACATATAAAGTTCCATTTTCCCACAACTTACTGTTAGTTTTACTCGTTGGTGAGGAGATAGTACTAGCACTGACAAATTTCCAAGTGTGTCCCCCACGTCTATCATCACCTAAGTAAGCAACTAATTTTTTACCTTTTTCAGCACGCACCGCAACATTTTCATGGCGGAAACGACCTAAGGAAGTATGTTTCCGGGGGCGAAATTTCGGATTTGTGGGGTCAATTTCTACAATCCAACCATATTTTTCACCAACTAATCCAAAAGTCTTGCCGATAGTTTTATCTGTGTAACTGGTTTGAGTACCATTAGCTTTGACTGCTTCTGTAACGCTGCTTTGGAAGTTTTCCTCTGCTGATAAAATTGTTCCCCAAGGAGTTTTACCGCCAGAACAATTGAAGGCAGTACCAATAATTTTGTTACCGAGTTCATCAGAGGAAAGATTAAAAACTTGGGTTGCAGCCGGGCCAGTTGCGATTAAATAATTTTGGTCGCCTTTTTGGTGATTCCGATTTCCCCAAGCTATGACATTTTTGTAGTCATCATTGCGTTTACTATTGATTCCCAATCCCGAAAGACCATGAAGGCGGCGATTTTTTTCGTCTTTGACGACAGCAAAACGTTTACTCGCTTTCTGGCGAGAGATACGGATAATCGAGCCGCCTTGATTATATAAAAATTCCCCTTCCACTTCAATATTTCTAGTGGAGGGTAAAGCCCAGCCAATGACATTTTCAAATGCATCGGGCAGTCCTTTGACATCAGAAGAATCATCGACTGCTAAAGTAGAAAAGGGAAAACTAATGTATTCATGATTGACCCATAAATACCCGACATCATTTGTTTTTCCAACAGGGACAAAAGCAGTAAAATCGTTGTTGTAACCGAAATAATCGTCTTTGTTAGGAAAAACGCGATCGCCCCAACTAACAATTACATAACGTTCGTACTCTGGCGGCACTACCACATCATCAAGAACGTTGTAGCTAGTTAACTTAACATCCGCAGATGCATTAACTACTTCGCCTGCACCAATTTTTGTTGGCAAGAAATTTTTTTGCTGTTGATAAATTGGTAGAGGATGTGGTAGGCGTACAGGTGTAAAGTTGAGCGGCGCGGTTTTTGCTTCTGCACTGTTGGCAACAGCGTTTAGGAGTTTGTCACCCAAAACAACTGTGCCTGCACTGCCAGCAAAAAATATTAAAATTTGTCTGCGACTCAATTTAGACATTAAACTTTCCTTGGTTGTGACAGGAAAAACTTGGTAGAAAAAAATTCTACTTAATTAACATAAGAGGCTTTTAAATTTATGAAATTAGCCGTATTTTAAATAACTAAGAATCTAGCTTTATTAACAAATAAAATGAATGCCTCGTTTATAGCGATTCTCGTTTGAATGAAGCATAGGTTAGTGTAGCACATCTGTACTTTAGGCAGTTGCAAACCGCTACTTTAGTAAAAACCTTAGTTTACCAAAGTTAAGCTTAGATTATATTTTAATTAACTAAGAATTATTAAAGCTTGGTTTCTACGTAAGCAAAATCAGGTAGGGAACAGAGTCAGTACCCCATCTGTCCTATCCTGGAGATGGGTAAATGTGTTGTGGGTGAGACTGTGTTTTTCAGCGTTGTGATACCAACTTATAATCGCCGTCCGATTTTAGAAAAGTGCCTCCGTGCTTTGGAGGTGCAGGAATTAAATCAGCCAAGTTCGGTTACTGATTACGAGATTGTCTTGGTGGATGATGGTTCTACTGACGGCACACTGGAGTGGTTAACAGCACATAAAGAAGAGTTTCCCCATGTGCGATGGTTTGTGCAAGATCATGCAGGGCCAGCAGCGGCGCGGAATTTAGGGGTAGAACAGGCGCTAGGAGACACGATTATCTTTATTGATAGCGATTTAGTAGTACTGAAGAATTTCCTGCAAGCTCATGGTAACGCACTAGTGCAGGGAAAAGAGAAATTGGGGAGCGATCGCTTTTTCACTTACGGCGCAGTTATCAATACTTGCAATTTCGACAATCCAACAGCTGAACCTTACAAAGTCACAGATTTTTCAGCAGCTTTTTTTGCTACGGGAAATGTAGCAATTCCTAAACATTGGCTAGAACAAGCGGGACTTTTTGATACTAGTTTCCAACTTTATGGCTGGGAAGATTTGGAATTAGGTGTGCGGCTGAAAAATTTAGGTTTGACGCTAATTAAATGTCCAGAAGCTGTAGGCTATCACTGGCATCCTCCGTTTAATTTAGAACAAATTAAAAGTTTAATCGACAAAGAAATTCAACGCGGACGTATGGGAGTTTTGTTTTATCAAAAACACCCTACATGGGAAGTGCGAATGATGATTCAAATGACGTGGCTGCACCGCTTACTTTGGGGTATTCTTTCACTCAATGGCGCACTCAATGAACGGTCAATGGCTCCATTTTTACAATGGTTAATTAACTTAGGTAAACCACAATTGGCTTTAGAAATTGCCCGAATTTTTCTCAATTGGTACAACGTAAAGGGTGTTTATCAAGCTTATGCGGAAATGCAGCAAACATCGTGAGGAAAAGTCTAGGAATTCAGAATTCAGAATTCAGGAGTCAGAATTAGAATACTTGCTGAGGTACAGATCTTTGTAAGGGCACAACATTGTTGTGCCCCTACCTGTGTACTTCATTTACCTGAAAAATGCTGTATATTATGAATTCTGAATTCTGACTCCTGAATTCTAAATTACATTGACAGCCGATTCTAACATTCGTATTCTTCCAACATCGGCATCTATTTCTACTTCTGCGCCAATTGGTAAGGTAAATTTATCTTTAATGTGGCCAATCATTGAGCCGTACCATGCAGGAATTTTTAAAGGAAGTATGTGGTCTTGTAATACTTGGATTAAGGTAAATGATGGTTCATCTCCAAGACTACAATTAGTACATTGCCCAAATATCAAGCCAGAAATTTGATTAAGTATGCCAGCAGTTTTTAACTGGGTTAGCATTCTATCTACACGGTAAACATCCTCGCCAATTTCTTCTATAAACAAGATACTTTTGTTCCAAGAAGGTAGATAAGGCGAACCTACCATTGCTGACAATACTGATAAGTTCCCACCAATAAGTTTACCCCTAGCTTTTCCTGGTGCTATTGTCTCTACTCGCACTTCTTTAGCGTTAGAATTTTGCATGGTGACGGCTTCACCATTAAATAAAATGCGCTTGAAATAATCTACTGTAAACTGATTCCAGGTAGAGGTGGCTACAGGGCCGTGAAAAGTAATCAGCCGACTACGAGCATTAATCGCCAACAATAAAGTAGTAATATCACTGTACCCTATGAGAATTTTGGGATGAGAGCGAATCAGTGAATAGTTTAGTAAAGGTAAAATGCGATTACAGCCCCAACCACCACGCATGGCAATTATTCCTTTGATGGAGCGATCGCTAAACATTGAGTTTACATCATCGGCGCGATCGCTATCTCTACCTGCTAAATAACCATAACGGTCTAAAATATGCTTCCCTTGCTTGACTTTTAACCCTAATTGTGAAATTGATTTCTCTGCTGCTTCGATTTCTTTGGCGTCAACGATACCCGCAGGAGCAATTAATCCTACGGTGTCGCCGACTTGCAGACGTGGGGGTTTGAGGACGGTGTTTAGGGATGATTTACCCTGAACAGTAAGTGGTGGTATTTGGGTGGCTAAGGTCGCCAACCCAGAAGTTATAAGAAATTCCCGACGCTTGATAGTCATAACCATTAAGTTGGGAACTGGAGATTGGGTACTGGATAGAATAACACTAATAAAATCTCTAAGCTATGCATGATAAGCATTACAGCCTTTAAAACCTTGAAAATTGGAGAAATGGCTAGCTGCCGCTCCAAAACTATGCAAAGCGAAATGGATGGGGAAATGACGCACAAGTTGTGCCAAAATTTTTAACTAGAAAAAGCTTGTTCGTTCGTGGAATACTTTCTTAGAAACTAATAAGCCAACACCATAAATACTACTGTAGCAAATAATGTTTTGTTTACAGTTTGCTAGAGATAACTATTTTGTTAGCCGTTCTTGACGAAAACGAAGAATCATAAATAATTTTAGGGGTTTAAGCAAACAAAGTTGCAAAAACCCCCAAGATTTTTAGAAATTTGGTAATTATCAACTATTCAAAATCTAGCAATCAAATTTGATTGCTTATTTTGACTAATTTCATCATACCTTGATCCTCATGGTCTAAGATGTGGCAGTGTAAAACGAACTTGCCATCAAAATCTTCATAACGGCTACGAATGGTCAGAGGTTGGCCCTGTTTTACCATTAATGTATCCCGCCAGATAATTTCGTCGTTTCCCTGCGGATCTTTACGCGTCTGCTGGAAAGGATTGACATGTATATGGAAAGGATGATTGAATTTTTGCGAGCTGAGAGTCCACTCATTAGCAGTTCCTAGTGTCAGCGAGATGGGGTTGGGATCTTCTAGTTCAAATTCCGCATTATTAACTAAAAATTGCTTCGGTTCTTCCTCAGTCAGATTGAACTGAATATTGATTTTCTCGTGACCGGCAATTTCTTCATCTGTAATATCTGCAAGTAGTTCGTTATTTTTTCTTGCTGCCAATAACGCATTTACGAAAGATGAGTTTGTCTTCCAATCCTCCTGGTCATTATGCGGCCAAATATTACCTAGACTTTCACCTCTAACTACCACCCTCGCTAGTATTTTTTCAGGCTCTGTTACCCTCCGGAGCGAATTTTCGGACTTAGTTTCCGCATCTACGAGCAAGTATTCCTCTGTCAATTCATCGGCTTGTACTAGCACATCGCTGCGATAGCCAGGTTGTAATTCTATGGGCCTATCCCAAGAGTCAAGCTTACCTAGAGGAATCCCATCAACTGCGATTTCATGAAGCTTTATTAGTTCACCGTTTGATGCCTTTCGCAATTGAAGATCGATGGTTTCGCGCACACCAGCGTGGATAAAGCGCCAACGCTGCACTTCTCCTGGTTGCATTTCAATAATTGGAATAATCTGACCGTTAATGGTAGTCCAACGTTGCAACTCGTCCCACTTATTAGGGCCGAATGAGTTTTGAAAATCTTCTACTTTGCCTTGTTCATCGTAGGGGATCTGCTGGAAAACGAAGATTTTTTCCTTTGCTTTCTTGATTTCAGGTATTTCATCAAGTGCCCCCTCAACGATTATGGCACCCTCCATCCCACTGGATACTTGTAAGGCGGTTGAGCCATGCTTGTGGGGATGATACCAATGGGTGCCACCTGGATGGTTTGGAGGTATGTGAATTTCGATCGTATCTGATTTTTGCGGCTCTATTTCCTTGAGTACATTGTCGCTATTACCACTGGGTGACACATGAAGACCGTGGGTATGAAAATTAGTCGCATTGAATCCGTGTGGTGTATTTTTGAGGTGTGAGTCTTCTGTCACCGGCAAACTATTCGTGAAATTGATTTTGATAGTATTGCCTGGCTTAACACGCAGTGTCGATCCCACTAAATTACCGTTGTAAGAACGAAGATTGACTTCGCACCCGGCAATTGTGTTGTTCCCGTAGCGCACATCTAAGGATGTTGCTAAAACGCCATTCTCATCAGACGTAATTTCTGTTGGGTTCTGGAAGTCAGGAATGGGAGCTATTTTTTGGTTAAGTCGTGCGTTTATATACTGTAGAGTTTCATCTCTGCCACAACCTGGCTTGGGAGAAGGCTCTATAGTAGGAAGCTCTGCCGCAAGAGTGATAGCTCCCTCGTGTAGTATTTCGTTTGAAGTTGCATATTAACTAGACATCGGTGTAAAGACTAGTACAAGCATGGCAGCAAGTACACAGAGAAGGTTGAAGATGCGTTTTTCAATCATGGTTTTGTTTGTAAATTAGTCTCCAGGTAGAAGCTAAAAAAGTTTGACAGCCTGTAGTAGTAATTTTCAAATTATTGACATTTTGAATAAGAATGCAAGGACAGTTAAGACAGTTAAGACAGTTAAGACAATTTAATAAAAAATTAAGATTTTCAAAGGATAGTTTAAAAATCAGAGACCTTCAACAAGGAGATCCCCGACTTCTTCAAGAAATCGGGGATCTAAATCCAGCGCTAGATATACTATTCCGGCACTTTGACAAAGTACTTCTGTGTCCGCTCCTGAATTATGAATTCGATTAAAATTAAACCTCTTTTACCCCATCAGTTAATCCGTCTGAAATCAGAAATCCATTAGTAGCAAATCTGCCATCATTATTTAAGAGTTCAGGGGTTAAATTAAATTCTACATCGCCAATTACAGGCAAAAAATGGTCAGATAATTGCATTGCTTGTAAACAAAGATTGATACTAGAAGCTGCTGAATTATATGTTTCAATATTTGCTTCCAGAACATTCAATAATCGCCGATTAGCGGCAATTTTCGCTTCAGCTTCTTGTTCGAGTGTTTTCTCTAAATAAGCACGTGCCTGTGGATATTGCTGTAAAATGTCATCTGCTTGTTGCTCAGCCATTGGTAATAACTGAGTTTTCAAAATTTGATTGATGGTTTGGCGGAAAGATTTGCGAATAGTTTGAGAAACTTTTGGCTCAAAATCTAACTTCAATAATTGCCTAATCGCTGGTTCTGCTTCGACGATACTTTCAGCGTCGTAAGTTTGGGAGGTTTGTAATAAAGTCTGGCGAAATTGATATATGGAAAAAGTGCCTTCGTCGTAAAATCTGGGACTTTCTCGCACAAAGCGATCGCACTCTACGCTAGCTGCACTGACTACTGCTTGAGTCACTCGTTTTTCTAAATTTCTAATTTCTTGTTCAATGCCACCATCATTATCTAATAAGCGATACAATTGGCGATAATATTCTGATTTGCGAATTTTTTCCAGCAACCGCTGAAAAAAGCTGGCAATTATTTGCTGAGAAGATTCAATTAAAATATCTTCTAATTGATTTGCTAAGTAATAAAATGCCTCGACTAAAATCGCTAGTAAAGGTGCAGTGGCATTGCGAGGGTGGCTGATTGTTGCACGTCGATAAGCATAAGCTACTGAAAAAGTATCTAGTAACTCATCTAAACGGCGAATCATTCGTGATTGCAATTGCTTAAAATCTGTTTCAAAAGCATCACAAGAACTATTAATAATTAGGTTAACCTCTTCTGTGATATGCTGATTAAAGTCTTTACCAATTTGCTGGAGTTGTTGATTGAGGCGTTGTAATTCCTGCGCCTTCATCGTTTCAATTTCTTGTGGCTGACTATCTAAATCTCGTTGCGAACTTTGGTAATGTTTTTTTAATTTTATACAAATATCTTCTAGGTCATTAGCAAGATTTTTAAATAATTGCGGACGTTTTTGTTGTGTTAAATAACGAGTGATTCCGCTGCGAAATTCTTCAATTCCACTATCTTGAATTAGTTGTTCTATCAGTTCGTTGCCCCAATCTGCTAAAATTCGTACATAATTTTGATTCGGTGTTTCAAAGCCGTTAACAGAAACACGGAATTTGGTAGAAGATAATTTTCCAGAATTTACACAATAATTGTTAAACGCGTAGACAAATTGTGGTGTTTCTTCTTTACCATCTAAACTTTTGACGCTTTCGGCAAAAAAAGAATCTAAACCAAATCTATCTTTTGCACTTGTTTGTTTAATCTGGCTGCCATAAAATCCTAATAATCCACTGGTTTTATAAACTCTATTTGTATCGCGAAACTGCCCATTAATTAAATCATCTAATCGCTGGCGTAGCTGAGTATTATACCAAGTTTCATCGATGCGGTTGAAGACATAGAAAACGCGATCGCGTACTCCCCCATTTTGCCGCATTAATTCTAAAAGCTGTGTTTCTTCTTTTGTCATGTCACCTGCGGAAGCAGGTTTTAGTACGCATACCACCGCCGAAGTATCAGGATGTTGAATTTTGGCATAAGTTAGCTGTGCATCTTTCTCCACTGGCGCATCAATACCAGGTGTATCGATAATCACGTTTCCATCTTGTAGCAAAGGATGGTTGCAGTAATATTCTATCCGCTTTAATACCGCACTATTACTACCACGACGGGCATATCCAGCAGCTTCCTTAAGATTAGAAAAGTTAAATTGCTCCATTGAATATGTAGCATTTGTTACGGTGTGAATGCGATCGCGGTTTGCTATATATCCTTCTAGCAACAAGATTAACGCCTTCGCCTGTTTTCCGCGTTCTGATTTACTCTCACCACCTTCCTGCTGAATAATAGCTTCGCAACCTTGACTTAATAAGTTAATTACATCAGCTTGGTTGATATTAGCTACTGTTTTAAATCCTAGTTGCTGACACAAAAAAACTGCTTGTTCTCGAATTTCTGCTTCACTTAAAAAGGTTAAAACAACCCGTTCTTTATCTAGTTCTGCATACTCAATTTTGCATTCTGTACCTGTAGCATGTCCCTCTGCACTATACAGTAATTCTCTTTCTAAGAGTGCATTGATGAGCATTGATTTTCCAGCGCTAAATGCACCTGCAAACACAATTTCAAACTTGGGAGAAATCGCTTTATTTAAAGAAGTTTGTACAAATGTAATATCTTGAGAACGTAGCGTTGGTTCTTGCTGTAAAAGTTGTAATATTGTCTCTACTTGTTGTTTCAAATTTTTGCACTGAAGCGGTAGATCGGACATATTCTGCATCCTAATAATATTTATGTATATATTAGTGATATTTATTGTGTTAATGGCTCAGTAAAATTCCTGAGATATTTGCGTTTAATTGCTAGATGTTACTAAAAAGACTAATTAATAACTATAAACTAATGAAAGTTTTTGTTCTCAGATTAAAACCCCACGACGATTTAAAAAAAAGCTTAAAAAATTTTGTTATACAAGAAGACATTAAAGCAGGATTTATATTAAGTGCTATTGGTAGCCTACAAGAAGCAAAAATTCGCTTTGCTAATCAAGCCATTAGTACAGTATTAACCGAAAAATTTGAAATCATCGCTCTCAATGGTACAATAGCAACAACAGGTGTGCATTTGCATATCGCTATTTCCGATGGAGAAGGCAAAACTATCGGGGGACATCTCGACTATGGATGCATTATCTACACAACTGCTGAAATAGTTATTGGTGCAAGTGAGGAATTTACATTTAATAGAACATTTGACGAACAAACAGGTTACCAAGAACTAGAAATTATCCGCGATCGCTCATAAATACTGTTGCATTCAAATAAGGCTATTTTATTAACCATTCTCTTTTAATATATGCATAATAATAATTATTATTAGCTCGATTTTATAGCAACTCTAAATCTTTTAGGACTTACGCACACTCTATCAATTCTTGGCGTTCTTGGCGTCTTCCCTGCGAGACGCTACGCGAAGGCGGTTCGATAAATTAAGCTTTTTCGTGATTTTTGCGTAAGTCCTGTCTTTCCTAAAAAATCTATTGCCTCTTTACGTCATCACTGTTGTCAGACAAAATAAAATATGATTTGTTATGCAACCTTCTCTAGCTCTTGATAGCTTAAATATTCTCGTAGTTGAAGATGATGATGATATTCGCTGTTTTATTACTACAGTATTGGAAACAGATGGCGCTATCGTCGAAGCAGTTCCATCTGCCGCAGAAGCACTGAAAATTTTACCCCAATTGCAACCTGATATCTTAATTTCTGATATAGGTATGCCTAACGAAGATGGCTATACCTTAATCCGAAAAATACGTGCGCTCAAGCCAGACATGGGTGGAAAAGTCCCAGCTATTGCTTTAACTGCTTATGGCGACAGTGAAAGCCGGATTCGCGCTTTGGAAGCTGGCTTTCAAACTCATGTATCTAAACCAGTCTTTCCAGAAGAACTAGTTGAGATTGTCGCTCATTTGTTTGCTTCTTGTGATTGGTAACGAGGCTATTTTTATCTTTTTTGAGGTACTAATACAGGTAGTTTGCGAACACCAGCTACAGACTTGGCGTGTTGTCCGACAGTCAAAACATTGAACTGACTCGTTATCATTTCTAGACTTTTATTCACCACTGCCAGTTTTTTGTATGTGGGAACATCCATACCCGGAAAAAACGATAACTCTGGCACGTCTTCTTGACTTAAAAAGTCTGTGGGATGGAGTAATAAAGATGGTTGGGTGCGTGTAAGTTTGCACAGCCACAAAGCAATTCTCAAATAAAATAATGCCAAACCGCTAGAAAATCTAGTCAAATACATGATGTAGCTGAAGTGAATCGGCACCTTGAAAATTGGCATGGTGGTAACAGGAATTTCAGTTAATCTATCCTTACCCATTTGCCATTGGTAGGGGTTTAGAGGTTGCAAAGCATCTTTGAAATTACCAAACAAAGCTTCCCGTTTTTTGCGTTCTTCCTTGCTGAGTTTACAAGTCATCAAATAATAAGCTCGTGCTACTGGCCCCAAAATTGTGGGAAAAGTTGAAGCATCATATTCATACCCGCGTCGCGCTAAGACTTTCAACACTCCTGGGGAAAAGCTGTATCCAGGGCCGCGAAAGCCTATAGGTTGTTGATAAGTGACGCGCTTGATATGTTCTTCAGCCATAGCCACTTCTTCTTCTATTTCGCTCTCAGAATAGAGATGCAGCCAGGGAGAGTGATAGAATGAATGGTTGCCGATTTCGTGACCGGCGTTGGCGATCGCCTGTATTGCCTTGTGATTCTTTTCCAAGGCTGCATCTTGACCGACAATGAATACTGTGATTGTCAAATTCCATTGCTGGAGAATTTCTAAAAAACGCGGTACTGCAATATCTAAATAAGAGGGAAAACTCTCCCAACCTGGAGCGCCTTGATTTTTTAAATAAGACCAAATATTATCTAAATCTAAAGAAAGACTGGCTATTGGTTTATTTGCTTTTCCTTTGGTTTTCATTATTAGTTCAAGTATTTATTTAAAAATAAAGATTGAGTCTAAAATCAGCGTTTTTTAATTGCTGGTGTTTAATATATCATAAATCAAACATATTTAAACGTATATAAGTAAGTTTTAGCGATCGCCAGCATTTACAATCAGATTTTCATAACTGAGTTTAACAATGTAGCCTAGTTTGTAGTTGATGTGCGCCCCAGAAATCTCCATTACAAAAGCGTACTCAAGAAATGATAATTGCCACTACTACAATCAACGTCTGTAATTTGGTAGATGAAATTTTGGCAGAATCAGGATTTATTGAAAGGGAGCAGATTCGCTCAATAATTCTCGATAATGTTTAACACAATTGCATTTTTAAATGAATTGTGAAATTAGTCGTGGAGGGAGGTAATAGGCAATACATTTTTTCGCGAATAATTTAAGCTTGCTAAAGCCAGTTTAAAAAATACAATATGAAATTTGTGTAAATTTCATATAAATTTTGTGTATTTATACTTATTAGATTGGATTTTTGTAAGTACTATGCTGGTAACAGTATTAGTAAATGCTAGTACAAAAGTCCTGCTGCCAGTACGGTAGTTAACACTTAATTTTGGATTAAGATTAGTAATTTTAATATTCAAGAAACCAGATCCTTGAAGAAGCAGCGATCCAAACACTTCAAATTGAGGGTAATATCCGATGCAAAAGTCTTACAAACTGACAATTACGGCTGCTATTATTGGATTCGGATTAGGAATGATGAATACAGCGCAAGCAGCAATTTTAAATCTGAGTGCGTCTAGCCAAGGTTGGTGGAGTACGACTGAAAGTAATAGTAACGATAACACTAACTACATAACTGGAGACGCACGGGGTAGGAGTTTCCGTAATTTTTTTACTTTCGATCTTGGTGCGATAGGAGAAGTGTCTTCAGCAACCCTACAAGTTCAACGATTTGATGGTTCAGAAAATGGAATAAAAACTCTAGGCTTATTTGATGTTTCGACACCTGCTGATATACTAAGCCAAAAAGTTAATAGCCCCAATGACACTATTTATAGCGATTTGGGAAGTGGTAAAAACTATGGAATTTTTAGCGTTGATAGTTCTGGCGATTCAAACGAAATTTTGAATTTTGTTCTCAACTCTGATGCCATTGCAGATATTAACTCCAGAAGCGGGCAATTTTTCTCTATTGGAGGTGCGCTTTTAGGGCAATTTGGAATTGATGATAATCTCTTCTCCGGTAGCGGTGATGGTACTCTTGCAACACTTGTAGTCGATACCGATTCTGCCACGGTTCCAGAACCTTATACCGTTGGTGGAATAGCAGTTGCTGGTGTTGCAGGTTTGTGGTTAAAGCGCAAACGAAAAGCGTCTTTAAATGTATAGATTTTAACGTGAGTTTTTAAGGGAGACTCGCGTTATAAGGGAACAGGGAACGCAATACGGTTCGGTTAAGATCCCCCCGCCTACGGCGACCCCTTTTTAAGGGGGTAAAAGAGGGTTATAAGTCCATTTCAGGAACGAAGCTACATTTAGGGTAACTCTTCTCTACTCTCTTGTTCTTCCATCGCCTCAGTTTTATCTTGTAAAGGCTTCACTACTCTGGCGATCGCTTCTTGAATAAAAGCCTTAATAAATTCATCTCTGCGATTAATTTGAAACTGTCGCTGTACAACTTCTGTCATGCCACCATCACCCCAATCTTGGTCGTGGCGAAAGTATTCAATAAAGCTTTTACCAGCAATTCGCGTTAAATAAGCTGCTGTCACACCTTGAATTGCTCTGCCAATAATAAAGGTGGCAACATTAAGTTGCAAAGCCGTAGATAATAATTGAATTGCTCCTTTGACAATGCCCAAACTGGCGATGGTTTTTGCTAAAGAAAGGGCTAATTCTCGTCCCCGTTCCATATTCAATTCACAGCCATATACTCGGCCAATTTCTACGACCATTTGAGCATTGACGGCGGCGGTTGCTAATAAATCTACCACTGGTATGGGCGTGACTGAGACAACGCCAGCGCCAATCCATTGAAACCGTTCTACGATTTTGTCAGCTTGGCGGCGACGCTGGCCATCGATGAGTTTTCGCGCCTCGTCACCCAAGCGCAGAGATTGTAAAAGAATGTTATCTGCCACCAAATCTTCACCTTCGGCACGTAAAACAGCAGCCATGCGCCGCAACAAAGGAACGATATCTGGTTCTGGCTGGAAGCTTTCGCCAGTTTCCAGTTGTGCAGATTGGGGATTAGCAGCGATCGCTACTACATCATTAGTAGCAATAAATCCCCGCACCCGCTGACGCAACCTGGCGAGGATAGCTTCTTTATCTTCATCTGTATATAAATCTGTTTTGTTAAGAACCAAAAGCGATCGCTTCCCAATTTCCGCTAATCCCCGTAGTGGCTCATATTCCGAGCGTCGTAAATCGTTATCAACTACAAACAATAATAAATCTGCTGCCGTCGCCAGTTCCCGCGCCATTTGTTCGCGTTCCGTCCCCGCCACGCCTGCTTCTAAAATTCCCGGCGTATCCGTAATTAAAATTTTGCGTTCTAATCCCTTCAACCGCAGACAATAAGTTTCGCCAACTTGGGTTGTACCCATCGGTGCATCCACCTGACCGACCATGCGTCCCATGACGGCATTCACCAGAGAAGTTTTGCCAGCACTCCCGGTGCCAAATACCACCACTTGAATTTCACCCCGTGCGAGGTTGGCTTCAATTTCCCGCGATTTACTTAATAAAGCTTGGCGTGCGACTTCATCTTGAATTTGCGCTACTTGCTGGCGCACAGCTTGGAGAGTCGTAGAAGCTGCATCAGATTTGCCAGCCGGGATTTGCGCTGGAGTCACGCGAGAACGATTGCGGCGCGATCGCTTTTCCCCATTCTGAAGCACTAATACATAATAAACAAAAGCCGCAACCAATCCTCCAATCAGCACAATTAGCAGCAACAGCAGCAAATTGCCTAACAACGGCGAATAGGACAATTGCCAGTAAAGCCGCGATAGCGAATCAATTAGCCATAAAGCTAGCCCCAAAATGACAATTAGACCGACAATCAGCGTTACGATGCGTGACAGAGGCATGGCTGGCAAAGATTAGTGGGTATGAACTAGGCACATGTTTCCGATCTTATATAGTTTCGCTATTTTTGATCCGGGTAACAAGCCAGGCAAAAGTTAAAATTACCTTTACACCTGAGGCGAGACGCCCATCCCACAAGAATTTACTAATGCACTATTCTAGCTGAACATCCTGCCCGCCCGGACGGGTGAGGACACCCATCCCACAATAAAATTTATTGCAACATTTTAGTCTTGCCACACCAATACGTATATTTCCAAAATCAAATATGAGTCCTATAGAACATTTTTCTACCGACAAAAGGACTTTTCAAACAATATTCTACAATAATTTTATTTTTATTTTATAAATAGGTTTTAATCGCGTACCTAATTAATTTTCCAACACTAAGATTTTTGTTTAGGAATTGACCCTTCAATTCCTTCAACATACCAATCCATTGCCAATTGTTGCTTATCATCTAATACTTTACCTTTTGGCACTCGTACTACACCTTTTTGGTCTTTCACTGGGCCATCAAAAGGATGTGCCGTACCTTGAATAAACTCATTACGCTTGGTATTTATTAATTGTTGCACATCAGCCGGAATCGCTTGATTCATCGGAGAAATATCTACCATTTCTTGACCAATACCATCCCAAACTTCTTCAGATTTCCATGTATTAGCCATTACAGCTAAAGCTTTATCTGTATAGAATTTGCCCCATTTATTAATAGCTGATGTCAAGTGAGCTTTTTGACCAAACTTGCTCATATCGGTGTTATAGCCAAAAGCATAAATCCCTTTTTCTTCAGCAAATTGTACAACAGCGCCAGAATCGGTATGCTGAGTCAGCACATCCGCACCTAAATTAAACAATGCTTGAGCTGCTTCTCTTTCTTTAGCTGGATCGTACCAAGTTTGCGCCCAAAGTACCTTAACTTTTGCCTGGGGATTTGTTAACCGCATTCCTTGAGTAAATGCACTGATTCCACGAATTACTTCCGGAATCGGGTATGCTCCAATAAAACCAATTACATTTGATTTTGTCATCTTGCCAGCAATCATGCCGGTTAAATAGCGCGGTTCTTCAAAACGTCCCAAATAAGTGCCAACATTAGCAGCACGTTTGTAACCCGTACAGTGTTCAAAGAAAATATTAGGAAACTCTTTGGCAACTTTAATTGTTGGGTTCATGTAACCAAAGGAAGTCGTGAAAATTAATTTGTTACCATCTAATGCTAATTGGCGAATTACTCTTTCAGCATCAGCACCTTCGTTCACATTTTCCACAAAGGTAGTTTTTACCTTATCTTGAAGATTGGCTTCCATGTGTCTGCGACCTAAATCATGAGCATAAGTCCAGCCAAAATCGCCCACAGGCCCTATATAAACAAATCCTACTTTCAGCGGTTCATTTACTGCCACAGGTGATGCTAAGGGAGATACTTCACCTGATGAATTAGAATTTTTGCCTTGAATGCAACTAGTTAAGGCAAAGCTAGATCCTGCTAAAGTAACATAGTTGAGAAATTTCCGACGATCCATATTTATCGATATTGCTTGAATTGCTGAAAAAGTTTTTTCTGATTTATTTAGTAGCGACAGACACAATATTTACTTAATTTTACCTTGGGGAGTGGGGAGGTGAGGCAGGGGAAAAGGTTAAAGGGAAAAGGGAAAAGGAATAAATTTAATCTTTCCCCTTTTCCCCGGTTGGTGAGCTTGCCTGTCCTGAGCTTTGTCGTTGGCGAAGCCTCTCGTAGAGAAGGGTCGAACCATACCCCTTTCCCTTTCCCCATGCCCTGTTTGCCCAATTCCTTTTGGAGGTTTTGAAATGAATTTATTTGAGCTTTTAGCAGGGGAAGACAATCATTTAGCCTTGGTTTCGCCTGAGGGGCGATCGCTAACTTACAAGCAATTGCGCGAAAATGTTGCTGGGCTGGTATCTCAACTCCACAGCTTTGGAATCAAACCCGGAGAACGCATTGCCATTGCCATGAATAATGGTTCGCCAATGGCAATTACTTTTCTGGCTGCTGCTTTATCTGGTACCGCTGCACCTTTAAATCCCAAATATAAGCAAGATGAATTTGCCTTCTACTATGCAGATACCCAGGCAAAAGCATTGATTACCCTATCTGAGGAACCAGAAGCGGCCGTTGCTGCCCTCACACCCGACATGATACGGATTAATGCCAAAGTCAATACTGACGGGACTTTGAGTTTTGAACTGGGCATTGGGAATGGGGCATTGGGCATGGGAAGAGGACAAGGGGGACAAGGGGGCCAAGGTAGCAATCTTTCTCCCTTGTCTCCCCCCTCTCCCTTGTCTCCCTCATCTCCCCATCTCCCCATCCCCCCATCCCCCCATCCCCCCATCTCCCCCTCAGCTGACGATATAGCGATGATTCTCCACACCAGCGGCACCACGAGTCGTCCCAAGCGGGTGCCAATTCGTCATCGCAATCTCATTGCTTCTGCCAACAACATCATTGGTGCTTATTCGCTCACCGCAGCTGACACTACACTTTGCTTAATGCCCTTATTCCACGTTCATGGCTTGGTAGGCTGTTTGTTAGCAACTCTGGGAGCTGGCGGTACGCTAGTTTGCCCCAATGGTTTTAATGCTTTAGAGTTTTGGAAACTGGTAGAAACTTACAAACCTACCTGGTACTCCGCAGCACCAACGATGCACCAGACAATTTTGGCACGGGCTAGCCGCAACACAGAAATTGTCAAAGCAAATTCCTTCCGTTTTATTCGCTCTAGTAGTGCTTCTTTGCCCCCGATTATCATCGAACAAATGGAGGCAACTCTCAATGCGCCTGTGGTGGAATCTTACAGCATGACTGAAGCATCCCACTTAATGACTACTAACCCCCTACCACCAAAAGTCCGCAAACCGGGTACTGTCGGTTATGGCTTCGGCGTGGAAGTCGGCATTATGGACTCGGAAGGTAACTTGCTACCCCAAGGAAGTTTGGGTGAGGTGGTGGTCAAAGCACCAAATGTCATTGACGGCTACGAAAATAACCCAGAAGCCAACGCCACTGCTTTTGTAAATGGTTGGTTTCGCACAGGAGACCAAGGCACAATCGATGAAGATGGCTATCTCCGCCTGACTGGACGGATAAAAGAATTGATTAACCGGGGTGGGGAAAAAATTTCTCCTTTAGAAGTAGATGATATTTTGCTGCGCCATCCCGCCGTTGCCGAAGCCCTAGCTTTTGCCGTCCCCCACAAATCTTTAGGAGAAGATATTCACGCTGCTGTTGTCTTGAAAGCAGAAGTTAGCGAAAAAGAACTTTTAGCTCACTGTTCAGCCATGCTGGCAAATTTCAAAGTGCCTAAGCAAATTCACATTTTAGAGCAATTACCCCGTGGTGCGACTGGCAAATTGCAACGGTTGGCGATGGCGAAGTTGCTTGGTATTGGGGAGTAGAGGTAGGGGAGGCAGGGGGGCAGGGAGCAGGGGGGCAGGGGGGCAGGGGAGCAGGGGAGCAAGGGAGGCAGGGGGAGAAATACTACATTATGAGAGCAAAACACTTGTAGAGACGGCGATTTATCGCGTCTGGCGAACACACAATTTTGTAGGATTAGGCTTTAACCCAAGCATATTGCATTATGATTGCAACTTGGTATGAGTAGGGGCACTAAGCTTAGCGTCCCTACCGGAGATTGTGGTTTAAATAGATGAAAAACGCTGTAAGTGAAAAAGCTGTAACCCAAGTTTGTTTTTGAGAACATCAAGACGGAAGGTCTTACAGGCTGCGCGTAATACTGAAACGTCAAGGCGGAAAGTCTTACAAGCAAGACGGAAAGCCTTACAAGCTGCGCGTTATACTGAAACGTCAAGGCAGAAAGTCTTACAAGGAAGGCAGAAAGTCTTACAGGCTGCGCGTTATACTGAAACGTCAAGGCAGAAAGTCTTGCAAGCAAGACGGAAAGTCTTACAGGCTGCGCGTTATACTGAAACGTCAAGGCAGAAAGCCTTACAAGCAAGACGGAAAGTCTTACAGGCTGCGCGTAATACTAAACGTGAAGACGGAAGCTCTTGCAGGCTACGCATAAAGTAAGACATTGGTCATGGAGAAAAACTCCTAGTAAGTAGGATTTAAAATCGTACTAAACTATAAGCGATTATTTTTTGAAAAAATGAAAATTTGTATTGTTGGGGCAGGTGCAATTGGTGGATATTTAGGAGCAAAATTAGCACTGGCTGGTGAAACGGTGACGCTCATCGCTCGTGGTTCCCATTTGGAAGCAATTCAAAAAGATGGGCTGAAATTAGTCATGGCGGACGGTTCTAGCCAAGTTGTTCGTCCGGCTTTGGCAACTAGTAATATTCAGGAAGCGGGACAACAAGATGTAGTAATTTTAACTGTTAAAGCTCACAGCGTTCCAGCGATCGCCCCCTCCCTTTCCACACTCTACAATCCTGACACAACGGTTATCACAGCCCAAAATGGTATTCCTTGGTGGTACTTTCACCATCACGGCGGTGAGTATGAAGGAACGCGCATTCAATCTGTTGACCCAGATGGCATTGTGGAAGCTGGTATCGGTGTTGACCGCGCCATCGGTTGTGTTGTTTACCCGGCAACTGAGATAATTGCACCAGGTGTAATTAAGCATATTGAAGGCGATCGCTTTACTCTCGGTGAAATTGACGGTAGCAAAAGCGATCGCATTCAATTATTAGCCCAAACTCTCAAACAAGCAGGATTCAAAGCACCAATCCGCAATCAAATTCGCACGGAAATCTGGATTAAATTATGGGGTAATGTCGCATTTAATCCCATTAGCGCCTTGACTGGTGCGACTTTAGAAGATATTTGCCGCTATCCCCTCACCCGCGAACTAGCGCGGCAAATGATGACAGAAGCCCAGGCGATCGCCGAAAATTTGGGTATAAAATTTGGCATTACTTTAGAACAGCGAATTAATGGCGCCGAAAACGTTGGCGCCCACAAAACTTCAATGCTGCAAGATATTGAAGCCGGACGCCCCACGGAAATAGATGCTATTGTTGGCGCGGTGGCAGAATTGGGAAAACTCACTCAAATTCCCACACCTCATATTAATGCTATCTACGCCAGCGTTAAGCTGTTGGAAGCGACCAAACAAAAGAATAATTACTAATTACCAATTATTTGAGTTTGCTTAGCAAAGTTTCTGTCCGTCAATTCTGTGGGTGAGTTCGCCCGCACAGCGCGGAACATTCCAAATCGGCACAGTCCTGTACCAAATGCCAAACGCATCAGCAATAAAGTCGGCACTTCGCGGACAGACTTGATAAAACCAGACAGCCCAAAACGCACTAATCCCTCAGGCCTGGCTATTCCTTGCCAGATGGAATCTAACCAAGAAGGAAGCGTTTGTTTCGTCCAGTCTGCTGTCACCACCTCTCCCTCGACTAATTTCGTCTCTGCCAAAAGTTCGCTAAACCCTTCTATGCTGGAAAAAGCTGGATGAGACCACTGTTCGAGGAGTTGTTTCATCACTGGTTTTTCCCAGAAATTTAACGGCTTTTGGCGGTCATCTCTCTGATTCCAGTCAGCTACAACCAAAACGCCACCAGGCTTTAGCACCCGCATTAATTCCCTAGCAAAAACGGCTTTATCGGGCATGTGGGGACCTGCTTCAATCGACCAGACTACATCAAAACTAGCATCTGGAAATGACAACGCCATTGCGTCATCGACCGCAAACTGGGCGTTGACTCCTGGGGGCGTTAACTCCTGGGCGCGTTTTACTTGCTGTGGACTAATCGTAATTCCTGTGACAGCAAACCCATAATCCCGCGCTAAAATCCGACTACTGCCGCCGATACCGCAGCCGACATCCAAGACGGTAGTACCGGGAGGTAATTTATCTAAACCACCCCATTTAACCATTTCATGTACAAAGTCAGATTTAGCAACTAAAAAATCCTTGCGACCTGGCGGCGAACCGTAGTGACCGAGGTGAATGTGTTCTCCCCAATAAAACTCTAGGATGCCGTCATCAGTCCATTCATCGTAGGAATTGGCGACTGTGGCAGAAGATTGATATTTGCGAGGAGTCAGGAAATAAACCCCGATTCCTATCACTAAAAGCACAAGAACAGCAATTGCAAAATATAGTAAGGTTGACATTGTTTTGAAAGCGTCCCATACACCTAACGTAGCTGGTTGGCTGACAAAACTCAAGTAGCATAGCGGTATGACTTGATGGTAAACTCTTTTTGTTACTGGTTTTGAGCTAGTTAAAAGGGAACAGGCAACAGTTCGATACCTGATAATTTTTTGTCTACTTTCCCCTCAAAATAAATTCATTTTTCATTTAGATAAATAAATTTAGTTCCTCGCTGATCCAATATTTGGGGAGGATTTTAACACTATTATCTGCCTCAATGACTATAGGATAAATCTATTTAATGAAAAGAAATAGGCCAAACTCTTGACGAATATCTAACAGTGGACGGTCTAACATTGGTTCAAAGTTAAGAAAAGGTAGGAAAGTTTTATGGTTACGAGTTTTTAGCCACATTGAAATCAACTCTGGTACTAACCGCACTAATTCAAAAAAGATGGAACTATACAAACGAATTACACCATCACGCTGGATCATATCTTCATACATCACATTTACAGATGGATTCTGGCGCTCGCGTAACCAATCTCTAAATTTGAAATCACTTGTCCAAAATGTCAGCGGCAAAAGCTTAAGTTCGTCGTACATATTTGTGTCACAGCCATAAATGACATGGCTAGTATCATGAGCAAGCAAGATTTTGGCAAAATCCTCTGGTTGAGTGCTGGGATGAGTAATATGCAAATTGACGGCGTAGTATTCTTCCAGCCCTTGACGTAAAGTTTGGCTGCTATTTTTGTTGGTATATTTTGGTCGAGTTCGTAAAGACATTAGTCTGTGAATTATATTATCGATACTAATAGTATCGATAATATTAAATGCAAATGTCAATCACATTTGTGCTTTGCTAGAGATAAAAGTTAACTTCCTTCGGCAGAGGGAACAGGCAACGGGCAACGGACAACGGTAATATTTATGCTCATAGATACAAGCGTTCAGTTACTTGTTTGTTTATTGGACGCCATTCGGGGTCTAAGTCTCCCTATTTCCCCTTCTCTGTTCCTTTTAAAATCTTGTTAAATGAGCGAACCTTCTAAAAAGCGTCCTGGAAGACCCCGCAGCGTTGAGTCTCATCAGGCAATTCTCCAGGCGACAATAGATTTATTGATAGAAGTTGGTTTTACTCACATGAGTATTGATGCGATCGCTGCTCGTGCTGGGGTAGGCAAAACGACGATTTATCGAAGATATAACTCCAAAGAAGAGTTAATTGCAGATGCCATTGAAAGCCTCAGGCAAGAGGTTGTAATACCTGATACAGGTAGTTTTTGGGGAGATGTCGATTCTTTAATCGAGAGTGCTGCACAAATGACACTCAACCCTTTAGGAAAACAGACCGTTGCCATGATTATTAGCACTGCATTAACTAATCCTCAGTTTGCTCAGATGTATTGGACGAAATACTTACAGCCTCGACAACAAGCATTTGCGATTGTAGTAAAACGTGGCAAGCAACGGGGAGAACTGCAAGCAGATGCCGATTCTGATTTATTCTTCGACACAATGAGCAGTATTATGCTTTACGCATCAGTCTTTCCACCTAGTGGCGAATCATGGGGTGCTTATGTTCGCCGCATTCTAGATTTTCAGCTAGGAGATAAGGTGCTATAACAAGTAAGTGCAAAAGCCTTGGAATTTGCACTTACTTTTAGCCACATCCTTACTGGAAATCCGATTCTAGATTATTAAAACAACAGAAATTCGCCATTTTTCTTATATTCCTGAAACTTTTTCAAAACAGGGCGATCGTTTGGCATTAATGTAGGTAAGTCAGCCAAATCAAAAAATTCTAGTGCCAGGGATTCTCCATCTAGACAAGCTAAGCTACCTTCCCATTCAACAGCTCGCAAAATCAAAATGAAGTTTTGCACGCGATCGCCGTTAGGATAAGTTACAGTTTCAAACTCTGGGTTAGAAGAAAATGCCACAGCTTGCAAACGCTTAACTGTTAAACCTGTTTCTTCAAATACTTCTCTTACCCCACATTGTTCGATAGATTCGCCTTCTTCAGGACAGCCACCAGGTAGTCCCCAAAGTTTAAAATCACTTCGCTTTTGCAACAGAACGCGCCCGAAATCATCCTCCACAATTACCCGTGTGCCACATAACATCAGTAGACGGTTGCCAACAACTTGCCGCAACTTGCCGAGATAAGAATCTGACCAATTCGCCATAATTTTCGAGCAAATGTGTAAAGAAAATCTAAAGGTAGTAAAAAGCGATCGCCTGAAAACAGGATAATGCAGCTGAGTTAGCCAATCCCTTGCATTAAACCTAAAACTATGGCCTCTACACCGAAAATCCTAGCCTTTGCTGGCAGTACCCGTATAGATTCTTACAACAAAAAATTAGTAAAAATTGCGGCGGCTGGTGCTAAGGCAGCAGGCGCAGAAGTTACATATTTAGACCTGCGGGATTTGCCTTTACCTCTGTACGATGAAGATTTGGAAGCTCAAGAAGGAATGCCAGCCAACGCTAGGACATTGAAGGATTTGATGATTTCTCATCAGGGATTTCTCATTGCTTCACCCGAATATAACAGTTCCCTCACAGCAGTTTTGAAAAATGCGATCGATTGGGCATCGCGTCCATATCCAAACGAAGCCCCCTTGGCTGCCTTTGCAGGTAAAGTTGCTACGATTATGAGTGCTTCACCTGGCGGTTTTGGTGGTTTGCGCGGCTTAGTTCACCTGCGTTCTATTTTGGGAAACATCAAAGTTTTAGTACTTCCCGACCAAATAGCCGTATCTAAAGCTTATGAAGCCTTCAATCCTGATGGCAGCTTAAAAGATCCCAAACAGCAAGAATCTATTGAAAAGTTAGGTGAAGGTTTAACAAAAATATTGTTGAAACTTAATTAAGCTTTTGGCTTAAGACGGCAAAAGGCAAAAGTAAAGATTAAGCAAACACTTATTTTTACTTTTTACCTTTCTTTTTTATAAATTAATAGCCTTAGATAAAATTGATTTGGGTAACATTCCATGTACGCCTTTTTGGGGACTATTCACAACTTGAGTGATGCGAAAATTCACAGCTAAACTACACAATACATAAGCATCTTCTGGCGACAAATTGGCGAAGCGTTCCAGAAAATCAATCGTATTTTTTAAAGCCATTTCTAATGCTTCATCTAAGGTTTGAGCAAAACCCATTGTGATAATATCAGTTGGAGTTTCGGCAATTGGTGTTGTTAATTTTAAATCCTTGCGGAGTTTGAGTGTAATTCTACCGTTCATGGAAGTCTCAATCGCGGTTACATTAACTTCGCCATCTCCCTGTGCAGAATGTCCATCACCGATTGAAAATAACGCACCTGGAACAAAAATCGGCAAGAATAAACGAGAACCTGCTTGAAGTTCGCGGTTATCGATATTACCGCCGTAATAGCCTGGTGGGACGGAAGTTCGAGAGGTTTCTGGGGTAGCAACACCAAGAATTCCAAAAAAAGGTTTGAGGGGAATTTTAATTCCAGTACCGGGTGGAAATTCGGCAATATTGTTTGCTAAATCCAAAGGAATGAATCTTAAAGCTGGTTGAGAAAACTGATGTGGTAAAGCTCCCCAACCCGTGCGAATTGCATTAAAGCCTACAGGTAAACTAGGGGCGATCGCTTCTAATTTTACTTCTAAAACATCTCCTGGTTGAGCATCCCGCACGTAAATCGGCCCTGTGAGTAAATGCGGCCCTCCAGCAATTTTGCGTTCTGGTAAAAGATTTTGGCAGATATCGAGAAATTCTGGTGTGAGAAATTCTGGTGGCGCTTTCTCATAAACGTAATAACCACTATAAGTTTCTACATCAACTGTATCGCCGGAATCAATAGTGAGTGCTGGATTTAGCAGATGGGAGAAACCGCCCAAATGCACCGTATCTTTAGTAGCTTTTAAAGTGTAGTGAGCGATCGCTCTACCTCCTGATAACTCTGGTAACTAACAATCTCAGGTTTCTTGAGATCGAAATTTTCTTTTACTTACCTATACAGAGAATAGACATAGTATGGCTACTATTACAACACCCAGCCCACAAGTAATAATCTGTTAAGCATTTAATTTACACATTGAGACCGCAGGGTAGGGCACGAAGTTATAAGAGTTTCAGAGAGCTTTTGCGTAAGTCCTGAAAAAAAGAAGTCACGGCTGATATAGACAACCTTGACTTCCCACACTCTACAATGATTATTATTTCTAATCACTGAGGATTTTATTTTTTAAAATTCCTTATATTCGCGAAAGTGTACTAATGTTGTTGACGTACCCTTTGCCACACGGTGAAGCCCAAAAGAATAATAATACTACTGGCGGTAGCTAACATTACAGCGAAAGTCATACCTTGTATTCTCATTGCTAGCAAATTGCAAAGCAAAGTAATTCCCCACAAGGTCAATGCTGCATGACGTTGGGAGAGTCCCCAAGCTAGCAAGCGGTGGTGTAAATGGTCTTTGCCAGGAGTGCTTAGGGGGTTATTTCCTGCTAATAGCCGCCGTACAAATACTTGAGTAGTATCCAGCACGGGCAACAGCAGAAATAAAACCGTGGGTACAAGGGCGTAGACTGTGTTTTGTTGCAGTTTGCCTAAAATACTAGTTGCTGCCAAGACATAGCCGAAAAAGTATGCTCCAGCATCACCCATAATAATCCTTGACGGATGGAAGTTGTGGCGTAAAAAGCCCAGTGCCGCACCCCCCAAGGCTGCCAAAACTAAAATTGCCGCTGCACGGTTGTTAAATTGGGCTGCAACCCCTAACAAACTCATGGCGGTAATAAAGCTGATTCCTCCCGCCAAACCATCCATCCCATCCATCAAATTGATGGCGTTGGTAATCCCTACTACCCATAGTACTGTCAGGCACATGGATAAAAGCGAGTCGATGGGTGTGCCAAATAGTACTTTGACACTGATGCCGTTAGCTACGAGTAAGAGTGCGGTGACAATTTGTGCCCACAAACGAACGGAGGGCGGTAAACCGAACTGATCGTCAATAAAGCCCACTAGGACTAATATTGAACCCCCCAACAGAATAGTTAGTACCTGAGCCAATACGTTTTGGAGTTCGATAGGTCGTAAAAGACTGGCTAATACTAGCGCGGCAATTACGCCCGCGTAGATAGCTAGCCCTCCTGCATTGGGCAAAGGTTCTCGGTTGAGCCGCCGTGCGTTGGGTTGGTCTGCCCAACCTACTCGCAAGGCGAATTTGCGTACAGTGGGAATTAAACGCCAGGTTACAAGCCAAGCTAAGAGGAACGTAAATACTACTGCCAACCAGCCGGTGCCGCTAGGGTCGGCAATACCAAGGGATTTAAGGGAGTTGTCTAGGTTCATCTCCCAATTCAAGCATTACTGCCAGTATTTAATATGAGGATCACCTGTATATTAATCAATTTTTCATTTTGTAACTTGACTTGCTGGAGACATTAGCACTCTTGACCTGTGAGTGCTAAATTGTCTAATGGAAGCGCTTGAGAAATAAAACATGGCGAAAATTATTGCATTTGACGAGGAATCGCGGCGAGCTCTAGAAAGGGGTGTTAACGCCCTTGCCGATGCCGTAAAAATCACCTTGGGGCCCAAAGGTCGCAACGTCCTTTTAGAAAAAAAATTTGGCGCACCTCAAATTGTCAACGATGGTATCACTGTTGCCAAGGAAATTGAATTAGAAGATCCTTTGGAAAATACAGGTGCAAGACTCATCCAGGAAGTAGCATCAAAAACTAAAGATGTTGCTGGGGATGGCACTACAACTGCTACGGTTCTGGCACAGGCTTTGATTCGGGAAGGCCTGAAGAACGTTGCGGCTGGTAGTAACCCTGTGAGCTTAAAGCGCGGGATCGACAAGACTGTCGAGGCGTTGGTAGAAGAAATTGCCAAGATAGCTAAGCCTGTAGAAGGAAGTGCGATCGCTCAAGTTGCCACTGTCTCAGCCGGTAACGACGAAGAAGTTGGCAATATGCTAGCCCAAGCAATGGAAAAAGTCACCAAAGATGGTGTCATTACCGTTGAAGAATCGAAATCCCTGACGACTGAACTCGAAGTAGTTGAAGGGATGCAGATCGATCGAGGTTATATTTCTCCCTACTTCGTCACCAACAACGAACGGCAAATCGTCGAATTTGAAAACGCCCGCATCCTGATTACTGATAAAAAAATCAGCAGCATCCAGGATTTAGTGCCGGTGTTGGAAAAAGTCGCTCGTTCCGGTCAGCCTTTGTTGATTATCGCTGAAGATGTGGAAGGAGACGCCTTAGCAACTTTGGTTGTGAACAAAGCGCGGGGCGTACTTACCGTAGCTGCCATCAAAGCCCCTGGTTTCGGCGATCGCCGCAAAGCTTTGCTAGAAGATATTGCCATTCTCACCGACGGACAATTGATTTCTGAAGAAATCGGCTTAAGCTTAGACACTGCTTCTTTAGAAACGTTGGGAACTGCTCGCAAAATCAGTATCGATAAAGAAAACACTACAATTGTCGCTGGTAGTGACAGCAAGCCAGAGGTGCAAAAGCGCATTGGTCAAATTCGCCGCCAGTTGGACGCCAGCGATTCTGACTACGATAAAGAAAAACTCCAGGAACGCATCGCTAAGCTAGCTGGCGGCGTGGCAGTGATTAAAGTGGGTGCAGCCACAGAAACCGAACTCAAAGACCGCAAATTGCGAATCGAAGACGCCCTCAACGCCACCAAAGCAGCTGTGGAAGAAGGCATTGTTCCTGGCGGTGGAACCACCCTGATTCACTTAGCTAAGGCAGCAGAAGCAATTAAAAACAGCCTGGAAGCAGAAGAAAAAATTGGGGCTGAGATTGTTCAAAAAGCATTAGAAGCTCCTTTGCGTCAAATAGCAGACAACGCTGGCGCAGAAGGTTCTGTGGTTGTCTCTAAAGTCCGGGATACCGAATTTAACATTGGTTACAACGCCGCTACTGGCGAATTTGAAGATTTGATCGCAGCTGGCATTATTGACCCCGCTAAAGTCGTGCGTTCCGCTATACAAAACGCTGGTTCCATTGCTGGCTTAGTCTTAACCACCGAAGCGATCGTTGTTGAAAAACCCGAAAAGAAAGCCGCTGCTGCTCCTGACATGGGCGGTATGGGCGGCATGGGTGGTATGGGCGGCATGGGCGGCATGGGCGGCATGTTCTAAGCTCTGCTTACCCAGAGAATCCAGAATCCACCAATTCAGAAGTAGAGCTGGAAATGTCTCTGGCTCTGCTCCCGGATATTAAGATAAATATTTTTGAAGCAGTTTGTCTTGTCAAGGCAAACTGTTTTTTTATACCATTGCTGATTCAGAAGCAATATGTTATCTCTATTGCTGGTAACTCACTGAAAGTAAATAAATTCATACCATTTTCAAAAATATTTGCGACACATGAATCGGCTGTAAGGGCGTACAGCTGTACGCCCCTACCCACAGATCTGTCGCATTTTGATTGCAAATTGGTATTTAATTATGCAAGTTTTCAGTAATTAGATGTAAATATGACTGACTACTAACAAAATGTTGATGCTTAAATTAGCTACGTAAATAATTACAGAATTTAGAAATCACCATTTTTTTATTAATTTTTGTAAAATAACGTGTATGTCATTTGCCCTCCGTCATTTACTAATGACCAATGACTAATGACTAATGACTAATGACTAATGACTATTAGGTAATATTTCATGCCACCAAAATTGCGCCGCGCTCTAAAAGCAGTAACAAAGGTATTTGAAGATGAGTTTCATCACCAACCTGGAACTGTGCCAGGAACGATTTTTATTGATGCAGACGCTCCACCGCCAATAATTTTCTTGATTGATTATAGCCAGACAAATTTTATTCGCGAACAAATAGCAACTCCAGAAGAATGTATTCCGTATTTAGAGATGGACAGCGTTTCTTGGGTAGACGTACAAGGTTTAGGTAGTCGAGATATATTACAAAGATTGGGTCGAGTTTTTGATTTACATCCTCTTGTTTTAGAAGATGTAGTCAATGTACCGGAGCGTCCGAAAACAGAGGATTATGAAGACCAATTGCTTTTCATTTCTCGCATGGTAGTGCCAAAGGAAAAAACATGTGGTTTTTATAGCGAACAAGTAAGTTTAATTTTGGGTAAAAATTATTTGCTGACAGTCCAAGAAGAACCAGAGCATGATTGCTTTGAAGCAGTGCGATCGCGAATTGAAAAAGGCAAAGGTATCATCCGCAATCAAAAAGCTGATTATTTAGCTTATGCTCTGTTAGATGCCATTATTGATGGCTATTTCCCAGTGTTAGAACTTTATGGCGAGCGCATCGAAGAATTAGAAGAGGAAGTAATAGTTAAACCTACTCCGCAAACACTACAAAATATTTATCAAATTAGGCGAGAATTACTACAATTACGTCGTGCTATCTGGCCGCAGCGAGATGCAATTAATTCGTTGATTCGTGATGGCAGCGATCTGGTTAGTGAAGATGTGCGAATTTACCTGCGAGATTGTTATGACCATGCAGTGCAAGTCATGGATATGGTGGAAACTTACCGAGAACTAGCATCTGGATTAATGGATGTATATCTTTCAGCGGTGAGCAACAAAATGAATGAAATCATGAAAGTGTTAACAGTGGTTTCGTCAATTTTTATTCCATTGACTTTTGTTGCCGGAATATATGGTATGAATTTCAATACAGAGAAATCACCATATAATATGCCTGAATTGAATTGGTATTGGGGTTACCCAATGTGTTGGGCATTAATGTTAGCGATCGCACTTGGTTTAGTATGCTTTTTTTGGCAACGAGGCTGGCTCCAAAATTCTGTCACGGTTAAACGCGATTAAAGATTGCAAGCGAGCGACCAGTCGAATATACATTCATTAGTACGGGAGTTAATATTTTAGAATTATGAGGAGTAGCGACCAGAATTTAATAATTTTGACGATTTATATTATTGTTGTCTCCTATGTTTTTAACCGGATGGTTGAATCCATCGACGACCAAATTAAATTTGAGTTTAAAAAAGGAATTGTTGACGATCAGCTAAAAGAACAAAATCTCGACGACAAAATTGGAATTTCCTTTAGATTCAAATCGTCATACTCAATTGACGACCTCAAAGATTTATCGCTGAGTATTGAAAACAAATCTGATAATATCGCCGTATACGTTGATTGGGACAATAGCTCTTTGGTAGTCGAACATAGCAAACAATCGCGTCGAGTAATTCGTAAATCACCAGACTTAACCCGCGACTTAGCTGTACCCCAAAGCCCTAGCTTAATTGCTCCCAAGAAAACACTTTCTGAGACAGTAACAGCAGAAGACGTTTTGCAGCGCCAAGAAAATGGAACCTACTCAGCTAGCAAACCACTAATTGATATTAATGGGCTACAAAAAGGGCAAAAAAAATTGTACAACGACTTTATGAATAGAAGAAAGGAGTTAGATTTTTCCCTACAATTAGTATTAAGAATATCCGAGGTGCGTGTAGGTTTAGCTCCTGGTGTCAATTTCCCTCCTATTAGCATTATCAATTGTCCTTTCACAGTCAGAAAGCTGCCTTGGACTTACGCCCTACCTTGGAATAAAAAGAAGTAATAAGCTGCCGCGCATCCAAGGCAGGTCTAGCAAACTTAACACAGTATGCCATCCAAGATTACACTAAATGTAGGGAGAGAGTAGGCGCAGGCGGTTGCAGATCGGTCATTGTTACTGGTTTGAGGAAAGTCCGGACTCCCGAAAGACCAAACTTGCTGGATAACGTCCAGTGCGAGCGATCGTGAGGATAGTGCCACAGAAAGATACCGCCAATTAGTCATTAGTCATTAGTCATTAGTCATTTGCGAAATAACAAAGGACAAAGGACAAAAGACAAAGGACAATTTGGTAAGGGTGCAAAGGTGCGGTAAGAGCGCACCAGCAGCATCGAGAGGTGCTGGCTCGGTAAACCCCGGTTGGGAGCAAGGCCGAAGGAACTACGGTTGGTCTTTTACCAGTTCCGCTCAACAAGAGCCGCTAGAGGCGTCTGGTAACAGGCGTCCCAGATAGATAACTGCCCTCGTAAGAGAACAGAACCCGGCTTATGTCCTGCTCTCAAACTATATGAGGTATGGAGGTTCAGCTTCCTGCCTCATTATTTTTTGTACGGATTTTGTACGATGGTAACTCAGCTAAACAAGGGTAAAAGCGATTCACAATCCAAAATCTAAAATCCAAAATCCTATCAATTTTCAAAAATGATAAGTAGAAGGACTAAATTAAACCTAACTTGAGGTTGCCGGGTTTCGACTTCGCTCAACCCTCGTCTTCTCAAGGATCGAGCATTGAGCGCAGCGATGCCCTGAGCTTGCCGAAGGGTCGAAATGCGTCTTCTAAATAATTGTGTCCACTTACTTAGGTTGGGTAAAGATGAACCTCACCCAACCAAAGATTGATTGCTGTTAATACAAGAGCATCACAACTTTATTGAGCTTTGACAAATTTCAAAACCCTGGCATTTGGATCGTCGGTATTAATTGTTAGCTCTCCATCGCTTACCTTATAGGAATTTGATGATTCTATTGCTCTTAGATATTGGTATTCCCGATCATCACCGCAATATGCACGTGTACTTACTACACGACCTTGAAATCTGATTGTATCCTCTGTCGATTCGTAATTACCAAAGTATCGGTTGCAAACAGCTATGCCTTGAATTAGATTGTCAATAGGATCAAATTGGGCTATAATTAAAAGTTCTTTTGGAACAGGAGAATCGCCTAATGTAGTAAGTTTCCAATTGCCTTCTAAACCTGCCGCAAAACTAGGGCTTTGTAGCGTCCAACTCAAACCAAGTACCACTAGGGCAAAAACGATCGCCTTTTTGAAATATTGAAATATGTTCATGGTTTTTCACCTGAAATTGTAATTTTAGACTGGATGCCTAACCTTTTAGTTTGGCTTTTTTGTATCAAAGAAAAAAACTACACTTACCTTTTTAGTAGGTGGTGATAAGTTAGCTTTTTAAGAGGTTGTTTGAAAAGCGACTAGAAGTCGCGGCTACACAGACAAAACCCGCCTGCGCGGGTTAAGAACCTTAATTTTCTGTAAGTCCACGTAGGTAGACTTTGCTTGTGTAGTAGCGAATTCTATTCGCCCAAAACTTTTCAAATATCCTCTAAGTTCAGTTACTGATATGAATATACTTTTACATTTTTAATGGAAATGCAAGGACAGTTAAGACAGTTAAGACGGTTAAAGAATAATTAATAATTTCTTTACATTTTCAGAATGCAACTTCTTTACAACTCAATTAAATATCGATCGCATATCAGAACATACCGGAGCCACTAAAACATGTTCGTTAGTCACTCCAGAACATCCCGGAGTCACTAAAATATGTTTGTTAGCCACTCTAGAACATCCCGAAGTCACTAAAACATGTTCGTTAGTCACTCCAGAACATACCGGAGTCACTAAAACTTGTTCGTTAGTCACTCTAGAACATGCCAGAGCCACTAAAATATGTTCGTTAGCCACTTCAGAACATACCGGGGCCGCTAAAACATGTTCGTTAGTCACTCCAGAACATCCCGGAGTCACTAAAACTTGTTGATTGATAATTTAAAAATAAAATTTTTGATTAAAACTTATATTTGACTTATCAATTAAGCCCTATCTATAATTAAAAATAATTTTTTTTAAATAACAATTTATTTTGATTTATCAATAAATATGATTTTGTAACTAAATATCATCATGTATTAGCTGAACTTAAGCTGTATTAACTCCAGCGTGTAGTTAACTTAATTAAAGTAAAAATTTTTATTACTTATCTTCATAAAACTGTTAAGAGAGGACGTTGCTACCTAGCGAATGAGATAAACCGATAGTCAGGAAGTTGCTGATAGTCGCTTTCTATGGAGGAATTGAGTAAACTGAGTTAATAGTCTACTTATACCAAAAACGTACTACATATATTACTCGTAGCACTGTTCGATCGCTCAAAATTACAATTAATTTATACGTTTTGAAAAATAGTAATCTGAAGTGCCTGTAATATCATTAATCTGAACGTAACCCTACTTATTACGAACTCTCTGTTGATTTGTCAATGACCAATAACTAATTACTAATTTCTCTTGACTAAGAACTGATGACCCTAGTTTATCCGCGCCGTCAACGACAACTCGAAAGCTTAGTCAAAAAATTTGGTTTGCCAGCACAAGCACCAATTAAATGGCAACTATTGGACTTAGCGCTAACTCATCCTACTGTTTCTGACTCAGCAAATTACGAACAGTTAGAGTTTGTTGGTGATGCAGTGGTACGGCTAGTGTCAGCTGTTGTGTTGTGGGAAAATTACCCAGATTGTCCAGTAGGGGATTTTGCGGCAATTCGTTCGGTGTTGGTGAGCGATCGCATTCTTGCACAATTAGCTAGAGAATATGGTTTAGAGCTATATTTACTAGTTGCTGGCAGTGCTACGGCTGATAAAGTTGGTCAAGAGTCACGACTAGCAGATGCTTTTGAGGCAGTTCTGGGTGCGCTTTACTTAAGTACTCAAAATTTAGAATTAATTCGTCCCTGGCTAGATCCCCACTTTCAACAACTAGCGGCAGAAATTCGCCTCGACCCAGCTAGGCTTAATTACAAAGCTGCTCTACAAGAATGGACACAGGCACAATTTAAAGTTTTACCAGAGTATCGGGTTGTAGAAGTCAATCAACCCTACCGCAATCAAGAACGTTTCCTTGCTGAAGTCTGGCTACACGGAAACATGCTCGGACAAGGTAAGGGACGCTCAATCAAAACCGCCGAACAAGCCGCAGCTAAAGTAGCTTATTTAGCAATTGCAAATCAGGAAAAACCCTGAACTCAAAATATTGCAATTAAACTAATAATTCAGATGGTTGTCATTGGGCATAGGGTATAGGGCATAGGGGATGGGGCATAGGGCAGGGGAAAAGGTTAAAGGGAAAAGGGAAAAGGAATAAATTTAATCTTCCCCTTTTCCCCGGTTGGTGAGCTTGTCGAACCATACCCCTTTCCCTTACCCCATACCCTGTTCACCCAATGACAAATGACAAATGACAAATGACTAATAACTAATGACAAACCAAATTAAAATCGCTGTTATCGGAGTTGGGCGTTGGGGAGTGCATTTATTAAGAAATTTTTTAGCACATCCACAAGTAAGTGTTATTGCTGTAGTAGATCCCCATCCAGAACGATTGGCAGCGGTAAAGCAGCAGTTTAGCTTAGATGAAAATGTAATATTAACAACACAATGGCAGGATTTAAAGCAAGTGCCAGGGCTGACAGCAGTGGCGATCGCAACTCCGGCCACTACTCACTATGCTTTAATTCAAGACGCTCTGCAACAGGGATACCATGTTTTGGCAGAAAAGCCCTTAACTCTCGATCCAGCAGAATGCTGGGAGCTTTGCCAGTTAGCAGAGCAGCATCATTTAATACTTATGGTTGACCACACCTATTTATTTCACCCGGCAGTTGAACGGGGGCAAACTGTAGTTCAAGCGGGTAAATTAGGGGATCTCCGGTATGGCTACGCCACCCGCACCCATTTAGGCCCTGTGCGCCAAGATGTTGATGCTTTATGGGACTTAGCAATTCACGATATTGCTATTTTTAACGCATGGCTGGGTCAATCCCCTGTAAAAGTACAGGCAACGGGTACGGTATGGCTACAAGAAGGTGGGGAGAAGAAAAATATGAATTCTCCTCTGCCCCTCTGCCCCTCTGCCCCTCAGCCTCAAGGTTTGGCTGACTTAGTATGGCTAACACTGACATACCCAGATAACTTTCAAGCTTATATTCACTTGTGCTGGCTGAACCCCGATAAGCAGCGACGATTAGGGATTGTAGGCAGCCTTGGCAGCTTAATTTTTGATGAGATGTCGCGATCTTCGCCTCTAACCCTGCTACATGGGGAGTTTGAACAACAGGGCAACCAATTTATTCCTGTAAATCAAAGTCAGGTGATGCTGGAATTAGAACCAGGAGAACCATTACAGCGAGTTTGCGATCGCTTTGTTGTCTCTATTCTTAACAATACTCCCCCAGAGGTTTCCTCTGGCTGGGTTGGCACGCAGTTAGTGGAAATTCTTGCTGCTTTAACAGTATCTCTTAAAGAAGGCGGCAAACCTGTTTTCCTCAATGAATGCTCGACTAACTTCTCGCTACGCTAAAACCAGCAAGTGGCGCGAACAAATCCGAAATTGTCTCACCTTTGAGAAGCCCCATTTGCGTAAACGGCTCCTTTTGGAAGACTTAAGAGGATAGTCTGTTGGGGCGAAAGACTAATTTGATAAATCTCCTTACCAGGTAGTTGCTGAAGCTTCGGCGAGTTCTTTTTGTCTTCTCCTACTTTCTCAGATTTGTTAATCGCCATAGCCACAGTTCTTTCAGACTCCTGTAGACTGGGCTGACGGCTTACCTTTACCCCCTCGTTTCCAGAAGAGAATCCAAGATCGCCTGCATTTCCTTGTTTATTAGAAATAGGTAACAGCGAGATATCAATCAAAGGTAAGGTAATCTTGACTGTTGTACCTTGATGAAGTCCTACACTTTCAAGAGTGATGGTACCTCCCATGAGTTCGATTAAGTTACGCGAAATTGCTAGCCCCAGTCCAGTACCTTCATATTGACGTGTGGTTGTGCCATTCACCATTACAAAGGGGCGAAATAATTTGTGCTGTTGAGCCGGATCGATACCTATACCTGTATCTTTAACGATGGCTACTGCTTGAGATTTTCCATTACTATATTCAGTTTCTGTAGTAATGGTAATGCTTCCAGCATCGGTGAATTTAGTGGCATTACCGATAATATTAATTAACACCTGCTTGAGTTTTGCTGCGTCTGCGTTAATTGGTATCGCTTCAGTACCTAACTCACATTTCAATTGCAAGCCTTTTTTTTGAACGTTAACTGATTGTAAATTGATGACCTCTAGCAATAATTGTCGCAGGTCAAGTGGTGCTGTGACTACTGAAAGTTTGCCCGCTTCAATTTTAGAAATATCGAGTAGATCGTTAATAATTCCTAACAAGTGAATTGCTGTTTCATCTGCACGTTTGAGAAACTCTACTTCTTCTTCTCGGTCATCGCATAAGCCATCTGCGACCAAGCGAATACAGTTAATAATAATATTCAATGGATTTCTCAATTCGTGGGAAGTTGTAGCCAAAAACTGACTTTTAACTTGGTTGGCGCTTTTTGCTTCTTTCCAAGCAGTTTCTAGTTCTTCTGCCCCAGCTTTGAGTCGTTGTACCATTTGGTCTAGTGCTTGGGCTAGTTGATCGAATTCTTTGATTTTGAAGTTCCGGGGAACTGGCTGTGCAGCGTGGTGAGAGTGAATATTGAGAGCGTAGTCTCGCAATTCTTCTACAGGACTTGCCAAGTAGGGAGCTAGATATAGGGATGCTAATAAACTTGCACCAATTAAACCAACTGTTAAAACGATGAGGATGAGTTTGATTTCTTCTAAACCAAAAAGGGCATTATCAACTGTGGTGACAGCTAAGATTATCCATTTTTGTTGGTGTTGCTGACTGAGTGGATTGGCGATCGCTGTATAGCCAGCGACTAATTCTTTTTTCTCTTGTCGATCCTCAAAAGATAAATTTACTGAATCATTTCGTCCAGCAATTGCATTTTTAATTATGCTTTTGAATTGGGAAGCATTTGGATGTTGTTCGATATTAGTTCCAACCCAACCTGTTAATGGATGCGCCAAAATTGTGCCATCTTCAGCAATCATTACCATAGCGCCTGTGAGCGATCCCGGCCGATTTGTAGTTTTTTGGTACAGTGCTGACTTAATACTTAAACTGTAAGTTGAGTTTGTTCGGCCATTGGAAACTGGTGCAGATAAAACTAATTGCAGCTGATTTTGGCTGTTTCTTTTACCAGTCATTCCTGACTTTGGCGGAAAGACTGCTTTGACATCAATTCCGTCACTAGGCAATGGGTATTTTAATTCTCCAATTACTTCATCGCCACAATCGCTGGCAATTATTTTCTGAGTGAGGAGTTCTGTTAATTGAACGCACTCGATACTTGCTGGAAGTTGTTGCCTGAGTTGCTTGAGAATTTCTTCCTGTTCTATCGGCAAGTTCGAGGGAATTACTGTTGTTTTACTCACACTCAGCAAATGCGCTTTTAATAGAGCGATCGCATCTACAGTTTTATCGGCTTTACTAATAGCGCTTTCTGTTAAATTCTGACGGGCAGTTGCCAATAGGCTAGAACGTGCCTTATTCAAAGCCACAATTTCACCTACAAGTAAAACTGGGACGAACAAAAGCAATATTCTCGTTACTAAAATTCGGCGAAAGGATGATTGGCGGGAATTAGTCATCGACTGTCTCACTTTGCATCTGCAAACCGTAAAAGCAAAGATATGCAACTTAGATCGGCTAAATGAGACATTTAATCATGTTATCATAGGTTGATTTTCAATGTTTAAAAATAACAAATTGTTATAGTAGAAAAAGAAACGTACTATACCAAAAGTTATATAGGCTGGATTTAAAAACGATTTGTGTTGCATATGAATACAGTAGTCAAAGAGTGAAACAGTAGCTTGTAGGCATGATTTTTTTCCACCTACACACTTTAAAGCAAAACACCAAAAAGATGAAAGTAATTGAATGCTGCAACACCGTCCTCATACTACAGTTGTTTTAGCGATGAGTGCAGATGGCAAGATAGCAGATTGTAGGCGTGAGCCTGCTAGGTTTGGTTCAAGGGCTGATAAAGCACACTTAGAAAAACAAATCGCTGCCTCTGATGCCGTTCTATTCGGTGCTGGGACTCTAGGTGCCTACGGAACAACACTTACCATATCAGATCCGAATTTATTGCAACATCGGGCACAAGGGGTTAAACCCCTCCAGCCAATTCATATAGTGATTACACATTCTGGAAACCTCAATCCGGAAATTAGATTTTTTAAGCAACCAGTAGAACGCTGGTTACTGACGACGGCAGGGGGAGCAGCTTCTTGGAACAGACGCGAAAATACACTTAGAGACCACTTGCCTCAACTGGAGAAAGGCGAAAATGGTACTGGCTCTCCAAAAGGGTGGCACTTACAACAATCAAAACCAGAGCAAAATAGCGCCTCCCAAAGCTCTGTACAGGAGTATCCTCCAAAATTTGAGCAGATTCTGGTTTTTGAAACACCAACGGGAGAAATTGATATTTCCACAGCTTTGAAGCATCTAGCCACTCTACATATAACACGCTTGGTGGTTTTGGGTGGTGGTCAATTGGTAGCTTCCCTACTGGAATTAGATTTAATCGATGAATTATGGTTGACTGTCTGTCCCTTGATTTTAGGCGGTAGTAACGCACCCACACCCGTAGATGGACAAGGATTTTTATCGCATTTAGCTCCAAAATTACAACTTCTAGAAGTTAATACAGTCGAGCAAGAAGTATTTTTGCACTATCGCCTGCAACGATGAGCTTTCTTAGATTAGGCTAATTAAGGGATTGGGGACTGGGGACTAGGGAGATGGGGAGATGGGGAGCAGGGGAGCAGAGGAGCTTTAGGTTTTCCCTCCGCCCCTCTGCCCCTCTGCCCCTCCGCCTCTTCTGCCCAATGCCCCATGCTCCATGCCCCATGCCTAGTCCCTATTCTCTTAACAACCGACACAATGGTGGAACAACTCAAGCCCCGCTATTCTGTTCTTTGGACGGACAAAATCGCTGAAGTACCCCAAAATGCCTGGAATGCTTTGGCAATGCCACTTAAAACACCATTTTTAGAGTGGGAGTGGCTGAATAATCTCGAAACTTCCAACAGTGTTACGGCTAAAACTGGTTGGTTGCCAAATCATTTGACATTGTGGCGAGACAGAACACTCATTGCTGCTGCCCCGCTTTATCTGAAAGGGCATAGTTCTGGTGAGTTTGTCTTCGATCATCAGTGGGCAGAGTTAAGCGATCGCATTGGCATACGGTATTATCCTAAACTGCTGGGAATGACGCCATTTACCCCCGCTGAAGGTTATCGGTTTTTAATTGCCCCAGGAGAAGATGAGGATGAAATTACAGCGATAATCGTCCATGAAATTGACACTTTTTGTGCTAAAAATCGCATCTCTGGTTGTCATTTTCTCTTCGTCGATCCCCAATGGCGTCCGATATTGGAACGGCATGGTTTTACAAGTTGGCTGCACCACAGCTTTATCTGGGAAAATTCTGGTTTTAAAACTTTTGATGACTATTTGCAAGTATTTAACGCCAATCAGCGTCGCAACATCAAACGCGAACGGAAAGCTGTAGAAAAAGCAGGTTTGCGATTGCAACCATTGTCTGGGGATCGCATTCCTCAGTCTTGCTTTCGTTTGATGTATGAATTTTATGCTGACACCTGCGATAAATTTGGCTGGTGGGGTAGCAAGTACCTTACACAGCGGTTTTTTGAACAGCTAGAGACGGATTATCGCCATCGAGTTGTGTTTTTTGCCGCATATAGCGAAGCAGATAATTCTTATCCTTTAGGAATGTCTTTTTGTTTATTTAAAGATGACAAACTCTATGGCAGGTATTGGGGAAGTTTTCAAGAAATAGATTGCTTGCATTTTGATGCTTGTTATTATGCACCGATTGAGTGGGCGATCGCTAACAATATCCAATTTTTCGATCCTGGTGCTGGTGGACGCCATAAAAAACGGCGTGGTTTTCCTGCCATGCCCAATCACAGCCTCCACCGCTTTTACAATAATCGTTTAGGACAAATTTTGCGCCCCTATATTAAAGAAGTAAATCAACTCGAACAGCAGGAAATTGAGGCGATTAATGCAGAGTTGCCATTTAGTAATCGACAAGGTTCTTAAATTTTGCCAGGTCAGTAAGCAGGCAATAGGCAAATAATTTTACCAATCAAACCTGATTAGTATATATCAATCAACTTTGTAGCCTACCAAGCATGGAAATCCCATTCTCCTTCACTGCCTATTCCCTATTCCCTACTCTCCATTTACAACTCAGAGGGTAAAGGACGAATTACACTTGAGATAGAGTGTAAAAACTCTCAAGAAAAAATTTGCTTTTGATAATGCTTACGGATTTAATGGTTAAAGATTTAGCAGTAATTGACGATCGCCTTTCTCAGCGTCATATTGACCTCGATCCCGGTGGATATTTTATCATTTACTTGGATAGAGACGCAGGGTTAATTTATGCCAAGCATTTTACAAATGCGATCGACGATCGTGGTTTAGCAGTCGATCCAGAAACGGGAAAGGTAATTCCTGCACGAGGAAAGGTAGAACGAACTCACACCACAGTTTTTAGTGGCAGAACAGCTAAAGAACTTTGCGTGAAAATCTTTGAAGAAACTCAGCCTTGTCCAGTTACTCAATTAAATCATGCAGCTTATTTAGGTCGAGAATTTGTCCGGGCTGAAGTTGCTTTAGTCACAGAACAAGAGTATGTGCAAGATTAAGAGGAAATTAGAAGTGAGGAGTTAAGAGTAAGGAGTAAGGAGTTAGAAATTAAAAGTTAAGAGTGTTAAGAGAGAAAATGTTATGAGTGAGGAGTTAAAAACTAAAAGTTATAAATTCACCACTCCTAACTCCTAACTCCTAACTCCTAACTCCTAACTCCTAACTTTTAATTTGCCATTACCCATCAGATGATGGCTGATTTATTTGGTAGATGTAGTAAGTCGCCATTGGAATAACAGTGGCGGCAATTAACAATCCTATTACCCAAGCTGTAGCACTACCTTGGACAGCTTTAGTTTCTTCTGCGTTCTTGAAGGTACCCTCTACCTGCACTTCATCAGTGATTTGGGGTGGGCCTGGATCGGGTTTGCCTGAAAGGACGGCAACGAGGCGATCGCTAGTATCGATAAATGCTTGGTTGTATTTGTTGCCTTTACGTAGCGGCGTACTTAGGGTTTCATTAGCTACACTCTCAGCAATAGAGTCTGTGAGCAAAGACTTAACGCGATCGCCAGTAAGAATAGCGGTATCGTTGGTTACTGTGTCAAGAACCAATAAAGTTTGATTAGCTTGGGCTTCTTTTGTGGGAAACCATTTTTCAAACAGTTCTTTAGTAAAACTTTGGGCTGTTTCACCGTAGTCAAAGTGACGAATGGTAACGATTCTGACTTCATTACCAGTTTGTTTTGCCAAATCGTCGAAAGCGCTGCTAATCTTACCTTCATTCAGACGACTGATGACTTCACCTCGATCTAAAACCCAGGTGTCATTCCCTGATGTGAGGTCGGGTATTTGATATACACCCGTGGCTAAAGCAGGTGCGCTAAACAGCGTCGCTGCTAAAATAACCGTCACTAATGGTAAAATTAGCCGGACAAAATGTTTTTTATTGCTAAATAATTGCTTGATGATCTGTTTCATCGTAATTAACTCTAAGACGGTCTTGCACCAAAAATACTATAGAACCGCTGTAAAAATCATCTAGTTCTTAGTTTTCAGCAACAGAAAGTTTCTGCTGTTACCAGCAGATATATATTTTACAGGATTTTTTTATTGCACAAATTTCTGATAACTGGGGCTGCAAGCATTAATCTTGACGCTAACACACCTCCTACTTGCAAGAAATACCGCCCTTGCGGGAATTAACCCAAATGCTGAGGGCGGAATTTGCAAACCATCTACAAATGATATCGTATTATGAAGATTTTTGGTAGAATCAACGAGATTTTTTTGATATCTGCAAGTAGCAGAACACAGGGAACAGGCAATAGGGTTAAAAGTTTATCGTAAGTCAAAGGGTTTAAGACCCTTCTGTTACAAAGTTCTGTTCGCCGGAAGCGGGCGCACGCTGCGGGTTGCTACAGACTTGGGGCTACGTCTATACGTAGTCACAGTTTGAGTGGGGGTAACAGTCCCTTTGTGAAAATGTCTTTAATTTTGAATTCGGAGCGAAGCGACGTGACTATAATTCTCACTAATGATGACGGTATTGACGCTCCTGGTATCCGAGCGTTGGTAAAAGCTGTAAACGGCAAAAATGCTATTATTGCGGCTCCTGTGGATCATCTCTCTGGCTGCGGACATCAAGTCACCACGACTCGTGCCATCAACCTGGAACGACGTTCTAAAACTGAATATGCGATCGCCGGCACTCCCGCTGATTGTGTGAGAATTGCATTAACGCAAATTACGCCAGATATCAAATTTGTGCTTTCAGGTATTAATGCTGGCGGTAACTTAGGAGTTGATGTCTACATTTCTGGGACGGTTGCTGCTGTACGAGAAGCCGCAATGCACGGTATTCCAGGAATCGCCATTTCTCACTATCGTAAAGCAAAGCAAAATTTTGATTGGGATCTGGCTGCTAAATTTACATCTGAAGTTTTAGGAGAATTACTCAACCGTCCCCTCGAACCCGGATGTTTTTGGAATGTAAATTTGCCACATCTGCAACCAGGAGAACCAGATCCTAAAATGGTGTTTTGCCAACCCTGTATCAAACCTTTGCCGGTGAATTATCGCATTGAAGGTAATGATTTTTATTATGTTGGAGAGTATGGCAAACGCGATCGCACTCCTGGTAGCGATGTGGATGTATGTTTTTCCGGCAATATCGCTGTAACTCAGTTGAGAGTTTGATAAAAGGCAAAAGGCAAAAGGCAAAAGATGTATTGATTTAAATATTTATTTTTGCTTTTATCTTTTTAATCAGTATCTCCTTTAATTAAATACATAAATTTATCTAGAGTTTGTGTCAGATCGTTGAGTTTTTGCAGAGAATTTTGCTGAGATTCGGCGAGAGTTTGTACCGCGTCACACAAAGCAACAATTTGATAGCCTTGTTGCTGCACCTGCTGTCCTTGTGCTTCGAGTTGCGTGCTGACAGTCTCCAATCTTTCCGCAAGGCGTTCGATTGTCTCTGTCGTAGAAAGTACTGCTTCTCCAATTTGTTCCACAATAGATTCCAAACGATTTATTTTTACTTCGACTCTTGTTGCAATCATTTGTTTACCACCCTAATTTTGAGAGAGCATATTAGTAAAATTCCTAGTTTCAATTGAAATAATTAATTTCAGTAAAAACATTAGATAACGCTATTATTCCGACACTATGTCTGATTTTGTTGTTTGATGCATCTATCTAATGTTGTGTTTAAGTGCTTATATGATAATCCGCTTTGATTTTTGAATTTATCTGTGTGAGTAGGGAGTATGGAATAGGGAATCAGGCTTTTCGAGTTGAGGGCGAGTTTTTTCAAAAATCAGATAGTAATCCTATAAGTACTTAATGAATTACAATTTTTAATCAATATGATTGATTAAATATCTAAAATAATTAAGAATGCAAAAAATACTCGTTTAATTTTAGTTTTAATTTATACAAATATTATCTCCTTACGAATTTTACCAAAGATAATCAATATTTTTAATAAGGCTAGGTTTATAGTCTTATTAAGTTTAAGTAATTATACCTTTGTTGTTTAACATTTCGTCAAACAATCGATTAAACACGATAAATCAGGATTTTTCTAAGTACCTATTCTCAGCTTTGAGAATTGCAATTTACCTTTAAATTTCAGTACAGATTAAAAGGTGTTTGGTAGGAATATTAATTTTATTCCTTTTATTGATGCCGATCGCCATTGCTGGCAAAATCGATTAGTCTAAATTTTCCTGACTCAAAAAGCGATGCACTTTGAGAACAACTATGTATGTATTTGCCAATAAATCTTAATTAGTTCTACTAGTTGGAGGAACAGATGGCGGGGACACACAGTTAGCTATGCGTCCCTACTAATGACTGTATTTTATTGAACTAAAATACTTAATTTAGATAATCGAATTGCTCAAAAACACAATAGCGATCGCGCACAAACAAAAGCCAATAATACTAATTTTCCGGGGTACAATTCGGTTGATTTCGCCCATACCCATCGTAATACCAATTTCTCTAACGCTCATGGTGACTGCAAACTGAGTTAAGGTTATACCTAGTATGTACGCAACCAAAGGTATTATTCCTGTACCAGTAATCGATTGTCCGTGAATGTAACCCTGAAATAAACCAACACTAATACTTCCCACAGCAAGTAACATAAAGTTTACATGATTTGCGTTGATTAGCATTGTGCCTAAGAAAATAGTAGAAATACTTATGGCTGTTTCTATCTCCGGTATATTTATCTGAAATAGATGAATTATAGTCCCCAAAATTACTGCTAAGACAAAATATCCAACTATCAAAGCACTACGAATAAATATAGCTGACAGTAAACCAATAGCAATAATACCAACTAAACATTTTGAGTTGATGACTGGATCTGCTATTCCCCAGATAAAGCCTTCCCAGTAATTAGAGATAGCGCGAATAGCAGGCGTTCCACTCCACGAACTCAGCAAGCTAATTAATATGAGAGCTGCGATCGCTGCAATATGGCGATCGACTTCCTTCAAGGTATAAAATTCCGGTGTAGCACGGAAATCTGATAATTTAGTTTTGAACATAGCTATATGCAAAATTAGTTTTTTCGGTAATTTATACTACCCACCTACTTTGAAAAACTAACGTGATAATAACGATAAATCATCTTAACTTTATAAAGTTATGTAAAGTTTCAGTAGCGATCGCAGTAAGCGAGTATTTAGTGTATTAATAATTACTATGTATTGAGATTTAAGAGGCGATCGTTAATCGCTATCGTTTCAACAACCCCTAACAATACAACTAAACTATAAAAATGAATCTAAAGTACGGTGAATTCGATATATTGGAGCGAGAACTAGAAGCTCTTGCGCCTATGCATCGAGTGGCGTTTGCAGCAGCTTGTTGCGAGAGACTGTATCCAAACTATGGCATTTTCTTGCGAGAAATAAAAGAACAAGGCTGGAATGAAAAAGATCCTATAAGAGAAGCACTTGATGAAATATGGGAATTTTTGGCAGGTAAAAAAATCGATGCGGCTAGATTTCGTGAGTTATTGTCTAATTGTGAAGAATATCCTTACGAGTATGAGAACGAAGAAACTCCGGAAGGACAGAGAGGTGCGTGGATTGTCTGTGAGACTATAGAACTTTGTCTCGAACAAATTCCACAAGAAATTATTTTAGTAGCGAAAGAAATAGACGAAACTCTTTTTATGTATATAGATTATTTAAAATGCGAACCTGAAGACCAAAACTCGCAAGACATTCCACACGAACAACTATTACAATTAGAATTTTGTTTAGATCCAAGCGTACAACAGACTATTTCAGTAGCAAAAGAAATAGACGAAACTCTTTTTGAGTATATAGATTATTTAAGATGCGAGTCTGAAGACGAATACTCGGAAGACATTTCCCACGAAGAACTATTAGAAATAGTTGCTAACCATCCTTTTACAGTACGAGAAATGGCAAAACAAAGCGAAGACTTGCGGCGCTTGCGAGAAACTCCTACGTTAACTGCTGAGTTTTTACAATGGTTGCGTACTTCTTCTGAAAATGGTGGTAAAAGTCTACTAGATTTAAGTTGAGAAAACAATGGTGAAGGGTGTAGCTAAAGAACCTCAAGAAAACACAGTGTCAAATTTGGATGCTGTAAAAATTAAATGGTTTCGCCACCATCTCTCTATATGGGGAACGCAAAATTTACGCGATTTTCCTTGGCGACAAACTTGCGACTCTTATGCAATTCTCGTTGCAGAATATCTGCTACAAAAAACAGATGCTGCTACGGTTGTTCCTATTTACAATACATTTCTCTTGAAATATCCAACGCTTGAGCAACTAGTAAAAGCAAGCATTAATGAATTGAGGGAAATGCTTGAGCCTTTAGGCCTTTTCTTCCGTGCTGAAAGATTACAAAAGTGCGCTGGCATCATTTTAGAACAGTATGGAGGAAAAGTCCCCGACTCAGAAAAGCAGTTGCTTGAATTACCTGGAATTGGTAAATATACAGCTCGTGCTATCTGTTCTCAAGCCTTCAGTCAACCGCTAGCCGTACTCGATACTAACGTCGCTCGCATTCTCGAACGCTTCTTTGGCTTGCAAGGAGAAAGGGTTAAATCGCGCTGTAAGATTCTCTGGAATGCAGCAGAAATAATTGCTCCTAATAAGGAAGTTGGTAAATGGAATTTAACCTTGCTAGATTTTGGAGCGATGGTTTGCAAGGCACAAAATCCTCTTTGTAATGATTGCCCTCTCTCAGCAAAGTGCAATTATGCCTATATGCAACGTAAATCAAAATAATAAAAGATAACAATTATATACTATTTAATATGAATTTTCTTTAATAGGACTTACGCAAAAATTCTCTAAAACTCTTATTCCTCCGTGTCCTCTGCGTCCTCTGCGGTTCGATATTCCGTTACTTGTGCGTAAGTCCTGTTTAAATAAATTAAAAACAACCATATTGCACACAAGATATGTCCTGTAAAACCAGAAGCTATTTGTAATTTTTCATTATTTACTGACGATGCTCTCAACCATATTTTGAATTATTTTGGCATCTGTTTCGCTTAAACTTTCCAACTCAATTCTGTTGGTTTCTTGTGGATTACTAGAATTAGTAGTATATATCCGACGGCTCAAACCTACGGGACTATTTCCGTAAAAAGTTGTGTAAAATACACATGCTGCAACATACGAACCAATAGGATTAGGATGACTTCCATCCGAACTATAAAGGTTTAATTTTTGATTTGCTTCTTGAACTTTTTGCCAAACAATTCCCACAGGTGCAACTTTAGCATTGAGTTGTTTAGCAATGTTCGTGTAGGAATCAGTCAATATTTGTTGGGTTTCTGGTTGATTTTGCCTTGCCCAAGTTAGGTAAAATACAGTTTGAGAATTAACTCGCTTAATTTCAGCATCAAATAAACTTGCGTACTTATACATTTCCTGGGGATTAGTAATCGGTAAAGTACTCTGTTCTTGGAGTACTACATAATCCCAATTTTTTGCTTTTAAAACCTTGAGTGCTTCACCACGTTTCCAGTGATTTTTAAGCGTAGCTCCACCCACCACAACCATTTGAGTTTCGAGAGTTCTGGTTTCTTTTGCCGATTCAGCCAACTGTTGCGTTAACCAAGGTAGGTCATTGAAATAGGTATAGCTATTACCAATAAATAAAACTCTCATTGATTCTTGTTCGGCTACTTGCAGGGGAGTTTTTTCAACCTGCCTTCCGAACATTTTAAATAAGGCAATCATTAAAAATAGAAATAAACATACATATAGCAGTCCTAAACGAGAAAATGAAATCTTGTTAACCACGCTGTTTATCGTTGACTCTTAACACTCAACCGCCGCTAATTGATTCTGAATTCAGAATCAATAGACCTCTTGCATAAATAATTTTTTATCTCACGCAGAGGCGCAGAGGCGCAGAGAAAGAACGCAAAGAAGGAGTTTTGCAAGAGGTCTAATGCAATAATTCCTCAACTTGATGCTGGCTCCACAAACTTCTGTAAAGTCCCTGTTGTTGTACCAGTTCTAAGTGATTTCCCACCTGCACAATTCTTCCCTTTTCCATGACAAAAATTCGGTCAGCAGCAGCAGCAGCAGATAATTGATGGGTAATGAAAATCACCGTTTTTTTCTGCGTACCACCGGAAAGATTTTTGAGAATTTGTGTAGCTGTTTGATTATCTACACTGGAGAGGGCATCATCTAAAATTAACACTGGTGCATCGACCAGCATAGCTCTAGCTAAGGCTGTACGTTGTCTTTGACCGCCAGAAAGAGTAATCCCGCGTTCGCCAACGATGGTTTCGTATTGCTGGGGAAAATTATTAATTTCTCCATCAATTTGAGCCAGTTTGGCTACCAACTCTACCCTTTCTTGTTCGCTAACTGGGTCACCGTAGCGGATATTATTTTTAATTGTGGTGCTAAAAAGAAAACTATCTTGGGGAACGTAGCCGATCGCATTTCGCAAATCTCCCAAGACTATCTTAGTAATATCTTGGCCATCTAAGAACAATTGTTCTGCTTGAATATCCAGCAAACGCGGCAAAGCATTTGCCAAAGTAGATTTTCCCGAACCAATTGCCCCAACAATTGCCACGGTTTCCCCCGGAGCAATGGTAAAGTTGATATTTTCTAAAGCGGGAGTAGGGGAACCAGGATAAGTGTAGCTGAGATTTTTCGCCGTCACTTCTCCTTTGAGTTCATCAATTGTTAGATGTACCGCATCGGCTGTGTCTTGAATTTTTGGTGTGACGCTGAGAATAGATTCCAGCCGATCTATACTAACTTCACCCCGTTGGTAGGTGCTAATTGTAAACCCCAAAAGAGTAGTGGGGAACACTAAACGCTCTACATAAATTAAGAGCGCTAAAAAGTCCCCAACTTCAAGCGTCCCAGAAGACATTCGAGTCGCACCTAGCCAAATAATTACCAGCGAACTGATATTAGCTAAACCGCCAATAAAAGTAAAAAGCGTATTGCGGCTTTTTGCCAGTTCCAAATTAGCAGTCAATAGTTGCTGATTTTTCTTGGCAAAAGCTCGACGCTCGTTAGCTTCTTGGGCATAGATTTTAATTAGAGCAATACCACTGATATCTTCTTGGATGAGTTCGCTGATATCAGAGAGTTGCTCTTGGACTGTTGCTTGTTGTTTGCGTAAGCGATCGCTAAACAAACTCACCAACAAGAACATAAAAGGGTACACTGCCAAAGAGGCTAGTGTGAGATCCACACTAATGGTAAGCATCGCTGGCAGTGTTAAAGCGTAGGCAAAAACTGTATTTGCCAAACTCAAGACGGCAAAACCCAGCAACCGCCTGATATTGTCCACATCACTAGTAGCCCGACTAATCAAATCACCAGCAGTATTAGTGGCAAAATAAGACGGTTCGAGCTTCAGTAAGTGTTCAAAAATCCGTTGTTTGAGGTCAAATTCCACTTGACGCCCTACCCCAAATAGCCAAATGCGCGAAGCCATACGCATCAGCCACATTGCGGAACTCAGCAATACAATAATAACTACGTAATGTAGTATTTGATTCCAGTTGAAGGTTGTTGATAATTTGTCAACCCCATCACGAATCAGCCAAGGGATATAAACGCCAAGGGCATTAACGGACAACAGAGCGAGAATGCCTAAAGACGCTTCCCGCCAATGGGGTCGAAGGTAAGCACCAAGTTTAGCGAGTCTTCGAGATTTTGCCATTAAAGCAATTTTGCAACTTTATCATCCTAAATTAACCGCTATTCCCAGAAGGCAGTTGAGGGAATATTGCTTGGCGGCAATCATAGCCTAAACTAATCCAGCCACTAGTACTGCGTTCCCTAAAGGTAGCAGTACTAGGGAATGGGTTGCGGTCTTTTGAGTATTTCTTTTTTACTTTTTTACCGCTGAACACGCAAGAACCTGTAAATTTCAGTGAGATAACTTTCCCAAGTTCTCGTCGTCAATTGCAAGGTTTCCGCATTAGGTACAAAGTCTTCAAGCCGTAAACCGCGTGTGCGAATATCTTGGGGATTTCCTTGCAATAGGTACGGAGGCACTCTCAAATTATAAGAAAGAATGTTATTCCCCGTCATATCTGAAATGTTTGCTGCGCTGGTTTGTTGTCTTAAAGCTACTAGTGTTTCAGGTGTTGATACAGCAGTTGCTCCTAAAGGCGCTCTATAAAGAAAATAGGCGACTGCTGGTGTACTTGCCAACAGCAAAATCGTTAGTGCCCAACCCACTAAGTATCCTCCTGGTTTGTCTATCCCGCCTCCTTTGATTCTCTGAGCTGCAAAAATCATCATTAATACAGAGGCTCCCAGAGGCTTGAGTGGAAAAGACATCATCCTCCACAACGACGCCACAGCTGGTTCATTGGGGTTAAGAAATGATAGGGCTACGATTACTAACATAACGACTAAGATTAATCGCCCTACAAAAGTTCCAGAAGGATAAAATCGCTGGAACAGAGAATATACGATAGTGCCAATCAGCAGCCACAGCAGTACCCGGCTTAGCAATAGAAACATAGATTAACTCTCAAATTTTCTGGTGCGGTGAGCCAGTGCGGTGGTGAGGCAGTTTACTTTGATTGGGGTTTTCTGCCACTTTTTTTACTTAGGCATTGCCCAGCAAAGTCATGGCTCCCCAAAAGTAACTACCGAAAGGTTTTCCCGACATCAAGCAGTGGAATGTTGTGCAAACAGTTTATTGGTGGGAAAATACCCATCCAAGGCACTGTCTACCCATGAGCCACTAGCGTCAACTGGCTAATCCGTAAGGGTTTAGCCTAGAGGTTTCGGGAAATGGATTTATTCTATCGTCAAATTGTAATTGCACAATTTGACTTTAAACACCTCAAACCTCACACCGAAAGACTACCGTCGTAGTGATTTTAGTGCAATTTTTTGACACTGCGTCTATTATTTATAAATTTCCAGAAGAGTAATGTGGCACCAGTAAAGTGAACTACGCTACTGCATAGGCTCTGAGAATTTATCGGGTGTGCCTCGCTACTCTATAGTTATCTATTGAGCTATGGGGAATTTCACGGAATTAGTTAAATTAATTCAGTAGTTGCGAACTTAAAAGGAAAAACTATGTCATCTCAAAAGCCTACCATTTTGGTAACAGGGGGAGCTGGGTATATTGGCTCTCATACAGTGTTTGCTCTCAAGCAAGCGGGTTATAACGTTGTCATTCTGGATAATTTGGTATACGGTCATCGCGACCTAGTAGAAAAGGTTTTACAAGTAGAACTGATAGTAGGGGATACGGGCGATCGCGCTTTGCTCGACCACCTATTCAAAACCCACGATATTGCTGCTGTAATGCACTTTTCTGCCTATGCCTACGTAGGAGAGTCGGTGACCGATCCCGCTAAATACTACCGCAATAACGTCCTTGGGACTCTCACTTTGTTGGAGGCCATGTTGACGGCTTCTGTTAAGAAATTTGTATTTTCTTCTACCTGTGCCACCTATGGGGTACCAGAATTCGTGCCGATTCCAGAAACCCATCCCCAAAATCCGATTAATCCTTATGGGGCTACTAAGTTGATGGTAGAGCGGATTCTCACTGATTTTGATACGGCTTACGGTTTCAAATCAGTACGTTTTCGATATTTTAATGCCGCTGGTGCTAATCCCGACGGTTTACTGGGCGAGGATCACGAACCAGAAACGCATTTGATTCCCTTGGTATTGCTGACAGCCTTAGGCAAACGAGAGTCGATTTCAATTTTCGGTACTGATTATCCCACCCCTGATGGAACTTGTATTCGCGATTATATTCATGTGAACGACTTAGCAGATGCTCATATTTTAGGATTGGAATATTTATTAAAAGGTGGCGATAGCGAAGTTTTTAATTTGGGTAATGGTAGCGGCTTCTCTGTCAGAGAAACGATCGCAGCAGCCGAGGCGGTGACAGGAGCTAGGATAAAAGTCCAAGAGTGCGATCGCCGTCCTGGCGATCCTCCAATTCTGATTGGTAGCGCCGAAAAAGCCAGAACAATCTTAAACTGGCAACCCCAATATCCATCGATTAAAGATATTGTCGCTCATGCGTGGCAGTGGCATCAAAAGCGGCATCAATAAAGGCGGTAGCCTGCGGCAAGCCCTACCCTGTAGAAACGCTAAAGGCCAACGAGTTCGGGGGTTCGCAATTGAGGCTAACCGCCAAAATTGCGACTCTTTCACTGCTGTACATCTACGTTAATTTTCACAACTCAGATAGGATTGCTGTATATCAATTGATGAAGTGATGGCGATCGGGTCGAGCTTAGAACTTGGCAAGCAAAGCGGAAATTGGTACAGCTTGCGTGAATGCTCCCTTCGACTTCGCTCAGGGAGCGTTATGCTTCGCTCAGGGAGCGTTATGCTTCGCTCAGGGAGCGTTGTGCTTCGCTCAGGGAAAATTCTGGTGATGGTTGAGCAAAGCAATGTGCTGAGCAGCTGGGGAGCTTGTCCTGAGCATAGCCGAAGGGCGAAGTCGAACCATGCCGAAGTGTCTAAGTGTCTAAGTTTGCCAACCTACTGTAATGAGTTTCATTTTGACATTCGGCTAACTTATGCAACAAATTTGTATCCCCTGAAATTAGAGCTTGCTTCTTTTTTCTACTCCAACCTTGCACCTGCTTCTCGCGCTCAAAAGCATCCACCACGGACTGATAATACTCACAGAAAGCTAGCTTCACAGGCAACCGTTTTGCCGTGTGGTTTGCGCCCTCACCTTGTTGATGTTGCCACAGCCGCCGTTCAAGGTTCGTTGTACTACCCGTGTAGTAACTACCATCAGCACATTCAAGAATGTACATATAAGCCATAAGTTGATTTGCGCGATCGCTTTTTATTTAGAAAAAGTCTTCTCTAACAAAAGTGTTCCCTGAGCGAAGTCGAAGGGAACACTTTCGCTCAGGGAACACTCCTTCTGAATTTTCATCATCCTTATAAAATAAGCAATCCGCCCTAGAGTTTCCCAAAAGTGCGATCGCAATAGCAATAGCAGTAATTGATTTCTGACTGCAAAGTTAATTGCTCTTGGTAGGAATGCCATCACAGAGAATGCGATCGCACTTCATCTCTTGTTTGACTAAATTCAGCGTTCCAAAAGATTACACAAATCATAGACGGTCAGAGATGGCTTCAGTTGTTGGCATGAAGCTTGTGTCTCAGATTTCATAGAGTGAAAGTTATAGAAAATCCTGGCTTACACGTGTTTGCTCTATTTTTATCCTTGGCGTTGCTCGCTGTTTGTGGCAATGTTAGGCTTAGATTTTCTGATTAAAGCATCTGTATATGCTTTTACACAAAAATAATCTGGCTATTACCTCCATTTTGGTAGTTAGAGAAAGGATTTAGTCATGGCACGGGATAAGGTTTCTCAAGAAGTAAAGCAGCGCATTGAAAAAGCACAGCGAGAAGGTGCAATAGAACTCGATCTCAGTGGTCTGGAACTCACTGAAGTGCCAGAGGCGATCGCATCCCTGACACAATTGCAAACGCTTAACCTTACCAGAAACCAACTGACAGCACTACCAGAAGCGATCGCATCCCTGACACAATTGCAACAGCTTGACCTATCCAGAAACCAACTGACAGCATTACCGGAAGCGATCGCATCCCTGACTCAGTTGCAAGTGCTTGACCTCTGCTTTAACCAATTGACCCAACTGCCAGAGGCGATCGCATCCCTGACTCAGTTGCAAGTGCTTTACCTCTCCAGAAACCAATTGACCCAACTGCCAGAGGCGATCGTATCCCTGACTCAGTTGCAAGTGCTTTACCTTTCCAGAAACCAATTGATCCAACTGCCAGAGGCGATCGCATCCCTAACTCAGTTGCAACAGCTTGATCTCTCCAGCAACCAATTGACCCAACTGCCAGAAGCGATCGCATCCTTGACTCAGTTGCAACAGCTTGACCTCTCTGACAACCAATTGACCCAATTGCTAGAGGCAATCGCATTCCTGACTCAGTTGCAACAGCTCGATCTCTCCCACAATCAACTGACGACACTGCCAGAGGCGATCGCATCTCTGACTCAGTTGCAACAGCTTGACCTCTCTGACAACCAACTAACGGTACTGCCAGAGGCGATCGGATCTCTGACTCAGTTGCAACAGCTTGACCTCGACAGCAACCCTCTTAACCCTAACCTAGCTGCTGCCTACGAGCAAGGCACTGAAGCAGTCTTAAAATATCTGCGGGCAAAGGCAGAGGCAAAAGTCACGCTCAATGAAGCCAAGTTAATCTTGATTGGTGAGGGTGAAGTAGGCAAAAGTTGCTTGTTAGGTGCATTACGAGGAGATGAATGGGTAGACGGTCGCCCCACAACTCACGGCATTGAGATTAAGGCTGTAATCGTTACCGATATTGACACTGGCACAGAAATCACGTTGAATGGTTGGGATTTTGGCGGTCAACGGGTTTATCGTCCCACACACCAGTTGTTTTTCAGTGCGCCAGCCGTGTATCTGGTGGTGTGGAAACCACGGGAAGGCCCCCAGCAAGGCTTTGTTAAAGAATGGATTACGCTAATCAAGAATCGAGAACCGGATGCGAAGGTGCTGATAGTTGCAACCCACGGCGGCCCTGGACAGCGACAACCAGATATTGACAGACAGGAAATACTAAATCAATTCGGCAAAGATACAATAATCGATTTCTTCCATGTAGACAGCAAACCCAAAAACGATACAACGCATTGCACCGGAATTGCACAATTAAAAGAAGCTATTGCTTGTGTCGCCGCATCTCTTCCCGAAATGGGGCGATCCGTTCCCGCAAAGTGGCAGCAGGTAAGAGAAACTTTGCAGACAAGCGATAAACCCTATCTGCCCTACGATGATGTCATTGCCATCTGCGCTGAACACGGCATTGATGAGAAGCAGGCAGAACTATTCCTTCGCATCTCTCATACTTTGGGGCATTTTATCCATTACCATTACGACCCAACACTTCGCGATATCGTCATCCTCAAACCCGACTGGCTGGCAAAAGCAATCAGCTTCGTGCTGGATGATGAAATGACACGCAAACGCAACGGTTTGGTGGAATTTGAGCATCTCAGCCAGTTGTGGAGCAATCCGCCATTTGCAGGCGAAGAAGGTTACCCGAAAGAACTTCATCCAGTATTTCTACGACTGATGGAACGCTTCGATCTGTCCTACAAAGTGGTTTTCAATCCATCAGAACCCAGCAATACCAGCCTGATTGCTCAACTCGTTCCCGATCTACGCCCAGAACTGTTACCCAATTGGGGAGAGCAACCAGAACCCGGAGACAGACAACAGGTGCAAATCTGCCGCATTGTGGACACTCGGAGACAGTTTGCAATTGCAGAAGGATTGTTCTACCAGTTGATTGTTCGCTTGCACAAATATTCACTGGGGCGGACAAATTACGAACACAGCATCCACTGGCAACGAGGCTTAATGCTAGACAATGATTACAACGGTCGGGCATTGCTAGAGTATATTGGCACTGATGTAAAAATCACAGTGCGGGCAGCTTATCCAGAACGTTTCCTGTCGTATCTCACGGAAGAAATTAAATGGCTAGTAGAGAATTTCTGGGAAGGGTTGCGTTGTAACGTTATGGTTCCTTGCATTACACCTTGCAGCATGAATACACCCGGAAATGGATTATTTGAGGTACAAAAACTGATTGAGAGTAAAAAGAAAAATCGCCATGAATATCCGTGTCCCGTTTCAGGGTGTGGTGAATGGCAAAACATCGATCGCCTACTGAATAACGCACCAACAGCTCAACCTCCATCTCAAGAAATTGGTATTGAGCAGTTCCGAGTCCTTGTAAAAGAGGAGCTAAAAGTCATCCGTCGAGATTTAATCATCTTAGATCGTCGAGATGAAGAACGCTTTCAGAAATTATCTCAGGAGCAGCGCACGATTTTAAGTCAAGTCGATGAGCAGTTTGCAGCACTGATGCAGATGCTCACTGATGAAGCGAAAGATGGCCCGCGCCTATTTAGCTTTAAACCTGTCGATCCGAAATTTTTCGATCGCCCTAAATGGATTAGTGACAAGTTTCAGCTCACCCTCTGGTGCGAACACGCACGCCAACCGCTTCCAGCCTTAAATCCCAATGATCGGAAAAAGGGAGTCTATGAAATAGACTTACCCCGCGAATGGTTCACCAAAGCAGTTCCCTTTCTCAGACTGTTGACAGGAACTCTCAGCCTAGTCTTACCTGTCGCAGCTTCCGCAACCAAATTCGTGCTTGATGACACTACCTACAAAGGCATTGAAGAACAACTCGACTTGGGACAGAAAACCATCGAGTCTACCTTGAAAGGAAGCGATATCGCTTTGGCTGGACAGTCAAAGAATGAATCTTCTTTGTTAGAAGGCGATGCAATCCGCGCCCAAGGCTCTATCTTACGAGAATTACACGCCCTTTTGAAAGAAAAAGACCCTAGTTTTGGTGGTTTAGTGCGGGTGCAGAACAAACGCCGCGAATTTTTGTGGGTTCATTCTCAGTTTGTAGATGAGTATTAATTTCCTGCATGAACTTTGCAATTAATTACTTATTGGCTAATAATTCTAGCCATAAAAATCCTTGTAGATGTTTTTATGTGAATCTACAGTGTATAGTTGTATAACTTTTTTCTTGTTGTACATTGGCGATCGCTAAAAATTCCACTCAACTTCTATGGTGATTGTCTTGGCAATGATACATGATTTGACTCCACCTTTAGAGAAACCATCGTCATTGAGGCTTTATATAGAAATAAAGGGAGACATCAAGAAAAATGTCTTCCCATTTTTTTACTCGTTACCGCCTCTCATCCCTCGCAGTGCAACAAATAGGATGGCAATAAATCCGAGGATGGGCACAGCGATCGCCCAAAATGGTAAACTTTGATTCTCACCTTGGGCTACATCACCATTGACATTTCGGAGATTTTGTGAATTATTAGATCCAGCAGCCACGGTAACTTCAAATTTGAACTCAAAAGGTTTGAACCTCGCCCCTGAGGCTGGTTTACCATTCAGTTCCAACTGATAAAGGCCTGGCTTGGGAAAGACAATTTCTGCACCTGGGATGCCTTGATAGCGCTCAGCTGCCACAGCTTTTAAGGTTGGTTCTAAAAGTGCTGGCTCTCCGGCTGCATAGGGTTCGGCATAAACAGCCAACTGACAATTACACTGGGCTAGGGGAATTACCTTTCCACCTCTGCGGGTAAGGGCAAACCAGGCTTGGCTTGGTTCTCCAGCACGAGGATTATCATTTGGTTCGAGGTGAAGGGTGCCACCGACATCTCCAGCTACTTCTACCTTATGAGCAGCAGCAGGGTAAACATTAGTTATTGGTATAGCTAGGCAACTCAGGAATAACAAATATTGGATCGTTCCTTTGTTGAGGTAACCCCTCTGTTTTGAACTCGTTGCGATTGAGGTAGAAAATAAGAATGATTTACCGCGACTTGGTTGGGGGAACATAAAACTTTTCTAAGGCTAACTTTGACCAAAAAAAGCGGGAACGTACTAACAAAACACCGAGGGTAACAATTACCATCAGTACTGCCGCGAATTTATTTCCCCAAGTTAATTGCCAGGAACCCAAATAATGGGAACCGATGGACACAGTATGGATAGCACTCAAGAGCAAAGCTGGCACACTTAATAGATGAATCTGTCGCCAACGTTTGCCCCAAGATTTTTGCAATGATTCCCAACTCGTGAAAGCGGCGGGGGATATTAATATTAATGCTACAGCACCCGCAGCCATCCCCCACTGAAATTGTGGCGGCAGGAAAGAAAAGCGAGTCAAATCCCATTGAAATGAGTGTGCGATCGTGTGGACAGTGTGAGCCACAGAAAGCACAAAAGCTCCCACACCCAAAGCACGTCGGTAACGCAGCGGTGACGCCCACAAGCCACTAATGGGACGGGCAATTAAAGCTAAGACTAAGCAGAATAAGGCGGCGTGTCCGGTGTAATCTACCATTGTGTCGCCAGTCCGCAGCAAGGTGATAACCCCAATGGCGAGGGTAACCCAGCCACCTAATCGAAACAACTGACTGCGCCTGTCTTTACTCACCAAAGAGGTGGAGACGCCTACACCTAACATGATGGGTAGAGTTCCTAAGCCAAAAGCCAGCATAGTTGCTGTACCCATCCATAAATTACCAGTTCCAGCGGCTTTAATTTGGGCTGCATACAAAAAACCGCAGGGCATTAAACCCCAAGTCATCCCCAAAAGCAATGGCGTCCACCATTTGGTTTTGAAGGAAAGTTTAACCATGCCACTGCTGAGGCGATCGTGTAAGCTGCCTTTTAATAAAGGATGTAGCAGGGGAATGCGTGGCAACAAATCCGGTTTTATTTGTGCTAAGCCAAACCAGATCAGCATTACACCAGTGATAATTGCCATCCAACGCCGGAAGTCGCTACCAACACCCGCTAGTTGTCCAGCTTGCAGTAATACCGAACCCAGCGCTCCAATGGCAGCACCGACTAGAGCATAGCTCAACATCCGTCCCAGATTTAGCAAGAGATGAAATTTTAATTGCTGTTGCCAAGTGTGGGGCTTTTCTAAGGTTGATGTCCTTCCACGACTAGCTGCGTGGGGAATTTTTGGCTGATGAGATAGAGAAAACGCCACTGTTAGAGGGCCACACATACCAAAGCAATGACCAAAACTACCCAGGAAACCCAGGATTGCGATCGGCAATAAATCTACCATAAAAAAAGTCCTGAGTTCTGAGTCATGAATCCTGAGTGTCAAAATAAATATTTTGAAGAGAAGAAATTATTTTTTCTTGGTTTTTGCTCAGTACTCAGTACTTAGCACTCCTCTAGTGGGGCACTTTAAGTGAAGTTGCGCTCTGTGTCAAAAGACAAAGCGTCAAACTTGATGTTTACTTTAGGGAAGTAACGAGGGTAGGTGCATAATTTACTTTTCATATAAAGTCTTAAATTTAGCTCTATGCCAAAATATCCTTTAAGGAATTTAGCAAGATAAACTAAAAACTCAGTATGCCATCCTCAGTTGACGATCGGGTTTTAGACTTTTATGCTCAGCTTTTTGAGGTTATATTCTCTGAGCCTTTCCGTGGACAAATATCTGAGCGAAGAAAGCTCAACCCTGTCATTCGTCAAGTCGAGGCTGCGGCAGATGCAGCATCGTCATCTTTAACTCGTTTTTTTCTCAACCAAAATACGTTTAGCTAGAAATGAGTCTGAAGCTGAGGCACGACGAGAAGGTGAGGGAGATGGAAACCGGATTGTTGATAATTTTAAAGACCATCCTTATATTCGCAATCTAGCTCGTAACCCTCTGATGCTTTCGGCTATCTGCCTAGTTAATTACTTTGAAGGAGGTAGGCTACCAGAAGATCGAGCATTACTCTATCGGCTTTGTGTTGAGGGATTGTTACATAACTGGGATCAGCGGGGTGGAATTCATTCTGAGTTTGGCTTTGATGAAAAGCTCCGTACATGCCGTGAAGTAGCTCTGGCAATGCAGACTGAGGATCGGGCTGAGTATAATGCAGTTCAGGTACAAGAAATTCTTGCAACAGTTTTGGGAGATTCAGAACGAGCTGCTAGGCTGCTGGAACATATTCGCTACCGCACTGGTTTATTACTGGAACGTCGGCCAGGTATCTTTGGTTTTGCCCATCTTACGTTTCAGGAATATTTAGCAGCAAGGGCAGTGCATGAGGGTAATCAGTTGGGTGTGGATAAAGAGCAGTTAGTGCAAGAACATAATGATAGTCGCTGGAAGGAAGTCATCGCCCTTTACTCTGGTCTAGCAACTACGCCTGCTGTGCGTGATTTGATTGAACAATTGATAGCCCAGCCAGATACAGAGTCTCTATCTGAGGTGCTGACAGAAGCATATTTCTCAGGAGGTTCAGAACTAGTCCAAGATAAAGATTTGCGTCAGCGAGTATTAGAACGAGTAGCGATCGCGCCAGTAGCTATATTTGCAACAGAATCATTGAATCGATTTCCACTTAAGGAAGTTGTACCTATTGCCAATGCACTTGTTGGTTACATTAGAAGCAACATCAGGCTCAGTGAGTCTCACAGATTTCTATCACGCAATTCAAACACGCTAGATGTAAATCTTCTATTAAAAAGGTTACAAGCATGGCAGAAGATGACTCCATTCCAAATCACAGAAATAATTCACCTTTTCCATAAATCTGCACCTGATGAACTATTAGTTGAAATAGCGAAAATTAAGGATTTATACACTTTAGTTGGTCCTAATTTTGAGGATAATGAAGTTTACTATTCTCAAGCAGAGATTGTTTTACTCGGACTATCATCTCGTGATTTTACCAACACACAATTTGCAGAAGGTTTTGAGGCAGTTTTTCGCATAGTTATGATTGTATTGTGTAATTCAAAATGTCTTTCATGGACTACTTTAGAATCATTTGAAAGCTTGGTACAAAGAAAAATAATAGAAGTACCAATTCCTGATACCAATTCTTTATGAAGCTGCGCTAAATAAGGCTTCAAGAATAAAGTCGTAAGAAGTGAGAGAGGCAATCATCGAAGGTGTAATTTCTTTGAGGACATCAGTTAACTTGTGCTGTAGTTGTGTGAGAGTTTTACAATTTTCCCATTGGAGTTGAGATTTGAGAAATTCCCAAAACCGCTCAATTGGGTTGAGTTCAGGAGAGTGAGGAGGTTGAAAAATCGGGATAATGTTATCTGGGATATCGAGAGCTTTAGCTTTGTGGAAAGATCCTTGGTCGAACTGGATAACCGCAATATCATCACCAAGATCAGCAGATAGCAACTTCAAAAAGTGTTGAAAACAATCAGCATTCAGGTAGGGGAACTCATAGAAAAAGCTGTATCCACTTAGAGGTTCTACAACTCCGTATAAATAAAAATTTTCACGTTGCCATTGACTTAAGCCCACAGGTTTAACTCCTCTAGCTGTAATCAAACGTCCTGCAATTGTCTTTAATCCTAAACGTGTTTCATCCTGACCGGAGGCGGAGCGTCTCCGGCTCCGCACAAGTACCTCAATCGTTTCCCCGCTCCAAATTCCTCCTGCAAGAATTTGAATGCTAAAGGCAGTTTTTTTTAAAGTGAGATAGACTTTGTGGGTGTTGTTTGGTACTTTGAGGACGAGGCACTTTTAACTTCGCACCCAAACGCTGGCGAACAATTTCATAGACTGTTTTGTAGGCAAGTGAAACCCCTAATTCGCTCTTGAGCCATTGTTGAATTTGGCCATAGCTAGTAAACCCAGATGGCTCCTGTAACCGCTGTTCCAAGCGTTCTAAGTCTGAACCAATAATGCTCGGAGCTTTTCCGGGTGCATGTTTGACTTCAAGCAAGCCCCTTGTTCCTTGATCTTTATACTTCCTTACCCAACGAGTTATGGTTGCTACCAGAGCGTCCTAAACGTTCTGCAAGCGATCGCCTGCTGCTAACTTGACCACTCTTGAGCCAATAGAGCATTTGTAATCTTTCTTTACTGCTTGCCGTGGTGGCATGTTTGACAGCTTTCTCCAATTCTTCTTGGCTTTCTGAAATCTCAATTTGGAATGGACGACTCATCACAAAGTTACTCAATGCACCCATCTATAAGTTTGACCTAGTTTGGCGCATCTTCATACAGAATTGGTATGAGAATCTCGAAACAAAGAAGGAGTTCGCGTTATTAGCAAGAAAATTGGCCACCCATCTCAGGAAAGTGAAGCTAGAAATAGGAACAATAGAAAGTCGTAAAATTGCTATAAAATCTCTAAAAATTTGGGCAAACTTACTTGAAGGCGTTAAACCTCAACAAACAACATCTCGTCAGTCTGCATCTGTTAAAACTCAAACTAACAAACCTAAACCTACAAAGAGGTAAATTAACTTGAGTACCGAGTCAAAAATATCCCCTGCCTTTGAGCAATTTCTTGCCGACACTAACGAAGATGATAAGCGAGATGCGATTGTTGTTTACCAAGCACCACCAATTGAAGGTTTACCATTACGTGGTCGCTTACGAGAACTAAAACGACGATTAGATGAAGTAAAAGAACAGGTACAACTTCAAAAAGCAGTTGAACAAAAAGTTATTGCTAACTACCAAGAAGCTAGCCGTGATTTGGGTTACACAAAGCAACCGCTAAAAACTTCCTCTATTGGTACTGGTACATTACCTGTAGCCACTGTCGAAGTTACTCGCAAAACCCTGAAAACTTTAGCAGCACAACCTGGTGTTGTTGCTGTTCTCCCCAATCAAAAAATTCACCTCATCCGGCCTCAAAAGGTTGAATATTCAGCACTGATTGAACAGGAAAAGCAAGATAATCTCACTTGGGGTTTAAAACAACTTGAAATCCCTCAACTTTGGCAAAAAACCAAAGGACAAGATATTAATGTTGCAGTTCTTGACACAGGGGTTTATGCTGCTCATTCAGCCCTCAGCGATCGTGTCAAAGATTTTATTGTTATTGACCCACTAGGACGACGCATCAAGTCTGAGCCAGCTTTTGATTGTGGGCAGCATGGCACTCACGTTTGTGGAACCATCGCAGGCGGTCAAACCGCAGAAGGTATTTCTATTGGCGTTGCTCCCCAAGCAAATCTGTTTGTTGCAGGTGTACTCATTGGTGATGCTTCCTTGCGAACTTTAATGGAAGGAATTGCTTGGGCAATTGAAAAAGGGGCAGATATTATTAATATGTCTCTAGGCTTGAACTACTATGAGCCTCTGTTTGCCGAAGTTCTGGAAATCTTGCTCAATCAATATGGCATTCTGCCTGTGGTAGCGATTGGTAACGAAAATCATGGTAACAGTAGCTCACCTGGTAATGCTTATAATGCCTTCTCAGTGGGTGCAGTGGAAAAAAGTGAAAATAATTTTGAAGTCAGCTTCTTTAGCAGTGGTGCAAGCCTTGTTTTTCCTGGACAGCCAAATCATTTGGTAACTAAGCCTGATATTGTTGCGCCAGGTTCTCAAATTTACTCATGTATTCCTCCTACCAAAGGCCCTGACGGTACTTATGAGTACAACTTTATGGATGGAACTTCGATGGCAACTCCTCATGTGGCAGGAGTCGCAGCTTTACTAATGGCAGCAAACCCAACCGCACCTCCAACCGATATAATAAGAGTACTCAAAGAAACCGCTTATCATCCAAACGGTTCTGCACTCCGACCTTGTAACCGTTGGGGAAATGGATTAATCCAGCCAGTTGAGGCATTGAAAGCCCTCACATCAATCTAACCGGGGATAAGCACGATGCAAAGGCACGATGCACCCAATACAAAGAAGCTTAGCCCTGAGTTTGCAGCTCGGTTGACAAGTCTTGAACCTCAACAAAAAGTTCGTGTAATAGTCCTACTTCAGGTTCAAGATGCTCAAACCTCCCTCAATAAGCGTCAATCGCGTAGTGAGCGCCAAGCTGCAATCAAAGCCGTGCGCGAGTCAGCAAAACAAGCTTTAGAAAACATTGTTGAAATTATCCAAAACTTTGACGGACAACCGTTAACCGAACATCCTGATTTGTTCGGCTCTATTCCACTTGAAATTAGTGTCGCTGGTGTCAATGCCTTGGCTGAATCTGAGGCAGTTAAAGCTGTAATGGAAGATCAATCAATTTACCCAATACATTTAAGTAATTCTCCTAAAATCAATAAACTTGAATAGCTTATTGATTTCATACAACAGGTTACAGTTCACTTACTCTACAGTTTTTCACTTCAAATTGCAGCTAGCACAGAATTCTGCGATCGCATTTATGCTTGGAGATTTGCGCTACCCTAAGTCTGGAAGCCAAGGATAAATCATATGAGCAAATGGATCTGGCTGATGCTGTTGGCGCTGATGACAGTTGCGATGGTAGCTAGCACAGGTAGCACATTTTTTGAACAGCGTCCCTCACCAGAAATTGTTCAGAGCATTCCAGTAAAAACACCAGAACCACAGCCAGGGTCTCAGGAAGTTGACAGTACCCTACAAGTGTCTGGTGAAAGACTGTTAACTCATATCCAAAATTTGAATTTTCAGCGTTACACAACAACAGAGCGATCGCGTACTCGCACATATATCACAAATGAACTGAAAAAATTCGGCTGGACACCTAAATTAGAAAAGTTCTCCGATGGTGTAAATATTTTTGCCGAACGTGCAGGAACAAACAAAGCTGCTAAAGCAATTCTCGTTGGAGCGCATTACGATACTGTTGCCTCTTCTCCAGGTGCCGATGATAACGCCAGCGGTGTAGCTGTCATGCTGGAAGTTGCGCGGCTGTTGGGTTCCCATCCTACACCACGGAAGCTACAGTTAGCTTTTTTTGACCGAGAAGAAGCAGGACTTTTAGGTAGCCAGGCTTTTGTTGGCAACAAAGCACGCTTAGACAATTTGGGCGGGGCGATCGTCATGGATATGGTAGGTTATGCTTGTTACACACCTGGGTGTCAAAAATATCCTGCGGGATTGCCTGTTACCCCACCTAGTGAGAAAGGCGATTTTTTGGTGGTAGTTGGCGATACAGAACATTTACCTTTACTGAATGCGTTCCAAAACTCCCAGAATATTCCCCCAACTGCTCTGATCAAACAGCAATCAAATCTACCGGCAGTTTTGACACTACCAATTCCTCTCAAAGGTTTACTGACACCCGATACTTTACGCAGCGACCACGCACCGTTTTGGTATCAAGGAGCAGGTGCTGTACTGGTAACAGATACCGCTAATTTACGTACTCCCCACTATCATCAACCTAGCGATGTTCCAGCGACTATTGAGCGATCGTTTTTCACAGGTTCAGCCCAGGTTGTGGTTAATGCTACCACTGTTTTATTAGAAAAAAACGAGGATTTAGCAACTCAGCCAGCGACCTAATTCGTAATTAGTATGTTTGCGACACACCAATTATTCGTAAGGGCACAACAATGTTATGCTCCTACCCATCTGTTGTATTCTTTTTTCAAATTTGTATTATTTTTTTACGGCAGGTTTTATTTTTAATAACTATACATACGAGTGTCAAATTATTTCCTATTCAATACTGTTCGGATAAGATCCCCCCGCCTGTAGCGACCCCCTTAAAAAGGGGGTAATTAGAAGAAAAAGCCCCCCTTAAAAAGGGGGGTTGGGGGGATCTTAGAGGCATAAACACGTTAACCGAACTGTATTGATTTCCTATTAATCAACTTTTAGTTGAGGAAAAGTTAAAGTCCAATTCTCTTTATCATTTATCTCAAAGTACAAACCTTGGAGAATCAATCGCACGGATGTTCGAGTTCTAATGAACTTTCTCAATAGATAAGTTCCTGGCTCAGCAACAATACCATCAATTTTTTTTCTATAACCGAATTGTTTTGAACAGTAATTGCCAGCACCTTTGACCGTCAACACAAAAAACGGAGCTTGTTTGTATTCATCAGGAATCATAAAGATTCCGTATGATTTATGTTTACCAAGCCACGGCTTAACAACAACTTTACTGGCTTGTATTTGAAATTTTGTAGTATTTGATGCTAAAAAAGCTTCAGAATTGCAAACAGAATCATTTACGGGCCACCATAATGCAATAGTACTTAGCGAAAGTAGGAAAATAAAAATATAAGTGAGTCTGGGAAGCATAAAATTAGAAAAAAGTGTTGGTGCTACTGGTGCAATTTGAAGAGTAATGGTAGTGCAGCAACAGCAATAAGACTATCCACCTGCAACAGGTTAGTGATTGGGCATTGGGGATGGGGCATGGGGCATTGGTTACCAGCAAAGGACTAATAACTAATGCCTAATGACTAATGACTAAGGACATTTGTTGCAATATTTAACTTAGTTGAGAAACAATCGGTTTTTTGTGGCTATTAACACCGATTTTTGCTGAAATTTTTAGCTGTAATGAATTGTACAATTCTTTGTTTTTGTGATGTTTTTGATGAGTTGCGATCGCACCCGCAGATATATTTCCCACTTAGGAGCGATCGCTATTAACTTCCAACAAAAAATCTGCGTCTATTTATTTGTAGTAAATCAAGTAGCCAAATACACGAATATCCGCTATATTCACGTAAGTATGAATTGGTGAAAATCTTCATGGCTAGAAGTTGGGATCTAAAAAAACTTGGTAGTTTCTTGTGCGCCATTGCACTGACGCAATTCGGTACAAATACTTGTGCAAAAGCAGCTGACACAGTTGTTGTTCGTTTTGGTCTATTTACAGAATCCATCACCCTTGCTGAGTTGCAAAAGGCTGCAAAAAGTGGGGAATTACCTAGAAGTTTACAGCCTTACACTAAACGATTATCCCAAGAACAACGTCAGTTCTTTTTGGGTGCGTTAAACACGAATTTACCGTTAAATGTTGTCACTATTAATAGATTACTTAATACGCAGATTGGTACAAGTATTCTCAACGATCTGGCTACTGCTTTAGCCAGGGAAGACAAAGCTGGAGTACAAGCACTCAGGGCAGGATTAGTATTAGGCTCTAATGCACCAGGCGGACTTTCTATACTCAGTTTTATTGCCGCTTATCCGAGTAAACGCTTAGAAATAAATGTACCGCAGGCTTTTAAGGTTGCAGGAAGTTTGAATACGGCTTTTTGGCGCACTCAGCAGTTTATGTTGGCAATTGCGCCTCAACTCGGCCTCCTGACACCACAGCCCTTGACACCCCAGGTTGCTTTTCCTTTTGACCCCTCCCAACCAGGAACCGCTAAAGTAGAAATACTCAAATTAGACTTAGATGACCAAAAGCACAATCGCAAAATTCCAGTTGATGTTTACTGGTCAACTGCTGCAACTCCTGACAAACCCGTGATTGTCTTTTCTCACGGTTTCGGTTCAATCCGCACGGACTTGCGTTATCTTGCGGAACATCTAGCATCCCACGGTTATGTAGTCGCAGCTTTAGAACATCCTGGTAGTAATGCGACAAATGTTGGCTCAGCTTTACAAGGGAAAAACAGATTTGTCAAGCCTGAGGAGTTTTTGCTTCGCCCTCAAGATATTAGTTTTGTTCTCGACGAATTAGAAAAGCTCAATCAAACAGCTAATAACCCCCTTGCTGGGAAACTTGCGACTCAGAACGCGATGGTTGTTGGCTATTCTTTTGGTGGTGGTACAGCTTTGGCAATTGCTGGCGCCGAGTTACAACTAGAACGTCTCAAACAACGCTGCAAACAGAACTTGGCGATCTTGAGTTTAGGAGAAGCTATGCAGTGTATCGCTCAAGAACTGCCAGAAAATAGCTATCAATTGCGGGATAACAGAATTAAAGGAGCGATCGCTCTCAATCCTACAACTTCTCTGATATTTGGTGAAACTGGGTTAACCAAGGTGCAGGTTCCTACTTTGGTGTTAACAAATTCAGCAGATAAAACCACCCCAGCTTTAACCGAACAAATTGTCGGATTTGATAAAATCCCATCCCCCAAATGGTTAGTTGGTGTAGTTGGAGGTACTCATTTGAGTGTCAAAGACCCAAGTACCACTCAAGATCAAATCGGACAACCAAATACCCCTATCAGTGGCGGTGAAGTTGTCAACGAAAAAGCAGCTGATGTTCGTAAGTTAGTTAAAGCTTTAACTTTATCCTTCGCTGCACAACTGACTCCAGAAGCTAAAAACTACGCAGTGTTTCTCACATCAGATTATGTAAACTCTACATCAACCCCAGCATTTCCATTCCGGCTAGTTACTGAAATTCCTCCTAATGCTATGGCTATAGTCAAAGAATTCGTTGGAAATAACTAGCCCTTTTAACTAGCCTTTTTTAACTAGCCTTTTGTAGTTCGGCAGACATGTAGTTCCAGAAATTAATTTTTAATCTTTGTCCTTTGCTAATGAAAAATGACGAATTAATCCGATTCGATCGCGTGTAAAAAATTACTTACATCTGAGGAAACAGGCAATAGGCAATAGACTTCTTGCAAAAGTCGGGAAAAGGGGGAAACGTTTGGTATTTTCCCTTTTCCCACAAGAGTGCAAAAAGCAATTGATTGCAAGGGGTCTAATGAATACTTTTACTATTGCCCTTTGCCTATTCCTTGAGCTTATGAATAATATCAATTCAAATTATGTTTGCGATACATCAATTATTTATTTGTAAGGGCATAATACCGTTTCACTTTCAAATTGATGCAAATAGGCAGCAGGAGGGTAGGGAGCAGGAGGACACGGGAAAGAATTAAAGACCAATCATTTGTATCATGTATTTCGTGAAATGGCATAACAATATTCCCTACGATAACCTGTACTTTATTAACATCCAATTTGCTGTATATGGCATTAATTTTTTCAGCCTCTGCCTAAACATAGATAAATCAATTAAATACTATAGATAAATCAAATACTAAATTAAAGTATAAATTATTACTAATTTATTAAGTGTCACAAGCTTGTATCAAGTTAATATTGTTACATATTATCGTAACTGTTTGCTTCCTGAGATTATTGAATTATCAGTAATAATAAGCGTTCGGATTAAATATTATCACTGCTCCCAAGAATATTCAAATTCTAACTAAAATACTTTACTGCTCAAGTAATAATACTGTGATTCTACGCTACATACTATCAGTATTTGAAAAACTATACTAAATTTTTACAATAAAACTAAATACTTAGATATTAACTTTATAATACTTTTGTTAAAAATATTATTAGCTTATAAGCACTAAAAAGGCAGGTGAATAAGGTCAAAAAAAATAAAAATATCACCTATAATACTACAAATTGCGCTCAGAAATAAATTACTTGAGGCTGAAATATATTTTCAGCTTTGTGCATTGCTCTAAATTGAATTGCACAAAATATTAAAACAATTTTTCTTTGGCAATGACTCAAATCAGCCCAAAATGCAACGCTATGAAGGCTGATTTTTTAGATAAAAATTGATTCAGCTATCAGATAGCATCATCAAAGGAATTTGAATTCAGAATCTAACAATTACTACACTTGACTGAGGCTAATGCAACTCTATACACCTATTGAAATTGAACAACTTCAGGAAAACGAAGACCTTCCCTACTTAATTCAAATTTTAGATTGGGTTAAAAATTTTTTAGGAAGACCTCATCCTCATTTAGGAAGACCGGGGGCAGTTTGTCCTTTTGTACCTTACTCTATAAGATCCAACAGTATTCGTTTGGCAGTTATTCGCACGAAAGATTTGTATCCAGAACAAATAGAAAATATTGTCAAACGTTATCGAGATATCTTCCTACAGATGGATGTTAAAGAACAAGAATCAAAAATTAGTAAAGCTTTTTTGCTGATATTTCCTGATATCCATATAGAAGATGCTTCTAAAACCATAGATAGCATCCAACAAAAACTTAAACCTATATTTGTCGAATCAGGACTAATGATTGGAGAATTTCATAAACGCAATCAAAGTCCTGGTTTACATAACCCAGACTTCCGTCCACTACGTAGCCCTGTACCTTTGTTAGCTATCCGATTTATGGTTGAAGCAGACTTACCTTTTCTTCAAAGTCCCGCCGATCCACACTTACGCATTAGGTATCTGGAAGCTTATTTAAAGCGGTTTGGCTATAAATTTACAGATGAGACTAGGTTTAAAACTGCTTATCAGGCATTGGCTTTAGCGAAAGAAGAAGTAGAAACAGCAAATCTAGTGAGTTATTAAAGTTTTAATCAGCTATAAGTTATCACTTACCGCTGATAACTGATAACTGATCTCAGACTTGTATTTGATATTTCCAGCAAATAACCTATCGTTTTGGCTGTTTATTGTGTGTTTTGTGTTCCCTGTTTTATTCTAAAAATTTATCAAAGATTGCAGTGCGCCACTTCAAGCATTACTGAAATCTGATTTCTAGCTTTTTGATTTAACTGACTCGACGACCTTGACAGATAGTTGCAGTCAAGCATGGGACTACACCATCACGATGAACAGCGATCGCATCAGCTCGTTTACCTAGTTCGAGACTACCGCGATCGCCAAATATGTCAATAGCTTTCGCTGGATTGCTGGTAAATAGTTGCATCGCTTCGTAAATCGGCTTATCAGTTTTATCAGCAATCAGAAAGATGACTTGCAGCAGGCTTTGGGGAACTTATATTAAATCTCTCTTTCTTCTTTGCGCCTACCCTTCTCCTTCGGAGACGCTACGCGAACGGGAAGCCGCTTCTCTACGAGACGCTGCGCGAACGCGTCTATGCGCCTTTGCGCGATCGAAATAATTAAGTAACACCAAATAACAGAGAGTTTACAATTTATCCTCAAAAAATACCATACCTTCATAAGGAACTTCTCTAGTTGCAGCAATTCGGGAAAACAAATCACCCACATGCAATTCCAACTTATGAAAATCTGGATCGAGAATATATAATGAATCTCCCTCGCTGATATTTTCTTTCCACTTTTGTACGCCCAAAGAAATCAGGCGATCGCTATATTTTTGAAACTCTTCTTCGGGAACGCTAAAAGCAATATGAGTATACTCAACCGCAGGATTTGTAAGGGTATTTGCATCTAAAGATAGGCACAACCACAAATCACCTGCGAGTAAATAAGCGCCTTTTTTCCATTTGGCGATCGCTCGACAACCAAGAATTTTGGTGTAAAACTCAAAAGATTTTTCCACATCGGAAACTGACAAAGTAATATGATTAATTCCTGTAATCATTGAAACCCAGATTAAATTTAGCTTTCTTCATTTTGGATTTTGAATTCATTTACCCTTCATTTATCGCTGTTCTGTAGTAACCAGGTCATAACATTTTCGATTTTGTAGTATAAATAAACTAGGGATTGGAGATTGAGTAAAATGCCGCAAGAAATAGAGCGAAAATATTTAGTGATTGGGGATGATTGGAGAAGTTTAGCTGAAGGTCGTATCTATCGTCAGGGATATATTCCTACACAAGATAAAGTGACTGTACGCGTCCGGATAATAGGAGAAAAAGGTTATTTGACAATTAAAGGCCCTACTATTCAATATTCCAGATTAGAGTTTGAGTATCCTATTCCGATTCAAGATGCTCAAGAAATGCTTGAGACATTGTGTCAACGTCCATTTATAGAAAAAATTAGATATAAGATACAATCGGGCAGCTTGATTTGGGAAATAGATGAGTTTGAGGGTGCTAACAAAGGGCTAATATTAGCAGAAGTTGAACTCAGCGACGAAAATCAAGAAATTGAACTACCAACCTGGATTGGAGAAGAAGTTTCTCATGATTCCAGATATTACAACAGCAATTTAGCAAAACATCCTTTTTCAGAATGGTAATTGTTGACGGTTGACGGTTAATAGTGAGACAACTCAACGCAGGAAGGTGTCTGTTAAGTTTCGTTCCTGAAACATCACTTGTTTTGAGTCAGGAAACTTTTCTATAAGTAGAGCGATCGTAACCTCCGATCGATACCATTTCTTTGTAAGGCTGCGCCTAATTTCCTTGACTTAATATCAATAAAATTTTTAATCACCTCTTGTTTTTTAGCACAATCTATGCAAATCTCATAAATGTATAATACGGTAAATCAGTCAATTTACCGTATTATATGTAAGAAATTGAGTAGATTAGCCAATAAACTCAAATTTAGTTACTTGAGAGTATGTCTGAGACTGGGGACTGGGGACTAGATATAAGTACACAAAGAGTACAGGGCAAAAGGATAATTCTTCTTAATCCTGAGCGCTCAATGATGAAAACGGACAGAGAAGGCAGTATTGGAAGTTAGCCCTAGTACCCAATCACCAAAATTTAGGAGATAACATCATGAATGCATATCAATCAGAGTCAGGCAATAGTTCTACTACTTCTTCGCAACTGAATTTAGAGGCTGATGTTCTAGTCATTGGGGGCGGGCCATCAGCGACTTGGGCGGCTTGGAATGCTGCTGCCCAAGGAGCAAAAGTGATACTGGTAGACAAAGGCTACTGCGGTACGAGTGGAGCGACAGCACCCTCTGGTACTGGTGTTTGGTATGTGCCTCCCGATCCACAACAACGGGAAGAGGCTATGGCTAGTCGGGAAGCTTTAGGAGGCTATCTGTCAGAACGCTCGTGGATGGAGCGCGTATTGGATCGAACCTATACAAATCTGAATAAACTCTCAGATTGGGGCTATCCATTTCCTGTGGATGATGAAGGTCGTCCCCATCGGCGATCGCTCCAGCAAGCTCATGATTACATACGGCTAATGCGTAAAAAAATTACCAAAGCTGGCGTAAAAATACTCGACCACAGTCCAGCTTTAGAACTACTGGTAGACGCAGCAGGCGCAGTTGCTGGGGCGCGGGGGATTTGCCGCCAAACTGGCGAACGTTGGCAAGTTAAGTCTGGAGCAGTGGTAATTGCTACTGGCGGCTGTGCCTTCCTGAGTAAAGCTTTAGGCTGTAACGTCCTCACAGGAGATGGTTATTTGATGGCAGCTGAAGCTGGTGCCGAAATGTCAGGCATGGAATTTTCCAATGCTTACGCCCTATCGCCGGCTTTTTCCTCAGTCACCAAAGGAGCTTATTATCGTTGGGCAACCTTCTACTACGAAGATGGCACAGAAATTGAAGGTGCTGGTTCCCAAAGAGGGCGATCGATTATTGCGCGTACCCTGCTCACCCAACCCGTTTATGCTCGTCTGGATAAAGCAACTCCTGAAATTGAAGCGATGTTGCGGACTATTCAACACAACTTCTTATTGCCATTTGACCGCATGGGAATTAATCCCTTCACCCAACTTTTCCCTGTAACTCTGCGTTTGGAGGGAACGGTACGCGGTACGGGTGGAATTCGGATTGTTGATTATAACTGCGCTACCACCGTACCCGGACTTTATGCTGCTGGTGATGCTGCAACGCGAGAATTAATTTGTGGTGGCTTTACTGGTGGTGGTAGTCATAACGCTGCTTGGGCAACCTCTTCGGGATATTGGGCGGGTGAAGCAGCAGCAAACTACGCCCGTCAACTCGGAACTAAAGCTAATCAACGCTTTGTGCGAGGACTGGGAGAAACTGGGGTAGCTTCCGAAAAAGGTAGCAACAACAGTTTTGTTCCCTCAGAAGTAACTAAAGCAGTCCAAGCCGAAGTATTCCCCTACGATCGCAACTTATTCCGCACCGAAAAAGGATTGACACAATCCCTCGATCGCCTACATCAGTTGTGGAAAGAAGTCCGCAACACCCAAGCAGTGCCAGAAAATCAAGCTGTCCAAGCTAGGGAAGCCACTGCAATGCTAGCAACTGCCAGGTGGATGTACGCTAGCGCCCTTGAACGTAAAGAAACTCGCGGGATGCACAAACATCTAGACTATCCAGAACAAGACCCGAACCAATACCACCGCCTACTGAGTGGTGGTCTAGATCGAGTCTGGGTCAAGCCCCAAAAACTACAAACTGCCGTTAAGGAAAAGGAGCTAGTAACGCTGTGATTGAGCTAGTTAGCGAATCTCGCTGTATTAAATGTAATATTTGCGTTTCCGCTTGCCCCACCAACGTTTTTGACAAAGTGCCAGACGGGCCGCCAAGGATTGCTCGTAAAAGCGACTGCCAAACCTGCTTTATGTGCGAGTTGTATTGTCCAGCCGATGCCCTCTTCGTTGCCCCACAGGCAGATGAGTCCGTCCCAGTAGACGAACAGGCTCTTATAGAAGCGGGATTTTTGGGCGGATATCGGGAAACCTTGGGCTGGAAACCTGGAGGCACTCCAGCAGGCGTGAGAGAACAATCTGCCCGAATGTTTATTGGTCGGAGCAATTTACCTACTGATTCTCAGGGTAGAATTCTGCCTTGGAGCAGCCAGCCTAATTCCCAGCCAAACTAACTAAATGAGCGCTTATAGATCCCCGACTTCTTGAAGAAATCGGGGATCTGACCGCTAGCGATCGCGATTTTATGGGAGCCTGCCCTTTATTTACACCCTTTACTCAGGGAATTATTGCTCTGGTGTAACCAACAAAAGACAAAAAACGATCTCAACTCTATCGATTTGAAATTGTTAATTATAACATTATTCTCTAAGTCTTTAAATTTGATAACTATACTTGCAATAATAATTATTAGTTTGACTATCAGAAAATAGTTAAATAAAAAATTATGGCATTCCCAATTTACTAATTTATTAATTTATTTAGGAGATTTTCAAATTTAGTTATTATCAATACTACACTATGAGATTAATTAACTGTAACCTAAATAATTGTGATGATAGCAAGCAAAAATTTTTTAACTTTTGATTCCGGCTGAAAATTATACATTAATGTATTTTCAATGGTTTGATTTTCTATAGTCAAACCAAAAACGCCGAAATCATTGATAACAAAGTTCTTCATTGCTGTCATGCCGAAAAAATGTCGCCGTCAGGCAAAGATTAGCTATATTTAACCGACTAGCTAGTCAGTTTCTAGCTAGAGAAATCAGCAAAGCTTATTTAATACTTAAGTTGACTAAGCAAGCTGATATAAACATTCTCAAGAAGGCGAATTTGCAATACAGCTATATTAGTGGAGAAAAAACCAATGTTTTTTGGACAATTTGAAAGAGAATCTTTATATGGAGAAATTTGGTCAGTTTGGCAAACAACCAAATTACCAGAACATCTACAATTATTGGTCGACCGAGAGCAAGTAAAATACGATATCTGGGAATTGCAAAGCCAAAAGCCTGATTCTAAGACTACTCCTGTCAGTGGCGATCGCACTTCTAGCGATTCACAAAATATTTGACCCCACGCTTTTTGAATTCATACTGCAAACCTATTGAGCATCACATAGCAAGAGAAGGAATCAATAACGATGCCACACCTGTTTGAACCATTCAGGATTCGTGAAGTTACTTTTCGCAACCGCATCGCCGTTTCACCGATGTGTCAATATTCAAGTACAAATGGATATGCCAACGATTGGCATATGATACATCTGGCTTCTCGTGCAGTTGGCGGTGCAGGTATAGTGCTAACAGAAGCAGCAGCTGTGGAACCACGCGGACGTATTAGCCCCCAAGATTTAGGCATTTGGTCAGATGCACACATCCCAAGTTTAGCCAGGATTGTGGGATTGATTCACAACTTTGGAGCTGTTGCAGGTATCCAACTTGCTCATGCAGGCAGAAAGGCCAGCACCGCCAAACCGAGTAAGGGAGGAAAAGTACTCGACGAATCTCAGGAAGGTTGGCGTCCCTTGGTTTCCAGCAGTGCGATCGCTTTTAGCAAAGATAGCCCTGTGCCCGAAGCCCTAAGTATTGAAGGAATTCAAGAAGTTATTGATGCCTTTATTCAAGCTGCTAAACGTTCTCTGCAAGCCGGCTTCAAAGTTATTGAAATCCACGCTGCCCACGGTTACTTGCTGCACCAGTTTCTCTCACCCCTTTCTAACCATCGTGAAGATGATTATGGTGGTAGCTTTGAAAACCGTACTCGTTTGTTAATAGAAGTAGTTCAAGGAGTCCGAGAGGTTTGGCCTCAAACACATCCACTTTGGGTACGCATCTCCGCCACTGACTGGGTAGACAAGGGTTGGGACATTGAGCAGAGTATCGCTTTAGGTGACAAACTTAAGTCTCTAGGAGTCGATCTCATCGATACTTCATCAGGGGGGCTAATTCCAGGGATCAACATCCCAGTTAAACCTGGTTATCAAACTCAATTTGCCGAACGCATCCGCCGTGAAGCTAATATCTATACAGGAGCCGTAGGGTTAATTACATCTCCAGAACAAGCTGACGAACTGATTCGCAAAGAAGCAGCTGATATAGTGCTGTTGGGACGCGAACTACTCCGCAATCCTTACTGGCCGCATTTAGCAGCCAAACAACTCGGACACGATAAACTTTGGCCTGTTCAATATGACCGCGCTTGGCTGTGATGCTATCTGGGGGCTGGGTTGCTAAAGTGAAAATGCGATCGCCTTAAATATTAAACCTGAATGGACAGTTGCTCATGACAGATCGTATTACTTTGGTTAAAAGTTTTAATTTATACCAATTTCTGATGAATACTATAATAAAATCTCTCAATGTAGGTTGGGTTGAACGGCAGTGAAACCCAACATCCACACAGATCGAATGTTGGGTTACCCTACGGGAAGCCGCCCTACGGGCGTCTACATTCCTCAAACGCCACTTGCTTTAAGCCGGGAAACCCGTCTAACGCAGTGGCTCCCCAACCTACAGATATTATAAGTGTTTAACCGAACCTGATATTACTATTGGACTTTGGACAAAAAACTTGTTAAGCATTCAAATCTAACTGTGGAAAAAGTGCAACTTTTAGCCCGAATGTCATTATAAAGCTAGTAAATCTTCGTAGAAAGCTCCAAATCGATTTTGAGGATGAACTAGGTGTGTTTCGAGTATCCAATGCCGTTTATTCCCAAAATTATCAGGAGCGCTCATCGGTCTAATGTTTTCTGGGCAGATATAATCAAATTTAGTATCTCCAAGTATTTTTTCATGGGGGAAAAGCCCAATTAAATGACCTGAATGGGGTTGCGAACTCAACTTCCAATCGTTTTTCTCGGCCTGATATTGCATATATTCGTAGAGTTCCTTGCCAGTCATATCCTGATTTTGTAAATAATAAGCTTTGCCTTGGAGAAACAGGTGCTCACAATCATTGCATATCCTAAATTTCTCAGGGTCAATATCTGTTCCTGGCACAATTATGGTACGTCCAAGATCCACTTCTACACGAACAGAGGAATCCACATCCATACAAAGAGCGATACCCAGGTCAAAAAAAGCTATATCTCCTGAGTTAATCGCATTATTTGTAACCTTGGCACTATAAGGATTAATGGTATCTTCGCCTACACGCAATATTTGTTTATGCCAGAATCGCGGTTTTTGACCTGGTGGACAAAGCACTTGTGCAATTAATTCGTGAATCGCCTTTTGAATTGTTCCAGTTTGAGATTCAGCTTTTACTAGTTGAGATTCGATAATCTGCTCGATAAGCAACAGGGCGCGATTCCGAGCGGAAATTAGCTGTTGTGCCAAGATGGAGTCAGTATACAAAGAATTATGGCCTTGCATAATGGTGGGATAAATTGAGGTGACCAGGGGAGACATTTTTCGGCGGTTTTTATTTGGAAATCCCTTATTTTGCCCGACTACTGATGACATTCTGGCGTACTTTATTGGCTATGAAGCCCAAAAGCATCAGACCGAGTACAAACACTAAGCCCCAGCTAAAAGTACCCATAATTGCAACGACGAGAATCAAGGTAAAGCCACCAACTAGTTTCTGCCACCATTTTCGAGTGAGTTTGAGGTAGGCAATGACGCTTAAGGCATTCACCGCGAAAAAGCCTTGCCCTGCTAACCCGAATAGAAGGCTCAAAGGGAGTATACCTAAAAAATTTAGTATGGTAGCGATCGCAAAAGCAAAGATTGTCCAAGCAACTGCTACACGGGGTATTTGAGAACGCGGTTCAATTTGGCTCAGCCACTGTGGTAGTAATCCCTCACGCGCAGAAGCAAACACCAAACGAGAAGATGCCCAACTTCCCCCAATCAGATTTGTGGTAACAATCGCTACTCCAATGAGGGCAACTATCTGACCGCTTGTCTTTCCAAATATGGAGGCCAGCATCGCCACGATCGGTGCGGTTGTCAAGCTCGTGTCGTTAGGTGATAGGGTAAACTGGACAGCCAGAGCAATTGTGATGTAAAGTGCCACAACAATAATAAAGCTCACACCAACAGCCACAGGAAAATCTCGCTTGGGATTGCGGTATTCTTCAGATGTGAATGACAGCATCTCAAAGCCAGTGAAAGCAAAAAAAAGAGTTGCTAAAACAGGAAACGTGGCATTCAACTCTACTAGAGGAACGATACCTGTACCTACATTTATATTGCCAAATACTAGCGTGGCAATAGCCGCAGTGGCTACCAGTCCGACGAGGAAGAAAGCTAAAAACTGCTGAACGCGACCCGATATCCTTACGCCCTGATAATTTACATAACCTGCGAAACTAATGATTGCCAGCGACGCAAACAGCGTACTCAATCGTCCTCCCCCTACTGCTGCTGCAAAGTAGTTTCCGCCGGTAACTGCGATCGCTGGGCCACCCATCAAGAATGTACCCAACAGTAAGGCTTCGGTAGCTGCGGCGATCGGTCGTGAGAATGCTGCTTGCACAAATCCAGCAACACCCCCAGCACTGGGAAAATTTGCACCCAAATAGGCAAAGATTACAAGCAATGGCACAACCAACAAAGCGTTCAAGAGCCAAGCGTAAACAGCAGCGCCACCGACTTGTTGATAAGCAATACCAGGCAGCACAAGCAAACCACTACCGACGACAGTAGTAATAGCTAAACCAATAGCCTGACCAACTGTCAATGTTTTTGCCAGCCCAGTCATTTTATTCTCCTCCTTTTCAATCTCTTAATGTTCGTATCCCAATACGCTTGGGTTAAGCTTTTCTCTCCCCTTCCCTAATACCCGTGCCTTTATTTTTGTACCAAAAAATTATTTACAGCATCTCCAAACTCTATGGGTAACTGATGATGAAAACCATGAGCGGAGTCTGGGTAAATCATTAATTGCGCCTGAGGAATTTCACGTTCCAATACATAAGAATTTTGTATTGGTAGTGCAATATCATACCTTCCTGTAGCAATCAGAATAGGTTGTTGTATTAGTTTTAGCTTGTTGAAATAGTTTTCTTTGTTCTCAAACCAGCCAATGGCGGCAGAAAACTGTGTTTTCCAACTATCCGTATTTACGAGTGGCTCAATATCTGTTGTTCTCTTTTTGATTCTTTGCAGAGATTCTAAACCTAGTTTCCTACTATTGCTAGAGTTAGCAAAGAACATCTTTAAATGATCCTCATCTGTATAATTTTCTTTGACAGCAATATCTTTAAATGCTTGAGATACAGGTACAAATTCCGGATTTCCAGGTGCTGTAGATGCTACTAAAACCACGCGACGTATGAGTTTTGGATATTTAATAGCCATCGTCTGAGCCACCATTCCACCAAGCGACCAACCGAGAATATCTACTTGTTCGTATCCCAGCGCTTTTATGAAATGTTCTGCATCAACAGCCATGTCTGTGATTGTAGAAGCAACTTTTCCATTAGAGGAACTAATGCCCGTATTGTTGAAGAGAATCACTTGATGGTTTTGTGCTAGACGTTCCAAAAATAAAGGATCCCAGTCATCCATCGTACCTCTGAGTCTTTGAATGAGCAGTAGTGGACGACCGGTGCCGAGTATTCGATACGCAAAATTATGTCCATCACTCTTTACATAAAGTGTGGGAATATCTGTTGCAGATAATTGATTTTTGGTGACATTCTTCACAAAAGGTCTGGGAATATCTGTTGCAGACACCTGATTTTTAGGAGCATTAACAATCATAAAACTTGCCAATATTCCCACTACAAAAAAGGCTAACAAAGATTTTCGCAAATTAAATATTTGCATAATACTCCTGCAAAATGTTGGCATACATTTAGTTTTTTTGCTGCTAGAAATCGTAATATCGCGCATTTAAATTGCTGGAATTGGGCGGGCTTTTCGGCCCACCCTCGCAAGACTTTCAGTTAGTTACAGGTACGATAGCTTTCAGCTTGTCCTTCATTGCAACCAATCTCTGGAGCCACCAAAATGTGACGGTGTTTGAACACAATCGGCGTTGACTCTGCTTTAGGTATAACGGCTATTGCAAGATTATGACGCCAGACCAAAGGCATAGCATGTTGCTGTAACCGTTGAACGGAAACAGCCGAGTTATGCCAGGGGCAAACGATCGCACTTTTTTGACAATTAAAGTACCCTAGATGAAGCGGCCCGCCTCGATGAGGACAATTATCTGTCACTAAGAATGTGCGATTGTCCAAGGAGATGAGGAAGAAACGGCGATCGCCATGAATCAGGAAATTTGATTGCTGGGGATCGAATTTTATGACAGGCATTTTTGATAGTCTCCGATTGAATAGATGTTGTACACACATTCTTCGGATTCAATGATCGCTCCGTGGAGTCGATTGTGCTGAATAACCGTGCCTTCGCCAGCATTGAGTATTGTATAGCGATCGTCACCAGTAACGAACTTCATCACACCAGACTCGATGTAACAAAGCTCATCACCATCATGAACGTGAGTAACTGACAATTCACCGCGAGGCTCAATAAACTGCTGCATTTTCGGATTGATGCTACCATCTTGAATTTTCTTATAGACCGGTAATGCTAAGGCTTTGTACTTCAGTCCGTCGTCAGCCCAATGCACTTGGTCGATAAAATCGCGATCGGCAATTTCGGATATGAGCTTGGCTTCCTCAAAACCCCGCAAAATATCAGGAATTATTCCTTCGCCATAACTGGCGATCGCTGGCTTAATCAGTTTTTCCAGCACCATTCGACTGTGATGGCGATCGATATGGACATGTTCTAGAAAATAACGGTTGTTAATGGTTGAACCAAATATTTTCTTCATTGTTTTAGCAGCTAGTTCGCAGAATTTGATAAAAGTGGTTTCTGCGTAAAAAATAGCTCCTAAATAGCGGAAGAATTTCGAGTGGTCAGTGCAGATGTAATTAAAGTAATTATTTAACATCAGTGAAGATGTTAAATAGAACTGCCAATAACTATGTGGTGTTGATTCTAAGCCAACGCTAAGAAGTGTTTCTTCAAATAACTTACTATGCTTTGTCTGATGAACACCGTAGCCGTATTCATCAATCACAACCTTAAATAGCTCTGATTGCAGAGAGCCATAGGAACCCAAAATATTCCTAGACATTGCTGAAGATTCTACTAGAAAGTCCCCAGCTAATTGGATCAAAAAGGTTTTGACAGCATGGACTGGATCTGTGGAACCTTCGATGGTTTCCATTACCAAATTAGTTTGTGTGTTCTTGACAGTTTCAGCATATTCTTGGAAATATTCCTCAACAGCAGCAGCAGTCCAATTACCAGTCACAGATATTTCGCTATCAAGGAATGAGAAAATGTAGCGTTCTAACCAAGGTCGGATAATATGCCCCAAAGTCATAATTTTGGGGTCATAAAATTTTTCAAAATCTTCGCGTTTCCGAACAAAATCATGTTTTGGCAAGAATACAAAATTGCTTTCATACACAGTTAGCAATGTTCGATTAGCAGTCAAACTATTGTAAGTCAGTAAATTATTTCTATCCAGAGGTTTTGAAAAGTCCAAATGATGGAAAATATGCGGCCGCAAGGTTCGACGATAAGGATTGTCTTCCAGCAACCATTCCTCTGTATCTTTAAACAGATTGCATTTGCCATATTCAATTAAACATGACTTGAAAAAATCATAGTCACTAATTTTCAGAGCAGCAGAGGTTTCTTGTGAAAATCTAGTTTTTGTTTGCATGATGTACCTAACCTACTGAATCTAAATAGAAAACTAACAGTTGCGTTGACTTAAAAAACAAGGGAATCAGAGGATATTTTAAAAGTTGAAGTCATTCAAAATGCGATCCAAATAATCGCTATATAGATAACAGCCTCCAAAATTTTGCACTCCTAAGGAGGCTGGGATCTTAATTTTGATCTTCACCCTGATAGCTTGGTTTTATAACAGTATTCCTCTTTTAAAACTTCCTCTTATTTTTCAGTACTTTGTTCATCTGAAAATCAATATTGGTATCACTTTGCCGAACGGTTAATTTCAACACTTCGCCCCGTTCAACAATCATCGGTTTTTCAAAACATTGTACTGCTTGCATCCAGTGTGATTTTTCGTTATCTACTGCATTGGTCAAAATAACTCCATTACCTAAATCTAACTCAAACCAAAAAACAACACCATGAACAATTCCCTTGTGTTCAGCTTCTACAGATATTTCTTTCTGACGCGATTTCAAAGGATCGACTCGGAAATCGAATTCAAATGCTGTAGTGGGTTTACTTAACAAGCGATGCGGCCAAATCCACAGCCGAACTGGGAAATACCCGGCTGTAGAGAAGATATTGAATGGCGAAACATCAAAATCAGTTGCCTCGGATGCAAAATTCAGATTATGTACTAAACTGCTCTCTAACAAGCTAAACTTAACTACTGCTTTAGCTGGAATAATCGTTGCATCTGGAGTCAACAATGCTTGCCGAGCGTGACGAATGGTTGGCAATATACCTTCACCAACAAGCCCACAATCAACAGTTTCAGTGATTAAAACATCGGCTCGTTTGGCTAAATCTAGACCAACGACAAGATTATCTGACTTTTTCGGGACAATTTTAATCCGGTCTTCAAATCCATTGATACCAATAATTTTATTAGCTATATGTGCGATTGGTTGCATCATTTCACAGGATGTCACATAACTAGCTCCATGACGAGCAGCCATCATTGCCAATAATCCCGAACCTGCTCCAATATCTAGCACTGTGCAATTTGGACGCACAACGTGTTTGATGGCAGCTTCAAATGCTTTATTGCGTTCCACATCATTAAGCATGGCAAAGTGCCAGCGTGGAATTAGCTTCCGATAAACCTGACTGAACCCAAGATGCAAATTTATCTTCGATTTATCAAAGGCCAGAATCTTTTCCATATCCTCCGACATTTGCTGTAAGAGGGCAAGAGGTATCAGGCTCTGTTGTTGTAGCTGCAACGTGTCAAAGGTTTCTATTTCTAAATCGAGTTTTTGGTCTTTTTTGACAAAAGATAAAGTCATATCGTTTGACCTCCTAATTAAAGTTGTTATAGGTAATGTGATTTAACAAAACGGAATTCAGAGTAAAGCCGCAGATGTTTCCGTTGCTTTGGTCAGAACTCTCTTGCTTGTACTGTATGTAACTCGCGGATTGAGTAGCGATTCGCTGTGTCCGAAAGCCGCTGAATAGATGAGTTTAAGTCCCCTCGGAAATTTTCAATTCGCTGGTTTACGATTAGTGGGAGATTTAGACCCGCCATTAATTGATTGTGAATTCTGTATTCTTCTTCAAGCACTCTTGAAAAATAAAACCTCAGATACTTATACTTTTAGGGAGCAAGTGTCCGATGGATAGGAGCGATCGCAACTATCTAACAGTATTGCTATTACTCCCTCAAATGCCATATTTGGCAGAGATGATGCGTGAATATGGTGCAATACCCAGTCTGGTTAATTCCCGAAAATTCTTCAAACTTGTCTATACTTAGTCATCAACTTCTAGTATTACAGCACTTGAGTGCTGGAGTAGTTGAAGGAAAGAGTGTAGTTGGTGGGGTCGCCATTAACCTGATAAGCTTGCAAAAAGTAGTTACCAGGAGTATCTACTCGAATACTATCAGTCTGAGTACCTGGATTTGTAGACCCTAAAATTACATCGTTTTTATCTACGATGCGATTTCCGTTACGGTCTGCAATCAATCGGATATCGACATTACCATCTACCGGATTCAGGACAATATCGGTAGCTTCAAAACTGTCAACAGAGAAAGCAAAGATATCAGAAGTGTCATTGTTGCTGATGTTAGCGTTGATGGTGAGACTGCTGGATAGGTTTCCGAGAGGGATTTCATTCAACAGCAGATTACTGGGATTAGCAGTAGACAAGGATAAACGGTAAGAAACATCACCTAAACTATCTTGAGCAGAACGGCTAACTTCCGCAAAATATGTGCCTGAAACTAGATCGCTAACATTGATTGAGTCATCTACATTGGTTCTGCGAGCAGCAATTGAGACAAACACATCATCCGTGTCTGGTTCAAATGTCTTGTCACCATCGTCTCGAAAAAGTCGGACATTAGCATTATCCCCTGCACTGATATTAGTCAGAGCTAGGTTAATATTACCAAGAGTTTTAGTATCGAACACATAGATGTCTTTCGGATCTGTTGAAGTCAAAACACCATCGCGGGCAACAGGGTTTTTTCCCAGTTTGCCGAGACTTATGAGATCCTTTTTTTCTCCCTTAGTCGGTACAGCGCCAGGCGTGGTGAAATAGTCAAAAGCAAGATTATATTTGGTCGAGTCAGCACCAGCTTGATAAACTTGCAGTAAGTAATTACCAGCAGCATCTACTCGAATACTATCAGTCAGAGTACCTGGATTTGTAGAACTTAGGAGTACATCCCCTGGATCAACGATGGCATTTCCATTCACATCTTGAATCAGTCGGATATCAGCATTACCACCTTGTGGAGTCAAATTTATGTTGGTTCCTTCAAACTTATCCAGAGAGAATGCATAAACATCAGCAGTATCACTATTGCCTACATTACCAACGAAAGTTTGACTAGCTGATAAGTTTCCAACGCGGAATTCAATGGGTAGAAGGTTGCTAACACCAGTATTAGACAAGGATAAACGGTAAGAGGCGTCACCGAAACTGCCTAGATCGAAACGACTGACTTCTACAAAATAAGTGCCTGCTGCTTGATTGGCTACGGTAATTGAGTCATCCTGATTACCTGGCCGAGGGCCTGCTGAAATGTATGCATCACCTGATGTTGGCTCAAAAATACCGTCACCATCGTCTCGAAACAGTTGGATGTCAATATCATCGCCAGCAGTGATATTGGTCAAAGCGAGGTTGATATTACCAAGACTTGTGGTATTGAATACAAAAACGTCACTAGAGTCTGTTCCGGTGAGAGTGCCATTGCGGATAATAGGGGTACTACTCAAATTACTCAGAGTAATAGGAGCTTTGACAAAAGTGAATTGGTCTAGATTAGTCAAGCTGACATCAGAAGATGATATACCCTGTAAAATAGCAATTAGTTCTTGTGTGGAAGAATCGTTAAAAAATATTGCTGTACCCGATGGTAGTCCCGTGGGAGACGAACCTAAAGAATAATTCTTAGATGAACCTGACAATTGGATTTTGTCTACTCCACGATTGAGGTTGTTGTTAACCAATCCAAAGTCCGTAATCAGTGCGTAGTCTTCAGTTCCTAAAGATTTCGGATCGCCGTTATCGTAAAAAACAATATTCTTATTATTTAATACTTGCCCTAGAACAAATATGTCGTCATTTTGATTCCCTGTAAGGGTATCAATCTCACCTCTACCAAAATTTAAATTTGGCAAAAAAGGATCGACACCAATCAAACGGTCGTTACCTAGACCACCAGACAAAGAGTCGTTGTTAGCGCCACCAATCACAACGTCGTTACCAAGATTACCTCCAACAACGTCATTACCAGCACCACCAAAAACGGTATCGTCACCACTTCCACCATCGAGAATATCATTTCCGATATCTCCGTTTAGTTGGTCATTGCCGTTTTCACCAAACAGTTGGTCGTCACCATTGCCGCCAAACAATTTATCATCTCCTAGACCTCCTCTAAGGGTGTCGTTTCCCGATCCTTCATTAGTAGTAAAGTCGCCAATGATAGTATCATTTCCATCATCACCTAAGAGGTTATCATCACCGTCTTCACCGATAATAATGTCGCTACCTGCACCACCGGCAACCGTGTCATTTCCTACACCACCGATTAAAAGGTCATTTCCTGCATCTCCATTAACTAGATCCTCACCAGTTCCTGCAAGAACGAGGTCATCACCATTACCTCCGTTGGCTGTATCATTCCCACCAAGAAGTACGATGCTGTCATTACCAGCTAGTCCGGAAATTTCGTCTGGATTATTAGTTCCTAGAAGCGAATCATTGTCGGATGTGCCAACTACGGTGTTTGTTGGAGTGGTGATTTCTGTGAGAGTCTTGACTTGGTTTGTTGTCGAACTAGATTTTGATGCTTGAAGTCCTTGTTGCTCTAATTCCAAAGCAATTTCTAATCTAGATTTTACCTTTGCCATATTTTTCCTTCTGCGTTTGATGAATGTTATCTATGTGAATCGAAGTCATTCGTTCATCTGCACTGGGTAGTACTAAAAGGAACTCCAATAAATCATCCAATCATGTGGGGTGGGTCACAAAGCCCGCCCTATGGACTCAGGCGACGATACGCCACCCTATATGGGTTTAATTGGATATTTTTTTGATTTAGAAATTCCTAACCAACCAAAATTTGTTGGGTAAGGCAACCTAAAGAATTTGGAAGCACAGCAGAAGTTGGAGAGTGAAGAATTACTGAAGAATAATTCTTTTTCTTCCCCTGTTTGTGCCACCCATTTATATCTGCATAGCAAACCACTAATTTACAGCTATTTTCAGATAAATAGACCACGCTTTTCGGGCACAGCAGTGCTGTGCCCCTACGACAGATGTGGTTCAAATACATGAAAACTGCTGTAGTTAGTACAAAAACCGGAGTGTCAGTAATCAAAGGACGCAAAAATTTTGACGACAAACTTCAATAACTGTCTTAAACTCAGATTTTTTTCTAAATCATCAATTCTGGTCAGTCTACGGGATCGGAAGACAAAACCTGATGTCATTTATCAGGATGATGCCAAGAGAAATGTAAAAGTTATTTACACTCTTTTTATTTCCTTAACTTCCGTATATACAACACAATAACTCTTTATCTTTCTGAAAGCAAGCACTATTCCTCGGAAAAACTTTCCGAAAGACTCCGAAAATACCGTAAACATACCAGTACACTAGAGTATGAACAGCAAATTTTTTTTGAGTGATGTTCCCACGTAATTTTTTAAGCCAGATGGCTCACGAGCGCGAACTGTCTCCAGAGCAAGAGCAAGTTTTTTTAATGCGAATGGGAGACAATGAGAAATATGAACGTATAGCTGAGCATTTGCTTACATCTCCAGATGCGTGTTTGAAGCGGATGGGTCAGATTTATAAAAAGTTTAATATTGTTGGTAATAGCCGAGGTAAGGAAAATCGACTGAGAATTTTTCTCATTAAAGAGTTAGAAAAATGGCAGCAATTAGAAGAACAGACAGAGCAATTTTCAGTAAATACTCAGCTAGCTAATATTCCCCATCCGGAAGCTGAGCATAATGTTACGCCAGCTAAGCACAAACCCTCAGTTTTGCAAAACTTACCCGCACGAGAATGTAGGGCTTTCGTTGGTCGCAGCCAAGAAATTGCCCGACTGATGGAACTTCTAGATTCTCAGCATTCTGCCCATTTAATCAGTGTGGATGGCATTGGTGGCGTAGGTAAAACAACTTTAGTAGTTGAGGTGGCTTATCGTTGTTTAGAAGCAAGTCAGCATAGCAATTTTCCGATTGTGAGTACTCCCACCTTTGAAGCCCTTATTTTTACTTCTGCTAAACAGAATCATCTCACCGCAAATGGTTTGCTACCACGATTGACTTTTCAGCGCACTTTGCGGGATATCTGTCGGGAAATCGCTTACACTCTAGATTTTTTGCAAATTACCAATGTACCTTATCAAGAGCAAATCGAGCTAATTCGTCAGAAACTATCTCAAATCAAAACCTTACTAATTGTCGATAATCTAGAAACTATTGAGAATAAACAGGAAGTTCTTTCGTTCCTTTACGATTTACCGCCTACCGTCAAAGTTATTGTGACTACTCGCGAACAAGCTCTGTTTGTACCCATTCGTTTGGATTGTCTTCCTAAAGAACATGGTTTGCGCCTAATTCAACATGAAGCCAAAGAGAAAAATTTAAACTTAAGTGCTGAACAATCTCAGCTACTTTTTGAGGGAGTGAGCGGAGTCCCTGCTGCCATTATTTACGCTATTGGTCAGATGGCAGCAGGTTACTTGCTCCAAGATGTGCTGTTACAAATTAAGCAACCCGATGGGGATGTTGCCGGTTTTTGTTTTGCAGGTTGTGTCACTCCATTGAGAGGTACACCTACCCACTATTTGCTGATGACGCTGGCTTTGTTTGTGCAGCCCGTCACCAGAGATACTGTTGCTCAAGTAGCTTTCGATCGAGTGAACCCGATCGCAATATCTCAGGGATTAGCTAAATTGCAGCAACTTTCTCTGGTCTATCAGCAACAAGAACGCTACGGTTTACTTGAGCTAACCCGCGAATATGTCTTAGCAGAGTTAGCTGTTCATAATGAGTTTGCCCAAAAGTTAAGGGAACGATGGGTGAATTGGTATCTGCGATTTTCGGAGGCATACGGAGGCACTAATTGGAAGGAATGGCATCTTGGCTATGGATATTTGGAAGTAGAGTGGGAAAATCTGAGAACTGTTCTGGAATGGTGTATTAGTCGAGCTATGTACTCGGATGTGCGAGCAATGTGGCGACACATCAAAGGCTATATTCATATCCGAGGCTACTGGGATGAGCGTTTAGATTGGACAGCTTGGTTAATTGAAACTGCCAAACAAGTTGGTGATTGGTCTTTTGCAGTAGAGGTGATGAGCGATCGCGCTATTACATTGCTGAATATGCGTCAGACGAGGGAACTACAACAAGCAGAAGTACTTTTAAAAGAAGCTTGGAATTTACGCCACCATCAAACCATAACATTTCAGTTAGAGCTAGCAAGAAATATGGTTATCCTGCATATTCATCAGCAACAATTAGCGATCGCTCAAGAGTGGCTCACCAAAGAACAAAAACTTTTAAAGCAAGCTTCCTTGTCAGATTTAGAATGCCGAGAACAACAAGTTCATATTCTTTATTATCAAGGACAAATATATTTCAAAAATAATAACTATCAACAGGCTCAGGCCATTTTCCAGAAAGCATTAGAACAAGCTCAAGCCTTAGGATGGCAAAGAGCTACCGCAGCTATCCAAAATTGGTTGGCAGACATTTCCCTCAAACTAGGGAATATAGGCCAAGCAAGAGAAATCTTGAGCTTGAGCTTTCCGATGGCAGAAAGACATAAAGATCGGCGTTCTATTGCTTTTCATAAAGCGACATTTGCCAGACTAGAAAAATTATCAGGGAATTTGGCTCAAGCTCAACGATGGGCAAAAGAAGCAGCAGAGGTTTTTGATAGTTTAATGATGGTACCGGAAGCTCAAGAAATGCGCTCTCTTGGTAGCTGACTTTTCACAGGATAATATTGTTTGCAAACCATCTGTGTTCCTTACCGCCTGTGAAAAGTCTGTTTTTTTAATTAATAGTCAATAGTTGGTTTTTTGGTAAGGTAAGACAGGCACTGCTTTGTCTTGAAAGGCTGGAGCACATAGGCAAAGTCTCATAAGATGTAGTCTGAGAATTTATATTTTTACAAATACCTAATTGAATAACTTTATCAAACAAAGCTTGAGTTAGAACAAAACCTATGTCTTGATTTTGGCGTTCAGAGTTGTTATTACTACCTATAGAAGAACGATGATGTAAAATATAGCCGTATAAATTATGACAATCCTGAATATATTGATAGGTGTCTAGTAAAATATGCGTGTGCCAAACTCCATCAACTTCTTTAGTGGGAATCAGTTCCATATTGGGAAAAAGGAAGTGAATGCACAAGAACATTTTATAATCTGCGATCGCCACTTCTGTTTGTTGGGCTGTCCAGCCATACCCATTTTCTGATGACATCAGTTGGTCTGCGATCGGTTTCCAGTCAAGTTTATTCACTTTATTTAAAAAAGTGACAATCTTCATAGTTTTTGTCCCTCTAACAGAATTAATAAATTTGCAAGAAATCTTGATTGTTCAACCTCAACAATCAAACCTCTATTTATTTATCAATCTCTCATGAGATTATTATGTAAATAAGAAGGCAGTTCTTGGTAGAGGAAAACTGCCCATACTCTAGAACTGCCGCGATCGCTAAATATCATCAACCATGAACTAGGAAATCTGATGGACTAATTCCCAGGTGGCGGTGATATCGTGCTTTTGGCTTATTTTAAGTAAGTTGTAGTTTTGTTGAGAAAGATGCGGGTAATGGATAGCCTTGGTAAGGGGAGGGGCTGGGGGTGGGGTGTTAGGGACTTTTGCACTCTTACTCCATGAGTTGCACGCACAAGGAGCACTGAAAATATCTTGGTTTTCCCAGTCACCAGTACCCAGTCCCTAGTCCCTATTTTCAAGCTAGGTCTAATAACTAATAACCAATGCCCCATGCCCTATGCCCCATGCCCCATGCCCAACTCTTGATAAAACTCTAATTGCTGTTTAGCTAAAGCTTTATTTGTGTATTTAACCATTGCTTTTTGATAACCCATTTCCCCAAGACTATGAGCAAAATATGGTTTATCCATTAATTCAATTAAGCAATTAGCCAGCGCTGGAGCATCTCCTTCAGGAAAAATTAAACCAGCATCACCAATTACATGGGGAATTTCACCGGAATCAGAACCAATCACAGGCACTTGACAAGCCATTGCTTCAATTAACACATGACCGAATTGTTCTTTCCAACCAGCAGATGTTAAGGTTTTAAATTTGTAAGTTGTTTCTGAAGGCAGTACCAAAGTGCTCATTAAATTAATATAGTTCGCCACCCGATCGTGGGGAACGCTTTCTACTAAAATTAACCGTTCTTCAATATTGTTTTCTGTCGCTATTTTGATTAATTCAGCTTTTAATTCTCCCCGCCCCAATAAAAGCAATTTCCAAGGTTGATTTTTTAAAGTTACTAAGGCTTTTAAAAGCGTGAACAAACCTTTTTCTTGGACAAAACGACCGACAAAACCTACTACAAAATCTTCTTTTTCAATACCTAAACTTGCGGCTAACTCTGGTTGTGCTTTGGGAGTAAATAAACTTTCATCTACACCCAATTGCGGCATGACTTTAATTGGCCCTTGATATCCACGTTGCCGCAAAATTTCTGCGCCATCTTGGTTACCAGAAATAATGCCGTGGCTTTGATTAAGGTTATATTTTTCTAATAACGCAACTGGTAATTTTAATTCGTATGGTAGGTTCCACCACGTAAAAAATACATTTTTTGCTTTGAGTCCTAATAGCTTATTTAAAGCAATCATCTGAGTATAAGCTAATCCCCTAGACCCTTGTTCTACCTGGATGATTTCGGGACGAAATTGTTTGAATAAAGATATCAAATCAGCACCAAAGGTTAGAAGTCCCTGATGATTTTCGCTGAAGTTAGAAACCGGAACTATTTTAAATGAACCTTCATCGCGATATTCAGTTTCAATAATTTTGTTTTGTACGCCGCCAGGATTCCAACGTTTTGGAACTACAACTGTTACTTCAATGCCAGGTTGTAGTTGAGATAAAGCACGTAATTTTTCACAGTTGAGGTCTACAATATAAGTGTGACTAGCAACTAAAATTTTCATTGTTATTTGTTATTTATCATTGGTCATTAATTATTAGTCATTAGTCATTAGTGAAAACTAATCTCCAATGCCCTATGCCCCATGCCCTATGCCCAATACTTATACTTTTCCATCGAAACGAGTGTAAATTTGGCCATCATTCCATACTGATTGGATGACAGTACCCAAGGCTTTGAAAAAACCCAAAGTGTAAAAAATACCGCGAGTGGCAATTTTGATGGGGGAACCACTTTTGTGGCAAGGTGGGCGTCCCAAGACGTGGCAATCAAATAAACGTGCGTATAGGCGTAAAGCTTGGGTAACTGTGAGGTTTTTCAGCCCCATTAAGAAATGATTGTGGTAAAAGGTGAGTTGATATTTGAGCGATCGCATACTAATATCGTGACAACCACCAGTCTCTTCACCTAGATGCACCAAATGAGCCTCTGGATCGTACCAAATCTTATATCCCGTCTTTCGTACCCGCAAACAAAAGTCTGATTCTTCCCGCACTGCACTACCCCGAAATCTCTCATCAAAACTCAGTCCGTGCTTAGTAAAAATTTCGCGGCGAAAGGACATATTGCAACCCCTTGCTGTCAGTACTTGTTGGGGTTTTATCGTATGTACTAAATCAATATGATACCAAGCTATTCCTGGGTCCATAGCTTCGGGAGGTAAATATTCAATCTCTAAATCTCCTCCAGAATCGCCCAGTTTCATCCTGTCGAATACCCGTCCAGCAACAGCCCCCACTTCTGGGTTTTGGAGATAATTTTTCGCATGGGCTGATAACAATCCAGGCGTTAACTGAACATCATCATCAATAAATAATATTATTTCACCAGATGACCGCCGCACAGCATAATTCCGCGCCCCTGGTAAACTCGCCCAATCTAACCGCAACCATTTAATTTTACCTGCTGCCGCCATTTCCTCAAGATAGGCTTGAATTTCTGGTTGGTGTTTTGCGGTTTGGTCTACCACCAAAACTTCAAAATTGGGATAGTCTTGTTTGAGTACATCCACAATACTATCCCGTAGCGGTTCCTCCCGACCGTATGTCGGAATAACCACTGTAATTAAAGGCAAATTATTCATAATTTTAGTCATTAGTCATTTGTCATTGGTCATTAGTTTTTCCCCGCGTCCCCGCGTCTCGTTTATCCCGCTGCTGCTGCATATAAATTATCAAATAACTCATTTTGCTTTTCAGAGTTATGCAAAATTTGTGCTTGAGCTAATGCTCCCGCACTTAAAAATTCATAATGTTCTCGTTTATCGCTTCTATCAATAAATTGCATGATTTGTTGTAGTGCTTGTTCTGCTAAATAGTCATAGGTACTATTAAGAACTTCCCAATATTCATTAGTTTTAGTTTTTTCTCCATGTAACCAATTAGCCCAGTGTCTAATATCGTTGATTGGTAATTCTAAAATATAGCCATTTTCGTTATGACGAATAAACTCTGGTAGGGCGCATATATTTGTTGTAATTGCCGGCGTCGCAACGGAAAATCCTTCGATGACACTAAAGCCATAAGTATCATGTAATGTAGGCATTAATTGAAAATGGCTTTGGGATAGTAACTCAATAACTTTGTCGTTAGGAAGATTTTTATGGAAGACAACGTTACTTAAATCCAGTAACTTTAAATCTTCTAAATATTTGGTGGTATCGGGAAAATCTGTAGGTACTCCTGAACCATGCCCTAGTCCGGATATTATATGGATAGTAACAGGTAAACCTAATTTTTCAGCTTTCTTTGCTAGCCTTAAAGCAACGACTCCACCTTTTCTTGCAATGTGGTGTCCTACAAAAATAAGCTGTAAATTTTGGTCTGGTTGATAAGTTTTTGCTTGGTCAACTCTGGTACGAAAATTTGGATGAATTACATCCAATTTCTTAGTTAAGCTCTCTTCTATTTTCCAGCCTTCTATTCGCTTAAGGAACCTGATTTTAGCATAATCCGACATTGCTATAAGTTTTTGGCAATTATCTAGTGCTAAACGATTGTTTAATAATTCATAAATTACTGCTTCGCGTTTATTTTGAGGATTTCTATACAAAAAACGGTGATCTTCAAATGTGACAAACCAAGGTTTATTTGTATATAAAACTCTGTTAAAAGAATGAACAACCTGATATTTTTCCCATGATGGTTGCCAAGCGAAAAAACTTCCTAAAGGATACCAAAGTTTTTCTATAGGATATCTACCTGTAGGAAAAGATTTGGCATGGATTAGTTGGTGCCTAGAATTACGTGGTAAATTAGGAATTCTAATGTGATTATTACCACATATGATAACTTTTGCCATTTTTCTCTGATTTAAATTGTTTTTAGACGTTTTTTCTTGTTTTTTGGGTTGGGGTCGGCATCTTCCTTTTCTTGTTTTTCCAGTTCTGGCAATTTAAAAAGAACTCCCGCAAAAAACCAATAATAGACAGCAACTGGATCTACATCCAAGGGATAATAGTAGGTGTTGTAACTAATAAACAATATAAACACCCATAAAGCTGCTCCGTAACTGCGGAAATTACGGTTTTTTATCGAACGATAGGTTTTAAAGGCAATAATTGTTAAAGTCGTGACTAAACCCAAAAATGCTAGTACTCCAACAATCCCAATTTCATAAAGTACTTTGGGGTAATAAGTTTCTACCAGCTTAGTTTCGCCCATTGTACGGGCAGAGTTAGTTGCTCTACCTAAGCCACTACCTAAAGGCCCGTCTACGTTTTTCCAGTTTTCTTCAAATTGCTGAACGATAAAATCTTGGGGTGGTGAAGCTTCCCAACGACTGGTAAAACTTGCGGTTCTCTCTTGGACGACAGCAGGGTTAGTTACCATTGCTACTCCCAAAATAAAAGCTAGTCCTATGCCTATGGGGATAAACCGTTTGAGGTTGCCAATTTGACCTGTGAGCAATAGCAAAATTCCAAAGCAGGTTGGTACTAAAGCTAAAGCAATTCTCTGTCCAGAAATGACAGCATTGATAAATACTGAACCTAAAGCACCTAAGCTGACTAACCGCCAAATTATTGAGGGGTCGGTGAATCCAGTAGCAAAGGTAAAGAAGGTGCTGGAAATCAAAAACCATGCCCATTGCCAAGGGGCAACAAATGTTCCTGGTAAGCGAATAACTCCTTCTTCAGGACTATATAGTAGTGCTCCACCAAAATAACACCGCGCTTCTAGTGATGTGACAAATAGAGCATTTCCTTCAAGACCTCTAGTGCCTTTACATATACCAGTGAATAATAAGAAATATTGAATAAATCCCAGCACACAGCAAATCAGTATGAGGGAAACTTGGAGGCGCGATAACAATAAAAAATCTCGTTTATCGCGAATTAAATAGTAAGCACAAGCAATCAAAGGTACATAACCTAAAAGTACTTTCAGTCCCAGAATTCCCATACCTAAAGGTATTTCTTTGGGCGCCTTTTGTAAAAGTCCGACACTAGGGGGGTTAAACTGCTGTCCGCCATTAACAAACAACAGCGTTAACACACAGCAAGCCAAAACAATATAAAGTGGAGTTTTAATTCCAGAGGGAATAATCATCGGTAGCCCTTGTTTGCGGCAAGTCTGCCAAAGTCCAATGAGTGCTGGAACGTAAAAAGCATCTTTAGCTAATTGCAGTACCGGACTATTGCCCAGATAGTAAGTAATAGTACCGCCCGCAGGTACGTAAATGATGAAGGCATATAGGGCTTGGCGGGGATATTTGTAAGAAAGGGACATGACAATTATCCCCAAGACACCAGGAACTGCTGCTTTAATTCCAGCTACGAAAAAAAGTACGATACCCAAGAAGACACCGCCACAGGTGGCGGTGGTGAGTAAGCTGGTGAGTTCTTTACGCGCTTGGGCTGCTTTGCGCTTTTGGGCTAACTGTTCTTTAAGACTAAGGGTAGGAGCTTCTGGCTTTTTTGAGCGTTTAGATTTTTTCTGCTTGGGTTTTGCCATTTCAGGGGTGTGGAGAGTAGGGACTGGTGACTGGGTGATGGGGAGATGGGGTGATGGGGAGATGGGGGAGTGTGGGGAGTGTGGGGAGTGTGGGGGGAAAGAGAATTTATACTTCCGGCTTTTCCTCTCCTCCCACACCTCCTTGTCCTCCCACACCTCCTTTTCCTCCCACACCTATCAATGCCCCATGCCCTATGCCCCATGCCCTACTCAGTTTATGCTATGTATTGCTGAACTTTTGAGACTAATTCATTTGTCCAGTGGTTGGCGAGTTCGGCATTGGCGGCTTCTACCATAACTCTGATTAGCGGTTCTGTACCAGAGGCGCGAACTAAGATTCTACCAGAATCACCCATTGCAGCCTCGGCAAGAGCGATCGCTTTTTGCAGAGGTTGGCAATCTTTCCATCCCAAACGGCGATCGCGGTCTATAACTCGCACGTTCCGCAATAATTGAGGATAGGTCTGGAAGCTTTGGTCTACTAATTCTGCTAAGGAAACACCTGTTTGTTTTACTAAAGCTGCTATATGTAAGGCTGTTAATAAACCATCGCCTGTGACGGCATAATGACGGCAAAGGATGTGACCTGATTGTTCCCCGCCTAGCATTCCGCCAGTCCGCAACATTTCGGCTTGCACGTATTGGTCGCCGACTGCGGTACGAATCAAGTTACCACCAATTTCTTGCCAAGCTTTCTCGAAGCCCAAGTTAGCCATGACTGTAGACACAATCAAGTTGTCTGGGAGTTGTTGTTTTTGTTGGAGGTGGCGTCCCCAAAGGTAGAGAATGTAATCGCCGTTAACTTGCCTACCTGTATTATCTACTGCTAAAACGCGATCGGCATCGCCATCAAAGGCAAAGCCGATGTCGGCGTTGTGTTCTTGTACGGTTGCTGCCAGAATATCTAAGTGGGTGGAACCGCAATTGACGTTAATGCGATCGCCATCTGCTTCGTTATGCAAGCAAATTACCTCTGCACCCATCTGTGTAAATACTGTTGGTGCTAATCCTACTGCTGCTCCCCACGCCAAGTCTAAAACAATCTTCATTCCTTCAAGATTGAAGTCGCCATCCAAGGGTTTTTTCAAGGCGTCGCCATAACTATCGATTAACTCAAAACGTGAGTAATGCCTTCCGCAATTGCTGTGAGTAGCAGCCGTTGATATCTTGCCACGCAGTCCCGCTTCAATTTCTGCTTGCAATAGTTGGGGTAACTTCCCGCCATCCGCACCAAAAACCTTAATGCCGTTGTCTTCTGGAGGGTTGTGACTGGCAGATATCATCACTCCACCAATGGCATCACTGATACTCGTGAGATAGGCAACGCAAGGAGTGGGACACAATCCCAAATACCAAACCTCTAATCCTGCTGCTGTTAACCCCGCACTCAAAGCCATTGCCAGCATATCGCTAGAGTTTCTCGAATCTTGTCCGAGAATCACTGGTCCCACGCTAGTGGCATGGTTACGTAAAACAATACCCGCCCAAAACCCAATTTGCAATGCCAGGGGCGCACTCAGTAATTCTCCCACTCGTCCGCGAATACCGTCTGTGCCAAATAACGGATTTGCTGGTAGCGCTAGTAAATTCAGCGCAAAACTGCTCTCAATGCCTTTGCCTAATCCATTCGGTTCGGAGGCTGAATTCCCAACAATGCCTGATGTCCGAGTTACAGATGAAACCATATTTTTAAACACTCCACACAATAAACTGAAAAATAGCACTTGAGACTTGATTGAGCAATTTCGGCATTCTTTATTCTCTTTATAAATTTGCTTCAGATAAACTTAATTTTACGTAAAAATACTTAAAGGAATTTGGTACAATTGTAAATATTTCATGAATTCAGTATTGGTTTTTACGTTAGTAAATAAAGTTGACTCATTTTAACTAATTCTTCTCTTTATGCCCTCTATCTTAGTCTGGACTCTTATACGTATTAGTTAATACTTAATGTCTTTTTTAAATTAAAAGTAATAAATGCTACTTTTAATAGTTAAGTCATATTTCAGTAAAGTCGAGAATGAAAGTAAAATCTAGCTGGTAAAAAGAAAAAACCAAAATCCCAGGAATATAAGCTTTTATTCATTTATTGGCTTGTTGTGTAAAATGCTACTAAAATAGAATAGCTTAAAAAATTTTAATATAAATTCTCATCAAATAGTTTTAAGGTAACGTTTTAATGGCCTTTTTAGCCTTTGGTCAGTTAAAACTCCGGCAGTTGACTTTTTAAAGTTGAGAAATTTAGTATGAGCAGCAATTTAGCAACCAAATTACGTGTAGGCACTAAAAAAGCCCACACAATGGCAGAAAATGTAGGTTTTGTCAAGTGCTTTTTAAAAGGAGTAGTCGAGAAAAACTCTTACCGGAAACTAGTTGCTAACTTCTACTTCATCTACTCAGCGATGGAAGAGGAGATGGAAAAGCACCGCCAGCATCCAATTGTTTCTAAAATTTATTTTCCCCAGTTAAACCGCAAGCATACCCTAGAGCAAGACCTGAATTATTACTTTGGTGCGAACTGGAGAGAGCAAATCCAACTGTCTCCCGCAGGTGAAGCTTATGTAAAGCGGATTCGGGAAGTATCTGCAACAGAACCAGAACTGTTAATCGCCCATTCATATACTCGTTATCTGGGTGACTTATCCGGGGGACAAATTCTCAAAAATATTGCTGTAACGGCAATGAATTTGTCTGATGGGCAAGGTACTGCCTTCTATGAATTTGCAGATATTTCTGATGAAAAGGCATTCAAAGCCAAATATCGCCAGAATTTGGATGAATTACCTCTAAACGATGCTACAGGCGATCGCATTGTTGATGAAGCTAACGCCGCCTTTGGGATGAACATGAAGATGTTCAATGAATTGGAAGGCAATTTGATCAAAGCGATCGGTGTAATGTTGTACAACAGCCTCACACGGCGTCGTACACGCGGTAGCACTGAACTCGCTACTGCTGAGTAGTTAGTGTGGAGTAGTGACAGTTGGCTTAATGTCAACTTATAATTCAAAAAAATTCCCACCGAAAATACTCAGTAAATGCTGAGTACTAAATGCGGAGTGTGGAGTGTGGAGTCATTATTCCAGACAGCTTGATGAAAAATAATTCATAAGTGTTTCTGGGAAAAGAGCAATGCTTGCGGTCAGCCCGTTTTGCATCTGTGCCAAAAACCTTCAAAATATTTAGGGGCAATAGCCCTGTGAATGCTTTTTATTAGTGAAAGCAAGCATAGGGAGATTGCCCCTCAATTATGTTAGGCATGGGGTGAATCGGAAGTGTGGAAGGTGTGGGAGGATGGTGAAAAAATCTTTCCCCCCTCTCTCCCCACACTCCCCCACCTCCCCATCTCCCCAGTCCCCACAACTTAATAAGCAATTAAATCCTTGAGGGCTTCTTTAGCCTCAGCGTTTTGTGGGTCTATTTTTAATGCTTCCCGAAAAACTTTTGTTGCTTCTTGTTTTGAGCGATCGCCAGATTCATCATAGGCGATATCTTTGCCTAGTTTGATGTAAAGTTCAGCCATTTTGCGGCGTGGAATCACATTTGCCAAGGACTGATAAAATCCCATTACTTCACTAAACCCTTTTTGTTTGTAAAGTAGCATATTGATATTTGAGCAAGTATCATAACTGCCTTCACCAATGTTGACTACCTTTTGACAAATTGCCAGGGCTTCATCTAGATTTTCTTGTTGAACTAGTGCTTGAGTGAGTTTGCTGTAGTAATAATCACTACCATCTTGGGCAGCGGCTTGACGATAAAAACCGATCGCTTCTTCATATTTTTCTCGGATCGCCAGCACATCAGCTAAGTCTACGTATGTTGAAGGTTCAGGTTTGATTTTAATTAGTTGGCGATAGGCTGCGATCGCTTCATCGACAAACCCACGCTGAAATGATAATTCGGCTAACTTTTGATAATAAACTTCATCTTCAGGGTTATTGTTACTCGCTTGACGATAAATAGCTACTGCTTCCGGGTATTCGAGGATTTCGCCTAGCTTATTGTAAGCGTAAGGAGACCAATAACCACTTTCATCAACTTTTAATACCTGGCGGTAAGCTGCGATCGCTTCTTCTCGTTTGCCTGTTTTAAATAGGGCTTCAGCTAAAGTATTGTAATTATATGCTTCTGGCTTGAGTTTAACTGCTTGGCGGTAAGCGCCTAGCGCTTCCTCTGTCTTGCCGATTGCGATTAACTGGTTGCCTAAATTTGTATACGTGGTATCATTTTTATTGTCTAGTTTGACAGATTCCCGTAAAGCTGCGATCGCTTCTGCGATTTGTCCCTTTTCTGCCAAGAAATTTCCTAATTTTAGGTAAACTTCAGCATCGGGAGCTAATTGCAAAGCTTGGCGATAAGCTGCGATAGTGTCTGCAATTTTGCCTTGGTAAGATAATATATCTGCTAGTTTGACGTAGGCAGAGGTATTCTTGGCATCGCGTTTAATCAAACTGCGCCAAATATTAGCGGCTTCTTCATAATTTTTCACTTCCTCAGCAGATGAGGCTTGTTGCTCCAACTCTTCCACTGTTTGTGCCACACTAATTTGAGGAGCCAACGCCAAACCTAAACCCAACAGCAAAGGCAATATTTTCCAGCTTCCCATAGAGTTTCTGCTTCAAATAACTTAAATCAATCTTCAAACTAAGCTTAGTACCAGTATTTAAGATTGTAATCAGTGAAACTTCCAATACTGAGGAAATTAGGCAAAAATATAATAATCCGCTTTAATTGTTGAACTATTGAACTAACTTACTTAAATAAAAATGTGATTAATTATTCTCTAGCTATATCTGTATTTATTCAGAAGTCGTTGAGCATCAGTAAACATCTGTACTTTATCCTTTAAGATTTACCCATCAAGGGGCTAGAATTGTTACGATAGTTTCAGATTAGACGTTGAAGCCTTGATCCAATCTGAAACCTTAGAACTATTAGAATGGCATCGTTTGTGCCAGCACCTTTCCACCTTCGCGGCAACTAAATTGGGTGTTATAGCCGCGCGTCATCTGAAAATACCTGATTTTCAAATAGAAAGCGAACAGTTATTAGAGCAAACCAAAGAAGTCTATCAGCTGGAAAGTCGCCTGACTACAGGACTGTCATTTGAGGGAATTCAAGATATAGGTGACTCCTTAGAACGGGCAGAACGCAGCGGAATTTTGGCAGGAGATGAACTCTTAGCGATCGCCACCACCTTGGCTGGTGCAAGAAATTTGCGCCGTGTGATTGACAATCAGGAAGATTTGCCAATCCTCACTGATTTAGTTGCCGATTTGCGGACTTACCCAGAACTAGAACAGGAAATTCACCGCTGTATCGACGAACGCGGGCAGGTAACCGACCGCGCCAGTCAAAAACTCGGCGAAATTCGCACAGATTTGCGGCGAGTACGCACGCAAATTACCCAAAAGCTGCAAAATATAATACAGGCAAAATCTGGCGCAGTTCAAGAACAGATTATTACCCAACGGGGCGATCGCTATGTAATCCCTGTCAAAGCACCCCAGAAAGACGCCATCCCCGGTATCGTTCACGATACCTCCACCAGCGGTGCAACGCTCTACATCGAACCGAATTCCATCGTACCTCTGGGCAACCAACTGCGGCAAATCGTTAGGAGAGAGCAAGCGGAAGAAGAAGCAATTCGCCGCGCTTTGACCGAGCAAGTAGCCGCAGTCAAATTAGATTTGGAAAGATTGCTAGCAATTGTCACCACTTTAGATTTAGCAACCGCTAGATCTCGGTATAGTTACTGGTTAGGAGCCAACCCCCCGCGATTCATTCAGCCGCAAGAAAATGAAATGATTACTTTGCGGAACTTGCGTCATCCCCTGTTAGTATGGCAGCAACAGCACGAACAAGGGCAGCCAGTAGTTCCGGTGGATTTACTTATCAGTCCTCACATTCGGGTAGTGACGATTACCGGGCCAAATACAGGTGGTAAAACTGTTAGCCTAAAAACTCTAGGGTTAGCAGCATTGATGGCCAAAGTGGGTTTATTTGTCCCCGCCCGCGAACCAGTGGAAATTCCTTGGTTTGACAAAGTGCTGGCAGATATTGGCGATGAACAATCTTTACAGCAAAGTTTATCCACATTCTCCGGGCACATCCGGCGGATTAGTCGGATTTTGGAAGCATTGGAGGCTGGGGACTCTTTACTGGGGACTGGTGATAAGGAGATGGGGGGATGGGGAGATGGGGAGATGGGCGAAACTACTGCTACCACCCCACTACCTCACCACCCCACCTCTCCTACTCAGCCAATCCCTAATCCCCAATCCCCAATACCCAATCCCCAATCCCTAGTTTTACTCGATGAAGTTGGTGCAGGTACCGATCCAGCTGAGGGTAGCGCCCTGGCAATCGCCCTGTTGCAATATCTCGCTAATCACGCCCAGCTAACTATTGCTACCACTCACTTTGGCGAACTCAAAGCCCTGAAATATGATGATGAGCGGTTTGAAAATGCCTCTGTAGAATTTGACGAAAGTACTCTCTCGCCTACTTACCGTTTGCTGTGGGGAATACCAGGGCGTTCTAATGCTTTAACAATTGCGCTGCGCTTGGGATTGAAGCCAGAAGTGGTAGAACAGGCGAAAACCCAAGTGGGAGAGGCAACAGATGAAGTTAATCAAGTAATTGCTGGGTTAGAAGCCCAACGCCGCCGCCAAGAAACCAAAGCTGCGGAAGCTCAAAATTTGTTGCAGGAAGCGGAACGTTTGTATAAACAAGTATCTGCTAAAGCCGCGGCCTTGGAGGAGAGGGAAAGCACTTTGCGGGCTTCACAAGAAGTAGCAGTGCAACAAGCGATCGCCCAGGCAAAAAATGAAATTGCCCAAGTGATCCGCCGCCTGCAAAAAGGTACGCCAACAGCCCAAGACGCCCAGCAAGCAACTAACGCATTAAATCAAATTGCCCAGCAATATCAACCAGCAACCCCAGCAAAACCAAAACCTGGGTTTATGCCGAAAGTAGGCGATCGCATCCGCGTTCCCAAGCTGGGACAGACAGCAGAAGTGTTAACGGCACCTGACGCAGATGGAGAGTTAAGCGTTCGGTTTGGGCTGATGAAAATGACTGTGAAGTTGCAAGATGTAGAATCCTTAGATGGGCAAAAAGCCGAACCAGTCGTTAAACCTAAACCAGCCCCAGCCGCAGTTACACCACCACCGCAAAATGTCCCGGCAATTCGCACCTCGCGAAATACCGTTGATTTGCGTGGTAAGCGGGTAGCTGATGCCGAATTGATTCTCGATAAAGCTATTTCGGAAGCTACAGGCCCGATATGGATTATTCACGGACACGGAACTGGTAAATTGCGACAAGGCGTCCACGCCTTTTTGCACCAGCATCCGAGAGTTAACAGCTACGAAGCCGCAGAACAAGCAGATGGCGGGAGTGGTGTTACCATCGCGCATATAAATTGAACAAAGATAAAAGCGATTGCACCTTTGGTTGATGTTGGGGGCGATCGCTTTTACGTTTTCAATAAATTATCGCATTAAAGCTTTACTTTCCTTTACTTTCGATCGCATAAATAAATCTGACGCTTATTAATATGTCAAAAATTAATGACATTTTCTAATTTAAATGGCAGTAAAATTAAACACTGGGATAAAAATCATAAATAAAACTTACAGAAGATCAATTGAAAATCCGCAGATTGCATCACAAAAATTTAAAATAATAGTAGTCGGGCGAGTCAGCGGATAAATAAAATTATTTACCCTAAACATCCAAAAAACTAGCAAAAACTTATCAAAATGATTTTGGAATTATTTAAACAATCCTTTTTAGTAACACAATGAGTTTTTTTAGCTGATTTAAGAATTGATGTCACTCAAGTGACAAAAAAAATATGAGTATTATCCTTGCCGATTACAACGCGATCGAAGTTATTTTTGATGGCATAAACAGCTGCATCTACCGTGCTTTCAAAGAATCAGAACAAACTTCAGTAATTATCAAAACTCTAAAAGCTGAATATCCCACCATAGAACAAATTGCCCAGATAAGGCACGAGTATCAAATACTGCAATCTTTGGAAATAGAAGGAGCTATTCAACCTCTAGCCTTAGAAAGCACGCAAAATGGTGTTGCACTTATTTTGCAAGATTTTGAGGGAGAAACACTCAAGGATATTATTAGCAGGCACAATTTAAAACTCAACAACTTTTTGCAAATTGCTATTCAACTAGCTACAACTCTATATCAACTACATCAAAATCATCTTATTCATAAAGATATTCAACCTCATAATATTCTCATCAATTCCAACACGGGTCAAATAAAAATTATCGACTTTAGCATTGCATCACGCTTATCTAGAGAAAATCAGATAGTTAACGATCTCAATTTGCTAGAAGGTAGCCTAGCTTATATGTCACCTGAGCAAACTGGGAGAATGAACCGCTCAATAGACTATCGAACCGATTTTTACTCCTTAGGCGTAACATTCTACGAAATGCTAACTAGCGAGTTGCCCTTTGTCGCAAACGATCCTTTAGAATTAGTTCACTCACACATTGCTAAGATCCCAGTTCCGCCTCACGAATTAAATGCCAAAATACCGCTAGCAGTTTCTGATATTGTCATGAAATTATTAGCTAAAACTGCTGAGGAAAGATATCAAAATGCCTTAGGACTAAAAGCTGATTTAGAACTATGTTTGCGCCAACTGCAAACAACTGGTAAAATTGAAAATTTTGTTGTTGGTCAACTTGATTTATATAGCCAATTTCTGATTCCCCAAAAACTTTACGGTCGAGAGCGAGAAGTTACCAAATTGCTCGATGCCTTTGAGCGAGTTAGTTCTGGTGCAACTGAGTTAATGCTAGTTAGTGGTTATTCTGGTATTGGTAAATCTTCCCTAGTAAATGAAGTTCATAAACCCATAATTCGCCAGCGCGGCTATTTTATTTCAGGAAAGTTTGACCAGTATAAACGCAATATACCTTATGCTTCATTAATTCAAGCTTTTCAAGAATTAATGCGACAGTTATTAACAGAAAATGCTGTCAAAATAACAAACTGGAAAACAAAAATTTTAGAAGCAGTTGGTGTTAATGGTCAAGTTCTGATCGATGTTATTCCCGATGTCGCAAAAATTATCGGCTCTCAGCCGGAAATACCAGAACTAGGAATTAATGAAGCTCAAAACCGCTTTAATAGATTATTTCAACAATTTATTCATGTATTTTCTCAAGCCGAACATCCACTGGTAATTTTTCTAGATGATTTACAGTGGGCAGATGCAGCTTCCCTCAAGTTAATTCAATTGCTGATTAATGACCCTGAGAGTAAACATTTATTAATAATAGGAGCATATCGAGATAACGAGGTGACTCCGAGTCATCCATTAATATTAACTCTAGAAGAATTGCAAAAATCTGGTGCAAATGTTAACAATATTGTTCTCCAGCCTTTGGAAATTTGGCATATCAAGCAATTAATTAACGATACACTGCGTATTTGTCTAGAAAAGTCACAGGAACTAGCTGATTTAGTATTGCACAAAACCCAAGGCAATCCATTTTTTGTAACGCAGCTACTTAAATCTCTTTACCAAGATAACTTGTTATTTTTTAATTTTGATACAGGTTGTTGGGAGTGGAATATTGAACTGATTCAAGAGATTGATATTACTGATAATGTCGTTGAATTAATGGTTAATCAAATTCAAAAACTATTACCAGCGACACAGAAAGTTTTAAAATTAGCTGCTTGCATAGGCGATAAATTTACTTTAGATATTTTGAGCATTGTTAATCAAAAATCTTTATCAGAAACAGCCAAAGAGCTATGGGAAGCTTTGCAAGCAGGTTTAGTTTTACCCATAGACTCATCCTATAAAATACCCCTAGTTGTTAGTGAGGATTTAGAAGAACAGCAAATAATTGCATACAAATTTTTGCACGATCGCGTACAGCAAGCATCTTATTCTTTGATTCCAGACGTTGAAAAAAAAGCAACTCATCTGAAAATTGGGCAATTGATTCTCCAACAAACTTTGCTCGAAGATCGAAAAGAAAATGTCTTTTATTTAGTAAATAATTTAAATCATGGCATTGATTTATTAACTTTAGAATCAGATAGATATGAGCTAGCTGAACTTAATCTCATAGCAGGGCAGAAAGCAAAAGCAGCAGCAGCCTATGAGTCGGCTATGCGCTATTTAAAAGAAGGTTTAAGGTTATTAACAGTAAATAGCTGGCAAAACCAATACGAATTAACATTATCAATTTATGAATCAGCGGTAGAAGTAGCGTACCTCAATGGTGATTTTGTACAAATGGAGAAATGGGCGAACCTTGTTCTACAGGAAGCAAAAATTCCACTCCATAAAATGAAAATCTATGAGGTAAAAATCCAAGCTTGTATGGCGCAACTCAGACCGCTTGAAGCATCGAAAATTGGTTTACAAGCCCTAGAATTGTTAGGTATTAGTTTTCCCGCGTCACCTAGCTTGTCAGACATTCAGCAAACTCTCAATGAAACAGCTACTAATTTAGCTACAAAAAAAATAGAAGACCTGATTAACCTACCGTTAATGACAGATATAGATAAGTTAGCAGCTATCAGGATGCTAACTTGTATGGGTTCGCCTACCTATCAAGCTGCTCCTGCATTGTTTCCGTTGGTGATATGCGAACAAGTAAATTTATCTATACTTTATGGAAATGCATCTTTTTCTGCTTATAGTTATGTTTGTTATGGAGTAATTTTAAATAGCATTATTCAAGATATAGATTCAGCTTATAAATTTGGTAAATTAGCATTAAGCTTAGTCGAAAAGCTAAATATTTTAGAATTAAAAACAAGCATATTTTTTGTAGCTGCATCATGTACGATGCATGGCAAAGTCCATGCTAGGGAAACGTTACCATTTTTGGAAAATGCCTACTCTAGTGGGTTAGAAAACGGACAGTTTGAATACGGTTGTTATGCTGCGGTACAAAAATGTCACCATTTATATTTCATTGGCGAAGAATTGCCAATACTGGAAAAAGAAATAGCAAAAATCAGTGATGTTCTAGCTCAACTTAAACAGGAAAATCCCTTAAGTTGGAATGCAATCTTTCATCAGTCAGTTTTGAACTTGCTCCGGCCTTGTGAAAATCAGTGTCGTCTAATGGGTGAAGTATACAACGAAGACGAATCATTGCCACTGCTGGAAACAGCTAACGCTAGAACTGGACTTCACTACTTTTATTTAAACAAACTGATCCTTTGCTATTTATTTGGTGACTACCAACAAGCAGCGCAAAATGCACTGCAAGCCGAACAGTATTTAGATGGAGTTAAAGGATTTTTTCATGTGCCAGTATTTCATTTCTATGAGTCTTTAGTACAACTAGCAATTTACCAATTAGCGCCAGATGCTCGCCAAAAACATCTATTAAATAAAGTTATTAAGAATCAAGAAAAAATGCAAATCTGGGTCAACAATGCCCCAATGAATTTTCAGCATAAATATGAGCTTGTAGAGGCAGAGAAGGCGCGAGTATTAGGGCAACATTGGCAAGCGATGGAATATTATGACCGAGCAATTGCTGGAGCTAAGGAACAAGGATACATCCAGGAAGAGGCTCTTGCCAATGAACTAGCAGCAAAGTTTTATTTTCAATGCAGTAAAGAAAAGATAGCTCAGACTTACCTGACTGATGCTTACTATGGATATAGTAATTGGGGAGCAACAACAAAGCTGAGAGACTTAGAAGTAAAATATACTCAAATTTTTGCGCGGCTGTCAGAACAAAGAATTCACAAACCAGAAAAGAACAAACTTATCAACTCTCTGAATCCAAGTATTAGCGAATCTTTTGATTTAGCAACAGTTATTAAAGCTTCACAAGCTCTTTCTGGTGAAATTGTTTTTGAAAAGCTGCTAGCAAAATGGATGCAGATTGTGTTAGAAAATGCTGGGGCAGAAACAGGGTTTTTAATTTTAGAGAGGTCGGGTAAATTATTTATAGAAGCTTCAGGTAGGTTTGGTGAAACTGAAATTAATGTACAGCAATCAAGACCTGTAGAATTAAGTCAGCAATTACCTATATATATCATTAATTATGTATATCAGACTCAGGAAAATATTGTACTCAACGATGCTACCTCTGAGGGGGGGTTTACCACAGATAGCTATATCGTTCAGTACAAACCAAAATCTATTTTATGTATTCCGATAATTCATCAAGGTAAATTGATTGGCATTCTTTACTTAGAAAATAAATTGATTGCTGGGGCTTTTACACCGGAACGATTAGAAGTTTTGCAACTTTTATCATCACAAGCTGCAATTTCGTTACAAAATGCCCGTCTCTATAATGATTTAGAAGAATATAATCGGACATTAGAAATAAAAGTTAAAGAGCGCACTCTCGAATTACAAGATAAAAATTTACAATTACAACAAGAAATTAGCGATCGCCAAAAAGCTGAAGAAATAGCTGCATCTGCCAACCGTGCCAAGAGTGAATTTCTTGCTAACATGAGTCATGAACTCCGAACTCCACTCAATGGTATTTTGGGTTACACTCAAATTTTCCAAGCAGATACATCTTTAACTGCTCAACAAAAAAATGGCATAAATATTATACATCAGTGTGGCGAACATCTACTAACACTAATTAATGATATTTTAGACATCTCCAAAATAGAAGCTCGAAAAATGGAGCTTTATTTACAAGAGTTTCATTTGCCGTCTTTTTTAGAAGGAATAGTAGAAATTTGTCGAATTCGGGCTGAAAGTAAGGGAATTAGCTTAATCTACCAACCTTTTTATCCGCTACCTAATCTCATTTGTGCCGATGATAAGCGCCTACGTCAAGTTTTAATTAATTTATTAAGTAATGCAGTTAAGTTTACAAAAAAAGGTAGCATTACTTTTAAAGTAGGCTATGTAACTCAGCATGGGGAGTGGATAATTAATACAGAGAAACTTGCAGAGCAGTTATTAAATTCCAAAATTCGATTTCAAGTAGAAGATACAGGAATTGGGATTGCTACAGAGCAATTAGAAGAGATATTTTTACCTTTCAAGCAAGTAGGTGAAGATAGCCTCAAGACAGAAGGTACTGGATTGGGGTTGTCTATTAGCCGCCAATTGGTTCAGATGATGGGGAGTGAATTATATGTCGCCAGTGAATTAGGTAAAGGTAGCATTTTTTGGCTAGATTTGGAATTACCAGAAGTCGTTCAAAGCACAAAAAATAATGTTAATGAACTTAACATTATTGGTTTTGTAGGCGCTAGACGCAAAATTATGGTAGTAGACGATAAATGGGAAAATCGGTCTGTATTGATTAATATCTTAGAACCTCTAGGTTTTGAAGTTGTAGAAGCAACTGATGGTCTAGATTGTCTTCGGAAAGTTCCTAAATGTCAGCCAAACTTGATTTTTATGGATTTGGTAATGACAAATTTGGATGGATTTGAAGCTACCCGCCGCCTCAGAGTGCTACAAAACTTTAAGGAAGTGATAGTGATTGCTGTCTCAGCTAGTGTCTTTGAATTCGATCGGCATGAAAGTCGGAAAGTAGGGTGTGATGATTTTCTGGCGAAACCAATTAAGAAAGCAGAACTTTTAGAAAAGTTACAGGTTCACTTAGGATTAGAATGGGTATATGAAGATAAAGGTAAGGTAAGAAAGATGAAGGACGAAAACAAAAGTCCGACTAATACTTTACACTTAACATCTCAGACTCTTATTGTCCCTCCTTCAGCAAGTGAATTGGCAATTTTGCTAGATTTAGCTATGCGGGGTGATTTAAGAAGCATTGCTGAACGAGCAGTAAAACTAGAAGAAATAGATGAGGAGTTGCAGCCTTTTGCTACTCATTTATATCAACTGGCTAAAGGTTTTAAAGGAAAACAAATATTGGAGTTTCTCCAAAAGTATTTTGAGGGCGTATGAAAAATGATGTTAATAAATCGAGTGTGATTTTAATTGTTGATGACACTCCCATCAATTTAGAAATGCTGTTTGATTTTTTAGGTCAAGCAGGATTTACGGTTTTGATTGCTGAAGACGGCGAAAGTGCGATCGCCAGAGCGGAATATGCCCCACCCGACTTAATTTTGTTAGACATCCTCATGCCAGGAATGGACGGTTTTGAAACCTGCCGTCTTTTAAAAAGCAGTGAATTAACACAAGATATTCCTGTTATTTTCATGACTGCGCTTTCCGAAACAGTGGATAAAGTCAAAGGCTTTGAACTGGGTGCAGTCGATTACCTTACCAAACCACTCCAACATCAAGAAGTCTTAGCCAGAATTCAACTTCATCTCAAGCTGCGAACTCTCACAAAAACACTGCAAGAACAAAATTTACGCTTGGAAAATGAAATTACCGAACGCTTGCGAGTTGAAGAAAAAATCCGCGAACAAGCTGCTTTATTAGATATTACCAGCGATGCAATTATTGTCAAAGATTTTGTCAATCAAATCCGTTTTTGGAACAAAGGGGCTGAGGATTTGTATGGCTGGAAAGCTGCGGATGTAATTGGTATGAATATCAACCAGATTTTATATCCACCAGAAAGCTTATCTCAAATTCAAAATATTTCTGCAAGTATAGCTGAATCTGGTTTTTGGCAAGGCGAATTGCATCAGGTTAATAAACAAGGAAAAGATATTATTGTTGCCAGTCGTTGGACTTTAATGCGCGATCGCAACGGTGAACCAAAATCAATTTTAACGGTAAATACTGATATTACTGAAAAAAAACATTTAGAAAATCAAATTTTGCGGGCACAACGTTTAGAAAGTATTGGTACTTTAGCTAGTGGCATCGCTCACGATCTCAACAATATACTGACTCCCATTTTGACAGCAGCACAACTGTTGCAACTCAAAATGTCTGATACCAATGAGCGCAATCAACAGATGTTGCAAACCATAGAAAATAATTCTAAACGTGGGGCTGCTTTGGTGAAACAAGTCTTGCAGTTTGCGCGAGGAGTCGAAGGACAGCGTACCATTGTGCAAGTGAACCATCTGTTCTCAGAAATTCAGCAAATTGTCCAAGAAACTTTTCCAAAATCGATTGAATTGGCAGTAGATATTCAGCCAGGACTTTGGGCTGTAATTAGCGATCCAACGCACCTACATCAGCTACTGATGAACTTAGTAGTTAATGCTCGTGATGCTATGCCTAGAGGTGGTCAGATTAAAATCTCTGCGGAAAATCTCTTTATCGATCGACAGTATGCACGCATGAATCTTGATGCCCGTGTGGGTGCTTACATTATGATTACCGTTGCAGATACAGGCATCGGGATGCCTTCAGAGATCCTTGACAGAATCTTCGAGCCGTTCTTTACTACTAAAGATATTGGCAAGGGTACAGGATTGGGCCTGTCTACTGTTAGGGGTATCATCCAAAGTCATGGGGGTTTTATAACTGTAGCTAGTCAGCTTGCTAGAGGTAGTCAATTTAAAGTTTACTTGCCAGCAGTAGAAGTAGCAAAAACATCACAAGGACAAGACCTGGAATTGCTCAAAGGTAACGGAGAATTAATTTTAGTAGTTGATGATGAAAGCGAAATTTTAGAAACAACCAAAATTTCTTTAGAAACTTACAATTACAGAGTCATGACAGCGAGTAATGGCATTGAAGCGATCGCCCTCTATGCTCGACACGAAGACGAAATCAACCTAGTGCTGATGGATATGATGATGCCATTAATGGATGGTGCCATTGCCATTAGTACGTTACAAAAAATGAATTCCCAGGTCAAGGTTGTGGCTGTTAGCGGTCTGAATGCTAACGATAAACTAACTAAAATACCTGGAGTTAAAAAGTTTATCCCTAAGCCATACACAACCAAGGAGTTATTGCAGACCTTACACAGTATTCTTGTAGAGAAAGCCTCAAACCCAAAGGATACGGTTAAGGCTTGACCTAACACGCTAACCCATCAAATTTGATGGAGGCGATCGCTTTTACTTACCGTGATATTTTCCTAATTTCAATCCGAAATCCTGTAAACTCGGTACTTTAAGGATTATTTCAAGTACCATAGATATATTCGCTGCGGGCTACCCTACTGATAAACAGCCATGTCAGAAACCACCCTACCTGCACCTCTAATTGAAATTCCACCCACCCAAGCAGAACTTCCTTTTGATGATGGTGTCCCAATGGAAAGCGCACGGCACAAAGTTCAGATGGACTTGCTGATAGATGGCTTAATCCCTTGGCTGTCACACCGAGAAGATGGATTTGTTGGTGGCAATATGTTTGTCTACTATAGTCTGGCGCAGGTGCGAAACCAAGATTTTAGAGGGCCGGACTTTTTTGTGGTGTTGGGTGTCCCTCAAGGCGAACGCAAAAGTTGGGTGGTTTGGGAAGAAGGAAAAGCCCCGGATGTTGTTATTGAGTTGCTTTCTGAAAGTACAGCCACCGCAGACAAAAACGAGAAAAAGCTGATTTATCAAAATCAAATGCGCGTGCCAGAATATTTCTGGTATGACCCGTTTAACCCAGATGATTGGGCGGGCTTTTCTATCCAGCAAAGAGTTTACCAACCCTTAGTTATCAACGATCGCCATCAATTGGTGAGCGAATCCTTAGGGTTAGCCTTGCAGCGCTGGCAGGGAAATTACAAAGGAATTGATGCAACTTGGCTGCGCTGGGCAACTTTGGAGGGAGAATTACTGCCAACACCTGAAGAACAAGAATACCAACGAGCCGAACAGGAACGCCAACGAGCCGAACAGGAACGACAACGAGCCGAACAGGAACATCAACGAGCCGAACAGGAACGCCAACGAGCCGAAAGAGCAGAGTCGCAGTTATTACAAACGGCACGCAACTTGCTGGCGGGTGGGATGACGGCCGAACAGGTAGTTAACATTACAGGTCTGGATGCATCGGCGATCGCACCATTGATACCTCCATCTGAATCGTGAGAAAAATGGCAATTGCCTGCTATTTTATTCAAAACTACCTAAATTTGCTGATTCACAATACAAACGATACAATTCACAGGAAAATTTAGCGCGATCGCACTCAAGTTTTATCAGCCCAATACTTTCTAATTTATAAGCAAGCATAGATTCTAATTTTATATCTTGTGCAGCAATTAACTTTTTAATCGCAGCACTCAATTCTGGCTCCTCCTGGAGTGCTGTTAACAGCCGTCGTAAATGGTCGTTATAAATTCCTGATTCCGTGGGAGCTTGTTGTAATAGCTGCTTTAAGGTAACTTTTCCCTGAGAAACGTGATACAAAGCTAGGCGCACTAAATAGGGATGTCCCCCTACCATTGACATCAGTTGCTTGGCTTGTTTACCATCTCTCCAATCTAGCCCATGACGCTGTGCTAAATCCTGCACTTGCTTGATTGTAAATGAGGGCAACTTTAGCGGTAATCCGATATTAAACGGTGATTGGTTTAGCTTTAAAGGAATATAAATTTCTGTTGAATAAGCCACAAGCAGCCGGAGTTTTTCCCAAATTTCTATTTGCTTAGCTTGCTCGTGCCAAGAACGCAACAAGGGTAAAAACTCTTGAGCGATCGCTGGATACTCAAACACACGATTTACTTCATTTAATGCCAAAACAAAGGGACAAGTAAGATATTCTAGCAAATACCTTTGAAAGTAGTTGGTGCAGCTAACTTTGCTGCCGATATCTTCATCCCAATACTCATCGAGTTTGGATTCTAGCTCTAGCTTACTACTGATGTTGGCACAAAACCAACGTAAAAATTTATCAAGGTTGCAAAATACCGTTGAGTCTGCTTGCTGAAAATCCAAGTTTACGCTGCGATAGCCAACGGATGCAGCGTAATCAATAATGCGTATCATCAGAGAGCTTTTTCCCATCTGGCTAGAGCCTTTGATGCGAATAACACATCCCGGTTCAGTAATTTCTTTGTAGGCAAATTCCTCAATTGGCGGACGAGGGATATAAAACCGGGAAGATAGCATGACTGGGCCGCTGGGAAATTCTAGGGTAGTAACGGTACTGCTGGCGTGTTTTTCAATCTGTTGCTGTTGTGCTTTGGTGAGGAGGCGTACCTCTAGGGTGTGGCGGAAGTTAGCTTTGCTAATTCGTTCTCCAAAAATTTTACTAAGTACGTGCCACAACTGGGAAGCTACTTCTCTAATACTTTGTGCCCCATAGTGAACTTCACCTGCCATGTGGTTGTAAGTTTTTCCCTCCCAGGACGAGCGCAACACTAATTCTTGCAGGGGTGTCAAAGGTTTTTTTTGGCTGACTGATAGAATTTGTAGCACTTGCTCGATGTTCATTTTCTAGATGCGTAGGCAGCTTTTCACCTTGATTGAGATCTAGGCAACTCCGACAACCCAAAATGTAGTTAATATTCGGCTATGTTTTAGAGTTAACAGTAGTATATTTTTTCAAAAACCTACAAAGCAAGTATTGACAATTATGTTTTTATGTGATAGGTATAATTTACTATTTGTACAGCAAATAAGCCGCTTTTAACACGATATATGAGATCGATAAACGAAACAACCTTATTATTTATACTAATGAATTATTTGATTTATACGCTTATCAGATACAAAATGTAGGTAATTTTTGTAGCTCCAGCCATATCTTGACGAAAATTAGGCAACAATTTTCTCTTTACTTAATTTCTGGTTTAATTTAATAATACTCTCAATGCAAAATAATTAGTACAAAAATATTGAAGATTCTGCTTTAGTTGTCGCAGAAAACATATTATTTTAGTTAAATTAATAATTGCATACATAAAATATTTAAAAGATATTTAGTAACAGCAAAGCCTATTTACATAGATCGAATGAATAAATTTCTATTAAATATTAAAAGATTGACAAAATATAATGATATGAAATAATTAACATCTATCCATTTGGATATTGTCTAAAATTATTCAAATTCTATGATTAAAGATGAACATATTAATTATTGTCGCTGAAGTCAGCCTCATAATATTTGTGTTCTTACTTATCAACTGGCTTGTAAGTAAGACATTTAAGCTGTCTATTAAATCCTCTATATTGAGAAGTGACGATAAGAGTATCAAAACCCTACGACGCAACATCACAGGGTTACTATTACTTGCTTGTTTGGTATTGTCTATTCTGATTGTAGGTGCTAATGGTTATTTAATTTATCGTGGAGAAAACCTACAGAAATACACACTAACTATAATTCGCCGTATTCCATTAGAATTTTGGACAGCTCTAGGAATTGGTATAGCTAAAAGTATTGGCGTATTGATTGTAGCGGCGATTGCGGTGACATTTGTCAATTATTCCTTGAAGGTAGCTAACACCCGCGCCAAGAATTTAGAAAGAAGTACTGCTGACGATGAAAGTATTGATGGTTTCTTCAACGCCCTCAATCAAAGAGTCACTGGTGGAATTTGGCTGTGGGCTGCGATTTTGTGTGCAGAATTTCTGAAATTGCCACCAGTAGTTTCGCAATATCTCTACATTGCACTACGGATTTATCTAATTATCGCCGTCGGTTTGCTAATACTCAAAGCAGTTGCAGTGTTAGTTGATAGCCTAGATGCTTTGAGCCTCAGATACTCTAGCCCTGATAACCTCCTGAGATTCTACGATCGCCTCCGACACCTGATACCCTTTTTAAAGCGGTGTCTAGAATTTGTAATTTATGTCTGCATGGCAACATTGGTAATTCAACAAGTGCAGTTAATTGCCAACGTAGCAGCTTTTGGCCCGCGAATCATCAAAATCATCGCCATCATCTTTATTAGTCGTGTAATGTTTGAGGTCGTCTACTTATTTATTGAAGAGGTGCTGTTTAAAAACCAGAATCTAAATGACATTCAAAGAAGTAGACGCTTGACCCTCGTTCCTCTATTCCGTAGTTTCTTACAATACTTCATTTACTTCAGCGCGATCGTTTCGATCCTTTATACCCTGGAAATCGATCCTACTCCCATACTTGCAGGTGCAGGTATTGTCGGTATAGCCGTCGGTTTAGGGGCACAAACGCTGATTAACGATATCGTTTGCGGCTTCTTTATTCTGTTTGAAAACTATTACTTAGTCGGTGACTATATCGAGGCTGGAAAAAGTGAAGAAAGAATTGTCGAAGGTATTGTCGAAGCAATTGAACTAAGGACTACCCGCGTTAGACACCCGAACGGTCAATTACAGATTATTCAGAATGGGAATATTGGCTCAATTACTAATTACTCCAAACAGTACATCTATGCAGTAGTAGAAGTTGGCGTTCCTTATGATTCCAACTTAACTCATGTCTATAAAGTAATTGAGGAGGTAGGACAGCAGTTAAAAGCAGATTATCCAGATGTACTCGAAGGTACACAAGTGGATGGCATCGAAAACCTTGGTGAGTCTAACTTATTGCTGCGGACATTGACAAAAGTCAAGCCGGGAAAACATCTGCAAATCCAGCGTATTCTTCGCAAGATTTTTACAGATACTCTATTGCGTGAAGGAATTGTTATTCCTAGTGGTGTTCCAAGTACAGAAGATTAATTTACTAATAATTTTAGAGTCATTTAATTTTGAATTTTGGATTTTCCATTGCAGGAAAAATCGAAAATATAAATATGCTTCGACAGCAACAAACTTTCAAATTACTTAAGATTTGAGGTAAACAACAAATGATTTATACGCTCATTGCCCAAGCGGCAGAATCTACATCAAAAACCCCGATACCAATAGCGCCGCCCACTGTGCCAACAGGGGCACAAATCAATGCTTTTTTATATACATTTGGGGCATCTGTAATTGTTTTCTTTGTCATCTACTTATTCCTCTTCTATATACTGCGAGTCTTTTTTAGGCGTACAGAAAAAGATACAGCTCTACTCATTCTTGCAATTTCACAAATTCCCACCATTGCAATTTTTATTTTTGCCAGTCTCAAGATTTCCCTGTTCCAATTAGGTTCAGGAGGAATTATAGATTGGATTGACCGAGGACTGACAGCTTTGCTAATTGCCGCTTTCACCTACTTGGTAAGTCTATTCTTTACAGAAGCAGCAGTTTCTTATTTGAAAGACTACGCCCGCAAAACTGAAGCTGTCTGGGATGACGTATTAATTCCACTACTGCAAAACTTTATCCCAGTAATCACATACATAATTGGAATCTCTCTGTTTTTCAGCACCCTTGGAGTTGATTTAAGTGGCATCGGTTTAGCAATAGGTAGCATTACTGTAGTTTTGGGATTGGCAATCAAAGATATTTTAAGCGATTTTTTCAGCGGGTTGGTATTGTTAGTTGATACACCCTTTAAATTTGGAGATGTTATCTCCATGCCAGATGGATCAATTGCAATTATCAAACAAATTGGTATCCGGGTGACCAAACTATATTTGATTAACGAGCATTGCGAGGTCTATGTACCAAACACATCATTGGGCGGTCAAAATATCGTCAATCTGAGTCGTCCTACAACCCACTATGCTTACACAATTAAAGTCTCAGTCAGAGTTGATGCTGATGCAGTAGTAGCAACAAAAATTTTGCAAGAAATTATCATTGGGCATCCAGATACCTTAGGTGATATCGATGAAAAACTGCAATGTTTAGACAATTTCGCGGCATTAAGAGAAGCAGAGGGTGATAAAATCTCAAAAAAAGAAGCAGGGCGGCTGCGTTTATTAATTGAGAAAGATGTTAATGAACAGTTGCAAAAGCTTGAACAAGCATTTGAATATTTTGCCCTGGAAATTAAACAGCTAGAAAAGGGAGGTTTGAATTCAGAAGAATTAAGAAGTATTCAGAAAAACTATCTGGAAATATTGAACATTGTCGGTCTGGTGGTGATTACAGAACGTAAAGGTAAACGAGCGCGATCGCGCCTAGAAGAACAACAACAGGCTGGAAAACCAACTTTGATTAGTTTGATTCGTAAATGGTATCAAACTTGGCTTCAAGACCCTGATTTAGTATTTGAAGACCAAAGTCTTTTACCTGACGAATGGGAACAAAAAATTGAACTTTTGAAAATAAAACTCAATAAGATTTTTCAAAAAATTTCCAATCCTGGAGTAGATGAAACCAGATTAGATGACTACTCATTAAAATTTGTTGAATGGTTACATGACAGTTTTAAAGAATCTAATACTGCCTGGAAAGAACCACAAGTTCAACTAACTGATATCCAAGGCTCTGGTATGCAATTTTCTGTAAGATTCTACGTTGATAATATTCAATTAGAACACTGGCGGCGTGGTAACCGCGTCCAAAATGAGGTGCGTCGAGAAATGGTACGGCGTTTAAGACAAGCTTATATTTACACACTAGGATGATGAAATCTAGGGTGTACATACAAGTCTTTGGCGGCCCAATTTCAGATTTATCCCACAACCACGTCAAAACCCTTCCTCTTTTTGCTCAAGAAAGGAATTAAAGATAGGACTATTTGAGATTTTTGTTTTGTTTTGGGTCATTTCATTAAAAGTCAGTGGTAAACTCGCTGGCTAAAGCGAGGGAGACGACTTCCTCACTCTAGCCAGCGATTTTTTCATTTTCAGTATATTCATGTAGCAAATAATTTGCAGTAACAATATTTACAGCATATACTAAAAAAATAAAATTTTTACTAATAATTTTGTTTTTATCTCCTGTTTATCAGGAGATAAAAGCATATATATCTACCATTAAGACTGAAACAGCAGGAATTATGACGCCTTTTTTTATCCCCGATCGCAATAGAAAATATACTCATTTTTTAGCAATAATAACTACAATAATTGCTGGCACAATTACTGTGGTTTGGTTAATAACATATCGAATAAGAGAGACGAATGAAACGGCCAAACCCCAGCCAGAAGTTGTAAATCCAGCGATGTCTACGACTGGCTACGCCTACGCGGCGGTGACGGCTTTGGGGCATATAGAACCAGAAGGAGAAGTAATTCAAGTATTTCCGCCTGCTTCAACCGAGTCAGCCCGCATCCAACAACTAGAGGTGAAGCAAGGGGATTGGGTGAAGGCTGGGCAAGCGCTAGCAGTGTTGGATAATTATGCTCGTCGTCTGGCAGCTGTGAAGGCGGCTGAGGAAGATGTGAAAGTAGCTCAGGCACAATTGATGCAGGTACAAGCAGGAGCAAAGCAAGGAGATTTACAGGCTCAGCAAGCGGAAATTGCGCGTCTGGTAGCAGAATTGAAAAATGCCCAAGTAGAAGAGTTACGGTATCGCAGTTTGTACACACAAGGGGCGATTTCGGCTTCCCAATACGATCGCCAACGCTTGCAAATGGAAGCAGCGCAACGTCAGGTAAATCAAGCGCGTGCTTCACTCAATAGTTTGGCAGAAGTACGTCCGGTAGATGTGCAGTTATATCAAGCACAAGTCAAACAAACAAGAGCAAAAGTAGTACAGGCTCAGGCTGAATTAGACTTAAGTGTAGTGCGATCGCCCCGTTCTGGACAAATCCTCAAAGTGCATACATTTCCTGGTGAAATGGTGGGAAGTCAGGGCATCGTCAATTTAGGCAATACAACGCAAATGGTAGTAGTTGCAGAAGTTTATGAAACGGATATTCCCAAAGTACATTTAGGGCAAATAGCAACAATTACTAGCCCCAGTCTCACTAAACCACTCTCTGGAAAAGTTTCACAGTTAGGTTTAGAAATTGGGAAAGCAAATGTATCCGATATCGGTTCCTCAACGAATATGGATGCTCGTGTAGTAGAAGTGAAAATTGCTTTAAATCAAGAAAGTAGCCGTATTGTAGCAGCAATGACGAATCTTAATGTTGATGTATCAATAGGTCTTGAAGAATGATTCGATGTTTGGTAAATGAACTGAGAAAAATACCTATTGCTTGGTTGCAATTGAGATACCAACGCAATCAAACGATTGCAGGAATTGTGGGAATACTTTGCATTACATTTCTTATTTTTATGCAGTTGGGATTGAGAAATGCCTTTTTAGAGGGAGCATTGCAATTAACTTTGAATCTTAACGCAGATATTGTTTTAGTTAGCTCTCTCTCTTCAACTGTACTCCAACCAGTAACTTTTTCCTCCAGACCTTTATATCAAGCACTAGCAATCAAAAACGTTGAATCTGTCGCACCACTTTACATTACTTCAACTCAATGGTATGACAGAAATCAGTCTGTTTATCGCATTCGGGTAAATGTCATAGGTATTCCTACAAACATACAAACACTAAACCTACCCGGAGTTAAAGAAAACCTTGAAAAACTAAACAAGCAAAAATTTGCTTTATTCGACCGTAATGCTAGAAATGAATTCAACTCCATCATTACTGAATTCAAAGAAAAAGGAGAATCATCGGCAGAAGTTTTAGCAGGAACTAGTAGTTCATTGCAAAAGCTGAGAGTTGTTGAACTCTTTGAATTAGGAGTTAATAATGCTTATGATGCTAGCTTTATTGTTAGTCCTGGGACTTTTAGTGAATTATTTGGACGTGACTTTAGAAAAATAGATATTGGCTTAATTAAATTAAAGCTAGATTCTAATTCCGATATTGCCATAGCTCAGACCGTTAAACAATTAAAAAGTTATCTTCCGGCAAATATTAAAGTGGTTTCTAAATCAGAATTGATCGAGCAAGAAAAAATATTTCACGAAAATAATTCCCCAATGGGTTTTATATTTCGGTTTATTTTAATTATGGCTGTAATTATCAGTATTTTTATACTTTATCAAATACTTTATGTAAAAGTCACACATAATCTTGCTAACTATGCAACCTTAAAGGCTTTGGGATTGAGTCAAAAATCTATCATTGCCGTGGTGTTTCAAGAGGCGATAATTTTAGTGATTGCTGGATATATTCCAGGCATAATTGCATCTTATATAGCTTATGACTACCTAATTAAAGTGACAAAAATATTTATCAAAATGACTCTAGAAACAGCATTATTTGTTTTGGGATTAGTCTGCATAATTTGTCTAATATCAGCAGCACTTTCGTTATTAAAAGTTAAAGATGCAGATCCGGTAGATGTTTTTAAGTAAATTGTTTTATTAATCGTATCAGGTTTATGAGCCAAATTATCACAATTAAAAACCTGAATCATTATTATCAGGAAGGCAAAAGGCAAAAACAAATTTTATTTGGAATCGATCTGGAGATTTACCCAAAAGAAGTTGTTATTTTAACTGGAGCATCTGGTTCCGGAAAAACAACGCTATTATCTCTCATTGGCTGTATGCGTTCTGTTCAAGAGGGTAGTCTCAAAGTTTTGGCTCACGAATTGAAAGGAGCCAATGAAATTCAGCGAATGCAAATACGGCGCCGAATTGGCTATGTTTTTCAGCATTTTAACTTACTGGATTTTATGACTGTGCAACAAAATGTGATGGTTTCTTTGGAACTGCAAGAGAACTTTAAGCCTCAGGAAGCAAGAAGCCAAAGTAGGGAAATTTTGGAAGCAGTAGGATTAGGAAAGCATCTAAATGCTTATCCAAGGGATATATCTGGCGGGCAAAAACAACGGGTTGCCATCGCTCGCGCTCTTGTCCACCGTCCTCAATTACTTTTAGCTGACGAGCCGACATCCGCTTTAGATAGACAAACAGGACAAGAAGTCACCGAACTAATGACGACACTAGCTAAAGAACAAGGAAGCGCGGTTTTGATTGTCACCCATGATAGCCGTATTTTTAATGCTAGCGATCGCATCGTCCGTATGGAAGATGGCAAACTTGATATAGACTACCAAGGTCAGCTATCTATTACTTTACCAACCTTAACAGATAAGCAATTATTTGAGTTAATTCCCCAATTACAAATGTTGACCTTTCAACCGGGTGAAATTGTTATCCGTCAAGGTGAAATATCAGACAGATTTTATATCTTAGTTGAAGGTAAAGTAGAAGTCATTCAAGATTTGCCGAATTCCGAATCAAAAGTATTAAGAACATTAGGGCCTAATACGTATTTTGGTGAAATAGGGTTATTGCGGGAAACAAAACGGACGGCAACTGTACGTGCAACAAATGAGGCAGCAATTAAAGTTTTGACTATAAATCGTTACGATTTTTATCAAATGGTTGTCAGTTCAAAAATGACTCATGCATTTTTGAACTACCAGGCAATAAAATCGCTCTGGATTGATAAGTTCAAAACATCCTACTACAAGAGTATCAAGAATTAACTTTGATTTTTCCTATCACTGCGTAAGTCCTGAATCAAATTCTTTGACAGATGACCGTTAACCACCAACAGTCAACTTTTGTTTTTACTTTGGTGAATAGATATGAATTAATGCGATCGCTTTGAGAAGTAGCGATCGCATTTTAATACTGAGCTAATTGTAACTATAGCTAACTATACAGCTAACTAAAATATCAACTAACAAATAACAAATTAATACTATCAACATACTGGAGCAACATAGTGAATAGTACGTAATTCGCTACCATGAGGATGCCAATGAGTATGTGTGGTTTTTTAATCAATGTGACTTTCATAAGTTAACTAAAGTGAGGGTAAAAAAGTGGGTATATTTTCCCCACTTATGACGTTTGAATACCCTACAATTTGTAGCTTTACTATCTACTTATGAAATCAGTTGAAATACTGAAAAATTTTCTCATATTCATGATTGAATTTAGATCGTGTCCGCCTAATCACTTATCATTAAAATTACATTAGTTAAACCCATTCCATTACTCCAGAGGGCTTGGTGTTGGTTTTTTACTCCCTCTTGAGTCTCACACCTTTGGTTATACGAAGATAATTTGAGGAACTTGTGAGGTGACGACTACTTTGTTGTTCTTGTTATTACTTACTCAATAGCTGTCCGATTTGATTTATGAACTTATCTGTGCAGGCACGGACCCAACAGGCAAGAGGGTTGTAGAAGATTAAAGCGTATAGAATTTTTTCACCCAATCAAATCAAATCGGATTCTTATATAGTTAAGCGATCGCAATTTAATTAGTCTTCGCTCCAATCTTCACGGCCTAAGAGATCTATAATTTTGTCCCGAAGCAAAAATTCATTTTTTTCTAGCTCAAGTTCAACGCAAACCCAATCACGCCCAGGAATATATTTACACAGAGTATAAATCGGCTCATGACGACGAATTGCTCCTTTGTTAACGAGTTCGCGTGCTTCATCTTTGATAGCTTGAATATCATACTTAACAAGAGTATCCATAACAAAACCCCTCAATATTAACTAGGCAGGTTCAGCCTAAGCATCAACATTTGGACTCTAATTTAAACCTATCAAAAATGTTTGAGGATTTTGTGAAGATTAAAATTTAATTTTATCAGCTATTGCCCTTTAAAAGGATCTATGGATTATGGTATGTTTAATATCTAAATCCTTTGCTATAAAAGCTGGTTAATTACTGATAATTTTAAACTCTCCGCGTCCCTATATGTTGCCGTGTCAATGTCTTAATTGATATTAAGTGTTGTCGGAGTTTGATATTACATTCTGCCTTGTAAGTAAGGATAAAAAAAGCTTGGTAGTGTACAAAGCTCATTGGAACTACTTTGTGACTTATGATTCTGTTTTGACTTCACAACTTCCTCAAAATTTTTTTCTAACTTCATACCAACGAATCGAATTAGCACAAGCATTTTGATATCAGAAACCACTAGATTTACTAGCTTACTGAACCAAAAAATGTAGCTATGAACTCACATCATGCGATTTGGTCACTCACACCTGAAGAAGTCTACAACAATTTAACAACGACTCCCCAAGGACTGAGCGAGGTTGAAGCTAATTTACGCATCAAACAATACGGTTACAACGAATTGCCAGAACCGCAAACACGCCTTTTAATCTTGCGTTTTATTGACCAATTAACTCATTTTATGGCGCTTTTGTTATGGGTGGTATCACAGGCCAAGAAAGAGGAGGTAGGAAATGGCAAATCCTTCTACCTCACTGTTGAACCCTGTTTTAACGTGAGTTCGACGGAACTAAAAAAGGGCAGGAGGTAGGGCCTAATTATAGTTTTATAATCCATTTTTGCGATAGTATGAGCAATTAATCCCTGACTATAATGTTTTTTATAGTTTCTAATAGGCTCATAATTACCAGATAATAACATTTCTGTTAATTTATTGATTGCATCAGTATTTCCCACTCCAATTTGTTCCAAAATTGATAATGCTGTACAGCGAGTACGATATTCTTGTGCAGTCCTCGCAGTTTCAACTATGGCATTGATAGTATCTTGACTAGTATCCTCAATGCGTTTTAAGCTCTTAGCAGAAGTTCTACGAGTATAATCATAAGAACTATTGTGTATTAAATAAATCAAAGTTTGAATTGCATCCTGGCTACCTTTATCGATGTACCCCAAGGTATAAGCAATGGCTTCGCGAGTTACTTCATCAGAGGTGTTACGTGCTAGGTTAGCCAGAGTCGTAATTGCTTGTTCGTTACAAACAGCAATTTTCGCTAGGTTCTGTGCTATTACCCTACGGGTAGGTGGCTGAACAGTACTGAGTTGCTTAATTAGTGTTTGAATTACATCATTGTTACCAGTACCAATTTTGCCTAAGCTTTGAATTCCTACCCAGCGCGTAGGTTCATCTTGGGTGGTGTATACTAGGTCAATTAAGGCATTAATTACATCTGCATTCCCAGCACCCAAAAACCCCAAACGTTCAGCAACCTGTTTGAGAACTGAGTTATCCTGACTTGTGTGTAGTTGTTGAATTAAAAAATTAATATTGTCTTGCTCTTGCTGGTTGCTCATTGGTTTTCATAAATTCTAAATTTTTCAAGGGGGTCTTTACCTCCCAAACCTTTACCTGGCTAGATTTTACAATGATGTTGCCCCTTGAACTGTTGACAGTTAACCCTCATCTGTTAACGAACTTCATCAGCGACTGTGCAATTTCAAAGCCTAATATAGGACTAGTATTTGATTTTTGAAATACAGGTAGGGTGTGTTAGCGATAGCGTAACGCACCACAAGTTTGGAATAGTGCGTTACGCTATCGCTAACACACCCTACTGAGATTTTTTCACCAAATCAAATATGATTCTTATAGCTTAGGATTGTCTGCTGAATCACTTGATTTCTTTACAAAATCCTGTATCTCAATCTAGTATAAATTTATAGTTCATGTCAACGAAAATTCTCACAACCAAATATGCTTTATCACTGCACACCACGACGCCAGAATTAGGTATAGCAATTAGTAATTTTTCAGGGGATACTCGCTCTCAAGTTTGGAATTTAGGGCGCGATTTATCTAGCTTAATACATCAATATCTAATCGAATTTATCAAACCACAAACTTGGGCAGATTTGTCATTTATCGCAGTTGCAAAAGGCCCCGGCGGCTTTACTGGGACTCGTATTGGTGTCGTAACTGCCCGAACTTTGGGGCAACAATTAGCTATTCCTGTATTTGCAATTTCGACTTTGGCTGCGGTAGCTTGGTCAGAGGCAAGCAAAAATCAAAATCCAACAACTCTTGCTGTGGAAATGCCAGGACAACGAGGTCAAATTTTTGCTGCTATCTATCAATTTATCCCAGATGCTTCTGAGCTAATAGCCTTATTGCCGGATACAGTTATGACACCAGAAAAATGGCAGGAAACTTTAGCCAATTGGAACACTAGTTATCAGCTGATTCAAGCCCAATCTGGGTTAGCAGCAACAGTAACAAGTATTCTGGAACTAGCAGAACTCGATTGGCAACACGGCAAGTCTCCTCATTGGTCTGAGGCTTTGCCTTATTATGGACAACATCCAGTAGAAGTTTAACTAGAACATTCAATCGTCCAACAAACTCATCAATGCTTGTAATTCAGAGTCTGGTGACTCTGATAATCGATCCCGTAGTTCTAACAGTTGAGTCTGTAATGCTGTAACTACGTTCGCCATATCAGAGTCTTGTGCGATTTTTAGCTGACTTTCTTTGATTCTGATTTTTCTCAACAGGTCATTTACATCGGAAATTGAATCATAATCTTGAGAAATCATAGCCTTACACCTACTAGAAATTACAGGAGTAAAGTGAAACTTGTTGCTCACACATTGTCTAGCATCGTTTAAATTTTAAGTAAAAATTGTACATGCTATTGGCACAGACTTGTCATCAGAGTGATTTTTTTTTAAAGTTTAGTATATTGCTTGATAGTAATTTAGCTATGAATTATGTTCAAAAAATTCAGTATTTGCTAGAATTCTCAACAGCTGGTTAGGCATCTATATGCTGTTTGACCTCAAATTAGTTAACTAGTATAAAATTTTTAGTTGAATGCGAAAAAACAATTGTATTTACCTAAATTTGAACTCATGATGTGATACTACGATTACCTAATTTAGGTTATAGCTAACTTTACAATTACCATTGAACAGCACAGCAAGGTTATCTTTAGGACTGATAATGGCATCTCAGATACCATTTTCTGTAACTTGCTGCTTGCTAAAAAATTAGTCGAATGACAATTAAGTACTGGATTTCTCAGGAGGAGTGAAATGGGACTTAGCGACGAACTTTTGAACTCAAACAAAAAAGCTATGGTCGTAGAAGACTGCTGCAATCTACTCGAAACACAAGTTGCTTCTAAGTCAGGTATCAGCGGTATGGCTTTGAAAGCTGCCTTTGGGGCCTTAAAGGGTATCAAACCTGGATACATACCCTATGCCGTTGAACAACTTTTGCCCCAGTGTTTCACAGCTATCGATCCCATTTGGAATGAAGGCGTCCAGAAGGGCGACCCGGTGGGGTACGTGATTGCAAATTCATCAGATACAGCAGATGCACTTTTAAGCGTAACTGACGCGAGGCTCAAAACTGTGAAACGCCAAATCGTGCGAGGAACTTATGAAAAGCTTCGCGGCTCAGCCAAAAAACACGTCGAAGAGGCCATACCAGACTTAGCTAATATCATCGACAAGTATGCCAACGGATGATGGGGAGTGGGGACTGGGGGACAAGGGAGACAAGGAGAATAACTCCTAACTCCTAACTCCTCAGTCAACACCTTCCATTCCTATCTCCCAATCAAAGTAGCAATTGCCTTGACTAACTCGTCTGGTTCTACGGGTTTAGATATATGCTTTTGAAATCCTGATTCTAGGGCTTTTTGCTGGTTGATTTCGCCTGCATAAGCAGTTAAAGCGATCGCCACAATCTGCTTATCCTGTGCCTGCAATGCTTTAACTTGGCGCATCAGCATATAGCCGTCTGTTTCTGGCATTCCGATATCACTCACCAGAACATCCGGCTTTGACTGTGCCAAGGCTTGTAGTGCTTCCAAAGCAGATGCCGCAGCAGTCACCTTTGCTCCAGCTTGTTCGAGGACAAATGTGTGGAATTCACGAGTATCTGTGTCATCGTCCACAACTAAAATTTTGATGCCCGCAAGAATTTCAGTTGCGGGGGAAACATCAGAATCGGTAATGCTATTGTCTTGTTTTTTACTTAAATCTTTTTTGATTAAGGGTAGTCTGACTGTGAAAGTGGCTCCTTGCCCTTCGCCTAAACTTTCTGCCCAAATCGTTCCCCCATGTAGTTCTACCAAATGACCGACAATTGCTAGGCCTAACCCCAAGCCACCAAACTTTCGCGTTGTGGTGCTGTCAGCTTGACGGAAATATTCAAACACATAAGGAAGGAATTCCTGCGCGATCCCTTTGCCTGTGTCGCTGACGGTAATCTGAGCTTGAGTGTCAACCTGCTGGAGTTGAATCTCAATTTTCCCTTCTTCAGGGGTGAATTTTACAGCATTCGATAACAAATTCCAGATTACTTGTTGTAAACGACCGGAATCGCCCAAAACTCGCTCTACAGAAGTATCGAGGGTTTTATTAATTTGAATATTTTTAGCTTCTGCTGCCAAACGCACTGTCTCCAATGCTGCATCAATTACAAGCACTAAACTGACAGGAAACATATTCAGGTTGAGCTTGCCTTGTAAGATACGAGACACATCGAGCAAATCTTCAATGAGCTGAGCTTGTAATTTAGCATTACGCTCAATGGTGGCGATCGCTTTTTTTACTGCGGCTCGGTCAAACTCACGAGTCTTTAGCAAATTTGCCCAACCGAGAATCGGATTTAAGGGCGATCGCAATTCATGGGAAAGCACCGCTAGAAACTCATCCTTGATGCGGTTGGCTCTTTCGGCTTCGGTTCTGGCAGCTTGCTCAAGTTGTAGCAGGCGATCGCGTTCTGATTCTGCTGCCTTGCGTTCCGTAATATCAATAGACGAACCGATGTAGCCTAAAAATTCTCCTTCGGCAGTAAATCTGGGTACACCTACATCAAAAATCCAGCGGTATTGCCCATCAAAGCGTCTGAGTCGATATTCCATTTGAAACCCTTGATGGGTATCAAAGGCATTCACATAAGTATCTAAGCAATATTGTAAATCCTCCGAATGCACTCCCTTAGTCCAACCATTGCCTATCTCTTCCTCTATGCTTCGTCCAGTAAAGTCCAACCATGTTTTGTTAAAATAATTACATTTTTTATCAATCCCAGCCATCCAAATTAATGTCGGTGCTGAATCTGCCATTAGCCGAAAGCGTTCCTCACTCTCTCGAAGTGCCTCTTGGGCTTGTTTGCGTAAGCGTAGCTCCTCGTAGACATCACTGACATCTGTAACAAAGATTGATACTCCTTCATTAAAGGGATAGATCCGATTCTCAAACCAGCGATTCCATTTAGGATAAAAGTATTCAAAACGAACCACAGTCTGTTCGGCGATCGCCCGATGAACCTGGGTATAAAATTCAGTTTCCACCAGATCTGGAAATATCTCCCAAATGCTCCTACCCAGCAACTCATCCTTTGAAAAACCCACAACTTCTGCTACCCGTTGATTGACAAAGATGTAGCGCCACTCGCGATCCAATACAAAGAACTGGTCTTGGATACCAGCTAACACTGTCTCCAAGTGGGCTTTTGCTACCTCCGCTTCAAACCGTAGCTCTTGTTCCCGTTGCATTGTCTCCTGTCTCAGACGAGCCATTTTTAAGGCTGCTTCTACCCGTGCTAACAATTCACGGGCTGAGAAGGGTTTAATCAGGTAATCATCAGCTCCAGCTTCTAACCCTTCCACCCGTGCCTCTTCTCCTGCCCGTGCCGACAGCAGAATAATCGGAACTTTTTTCGTCTGCGGATCGGTTCGTAATGCTTGCAACAATCCAAAGCCATCTAAGAAAGGCATCATTACATCCGTCAGCACTAAATCTGGCAGATGCTCCCGAACAGAATTCAAAGCAGCTAAACCATTGGGCACTGCTTCCACTTCATAATGCTGGCTTAACAACCGCTTGACATAATCGCGCATATCAGCATTGTCATCAGCTAGCAGGATGCGGGCAGTTTTAAGCACAGGGGCAGAGGGGGAAAGGGGCAGAGGGGAAATTAGACTCTCCTGCTCCCCTGCTCCCACCTCGGCTTCGCTCGGCGACCACCTGCTCCCCTGCTCCCCATCCTCTTCAGGTAGCCAACGCAAGGCTTCTTCTATATAGGGCGCTACACCTAAGGCTGTTGAAGCTAAAGTTTGAGGGGCGCTAATCCTGTCTGGAGGCAAATGAGCATAACCTGTAGGAATCGACACAGTAAAGCAACTGCCTGCTCCTAGAACAGTGCTTACTTGGACAGTTCCACCATGCATTTTCACCAATTCTTGCACCAGTGACAATCCAATTCCCGATCCTTCAAAAGTTCGTCCTTGCGCTCCTTTGACGCGGTGAAATCGTTCAAAAAGATGAGGAATTTCTCCTGTTGGAATGCCAATTCCTGTGTCTTGCACCGACAATTCTACGAAAGAAGACGCGGAGACAGGGAGAGGGGGAGACGCGGAGATTGTTTGTGATAAATTCTCTACATTCTCATGTCCCCTTATCCCCTTGTCCTCCGATCCAACTTCTCTCCTTGTCCCCTTGTCCCCTTGTCCCCTTGTCCCCCCATCCTCTTCCCCCACCCACCGCAAATTCACCGTAATTTTTCCTGCCAAGGTGAATTTGAAGGCGTTAGACAGCAGGTTAAGAACAATTTTTTCCCACATTTGGCGATCTACATACACTGGTGCGGGTAGGGGAGGACAATTAACTGATAACCGCATTCCTGCGCGTTCAATCGCTGAACGAAAAACACTAGCTAATTCGGCGGTGAAAGTGGCGAGGTCGGTGGGTTCGTATGAAGCTTGAACCCGTCCGGCTTCGATACGCGAGAAATCTAGGAGGCTATTGACTAGTTTCAACAAGCGCAGTCCGTTACGTTGCACCATTTTTAACTGCTCTTGTTCGTTGGGTGGTAACAAATCGCCACAACTGGCCAAGGTGTCTTCTAGCGGCCCTAACATGAGAGTTAATGGGGTACGAAACTCGTGGCTGACGTTGCTAAAGAAGATAGTTTTGGCGCGATCGATTTCTGCTAAAGCTTCAGCCCGTTTGCGCTCTTGTTCGTAAGCTTGAGCGTTGGCAATGCTAGCTGCGATTTGAGCTGCAACTAGTTCCATAAATCCTTTGTAATTGTCGTCAAACAGCCTGAAGGGGTTTAAGCCAGCAATTAAGATGGCAGCTTTGCCAGTTTCACCCGATGGTGCAATGGGTACAGCTACTGCTTGATGTGGGGAGCGCTCCCATATCCCACAAGGCAAGTTACCAAAATCCGCTGCTACAATGTCAACCAGTTTTGTTTGATGGGTTGTCATCACTTCCCCAAAAGGCCAAATTGCATCAGAATTGAGACTAACTGTTTGTGGAACTGCGATGTGGTTTGGCTCGATGCGGCATGTTCTGGCGAGAAAAACTTGTTGTCGATCTGGATCGACTAAATAAATCATTGCAAAGGGTAAGTCATAAGGGTTGGTTTCCAGACAACTGGCACTGAGGGTACAGGCTTCATCAAACGTCCGTGCATCTGCTGTCCTGGTTGCCAACTCTCGTAATAGTTTTAACTGACGCTCGCTAATGATGCGTTGTGTGTCATCTGTATTGGCACAGATAATCCCGCCCGTCTCGCCCTCATCATTGGGAACCGGGCTATAGGAAAAAGTATAATAAGTTTCTTCTGGGTAACCATTACGCTCCATAATCAGCAGTAGTGCTTCGTCGTAAGTACCCTCGTTTTTCAGCATCGCTGATTCTGCTCTAGGGCCAACCTGATCCCAAATTTCCCGCCATACATGGGAAGCTGGCTGACCGAGTGCTTGTGGATGTTTGCCACCAATAATAGCTTTGTAAGGATCGTTGTAAAGATTAATTAGTTCGTCGCCCCACCAGACAAACATTGGTTGACGACAAGTGAGCATAATCCGCACCGCAGTTTTCAAACTCTGCGGCCAATGCTGTGTTGGGCCAAGGGAGGTTTGCGACCAGTCGAGTTCTCGCATCCGCGCCCCCATTTCACCTCCACCGAGAAGGAAATTACCGTCGGCGTTGCTTGCTGACGTTGACTCGTTTTTCATTGGTTCCTCTCGATTAGTCATGGGTCGGGTAGAAAGCTACAGTTGTGGTCATCTGCCGGTCAAAATCTTTTTGGTATGGCCCAAATAGCGTTGAGGGCGATTCTGATTTTGAACTCAGCACCATAAAACAAGCTTACTCTTCTTCTCCAAAGTATGTCCCTTGGAGAATTTTACTTCGATCGCCCAACTCATTGAGTAAGGGATTAATACCCTGCATTGCCAAAACAGAGGGTGTTGCGCGTCTATTTTGCCAACGGTTTATTGTTGCAAACGCGACACTAAACTTGGCGGCAAACTTTTCTTGAGACAGATTCGATTTTTGCCGCAGGGCATGAACTAGCTTACTAATATAGGATTGTTTTGCCACAAGTAGGCTTCTACTATGAAGCAGGTAAATCAAAGTTTATAATGCTTTATATATCTAATGTTTACGTCAAAGCGCTATTTGCCGTCAATTATTCTTGAGATAGAGATTATAATTTAAACAGCTTTTCCATTAGTTAGAGTAGACAAGCTGATGTAGTGCGATCGCTCCCAAAAATTAGATGACAAAACTCATCAAAACTCAGAAACACCATATTTAGTAAATTATCATAGCCAAAGTTGTCGAGCGCAACAAGATTGATTTTTGGCTCTAAGATTTAGCTTCTCTACTTCATTTTCATGAAAACTATTGTGAATAGCTACCTGTATTGAGCAATTTATTTAGATTACGATTAGTTGAATTTATGGGTTTAACAAAGAATAATATTTGATTATATTTGAAAGCTTGTTTATTCTAGAAGTAACTCAAAATTACAGATTAGAGAAACTCCTAAATTGTATTTACTTAATTTAACCTAACAAATCATCAAATTTTCAAAAAAAATCACAATTTTCACAAATAAAAATTGAACTAACATTGAGTCAGCCAAGTAATACTACTAAGTTACTGAAATAAAATTTATGAAAGACGTGCAATTTAAAAATCAATTTTGATAAAAGCAATAAACGAAAAATCTCAACCTTTTGTAGCAATTATTACTCCAGATTTTTCTAAAGATTTACTAACTGTAATGAACATCAAATTTTTCCAAATTACTCTAGTGTTATTAGTATTTCTGTTCAACTTAGCAATTGCTTCTCCTCCCACTTGGGCAAAAACAACACTTTCCTTAACTAGCAATCCTGACTACTTTGAAGTGGGTCAAAAAGTTATTTGGCTTTACAAAGCTCGTGGTGATTCTGCTGATATCCAGAGAATTCCCGCAGAAGTGGTCAAGTTAGGTTCCAAGGAAGTGCAAATTAAGGTATACAAAAATAAAAATGAATTTGTGAATCGTTGGGTAAATCCAAACAAGCTAGAAAATTTTCATAAATAGGCTCAGAAAAACTAGCTGTTAAGGTCTTGAGGGCTGACTCTTTCAAGGTTATCCTCAAAATTATGAGTAGAAATTTTGACCAAAAACACGCTATTATTACTGGCGGCTCAAGTGGAATCGGTAAAGCAACAGCGCAACTGTTAGCTAACGAGGGCGCACATATTTCAATTGTTGCTCGCAGTCAAACCAAGCTGGAGGCTGCAAAAGCAGAAATAGAGGCACTAAGAGTACATCCAAATCAGCGCATTATTGCCATTTCAGCAGATGTAGCGGATCGAATTCAAGCCGAGCAAGCGATTAAGACAGCTATTGACCAAATCGGCTTTGTTAATTTGTTAATTACCTCTGCTGGTGTTGCCCAACCTGGTTATTTTCAAGAACTCTCAACAGAGGTTTTTGAACGCACAATGGCAGTCAATTACTTTGGCTCGCTTTACTGCATTAGGGCGGCACTACCAGCTTTGGAACAACAGCGACAGGGTAATATCGTACTCATCTCTTCTGGTGCGGGTTTAATTGGTATCTATGGTTACACACCATATAGTCCTACCAAGTTTGCTGTACGGGGTTTAGCGGAGTCCCTGCGCGGCGAGTTGAAATTGAGCGGAATTAACGTCTCGATTGTTTATCCTCCCGATACTGATACCCCACAACTTGAAGAGGAAAACAAGACTAAACCTCTGGAAACGCAAATGATTACTGGCACTGCCAAGATTTGGAGTGCTGAGAAAGTGGCTTTTGAGATTGTCCAAGGTATTAAGAAAAACTCATTCGTAATCACTCCGGGACTAGAAATGACATTGCTTAACAGGTTCCACAGCTTGCTAGCTCCGGTAATTAACTGGTATATGAATCGGATTATTGACAAAAGTCATTAATAATTTTTGTTGACTGTTAACTGTTAACCGTTAACAGTCAACAGTCAACCCAAAATTTGAACTATGGACTGTTGACGAGAATTGTTTGAGTCTGGAAGTTGATGTTGGGCTTGGAGTTTTGCACCCAATCAAGGCACAACTGACGGAAACGATCGCCCCGCACCTCAAAATTGGGGTACTGGTCGAAACTCGCGCAAGCAGGAGATAGCAAAACTACAGCTGCTTGATACTGCTTAGCTAATTCTGCCGCTCTAGGAATTGCCCTTTCCATAGTTTCCACAATTTCGTAACTAGAATATCCTACTTCTTGCAGGCGTTGGGCAAATGCGGGTGCAGCAGAGCCAATTAATAAGACAGCAGCAGCTTTGCTTTGAATTTGTGCTAGCCAAGCAGTATCATCGCCTGCTTTCGCTTCTCCGCCAGCAATTAAAATCGCTGGACTGTTCGCAGATGCCAAGCCAACTTCGGCAGCATCGTAGTTTGTAGCTTTGCTATCGTTAATAAAATCAATGCCTTCCCAAGTGCAGATATGTTCTAAACGATGGGAAACTCCAGGAAATTCTTCTATTGCACGAGCGATCGCATCTTTATTAATTCCCGCTAACCGCGCCGTAGCCACTGCCATCAAGAGATTTTGCTGGTTATGTTCTCCCACCATCCGCAAAGCAGATACTTTTACAATCCGTTCTGGTGCAGAGGTAGCAGTTAACTTTTCTACAACCCAGCCATCTTCAATATAAAAGCCTTTTTCGCTAATCAGAGAATCTTTGCCTTTGACACTAGTCCAATAAGCATTCGGCCAAGCACTCAAACCCAGCTTGCTCAAGTAAGCATCGTCGCCATTAAATACTTGTAACTCAGACTGGCTCAATAACTTGGCTTTGATGTTGTAGTAATTTTCTAAAGTTTTATGCCGCGCCAAATGATCCGGCGTGAAAGTCGTCCACACACCAATCCGAGGTGCCAGAGACGTTGAAGATTCTATTTGATAGCTGCTAATTTCAGCAATTATCCAATCGAGTGAGGAGTTAGGAGTTAGGAATGAGGAGTTATCAAATCTTTCCCCTGCTCCCCCTGCTCCTCTTCCCTTCCAAGACAGAGCAACCTCACAAGCAGCATAGCCAATATTACCGCAAGCAGGTGCGTTTAAGCCTGCGGCTTGGAAAATGGCGGCAATTAAAGATGTGGTGGTGGTTTTGCCGTTAGTGCCGGTAATTCCTACCCAAGGTAAAGGTTGCAAATGTCGCCAAGCGAGTTCCATTTCGCCGATGGTTTCAATCCCTAGTTCCCGTGCCTTATTTAATACAGGAACATCCCACGGCACGCCAGGACTAACGACTATTAATTCTGGTAAATTAGCACCATTCAAGTCTGGGGATTGACCTAGTTTAACGGTTATTTGTTCGGCAGTGAGTTCTTGTTGTTGTTGGAGAAGGGTCTCGGAGGTGTTGCGTTCAGCTAAGCTCTCGGCGCTAGCGGAATCAGTCAGTTCCACCTCCCAACCTTCCCGTTTCAACAATCTCGCCGCAGCAACACCGGACTTTCCAAATCCAATTACAGTAGCTCTGGACATAGATTGCAGCAGAGATCCCTGGTTAAGCACTCCTTATACTAACGTTTATTAGCAAAAATTACACAACTTTTTGTTGACCTACGCTACAGATTTTTGACAATTGCTCCGAAATCAGCCAAAACGCGGGCATGATTGCGGACTAATCCCAACAGATGTAATCGATTACGCTTAATTTCTGGATCGGAGTCCATTACTAAAACGCTATCCGGGCCGTCAAAGAAGTTACTAACTGTGGGAGCAATTTTTGTCAGGGCTGCTACTAACAGTTGATAGTTTCTGGTTTCGTGTGCTGCTTGAGTTTCTGGCACTAAATCTACCAAGGCATTATACAAAGCCACTTCGGAAGGCTTTTGGAATAGTTCTTCACGGATTATGGCTGTTGGCTGTAGCTGTTTTGTATCTAGATCGCCTTGGGCGGCCAAGCGTGTGGAACGGTTAACGGTTTCATAGATGGTATCTAAGATGCCATCGTTACGAATTTGTTGCAGATATAAGGCGCGATCGCGTACATCTAACAAATCCTTTAATGCCCGCTCTGTATATTCTGGATCGTTTTCTCCCAAAACTGCATTCACTAAGTCGTAATCAATCTGTTTTTCTTCCTGCAATAAAGTCCGAATTCGCTGTAAGAAAAATTCTTGTAATGCTGCTGTTAATGATGCCAGATCTTTTTGATATTTTGCTGCAAAATCTGTCGCTATTTGCAATAGTAAGTCATCTAATTTTATTGGTAAATTAGCAAACCAAGTAATTTTTACTACTGCATTGGCAGCACGACGCAAAGCAAAAGGATCGGAAGAACCGGAAGGAATTAAACCTAAACCGAAGATACTCACTAAAGTATCTAATCTATCTGCTAAACCGACGACTTGACCTGTGAGCGTTTCGGGTAAATTGTCACCTGCTCCCGTTGGCAAGTAATGTTGAAAAATTGCCTTTGCTACTTCACTATCTTCACCGCTGGCTAAGGCGTATTTTTCTCCCATAATGCCTTGCAACTCTGGAAACTCATACACCATTTGAGTAACCAAATCTGCTTTAGATAATAAAGCGGCGCGGTGGATTTTTTGGCTTTGCTCTGCTGTTAAATCTAATTGCTTAGTTATTTGCTCGGCAATTTTAACTATTCTATCTACCTTGAGACGCAAAGATCCCAATTGTTCTTGAAAAGTGACTGTTTCTAACTTTGGTAAAAAGCTTTCTAATGGCTTGGTTAAATCGGATTCGTAGAAGAATCTGCCATCAGCTAATCTAGCACGAATCACCCGTTCGTTACCCACAGCAACGATATCTGATTTTTGGGGATCGGCGTTAGAAATAGTGATAAAATTCGGCAGTAATTCTTGCTGAAGATTACCTGATTTGAAGACAGGAAAGTAGCGCTGGTGAGTTACCATAACTTCAGTAATTACTTCAGTTGGTAATTCCAAAAATTCTGGTTCAAATTTCCCGACAACAGCCGAAGGATATTCCACCAAATTGATGACTTCTTCTAATAAATCGGGGTAGATTACTGTATGTCCACCTAAATTTTCTGCTACCTTATTTACTTGCTCTGTAATTAAATTTGCCCGTTCTTCTGGGTCAACGGTAACGTAGGCTTCTTTGAGGGTGGTAACATAATCTGTAGCCTGGGCAATTGTCACAGGTTGAGGATGTAAGACGCGATGACCTTGGGAAATGCGATCGCTCTGAATCGTTTTAGAACCATTTACCAATTCTAAAGGCAGCACCGTATCATCTAACAAAGCCACAAGCCAACGAATTGGTCGGGAAAATCTCGCATCTCCATCACCCCAACGCATCAACCGCTTTCCTTCCAAGCCCCAAATCCACTGGGGAATCAGTTCTGTCAAAATTTCCGCCACAGGACGCCCAGAAATTCTTTTTTGCACAAACACAAAATCCCCTTTATCAGTCGGACGAACAGACAGCGCATCTACTTCCACACCCTGCCTTTTGGCAAAACCCACTGCTGCTTGGGTCGGCTGACCATCTTTAAAAGCAGCAGCAGCAGGAGGCCCTTTAATTTCTTCTTCCCGGTCTGGTTGCTGGGATGGTAGACCTTTAATCAATACCGCCAAACGTCGGGGAGTCCCGTATACCTCGACGCTTTCGACCTTGAGGCTGTTTGCTTCCAAACTTCGGGGAATGCGCTCTTGCCATTGCACTAAGGCATCACTGAGAAAGCTTGCAGGTAGTTCTTCTGTACCAATTTCTAATAAAAAAGCAGGCATAGGTTACTTTTTTTAAGTTTGCGTAGCTCAACTTTATGCAGTTGATTCCAACAGTTTACCTTGCCGCAATGCTGCCGTATGGGCTGTAAAACACTTTTAAGTAATTCGGCAAAATTCCTCATCTCTCCTACAGGGTGGTGTAGTTCACAATGCTTCATGTGCCACTTTCCAAGCCGGAATGCGGGTTTCATGCACGGAATTAAATATGATGCTACAATCCCCTATGAGTAAATTTAACGATTAAATTCCCATTTTAATTAGTTCAAAGTCATCACCCCTATGGTGAAAAAGTTAAATTCAGCGAACAGTTAACTAGTAGCTGATAACTGCACAGTGGAGGGACTCGATCCAAGCAGAAAAAACTCAGAATTGATAGTTAATAACTGTTAAAATTTACCTAGAAAATTTCTAAATAGTCTGCAATGCAATTGTGATTTAAATAAATCATAACCTGTTCGCAACCTAAGTTAAATAATACAAAACAGCAGCCCATTTGCAAGCAATCAATTTGCTAATCTTTGGCTGTTTTCACCAACTTCAAAAATAGCTCATGCACATTCTGATCTATTCCTACAACTACCATCCAGAGCCGATTGGAATTGCTCCCTTAATGACTGAATTGGCAGAAGGACTAGTAAAGCGAGGTCATGAAGTGCGAGTAATCACTGCAATGCCCAATTATCCTGAGCGACGGATTTACGATGAGTATCGGGGTAAATGGTACGTAACCGAACGAAAAAATGGTGTTACAATCCAACGAAGTTACGTGCGAATTAAGTCTAAACCCAACGTTGTAGATCGACTTTTATTGGAGTTGAGCTTTATTTTCACAAGTTTACCGCAAGCTTTTAAAGGCGATCGCCCAGATGCGATAATTCTAACAGTTCCACCTCTACTAGGTATTTTACCAGCAACAATATTTAGCTATTTATACAACTGCCCGCTAATTCTGAATGTGCAAGATATATTACCAGAAGCCGCCGTGCGCGTTGGGCTGCTGAAAAACAAATGGACGATCCGCACTCTTGCAGCCTTAGAAAAATTTGCATATCGAACTGCACAAAAAATTAGTGTGATTGCTGATGGGTTTAGTGAGAATTTAGTAAATAAGGGAGTACCTGTTAATAAAATTGTTTGTATTCCCAATTGGGTGAATATAAATTTCATCCGTCCCTTACCCAAACACGATAACTCCTGGAGAACTGCACATCAATTAGATGGGAAATTTGTCGTACTTTATTGCGGAAACATTGCCCTCACACAAGGTTTAGAAACAGTCATACAAGCAGCAATTTGCTTGCGTCATCTCAAGGATATTGTCTTTGCGATCGTTGGTGAATCAAGAGCATTGCAGAGGTTACAAGAATATTGTCTATTAAATGGAGCGGATAATGTTTTGCTGCTACCTTTGCAACCACGAGAAAAATTACCAGACATGCTAGCAGCATCAGATGTGGGACTGATTGTGCAAAAACACAATGTAATTTCATTCAATATGCCTTCAAAAATACCACTGCTTTTGGCCAGTGGTCGCCCGATTGTGGGTTCAGTTCCGGCCAGTGGTACTGCTGCTAGAGCGATCGCACTTAGTGGTGGTGGCATAATTGTGGAGCCAGAATCACCCCAGGCTTTAGCAGATGCAGTGCAGGATTTATATACCAATCCGACTTTTGCAGCCAAGCTAGGTCACGTAGGCAGACAGTTCGCCGAAGCAAACTATACCTTAGAGCAAGCACTCGATCGCTATGAGTGGCTATTTTCTCAGATTGTTACCAATCAAAAATCAATACAAAGTATATTACCAAAATTGGATTCCAACAAATCTATTGTAGATGGTTGAAACTTCTGCCCCCCTGCCTCCCCTTCATCGCCCAAATCTGGGAAAATTAAATCACCCGATCGGGTGACCTAAGTGTAGGAAGTCGAAATCGATTAAAAAGAAGATTCTGGATCAATAAACGCCGATTGTGGTTCGTTCTTGGTGAGGATAAATCAATGAAACTCGCAATCTTGATTAAATAGATCTCAAATAACTTAGTGATTGGCTACTCTTTATCTTCCTTCAGATCGATATTCACTACTACTTAAGAAGGGTAAACTCATTTTTAGCATTACCAATCTTCTTTACTATGTAGTCATAATGCAGCCTAATACTTACATAGAAATGCAAGCAAGTACTTGCAAACACTTATGAAAAACCTAACACCAGGTTGCACATTTGAGGTGATACAAGACTGACAAATTACTGCCCAAACAGTTGGTTGTGTATTAAAAAAACGGCGAGGAGAAAGGTACAGTGCGCTCAGATATTGATTTGAAACCATCTTTGCATAGTTTTATAGGTATGTTGCTTCGCCTCAGAGGCAGAGATATAGGGTAGCAAATATAACGGAGACGGGGGAGTGTGGGAAAAATACAAAAAGCTTCTCACACCTGTCAATACCTAATGCCCTGTTTGGCCTGTTTGACCAATGTCCTCCTCGTTGACCTAAGTAAGATTGCTCAAGTCTAGATTCACAAGACGAGAAAACGAAAATGTCCAATTCTGAGTTCCCTGAATCTTCCTTTCCTGTTGAAATAGAACAGCCTGCTGTTAATGATTCCAGTCAAGAGTCCAGACCCTTACCAGGATCGCCCAAATCACCTAAAAAGCGGCGTTGGCCTGTAGTGTTGGGAATTATCCTGTTAATCGCAGGTGTTGGTTTTGGTTGGCGGTGGTGGCAAACTAGCAGTGCTAGCAATGGAGCATCGGGTAATCAGGCCGCTCCCGCTCAACCTCCGGCAATTCCCGTGAAGCTAGCAATTGTGGAGACAGAAACTACACAAGAAAGTTCCCAGTTTCTTGGCTCCTTAGAGGCTCCTCGTTCGGTACTCATTAAGCCACAGATTGAAGGACGAATTACCCAGATTTTCGTCCAAGAGGGCAACCGAGTACAACAAGGGCAAGTTATTTTTACCTTGCAAAGCGATGATGCCCAAGCTCAGTTATTACAAGCTAGAGGCTCACTCCAACAAGCCCAGGCGCGTCTTGCCGAACTTGTAGCGGGTACCCGGCGAGAAGAAGTTGCCCAAGCTAGAGCGCAGTTAGCCCAAGCCCAAGCTCGTCTTAGAGATGCCCAAGCAGGAGCGCAGCCACAAGAAATTGCTCAGGCTGAGGCTCAAATCCAGTCAGCTAAATCTGATTTGGAACTGGCACAGTCACGAGCCAAACGATACGAGCAATTGAGAAAAGAAGGTGCAGTTTCCCAAGATACCTTAGAAGGATATGTCAAGGAACAGCGGAGTGCTGAAGCTGACCTCGTAGTAGCCCAGAAACGTTTAGACCAACTCCGCCAAAGTAGAAACTCTAGTATTAATGAGCTAGCTGCCGCTGTAGAACAACAGCAACAGAACTTAAGGCAGTTGGAAAATGGCTCTCGCCCAGAAGAAATTGCCCAAGCGCGATCGCAAGTTACTCAAGCAGCAGGCCAAGTCCAAGCTGCCCAAGTGCAACTGCAATATACAAAAGTCATAGCTCCTTTTACTGGCATTGTTGGTGATATTCCCACAAAAGTCGGAGATTACGTACAAAGAGCAGATCAGCTCACCACATTAACTAGAAATGATTCATTAGAACTGAATATTTCCGTTCCCCTAGAAGAAGCCAAAAAGTTGCGCTTGGGATTACCAGTACAAATGCTCGACGCCCAAGGCAAAGCCATAGCCACAGGTAAAGTCAGCTTCATCTCCCCAGATGCGAGTTTAGATTCCCAAACAGTTCTAGCCAAAGCCAACTTTGGCAATTCTACAAGGCAACTACTTAATCGCCAGTCAGTACAAACCAAAGTCATTTGGGACGAACGCCCAGGAATTTTAATTCCAGTAACAGCAGTATCTCGTTTGGGTGGAGAGACATTCGTCTTTGTGGCTGAAGCACCAGCGCCAAACTCTAAACCTGGAGCGCCAAAAGCTGAAGCACCAGCGCCAAACTCTAAACCCGAAGCGCCAAAATTGGTAGCTCAGCAAAAGCCCGTAAAGCTGGGAGCTATTGAGGGCAATAGTTATCAAGTGATCGAAGGACTAAAACCTGGCGACAAAATTGTTGTTTCTGGTATCCTCAACCTCACCAATGGCGCCCCCATTAGCCCTGCACCGGAAACAGTCGGTAGTCGGAATTTTTAAGTGAACTGGGACAAGGGGGACAAGGGGGCAGGGGAAAAAGGGAAAAGGATTTAATCTTTCCCTTTTTCCCCGGTTGGTGAGCTTGTCGAACCATACCCCTTTCCCTTTACCCATACCCAATGCCCAATGCCCAATGCCCCATGCCCAATGCCAAATACCCAATGCCCAATTTTCTAAATTATGTTTGTTGACTTTTTTATTAAGCGGCCAATTTTTACGTCGGTCTGCTCCATTATTATCCTTTTAATAGGATTAATCAGTATTGCTACACTGCCGATCGCCAGGTTCCCAGAAATTAGTCCTACCCAAATCACTGTCACTTCCAACTACAGCGGAGCCAGTGCCGAAGTCGTAGAAAGTGGCGTTACTAATCTTTTAGAAAGGCAAATCAACGGCGTTGAGGGACTTAGATATATCACTTCCAGCAGCAGTAACGACGGTACTAGTACCATTACAGTTACTTTTGATTCATCGCGGAATAAAGATATTGCCGCTGTAGATGTGCAAAACCGTGTTTCTGTTGCCCAACCGCAATTACCAGAGTCTGTACAACGCACGGGAGTCCAAGTATCAAAAGAGTCTAGCAATATTCTCTTGGCAATTGGTTTATTCGCGGAAAATAACGAATACGACAATACATTTTTAAGCAACTATGCTGACCTTTACATTGCAGATGCCTTAAAAAGAGTTAAAGGTGTCAGTAATGCCCAAGTTTTTGGCGAACGCCGCTATGCCATGCGTTTGTGGTTAGATCCGAATCGGCTGGCTAGCCGGGGATTAACAACTCAAGATGTGGCAGATGCCTTATCCGAGCAAAATATTCAGGTGGGTGCAGGGAGAATTGGGCAAGAACCAGCTCCGCAAGGACAAAGATATCAAATTGATGTGCGTGCTGCCAGTCGATTAACAGATACCAGAGAATTTGACGAAATTGTCTTGAAAACAGAAGATGATGGCACATTAGTTAAGCTCAAAGATGTCGGCAGAGCAGAACTAGGCGCAGAAAATTACAATACATTTCTGCGATTTCTTGGTAAAGATGCCATCGGTTTAGGAATTTATCAGGTTACTGGTAGTAATGCCTTGGATGTAGCCAGAGGGGTGAAAGACGAAATGGCGCGATTGGCTCCGAGTTTTCCCCCAGGGATGAAATACGAGGTAGCTTTTGATACAACTATGTTTGTTGAAGAGTCCTTGGCAGAAGTGTTCCAGAGTCTGATTGAATCCATAGTGCTGGTTGTGATTGTAATTTTTGTGTTTTTGCAGGACTGGCGAACTACTTTAATTCCAGCGTTAACAATTCCACTATCCTTAATTGGGACATTTGCATTCGTCAAAGTTTTTAACTTTTCGATGAATAGTTTGACTTTGTTTGGTCTAACTTTAGGATCTGGGATGGTGGTAGACGATGCCATCGTGATAGTAGAGCAAATCAATCGGTTTATTAAGGACAAAGGTATCAATCCTACCCAAGCCGCCAGCGAATCAATGAGGGAATTGTTTGGAGCGGTGATTGCAACTTCACTGGTGTTAATGGCGGTGTTTGTCCCAGTGGCGTTCTTTCCGGGAACCACAGGCGCACTTTATCAGCAATTTGCTCTTACCATTGCCTTTTCCATTGCAATTTCGACTTTTTTGGCTTTGACTCTGACACCTTCTTTGTGTGCATTATTGCTGCGTCAAGGACAAAGAACTTCAGGCTGGCTGGGTTGGATTTTCGACCAGATTAATCGGGTTCTCGACTGGTCACAGCATAACTATAAGCGATCGCTCAATTATCTCACACGCATCAAAAGCGTTGTTATTGGGTTGTTTATCGTCTCCTTAGGAATGACTGCTTGGCTTTACACCACAGTACCTACAGCCTTTCTTCCAGACGAAGACGAGGGTTATTTCATCACAATTATCCAAGGGCCACAAGGCGTTTCGCTGCAATATACCAGCGATGTTATGGCACAGGTAGAAAAAGAAATCCTGCAAATTCCAGAAATACTAGGAACTTTCGCCGTGGGAGGATTTGGTTTTAGCGGTAGCACTGCTAACAGCGGTATCATATTTACAACTTTAAAACCTTGGAGCGAGCGCCCAAGACCCGATCAAACAGTAAAAGCGATAATTGGCAGATTACAGGGAAAGTTATTGTCTATCCCAGAAGCAAGGGTCTTTCCGGTAAATCCACCGCCAATTCAGGGTTTAGGCAACTTTGGCGGCTTCGTCTTTCAGCTGCAAGACCGCAGAGGTAATAGTGGTTTAGAAAATTTGGTGCAGTCGATGGGGCAATTACTCGGTCGCGCCAATCAAACACCAGGATTACAAGCTGTATTCAGTACCTTTGCCGCAGATACACCACAATTATTTGTGGAAGTAGACCGCAATAAAGCCAAATCACTGCAAGTTCCCATCGATGATGTTTTCAGTACTTTACAAACTGCTTTGGGTTCGCAATATGTGAATGATTTCAATCTCCAGCAACGTAATTATCGCGTTTATATCCAAGCAGATGAACAGTTTCGTTCTAATCCCAAAGATATTGGTAAACTCTACGTTCGTTCTCAAAAAAATCAAATGATTCCTTTGAGTAACTTAGTGAAAGTGACGCCAACTGTGGGAGCGCAAACGATAAATCACTATAATTTGTTCCGCTCAATTGAAATTAATGGTTCTGCTGCTCCCGGCTCTAGTTCTGGAGATGCTATTAAAGCAATGGAACAAGCTGCTCAAGCAGTTTTACCTCCAGGTTTTGGTTACGAATGGTCGGGAACTGCCCTAGAAGAAATAGATTCTGGTGGTTTAGCACCTCTGATTTTTGGGTTAGGATTGGTGTTTGTCTTTTTGGTACTAGCTGCTCAGTACGAAAACTACATCGACCCTTTCATTATTATGTTGTCAGTTCCCTTAGCTATTTTTGGAGCGCTGGTAGCTCAATCGATGCGAGGCTTTCCCAACGATGTTTATTGTCAAATTGGTCTAGTAATGTTGATTGGTTTGGCTAGTAAGAATTCTATCTTGATTGTGGAATTTGCTAACCAATTGCGGGAGCAAGGATTTTCCATTACCAAAGCAACTATTGAAGCTTCACAAGAGCGATTACGTCCAATTGTGATGACAGCCTTTTCTACTCTTTTAGGGATTTTCCCCTTGGTTACTGCCACAGGTGCGGGGGCGAGTAGCCGTCAATCTTTGGGAACTGCTGTTTTTGGTGGGATGTTAATTGCTACTTTTTTGAGTTTGTTTGTGGTGCCGATTTTATATATTGTAATTAAGGGCGCCACGGAGCGATTGATTAAACCAAAACGGCATCAAGAATTGCAATCATCTTTGGTTGAAGAAAAATAGGAATTAATCTCACGCAAAGGCAAGGCAGCGACGGGTACGTAGGGGGTTTCCACGCCAGTTGCTTGGCTGTCGGCAGAGCCACCCAACGCAGTCGCTCCCTATGAGCGACTGCCGCGCAAAGCCGCAAAGAATAAAAGTTAAATAGATGTAATTTTGGCATTTCATATTCAGATTCAGCAATACCCAATCTTGAATATTATTTAGCTAAATTGTAGCGACAGTTAAGAAGGTAATTAACTGTCGCTATTTATCGTAAGATGAAAAAATAGGGTAGGCTACTTTTAGAGGGGAAGGCATGAAAATCGCTATTGGCAGTGATGAACGCACTAACCTTACTGATACTGTATTAGAAGAACTTAAGCGGCGTGGGCATGAAGTTATACCTTTTGGTTCTCTAGCAGAGGATCGTCGAGAAGTTGATTGGCCTATCAGTAGTAGTAAGGTTGCTTTGGCAGTAGCAACTCAGAAAGTAGATGAGGGAATTGTTTTTTGTTGGACTGGTACTGGTGCATCTATAGCTGCCAATAAAGTCTGTGGGATACGTGCTGCTTTGTGTCATGATGCTGAGACGGCGCGGGGTGCCCGCATCTGGAATCATGCTAATGTCCTAGTGTTAAGTTTACGGGCAACTACAGAAGCGATCGCCAAAGAAATATTAGATGCTTGGTTTAGCACCCCCTATTCTGAAGATGACTGGAATCTGCTACAAATCAAGCGAATTCGACAGCTAGAGAAATGAGGCGCCAAGAATAATCACTGGTCAAAGTATTTAATAATACTTTTATTCCTCAATTAGCTTTTGGTATGTGCAGCGCGAACGAGAGCTTGAAAAAGTCTTTGATTGCTAGGATCTACGACAGTTGAAAGCTCAGGATGCCATTGTACGCCGATTGCCCAAGGATGATGTTCGTGTTCCACAGCTTCAATTACTCCATCATCTAGAGCATGACCAACAACCCGCCAACCAGATGGTACTTTATCTACTGCTTGATGATGCCAAGAAACTACAGATACGTGAGAATTCTGTAAACAGTCAGCTAAATAGCTTTGTACATCTATCTTGACGAAATGTTCTGTAGGCAAACGTCGTCCGGGTTCAGGCTCTACGCGATGCAATGCAGATGTCCCGTAAACATCTGGAATGTGAGGAATTAGAGTACCTCCACAGGCGACCATGAGAATTTGTAAACCCCGGCAAATACCCAATATCGGCAAATGACGTTCAAGAGCAAACTTGGCAAGCTCCAATTCAAAAGCATCGCGTTCGCTATCAACAGCATAAATAGTGGGATGAGCAAAACCGTTATAGCAAACGGGGTCAATATCTCCGCCACCAGAGATGATTAAACCATCCAAAGAATCTAGAAGTCTGGCAGGCTCGATTTCTCCTGGTGGTAATAATATAGGAATGCCACCTGCGGCCCGGACTGCATCTATATATTCACTTGGCAGAGAAAATGGTAATGATGCTTGCCGTCCGTAAGTTGTGATGCCAATCAATGCTTTTTGAGATTTGCTAATCATCTTGATGCTATCTTAGTATTTCGTCTATGGGGCTACTATTTGATTTTGGCGATCGCTCTGGGCACGAACTAGTGGTCTATCGCATTAATTTTGCTGATTTGTGGGCGTTCAGATCCCCGGCTTCTTCAAAAAGTCGGGAATTTATAAATCTTCATAACTAATGCGATAGATCGCCAGTGCCATTAATACTTCCTCAAAGAATTTTTACCAGTCTATCGTTAAAGTTAGAATCTAGCCTGTGGGCTAGCTTGCCCAATCACTAGTGGTTTAGCAAACCAAAATTGCTGTGTAGACCCAGCAAGGGAGCAGGGGAGCAGGGGAGCAGGGGGGAATGAAGGTACTCTCTCCCCTGCCCCTCTGCCCCTCTGCTGACCACCATGCAAAGTTGGTGTGACAGAATACTAGCGAGTAGTTGCATAAGATTACCTTCCTTGGTTGATATTTTTTATGAAGCTATTTGATTTATACTTTTAATTTCGTCTAATTTTAGAGAAATGTTAAAGTTGTATGTCCAGCCTGACTTCTGACATGGTACGCGTTTATTTGCAAGAAATTGGTCAGTTCCCTTTATTAACATCTGACCAAGAAATAACTTATGGCAGGCAAGTACAACAAATGATTGCCATTGAGCAGCAAAAACAAGAGCTTAGTCAACAATTACATCGCCAACCAACACCAGCAGAACTAGCAAATTTTGTCAATCAAAGCGAAGCTGAAGTCGATCGCATACTTCAGCTTGGACAACGAGCCAAGCAAAAGATGATCGTAGCAAATCTCCGGCTAGTGGTTTCCATAGCGAAAAAATACCAGCGTCGCAATCTGGAGTTTTTGGATTTGGTTCAAGAAGGCGCAATCGGTTTACAAAGGGGGGTAGAAAAGTTCGATCCTAACCGAGGCTATAAGTTATCAACTTACGCATATTGGTGGATTAGTCAGGCGATTACCAGAGCGATCGCTGAAAAATCCCGCACGGTGAGGCTACCAATTCACGTCAACGAAAAGCTCAGTCAAATTAAGAAGGCACAGCGAGAACTATTTCAAACGCTCGGTCGTCGTGCTACTGTCACGGAAATTGCTCAGAAACTGGACATGGAACCAAGCCAGATTCGAGAATATCTCAGCGCTGCTAATGGGACAGTCTCTCTAGATTTAAGAGTGGGTGATAACCAAGATACAGAACTTAGCGAACTTCTCAGCGATGAAGGCATCTCGCCAAATGAACGAATCACTCAGGAACTCCTGCGCCAGGACTTGAACGATTTGTTAGCATCGCTCAAACCGGTGCAGCGGGAAGTATTAATCTTACGCTTTGGATTGTTGGATAATCAAGAACGAAGTTTGGCTCAGATTGGAGAGAAGCTTAATGTTAGTCGAGAACGAGTTCGCCAAATCCAGCAGCAAGCCATGACTGCTCTGCGCCGTCAAAAACCATCCATTGGTCAGTATTTATCTTCTTAATGACACCAAAAGCTCACCCCTAAGGGGGTGATGGCTTTAATTGTTTTTCAGCTTAGCTCTAGCCCTCTTCTAAGAAACCAGATTTGTTGAGGGTTGAGGAATAAGTTCAAAACCAAAAGCCTGAGCTTTCTTGTGGGTGCAACTCAGGCAAAGTTCCACCAAGTCAAGTCAAGTTTGCAATCTGGATCTGCATGACCGTTGTAAGGGCCGACAAAAACAAGCTCATCAGTATTTTTGATTAGCCATTGCATACCATGTTCTATCTCCCAATCACATTCAAGTTCGACATCGATAAAAGTACTAAATAGGTCTTTTTGGGAAGATATAAAATGAATATTCATTGGCTGACAATGGTTCCAGATTTGTGTTGAGGAGAATTCAACTTCTTCTCCAATATTATCTAAATGACCTTGGTAATATTCAAAACTCGCTTGTTCTAATTTAGTAAATAAGGTTTCGCCCCAAGCGAAAAAGGTTTCAATACATCGTTTTTCATAAGTATCCAACTGTTTGTCAGCAACTAGACGAACATTGAGATCGAACTTAGCAAAATAAATACTAGCTTCTAAAGCACCAAACTTATCTGTTTTCAGGGTGGCTAAAACTTTTTCTAGCGTGTCTGCTTTCATAGAAATTATTATCCTAAAGTATAGTTCGACTGGTAAGTAGAAGGACTAAATTAAACCTAACTTGAGATTACCAGGTTTCGACTTCCGCGTAGTCGAAACTCAACCCTCCTTTTCTTAAAGGTCGAGCATTGAGCGCAGTCGAAATGCGTCTTCTAAATAATTGTATCCACTTACTTAGCAGCGAGAATTGATGCACGATACAAATTGAGTATGCGCTTAAAAGGAATTTATCGAATTGGCTGAGATAATATTTTAGGTAATTTTTATAAACTATTTATAAACTAAATTCGGGCTGTTTTATGTTCTCAACCTTAGGAAAAAAGGGCATTCTATCTTTAGAAAGGAACATTAACACCAAACAGTCAGTAAACGGATGATTCAACAAAAATCGCCTATATTCCCTTTTGTACTAAGGCAAATCGGAGGCACAGTTGTTTTGGCGATCGCTTACTATGAAATGGCTGAAATTTCACGTCATCTTGCTTCCACGCCTCAGGATGTAACTCCAGTTTGGCCGCCGGATGGAATTGCTGCTGGGGCTGTTCTGTTGTTTGGTAACCCAATGGGGTACGGTGTTTTTCTAGGTTCATTTTTTGCCAACTTCTGGGCGTTTCGAGATCCAACAAGTTTCTTATCTCTGGTGATTTCGACTTTACCAGTTGTGGGAATTGCCATCGGAACAACCCTGGGAACTATGTTGGGTGCCTTCCTGCTACGAAAAACTACCAACCTTCGCTATCCCCTAGAACGCGTCCCAGACGTATTCAAATTTTTGATCTTAACCGGCATGGTGGGGCCAAATATTAACGCAACTGTTGGAGTAGCTTGCTTAGCATTGAGTGGTAAAGTTCCCTGGACAGCCTATGGGACAGTTTGGTTAACCTGGTGGATTTCTAACGTTTCAGGAATTTTTATCTTCACCCCAATTATGCTGAGTTGGGAGCAATTCATTCAAAAAAAACGACATTTACCTTGGCAATGGTTATCTCTAAATTCAACCTCAGAGGATTCTGAAAATCTCCTTGCTATTCGTTACTTTAAAACAAACTCACGCAGTTTAAGATTTTGGTTAATCGTAGTAGAGCCACTTATTTTAATCGGGTTAGTGTTTTTCATCGGCAAAGTTGCTTTTAGTGAAGGATATCACTTAGAGTACATGTTGATTCCAACGCTCATCTGGTCTGCTTTTCGACTAGGGCAACCCGGTGCAACGCTGTTAACTTTTATTGTCGCTGCGATCGCTGTAATCGCAACCGTCAATGGTAAGGGTGGTTTTGCAAGTCAAGATCTCAACCAATCTTTGATCCAACTGCAATCATTTATTGGTGTAATTACGCTTACCATGCTTGTGTTGACAGCAACGATCGCAGAACGAACACAAGCCCAAATAAAACTGCATTTAGCTTTTGCTGAATTAGCTAGAACCAATGAAACTCTGGAAGTTCGAGTTCAGCAGAGAACTGAAGAATTGAATGAAAAAAATACTGCTCTCAAGCAAACTCTACAAACACTAAAACAGACTCAATTACAGATGTTTCAAAGTGAAAAAATGTCTGCATTAGGACAGATGGTGGCGGGAGTTGCTCATGAAATCAATAACCCAGTTAATTTCATTCATGGCAACTTAATTTATCTTTCTGAGTATATCGAAAATCTGCTCAGAGCATTAGAAATTTACCAACAGCACTATCCCAACCCACCTCAAACACTGTACACAGAATTAGATAAGCTTGAACTGGACTTTTTACAATCAGATTTAATTAACATTCTTCAGTCGATGAAAATCGGTACTGAGCGCATCCGCACCATTGTGTTATCGTTGCGGAACTTCTCGCGCTTGGATGAAGAAGGATTGAAAGCGGTAGATATTCATCAGGGTATTGATAGTACCTTGGTGATTTTGCAACATCGTTTGCAAGCAACAGTTGACCGTCCACAGATTCAGGTTATTAAAGAGTATGGTAATTTACCGCTGGTTGAATGCGACCCTGGCTCACTTAATCAAGTTTTTATGAATCTTTTGAGCAATGCTATTGATGCATTAGAAGAATCTAATCAGAGGCGTTCGTTCCAAGACATTTCAGCTAACCTCAACACCATCTTGATTCAGACTCGTCAAATTGATGCAAACCAAGTGATGATTATGATTTCTGACAATGGAGTAGGCATTCCACCAGAGATTTGCTCTAAACTATTCGATCCTTTCTTCACTACCAAGCCCGTTGGCAAAGGCACTGGCTTGGGTTTGTTTATCAGCTATCAAATTGTAACTGAGAAGCACGGTGGTAATCTTTCGTGTGAGTCTACAGTGGGACAAGGCACAAAGTTTGCGATCGAGATTCCTATAAAAGCTAAAAGAATCGCTTGAGTAATTATACAGCGTCACCTTCGCTGACAGCTTGTAATTGTAAAGGCTGGGACTTCATCTCGTCATTGCCGTACAATCGCCATCGTTTGTTGGGTAAGAAAAACATAGTCGCAGATTTTAATTTCTTAATTATGCTTCTTGAGGTAAAAAGTATTCGTTCCCAAATGTCTGTCCTAAATCTTCGATACACAACAACATTACGTGCTTGATTAATCTTACGCGTACTATCAATTAGGTTAATTAAAGCATCAAAGGTAGCCCTCACAATTGATTTTATTGTTACCTCTTTTGGTGCAGCCAAATCTTGAGCATTTTGAATTAAACTAACGAGATGTTCGCGCATTTGACGATCTGGAGTTACACCTACTTTATAATTAATGACGATGGACGCCGCTTGTGGGTTAGCACGGACATTTATAACTCTCTTGTCAGATTCCATCACCGATTTAATTTTATTAATATACTCAGCATCTCTGGCTAGTAGAGGAATACGAAAACGTATGCGTCCAGGAATTGCATGAACAATGCTATATGATATTTTTGCAGATGGTACTGCTTCTTTTGCTACACTTTTAGCTACCTTTTTTGAAGGTAAATGCGGATTCAATTTAGCACTTTTGTCAGAATTAGGCCGTTTTCTAGAAGTCATAGTAACGTTTTGTAATTCAAAAAAACAGAATTGAAGCTTATAAAGTTATCTATTGATGTTCTAAGTAAGTCAATTTAATTAAATATCAAAAAATACTAAGTGCTTTGTAAGCAAGCGCCATACAATCTATATATATATAGCAATCGTATTTGATTTGCTCTCCATCAAGAGGCTCAGATCCCCGACTTGTTCAATAAGTTGGGGATCTTTTTGTTCGTAACTCAATTAGGATTGCTGTAGCTTTGAGATTTCCAAGTGTGTTGTAGAGCGACGAATTATTTGACCTCTGGCTCCATATAGATAAGTTCCCAAATGTGGCCATCTAAGTCAGCAAATCCATGTCCATACATAAAACCATGATCTTGTGGTTGATTGTAGGTTCTTCCACCAGCGGCGACAGCAAGGCGAATCATTTCATCGACTTGTTCTCGGCTATCACAAGATAAACACACAAGCACTTCTGTGCTTTTTGTAGCATCACAAATTTCTTTGGGAGTAAATGTCTTAAACTTCTCATTCGTTAAGAGCATGACGAAAATGTTTTCGGACACAATCATACATGTGGCAGTTTCGTCAGTGAATTGAGAATTAAACTTATAGCCGAGTTGAGTAAAAAACTCGATTGATTGGTTGAGGTTTTTGACTGGCAGATTGACGAAAATTTGAGTAGTCATGATTTTTCTTGTAAATTATTGTACAGTCATGCGTCAGCGAAAAAGCACTGAAATTTAAATCTATGGAAGATGCCCAAAAGCACCTTCCGGCAAATCAAGCAGCCTTCTGGCAGTTGACCATCCACGGAATGCCAAATCGATCGACCAACATACCAAAGCGAACAGACCAAAAAGTTTGAGCGATCGCCATCTTTACTTTTCCTTTTTCTGCTAGGGCATGAAAGATACGTTCTGCTTGTACTGGCTCGTCAATGCTCAACTGCACGTAGAAGCCTTGGGGTGTTTCAAAGCATCCCGGCGGACTGTCAGACCCCATCAATAATCGATCGCCCAAATCGAGGCAGACGTGCATGATTTTGTCATGCCATTGAGGGGGTACGTGTTCTGCTGTCGGGGCATCCCCATGAGTTAGCATCATGACAATTTTGCCGCCTAGACATTGTTCGTAGAACTCGAATGCTTCTTTACAGTTGCCATTGAAGTTGAGATAAGAATTAATTTTCATTGGGATTTCCTTGGGTAGGTTAAGTAGGGCTATAGGTCTAGCGTCAGAACAGCTTGAGATGTGTAAGGATCGAAAGGAACCGAACAATGCTCATGCACGATCGACCATCTACCGTGTTGCCGCTGGTAGCCAGCAGTGAACCGCAGCCAAGTCTGCATCGCCGGATGATCCTCTGGCATATCTGTGAAGCGTAACAGCCAGTGGGCAAAAGCCAAGTCGCCGCTCGCGAAGATTTTGAGATCCCGCGTCTGCGTCCCAAAAGAGTCTGGCAAGTAAGGCAAACACTCCTCCCAAATGCGGCGGAAAGCATCTGCACTCTTCATTTGGAATGGCGGTTTACAATCAAAGTAAACGACATCTGTGGTGTAATCAGCCATGATTCGGTCTACGTCTTTGGCACAAATGGCACTTTGTTGATTGTCGATTAGTTGTCGAATCTGAGCTTCGTCGCGTGTATTGCTGGTTTCGTTTGTCATCTTGGTAGCCATATTTTTGTCCTTTTGAAAATTCATCAGTTGGTGTCTTTTGCGTCGCGATCGCTTGTACCCCCGCCAGATCCTAATGCTCTGGCAAACCTGCGATTTCAATTACAGGGCGAATCTCGACAGTACCGACTTGTGCTGCTGGAATTTGGGCAGCGATCGCGATCGCTGCATCGAGATCCTGGGCATCGATGAGGAAGAATCCACCCAATTGTTCGCGCGTTTCTGCAAACGGTCCGTCGGTCACAAGCGGTTTGCCATCGCGCACTCGGATGCTGGTTGCAGTCGCAACAGGGTGAAGCGGGGCGGTAGCTAAATACTGTCCTTTTGAGTTGAGTTGCTGCGCCAGTTGTGCGGATTTTACATAACAATCCTCACGCTCGTTTTCGCTAAGGACATTTTCTTCGAGGTAAATCAGCAGTACGTATTTCATTGGATTGCCTCCGTTGTCTCCCTTTGTAATTAAGTCGAACGGCAATTGCTCAAATCGACACCTCTAAGAGAAAATTTTTTATCATTTAGGTATCGATCAAGGAAGGCAGGGGGCAGGAGGAAAAGTGCGCGTACTCTAAAACTGCTGCGATCGCTAGCTTTTCTTGCGGTTTAAGACAAGAACACCAAATTAAAAATTTGGTGGCTCTCCCAACAGGAGGGGCCTGAATCCCCAACTCAGGTAAAACCCCCTGCCTCCCCTGCCTCCCCTGCCCCCTGCCTCCTGAAGTTAGCTATGACCTCAAACGCACAATCAGATGTAGCCCAAGCGATCGCCTCGATTTATCGTGCCGAGTGGGGTCGGATTGTTGCCACGCTCATCCGACTGGTTGGGGATTTCGATGTGGCTGAAGAGGCGGCACAGGAAGCTTTTGGCGTCGCCTTGAATCAGTGGCAGTCTCAGGGCATTCCCGATCTGCCCCGTGCCTGGATTATCAAAACAGCTCGATACAAAGCGATCGATCGCCTCCGCCGCCGGACGCGGCTGACAGAAAAACTCTCATGGTACGCTGCATCCGGATTAATCCCAACAAGCGAGGAGCCAACCTACGACACCGATGAAATTCCAGACGATCGGCTACGACTGATCTTCACTTGCTGCCACCCAGCACTAGCAAGGGAGGCTCAGGTTGCTCTGACGCTGCGGATGCTAGGCGGACTTGAGACGGATGAGATCGCGCGGGCATTTCTCGTACCTACGGCAACAATGGCACAAAGACTTGTGCGTGCCAAACGCAAAATCCGCGATGCGGGTATTCCCTATAAAGTGCCAGACACAACCGAACTCTCGGCGCGGATGGAGGCAGTGCTGACGGTAATCTATCTCATTTTTAACGAAGGCTACGCAGCAACAAGGGGCGAGGCAATGGTGAGAGCCGATCTCTGTACAGAAGCTATCCGGCTGGGTCGCCTTGTGAGAACATTGATGACACCACAGCCACCAACCCAAGTGACTGGGCTGCTTGCACTCATGTTGCTGCATGACTCGCGGCGCGATGCTCGTCTTGATGAGGCTGGCGAGATTGTTCTGCTCGAAGATCAAGATCGTCGTCGCTGGAACTCACAGCAGATCGCTGAGGCACTCCCAATGGTCGAGGAGGCGCTTCAAGGCGAGATTGAGCCTTTTGCACTGCAAGCAGCGATCGCGGCATTACATTGTCAGGCAAAACGTCCACAAGAAACGGATTGGTTGCAGATTGTCCGCCTCTACGATTTGCTCGAACATTTGCAGCCTTCGCCGATAGTGTCATTGAATCGAGCGGTTGCCATCTCAATGGTAGACAGTCCTCAGACAGCACTCGAACTCATCGATGGCCTTGCCCAAGAGCTTGATGGCTACCATCTATTTCACGCTGCTCGTGCCGACCTACTGCGCCGTATGGGAGCCTTTCAAGAAGCCGCAACCAGCTACACACAAGCCATCTCGCTAGTCACTAATGATAGCGAACGCCGCTTTCTAGAGCGCCGACTGCACTCAGTTCAAATCTAATTTCCAGCATAGAAATTGCGATATACAGCAATACGGTTCAGAAAATTTATCTGTTAAGGCAGGCAGGGGGAGCAGGGGAGGCAGGGGAGGCAGGGGGAGAGAAAAAAGCTTAACTGAGCGGTATTGTGATATGCAGCAGTTTGCAAATAAATGAGGTACGCAACTGGAAAATTAAATATAGAAATTCTTCTTTTCCCTCCAGCAACAACTCAATTAATTGAACTGCTAAGTAGAAGGACTAAATTAAACCTAACTCGATCTCGCTGGGTTTCGACTGCGCTCAACCCTCAAGGAATAGGCTTACTGAGCATTGAGCGTACCCTACCCTGCGGGAACGCCAAGGGCGAACGGGATCGATCTTGCTTGGCGTAGCGTCTCCCCTTGGGAGAAGTCGAAATGCATCTTCTAAATAATTGTGTCCACCTACTTATTCGTTTGATCCTTCTAAAAAATCTTGTAGTGTTCGCAAAGTTCGTTCTCTCGAATCAATGAATACTACTTTAATCCGAGCTTCAATCGCAACTAATGGATTTCCTTGTTTGATAATCTCAATTGATTGCCAAAAATTTGCTTGGTAGTGAGACGGTTCCTTGGCTTCCTCTAACTTAGTGTTGATTACTACATTTTCTTGGATAATTTCCTTACGGTAATTAACTTCAATACGAGCAACAACTGGAAAAATGCTCTTTTTGCCCTGTAAGTTGTGGTATTTGAGCCAATCCCAACGTCCTGTTTCTAAATACTCCAAAACAGTAGCATTGTTAACATGACCTAGACTATCTAGATCGTTTGGACGTACCTGTAGTTTTAAAGAAACAAGTTCAAAATTCATTAATGCTTATATTTTCGCTGCTAGAGTTGATATTCAGGGATTGAGTGAGGAGTATCCCTTAGATTTTTTCACAACTTCCAGCAAGAAATAATGTACTCGGATACATTATCGTTTCTTGGCTAAGGGACTTCCAGGTAAATAACTATTCCATCGCTAGAATACCGATTTATTAATAAAACACAAGACTGATAAAACGAGATTTAACGTCTTCTGCAACCCAACGAAATTTCATTTTATCGTTATGATTTCGGTTACCGATCGCTGTTGTACGGTAAGCTGGGGAGGCTGGGGGAGAAAGAGCTAATTTATTGTCTTGGCGCTCCAAATGGAATAATTTAGTTTTTGCAAGTCCCTTAAGATCTGTTGATAGGAATACCCAATTAGCGTTCTTGTTCGGTCGGGCGGATCAAGATTTCGTTGACGTTAACGTGTTGAGGCTGTGTGACGGCATAGACGATCGCATTGGCAATATCTTCACTCTCCAGATTTTTGACCGAACCGTAGAAGTTTTTCGCCTGCTCTAGTGCTTTAGAATCCGTAATGTGCTGCGGTAACTCTGTTGCGACTAACCCTGGTTCAATAATCGTGACGCGGATGTTGTTTTGATAGACTTCTTTGCGAAGTGCTTCACTAAATGCGCCAACCGCCCATTTACTAGCGTTGTAGACAGCACTACCGGCATTAGCAATTCGACCTGCAACCGATGAAATGTTGACGATATGCCCAATGCCTTGTGCTTTCATCAAGGGTAAAACTTTGTGAGTGGCATACATCAATCCCAATACGTTGATATTGAACGTGCGCCGCCAGTCTTCTGTATCTGCACCGTCAATGGAGCCTAACAGCATCACCCCTGCATTATTGATGAGAATATCGACTCTGCCAAACTTTGAATGAGTTTTGCTTACCAATGCTTCTACCTGCGCCTCATCTGAAACATCAGTGGTAATGGATAATACTTTTCCACCAGCGCTAGTAATACGAGCTTCTAGGGTTTGCAGGCGATCGCTCCGACGGGCAGCGATCGCTACTGTAGCACCCTCGGCTGCCAGCGCCAGTGCTGTAGCCTCGCCAATACCAGATGATGCCCCTGTTACAATTGCCACTTTATCAGTTAACTTACCAGCCATTGTTAGCTTCTCCGTTGTCGTTTGTTTTTTCGTTTTTACGTAAAAGTCAATTTCCGGTTTGAGAGGTGAAAACTATACCAAGCGGAATACTCGACGCTTCCTGAATTTTGATTAGGGAAATTTTAAAATTTTGGCTGTAGTCGCAATTCCTTGGCGCAAAACTAGCCAGTAAATCTTATATTTGAGCTATACATTTTTAATGTAATATTCAACAAATTTCTTCTATCTATAGAAATAAATTTATTACTAAAAAAATCTCTAAATCTGGAGATTAAATTCTCTAGATTGATTTGGCTGAGCTATTTTTCTAATATAAACTTTTTAGTAAATAATTCTTAGCATTGATGTGGTACTTGCTAAAATAAGAGAAATTTTAGACCAAGATTGAAGAAACATTAATTTGGAGTGTCTCATCACAATGAAAACTAAGTTAAAAATATCGCTACTTGTATGGAACTTATCTACTAATGATGGCTTTATTCGGGCGTATTTGTTACAATCTGCATTACAGAAATTAGGTTATGAAGTAGAAATATTAGGATTTTTATTTAATAAAGATTTATATGCTGCGATTCCATCTGATACAAAAGTTTTTGCTATAGAAGGTGCAAAATTCCCAAAATTTTTTCAAACAGTCAACAAATTTTTAAAACATATCGATGGAGATATAATTTATGCTATCAAACCACAGATAGCGAGTTTTGGAATAGCACTGTTAAAGAGCTTATACAGCAGAAAACCAGTGATTTTAGATATAGATGATTGGGAACTTAGCTGGCATGGTGGTGATAATTGGCGTTATTCTCCGACAGTGAAACAATTAGCTAGGGATTTATTAAAATCAGACGGCGCACTTAGGAGTCCACATCATCCTTTGTATGTTAAATGGATGGAAGGTTTGATAAATCATGCGGATGCTGTGACGGTGCATACTAAATTTTTGCAGCAGCGTTTTGGTGGTGTATTGGTTCCTAATGGTAAGGATACCTCCTTATTCGATCCGGCTCGATATAATCCTGATTCCAGTAGAAGTCGCTATGGTTTATCTGAATACCGAATTTTAATGTTTCCTGGCGCACCTAGACCTTATAAAGGTTTAGAAGATGTTCTCATAGCGTTAGATAAAATTAATCAGCCAGACTTAAAATTAGTAATTATTGGTGGCAGCCCTTATGATGATTACGATCGCCAACTTCAACAACGTTGGGGGCGCTGGATTATAAAACTACCAAAATATCCAGCTGATGCCATGCCCGATCTTGTTGCTGCTGCTCACATTGTTGTCGTTCCCCAGCGAGATACTCCAGAAACTCGCGCTCAATTTCCTTTGAAGTTGACTGATGGAATGGCAATGGCTAAACCTGTATTATCGACACGTGTTGGAGATATTCCCGAAATTTTAGGCGATACTGGTTATTTAGTTGAGCCTTCTTGTCCCGAACAAATTGTCAAACAAATTCGATTAATATTTGAGAATTTAAAGTCAGCAAACCAGCGAGGTATTGAAGCCAGACAAAGATGTGTAGAACAATATAGTATAGAGGTTATGGCTTCTAGACTCGCGCCGCTAATTAGTAGTCTTTAGGCATTTGCGTTAAACCCCGATCGCATAAGGAAGTTTCGCACTCCTTTTTGTCATAACTTTTATCAACAACGCTTTTGGGCAAGCCGATCGATCGCGTTTATACTTCTCCTTCTTTAGATAGTAATTTGCAACCAATGTAATTCATAATTATTAATCCATAATTCATAATTAAAAAGAATTGTACGCGGTGTTTCTAAAAGCAGTCATCTTTTAGTTAGAATTTAAATCCACGATTTATGAATTATTCGGTCGCGATGCGATCGAACGATGAAATGAACAATTGTTTATTTTACTTTTATTAGTAACGTTAAAGTCTTAGCCAACGCTATGAAAACAATAACTTCACTTTTTAGCGAAGAACGCAACCAACTTCAGATAGATATTGATAACACAACCAACATTGAGGAGATAGTTAACCTGGTTCAGAACCGACTCGATCGCCTCGAAAGAATTTACATTGAAAAGCTAAATCTGGCTCAAGTTCGTCTGGCTTCGTTTTTTCTAGATACGCTGCGACAATCCATTGCCACCCTTGCTGCGGTTAACTATCATCAAGTTGTTCCAGCAGAAAAAAGCCAAATTACTAACCCAGGTACAAAGTTTTTTTCCAGCAGAGTAATCCTGAAACTGCTAAAGGGACTCATTTATATAGGCATCTTAGGTTCGTTGTTCTCTTTAACTAAAAATACCCCAGGTGCATGGATGGCTATCTTGTTAACCTCTATACTTTTGGGACTAGAGGTTGTGCTTCAACTTGACTCGAACAACCAGCAAAATTCTATGTCTTTAGAACTATTAGAATTACCTCAACCTCTTGTTAGGTTTGATAGCAAAGTATTTTTAGATTGCCTTGGCGATGCTCTCAACACGATCGACCTAGCAGTGGCTAGAGTAGAAGAATCGAATAAATATGAAGGCGACCTCGTAATAGAAGAACTACCAGAGCTATTGAATTTTCTGCAAAGGCTAGTGGGCGCATCAAAACTTGATAAACCCCAAATGGCTTATGAATTGGCAAAACTTCTGCCACAGATTTTAATGTCTCAGGGAATTAACGCTAAAATTTACCGGCCAAATGACCCTGATAGCGATCGCGAGTATTTTGACTTTGAGCCGAGTATCGACCCCGATACCAAAGATCGCGTAACTCTAACTCCCGCTCTGTTAAAAGGCGATCGCCTCCTGAGGCGCGGCCGCGTAATTGAGCCAGCGTATTCCTCTTCTAGAGAAGAATAGACAATAAGGATATGGAAATTTTAGAAACCATCGGTTTTGATTTGGGACATGGTGAGACGGCTGTAGCTAAAGCTATAGTCGAAAGCATCGAACCCCCCCAGATGCTAGAGATTAATAACAAGAAGAACCAAGTTACAGCTCTTGGTTGGCATCCTAAACTTGGTTATCTCGTTGGCGAACAAGCATTAATTCAAGCTGGCGTTACCCAACTGACAATTTCTTTCAAGCAAAAACCCAACAACGATCCCAAGTATCGGGAAACAATTAGCACTTTTGTAGCAACCTACTACCGCCTTTTGAAAGAAAGCAAACAACTTGAAGGCGGTAAAAGTAGCTATTTTTACATCGGCTGCCCTTCAGGATGGTCAGTTAGCGATCGCTCCGAATACCAAAATCTACTTCAAGAAGCTGGCATTCCCCAAATAAATGTTGTACCAGAATCGCGGGCCGCTTTCATGCAAGCCAAGGAAGCCGGGAAGTTGGAGTATGACAAACTTGTTGCATCGGTGCTAATTGTCGATATTGGTTCTTCAACCACAGATTTCACTTTAGTTAACAGCTTAGAAGAGATCCCCATAGATTTCGGGAGTAATACTTTGGGTGCATCTTTAATTGACAAAGCTATTTTTTCTCGGACTCTTGCCAACCACGAACAAAAAGCATTACTCGAAAAAGTATTTAAGGAATATCCGCATCATCAAGCTCGTTGCGAACTTGCTTGCCGCAAAGCTAAAGAAGATTACTTTTCTAACGAACAGCTATACAGCGATCCTGAATCCTTTGCGCGTGGGTTCGAGTCTATCAACGAACAGATTTATTTTATTCCCCAAGTAAATAAATTGATGATAGAGGAAATCTTAAATCAACCCTTACCTGAATTGGGGTTTCATAGCTGGATTCAAACGTTTAGCGACTCTTTAAATGAAGCAAAAGAAAAGTTAAAAAAACTTGGAATTGTGCCGAAGCTTGTGCTGATGACTGGCGGCGCATCTCGCATGAAATTTACGCACCTTCTTTGCCAGAAAATGTTTCCCGAACCAGAAACGCTGCTCCGTCCCGATCCAGAGCCGGAACGTTGCATTGCACTGGGTTTAGCACGAGTAGGAAGATGGGATCTGCGTGCTGCTGCTTTTAAAGAAGAAGTCAACAAACTATTTACCTCTAACAAAATTAAAAGTTTGATTGAGAGGCATATCCCGGAGTTAATTGAATCACTAACTAAGCCTTTGACAGATGGCTTGATTGTCAACGCAGTTAAACCAGGTTTAAAAGATTGGCAAAAAAACAAAATCCGAACTTTAGCAGATTTGGAAACATCTTTGATCGGTCGTGCAGAACAGTGGCTCAAAAGCGATCTCGCTGTGCGGATAATTAATAATCAATGTGTTTCTTGGTTTAGCAATAAAATTCAACCAAATTTAGCTGCACAAACCGATCCAATATGTCGAAAGTTTCAGATACCTCGAAGCAGCTTAAGGTTTCAGGATAGCATTGACCCAAATTTTGTTAACCCAGAGCTACGAGTTGGAGATGCTATCCTTGCTGAAACAGTAGGGTTTATCGTCAATGTAGTAATTGGCGGAGGTACTGTAGCTAGCATAATCACTTTAATCCTAACTGGACACTTAACCTGGCCTATTGCATTAGTTTATGGGGCTTCGGTTATGGCAGCAGGAATGGAGCTAAATCGTAAAAGCGTTCAAGAAGTAATCAAGACAAATGTGGATGTACCTAGTTGGGTTCGTTCTAGTTTTTTAAGTGACAAAAAAATCGAGGATATGTGCGAGCAAATAAAGCCTGAGTTAGAGAAAGTTATTCAAGAACAACTGAAAGCAGATCGAGAGGCTTTTGACAAACTGATTGTCAAAGTTGAGCAAGAGCTTCAAAAAAGCCTTTCCAACAAAGTTCAATCTTGCATCATTTTGATTCAATAGTGGTAATTTATGCTAACAAATATAGTTTTTATAAATTCTGCTGTTAGAGGTTATTTGAAAAGTATTTGGTTGTAATTTTAGGCACTTTATCGATCCCCCCTACCCCCCCTAAAAAGGCTACGGTGTACACACAAGTCTCTTGAATTGCACCTTTGTTGCATCGGCTTGCACCTTTGTTGCATCGGCTTGTACCTTTGTTGCATCGACTTGCACCTTTGTTGCATCGACTTGCACCTTTGTTGCATCGGCTTGTACCTTTGTTGCATCGCCTTGCACCTTTGTTGCATCGCCTTGTACCTTTGATGCATCCAAGAGCAAAAATTAAACTTCTGTGTCTTACACAACAACTTTAAAAGACTTGTGTATACGCGGTAGCTTAAAAAGGGGGGAATCAGAATCAAAGTCCCTCTTTTTAAGAGGAGTCACTGCGATCTTGGGGGTTTCCCCTATGAGCTAAAGGTTTCGTTCAGCGAGGAACTATTAGGAGATTTATGTCACTACCAATTATTTTGCAACCCGGCGAAGGTGAATCAGTAAAAATTCGTACAAGTACCTGTACTTTTAAAGCAACTGGCGAACATACGCAGGGACATTTTGGATTGTTTGAATTTGTAATGGAGCCAGGTACTCAAGGAGCTAGCCCTCACATCCATAAGGAATTAACCGAAATGTTTTATGTGGTAGAAGGTGAAGTTGAACTTGTTCTCGATGGACGCCGAGTGAACGCTACACCAAAAACATTCATACTAGTTCCACAAAACACTCCGCATGGCTTTTCTAATCCTGGAACAACTCCCTCAACGCTCTTAATTCTATTTTGCCCTGCCGATTCGCGGGAACAATATTTTCAGGGATTGGCCGAATTGACAAAAGATGGGCGAGAGCCTAGTCAACAAGAGCTACTTGAATTGATGCAAAAATTCGATCAATATCCAGTACCAAAAGTTTAAACAACTACAACAACTAATCATTTTGTGAGTGTGTCATTGAGCGCAATTGTTCGTTTACCAGCAATATACGGTGCTGGAGATCGCCAGATGTAGGTTGGGTTGAGGAACGTAGCAAGATCTTGCAGGGTAACCCAACGTTCTTGGCGATTTGTTGGGTTTCGCAAGCCTCAACCCAACCTACTTTTGTGCTGCCTCCTAACTCCTACCTTTGTTGGTAAATTGCGATCGCGAGTCAGGATTAACGCTGATAACAAACATTTATCATAAATATCAGCTACTCTCATGTTAATATTATTAATGCTTTTGAATACCTTGTTAAAATTAGGCTAAACAGCAATCTAATTCAGATTGCAAGGAAAGTAACTCCTAATGCTCAAGCAAGGTATATCACTGGCAGAAGCCGCAAAACGTCTAGGCGTAAGTCAGAGCGATTTGTATGTGGCTGTGCAGAAAGGACAAATTTCTACTTTTAGAAGAGACAGAAGAACTGTTGTTCTTCCAGGAGCTTTAAAAGATTACCAAATTAGGCGAAGTTTAATTTCTGAGTACAAGCTTTAAGTGTCCAAGTTTGGCTAACGCTCGCTTCCAATATTTGTTAACTGTATTTAAGTACCAGCAATTCTAAAGCCTATTGGTCATTTTCCTAGCATACCTGAAGCGATGGGTTCTCAACTCCCGCGAAGTTTTTGATGAAGTGAGCGATTATCGCACTATATTGCAGTGGGTACAACGCCGCTATGAGATAATGCTCTTTTAAAGAAAACTTATGACTGCCGTTTATATTCAAGACGAAACCGAGTTAGATAGGCTACTTGAAACCGAGCCTTTATTGGTAGTAGATTGCACAGCTGCTTGGTGCGGCCCATGCAAACTCATTGCCCCCTTGATAGATCGACTAGCAGTAGAGTATAGCACTCGCGTCAAAGTCTTTAAGCTAGACCTTGATGCCAACCAACCTGTCGCTAAACGATTTGGCATTCGTAGTATTCCTGCTGTCATGTTCTTTCAGCAAGGCAAGTTGGCAGAAACAATGGTCGGTGTTAAATCTTACGAAGAATTTAGCAACGCCTTCGATAAGTATTTGGCTTGATTATATTTTAGTGTTTGTGCGATCGAAAACTTATACCGTTTCTTTGCGAAGCTGCGCCAAACTCTCTCAAACTCTTACCTTGGCGCTCTTTGCGTCCTTTGCGGTAGCCTGCGACAAGCCGCTTTGCGTCAACGTTTAAAAAATTGACTTTGGCAAAGAGTTTTAGCCTTAACTAAACTGTATTGCTTTAAAACTTGAGTATTTCCCAGTCATAGTTGTCGGGAAAAGGTTGTATTTCCCAGACTATGCCTTCTCCTGCTTCTAAGGCAACTTCTACGTAGAGTTGTTCTACAGCCGTTGTAGCTACATCTTCGTTATTGGGAAAAGGCTGTAAATCTTCGGTGAGTAATCGCAGTTTAAAACCGCCAGGAATAGCTGCACCGACGGCGGCGTTACGTAATTCAAAACGCCAAATAGTTGTATCTTGATTCTTTTGTGGTGTGATTATCATCTCATAGATTTGACCTGCGATCGCCAACCGACGAGAGAGAATAGTACTTGGTTGCGTGTCTTCCGCACCCCGCGCCTCAGCAGCACTCAGTTGTAAATCAAAGCTTCTCCAACCGACAGCCTCAGCAACTTGAGAAACACCACTTTGCAACCATTGGATAACTGACCATTGTTCTGGTAATCCTAAGCGTCGTTGATATAAATTTTGTCGCCAACCGCCATGTTGAATTAATCCAGCCCACAGTTGAAAAGGGATTTCTTGTCGTGGTGTAAGTATTTCCGGGTTTCCCAGACGGGCTATTAAATTTTGTGCTTGTTGTGGCGATAAGTTGGGAATTTCTTCAATAGGGCTACGGGTGGGTTCTTCCGGACACAATTGACGCGCCAGAGCTAAAACGCTGATGTCGTTGATTATATCAGTAGCATCTAGGGAATAAGTGCGATCGCTGGCATCATAAATACCTTGAGTTTTCAGTTTTTCATGGTTGCAATAACCCCAAATCCTAACGTAGCCTTCATCTGGTTCGACTTGTACAGCTAAATAATGATCGCCTACCCAGCTAGGAATATCCACCCATTCTTGAGGTACTCGGAATTCACTCAAATCAATTGCTTCGCTAGGTATCAAGACTAATCTTGTTGCCTCAAGGGTGAGTGCAATTCCATTAACAAGTTCCCAAAAACTGGGTAAAGCAGTAGTGGCAGGCCAAACCTTTGTTTGTGGCGTCCAGTCTTCTTGCAACCATAGCAAGATAGCACCCAAGCAAAGTTGATTAATGTAAGCTTGATAGCGAGAATTAGGATTAGAAAAAGCTTGATTTTCTAAATCCGCTTGGTTTTGCAGAATTATAGGGATTTCTAAAACCAGATCTGTTGAACTAGCGAAAGTAAATACAGTGGCGTCAATAGTCATAGCGGTTACTCTTGGGGATTGGGCATTGGAAATTTGCAAGTTTGAGATTCTGAGGTAGATGGATAGAGAACTTAAAGAGATGAACGAAGCTTTGAAGTGGACGAACAAACTCCTACTTGTCCCTACCTCTCTTTACCTCCCTTGCCCCGTTCCAATTCCCAGTCATACACCATAATAATTTTTCAACCATTCCTCCATTAGTATGTTTACACTATGCAGTAGGTCTGAGGTGACGGAAATATGCAAACTATCTTTACTCCAATTAGCTAAAAAGCGTAACAAAGTTTCTTGGGCTTTTTTTAGTCGCCGCGAGACAGTATATTGCTGTATTTGTAATTGTTTGGCAATTTTATCTTGAGTTAGTTCTTGAGCGTAATAAAGTTGTAAAATTTCTTGTACTTGCGGTTCGAGTTGAGCGATCGCAGCTATTAAAACTTTGTTAATCTCAGTTTGTTGAAACTTTCTTGTTTGTTCTTCTTCTTGAGCAATAATTTGATTAATTAGGGATTCTTGTTGTGTTTCAGGAATGTTATCAAGCCACTCCCACGAATCATCACCACCTTTAGGGATATTAAGAGAGTCAACCTTAAAATAACGATAGCGGCGTGCGGCTTTAGCGGCATTTAAAAGCCACTTTTCTAAGGTTTGGGAATTCACTTGCTGACTGCTTTGAGAATTATAAGCTTTAGCGATCGCTTCCCAAGTCTCGTTGTCTGGTTGGGAAATTTGGCGAGATGTACCTTTTTGTGTTGGGATATATAAAGTTTTGAAACAGTTCCAAGCAAGGACATAAGCATTAATATCTTCTGGCAATAAACCTGCATTTTGTAAAGACTCTACCAAAAACTTTTTAGTGATTTTTCGTAATAATCCCCAATCTGTACAAATATCAATTTCACGATTTTGGCGTAAATTTTCTCGAATAGCACTGCTAAAGAGGGCACTAGCGTAGTTTTTTAAAATAAAGCCTCGGTCTGGATTAAATCCTTTGAGGACTTTATCAACTTGAGCGATCGCAATTTGAAAACAGTCAGATAACTTGTACTGAGTACTCGCAAAACTGTTAACTGTTTTTTGGGATGCCCAATAACAGGATTCTTGCAAGTAAGCCGTTAGATGCTGTTTTGCCAGTAGCGTTGTTTCAGGGGTGAGCCAAAATTTATACCAATATAAAATCCAAAAATTTTCCGAAGTTTCTTGAGGAGTGCGGTTGAGACAACTTTGGATACTGCGACGCAACCTTGATTCGGTCGCCCAACGACTGAAGCGATCGGCGTCAAATTGTACAAAAGTTGAAAAAATTTCAATAATGCTTTGTCGAGGATGCATAAAAAATTGTCACCCAACCTATAGAAAGATTGAAAGCGTTAAAGGACGCCTACACAAACTTTACTACAAGGTGTGAGGATTATATTTCGACTTCAATGAAATATTTTATACTTAGCCAACTAGTAATCGTGTCTACTTATCAATAAGTTACAAAAACAATTACGAATAATGGAGTGTGACTAAAATGTTGAAACGTTCTTTGAGTATTATTGCTGCTAGTAGCATATTAACTACTGCTTTAATCAGTCCTGCTTTAGCTGTACCTGCTGACTTTATTGGTACTTGGGTAAATAAAGATGCCAACACTTCTAATATTACTCGTTTAGTAATTACCTCAAGTGGTAGCAATAAATTAAATATTAAGGTGTTTGGCAAATGTCATCCTAGTGATTGTGATTGGGGAACTGCACCATTACTTACCTATGGTATTAATGTCCAAGATACTAATCATAAATATGCAACAGCCAACTATAATAAAGGGTTCGCAAATTCCTTCTTAACCTTGGGTTCTGCTGGTCAAGAATTAATGTTGCAAGGCTATACGCAGTTTTTAGATAATAGCGGCAGGCAGAATTACTATTCTCGTGAATACTTTCAAAAGCAAACAAGAGTCAGATAAGCGATCGCTAAAAATCAGCATTAATTATTACTCTAACAACAATAGAGAAGTTTGCAATTAACTGAGGTACACAAAGCAAGACTGAAAATAAGATAGAAAGATTTTCTAGCTCTTGCCTCAAAACTATAGCTTGTACTTCAAAACTGCTAGAAAATGTAAAATTTATCCCAGCATTAAACCTCGCTTATGCGGGGTTTTTACATGTGTATTCAAAATTGAATTATTCTCAAAAAATAATTCTCAAAAATTTCGCCAAGACTGCATAAAAATATCAAAGCAAACCTATTGACTAAGTGAAAGGTGAAAACTGAAAACTTAAGTAGCCATACTACCTTGACAAATCCAGTCACAACAACAAAAGCAAGAAACCAACTTAAAGGAGAATCGCAATGAAAATTACAAGTTCAACTTCTACACGTTTAGCATTAGTAATGGGTTTAGCAATAGCTAGTTCAATTGTTAGTACTGTAGCTAAAGCTGAATCTATCCCACAATTAAATTCTCATGGGAACGTATCAAATAAGCCTTTTATTACTAATTCTGCCCGTCGTGACACTCTTTATAATTTAAATCAACGACCCTTGAATAGTGTCTTAGAAACTGACGGTGGAAAAACAAAAGAATCGAGCGATAAAGGCAAAGATTCTAGTGATAAAGGTAAGGATAGTAAAGAGACTTGCGAAAGTGGTAACTGTGGTGGTGGTTTTCTAGATAGAGCTAATCCAGTTATTTTACCAGCAGATCAACTAAAAGTTCCTACACTACAAAATGTACGTCCTCAAACTTTAATTAAAGCTAACAAGCCAATCTTCTAAACAATAGAGATTCCCGGCTTCTTGAAGAAGTCGGGAATCTAAGCCTCCTATGATAAAAATGAGCGACTAAATATTATGGATTTATTAATTATTGGTTCGGATGATGACATTTTTTGCCAAGCAGTTAACGAATTGGTTGGCCAAAAAGGTTATAAAAGTGCAATTTTAGATGTTTGCAATGCTGCCAGAATGTTTTTGATCGCTGTTACTTCTGGAAAATCATATATTACACCAGAAATTCCAGTTATTTTACGTATTCCGCCACAGATGCCGATTCGCACTAGTTTTGATGATTCTTTTATTTATGATGAGTGTCTTGCTACTTTATGGGCAGCAACAACATTATCTAAATCAACAGTAATTAATCGTCCAACTGCAAACAGTCTTTGGGGTAATTTATCATATTCTTCTAACTTGACTAAATTAAAGGCTGGTTATACTAGCAATCTAGAAGTATTCTCTTCACAAATTCCACCATCGCCGCAAGCATTACTCGATAAACAATGGTATCTCCAAGATTTAACTACTTATAATACTGCTGCATATCCACAAATCCCTGAAGGGGTGGGGCCATTTCGCGCAAGTTGGGTTTCGGCTAACCTGGAATATGAAATTGTTGTTGTTTTAGAAGATAAAGCATGGCGTTGCACCAACACATCTCTAGAACATTTACAGTTAGAAGAAAAAAGTATTTCGCTGCTGAGAAATTTAGATTTGGTATTTGGTACTGTAACTTGGAGTATTGATAGCAACCTAGAAAGTGCCAATATTGCTCGTATCAACCCTTATCCATCTTTGGAAGAAATACAGTTTGTTTGGTCAGATTTTGCTCCCGCACTTTTGGAGACTATTTTCTCATGATTTATGCAATTGGCCTTGATTCAGATCGCACTTTTTGTCATTTTGTTAACTACGCTAAATCTCGTGATGTCGAAGTACAAGTAATTAATTTACGCGAAGTGATTCAAAATGGAGATTGGCGCCTAGCATTACCCGATGATAATCAAAGTTGGATAAGTTTTTCTGGCGAAAAGTACATATTAAATCCTCATGGTTCTTATTATTGTCGCTTGATTGACCTTTCAACCGTACAATCAGATTTACAAGATGCGATGCGATGGAAAAGTCTTCTTGCTGCACTTTGTTGTTGGCTAGAACATATTCCCGGTAACGTAATTAATCGCCCTGGTGCTGGTGGTAATAATTTCTCAAAACCGCTTCATGAATTTCATCTACAATCTTTAGGTTTTCAAGTTGCTGATAGCATTACCAGTTCCAATCCAGAAATTCTAGCTGAGTTTGCTAACGCTGGATTAACAATTGTTAAGACAACATCGGGTGTTCGTGCCGATAGTAGATTGGTAAAATCAGAGGAGTTTATCGATTTCCACCCAGACGCAGGCCCGGTTCATTTACAAAGATATGTACAGGGTGCTGATGTGCGCGCGCACGTAGTGGGTAATAGAGTTCACGCAGAATTAATAAAATGTCCGCAGGTAGACTATCGCCATTTTCATGAAGAAGCTGAGTATATCGAGTGGGAGTTACCAGAAGCTTTACACCAAAAAATTGTTAATGCGACTGCTGCATTGGGGTTAAAGTTTGCAGGTTGGGATTTTAAAGTTACCAACGATTTAGAGTACTGGTGTTTAGAAGTTAATCCAATGCCGGGATACGATGGATATGATATTCGGGCAGATGGTAAAATAACAGATTCGTTATTAGCTTTGCTGACAGAAGATATTACAGAAAATAGTATTAGTTGGTATGGAGATTCGAGGAATGAAATTTTCTCAGAACAAATTCTGACAGTCGAACAGTGTAATGATATTTGTTCTGTGATTCATAGTTTAAGAGAATTATGGATAAAACGAGGAAAATCTCCAAAGTTTTTCTATACTTTAGGTACGGCGAGTTACTTAGATTTCTTAAATGAACCTAATTTTTCTAAAGATTATTATACTATAGCTTGTGAATATAATCTAATTCTAGAAAAACACTTAGGTTGGCTTTATAAGTTAGTCAAAGAATATTTAGAGCAGACGCTTATAAACCCTGTAATGTATAAACCAGGTGCAGCACTACCCGGTTTTCATATTTGGCAAGATGCTAATCTTATTACTAAACCGAATGCTACTACACACTTCGATTTGCAGTACCGAAACCTCAAATGGGATGAAGATAAACTCGATACTGTAAACACAATATCCTTTACTTTACCAATTAAACTGCCTAAAAGTGGCGGTGGATTGAATGTTTGGGATTTCAACTATATCAACGATCATAGTCAAGCGATCGCAGGTGATGTAGATATTATTAAACGATTTAGAACTCAAACTTTTCATCGCTATCAAGTTGGTGAAATTGTTTTACACAGCGGACATACGCTTCATCAGATTGCACCAACTACTTACATTTATCCTGACGATGAAAGAATAACTCTACAAGGTCATGGTTTATTTTGCGATGGTCAATGGTTACTGTACTGGTAAGATAATCCTCCTAATATATCATAAGTCTTTAGATACAAAAGTTAGCGGCTGAGGGCTACAATTGATTTTTGATTAATTCTGTATAGCAATCTTATCTAAGTTGTAAGTTTATGCTAGTTGTAGCTTACAGTACAAATAGCATATCATTACGAATAAAGGACTTTTTGAGAAAGTTGTAGCATCTTTACAAATATTTTGGTGTTGTTAAGTGGTTACTTAACTTGTTTAGGACTTACGCAGTAAAAACCTGAAACCTCATTTAGGATTACTATAATGTCACCAATTGGAATCCCCAGCCGCTCAACTTCAGTCAAACAAACTGCAATTCCTAAACTGTGGCTCATGTTGGTGGGAGTCAATAAATATCAAGATGACGGACTACCCAGCCTTAATTATTCAACAGTAGATTGTCAGGGTTTAGCAGAAGCATTGGTAAATGCAGCCGCACAATTTACTGAAACAGAGGTCAAAATATACCATGATTTTGCGCCGCAACCACCATCTTTAGAAAACATCCGTGCCAGTCTCCGCCAAATTACCACTGCGGCTCAACCTATTGATAGTATTTTATTTTATTTTTCTGGACATGGAATTGTAGAACCAAACACTCAGCAAGCATTTTTGTGTTTGGCAGATACTCAAAAATCCGATCTTCAAAACACAGCTTTAGCTTTACAAGAGCTTTTACAATTATTGGGTAATAGTGGGGCGCAAAATCAGCTTGTTTGGTTAGATGCTTGTCATAGTGGCGGGATGACGCTCAGAGGTATAACAAAAGAACCATTGCTGAACGCTACACCAAAAATGGTTGAAGTATTACAACAATGCGCTGCTAAAAGTAAAGGTTTTTATGCTTTGCTTTCCTGCGATACTAACCAGCAATCTTGGGAGTTCCCCGAATTGGGACACGGGGTGTTTACTTATTATTTAATGAAAGGCTTGCAAGGTGAAGCAGCAGATAACCAAGGCTTAATTTATGTGGATAATTTGTATCGATATGTATATCATAAAACTCTCCAATATATAGATAAAAGTAACCAACAGTTACGGCTAATTAATCAGCAGAAAAAAAATAAAGGAGAAACTCAAATTTTTCGAGAATATCCATTACAAACTCCTAAGCGAATTGTTGAGGGAGTTGGAGAGCTAATTGTCGGTAGAGGATTAACTAAGGAGACCCTTGGGGTGCGCCGGATAGGAATAGTAGTAGAAGGATTATCAGTTAGCAAAACAACGCTAGATATTAGCAAATTTCTCGGAAATACTGGGGATTTTACACTAGAGTATTTGCCAGCAACAAAAGTATCTGCCGATCGCCTCAAAGAAGCGATCGCTACTCATTTACAACAACCAGCATCAGAAGTTATTCTACTTTATCTGCGGGGACGAATTGAAGAAACCGAAACAGGCGAATGGTTATTACTAGGAGAAAATATCCGTATCAAGCGTTCCTGGTTGAAACAACAGCTGCGTCTTTGCAACGCTCAACAAATTATTATCCTCGATTGTCCTGTAGCTAATACATCCTTGCAAGATTGGGTAGAAGATTTGCAAATTGACTCGCACCAAGGACAATGTATCATAGCCTACGCCTCACCTGCTGACGCACCAGAACGCTTCGCCCAAAAATTTCTCGATACTTTGATGGCAGCTTCTCAAGTAGATGGACTCTCAGCCGCCGCAGCGATCGCTCAACTACAATTATCCTTGGCAGGTAGCGGCGTTCCTCTTTACATCTGGCTATCAGGCAGACAAGGCATTATAGAAATTCTCCAAGCAAAAACTTACGCAGACACGCCAAAATCAACCACAGGGTTAGATTTGGGAGTATGCCCTTATATGGGGCTAAGTGCTTTTTCTGAAGAAGATAGCCAGTATTTTTACGGTAGAGAAGCCTTAACTCAGGAGTTAATTCACCAACTACGCGATCGCTCTTTTTTAGCCGTCATCGGTGCTTCAGGAAGCGGCAAATCTTCAATTGTGCAAGCTGGTGTAATTCCCCAACTGCGATTGGGCAAACAAATACCCAGTAGCGAACAATGGTGGATTGGAAGTATTCGTCCCGGAGTAAATCCGCTGGAAGCTTTAGCGCAGCGGCTTGGGGGAGTGGGGGAGCAGGGGAGCAGGGGGGCAGAGGAAGCAGGGGGAGTAAAAGAGCAAAAGAATTATTCTTATCCAATCCCCAGTCCCCAGTCCCCAGTCCCCAGTCCCCTTTTGTTAGAGGGAATATTTCACCAAGGGGTAGAGGGATTTGTTTACTGGATACGCAATCAACCCCATCGAGTTGTGGTGCTAGTGGTGGATCAGTTTGAGGAACTGTTTACCCTAGCTCCTAACCCAGATAGAGAGCTATTTTTAGAATTATTGCTGGGAGCAGTGCAATATGCTGGCGATCGCTTCAAATTAATTATTACTTTACGGGCAGACTTTATTGCCTCCTGTTTAGAAGTACCAGCACTGGCTAAAGCTTTGCAGGATTTGAGCGTGTTGGTTCCACCGAAGTTAAGTTTGGATGATTATCGACGGGTGATTCTCAACCCAGCTCAACAAGTCGGGTTAAAAGTAGAACCAGAACTGGTGGAAGTATTGTTGCGGGAGCTAGATCGCTCGCCAGGAGATTTACCATTACTAGAATTTGTTTTAGAGCAATTATGGCAACATCGAGTTGCTGGTGAGTTGACTTTACAAACTTATCAAGAGCAACTAGGCGGAATTCAAGGAGCATTAGAGCGATCGTCTCAGGCTGTTTACGAAAGTTTCGATCCTCAAATGCAAGAATGTGCTAAATGGATTTTTTTATCTTTGACACAATTAGGTGAAGGTACAGAAGATACTCGCAGGCGGGTACATAAATCAGAGTTAATAGTCAAAAAATATCCAGCCGCATTGGTAGAAAAAACCCTCAACGCCTTAACTGCTGCCAAGTTAGTAGTGATGAATTTAGAAGAAGAAGTAACAAAAGGACAAAGTAGACAAGCAGAACAAGAAAAAATTTCTCCCCCTGCTCCCCTGCCCCCCTGCTCCCCTGCCCCCCTGCTCCCCTACTCCCCTGCTCCCATAACAGTAGAAGTTGCCCATGAAATCCTCATCCGTCATTGGTCAACTTTACGCTGGTGGTTAGAAGAAAACCGCGATCGCTTGCGAAAACAAAGGCAAATTGAGCAAGCTTCCCAATTGTGGCTGCAACGCAGTCAGCAAGCTGATTTCTTATTACAAGGAGTGCGACTGGCTGAAGCAGAAGATATCTATATTAAATATACCGACGAACTTTCTGCTGATGTGCAACGGTTTATTGAAGCTTGTTTAGTACAAAGAAAACAACAGCAACTACAAGAGAAAAGAAGACTCAAGCAAGCTCAAAGGGCTGTAGTTGCACTCAGTATTTTAGGATTAGCGGCTGTCTGTTTCGGCTCCTTAGCCTATTGGAAATCTCAAGCAGCCCAATTGCGAGAAATTGAAGCCTTAAATGCCTCATCTCAAGCTAATCTTTTATCACATCAGCAGTTAGAATCGCTGATTGCTAGTGTCAAAGCAGGTAAACAGCTAAAAAACACTCTTGGCGCACCCACTGAAATGCAAACTCAGACTCTGAGTGTTTTACAACAAGTAATTTCTGGAACCCAAGAGCGCAACCGCTTAGAAGGACATACCGCTGAAGTATCGAGCGTGAGTTTCAGTCCTGACGGTAAAACAATTGTATCGGCTAGTAACGACAAAACAGCCATAATCTGGGGACATGATGGCACAAAGTTACGCACGTTAACAGGGCATACTGGTACAGTACGGAGTGTCAGTTTCAGCCCAGATGGTCAAACGATCGCAACAGCCAGTTTCGATCGCACCGTCAAGCTTTGGAGAACTAGGGACGGTGCTTTAATTAGAACGCTAAACGGTCATACTGCGGAGGTTTTGAGTTTATCTTGGTCTAAGAACGGCGAAACCATCGCCACAGGTAGCGCCGATGGCACTGCTAAAATTTGGCAAGTTAGCGATGGTCATTTGCTGAGAACTTTTAGCGGATATAGGGATTTTGTTAATAGTGTAAGTTTTAGCCCTGATGGGGAAATTTTGGCGATCGCTAGTGCAGATAAAACCGTTAAACTTTGGAGTGTTAGTGATGGAGTGTTGCGGCAAACCCTCCTTGGGCATAGCGCCGGAGTTTCTAGTGTCGCTTTTAGCCCCGATGGGCAAACTCTAGCTTCAGCCAGTGAAGATAAAACAGTGAGACTCTGGCACACAGACGGCAGCTTACTGAGAATTATTCCAGCCCACAATGCAGAGGTTCTGGGCGTCAACTTCAGTCATGATGGTCAAAACCTAGCTTCCACCAGCACCGATAGCACAATTAAAATTTGGAGTTCTCAGGACGGCTCTTTACGTCAAACTTTACTAGGACATAGTATTGCAGTCTACAGCGCCAGTTTTAGCCCCGATGACCAGACCTTAGTTTCCGCTGGCGCTGATAAAACTGTTAGACTTTGGCAGTTAGATAATCCTCTATTCAAAACTCTCACAGGACATCAAGGTAAACTCTATAACGTGAGTTTTAGCCCGAATGGGCAAATAGCCACCGCCGGTCAAGACACTACGATAAAACTTTGGCAGCGTGACGGAACTTTGCGCCAAACCCTGCAAGGTTATGATACTTCAGTTTACGGACACAGTAAGGAAATCTACGGTTTAGCCTTCAGTCCTGACGGCGAGATATTAGCCTCAGCGAGTCTTGACCATTACATTAAACTTTGGCGGACTCGTGATGGTTATATGATTAAAACCCTTCAAGGGCATCAACGCGAAGTCAATAGTCTCAGTTTTAGCCCTGATAGTCAAATTCTGGCAAGCGCCAGTGCTGATACAACCATTAAACTTTGGAATATTCAAACAAAAGCTTTAATTAAAACTCTCCAAGGACATACCGCTGAGGTTTTGAGCGTGAGTTTCAATCCTAGCGGTCAAGTACTGGCCTCAGCTGGTAGAGATAACAAAGTTTTGCTTTGGAGAGTTAAGGATGGTAAGTTACTGTATACTCTGCCAGGACATACTAACGCTGTCAACGCCATCAGTTTTAGTCCTGATGGTAAAATACTCGCCTCGGCTAGTGCTGATAAAACTATTAAACTCTGGCAAGTCAGCAATGGAGCTTTACTGCAAACTATTACGGGACATACTGATGCCGTCTACAGCCTCAGCTTTAGTCCTGACGGCCAAACAATCGCCTCAGCTAGCGGTGATGGAAGCATCAAACTTTGGAACCGTGATGGCAGAGAACTCAAAACTCTTCTAGGTCATACTGATGCAGTATTGAGCGTCAGTTTTAGCCCCGATGGGAAATTTTTGGCTTCTGCCAGTTTTGATGGTACAGCTAAACTTTGGCGTCTTCAAAGCACAGAACTGCAAACCCAAGATTTAGACAATCTACTGATTCGCAGTTGTAATTTACTAAAAGATTACCTCAAAACTAACCCCAAGATTAGCGATCGAGAACGGGGTTCGCTATGTTCAGATTTACGGAGTTAGATTTAATCGTATTTTGTAAACCTGTACCCAGTTGCAACAATGTATCTCTGCGAGGAGGTCTAGGCCCTGGCCCTTTGACCGGCGTGGTACCACCAGTTGGCCCCGGAGATTCGCCATTCCCTGGACTAGAAAGTTGATTTTGAATTGCAGGAGCTTGAAATACTCGTACCAAATCTGGTTGTAAACTATCAACTTTGGGTGTGATAGGTTGTACGGGATTTGCCAAAGTGGGCAAGGCAGTGAATAATACTGTTGGTAACGCGATCGCTAAACTCAAAATTTGCTTTTGCATATCAAGCCTTTTTCCTCTTTAATATATACTTAAAGCTGAACTAGTGAGATATCCCCTTATCGATACTTAGCTACAAAGCCAAGCAACAGCATTCCAGATTGTAGGTTTAAAACTCTCAATAACTTAATAGATCTAGTTGAGTTTTTTTATGCAGTTTTCTGAGAGGTTGTTTGAAAAGTGATAGGCTGTGATTTTAATCGCATTGTTACTCCCCTTAATCCCCCCTTATAAAGGCTTGTCATTACCAACATCTTTTAAAGTGAGGTAGGGGTGTCAAGAAAAGTTTAGTGCAGAAATTCTACCCACCTTGCCAGGGTTAAAGCTAGCAATTAGCAGTAATATAAAACTCATAACTCCAAGCTCCTATAGCAATCCTAAATCTTTCGTGAGAAACAAGATCCGCAATTTCTCAAATAAATCGGGGATCTAAACACCGCGAATTCTCACAAATCAGATAGGATTGCCGTAACTCCTAACTCCTAACTTTTCACTCACCACTGATGTCACATAGGCAAGAACAAATCTCACAAATAGTAGTAACTGCTGAGCAAATGCGCGATATTGAAGCGCGGATCTTTGCAGCAGGAATGCCTGTAGTAGCTTTAATGGAAAAGGTAGCAGGCTTAATTGCCCGTCGCATTCAAAATATTTATCCAAATCCCGAACAAAGGCAACAATTTTCTCCTTCATCCTCAAATCTTCGTATTGGCATTCTCGTCGGTCCCGGTCACAATGGGGGAGATGCTTTGGTGGTAGCCCGCGAATTACATTTTCGTGGTTATGAAATTTGGATTTATTCCCCTTTTTCTAAGCTCAAGGAATTAACTTCACAGCACTTGCAGTATGCTCGGAGTTTAGGCATCCCAATTTATCAAGAAATTGAGCAATTACCGAGTTCTGATTTGTTGATTGATGGGTTGTTTGGATTTGGTTTAGAAAAAAATCTCACCGATCCCATCGCTTCTGCAATCGATCGCTTAAATGAATTGTCTGTGCCAATTTTGAGTATTGATTTACCTTCGGGATTGCACACTGACACAGGGGAAGTATTAGGAACAGCGATTCGCGCCACTCAAACGTTTTGCTTGGGTTTATGGAAGTTGGCTTTTTTACAAGACCAAGCGCTGGAATTTGTCGGTAAAGCTGAGTTAATTGATTTTGATATTCCTTTGGCCGATGTCCAAGCTGTTCTCTTAGATGCACCTAAAATTAAACGCATTACACCAGCAACGGCACTTTCGACTTTACCTTTACCCCGTCCACCAGTTACCCACAAATATAAGGAAGGACATTTACTGCTGATTTGTGGTTCGCGGCGCTATGCAGGTGGAGCAATTTTAACTGCTTTGGGTGCTAGGGGTAGTGGTGTGGGAATGCTTTCGGTGGCTGTACCGGAGTCTTTAAAATCTCTTTTGGTGTCGCATTTGCCAGAAGCACTGATTGTCGGTTGTCCAGAGACGGAAACCGGAGCCATTGCTCAATTGCAACTACCTGCAAAAACTAATCTCAGTTCTTTTAGTGCGATCGCTTGCGGCCCCGGTTTAACAACAGATGCAACTCCCATTGTCCAAGAAGTCATAGAAAGCGATGTTCCTCTGCTTCTCGATGCCGATGGTTTAAATATACTTGCCCAAATTGCAACCATCCCCACTTTACAAAAACGCCGAGCACCAACCATTCTTACACCCCACACAGGTGAATTTCAGCGATTGTTTCCCCATATCGCTGAGGCCAAACATCACAGAGTGAAAGCAGTACAAGAAGCAGCAGCACAAAGTGGGGCGGTAGTATTGTTAAAAGGTGCGAAAACTGCGATCGCTAACCCCCAACGTGAAGTTTGGATTGTGCCAGAAAGTACACCCGCCTTAGCCCGTGGCGGTAGCGGCGACGTGTTAACTGGGCTACTCGGTGGATTGTTAGCCCAAGGGTTGACTAAACAGATCCCAGTAGAAGATATTGTTGCGACTGCCGCTTGGTGGCACTCCCAAGCGGGTATTTTAGCAGCCCAAGAACGCACCGAGTTAGGTGTAGATGCGTTTACATTGGCACAATATTTAATAAAAACTCTCAGTAGTTTTAAAAGATAAAAACTAACAATAATCCTAGCTCGGACTTAAGTGAGTTATTTTTTAATGTAAATATAATTACAATTAACTTAGGTAAGAAATTATTATTTATAACTAGAAGGACTAAATTAAACCTAACTTGAGATTACCGGGTTTCGACTTCGCGGGACTTGAGCGTAGTCGAAACTCAACCCTCGTCTTCTCAAAGGTCGAGCATTGAGCGCAGCGATGCCCTGAGCTTGCCGTTGGCGAAGCCTCTCGTAGAGAAGGGTCGAAATGCATCTTCTAAATAATTGTGTCCACTTACTTATAGCAATCCTCAATAATTCTCTCTAAAAAAGATAGCTGACTTCTTTAATAAGTCCGGGATCTCACGCTTGGATTATAACTTTAGTTATATCTCTATTGATTATCAATAGTCTTCAACTTGAATTTTACCATCATAAAGTATGAGCTATAGACCCGGAAACGTCTTAAACTTCTTAATTTAATTCAGTCGCCAGCAGGATGAGATTGAGTCTAATATTTTTTAGACTAGCTGATAAAGATTAGAAAGAACTTGAGAATAGCATATGCCTCTTCACAAACTTGAACATTTCGACCCAAATTATAGAGAAACTTTTGGCGGAGATGATGTAAGAGCACTGGATGTTTATACTGAGGGCGGACAGAGAGTTGGCTTAGTTGATGATGTTTTAGTTGACGATGATGGTCGTTTTCGGTATTTAATTATTGACACCAGCTTAGATTCTGTTAATAAAAAAATCTTACTTCCAGTTGGTCTTTCTCGGATAAATTATGCAGCAAGAACGGTTCATGTTGATGGATTGAGCAGAGAGCAAATAGAAAGGTTACCCGATCATCAAGAAATTGGAAATATTGATAACGATTACGAAGAAAAAGTACGTAGTGTATTTCGTCCTTCAACCAGTAACGTGACTTACGATCGAACATACAATTACCAAAAAGAACCAGCTTTCTACGAGTTGAATGAGCAAGATCATCAAACTTTTAGACTGTATGAAGAACGATTAATTGCTAATAAGCATCGCGTGAAAACTGGGGAAGTAGCTGTTGGTAAGCATATTGAAACTGACACTGCACGTGTCACAGTTCCTATTCAAAAAGAACGGGTTTTAATTGAGCGAGTTGTACCCACTGAAGTAGGAACCGTTGAGACCAACGAACTTAAGTTTCAAGAAGGAGAAATAGCACGCATAGAAGTCTACGAAGAAACACCCGAAATACGTAAAGAAGCCTTTGTGCGGGAAGAAGTCCGAGTTAAGAAAGTAATAGAACGCGATACTGTGGAAGCACAAGAGACGATTCGTCGAGAAGAGTTAAATGTTGATACTGCTGGAGATCTACATGTGCAAGAAAGTGATAATATTAAACACGAAAATGTTTAATAGTTAAGAGTTACATCGCATTCGATCTCAATGAGATAGACAAGGGCGGGCAAGATGCCCACCCTCATAAGATTTATCATTCTAAAATGGTTTTTAACTCACCTGCAAAGTGCGGTATCGCTTAAAAACATCTGCTAACTGTTAAGTATTTATGTTGGTGAATTAGACAAAATAGCTCTGATAGTTAGAGACAAAACTTGTTCTACTCTTGAATTTGCTGTATTTTTGTAATTTCTAACAGGCAAAGTTGATTTTTATCTTTGCCTGTATTTTAATCTATTTATATTTTTACTTACAATTTTAATTAAAAATTTATAAAAACATACAACTTTGGATAATTGTTTGTTAAATAATTTCTTTCGTCAGAAGGAGGTAAACGAGTGAATAAATGTCTACCTTAGTAACAAGGAAATGTAAATACATTTTTGAGGGGAAATAAAATGGTTCTTTACAAGTTAGAAGATTTTGAGCCTAACTATCGCGATAGTTTTGATGGTCATGATATTAAGGGACTTGGTGTTTATACACAAGGAACTGATGAAAAAATTGGTAGTGTCAACGATGTTTTAGTTGATGAAGATGGTCATATCCGTTATCTAGTTGTTGACTTAGGTTTCTGGATTTTTGGTAAAAAAGTATTACTACCAATTGGTCGCGCTCGTATTGACTACAATAGCGATCGCGTCTACACCATCGGTTTAACTAGAGAGCAAGCAGAAGATTTACCTGAGTTTAATGAACGCCTAGCGCTTGACTACGACTACGAAGAACAGGTGCGTGGAGTATATCGCCGTCCTGGAGACTACACCACTCCTGCTGAAGCATCAAGACCTGTAGAAGCATCAGCGCCATTAGATGCAACCTATTCTACTCCTAGTTACAACCGTGATAGTTACACATACGAACATGAGCCTTCTTTATACAATTTAAACGAACAAGATCATCAAACTTTGAGATTGTATGAAGAACGACTAATCGCCGGCAAACAACGCCGCAAAACCGGAGAAGTAGCAATTGGCAAACACATTGAAACCGAAACTGCACGAGTCGCTGTACCAGTAGAAAAAGAGCGAGTTGTGATTGAACGTGTAACTCCTGCGGATGCTGGTAGAGCCGTTCCTGCAAGTGAAGCAAACTTCCGTGAAGGCGAAGTTGCTCGCGTCGAACTCCATGAAGAAACTCCTGAAATTCGCAAAGAAGCAGTTTTGCGGGAAGAAGTTAGAGTTAGAAAAGTTGTAGATCAAGAAACAGTTGAAGCTCAAGATACTGTGCGCCGTGAAGAACTAGACATAAATGCTCCTAACCTTCCCATTGAAGAACGCTAAGGGGAAATAGGGACTGGGAAATAGGGACTGTTTTCCTAATACCCAGTCCCCAATACCCACTCCCCAGTACTCAGTCCCTTTTACTAATAGCTAACCGATGGTAAGAAACATTGGACAGGTAAGCTCGAATAATCACACTAACACCTTACTAGCAAGTTTAAAACACAAAGTAAAAAATTTTGTTGTGTTTGATAGTCAAGGTGAGCTAGTAGGAAACGTTCAGGATTTAATTGTAGATAGTAATAATCGGTTAAACTTAGTTATATCTAACCGAGTGCATCAAGAAATCCTAGTATCTAATCAGGCTTTAACCGATAAACATGCTTCTTTATTCTGGGTGCAAAGCCAGAGAGTCAAAAAAATCGACAATCCGACTAAATCTGTTTTCATAGACTTAGATAAATCAGAAATAGAGTATATGCCTGAATATTTAGAAGCAGAAACACCAGGCGAGGGCAAATCCGAACTATCACAAAACTCAACTAAAGAACTAGCTTATAATCAAACTACAAATAACTCTGTTGAGCCAGCAGAATTAGAAGACGTTAGTGAAGAAAAGATTATTCGTTTACTAGAAGAACGGCTAGTTGTTGAAAGCAACAAGCATAGAGTAGGTGAAGTAGTTGTTCGCAAAGAAATTGAAACTCGGATGGTACAAGTTCCTGTACGCCGTGAGAAATTAATAGTCGAACAAGTCAGTCCAGAACACAAGCAACTTGCAGAAATTGATTTAAGCGGAGGCGAAATTTCTGGACTAGAGTTGAATGAACTAGAAACAGTCGAACTTACACACTTTGACGGTGGTTTAACAGTGGCTGGCGAATTTAGTTCGCCTAAAATTGCTAGTTTATTATTGAATGCGATCGCACTAGAGAAAAATCATGGATGCAATAAGGTGCGAGTGGCGATTTCTGTTGCAGATGAATCACATCAAAAAAAATACCAGGAGTGGTTTGACCGCTGTTCCAAAGGTCAACAGCCAAAGCCTGAATAATATAGCAGAAGTCAGAATTCACAACTCAAACAGATTTGAATGCTGATAAAAGTAATCTTGTGTACTTCAGCAACTTGAAATCTGTTGTAAATAAGTTTCTAGCAGATAAATCATTAGGGCGAGCATTGCACGCCCTATTTTTTTGCTCATAATTTACGTATGATATCCTTCTATCCTGACTTCTGAATTCTGAATTCTGAATTCTGACTTCTGAATTCTATTCTAGAAATTACTCTGAGGTGTGTATCTTTTACGAGTCACTATTGCCAAAACTAATATTAAAAAAGTAACCGTTCCAGCTAAATATAATGGATAGCCATAGGTTTTGGGATCGGATTTATGAATTAGCATTCCTGCAATCACAGGGCCAATACCATTGGAAATACTCAAATAAGATGCGTTTAATCCCATTGCAGTTCCTTGATCCTCTGCTTTTGTATTCAAAGAAATTAACGTGCTAATCATGGGTTGTACTAAAGAATTGAATAGCGAAAACAGTATACTGACTGCTACAAAATAAACAATGTTAGGAAAAACTGGCATTAAAACAAATGAAAAACTTCGGAAAAATATACCTAAAAATAATATAGTAACTACATTACTTTTCTTTTTTAAAATTGAAACTCCCCAAGTTTGCATGATTACGCCTAACACTCCAAAAACTAAAAACAGAAGTGTTAAAGACTGGCTATTTTGACCTAAGACATAAATATAGTAAGGTTGAAAAGCATACGTAAAAATAGTAAAAGTTGTGCCAATACAAAAATTGATAATTAGAAGTACGCCAATTTTAGGCATAACTAAACCTCTAATTAAATTTCCTAAACCTAAATCAAAGATATTGTGTGCTTTCTCAGCTTTTTTGGGCAGACTTTCTGGTAAGAAAAAGATTGTAATTAACAAAGCGACGAATGCGACTGCACCGGAAACTATAAATCCAAATCCCAAAGAAATCTGCTGTGCCAACAAGCTAGTAACTGGGCCTAGTACAAAACCTAATCCTAGTGCTGCTCCATAAATTCCAAAGCCTTGGGCCCGCTTTTCGGGAATGGTAACATCTGAAATAATTGCTTGAGCTACGGAAGCATTTCCGCCGGTGATTCCATCTAAAAATCTAGCGAGAAAAAGAATAACTGCTGTTGTCGCTGTTCCAGCGATCGAGTTAGCTAACACAGTTCCGGCTAAACTGATAATTAGTAAAGGCTTGCGTCCAAAGCGATCGGAAAGTTTACCAATCACCGGAGTTGCAAAAAACTGAGCTATGGAATAAATCGAAAATAACAAACTCGTTTCAAAATCGCTCAGACCGAATTGTTTGCCATAAAGATAGATAATGGGAATTAAAACTGTAAAACTGAGGGAATTAATAAAAGCAATTAAAGCGGTAATCCAGAAATTTCGATCCATCACAACCTGGTTGTTACTTTGCAACTGCACTGTAACTGAAAACAGCGACTTTTAAACCCTAGTAATAGTACTTACTTATCGTTCTTTTGGCTACCCCAGATGAAATTTCGAGTCAAGCGATTTTCACGCAAGCAAAAACAGCGTTTGCTCCCACCTATTCACATTCAGATTCGAGACGGAAAGTTTGAGATTATGGGGATGGGTGTATGGTATTCCTACTGGCGCGATCCCTACCATCTGCTACTGACCATTCCCTGGGTTGGGTTTTTAATACTGATTTGTCTATCTTATGTAACTATTAATGCTGTATTCGCCGTAGCTTACTTTCTAGGTGGAGATTGTATTGCCAATGCTAGACCCGGTTCTTTTTTAGATCTTTTTTTCTTTAGCGTCCAAACCCTAGCATCCATCGGCTACGGTGCGATGTATCCTAAAACAACTTACGCCAATGTTATTGTTACCATTGAAGCGATGATCGGTTTGGTGGGAATCGCTGTGATGACCGGATTAGCGTTTGCCCGCTTCTCTCGACCAACCGCCCGCGTGATCTTTAGCCGTGTAGCAGTGATTACACCTCACGATGCCAAGCCAACTTTGATGTTTCGCAGTGCTAACCAGCGCCGCAACATGATTTTGGAAGCGCAGATGCGAGTATATTTGATGCGCGACGAAGTAACGGCAGAAGGTCAGCACATGCGTAGAATCTACGATTTGAAACTGCTGCGAAACCAAACACCAAGCTTTTCTTTAAGCTGGTCAGTGGTACATGTGATTGATGAGTTTAGTCCTTTATATGGGATGACGGCAGAATCACTAATGCAGACAAATTCGATGCTGATGATTTCTTTGAGTGGCATTGATGAAACAGTTGCACAGGTCGTCCATGCCCGTCACAGCTATGGCGCTAAGGAAATTTTGTGGAATAATCGCTTTGTCGATATCTTTCACGAAACACCCGATGGACATCGCTACATCGACTACAATCGCTTTCACGATGTTTTACCTTCAGATGAAATTGAGTAAGAATTCAGAATTCAGAACTCAGAAACTATCATTAATATCTCTTTGCGTCCCCGCGTCTTTGGGTTAATCCTTTGGACATTGTATTGGTTTAACCACAACCCGACCATTTTCAACCACAGTACAATTTTCACCAGTCTTCTTGGTGTCGTTAACTGGCATATCTTGACACTGCTTTTGGTGAGAGATATTTTCCTTTTGTTGTTGATTGAGGATAACAACACAAGAGGAACAAGAACTGGAAGACATATAAAATATCTCGATCTATATATTCTATTATCGCTCTATTAAATGCTATTTGGCTGAAAAATTTACTACTTACAGGGATTTTAACTGGGTAGAATACAAATGATTGTAGAAAGGTACAGCTAGCTAGCGATCTGCCAACCCAAAAATGTTAGGTGGAGGTTGGGTAAAGGGAAAAGGGTAAGGGATTTAAAACCTTTCCCCTTTCCCCTTTACCCTTTACCCCGCCTAGTGAACTTGGCGAACTACTAGCTGTACTTTTTGACAATAATTGTTTGGCAGGGTTAGACAATGGGTTTTTCTGATGAAAAAATTTTGGCGATACCTGGGTTTGAGTTTTGTATCTACCTTTTTGACTGCTACTCCCGGATTGGCAGCCGATCGCATTAGCTTTTATTACCCTCCCTTCGGCGAATTCTCTTTGTCTGTGGACTCGCTAGAAACTTTTGCGAAAACTGGCAAAATCGATGAAGACTTTTCCTTTTATGCTAGCCGTGCTACTTCCGAACAACTCGCGCAATTGCGGAATCTACTCCAGCAACGCTTCAATGTTAGTCCTACGGTAGTATCTCAGGTTACCTATTCGCCAATCGGTGAAGAAGTGATGCAACGTCTGGGAGAATTGCTTCTCACTGAGTCTCGACAAAACGGTTTCTATGCCATACGTGCAGCTTTGATCGTAGCTGCTGCCGATCGCGAAGGCTTAACAGTCGTAAATTTGCTGCGGAGATTTCCCAGCAATACTATCAGGATAAATTACTCAGAAGGGCTAAGGATTGTCGATAACTTGTCACAACTTATAGAAAAAAAGGATGAAGTTGTGGGTTTTCTCCAACAACAAGCGACGGTAGCCGCAGCCAATTCCAAGGTTGATTTCTCACAACAGCCAGATTTGCGATCGCCTGGAAAATTCACTTGGCAGAAAAAAAGCTTTGAGCTAAATGACTTTTCTCGCAATCGTCGTCTGCCTGTAGATATCTATTTACCTCAAGCCAATTCCCAAGCTGAACTAAAACCGCCGTATCCCCTAATCGTAATTTCTCATGGTCTGGCTTCGGATCGCTCTACCTTTGCTTACCTAGCTCAACATCTCACATCCTATGGTTTTGCGGTTGCGGTATTGGAACACCCTGGTAGTAATGCCGAACGCATTCAGCTATATTTTGCAGGTTTGGCAGGGCCGCCAGAACCAGCAGAATTTGTCAATCGACCTTTGGATATTAAGTATTTACTCAATGAACTTGAGCGTTTAGAAAAATCTGATACCTTCCTCCAAGGAAAACTTAATTTTCAGCAAATTGGGGCGATCGGTCATTCTTTTGGTGGTTATACTGTTTTGACTCTGGCAGGAGCAAAGATTAACTTTGACCAACTTTACCAAGACTGTAATCCCAATAATTCCTTCTTTAATTTGTCGCTGTTGTTGCAGTGTCAAGCTGCTGAGTTACCCCTAAAAGATTACCAACTCAAAGACGATCGCATTAAGGTAGTCATGGCGATTAATCCCATTGACAGTTCGATTTTAGGTCAGGGGGGCATCAGCCAAATTAAAATTCCAGTAATGTTGGTGGCTGGTAGTCAAGATATTTTTGCCCCACCTGTATCTGAGCAGATTCTCCCTTTTACCTGGCTGACTGACTCCAATAAGTACCTTGCTTTGATTGAAAATGCCACCCATTTTAGTGCGATCGCCGAACCTACTCCTGAGAATAATGTATTACCTGTGCCGCCTGCCTTACTAGGCCCTAACCCTACTCCTGTTTATTCCTATCTCAACGCTTTAAGCGTAGCTTTCTTATCAACCCATCTCCTCAACCGCCCAGAATACCGGTCTTATTTGCAGCCATCTTACGCCACATTCATTAGTAAAGAATCTTTGAATCTCAGTCTTTTGCAATCGCTAACACCAGAGCAATTTAATCAAGTCTGGAGTGGGGCAATTCCCCAGTCATTCCGGCCATCAAATCCTCAACTTACGACTCCTCAGGGACAAGAAGGAAAATAATATAGCAGTGAACAGGCAATAGGCAACACCTTTAGAAGTCACCTACCTGACAACTGCTATAAGTCCTAACAAGCTAAACGCCCCGCGATCGCTAACAACACTCTTGAATAATTACGTATATTCTCTTAAAGAAGCTTTTTCTAGAGTATTAGTAATTATGAATTATGTTGGCTTATGGTTCAGATCCCCGACTTCTCTAATAAGTTGGGGATCTTCTTAATCATCAATAAATTACAATTGCTCTAAACAAGGTAACTCTCAAGCATTAATTAGATAATCTCAAAGTTAAATATAGATAACCCATAATCTTTACTAAAGTTTTAGCAAATCAATATAGTCTGCAATTTTGCATTTTAAATAAGCATCTAGCCCTCTTATCCGATTAAAAAAATAAAAACCACAAACCTTAATTTTCAATCAATCAGTAAATATACTGATAGTATTACGCAGATAATTAATAAAATATAATTATTACAATCATAAGAAAAATGAGATGGCAATCTTAAATAATGCGTGAAAAATAAGGCACTACGATTTTTTGATAAGTCGGCATCTTCGGCTGGAAATTCTTACACATCAAATAGGATTGCTAAATATGTCTTTTTTATATCTAAGCTGTGGCTTAGATATAACAATTTTGCAAAACAGAAATTAATTGTCAGGGCTTTAATATATTTGCACTTACGTATTCATAAAAACTTATTTAATAAAATCTTTTATATATATATACTTGTACTAAGAAGTATTAAGAAAGTCTTATTAAAAGATATTGCAATGACTTGATTTAATTGCTAACGTGTGTATGTCAACGATGCTGATGAACGCTCAAATCGAGGAGAAGTAAAATCTATGAGCTATATTGATTCAGCCGAGTACGTTAGTAATTAAGAGTAAAAAACGAGAAATTTCTGCCTCGTATAGACAATTACGAAGGATTGCAGATTAACCAAGAAATAGCTCGTTGTTAAAGTGACTGGGAACTGGGGACACTTCGGCATGGTTCGACTGCGCTCACCAGCCGCTCAGTGCATCGCTGGTGACTAAGGGTTGGAGAGATGGTAATAAGTACTCACCAATGCCCCATGCCCACTTGCCCTGAGCGTAGCCGTTCGCGTAGCGTCTCGCAGAGAAGGGATGCCCAATCCCTAAGTTACATTTTGGAGGATAAAACCAATGGAGATTCAAGGTAAAGTAGCCCTAATTACAGGGGCTTCTCGCGGTATTGGTAGGGCGATCGCGCTGGAACTAGCCAAACAAGGCATCAAGCGGCTGATATTGGTAGCACGCGATCGCCAGAAGTTAGTTGAGCTAGCGAACAAAATTGAGGCGATGGGTGTGGAGACTGCGATCGTTGCTTTGGACTTGACTCAGGTAATTGAAGTCAATGTTACTATTGCTCAAGTTTGGCGCAAGTATGGCCCGATTCATCTGCTGGTTAATTGTGCGGGAGTCGCATACCAAAGCTCGTTTTTGCAATCTAAACTGCCCCAAGTTCAAGAAGAACTTTCTGTAAACTTATTGGGAATGTACAACCTCACAAGTCTGATGGCTCGACGTATGGCCAGCCAAAGGCAAGGAACAATCGTCAATGTATCGAGTCTAATGGGAAAAATTGCAGCACCGACAATGGCAACCTACTCGGCTACTAAATTTGCCATCTTGGGATTTACCCAAGCCTTGCGCCGGGAACTCGCCCAATACAATATCAGAGTGATTGCATTACTACCTTCTCTCACAGACACAGACATGGTACGCGACTTAAAATTATTTCGCTGGGTAATCCCCATGACTCCCCAGCAAGTAGCTCAAGCACTTGTCGCTGGAATGCGAAATGATTCACCAGAAATTTTAGTCGGATGGCAAAGTCATCTAGCAGTGTGGTGTCAACGCCTTGCCCCTTGGTTGTTAGAACTGATTTTACAAATAGCAACTCCGCCAGCACCTAGAAGACAAAAATTCACTGAAAAACCGAGTTTTTGAGCAAAAAATTCAGCGTTTTGGCGACTTGTTTTTGTTGAAGAAAAATCAATGTCAGGCCAAATCGCTGTAACTGTTATCCCATCCACCATTGGCGGAGTGTCTCCTTTAGGAGAAGTTCAGATGCCTTGTAATGGCGTCATACCTAAGGGCCAACCCTAGTAACTTGCATACAGCCACGACCATTGTTGTAAACTTGCAAAATTGCGTATCGATCTGAGCGAACTAATAAACCCACATATTGGGCTACACTTACACCACTATCGCAGATGGTTGTTGGCTCACCAGACCTCAACGCCCGATCCGACCAAGTACACTGACCAGGTGACAAGCCTTCGGGCGCGGCTCCTGCTGCTGGTTGGAAATTGATTCGCACACCATCACTACCATCGTTTTGTATAGCCAGCGTACCACCACCACGACAGGTCATTGGATAGCTCTGTTGTGCAATAGCAGTATCCACAGTAAAAAGTGGCGTCAAGATAGCAACTACAGCAGCCATCTTGGAAAGATTGGATAATACTGTCATCTTTTGACTCCCAGAAATAAAAAAATTAGTAGTAGCTTGTTTTCAATAGCTATTAGGTTTGATGAAAAACTTTTATGCAATTATGGCAAATTGTTATTCAGATAAATTTGGCTCTACCGCACTTGTTAGCCCAAATTAATAGTCTGTAAGAGGGAGTAGGGAACGGAGTCAGGAGGCAATATCAGAAATAAGTTCATAAATTGCTGCGCGATCGCATAATGAGACATACCCTGTTTCGGAGCAACCAGAAATGCTGACACTACCAACTAATCTCTCTTCTTTGCCCGAAATCATTGATGGCTTGCCGAATATTTCTGGTTGGGAAACAGAAATCCTTTCTGTAGTTAACCATGATACGCCTGTATTTTTACCAACAACGAATATTAAGTTAGATGACGTAAATGCTGTATTTGCGATCGCTTTACACATGCACCAGCCTACGATCCCTGCTGGATACGGTGGCACATTCATCAGCAATTTGCAATACATGTTTGAACATCCCAACGAAGGCGATAACCATAATGCAGGGCCTTTTGCTTATTGTTACAGCCGCATGGGAGATTTCATTCCCGAACTTGTAAATCAAGGTTGTAATCCGCGTGTAATGTTGGATTACTCAGGTAATCTTTTGTGGGGACTGCGGCAAATGGGGCGCAGTGATATTATTGATAACTTGAAACGTATTACTTGCGATCCTACCTATCAACCTTATGTAGAATGGCTGGGTACAATGTGGGGTCATGCTGTTGTTCCCTCCACTCCCATAGCAGACATTAAATTACATATAATTGCATGGCAACATCACTTTGCGGCAATTTTTGGTTGGGAAGCATTAGCACGAGTCAAAGGATTTTCACCTCCAGAAATGCATTTACCAAATCATCCTGATGTCCTCTTTGAATTTGTGAAAGCGCTCAAAGAATGTGGATATCGTTGGTTACTCGTTCAAGAACATTCTGTAGAAACAATTAACGGTGAATCTCTTAACTACAAACATTTACCACATCGTTTGATTGCCCGCAATTCTCAAGGGGAAATAATTAGTATTACAGCATTAATTAAAACTCAAGGTTCGGATACTAAATTAGTTGCCCAAATGCAGCCTTATTATGAAGCTAAAACCTTATCTAAACAACAATTAGGAAGCGCACTTGTGCCGCCAATAGTTAGTCAAATTGGAGATGGTGAAAATGGCGGCGTGATGATGAATGAATTTCCTAGTGCTTTTAAACAAGCTTGGTGGGATATGGTAAATCATGGTGGAGGAAAATCAGGCGTTGTTGGGATGTGTGGTACAGAATATTTAGAATTAATCGAAGCTGCTGGATGCAAACCTGAAGACTACCCAACTTGCCAACCAGTTGGACAACATCAGATTTGGCAGCGAGTTTCACCAGAAAATACCCAACCTGAAGCTGTAGAAAATACCATTCAAGAATTAAAAGAAAACAACCCTAATTTTCACATGGATGGAGGCTCATGGACAAATCATATTAGTTGGGTGAAAGGATATGAAAATGTCTTGTCCCCCATGTATGAATTAAGCAGCTTATTCCATCAAAAATTTGATAAATTACAGCAAACTAATTCAGCAGAACCTATTACCAGACAATTTGAATACCGTAACCTTCTCCTATATAATCTTTTACTGGAAACTAGTTGTTTTCGTTATTGGGGACAAGGCGCTTGGACTGATTATGCAAGGGAAATTTATCAACGAGGTAAAAGCTTGCTGTAAAAAATATTTGATTTTAGAATTTACGTCTGATGTGAATTATCCAAATCAACGAAATATCAAGGATTGTGCGCCCTGTACAGACGTTGCAGTGCAACGTCTCTACAACGATAAATAAGGGTTTTTAGCGTCTAATCGACATAATGTGTAATTCAGAATTCAGAAGTAAAACAGGGTTTATACCTGTTTTTGTATACTTAACTGTAATATTTTATGCAAATATTTGAGAAATGAGTATCAAAAAAAATGAGCGCATTCAAATAAATTTAGATTTATCGCCAGAAATTTATGAGACAATAACTAATCTGTCGCAACAGATTAATCGAGATAATGCTGAGGTGCTGTTAAAGGCGCTCTCACTTTTAGAAGTTACAGTAGAAGCTAAGCAAAGAGGTAAACATATCTGGATTGCAGATGAAAACCAAAACCTAGAAACTGAAATTACAGATATAGAAGATTTATCAAAAATTATTGCCACCAAAGGTAACAAGCCATTGGTTCTATCAATAGGCAACTCACGATCGCAAGAAGATGTAGAACTTGAGCGCAAGGTACGAGAACTCAAGTTTAAACAAGAACTTAGGAAAGATTGGATTATATTTATTGTTAGAGATGTAGTATTTTTTTCTGCTGCTATCCTTTTTATTTTTGCTGTCAGCGGTTATTCGCTATTTATGCAAATTTATAGATAACTGTTTTTGATATTTTGCCGTAGGTTCTGACTTCTCGCTGCGCCTCTGCGGTTGTTAAAAAATCTTACAACTCGTCTAACTCAGTAAAGTTGCGTAATTAATTTTACAGACGACGAAGCTAACTTGCTACAAGTAAACTCATTGTCATATCCAACTATTTAGATTATTTCATCAAAATAGTTGAATTTTCTTCTGCAAGTTCTATGGATTGAAATTTATGACTATCGGAGTTTTCATATTTGCTGTAGCTTTAGTTGCTACTGTTGCTCTAATTCTGATTAATGGCTACAACGATTTAGTAAAGTATCGCAACCGCTACAAAAATGCTTACTCTCAAATCGATGTTCAATTACAGCGTCGCTATGATTTAATTCCTAATTTGGTGGAAACTGCTAAGGGATATATGAAACATGAGCGAGAAACTTTAGAAGCTGTAATTGCAGCTCGAAATTCTGCGATGAATGCTAATAGTCGCGCCGTACAAAATCCTGGCGATCCCCAAGCGATGCAGCAGTTGGGTAATGCGGAAGCCGCGCTGGCAGGTGCGTTAAGCCGCTTCATGGTACTTTCAGAATCTTATCCAGAATTGAAAGCCGATCGCTCTATCAGTCAGGTGATGGAAGAACTATCTTCTACTGAAAACCGCATTGCTTTTGCTCGTCAAGCTTTTAATGACGCTGTGACACTTTACAACACCAAAAGTGAATCTTTCCCCAGCAATCTTGTAGCAAATACTTTTAATTTTACTCTGGCAGAATTGCTTCCCGAAGCAAATGCAGAAGTGAGAAATGCTCCTCGCGTGTCTTTTTAGGTGTCTATGAATTTTTTTGAACATCAGGATCGGGCACGCCAAAATACACAAAAATTAATCGGGTTATTTTCTCTATCCATCGCAGTCACGATAGTAGCAATTTACATTGCTACTTTATTTCTGTTTCGCATGGCTCCCCGTATTTGGTGGCATTCAGGATTATTTCTGTGTGTGGCTGGGATTACAATAATTGCGATCGCTGTAGGAAGTGTCTATAAAATTGCCTGTCTCCGTGAGGGAGGAAGTGTAATTGCCCAGGAGTTAGGGGGAAGACTTTTACTCCCAGAAACCGCCGACGAACAAGGAAGACAACTATTAAATATTGTCGAGGAAATGGCGATCGCTTCTGGTATTTCTGTCCCAGAAGTTTACCTCCTGGAAAGAGAAACCAGCATTAATGCTTTTGCTGCGGGATTTACGCCCAATGATGCCGTTATTGGAGTTACCCGTGGGACTTTGCAACACCTCAACCGCGATGAACTCCAAGGAGTCATCGGCCATGAATTCAGCCACATTCTTAATGGAGATATGCGGCTGAATTTGCGTTTGGTAGGACTGTTACACGGAATTTTGTTTATTTATTTAACTGGGGAGTTGCTGTGGCGGCTTCGTGGTGGTTCCCGCGAAGATAAAGGTTTGCCTTTGTGGGCGTTTGGTTTAGCACTAATGGCAATTGGCGGTATCGGCTTACTTTGCGGACGCTTGATTAAAGCCGCCGTCTCTCGCCAACGGGAATTTCTCGCCGATGCTTCCGCCGTACAGTTCACTCGCAACCCCAACGGACTTACCGGAGTCTTCCAAAAACTCCAACAAATGGATTCCCGTTTGATTTCGCCGGGTGCAGAAGCCGCCAGTCACATGTTCTTCGGCAATGCCCTCAATCCTTCTTTTTGGGAAGATATGTTTTCTACCCACCCACCTCTAGCAGAACGTATCCGTCGTGTTGGGGGTGTGAACGTTAGTAATTTACCAACAATGCCATCTCGCCATCGCATCGGTTCCCAGGAATCTTTAGCAATGGGTTTTGCTGGTGGTACTGACGCCACACCACAACAAATAGTCAACCAGGTGGGAACCGTTGCACCAGAGCATTTTACCCACGCTCAAGGGCTGTTGTCCCAGTTGCCAGAATCTTTGCGTTTAAGCGTGCGGGAGCAGGGGAGTGCAATGGCGATCGCTTTTGCGCTAGCGTTAGATACGGAAAATCTTGAAGTCCAAGAACGTCAAATTGCTTGGTTGCGCGAAGTACAGCCCACAGAGTTGGTAGAAAAAACTCTGGAATTGAGTAGCGAAATTAGCCAGTTAGATCCCAGCATTCGTTTGCCACTTGTAGATTTGACAGTACCCGCATTGCGCCAAAATTCCGCCAAGGAATGCCAAAGGTTGTGCAAATGCGTTCATGGTTTAGTGAAAGCCAAGGGCAATTTATCATTGTGGGATTTCGTGTTGCAATTAATACTATGGCATCGTCTCCAACCTTGTATTAATCCTACGTCAGCCATAACAGTAGAATTCACCACCATCGAACAAATTTGGCCGGATAGCATCTTAATACTATCGACACTCGCACGCGTGGGACATACCGAACCCGATGCCATAGCTTATGCTTTTCGTTCTGGAGTTTTTCGACTTCCCAAAGCCGGAGAACAAGAAAAACCAGACACACCAGTTCCTTGTAATTTTTCTGAACTCAAGAAAAGTATCGAACGCCTTCAGCTTGCTAGTCCCAAACTCAAGCAAGCTATTATTGATGCCTGCGCCCACACAGTACTCTTAGATAATAAAGTTACTCCTTCGGAAGCAGATTTATTAAGAGCGATCGCCATGACATTAGACTGTCCCATCCCGCCATTTTTAAATCCTCAACGTGGCAATTCAAAACAAAAACAATCTTCTCCAAAGGTCGGTTAAAGCCCAATTAATTTATTTAATTATCACAATCAAAGAGTATCATATTGTACAAAAAAATCCTGACTCGTAGATATAGCACAGCGAGCATAGTTTAGGACATAAACTCCTCGTAAAAGCCTGACATCGAGAGACTTTCTTTGCCTATTGCCTGTTGCCCCAGCCCTGTTCCTTGCTATCAGTATTAATTTACTTAAAAACTTTGGACAAAATACCCGCTCCTTTAGCATTTTAGAAATTTGATTGCTATAGTAGATTACAGCGCTTTTCAAGTAATTGAACTACACCACTCGCCATGACCTCTCTCAACCGTGGCCAAATACCTGAAAACTGCTGTAAATAACTATTCTTGCAAGGATTTGAAAGCTGTGCGGGATGATTTACAGGGCTTGGAAATTAGTCACAATGAACTGCAAAATTTGACTAATTTACCTGTCAATGAGGATCTGTTAATTATTACAAATATCTTGCTAAAATTCGGAAAAACATATATAGATAAAATCAAAGGTTCCGAAGGGGCAACTGTAATATTTATTGGATTTTCTACATTTGTTTTTACTTATATATTATTTGATTTAGTTCTCAAAGTATTTGTTTCATGGGTAACAATCCCGTCTTGGCTATTCTTACTTTTTTTAGGGCTTTGGGTTGGTGGATTAACACAAAGTATCTTATATCTACTTTGGAAAAGCAGAACTAAATTAGTCAAAAAAAATATGAATAATTCTCTACGAATCCTTTTAAGTGAGGTGAATAGATATAATGCTATTATTAAAGCAATCGATATTAATGACCAAATAGAAGAAGCTGGTAACCCAGAAGTAGTTATAAAGCAAAGAGACAGCGTAATCGAAGCGTTGAAACTTACAAAAACTGACTTAGTTCGCGCTTTGAAGACAGAAAGGATATTGAGAGAAAATAAAAACTTTATTCTCAGTAATACAGAATTATTTGCCAATAATTTAGCAACTTTAACAGCCATGCAAGTACACGAGCAGGCTACCGAGCATGGAAGGTTACTCAACGAAGCATTACAAATTGCATTAGATGTACAACATGAAATGAAAAAATTACAGAGTCAGCATTAAAAATATAGGACTTACCCACACTCTACGATTCTTCTCTACAAGACGCTAGGCGCTTCTTGTAGAGAAAAAAGGTACTTCGGGGAGCAACGCGATTTGGTGAGGTCAGATAAAAAAGGTGCGATGCCTGCGGTGGTCTGCGCCTACGCTAAAAATCATTTCAGTATAAACAAAATATTTATTACACTCGATTCGCGTATTAATATTAAATAAGTTAAATGACTTAGAATCTGGTAGTTTATCTAACTTCAATACTCTGTAATTCTATCTTTAATTACTTCATCAAGCTTATAAATGCTTGATTATTTTATACTTTAATTCTGACCCAAAGAACATTTTGCCATAATTGATACTAAGTACCAAAGACTTGTTACAGATATTTTGGGAAATAATCGTCGTTTCCCATAATATTTACAGCAGATCTTAGCTTTGTGAGGTGCATGAATACCCCACCTGCCAAGATAGCGCACCCTCCCCGATGCCTTGGGGAGGGGTGTACCTCATGTACTTGCAATACGCTGTATTAAATCAGCCCAAAGGAGAAACTTAGATATGAGAAAAATTTCTGTGATTTTCCCCTTAGCTATCCTGTCTTTTACCAGTGTAGTTGTTAACAGCCAAGAAACTTCTCCACCCAATAAATACACTCAATCTGTTACTCGTGAAGTTTTAGCAAGTGGTTATCCAACTAACGATCGAAAGCAAATTCTTGAACTTGTACGCTATACCATCGCACCGAGAACAAAACTGCCTATTCATACTCATCCGGGAATGCAGATTGAACGAGTAGAGGCGGGAACTTTAACTTATACTGTTGTGGAAGGGGAGGCTAAAGTAACTAAAGCTGATAGCACAGAATTAATTCTTAAAAAAGGAAAAACTTTACAGCTGACAACGGGAGATTCTCTAGTTGAACCTGCCGGAATGATTCATTATGGAGAAAACCAAACAAACAAACCAGTTATTCTTTTGTCTGCTTCTCTATTTAATGCAAATCAACCAAAAGCTATTTTAAACAATCCCGGAAACAGATGAATGTGATGAGAAGTTTCGACTTTTATCATAGGGAAGTTTATCAAACATAATTACTGTACAAATTAATCATGGTGTGAATTTACATACACAGGTTGTTTCAGGCTTTTATTAATGATTATTCGATCGTAAATAGACCCTTGGTGTAGGGGCACAGCAGTGCTGTGCCCCTACGACTAATGTGGTTTTTAAATCATCCATATTTGATATTTCTTGTCAATGCGTAAGTCCTAAAATCAACCGAAGGAACCAATCAACTGCTGACAAACGCCCCAACTGTTACTTACTCCGCAACTTTGGTGAAATCTTCGAGGTTTGCGACCAGTTAATTATGCTTTACCGCGATGCTGTGCATACAAAAGACCATAGCGACTAAACTATCAAAATTTCTGAAATTAATTCAATTACCTCCCCTAGTTTTACCCGATCGCTCTCTATATTCATAAACACAAGGGCAGAGAACATTGCCCAATACACACATCAAAATCAGGAAAAAACAATGAAAACTGTACAATCTAGCCAACCTAAAACATTGAAGAAATTTGCGATTCGTGAAGTTGAAACTCTGAAAACTACTGCTGCTGCTGCTTATGTCTGCTGGATATGTAGTAGTTGTTGGTAATTTGTGTAATTAATTCAATTACCTCCCCTAGTTTTACCCGATCGCTCTCTATATTCATAAACACAAGGGCACAAAACATTGCCCAATCCACACATCAAAATCAGGAAAAAACAATGAAAACTGTACAAGCTAGCCAACCTAAAACATTGAAGAAATTTGCAATTCGTGAAGTTGAAAGTCTGAAAACTACTGCTGCTGCTGCTTATGTCTGCTGGATATGTAGTAGTTGTTGGTAATTTCTGAAATTAATTCAATTACCTCCCCTAGTTTTACCCGATCGCTCTCTATATTCATAAACACAAGGGCAAAGAACATTGCCCAATCCACACATCAAAATCAGGAAAAAACAATGAAAACTGTACAAGCTAGCCAACCTAAAACATTGAAGAAATTTGCGATTCGTGAAGTTGAAAGTCTGAAAACTACTGCTGCTGCTGCTTATGTCTGCTGGATATGTAGTAGTTGTTGGTAATTTCTGAAATTAATTCAATCACCTCCCCTAGTTTTACCCGATCGCTCTCTATATTCATAAACACAAGGGCACAGAACATTGCCCAAAACAAACATTAAACTCTGGAAAAAATAATGAAAACTGTACAAGCTAGTCAACCTAAAACATTGAAGAAATTTGCGATTCGTGAAGTCGAAACTCTCAAAACCACCGCTGCGGCTGCTTATGTCTGCTGGATATGCAGTAGTTGTTGGTAAGCTAAGACAATCAATGAACTATTGAATTTAAAGTTGACATTGTAAATAGTTCATTAAGATAGCTACACGTCAAATTAGTGGCGGATTGCAATCCACCACTAATTAATAAATATTTTTTCTCTTATGCATGAGCATCTCCGGCTCTGCTCCTGAATTCAGAATTATTACAACATTCAATTAGGAAGGAAACTTGACGTGACCAGATATCCTGCCGATGCTCTGGTTTCTATTTATCCATTTACTCGCCAACCTGAAGGAGATGAATTCATTATTGGTAGAGTAGATACTAATATTTTTCTAGCATTGCCTTCTGATGCAATAGAGTTGCTGGACTATTTGGCTGCTGGCAAAACCATCGGACAGGCACAATGGCTTTACGAGCAAAAGTATAATGAAGTCCCAGATATTGAAGGTCTGCTAGAAGTTTTAGAATCAAACGATTTTGTTAATATTCTATCTGCGAAACAAACACTTTTACCAACATATACTAAGCAACCGAAGCAAATAAATCACTTCACCTGGATTTCTCAAGATTTTGCCAAAATTTTCTTTAATAATCGGGTATTAATTGGTTGTGGATTAATCGTATTTCTGGCTTTAGTTGCTGTTTACTTGAAGCCTTCAATTATGCCTGGTTATCAAGCTCTTGTCTTTAAAAAAAATGTCACAATGATGGCATTAATTTTAACTGGAATTAATGTTATTGCAGTGTTTCTGCATGAGATGGCTCATTTATTGGCTGCTAAAGCAGTGGGTGTTTCTTCTCAATTAAGACTTAGCAATCGCCTTTGGATACTCGTAGCAGAAACAGATATGACGGGGATATGGGGTGTTCCTCGAAATCAGCGATATTTACCTTTTCTTGCAGGCCCTTTACTAGATCTTGTATCGGCTTCTATCTTGCTATTGGTTTTGTTTGCCGAACAACAAAAATGGCTAGCGATCGCTCCTTTTGTTTTGCAGTTGATACAGGCGATCGCTTTGAGTTATTTCCTAGCTATACTTTGGCAATGCTATTTCTTTCTTCGGACTGATTTTTATTACGTAATTGCCAACTTTTTTAGATGTAGAAGTCTGATGAAGGATACAAAGGTTTTCGTACAAAACCAAATATTGCGATTATTCAGATTTTCTCATACCACTGACCAATCCTCTATTCCTAAAGGCGAAATACGAGTGATTCGCTGTTACGCTGTTATCTACGTTCTAGGCCACATCGCTGCATTTTGGTCGCTGTTCTTCATCGGTATTCCAACTATGTGGAATTATGCGTCCCTACTTTTAGGCACGTTGAGTGCAGGGTATGAATCTAATCCTTATGCCTTCACCGATGCCTTAATAATGGGATTGCTGGTTTTTGGAATTCAAGGTATTGGTATTTTTCTTTGGATTAATAGTTTACGTCATACTAAAAGGAGATAAATTATGAAGCGCCACAATACTCTCGAAAAGACTATTTTACAACAGCCAGAAATTGGTAAGGTAATTTTACTAGAGGCAGAATCCGGTAGTGCCAGGTTAGAAATTTTGCAGCAATGGTTACAGGTAAGTGAAGAAAATAAAGCAAAAAATTGGCTGCTATCATTTAATACCCAAGAAGATGGATTATGGGCTGGATTAAATGAATGGCTAAATCAAATTTTACCAGATATTCAAGCTAAAGCACCACATTTAATTACTAAACATAGCTATGAATTAGCAATGATTTTGCCTGCTTTAAGGCGTCAAATATCGGTACGAAATCCGAATTTAACAGACAGTTCTATTGATGATGAAAGGGTACGTAATTATCCTTTGGATCGAGCTTATAGAATAGTACATGGTGTCATCGATTTACTCGATTCTTGGTACGATTACACCGATGGTTCTCCTTGGGTAATTGCTTGTAATAATTACGAGCAAGCAGGATTTTTAGTACGCCGCTTTTTTGCTGAACTGATTCGTCGGCGGGGACAAAAACTAAATTTAAGTTTACTTTTCGCTACTGCTCCTAATACTGGTGAAACTGCCATTACTCACTTAAATCAGAAGTTTTTGGTACAAAAGATTAGCTTGCAATTACCAGCAGAACCAGAAGTAGTAATTTCTCCAGAAAAAATGTCCCAACTGGCACAAAAGTTGGAAGAACAAATTGGTAGAGATGCGATTGAACTGGAAATTCACGGGCCGCGGCTGGTTTCCTATTGGTTAAAAAGCGACCAACCTGAAAAAGCATTGATTTGGCAAGCAAGACTTTTAGGAATTTATAACCATCAAGGTTTTTATGAAGATGCATTAGTTTACTGTGAATCTGTCGCTACTCAACTTGACCATCTTTGTGGAACGGACAATAACATGAGATGGAATATGGTTGGTAATCTTTTTAATTGCTACGCAACAACAAAAAATATTGACAAGGCATATCAAATAGTTCAAGAAGAAGCTCTCCTTAAACTTGATGCACCAGCACAGTTAGTTCGAGCTTATTACATAATGGCAATGTTCCATACTCGCTTTTTGCCGGAACACGACCACACTTTAGCTGAAGATTATCTCAATCGCAGTCTGAGCATTTTAGCAGACCCAACTGCGGATATTCCAGCTGATGATAGACATTTTATGACTGCTTTCGATATGAACGGTTTAGCACTTGTTAAACACCGTCAAGGTCTTCCTCAAGAAGCGATCGCACTTTGTAAGTCGGCAATTGAAGAATTCAAAATTCATTTGAGTGAAGGTAAACATCGATTGCATCGCTCAGTTTTGGACTATAACATTGCTCAAGTATATGCAGCAATGGGCGAATTAGAAGAAGCTGTGATTTATTTTACTGCTGCCATTACCGCCGATCCAAACTACTCAGAATACTACAACGATCGCGGTAATGCTTACCAACGTATGGGCCAATTAGAAAATGCTTTGCACGATTATCACCAAGCTATTGAGCTTAGTCCGCCATACTATGAAGTCTGGATGAATATCGGACATTGCTATGCTTTAAAAGGTCTAATTGAAGAAGCAATCAACGCTTATTCAGTTGCTATCGATTTACAACCTACTCAAACTCCAGCATTAATTGGTCGCGCTCAAGCATTGGAAGCATCGGAAGATTTAGAAGCAGCTTTATTAGATTATAATGCAGCACTTGATTTGAATTCACAGCAACCTTTCTTATTAGCAAATCGGGCTACAATTCACTACGAACTCGGACAATTACCAGAAGCTTTGAGCGATTTATCAGCTGCGATCGCTTTATCACCAGACAATCCAGACTTCTATCAAAATCGGGCGATCGTATTAATTAATTTAGGTCAGTCTGATGCTGCATCTGCCGACCTCATGACTTATCTTCGGCTGAACCCCAATGCAACAGATCGTGCTGAAGTAGAAGAAAGTTTATCTAGTCTGAGCAAGAGATAACTATCAAATTCTTCTGGTGAAATTTAGAATATTATTTGCTCGAAATTGATGGAGCGATGTCTAGGATATCGCTCCATAATATTACAAATACAATTGCCAGTATTTCAAACATAGGTGATGCAGTTGGTATGTTGATGATGCGCCGTTTAGGAATGTTGAGCGACGAATTATTTGACCGTAGCGACTTTCTTGAAAGTTAAGTTTTTTTACACCTGCAAGCTTTACTGGAAGCGCATCTAATTTTTAGGGTTTCTGCCATAAAGTTTTATAAGAATTTTGTTGTCACCAAAGTCAGGTTCTTTCTTTTATGTAAATCTTGCCTATGTATGGCGACAACAACAAAAGTATTTATTAACTTTATTTACAATTTTTCGGTTAAAAACTGGAGCATTGTGTCGATATCATCCTCTAAAGCCTTTTTATTTAGAGTTTATTGCCCAATTACGCACCTTCTAGCCCAATTTATTATTAGTTTTTGGGGCTATCTTAGCTAGGCAGCAGAACTATATCGCTATTATCTCGCTCGAAATGACCCCTGCTATGTCCTTTTTTCAAAATGCTTTCTTCAAGGGGATTAGGATGAATACCGCCGCACGCGAAGTTGTTTTTGACTACACCAATACTGTCCAAGCCCAGAAAACAGAAGAGATCCCCCCAACCGCGCTCTTTGAGCAGTATGATACTGCTGCCATCATGGGCGGACTCTACGGCGACGGGATCGTTGGATTGAAAGGCGCATTCGAGCCGACGTGGGCAGATCGCCTCGGTGAGGATATTGAGGTTCTCTTGGAGGAAGCGCTTGCCCGTCCGGGAGGAGCAGTGGGGCGCGGGCCCAACCGATACTACGTAGAGATACACCCGGAGAGGATCGGGGGGTTTCTCGACCTCGTTACACATCCTTGGGTAGTGGCAGTGTCAACCGCAGTCCTTGGAGAAGACTACAAAATCGTGGAGATTGGATTCGACGTGCCTCTTCCTGGCTCCATGAATCAGCCCTGGCATCGTGACTTTCCTGCGCCCGAAGCCACTCTGACAGGACGCAGGCTCAACTCGCTTGCCTTCAATTTGACCACCGTGGATGTCGAAGAGGATATGGGGCCATTCGAGATAGCACCCGGCACCCAGTGGGATCGCCCAATCGGCTTCAAACACGGAATGTTTCCGCCCAAATCTCTCTACAGTCGATACCAGGAGCGTGCTGTGAGGAAAATACCGAAGCGTGGAGATATATCTGTCCGGTCAGCGCTGACCATTCATCGGGGTACTGCCAACCAATCCCAAAAATCGCGACCGACGCTAGTGCTTGGTGTGGATGCTCCAGATGCCCAAAACGCAAAGCGGCACGATCTCCAGTTCACTCGCGCTTACTACCAGACTATCCCCCCAGTACATCGAAAGCACTTCGCCTGCCGAGTCGTTGACGAACTAGAACCTATCGTACAAGCACATACCATTGAGGGACTCGTCATGGGGGAGGCTTAACACAAACCGAGTTCAAGTTATAAACACATTTTTCTCAAAATTGCTAAGCTAACGCGCCTACACATTGCACAAACTCTGTGTAGACCGTCATTAGTCATTAGTCATTAGTCATTTGTGTTTACCAATTGGACTTTGGACTATTGGCTTAGGACAACCTCACCAGTTGATGTGCAATCTTATTTGCGTAACAGCTTATCTGCTTGCAACAAGCTTTGTTGGGCAATGTATTCTTCTTCCTTTTGGGGGTCATGAAGCTGAAGCCTGATATCATGTGCGGTTAATTACTTACTAAACCCGAAGAACCCCACCCCTTAATCCCCTCCCCGCTTGCGGGGAGGGGAGACAAAGCACTGCTTTGGCGGGGTGGGGTTTAATGATTACCGAAATCATAACTAATTACCCGAACATGATATGAAAGCTCGATCGCCCCTAGCCCATCTTAACTGCGGACATTAACGAACAGCTTTCAAGGTATCGTAAAGTAATTTGTAGCGATTAAACGCTGCTTCATACAAAGGATTTGTCTGGGGCTGTACCAGATGACTAGCTGGCGATACTATCTTGAGTGCAGCTTCTAAACTAGGGTACGCACCAATCCCCACCATTGCCAAAATAGCAGCTCCGTAAGCAGCTCCCTCTTCGGCTTTGGGAGCAATAAGTTCTGTTTGCAAAACATCTGCTAAAATTTGCAACCAAATATTAGACCGTGCGCCTCCACCTGTTGCCAAAAGTTGATGCACGGGAGCGATCGCACTAATCACTTCCAAGGCTTCCCGCAAGCTGAATGCAACCCCCTCCAAAACAGCGCGAATGACATCTGCTTGTGTATGAGCTAATGACAAATTCACGAAAGCACCGCGAGTCTCTGGATCGAGGTGGGGACTGCGTTCTCCGGAAAGGTGAGGCAGAAATAGAACACCACGCGCACCAGGAAGCGATCGCTGTGCCATTTCCATCAAATCAGTGTATGATATCTGCGGTGCAAATGTATCTCGATACCAACGCAAAGAACCACCAGCCGCTAAAGTCACTCCCAATAGATGATAACCACCATCCACATGACAGAACAAATGTACGCGACCTTGGGGATCGGGAATTGGGCGATTGCATGGTGCAAAGATAACTCCCGATGTACCAATACTCAAACTACCCAGGTTGAGGTTGCTTGATGAGATACCCAAACCAATTGCTGCTGCTGCATTATCGCCTCCGCCAGCAATTACAGGCAATCCCGCAGGTAATCCAACGCGGGCAGCGATTTCTGGTTTCAGCCGTCCGGCGATCGCGGTTGATTCGATGACTGAGGGAAACAACGCTGGCTTGATATCTAGAGCATCGAGAATATCTGTATCCCACAGCCGCTTCGCCAGATTCAGACACCCGACACCAGACGCATCAGATGGTTCTGTCGCAAGTTCGCCTGTTAGCACGTATCCTAGATAATCTTTTGGCAAAAGAATTTGCCACAACCGAGTATATGCTTCTGGTTCTTGACTCCGCAACCATAAAAGCTTCGGCAATTGAAACCCCGTAATTGCCGGATTTCCAGTGCGTTGAATTAATTCTGGATGGGGAATAGTGGCTTCAATCTCAGCAACAGCTTTACCTGTGCGTTGGTCGTTCCACAAAATTGCTGGTCTGATGGCTTTTCCTTCAGCATCGAGAGGAACCATACCATGCATTTGTCCCGATAAACCGAGGGCGATCGCTTGGTATCCATTTAACTGTTGAGTAACATCAGAAAGAGCAGCCAAACTTGCATCAATCCAATCCGATGAGTTCTGTTCTGTCCAGCCTGGTTGTGGAGTTAACAGCGGATAGCTTCTGGTTGCTTGAGCGATAATTTGCCCTTGCAGGTCAACTGCGATCGCCCGCACTCCTCCCGTACCCAAGTCTAAGCCAACTACGATGTCGCTCAATTGCGCCTCCAAATCCTTAATTGCGAATTAACCCAACTTCTTAAAGTATCTGGCGACTGGGAACAGCCTAAAACCCAGCTTTTCATAGGTACAACGTGCTGGGGCATGGCCCGGATCGCCTCCGGTTTCAACCATAGCAACGGACATTCCAGCAACTTTCATCCAATCAAGAGCGAATTCCATCAAAGCAGCGCCAATGCCTCGACGTTGATAGTCTGGATCGACGGCAACCATATAGATTTCTCCCATACTGTTCTCAAAGTGGAGTTTCACGGCTACAAAGCCCTGAATTGAACCGGAGTCGATCGCCACCCACACCTTATTGTCCGCAGCAGCACAAACTCCCTCGACAGCATGAAGCTGGCTTACACGCCAACCGTCGGGATAGAATGAGCGATACACGTCAATATCCATCGCTTTCTCAAGGGAATCAAAAACCGGAGACCATGCCCGAATCGAAAGGCTTTTGATGGCGTCAAGGTGGCTATCTTCGTATGGTTCAATTCGCATTTCGGTATCGACTCTACTTATAAGAGCAGGAAAAGGGGCAGGGAGCAGGGCACTGGTGTCAACTTAACCTAAAACTGCTGTCCCGCAAAGAACTGAAGTTCTTTGCTAATAGCTCAAGTCATCTCAAAGATGACTGAATTTTTTAATAATCTTTAGTCTACTTCAGTAGACTTGAGCTATTAGCTTGGGAATTCATTCCCAAGCGGGTGATGAAGCCAATAGTGAAGCTATTCCTAGCGATGCAACAAAGGTGCAAGCCGATGCAACAAAGGTGCAAGTCGATGCAACAAAGGTGCAAGTCGATGCAATAAAGGTGCAAGTCGATGCAATAAAGGTGCAAGGCGATGCAACAAAGGTGCAAGTCGATGCAACAAAGGTGCAAGTCGATGCAACAAAGGTGCAAGCCGATGCAACAAAGGTGCAGGTCAAGAGACTTCTGTGTACACTGTAGGCTTTAGAATCGGGCTAATGTTTCTTTAGCTCCAAACTCATACAACCTGTGTAAATGGTTCGTAACTGCATCCACGAAAAGCGGTGACTGGGATAAATCGCCAAAAATCTCAGTCAGGTTGAGCAATGGTCTGGCATCAGAGCCACTGGTACAAGCTAGTTGTGTGAGAGTACCTCCTATTGGGTCATCAATGGGAATAGCGTTGCCTTGGTCATCCTTTCCGTTGAGGTAACGGAACCAAGCTGCAACCGTGAGACTCATGTAGTCAATTACTCCGCCTTGTTGCAGTGCATCGCGAACTGAACCTAAAACAAATTTTGGCATTTTAGCGGAACTATTGAGGCAAAGACGCGGGAGTTGATCTCGAATCTTAGGATTAGCAAAGCGTTCTATTAAGGTCTGTTTGTAATTATCTAAATCAATTCCTGGTACGGGTTGGAGTGTGGGCGTGACTTCTGCCATTAAACGATCCACAGCTTGCCGGATTAAGGGATCGGCCATCACCTCGTGGACGTAGCTGTAACCTGCCAAGGTGCCAAGATAACCAATTAACAAGTGACTGGCGTTGAGCAGCCGGATTTTCATCATTTCGTAGGGATGAACATCATCGGTCATCTGCACGCCAACAGATTCCCAATCAGGTCTACCCGCACAGAAGTTGTCTTCAACTACCCACTGAAGGAACGGTTCGGCAACGACTGGAAAGGCATCATCAATATTAAACTCTTCCTCCACCATTTTGATATCTGCTGGGGTGGTGGCGGGGGTAATGCGATCGACCATACAGTTGGGGAAGGCTACCTGTTCGGCAACCCAACTTCCCAATTCCGGGTTCTGCATCTCGGCAAATGCAGTTAACATTTTCCGGGCAATGTTGCCGTTGCCTTGCAAGTTATCGCAGGATAATACAGTAAACGGTGCTATTCCCTGTTGGCGGCGGCGTTCAAGGGCTGCTGTCAAAAAGCCATATACGCCAATTGGCTGGTCGGGATGCTGCAAATCGTACTGAATCGTTGGGTGATTGGTATCAAATTCTCCGCTACCTTCAATATAGTAGTAGCCACCTTCGGTAATTGTCAGAGTGACGATACGGCATTTGGGATCTGCTAAGGTATCAATTACTGCTTGGCGGTTATCTGGGGCAAACAGATATTTTGTAATTGCTCCAATAACACGGGCTTTGTCGCCTTCTGGCGACCTTTCAACTAAGGTATACAAACAATCTTGCGACTTCAGTGCATCCCGCATTCGTTGGTCAAATTCCAGTAACCCAACCCCGCAAATTCCCCAATCACTGCCGGGATGTTCGTGAAAGTAGTTATCGAGATATAATGCCTGGTGTGCCCGATGGAACCCACCCACACCGATATGGACAATGCCGTTAGTAATTTGGTGGCGATCGTACTGGGGTACGCGAACGTTACTTGCTAAACGAGCTAAAGCTGCTTCATTCAGCTTGATTGCTGAGCCGGTGCTGATATTGTTCATGGGATTCATTAATGGTTAAATGGTGACGGCGAGCTTTAGGAATGGCTTCACCCTCTCGGTCAAACAAATGGCAAAGTTCGCCGTTAATGTAAATCGGCACGAAATCGTGCAATTGGGCGGGATTATCTCCATCTGTTTGCACTACGATGGTGTCACCACCCGCAATTTTGATGTAAAGATAGGTTTCTCCGCCCAATCGTTCTACAACTAGCACTTCGCCATTTATGCTGGGGTTGCTGCGATCGAGCCGCAGATGTTCGGGACGAATTCCTAATGTGGCTCTATCCCCAACTGACAGGGTTCTGGGCTGCACGGGAATCATTACAGTTGCATCGCCAGGAAGCCTTACCGTTGTCCCAGAGTCATTGACGGCTGACACCGTGACGGGGATAAAATTCATTTTCGGCGAACCAATAAATCCGGCGACGAATATATTGCGGGGATGGTGGTAAAGTTCTAGGGGAGAACCAACTTGTTCGATGATGCCACCTTGCAATACCACAATTTTGTCAGCAAGGGTCATTGCTTCAACTTGGTCGTGGGTGACGTAAATCATCGTGGCTTGCAGGCTGTCATGTAAACTAGCAAGCTCAATTCGCATTTGCACCCGCAAAGCTGCATCTAGATTTGATAGTGGCTCATCAAATAAAAATACTTTGGGATTTCGCACTAAAGCACGGCCAATCGCTACCCGTTGGCGCTGTCCTCCTGATAGTTCTTTGGGTTTGCGGTTTAAGAGTGGTTCTAATTGGAGGATGCGGGCGACTTCACGTGCTCTTTCATGGCGTTGGGCTTTCGGCATACCTGCAAGCCGGAGGCTAAAGGCCATATTTTCGGCGACTGTCATGTGGGGGTATAAGGCGTAGGTTTGAAAGACCATTGCCAAGCCGCGTTTGTCGGGGGGTATGTCGTTGACTTTTTGACCGTCGATGAGTAAATCGCCGGAGGAAATTTCTTCTAGTCCAGCAATCATGCGGAGTAAGGTGGATTTTCCGCAGCCGGAGGGGCCGACGAAAACGACAAATTCGCGATCGCTGATGTCGAGATCTATGCCTTTGATGATTTCTGTGTCGGCGTAGGTTTTATGGATATTTCTTAAAGCAACTGTTGACATAGGATGTTTTGATTAAGGGTTTTGTTTTATCACGCAGAGACGCGGAGGCGCAAAGAGGAGAACGCAAGAGTTTGTTTGTAATCCCTTGTGCCTTCTGCCTTTTATTTCACTGCACCGAAGGTTAGACCTCTGACTAGTTGGCGTTGACTTAGCCAGCCGAAGATGAGGATGGGTGCGATCGCCAATGTTGATGCTGCTGAGAGTTTTGCCCAAAATAATCCTTGGGGGCTGGAAAATGAGGCAATAAAGGCGGTGAGGGGGGCAGCGTCTGCTGTTGTTAGGTTCAGGCTCCAAAATGCTTCGTTCCAGGACAAGATAATTGAGAGTAAGGCGGTGGAGGCGATTCCGGGGAGTGCTAGGGGTAGCAAGACGTGAATCAGTTCTTGCTGTGTGGTTGCTCCGTCCATGCGATCGGCTTCGAGAATGTCTTTAGGAACTTCTTTGAAGAAGCTGTAAATCATCCAGACGACGATGGGCAAATTAATCAGGGTATAAATGATAATTAAACCGATGCGGGTATCTAGTAAGCCAGCGTTGCGACACAAAATGTAGATGGGAACCAGTACGCCGACTGGTGGCAGCATTTTGGTGGACAGCATCCACAGCAGAGTTCCTTTGGTGCGTTTGGTGGGAAAGAACGCCATCGCGTAAGCAGCAGGTACAGCAAGCAGGAGGGCGACTATAGTTGAGCCGAGGGAAATTGCTACGCTGTTAAATGCATAATTGAAATAATTTGCCCGGTCTTGGATGGCAACATAATTTTCCAATGTCGGGCGGAAAAATAACTGCGGGGGAGTTGAAACTGCCGCTACTTCGGTTTTGAAACTGGTAATAAACATCCAGAAGATGGGGAAAAATAAGAGGCAAGCGGCAAGCCAGCCCAGTAAAGTCCATAGCCACCGCTTTGAAGTTTTACGTGCCATGTTAAGTATCCAAATTACGAGCAACACTACGCATTAAGAAGATTGCCACGATATTGGCAAGGATGACGGCAATTAATCCTCCAGCTGATGCACCGCCGACATCAAATTCCAACAAGGCTTTTAAGAAGATGTAATAGGCTAGGTTGGTGGTTGCGAGTCCGGGGCCGCCGCCTGTGGTCACAAAGATTTCGGCAAAGATGGTCAAGAAGAAAATTGTCTCAATCATGGCGACCACAGAAATGGCGCGGCTAAGATGCGGTAGCATAACGAAACGAAATAGAGCGATCGCATTTGCTCCATCCATTCGCGCTGCTTCTAACTGGTCGCGATCGAGTGACTGAATGGCTGTTAATAAAATCAGCAAAGCAAAAGGCAGCCATTCCCAGGAAACAATAATAATGATGGCAAGCAGGGGAACGCTGGCAAACCAATCAATTGCTCCCAAACCCAAGCCTCTAGTAATTTGAGCAAACAGCCCATTTACTGGATGCATCAGCATATTTTTCCAGATTAGGGCGCTGACTGTAGGCATCACAAAAAATGGCGAGATTGCTAGCACCCGTGCCACACCACGACCGTAAAAGTCCTGGTCAAATAGCACTGCTAATAATGTGCCTAGACCAATTGTGATTACTAAAACTGAAACAACCAGAATAATTGTGATGGCGATCGATGTCCATAGTGCTGAGTCAGTCAGAATGAAGGTGAAATTTTCAATGCCGATGAATTTACGTGCGTCTGGATTCAACAGGTTATACCGCTGAAAGGAAAACCATATAGTCATCACCAGAGGCACAATCATCCACAGCAGCAGGACAACGACCGAAGGCGCAACCAGAGGTAAGGTTGACGCTTGCCGTTTAGCCCATTGCCTAGCGGGTGGCGGCGTTTCGTGTTGAGGTTTGACCGCTAATGAAGAAGACATAATGACAATTCAAAATTCAAAACTTGTACTGAGCGCAGTCGAAGTATTCAAAATGGCAGCATTTACGCAAAATCTCTTTAAAATTCCTATGCCCCATGCCCCATGCCCAATTTCAATCGATATAACCCGTATGTCTCATAAAACGTTCAGTAAATCTCTGCGATTGCTGCAACGCCCCATCTATCGAAGTCCGATTAGTTAATGCTGCTGCCAAAGTTTGCCCGACAGAAGAACCGATCGCTTGAAATTCTGGAATATCCACATATTGAACGCCCTTATACGGTGTTGGTTCTGCGGATGGACGGGTAACATCAGCAGATTGAATTGCTTTCAGCACGATTGGGGCAAAGGGTGCAGCTTTGCGATAGTTGGGGTTTTCATACGTGGAAGTCCGAGTTCCTGGCGGTACGGCAACCCAGCTATTCTCTTTGGCAACTAGTTGGATATATTCTTTTGATGTTGCCCAAGCAACAAACCTTTGTGCGGCTTCTGGCGATTTTGAGGTTTTAGGAACTGCTAAAGCCCAAGCCCAAAGCCAGTTTGAACCGTTGGGATATTTTTCAATTGGCGCACGGGCAAAGCCTACTTTATCGTAAACTTGGGATTCTTTGGGATTGGATAGCAGCCCAGCGGCCACGGTTGCATCTACCCACATACCACATTTACCTGTGGAGAATAATGCCAGATTCTCATTAAATCCGTTGGAACTGGCTCCTGGCGGCCCGTACTTTTGCAGCAAATCGATATAAAATGCGATCGCCTCTTTCCAAGCTGGAGTATTAATTGTCGGTTGCCAGTTCATATCAAACCAGCGTCCGCCATAAGTGTTAACCAAGGTGGAAACAAAAGCCATGTTTTCACCCCAACCAGGTTTTCCACGCAAGCAAACTCCATAAATTCCACGCGCCGGATCGTGGATTTTGCTTGCCCATTCTCTCATTTGAGGATAGGTTGGCTGTTCTGGAACCGTAATCCCGGCTTTATCAAACAAGTCTTTGCGGTAATACAGCATAGAACTTTCCCCATAAAACGGCACGGCATAAAGTTTGCCGTTATGAGAAAGTCCTTCGCGGATGGGTTTTAGTAAATCGTTAATGTCGTAGTCTGCACCTAAATCCAAGGGTCTTAACCAATCCCGTCTAGCCCAGATTGGTGTTTCATAAGAACCGATAGTCAAGACATCGAATTGACCGCCTTGGCTTGCAACATCTGTAGTTGTGCGTTGGCGCAAAACATTTTCTTCTAGCACCACCCACCGCAGTTGAATATCGCGGTTGGCTTCCTCGAACTTGCGGGAAAGTCCTTGCATGACCACCATATCGCCATTATTAACAGTGGCGATCGTCAGTGTAGTTTTCTCTGCGGCTTGGGATTGCCACGAACAAGCGTGTAGCAGTTGCGCCAACATCACTCCAGCGAGAAATGCTACCAGCACTTTAGCGAAGCGGGGGATACGCATCGCATTACTCCTTTGATATAAAAAATCGAACGGAGAAAATTTTTGATTTTATGCTCTAAATTTGAGTAAAAGCTCAATAATAGAATCATACCAACCCCACTTCAATGACGGGAATTTGCAACAATTCTTCAATAAGAGGTTGAAATTATGACAGTAACAGCAACCTATCAGTTTGTAGGTAAAAATATCTTGATTACAGGTGGTGCAGGAGATATAGGCAAGGCAACTGCACGCCGGTTTGCTGCTAATGGTGCGGGTGTAGCGCTGCTAGATTTGAATGAACCGAAGATGACAGATGTAGCAGAGGAACTAAAAGATTACAACGTTCCTGTGGGCACATTTCGCTGTGATGTTACATCTGCCGATCATGTTACCAAAGCCTTTACTGATGCTGTAGAGCAGCTTGGACGGATTGATTATGTATTTAATAATGCGGGTTATCAAGGAGCGTTTGCGAAAACAGACGGATATCCTGAAGATGACTTTCAAAAGGTGATTAACATTAACGTTGTTGGCGTTTTCCACGTTCTGAAGGTGGCTGCAAAGTACTTGCGCGATATCGGAGGAGGTGCGATCGTTAATATGGCGAGTTATGCAGGCGTAGTCGGGCCGCCAAATATGTTAGCGTATGGTGCTTCCAAGTTTGCGGTGATTGGTATGACTCAGACAGCAGCCAAAGACTTGGCTCCCTACGGCATCCGGGTAAATGCATTGTCTCCTGCACTTATAGGCCCTGGTTTTATGTGGACGCGACAAACCGAATTGCAAGCAGCAGTAGGTTCTCAGTACTTTGATGCCGACCCCAAAATAGTTGAGCAACAGATGATTAATTCAGTCCCAATGCGGCGCTTAGGAAGTTTGGCAGAGGTAGCAAATGGGGTAGCGTTTCTGATGAGCGACGAAGCAAGTTACATAACCGGGTTTAACTTGGAAGTAACAGGTGGTCAATGAAGAGGGCAAGGGGCAAGGGGCAGGGGAGCAAACGCCGTTTAGCATGTGAACTCTTTCTTAAGCACTACCTCAAGAGATGCAAGAGCGTTAAATTTGCACTTTTTAGTTAATATGAGCAAAAGTTATGTCTTTGGGCATATACTCAAAATTATCTAACCATTCTTTTGGTAGGTACATAGTTTTGGAAGGTGGGATATGGGAGAGCCTTTATTAGAGGGGCGCGATGCCAATAAAGCTGGCTTGCCCCTTAGATCCCGCAAATTAGATCTAGCTGCTCATGCTGCTTGGCTGTATTACATTGCTGGAAATACGCAAGAGGAGATTGCAGCAAAACTCAATGTTTCTCGGCAAGCTGCACAGCGCTTGGTGGCACTGGCGGTCACTGAAAAATTGATCAAATTTCGCCTCGATCATCCGCTGAGCGAATGTATTGCTCTGGCTGAGTCGTTGCGCGATCGCTTTGGGCTATCGCTTTGTGAAGTGGTTCCAACTGACGCAGGCAATGGCGAGACACTCAATGGAATTGGTGTCTGTGCTGCCACCCACTTAGAGGCTTACCTGATGGCGAAGATTCCGACCATACTAGCGTTGTCCTCTGGTCGCACATTGCGAGCAATGGTGGAGCAAATTCCCTCAATGAACCAACCCCAGCATAAAATTGTTTCTATTATTGGCAATATGTCTCACTATGGGCGTGCAGGTCGTCACGAAGTAGTGATGCATTTGTCCGATCGCGTCGGTTCCCAAGCTTACCCAGTGCCGACTCCGGTTGTCGCCACTAGCGTTGAAGAACGAGAATTATTGCAGACTCAGCGATCGTTTATTACTGTTAAAACTCTTGCAGAGCAAGCCAAAGTAACATTTGTCGGTATTAGCGAGATTGCCTGGAATGCACCGTTACATCAAAACGGCTTTATCAATGATGATGAGGTGGCTGAATTGATAGAACTGGGGGCAGTAGGAGAAATTGCGGGTTGGGCTTACGATCGCTACGGAGTATTGCTGCAACAAGGAACGAATAACCGGGTTGCTAGCGTACCACTCGAACAACCGGCTTCTCGGTTGATTGTTGGTGTAGCAGGTGGCCTGAAAAAGGCAGAAGCGATTCTAGCTGCTTTACGCGGTCAGTTAATTACAGGATTGATTGCTGATGAAGCCGCCGCCCAAGCAATTCTGGCTAAAATTTAGCTGAATCCGACACAAGCCCTACACTGCTGGTAAAAAGTTATAGCGAGCGCACATTTAAGCGTACTACTCCACGAGCGTCAAAAAGCGTTGAGAGTTGAATCCACCCATCACTAAGCCATAATCAAAACGGTGTTGCGGTTGCCATTCCAATGCACTCTAAAAGTGCGCTAAGTGTCAAGATGACTGATATGCAGACACCATTGGCAATCGGCTGGATGAGTAGAGCAATTTTCACCAAAAACTCTTTACATATTCGGACACCCTGGCATGTTATCTCCAAGCAGCAACCGTGCCAAACTGGGTAAAGCTTCACCATAGGTCGGATGGATGTGAACCGATCGCTCTAACAGCTGCCAAGTTGCTCCTGCTTCCATTAGGGATAAAAATACATGCACTAGTTCAGCAGTTTCGTACCCCACTAAAGTTGCTCCTAGAATTTTGTCTGTATCGCAGTCGATCGCCATGCGATAAAATCCCAAATCATGCCCCCACTCGATGGCACGCGCAATTTGGCTCATGGGTAACGTGACAGCACGGGCGTTGATGCCTTGTTTCTGAGCCTGTTCTAAGGTCATACCCACTCGCCCAACTTGGGGTTCTGTGTAAACCGCATAACCAAGAACGCGATCGCTCCGCGTCCGGTTTTCTCCACACAAAATTGCTTTTAAGCGGCGATAGTCCTCCCAGGACACATGGGTAAAGGCAGGCTGTTTGGCAGCATCCCCGATGGCATAGACTCCAGAACAAGTAGTATGGAAGCGATCGTCAATTTTGACAAACCCTCGCTCGTCTAGCTCAATTCCGCTGGCGGCTGCATTTAAGGCACTTGTATTGGGTTTTCGTCCAATGGCAACCAGCAACGCTTCTCCCTGGAGTTGTTCGCCATTGCTCAGGGTCAGCCGAAACACATTATTCTCGTGGGCGACGCGATCCACATTGACGCCAAAGTGAAGTCCAATCCCATCCTGCTTGAATGCTTCTGCTAAGACCTCGCTGACATCAGACTCTTCTTGTCCGAGGAGGCGATCGCCCCGCACAATTAAGTCAGTCTGACTGCCCAAACGCGCTAGTCCTTGTCCCAATTCCAAGCCAATATAGCCCCCTCCGATCGCCAATAAACGGGCTGGTAAGGCCTTCAAGTCAAAGAAGTTGCGGTTAGTCAGGTAGGGAGTTCCGGCAAGTCCGGGAATGTCAGGAATTAGCGATGACGTACCTGTGTTAATGATTACCAAAGGAGCCTGAAGGGTAACATCCCCACCTTTGACCGTCCGTTCCCCCACAAAAGAAGCTTCGGCACAAATGATTTTGACACCCGCACTCTCTAATCGCTTGCGAATCCCCTGATTAAAGCTGCTGCGGATTCCCCGAACTCGCTCCATAACAGCGGGGAAATCCACTTCAACCTCTGTGTGGATGCCTAGCTTCTTACTCTGGCGTGCCCGTCCCGCTGCATGAGCCGCTGCTAAGAAGGCTTTGGACGGAGTACAGCCATAGTTGATGCAACTGCCGCCTAAAGCATCTCGCTCAAACAAGACAACTTTACGTCCCTCATTGGCCAAATCAGCCGCCAGTGGAATGCCTCCTTGACCGCTGCCGATGACAATAACATCTGCTGTTTCCATCAGTGCTAAACTCCTTGGAAATAGTTTCCTTTCATGACGCTCTCACACTCAAAGTTAAAAACTCTCTGCGTATTAAGGTAGGGTTTGAATTGAGCTGTAACGCATTCAGATTTTCAACAATCCGTATCAGGATTTGAGAAATTCCAGCAGGTCGGCGTTAAGCTGTTCCTTGCTCGTGTCGCCCAGACTATGCGATCCGCCGGGATAGATCTTCAAAGTCGAATTCTTGACCAGCTTTGCAGACACAAGGGCAGAAGCACCAATCGGCACGATTTGATCGTCATCACCGTGGATAATCAACGTTGGCACATCGAACTTCTTCAAATCCTCGGTGAAATCTGTTTCCGAAAACGCCTTAATGCAGTCATAGGTGTTCTTATGACCAGCCATCATCCCCTGCATCCACCACGAATAAATCAGCCCTTGGGAGACTTTCGCACCGGGTCGATTGAAGCCAAAGAACGGCCCGCTGGCTACATCCAGAAAGAACTGCGAACGGTCAGCCAACAACGCCGTCCGAAAGCCGTCAAAGACTTCAATGGGTAGCCCACCCGGATTTGCCTCCGTCTTGACCATTAGCGGCGGCACCGCACCCATCAGCACTGCCTTGGACACGCGTTTAGTGCCGTGGCGTCCAATGAAACGCGCCACTTCACCACCGCCGGTAGAGTGTCCGATGGTCACCGCATCCTTAAGATCCAGCGCCTCGAACAGCTCCGCCAGATCGTCGGCGTAGGTATCCATGTCATTGCCGTGCCACGGTTGGCTAGACCTGCCATGACCGCGACGATCGTGGGCGATGCAACGGTAGCCGTGGGAGGCGAGAAAAAACATCTGCGATTCCCAAGCATCCGCGCTCAGCGGCCAGCCGTGGCTGAAGACAATGGGCTGTCCTGTACCCCAGTCTTTGTAGTAAATTTGCGTACCATCTTTAGTCGTGATTGTACTCATGTGGCTCCTATGTAAATTACGAGCATTTCCCAATCTGTTTCTAGTTCGGACTGTAAAGATAATTGCATCCGCGATCGCTAACCATCGAGGGATTGCTACTCGAATGGTTGATACATAAATGATTTCGGCAATCTTATTTTGATGTCTGATTGCTCCCTCAAGTGGTCGATCTAACTTTCAATCGGTTATCTTTATGCTTGAATTTTGGCTAAACTTCGACTGCCGAAGCTATTAATTTAAGATACCAGTTAACTTAGAGCTTACACACTTGGTGACATCAACGGGTAACGATAAAGGCAGCCAGAGCGATCGCTACCAGATCCTCAGCAAGGGCAGCAGGAACTGAACCAATCTTTTCAATGGCGGCTATCCGCACCGCCCGACCCCCATAAGCACCGACTAATGCACCCACAACACCAAAGAGCGCTCCAACAATTGCAAAACTGCTGTTTGCTCCGGTGACTAGCCATCCCACAATGCCACCGCTGAGAATCCGAGCAATCAACGCTGGGGGGCTGGTGCGAGACGGGATTTGCGGCAGCATATCGGCAATCAACTCACCCACCGCCAGTACAGCCAGAACGATCCCTATAATGCCGCCACGTGCCAGAAATAAAGCAGCAGGGGCTGTGAGCGATCGCAGCCCCGCAACTAACCCAAGGAAAAATGCAGAAATCAATGCCATGAGCAGAAATAGCCTTTCTGGTAGATTTGGATACCATCTTTAGTCATAATCGCGAGCAATATTGTGCTCATGAGATTATTCTTCCTTCAATCGGTTTATAATATTCTGAATGGTCATTCGAGGGTTTGATTTTCTTGAAATAGAAAACCCCGAACTATATTTACTTGATGCTTATAAGCCTATAAAAGTCTATCCTAAGATAGGTTAGTTAATTGGTTTTCTTATTAATTTGAAAATTAATAAAAGCAGATTTTAGACAAGCGAGTAATTATCTATCTGAGATCCTGTGGATATTTAGGCTCACTCAACCTGGATGAATTTATCAATAAATCTTCTGTTGTTCATCCGCAAAACACCACAGCCAATCTTCTCCTAATTCTGCTGAACTAATTACGGGATGTCCAGTCTCTTCATAATGACGGCGTGCATGTTGATTTTTGGAAGAGTCGCAGCATAGCATCTGACCGCACGCCTGGCAAATACGCAGATGCACCCAGCGTTCATTGAGGCGAATGCACTCCTGACAATGAAACACGGGATAGTTGGCTTTCGGAATTATGTTTGAGAGACTTAGTTCATTGAGATGTTGACACGACATAGAGTTTTGCTGTGAGTAGATGAGTTGGAAAAGCTTCTTCAATACTAGATACAGACACTGTTATAAGCAGAGATTGAACGACATCAACTATTTAGTTAATCTTAATTTAATCTAAAGATAATATTAATTTTCTATAATTTACTTTAATTTATGTACTTTAATAGTGAATTATTTCAATATAAAAATATTTGAAATGAAACAAAAATTTTTAAATTAAATGTAAATAATTTTAAATGCAGTGAGTAAATTTTAAACCCAGTAAAAATATTTTTAGTAAAAATTTTATATAATAAGAAATTGCTTAAATCAAATAGTATTGATATTACATACTAATTACAATTAAAAATTTGTCATGCTTATGTTATCAAGCTAAATAATAATAAAATGCTATATGTCAATCAATAAAATATGTTTCTTTATTAGCTTGTTTACTCAGAGTCAACAACTATCGTAACCTTATCCTCTTGTGTAGCTTCCTTGTTTGGGAGTCCGAAACTAACCAGCCGAAAACAAAAAATGAGTTCTTTAAACACCTCAACGAATATTCGTACATTTTCCACTACCCCCTTTGCCGATCAGAAGCCCGGCACCTCTGGGCTGCGGAAAGCAGTGAGTGTTTTTCAACAACCTCACTACTTAGAAAACTTCATCCAATCTATTTTCGACACGGTAGAAGGTTTACAGGGACAGACATTAGTTTTGGGCGGTGATGGTCGTTATTATAATCGTCAAGCCATCCAAATTATCTTGAAGATGGCTGCGGCTAACGGTGTGGCTAGAATTAAGGTTGGTCAGGGAGGAATTTTGTCTACTCCTGCTGTATCTTGTATCATTCGCAAGTACAATGCTCTTGGTGGCATTATTCTGTCTGCCAGCCATAACCCTGGTGGAATAAAGGGTGATTTTGGTGTTAAATACAACATCAGTAACGGCGGCCCTGCACCAGAAAAAGTGACAGAGGATATTTATAACCGCAGCAAAGTAATTGATCGATACCAAATCCTAGATGCACCAGATGTAGATCTAGAAACTTTGGGTGAATCTCAAATGGGAGAAATGGTTGTCGAAGTCATTGACTCCGTGCAGGATTATGAAAAGTTAATGGAGTCTTTATTTGATTTCGATCGCATTCGCCAACTCTTAACGTCTGGTAACTTCCGGCTGTGTATCGACTCACTTCATGCCGTGACTGGCCCCTATGCCCATGCCCTGTTTGAACATCGCTTGGGCGCACCTTCAGGAAGCGTGCGTAACAGTATACCTTTGGAAGACTTTGGAGGCGGACATCCAGACCCGAATTTGGTGTATGCTCACGAACTAGTCGATATTCTTTATGGAGAAAATGCCCCGGACTTCGGTGCAGCTTCCGACGGTGATGGCGATCGCAATATGATTTTGGGGCGCAGGTTTTTCGTTACCCCCAGCGATAGTCTGGCAGTTTTAGCTGCCAATGCCAAGCTAGTTCCAGGATATAAGGCTGGTTTGACAGGAGTAGCGCGATCTATGCCTACAAGTCAGGCAGTAGATCGAGTAGCAGCACAACTTGGAATCGACTGCTATGAAACACCTACTGGCTGGAAGTTTTTTGGCAATTTATTAGATGCAGATAAAGCAACTCTGTGCGGTGAAGAAAGCTTTGGCACTGGCTCCAACCATATTCGAGAAAAGGACGGACTGTGGGCAGTGCTGTTCTGGCTGAATATTCTAGCAGTACGCCAACAATCTGTAGAGGAGATTGTCAGCGAACACTGGCAGACTTACGGACGTAACTACTATTCTCGTCACGATTACGAAGAAGTAGATTCAGAGCGAGCCAATACCCTCATGGAGCAACTGCAATCGCAAATACTAAATCTCAAAGGAAAACAGTTTGGTAAGTATGAGGTTGAGTATAGCGATGACTTTAGCTACACTGACCCAGTTGATGGCAGCATTAGTAAAAATCAAGGCATTCGGATTGGATTTACTGATGGCTCCCGCATTGTCTTCCGTCTATCTGGTACGGGTACTCACGGTGCAACTTTGCGAGTTTATCTAGAATCTTATGAACCGGATGCTGCTAAACAAAACCTAGATCCGCAGCAAGCACTAGCTGATTTAATTGCGATCGCTGATAAAATTGCTCAAATTCGCACCTTAACAGGTAGAGAAAAGCCGACTGTCATTACCTGATGAGTATCAAAGTAAGGATCGAATGATATTTTATCTCAAATCTCAGCTTTGACCTTTAGAAATAGACTCTAGTGGTGTGCCACACAAACTTTGAACTTTGGGTGACACACCACTGGCTTTTTAAGTTTTGAACTCCTTGTTCCCGGTTGCCTATTCGCTTTTAACAATGCACATCGAATCAACAGAAATTAATTTGCTCGCTCCATCTAACAAATTACCTCTACATAACAAGAGAATTTTAGTCACAGCGCCGAGAAATTATGCTTATAGGTTGTCCGAACAAATCATCAAAAAAGGCGGTTTGCCTATTTTGATGCCTACTATCGAAACCTGTTATTTATCAAACTATACTCAGTTAGACAACGCTTTGAGCCGTATAAAAGAATTTGATTGGATTATCTTCACAAGCAGGAACGGAATAATTGCATTTTTTCACCGCATGAATGATTTAGATATTCCTATATCTGTGTTAGAAAATTGCCAATTATGTGCATTGGGAAAAGATTCAGAAAGTTTATTTTCGTTTAGTGGCAAAGTGGATTTAATTCCCAAAGAATCTAGCCCAGCGGGAATTGTCGCCGAATTAAAAACAATTGTCCAAATTCATGAAAAAAAAGTGCTGGTACCTGCTCCAGAAGTTGTAGGTTTGCCGGAACCTAATGTGATACCGAATTTAATTACAGACTTAGAGAATTTGGGCATAAAAGTGACTCGCGTACCTGCATATATCACGCAGGGTTTAGATAAAAATATTTACAGTATTGAATTAGACTTGATTCATCAAAGAAAGATAGATGTTATTGCTTTTAGTAGCACGGCAGAAATAGAAAGTTTTTTAAGAATGGTCAACTCTTCAACCGATTACGAAGATTGTGCGATCGCCTGCTTTGGCCCCTACACAACAGCTAATGCTCAAAAGTTGGGAATGACTGTCTCTATCGTGTCTCAGAATTATAGTTCATTTGAGGGATTCGCTGAAGCGATCGCCACATTTTTTGCTTTGTGATTTTCCTATCCATCTTTTGGTAGATGTAAACTAGCCCCACTAACCGATCCTTGAATTTAGAACAGTCAACCATAAATAACTCTAGACTAGCTGCACATAAACCCGTAGTATCGAAAATGGAGTTTATATTAGTTAGGGATTTTGACATGGCAACTTACAAGGTCACATTAAAGACCCCAGATGGCGAACAAGTAATTGACGCTCCTGACGATCAGTACATCCTAGATACCGCAGAAGAAGAAGGAATTGACTTGCCCTACTCCTGTAGAGCTGGTTCTTGCTCTAGCTGTGCCGGAAAACTGATTTCAGGTGAAGTTGACCAATCGGATCAGAACTTCTTAGACGACGAGCAAATTGATGCAGGATGGGTTCTGACATGCTACGCCTATCCCGCTTCTGATTGTGTCATCGAAACCCATCAAGAGGAAGCGCTAAACGCTTAACTTAAGAAATCTGGATTTAATAAAGAGCAATTTAGCGTGCGTTACGGGCATTCTTCCTAACACACCTAAAATCTTAAGTTGTGAGTTACCCTACGCGATAACACAACACCCTTTGGGTGGCGCTCCTCCGTAGCTCTAAGCGTTCGCGGTAGCGTCTCGTAGAGAAGCCATGCCGCAGGCTTTACGCTGAGCTAACACCAGTCGTCTAGAGAAGGAAACCTTCTTGCAGTCCTGGTTCACCAGCTACTACAGATTTGGCAACCAAAGCAACGCACTAGCTCACCTACAAGATTTAAAATTTTGCACTTTCCTAAAAAACCTACATAGGTTCAGCAAATCATACGAAAAAGCGCTCTCTAAGAAGGAGCGCTTTTTATTGCAAATCTGATATACAGCCATACGGTTGAGTTCAGGAACTTCCAAATCAAAAATATTCTTGCATTGAATTTTGGAATTTTTTTAGAGATAATAAAAGCCTTATAACCAACTGCTCGCAACAGATATGTCAATAAGTTGGATTTACCTCATTGCAGCAATTCTTTTTGAAGTTTCAGGTACAACTTGCATGAAATTATCAGAAGGATTTACTAAAATTGTCCCTTCAGTGTTAATATTTGTTTTCTATGGATTTTGTTTTACTTTTTTGACTCTGGCTCTGAAAAAACTTGAAATCAGTATAGCTTATTCTGTTTGGGCTGGTTTGGGAACTATCCTAGTCGCGATGATTGGTATGATTTGGTTTCGTGAATCTGCCACATTAACTAAACTCATTTCCATCGCCTTAATAATCATTGGAGTAATTGGTATAAATTCTAACCGATGAGTAAAAAAGGCTAAGAGTTTGTTGGGAAAATCGTTTTGAATACTGAAATTTTTGCTTTAGGAAAGCATTGGTGTCAACTAACGATTTGCTCAAATAAAAAATACCTCGTCTTTTAGAGGGACGAGGGAAATTAACCAAAACTCATCATTCTGCTTATTGCTGGTGTAGTGAATACATCAGCAATTTCTATTGTTCCCTTAGCATAGCAAACTTAACTGAATGTACCTAAAAGTATAGTAAACCTCGGTAAATATAGCCCACAAGTAATTGACTTTTATACTTTACCAAAGACAATCAAAATGATGCTGCCAAAGTGGCAAGTCTTTTATACACTGAGCCAAAAAGAACATTCAGCAAGCGAAAAATCAGGGCAAAAACTTAAACTTGCGTTGTCGTGCGAGTTGGTAAACTAACTTTTAATCGCTGAAACATTGCTTCCCGTGCTTGGAGAGCAAGATTATCATCTAATGGTTCTAGGGTAATTGCCTGTTGATACTTTAGCCGCAATGCTGTTTGAATTAACCAATCAGCTACGAAGGGATTTTTAGGTAACAAAGGGCCATGAGAATAGGTAGCGATCGCATTTTGATAAAACGCTCCCTCTGTCCCATCTTCACCATTATTACCTAAGCCATACACCACCCGCCCCAAAGCTTCTACTTTTCCGAGTTTGGTACGTCCACCATGATTTTCAAAACCTACCAAATACGGTGTACTACCTGTCATCTCTGCTAAATCCTGCGCCAAACGTGAAGCTGTAACTTCAATAACTAAATTTCCAATACAGCGCTTAGTATTTTCGCCAGGATGTACGGAAACTAAATCGAGTATTCCCAAACCTTCAATACGTTGCCCCAAGCCGGGTTCGTAATAATGTCCCAGCAATTGGGGAGAACCACAAGTAAAAACTCCTGGTGTCCCATTTTCAATTTTATCGCGCATCGCGTCAGCCTTCGCGCCTTGCAAATCGCGCATGACAATTTCTTGCTGACGGTCTTGTGCGCCACCACCGACTATGACATCCACAGATTTAATATCATCTGCTGTGGCATTTTGGTCTAGGGGTAAAACTTTAACACTGCATCTCCGCCACAGAGCGCGACGTTCTATAGTAATCACATTACCGCGATCGCCATAGGTACTCATCAGCGTTGGATACAACCAACCAATTGTTAATTCTAAATTTTCTAAACTCATAATTTTGGGGACTGGGGAGACTTGTACTGAGCGAAGCCGTTGGCGCAGCCTCTCGTAGAGAAGTATAGGGAGATGGGGAGACGCAGGGACACGGCGACGCGGAGAAAAACAAATGACAAATGACAAATGACAAATGACAGATGACAAATGACAAATGACGAATGACAAATGACAAATGACAATTTACAGAATTTTTCGACCAGTGAGAACTTCTCGCACTTCTAACATGGCTGAATAAGTAGGGAGAATGTGCAAAGTTTCATTCTCTGGTGTATGCTCTAGGGCAGTAGCGATCGCCTGTCGCAAATCTTCTTGGACAATTAAATTTAATGTACTTTCAGGAGATTTTTGGCTGTAACGCAGGCGTAGTGCCATATCATAAACGCGATCGCCACTTACTACTAAAGTTCCTCCACGTTCGACTAATTTCTCAGTATCTACATCCCAAATCCAGGATACATCAGTGCCATCGGGGGTGCGATCGTTTAATACTAGCAGTGTAGTTTTATCTGCACTTTGAGTGACTACGCGAATTGTTTCATTCGTGCCTACAGGATTTTTTGATAACAAAATCCGTACTTTTTTACCATTAATTACTAAATCTTCAGCGCGACCAAAAGCGGCTTGGAAGTTGTTAATAGTATCTTTAATTGTTGCTTCATCAACTCCTAACTCTTTAGCTGCTGTTACTGCTGCCAAAGTATTGTATTTGTTATATAAACCAACTAGAATTTGCGGCCATTCACTACTTTCCAGATTTGGTTGACTTTTACTAAAACCACACTTAGGACAAGTAAAATCTCCCAAATGCGACAAGTAAACACCTTTATAATCTAGTGAATGTCCGCATTTTGGACAATATATAGAATCAACAGCGTGAGGAATTGCTTCTAAATAATGTTCTGGTTCATTCAAGCCAAAGAATAACACCTTTTGGGGTAACTGCTGCCCAAGGTGAGATAAAGTTGGGTCGTCAGCATTAGGAATTACTACTGTTTCTGGCGGTAGCGTCGAAATTACCTTTGTCCAACGCTTACTAATTGTGTCTACTTCCCCGTATCTATCGAGTTGGTCGCGGAACAAGTTTAGACAAAGAATAATTTGCGGTTGGAGTGGAGTTAAGACTTTCGGAACAATATTTTCATCAACTTCCAAGATCGCGTAATCAACATTTAGCGTTCCCACTAAATTAGTGCTTTCCAACAAAGCTGTCATCAAGCCGTTTTCCAGATTTGCACCTGTAGAATTATGAGCGATGCGATAACCTTTGTTTTCTAGTATCGTTTTTAGAAGCAGCGATGTTGTGGTTTTGCCATTAGTTCCGGCAATTAAAATCACTCCCTTTTTGACTTGCTGACTCAATAATTGTAAAAGTCGGGGTTCAATGCGACGAGCAATCGAGCCTGGCAATACACTAGCAGCACCGAGACGCAGCGATCGCACTAAAAATGTCACGCTTTTCGCCACTGACACCGCAAAACCCAATCGCACTCTATCTATAAGTTGTATTTTGTTTCCCACATTCGTACCCTAGCCTTCTGGCGGTTGCTAATTGAAACTTTTTTAGTTGCAAATTTAATTTTGTGAGTTTAGCGAATCCTAGCTGAAAATGCCAGTGTCAATATTTAAGAGGCAGAGGGTAGGGGGAGATGGGGAGGTGGGGAGGTGGGGAGATGGGGAGGTGGGGAGGTGGGGAGATGGGGAGGTGGGGAGATGGGGAAGTGTTAAATTTGAGAGTTTAAAGTTTAGAAGTTCAACAAGGAACCTCTGAGGTTCGTCGCTGAATATCTGAGGTTCATCGCTGAATATCTGAGGTTCGTCGCTGAATATCTGAGGTTCATCGCTGAATATCTGAGGTTCGTCGCTGAATATCTGAGGTTCATCGCTGAATATCTGAGGTTCATCGCTGAATATCTGAGGTTCATCGCTGAATATCTGAGGTTCATCGCTGAATATCTGAGGTTCATCGCTGAATATCTGAGCTTTAAACTTCTAGTTGTAACACTCCCTCATACTTCGGCTCCGCTCAGTACAAGTCTCCCCGTCTCCCCACCTCCCCACCTCCCCACCTCCTCATCTCCCCACCTCCCCATCTCCCCATCTCCCCACTCCCTCCCCCCTACCTCTTCAACTTCGCCTTTCACCTGGCACTGAATCGTCATACACTGATTTTGGAATAATCAAAAAGGTTGCCCTTAAAGGAACGATGAGCGAAAGTAAGATACCAGAGATCCTGGAAACTTTCGAGGCAGATATGCTGTCAGAGTGGACTCAAGAGCTAGCTGCTGTCAATATTCGCAGAGGCTTGATTAAAGAAAGTGAGTTAAAGGAGGAGTGTCGGGAATTTCTGAGCTTGTTTCGGATCGCTGTTGGGCAAGGGAACTTGACTAATATTCAGGCAGCGGCGTGGCTGGATATGCGAGAGATGCTGACTAGCATTTCCCGATCGCGATCGCAAAAAGGCTTCACACCTTCAGAAACAGCGACATTTATTTTTTCCTTCAAGCAACCACTCTTCAACCGATTGCGTCAGCAATTGCACGACGCCACTGAGTTGGGTAAAGAAATCTGGCTAGCTACACAGTTACTAGATCGACTGGGATTGCTGATCGTGGAAGTGTATCAGAAGTCGCGGGAAGAGGTGATTTTCCGACAGCAGGAAGAGTTGCTGGAGCTTTCTATCCCAGTGGTTAAACTCTGGGAGGGAATTTTGGCATTGCCAATTATCGGCACTTTGGATAGTGCCCGCACTCAAATAGTAATGGAGTCATTATTGGAGAAGATTGTTGAAACAGGGTCAGAAATTGCCATTATTGATATTACCGGAGTTCCCACCGTCGATACCCTCACCGCTCAACATCTGCTTAAGACTGTTACCGCTGCCCGTCTCATGGGAGCCGATTGTATAATTAGTGGCATTCGTCCGCAAATTGCCCAAACCATCGTCTATCTCGGCATTGATTTGACTAATATCACAACAAAGGCGACGCTAGCCGATGCCTTTTTGACGGCGTTAAAACGTATGGGAGCGGCTATTCGCTCTCGACCCCAATAGGTGGATAGGAGAAACCAATGGAACGTATTCCCATACTCCAAATTGGCGATCTCCTGCTTGTGACCATCCAAGTGGATATGCACGATCGCTTGGCGATGACGCTACAGGACGACTTGACCAACCGCATTACTCAAACTCGCGCTCATGGGGTGCTGATCGATATTTCTGCATTAGAGATCGTTGATTCTTTTCTGGGGAGGATTTTAGCCAACATTGCCAAAATGTCACGGGTACTGGATGCACAAACGGTTGTCGTGGGAATGCAGCCTGCTGTGGCAATCACCTTAGTGGAATTGGGGCTATCGCTGACGGGGATTCGCACTGCCTTAAACGTAGAAAAGGGTATGGCACTGTTGCGATCGTCACTCGATGAAACCACAAATCATATCACTGCGACTAAATGGCGTGCAGATGACGATGGAGAAGACTGAAACCCTCGAAATTCAATCTTCTGGTGATGTAGTCTTAGTTCGGCAGGCAGTACGCCAGTTGGCTGTGGAAATTGGCTTTGGCTTAGTAGATCAAACTAAAATTGTCACCGCCGCCAGCGAGTTAGCCCGCAATACCCTAGACTATGGGGGAGGCGGTACAGCCAAGCTAGAAACCCTTGAGGAAGGAAGACGACGAGGAATTAAACTGACCTTTGAAGATCGCGGGCCGGGAATTCCCGATATTGAGTTGGCACTGAAAGATGGGTTCACCACTGGCAGCGGCTTGGGTATGGGGCTGAGCGGTGCCAAACGGCTTGCCAACGAATTTGAGATTCAGTCTGCGGTGGGAGAAGGAACGCGGGTAATAATTATACGATGGAAATAAAATGAGCGAATCTGTGGCCATCACAATTACTGAATCCAGCCAGACCGGGGAAGCTCGAAGGTTAGCTATGGCTTTGGTAACTCGGCTCGGCTTTCAGGAAACCCAACGCGGCAAAGTTGGCATTGTGGTGACAGAGATTGCTAACAATTTGGTGCAGCACGCTCGCGGTGGAGTCATACTGCTGCGATCGCTCAAGCAGGATTTAGCCGTCGGCATTGAGATTTTATCGCTGGATAAAGGGCCGGGGATGGTCGATGTAGATGAGTGTTTGCAAGATGGCTTTTCCACAGGCGGAACATCAGGCAACGGATTGGGCGCAATTCTTCGCCTCTCTAATTTATTGGAAATTTACTCGATTCCCAAGCAAGGGACAGCACTCCTGGCTCACGTTTGGTCGGACTCGGCACCCCATCCGCCTCAAAAGACCTTAGAAATTGGGGCGATCTGTTTGCCCAAACGAGGGGAGCATATTTCCGGAGATGCTTGGGCATGTGAAGTCAGCGCTCTCCGTAGTTCGTTGCTAGTTGTCGATGGCTTGGGGCATGGGCCTCTGGCTGCCAGTGCTGCTTCCCAAGCCGTGAGAATCTTTCAAGAGCATCATCATCTTTTTCCTGGAGCGATTATCGAAGCTGCCCACGCCGCCTTGCGAAGTACGCGAGGAGCAGTACTGGCCATTGCCGAAATCGACTTTGAACAACAATCTGTCCGCTTTGCCGGAATTGGCAATATTTCTGCCAGCATTTTCTCGTATACTCAACAGCACAATCTCCTATCTCATAACGGCACGGTGGGGCATGAACTCCGCAAAATTCAAGAGTTCACCTATCCTTGGTATACTAACGGACTTTTAATTATGCATTCTGACGGATTAGACACTAAGTGGCGGCTCGATCGCTATCCCGGTTTGACTCAAAAACATCCCAGCTTGATTGCAGGCCTGTTATACCGAGACTTTAACCGAGAACGGGACGATGTAACGGTGTTAGTGGCTAAAGGAATGGGGAAATAGGCAGGGGGCAGGGGAGGCAGGGGGGCAGGGGGAAAGTGTGTTTTGATAGGGGTTTAAAGTTTTGTAGTTTACATTTAATTATGTCTGCCTACTTAGTAATTCGTAATTGAAGGAACAAGCCCTAAAGGAAGTGCAATTTTGAATTGGAGCAAAGTGACTTGACAATCCTTTTCAGGCTCGAAATCCACTACCAACAGGATGTTGTGCAAGCTCGGCAACGAACTAGGGAAATTGCCGAACAGTTGGGCTTTGATGCTCAAGATCGGGCGCGATTGGCAACGGCAATTTCCGAAATTGCCCGCAACGCGTTTCAGTATGCCAAAGGCGGAACGGTGGAATTTTGTGTTGAAGGAGAGCCGCAAGCGTTTTTGATTCGGGTTGAGGATCGAGGTGAGGGTATTCCTCATCTGGCAGACGTTTTGGCAGGACGCTATACCTCTAGTACCGGAATGGGGTTGGGCATCGTTGGCACCCGCAGACTGATGGATTTTTTTGAGATTGAATCGCTACCGGGACAAGGAACAACGGTGGTGATGAGTAAAAGATTATCGAAGCGATCGCCGACTTTCACTGATTCGGAATTACACCAGATTCGAGAAACCGTAATCGAGCGATCGCCCCAGAATCCCTATGAAGAAATCCAGCAACAAAACCAGGAATTACTCCAGGCAATGGCAGAGCTGCGGAAGCGGGAGGAAGAACTAATTCGTCTCAATCGGGAACTAGAAGACACCAATCGCGGTGTAGTTGCCCTCTACGCAGAACTGGATGAAAAGGCAGACTCGCTACAAAAGGCAAACGAGCTAAAAACCCGTTTTCTCTCGAACATGAGCCATGAATTCCGCACGCCCCTCAACTCCATTTTGTCCCTGTCTCGGATGCTGCTGGCACGGATGGATGGCGATTTGACCGCCGAGCAAGAAAAGCAGGTAACATTTATCCAAAAGGCAGCGAGCGGATTATCAGAATTGGTCAACGACTTGCTGGATTTAGCAAAGGTGGAAGCTGGAAAAATTGAAGTGCGCCCCAGTTCTTTTGAAGTCAGTGACTTATTTGCCACGTTGCGGGGAATGCTGCGCCCATTATTAGTTCAAGACTCCTCTGTGGCGCTGATTATCGAGGAACCCAACGCCATACCCCCCCTTTATACCGATGAGAGCAAAGTCGCCCAAATTCTCAGAAACTTTATCTCCAATGCCCTCAAATTTACTCAACAAGGAGAAGTGCGCGTAACCGCTATGCAAACAGGTCATACCGTGACCTTCTCCGTATCCGATACGGGCATTGGCATTGCTCCAGGCGATCGCGAGCGGATTTTTGAGGATTTTGTGCAAATTGAATCCCCTCTGCAAAAGCAAGTCAAGGGAACCGGCTTAGGATTGCCGTTATCGCGCAAGCTAACAGAGCTACTCGGCGGCAGCATTTCCATGAAAAGCGAAGTTGGTCAAGGCTCCACCTTTACAGCATCGATTCCCATCGTCTACCCATATACAACTGAATTTCCCACCCAAAAGCAACCCGCCTCACTTGAGCCAAATCGCTTGCCCATTCTGGCGGTTGAAGATCATCCGGAAACGCTATTTATTTACGAAAAACACCTCCAAGAGTCAACCTATCAACTGATTCCGACTCGTACCTTAGCTCAGGCAAGGCTTGTATTACAGCAAGTTCAACCAACGGCGATTATGTTAGATATTATGCTAGAAGGGCAAAACGGCTGGACGTTCTTGCGAGAACTCAAAGCAGACGAAACGACTCGTACCATCCCTGTACTCGTTATTACTATCATTGATAACGAGAAACAAGCACTGGCGCTAGGAGCCGACGGCTTTCTAATTAAGCCTGTAGACAGATTGCCGCTGTTGAATAAACTCAATACGCTGATTAATAAGAATAGCCCCCAAAAAATTTTATTAATTGATGATGACCCTGCCTATCGATATCTAGTGAAACAACTGTTGATAAACACAACATTGAGTATTTTAGAAGCCCCGAATGGAGAAGAAGGATTAAATTTGGCACAATACGAGCATCCAAGTGCGATCGTACTTGACTTGGAGATGCCAGAGATCGGTGGTTTTGATGTACTCGAACAGCTTAAAAACAATTCCGTCACTCAGTCGATTCCTGTAATTATCCATTCATCTGCTCAACTGGATATAGAAGTGCAAAGGCGGTTAGCAAAACAAAGTATCGCCATTCTTTCCAAAGAAACAGGCTCTCAAACGGCAGCGAGCGCCCAACTTCAAGATGCCCTCGTGAAAGCCGGAATTGTTCTGGATGCTTGGGGAGAAAGCAATGTCTGAGCTACACGTAACGATCCTGCATGTTGACGATAACCCAGCCAATCGTTACATTGTCACCCGAATTTTGCAAAATGCCGGGTTTACCGTGGTGGAAGCAGCAACTGGAGCGGCTGGATTAAAAGCAGTTGTTGAGTATCAGCCTGCTTTGGTAATTCTAGATGTCAAATTGCCCGATTTGAGCGGCTTTGAAGTCTGTCGCCAAATTAAGGCAAACCCCGAAACGACTTTTATCCCGGTACTACACCTGAGTGCAAGTTTTATCCAAAGTCAGGACAAAGTAGAAGGCTTAGATAGCGGTGCCGATGCCTATTTAGCCCAACCAGTTGAACCCATTGAACTGGTTGCTACGGTGCGATCGCTATTGCGAATTCGACGGGCAGAAGAATCTGCTTTTTCCTCGGCGCGGGAGTGGCAAAGCACCTTTGACTCCATCAACGACGGCGTATGTCTGGTAGACCAACAAGGTAGAATTTTGCGCTGTAATCGCGCGATGATAGAGATGGTTGGCAAGCATCCCGGCGAAATTTTGGGTCGTCTCTACCATGAGTTGATAAACTCACAATGGGGAATCGGTGACGGCATTTGCTTTCGCCGTGCTAAAGAAACTCACCAACGGCAAGTTCTAGAATTTCAGTCTCAAGGACGGTGGTTTGCCAAAACCATCGACCCGGCATTCGATCGGCAGGGGACTCTCACAGGTGCCGTTTTCATCCTGTCAGATATTACCGAGCGCAAACAAGCAGAAGCTTTACTGCAAGAGCAGAACCATCGCCTCAACGAACTGATGGTTTCTTTGCAGCAACAGACCGAACAAGCACAGCAAGCCAACCGAATTAAAGATGAGTTTCTCGCAGTCTTGTCTCATGAATTGCGATCGCCCCTGAATCCGATTCTGGGTTGGGCAAAAATTCTGCAAACAACCCAGCCTGACACAGCCAAAAGTCAGTACGCACTCGAAACCATCGAACGCAATGCCAAATTGCAAGCACAACTAATTGAAGATCTGCTGGATGTGTCGCGGATTCTCCAAGGCAAGTTAAGTTTGAAGACAATACCAGTCAATCTAACTTTTACCATCAAAGCTGCCCTTGAAACCGTGCGCCTCGCAGCTGAAGCTAAATCCATTCAGATTGAAACAATATTTGAGCCGAACATTGGTCAAGTACTTGGCGATTCCGCTCGTTTGCAACAGGTTGTTTGGAATTTACTTGCCAACGCGATTAAATTTACCCCACAAGGTGGTCGAGTAAAGGTGCAATTGTCCGAGATAGTAGGGGAAGCAGGGGAAGCAGGGGGAGCAGGGGGAGCAGAGGGAGAAATAACTCAAATCCTCAATCACCAATTGCCAGTTCCTAGCTATGCTCAAGTGACTGTAAGCGACACTGGTAGAGGTATCACTAGTGACTTTCTGCCCTATGTTTTTGACTACTTCCGTCAAGCTGATGGGACAACCACCCGAAAATTTGGCGGGTTGGGGTTGGGGTTAGCAATCGTGCGCCATTTGGTTGAACTGCACGGAGGAACCGTTGAAGCAGCGAGTCCTGGAGAAGGACAAGGATCGACGTTTACAATCAAGCTTCCACTCATCGCTGCGGCAAAACTAAATCAAGATGATGCTGCGTCTGATAATCGCTCAGACTTCAATCTCAATGGTTTGCAAGCACTACTTGTAGACGATGACAGAGATTCACGGGAGCTGATCGCCTTCCTACTAGAACAGCACGGAGCGCGAGTGACTCAAGCAAACTCAGCTAGCGAAGCTCTAAGCAGTTTGGGGCAAGCAAAATTTGATTTGCTAATCAGTGATATTGGTATGCCTGATATCGATGGCTACACATTAATTCGGCAAATTAGAAAGCAGTCCCCCGATCGCGGTGGAGAAATTCCGGCCATCGCCCTCACTGCTTATGCTGGAGAAGGCGATCGACAACAAGCACTAGCCGCCGGATTTCAACAACATATTTCTAAACCAATTCAACCAGAAATACTCATACAGGCTATTTTGAGTATATTAGCCATTGAGCCAAGATATGTGTAATTAGACTGCTTCTGCTGTATTTAGAATATTGCCTTCGATTCATCAAGGAATCATGAATCCTGCCATCTGTGGCGATCGTACCCTTACGGTGAAGCAAGCGACGCGTAGCGTTTCACAAAATTATACCAATTTCAAAAAACAATAGGACAGATACACACGCTCAAATCCTTGTGATATCTAGTTTTCTTAATTTTGAATTGGTATTAAGCCGATCTGCATTCAAGTTGCTCCCTTTGAATTGTTGGTAATACCGTTTCACGGTATTACCTCTCCACTTCCGAGAGATAATCTCACTAAGCGTTATCTTAAAAAATAGTGCGCGGGCGTAATTATATATCCAGCCCAGTTTGCCGATTTCAGCACAACTCACGACAAGTAGTAGCTTGCAAGGTTTCTTTTGATGAATAGCACAAAGTTTCTTTTTTTACATAAAAAACTTACTGGCTGGCGAAGGTTGCTGTCCAAATGCATGTTGTTGGTTGTTTGTCTGTTCATTATAAGTATGCAACCTGCGTATGCTGGTCTCAATGATGATAGATATGATGGCAACATGTTTGTGGTCTATGCGGGTAACGGTTCATTAGTTCCCTCCAAACAGACACTGGCTCAGGCTTTAGCAGAACATAAACCCGTATTTTTGGCCTTTTATCTCGATGACAGCAGCGATTCCAAAAGATATGCCATCTCCATTTCACGAGTACAGGAATTATATGGTCGGGTAGTAGAGATTATCCCTATTAGTGTAGATAGCATCCCGGCCAAACAAACCTACGATTCCACAGAACCAGGATATTACTATTCTGGCAGGGTTCCTCAGGTTTTAGTGTTTAATCGATCGGGTCAAGTAGTTCTGAATAAAACCGGTCAAGTAGCTTTTGAAGATATAGACGATGAATTTCGCAAAATATTCGATTTATCACCACGCACGGAAACAGCACAGCTAAAGCGACGGGCTTTCAATGAGTTCAGTAGTGAGTTAGCTAAGTAACTTATCGGGTAGACCAATTGGTCTGCCCTAATTTTTAGTGCTGTCTGTTACTGCATTGTTTTCTATGCCAAAGCATAATCAGTAGAAGACAGGAGGCAGGAGAGATGATGCAGAAGGTTCTAAACTCAATTTTTTAGCTATTCTCTTTTTCATTTGTGATTTGTCTGCATAGTTAATGAGGGCTATTTATTGAAATATTCTGTATAACACGTTAGAAAGTTAATTCATAGTCTATAGTTCATAACTAATGGCAAATGCCTAATGCCCTGTTTGCCCGATGCCCAATAACCAATGACTAACTAAAGTGTATTCTGATGTCAAAGGTTTACACCACTCAACAACTAATCCAAATTTTGGCAGATGAACGCCAAGCTTGCCTCAAAGGGAAACGCTTGAAATTAGAGGTAAAAGTTTCTGGTAATCCTGTAATTGACCAGTTTATCAGAACTGAGGGGTTGCAAAAATTCACAGCCTATCAAGATTTCAAAGCGGCAATTCACGATTACCAAAGAGAAAATAAAGTGTCAGGTATTATCTGGCGGGAAATGACAGTCAAAGGTAAATACTTGCATTATCCCGAAGTAGATACCGAATTAATAGCGCTTACCAGTGATTTAGAGATTTTAAAAGCCGCTAAAAATTCGATTTTGGAATTTTGGTATGAAGTCACTACGGGGATGGACTTGTATTTAAGTTTCAACAATAGTAAACAACACCAACAAATTACTATACCTGATGTTGAAAGAATTGCTCAAATAACAGAATGGGCAAGTTTATGGAAGTGGGAAAATTCTAACTTTTTGGAAATAATTTTGCAGCTTGGATGGGGTAAACCAGAAGAGGCTTATTATAAACGAGGAAGACCGCGATCGGGTAGTGAATATATTCATGCAGTCAATCCTGGCAATCGTCCCATTGGTTGACATATGTAGTAGTCATAGTAGATTTCACATTAGTCAAGTACAAGGTAGGGGCGCAAAGTTTTGCGCCCCTACAAATTTATGTACCAATACAGTTCAGATAAGATCCCCCCGCCTGCGGCGACCCCCTTAAAAAAGGGGTAAAAGAGCGTTATGAGCAAGCCTTTTTAAGCAGGGTTGGGGGGATCTAAAGGAATTAAAACGTTAACTGAACCGCATTGATTTATGTACCTCATTTGCTTAGGAACCGCTATATTTCGGTTTACCGAACATAAAAATGAGAGCAAGCCGTAATTTATCTTTGTCAATAACGTGGTGCGGTAATCATCAATTTAGTGGTGATAATAACCGAATGTACAGCAGTTTTAACCATGCGTAATATTGAAATTAAGCACAAAGCCAAGTGCAAAACTTATTAAACAAATAACTAATTAATTGCGAGGAAGAGTTATGGCATTAGTTCGTTGGAACCCTTGGAGAGAAATCGACACTCTACAACGTCAAATTAATAATTTATTTGAAGACACCAGAGTACCTTCTGGATTGCTTGATAGAGATTTTATCAAAGTTCCGGCTGCTGAACTTCAAGAAACTGATGATGCTATTTATCTGAAGCTAGAACTGCCAGGAATCGAAGCCAAAGATTTAGATATTCAAGTCACTGAAGATGCCGTTCACATCAGCGGCGAACGCAAGTCTGAAACTAAGACCGAAGAAAAGGGTACTACCAAGACCGAATTTTACTACGGTAAATTCCAACGTGTAATTCCTTTATCTGCTCGGATTCAAAACACCGATGTCACCGCAGATTATAAAGATGGCATCTTGCACCTGACACTACCTAAAACTGAGCAAGAAAAGAACAAAGTTGTCAAGGTCAATCTCTAATCACCTTTGGTTAATCGATCGCGATCGCACTAGTTTACCTCTTTTGAGAGATTGAGATAGCTAAAAGCCCAGTTTCCACAGGCACTGGGCTTTTTCATCACAATTTTTTGTATATATGGGCGAGTGTGCGATCGCCTTTTCTCGACTTTAAATAAGTAAAACTTATAGTTAATATAAGTTTTACTATCTTAACAAAACTTGATTAAATTACGTAAAGCAATGTAAATTACATTCACAGGCGAAAACAAATCGCCTAATTCATCCGGTAAAAAAACAACCGCATTTATAAAACAATGACAGCAACCATTCAACGTCGCGAAAGCGCCAACGTATGGGAGCGGTTTGCAAACTGGATCACCAGCACCAACAACCGCCTCTACATCGGCTGGTTCGGCGTCCTAATGATCCCCACCCTGCTAGCCGCCACCGCCTGCTTCGTAATCGCCTTCATCGCAGCACCACCAGTAGACATCGATGGTATCCGCGAACCAGTAGCAGGTTCATTACTCTACGGAAACAACATCATCTCCGGTGCAGTAGTACCTTCTTCTAACGCAATTGGTTTGCACTTCTACCCAATTTGGGAAGCAGCATCTCTTGATGAATGGCTCTACAACGGCGGCCCTTACCAGTTGGTAATCTTCCACTTCCTAATCGGCGTATTCTGCTACTTAGGTCGTGAGTGGGAATTGTCCTACCGCTTGGGAATGCGTCCTTGGATCTGCCTAGCGTTCTCTGCGCCAGTAGCAGCAGCAACCGCAGTATTCTTGATCTACCCCATCGGACAAGGTTCCTTCTCTGACGGTATGCCCTTGGGAATCTCCGGAACCTTCAACTTCATGATCGTGTTCCAAGCAGAGCACAACATCCTGATGCACCCCTTCCACATGTTAGGTGTGGCTGGTGTATTCGGCGGAAGCTTATTCTCCGCAATGCACGGTTCCTTGGTAACTTCTTCCTTGGTTCGTGAAACAACCGAAAGCGAATCTCAAAACTACGGTTACAAGTTCGGTCAAGAAGAAGAAACCTACAACATCGTTGCTGCTCACGGTTACTTCGGTCGCTTGATCTTCCAATACGCTTCCTTCAACAACAGCCGTTCCTTGCACTTCTTCCTAGCTGCATGGCCTGTAATCGGCATCTGGTTCACCGCCTTGGGTGTAAGCACAATGGCGTTCAACCTTAACGGTTTCAACTTCAACCAATCCATCATCGACTCTCAAGGTCGCGTAATCAACACCTGGGCTGACATCATCAACCGCGCTAACTTGGGTATGGAAGTAATGCACGAGCGTAACGCTCACAACTTCCCCTTAGACTTGGCTGCAAGTGATGTTGCTCCTGTTGCTCTAACCGCTCCTGCTATCAACGGTTAATTGCTAACCAAGTCAACTAAAAATTAAATAGAATGAAAAGCGCCCTCCAAAAAGGAGGGCGCTTTTTAGTGTCAATGATTAGGGGTGGTAGGCAGCAATTATTAACCCTCACACTGCAAGTATGCGCGGCTAAAATCAGGTGTAATATCGTGTTCGGTGAAAGACTTATCATTAAGACCGCAGGGGGCAGGGGGAAAGAGGGTTTTCCGATTTCTGCATAGATTACGCGAATTATAACTAATCAACCGAACTTCATATAACTATTAAAAACCCTAAAAGCCATATGCAAGAAGCTTTTCCAGACTCTCTTGCTCAAAATTACACATATATCGACTCAACCCTAATGAGTAGCGATGTCTGCGACAAGCCGCTAAGGTGTCCACGCACCAGTTATCTGGCTGTCTCCCAAAGTCTATACATATTTTTGTAAAAATATATACTCATTAACTAGACCTTCTAAGTAGTTAAATTGATAAAAGTATGCAGGTGTAACTGTTGTACTTGTGTATCCACCACGAGGTAAACAGCGGATGACAAGGTTGCAAGCTATTGCCAAAGACGCTATCAGTGAGGAAGATAGTAGGGCAATTGTTGGTGTTAGTCGTAGTAATTTAGACCAAAAAATTGCGATCGTGCCTTGCATGACTCTCTCTGAGAGCATCGCCAACCGAGAATCATTAACTCGCTGCTCAAATGGAGAAGTCGGGGAAATTTGGGTTGCAGGGCCGAGTGTTGCTGGCGGTTATTGGAATAAGCCCCAAGAGACTCAACAGACTTTTAATGCCCGACTGCAAGACACAAAAGAAGGGCAATTTTTACGCACTGGAGATTTAGGATTTTTGCTTGATGGCGAACTATTCATTACAGGTCGCCTCAAAGACGTGATGATTATTCGCGGGCAAAATCATTATCCCCAGGATATTGAATTCACAGTCGAAAATAGCCATCTAGCATGTTCTGGAGTCACTAACGAACAAGTTTTAGTGACTCCGGTATGTTCTGGAGTTAATACACGGAAGGGGAAGACAGGAGAAAAAAGGGCAAGGGAGAATGGAAAGAAAAACTTTTTCCCTTTAGCTGTTACCCGATTTCAAGTTAAAAGGCATATCAAGCAGAAAGTCTGATGTTTGGCAAAAACATTTCTTAAAAATCCGAAATATAGCAACTCTTGTGTGTAGATTAGACAGGAGCAGTTTTGATTTGAATAGACTATATTTTTTTGTCGAATGAGTCAAAAAAGCTAGTCTACTAACAGCAAAACGTTTATCCTACAATATTTATCGAATTATTACAAATTAGACTGCTATGAAACTCATATTTTATTTTTAAAACAACTCTATAAAGCTCAAAAATCTGCTTTCCCGTTACCTATTGCTTATTGTCTATTGCTTAATATATCTACAAAAGCGATCTGCGCTCGTGAAAAAAAGCTTAATAATTCTTCGTAATAATTATGTTACAAAAATAACTTAAGAAAAAAATAAACATTGCTGATACTGCATAAAATTATACTAGACAACAGAAGAGTAAAAATATTTGCTGCAAAAAGCGAGTGAAGCTATGACACTAGGCTTTTCTCTACACAAACTAGAAAATGGCTCTAATTATTTGAGTTCTTCAGATATCCAAAGTTTTTGTCAACTTGAGTCTGAGCAATTAACTAGTCAAGAGCCAATTTTTTTCGCTCGGATCGTCTATCATGATTGTTTGCTGAAAAATCATCAGGAAGTTATCAATTATCGTCAAAATCAATCTCCTTTTTCTCAAAAAACTTTAGCTTATTTGCGGTCAGAAGCATGGCTAACAGACTTTCCGCCTGTTTTTACTGTGAATAAATTTGAACTCAAAGATTTTTCATCCATTTGTTATATTTGCCCCATAGGCTATAGAAATCAAAAACCGGAATACATCCAAATCATTACTGATGAACCTATTTCAAAAAGTTTGCAATTATACATCAAACATTCTGCCATGCTTTTGGGTAAGTATGTAGATATTTACTTAGACTATGGAAGACAAAAAAATGAAATTCAGCTTTTAGAAGATATTTTGCATCGAGTCGGCCATCAATTGCGTAATTCCTTAGGGCTGATTGGATTATATGCACATAATTTATGCTTAGGTTTAAAGGAAAATCCTTGGCAAGAGCAAGCAACAATCATCAGCGAAAGCATCCAAGATTTAGATACTAATTTAAACGAGCTTCTTGATTGCGGTCAAAGTGTAAAATTAAGGGTTACACTGCAAGATTTAAGAAGTCTAGTTGTCGAAAGTATCACCAATTTACAACCTTTGATTAATGAAAAGAAACTTCAAATAACCATTCCTGAAACATCTACAACTTTGAAAATAGATCGGCTACAAATGAAGCAAGTATTTGACAATATTCTGAGCAATGCCGTTCATTTTAGTCCAAATTCAGGAATTATTAGCTGTAGCTGGCAGATTTTTCAAGAGGAAGTTTTAATCAAAATTTCTGACCAAGGGCCAGGATTATCTCCAGAGGATTTACAAAAAATATTTACCCCTTTTTATTCCCGCCGTCGAGGAGGTACAGGGCTGGGTTTAACGATTGCTAAAAAAATTATTTTGGATCATCAAGGAAGTATTTGGGCACAAGTTTTATCGGAACGCGGGGCACAATTTTCGGTAATTTTGCCCAGACCCAGAAGTGGATAGACAATTTGTAATTCGTAATTAAAAAAATGAGTAATGCTAATAAAAAGCTTTCGGTTTTACTGGTAGATGACGAAGAACGTTTTCGTCAAGGGTTACGTACCCTGCTCAATTTTTATAATATTAGTTCTGCATTACCTGTAGAAATTGTAGGCGATGCAGATTGTGTAGACCAAGTTTTAAAATTCACTCACCAGAAGAGTCCAGATTTAATTTTGTTGGATATGCAATTAACAGGATGTGATGGGATTACGGTTCTAGCACGTCTAAAGGAAGCTGCTTTTTCTGGTAAGGTTTTAGTATTATCTGCTCATCAAGAAGATGACTGGATTTTCCGTGCAATGCAGGCGGGAGCGTCTGGTTATGTGTTTAAAAATCGTTTGGCGACTCAATTGTGTGAAGCGATTAATACTGTCACTAGATCGGAAATTTATTTACCTTCAGAAGTTGCAAGTCGATTTTTTCGGTTTTTTCAAGCTTATTCAGATTCTTCTGTCAGAGCATGTAATCAAGTGCATTTAACAGAAAGAGAACAAGAAGTTTTACATTGGTTAACTCAAGGCGCTTCTAATGAAGAAATCGCTAAGCATTTATATGTGACGGTTGCTACTGTTAAGGCGCATCTTACCAGTATTTTTGAAAAATTGAAGGTTACTAGCCGTACTCAAGCTATTGTGGCTGCACTCAAGTTAGGATTAGTTAAAGGTTGAGCGCAACGAAACTAGTCGGCGCAATTCACGAAATTTTTCTATGCCTTCACTAGAATCTTTTTATCAAGAATACCCTTGTTCGTACAATTCTCCCTTAAATTGCGATCGCCCTTTCCAAACGGCCCAGCAAATCAAGGGTGCTAAATTTTGCTTAGAATGCGGTTTTCTGGCAACTCTACCACAGGAGGCTGAGATTAAAGGCACTCAGGGTACTTATCAAATAAATAGTTATTTGGGCGTGCGGGGTTTAGGTCGTTTATACTCCGGTATCCAACTTAAAGATAAACAGCCTGTAATCATCAAAGAATATTTACTACCCAGTCGTTCTTTTAATGAAAACGAAACGATAAAATGCAAAGAAACTTTTAAAAGAGTAGGTGGAGTAAGTTTAGCTGATAGTCGAATTCAAAACTTTCGCCTTGTGGAAACTAAAGAAGCGATCGCTGATGATAAAGGAGAACGCTGCTATTTAATCGCTAAAGAAATAGACTCATCCCAAAGTTTAAATAAATATATCCTTGAAAAAGGAGCAATGACACCTCCCCAAGTGCGGGAATTCCTCAATCAAGCACTACAAACTCTCCAATTTCTCCACACCCAAAAGCTGCGTTTTCCTTCCAACCAAGTACAAATCGGTTTAACTCACGGCAACATCAACTTAGATAGTATTTTAATTAAATTACAAGGGCATCAAAAATTTTCTATATATTTTTGCGATTTAGCTATCTGGGAAAACTTATTTATTCCACCCATTATTCCTCAACCAACCCCCGCTAGACCCGAACAAGATTTACACTCTTTAGGAATGGTAGCTTTTTATTTATGGCTGGGAAGAACAACTAATTTACCTTCTAATCAGCCTTTAGATCCGAGAGACGATCGACAATGGCCAGATACAGATAATAATTTAAAACAATTTATCTATCGTTTAATGGGGTTGGAAACTCCTTTTCCAAGTGCAGAAGCGGCTCGCCAAGCACTGTTGCAACTTCCCAAACAAGATAATGTCAATAGTTCGGTACGTTCTTCTACTTCTGTTGAAATCGAAAAACGTTTACCAATGCCCTTAATTTTATTGCTAGGAATCCTGGCTTTTTTACTACTAGGTGGAGGCATTTGGTATTGGCTTTCGGGTAAGAAAACAAATGAACCTAATTTGGCTCAATGGCGTACACTTGTCCGAAGTTTTTCAGAAGTTCCCAATCTTCCTTCAGGAAATTTTACTTACACAGGAGAAAAAGAAAGTACATGGAGTTTTATTTTGACGCAACCAATAGACGACAACCGTTTAGGTAATTTATTGGCTCAACCCAGATCGGATGCAACAGCAATCTATAACTATGAATCTGTTTTATCAGGGGATGTAAATAATCCAATCAAAAGTATAGAAGAAGTACAAACAGGGAAAAAAGACTTTGCAATTACTAGTTTAGAAAATAAGATTACAAGCCAACTAAAAAAAGAACAAATTGCTTATGATGGATTAATTGTCTTTGTTGCATTTAATAAGAGAGATTCTAATCTGGCTAATGCTTTAGGAGGACAAATCAGCCTTGAGCAATTGCGGCAAATTTACACAGGTAAAATTACTAATTGGCAACAAATTAACACTAAACTGCCAAATTCTTTAGAAATCAAACCTTTTGCTCCCACCGAACCGGAAGCGATCGCTAAATTTCAAGAAATAGTTTTGAAAAATAATCCCCAAGACAAAGCTTTATTTGCAGCGAAAATTCCGAAACAAGATACCACAAAAACCCAAAACCAGATACGTAGGGAGACTTTAGAGGGACGAGCTACCGGGATTATCAGTTTTGGGATTATCAGTAAAACGTGGAAACAGTGTAGCGGTTATCCCCTAGCGATCGCTAATGGTAACAACCCTAGCCAACCTTTGTTTCAAAAACGCGATCGCCGCTCCATTAATCCCTCAGATGACTTGTGTCAGCATGATGATTATTATGTTGATGTTACTACTTTCCAAAGCTATCCTTTGGGATACCCTATTTTTGTAGTGTACCCTCAAGACAGTAACCGCCTAGCTGGTGGTTCTACATTTGCTCGGATGCTAACAACTCGTCAGGGCCAGTGTTTACTTAGCAAAGTAGGTCTTGTCGCTTTACAACCTATGCCTGATGATATAAATTCCTATGCCTGCAAATCGGTGCCCTAATCCTAGTTGCGAATATTTTAACCGCGCCCTGCCTAACAATGCTAAGGTTTGTCCCTGGTGCTCAACTCCTATAGGTAATGTAGTAACTCCTACATCACAACCACCTATTCAGTCACAGCCCAGTCAACCACCCATTCAACAACAGCCCATTCAACCACCCATTCAACCACCCATTCAACAACCACCTAACCAGTATCAGCGAACAGACCAACCCAACTACCAAGTTCCTCAACAAACCCCTGTAGATTATTCAACAGTCTATCAGCAACGAGTTTCTTATCCAGCAACACCTCCTGTTTACAACCCCCCGCCTCAAAGAGCGCCAGTTTTAAAGCTGATTCATAGCACTGGTAGAGAATTTCACCTCGTTGGTGAGGGAGGTTTTATTGGTCGTCGCAGTCAAAGCCCAGGAATAGCGCCGCCAGAGATTGACTTAACCGGTATTCCCAATGAGGGAATAGTCTCTCGTCGTCACGCGCGAGTCGATTGGGATTGGTCGCAAAATGCATATATGATTGTTGATATGAGTACAAATGGTATTTATTTAAACAACAATCTTCTAACCCCTGGAATGCAATATCGCGTACTGAACGGCGATTCGTTGAAATTTGGCCAGGATAATCTAGTTAATTTCACTGCTTATGTAATGTAACATTAAGCTGTTAATTTTCAAGATCGGAGAATGCATTAGTTTTGCAAAAGTTCTTAAATTTGATGGGGTAGTTGGTGGTTTATCAACTACCCTTCAATTTTGAGCCAAACAAAGCCTCTTAGTCTGAAAATTTTGCCATCAGTTTATGTCCGCAAACAAAGCAAAGAAACAAACAAATAACAAGGAAAAAATTTGCTGCAACCTGACAAAGAAATGTTATGAGTACTTAAGTAGAATTAATTACATACAGTATTTTTCTGTTCCTTTTTTCCCTAACCCCGAATCCTATTCCCTCTCTCCATCAATCAATCTAATTTTGGGCGATTACTTATAGCCATTTTTGGTTTAATAGACTACAACAGTAGGGGCAAATATTTGCCTACGAAATGTAGATGTAGATGTAGAGTGTGTTGTAGCCAAATGCTACACCTTGAATTGTTGAAGGTGTGTTAGCTATGGCATAACAGACCCTACATTTACGTTTATTAACATGCCTTGAAATATTAGCGCCAACTCACTTCCTAGCTGCTTTTGCCTACGAAATGTATGTAAAAAAAATTGCTGCGGATTATTTGATGATTGTCAGTTCAATTTAATTTCTATTATGCTAAAAAACACTGTTTTAGATCCTTTAGTAACGAGTACTCAGCGTACAGAAATTTGTCGGATTTTAGGCGAGACTTATAACCAAGAACATTGGAACGATTGGCGCTGGCAAATGCGGCATAGGCTGACTAAGTTAAAACAATTTCAGCAGTTATTACAGCTGACTCCTACCGAAGAACAAGGACTTTTAATAGCACCAGAAAAGTTTGCTGTAGCCGTAACACCACATTTTGCATCGCTGCTCGATCCGAAAGATCCCCTTTGTCCGCTACGGTTACAAGTGATTCCACGGCAAGAAGAACTTATTGTCAGTAGCACAGACTTGATAGATCCCTGTGGAGAAGATAGCGACACCCCAGTTCCGGGACTTGTACACCGCTACCCCGATCGCGTACTATTACTTGCTTTGGATAGTTGTGCGGCTTATTGTCGTTACTGTACTCGCTCTCGTTTGGTTAGCCAAGGCGAGATGCATCCAGTCACCCGGCGATTGGATGCGATTGTTGCTTATCTAGAAGAACACACCGAGGTGCGTGATGTTCTAATTTCCGGCGGCGATCCGCTGTTGATGTCTGATGAACCTTTAGATAATTTGCTGCGGCGACTGCGTGGAATTCCGCATTTGGAATTTATCCGCATTGGTTCCCGCGTACCGAGTTTCTTACCACAACGAATTACACCGGAATTAGTTGCTTTACTACGTAAGCATCGCGTGTGGCTGTCCTTGCACTTTTGCCATGTGCGGGAACTTACCCCGGAAGTAGCACAAGCTTGCGATCGCCTAGCTGATGGTGGTATTCCTCTAGGCAGTCAAACTGTCCTACTAAAAGGCGTAAATGATTCCGAAGAAGCACTAAAGAATCTATTTCACGGCCTCCTCAAACTGCGGGTGCGACCTTATTACCTTTATCAATGCGACCCAGTTGTTGGTACAGCACATCTGCGAACAAGTGTGCAAACTGGCATTGATTTAATCTCTAAATTGCGCGGTCATACAACTGGGTATGCTGTACCAACTTATGTAATTGATGCCCCAGGTGGTGGTGGCAAAGTACCAATTCAAGCTGAAACTTTAGTTGCCTATGAAAACGGTACAGCTACAGTCCGAAATTGGGCAGGTAAGACCTATACTTATGCAGATCCAGGTTAATAATGGATTGATTCTTACGCTTTTTATAGTTTGGTTTATATAGCAATTCTATTTGATTTGCTCTCCATCAGTGGGCTTCAGATCCCCGACTTCTTGAAGAAGTCGGGGATCTTTTTGTTCCAACGCCGAAAGTGTTAAAAAACCCTTGGAGATACTTGGTTATCAAGCTACTGTCCAAACTTTTGAAGTTGATGTCTAGACATTTTTCACCTTCAACTAACAGGCTGTTTCATTGCCTTTAAAGCAGAATTTGTCAAGATTGTTACCGAGAAAATTGTAAGTAAGGGTGACAATGCAATGAATATTTAAACACTTACGTATGAGTAAAATAGTTTATTGTTTATTTTACGTAAATCATTCCAAAGATAGTGTTTTTGTTTGCCACTTTCAGAAACTATTTATTCAGACATATTTTAAAAATAGTAGATCAAAAAATTAAATCTTTATAAGCATAAATACATAAAAGGCTAAAAATATGATTTTATTTGTACCGCAGCAAGTGATGATAGCGCCTCAATACTGAAGGAAAAAATGATGCCTGCTCTGCCTCTCAATAGCCAAAATCTTCCTTACCCCGATCCCATACACCCCATCATCGTCCACTTTGTCATCGCGATGGTGTTTTTTTCATTTTTCTGCGACGTAGTAGGTTATTTTACCCATAATGCGCGATTGTTTGAAGTAAGTTTTTGGAATATGTTTGTCGCTTCGGTGGCTATTTTTTTGGCAGTTATCTTTGGTCAGTTTGAAGCAGGACTGGCAAACAATTATCAAGCAGTTCAGCCAACATTAAATTTTCACACTGTTATGGGTTGGTCGCTAGCGGCGATCGTAGCTGGTATTACAGCTTGGCGTTTTGTAATTCGCAATCGGAATTCCTTAAAGATACCGCCAGCTTACCTTGGTGTCGCAACTTTTTTGATTTGTCTAGTCTGCTTGCAAGTATATCTGGGAAGCAAACTATTTTGGGTATACGGGTTGCATGTTGAACCTGTTGTTGAAGCAACCAAGCAGGGGGTCTGGCGATGAACTCGCAACTAATCGAACAATTGAGATTGAGGTTAGGCGCTAACGGATTACCTTACGAAATTCCCATACATCCACAATTGGTACATCTAACATTGGGCTTGTTTATTATCGCCATCTTGTTTGATATCGCAGGAGCATTTTTTCACTTAGGGCGACCAATTTTCAAATTTCTGGGTCTTCCTGCAATCCGTTCTGGGTTCTTCGATGTTGGCTGGTACAACCTTATAGGAGCTGCGGTTGTGACATTTTTCACTGTTGCATTTGGTTTTTTCGAGTTACTGCTGGCAAACCCGCCAGTGAATCAAAAGAGTGATTGGGGGTTGAGTCCTGGTTGGACAATGCTATTGCATGGTTTGGGTGGTATTTTGTTGTTGGGGATCGTTGTAGCTATGACTGTATGGAGAGGTTTGCAACGCGATCGCTGGCGCAAGGATGCTTCCCGACAAGTTCAGTGGAGTTACTTATTAGTAGGTATCGCAATCTTAGGTATTTTGTATGTTCACGGGACTTTAGGGGCGCAATTGGGGGAGGAATTCGGAATTCACGTCACTGCGGCCAAGTTAATCCAAAAGGGTACAAATCCAAATTTGTATTAATCATTAGTCATTGGTGATAGAAATTCCAAAAAATAAATTATCCAATTTCACTCCTTCAACAATTTTATGGTGAGATTTTTAGAATATTTACTGATAGCTGGGTGTATAGCAGTGTTGCTAGTCGCCAGCCATTGGATTGGGCAGCAAGCATATTCTTGGATGCCTGCGGAGGCTACAGCAGAAGCACAAAAAGTAGATAGTTTGTTTAGCTTTTTAGTCTCAGTTGGAGCCTTCATCTTTCTTGGCCTTGTTGGTATGATGATTTATTCAATGCTTTTTTTCCGGGCATCCAAGGAAGACTACAGCGAAGGGCATCCATCTAGAGGCGATGCGAGGCTAGAAATTCTCTGGACGGCAACGCCAACTTTGTTAGTAATGTGGATTGCTTTTCAAGGCTTCAATATTTATCAGCAATTAGATATTTTAGGTTTAAGGCAAATTGTTCATTTGCATACACCTCTAGAATTTGAAACAGCCTCCGCCGCAGAAGTGAGCGATGTACCCAAACCAGCTGACGAAACTATTGATGTTTTTGTGAAGCAGTGGGATTGGTCTTTCCGCTATCCAAATAATGTTAATAGTAATGAATTACACCTTCTTGTTAATCGCCGCACTCGTCTAAATATGCACGCCCAGGAGGTGATTCACGGGTTCTACGTCCCGGAATTTCGCTTAAAGCAGGATATCATTCCTGGGCGGGACATTGACCTTGTAGTTACACCCATTCGTGTTGGTAAATATAAGCTAAAAGATTCTCAATTTAGCGGTACTTATTTTGCTTTGATGGATGCAGATGTATATGTCGAACCAATTGAAAAATATAATCAATGGCTAACTCAAGTAACTAGCGAACCAATGACTATAAAAAATCAGGCTGTTGCTGAATATAGCCAACCGCCGAAGACATTATTTAAAACTAGCTGGTACACTGTCGCACCTGCTCAATCTGCTGTTGCAAATCAAAGGAAAGTCAGTAATGACACATGATAATATTTCTAATTTGGAAAATTCTGCAAACGACATTGCTGATAACTGGCGACAATACTTCAGCTTTAGCACCGACCATAAAGTTATCGGCGTTCAGTACATAGTAACGACTTTTGTTTTCTTCTTGATAGGCGGGTTGTTGGCAATGCTTATTCGTGCCGAACTGCTTACTCCGGAATTAAATGTAGTCGATCGCCCCCTCTACAACGGCTTATTTTCTATGCACGGGACAATCATGATTTTTCTGTGGATTATCCCGTTCAATGCAGGTATTTCTAATTACCTAGTACCTTTGATGATCGGAGCGCGAGATATGGCGTTTCCCTTGCTGAACGCCATTTCTTTTTGGATTATTCCACCAGCTGGTATTTTTTTACTGTCTAGCTTTTTGCTACCCAACGGCCCTGCAAAAGCTGGTTGGTGGTCTTATCCACCTGTTAGTCTGCAATTTCCCCCCAATCAACCGATTAACGGTGAATTTTTTTGGATTGTAAGTTTAGTATTGATTGGCATTTCTTCCATCATGGGAGCAGTCAATTTTATTACTACAATTTTTTGGATGCGGGCACCAGGAATGACATTTTTTCGGATGCCTGTGTTTATTTGGTCAGTCCTTAGCGCCCAGTTATTGCAGCTAATTAACTTGCCTTTCTTGACAGGTGCATTGGTATTACTATTATTTGATTTGGCTTTCGGAACACAATTTTTTAAACCTTTAGAAAATGGCGATCCGATAATTTATCAACATCTTTTCTGGTTTTACTCCCATCCAGCAGTTTACATCATGGCACTGCCAGCCTTTGGGATTTTTGCAGAAGTTTTGCCCGCCTTTTCCCGAAATCCTTTATTTGGCTATCGTTCGTTAGCACTCGCTTCCGTGGGCATTGCTTTAGTAAGCATTTTTGTTTGGGTGCATCATATGTTCACCAGTGCTACCCCTGGTTGGATGCGGATGACTTTTATGGTGACTTCAATGTTGGTGGCTATACCCACTGGTGTAAAAGCATTTGGTTGGACTGCCACAGTGTGGAAAAGTAAGCTACATCTAGAGACACCAATGTTATTTGCAATGGGCGGCGCAGCAATGTTTATTTTTGGTGGTGTTACTGGTGTCATGCTTGCCGCTACACCCTTCGATATTCATGTCAACAATACTTACTTTGTGGTAGGTCACTTTCATTACATTGTCTTCAACACCATCACGATGGCAATTTTCGCAGCCATTTACTTTTGGTTTCCCAAGATTACTGGACGGATGTATGCTGAAGGCTGGGGTAAGTTGCATTTCTTATTAACCTTTATCGGTGCAAACCTAACTTTCTTCCCCATGCACCCATTGGGTTTACAAGGAATGTTGCGCCGCATCTCCTCCTATGACCCACAGTATCAAGGATGGAATGTTATCGCTAGTCTAGGAAGTTTCTTACTAGGAGTATCTATATTACCGTTTATTGCCAATATGGTAGGTTCGTGGCTATACGGCCCAAAAGCAGTAAATAATCCTTGGCACGCCACCGGACTAGAATGGACAACCACATCTCCGCCGCCGCGAGATAACTTTGAGAATATTCCCGTGGTGAAAAGACCCCCTTACGACTATGGCGATCCTAAATACTCTGTGATTCAAAATTCTGACAACGGTGAATCGGCACAATGATGAGGGGGTGGGGAGATGGGGAGATGGGGAGTGTGGGGGGAAAGATTTCTTCTCGATCCTCCCACACCTCCCACACTCCCTGCCTGCCCCATGACCAATGACCAATGACCAATGACCAATGACCAATGACTAATTTATGACCCGTCGTATCATTCATATAGATGAAAGTCCTATCCGTTTTGAACGGTGGCGGCGATACTTACCAAATTGGTTGCAGCGTTTTTTGCCAAGTGGGGGCGGAAATGTTGAAGACCATCATGGCAAAGGTATGTTCGGGTTTAGTGTATTTCTGCTATCAGAAAGCTTAGTTTTTGTGAGCTTTATATTTACATATATTGCTTTGAGGTTGACCCACTCAAAAAGTTGGTTGCCACCGGGTGTTTCGGGAGTGGAATTATCTAATTTCGTGATTATTAATACGGTGGTTTTGCTCTCTAGTAGCTTTGTGATTCAACCAGCCGAAAATGCTCTTAAACGCGGCAATTTAAAGAGATTTCGGTGGCTTTGGTTGATGACGATCGCAATGGGAACCTACTTCTTAATTGGTCAAGGAATTGAGTGGAGCAAACTCGATTTTGGGTTAAGCACAGGACTACTGGGTTCAACATTTTATCTATTGACGGGTTTTCATGGCCTCCACGTTCTTACTGGTGTAATTCTTCAAATAATTATGCTCATTCGCTCATTTATTCGGGGGAATTACAACAAAGGTCACTTTGGCGTCAGCGCAACTACTTTGTTTTGGCATTTTGTTGATGTAATTTGGGTCTTTTTATTCTCACTTCTGTATTTGTGGCGAGCATAAAAATATTCAAAAAGTAAGTTAAATTTTTTCAGGAGTAAATTTATGAAGTTATTAGCACAAGAATTACCGTCTCCGAGAGCAATTCAAGAAACTCCGCCACCTGCGACAAAAGATCCACTGATTGCACGTAACTTACAAAAAGAACAGTACGTTGGCATTATCGGACTAGCGATCGCTCTAATTGCTGCTGTCGGATTTTTTAGCCGCAGAGTCGAATACGCTATTATATTCGCTGTTATTCTGAGTGCCATTCTCATCGCTTTCTTGTTATTTGTATAACAAATTAGTCATTGGTCATTGGTCATTGGTCATTGGTCATTGGTCATTAGTCATTAGTCATTAGTCATTTATCCCCCTGCTCCCCCTGCCTCCCCTGCTCCCCCTGCCTCCCCTGCCTCCCCTGCCCCCCTGCCCCCTGCCTCCCCTGCCCTCAATTTATGAACAGCCCTGTTTACCAAACTGTAATTCTCGGTGGTGGTTTTACCGGATTATTTACGGCATTAAACCTAGCTCACGAACATTATCCTCGCTCTGTGATTTTGATTGATAAAGATGAGCATTTTTGTTTTAAGCCCTTGCTGTATGAATATTTCGATGGCGAGATGGATACCTTTCAAGTAGTACCGCGTTTTTCAGAATTACTTCGAGGTAGCGGTGTTATCTTTGTGCAAGATACAGTGCAGTCGATAGATCTGCATCAACAGGAAGTCCAATTAGCTTCAGGAAACTCCTATAAATACAGTAACTTAGTATTAGCTTTAGGCAGTGTTACTGGCTATCATGGCGTTGAAGGTGCCAAAGAAAATGCTTTTCCTTTCTGGATGCGAGCAGATGCGATCGCTCTAGATCGTCATTTACGCGAATGTTTCCAAAAGGCACTTAAAACCGAAGATGCAGAAGAACGTCAAAAACTATTAACAGTAGTTGTAGTCGGTGGTGGTGCTTCTGGTGTGGAAATGGCAGCTACTTTAGCAGATTTTCTCCCTCATTGGTACGGCGCTTTGGGAGGTAACGCATCTGAAATTCGTGTAATTATACTCAATCATGGGCAAAAAATTCTCGATGGCGATATTAACGATCCGCTACGCCCAATTGCTGAAAACGAATTGCAAAAACGCACTCTACCAATTGAAATTATTAAAGGAGCAGAAGCTACCGCTGTTCGTCAGAACGCAGTTGAATATAAGAGTAATAATCAAGTCAACACACTGCCGACATATACCACAATCTGGACGGCTGGTACTTCTGTTCATCCACTGATTCAAAACTTACCAATTCCTCAAGAACATCGAGATCGCCACAATCGTCTTTTAGTTACTTCTAATATGCAATTGCTCGATTTTCCAGAAGTTTTTGCAGGCGGAGACTGTGCGGCTGTTCGGGATAATTCGTTACCACCAACAGCCCAAGTAGCTTATCAACAAGGAACTAATATTGCCAATAATTTGAAAGCGATCGCCACAGGAGAAGACCCCAAACCTCTTCGGGTTAATATCCGAGGAACTCTCTTAAAGCTAGGATTAAATGATGCTGCTGCTAACTTATTCAATGCTTTTGAAGTTGTAGGCGAACCTGCACACTTAATTCGTCAAGCCACTTATTTAACACTATTACCAACCCCAATTCATGACTTCAAAGCTACAACTGAATGGCTGGATGAAGAGATTTTTCATCACCACCTCGACCCCCAAGATACAGGTAAAAAAGTAGTACAAGCAGTAGAGTTAGTTGGTGCAGGAGTAGTTAGTGTTTTAGTTGCAAGAAAATTGCTACGAATGTTAGGAGAAAAGGACAAAAGGGAAGAGTGAGGAAGAGTTTTTTTTGCAAGCTCGATCCTAAATTGTGAGGAAAAGGAGAATTCATTGATGAATACACCTACATGTAACAGTTACTCGTGAGTTTAGCTATAGGAATTAAGATCCTTCAGGGTATTGAAAACTGTTATAAATTTTAGGAATTGCATCATGAATTATCCTTTTCAACATAACCTAGTGATATCAGTGAGTACTTGCCAGCATAAATGAATAAAGCCATCCGTTCATCAGCCCTTACCCGTAGACGTTTAATTGAAGCAGCCTCACAGGTATTTGCTAGTTTAGGGGTTCAAGGAGCAACCACCCGTGAAATTGCTCGTGTTGCTGGTGTGAATGAAGTGACTTTATTTCGCCACTTTGCTAGCAAAGAACAACTTTTGGGAGCAGTAATCGAAAATGCTTTGGCACTCCAGATAGAAGCTCTTGCACACCCACAAGCGTGGACACAGGATTTGAAAATTGATTTAAAACGGTATGCCCAACTTTACAATACTATGTTAGAGGGGCATGAAGACTTAATTCGCACCTTCATTGGAGAAGCCAAGCGTCATCCTGAGGCAGCTAGACAAGTGATTCAACAAGCTGCCAAACCATTAGGAGAAAAACTAGTAGCTTACTTGCAATGTAGTCAAAGACGAGGCATCGTGAGAGCAGATGTCGATCCATTTCCAGCAGTCGATATGTTTACAGGAATGTTGTTAGCTGGAATGCTATGTCGTACTGCAAAATTCAATCAAGGCAACTATAGCTGTGAGGACTATATTGAAACTTGTGTAAATATTTTTGTGCGTGGTATTAGCATTACTCCACTTTAAGAGGTTATTTATAAAGTAAACCTTAAATCGTAGGGTATGTTATGGCAACGCTTAACGCACCGATAATTATGATGCCCTCTGGCTAACCATCAATGGAATTAGAATAGATGACATTATTTACTTTACTCTCCCTGAGCAGCGCGATCGCCAATTCTCTACATGAGTATTGCTTAGTGAAGGGGAATAAAATCACATTCTCAAAGCCTCTATTAGGAAATGATATTTAGAGGGATATCAAGTGTTTAATACAACATTACTTTTTACACATCGCCTCAGAATTATGTTTAGAAAGGCCTTGTCATAATTCAAACTCATATTTTCTAACCTAAGAATTAAGTATTATGTCTGACAATCTTCAACTATTGTTGAATTTAGATAGCTAATTTTTGGAATTTCTGGTTAATATCTAATGAACCGCAAAAACGATAAATATTCTATTTAGTGGTGTGTTGATTCTTGCTGAACCAACTATTACGAGGAATTCGATATGACGGCTATTACTACCATTTCAATAGTTGAAAAACAAACTGTAAAGCTTGTATCTACTTTACTAATTTGGCTGGTATATCTGTTTTTTTTGCCTTATATCTATGCTTCATTAAATATTTTTTCACTCTTGTTTATGCTTTTCCCAGGAGTTTATCTCCTTTGTTTATTGGCACAGTTTATGCATGAATGTTGGCATGAATATTTACCACGTATCGATAATAAGCTTTTTTACTTAATATTATCTTGGATAATTTTTCTCGACCCACAAACTTTTAATATAGTACATCCTTTTCATCACTCTCAAGTAAATACTTACAACGATATCGAGTTTCATCCATTAGGAGAGATTAAAAATAAACCATTGCGAATTATTTACAATTTATTAGAAATATGTTTGGGAAATATATTTATTTTAATAGTAGCAAGCTTTCAAATATTGCAGCATCCAAAACTAAAACAACAGTACTGCTTGAAAAAATTAATAATCTCTATTGTGATGCGGATTTTTATTTGGGGTGGAGTTGGTTACACTTCACATTTGCTATTAGGAGTAACTACAGGACAAATTATAATTTCTTATCTGATTACCTGTTGGATGGGATCTTTTATGGTTCATCATTGCGAACTCATCGAACATGGAAACTTGATTGTAGAAGGAGATTTAAAAGAGCGTAATTTACAAACTAGAAACTTGAAACCTTGTGGTATTTTAGAAAAAGTTTTTCTGTTTATTACCCATAACCATTGTCTAGAACATTCATTACATCACTCTATGTCTAATACTTACACCCGACCATTTCCCCAGACAAATGTTTTACCAGAAAACACAGTGTATATCTCATTGGCTGAATATTTAGTAATTCTCAAAGATATGCTCATAGGTAAATGCCTAGTTATTAATTCTAAATAATTACAGATGATTGCACCTTGCTGAAGCAACGATTATCGTAGGGGACACAACATTGTTCATTGGTGTCAACTTAAGCTCAAACTGTTGCCCCACAATTACCCCACCCCCAACCCCTCCCCTTGGTAAGGGGAGGGGAGGTTTTGCGCCAGCAAAACCGGGGTGGGGTAACGCGGATCTTGATGTTAAGTGAGATGGCTGAATATCAAATCTTTACAAGGGTTTCACGTTAAGTTGACACCAATGCAACATTGTTGTACCCCTACCCGTGTAAGTCATTTACGTGAAATACGCTGTATGTTAGTTTTCTTGTCCGATTGGCCGAATGAGAATTTCATTGACATTTACGCGCGGCGGTTGAGTAACAGCATAAACGATCGCAGCAGCAACATCTTCGCTTTGCAGAGGTGTAATTGATTTGCGTCGTTCTTGAATACGTTGTTTGCTAACGGGATCGGTAATATGGTCGTCAATACCTGTGTCAACTAAGCCAGGTTCGATGATGGTGACGCGAATATTATCCTTATAGACTTCTTGACGCAATGCTTCCGAGAGAGCATTTACACCCCATTTAGTAGCATTGTAAACACCCACACCAGCCCGTGCTGTCCGCCCTGCAACTGAGGAAATGTTAACTATATGCCCTGACTGTTGCTGTTTCAAAATCGGCAAAGCTGCGTGAGTAACATACAGCACCCCTAGAACATTGATATCAAAAGATCGCCGCCAGTCCGCCGGATTTCCTGTCTCAATAGTACCGAGCAAAGCAATACCAGCATTATTAACTACAATATCTATCCGACCGAACTCTGCATTGGCTTTGCTTGCTAAGTTATTTACCTGAGTCTCATCAGTAATATCAGTGACAACTGGCAAAGCGTGACCACCACTAGCTTTGATGCGTTCTGCCAATGCCTGAAGCAGCTCGCCACGCCTAGCAGCTAGGACTACTTTTGCTCCTTCTGCCGCTAAGGCGATCGCTGTTGCCTCTCCAATTCCCGAAGAAGCTCCCGTAACAATTGCTACCTTATCTTGTAATTTACCTGCCATTTGTCATTTCTCCTTAGTTATTATTTATCGGGCATTGGGCATGGGGCAAAGAAAGATCCCTCCTTTTCCCTTTTCCCTTTTCCCTTTCCCCTTGGCGAAGCCATCTCCCCTACCCCTTCTTCAATCTCAAAACAGATGCCATTGCTGCCCCACACAGTACTAGGGCGGCAAAACGAAAAGTTCCTTGGAAGCCGACAACAATTGCTTCAGGAGGAGCAACGGACACATCTGCACCAAGAGCCATAGTAGCGATTAACCCTCCAAATACTGCCCCAAATAGAGAAACACCTACGGTGTTACCTGAGGTGCGTGACAAAGACAGCAACCCAGAACCAATCCCTAGCCGTTCGCGAGGTACTGCTCCCATAACGGCGCTGTTGTTGGGGGATTGAAATAAACCCAGCCCAATACCGTAAATAAAATAACGGGAGATATAGCCCAATTCAGTGAGTTGAGCATCAAAGGTGCTAATCCCCAAACAACCGCCAATCATCAACCCCAACCCAATTGAGCTAATCAATTGAGCGCCAAAGCGGTCTGCAAGTGTTCCAGCTAAAGGAGCAATCAACCCACTCAGTACTGGCGATACTGCTAGTAGTAGTCCTACTTTTACTGTGGGATATTGCTTTACTCCCTCTAAAAAGAATGGGACGATCAGTAGCGAACCGCCAATGACAATGAACGCTAGCCAACCACTAAGCAAACTCATACTCAACTGAAGATTGCGAAACAAGTGCAGTTCTAGTAGTGGCTGCTGTATCATCGTTTCAACTATCAAAAAAATCGTCAAACTAACGGCGGCGATCGCTAGTAATATCAATGCATTAATACTACTAAAGCCTTGGCTTTGCCCTAGTGTCATACCTAGCCCAAAACTACCCAAAGTTAATAAGGCCAATATTGCTCCAAAAGGGTCAAATTTCTGTTTACCCTCAATAATTACAGAAGGTGGCACTACGCGAGCGACTAAGAAACTAGCTACGATCCCCAGCGGTACATTGATCGAAAATATACTATGCCAGCCTGACCAACCCAGCAGTAACCCGCCAGCCGAAGGGCCAAAAGCAATACCCAATGACACCACGCTACCGATGATGCCTACAGCTCGACCTCGTTCGGAAGAGGGAAAAACTTCTGTAATAATTGCCAAACCAAGGCCGGAGATGAACACAGCACCTAATCCTTGAAGTGCCCGAAAGCCGATTAACCACTCGATACTAGGTGCAAGACTACACAACAGCGAACTGAAAGTGAACAAAATAAGCCCGCCTTGATATAACGACTTTTTGCCCCACATATCCCCCAGCCGAGTTGCTGCCAAAACCAAACCGGAACTGACCAACTGATAACTCAATACAGCCCATTGAGTTATGGGGAAAGTCGTGTCAAAAGCTTGTACCAATGTGGGTAAAGCAACATTGATAATGCCCACATCCAGAGTAGACATGAACACCCCAAGTCCCACACCAACTAAAACCCAATTTTTTTGAGAGCCTGACAAAGCCAGAGGTTCTGCTTGCAATTTTCCCAACGTTTAGTCTCCGCCCTTAACTTTACGATTATGAATAGTTTGCATACGTATATTAATTGTAAGTTGTTACCATTACTGCCAAGCTTAACAAAGAACCGTACAGTAAATACGGTAATTTGATAGACATAGTGTATTTTATGATAAATTTGAAGCCGCACAACATTAGACTTCTTGCAGAAGTAGGGAAAAGGGTAAGGGGTATGGTTCGACAAGCTCACCAACCAGGGGAAAGCGGCTCATAAAAACCCTTTTCCCTTTAACCCCTCTTGCAAAAGTTACTTTTGCAAGAGGTCTATTCAACTGAAATCAGAATCAGGAATGCGGGAAAAACTTTTTGATTTACTGAAATTACGCAGAGATTTCAGTTCAGATGCAGTGAGGTCGCGCCATTGGCCTGGTTGTAGTTCATTTAATTGTAAGTGTACGATGCTGACCCTGACCAATCGTAAAGTCCCAAACCCGACAGCCGCAGTCATGCGACGTACTTGGCGGTTTTTTCCCTCTGTCAAAGTTATTTCCAGCCAAGCTGTTGGTACATTTTTGCGAAATCTAATTGGTGGGTTGCGTTCTGGTAGCTGTGGTTCTTCTGGTAACAACCTAACTTCTGCTGGCTGAGTGCGGTAGTTTTGAATTTCGACGCCTGTTTGCAATCTTTTTATCGCTTCTGGGTCAGGAATTCGTTCTACTTGTACCCAATAGGTGCGTTTATGAGCAAAACGCGGATGGGCGAGGCGATGTTGCAATTGTCCATCATTGGTTAATAGCAACAAACCTTCACTGTCCCAATCTAAGCGTCCCACAGGATAGACATCAGGCACATCAATATAATCTTTGAGAGTGCTATGTGTGGGAGTTTCTTTTGTAAATTGGCTGAGAACTCCGTAAGGCTTGTAAAAAATAATATATCTATGGTGATTAGTCATTAGCGATCGGTTATTGATTATTTTCTATGTTTCCCTATCTACCCCACTTACCATTTTGTTTATAGCGATCGCCACTCTGAGTAAAATCAATATTACACCCACTCATTAACACTTGTATTTTTATTTAAAAATACATAAATACACAAGCAAGACACGCTAAAAAAAATTATTGTTCGAGTAGTAAGGCTTCACTAAATAAAGATTTTAGCAAGCAAATTAACCCAACTAAAGATAAAACCAGTTCAAAATAGACCTTGAATAGTCTATTGTATATATTTTGTTATCGTGGAAGTTAATCCCATAAGAACCCAGGTAGTAGGTATTTTCAGTATTGTTTATACCACCAGTCCCATTGAATAAATTAATATACATATAACCTCCAAATACAGTCTGACTTTGAGATGGAGTTAGGTTGTGTATGAATATCCCTAAGTCAGTAGGGTGGCAATAATAAATTACGATTTTAGCCATTGTTTTAATTTTTCCTCAAAAAATACAATTTACTTTAAATTTTTTGGATAAATATGGAAAAATTTCGACTATTATATATATTTTTGTATTCAAAAAAACATTGATATTTTAAAACATATAGCAGTCCTATTTAATTTGTGAAAAATATAGAGAAGGCAACGTAGAGGCGCCAGCGCCTTGCCGCAGGCTACCGCAAAGTACGCAAAGGCAAGAAAGAAGAAAGAGATATGAAATTTTCACAAATGATTTAGGAGCGTTATAAATCATTAGAGTTCTTGCAAAAGTCCTTCTTTGCGTTCTCTTCTCTGCGCCTCTGCGCCTCTGCGTGATACAAAAAAATATTTATGCAAGAGGTCTATTTTTTATAATAAGTTTGTTAACATCATTGGTAAACTTCTTTAACTAGCCGACCGTCTTCTATATGAATTATTCTATCGGAGATATCTAAAATTCTATTGTCATGGGTAACCATTAAAATGGCACAATTTTGTTCTTTAGCTAATAATTGCATGAGGTTAACAATATCTCGGCCTGATTTACTATCTAACGCTGCGGTAGGTTCATCAGCCAGAATTAATTTCGGATGGTTTACTAAAGCACGGGCAATTGCTACTCGTTGCTTTTGACCACCAGAAAGTTCGCATGGATAGTAATTAATTCGATTCCCTAATTTAACAGCATGAAGCATAGCTTCTGCTTTTATTTTAGCTTCAGACTTAGAAATATTGTTGTCTAATTCAAGGGGCATTTGAACATTTTGCTGGGCTGTTAAGAAATTTAGTAAATTATGAGATTGAAAAATATAGCCGATATGACGACGTATTTGTACTAAGCGATCGTTACTGGCTCCATAAAGCTCTTGATTGAGAAATTTCAAGCTTCCCTTTTGAACGGAACGCAGCCCACCAATTAAACTCAGCAAGGTTGTTTTTCCTGAGCCTGAAGGGCCAGTCATAGTCACAATTTCGCCATGTTTAATTTGAAGATGGATGTTAAATAAAATTTGACTTTTTAATATTTGTCTGCCAAAGTAGTGATTCAGGTTTCTGACGCTAACAATAAAGTCTGCCATGACTAAATAAAAAATAATTAAGTTAATTATGCAAAGCTAAAAAAAATCGGCTGGATCTACATTCCGCAGTTTTTTTGTAGATATTAGTCCAGATGCTAAACACATTAAAATTATAAATAATAATACTATAGCTGCTTTATCTACGCTCATGCTAATTGGTAAGTTAGTAATACCTTGAGCTACATCGTACAAACCTATAGATATAGCAAAGCCAGGTATGTACCCAAAAGAGGCTAAGATTAAAGCTTGTTGGAAAACTACAATCAGTAAATATTTATTTTTAAAACCCATTGCTTTGAGAGTTGCATATTCAGCTAAATGGCTAGTAATATTACTATAAAGAATTTGATAAACGACTACTACACCAACAATAAATACCATAGTCACCATCAATTGAAACACAAAACCAATAGGTGCTCTGAGCGTCCAATAGCTTTTTTCCAAATTAATAAAATCTTCGCGTGTCATTACTATTACGTCTTTAGGTAATTTGGCAGACAAAATAGCCAAAACTTTTTGGGGGTCAGCATCGGCTTTGAGGTTAATTAAGCCTATATCTACATTTTGTGCTGAACGACCTTGGAATATTTGGAAAAAAGTGGAAGCACTAACAATTAAATTTCCATCAACTCCAAAGGATGGGCCGAGGCTAAATAATCCACCAACTTTTACCTTATAACCAATTGATGAAGTATAGTTAAATATTTCCAGTATTACAGGTTTACCTTGTTCAAAAGTTTGAGGAATTGGCCCAAATTGTGACCGAGATTTACTGTCAAATAAAACTATATTGGGCAATTGTAACAAACTATGGTTTTGCTGAATATCTGGTAATTTTAAAATTGGTCTATTCGGCTCAAATCCAAGTACATATATGGGGAACTTTATCCCATTTATTAAATTTTTTAGCTTGGCGAACTGCATATATATTGGGTTGACTGATTCTATTCCATCACATCCTAATATTTGATATAAATACCAACGCGGAAAGCTTTGATTGAATGTCAAAGATTGATATTGAGTGCTGATTATAAATAAATCACCTTTGAGATTGTTATGTAACTGCGTAGCACTAGTATATAAAGCATCTTGAAAACCAACTTGAATAAACATCAATACTGCAATAAAAGCAATTCCAGTGGAAGCGACAAAAAACCGAGCTTTTTGTCGGGCTAGCTGTAGCCAAGCTAGAGATATATTAATAATCATTTGATAAACCTAAATTGATAAATATGAGATTGCTTACTCAAAAAAATCAAACTGTGCCTATAGATTTAGATGTCAATGCGTATCTGTACCTGTAAATTAGTAAGAGCAGCAATTTGTTTATTATTTTCCATATTCTCGATGCGAATTTTTACCTTAATTACTTTGTTATCTGTATCGGCTTGCAAATTATTAAACATATTTTGTTGCTCAACTTGCAAACCGATATCTGTGACTGTTCCCCGTAATTGCTTTGGTAAAGCATCACTAGTAATAACGACTGACTGACCTAGACGTACTTTTTTAATATCAGTTTCATAAACTTCTGCTATTGCATACATCTGTTGTGTGCGACCTAAGTCAGCTATTCCCGTAGCGCCAATAATTTCTCCAGGACGAGTACTAATTTTAAGAATTTGACCGGCAATAGGCGATCGCACAGAACTTAAATCTAATTCTGCCTGAGCTTGTTTAACTGAAGCTTTCGCACTCTCGACATTAGCCTGTGCTGCTTGCACATCAGTAGAACGGACTTCTGTAATACTTGCGAACTTGGCTTTGGCCTCCATCAACTGCTGTTGAATAGTTTCTACAATTCGATTGTGAGAAGCCTTAGCTTCGTTATACTGCTGTTGAAGAATTTCGACTCGCAAACGCCTAGCTTCTGACTCAGAAGCAGAAATAGCACCTACTTTGTATAGCTGCTGATAGCGCTGATTTTCGCTTTCAGCATTACGTAATTCAGCTTCTAAGCGAGCAGTTGTGGCTTGTTGTGCAGATATGGCTCCAGACAAATCAGCTTCTAAACGAGTAATTGTTGCTTGCTGTGCAGAGATATCTCCAGCTTTGGCTCCTGCTTTTACTTGATTTAGATTAGCTTGCGCTACTAAAACTTGTTTTTGTGCTTTTTCTAAAGCTGCAAGACGGGGATAATAACTATCAAGAACAGCAACTATTTGTCCTTGACGCACCCAACTTCCTTGTTTGACAAAAAGTTTCGCTACTCGAACACCCCCTTGAGAATTAGGGGCAGATAAACGAATAATTTCTCCTTCAGGTTCTAAAGATCCTAAAGCAGTAACAGCAGCGATCGCGGGAGAATTACTAGGAGTAGGTGAGTCTAGTTTAGAGGTCAACTGAAATCGTGAAAAGCTATAGAAAGAAAGTGTAACAGGAACTATAGCCATAGCTGCTGACAATATTATCAGATACCAACTTACAGGTTTTGTTAATGGCTGCCTTTGTTTGTATACCATAATTATTTTTTCCAAGTTAATGTGTAAAGCTTCTGCATTTAATTCACCCCAAAAGTTACAGCATAATTTAAGAATAAAGCAAATTTGAGATCTAGCTTTGTTACCTAAAATTTGTACTTCACTTAGTGAAAATAAAAAATGTTTAAGTCCCGTTAGTCAAACTTAAAACTTGTGGTGTCCCTATAGGTAACATGATTACGAAATTAATAGTTAATCTGGAAAAGTCAACCGTAAAAAGCTTGTTACCATCTATAGAAAACAGGCTAAGGCTATTTGAAATGTTATTGATACCATCCTGAATGTTAGCCAAATCAACACCAGTAACACCTCCTAATACAGTGGCAGATCCATCAAAAGAGACTTGAGCGAACAGTTCGTTATTTTCGAGATCGAGAATTTGTAGCATATTGTGAAATTAACAGCATCAAGGTTAAGAGTAAAGTGACGCACATTGTTTACGATCGCAGATTGCATTCAGGTAAATATGCAAGTAATTGTTACAGAAAACTGTTTATTTTAATCAAAACTTTAATAACGCGTTTATCTCCTGTTTTTTAAGCAGGAAGTATCCGACTAATTTCTTGAAAAACTTTCGTTTAATCAACCTTTAAACCTTTCTTTTCTGACACTAACTAAAATTTATAGCCAAAATCTGAAGATTAAAGCTCCGAAATGTTTCCAGCGGTTGGTTTCGCCATCTCTGACATCAGAGAGCTAACTCCAAAGGCAAGTAACCCAGCAAAAAGCCCAGCGGTTAGTGCAGCTGCTCCAAAGGCATAGGGGGCAACCTCACAACCACTAACACTAGCAGATTCTTCACTGGAGATTTTACTAAACAGTTCGTTATTTTCGAGATCGAGAATTTGCAGCATATTATGTATATCAACCTCAAGAGTGAAGTAGCACTTTTTTATAGCGAAAAGCTACGCACATTGTTTCCAGGCACAAATCGTATTAAGGTAAATATCCAATTAAAAACTTAGTAATTATTCACTCTCCTCTATCTGAAAAATTTTTGATAAACTTAATTTTTTGTATAAATATAGGGAGAGTAAACAGTTAAGGAGGCAAATATCTATGGTCATAAAAGGTTTAATAACGCACCCAATTGACTCACTTTTCAGCGGTGGATATCCAATTTTTAGAATCGAATAAGGGTGCGTTATTTTCCTTAACTCATACAAATAAGCTTATTCAAGAGAGGGGTTAATTGCGGTAAATAATAGCAAGGCTTGTACAACTGGATCTTTAAAAACGCCAGTGGCTATTGCAAGGATACTTGCCACACCAAAGGATTCAAGTCCACCGCCACTAACGCTAGCAGATTCTTCGCTGGATATTTCGCTGAAGAGTTTGTTATTTTCGAGATCGATAATTTGCAGCATATTGTGTAATTAAGAGCATTATGGTCAAGGTAAAGTGGTACTTTCTCATAATGAAAAGGTACGCACATTGTTTCCAGTTACAGTTCGCATCAAGGTAAATATCCAAGTAAATTTTTTGGCGATCGCCAAACTTCTTTATCTATTTGCGAACTGTTCCTATTTCCTTTAACGAACACTCGATGCAAAATATTCCAAAATCGGATCGCCAAGTTGGCATAAGTTCAACGAGCCTGCCATTTGCCGTTATTTAACTCTCAAAAGCCTTTGCACAACAAGGGGTTTAGCCTTTATGTGATGTTTTGGTGATTCGATCTCAAGTTGGCAAAACTTTACGCTAAAGATTTAGATCGTATTCCAAACTCTTGTCCAGATTTAGTTACAGCTTTACCCAAATTTTTGTTGCTAGTTTAGGAATATTTTGGATTGGGTATTCGTTAAAGAAAATAACAACGGAAGAAAAAGACATCATTAAATTCACAGATAGATTTAGCTTTGATTGCCTAGAATCTGAATTAAAATTTTTTGATATCGGTTTCTGCCGTGATTTACTCCTAAAATACTTGCTTTCCCAAGCCTCAGCGAATTCGCTGGGGTTTTTTCTTAATAACTTTTAAAATGAAATATCATAGACTAAACTCCTTAAATATTGTCTTATAAATCTTGTTTAAAGCTTAAATAATTACTGATAATGTTGACAAAAATTTAGCTCTAACTAAATTTTCAAAATATTTCATTCTAATTAATAGATATTTTTATCATTTTTTTTGTCTTAATTAAAAGATATATAACAATAATACCTGTATTATTGTCTCTTTTGCTTGTTCGACAAGATTATTATTTTATTTATTTTCGTTTAAATTTATTTTATAAAGGTAAGTTTATTTAGCAGAAGTTCACCTAATTATTTCCATAAAATCCCATTAATCAAGGTTGAAAACATAATAGCAACGCAGAAAGCGATCGCTATATAGTTAGTCTGTTTTCAAAGTGTAAACCCATTTTTACTAGAAAATTAATTTTACTTAATAACTTATGCTATTACAACAAGAATCATTGTCTTCTTATCAAGAAATTTTGCTCAGATTGGACTATCGTCAGAGATTAGAAAAGATTGCCCGCAAATACACTAGAGGAACAGGTTTATCTTGGGAAGATGCTTTTCAGATTGCCCATTTAAAAGTTTTCGTGGCTTTTCAAGCAGGAAAGTTTCGCCAAGGGAGTGTAGAAGAATTTTATTACTGGGCTGTTGCTGTAGCTAGATGTGCAATTATTGATTTTCTTCGGAAGGAAAGCCTACGGAAGTATCAGAGTTTAGATGATAATCTCCCAGGAACAGATATGTCTCTAATAGAGACAATTCCTGATGAATTTAATACATTGGATGCAATAGAGCGTACAGATTTAATCCTGAAAGCACTAGAGTCTATTTATAAACTCGATAAATGCTATCCACACCTAAATTATCTGAAATTATGGCAAGGAAAAGTTAATGGTAAAACACAAACTCAAATTGCTACTGAATTAAGAATTAGCCAGGGTGAAGTTTCCAAGCGATGGCAAGAACTTTTAAGGCGTATTGCAGAGTTGTTAGGATTATTAGAAATTAAAGATATTAAGGATAAACTGCGAAAAAATTGCCAGCAGAAGACATCAAATTATCGTTATCGCTCAACACAGCAGTGGTAAGCAAATCAAATGTTGAATTACAGATTGATTATCAAAAATATAACAATTCATCATAGTGAAAAGCATTGAATCGTTAAATAGATATGGATTGAGTTCTATCCTATATTGAATCTTTGATTGTCAATGAACGTTGTATTAAATAAAAAATGTATGCGTTTAAACTTGGGTAAATTCATTTTTTTGAATAAGCAGAGGTGTAATATCTCAACGCCACAGCCTGGAGAAATTTGGAAAGTGAATTGCTTTGTACGGAGTCCTCTAGATTTCCTTAGTAAAGAGCAACATAATTTGTACTCTTACTTAGCACAAAGTTTTTTGCTAGGCAATTCACCACCGCGCTATGTAATGATTGTCAAAGAACCTGAGCTAAACGAAAACATAGAAGAAGAGTGGTTGATTGTTTATGTGATGTTGCTATCAGTAGAAACAGATTTTATCAGTAACTTAGATTTGCTGATTCCTGCCAAAATATCAGGTTTAGATCGAGATTTGTTGGCAGAAACTTGGCATATTATTCCTGTGCTGGCTTGTAACTTACTACAGCCAGTCGGCAAACGACTCTCCCGCCAGATTTATGACTATTTGCTAACAGTAAGAGACTATCATTATGGGTTGGTTTCTCAATTGCCAGCAATAACGGAAATCCAAAAATTAGGGTTTACAGATGAGAATTTATGCTCTGCAAACAACCCAAAAATTCAAAATTTTCATAAAGCAGAACAAGCCTGGAGTGATGTATTAGCAGTACCAGTAGCGGCTTACTATACTTACTTGAAAAGTATAAAATTCACAACTGCAATCTTAAATGAAGCATTGCAATTAGAACAAGACTTGCAATCTGACATTGGCGGTTAAAAATTAAACTTTGATGTTCTGCGGTTTTAATAAGTAATCAAACGGGCATTATATTACTGATAAATATTTAGAGAAAATGCTTTGAGGTGATTATATCTCAAGGCATATTTTGATAATTGTAAATTATTACCTCTATCGGAAGTAAGGAAGTAAATATTTTAATTTAGAACTAGAGCCAAATTTAATAATTATCAAATGCTCTTATAAATGAAGAGATAAGCATTGATATAGGAAATTCAAGAAATGGCTAAGATATCAGATTTGAAAACGATGGATACAGAATTATTTTTGCAAGAGATAACGATCGCTCAAGCAGAGACTATATTAGGTGGATATTGCCAAACTCAGGAGAGTCATCCCTGTGGTTATATAATCAATGTTACTGAAGGTATGAAAAAACCCAAAAATCCGGATGAAGGTGCAGATCGGAACAATTTTAGTAATCAAAAGATTAACACTGTAGATAATTCTAGAAAAATTTATATAAATGGGATACCAATTAAAGGAAAAAGAAATATTACAGTCATTTGCTGATTAATTATCAATAAAATATTACTACCAGGGAACGATGCGATTCATTCGTTGCCAGCTAACGTATATTTGCAACGATCGCATCATAAAAACTATCTTCAAAGTGCGATGCGATCGCTATGATATTCACATTTTAAGACATTGCTTTATTTAGCTAAAGAAAGCCTGATTAATGCTTATTATAATCAGGCTTTTATTTATCTCATTTTATCTAAAGAGGTCGAGAAAATTATCTCAACCCATTAGCAAACGTTTAGAGATTTACTTTGACAACTTTGTTCTTTTCTTGCTCAGTTTTAGGCAGTGTCAAATTCAAAATGCCGTCTTTGTATTCAGCGGTCACATTGGTATTTTGGACTCTAGTAGATAGAGGAATTACACGTTGGAATTTCCCATAGTAAAATTCGCTCTTGCTAGTACCTTTTTCTTCTGTTTTGGTTTCTGACTTCCGCTCGCCACTGATATGCACGGCATCTTCTGTGACTTGAATATCCAGGTCTTTAGCTGATATTCCTGGTAATTCTAGCTTTAGATGAATAGCATCCTTAGTTTCTTGCAATTCAGCAGCGGGAACTCTAATTAAGGCTTTTTCAAATCGTGCAGATGGTACTTTAGTATCTCCAAGCAAACCGTTGAGGTGACGTTCTAAAGCATTCAATTCTTGCCAGGGGCTGTAACGAACTAGCATATCAGATTATTCCTTGTAATAGAATCAATGAAGATTTAAATCCTTCCTTTAATTGCTATATTATTGAAAACTAACAAGCTTGTGAATTCGGTTTTTACATCTAATTAATGATGATTACCGCCAGAGAAGCTAGGTAGATCTCTATATGTAGAAAACCGAAATATTATTAGTTCGGTAAACCAGAATCTACTTTTATTTTGGAATCAACTCACCCACAAATTAGAAAAGCTGATTCAGTTTTCAATATTCCCTACCCACACAAATACAGCCTATTTCAGGTAAATGAAGTACACGGGTAGGGGCGCATAGCTATCATTGGTGTCAACTTAAGCTCAAACGCTTATCCCACAGGCATTTTACCCCACCCCCAACCCCTCCCCTTGCTAAGGGGAGGGGAGGTTTTGCGCCAGCAAAACCGGGGTGGGGTAACGCGGATCTGGATGGTAAGTGAGTAGAACTCGCTCATCACGTTTTCGCCAGGGTTTCACGTTAAGTTGACACGTATGCATAGCTATGCGCCCCTACGATTATCTGTACTTCACTCCTTTACAATGTGCTGTAAGTTTAAAAATTAAAGGCGATCGCTATATTGTCGTTCAAAGATAAATAAAATTGAGGCTGGTTTTTTTGTCTTTGGGTGGCAGGGTTCGATTAACTTCAGCAAACGGTAATTTTTCAGATGAAACTCACAAATCCACGATTCAATTGTTCTAAAGTACCAAGGAGCAGGATGAAATGACTCTAATCCGATTCCTTGCCAAGAAGTCTGTCGCCACCCATCAGAGTATGGAAAGTCACCGCAAGCCATCAAAGGATGAAGTGTTTGAATGATTATTTTTCCCTTATCAACTAACAAACTGTTACCTGCCTGAACTATCTCGCTCACAGCAGATTCCCCAAGGAGTGAAAAATTGCAAATGAAGCAGTCAAACTGGTTAATGTTGCCAAATTTCTGTAATGGGAGATCCGAGTAGGAAGATACGGCAAAACGGACATCGCCAAGGCTTCGCGCTGATTCGACAAGTTCGGCAATGGCATCAACTCCCCAGCCATCAAACCCGCGACGGAACAGTTCGCGGCACAACCATCCTTCGCCACATCCGATATCTAGAAAAGTTTGTGGTTTAAGTTCAACCACAGCTTCTACAATCGCTTTATCTGTAACTAAAGCGCGGCTTTCAAGAAGTTGGTCGCGAACTACACGCGTCCAGGGTTTAGCGTTTACTGCCCATGAATGGAGAATTTGTTGTTCGTTTTCGTCCATAACTCATTGATTATGAATTATAAATTATCCGTTATTGTTCAAAATTTATTTAATGTTTAAGAATGAAAATTTGCCTTTAACGCCGTTTGATTCCATCTTCAATTGAGCGACATAAAACTCTTTTTGAATTACATCACCTGCTGGTGTAAAAGCAATTTCACCAAGGGGAGTTTGATATTTTCCTTTTAATAGCTCCTGATTCAATTGTGTACGCAACTGTGGCAACGTTAATTTGTTAATTTGGCTTTTTTTATCTAAAGATTGGAGAGCTTCTACATATACCTGCATTGCGGCAAAAGCTTGGGCGCTAACTTGGGGTGGTTCTCTTTGATATTGTTCAATGTAAGCTTTACGGAATATCGCGTTGATCTCACTAGGATATACAGGACTATAAGCTTGAGCAATAATCACGCCATCACAAAGCGCTCTACAGACAGAAAATATATGCGATGTATTAAAACCATTGCCACCAATAATTATTCCTTTGTAACCAAGTTCTCGTAATTGTTTAACTAAATTACCTCCATCTACTGCTAACCCCGATATAATTACTAAATCTGGTTTTAAATTAATAGCATCGCTGGCTTGAGCTTGAAAATCTGTATCTGTAGTTTGAAATTTTTGTACTGTGACTAAATCCAATCCTAAATTTTTAACTGTTTTTTGAAAAATTTCAGTTTCTGATTTATTGAAAGCATCATTTTGAGCGTAGAATACGGCTACTCTTTTGATTTTAGGATTTTGTTGGAGTGCAGCTTTCACGGAATAAGGAGCAACCACAGCCACAGATGAAGAAACACGAGCAACATAATCACCAATTTCGGGAATACCTTCAGCTGTATTTGATGCTCCAATTACCGGAACTCGATTGCGATCTGCTATGGGATCGGCACTAAAAGCTTGTTGTGATAGCGTAGGGCCAATTATACCAACGACTTTATTTTGATTAATTAAAGTTTGAAAAGCATTAATAGCTCCAGCTTCATCGCCACCAGTATCTTGAAATACTAATTTAATTGGTTTCCCATTGATGCCTCCTATGTGATTAAAATACTTTTCGGCAATTTTTACTCCATCGGTTCCCTCTTGACCAAGTAATGCGATATTGCTTGTTTGGGCAAAAGCGATTCCGATGGGAATCACATTAGATGTATTTGTTGGATTGAGATTACTAGTTTTGCTACAAGAGATGAGTAATATAGAGGATAAGAATAATAATGCAGTTTGAGCAGCGATCGCACTTTTCATAAACGCCTAAATATAATGCTTTTGACAATTAATTTATTCATTAAGGTGCGCTATGCTTTGAGCCTAACGCACCATATTATTTGTTTACTTTTTATTCCACAGAGCGATAAATTCTTTATAGATTGCTGGGGTTATCTGACTTTGTAAGTGATTAAGTGCATCGCGATGGTTGGGATTGTTGTCATCATAATAAGTGAATACATTTGTCAGCTTTACAATTTCAGGATTTTGATCGTTTGTCCCCCTCCATTTATTAGTAACTTTGTGTAAAACATCCTTGGGAAGATTTTGTTGTAAGTTATTTAGTGCTGCAATATAAGAAGGATTTTGAGGATTCTTTTTAAATTGCACCCACAAATCTATCAGCTTGGTTTGCGGCTGAGGCTGGGGCTTATTTGGCGTCAGAGTCGGTTGCTGGAGAATTTGACGCTGTTCGACACTGGCAATACCATTTTCGGTTAGACCTTGAGATTTTTGAAATTTCTTTACGGCTTTATAAGTGGCTGGCCCATAAAAAGGCTGATCTGAAGGAATTTCAGTATTGGTTGCAAAGCCGTGAAACTTCAATCTATTTTGAAGCCCTTTGATTATATCCTCTATTATTTCTCTGGTTTGAGCATCAGCGTTACCATTAACTACAAGTTTTTGTGGGTACTGTTTTTGAAACTTTTTAATGGCTTCTTCGGTAGGATCGTCCGTTAAGGGGTTATTATTCCGTTTCCAAGGAGCAAATTGAGGATCGGGATTAGGATCGATCTCAGGAGCTAAATATCCCAGTCCAATCAATATATGACGGATGGCTTGAGGACTATAAACGACCATGCTTTTTGGTTCCTTCACTAGTAAATTCAAGTTTATGTATTGTATTTTACAAAAAAAATTAGGGGTGCATAGTGCGCCCCTACAAATTGTTTTACTCAAAGCAATATTAGTAATACTAAGCGGTTGGAGTACTCTGTGTTAATTTTTTGACTGCATTCCGTATGCGGGTTTTTCTGCTTTTGCGGATGCGATCGCTTGTACGCACGCCTCCCGCCATCATATATTCACAGCTATCTTTGCCGTATTTCACAGCCACTCCCAACAGCATTCTCTCACCCATCTCTTTTAATTTTTGTTCTGACTCAAGAATCTGAATTCGCGAAGCATCAATCAACTCTAAAAGCTTATTATACTCATCAATTTTGCTGCGTAATTTTTCAATTAGTTCTGTTAAGTTTTTTAAGCTACAACCATTCCCAAAATCTAAATTTGGATCGATTTTCTTTAATCCAGCAGCTCTTAACTCAGCCTTTTCTAAAACGCGAGATACTTGTCTTTTGCGAAGCATAAATTGACTCCTGTTCAATCGTTATACAGCTAGTTTGCTCGACAACAACCATATATCGGCTCAGGATAATCCACAATTAATAGTATTTTTTATCACAATGCCATCGCCGCGATCGCTCTTGATTATCTCCAAATTTAGACTGCAATGGATCGTACCACGCTGACACGCAATCTCAGGCCTTTTAAAACAGAGCGATCGATCCAAGCTGGACAAGATCGCCCGACACGAGTAGTCAGGTTGACACAAGCCGGACAGGCAAGTTTAAGCAAAGCTTTGCCCCCCTGTAGGAGCAAGCCTGTATTATCGAACAATTGAGACAAGGCGCTGGTCAACTTTGATATCGCATTTACAGGTAACAACAGCTGTAGTCAACCGATAAAGCGCCAAATGCTTCGCGTTTGCGTAGCCTCTTGTAGAGAAGAACGCCAAGAGTCCTAGAGTCTGCTTTTTTAATAAATAAGTAGAAGGACTAAATTAAACTTAACTTGAGGTTGCCGGGTTTCGACTTCGCTCAACCCTCATTTTCTCAAGGTTCGAGCATTGAGCGCAGTCGAAATGCATCTTCTAAATAATTATGTCCACTTACTTAATCACTTTTATGGCAATCTATTGTCTTTTATTTGCTGAGATGTAGCTTCCATAAAATTGATGAAAACCTGTATTATCTTATGAATTCCCTCGCTACCTCCTGCAATTAATCCTCCTGTTAATAAGGCATCTAAAGAACGAAAAATAACTAACTGTATTTGATTATTTGAATCAATAATTACTAATGGTTCGATTGAACGAACACCGATCGCACTGATTAAAAGACCGACTAAAAGCGATGTCCATAGCGCAATTGTTCGCGTATCGGCTTTGTAGGCTGCTCTTTGGCGTTCTTTTAAATTTAAATCATCGAGTTCTGGTTTGGCTACTAATAATACTTCTTCTTGACTCTGGATAAAATTTTGGATAATTTGTTGTTCTAAGCTCATTCCTTCTGGCGGGAGAATACTGGCTCTGTTAGATTTCAAGTCAGCAATATTACTTTGTTGATTTTGCTCTTTGGCTAGTTTTAGTTTTTCATCAACTATAATTTTTTGTCGCTGAATTTCAATATCCAGTTCTTCGATAAATGGGCTTCGCCAAGTAGTTATAAACACTTCTAAAGAACGCTCTAGCAACAAAGATATAAATAATGGCAGCGTCAGTTGTTGTATAATATCACTCAGTCCAAAAGGTCTGAAAGTAAATGGTTGAGATGATAACCAAGTTGAAAAAGTTACTACTAAAAAACTAATAATGATTAATACAATAAATAGAGGAGATTCTGAAGAAAGCCTGAGCAAATCTATACTCCTGTGGGGTGTCACAATATCAGGTGAGAACTCCACCTGCTGAGTAACTTAACAAGGTTAATTTGATAGAACAGTAAATAATTTATTAGCTAAGTCTTTTCTATAAGAAATCCTTAAGGTAACCCTGCTCAAACTGCGATGTCCAAGGTGGGCTAAGCCTGGGTATCTCAGGGTTGCATTATGAGTGATGGTGCGATCGCCAATCATATCATGTTCGGATAATCACTTAGGATTACCATATCTGTGCAAAAATCCCAAAAGTCTCTTTCCCCCTGCTAGAAAGCCCCCTGCTCCCCTGCCCTCTAAATGATAAGTCTTCACCCGAACACGATATCATACCCCATAAACTATGCCGCATTCAAAGAGCGATCGCCAGACCAAATCATGCCAACTCGCAATACCCGCTGCATCGGGAAGCAAGCTACGCAATTCGCAAATACCAAAGTGAATTGCTGATACAACATTCAATTTGGTAAAGTACGCAACGTTTTGCCTAAATTGTATTGTAATCGTCGTTCCGGTTTACCGAACTCGATAAGTAGAGCAAACCGTAATCTTTTTTCATGTCTAACTTGGTGCGGTAATCCTCATTTATTAGGTGAGAATAACCGAATTTACAGCATTTTTAACTCGGCATAATATCAAAAGTAAGCACACAGAAAAGTGCAAAAACAAATAAACAAAAGCTAATTAATGAGAGGAAGAGTTATGGCAGTAGTTCGTTGGAATCCTTGGAGAGAAATCGATACTCTACAACGTCAAATTAACAACTTGTTTGAAGACACTATCGCACCATCTAGCTCATTTGAAAGAAACTTAGTTAGAGTTCCGGCTGCTGAATTACAAGAAACTGAAGATGCTATTCATCTGAAGCTAGAACTACCGGGAATGTCAGCTAAAGACTTGGATATTCAAGTAACAGAAGATGCTGTTCACATTAGCGGTGAACGTAAATCTGAAACTCAAACTGAACAAAAAGGTACTATTAAGAGCGAATTTTATTACGGTCAATTTCAACGTGTAATCCCTTTATCAGCTAGAGTTCAAAATACCAAAGCGATCGCTGAATATAAAGATGGCATTTTGAGCCTGACACTGCCTAAAGCCGATAAAGAAAGGAACAAAGTTGTCAAAATTAATCTGGAACAACCCACCGCTTAAGCAGTTGTGAATAAATTACTCTACCTCCTTTGATTGATTGAAATAGCTAAAAACCCGGTTATGAAAATGACCGGGTTTCTTGTAACCATTATCAATTATTCAATTACATCACCAACGTTAAAAGTTTGCCCTGCTACTGTTACTCGATCGCTTGCTACTAATTGCCGTCCTCGCCGCGTTTCAATTGTGCCATTGACTTTAACGTTACCATCAATAATCATCAGTTTAGCTTGCCCTCCAGTTGGCGCTATACCCAACAACTTTAAGAACTGGTCGAGTTTAATCATGTTGCCATTTGTCAATAGTAATTAATGTTCTACGAGCATTGAATTAATTTTAATTCGATTATCATTTCTAAATTCGCAATTTTTTATCGCTTCCAAAACTCGCCAGATAATCTTGTAGGCGATCGCATTTTTCTACCCTTTTACTTGTTTGAGTAATAATAAATACTTTATTACTAGTAAATAATAATTAGATATTAAGTATAAAAAACTTCCCTACTTACCAGTCACTATTCCCCATTCCCTTATTTATTTTGTTTCTCCCCTAATTCTCCCCTTTCTATTTTTAGAGTACTAAAACCTACTAAAACTAAAAACTTTTTATTTCAATTCAGGAGCGCCCTATGAAATTATCTAGTTTGATAGATTCTATACTAATTGTTACTTCGATCGCTATGATGCCTGGAATTAGTACTGCACAAACAGTTGCTGCTAACAGTAATGAAGCAATAGTCAGCAATTATAGTAGCATTAGTCACCTGGAACCTTTCGACCTGATTACTTATGCTTACGAAGGGGGTCTTTTACAACATGGTATTCCCAGTGGTGGAACACTAGTATTTAAAACTCTAAGTAACAATATTCTTGCAAAAGATTTGGTGATAGCTGCCGTGAATGCAAAGAAATTACAACCACAAGTGTTAGATGACCAAAACTATCTCAATGCTGTGAGTTCCGAACTAATAGCATTGCCCGATTATGCTGCTGCTGATTGATAAAGAAGAAAGGGAAGTTTATGTAAATTACGGCATCTGTCTTACTTTTAAAATAAGCATTAACTAAGTATAAAAATTCTTAAAATAGCCAATTAATATAGTACCTTTATACTAAGATAGGCGATCGCCCCTTTTGATATCAAGGACTATTCAGCGCAGGTGCTATGCCCAAACGCCTCCTCGTGGTAGAATCTCCCGGAAAAGTCAAAAAACTCAGTCAAATCCTGGGTTCCGAATGGATTGTTCGCGCTAGCTGCGGGCATATCCGCGAACTCAGCGATGAAGGTGAAGATTCGTTGGGTTTCAGTATGGATGGCAGTCGGGTCAAATGCAATTATATTCCCCGCGACCAACGAGCTAAGGAAACCATTCAGAAACTAAAAGCCGCAGTTAAACAAGTTGATGAAGTTGTCATCGCCACCGACCCAGACCGGGAGGGAGAAACAATCGCTTGGCATATCAAGGAAGTGCTGGGATTAAAAGAACCAAAACGAGTAATTTATACAGAAATTACAGCACCAGCAGTTCGAGAAGCGATCGCCAAACCGAGAAAACTAGATTTAAACTTGGTAGGTGCGGGACTGTGCCGCGATTGTTTGGATAAGTTAGTCGGCTATAAGGGAAGTCCCTTAGTTTGGGCATTAAACAACGGGGCAAAAAGCGTCGGTCGAGTTCAAAGCGCCACATTGCACTTGATTTGTCAGCGGGAAAAAGAAATTCTAACATTTGTACCCCAAGACTACTGGAGTGTCTGGGTAGATTATGCTGAAGGATTCCGCGCTTTCTACAAAGGAACGGCGAATTCTGACGCAGACACGCCAGAACAAAAAACTGAAACTAATGATGATGCCGCAACCAGTACAACACAAGCACCAGAAAGCAAACGTATTCTCTCGGAAGCAGAAGCAAACAGGTTAGTTGAAGAAGCACGCCGCCATCCCCATCAAGTTATTAAGTTTGAAGGGAAAATAGTTCAACGCCAACCACCTCCTCCATTCACTACTTCTAGCTTGCAACAAGCAGCTGGTTCCAAGCTGAGATTTTCTCCAGACAAAACCATGCAAGTTGCCCAAAAGCTTTATGAAGCCGGTCTAATTACATATATGCGAACAGATTCGGTGATGTTGAGTCCTGAATTTTGTGCTGCTGCGCGTCAGTGGTTAGAGCAAAATGACCCGCAGAATGTACCGCAGTCCTTAGCCAAACATCGCAGTGCTAAATTAGCTCAAGAGGCACACGAAGCTATCCGCCCAACAGATGTTTTCCGGCCTTCAGCCGAGTTACGAGTAGAACTGCCGACAGATGATTTTAACCTGTATGTGATGATTTGGAAACGGGCGATCGCTTCTCAATGTCGTGCCGCCCAACTCCGCAAAACCCAGATAATTACTCAATCTGGAAATCTGCTGTGGCTTTGTAATGGACAAGTAGTTGAGTTCTACGGTTATGCCCGGTACTGGAATAATATCAGTAAAGATACAGTTATACCGCAATTGCAACAGGGGCAGATGCTGACATTAAAAGATGCACAGCATGAAAAGAAACAAACACAACCGCCGCCTCGATACACCGAACCAAAACTAGTGCAACTAATGGAACGCAAAGGTATTGGTCGTCCCAGTACTTATGCTCCCACCGTCGCCACCTTGAAAAAGCGCGATTATGTGCAGTTGACAAAAGATAGTTTGCAACCAACGGCTTTGGGTTTAGAAGTTGATGCATTCTTACAAAAAGCTTTGCCGGATTTACTAGAGGCGGAATTCACCGCTAAGATGGAAGATGCTCTAGATGCGATCGCCATTGGTAAACAAGGCTGGCAACAATACTTAAGTACTTGGAATCAGGAATACTTTGCGCCAGCTTTAGCAAAAGCTAAAACTGTCGCTGTGAGTTCTGCATCTGGAAACAAAGCTTCACCGGGACGAGAACGCAAATATGAAACATCCAAAACTCGCTGCCCTGAATGCAAAAATTGTTTAGCTAAAATTCCCAGTAGCAAAGTTAAAAAGAAGTACTTTCTCAAATGTGTTAGCGGCTGTGAAAACATCGTCCTTTTTTGGAGTGACCTCAGCAAAACTTGGGAATCACCACGAAACAAAGTATCCAAGGATGAAAGTGTTGCCAAACCTCCAGCTAAGCTAACTTCATACTCTTGTCCAGTATGTAAAAAACCATTAGAAGAATACAGCTACATTAAAGAAGGGCAGAACAAAACAATGCTACGTTGTTCAAACCCCCAATCCCGCCAAGACAAAAAACATCAGCAAGTTGCTTATTTTTCTACACAAAAAGGTTGGTGGAGTCCTAAATTTGGCGAGTTAAATTAACTTCTCAGTTTGCAGTAGACTTGTTTCATAAGTAAGTTTGGGCGTTGCTTATTGAAAATATGAATTAGTCTCATACCATTTCTTTGTGAGGCTGCGCCAAATTCTCTTGGCTTGCTTCCTTCTTTTTTTCTTTGTGTCCTTTGCGCCCTTGCGGCTCTGCCGACTTGTTCGCGCAGCGTCTCCGACAGGAGAAGCAACTGGCGTGGAAACCCCCTACGTACCCGTCGCTGCCTTATCTTTGCGTGAGATAAAAATAGTGTGGTTCATTTACCTGAAAATCGCCGTAATTGTCCTCCTTAAAGAGAAAAAGCAACTTGATTTCGGATTGATTGTAGACTTTTGATTAATTGTGTGGGGAGGGCGATCGCACTACTGTACCTATATCAGCAAAATACTATCCACCCTACTGCACGGGCATCAGGAGAAGCAAATGAGAGAACGTGTAGCCAAACCCAAAAAAGCTACTACTAGTTCCTTCTCAATACCTAAACTCAGACAACCGACGCGCGGTTTTGGTTTAAACTCGTCTGGTGTCTTGCGCCAAGCAACTGCTGAATTGCCATACCTCAACAAACCTCTAGGGCACGACATTAGTCGAATATCGCTACACCAACAAACAATAACTAAAGCTAACCAGCCGGAAGATGTTGAGGAACAAGAACCCCAGACAGTAGCACCACAGGTGATGCAGGAGATGAATGAGCCTGAAAATCACCAAACAGTGCAACGGGAAGAACTGCAAGAAGAAGAGGAACAGACACAGGCAGATTTTCCATCTCAGAAATTAGAAGAAGAGGAATTACAAATGAAGCCTCTTGGTTCTTCCCCCCAAGCAGTTACCCAGGAGCAACCCCTAAACGAACCCGTTACCCACGACATTAGTCGAATGTCACTCCGCGTGCAAACAAAACTCACAATTAATCAGCCAGGAGACATTTACGAACACCAAGCTGATACAGTAGCACGCCAGGTGATGCAGAAAATCAGTCAGCCTCAAAATCAGCAGTTTATCCAACACGAGGCTTTCCCAGAAACAGAATTACAAAGGAAATTTCTAGTTGGTTCCGCCACTCCTGTGGTGCAGCGCCAGGGTGGTGGAGTGGTAAGTACATCTAACTTAGAAACTTCCATCGAACGGGGACGCCAAAATGGGCAGCCACTCTCAGACGATATCCGGCAACCAATGGAGCAGGCCTTTGGTGCTGACTTGAGCGGTGTCAAAATCCATACAGATAGCCGCTCTCACGAACTCAACCAAACCATCCAAGCTCGTGCCTTCACCACAGGACAGGATATCTTTTTTCGTCAAGGAGAATACAATCCGGGAAGTTATCAAGGCAAGGAATTACTTGCTCATGAATTAACTCACGTTGTTCAACAAAACGGCAGTGCAATTGGGCGGCAAACAGACTCGTCGGCAACAACACCAGTAACGCCAGATATAGATATTCAGCGGGTTTGTTGTTCGCAAGGTGAAGAGGAAGAGGAGCTTTTGCAAGCGAAAGAACTTCCCGGCCGCACTATCCAACTTGCTCCTGATGTAAATACTCAAGTTTCTCAACAAACCCCACAGGACGCTGCTGAAGTTGAGAACGATGTACGTCAGGAACTGGATAACAATCGCGCCAGACAAGCAAGCGTCGGCGTTCAATCTCCCCTCGCGGCGGGAACAACAGAACCACCACCAGACGAAAACCCCAAAACACAACCTGAGTCTGGGAAAAATGCGACTGACAGCAATTCTGTGGAAATGGCTGCACCCAAAGATGAATCTCCGGCGGCAGTTGAAACTCAACCAGACAAGCCCAAAGAAGATGGCGAAGCCGATGCGGCTGAAGCTGTCAGCCTGGAAACGAATTCAGATAAGGGTGATGATGTCAAGGATGAAGACAAAGCAGTGAAAGCAGGCATGGCTGAAGCTGTCAGTCCGGAAAAGGATGCAGATAAGGGTGATGATGCCAAAGATGAAGGCAAAGAAGTAAAAGCAGGTATGGCTGAAGCTGTCAGTCAGAAAAAGAAAGATGTCGAAGACGAAGAAAAGGCATCACAAGCGGCTGAAACTGGTGGAGTTAATCCACAAGGTATGGAACAAGCCGCCAGTCCGGAAACGAAAGCAGCTCAAGGCGAACAGATTGCACAGCAAGCTAATGCTGTTCGAGGTGCAGGTTTAGAAAAATTACCGCCGCAGGTTAATAACCAGAATCCGGAAAGCATGGCTCAAGCCGTCACCCCGGAAACTGTAGCAGAGAAAAAACAAGCCACAACAGAGGTTTTGGCAGCACAAGCCCAGCAAAATGCTGTAAATGCTCAAACGTCCCAATTAGCGGCAACAGGAGTTAACTTTGCACCTCCCGAACAGGAAACGGCTCAAGGTGAGGATGATGCCATCTTGCAAGAACAGCAAAAAGCTGAGGCGATAAATATTACAAATAGCTTTTTGGCTGAAGCAGCTTTGCGAGTGCAGACAATTACCCAGCTGGGGCAAGGAATTGAAGCGCGTATTCAAGGTTCGACTGAAAATGCCAAAGCTGCTGTAATGGCGGCAGTTGAGCAACAAAAGGCAACCGTTACTGCCCAAATTGCCCAGCAGCGCCAACAAGTGCAAAGTCAAGCACAAGCAACCATAGCCCAAATTCAAACACAATATCAGGCAGCAGCAGCGACAACTTCCCAAACAGTTGCCGCAGAACGCCAAAAGGTTGCAGCAGAATATACAACATCTGTCCAGAAAGTAGATGAAACTGAAAGCAATCAACTGGCGAAGATTGAAGAATTTTATACCCAGGCAAAAGAGAAATATCGGGCTGCTGGTGTTAAAGTAGGCGATGAAGCGATCGCCTTTGGAGAACAAAAGGCCGCTGAATGGGAAGCTCAAATTACTGGTAAAGATGATAACTTCTGGGACGGGCCGCTTACAGATAATCGACTCAAGGCGAGGGCAAAAGCAGCCAGAGAAGTAGCCAAACAATACAAAGAAGGTTTAGTTGCAGAAGGCAATAAACAAGCTGATGCCGTCGAACAAGGCAAACCGAAGGATATTGAAGGAATCCATAATATTGCTAATCAGTCTCGCCAACAACTGCAAACTCTCCAACAACAAACTCTAGACAATTTAAACTCTGTTGAACAGCAAGTTTTGACGCAATTGGCAGACGCACAAACTCAGTTGACGCAAACGGCTAACCAAACTCTGCAATCTACATTACAAACTTTAGACCAACAGCAAGCTGCTCAATTGCAATTGTTGTCAGTTTATGGTAACGGGCAAGTTTCGGCAATTGAACGGGATGCCCAAAAGGCGATCGCTTCTATCCAAGATGGTATTAACCAAGCTGCTGCCAGCCTCCAAACCGCCATCCAAGATACCCAAGCCCAACTCGAAGGAACGCCAGCACCGAATCCACAGGAGTTAAGCGCCACTTTAGCAGAAATCTTGGCGCAGTTCGACACCTCCGTGGCTAAAGTCCAAGAGCAAACCGAACAAGGCATTACAGCATCCCAAGAAGGCATCGCCCAAGGAGGACAGCAAGCGGTGACTGCGGTGAATGGTATTGCCCAAAGTGGATTGGAAGAGTCTGCTGCTGTTTCCCAAGAAGCCAAGACGAGCCTAACTAACTTAAATCAAGGCGCTACAGACACCTTCAATCAAATTCAGCAAGCCTTCACAACCACAGTTACCAATACTACCCAAGCAGCCCTTACAGGTTTTGGTCAAGTCACCCAAGGAATCCAAAGTGCTTTCGACCAAAGTAACCAAAACATGGACACTAACTTCCAAAAGAGTGTCAACGACTTGGAAGAAGGGTTGCGCGGTTCAATCCAAGGAGACAAACAGCCAAATCTCGACTCCGATATCCAAAAATACGCTCAAGAAGCAGCAGATAAAGAACAGCCGCGCTGGAAAACAGTGCTGAAAGTTTTGCTAGTCATTGCTGTAATTGTTGTTGCCATTATCGTTGCGCCAGCGGTGATTGGGGCAGTGGGGGCGTTAGCTGGGGCATTGGGAGCAGGCGCAGCTTTAGCGGGGGGAATCGGTGCAGTTGTTGGTGGGGCAATTGTTGGGGCTGTGGCTGGTGCCGTGATTCAGATGGGCAACAACGCCATCGACGGTAAGAACCTGCTGGATGGCGTGGGTAAAGCAGCCTTGGCTGGGGCGATCGGTGGTGCCTTGGGTGGGGCTGGTGGTGTATTCGGTAACATGTTGGCTCAAGCCGGCAGACTGGGGACAGGGCTGACTCAATCGTTCTTGAGGTTTGGTATTGATGTTGCCTTCGATATTGCTGGTGGTATATTTGGTAACTTAGCAACAGGAGAACCCATAACTTTAGAAGCAGTTCTCATTGGTGTTGCGATCGGTGCAGCCGTGCAGATTTCTACAGCAAACCTTGGTAGACTCGGTAGATTTGGGCGCAGCGTTCAAGGTATGCAAACCAGAACTTTCCAAGCTGGAGAGCAGTTTGGCACTTCGCTAGGAAATGGAATTAGAAATGGCTTTGGTGGCAGAATTGATACGCCGACAGTTAGCAGTCCAGAAGTGGATGTGCCCAATGTTCCGCGTCCGGAAACTGAGACGCCAAGAAGCAGTCCAGAAGAAACAGGTGAGCCTAGCAGTACTAGAAGCACTCACTCTGAAGAAACAGGCGAGCCTAGCAGTACTAGAAGCACTCACTCTGAAGAAACAGGCGAGCCTAGCGGTACTAGAAGCACTCGCTCTGAAGAAACAGGCGAGCCTAGCAGTATTAGAAGCACTCGCTCTGAAGAAACAGGCGAGCCTAGCGGTACTAGGGGCGATACCGATATGCCTAGTATCAAAGAATCTGAGGCAAACGCACAAAGCCCTGATAAAACTACACCTAGCGGTACTAAATCTGAGGAATCATCTCAGACTCAACCAGCAGGAAAACCTGAGGAAATACTGAATTCTGTTAACAGCAGAATAGCTAGCCAGTCTGATAAATTTGAGCTTACCTACACTCAAGACCAATTAAACTCCATCATCAAGAAAGGTAAAGAACTAGGACTGAATGATAAAGTCATTGAAGATTTAATTTACACAGGGTCAAGAAAGGCTAAGGCAATCTCAGCTGATGAACTGATTGGACAAATGGAACACTGGGTTAATGTCATCAGCAAGCGCGGATACCCAGAGAAATTTACTGATAAAAATGAGTTTGACCAATTCAGCCAAGACTTACTCAAAGGTGTAAAAGACGCAGATATTCCTGCCGATGATATCAGAATTCAAGGCTCATCACTCCGGAAAACTAGCGCTCAAGATGTTGATATTGCTGCATTTGTCGATGAACCCACTTTTGATAGATTACTGGTTCAGCGATACCATGAAAGAATAACAATAAAAGAAACTAATACAAAAGTTTCTCTGAATGATAAATCCCACGACGAGTTAGTTCAATTAGCTAATGATATTGCAGCCAACCCGACAAAATACAATTCACAAGGTAACACTTTCCAAAATGCCTTGCTCAATGGCATTATAAGTTCCAAATCTGATATTGTAAAACCACTGAAAACCGCCAGTAAGGAAATTCAGAAGAAATATCCTCATTTGAATGTCGAATCTATTTCTGTTTTAATCAGAGGTGGAAGATTTGATGTCAAGCCTGACTTACCCGTTACAGGAAATTGAGATAATGAATAAGATAGCTTTCTATGGAACAATATATTCTGACGATTACAACGTTGTAGCTGCCATATTGAAAAATTGGTTAAAAACAGAAGATTTGGATATTAAAATCAGGCTCAGTGGTGAAGAAATAGTCTACGAAACCGAGGAATTTTACTTGTATTCTTACAATTCTGTGACTGTTGAAGGAGTACCACCAAGTTTTCTCTTGGAAGGTAATATGTCCGGAACGCTTGAAGAAGTAAAAGTATTGTTACAGCAACTTTGGCAATTGTGCCAAGAGCAAAATATTACTAGTAGTTTTGAATACGTCGAAGTCACAGAGGATGGAGATGAAATCTCAGAGCAGTTTTACATCGAATAAATTTATGAATAATCAAGATCGATGTTCTTTTTGGATGGATTCTAAGCACCAGCGTTATTTTCTCATTCCCGATAACCAAAAGCTATCTAGAGGGCGCTTCGTCATATCTACCCTTACTGGCACGCAAAAGAAAGTCACGCAAACTGCGATCGCTAATTTTGAAATTACAGAGTCAGCAGCAAAAGCATACCTGGAAAATGAAATACATCAGGCGATGGTGCAAGCAAAAATCGCTGTCTCTAACCTGATGTTACCCTCAACGGAAACCTCAGAAAAAGCTCCTTCACTATCTAGTGAAACTCCATCAGTCTCAAACATTCTTTCCTTACTTTTGGGTGCTAAAGTTGAAGATTTACAAAATAATCCTAAAGCTGCCACAATTAATTTTGTTAATATATATACCCAATTCCAAGAATTTTTAGGTGAATCTATCTCGGAAAATTCTAGTCAAGTTGAAAGTACGCGATCGCTTTTACGTCACTTAAGAGAAATACTACAAGCGCAAGGAATCAATATCAGCGAAGAAATTGAGATACTACCTAATAAGTTACAAGAGGTGCTGTCTTCGGCAAACATTGAAGAATTTCTGCAAGAAATTGCGATTAAACTACGGGATTTAATAGAAGAAATCGAACAGTCACCTGGTGGATTTGAGCAGATAATTGATGAGACAATAAAATCTTTGGATAAAGATTCATTCAGCGATCGAGATAAGGAACTCGAAGAAAAGAAAAAGGAAGAATATAAGCAATCGGCTGAAAATGCGATCGCTCAATCTTTAAAGTTTAGTGGTTTTACGCCATTTGCTGGTGGCAATTTTACATCTATCAATATTTGAATACTGTACTCAGGCTATTTTATTAAGGCAAGAGACGCGATAAATCGCCGTCTCTACAATAAGCGATCGCAACTTAAAATATCAAAGATTCCCGACCCTATACCCCACAAAAAAGAATCAACTACCTGAAAGCCTTATCTCATCAAAACCTTGATTCTTGAGTACATAATTAATACATATCAATAGATGCAATATTGCAAATGAGATACTAATATTTGCAATATTTATTGAAAATTAACTTCTGAGCAGAAGCAATAGGCAATAGCTCAACAGCGTCCTAATCTTCAGCTTTTTTAAGCAAACCAGATTCCTAATTAGAAATCTTGAGAGTCAAAGTCATTTGCAAAGGACAAATGACCAATGACCAATAGACCTCTTGCAAAAGTTCTTTTTGTAAGAGGTGGGAAAAGGGAAAAGGTTATGGTTCGACAAGCTCACCAACCAGGGGAAAGGGAAAATAACAAACCTTTCCCTCTTCCCCTTTTCCCCACTTCTGCAAGAAGTCTAATGACCAATGACAAATGACCAAGGACAAAAATCAAATTATGAACAAAACCTTTGCAACTATCGACGGGAATGAAGCTGTTGCCCGCGTTGCTTACAAATTAAATGAAGCGATCGCCATTTATCCTATCACCCCCTCTTCAGCAATGGGTGAATGGGCGGATGCTTGGGCAGCGGAAGGTCGCTCTAACTTGTGGGGAACTGTTCCCAGCGTCGTGCAGATGCAAAGCGAAGGGGGAGCCGCAGCCGCCGTACACGGAGCATTGCAAACGGGTTCCTTGAGTACCACTTTTACGGCATCTCAGGGATTATTGTTGATGATACCCAACCTCTACAAAATTGCTGGTGAATTAACTAGCGCGACAATTCACGTTGCAGCACGTTCCCTCGCTACTCATGCTTTATCAATTTTTGGCGACCATAGCGACGTAATGGCAACTAGGGCTACTGGTTTTGCCTTATTATGCTCGGCTTCGGTGCAAGAAAGTCAAGATTTTGCTCTCATCGCCCATGCTGCTACCCTAGAGGCGCGAGTCTCATTTATGCATTTCTTTGATGGTTTCCGCACCTCCCACGAAGTGCAGAAAGTCAAACTACTTGCAGATGATGATTTGCGATCGCTCATCGATGATAACCTAATCCTCGCCCACCGCAGCCGCGCCCTCACCCCAGACCGCCCAGTATTGCGCGGTACTGCCCAAAATCCCGATGTCTACTTCCAGTCCCGTGAGGGCGCTAACCCTTACTACAACGCCTGTCCCGAAATTGTGCAGCGCATCATGGACAGATTTGGAGAACGCACGGGCAGACATTACCAAATCTATGAATATTATGGAGCCAGCGACGCCGATCGCGTCATCGTTCTCATGGGTTCCGGCTGTGAAACCGTCCACGAAACAGTAGACTATCTCAACGCCTCTGGTGAAAAAGTCGGCGTCGTGAAAGTGCGACTTTATCGCCCCTTTGATGTCCGCAGATTTGTGGCAGCATTACCTACTAGCGTACAAGCCATCGCCGTTCTCGACCGCACCAAAGAACCAGGTAGCGCCGGTGAGCCGTTGTATTTAGATGTGGTGGCTGCTATTCATGAAGCGTGGGGAGATGAGGAGATGAGGAGATGGGGAGATAAGGGAGATAAGGGAGATAAGGGAGATAAGGGAGATGAGGAAGAAAATTTAACTTCATCCTCCCCATCCCCTCACCTCCCCACCTCCCCATCCCCCAAGTCTCCCAAAATCATCGGCGGTCGCTACGGTCTTTCATCCAAAGAATTTACTCCGGCGATGGTGAAGGGGATTTTTGATAATCTTGCCCAAAGTCAACCGAAAAATCATTTTACTATTGGGATTAATGACGACGTTACTTACACTTCTCTGGAATTTGACCCCAATTTTTCCACAGAATCAAGTGGTGTTGTCAGGGCAATGTTTTACGGCTTGGGTTCAGATGGTACAGTTGGCGCTAACAAAAACTCCATCAAGATTATTGGTGAAGAAACCGATAATTATGCCCAAGGTTACTTTGTTTATGATTCTAAGAAATCTGGCTCGATGACCGTTTCTCATTTACGCTTTGGTAAAGAGCCAATTCGCTCTACTTATTTAATTGACCAAGCTAACTTTATCGGTTGTCATCACTGGGGATTTTTAGAACGCATAGATATTTTAAAAGCTGCTACTCCTGGGGCAACTTTGCTGCTGAATAGTCCATACGGTGCAAATAGCGTTTGGGAAAATTTACCGCCAAAGGTTCAGCAGCAAATTATCGAAAAGCAGCTGAAGTTGTATGTAATTAATGCCAATCAAGTCGCCCGTGAAAGTGGTATGGGTGGCAGAATTAATACAATTATGCAAGTGTGCTTCTTCGCTTTAGCGGGCGTCTTGCCGCAAGAAGAAGCTATAGCGAAAATCAAACAAGCGATCGAAAAGACTTACGGTAAAAAAGGTGCAGAAGTTGTCCGCATGAACTTGCAAGCTGTAGACAACACCTTAGACAACTTACATAAAGTAGACATACTACAGACACTCCTCACTCCTCACTCCTCACTCCTCACTCCTCACTCCTCGCTTAACTCTGCTCCGGAATTTGTGCAGGAAGTCTTAGGCAAAATCATGATTTGGGAAGGTGACGATTTACCTGTCAGCACATTACCAGCTGACGGCACTTTTCCGGTGGGTACTGCCAAGTGGGAAAAACGTAACGTTGCCCAAGAGATACCTGTGTGGGATGCCGATGTCTGCGTTCAATGTGGTAAGTGCGTAATGGTTTGTCCCCACAGTGCTATTCGTGCTAAGGCTTATCAAGCTGATGAGTTAGTTAATGCACCAGAAACCTTCAAATCGATTAATGCCAAAGATAAAGACTTTGCCAATCAAAAATTTACCATTCAGGTAGCTCCAGAAGATTGTACGGGATGTGCGATTTGTGTAGAAATTTGCCCGGCCAAAAATAAATCTGAGCCATTGCGGAAAGCGATTAATATGGCACAACAATTGCCATTGCGCGAACAAGAAGAAAAAAATTGGGATTTCTTTTTAAGGTTACCCAATCCTGACAGACGGCAGTTGAAATTAAACCAAATTCGCCAACAACAATTGCAAGAACCTTTGTTTGAATTTTCTGGTGCTTGTGCGGGTTGTGGGGAGACACCTTACTTAAAATTATTAACACAATTGTTTGGCGATCGCGCCGTCATCGCCAATGCTACAGGATGTTCTTCGATTTACGGCGGTAACCTCCCCACAACTCCCTGGACAACCAACGCCCAAGGACGCGGCCCTGCATGGTCTAATAATTTATTTGAAGATAACGCTGAATTCGGTTTTGGTTTTCGTTTATCTGTGGATAAACAAGCTGAATTTGCAGCCGAACTTTTGCAGGGATTCGCAAGTGAAATAGATGAAAACCTAGTTTATTCTATCCTCAAAGCCGAACAAAAATCTGAAGCTGACATTTGGGAACAGCGAGAAAGAATAGAATTGTTGCGGCAAAAATTAGAGCAAATCTCGACTTTCGACCCCAATGTAAAATCAAAAATCCAAAACCTTAAATCCCTCGCTGATTATCTGGTGAAAAAAAGCGTTTGGATTGTTGGCGGTGATGGTTGGGCTTATGATATTGACTTTGGTGGTATCGATCATGTGCTGGCGAGCGGTCGCAATGTTAATATCTTAGTCATGGATACAGAAGTGTATTCTAATACAGGCGGTCAATCTTCCAAAGCGACGCCACGAGCCGCAGTTGCGAAATTTGCCGCCAGTGGCAAGCCTGCACCAAAGAAAGACTTGGGTATGATTGCTATGACCTACGGAAATGTCTACGTAGCAAGTGTAGCCTTGGGTGCTAGAGATGAACATACCCTCAAGGCATTTTTGGAAGCAGAGGCTTATGATGGCCCGTCGTTGATTATTGCTTATAGCCATTGCATCGCCCACGGCATTAATATGACTACAGGGATGAATCATCAAAAAGCTTTGGTAGAATCAGGTCGTTGGTTGTTGTATCGGCATAATCCAGAGTTGCAAAAACAAGGTAAAAATCCCTTGCAATTGGATATGCGATCGCCAACACAACCAGTAGAAAATTCAATGTATCAAGAAAATCGCTTCAAAATACTCGCCAAGAGTAAACCCGAACTTGCCAAGCATTTATTAGAACAAGCCCAAGCCGAAGTAGATGCACGTTGGCAGATGTACCAATATCTGGCAAAACGCGAGGTTCTTTGAATATCCGTCCTGATTTTTCTGAAAAATCAGATTAGTTTTGTAACGAAAATTGCGAGTTTGTTGATGAAACTCGTGAGTTTGTAACAAATAAGATGATTTTTGTTACAAACTTACCTTTTTGTTGATGAAACTCGTGAGTTTGTAAAAAATAAGATGATTTTCGTTACAAACTTACCTGTTTATTGATGAAACTCATGTTTTTCGTGATAAAACTCATGCTTTTCGTGATGAAACTCATGCTTTTCGTGATGAAACTCATGATTTTCGTGATGAAACTCATGATTTTGTTGATGAAACTCGCGTGAAATCAGCAATGTCGATTTTGTAGTGCAAGCATAGTTGAGACAGATACATACAGCGTATTTCAGGTAAATTAAGTACATCGGTAGGGGCACAATATATTGTGCCCCTACTGTATGTAGTGGCGTGACCGGACTAAAATAGTGCGTTAGTAGGTTGGGTTGAACGGAGTGAAACCCAACACATCAATCAATGTTGGGTTTCGTTCCTCAACCCAACCTACAACTACAATTTTTTTTGCAACATTTTAGCCGGGTCACACCAGTAGGTGAATTTTGGCTGATGATGATAGATACTCGCTCATCCGTAAAGTGAAAGCCTTTGAAGCAAGTTACGGTGTTGAGATTCCAGCGATCGCACTTACCGTGTATATTTCAAAAATAAATATTAGTACTATATATTGATTATTATAAATCAAGATAAAATCAATTAAATCATCTCTTAATTTCGAGATACTTTTATTAATACCGATCTAAGATTGCTCGCACTTGAGCTATCACTACGTCAGGGTCAAAAGGCTTTTGAATCAATCCATCAATCTTTAGTTCGGGAATATTCTGAACATCATCTTCATTCAAACCTGTCACCAACAAAATAGGAATAAATTGAAATTTTGTCGATTCCCGAATGCGTTGAACAACTTCAAATCCATCCATTTTTGGCATCTGAACATCTAGTATTAGCAGATCGGGTTGGTTAGGATCGGTTTCCAATCTCTCTAACACAGCTAGACCGGAATCCGCGATTTCAAGTTGACAATCTTCTGCTTCCAAAATCGTTTTTAGAAGAAAAGTATTATCAGCTACATCATCACAAATTAATATTCGCTTAATAGAATGCATTAGTTTTTTTTTGAGAAAACAGCTTTTTTTGCGTCAAAACTATAAAAATGCCAAATCTTCTTACTATAGATACGCCTACAAACTTTAGTCTGTCCGGTATCAGACATATAAATAAAAATCGTTATAGCACTAGACTTATAGCCCACTCTGTAGCGGGGTTTGGTCAGAGTTTTTTTGAACTTAAAAAACGAAGGGTACGAAACCGTACAGATTTCTGTCTTTGAATGCGTGTAATTTTGTACCCACGTTGATATTTCAAACAAATTTAAGGCACAATGGTAGGCTTGAAGGTTCTTAACTGTCTTTTGTCACTTTTAGAAAATGCAATCCATCAAAAGGTTATGAGGCTTTGGTTTCCATTCTTCGCCTAGTAATTTTAGTTTAAACATACAAAATAAAGGCTGAAACCTGAATGATACCAAAGTTTCAGCATTTTGCTTCGATTATTGTTTTTCGAGAGTGACAACACAGGGTTAATGTCTGTATCTAATAGGCCTCATCTGCAAATAAAAAATCACATACTCGCTTCGCTGTCAGCTACTGAGTATCAACGTTTAGTTCCCCACTTAGAGCCAGTAAATCTTCCAGTTAGGCAAGTCCTTTACGCAGCAGGAGAACCAATCACACACGTCTATTTTCCTTACCAGGCAATAACTTCTTTAGTCTGTAACCTAGAAGACGGCTCGACTGTTGAAGCAGGTGTCATAAGCAATGATGGTATGGTGGGTCTTCCTGTAATTTGGGGTGGTAACTCTACAACAACAACTGCATTTATACAGGCTGCTGGCAGTGGTGTGAAAATGAAGGCAGAGGTACTAATAAAGGAGTTTAATCGGGGCGGAGAGCTTCAACGTTTGCTGTTGCGTTACACTCAAGCACTGTTTACCCAGGTCACACAAACCGCAGCCTGCAACCGCTTGCATACCATCGAAGAGCGACTCGCCCGTTGGCTGCTAATAGTCGGTGACCGTATGCAATCAAATACATTCCCTCTGACTCAAGAATTTATTGCCCAAATGTTAGGCTGTCGCCGCTCTGGTGTCACAGTGGCTGCTGGTACCCTCAGCAAAGCCGGAATTATTAGCTACAAGCGTGGAAATATTACCATCCTGAATCGTGAAGACTTGGAAAATACATCTTGTGAGTGTTATTCCATCATCAAAAACGAGTATGCTCGGTTGCTAGGCACACAGGGCTAAGTATGGTCTAATACTGTTGAGTTAAGGCTGGCAGGGGGGCAGGGGGGGCAGGGAGGCAGGGGAGGCAGGGGAGGCAGGGGGGGCAGGGGAGGTAAGGGGGGGAAAAGCTTAATACCAAGGGTATTGAGCTATGGTCAACTGCGATCGCGCAATCATGGAATACGTTAATATCAAGAAGAACATCAAGCTAAAAGCATTAGTCCTGTATGCTCTAATGTTCCCGTTATGAGTTGTTAAGCTTGCAACTAAACAAAGTAATTCACCTTTTGACATATTGGGATTAGTCCCTAACTCCTCTCAAGCTGCCATTAGTTGCTGAAGTACGCAAAACAGCACACTTGGAGGTTTTTATGGCTGTCTCTAAAGTAGCTCATCTACCGATAAAAAATAAGATACTCGCTTCACTATCAACTACTGAGTATCAACGTCTAATTCCTCACTTAGAGCCAGTACATCTTAAATTTAAACAAGTCCTTTACGAAGCAGGCGAACCAATCACACACGTCTATTTTCTCAATCACGCAATAGCTTCTTTAGTCTCTAACCAAGAAGACGGCTCCAGCGTTGAATCTGGTTTGGTGAGCAATGATGGCATGGTAGGTCTTCCTGTAATTTGGGGTGGTCGTTCTACGACTACAAGCGCCTTTGTCCAGGTTCCAAACAGTGGTATGAGGATGAAAGCCGACGTACTAATAGCGGAGTTTAATCGGGGTGGAGAGCTTCAACGTTTGCTATTGCGTTACACTCAAGCACTGTTCACCCAGGTTACACAAACCGCAGCCTGCAACCGCCTACATACCATCGAAGAGCGACTCGCCCGTTGGCTGCTGCTAATTTCTGACCGTATGCAATCAGATACATTTTCTCTGACTCAAGAATTTCTTGCCCAGATGTTGGGCTGTCGCCGCTCTGGTGTTACCGTCGCTGCTGGCACACTTAGCCGCGCTGGAATTATTAGTTACAAGCGTGGAAATATTAACATCCTAAATCGTGACGACTTGGAAGATACATCTTGTGAGTGTTATTCCATCATCAAAAATGAGTACGCTCGGTTGCTGGAGACACAGAGCTAATACCATTTCACCTTAACAATTGATACAGGGGGCAGGGGACAGGAAGTTTTATTCTCCAAGGGAATTAGTGACTCCTTAATAGGGGGTTGGGGGATCTTAGTGCGTAAGTCCTAAAAGGTTTGCACTTAGGAGCTTATGTGCGTAACCGTACAGACTCTTTATGTCAAGCAACTATAAACTTAATAGACTTATCTAGATGAATTTATCTTAGTTTCTTAATGGAATTCTTTAAAAGTAGATAGCGATCGCTCTGCTTATCATGACTCCTAATTGTAATTATCAAATAGGAGGTTTGTGTCTTTGTCAAAAATTAATTCAATTAATACATTACAGAACATACAATGCTTTTAAAGCATATACCTTTTAGTGAATCGTCATCTCTTAATGGTTTACGAGTACTTGTCGTAGATAATAATGATGATTGCTTGTGCATGATTGCGTTGATTTTTGAAGATTGCCAAGCTCAAATTAAGACGGCAATATCTGTGGAGCAAGCAATACAGATAATAGAAGAGTGGAAACCTGATATTTTGATTAGTGAAATCGCTTTGCCTGGTAAAGACGGTTATTCACTAATTCGCTCCATTAGGCATAAAGAAGCCTTCTGTGGAGAGTTTATTCCTGCCATAGCTCTTACATACTATATAGATAGGGAATACCTTAACACAGCAATTAACGCAGGTTTTCAAGAGGTTATTTGTAAGCCTTTTGCTCTTAATGAATTAGTTGAAAGAGTAGCTAATCTCGCACAAATAAGTAAATGGCTAAAAGTTAGCTCTGTTAACAACCGATAAAATTAAAATTTAGGCTAGATAGCCAATGCTACAAGATTAATAACCAACTAGAAAATCGGGATTTACCGTTTGGTTTATTTTGTAAAGCTCAATGCGATCGCGGTACTTTTTCTAATTTTATCTGAGTTAAAGTTACCACATTTTGACAAAGACTCTAGACATTAGCTAAAGCTGCTCCTAGCACCAACTCCACCTTTGGTTCGGGCTATATATCTAATGAAACTGCAACGACCGTGATTTCCCAAGAATAATTATATCAAGTTCGGTTGATTAGTTATAATTCCCGTAATCTATGCAGAAATCGGAAAACCCTCTTTCCCCCTGCGGTCTTAATGATAAGTCTTTCACCGAACACGATATTACTAGGTTATATTTCAACTACTGGGCAAGTCTCCCTCAGGTAAAATATTATCTATACTGAGTACCCACGGTATACCTTTGTCAATTGGAGAACTGACAGTAATCTTTGCTGCGTTGGTAAAGTGTTTTAACTTCTCAGCAAAATGAGGAATAGTTTTCATGATTTGGCGATAGCTTTCCATATCGTGACAAATCATGATTAATATTAGAATGCCACTATTGATTTGGAAATACCAATGGCAACTAGATAATAAGATACGTGTCATTTTGTCACATGCCAAGAAAAAGCTTTTTTTAGTTGCTTCTTCAAGTTGCCTGAACATCATTTCACTGAGCCTTATTGTTTGATGTGAAGGCAAATCATCTGGATGAAGGGATGATTGATTCATAAGATATTCACAACCTCCAAAACGAACTCGTAGTAGTTTAAGATTAGTACACTGATATCGAGCAATAAATATTACAGAAAGGTCAGATTTTCCTAGTTAATATTATTGTTCTTGCGTAACAATCCAAAGCAAATCTAACCATAAATGCGGATAAGATGACTTTAAATTTGATAAAGGATCGCGCAGCAAGCTGTTGGCATTCAAACAAACAACTTCAACTAATCCCACATATTCTGCTACTTCTCTGAGTAGGTTTTTTTCTGCGGCTATTGCATTAATCAGTCGCTCAGGACAATAAATGCCAATGTATCTTCCATAACGGATACAGGTTTTGATATTCGCTCTTATTAAGTAAGGTCTAGGATTAATTACCTTTACATAACACTGGCGTAGTAATTCCCATACCCGTGGGTGAGTATGCTCGATAATTATGCTAAATTGTTGGGCTAAGTCTTCTTCGGTAATCATTATTCTCTCCATTGCTGTAAGTAGGCTTGTGTTGAAAATTGTCGTTATGACAAAGTAAGGGGCAGGAGGTTTACGCTGAATCTCGACTTCTCTACGAGACGCTACGCGTAGCTTGCTTTTCCTCAAGGTACGCTCGATTTTTGCGTAGCCGAAGTGCAGAAGGCAAGAGGAAAGAGCTTTTTGAGCAACTTTACTTTCCGTACATCCCGCACTTTCCGGTTTGACTCTCAAAAGTTGCACCCTTGGTAGATACCCAATTGTGCAATAGATGTCTGCATATGACTCTAAGTAAAAGCAGTATTTTTAGTGAGAGCAAAATTTATCTCACATAGTTCTCATTGGTTGGTGGTATAGGTATATTTGTTACGGCTTGTATAACTCGCCTATCAAGCATCAAAGCCCAAATCAATTTACAAAACTGTATTGCGAGCTACTTTTTACCAATTTATTTGGTAAATACCAAAGCGATAAAAATCCTTTGTTATTGATGATTAGCGAGTTCTGAGGCATAACTATCAGCTAAAAAACAATCTTCAGCAAAAAAAATTGCGCTTTGCAAGGAAAATTGCGAATTGTGTGATATTCTTTGAATATAGGGAATCAAAACAGCGAAAGCACAATTATCTTCTCCAAGAGGAATGGTATAGATATGCTTTCGCCTTGGCAGATACAAGTTAAATCCGCGCTCGGCTTTTTGAAACTGAGAATAACTCAAGCCAATGAAGCAGGATAACGATCTCCGTAACAACTTGAAGTCAATTAGAACCCGCTTAGGCATGAGCCAACAGGATTTGGCAAACCTCGCTGGTGTGACTCGTCAGACTATTAGTGGTGTAGAGTCGGGATTATACGCTCCCTCGGTGGCCATTACACTCCGCCTAGCAAAAGCACTTGGCTGTCAAGTAGAGGATCTATTCTGGCTAGAGCGAGATTTACCTGAAATCGAAGCACTACTTTCCAAACCCGTCCCAACTGGGCAACAGACGCGAGTTAGTGTGGCTCGTGTGGGGGGACAATGGGTAGCTTATCCGTTAATTGGTAAGGATGCGTTTCGCCAAGATATGATTCCAGCTGATGGAGAGAGCCAGACGCTTACAGGTACAGATAAAGTTCGAGTTCGCCTGTTGGATGATAATCTCGAAGCACTCCACAATACCGTTGTGATTGCTGGTTGTGCGCCTGTGATTTCGCTATGGGCAAGAGCAACCGAACGCTGGCATCCGCAATTAAGAGTGCAATTTAACTTTGCCAACAGCATGTCTGCATTGCACAGCCTATACAAAGGTGAGGCACACATCGCTGGGATGCACCTCTACGATCCTGAAACTGGTGAGTATAATACTCCTTTTGTTCGTGATGTTCTTGGAGGGAGAGAAGCAGTTTTGATTACCTTGGGTGTTTGGGAAGAGGGACTTTTAGTCAAACCTGGCAACCCAATGGGAATCACAACAGTTAATGATTTAGTCCAACGGGGAGCGACTATTGTTAACCGCGAAATCGGTGCTGGTACTCGTTTACTTTTGGAACAAAAACTCCAAGAGCAACAAATACCGTTCCATGATGTCCGAGGTTTTGACTATATTGTTCAAAGCCACCAAGATGTTGCCCAAGCAGTAGCATTAGGAGCTGCTGATGCAGGAATGGGTACTGCATCTGTAGCTACCGCTTTCGGGCTGGGATTTATCCCGTTACATCAATCGAGATATGATTTAGTGATTCTCAAGGAATATCTAGAAGAAGCGCCAGTACAGCAGTTACTCAGTACCTTGGGACATCGGATGGTTCACTCACAATTTGAAATTCTTGGTGGCTACGATATCAGCAAAATTGGGGAAGTGGTAGCAACTGTTTAGAGTCAATTGCTTTTCTTTGATTGGTTGTGTGGTTTCGGGAAAAACTCTGCGTAAATTTTAATTCCTGCTGCGATCGCTTTACAACTGAGAGTCTAGAAATACTTGCAATATCTATTGAAGATTCAACAAGAAGTATATCTCAACTTTTTGCGATCGCAAATGTACCGTAACGCATCATCTCAAACCGTACATTTGATCCAATCTTATCGTTAATTGAACAAACCAAATATTTTACAACGGCTCGTATGTATTCAATAGTAAATGTTTCTGCGCTACAGCGTTGGCGCAGCCCGCCTTCGGCATCGCCGCCGATGCGTACAACGCCGACAACAACGTTCTCAACGAGGTTACATCTGTAACTTCACAGTGTGAACGCAAAACCTAAGACCCACCAAACAACAATTGCAGGAAAAATCATCATGTCCGACGACAAAATTAGACAAATTGCTTTCTACGGTAAAGGCGGTATTGGTAAATCTACCACCTCCCAAAATACCCTAGCTGCTATGGCAGAAGTAGGCCAACGCATCTTGATTGTCGGATGTGACCCCAAAGCTGACTCTACCCGTTTGATTTTGCACACTAAAGCTCAAACCACCGTGCTGCACTTAGCTGCTGAAAGAGGCGCAGTCGAAGACTTAGAACTTGATGAAGTGGTACTAGAAGGCTTCCGAGGTATCAGATGCGTAGAATCTGGCGGCCCGGAACCTGGTGTAGGTTGCGCCGGTCGGGGTATCATCACCGCCATCAACTTCCTGGAAGAAAACGGCGCATATAGTGGTGTAGATTTCGTATCCTACGACGTATTGGGTGACGTTGTGTGCGGTGGTTTCGCGATGCCAATTCGGGAGGGCAAAGCGCAAGAAATTTACATCGTGACCTCTGGGGAAATGATGGCGATGTTTGCTGCTAATAACATTGCTCGTGGCGTTCTCAAGTATGCTCACACGGGTGGTGTGCGCTTGGGTGGTCTGATTTGTAATAGCCGCAAAACTGACCGAGAAGACGAACTGATTACCACGCTAGCATCTCGATTAAGCACCCAGATGATTCACTTCGTCCCCCGCGACAACATCGTGCAACACGCAGAATTACGTCGGATGACAGTTAACGAGTATGCACCTGATAGCAATCAAGCTAATGAATACCGTACACTAGCGGACAAGATTATCAACAATACAAATCTTGCCATTCCCACACCCATTGAAATGGACGAGTTAGAAGAGTTGTTGATTGAGTTCGGTATTCTCGAAAGTGAAGAAAACGCTGCAAAACTAGCTGGTGTCACTAAAGCACAAGAAGAAGCCGATAAAAAGCAAGAAGATGCCCAAGGCGAAGCACTAGAAGCATTGGCAAAAGGCAATGTGGAAATAGTTTCTGGTAGCTGAAAAAGTGAGACTTTAGTTCTTACTTAATAAATAGCAGAACTTGCGGAATAACGGAGCAATTAAGTGGGTAATTAGTCTACTTTTTCTCACCATCAAAACGATATGGAGGTTCAAGAAGTCAATCAACATTAATTCTGTGTAGGTAACAGATTAATCAATCCCAAGTGTCTTATCGAAGTTTTCCTTAGAGGCATTAATCTGTTAATATTTATGCGGTCAAACCGCTGTTATGGTTTTTGTTTACTCCTTCTATTAATTGGTTGGTCATTGTTTAGGGAATGAGGAATTCTCTTTCTCATTCCCTTTTTTTACATCTGAAAAATAACCAAGCAATTAAAATTTTTCTTCAATTGATTAGAATTCAGTTAGCACCTCTTCACTTCTATCTTATTTCAATAAAAAAATGAATCCTCAACCCAGAGAAATCAATGATTCACTGAGTGAATCGAATGGCGAAAACCAACAGCAACGCCAGAAAAAAAAGCCTTCTACACAATTACCCCAGCCTGGAACTGCTCAAGGAAGTTGTGCATTTGATAGTGCAATGATTACTTTAGTGCCAATTACTGATGCTGCTCATGTAGTCCACGGGCCGAGTGGCTGTGCTGCTAGCATTTGGGGAAGCAACACCAGTCTTTCTTCTGGTTCGATGCTCTATAAAATACGCTTTACTACTGATATAGATGAGAGCGATATTATCTTCGGTGGAGCGAAAAAGCTCTACAAAGGTATTCTAGAATTACAAAGACGATACAAACCAAGTGCAGTATTCGTCTACTCAACTTGTATCACTGCTTTAATTGGTGATGATATAGAAGGAATATGCAAAGATATTACCGAAGCAACAGGAATACCAACTATTCCCGTGCATTGTCCTGGGTTCATTGGTAGTCAAAATTTAGGTAACCGCGTTGCTGGTGAAGCGTTGCTGGAACACGTTATTGGAACAGCCGAACCAGATGTTATTACACGATTCGATATTAACCTGATTGGTGAGTACAATATCGCGGGTGCAATATGGAACTTTGTACCCTTGTTAGAGAAATTAGGTATCCGAGTTTTATCAAAAATTACAGGGGATGCTCTCTATAAAGAAGTTTGTTATGCTCATCATGCCAAGCTTAACGTTGTATTGTCTTCAAAAGCGTTAATTAATGTAGCGAAAAAAATGGAGAAAGTCTATAGAATTCCTTATATAGAAGAGTCCATTTATGGTATAGAGCAAATTAATCAGTGTTTAAGAAATATTGCTGCCAAGTTAGGAGATACTGATTTAGTAGAACGTACTGAAAAGTTAATTGCAGAAGAAACTAGTGCTTTAGAATCAAAACTTACTCTTTATCGTAACCAGTTGCAAGGAAAACGTATGGTTCTTGATATTAAAAATTTCAAGAGTTGGTTAATTATCTTTGCAGCCCAAAAATTAGGAATGGAAGTTATTGCTCTGTGTAGTCAAAGTAATACAGAGGATGAATTAGTTAGACTTAAAAACTTACTAGGCAGAGATAGCATAGTTTTAGAATCAGGAACGCCTCAAGAAATATTGCAGGTAATCAACGATAATCAAGCTGATATTCTAATTAGTCTTAGCCGATATTTGGATACTGCTTTAATAGCTAATATTCCGTTCTTAGATATTAATAGACAAGGCGATCGCGCCTATACAGGTTATACAGGAATATTAGAATTGGCACGAGAATTATATGCCAGTTTTTATAATCCTGTGTGGAAGCAAATATGCCAGCCTGCTCCGTGGGAAATACAAAATTCATTGGAGGAAATCTAATGGCAATTGTTAGTATTACGAGTACATCAGTAGCAGTTAATCCTCTCAAGCAAAGTCAAGCTATAGGTGCAACCTTGGCCTTTTTGGGAGTGAAGGGAATGATGCCTTTATTACACGGTTCTCAAGGTTGCACAGCTTTGACAAAGACAGTGCTAGTACAACATTTTCGTCAGACGATTCCTCTTTCTACTACCGCGATGACGGAAGTTGCAACTATATTGGGTGGTGAGGAGAGAGTTGAACAAGCAATTCTGACTTTGGTAAAGAAATCAAAACCAGAAATTATCGGTCTTTGTACTACTGGACTTGTGGAAACTAGAGGCGATGACATGAAACGCTTTGTCAAGGAGATTCGCCAGCGCCATCCAGAATTAGATTATTTACCAATTGTGCTTGTCTCTACACCAGATTTTAAGGGTACATTGCAGGATGGTTTTGCTAGTGCAGTGGAGAGTATAGTTAGGGAAATTCCACAAAAATGCTCAACGCAAAACCCCAGCCCCACACAAATCACAATTTTGGCGAGTTCTGCTTTCACTCCTGGGGATGTACGAGAAATTAAAGAGATTGTCGCCTCCTTTGGACTTGTACCGATTGTTGTACCAGATCTTTCTGGCGTTCTAGATGCTCGCATAGAAGATTCTTCTGGTGTTATGGTAGCCAATGGTACGACTTTAGAACAGTTGCACTCAATTGCTAGTTCTGCATTCACTTTGGTATTAGGTGAAAGTATGCGCGGTGCTGCACAAATTTTAGAGAAGAGATTCAACATCCCTTATGAGATGTTTAGCGAACTCACGGGACTAGTAGCAGTAGATAAATTCTTGCAAGCATTGGCGGATATCAGTGGTGTTAGCGTGCCAGAGAAATATCAAAACCAGCGCCGTCAGTTGCAATATTTGATGTTAGAGAATCATTTTTATTTTGGTTGCAAGCGAGTTGCTTTAGCTCTGGAACCAGATTTATTTTGGTTAATAGTTTATTTCTTGCAATCGCTGGGAGTCCAAATTCACGCCGCAGTCACGACAACGCGTTCTCCTGTGTTAGAAAAACTGCCGATTCCTAGTATTACTATTGGCGATTTGGAGGACTTTGAACAACTGGCAGTAGGATCTGATTTGCTCATTACTAATTCTCATGCAGTTGCTCTTGCTCAACGTTTAAAAATTCCTCTCTATCGTCAAGGTATTCCCATTTTTGACCGTTTAGATGCTAATCACTTTACCAAAGTTGGCTATCGAGGTACTATGCAGCTTTTGTTTGATATTGGCAATCTGTTTTTAAAACATGGATAAGTATTGGATAGGACGTAAAAGGCAGGGGGCAAGAGAATTTGACTTGTTTGTTCCATTCGTAGCGCGTGGAAGTGCCGTTTCGATCGCCATTCAACATTTATGGGCGAAATTACTTGGCATCGCCTAAAAAAACACGGTCAACGCCAACAGGGTTTTTCCATGTTCTCACAACTCTTCCATCCCTAAGCCTCATGATTGGATGAGAATCGATCGAATCTCTGTGGTGTGCGCGAGTCTTGCCGGGGACGCTAGACTTCTTGCACAAGTCGAGGAAAGGGGGAAAGGTTTGGTATTTTCACTTTGACATGAGTCGCTAAGAGTGCAAAAAGCAATTGATTGCAAGAGGTCTACTTTCTAAAATAGCGATCGCTTGATTTGCATCATCTGTTGTACTACAATGCACTACGACGTGTTTTGGCAACAATGCAGCTAAGCGTATGGAGTTTAGCAATTCCTGAGGTAGCTTTTATCTGCTAAACACAACTTTGAATCATAATTTAGGATTGTTGTAGTATGATTTATAACAATAAATTAGTAATCCTTGACAAAAAAATTGTTTAAAATTTTCAACAAATTGTTACTTTTTAGATTAGCACTTTCGGCGTCCTGTTTTTTAATTTTTGAAGAAAACCATGTCCTAGCTGAAATTGAAGCTGATGGGACATTGGGTAGTGAATCATCAATCTTAATCCAAGGCGTTGAAGTAAAAGGAGCAATAGGGAATCGCATTGATGGTGGTGCAATCCGAGCAGCAAATCTATTTCACAGTTTTAGCGAATTTAGTATTGGTGATGGGCAACGGGTTTACTTTTCCAACCCTACAGGAATAGAGAATATTCTCACACGAGTTACAGGTAATAATCCCTCGAATATTTTAGGAACATTGGGGGTTTTGGGTAACGCCAATCTATTTTTTATTAACCCCAACGGCATCTTGTTTGGTAAAAATGCAAGGTTAGATATTGGGGGTTCTTTTCTAGTAAGTACAGCTGATAGTTTGGTGTTTGACAATGCTTTGGTATTTAGTGCCAAGAATCCTAAAGGAGTGCCGCTTTTAGCTATTAATGTACCTTTGGGATTACAATTTGGCCCATTGCCAGGAACTATTTTTAATCGCTCCATCGCCACTGATACAACCAGCAAAACAGTTGGTTTACAAGTACCCCTTGGCAAAACTCTAGCACTTGTAGGTGGCGATATTACCTTTGAGGGAGGATACCTGACAGCAGAAACCGGACGCATTGAATTGGGCAGTGTTGCCGGAAACAGCTTTGTAAATATTACCCCAAATGTTGATGGTTGGGCTTTAAATTACTCTGATTTAACAAATTTCCGCGATATTAACCTCTCCCAAGGTGCGCGAGCCAGTATTGCCGGCAATGGAGGTAATGCTATCCAAGTGCAAGCACGAAACTTGTTTTTAAGTACAGACGCCCAACTTGATGCCAATACTACAGGGTCAGCAAAAGGGGGAAATTTAACAGTGAATACCTCTGAGTCCGTTGAACTGATTGGTAGGTTAGCAGATAGTATGTTTACCACTGGTTTAATAGCTAGAACTGGTGGTGCTGGCAATGCTGGAAATATTAAGATTACTACCCAGCGATTAAAAGTTAAAGACACAGCAAATATTTCCACCTCTACTTTTGATGCCGGAAACGCAGGTAATATAACAATCAATGCCTCTGAGTCTGTGGAAGTGTCTGGAAGCAACGATACTGCAAGTTCTTTAGGTGCTGATGCCCAACCCAACTCTACAGGCAATGCTGGCAACCTTACTATCACCACAGGAAAGTTAATTGTGCGTGATGGCGGTCAAGTAGGCTCTAGCACTTTTGGTTCGGGAAATGGCGGAAATCTCACCGTCATCGCCGATGATTCAGTGGAAGTTAGTGGAGTAAACCCCAGCGATGTTTTCAGCAGCGTTTTGACTACGCAAAGCGACCAAACAGCCACGGGATTCGGTGGTAATTTAAAAATCCAAACCCAAAGCTTGGTAATTAAAGATGGAGGATTTGTCTCAGCCTCCAATCGCGGACAAGGACAGGGAGGAAAATTAGAAATAATTGCCACAAAATCTGTGGTAGTGACGGGTGTTTCATTTTTAGTTGATTACCCTACTTATCTGCAAATCGATGGACTAGGAAAAGGAGGGGCTGGTGACTTAATAATTACAACTCCTTTGCTTTTAGTTGATGATAGAGCCAGGATTAGTGTGTCTAGCATATCGGGGCAGGGTGGCAATATCATTATTAATGCTGGAACAGTGCTTTTAAACCACAATGCTGTCATAGAGAGTGACGCTGACCCTAGTGCCAATGCTTTTCCAAAACCTGATATTACTATTGACAGCACTGCCAACGGCGGTAATACGACTATCAATGCAGATAACTTAGTGCTTGCAAATAATAGCTCCATTAGTGCCAATGCTGTCAAAGGTCAAGGAGGAAAGATCGATATCCGCGTGCAAGGATTTTTTATATCTCCAGACAGTGTAATCTCTGCCAGTTCCCAACTCGGCATTAATGGAGTTGTAGAAATCAATCAACCGGATGCTAACCCCAGTAGCGGCTTAGTAGCATTGCCCACAAATGTAATTGATGCTGCAAAATTAATTACCCAAACCTGTAGCAATGGTGGAGAAACAACAGCCAATCAACAAAGTGAATTTATAGTCACTGGAAGGGGTGGTTTGCCACCTAACCCCATTGAGCCACTTAGCAGTGATGCCATCTGGCAAGATTTACAACCCCATGCTTTGGTCAATGAAAAGGTAACCGGCTCTCAAAAAGAGGTAAATTTAGTTTCAGAAACATCAAGTGCGATCGCTGAAGCTCAAGGATGGGTAACTAACCCTGATGGTACCATTACCCTTGTAGCTCAAGCTCCCACTACTACCCCTCACAGCTCCTCACTCACACCTGTTAGTTGTCCCGTTGCCCAAAATTAATGTTGCACTCTCGCATAGCAAAAAAACTGCCCAGATTTTGGCGTCAAACTCTAGCTTTTGTGCTTTGTGTGTTGCTAGGGGTAAGTATGACTCTAACGCTGGAATTGAGGCAAGTTATAGCTTCTTCAGCTCAACCTCTAGTTATCAAAGAGAAAATTGCACAAGAATCAAATTTAATTCAACAAGGTAGAGAACTTTACCAAGCACAACGATATGCTGAAGCGATAAATATTTGGCAGTTAGCACTCAAAGCCGAAAAAAATCCATCGTCTAAAGCTATGGTGCTAAATTATCTCTCCTTAGCTTATCAGCAGTTGGGAAACTGGCAGCAAGCAAGCGAGACAATTAGCTCTAGCTTGAATTTAATCCAAAACTCACAACAGGCAACACCACAAACAAAACTCATCCTTGCCCAAGCACTCAACACTCAAGGAAGTTTGCAATTAGCCCAAGGTAAGGCAGAACAAGCTCTCAATACTTGGCAACAGGCAACTACTATCTACACCGCAGCAGGCTATACGCAAGGCAGAATTGGCAGTTTAATTAATCAAGCTCAAGCCCAACAAGCTCTAGGGCTTTACCTCCAAGCTCGTAAAACCTTAGCGCAAGTAGAACAAACATTAGAAAATCAACCAGACGAACAGTTAAAAACTACAGGATTGCGTAGCTTAGGCAATGTTCTCAAATCAGTGGGCGCTTTTGCTGATTCTCGCAGAGTTTTGCAACAAAGTTTGGAGTTGTCACAAAACGCGAGTAAATCACAACCAGAATTGAGCGCCACCTTTCTCAGCCTGGGTAACACAGCTTATGCCCAAGGGGATACAGACGCAGCATTGGCATACTACGAACAGGCTGCAAATATTGTCTCTGCAAAGAGCATGACGCAGATTCAAGCTCAAATCAATCAACTTCAACTATTAATAGCAACTGGACAAACGAAAAAAGCGGAAAATCTCTCGCTAGAACTGCAACCAAAGTTTAATAATTTATCTCCCAGTCGCTCAACAATTTACTCTCGCATCAACCTTGCTAAAAGTTTGGTGAAACTGGGAACTAAAGAATATACTACATCTGCTAAACTATTGGCGATCGCAATTCAAGAAGCTGAAAATTTAAGCGATCGCCAAGCACAGTCTTATGCTTTGGGTTATTTAGGCGGACTCTACGAACAAACCGAGCAGTGGTCAAATGCTGAAAATTTCACCTACAAGGCTTTGCAAATAGCTCAAGCCATTAATGCTCCACATATTGCCTATCAATGGCAATGGCAATTAGGACGCATTTTAAAAGCCCAAGGTGAAATTAAGCAAGCAACATCAGCTTATGAAGTTGCCTTTACAACATTAAAATCTCTGCGTGGCGATTTAGTAGCTATTAACAGTGACATTCAATTTTCCTTCCGGGAAGCTGTAGAGCCTGTGTATCGTGAATACGTACAATTATTGTTAAATCCAGAACCTAGTCAGGAACAGCTAAAACAAGCCCGTCAAGTCATTGAATCGCTACAACTAGCGGAACTTGACAATTTCCTTCGTTCAGCTTGTCTACAAGGACAGATAGTACCGATAGAGCAAATTCAACAGTCGGCAGCAGCAGTCATTTATCCGATAATTCTGGAAGACCGACTAGAAGTAATTCTGAGTTTACCTCAGCAGGGACTACGCCACTATGGGACGAAAATAAGTCAACCTGAAGTAGAAGAAGTCATACAGCAACTCAGAGAAAATTTAGAAAAACCCTTCACAACTCCAGAGGGGAAATTATTATCTGCAAAAGTTTACGACTGGTTAATTCGCCCTGTAGAAGCAGAACTGGCTCAAAGCCAGGTGAAAACATTGGTTTTCGTTTTAGATGGTGCATTGCGGAATGTACCAATAGCTGCTTTATATGATGGTAATCAGTATTTAGTAGAAAAATACAGTATTGCCCTGACACCTGGGTTAGAGCTACTAGGGCCGCGTCCTTTGCGCCAAAGCAAGCTAAAAACTTTGGTTGCTGGACTCACAGAAGCACGACATGGATTTAGTTCTTTACCAAATGTTAGCGACGAATTAAAAACAATTGAGTCAGAAGTTCCTAGCGAAGTTCTCCTGAATCGGACATTCACTAGTTCAGCGCTACGAAAACAGATTGACTCAGTACCGTTTTCTGTAGTGCATTTAGCAACTCACGGTCAATTTAGTTCCAATGCTGATGAAACCTTTGTGTTGGCTTGGGATAAACCAATAAAACTCAACGAATTAAAAGACTTGCTTGGCAGCAGAGAGCAAACTACGCTTGAACCAATTGAATTACTCGTTCTCAGTGCTTGCGAAACTGCTGAAGGAGACAAACGCGCCGCTTTAGGACTGGCTGGCGTAGCAATTCAAGCAGGCGCACGCAGTACTTTAGCTTCCCTTTGGAGTTTAGATGACGAATCGGGGGCGCGTCTAGTTGGTGAATTTTATAAAGAGCTAGCGACTAAGCAAGTGACAAAAGCAGAAGCCTTGCGACAAGCGCAACTCTCATTGTTAAAAGACCCAGATTATCGCCATCCCGTGCATTGGGCGGCTTACGTTTTGCTGGGAAATTGGCTGTAGTAAAATAATTTACTTTGTTAACCAAAGTGCTTGCCTTGTTAACCAACCATCGCACATATTGTCTGTTAGCTCAAAATTGCAGCATCGCCCCTATAAATTTCTGTACCTCATTTGCTTGGGAACCGCTGTAAACTCCAGTAAATGGGTTGCTAAAAAATTTTTTTGGCTTTTTTCTAATTTGAGTGCATAAACCTCAAAAGTGCAACGTGTAACTCAGCAAGAAGTTCAAAGGCTAACGCCAGACTTCATTACACACATAAAACGAGGTTTAAAGTAATATGGAAACTTATACTGGCAACGACAATAATAACACCTTCTTGGGACTTAATGGTGAATCTTGGATACTCAACGGACTAGGCGGTGATGACTACCTAGCTGGTGCAGATCAAAATGACACTATTAATGGTGGAACTGGGAACGACAATTTGCTTGGTGCTGCTGGTAACGACATAATTTATGGCGATGATGGAAATGATAACTTGTATGGCGGTGCTGGAAATGACAACTTGTATGGCGGTGCCGGAAATAACAACCTGTATGGTAATGACGGCGATGATACGTTAAATAATATATCTGGTTCAGTAGATGGTGGTGCAGGTGTTGACACACTAGTAGCCAACTACAGTCAGTTGAATAATGGTGCTGGTATAGATGTAGGATACAACCAGCAAAGTGTCATCTTCGCTCGCCTAACTGGTACTGGCGTACTTGGTTATAGTAATATTGAAAAATTTAATATCACAGGCACACAATACGCAGATGTCCTGCGCGGTGGTGCTAACAGCGATAGTCTGTTTGGTGGTGCTGGTAACGATCAAATTGAGGGTGGTGCTGGCTTTGATTATCTTTATGGTGAGGCTGGTGATGATACTGTAATCGATACAGATGGTTCTGTAGATGGTGGTACTGGCACTGATACGCTAGTGGCCAACTACAGTCAGTTGAATAATGGTGCTGGTATAGATGTAGGATACAACCAGCAAAGTGTCATCTTCGCTCGCCTAACTGGTACTGGCGTACTTGGTTATAGTAACATTGAAAAATTCAACATCACAGGCACACAATACGCAGATGTCCTGCGTGGTGGTGCTAACAGCGATAGTCTGTTTGGTGGTGCTGGTAACGATCAAATTGAGGGTGGTGCCGGCTTTGATTATCTTTATGGTGAGGCTGGTGATGATACTGTAATCGATACAGATGGTTCTGTAGATGGTGGTGCAGGTGTTGATACGCTAGTAGCCAACTACAGTCAGTTCAATAATGGTGCTGGTATAGATATAGGATATTTGGGGCAAAGTGTCATCTTTGCTCGCCTCACTGGTACTGGCGTACTTGGTTATAGTAACATTGAAAAATTCAACGTCACAGGCACACAATACGCAGATGTCCTGCGCGGTGGTGCTAACAGCGATAGCCTGTATGGTGGTGCTGGCAACGATCAAATTGAAGGTCGCGCTGGTTATGATTATCTTTATGGTGAGGCTGGGGATGATACTTTTATTGATTCAGATGGTTTTGTAGATGGTGGTGCAGGTGTTGATACGTTAATAGCCGACTACACTGATTTGAATAATGGTGCTGGTGTAGATGTAGGATACAACCAGCAAAATGCCATCTTCAGCCGCCTGAATGGCAGTCAATTACTCAACTACAGTGGTATTGAAAAATTTGACATCACAGGCACACAATATGCAGATATCCTGCGTGGTGGTGCTGGTAATGATGCCCTCAGAGGCGGTGCTGGCAATGATACACTCAATGGTGATGCTGGCAATGATACTCTCAAAGGGGGTATTGGCAATGATATCCTCAACGGCGGTAGCGGCTATGATACCGTTAACTATGAAGGAAATTATACAGACTATACAATCTCTTTCTTAAACAATGGCGATTTACAGGTTATTGATAATGTCACTACCAATGGTAACGAAGGTATCGACATCCTCACTGGTGTAGAATTCATTACTGCACAAGGCGGAAATTTTGCAGTCCTCACGGGTGGTGCAGGCAATGATGTGTTAACAGCATCGAACTCCTGGACTTTCCTGTTCGGTGGTGACGGAGCCGATAACCTAACTGGTGGAACTGGCTATGATAACCTCGTCGGTGGTACTGGTAATGATACTTTAACCGGTAATGCTGGCAATGATACTTTAGTAGGCGGTGCTGGCAACGATATCCTCACTGGTGGTGTTGGTGCAGATAAATTTGTGTTGAACTCGAAGTTAGAAGGCTTGGACATTATTAAAGACTTCAGTAGGGTTGAAGGTGACAAGATCCAGATTTCTAAAATTGGTTTTGGTGCAAGTGACTTCAGCAATTTCAGCTACAACGATGCTACTGGTGCTTTGTTCTTCCAAGGAACTCAATTCGCCACCATTGAGAATAAACCTGCTGGTTTTGCAATTAGTACAGATGTGCAGCTTGTTTAAAATTCTGTAGAAATTATTCTGACAAGTTCATTATGTTAGTTAACAGCCCTTCACCGAAGTAAGGGCTGGTTTTTACATTTAGGCAAAAGGGGCTGGCATATCGATACGGTTCAGTTAAGGAATTTATCTGTTAAGGCAGGCTGTTCTTGAGCAAAGGAAGCAGAGGAAGCAAGGGAGGAGAAAAAAGCTTTACTGAACGGTATTAAACCATAGACCTGTAGAGACTAGCAATTGCAACGTCTCTACATTGTTTGCAGGATAAAGGTTTTAGTCTTATCTTAACCGTATTGTGTTAAAAGCGATAAATCGCTGACTGCGAAGAAAGCTCCAATCTTACATTTAATTATGTCTACCTACTTAGCTTCTTCGGAAGTTGAATTAATGGAAATGTAAAAATATTTCTAAAACAAGATACCCAACTTTTTTAAGTCGGGTATCTTTTTTCAGGAATATAGGACAATACGCTTGCGTTAAGGTTTATTGGTAAAAAACTGGCCTTTTAGACGCGATGAATCGCGTCTCTACATGAATAATTATATGGTTACTAAATTGCATTATAATATTAGGATTTATGCATCAAGTGGACATCATATTATTTAGCAATACAACAAGATCCGAGCGCATCTGTACCAACCTGAGATAAATCAACTTGTTTTAGTAGCTCGCTCCAAGCCGATACAATTTTTGGATCTTTGTCTTTGGTATTTTGTAAACTTTCTCCTAAAGTGGTTAAAGCATCATACCAAACACCATGTTGTGCAAAAAAACTAGCTTTTTCTAATGGTGTTTTAGCTGCTGTAAGTTGTTGTTGCCATGATGGATTAAGAGCAACTTGTGTCATTGAACCTTGCACGTAAACAGCAGAAGATGGCTTATTAGGATCGCAATAAATCGAAAAAGTCCAACGATAAGATTTCCCAGCTACTAAAGGTTTTGTAGGTTGTACGGGTACGCGAAAAATTCCCGATCGCGTTTCTTGTGGATTAAATTTTGTATGATAAACGTAATTATCTGCTTCGTCTTGAATTACAAACTCAACAGGGACTTTTGGCGTTAACTTATCGGGTACAAAAAACCAAAATGTTGGGGTTTGAGATGTTGATTGTCCCCATACTAAATCTTTATTTCCTATCTTATTTATGGGTACTAAAGCTGTAAGAGTTTCATACTGCTTACAGGAACCACGGCTACCTCCACCTCTACGCCTTCCTGTGGGTTCTCCTGGCTTTTCCTGTGCTGTTGGTGCAACATAGGTGATTTTGCTTGTAGGTGTTACGGTTTGAGCTTGTACATGCCAATTAGCAGATGTGCTAAAAATACTCAGGGTAAGCGCAAAGATCGGGGTGGTAGTGTGAAACCAAAGTACCTTTTTCATAGTAGAAATTAATTAGCGATCGCCAAAGTAACTTATTAGGATTTTTAATTTTTGAAGATTAACACCTAATTTATCACTACACTTCGCTTGCCTATAATTTCTGGAATTTTTTGCTAATAAAGATGAATATAGTACTACTAAGTAGCAAAGAAATCATCGGTGGTACTAAAGGTATCCAGACGCCTTGAGTCAATACGATTAAGCAAAGTCCAAACAGAATAACCGATGCTGCGGTTATAGCAATACTGAGATAAGCTGTTTTGCGAACATACCAAGCCAGCAAACCACCTGTCAAAGACCAACCCAAAATCCAGCAGATATCAGCCCATTGGCTCCAAGCCCATAACAAGGGTCTTTGGTCTAAAGCAGCACTGAGTATTTCGCTGACCATCTGTGCCTGAATAATTACGCCTGGGATAATTTCTGAAGGGTTTTTTCCATCTGGTGTATACCAGTAATCGCTACTACTGTTACTGGTGACGCCAATCAGAATAATCCGGTTTTTTAGGGCATTTGGGTTAACTTGTCCGTTCAAGACTTGGCTGAGGGTAACTTGAGGTGCGATCGCTTGCACGGAAGGCGAAAAACGGTAATTTAGTAAGATCTGACTACCTTGGCCATCTATGGACTGATAACCGCCAGTTCGATTTTGTAAGCGTGGAAAAATTTTATTTCCCAGCTGCAAATCCCAGTTTTCGGTAAATTTGGCTGTAATTCCCTGTTTTTTCAAATAAACAAATGCTAGCTGCACGCTAAAGGCAGAAGCCGCAGTACAACTTGACGAAATCGGGTTGGGAGTCATCGCCAACAAATGGCGACGGAGTACGCCATCGTTGTCTTCAACAAAATCGCTAAAACCTAGCCGTGCTTCTGGTATTTCCGGCGGAGGTGAAATACCTGCGGGGTCGTATTTGGGGTCAGCACGTTTACAAATTGCAATTAAGCGATCGCTTTTTTGCATCCGCTTGGCTAGTTCTGGGCGATCGTTACTTACTGGAAAATCTCGGTATATATCTAGACCAATAGCCACTGGCTGATATTGTTCTAGTTTGGTTAATAAGAGATTCAGATACTTGTCAGATAAAGAGCCTTGGCGCGGTTCGTGTCCCTGTGCTTGAATATCTTGGTCGGTAATAGTTATTACTAAAAGCCGGGAGTCTGGCTGTTCTTTGGGTCGCAGTTGCATTAACTTGTCGAAGGCTTCTAGTTCTAGGGTTTGCAGCCCACCGAATAACCGTATTAATACGATAATTAAAGTAACGCTGAAGCTATTTAAAAAAACTGCTGGTAATTGCTTGAAATTGGGACGCGGCAGATATAAACCCAACCGACCACCGCAGAGATCCTGCCAGGTGGGGGAAATTTCTGCTGGATTTTGACAAATTACAGGTAGCCAAGTAGCGCAGGGAAAATCATCTTCTAGAGATTGTAATCTTTCCCTTGCCTCCCTGACGGCTGCATATAAAGTTTTGCCTCTTGAAAAAAGTGTCAAAAAGTGCTTCAAAAATTCCTGCGCCACCCGGTCTGGTACGGGTTCGCGCATGACAATTACCTGGGGTAAATGCAAATCGGCTAAATCTTCGGCTAATCCCAAACCATCACAAGAGTTAAAAATTGCCAGCTGCAACCCTTGAGCGATCGCCTTTTGTAAACCATACTTTAATTGGTCAATGGTTAAACTTTCTCCAGAATTGAGCAGCATTCGCCCTTTTCCTTGGCTGGAACTATGTCCTGCAAAAAAAAGAATGTCCCAGCCTGACTCCCATAACTGTTCTGTAAGTTGGGAACGGTTGGGTTCAACTAAAAACTTGAGTTCGGCATTAGGTAATTGTCGCAGTAAATTTTGGTCTTTTTCGAGATCGATGCCTTGGCGATCGCCTAAAATTGCTAAAATCCTGACTTTACCTTTACTCTTTTGAGGATTTGTCTTCACACGAGCATACTCTGGCGGACTCAGAGCAATTTCAGCCTGTGGATAATCGCTAAAAAAATGCCACAGACACCAAGGAAGCTTTAAAACCTGCGGCAATTCGGCAGTAATTATGCAACGAATTTCTTCTTTTGGTGAGAGTTGAGTACGTAGTTTCCGGTCAATATTGAGAAACAGCGAACTATTTAGCCATGTATTTAGACTGTCTTGTAATTCTTGGCAGAGGTTGTCAAACTCTGTTTGGGAAATATGGGTAACATCTTCCTCATCAATTTCAAAATCTGCAATGTTGCCGCTGCGCCAACCCAAACTAGCATACAAAGCTGTATACATTTGTTGCCAACGTTGATAAAGATGCTCCAATTGTGGTGCAGCAGGCAATCCACCTGTAAATTGCATGGGAGTAGGAGTGTCCGTTTGCCAAAGTTGAGCAATAACCGCGGGAAAGCCTTGGTGTAAGTTTCCTTTTCCTAAGTTGAGGACAATCAGTTTGCTCATAGGTGGAGACTGGGGTAGGGGAGGTAGGGGAAAAGGTTAAAGGTTAAAGGGAAAAGGAATAAATTTAATCTCTCCCCTTTTCCCCTTTCCCTTTCCCAATGCCCCATGCCCAATGCCCAATGCTCAATACCCAACTATTAACTTTCAAACTCCTCAATAAAATTAAAATCATCTAAAACAACCTGAAGACTAAACCGTGTATTTTGCGGACATTTAAAGCGTTTGAGTTGAATTGAGTTATCTGCTTCCCTTGCTTGCACTGATTGGACAATTTCTCCGGAAGCAGAAATCAACGCCAAACTAATATTTCTACGTAAAAATAAATTGCGTTCTTTAGGATATAGTTGACCGCGAATTCCTACTCTACCATCTATTTCTGCTGTCAATGTCAACATTAAAACTACAGCTTGATTATTTGGTAACTCAATTTCCTTAACTCGTTGGATCGATCGCTCTGCTGCATCAGCAACTTGACGAAAGCTAAAGGCGAAATCTGGCTGCGTACCCAAGTAGGTTTCTATTGTTTGCCAGCTATCTGCAACTATATTTTGGAACCACTGGCGCAAGTTAATAAGTGCTGGCTTGTGTGTGAATCTTTGCCGCCAGTCTTCGCTGTTTAACAAGGCTCCCCAGATTTCAAAGGGTAATTCCAAGCGAGGATTAGTAATTGTTGGACTTGTTAATCTTTGCCAGAGATTTTCTACTTGAGTCGCTGATAAAACAGGCAAAGGAGCGATTCCTGTTTGTGTTTGTTCTTCAGGATATAGTTGACGTACCACCCAAAGTACATTTAAATCCTCAATCATTTGAGTAGCATCTAAAGAGTAAGTGCGTTCTTGGGAATCGTAGTTACCTTGATTTTTTAATTGCTCGTGGGTAGTATAACCCCAAATTCTCATCCACTCCCCATCGGGATTAACTTGTACAGCTAAATAATAATCTCCTGCCCATTGAGGAATATCTATCCATTCTTGGGGTACAGAAAATTCTCTAGTTTCTAGACTTTTATCTGGAATTAAAATCAAGCGTTTTGTATCAAGATTTATAGCAGTGCCATTGACTAGTTCCCACGTTATTGGCAATGTATCAATAGTAGCTTCTGGCACGTATTCTGCTTGTAACCAAGGCAAAAAAGTACTAACGCATACTTGATTGAGAAAAACATTCCAACGGCTACGGGGACTAACGCTAGATTGGCTTTGCTGCCAAGATTGATTTTGAACTTCAGGAGATACCTCTAACCACAGCTGAGTCGGCGGAACACAAAATGATGACATAGCTATTGCTCCTTTGAGGATTGAGGTTCTAAATTACTGAAATAATTTTGTAACCATTCCTCTAATACTGCACTAATATGTTTAACCACGTTGGAAGTCGGAGAAATATGCATTGTTTCTTGACTCCATTTGGCGATCGCCAGCAATAAAGATTCTCTAGCTTTCGCTAATTGCCGCGATACTTGATATTGCTGGACTTGCTGTTGTTTGGCAATTTGTTGTTGAGTCAGTCCTTGTTGATAGTATAATTTCAGCAATTCTTGGGATCGCAGAGGCAGTTTTGCCAACGTAGTAATTAATAAATTTTGGATTTCTTGTTGTTGATTTTTTTGAATATCTGCTTCTTCTGTGGCGATTAAATCTGCTAATAAAGATTCATTTTGAGTAGTGTCTGGTAAATCGTCTTGTAATTCGCTATCTGCTTGACCTATTTTCGGCGCGTTGAGTGAAGAAACCACAGGATATAAATAAGAACGTGCGTATTTTGCAGATAACAGCAGCCATTTTTCTAGAGTTTGGGCGTTGGCTTCTGCGCCTGGGGGGTTAAGTTGCGTTAAGCGATCGCGGTTGTAGAGTTGAGCAATTGCTTCCCAAGTATCTCCATCGGGTCTTTGCAACTTCCGCACTCCTGGCGATTTGCCCAGGATATAACCATCTGTAAAAGATTTCCAAGCTAACAGGTAACAAGCAATAGTTTCATCTGTTAGCCCAGCATTGTGTAAAGATTCCTGTAGTCGCTTGCGGCTCAATTTTAGTAGCAACGCCCAATCGTTACAAAAATCTATTTCTTGTTTTTGGCGCAAAGCATCACGAATTACATTGCCAAAAGCCACATTGCTGTAGCTTTTCAGGGTAGCTTTTTGGTCGGGATCGCAAGCTTTGAGGATTTTTGGTACTTCTGCGATCGCTATTTGAAAACAGTCAAACAAGGTACACTGGACGCTACGAATTTGAGGAATTGTCCTTTGTGCTGACCAATAACAAGTTTCTTGCAGATAAGCCGATAGATGTGCCTCAGCTAGAGAGTTGGGCTGATTTTGCCAGTTCTTATGCCAGTAAATTGCCCAAAAATTTTCTGAGTTTTTTGTTTCTGATATCTGTACCAAGCGATTTTGGATACTGCGCCGTAGTTTGGCATCATATATCCAACAGTTGAAGCGATCGGCTTCAAATTGGATGAAAGTCGAAAATATTTCCGAGATGTTCTGGCGAGGACGCATGGATTCAAAGCGATGAACCTTCAAAAATAAGTATAGTTGTTACTTTTTAAGAAAGAACCAACCCATCGATGGCATAGTGTAATTTAATCAGAAATTTTGAAAGAACTCTTGCTCATACCATCACCAGGGTTAATTTTTTGGGCGTTGCTGATTTCATATATGAAAACGATTGTGCATAATATCAAAATCCTGTAGAGACTAGCAATTGCAACGTCTCTACATCTGGATTGATACCGCAATTGAGCAACGCCATTTTTTGTTTTGTTCGCCTGATGCTCAAAAGACGTAGCTTAATGAAACTTGAATCTCTACTGAAACTCAATCGTACTATTCGCGTTATTGGCTTCGATGATGCCCCTTTTATTCGGGGTGCTGGTGGCAATGTATCTATAGCTGGGATAGTGTGTGCAGGAACTCGATTTGAAGGTATGGTGTGGGGTGAAGTACAACAAGATGGTTTCGATGCGACGGAAGTCATCTGCAAGTTGTTGATAGGAAGGAAATTTTTACCACAACTACATATCTTACTATTAGATGGAATTGCATTTGGCGGGTTTAACCTCGTCAATCTTCCAGAATTAGCCAATCGCCTGCAATTACCCTGCGTTACTGTGATGCGCCGCCAACCCGATTTAGTTGCTGTTGAAGAAGCGATGAGTCGTCTGCCAGACTTCCAACAGCGACAGAAACTTTTACAGTTTGCTGGGGCGATTTATGATTATTCACCGTTTTTCTTTCAAGTTGTCGGCGAACAACCTGCTGTAGTAGCTAAGGTGCTTCAGAGCTTAACTGACTGTGGCAAAGTGCCAGAAGCTTTACGTTTGGCACATTTAATTACATCTGCTGTCATAACTGGAGAAAGCAGCAGCTCTGCATAAGTGGGTTGGTGTTAAAAATTGTCGTTATAAGAAGGCAGGAGGCAGAAGGCAGGGAGCAGAGGAGACAAGGAAGTGTGGGGAGTGTGGGGAGAGAGGGGGGAAAAATTTCTTCCTCATCCTCCCACACCTCCCACACCTCCCACACCTGCCCCCTGCCCCCTTCAATTAAAGCCAATTCCTCCCATCCAACTACCAATTTCATCGCGGTTAGTATGTGCAATTGGCTTGAGAGGAGAAAGTTGTCCTTTATAGATTGCACCGATGCGATCGCACAATGCAAACAATTCGTCCAAATCTTCAGAAATTATTAGCACTGCTGCGCCTGTATCTCGCATTTCAATCAATGCTTCATGAATTTTAGCAGTGGCCTTCACATCTACGCCCCAACTTGGATGCGCTGCAATCAATACTGCTGGATTTTGGGATATCTCCCGCCCCATAATAAACTTTTGCAAGTTCCCCCCCGATAAAGTAGCAGCAACAGAATTTACCCCTGCTCTATCGACATTGAAAGCATCGCAAATTCGTTGAGTCCAGGTTTTTAACTTGCCAAAGCGAATTATCCCCCGACGTAACAACCCCTGCCCGTGGGCTGTGAGCAAAGCATTTTCGACTAAACTTAAACTCGGCACTACACTTTTTTCTAAACGTTCTTCTGGAACATATCCCAATCCCAAGCGGCGACGTTGAGTAACATTACTTTTGCCTATGGGCATTTCACCTAGCATAATCATTTCTGCCTGAGGAGAGATGATTTCACCACTCAAAGCTGATAATAATTCTGTCTGTCCGTTCCCTGCCACTCCAGCAATACCAACGATTTCACCAGTGTGAATTTCCATATTAATGTTGTGCAAGATTGTACCGTAAGGATTTTGGGGTTTAAGATGTAAATCCTTAACCAGCAAGCAAACCGGCCCTGGTGGTTGTTGTGAGGGAAAGGAGGGAGATGGGGAGGTGGGAAGATGGGGAGATGAGGAAGAAAGTAATTCTTCTTTCCTACCATGCCCGATGCCCAATGCCCGATGCCCGATGCCCAATGCCCCATTCCCTAACACATCACCAATCATCATCCTGACCAGATTCGCTGGTGTTTCTGCTTTGAGGTTACAATTGGCAACGACTCGACCTTGACGCAGAACTGTAGCATGGCTGCACAGAGATTGCATTTCTAATAACTTGTGACTGCTGAATAAAATACTGCAACCATCGGAGGCGATTTGCCTTAAAGTAGCGAAGAGTCTTTGTGTTTCTTGAGGAGTGAGAACTGCCGTTGGTTCATCTAAAATCAGCAGTTTTGCACGGTGGTATAAACACCGGAGAATTTCTAGGCGCTGTTTTTCACCAACTGAAAGAGTATGAACGGGGCGATCGCAGTCTATATTTAGTTCGTATGCTGCCGATAGAGTGATAATTCTTTTAGCAACTCGTGATAAATCCCATTTTTCGCTACGAGGTAGCGTCAGAGCGATATTTTCTGTAACAGTCAGCGTTTCAAATAAATTAAAGTGCTGAAATACCATTCCGATTAACAGAGATATGGCCGACTCTGGACTATTAATATTAACCTGTCGGCCTTCCCAAAAAATTTCGCCGCTATCCGCACGCACCAAGCCATAGATAATTTTCATTAAAGTAGTCTTACCGGCTCCATTTTCCCCTAAAAGTCCATGAATTTCTCCCGGCTGAATTGCTAAGTTTACCTGATGATTTGCCACAAAACCAGAATACGATTTACTAATATTTCTAACCTCTAACCGAGAAACCGATTTATTCATTTATGACTTTCTCTTACTTGTTGTAGCTTTCTTACTCACTGTACAAATTAGAGCGTTTTTCAGGTAAATGAAGTACGCGGGTAGGAGCTTTACAGCTGTGCATACGTGTCAACTTAAGCTCAAAGGCTTATTTCATTAGCGTTTTACCCCACCTCCAACCCCTCCCCTTTCTAAGGGGAGGGGCAGTTTTGGCTTTAGACAAAACCGGGGTGGGGTAACGCGGATCTTGATGCTAAGTCAAAGTACTGAATATCACATCTTTACAAGGGTTTGACGTTAAGTTGACACAATGACATCTGTAAAGCCCCTAGTGCGATCGCACGCAAGTCTCTTGACTTGCACCTTTGTTGCATCGACCTGCACCTTTGTTGCATCGCCTTGCACCTTTGTTGCATCGACCTGCACCTTTGTTGCATCGGCTTGCACCTTTGTTGCATCGACTTGCACCTTTGTTGCATCGACTTGCACCTTTGTTGCATCGACCTGCACCTTTGTTGCATCGACCTGCACCTTTGTTGCATCAAAGAGCAAAAATTAACCTTCTCCGTTGGGGCTGGTAAGAGAATTAGCGATTTTCTTTGTTAGTATTTGAGCGAATGGCTTTATCAAGATCCCGCAACAAGTCTTCTTCTGCGTCGCGTTCTTGCTTGAGTTCTCGAATCATTTCCTGGCTTGAACCAATCAGCAAGCCAGCAACTGCACCAACAATGGCGTATTTTCGATCCAAATCTTTATACATTTGGCTTGTGTACGGACAAGGAAGTAAATGAGCAACAACAAAACCTATTCCTGCACCTAAAAATGCCGTGACGATGCCAGAAAAAGCGATCAGTTTGGCGTTCATTTGCTTTGCTCCGATGCTTAATATTCCCGCTAGATTCATGCGGGTATACTTTGATTATCTTTGTAACTTACAAACTCGCGCCTTAATTTTTACCTCTTGTAATATCAAAGTCTCATTCACCAAAATTTGGTTAAGGGGAAAGAAAACCTTTAACTTTTCCCTTAACCAAATTCTGAGTTCAAAATTATTAACCGAGCAATCTATTGTGAATTTTGCATTCTTTATTCAATGCTTTGAATCATTAGATGCGTTATCGTCGTTATTTTGCGTTATGGTCACAGGTGATTTAAGTAGAAGGACTAAATTAAACCTAACTTGAGGTTGCCGGGTTTCGACTTCGCGGAAGTTGAATCTCGACTTCTCTACGAGACGCTACGCGAACGCTCGATTACCGCGTAGTCGAAACTCAACCCTCGTCTTCTCAAGGATCGAGCATTGAGCGCAGTCGAAATGCGTCTTCTAAATAATTGTGTCCACTTACTTAGCTTGTGGATTTGTCGTAGATATCGCTGTTGCTCGTCCATCTGGGGAAGGCGACTCAGAGCGAGTAGAAGGTTTGCGCTTTAAGAAGCGTTCTTCTAAGTTTTTGATGATTACGTACAGCACTGGAACGATGAGCAAACTTAAGATTGTGGACACGAGTAGCCCCCCAAACAACGCCGTTCCCAACGACCAGCGCGAAGCAGAACCAGCTCCTGAGGCGATGACAAGGGGGAAAAATCCCAGCAATGAGGCACTTGATGTCATGACAATCGGTCTAAATCGCTCTTGGGCGGCGGTTAAAGCTGCCTTTGGAATTGTCATCCCTTGTTCAAGGGCTTGGTTAGCAAATTCGACAATCAAAATCGCGTTTTTCGAGGCAAGTCCGATCAACATTACTAATGCTACGTTTGCGTAGACATCGTTCACTAAACCCCGCAAAGACAAGGCACTCAACGCACCTAACAATGCTAACGGTACGGTTAACAAAATAATCGCAGGGTCAACATAACTTTCATACTGAGCCGAAAGGGTGAGAAATACCATCACGATTCCGAAGCCAAAAATTAGAATCCCCAAGTTACCTGCGGCTAATTCTTCGCGGGCAGTTCCTATCCAGTCACTACCAACGCCTGGTATTGTTGCTGCGTTCACCGCTTGCTGCATTGCTTGAATTGCTTGTCCGCTACTGTAACCTTGGGCTTCTCTACCCTGGATGCTGATGGCGCGGAAGCCGTTGTAGTGGGAAATGACGGCTGGCCCTGTAATGGGCGTAAGTGTTGCCACTTCACTCAATCGCACCATTTGGTTGTTTGCCGATCGCACATACAATTGACGAATATCATTTGGCGATTGCCGATAGTCGCCCTCTGCCTGGACATAAACGCGATAGCTTTGCTGTCCAAGGGTAAAATCATTCACATACTGCGAACCAATGGCAGCTGAGAGTGTGTTCACAGCTTGCTGAAAATCCACGTTGAGTGCTTGTAGGCGATTGCGATCGAAGTCGATTTGAAACTGGGGTGTGCTGGCGGTAAACTGGGTAAACACGCCGCCGTTCAGGGCTGGTTGTTGGTTGGCTTGGGCGATTACGGCTTGGGCAGTTGCAAAAAAATCGTCTATTGTCAATCGCCCGTTGGTGCGGTCTTCTAGTTGTAACTCAAATCCGCCTAAGGTACTAAAGCCTTGAATCGGTGGTGGACTGACTGCGGTGATAATGGCTTCTGGAATCGCTGCAAATGCGCCATTAATTCGCCCTAAGATTGCCGTCGCACTTTGCTCTGGTTTGGTACGTTCTTCCCAAGGTTTGAGCTTGGCAAAAAACACGCCGCGATTCGAGCCACTACCTGCAAAGCCAAATCCTGAAGTTGCGAAAACGTTATCAATTTCTGGTTCTTTTGCCAGAATTTGTTCGAGTTTTGCGATCGCTCCATCGGTGTAAGCCAGGGAAACCCCATCGGGAGCTTGAATAATCCCTAACACAATACCTTGGTCTTCACTGGGAACAAATCCTGTGGGCACCTGGGTAAACATGAAGTAAGTTGCGGCTAAACCCACCACAAACAATGCCACGACAGCGTAACGCAGGCGAATCAGAAATTTGACGATCGCAATAAACCGTTGAATAATCCATTGCTGTATCTGATTAAATTTGTTGAAAAACCAGCCCAAGGGGCCGCGTTTGGGTTGTGGCGGACGCAGTAAAATCGCAGCCATACTAGGACTGAAGGAAAGCGCGTTAAAGGTCGAGATGGCGATGGAGAATGCAATTACTAAGGCGAATTGTTGATACATTTTTCCGGTGGAACCTGGAAAAAATGCCACCGGAATAAACACCGCCATCAACACCAGCGACGTTGCAACTACGGCTCCCGTCAGTTCCTCCATTGCTTCAAAGGAGGCTTGCAGGGGTCTAACTCCCTGTTCAATTTTGGCGGCGATGGCTTCGACAACGATAATCGCGTCATCAACCACTAATCCGGTGGCTAAGATCAACCCAAATAAAGTTAAATTATTGAGTGAAAATCCAAATGCGTAAGCAAATGCTAATGCGCCGATCAGCGAAACCGGAATCGCAACGATGGGAATAATTGTGGCTCGCCAGTCTTGGAGAAACAGAAAAATCACTAACACAACCAAAGCGATCGCTTCGACTAAAGTTTTCACCACTTCTTCGAGCGATGCTTGCACAAACCCAACGGTATCGTAAACAATCTGGGTTTTCAATCCCGGCGGAAACTCTTTCACCAGCTCGTCCATCTGCGCTTCAATGTTTCTCGCCACATCGAGGGCATTACTTCCTGGCGACTGATAAATTGCCAGACCAATGGCAGGCTTACCATTATTTCTCGCATTACTAGCGTAAGTCTCCGAGCCGAGTTCGGCACGGCCTACATCTTGAAGTTTGATTAAATCCCCATTACTCCCGGCTTTAATAACGAGATTGCCAAACTCAGAAGCATCTTTGAACTGGCCGTTGACTCGCAGCGGAATTTCATAGCTTTGGCCGGGGGGTATGGGCGCTTGACCCAAGGTTCCTGCCCCTGCCAGAATGTTCTGCGATCGCAATGCCGTCGCTACATCTGCTACGGTTAATTGCCGACTCGCCAAGGCATTGGGATCGAGCCACAGCCGCATGGCGTAGCGTTTTTCACCAAAAATCGTTAAATCGCCCACTCCCGGCGTTCGCAGGAGTTGATCGCGTAAATTCAGGTCAATATAGTTACTGATAAACAGCGGGTCGTATTCATTATTTTCTGCATAAAACGTATACACCAACAAAATACTGGTGGAAGCCGTTTGCGCGGTCACCCCAAGTTGTTGCACGCTCGTAGGTAAGCGGGGTGTGGCACGGGCAATCCGATTTTGCACGTTTACTTGATCGATATTTTTATCAGTTTCTGACCCGAAATATACTGAGATTTGGCTGCTACCTGCGGAACTGTTTGAGGTCATGTACTGCATACCCTCGACACCGTTAATCTGTCGCTCTAGGGTTGTCGTCACTGCACTTTCGACCGTTAAAACATCCGCGCCAGTGTAGTTTGCAGAGATTTGAACTCGGATCGGTGCAATATCTGGCAAATAATTGAGTGGGAGTAGCGGAATACACACGCCTCCCAAAAGCAGAATCACTAAAGAACAAACGGTAGTTAAAACCGGGCGTTTGATAAAGTTGTTCGCGATCGACATGAGCGAGTGTCCTGGATTTAGGATTGCGGTTGAATGGGCGTGCCTTCTCTAAGTTTGAGAATGCCAGAGGTGACAATGGTTTCACCGGGTTTGAGTCCGTCGAGGACTTGATAATTTGTGCCTTGAATCTCACCCAGGCGCACTAAACGCTGATGTACAATTTGCTGCGGTTTGCCGTTGACAGTTGTGTTTTCTGTGACGAAGACAAAACTTTGCCCGCCGATGCGAGAAATGGCAACGGTAGGAATTAATACACCCGGTTGTCGATTCCAAATTATGCGAGCTTGAACGTATTGCCCATCGCGCAATCGCCCTTGGGAATTGCTAAAGCGTGCTTTACTTAAAATCGATTGCTGGTTAGAACTTACCGTTGGAGAAATATAGTTAATCGCACCCGTGCCGATTACTTGTTGGCTGGTGGGATTGAGTAGCTGCACGGGCAATCCAACTCTCAGTTGCTGCGATCTATTTGAGGGTACAGAAAGATTTAAATCCAGTGCATCGTTTTGGGTGATTGTGGTAATTGTTTGTCCGGTGTTGACATAATCTCCAAGTTTTACAGGAAATTCACCGACTATGCCAGCGATCGGCGATACTACTCGTTTGAGGTTAACATTCACTTGGGCGGCGGCCGTACCTGCTTGGGCTTCGCGTATATTGGCCTGTGCTTGCCGCACTGCCGCATTAGCAGCGGCAACTTCTTTTTCTGCGGCTTGTAAATCGGCGATCGCAGCTTGTAAATTATTTCTGCCAATATCTAATTCTTGTCTGGCTTGCGCCCCCTCGCTGACTAATTGTTGGGTGCGATTGAATTGTGTCTGCTGAAGTTGAACATTTGCAGCTACTTTAGTACGCTGCGCCTCGGCTTGTTGTAGCTGTGCTTGAGCCGTTTTTAACCCCGCTTGCGCGGCATTGACGGTGGCAATAGAACTGGCCACATTTGCCTGAGTCTGATCTAAACTCAAAGATGCGATGGGTGTTCCCTTCTGGACTCGCTGACCGCTAGAGACGAGAATCGCTTCAATTCGCCCTTGAGTTTGCGGCTGTAGCGTGACTTTTTGCTGAGCTTCTAAGGCTCCGACAAAATCAGAACTTTGTTCGGTCGTAGCAGTACCAACTTGCTGAACTTTCACCGGCAATGCAGAGTTTTTAGCATTTGCAGCCGGGGCATTTTGAGTGGGGGTAGCCGATTGCTGAGTTTCAAAACGCGAAAACACAGCCATCCCACCAATAGCTAAAACCAAACCCAGCCCCAAACCTACCAACAACCCTTGTTTTCCTGAAAGCTTTCCCAGAACAGAATTATTAATTTTAGAAGTTTCCAATGACTTACCCTCCAACTGCCTAAGCACAACAACTAGAATTAGTCAGCGATCGGCCTAGTAGTCACAAAATTATCAGGCTGAAAGCGAGGTGATAGCAATTCAAAATTCACGCATTAATAAAACTAGATATCACAAGGCTTTGAGCGTGTGTATCTGTAATAGAATTCTTTTTTCAAATTGCAATAATCTAACATCAAAATTTAAACGCTTTTTCCAGAATAGTTATCGAAGAAGAATTGATAATTCAGATTTGAGAACAACAAAGTGGGGGATTCAAGTCTGGGACTTCTTTACTAATTTGAGGCAGCCCCTTGGATGAGAGAACTTCAGCGGGGGTTCCACTGCTTAAAGGAAATGCCATCAAAGGGTAGGTTTGCCCTGCTAGTAAAGAAAGCGCTAACTGCTAGACTCGTAAATCTTCCATTTAGCCTGAGTCTTAAACCCATTTCTTCATCTGCAAATCTGACTCAAATTCATACTTAATTCTGGCTCATTAGTCTTGAATTATATTGAAATAAAGTAATCTTTCAGAACGATAAAATATATCTTTGACAATTGCTTCTGTCAAAAGTGTAATAACAAAGAAAAAGAGAGTTACTTCTAAAGTATTAAAAGTATTTCTTCCAAGTGGTTCTCTAGAAAGATGTTTTATTGCTTGGGGTTTGGTGTCCTAGTTCATATGTGCGTGCAATTTAAGTTGCTCAGATTCAAAAAGGGAAATTGTTATGTAAGATTTTCATATATAAAATACTAAATAACATAAATTGAAAATCAGTGACTATCAGCTTAGACAAATTCTGAAAAATTCAGCAACACATCCAAACCCCAAAAGCCTTTTGAAGTATGGCTTTAATAATTTTGAATTTGTATTAGAAGATAGCCGATTTTTAATATAAATTTTGCAAACAATATAATTGGATTTTGTCCTATGAATTACCTGATTGCGGTTTTACCAGATAAGTCACAAGCAGAAGCAGCTTATTCTGCGTTAACAAAGGAAGGTTTATCTCCAAACCAAGTAGATATTTTGGGAAATGGCTATAAAAGTGCTGATGATTACAAGCTCATCGATCCAAATCAACAAGCTCGCAAAGGAGCAAAGCGATTATTATATTGGCTAATACCTTTTGGATTTATTGCCGGTTATGCGTTTAATTATCTAACTGGGATTAAAATTTTAGCGATCGCTGATATCGGCAATCATATTATTGGTGGACTTTTAGGAGCAGCTTCTGGTGTTTTAGGTGCTTATTTCGTTGGTGGTGCAGTTGGTTTAACCGTAGGTAGTGGCGATGCTTTGACATATCGCAATCGTTTAGATGCAGGCAAGTATTTAATAGTGGTTAGAGGAACAGAGGAGTTAACCCGCCAAGCTACGCGTATCCTACGCTCCTTTGAGCCAGAAAATATTCAAGGTTATGTAGAGCCAACTAGCGCTTAAAAGAAACAGCTTTTGAAAATAAGCTATGGCGCATTTACAGCAATTTGCAGTTGAATAGACCACAGTAGGGGCTTTAGCATTGTTGTGCCCTTACGATAATTTAGTATTCAAGCATGTATTCCATCCAAATGAAAAGCGCTGTAAGTTACACATTTTTTCATATTGGCTGTTACAACGTTTTTCATCTATTTAAACCACAATCCTCGGTAGGGGCGGACAGCTGTTATTGGTGTCAACTTAACGCGAAACCCTGATGAAAACGCGATCGGCGAGTTCTACTCACTTACCATAAAGATCCGCGTTACCCCACCCCGGCTTTGCTGACGCAAAACCTCCCCTCCCCTTGGCAAGGGGAGGGGTTGGGGGTGGGGTAAAACGTATGTGGGATAAGCGTTTGAGCTTAAGTTGACACCAAGGGACAGCTGTGCGTCCCTACAACGTCGTCTATTTACGTGAAAATTGCTGTAACTGTTGACGGTTGACGGTTAACATTCAACAGTCTTTCGTGTTATCCCATCCCCTTTTAGCGCTGGGATTAGCGTAACTATTTTTATTAGTTGCAAAAATTATAATTGAAATAATGCAGAACTGCTGCACTTAATAGCTATAAATTCTCGATACATGAAAAATTTCATTTGTTGTGTTGCTTTGCTTGGATTTGGTGCTAACTTACTGGTTAACAGCCCTAGTACTGCTAATGAATTCTTAATTAATAGTGAAATTGCACAAACTATTAAAAGCGAAGAATTCATCGCTAGGGGTACAGAACCATTCTGGAGTGTGATTGTCACCAAGAAGGGAATTGTCTATTCTTCACCAGATGTACAAAAGCAAACCTTCTCTTATGTTCCACCCCTAAAAGCAGAGGCACGTCCCGCAGATTTGGTGCGAGTCTACCGACTTCAGGGTAAAGGCAACAATGTCTTAATCCTCAAAAAAATTGATTCCTGTAGCGACGGTATGTCAGATAGAGAGTATCCTTACTCGGCAATTTTTATCCTGGGAAATAAAGTTTTAGAAGGTTGCGCTGATAAAAAATAAGGTACTGGTGCAGCAATAGTTTGCAGTAGTTGACAGGGCGATCGCTCACCTATAGCAATCGTACTATATGGCTGTTATTTGACTACTGTTGACAGTCAACAGTCAACAAACCTTTACCAATTTTGGATTTTGGATTTTGGATTCTATGTGCATAGGGCTATCACTCAGGCTCTCAACTAAAAATTTTTCCCAAGTAATTTTTAAGCTAGTTTGCTTAGAGGATGTCTGAAAAGTAAGGAAGCTATATAGGCTAGCAAGGATGCATAGGAGAGAACTCGCTGTAGTTCTGTCTCTCAACTCCTCTGTGCTACCTCAAAGAAGAGATCTCTTAACCGAAGCGTTTTGAGTGACAAACTGTTCACTTTTGGCATTGAGCCGAGATAGCGATACCGTTTTACCCCATTTAGACGAATGCTAGAGGTAGTGCAATCAAATATGGAACCCAGGATAAAACAAAAACAAAATTCCTGACAAAACTCCTTTAATAATGGCTGTACTAAAAGTTCTCACAAAATCTTACCTTAAATAATTAATCTTATAACTATAGGAAGATGAATTCTATTCAATCTCTATTGAAGTTCTTCCCAATAAACTACTTTTAAAAAATACAAGGCTAATATCAAAATCCCAAAAGTACATTGAGTACTGTTTAACACTTATAAAGTGCTGCTATATCCTTCATTAACAAACTGATACTGTGAGAAATAATGCAGATGTCAAGACTTTCAAGATTGTTAAAATTATATTATTAACTATTTAATATCAAGTTATTTGCTGCCGTATATATCAAATATTCTACAACTTTGGATATATTAATACCCCGTTAAACTTAATTCCCACTAGTATCGTTCATATAAAACTACTATCTTTTTACATATTTTTTAGTTGATATAAAACTAATTGTTTTATGACATAAAAACAATAGTTATGACAAAAACAATCTAGAAAAAACCTTTGTTATTGCTGAATTTTTGAGTAAAAATGAAATCAAGGATTAAGGCAATAGCAAATTTAATCCTGAACAAAGATAACTGCAAAACTTCTTTTTAGGGATAAGAAAATGGCTGAAATCAAAATTACCGAACTGCGTCCTACTGGTTCTGAATTGTTTGAAGATTCTGAAACCTTTCTTAAAGAACTCAACGATGACGAAATGACTGTAACTTTAGGCGGTAGCGACAGTCTCCTCTCCATTTCTGCCGACACAGTTGATAAGTCTTTCATTAGTGTTGGTGGCGATGTCTCCATCTCCAAGTAGGGTCTTGAAATATTTGACTTTAATTGCAAACCAGAAAATCAAACACAAGATTATTTAAGGAGAAAACATCATGGCTGAAATCAAAATTACCGAACTGCGTCCTACTGGTTCTGAATTGTTTGAAGATTCTGAAACCTTTCTTAAAGAACTCAACGATGATGAAATGACTGTAACTTTAGGCGGTAGCGACAGTCTCCTCTCCATTTCTGCCGACACAGTTGATAAGTCTTTCATTAGTGTTGGTGGCGATGTCTCCATCTCCAAGTAGGGTCTTGAAATATTTGACTTTAATTGCAAACCAGAAAATCAAACACAAGATTATTTAAGGAGAAAACATCATGGCTGAAATCAAAATTACCGAACTGCGTCCTACTGGTTCTGAATTGTTTGAAGATTCTGAAACCTTTCTTAAAGAACTCAACGACGACGAAATGACTGTAACTTTAGGCGGTAGCGACAGCTTAGTTTCAATTTCTGCCGATACAGTTGATAAGTCTTTCATCAGTGTTGGTGGCGATGTCTCTATTTCCAAGTAGGGTCTTGAAGTATTTGACTCTAATTGCAAACCAGAAAATCAAACACAAGATTGTTTAAGGAGAAAACATCATGGCTGAAATCAAAATTACCGAACTGCGTCCCACTGGTTCTGAATTGTTTGAAGATTCTGAAACCTTTCTTAAAGAACTCAACGATGACGAAATGACTGTAACTTTAGGCGGTAGCGACAGCCTCTTATCTATTTCTCTAGACACAGTTGATAAGTCTTTCATCAGTGTTGGTGGCGATGTCTCCATCTCTAAGTAGGGTTATTCAATGTTTGAACCCTTATCGGTAAAGACTGCTGTTATTTGTCCAACCGTATGGGACAAATAAGCTCAATCGGAGTTATTCAAACTCCGACTGAGGATCAATTCTTAAATCTAATTATAGCGGTTCTCAGTTAACTGAGACCCGCTCGCTAAAATTTCTTACTTCCTATTTAACTTTTTCCTAGCTTTCATACCATAAAAGGGCGATCGCCAGGAATAAAGTTTTAGTTGGTAACGCTAAAAACCTCTCTTCTAATAAAGAAGAGAGGTTGAGACGAATATTCTGCACACTTGTCAAGTCTCTATTGAAGTAAAAATGTAAATTGATTGAAATTAAAGTTTTGTATCATGACATTTGTATTAGGTTCTCAAAATGTTTTCAATTTTTTGGTTGAGCAGGGTATATGTAACGTAGAAGATAAAGCTCAATGTGAAATCGAACACAAATCTGCTAAAAATTTTAACTTATTACTGACTTTGGCGGGCGATCGCCAACTCCTTGTTAAACAAGAACGTCGTAACCGAGACGGAAATACATCTGGCGAATTTTTGCGTGAGTGGCAGATTCAGGAATTTTTACATCGATTCCCCGAACTAAGCGAAATGCGCTTTTGGCTGTCAGAGGGGATCTACTTTCATCCTGAATATTCAATTATTGTTTTAAATTACTTAAATAATTATCATGACTTGATGGACTTCTACGCTAGGGAAAATCTCTTTCCTCCGCAGATTGCTACTTCCATCGGCACGATTCTCGCTAAAATTCATCGATTGAGTTTCAATAACCAAGATTATCAAGACTTTTTTTCGCAAAACCAGGATAATCAATCCCCCGATATAGTTACCCATTTGGTGCGGAACTTAGAACGGATTGGCCCGGAAATTTTTGGTTCAGTCCCCGCCGATGGTTTAAAATTCTTTAGTCTTTATCAACGTTATGAAAGCTTAAGCCAAGCAATTGCCGAACTTGGTTCTTCTTTAGCTCCTTGTTGTTTGACCCATAATGACCTGAAGCTAAACAATATCTTATTGTCTAATGATTGGCAGCAAGCTAAATCTCCTCTGGTGCGTTTTATTGATTGGGAACGATGCGGTTGGGGAGATCCAGCGTTTGATTTAGGTACACTCATCGGTAGCTATCTACTGATGTGGATGAAAAGCTTGATTACAAGTAAGACGATGAGTATTGATGAGTCTTTACGAATGGCGACTACGCCATTGGAACTACTGCAACCTTCGCTTGCTGCTTTGGCGATCGCTTATATTGCTGAGTTCCCTCAAATTTTACAGCGTCGTTCTGATTTCATGCGGCGAGTCGTGCAATATTCTGGCTGGATGTTGATTACTGCTATTCAATCAAGGCTTCAATATCAAAAGTCCTTTGGGAATATGGATATTTGTATGCTTCAGGTTGCTAAATCTTTGTTATGTCGTCCAGAACAATCTATTTCCACAATCTTTGGTATGGAAGCATCAGCTTTAGGTATAGAGTCTAGGGCTATAGCCGTTTAAGAGTGAATGAGAATAATTAATTCTGGATTCTCTATATTTTTGTATTTGTAGTGAAAAAAAATATTATGCAACTATTAGATTCGCCACAAATTAACACAAAAGCTATTCCAGAGTCATTGCAGGCTTCACTGCTTGACATTGTTAATCAAGTGCAAATTCACTCACACTTTTGTATTAGCCACCCATGCTATAAATCTTTAGAATTACCACCTGAAGTAGTTTCCCGCTTTCAAAATTTACCCTTAACTATGCAAAGTAAATTTCTTAACCAGCGATTGTCTACTTTTCTCTACGGTATATATTACAATGCTTCTTTAAAACTTGCCTTAGCAAATGATAGTAATGTAAATGATTCAGATATAAACCAAAATTTAGAAAACAACACTTACTTAGGTGTGGACGTGGCGTTTTACGATCGCCTCCACGAAAGTAACACTACAGAGGGTTACTTTAGCCCTGGTTGGCAAGTAATTAAACAAGAAAATGATGGCGTGTTAGCTGTACAACAAGGAGGTTTGACACTACATATCAATCCAGCAAAGCATCTCCAACTGGATGTACAAAGTCCTTCTATTGGTGATGTAGTTGCCATCAAAATGCCGAAGAATTTAGTCCAAAATGGCTTTTATATGGCGGTTGGCAATGCAGGGCCATGTAAATCAGAAGATGTTGTACGTGTCTATTTTAACTTAACTCCCGCCGGGGCAGTTACCATCATGGGTAGCTTAACTACCCAATTAAATAACATTTCCGTTCCCTTCAAATTTAAAGCGTTATATAACCCAAAAGACTACGGGCGTTATGATTCGGCGGTACTTTACTTTAATAAAAATAACTACCAAGCTGTTCAATCAGTATTACAAAAGGTGTATATAGAACACCAATCTGATTTTAAACCTGAAGTACCTTTGTTTACTAAGCAGTTAGCACCAGGATTGGCGATCGCCGAAGAACCAAACCATAAATTTGCCCAAAAAGAAAGTTTTGGCACAAATCGCTGTCAAATAGTCGCCAAGGGATTGTTAGAAGCTTGGAGTAAAGGAGATAATTCGCCGTCAGTGCGGCTACAAGAGATTTTGCAACAATTTTCTCTATTGAAAATTGAATTGCAGCGTCCTTATCTCAATGCTAAGTCTGAAGATATATATACAGCTTTAGAATTATGAAAATTACTAATCTTTCACCTATAGTTGAACCACAACCTGTAAATTTAGAAGCTGAAATTGCCCAAGCTAACAGTAAATTTCCTGAGTCGGACTTGCCTTTTTACCGTAAACTTGGACGGACTGACTTAACAGTTAGTTGTTTAGGATTAGGCGGTGGTGGTCGTATTTCTAGCGAAGATACTCTTTACGCCTTTGAGCAAGGAATTAACTACTTTTTTTACTCTAGCGATTTGCATCAATATTTTTACAGCACGATGGCTGATACGCTACGTAAATTATGTGGGCGTAAATCTTCGGTGCGAGAAAAGGTAGTTTTAGCAACTGTCACTTATATTGTTAGGTCTCCAGAGACAATATTTAGTTATTTGTTCGATCAGTTCTCAGACTTGGGAATTGATTATATTGATGTGTTCTTCTGGGGTTGGATTGACCAACATAATGCTAGTGCTTTTGAAAGGTGTGTGAGTGCTTCTGATGATATTCGCGGGCCAAATACAGTTTGTCAACGGACTATAGAAAGAGTGTTTGGTATCTCAGAACGCCTCAAAAAAATGGGTGCTGTGCGTTACATTGGTGCTTCTTTCCATGACCACGATTTAGCAAAACAATGGTTAAATAGCCCTTGGTTGGATGTTGCTATGGTCAGACACAACGTTGCCCACCGTACCGCCCAGACTAAGGTTTTTCCTCATTTAGATGCCAACGACCCCCATCGCCCTGGTATTGTCACCTTTAAATCTGCTGGTATGTCTGGCCCGGCATTGTGGAATCCTCCCGTTGGGCTACCCTCTGGATGCTGGATACCTTCAGTTCCCGATTTATATCGCTATTCTTTAAGCCAGAACTGTGTGGATGTGGCATTAACAGGTTTACGAAATCGTCAGGAGGTTGATGCAGCAGTTGCGAGTGTCCAAAAGGGGAAACTAACGCCTGAAGAATTGGACTATCTAAATCTGTATGGAGATTTGCATCGCCGACGGGTGAAGATTCAAGATATTTCACCAGAAAGGCTATTAGTTAGCAGTTCTAAGTAGTAATAAGTAGGCGGACACAATTATTTATAAGACGCATTTCGACTACGCTCAATGCTCGATCCTAAAGAAGACGAGGGTTGAGCGCAGTCGAAACCCGGCAACCTCTTTTTTAGTTTAATTTAGTCCTTCTACTTAAGCTGTTCTACATTTAACTTGCATAATTAGGGCGGGCAAGATGCCCACCCCACAAGAAGATAATGTCATTTCAATATGCAAACTAAATGTTTTTTAGCTGAAAAACACATCTATATAAAACAACAGCCATGCAAAAACATTTGTCAGAAAGTACTCTTAATGGATATGCACAAGAATTGGCTCCATTATCCATCCCTACAGCGACGGATGCAGATGTAATTGCATATCTGCGCCGTTCGGCTAAGTTTGCGGAATTTTTGGCTTTGGCTGAAAGGGAAGCACAAATTTTAGCCGCTTGCGAAGAGTTTGGTATTACTGTCTCGGAAGAGGAAATACAAGCTGCTGGAGATGATTTTCGCCAAAAACATAAGTTATGGGGAATGCAGGAAACGATCGCTTGGTTAGACCAGCAGCGTATTAGTATGGAAGACTGGGTACAAGGAATTAAAATAGGGCTTTTAGAGAAACAACTGAAAGAATATTTATTTGGGCCGAGTGTAGATGGTGAATATATGAGAAACCGCGATCGCTACAAACGAGTGGCGATATCGCAGATTCTTGTTGTAGACTTAGCAACAGCTTGGAAAATTGTCCAGTTACTACGCGAGGGACACGCTTCATTCTGTGCCTTAGCGTTGGAATACTCAAAAGGTAAGACATCACAAGAAAAAGGTGGGTTTGTCGGGACTCGCTTTTTGATAGAACTAATGCCAGATGTGGCTGAAGCTATTAAAAATGTGGAAGAAGGCGAAATTTTAGGGCCTATTCAAACTAAATTAGGTTATCAAGTTGTCAAGGTTGAAAAGTGGTTTCCTCTGCAATTAACTCTAGCAGTTAGAGAGCAAATAATGGAATCTCTATTTAAATCTTGGTTGCAGAATAAGTTGAACAATATCGTATATCAAGATTAACATTACAGCATTTTTCTTTTAGATGCAGTACAAGTTGACAGAGGCTAGAGACTAGAGACTAAGGGTTAAGATGTTCTCATCCAGATGAAAAAGCTGGATGTCTTGATAGGGTGAGAGTTTCTCACCCTATTATTTGTTAAACTTTCTTAATTGGCGTTTGCTAGTTTAGGCTTATCAACCTCAGTTTGAATATTCTTATCTTCCATTTGAATCAAAATTTTCAGTTCGGCTATTTGTTGCTTTAACCAATTCGTAAATAATTCACCTAATATCTTCACGCGCAGTTGCTCATCTAATTGTGGTTGAATTATTTCTTCAACTCGAATTAAATGCACGCCTTTTTGGGTCATAATTGGCTTCAAAATTTGTGGTGGTGTGGCAGCAAAAACTGCTGCGGCAATTTCTGGCTTCATTTCAGCCCGACGCTGGATTCCTAAATATCCTCCAGCCCGGCGGATTTCTGGTTCTTGAATGTATTGTCGAGCCAGTTCTTGAAAAGTTATTTCACCTTCTTGTAGGGCATAAAATAGTTCTAAAGCCAAGTCTCGATCGTCTAAAATTACTTGATAAATAACTGCTCCGGTATAATCAAGTTGGTGTTCGTAAAATATGCGTTCAACTTCATTGCCAAATAAATGTATTGCTAACTTCTTAGAAAGTAGGTTGGTAGATGCTAACTCTTCAAAATCATCCAGAGAAAGATGATGTTTTTCTAGCCATGCCCAAGTATCTTCTGCTTTGACGAGTTTATTAGATATACGCAAACCATTCGCAGCTTGTTGGAGTTCTTCAGCCTCAGTTTTAATTCCTACTTGATTAGCCGCCGCTTTAATAATTTTACGAGTAGCGATCGCTTCCACAACAGTAGGAATTTGACATGATAATTTTACTTGTTCAAGAATGTCTTTGCTCAAGATAGTTAAATCTTTTTCCATTAGGCAATTCTCCAAATATTAACTTGTGTAATACTAATAATCTAAAGTTCTAAGCCCCCAGTTTGCAACTTTTTAAATGGATCTAAAATATAGTCAATCAGGTGACGCTGGCGGATAATTACTTCTGCTGTTGCTGTTTGCCCTGGAGTTAGGAGAATACGTTTATTTCCAGATTGAATATAATGACGATCCAGAGATATTTTTAATTCAAAACTTTGGGTATTGCCTTGATTACTTTGAGTAACTTTAGAGTCTGGTGAAACCCAATTTACCCGCCCTCGTACTACTCCATAATCTTGGAAAGGATAAGCATCGAACTTAATTTTTACTGGCATCCCTTCCTTTAAGAAACCGCTTTGAGTGCTGGGCATTTCGGCTTTGAGGATTAAAGGAGTATTTTCAGGCGCAATTTGAGCAATCCTTTGTCCTGGTTGGACTACAGAACCAGGTTTGTCAATGGGCAGGTCAAAAATCATACCATCAACAGGCGATCGCACTATTCTCTGTTGTAACTGAAGCTTTAACGATACAATTTGGCTTTTAGTTTGAGCAATTTGAGAATCTAAACCAGCAATTTTTGTTTGCAAGTCTTTGAGTTGTTGCTGATTTCTTAGCAGCGCCAGTGTTCCTGCTTGCTGCAAACTCCGATAACTATTTTCCTCTTCTTGCAGTCGGAGTCTGGCTTGTTTAATATCAGACTCTAACTGATTCATAGTTGTTTGATAACGATTTTGTTCTTCAGTTAATTGCAGTTGCGATTGTTTAATATCTGATGTAGCTTTTTCGTAAAGTTGTTTGCTTTCTTCTTGTTGTTTTTGGAGTTGATCGACTTGGGTGGCGGAAACTGCACCCTCATTTATCAGTTTGCTAAAGCGTTCAACTTGTCTTGAATCTATACTTAAACGACTTTTAGCAGATTTTTGAGTATCTTGAGATGCTTTAATTTGTTGCTGTGCTTGATTAACTAATGCTTGTTTTTCTAATTTCTGTAGGTTATATGTACTTTGTTTTGCATCCAAGTCTTGTTTCGCCTGGTTGACTTGAGACATCTTTTCTAAAGCTTGAGATTGGTTTTGCTGCTCTTGAACATTAAGCGATAACTGTATTTGGTTTTTGAGGACATCAAATTGCGATCGCTGATTTTGTAGTCCAGATAGTTTTGCTTCAGCTTGCTGGAGTTGCGTTTGCAAAATATTAGATTCGATATTCAAGAGAATTTGTCCCGCTTTTACTTTGTCTCCCTCTTTCACCCTCACAGATGTGACTCTCCCATCTGCTTGAGAGTCTAATTTTAGGGTTGCACCTTGCGGCTCGATACTACCCCTTGCACTACCCGTCTCATCTACTTTTGATAACATCGCCCAAGGTAAAGCGATCGCTGTAAAACCTACTAGGGCATACAATAAAGAGCGCGTCCAAGCTTTGGGTAAAGCATCTAAGAGTTCTTCGGTACTGTATGACCAATTGTTAGTATCATCAGTTTGAGTGACTGTAGTTTTTTCATCTTCAATTTTGGCGATCGCCGATGATGAATTGCGATATTGGTTTGGCATAAGCAATTCTTAATCCATTGTCAATAGTGATTAATAGTTAAGCTAATCAGCTAAACAATCAACTAGCTGGTGTTAATTGTTGTTGGTTGAGGTAGTAATAATGTCCTTTTTTGGCAATTAGTTCGTCATGAGTACCACTCTCAACTAAAACGCCGCGATCGAAAACTAAAATTAAATCAGCGTTGCGGACAGTAGACAGACGATGGGCAATGATCAGGCTGGTACGTCCTTTGAGAATAGTTTTCAAGTTTTTCTGAATGATGCGTTCCGATTCAGAATCTAGATGGCTGGTTGCTTCATCAAAAATCAATAACCGGGGATTACCCAACAAAGCACGGGCAATTGCTAGGCGTTGGCGTTGTCCCCCAGAAAGCATACCGCCGCCTTCACCAATTTGGGTTTCGTAACCCAAAGGTAATTGCTGAATAAATTCATCTGCCCCAGCCAAACGTGCCGCCTCGATAATTTCTTCAAGACTGGCTTCTGGGTGAGCAATACTAATATTCTCTCGAATCGTACCACCAAACAAAAAAGTATCTTGATCGACTACCCCTATTTGCTCCCGGAGCGATCGCAAGGCAATACTACTCACATCATGACCGTCAATTAATATGTTGCCTTCTGTTGCTGGATATAAGCCTAAGATTAGCTTGGAAAGTGTAGTTTTTCCCGAACCACTCCGCCCTACAACTGCTACTGCTTGTTCGGGCTTAATTTCAAAGCTCAAGTTTTCTAGCACATTAGTTTCACTTTCTGGGTGATAGCGAAAAGTGACATTTTCAAAACGGATATTACCTCGTAACTTAGATAAAAACTGGCGTGGTTGATGTTGTAAATCTTCTTCTGGTTCTGCTTCTAAAACATCATTGATGCGTTCTGTGGAAACAATAACTTCTTGTACCTGATTCCACAATGCGGTTAGTCGCTGAAAAGGTTGAATAATGTTGCCTAACAACATATTAAAAGCGACTAGTTGTCCTATGGTGAGTTGATTTTGAATTACTAACCATGCTCCATACCAAAGTAAACCAGTAGTTATTAACGATTGGATTGTAGAACTAAAAATTTGAAATTGGTTGCCAATTACCTGGGCACTAAACATTTTTTTAATGAAATTGTTTAGCAACTCTTCCCAATGCCAACGTACTGTCTGTTCTACTGCCATTGAGCGAATTGAGCGAATCCCATTCAAAGATTGAATCAAATAACTACTTTCATTGGCTAAAGCATTAAAAATTTCTTGGTTAATGCGGCGAAAGAAAGGCGTAGCAAACAACGCTAGTAGAACAAATGGTGGCACAATTAAAAGTGCTAACAAAGCCATTTGCCAACTGTACCAAAACATCAATCCCACATAGATAAATACTGTCAACAAATCTAGAATTATTGACAGTGCTTCACCAGTAAGAAAACGTTGAATTTTTTGATTTTCTTGGACGCGAGAAACAATATCGCCAACATAACGCGACTCAAAAAAGGATAAAGGTAGGCGGTAGGTATGTTTAATAAAACCTACCATTAGCGCCACTCCTACGCGGTTAGCAGTGTGATCTAATAGATATTGCCGCAGTCCAGTCATGGCTACGCGGAATAAACCAAATATCACCAACCCTAACCCCACGGCATTTAAAGTTAGGATACTACCTTGGACAATTACTCGGTCTAAAAGTAGCTGAGTAAATAGCGGTGTTATTAATCCAAAAAGTTGAATAAATACACTAGCGATAAATACTTCTAACAATACTTTCCAGTGGGGTTTAACTAACTCTAGAAACTGCCACAATGGCGTTCTTTCTTCTAGAGTTTCTTCAAGTAAAGCTGTAGGTTGCAATAATAAAGCATTACCTGTCCAACCAGCTTTAAATTCAGCATGAGTGAGGCTACGTTGACCGATCGCCGGATCGCCGACAATTACCTTTTTGGGTGTAATTTCATATACAACTATATAATGTTTGCCTTCCCAATGCGCGATCGCAGGTAGAGGTTGTTGTGCTAACTTATCAAGACTGGCTTTAACTGGTCGGGTAGTAAAACCGATGCTTTCTGCTGCTGCTGTTAAACCTCGTAGTGATGCACCACTGCGACCAACATTAGCTGTATCCCGCAAGCGATTAACGCTAAAGTGCTTACCCCAATAGCGACCAATCATTACTAGGCAAGCTGCCCCACAGTCAGAAGCACTTTGTTGAGCAAAGTATGGATAACGCTTGCTGAAGTGTCCCCATAGTTGCCCTACTTTTACCTTGGGACTAGGAAAATAAGCTCGTCGTAATTCCTGCTTTTGTTTTGTTGGCGAAGTTCGCGGGCGAAATGGAATAGTTTTTCTTTCGTTAACGAATTTTCTTTGAGAAGACTTTTTATGCTGAGTCTTAAAGCCTTCATGTGCAATCACTTTTGAGTCTGATTCTGAACCAAGAAATTCTGTCAATAGAGGCCAGAATTGTCTTGCTGCTGACCAATTAGAAGTTCGCAGACAGTAGACAATTGTTGGTTGTGTCGCTTGCCAACTACCTCGTTTTCTTGCAGGATAGATGTTGCCTGGAGTCAGTTTGTGACCGTCCGAATCTAATAATTCACCTCGATGCAGCAACCACAGCTTAGACTCTTTGCATAGTGTTGTAGGGACAGAGCCAATATCTAGATAGTGCCGCTCAAATAGTGATAAGGCTTTAAGTATGGGCTGGGTACTAGTATTGGGAGGTAATTGAGAATGGAAACACAGCAATAAGTCAAAAACTTCTGCTTGATGATATAAGCGATCGCGGATTGTCGGATATTTATTAATTAACGGTTGTAATATTTCTTGCTTGAGAAAACAAAGCTTTAAATTTGTAGAAGCTCTAGCAGTGTAATATCCGAAGTCATCTTCTGGAAACAACGTTACTTCACCAAATGATGACCCTGCTGTAATGGTGGCAATTAAGTTGTCATTATCCAACAGTCTGACTTTACCTTCTAGGATGATATAGATGCCCCTTTCTGCTTCTACTGCTTGCCAAAACTGCTTGGCAGTTGGTGGTTCTACTATTTCTGTTGCTGTTAGACAAGTTTGCAGTTCCTCTGATGAAAGTCTCTCTCCCAAGGTCTGGGTAATAAATTCACCGACCTGTTGCTTTGAAAACACCGATACCATTGCTTCTCCTCCACCCAACAGTTAATTATTTAGTTAGGTTCAAATCAAATGACCAATCAAAACTAGCCTCATTAGATTGCAAATCACAAATGGTAATGGCTGTATCTTTATCCTTAGTTGATTGTTTACTAGAGGAATGTTTTTGTTTTGTCGAAAGTCCCAGTTGTTTGAGTAACCGGTACATATGGCGAACGCTGATTTCTACACCAAATTCTTTGGCTAAATGTTTGCTTAACCATTGAGCTGTCCAACACCGAAAAGGATAGCCGTACTCATGAGGATGATGACTTACCAATTGTTGCAAACGTTCAATATATTCAGCATTAACAGTCTTGGGTCTGCCTATAGCCCGTTCATTCCATGTGTGTGCTATACCAGCTTGTGCTACAGCAATCCAATACCGTGCCATTTCTTGAGAACAACCTAATATTTGACAGATTTGAGTTTGAGATTTACCCATATCTGCTAGTAGCATTATTTCTAATCTGCGACGATACTCTGGTTGCAAATCTTCTTGTAGATGCTTCAATAGCACCTTCCTCTGAAACGATGTTAAATACTTACTACAACTAAAGTCGTACTTTTCAAATTCTTGAGGCTTACTGACATGCTTTGACATTCTTTTTATCACCTATACCTTTTATTCAATTTATAATGTTAGGTAAAGCAAAAAAGTTACCATTTCTATAACAGTTGCAAATTTCATTAAATAAAGAAAATTTAGTCAAATATCAATATAAGTTGACATGTACCTCAGCCCATCTCCTTATAGAGAGAGTTAATATGCTTACTTATCCTCCGTAAGTAAGGTAAAGAAAAAGTTAACTTTTATAAAATATAGTTTTATATACTGAGTTTATCCACTACCTAGATATAAAATTGTTACACTCAGCAGAGCAAAGATTTCTGCGATCGCTATGTTATAGCGACCTGTAATAGGGTGACCGCCGAGATACGGATACCGTTGGCGAATTCCCCAAACAGCTAAACTAAGGGAACTCCAAAAAATAAACAACAGCTTCAAGTTGTTGACTGTAAACAATCAACGGTCAACAGCCAACAATCTTCTATGGAATATTTTTTTACTTGGAAGTCCCTAAAGGAATATTTTCATACCGAGTTGCGGTCAAAAATATTAGTTTTGGCAGGCAGGGGAAGCAGGGGAGGTAGGGGGAGAAATACTATATCTGATTGCAACTTAGTATCATCAAAAATCATCTGCCTGGTGAATAACAGAATTTCTGGTAAAGCAAATTGTCAATGACTGGTATGGAAAGTAGCGATCGCACTCACGGCTACTATCTAATTAACAAGTGGGCTATTAAGTAGGTATAGCGATCCTAAATTGTTTGTGAACACCTTCTTTCCCATCTTTCTTTGTGTACTTAGCGTACTTTGCGGTTCGTTATCATAATTTTTGTTCGCAAGCTATCTGGGATGGCTGTAGGTGTTGAAAATTATCGTTAATTCACACTTTTGAAAATTTATATCTTTCTAGAGGTCGATAGGAAACCATAGCCATATCGATACTATAGTGTCTAAGTGCATATTTCATTTAGCTAGAAATAAACTTAATTATCTTTATAAATATATTTATTAAAAAGTTTAATTCTGGTAAAAGTATTCCGACTCTAGTGCAGAAATATTTATCGATTTTTTGTAGTAGCTAAACTTGCCAGCTACCAGTTTTGTTGTGAGATATAAACTCTAAAACTTAGGAGTATTGACAATGAAAGCAGTAGTTTTTCACGGAATTGGAGACATTCGATTAGATAACGTACCAGAACCAAAAATTCAAGAGCCAACGGATGCCATTATTAGACTAACTTCTAGTGCAATTTGTGGCACAGATTTACACATGATCCGGGGAACATTTACAGGTATGAAACCCGGTACGATTTTAGGACATGAAGGTGTTGGTATTGTTGAAGAAATTGGTTCTAATGTGCGGAATTTGAAAGTAGGCGATCGCGTTGTCGTTCCCTCGACAATTGCCTGCGGCTATTGTTCTTACTGCCGCACAGGATATCAGGCTCAATGTGATAACGCTAATCCTCAGGGACATACCGCCGGGACAGCTTTTTTTGGCGGCCCAGATGCTTCTGGCCCCTTTGATGGATTGCAAGCTGAATACGCTCGGATTCCTTATGCAAATGCAGGGTTAGTCAAACTACCAAAAGAAGTCACAGACGACCAAGCAATTCTTTTATCTGACATCTTCCCGACGGCATATTTTGGAGCGGATATTGCAGAGATTACACCAGGAGATACAGTCGCCATATTTGGTTGCGGTCCTGTCGGACAGTTTGCGATCGTCAGCGCTAGATTGTTCGGTGCAGGACGCATTATTGCCGTGGATACGATTCCCTCGCGCTTAGAAATGGCACGCGATTTAGGTGCAGAAGTCATTGATTACAATGCCGAAGATCCAATTGAAGCTATCCGCGAACTGACTGGAGGAATTGGTGTAGATAGGGTAATTGAAGCTGTTGGCGTAGATGCTAATGCTCCTGATAGCGGCCCGGCTGCCGAAAAAGCTCGGCAAGAAGCACAACAATTTCAGCAGCAGTTACAACAAATTGCCCCTAAAACTAATCCGCAAAACGGCAACTGGCATCCAGGAAATGCTCCTTCTCAAGCATTAGAGTGGGCAGTTCAAGCATTAGCAAAAGCTGGTACGCTCTCAATTATTGGAGTTTATCCTCCAACCCATAATTTCTTCCCCATCGGCACGGCGATGAACAAGAATTTAACAATTAACATGGGTAATTGTAATCACCGCAAATATATTCCTAGATTGGTAGATTTGGTTCGGAATGGTACAGTAGATCCGACAAAAGTTTTAACGCAAGTTGAACCGCTAATGTCAGTTATTGATGCATATAAGGCGTTCGATAAAAGACAACCAGGTTGGGTGAAGGTGGAGTTGGTGCCAGGAGCAACTTTGGCTAATGTCTAGAGCCATACTCAAGGCTATCTTATGAACCGAACATTTTATATCAGCAAGTTACCTGACTTGCTGAGGTTTTTCCATGTTAGTGGGAGCTTGAACTCGCCACTAATTTTATTTAATTTTGAATACTTCGACAAGCTCAGTACAAGTTTTGAATTTTGAATTGGAGCAAAGCGACTTGACTCACCTTTTAGATCGACAAATTGTTTGGCGAAAAATAGCTTTGAGAGTTTTTAGCATCGGGTTACTGCCTACCCTAACAGCTTATCCTGCTTTGGGTGCAGAACGGCTCAAATTTAACTACGGTCTTTTAGAAGAGTCTATTCCAATTAGTTCGCTTGAAACTTATGTGAGAACTGGTAAAGTAGACCAAGATTTGGCTGCATATAGAAAGTATGTTGGACAAAAGCAGCTAACTCAACTACGAAAAGCTTTAACAACTCCAATTCCTTTAAGTCAAGTACAAGTTTCGCAGTTTCTTTATACACCAATTGGTGAAAGATTATTAGATAATTTAGGAAAAGTTATTCAGACAGAATCTAATATATCAGGGTTTTATGCAATTCGCGCCTCATTGATTTTATCAGCTGCAAATCAAAAAGATTTTACACTTTTAAATATATTACGCAAGTTTCCGGCCAGATCGATTTCAATTAACTTAAACCGCAGTTTGGCAATAGCAGAAGCACTACAAAATTTAGTTAATCACACCCAAAATGCAGTAGCACTAATTAACCAAGAATCCCAACAAAAAACAACTAACGCTTCTACACTGAATACTGTTCCATTGGACTTAGGAAAAACTGGTAGTTTTGCTTTTTCAAAGCAAACTATTATTTTGAATGACTTATCGCGTATTAGGCAATTTCCGGCTGATATTTACTTACCAATTGCTCCAACTCCTCGTCCAATAATTGTGATTTCCCACGGACTTGGTTCTGATAGGACAAGCTTTGCCTATCTAGCCGAACATCTTGCTTCTTATGGTTTTGTGGTTGCTGTTCCAGAACATCCTGGCAGTGATTCCAAACAACTGCAAGCCTTATTTGCAGGTACAGCAGATAGAGTAACTAATCCGAGAGAACTAATCGATAGACCTTTAGATGTTAAATTATTACTGGATGAACTCACTACTTTATCAAAGTCTAATCCAACATTTCAGGGACGTTTAAATTTAGAACAAGTTGGTGTAATTGGGCAATCATTTGGTGGGTATACAGCATTAGCGTTAGCAGGCGCACCAATTAATTTTGAGCAACTTCAAGCTGATTGTCCAGCTTTAGAAAATACGTTAAATATTTCGCTTTTACTTCAGTGTTTAGCACTGAATTTACCAAATGCTAAATATAATTTATCAGATGCTAGGATAAAAGCTGCGATCGCCATTAACCCAATTGACAGCAGTATTTTTGGAAAAGCTAGTCTCAGCCAAATAAAAATTCCGGTAATGATTGTATCTGGTAGTGCTGATACGGTTGCTCCGGCTTTAGTAGAACAAATTCAGCCTTTTACTTGGTTAACAACTCCAAACAAGTATTTAGCACTCATCAATGGCGCTACACACTTTTCAACTATTGTAGAACCATCAAATCCAACTGTGCCTATACCTACGCAAGTAATCGGTTATGGTCAAGCCGTAGCACGTCGTTATGTTAATGTTTTGAGTGTTTCCTTTTTTGAAACTTATATTGCCCAACAATCGAGTTACGTATCATATTTGAGTACAGATTACACTAATACAATTAGTCAGCAACCGCTACCTTTAAGTTTAATTAAATCTCTCACTCCCGAACAATTAGAACAAACATTTGAATAAGAAACCATTACTCAAGTAAATTTTAAGTAGGGTGATTTAAGCAAAGTTTTCCTACCAAGAAGAGGGCTTTTCAAACATCCTCAGAAGCTCAACTTTGACCTTCTGAGGCTCAACTTTGACCTTTTGAGGTTCAACGTTGACCTTCTGAGGCTCAACTTTGATCTTCTGAGGTTCAACGTTGACCTTCTGAGGTTCAACTTTGACCTTCTGAGGTTCAACTTTGACCTTCTGAGGCTCAACTTTGACCTTCTGAGGTTCAACGTTGACCTTCTGAGGTTCAACTTTGACCTTCTGAGGTTCAACTTTGACCTTCTAATGTAAGAGCTTATTTATAAAGTAAATATTAAGGTAGAGTGTGTTACTGCGGGAGCAAAGATTTGAGAGTTTAAGAGAGTAAGAATCAGCCGTAAGGCACCGAGAAACATGGTGCGTTAAGCGTTGCTATAACGCACCCTAAAATTTAAGGTTTACTTTATAAATTACCTCTAAAATACAAAAGTTTAAAACCGTCAGGACTTACGCAAAAATAGCCAACTTCGCTTAATTTATCGTAGACGCTTTGCGGCTTGCGGTTCGCGCAGCGTCTCCGTTAGGAGAAGGGTAGGCTACCGTCAAGACGCCTTTCGTGCGGAACGCTTCGCGAACGCGCATGACACCTATAACAGTTATACATCTATACTTTATAGTTTCAGTATTTTTAACCAGGGTACAAAAAAGCAACCTCTGATAAACTAAGAGCGCATTTTGTATAAATTTTGCTTTCAGTCACTGCATTCCTCTGCAAAAGCCGACGCTTATATTTTTCTTTTTGGCTTCCTAGTCCTTAGTTCTAAGTTAATTCAACAGCGAGTTATACCATGACTGCCACACCTAAATTAAAATACTCTAACTGGGTTAAACAAGTATTTCACCAGCTGAGTATTCGACAAAAAATTGTTTGTGGGTACGGACTAGCTTTAGGAATTGCAGTTTTGGGAACAACAGCAGGATTGGTAATAGGCGATCGCTATTTTCAACAAGCTAGACAAAAAATGGTCTTGGCAAATGAGGAAAGAAGCTTGTTAAGTAGTTTGCAAGGAGAACTGTTAGAAATACAGATTCACCAAAAAGAAATAGTGCCTTTTTTACAGCAGCCACAAGCTTTACTAAGAGGAATATCTAGTTTTAAGACCGATTTGGCCGAAGCTGAAACATTGGTTTCTCAGGCAGAAGAATTTAGTCAGACTCATTCACAAGCAAATTTACACCTGCTGCTGCTCAAGCATGACAACTCAATAAATGTATATTTTGAGCAATTGAGGTCGCTAATTCGACAAATTTTGCCATTAAGTTCGCAGCCACAGGGAGCATTAAAAGCCCAGCAATTAATCTCGAAATTCAGTCAAAGTCAGGATGCTTTGAAGTTTTATCAATTTGCTCATGAATTAACTGAGTTTGCCACAACAGTGCAAGAAGATCAAAAGCACGCTGACATAGCTCAAGAAAAGGCTGCGTTAATCCAAGCTCAGATTATTATTGGTAGTATGCTGTTGTCAGTGGCGATCGCAGCTATCCTTGCTTTCTATACCAGTAATATCATCGCCCGTCCCATTAACGCAGTTACAAATATTGCCCAAAGAGTTACCCAAGAAGCCAATTTTGATTTGCAAGCGCCTATAACTACAGAGGATGAAGTTGGTGCATTAGCTAACTCTCTTAATCAGTTGATTCAACAGGTAAAGCACCTGTTAGCAGAACAACAAGCCGAGAATCAAGTACGACTAATTCAAAGTGAGAAAATGTCTAGTTTAGGGCGGATGTTGGCTGGTGTCGCTCACGAAATTAATAATCCGATAAATTTCATTTCTGGCAATCTCGTACATGCAAAAACTTATACTGACGATTTATTAACCCTACTGCAAACATATCAAGCCGAGGTAGCTCAACCTTCACCTACTTTGCAAACTTTAGCAGAAGAAATTGATTTAGAGTTTCTATTAGAAGATTTACCAAAACTCTTTAACTCCATGAAAGTTGGCGCTGAACGCACGCGAGAAATTGTTCGTAGTTTAAAAGATTTCTCTCGCTTAGACGAAGGCGAAGCACAGTTATTAGATTTACACGCTTGTCTAGATAGTACATTATTAATTTTGAACAATCGCCTGAAAAATGGTATTAGCCTTGTTCGTAAATATGGAGAAATTCCCACAATTCCAGGCTATACAGGTTTACTTTATCAGGTATTCATGAATCTTTTAAGCAATGCCATTGATGCTGTGGAGGAAAAAGTAGCCCAGAATCCACAATTTTTACCTGAAATTACTATTATCACAGAATGCTGTCAAAATAATTGGGCGATCGTAAGAATTGCAGACAACGGTTCTGGTATTTCACCAGAAAATTTACACAAAATATTTGAAACCTTTTTCACCACTAAACCACGAGGGATTGGTACTGGTTTGGGGCTAGCGATCGCATATCAGATCGTGGTAGAAAAACATCAAGGTAAAATTAGCTGCGAGTCTGAGTTGGAAATAGGTACAGAATTTGCTATTAGTCTGCCAATTTCTCAAGCTTCACTTAATAGCACAGCAGCGCCTACTGCATAATATTCAAAATCTGGTGAAACTAATTGTGTGTTACCCGAAATTTTTGTAGAGACGTAGCAGTGCTACGTCTTTACATTTTTCCGCCTTGGGGTACTAGCATTTGAAAGTTGGTTTTTTCATAATAATCAACTACAAGTAGAGATGTAGCACTGCTACGTCTCTGGCTTTTTGAGAACAAACGGAAAAACAAACTTATGGGACTTTTCGATCAAATTCTCGGTGCTGTCGCTAATCCCAATCAACAGGGCAGCTTAGGTCAACTAGGAAGTATTATTAACACTGTAAATCAACTGAGCGATCGTACTGGCACAGATCCTTCTACCATTCAATCAGTTTTGTCAATTGTAGGCGGCCAAGTTCGTTCGGCTTTACAAAACAAGCAAGCCACAGATGGTAATGAAGCCGCACAAACTCTAGTCAATCAATACGCTGGTACTTCTCCTAACCCCCAAGCAGTCGATTCGTTATTTTCTGCTGGTATACAACAGCAAGTAGCTGAAATTGCTGCCCAGCGCACAGGATTAGATGCTGGTATGGTTCGACAATTGCTGCCTTTAGCAGTACCTTTAGTATTGAATTTTCTCAAATCAGGCGCCAATGCTCAAAATCCCCAAACTGGGGGTAATCCCGTACTCAATTCCTTCTTAGATGCTGACGGCGATGGTGATGTGGATATCGCCGACGCCCTGCAAATGGCCAGTCGTTACATAAAATAATAATACTTATCCCCCCTACTCTTCACTTTTTATAGACGCGATTAATCGCGTCTCTACAGACTTCCTACTCCCCACCTCCTTTGTCCCCCCCCGTGGGAAGCTAAAGCTACATCTTCCCACTCCCACAAAAACCCCCTTATCATCAGATATTGGCAAATAGGCCTTGCTAGATTCTTAGGTTGGACATAGGCTGAGAAGATGAGGAATTTGCAAATAGAAATCACACATTCTATGGCTAAATTTTTTGAGTGTATTACTGGAGAACTGCAAGACTTCATTAGCGCCCAACACATTTTTTTTGTTGGTTCTGCACCCTTAAGTCCTACAGGTCATGTTAACCTGTCTCCTAAAGGTTTGGATTGCTTTCGCATCCTTTCTCCCAAGCGAGTAGCTTATATAGATCTTACAGGGAGTAGTAACGAAACTTCCGCGCATTTAGAAGAAAATGGGCGAATTACTTTCATGTTTTGCGCTTTTGAAGAACCTGCTTCTATTTTGCGTCTTTACGGTCAAGGAAATACAATTTTACCGACTTCTCCTGACTGGAACTCGCTGTATTGTCTATTTCCAGAAATACCTGGAACTCGTCAAATTATCGTCGCCGATATCCAACGAGTACAGACCTCTTGTGGTTTTGGTGTACCACTGTATGAGTATCGAGGTCAGCGCCAAACTCTAGTAAACTGGGCTAGTAAAAAAGGCGAAGAGGGAATTAGAGAATATCAACAGCAGAAAAATCTCATCAGTCTTGATGGTTTATCGGCTCCACTGAGTAAAATATTTTAATGTTGGTAAAAGCAGGTTTGAACCAGGATTTGATACTAGGTTAACTGAGATAATATTATTGACTTTGTAAGCACTAATACCATTTTGGATTTTTATTTTGGTTAGAGAAAAAGTTACAGGGCAAGCTTTCAGAATTTTAATCATTATTCAAATTGGTATTAGGTGGTTACTTTGATTGTAAATAAAATTAACTTCGGCAACTTGGTACGATAAGAGATGATGAATTATTCTATTTGCCCACTCACAAAAAAAGATGAGCCTTTTCTGTGGCAAATGCTTTACGAAGCAGCGCATCTGAGGAAGGAAGGTAATTTGAAAGTGCAGGATGCTATGAATCATCCCGATCTAGCAAAATATGTGAAAAATTGGGGAGAGAAAGATGATAGTGGCTTTGTTGCTATTTTAGAAAATATTAATCAGCCAGTAGGAGCAGCATGGCTGCGTTTATTGACAGGTGAAAATAAAGGATATGGTTATATTAGCGATCGCATTCCCGAATTAGCAATAGCAGTTCTCCCCGAATATCGCAATCAAGGCATAGGAACACAGTTACTCAAGCATGTATTATCAGCAGCCAAAACATCTTACCCATCAGTATCTCTCAGCATTAGAGCGACAAATCCCGCCTTGGCATTATATAAAAGGTTAGGTTTTGAAGTCGTCCCTGACAGCGAGACAATTAACCGAGTTGGCGAAATCTCTTTCAAGATGAAAATTGATTTGTGAAAACAGAATTCAGGAGTCAGAATTCAGAATTCAGAAGAAATTGCAGTTTCATTAGTGAGAAATTTAACCTAAATTTACAGCAGATTACAACTTCGCGGTTTACTCCCTCCCCTTGTAAAGGGGGGGGTTGGGGTGGGGTTTTGAGGATTCATGTAAGAGGCCTATTGTGCCCCTACCCATGTACTTTGTAAATAAAGCTTTTTTAATTTTTAATACTTCGACTTACCTCGACTTCGCTCGGCACAAGTCGCTCAGTACAAGTTTTTAATTTGGAATTGATATTAGCGGCTGTTGCGCTAATTTTTCTAGACCTACTGACTTGAGCAAACTTGTCCAGTCAGCCATCACAGATGCATCTTTTGGCTTGTCTAAACGAAGTTTTGCCATACTATTTAAAGCATCGTGCCAAATGCCATTTTCTGCATACAGGGCTACTTGCTGCTGAGGTGTCGCCTGCTTGATAGCCTCTGCAAGGCTAGAAGTAGGCTTAACTCTTTCCACCCATCCCTCAACATATTCTAATTCTGCTGGTTGTTGGTTGTTGCAATTGACTTTGACTTTGAAGAACCAGTGGTACATTTTGCCCACCTCCAAAGCTGTAGTGGTTTCTGGCAAACTAACGCTAACAATTCCTGGATTGGATGGGGAATTTATCGCCGTTCGGTATATAGTTTGACTTGGTTTATTAGACTCATCTTTAATGACAAACTCGATCGCTGCGATCGATGATTTGTTATATGGAACAAAAAACCAAAATGTCGGATGTGTAACAGTTGTTAAACCCCAAACTTTGGTAACAGAAATTGCTTGTTTTTGCTCTTGTTTTACAGTCTGCTCGTAAACGGGAACTAGTGCCATGAGAGATTCATTGCCGCTAGCGCATCCACGACTAGCTGCTCCTCCGCGATCGCCTGCGGCTCCTCGGTCGGGTGGTGGCGGTGGTGAGGTAAACTGGATCGAGGCGGTGTTTAAGCCAGCTGGCAATGCCCAAAGCGCTGGACAATAGACGATGCTACTCAAGAAAGTTACACCCAATGCAGCAGTTAATTGGATTTTTTGCCAATAGTTTTTCATTTGTCAAAAGTCAAGCGTTAATAGTTAAAACATTTCCTAACTTGAAGTTTCCTGAAAATTCTAAATCGTAGATGAGCCTATTTTTCAATTAACGTGAGTTCGATGAGTACTGTTTTGACCTCACCCCCAGCCCCTCTCCTTGTAGGCTAGGGTGTAGACACAAGTCAAATTACCCCCCTTAATCCCCCCTTATAAAGGGGGGAAACCGGAAAATCTAGTTCCCTATAAACGGTGGAAACCAAAAAATATAGTTCCCTCCCCTTTATAAGGGGAGGGTTAGGGAGGGGTAATTGAATGACTGGTAGTGATTCCATAACTTATGTGTACACCGTAGCCTTGTAGGCGAGAGGGGCAAAACCCTGATTTTTCCTTGTTCCCTCGCCTTTTAGGCTACCGCGTATACACAAGTCTTTGAAAGTTGTTGTGTAAGACACACAAGTTTAATTTTTGCTCTTGGATGCAACAAAGGTGCAGGTCGATGCAACAAAGGTGCAGGTCGATGCAACAAAGGTGCAAGCCGATGCAACAAAGGTGCAAGTCGATGCAACAAAGGTGCAAGCCGATGCAACAAAGGTGCAAGTCGATGCAACAAAGGTGCAAGTCGATGCAACGAAGGTGCAAGTTCAAGAGACTTGTTGTGTACACCGTAGCGCCTTTTAGGAGAGGGAGGTTTGTCGAACTCACGTTCAATTAGTGGCGGTCTGAATCTCCCAGTAATTGCCTTTTGCCTCCTGCCTCCTGCCTTCTGCCTTCTTCAATTCTCCTGGAGTTAGGATTTAAAAAAACTACTACACTAACAGCACTACTTCCTAAGCCTAGAGCTGCTGGAACTAGAGGAATCCAACCGCTAAATAAAATTAAAAATATTAGGCAACTACTATACAAAACAACGGATGCAATAAGCACTGTCACAACTAAATAACCTACTCTTGGAATATACCAGGCAAGCAAACACCCAATTACAGACCAAAACCAAATCCAAATCGCCTCGCCCCATATCGACCAACTCCAAAGTAGAGGTCGCCCATCTATGGCTGCACTTAGTAGTTGGCTGACCATTTGCGCTTGCAGAATAACTCCTGAGATAACTTGCGAGTTTCCTTGCAAGATGAAAGGAGTTTGCCACTCGTCATGAAAACTTTCTGCTGTTGTACCAATGAGGACTATTTTGCCTTTCACTGCTGCGGCATTGAGTTTACCTGCGATCGCATCTTGTAATGTAATCTGGGGTGCGATGGCGTTTATTGATGGAGATGAGCGGTAATTCAGTAAAATTTGATGCCCCAACGCATCAATTCCTTGGTAGCCTCCGGTATGCGCTTCTAGGGGCTTAAATCTCAGCTTTCCTAATTGCCACATCCCATCTGGAGTAAATTCTAATTTCATGCCTTTGTTATATAGATAACGCAATGCTAGCTGTACGCTTAAAGAATAAGATGCCTGACAAGGAGATACAGGAGGGGGAGTTAAGGCGAGATAATGGCGCCGCACTATATTATCTGCATCTGTGAGCGTATTGCTAAACCCCAAATTTTTGAGCGGGACTTGTTTGGGCGGTGCAATGCCAGATTTTCCGGTTTGAGGATCGCTAACTCGACAAACATTCACAAAGCGATCGCTTTCAACCATCCATTTCTGTAACTGGGGATAATCCTTATTTACCCCACTATCACGGTATATATCTAAACCAATAGCTTGCGGTTGATAAACTGCTAATTTTTCTAATAATTGAGCGAGTGACCTTTCAGATAAGGAACCGCGTCGTTCTGAGGCGGGCTGTGCCTCCACATCTTCTTCTGTAATAGTTATAACTAGTAGACGTGAATCGGGTTTTTCTTGAGGACGCGATCGCAATAATTGGTCAAAGGCACTAAGTTCTAAAGGTTGCAGTACGCCGAGATAGCGCACTCCGATGGACAGTCCAGCGATCGCCATACTCAAAAATAGCATGACTGAGAAACCTAGACGATGGGTTACAGTTCTCGCAGGCTTAGGGATATTAGCTGTATTCTTTAAAAATTCATGCCAAGTCAACGGCATCTCCGCGGGATTTTGGCAAATCACAGGTAACCAAGTCGCACAAGGAAATTGATTTTCTAGTGCTTGTAACCTTTCGCGTGCCTGTCTGACAGCCAAATACAAAGATTCACCCTCTGCGAAGGCTGCCAAAAAATACTTTAAAAACTGCTCTGCCACGCGATCGGGTACTGGTTCTCGCATGACAATAATTTGCGGAATCTGCAAATCTGCAAACTCCCAAGCCAATCCCAAGCCATCGCAGGAATTAAAAATCGCTAATTGTAGACCTCGTTGTACAGCTTTTTTCAAGGCATACTTTAACTGACTAACCGTTAAACTCTCAGTTTGATTGATGTAGATTTTCCCTGTGAGATTGGCTTCCACCGTCGAACTATGCCCGGCAAAAAATAGAATCTGCCAATGCTGCTCCCATAATCGATCCGTTAGGTCTTGGGATTGCGGTTCTACTAAAAAGGTGATATCTGCATTGGGTAATAACTCCAGCAATTTTTTGTCTGCTTGGGTATCTATTCCTTGACTGTTACCTAATATTGCTAAGATTTTAACGCGATCGCTCGTACTTGCAACTCGATTTACCTGTTCGTAAGCCGGCGCACTCAAAGCTATTTCCGCATCAGGATAACGCTCTAATAAATCCCAAAGATGCCAAGGAAGTTTTTGCAATCGCAAATCTTTGGTTTGTAAAAGCACGCGAATTTTATCCGTAGATATGAGTTTTTCTAAACATTTTTCGCGGATGGGACGAAAACCATCGGAGGATAGCCAAGTATTAAAACTAGCTTTTAATTCCTCCGTAACCTGTTGACAATCTTCTAGGCTAGGGGCTGGGATGATTTGTTTTGGTAAAGCAATAGGACGAGATGGCAACTTTAAATTACGATAAATCGATTGCCATCTGTGGTAGTTACGAGGGATTTCGGGACTAGGAGGAAGTTCGCCTGTTATTTCTACAATTGGTCTGGCATTTTCGTCACCAATTTGAATAGTGACAGGAAATCCCTGCTCAAAACTTCCTTCTCCTATCTTTAAAACGACTAATTTACCTACCATTTTGGGTTTTGGGGAAGGGGGAAAGGGGAATAGAAAATAGGGAATAGGTTTGAAAAGCTTTTAGTATGTATGATGATAGTCTTTGTTCTAACTGATTCGGCAAGTACAGTACATCTAACTGTCGGAATCATGCTTGAAATTAATATGATATTTATCTACAAACAGGGATTTTGTTATTCTCCCAACCCTGTTCCCCGTTCCCTATTCCCTGGCTTTGAGCCACAAGCATGAGATCGCCGCGATCGCTTTTTATCCATCCTTGAGCTTCTACAATCGGTTGGGGTTCTGGTATTTGCTCGGTAATTTTATTTGTTGTAGTTACTGGCAAATTTACCCAATTTGTAATGACTGCCCGCCCCCGCAATGGTTCATCGGGACTTAAGGGTAATCCACCCCGTCCTGTGGCGATAAAACGACCGGCTGTTTGTCCTCTGGTAGAACAGCTTTGGGTAATTTTTTGAGAAGCATCAACTAAGTTCGCAGGTAACTCTACTAAGCCACGGCTAGGATCTACATCTGGTGTATTAATAGTTACAAATCCTTGAATACCAAATCGCGAACTGGCAGTGATATCGCTTAGTAATGTTGTGCTTTGTTGAGGTAGAATCCCAAAAACACCGTTAGCTGTAATGTCCACTCTGCCACCGTTACCAGTAAAGGCATTGGCACTAATATCACTATCTTCTTGAAGAACAGCAGCAATAAATGGACTGTTGATAATAATGTTACCGCCATCGCCACCAAAGCGATCGTTACCTGCATTAGTGGAAATTCGACTTTTCTGGCGTAGTAATAATAATTCTTGCAACTCTAATCTAATATCCCCACCCTGCCCGGAGAAGCTAGCTGCGCTAATTTGTCCCTCGTTATCGAGAAAGATATTTCGGGCTATAACATCTAACTCACCTGCACCTTGGGCGCTGGGAGATTCACTTCTACTAGTAACGGTGACTGTTGCACCATTTGTGACACTCAGCTGCCCAGTGGTGATTTTCAGATTTCCCCCTTTCCCTGTGGGCACTATAGACTCACCATTACGACTGATTTCTCTAGAATTGGCGCCGACTTCAGCTACTATTCTGCTAACCAACTCACCATTTGTACTTCTACCAATTACTTGCACTCCATTTAAAGCATTGATTTCAATTTCTCCGCCATCACCAGCCCCAAAGGTAGAAGCAGATAACTCGGCTCCATCTTGGATAGTCAAATTTTGAGTATTAATTGTCAATTTGCCTGCATTTCCTCTGCCTCTAGTTTGCACAGATAATCCACTAGAACGTAGCCCTCCCATTGCGGTGAAAGTGCCAATTAATTCTACATCAGAGGCGTTGACAGTAATATTTCCTCCCACCCCATTAATAGAACTAGCTGATATTCGTCCGCCATCGCGGACAATTAATCGCTGAGTATTAATTGTGAGTTCTCCAGGTATATTTCCTGTTGCTCGATTGTCAGTAGCAAAAGAAGTGGGATTTCGACGGTTATCTTGAGGATTATCTGCTGTGGTGCCACTTAATTCCACCAATTCGGAAGCTGTGACTGTCAACTTTCCCCCTGGTGCAGTATTCAAGCTAGTGGTTTCAATTTGAGAGCCACCCTGTAGGGTTATCCGTTTTCCTCTGATTTGAATTTCACCACCACTCAAGCCACTTGCATCTATGGTTGTCGCTTTTAATAGCTGAATATCTTGAAAGTTGCTAATACCTTCATAACCCAAGGAAAAGCCTTTAGCTACGGGATTCAAGCTAACTGTACCAGCTGCAACGCTACCTACTTCAATTCTGCCGCCAGCTGTCTTAAGTGTCCCACCCTCAAAGGTGACATCGCCGCCAACCAAGGCCAAGGTTTGATTAATTGGTACGCGCAAAGCTTCATTAGTATCAATTACAGGGGAGTCTTGATTTCTTATACCCCTACCATTTCCTTGCACTAAAATTTTGCCTGGAGAATCTGCTAATTGCAATCCAATTGGTGCAGTAATAGTTAATAGCGGTACGGTGTTAGATGCATTTGTAGCGAAGCGAGTATTATCAGCAAAAATGACGCTGTTAGCAGTACTAGCAACAAACGATCCTGCAATATCTAATCTGGCGTTTCGCCCAAAAATTATGCCATTGGGATTGAGAAAAAAGAGATTTGCTGGGCCGTCAACTCCTAAAGTACCCAAAATTTGAGAAATGTTATTGCCTGTAACTCTCGTAAAAATATTAGTAATTCCTGCGGGATTGGCAAAATAAACTCGCCCAGATTCCTTGACATTGAATTCTTGGAAACTGTGAAATAAATTAGCATTGCGAATTGTGCCGCCATCAATGCGGTCTGCGGGGAGTCCTTTAATATTGACATTGGGAGTGATGCTTGAAGAGGATTCGCCTAATGTGCGATCGGGGATAATCTGAGCAGATGCATGATTTCCACAATAAAATATGGCAGGGGCAAACACTCCAGCAAAGCTGAAAACACCTACGAACCTTAAAAATTTAATTTTATCTCCTTTAATTTTCATATCAACGCCAACCTCATCAGTTATTGATTTACACGCCCAGCAGTATTGCAACAGCTGAATTGAACTTGATATCTGGTTAATTGGCAGCAGATTTCAGGAGTTAGAAATAGAATAGGTTCTAGGACTAAGTACCAGACTAACTTGGAATCTGCTGTAATTTCCTCACAGATGCTATCTAAATAGAAGTTAAATTTTATAATCTTAAAACAATTGCCATGTTTTCTATGCTAAGAACTGTTAAATAAAAATTTAAATATTGGTCGTTATGTAAAAATCCGATTTCATCAGTAAAAAATTAAGACAACTGTAGTTCAGATAATTGCAAACGCCATTACTTTTACGACCCGAAAACTAGCTTTTGCGATTTGAAAACTAACTTCCCTGCTACTACAGTGCAATAGTGTAGCTTGGGTTGAGGAACGAAACCCAACTCTTCAACAGATGTTGGGTAACGCGAAAGCTCAACCCAACCTACAAAATCTAATACTCGTAAAGAAAGGTGCGTTAGCGTTTCGCGTAACGCACCCTACAAAGACTTAATGGGTTCCAAAATCAAACTGGATTATTAGAAGTCCTCTTTTAAACCAAATTGATGTCAAGACTAGGAATAAATCCGATTCCTAAGTTGGGTTGGAGAGTGGCAAATTGCACCGCTCCGATGCCATCATACGGAGATACGTCAAAAGACAAAGCACCTGTGCTGTTGTTATAACTAAACTGATTGGTAGAAGTAGCACCAAACCCAACTTTAGAAATCTGAATTTTATCTCCTTCAAAGTACTTAAAGTCTGCAACGTAATCAAGTCCATCATACAAAGTGTCGAAGACAAATGTATCGGCTCCAGTTCCTCCTAAAAGGTAATCGTAATCTTTACGACCATTTAAAATATCATTGCCATCTCCTCCATAAAGAGCGTCATTTCCCTCGCCGCCATTGAGCAAATCATTGCCACTATCGCCGAAAAGAATATCGTTATCACCCTGACCGAAGAGATAATCATTGTCACTACCACCGTAGATGGTATCTCTACCGGTGCCTCCCAATAGAGAGTCATTGCCACTGCCGCCATTTAGATAGTCATCTAAAGCTCCTGCATTCAAGGTATCATTACCACCATTACCGTATAGAGTATCAGTGGTGTTGTTGAAGACAAAATTATCGACGCTGTTACTGCCTTTGAAGGAAACTTTTTCGATATTAGTGTAGGAAAAGCTGTAGGCGCCGGTGACGTTGGAGTAGTCGGCTACGAGTAAATCGACCCCGTTACCGCCATCTATATAATCATTAACTCCAGACCCAGGATTGAGGGTATCGTTGCCATCTCCTCCGTAGAGAACGTCGCTACCACTACCACCGTTGAGATAGTCATCCAAAGAGCCTGCATTTAAGGTATCATTGCCACCATTACCGTATAAGGTATCATAAGTGTTGTTTAAGCTAACACTATCGGCGCTGTTGCTGCCTTTGAACAAAACTTGTTCGATATTAGCGATGGAAAAGCTGTAGGGAGTGCTGACATTGGTGTAGTCAGCTACAAGTAAGTCGAATCCTGCACCGCCATCTATATAATCATTAAGTCCAGACCCAGGATTTAGGGTATCGTTTCCTGCTAGTCCATAGATACTATCAGTATAAGGAGTACCAATAATGTTGTCATTCCAGTTAGTTCCAGTAAACTTAGCCATTTGAATTATTCCTTTGAGTAAAAGTTAAAGATTGTGTTGTTTGGTTTTAGCAAGTTATATCTGGCGTAATATTTCATCAGATAAAGACCAATTAGAAGTCTGCTTTTAGACTTGAGCTAAGTGCCTCTCTCTTCCCTGCTGAGCGTATGTACGATGAGTTTTGTTTTTTATGCACGCCAAGCAGAAATTTTTTTATTGGAAATTGGGAGTGTTGATTGTTGACTGATGAGTTAGGAGTTAGGAGTTAGGAGTCAGGAGTTAGGAGTTAGGAGTGAGGAGTCAGGAGTTAGGAGTCAGGAATTATTCCCCTTGTCCCCCTTGTCCCCCTTGTCCCCCTTGTCCCCTTGTCCCCTTGTCCCCTTGTCCCCTTGTCCCCCTTGTCCTCTTCCGAGGGTCGATCGCCTGAACGTAAAAATCACTTATGCTTAGATAGGTAGTTTTAACGCTCAACAGCAGCACGTATTCCATGCAACCGCGTCAGGGCATTGTTGAAATTTTTTCTACGTTTGTGCAATTTGATGTAGAGCAATTTAGTGGTTGGGTAACAGATGCTAAACTGCGCCGCAGTATTAAAAATTGCCTGGAAGAATCTTCAAAACAAGAATCAGATAAGTTTTGGGCAATTTATTGGTATAATACTTGGCGCGATCGACCCAGTTCTCTAGCTGTGGCACATCTTTGTGCTTATCTACAAGAGGTGTGTTACTGGGTTGCGAGAAAATTAGCCCTTAATTTTACGACGCAGTTATCTATAAGTGACTGCTTTCAGGTGGCGATCGCTAATGTGCCAAAAATCTTGAAAAGTTTCAATCCCGAATATAGTTCGCATTTAAAGAACTATGCACAATTAGCTTTTGAGCGGGTTCTCAAGGATGTAATTCGTTTGCGCCATGAAGCAGATATCTGCTCGGACTGGGCACTGTTGCATAAACTCAGTCGCAAACGACTAGTAAATTCATTACAAAATTCCGGCTTTAATGCTCAAAACATCGAGAGTCATGTTTTAGCTTGGGAATGTCTTAAGGAGCTTCATACTGCTGGTAACACAAAAGTTCGCCAGCTTAACCAACCAAATGCTGTAACTTGGCAAGCAATTACTAACCTTTACAATGCCGAACGTTTGAAGCAATTGAGTTCGCCCACTCCCGCAGTCAACGAGCAAACTATTGAAAAATGGCTATTATCTTCTGCCAAAGCTGCCCGCGCCTTCCTTTACCCCAAGATGGTTTCCGCAGACGCTCCTTTCAAGGACTCAGAAGATAGTAATTTGTTAGATATATTATCTAAGGATGAGCAAACAACTGGACTTACAGAACTTCTGGAACAGGAAGAAGCGGCAAATGTACGATCGCAGCAAATTCAATTAAACCAAGTTTTACAGCAAGCGATCGCTGCACTGGATACTCAATCACAAAAATTACTCGCAGGTTACTACATTCAGCAACTCACGCAACAAGAAATTGCCACACAGCTAAATATCAAACAATACAACGTCTCCCGGAAATTGAGCAGTATTAAAAAATCATTACTGCTGACTCTTACCCAGTGGAGTCAAAATACTTTGCATATTTCCCTGAAATCTGACGTAATGGATGCCATAAATACAGGCTTGGAGGAGTGGCTCAAAGTTGAGTGGGGCGGAGGGGCAGAGGGGCAGGGGAGCAGAGGAGCAGGGGGAGCAGAGGAAGAATAACTAATGCCCAATGCCCCATGCCCAATGCCCCATGCCCAATGCCCCATGCCCCATACCCCATGCCTAAAGGTTCTTGATTAATTACCCATTATGTTCTACGCACCTGATTCATTGACCATTGACTCACACCAGTTGTACTTAGAAATTCCCGAATCTTCACAGGTACAAGAGCAGCTGTACTCGACGGCTGGTGGTTGCGATCGCGCTAGAATTAATCAACTTTGTCTACAAGCATTTTTACCTTGGTTTTGCGAAGAAATCGCACCCCAAGCAAAAATTTATCCTAACTCTGCTGCATTACCCAGTTTTTGGGAGGTAGTTAATGGGAGTGCGATCGCTTTTGCTGGTTTGCGTCTTGTATTGATTCCTACTTTAGCGATGGATGATGATGAGTTGCGGGTGCAGCAAGAATGGGTAGATATTCCGGAGTGGGTTGCTGACTACTACGTAGGAATACAGGTAAATCCTGATGATGGTTGGATAAAAGTTGTTGGCTACACCACTCATCAGAATTTGAAAACCAAAGGAGTGTATGATACTGCTGACCGGACTTACAGCCTGGATGGGGAAGATTTAATTGCCGATTTGAATGTGCTGTGGGTTAGTCGGCAAGTGAATTGTGACGAAGTTTTACGCTCAGAGATTACACCTCTTGCATCTATTCCCACAACTCAAGCAGAAAACTTATTAGAACGGTTAGGCAATCCTGAGGTGAAATTTCCTCGTTTAGCTGTGCCATTTTCAGTTTGGGGTGCATTTTTGGCAAATGGCGGCTGGCGACAAAGATTATGCGATCGCCGTCAAGGTTTACCGGAACAACAATCAATTCCCCAATGGTTCCAAACCCAAGTAGCAAATTTAGCTCAACAAATGGGATGGGTGAAAAAGGAATTTATTTTAGCAGCAGCAGGAATGAGGAGTGGAACAGAAGTTATTGGCTTGTCTCGGCAACTAAGTATTGCTGGGAATACATACGAGTTATGTATTTTACCGCAAGGAGCGTCTGAAGATAGGATTTGGCGCTTTGAATTACGCAGTACAATTCCTGGTGGGCAAATTCCCGCTGGTTTGGCACTGCGACTGCTAACCGAAGACTTACAAAATTTTGAAAATAATGAAGATCGGGCGACAAATCCTGTAGATGTATTGTATATAGAAGTAATTTTGGAACCTGGAGAAGGATTGATTTGGGAAACACAACCTTTAGCTGAAGATTATGACCGAGAAATTTTACGGTTTTAAACGCAGCAAAATGTATCGGGGGCGATTCGGTTTTACAGTAGACCTCTTTTTTGTATCACGCAGAGGCGCAGAGAGAAGTCAGAGCGGCGGCTTCCGCCGATCTGAACTTCGGTGGGCGCAGAGAGGAGAACGCAAAGTAAGGACTTTTGCAAGAGGTCTAGTATCTGGCTGGATTTTTATTTTGCTGGTGTTGGTGACAGCATTTGTCTGTGTTATTGGTAGTCCCGTTGCTGCCAAAATGCCGATGCTAGAGTCTGCCAAATCTGAGAATGTCCAAAGGGTTGATTTGCTTGAACAAGGCAAAATGCTCTATGATGCTGGGCGGTTTGCGGAATCTGTGGAGATATTGCAACAAGCAGCGATCGCTTTTCGCAACCAAGGCGATGGACTTGGGCAAGCTGTGGCATTAAGTAATTTGGCGTTGGCATTTCAACAATTGGGTAAGTTGAAACCAGCACAGCAGGTAATTACTGAGAGTATGAAAGTGCTGGAAAGAAGTCCAGAAAATGCAAATAAGGTTTTAGCACCGATTTTAGATGTTCAAGGAAGTATTCAATTAGACTTAGGGCAAACTCAACAGGCATTGCAAACTTGGCAACGTGCCGAAGGAATTTATCAGCAATTAGGCGATCGCAATGGTATTATCCAGACTCGCATCAACCAAGCACAAGCATGGCAAGTTTTGGGGTTTTATCGTCGCAGTTTAACATTATCGACACAATTGCAAGAGGAGTTACGATCGCAACCAGACTCGATTACTAAAGTTGTAGAATTGCGATCGCTTGGAGATGCATTGCAATTAGCTGGAAATTTACAACAATCTCGTCAGGTATTGCAGCAAAGTCTAGAAATTGCTCAAAAATTAAAGTCTCCAGAAAATGTCAGTGCTGCTTTGTTCAGTTTAGGCAATGGAGCGCGAGTACAGCAAGATTTAGCAAGCGCGATCGCTTTTTATCAACAAGCTGCTACTGTAGCACCTAACCCGATTATTAAAATTCAAGCTCAAATTAATCAGTTAAGTTTGCTTGTTAACAAAGCACAAATCACAACTGCACAACAATTATTTCCGCAGATTCAAACTCAACTTGCCAATTTACCACCGTCGAGTGCAACTATTTATGCCCGGATTTATCTAGTTCAAAGCTTGCTGAAATTAAAAGAACCTACTCCCTTAGTAATTGCTGAAATTTCCGCCGCTGCTGTACAACAAGCTAGAGATATCGGAGATGAGCGAGCTTTGAGTTTTGCCTTGGGTACTTTGGGCAGTGTTTACGAACAAACTCAGCAATGGTCAACTGCTCAAGAACTTACCCAACAAGCACTCGATATAGCTCAAGCTATCGATGCACCAGATATTGCTTATCGTTGGCATTGGCAGATAGGACGCTTATTAAAACAGCAAGGAAATATAATAAGTGCCATCGCTGCTTACGATCTCGCAGTTGATGAGTTGCAAACTCTCCGCAGCGACTTGGTAGCTGTAAATCGTGATGTGCAATTCTCGTTTAAAGAAAGTGTCGAACCTGTTTATCGACAGTCAGTAGAATTATTATTGCAGTCCTACAAAACTAATAAAAGCGAACAAAATTTAGACAAAGCTAGGCAGAGAATGGAAGCACTACAACTAGCAGAATTAGATGACTTCTTTAGAGAAGCTTGTCTGCAAGCAAAAACAGTTTTGCTTGATACAGTTGTAGACCAAGAAAATCCCACAACAGCGATTATTTATCCTATTATTCTGCCCCAGCAACTACACGTAATTGTTAAAATTCCCAAACAACCCCTGCACCATTATGCAATTGAGAAATCACAAGCTGAAGTAGAAGATATTCTCAAGCAAATCCGGGAGTATATCCTCGAACCTGACAGAACCGATGAAGTAGATTTGCTGTCTCAACAAGTATATAACTGGTTAATTAAACCAGTTGAGTCTGATTTAAAAAATAGTAAAGTCGATACTTTAGTATTTGTATTGGATGGAGCATTACGGAATGTACCAATAGCTGCTCTCTATGATGGTCAACAATATTTAGTGGAAAAGTACGCAGTTGCTCTCAATTTGGGATTGCAATTGATTGAATCGAAACCTTTAACCCAAACAAAACTTAACGTCCTAGCTGCTGGTTTAGTAGAACCGCCACCAAACTTTCAACAGCAATTTCCCCCACTGCCAGAAATTAAGTCGGAATTCAATTTTATTTCTCAAGCAGGAGTGACTACCACCGAATTATTAGACCGACAATTTAATAGTAAGAATCTAGAAACTAAGGTAAATGCCACGCCGTTTAACATATTACATCTGGCAACTCACGGTCAATTTAGTTCTCGTCCAGAAGATACTTTTATACTTGCTGCTGATGGGCCGATTAATGTTACCCAGTTTGATAGTTTGTTGCGCCGTCGAGATGAAACTCAAACACAAAGCTTAGAAATGTTGGTATTGAGTGCTTGTCAAACTGCTGTTGGTGATAATCGCGCTACGCTAGGGCTGGCAGGTGCATCCGTGAAGGCGGGAGCGCGTAGTACTTTAGCTTCGCTGTGGCATATTAATGATAAATCCACCGCTATTTTAATTGGTGAGTTCTACCGTGAGTTAGCTAAAGCTAAAGTAACGAAAGCAGAAGCTTTGCGTCGCGCTCAGGTGGCTTTGTTGAAAAATTATCCTAATTACAATCGTCCAATTTTTTGGGCACCTTATGTATTAATTGGACAGTGGCGTTGATTTAGCAAGAAAGGCAGAGGGCAGGCGGCAGAAGGTAATTTTGATTCCTGTCCTCTGCTCTTTGCATAGCTGCCTTCTTCACGACAATCTATTAGATTCACGACTAAATTAAACGACATAATCTGACTTTATCTCTAATTTTTGCACCTAATCTTTGATAAAATTTAATTCCGCGATCGTTGGATATTGCTACAGTCCAATCAATTCTGGCACAACCTTTTTCTTGTGCTATCTGGCGCAAGCGTAGTACCAGCGCCTCACCAATTTTGTGATTTCGATGTTCGGCTTTCACATATAAGTCATCAAGCCAAATTCCAGGTTTGGCTAAAAAAGTTGAATAAATAAAATGATAAGTTGCCAACCCAATTGCTTCGCCATCAACCTCAGCTAAAAGCACAAAAGCAAGAGGCTTTTCTCCAAATAAATCAACTTCTAACTTTTTAGGAGTTGCTTCTACAGATTCAGGACAACCATCAAATTCGGCTTTCAAATAAATTAATTCCATGATGGTAGGAATATCTTGTTGGTTCGCATGGCGAATTAAAATATTTTTACCTGCCATTCCCTGAATACTCGTATTGGGGAAGAATTTCTGTTTCATTTTTTGCTGCATTTATCCATTCTTGCATTGCGTTTAGTGCTAAAATTGCCTCTACGTAACCTCTAGAATCTGCGTCTAGCTGCACATCATAAGCTACGAAACGTAAAACAACTGGAGCAAAAAACGCATCAGCAATTGTGAAATTGCCAAATAAAAAATTGCCATCAGCCCCAAATTTTTGACGTGATTCTTTCCAGATACTAGTAATGCGGTCAATATCTTGTTGTACGCCAAGCGCTAAACCTTTACCAGGGTATTTAGTCCGGCAATTCATCGGCATATTTTGACGCAAATTTTGAAAACCTGAGTGCATTTCCGCAGTAATAGAACGAGCATAAGCTCTTGCCGTTTTATCTTCTGGCCACCATTGCAAAGTCGGAAATGTTTCAGCTAGGTATTCACAAATAGCAAGAGAATCCCATACAGTTAGTGTATCGTGTAATAGTGCTGGTACTTTTCCTGATGGCGAGTATTGCCGAGTTTTTGATGCAGAATCTGAACCGTAAAGCGGAATCCGAATTTCATCGAATTCCAAGCCAAATTGCTTCATCGCTAACCAAGGACGCAGCGACCAAGATGAATAATTTTTATTGCCAATTACCAAAGTTAGTTGTGCCATGTTTTAGTATCTGTAAAGCTGTTCAATCCACATAGAAAGTTCAACTTCCGAACCCGAAGCAAAAGATTTGCCAGTTACAGGGTCGTAAGCTTGCCAATAAATATTACCGTAGCGATCGACTTTTTGTGTAACTTGTAATTCGTTAGGATCTGCTAGAAGTTGTTTGATAAATTTTTCCCAAATATTATGCAGAGATTTCCAAAAGTTAAAATTAAATTTTTCCTGGAATGAAGAGTTAGAAGTTATGTCTATTCTTTTTGCTTCTAGACATTTTTTATGATTACTCATAAAATTATTCCTGACAATTGCTCTATAAATAAACACTAGCAACGCCGTAGCGAACAATCAAATCATGGCTTGCATAGCTTCTATAAATATGATTTATAGATACGAGAAATCATTAATACAAGCTTTTTGTCACAATTAAGTCAGGATGCGTATACTCTTGTTCTCATAAATTGACCATGAAACTCTCCCAACTTCGAGCCATAGTTGCAGTAGCAGAACGTGGTAACTTTAGTGAAGCAGCCTCAGAATTGCAGCTTTCTCAGCCTGCAATCAGTCATGCGATCGCCACTTTAGAAGAAGAATTAGGTGTGCCTTTATTTGCCAGAGGTCGTCACGGTGCAGTATTAACACCTGCTGGCGAACGTATACTATATCACGCGCGTCAGGCAATGCAACATCTAGAGATGATGCAACACGAAGCAAATCTACACAAAGGTTTACATGGCGGTCATGTGAGAATTGCGGCTTTTCGCAGTGTGGCTACTCATTTATTACCAAAAGCGATCGCTCAGTTTCACGACCAGTTTCCAGAAGTTGCTGTCACCATTATAGAGTGTGCTGCTTTCACCGATGTAGAACAATGTTTGCGCGACGGACGTGCCGATATTGGTATTACGTGTCTCCCAACTAGTGATGAGTTTGAGACTTGGGAAATTTTTCGCGATGAATATCTAGCTTTGCTACCACCACAAGCCAAAATTCACAGCAAAGCAATTACTTGGGAAGACATCGCAGCCTATCCGCCAGTTATGCTTCCTTGTACTCCCTGCGGACGCATTCTTCACAACCACCTCAAAAATTTAGCAATTCCCATAACTACTGCTACCGATATTCAAGAAGATTCCACAGTTGTGAGTATGGTAAACCAAGGACTTAGGGCTGCTATTATGCCCCTTTTAGCAGCCGTACCTATTCCGCCAAAGGTGCAGGTATACAGTTTACCCGCACCTCTTGAAAGAGTAATTGCAACAGCAATTTTATCCAATGGTTTGCAAGTACCTGCAGTATTTACATTTTTGGAAATGTTGCAAAAATTTGATTTTTATACTTTAGCTAAATCAGCTTATTAATATAGGAGTAAAGACGCGATTTATCGCGTCTAATGCCCTAATTAAATTTTAAGTCAGTCTGCGTTTAACTTCCTCTGCCAAATTTTCCAATAACACTTCTACTTGTTCGCCTGTTTTCAAATTTTTCAGAGAAGATTTATTGGCTGCTGCTTCCTCAGAACCAATAATTACGCAAAATTGAATTCCTTGTTTATCTGCTAACTGAAATTGTTTACCCAGAGGACGCTTATCAAAGTTAGTGATAACATTAATTCCCGCTTGACGCAGTTGTTGAGAAACTTTTAAATAAGTCGGCATTAAATCATCTTGCATATTGACTACCATCACCTGTGCTGGTGTAGCAGCTAAGGTACTCAAAATACCTGCTTTGAGCAATCGACTAATTAAGCGAGTTAAGCCAATAGAAATGCCAACACCAGGCATCTTTTCGCCTAAAAATACTCCGACTAATTCTTCATATCTACCGCCAGAACAAATACTACCTAAAGCTTCATGTCCTAATAAAGTTGTTTCGTAAACTGTACCAGTATAGTAATCAAGCCCACGAGCAATAGATAAATCAATACAGAAACGATTTTCGGCAACGCCAAGATTACGCACGCCTGTAATTACCGTTTCTAATTCGGTAACGCCCAAGCTTAATTGTTCGGTTTCTGGAAGATTGTTTGCTAGGTGTTTGAGCTTATCTAATACTTCATCAACTGAGCCATCTATTTTAATAAACTCAATGATTTTTTCAGCTTGCTCAGCAGAAATTCCCTCTTTTTCTAAATCCTGTTTTACTTTATTTTGTCCAACTTTTTCTAGGGTATCAACAACACTGATGCAAGATTTAATTTGGTTTTCGGCAATTCCTACTGATTTAAAGAAACCTGTAAGAACTTTGCGGTTATTGATGCGGATGATAAAATTGCCGATATTAATTGCTTCAAATATTTCAGCGATAATTGCAGGCATTTGAGCGTCATACAGTAAACTCAGTTCCCGACGAGCAACTACATCAATATCGCATTGGCGAAACTGACGAAAACGCCCATCTTTTGCCCGTTCTCCGCGAAAAACTACATCCATTTGGTAGCGGGCAAAAGGAAAGGTTAATTCATTGAGGTGACGAGCAATGTAAGCTGCTAATGGCACTGTTTGGTCAAACTTTAATGCCCTTGCTTCGGAACCAGTTTCGCCTGATTTATCTTTTTCGGCTTGGCGATTTGGTGGCAAGATGGGATCAATTCCATAAATGATATTGTCGCCTTGGTTTCCTTTAGCTTGTAGGACTTCTAAACGTTCTACTGCTGGGGTTTCAATGGGCGTAAATCCATAGCTTTCAAAAACTCTACGGATGGTATCTAATAAATATAATTCTAGGCGCTTTTCGCTAGGCAGAAATTCTGGGAAACCGCTAGGAGTAGAAAAGTTTATTTTGTCACCTTTTGCCATGCGTATACCTTAGGAAGTTGAGATTTGAGATAGTTAAATAATTGATAGGTAATAAATAATAATCCGAATGATTACTAATTAGCAACGCTATTTAAAATTACTAATTGATATAACCAACAAATGTAAAATACCATATTATAACTTTGATTATCCAAGTGTTAACACTCCTGACATCATATCTACTACTAAACGCTGATTTTTCAACCATTGACGACCAAGTAAAACTTCTGTTAGAAATTCACCAACATGTACAGGAATCTCAAATTCTTGTTCATCTATTCTTACCTTACCAAGATAAATATCAAAATCTGATTCCCCCTGTGCAGTTCGTAGTAAACGTGTCTGCACATAAATCCAATCAAGCCCTTGTAAATCTTGCTCGTTGATAGCTAACCACCCAGAAAAGCCTGTATCTAAGAGGACATTAACTGTTAGGTCTAATCCATTAACAGCAATCAAATCAATTTCAAAAAATAGTTCATCATCATCGCCAAACCAACCCTGAATCATATTGTTCCAGAAATCCCTGTCTCATTAATTCTGAAAAGAAATAACGGTATATTACCAGGGTGTTTCTGATGCGCCATCTGCATAGCTACTTCTTCGTTGCTATCAATGAAATAGTCACCGCTATCTGGCTCAACTACCATATACCAGTTGTAGTAATTTTTGATTAACTCTGGTTGAACTCGGTCAAAAATCTCTTTGCAACGCTGGTGAAATTTATTTCGTTCGGCTTGACGTTGGGCTTTCTGTTCTGGCGACCACTCAAACTCAGGAAAGATTCTTCCCCTATTTAATGGGCGTGTAGGTTTTACGTCAGTCATTGTTGTTTCTCGCTTTTAATTTACAACAGCTAAAGTTTTATGTTAGTAGGGTGTGTTACTGCTGAGGGTACGGCATCATTTGAGATTTTCGGTGTGTTAGGAGTTACGTCCATAACGCACCCTACAAAATTAAAACTCGATCGCTTTATTTTAACCGTTGTTCTTGAATGAGGGTGCGTTGAAATATTTGACCGTTTTTAAACCAATGCCAAGTACGGGCGCGATTGTTATTGTCTGGACTAATGTAAATCATTTCATATAAACTCATTTCTGGGTTTGTTTTATAAGCAAACCACAAAATCACAATAGAATCGTCAGCTTCCCAGGCTTTGCCGTCAATGCGCTCGGTGTCAAACCAAAGTTTATTATCTTTATAGATTCCGGGAAATTCATATTCTTCTTTTTTTCCGTTAGCCCATGTGTAGCGGTTGATTTGGTAGTAAGGATGAGGGCCGTTTTCAGGAAATTGACAAGTTAAGTGAGATTCGTAGCTGTCAATGATTTTTCCGGCTGTATCAACTAATGTATAAGTGCCTACCCAATCTCCTTCATGACGGGCAAGCACGGGCATTCCTTCTTTGATATTAGACATGGTTATTCACCTTTTATTGTTCTAACATTTTGAAAAATCGGGTAAAGTAATCTGGAAAAGTTTTTGCCGTACAACCTGGGTCTTTAATTACAATGCCTGGAACTTTTAAGCCTGTAACAGCAAATGCCATTGCCATGCGATGATCGTGATAGGTTTCAATTGCTGCCGGAGTAATCGCGCCTGGTTCAATCTTTAGTCTATCGGGGAATTCTTCAACCTGAACTCCCAGGCGACGCAATTCGGTAACTACGGCGTGAATGCGGTCGGTTTCTTTGTAGCGAATATGTTCGACATTGCGAATGGTAACAGCTGAGGTGGCAAAGGGAGCGATCGCTCCTAATGTTTGCACCAAATCTGAGATATCATTCATGTCAATATCGATACCCTGTAATTGCTCTGGCCCTCTAACTTCGATGTAATCATCGCCTTCACGAATTTGGCAACCCATCTGTTCTAAGACGTTGAGCCAAAGAATATCACCTTGACAAGATTGTTTGGTCAAATACTTAACCCGCACTCGTCCACCAGTGACGGCGGCGGCGGCAAAAAAGTAAGAAGCATTCGACGCATCTGGTTCTATTGTGTAATGTCGAGGCTGGTAACGCTGACCTGCTTTTATTTGGAATTGATTTTCGCTGATTTGATTTACTTCTACGCCAAAATCCGCCATCAACTTACAAGTCATTTTCACGTAAGATTGCGAAACCAACGTCCCCTCAACCTCGATAATTGTGTCTTGTTGAGCATAAGGCGCAATCATTAATAATGCCGAAAGTTGCTGACTTGTTTGGTTAGCTTTTAAGCGAAAATGCCCCCCAGTAAATTGCCCACCGTAGATGGTGTAGGGCATAAAATCAGGATTTCCCTGGAAGTTAACGGTTATGCCGCTACTTTGCAGCACCTTTAGCAAGTCGCCCATCGGTCGTTCTCGCATCCGGGGAACGCCATCTAGACGATATTCGCCATTGCCTAGTGCTACCAGTGCCGAGATAAACCTTGCTGCCGTACCTGCTAAACCAACAAATAAATCTGCTTGTTTTGCGGGAATTTCGCCTCCCTTCCCTGAGATTTGAATTTGAGCCAGGTCAGGATTTAGGGTAATAGGGATGCCTAATTGCTCTAAACATTTAGCAAAATAATTGCTGTCTTCACTAAATAAGGCATTTTCTAAAATAGAGTCACCTTGCGCTAAGGCTGCGACAAGTAATGCCCGATTAGTAATACTTTTAGAACCAGGAATCTCTACCGTGGCGTCTATTGGGCGATTCAGAGCAGGGATGGCAATGGTATCCACTTTAAACCTCAGTGCAGGCGATCGGCTACAACTTAATTATGTTCGCATATTATTGGGGATTGGGGACTGGGAAATCAGATACAGCAGATTGCTGTTTGGTGAGGTACAGGTTATTGTAAGGGCACAACATTGTTGTGCCCCTACCCGTCTACCTCATTTAGCTGAAAAATGCTGTAAGTTAATTTTTGCAAGTGGATGCAATCGCATTGCGACTCGATGCAACTCAATTGCGGCTCGATGCAACTCAATTGCGACTCGATGCAACTCAATTGCGACTCGATGCAACTCAATTGCGGCTCGATGCAACTCAATTGCGGCTCGATGCAACTCAATTGTGACTCGATGCAACTCAATTGCGAGTCGATGCAACTCAATTGCGAGTCGATGCAACTCAATTGCAGAGCAATATAAGCAGAAAAAATAATAAATGCCACAATAATAGAAGCCACGCAGAAGTATTATGACTACAGCCCAACGATTGACGTTTGAGCAATATTTAGAAATAGATGATGGGACGAAAAAGCGTTATGAACTTGTTGATGGGAGGCTAATAGAATTGCCACCAGAGTCAGAACTAAATACGTCCATTGCAAATTACCTGTTCTTGCTATTAGTTAATGCTGAAATGCCTTTTCGACGGGTACAGCCTCATGTTTGCGAACTTCAGGTACCAGTCCTTGAGGCTGGCGATCCTGCAAATCGCTACCCTGATTTGGTAATTCTTCGGGAGGAACACTTAGAGCTAACCCGGAAGCGGTTGACTATTACTTTTGACGTTCTTCCACCGCACTTGGTAGTCGAAGTGGTGTCCCCAGGTGAGAGTAATCCGGATAGAGACTATGTGCGGAAGCAGAAACAATATGCAGCACGTGGTGTTCCTGAATACTGGCTGATTGACCCACAGGAGTTGGCGATCGCTATTCTACAATTGTCAGAAGGTAGTTATCGTCAAGCTGGCAGATTTACCGGGAGTACGCAGATTAAATCTCCAGAACTGGAACGCTTGGGTATTCACCTACAAATAACAGCCGAACAAATTTTTGATGTCGTTAAGTAGTTTAGTGCGAATAATCGCAACCAATATCACTCCCCATTCCCCATGCCCAATGCCCAATGCCCCATGCCCAATGCCCTATTCCCCATTCCCAAACCACCAAGGGTCATTACTGGCATTGGTTTTAATCAAAAAAGCTTTTTTCCGCGTGAACCGCTTTATTGCTGCTGCACCCATGCGCGAACCTCCGAGTCCGGAGAATTTGAAGGCGTTTTTCTCTCCTTCGTGCATAATGGCGGTGAGTGCGGCATCGTTAATACTGATGGCACCTGCTTCTATATGCTGGGCGACTTCCAAGGCTTCTGCTTCTGACTCAGCAAATACAGCCGCACTCAGTCCATAAATCGAGTCGTTTGCTAGAGATATTGCTTGCTCAACTGTACTAAAAGGCATAATTGGCATAAGGGGGCCAAAAGTTTCTTCGGTCATTAATTTCATGGAATGGTTGACCTGAGTCAGCACTGTGGGACGACACCACCAACCTCCACCTAAGTCTTCAATGACGCCGCCACAGTGAATTACTGCTCCTTTTTCTACTGCGTCTAAAAGATGGTCGCTAATAATTGCTGCTTGTCTTTCGGCAATGATGGGGCCAATTTCTCCACTTTCAAGGGTGGGATAAGCTAATTCAAGGCGAGAAGCTCTGGCTATTAGTAAATGGTAAAACTTTTCAAATATGGATTCGGCAACGTAAATTCGCTCGATTGATAAGCATGACTGTCCGGTGTTGACGACGGAACCCCACAATATAGCTGAGGTCGCTAAGTCTAAGTTGGCTGATTCTAAAACGATCGCTGGATCTTTTCCACCTAATTCCAAAAAAGCTGGAATAAATTGTTTAGCAGCTGCCTGGGCTACTTTTCTTCCTGTGGCAACGCTACCTGTAAAGCATACTAAATCTACATTTTCAATTAAAGTAGCTCCGGTTTCTCCTGCTCCTTCAACAAAAGTTAATACGTCGCGCAATTTCGGCACGGCGTTGAGTGCTGTAACCAGCGGTGCTACGAAGCGGGGAGCAATTTCGCTGGGTTTGACAATTACAGCACAACCCGCCAGTAATGCGGGAATGGTATCAATGGTAGACAGTAATAGCGGAAAGTTCCACGGACTAATGATACCAACTAGAGGATAAGGTACTGATGCTTGTTGCAAAGCAATGAAGGGAATTGCTGTGTTTTTGGAAGTTTCTTGTAGCAATTCCGGTGCTAACCTGCACCAACGGTCGATGCTAGAAAGAAAAGAATCGATTTCTAATACTGAAGTTGATAATCTGCCTGTATCATTTACCAAAGCTTCCGTTAAGCGATCGCGTGTAGATAATATCGCTTCCTTCCACTGTTGTAAAGCTTCGATTCTCCCTTCTATACCTATTTTTTGCCAATGAACCTGCGCCCGACGCATACGCCTACATTGCTGTACCAGCAACCTGGGAGGCGGCGGGATAATTACATAGTCATATTTACCAGTTCGGGGGTTACGGACTTCTATTGGTTTTGTATTAGTCATTAGTCAAGACCCTTCGGTAAGGGAAAAGGGTAAAGGTTAAAGGGAAAAGGGAAGAATTTTGTTTAATTCCTTACTTTTCACCAACAGAAAAGGCAAAAGCTTAGAGGGAAAGGGGAAGAACTTTGTTTAATTCCTTTTCCCTTTGCCCTTTTCCCCTTCCCCTTGGCGAAGCCATTTCCCCGTACCCAATTCAAATTATTCCTAATTGTGCTAACCGTTCAATGGTGGCTTGCTGGGTTTGCAGGAAGTGTTTGCGGTCTACTTCTTTATTCAGCATAGTATTAGCGGGGTAAAAGTGTGACATTTGATAACTTTCGGCGTAGAGTTCAAATCGTTGGCGTGCAAGTAAATTATTTAACCCTGGTCGGCGGCGATCGCGGCGTAATGCTGCTAAATCAATTTCGCCAAATGCTGCCATACTTTCGCCTGCGCCTGTTTCAGCTATGACTATTCCGCGATGATCGATGATTTTTGAACCGCCATCAGCGGAAGCTATGGGGATAGCAATATTAGCGATACCTGCGGTATTAGCTGATACTACATAAGCTGAATTTTCTACGGCGCGAGTAATTTTTGCCGCGTCTTTGGGCGTGAGGTTTTTGTTATACACTTCGGAAGTAGAATGCACAAAAATCTCTGCTCCTCGCATCGCTAGACAACGCGCTACTTCTGGATACAAAATTTCTTCTGATGCTAAAGCTGCTAAATTACCGATGTCAGTTTTGGCTACGGGGAAAACTCCCTCTAAACCATAGCAGTCGAGATATTTATCCCAAACGTCATGGGGAGTAGGAGCAAATAAAGAATTTAGTCGCCGATAGCGTAAAATAATTGAGCCAGAAGGGTCAAGTATAAAGCAGGTTTGAAAGTATAATCCGGGAAAGTTGGGGTCAACTTCGTAGGCGTTACCAGCCAAAAAGATTTTATGCTTTTGGGCAATTTTCCCCAGTGCTTCGTACTCAGCACCAGCCATTTCTATACAAGCTTTTTCTGCCCATCCGGCGAGAGTATCTCCCATTGGAAAACCTGTAAGAAAATATTCCGGCAGCACAATTAAACGACAATCAAAACCAATGAAAGCGATACTAGCTGCAATTTGTTGCGCTAGGCGATCGATCGAGTTTAGCATGAGCGATCGCGCTTCGTGGCGATCGGTTGCTTGATTCACTGCATGACAGGTAACTTGCAGTGCTAAGGCACGGTATGAATCAGAATTGGGCATGGGGAGATGGGGAGCAGGGGAGGCAGGGGGAGCAGGGGAAGAAAAAAACTAATCACTAATGACCAATGACTAATGACCAATGACTAATGACCAATGACTAATGACTAATGACTAATTTTGCGATCGCCACCCCAGAGCGACCTTACTAGTTTATCTGTTAATTGGGTGCCAAAAAGTTGGGCGGCAAATTTATTACCTGGGTCGCGTTCAGCGGAGATTCGGCGTAGTAATAAGTCCCGATTTGCTAAAGTATTCCGTGCATCTTCTGATACAGGTTCGGCTGCGTCTACCCAAGTTAGCCAGCGTTCTAGTGTTTCGAGTGCAACTGTGCGAGTGATTTCGAGGGTATCAGAAGTAAGTGCGCCAGTGTAGCAAAGACTAACGGGGGATTGAAATAAGCGAACGTATACGCTTTTGCTAGTAAATGCCTTGAGGCGCGTTTCGTCTTGTAATTTTAAAAATGTTTGGTTGACTGGTTCGTAATAGCGATCGAGATATGCTAAATCGGTTAAAAGGTCAGTCCGAGCAACGTAATCTATATAAAATAAAATCTCTGCATTTGGAAGCGTGCCAAACTCAAATGCCAAATGGGGAACATCGATATGCGGCGCTAACCAAATGGTGAGGCGCATGGTGCTAAAGTTAGATTTTTCGGGGTTTCCTAACCATGAATGCACTAGCCAATCAATTTCTTTTCCTGAAAATGCACCCAGAGAACCTTTAATATTGCCGTCAAGACTGCTGTATTCCTGTAAATCAGCTACAGAAGGGTCTGGATTTAATTCAAAACGAGATTCTAATTTTTGGCGGAGTTCTTTTGTAATATTCCACAACTGCTCAAATACAGTTTTATTGTCTAGATTGGTTGGTTGCTGAGTCATGGTTGGGGTTGGTTAGTTTTGTATCAAGTATTGACGCACCGCGTAGGGGCGCACAGCTGTGCGCCCCTACTGTATTCTAAAAGGAGGATTTATCTATTACTTTATGTCTGCTTGCCAAAAACTACGGGAATTACTAGCGCGTCCAGAAATTATTGTAATTCCTGGTGTTTATGATTGTTTGGGAGCCAAGTTAGCCGAACAACAAGGTTTTGATGTTGTAGCTACTAGTGGCTTTGGAATTGCGGCTTCTGTTTTGGGTTTGCCAGACTACGGCTTTGTCACGGCTACGGAAATGCTTTATAGTGTGGGGCGGATTGCTCGATCGATTAATATTCCCCTAATTGCTGATTTGGATACGGGTTATGGTAACGCTTTAAATGTGATTCGCACGATTAAAGATGCCGTACAGTTAGGCGTTGCTGGGGTGTTGTTAGAAGATCAGGAATGGCCGAAAAAGTGCGGACACTTTGAAGGGAAGCGAGTGATTCCCCAAGCCGAACACGCGGGAAAAATTCGTGCCGCAGTCGAAGCGCGTGGCGATAGCGGTTTGGTAATTATTGCGCGGACTGATGCGCGTGCGCCGCTGGGTTTAGAAGAAGCGATCGCTCGCGGTCGAGCTTACATTGCGGCGGGAGCAGATATACTATTTGTGGAAGCTCCCCAATCTGTTGATGAGTTAAAGGCGATCGCTGCTGCTTTTCCTGATGTACCATTAGTAGCTAACATTGTTGAAGGTGGTAAAACTCCAGAAATTTCTACAGATGAATTACAAAAATTAGGTTTTAAAATTGCATTTTTCCCTGTTACTGCTTTACTTGCTGTCACACAAGTAATGAATAGCTGTTTGAAGCATCTTAAAGAACAGGGAACCACAGCTAATTTGCCCAACTTGGTTAACTTTAAAGATTTTCAAGAACTTGTCGGCGTGCCTAAATATCTGCAAATGGAGCAAGATTTTAAATAAGAATTCAGAATTCAGAATTCAGAATTTAATTACGGGCTATTTCCCTTAGTCTGAGAATTACTAATAGAAAATCCTCGACGCGTAGGTTTAATACTAGCTAACTCTACCTTAAAATTTACCTTATCTTTCATTTCGCCACTTCTCGCTTCCAAAGTCCAATTACCAAGGCGTAAATTCCAAAATACAGAATTAGCTGAATTTGTATCTAACTTTTCCCCGTTTAACCACCACTCTATAGGCGCAGATTTATTTCCTGCTAATTTGAATTCTAATTTTTGCTGTCCTTGTTCGCCTGGATAGAGTAAAAATACATCGCCATGATGGGGAGATAAAATTCTCAAATTATCAGAAATTAAATGCGATCGCTGTTGTTTTGCCAACCATTCATCATACTCTGGCGGCAAATCAAATTTATTTTCAGCTTCGTAATTATTTTTATCTTCTGGATAGAAATATTCTTGTACCACTGAGGTACAATCTGGTGTTGGTTTTAAACCAGAAATCGCACAAACAGGTAATTGTATTAAACCTTCTGGAGATGGAAAAGCTGCTGGTTCTTGATGTTCGTGCAGATGTAACATAATTCGATTCCACAGAGGCGCTGCACCCGTAACACCTGAAACCTGACGCATCGGTTCGCCATTGAAATTACCTACCCAAGTAGCGACGGTGTAATCTGTAGTAAAGCCAACTGTCCAAGTATCTCGAAAATTAGAAGAAGTGCCAGTTTTAACAGCAGCAGGAAAAGGCAAATTTAACACCGAGTCTACACCAAAAGCTGTTGCACGAGCATGATTATCGCTAAGGATATTAGTAATTAATTGCCAAATTTTTTGGTTAGAAATTGTAGAGAAGCGATTCCTCGCGTCTGTAGGAATTTGGGAATCAGAAAATGTGCTTACTAAAGGAATAGCCTCTCCAAATCTTGCCATAATAACGTAAGCCCTGGCTAATTCCCAGAGAGTGACTTCGCCGCTACCCAAAGTCAAACCTAAACCATAATGTTCTGGAGTTTGATTTAAATGTTCAAACCCTAATTCATGGAGACGTTCTAAAAAAGTTTCCACGCCTACTTTTTCTAACACGCGCACTGCGGGTACATTGAGAGAATTTGCTAAAGCGATTCGTACCCGCACCGGGCCGAGAAAACTTTCGGTATAATCTGTTGGGCTATAAAGTTTTGCGCCGGGAATTGCGTAACGAGCCGGTAGATCTGCCAAAATGGTGTTTGGGCGAATGAGATTTTTTTCTAAAGCGAGTTCGTAAACAAAAGGCTTGAGAGTAGAACCTGGTTGACGTAGCGCCTGTACTCCATCATTGCGTCCGAGTTTGGCTTCATTAAAATAATCCGGCGAACCGACATAAGCCAAAACTTCGCCGGTGTGGTTGTCAATTACCAACGCGGCTGCATCGTGGACGTTGTTAGCAGCCAGAGAAGAAATTACCTGCTGTACCTGTGCTTCGACAAATTGCTGCAAAGGACGATTTATAGTCGTGCGAATAATAGAATTTTCTTTTGTTTGGTTTTTATCAAACTGATTTGCTAACCAAAATAAAAAGTGTGGTGCAGCGATAATTCCTTGCTGGCGAGATTGAAAGACAACTTTTTCGGTGGATGTGCGTGTGGCGTTCGTCGCAGACGTTGGCGCAGCCATCGCCTCACTCACATACCCTTCCTGTACCATACGATTAAGCACATATTTTTGTCGCTGCTTTAACCGTTCCCAATGTTCGTAAGGATTAAAATAAGTGGGATTATTAGGAATAGCAGCTAACAAACTCGCTTGGGCAAGATTCAAATCGCTGGCTGGCATAGAAAAATAAGTCCGTGCCGCAGCTTCTACACCATATATATTCCCTCCCATTGGCAAGCGATTGATATATGCAGAGAGAATTTCATCTTTATTCATCCCTGCAACTAACCGCCAAGATAGCCAAATTTCTTGTAGTTTACCTGACAAAGTACGCGGCACAGGATCTAACATCCGCGCTAACTGCATAGTAATAGTAGAAGCACCAGAAACAATTCGTTTGGCGTGGATAGCTTCTTTAATAGCGCGGACAACTGCTTTCATATCCAAGGCGCCATGTTCGTAAAAGCTAGCATCTTCAGCCGCTAAAATTGCTTGAATAAACTGCGGCGAAACTTGATTTAGCGGTATTACTGAGGTATGCTCTTGGTCGCGTGTCAGTAACGTACCTAATGGTAAATTATTGCGATCGCTAAATTGCATTGCTAATTGATTCTGCGCTATATCTACCGCACGAATTGGCGCAAAATAAGGTAACAAACGCACCACCAAACAGATTACCAGCACAGCCAGAATTATCTTAACGTGCTTAATTCGTAAAATTCCTTTCATCACTACCCAACCAAACTTACCTTAATTCTGACGCAACCCTTAATAACTAACTTCTAATTACTTAGCAAATATAAATTAATATTCCCAAATATTCAACACTTCTTAATAGTTAAGAATTGTACTCATTTCTTGGAACAATCCCACTCAATTAGTTATCAATATAAATAAACTCTCCTCTACCTCCTCTCTGCGCCTCCGCGTCTCTGCGTGATTATTTTAAATTCCTAAAAATATGCTTATCAAATTAATCCAATATCTTCTTATTCTCACACTTTCACTAACCATATCAGCCTGTAACTTTTTCAATATCACCTCAACCAAAGAACAACTCCCAACAGTCTCCCCTCTCACCCCCCCAAAACTCCCAGACTGGATTGAACAAATAAGTCCCACCGGAGATGCCAAACCCCTCAATCAAATCCGCATCCGTTTCAAAGAAGCCTTAATTCCAGTAGAAAATCTTGATAGCCCAGAACAACAAAAACTACTACAAAAATTTGCACTTTGGCCGCCTTTACCCGGAGAATTTCGCTTTTTAACACCGCGTATGGTAGGATTTCAAGCTCAAAAAGCACTACCAAAAGCCACCCGATTACAAGTTACTCTTAAATCAGGTTTAGCCGATTTAAAAAATCATCGCCTAGACAAAGATTTAGCTTGGACATTCAATACCGAATCTATCAAACTAAATAATTTACCCGGCGTCAACCCCATCGAAAAAGCTGACGCACAACCAATCGACTTACAAGAAAAATTACAATTTACTTCCAACGTAGAATTAGATTTAAATTCCGTACAAGAACATTTACAGCTAATTCCTGAAGGAAAAAATCAAGGTGTACGTTTCAAAATCGAATTAAACAAAGAAGAAAAACGGTCTGAAGATGAAGAACCTTTAGAACAATTCGATCCTTCCGCACGCAATTGGATTTATAACCTCACCCCACAACAAAATCTCGAAAAAGCAACCCGTTATCGCCTAGTATTTTCTCCCGGAATACTTCCTGCTTATGGCAACCTCCCAACAGAAAAAGAATTTGCCAGCAAATTAGCAACTTATTCGCCTTTAGCATTTAAGCAAATTAACTTTTACGGACAGCCAGATGCAGGCGGAACTTACGGACGATTTCTAAAAGGCAGTCCCCAGTTAGAATTTAATAATATTTTAGTAGCAGATTCCGCAAAACAAAATATTACGATTAATCCCGCACCAAAAGATATCGCCAGACTTCTCCAAGTCAACGACGAAGATACAATCGTCGGCATCAATCCTTATGCACTAGAACCAGCAAAAACCTATACAATTACTATTAACGGCAACCTCAAAGATAAATTTGGGCAGACTTTAGGTAAACCCGTCACTCTTAAATATGATACAGGAGATTTAGCCGGGGATATCTGGATACCATCAGATTTAAATATTTTCCCATCAGGTAAAGACTTACAATTAAATATTAGTACGGTAAATCTACCAGAATCAAAATATAAAGCAGCTTACCAAGTAGTTAAACCAACAGATTTAGTTTATTTTAACTATAGTAACGATTTCTTACCCAAACCTGATGAATGGCAAAGTTTCAAAGTGTCAAGTAAGAAAAATCAATCAATTGATGTAAACGTTCCTCTGCGAGAAAAAATAAAATCTCCTACAGGAATGTTAGCTTATGGAGTACAAGCCCGCACGAATAAATATCAGGAAAACGGCAAAGAATTGTGGCGCGAACCTACAACTTATGGCATGGTTGAACTGACAAATTTAGGCGTATTTACTCAATGGTTTCCAGAGTCAGGCTTAATTCGCGTCAATCATCTTGATAATGGTTCGCCAGTAAAAGCAGCTAATATTGAAATTTATCAATCAAAATTATTAGCAAAATCGCGTCCAGAACCTGTACCTTGTGCAACAGGTACAACTGATGAAAATGGCACTCTTAGAGTTAGTAGCGAACAATTACAGCAATGTAACACTGAAAATCAAAGTTCTGTTAAATCGCCGCAAGTATTAGTAATCGCCCGTGAAAATCAAGATTGGGCATTTGCGAGAACCGAAGAATATAGCGGCGTTTATGGCTACGGTATTGATGCCGGTTGGCAAGATAACAAGCCAGAATCTCGCGGCGTAATTTTTTCAGATAGACAGTTATATCAACCAGGTGAAAAAGCTTGGTTGACTGGTTTTGCTGACTATTTACAGAATGGTGCAATTCAGCAAGATAAAAATGCTGTTTATCAATTAACTCTTCTAAACCCTGATGGACAAAAGACGAATTTAGGAACGCAAACGACGAATGAATTTGGTACGTTTTCTCTAGAACTACCTATCCAAAAAACTCAACGCTTAGGCTACTATACAATCCAAGGCAAAGGAAAGAATGGGCAAGAAATTTCAGGTGAATTTCGGGTGGCTGAGTTTAAACCACCCAATTTTAAAGTCGAACTCAATTTAGATAAAGAATTTGCTCTCATTGATGAGAAAGTCAATATTAATGCCACCAGTAATTATTTATTTGGCGCACCCGTAGAAGGTGGAGAAGCAAAATACTTTATCACTCGCCAACAAGCTAATTTTATTCCCAAAGGTTGGGATGAATTTAGTTTTGGTAGACAATGGTTTTGGCCGGAAGAATCTCCTACTGTATCTAGCGATGTCTTGCAAACTAATGCCCAACTAGATGCAAATGGTAAAAGTAGCCAAACTGTGACTGTGGCTAAAGATTTACCATATCCGATGACTTACCGAGTTGATGTGCAAGTTGCAGATGTTTCTAATTTGTCTGTAGCCAATTCTCAAACTTTTACAGCTTTACCAAGTAATCGTTTGATTGGATTAAAAAGTAATTTTATTGCTGATGCTGGTAAGGCTTTACCCATTGAAGCGATTGTTACTGACCCTACAGGAAAATTAATTACAGGTCAACGTGTACGGGTAGAATTACAACAGATAAAATACAGCAGTGTCACACAATTAGTTGAAGGTAGCCGGACACCAAAAAACCAAGTTGAATATAAAACAGTCCAACAAGCAGAAATTACATCTGATATTAATCCACAATCGCTAAATTTAATACCCCCCGAATCTGGTTCGTATCGTATTAGAGCTAATTTTAGCGACAATAAAGGCGAATTAAGCGCCACAGATTTACAAATTTGGGCAACAGGAGAAAATCCAGTATTTTGGGGTTCGAGGGAGAAAGATGTTTTAGAAGTGAAGCTAGATAAAAAAGAATTCAAACCAGGCGAAACTGCTACTGCATTAATTCAATCTCCCTATCCAGATGCAGAATTATACTTTGCTGTTATTAAAGATAAACCGCTTTATCAACAAATAACTAAAGTTCAGGGAGGCGCACCACAAATTCAGTTTCAAGTGACGCCAGAAATGTTACCCAATGCAGCTGTCGAAGCTGTATTAGTAAGGCAAGGTAAACCAATTAACCAAGTGGAAGCAGGAAGTTTAGATAATTTGGTGAAAATTGGTTTTACACCTTTTAAAGTTAACTTGGAAGATAAGTATTTAAAACTGCAAGTTAAGCCACTGCAAGCATCATTAGAACCTGGTGCAGAGGAAACAGTCCAACTAGAATTAAAGGATAATCAAGGAAGCCCCACCAAAGGACAGTTTACAGTGATGGTGGTGAATGAAGCGGTGTTACAGCTTTCTGGTTATCGTCCGCCAGATTTAGTAGATACAGTTTATGCAGAACAGCCGATTTCTACTCGTTTTAGCGATAATCGACCAGATGTCATTTTACAACCACAAGATGTAGCGAAACCAAAAGGTTGGGGTTATGGCGGTGGTTTCTCAACTGGCGCAGCAAATACTCGCACTCGCACCGATTTTCAAGCTTTAGCTTACTACAACGGTTCTGTTCTCACCGACGCTAATGGTAACGCACAGATAACCTTTAAATTGCCGGATGACTTAACTACATGGCGGGTGATGGCTGTGGCTACCGATGGAAATCTGCGTTTTGGTAATGGCGATGCGACATTTATCAGCACCAAACCATTGCTAACTAATGCCATCTTGCCACAGTTTGCCCGTCCAGGCGATCGCATTCTCGCTGGTTTATCCGTCACCAACAACACCGGAAATACCGGAAATCTCTCAATTAACGGCGAACTTGGCGGTACAGTTAAATTTGCCGAGAAAAACCCCACGAGTACTGCTTTACAAACTAAAGCTGAATCTGCAACTCAAGCTTATCGCTTTCCAATGGTTGCTGATAGTGTGGGAGTCGGGAAAGTTCGCTTTACCACTCAGCTAAATAATACAGCCGCAGATGCTTTTGAAGTACCTTTAGAAGTTAAGCCAATTGAAATTACAGAACAAGTTGTAGAAACTGGTGTAACTACAAAACAAGTAAAAATTCCTCTCAATGTTGATAAAAATACCTTTCCTGATGCAGGAGGTTTAGATATTCAATTGGCGAGTACTTTGATTCCCGAAATCAAAGCACCAGTAAAACAGGTTTTAGAAGATAATGATTTACCTTTCGCAGAACCAGCAGCAAGTCAATTAATAATTGCTGCAAATCTCCAAACTATTGCACAGAAATACAATCAAACATTTGCAGAATTCAATTCCAGACAACAAGCAAATCAAGGAATCGAACAATTACAAAAATTGCAAATTGCCGATGGTGGTTTCGCTGCTTTTCCCGGACAAGAAAAATCTGACCCTTGGGTTTCTTCTTATGCTGCTGAATCTCTGGTAAAAGCAAATCAGGTGTTTCCCAATTTAGTTGATGCTGGAATGTTGTCTCGCCTCAAAGCTTATTTGCAAAAAGTTTTAGCCAATCCTGGAGAATACGATTTTTGTAAACAGCAACTATGTAAAAGACAACTGCAACTAAAAGCTTTAATTGCCTTGTCAGAACTGGGTGAAAAGCGCAACACTTTTCTGGCTGATATTTACGAACAGCGCAATAATTTTGATTTAGTCACTCAAATTCAACTAGCACGATACTTATCTCAATTCCCAGAATGGCAAAACGAATCTCAACAATTAGTAAATAAACTGCAACAAAATATCTATGAAACTGGGCGCACAGCAGTTGTAAGTTTACCATCTAGTTGGGGATGGATGAGTTCATCTACAGCGACGCAGGCGGAAGCTTTACGTTTATTTATTGCCAAACAAAGTAAACCCGAAGTAATCGATAAACTATTCCAAAGTCTTCTGGCATTGCGGCGGAATGGTACATGGCAAACTGATTATAATAATGCCCAAGCTTTAACAGCTTTGGTAGAATATAGCCAACTGCAACCTACACCACCGAATTTTGTTGCCACAGTACAATTAGCTGGGAAAAAGTTAGGAGAAAATCGTTTTGAAGGCTATAAAAATCCTAGCTTACAGCTAAATACGCCGATGAATCAATTACCTCGTGGGCGTCACGATTTAACACTCCAAAAATCAGGTAATGGGAGTTTATATTATCTGGTTGCTTATAATTATCGCTTGCAAGGAAATCAACCAGGTAGATTTAATGGCTTACGCATAACGCGAGAAATTAGTCAAGTAAATGAAGAGAAAGTATTACAAAAAACAGGTCTTTATGCTTTCGATAAACCCTTGACTTTAGCAGCAGGACAAGTGTTTGATATTGGTTTAGAAATCATCGCCGATCGCCCCGTAGACCATATAGTAATAAAAGACCCACTACCAGCAGGTTTTGAGGCGGTGGATGCAAGTTTTCAAACTGCTACGGCTGCATTACAAGCAAAAGCCGATAGCTGGGAACTTGGGTTTAGGAATATTTATCGCGATCGCATTATCGCCTACGCCGACCACCTCGAACCAGGAGTTTATAGTCTGCATTATTTAGTTCGTTCTGTCACACCTGGAACATTTTCTTGGCCTGGTGCCCAAGTTCACCTGCAATATGCACCAGAAGAGTTTGGGCGCACTGCTGAGTCTACATTAATATTGGAGGATGGAAAGTAATTATTTATGCCATATTTTGCTACAACAAATCTAAAAATCTTTCCAAGTCTATACGAGCCTGTTTTAAAATCTTGGCTAGGGTAGAACGCTTAACTGGTCGATGAGCTGGAACAGTCAATTTTAAAACTTCATCTGGTAAGGTTTTTTCCAATCTAATATGACTACCTCGCTGGCGTACAACTATCCATCCATCCCGTTCTAAAGCAGTGATAATCTGAGTGTAGGGTAAATTGGGAACTTTACTCACAGTACCAATTCCCTCACAATTACTCCTTCTTGAGTAATCAATTCATCTTCCAATGGCTCTAAGTAAAGTTCTATTGCTTCTTGGATATTCTCTAATGCTTCTTCCACAGTTTCTCCTTCACTAATACAACCAGGAAGTGAAGGAACATAAATAGTATATCCACCTTCGTCACTAGGTTCTAATACAACTTTGAGTTTCATAACTTGGCAATGAACTTACTTTTCTATTTTTAATGATTTTTGGCGATGAGTTTGAAATTGTATCTCATGGAATTGATGCTGAACCGACTCGTTCAGTGTTACATCGCAGTGCTGCAACTCTGGCAATTGACTGTGGGGAATTTTAAGCAGCAGAAGGTTTAATTGCGATCGCTCAAGCGTTCTCCTCTATATGACCGACAGTGTAAAATCTTAATTACTCAAGTTATCTAGGTGGTACTGGAGCGATCGCTACATTTTCTCCATTTACACTTAAATGAGTTGCTTCTATTACTTGACCGTAGCTGTTGCGACTGCCAAAACCCTGAACCTGAACTTTATCGTTTCCCTGAATCATATTCACAAGTTGCTCGCCAACATGGGGCGGAAACTTCACTTCTACACCAGAGGAGAGGATCAGGCCATTCAGTTCTCCCCGATGTCCAACCAGCCAATTCTGGGCAGTTCCCTCAGCAGCAAGACTCGTGTAAGTATTAGCTTTGTTGACAGGTGGTGGTGGAGGAGCCATTGGAGATTGGGCAACAATTGTCTGTTGATTCTGTTGATTGGTGATTTGGCTTGCCTGGACTTCCTGACCAAAGCGAGTGGCTACACCAGCCTTACCAGCAATTCTCACATCAGCACCTGGAGCGATCGCGTTTGTCAGTTGGTTAGTTAGATGAGGTGGAAACTTCACCTGAAGTCCATTTTTGAGTAGTAAGCCATCAACTTTACCTTCTGGATTGAGTAAGTATTGTTGTACTGTGCCGGTGTAGGATGCAACAAAGCCGTCTTCGGGTGCAACTGGAGAAACAATTGCCGCAGGCAGTGTCCGTCCGGCGATCGCTGAATTAACTTTGAAGTTAAAATAAGCCCAAACACTTGTTAAGGCGATCGCTACCCCAACTATTCCACTGCTAACAATTAAGCGGAGATTGTGGCGGCGAATCTGGTTTTGAGTATTTTGAATACGCATAAGTTGTAATGCCTCCTGAAGATTTTCTGGAGAAATACCTGCTTCTGTTGCAGCTTGAACCAGTTCCGAAGGTGTATAGTCATGGGATTTTTCTCCTTGGAGTTGGGCTGCTAGGGCAAATAATTCTTTTGCAGTTTGGTTCGTAATGCGATCGCTTGAATGATTCATATTGCAACCTCACTAAAAATTACACATCCTTAAAGTGCAAAAATCGTGCCAAAGATACAAGTTAACTCAGACTAAATCGAGCAAGATAAAAACTAGTTCTGGCATCTTTTATTTTTTTTATGGTTTTGCGACGCTGGACACTGCGGCAACAACTCACCATCTTGACAGTGCTGTTTCTAGGCTTTAGTGGATTAGCATTGTGGTTGGTCATCCAACTGTTTGAAAGTCTCGAAGGGACGGTAATTGCCCGGAATCAGCGCGAGCTTGCTAGTGCTAATACACGATTGATTAAGTTGTTTTGGGAATCGCGGCTGGATCGTACACAAATCCCAAATGCAAGTTTAAATAAGTCTTTGCAAAGTATATCAACAGACGCTTTGGCAAATTTTCCCCGTGTAGAAGGCGGATTCTATCTTCTGGGTGGCGATCGCCTCTTGGGATATGCTTTCCCGACTCATGGCGGGCCAGTGCCAAAAACTGATATCCCACCTGCGGAGCAAGACTCGATTTTGCAATTGACGCGACAAGCAACTAGTCAAGGATTACCCCAAGAATTAGTACTGCGACCAAAGTTAGACATTCTGGTACTGCGAGCCGATCCCCTACCGCTATGGGGTGCTGTGTGGACAATGAAACGGATGCCGCGTACTGAAGATGGACAGCCGAAAATTCTCAGTGGCTTGATAGTGGTGGGAATTCTGATTATCGGTGTATGGACTTTTGCTATTGCCGTGCAACTTCAAACAGGCGTGCAAAGATTACAAGATAGCCTCAAGGCAATGGAAGTAAATCCCAAAGAGCAAATTCCACCTCTCCCCGCAGAGATGGGATTATTGGGAACTGCCATCAATACAATGCAATCTCGCCGTCAAGATTTGGAGCAACGCTTGCAGCGAGTAGGGCGTTTGGCCTCTTTGGGACAGATGGTAGCGGGTGTTGCCCATGAAGTCCGCAATCCCCTGGCTAGTATGCGGTTGAATTTGCAATATACACAACGCCAACTCCAGAAACAGGAGATTACTAATTTGCCGATTGCTAGTTTGCTCGAACAGGTGGAGCGTTTGGAGTCTTTGGTGCAGCGACTTTTGTACTTCGATCGCAACCAACAGGAAATTCCCAGCCTGACTTCACTCGAAGCGATCGCCTGTGAATCAATTGCTTTGTTACGTTTAAAGGCCCAAGAATGTCAAGTCGAATTAGTTTATCATCCTCCTGCTCAACCCCTAGGGCAAACCTCACTACGTCGGCGCGAACTCGGACAAGTATTGGTGAATTTGATTTTGAATGCAATTCAAGCTAGTCCCCAAGGCGAGCAGGTAAGCATCGGAGTTACACAAGATTGTAACTATTTAGTTGCCTGGGTTGAGGATCGAGGACAGGGATTATCTGCGGCTGAAAAAGAGCAAATTTTCGTGCCGTTTTATTCCACCAAGCCGGAAGGAACAGGACTAGGACTGGCAATCAGTCATGAAATTGTTACGCGTAATGCAGGGTATATCGATGTAAATTCTCAACCGGGATGTACTCGCTTCAGTATTTATCTACCTGTTTTTCATGAGGATAGCAAGTGCAATGGCAAAAATTCTGATAGTTGACGACGAAAAAGCCTTAAGACAGGCGATCGCTCAAATTCTTTGCAGCGAAGGTTATGAAGTTGTAGAAGCAGCAGATGGAGAGCAAGGATTAAAGTTGTTGCAAGATGCTGCCAGCCGTCCCGATTTGGTGTTTTTAGACCTCAAGATGCCCAAAACCCAAGGCATGACTGTACTCAAGCATCTAGATCAAAAGCTATTTGAGTTGCCAGTAATTGTGATGACAGCCTACGGAACTAGCCGCACGGCCATCGAGGCGATGCAGTTGGGTGCTTACGATTACCTAACCAAACCCTTTGACTTAGACGAATTGGTTAACCTGACAGCCAAGGCCTTAGCCCATCACCAAGAACCAATGTATCAAGTTAGTGAATCTACATTGCAGGCGGGACAAGAGGAATTATTAGGGCGATCGCAATCAATGCAATCTGTCTTTAAGCTGATTGGTCGTATTGCTCCCACAGATACAACGGTCATGATTACGGGAGAATCCGGTACAGGTAAAGAACTAGTTGCTGCCACACTTCATACTGCCAGTCCTCGCAATAAAGCACCTTTAGTCAAAGTTAACTGTGCCGCACTCCCAGAACATTTATTAGAGGCAGAATTATTTGGACATGAGAAAGGGGCATTTACCGGGGCGAATCACCTGCGGATCGGTCGATTTGAGCAGGCAAATAGCGGCACAATTTTTTTAGACGAAGTAGGAGAACTCAGTCCTGGCATTCAAGGTAAGCTGTTGCGAGTCTTGCAAGACCGTTCCTTTGAAAGATTGGGCAGCAATCAGACACGCACAGTAGATGTCCGAATTATTGCCGCCACCAATCGCCATTTAGAGCAGATGGTACAACGAAATCAATTCCGCGAAGACCTATTTTATCGCTTAAATGTTGTGCGGATTGAATTACCTCCGTTGCGCGATCGCCCTGAAGATTTAGAACAACTTACACAACACTTTCTCAACACCATTGCCGTGCGACGGGGCTTAAAACGATTGGCCTTGGCTGAGTCGGCAATCAATAAATTACGCAATTATGCTTTTCCTGGCAATGTGCGCGAGTTGCAAAACACTTTAGAACGAGCAGCGATTCTCTCTGGCGGACGCACAATCTTACCCGAACATTTAGTTTTTAGCCAAAAGGATGAGTAATCATGAATTTACCGGCTTTGTCTGCTGATTCTGCCTTAGAAACGCATTTAGAAACGCAAGCGGTTCTCTATCCCACCCTAAGGCAGTTGGTGCAACTGCTACCTTGGAATCATCTGCGAGTTCGAGAGTATTTACAAGAACAAGCCCAGCAAAATCCCTTCTTGCGGAAAAACTTAGCAAATCGAGAAGCATTGCTAGAGGATATTTTACCAAGTTGGTACGAGCCAATTACCAGAGAACCCAGTTTGCAAGAACATTTACGAGGGCAAATTTCCGCCCTCAACATTACTTCTAGACAACGAGAAGCATTAATTTACCTCACAACTTGGCTTTTACCCTCTGGCTATCTGGAAGAATCACCACTCCTGTGGGCAGCAGGAAGTTCTTGGAGTGCCTCACAGTTAGAAGCAGTTGTGCCTTTGCTGCAAAACCTCGATCCTCCAGGTGTGGGAGCGAGATCCCTACAAGAATGTCTCCTGATACAACTGCGAGATCGGCCCCATAGTCTAACAACCCTCTTAGTACGAGATTATTTAGAAGATGTAGCTAAGTGTGTAGGTAACTCCAACGAGGTTAAATACAATCAACAACTATTGCGTGAAAAACTGCAACAAAGACTCTTAGAACCACCCACTTTATCAGCACTCGCAGCAGCAATTGGAGAAATTCAAACCCTCGAACCTCGACCGGGAAGGAACTTTAGCTATTCTTCCACGAGTATCGTTACTCCCGATCTCCAAGCCAAACCTGATGCAAACGGGTGGCAAATTTCTTTAGTTTCTCAGGTAAGTCAAGAGTATTGCTTGGATGAAGAAGCACTTGCAACTTTGAACATACAGAAAAACTCATGGCTAGAATCTTTACTGCAACAGGCACAGAATTTACTAACGGCACTCGACCAGTGGCAAGAAAACTTACTTAAAGTCGGACAATTTTTGGTTGAACGCCAACAAGCTTTTCTCGCCAGTCAAGACAACCTAGATTTAGTACCCACACCACAGCAGCTAGTCGCTCAGTCCCTTGGACTTTCAGATGCTACCATCAGCCGCATTGTGCGAGAGCGTTATTTATTAATTGGCGGACAGCAAAACCGTATTTTACCATTGCGATCGCTGTGTCCTCCTGTTGGTGTTGGTGGACGTACACCAACACAGATTCAACAGTTAATTATGCAACTGATTCAAGAAGAAACAACTGCCAAACCCTACAGCGATGAACAACTTTCGCAACTACTCAAGCTGCGATTTGGCGTAGAAATTGCCCGTCGGACTGTCGTCAAGTACCGTAAATTAGCGGGGATTGATTCATCTCATACACGTAAATTTAGTAAATCCAGAAATAGCTGAGTGCCAGAGTCACAACAGTTAACGGTAGCCCAAAACGCAAATGTTCTCCAAAAGTTAGCTGATGTCCTCGCTTGGCAACGGCCTCTGCCACAATCAAATTAGCTACAGAACCCAGTAGCGTCAAATTTCCCGCCAGTGTAGAAGCCGCCGCTAACAATAGCCAAGTTTGTGTATCTGGATGGGGAATTAGGTGATGTAACAATAGTACCGCCGGCACATTGGATACCAGATTTGACAACAACACCGTTACCCCCAAAATATTCAAGGGAGTATCAACAAAATGGGAAAACCATTCCACCGCACCCAATTTCTGCACGCCCTCTGTTAAGATGAACAACCCAGAAAACATGACTAGCAAATCCCAATCTACTTTTTGTAAAATTCGCTCTGGCTTGAGACGACGTGTAACTAGCAATAGTCCAGCCGCAATTAATGTGGCTTCCGCAGTCGGAATGCCAATTAAAAAAGCAACCAACAATCCAGCAGTAATTAGTAAACTTTTAATTAATAGTGGTTTTAAGATGCGATAATTAGGCGGCTCTACTTTCAAATCCGGACGCAAGGAACGCACTTCAGGATACAACCACCACAACCAACCCACCTGGATAATTAAACATATCAAAGCAATCGGTGTCAAAGCTTTAGCAAAGTCCAGATAACTAATGCCAGAGAAAGAACCGATTAAGATGTTCTGAGGATTGCCGCTCAGGGTGGCAACTGAACCGAGATTAGTCGCTCCTGCCAGTGCCAAGAGATAGGGAACAGGATTCAGGTTTAGCAGTTGAGCGATGCCGACTACCAGAGGCGTGAGGATGAGAGCGATGGTATCGTTGAGGAACAGTGCTGAGAGAAAGCCGCTACCAAAAGTCAGGACTATTAATAACCCCAATCGGCTGTGGATATGGCGGACAGTGTAATCAACAGCCAACCGGAAAAAACCCGCCGCCGCCAGATTAGCACTAATAATCATCATCCCAAACAAAAAGATGAGTGTCTTGTAATCAATTGCCCTCCACGCCGCAGACAGATCCAATAATCCCAATGCCATCAACAAAGCTGCACCGACAAGGGCAATTGTGGCACGGTTCATCCGCAGTCCGGGTAAGTAACCAAACCCTAACCCAATGTAAGTTATTAAAATCACTAAGTATTGCAGTACTACCATTGCCTACTCTCCCACCCCAGCTAACTCTCTAGAGCTTACCGAATGGGGTGTAGATTTTGTTTCTGGCATCAAGAACCAAAAGAAAGCTAAAGCAGCAGCGGCGATCGCTGCCATACTTAAAAAACTAACGTTGTACCCTGCTTCTTTAGCGACAAAGCCAGCTAAGGAGTTACTCAGAGATGCCCCAATCCCAACAGCAGCCCCAATTGCCCCTTGCGCTAAATTAAAGTGTCCTGTTCCTTTAGTTAAATCGGCTATTACCAAAAGCTGCATTACGCCAAAAATTCCTGCGCCTATACCATCTAGTAATTGTACAGATACTAAGAAGAATGGATTATCGCTGAGGGTATACAACACACCGCGAATCGGCAATACTAGAAACGCCAATAAAAATATCGGTTTACGCTTGCTGCGACTCGCCCGTTGACCGACTAAAATTCCTAGTGGCACCATTACTAGTTGTGCTGTGATAATGCAGGCAGACATAAATAAAGGCGGACTACCACCTTTGTGGTGAGCCAGCACTTCACCGACTAAAGGCAGCATTGCAGCGTTAGCAAAGTGAAATAGCACCGCACACATAGCAAAAATTAGCAAGCGGCGATCGCTCAACATCTTTGTAATATTAGAAACATGAACTTGGCGATCGCCATCATCACCCCCTCGTGCTAATCGGTAGTCAATGTCTTGTTTACGAATTCGTAATGTACAAGCAATTACTGCTAGTGACATCAGGGCGATGAAATAAAAAATACCTGCTTGACCAACAAACTGACCGATTAATCCTGCCAGTAATGCTGCTACTACATTTCCCGCCGAACTCAGGGTTTGGTTACGCCCGATGCGGCGTTCAATTCCTTGTCGTCCAACTAATCCTAGAGAAATGGCAGCGATAGTGGGGCCAAAGAACGTGCCTGCAATAGCAGTAAAAGATTGGGCTGTTAAAATGATGGGAAATGATGGCATAACAGCTATAAAAATTGAACTAATCGCAATTAAAACTGCCCCTACGACAATCAGCGATCGCTTCTGTTTAACCTGGTCAATTAAGGCTCCAGCAGGCGTTTGAGCTATTACCCCCGCCAATCCAGAAATAGTCATTACCAAACCTACTTGTGCTGGGTTCCAATGCAGACTCGACGTGAGGTAAACAACCAAAAAAGGCCCTACACCACCTTGAATATCTGCTAGAAATACATTCAACCAATCCAGTGCAAATACACTCTGCTTGCGAGATCCCAAACGCGTCACCATATCTCTCCCCTGTTGCGGTACTTTCTAAAGTTGGGCTACGCATTCTTCTGTGCAAAAATTATGCCAATTCAAAAAAACATTTTTAATTCATTAAACTAAACTGATAGCAAGGGAAATATTACTGAGATTTTATGTTAATTTTCAGGCTTTAACTAGATAAACTAGCGTCGTTAAATATCTCGTTTTATAAGTAAACTACAAAGGCGATCGCTTAATTTCAGATTTTACAACTACCGATTGCCTCACACCCGCCATTCCTCGTCAGTCCAAAAATTTATCATTATCAATAGGTTCCACTCGCTCAATAGCAATACGAGTCAAATCGCCACCGACTCGTTGATGTCATTAAAATAAAGTTTGTTCGCCCTCATAAAGCATCACTTCCCCCAAAAAACTATGGTGCGCTTCGGCTTTCGGCTTTAGCGCACCACAGAATTTAAAATATTTGGAAAACTAATTTAGGCTGGAACGAGTTGAGCAATCAATGAGCGTTTATCAAGGGTGTGAACTTTACCTACTTCGCTCAGAGCATTTACAATTCGATCTAGCATTTCTCCAGCTTGTTCGCGATATTGATTTTCGCGACCTCGTAAACGAATAACAAACTTCACTGAATCGCCTTTACTCAACCAACCAACCGCTTGCTCGATGCGTAAGTTGTAATCAGCCACTCCCACGTTGGGACGCAGCCGGACTTCTTTTACCGTTGGTCTAGCACTCTGTGTCTGACGCTTTTTCTTTTGATACTGAAACTTACCATAGTTGAGGATCTTCGCTACTGGAACTTCTTTGCCTTCGGAGACTACAACTAAGTCAAGTTCTACGCTCTGCGCTAGCTCTAGAGCCTCACGCGTATCGATTACACCACGATTGTTATTCTCATGGTCGATCAAGAACACTTGAGGTGACTTGATTTGCGAGTTAATTTGTTGCTTTTGGATTGCGATAATGTTTCCTCTCTATTGTTCAATCTTTTGCTTTGCAAGTTGCAAGCAATTAAATTCTAACACACGCTTCATATAAAGACATCGTAAGCTATTCTGAACCTTTCACATGACTACATTTACAGGACTTACGTAGTAATACGAAAAATCAAGGGTTTGGGGAAGGGTGTGGAGTGCCAATTTCTAGACAAGTCCTAAAAGAATGCGGTCTCTTGGGTTTAATACCATTTCACGAAATTATTGATACAAATCATTTCTCTTGCTCCCCCTGCCTCCCCTGCCTCCCCTGCTTGCCTAAATGTATCAATCTTAAAGTGAAACGGTATAACCTCCTGCCTCCTGCCTCCTAACTCCTGCCTTTGTTGGTAACTTCAGATTAATTACTTTTTCTTGCCCTTAGATTTGTTGCCTAGATTTTGTTGCCGCGAACGCAGATATCATGTCAACGGTTTCTTGACAAACTACTAGTAAGGACTATTATGTTCCCGGACGAGAGCGAATACTATCTGGTATATGATGGCGATCGCCTAATATTTCTAACAAAGGGCCATGAACGTCAAATTTAACCATACTTACCGACGCGACCAAAATATTCACCCGATAGCGATAGCGCCCTAAATCAATTCCCAGTAAACTGCAAAGCAGAATCCGAATCGTGGCTTTATGGGAAACTACTAAAACATTACCTTGGGGATGTTTTTCTTGAATTTCAGCAATTACAGGCATAGAACGGTTAGCAATATCTACCGCAGTTTCTCCACCTACTGGTGCATTCCAAGCGGGTTCTGTCAACCATTTTATATAGTTTTGGGCGTAATTCTCTTGAACAAACGATTTACTCTTAGTTTCCCATTCGCCGTAACTACCTTCTCTAAGTCCGTCACGCAACTGCATATCCATACCGATAGCATCACAAAATGGCTTGGCAGTTGCAATTGTGCGCTTCATGGGGCTAACATAAACTGCTTCCCACTTCAATTTTTGATAAACATCGGCAAAACTCTGTGCCATCTGCATCCCCTCTGTTGTCAACTCGGCATCAGTTACACCACAAAAATTACCACTTTGACTAAAAGTAGTTTCTCCATGTCGCAGTAAATACAAATTGAGTGTCATAGCTTGTATGGCGATTGGGATAAAGGAGTTTGTGCCTAAATAAAATACCATCAATCTCGCAATCGAGTATGTGGCATCAGAACAAAGTAATCAACCAAAAAAGTCAATTCCCTCACAAACTTTTGAAATCGAAGACAAAAGTAGCGGTTTGGGCTAGTACTAAGTATTGAGCTGATATACGCAGTGAAACAGTTCCTCTTTTAGAGTTGTGTTAATTCAATTATTTTATCAATTCGGAAGTTATTTACCCAATCAGTTAATGTATTTGCTAGATAGGCAGATTCTGGAGGAATTTGCTCCAGCAAGCTAAAAATTAATTTCTCATCGGTACATAGTGCCGCTTGGTGTAATTGTGTTATCCATTCACCAGGCATTTGATTTAATAATTCTTTTAAAGATGAAAGTTCAAAATCCGGATTTGTCTCTAATGTTTTTACGTGCAGAATATCGGCTGCATAAACATAACGAACCCCTAAATATTTTGCCATTTTCTCAAAGATTACTTCTTCTCGAAATGGTTTACGCACAAAATCGTTACAACCAGCTGATAGTACCAAAGAGCGTTCTTCATCAAAGGCGCTAGCTGTCAGAGCGATAATTACAGTAGCCTGACCCTTTAAATTAGCTCTGATTTTTTTAGTAGCTTCATACCCATCCATAACTGGCATCCGCATATCCATCCAAATTAGGTGCGGTTCCCAGATTTCCCAAAGTTTCAACCCTTCTTCACCATTTTCAGCTTCACGCACGTCAAAGCCAAGGGGCGCTAAAATTTTCACTAAAAGTTGACGATTCTCCTGTTTATCTTCAACTATGAGAATTCGGTAATTTAGTTGATTCGGTTCTAAACCAATTACCTGTCTGTTTGATTGTTGAGTAGGGATTTCGCTTTCTTGGGCTGGACTAATATGAATTTTAAAATTAAAAATGGTTCCCTGACCCAGGCGACTCTTAACGGTAATATTTCCCCCCATAAGATTAACGAATTTTTGGCTAATGGTTAAACCTAAACCAGTTCCTTGTTGAGATTTGATCCCGGCTGTTGTTTGCACAAAAGGTTTAAACAATCGATCTATTTCATCTGGTGAAATGCCAATACCTGTATCTTCTACTTCAAAATCAAGATAATCGGTGTTTGAAAATTGTTGCTGAAAAATTTGCCGATTTTTATTTACTAATTTTACGCGTAGGGTTACATAGCCTGCTGAGGTAAATTGAATAGCGTTTCCCAGAATATTGATTAATACTTGACGTAATTTACTTTCATCTGTACGTATATATCGGGGAACTTCAGAATTATATTCAAATATTAGCTGTAAACCTTTAGATTCGGCTTTTATACGAAACATCTCTTCTAGAGAATTGAGGAGATTGTATAAGTCAAAGCTGTCTTCATTGAGTGTAATTCTACCAGTCTCAATTTTAGACATGGATAAGACATCATTAATTAATGTTAGCAAATGTTCGCCACTGCGACTGATAATTTCGAGATATTCTAACTGAGAAGGGTTAATGGAGCGATCGCGGGTCATAATCTGAGTAAAGCCAAGGATACTATTGAGGGGAGTACGCAACTCATGACTCATATTTGCCAAAAATTGACTTTTGGCACGATTAGCAGCTTCAGCTTCTTGAGCTTTTACCTCTAATTGGTGACCGTAATTCTCTAACTTTTCGCTAGCCAACTTTAACTGTCGCGTCAGCCAATAAACACCAACTAATAGTCCCCCCACCGACACCATAGCCACTAGGACAATCGTCCCCGCCAAATGACGCGCAGGCGCAAAGGCTTCTGCCTGGTGCATTTCTACCAATAAAGCTAAATCTTGATCGTCGAGCCAACGATACACCCCGATCGCTGGTACTCCCGCATAATTGGTATATAACCCAGAGCCACTAAATCCACTCATGGCAGCATCAATACCTTTGCTCCTAATTCCGTTGGGAAACTCCTTGTTTTTGATTGTTGCTTGCGAAATCAAGGTATTCTTAGTAATTAACGAGCCAACTAAATAAGTTTCACCGCTTTGACTCAATCCAGTACGTTCCCTGACAATTCGATCGATTCGGTCTAAGCTCAGGTGAGCTAAAATCATTCCCCGTCTTACCCCTGCTTTGTCACGTAAATTTGTTGCCAATGTCACCGATGGTTTCCCAGTTACAGGAGAGACATAAAAAATGGGAGCTAATTTGTATCCAGGCTGAAAATCTTCAATATAAGTAATATTACTTAAAATTTCATATTGACCTTCGCGCTTGCGGTCAGTAGATAGAACAATTCGATTGCTGAGATCCAGAATAAAAATCTCTGTGAAATTAGGTTTTAGCTTCGCTACTTCATGAAAATACTCAGATAAAACTGTGGTAACATCCTCATATTCTGGAGCAGATTTTTTAATACTTAAAAGAGTATTTAATTTTACTTGTACGTCAGGAAATTTAGTCGTCAGCCAAAAATCTCTTTGTTGGTCTTCAAACCAACGAGTAATTTCTTCCTCCTTAAGGGTTGCAGCCACATTCAGCCGATTGAATGCTGCTTGCTTGAGAGCCTCTCTGGCATTGATGAAAGCCACTCCTGCCACAGCTCCAACACTCAATAGAGACAAGAGTAAAAAGGAACTGGCAATTTTCTTAGTCAGGTGTTTATTCGAGAACTCCATCAGCTTTTATCGGCGATCGGCCAAAGCAAAAGGTATTGAAGAAAAATCAGGAGAAACTACCAAACATGAAAGATCAACTGTACCAACTCTACTACAGTTCCAGTAAGAACGAAATTACATCATTCTCTTAAAAGAAGCTGAGTAATCGCAAAAAATCCGGTATCAGCGTAAAAATTGAGTGTGTATATTTTCTTATCTTTATCTAAATTAAAGAAGTATGATATTGAAATTCAAAACCAGTCAAATTGCTCAATATTGGAAACATAAGCAGATATTTACCATAATGTCAATACTAAGTAGTCATAGCTATATGCTAACGGTATTGATACTAAGCTTGATAATGGTTGCTTGTAACGATAAAACGCAATCTGATTCCTCCTTGGTTGAACAATCCACTACTGATAGTAAAGCGATTAAGTTATTGTGGGATAAAGGTTTCACTGTAGAAGAAGATGAAGCCTTGAGACGGGTTGTTAGTAATTGGGAAAAACAAAGTGGCTACAAAATTGAGATAACTTTTTATACAAATGATGGAGTTCCACAAAAAACTCAAAGGGCTATTAAGACAGGTAATCCACCTGATATTTTAGTCGGTTACAACGCACAAACAGAGTTAGATCCGCGATTGGCCTGGGAAGGCCAACTAGCTGATGTTTCTGATGTTATCGAACCTGTGAAAAATTTGTATCCAAAGGAGATATTAGAAGCTGTATATTTTTACAACCATAAGAATCAAAGACGTAGTTACTATGCTGTGCCACTTCACGAAGGTACAATTCACATTTTTTACTGGCGGGACTTGCTCAAACAAGCAGGTTTAAGTGAAAGCGATATTCCAAGTGATTGGGATGGTTTTTGGAATTTCTGGAAACAAGTACAGATTAAATTGAGATCGCAGCAAAAACAATATCAGAACATTTACGGTTTAGGCTTTACCTACTCTACAGGTGCTTCTGATACTTACTATATGTTTGAGACAATTTTAGAAGCTTATGATGTAAAACTTCTAGATAATAAAGGGCAACTTTTAGTTGACGATCCTCAAGTGCGTCAAGGCATTATTAAAAGCTTAGAATGGTATGCAAAATTTTACCAAGATCGCTACGTACCATCAGACTCCATCACTTGGTTAAATCCAGATAATAATCGTTATTTACTGAATCGAGGTCTGGTGATGACACCCAATAGTACACTCTCAATTCCTGTTACTCTTCGAGCAGATCTTGATACCTATAAAAAACTAGGCATTTTGGGATTTCCCAATAAACCTAATGGCAAACCCATACGCTATCTATTTATCATGAAAGAAGCTGTTCTGTTTGCCAAGTCCCGAAATCAGAAAGCTGCTAAAGATTTTCTAGCTTATTTAATTCAGCCAAAGGTAATGAATGATTATCTCAAGGCTGGTGGCGGTCGTCATTTTCCCGTACTTAAATCTGTATGGCAAGATCCCTTTTGGTCAAACCCATCAGATCCACACGTTTCATCTCTAACCAAGATACTAACTACACGTCAAACGCGCCCATATTACAGTAGTTTAAACCCTGCTTACACCATAGTTTTAAAGGAAAATGTCTGGGGTAAGGCTCTCCAACGGATACTTGTAGATCGGATTACTCCCAGTCAAGCAGGCGATGAAGCAATTAAGCGCATTAAAGAAATTTTCAATCAATGGGAATTATCAGGGGGAGAAACAGAAAAAGGGACTGGGGACTAGTGTGCCAAAACAACTTTGTATGATGGCAGGCTCTTGAAGCAGTGGGAGCAGGGGAGGCAGGGGAGGCAGGGGAGGAAAAAATATTGTTGAAAATGACTCTTTGTTTGCGTGACTTACACAGCAATTTTGGGTTGGTCGAATACTAGGAACTAAGATTTTTACTCGGAACTCAGCACTTTTAAGCTAGATTTCATTGTAATTGTATTGGCAGGATGTAACGATTTTGTGCGTAAACCTTGTTGTGAAGAAGCAATCTTAAATAAGATGGCAAAATATTTAGGGGTTCGTTATGTGTATCGAGCGAGTCATTGATTTAACACAGCCAAAACAATATGGATAAAAATCAGGTTCAGCCCCCTAAAGCTAATATTTTAGTTGTGGATGATACCCCGGACAATCTAAGACTTTTATCTGCTATGCTCACTCAGATGGGGTATGAAATTCGCCGCGTAATTAATGGGCAAACAGCATTAAAAACAGCACAGGCCGCACCGCCAGATTTAATTTTGCTCGATGTGATGATGCCGGACATGAACGGCTATGAAGTCTGCCAACACCTGAAAGCTGACGATAAAACACGTAATATTCCAGTAATTTTTATCAGTGCTTTGGATGAGGTACTGGACAAAGTTAAAGCCTTTGCTGTTGGTGGGGTGGACTATATCACCAAACCGTTTAGTGAAGAAGAAGTTTTTGCTCGTGTAGAAAATAATTTGATTATTCAGAGGCTGCAAAGGCAACTGATCGAGCAGAACGCACGCTTGCAACAAGAAATTAGCGATCGCCAAGCCGCCCTACGCGATCGCGAAAAAGCCGAGTTAGCCTTACGGTTGAGTCAGTTTTATCTTGATAGATCGAAAGATGCGATATTTTTCATCAATGCCGATGCCCAAATTGTTTATGTGAATGAAGCAACTTGTCATAGTTTGAGATATTCCCGCGAACAACTGCTAAGTATGAATATTCAAGATATTGACCCAAATTTTGGCCTTGCTACTTGGCAATCAAAGTTATCAGAGTTTAGACAAAGAGACTCTTACGAAATAGATACTATACATATCACTCAAGATGGTCAGCGTATCAATGTGAAAGTGACCGTCAATTATATTCAGTTTAAGGGTCAAGATTACTTTTGTAGTAATGCGCGGTATCTCATAAATCGCTAAGGCAGGAAATTTCCATGCATAACAGACTACATAATTGCTGGATTATACAAGCTCAACACCATAGCACTGACTAACTTAGCAGTATAAGAAATTATTAATCTTTTTTTAAAATAAGTATGGAATAATCAGATACAGTTAAAGTCTTATTTGTTAGTTAAATCAATTTTTACAATAAAGTTTTTTAAAATGAACATAGAAGAAGCATTGGTAATCTTAGATACATTAATTGAACCAGGATTAAGCGATATCCAAGAGGTGGTATTCCGCCAAGCTTGGGAAGGAAAAACCTATGCAGAGATAGCAGACAACTCTGGTTACGATGCTAATTATATTAAAGATGTGGGTTCTAGGCTATGGAAGGTATTGTCAAATAATTTACAAGAAGAGGTGACAAAAAGTAATTTTCGTTCAGTAATTAGAAGGCGATCGCAAACTAATATTTTGCAAAAAAATTTACAGAATGCTTTGCCGGTTTTAAATCACCAGCAATTAATTACAACCATAAATGAAGCAAAAAATACTTATGAAGATATAGAAGTTAAAAATAACGATACTTCTTTGAGTCAAAGACTATCTAGTTTGTTGGGCAGTGTATCGCAACAAAAATCTTTAACTCCCAATCCCGACTTAGAAACTCCCAACGGCCCCGTACCCCTGAATTCTGGCTTTTATATTGAGCGTCCGCCCATTGAAGAACGCACATATTCCGAAATCAAGAAACCCGGCAGCCTGATTCGGATTAAAGCTCCCAACCACATGGGCAAAACCTCTCTAATGCAGAGAATTCTGGCTCATGCTAGAAAAAATGCGATGCATACCGTCACCATCAGCTTCCAAAGAGCAGATAGCCAAGTATTCACCAGCTTAGAAAAATTCTTGCGGTGGTTTTGTGCCAATATCAGTCAGCAATTGCAACTAGAGTCAAAACTTAATGATTATTGGGATGAGGATATCGGTAGTAAAGTCAGCTGCACATTATATCTTCAGGGATATTTGCTCTCAAAAATTGACTCTCCGGTAGTGTTGGCATTAGATGAAGTCAATAGGATTTTTGAATATCCAGAAATATGTAGCGACTTTCTGGCTTTACTGCGCTCCTGGTATGAAGATGCATCAGAATTGGAGATCTGGGGAAAACTGCGACTATTAGTAGTTCATGCCACTGAAGCTTATATTCCTTTAGATATTAATCAATCCCCGTTTAATGTGGGATTACCGATTAAATTACCAGAATTTAGTTTAGAGCAAATGCAAGATTTAGCAATCCGGCATGGACTGGAATATGCTAAAGGCGAGGTGGGAGTACAAAAGCTAGCTTCTCTAGTGGCAACCATAGGCGGACATCCATATCTAGCTCGTATTGCTTTCTATAATTTAGCTAATCAAGAGTTAACTTTAGAACGTTTATTGCAGGAAGCTCCTACTATTTCGGGGATTTATAGTAGCTATCTCAGGCATCACCTGGCGAATCTGCAAGAGCATCCAGAATTAGTTACTGCACTCAAATCAGTTCTGGCATCTTCTGAGAGCGTGCAATTAGAAGCGATCGCTGCCTATAAATTAGAAAGCATGGGTTTGGTAAAACTAGAAGGGAATCAGGCTGTACCCAGTTGTGAGTTGTATCGACTGTATTTCCGCGAACAATTAAGTTAAAAGTATGAGCAAGTACGAATATCAAATCGGCGGTAGTCTCAAAGTAGATGCACCTACCTATGTAGAGCGTCAGGCTGACGTTGAACTTTACGATGCTTTGCTTCAAGGTGAGTTTTGTTATGTATTTAGCTCCCGACAGATGGGCAAGTCTAGCTTACGTTTGCGAACTCGGCATAGATTAGAACAAGCTGGCTATAGTTGTGCCTCTATCGATATGACTCGCATCGGTAGCGGTAATATTACCTCTTCCCAATGGTACAAGGGCATAGTTGTTGACTTATTAAGAGGCTTTAATCTCTGGGACAAAGTAAATTTAAAAGCTTGGTGGAATGAGCGAGAAGATTTACCTGCACTACAGCGATTGAGCTTGTTTATTGAAGATATTTTATTAGTCCATCTATCATCTGAAAAAATTTTTATTTTTGTTGATGAAGTTGATAGTATTTTGAGTTTAAATTTTCCAGTTGGAGAATTTTTTACTTTAATTAGGGCTTGTTACAATCAACGGGCAGAAAATCCAGAATATAATCGTTTAACTTGGGCATTATTTGGAGTGACAACGCCTTCAGGCTTGATTTCTGATTCTAATTCTACTCCGTTTAATATAGGAAAATCGATTGATTTGCAAGGTTTTAATTTATCAGAAGTGCAACCGCTAGCTGAAGGATTAGAAGGAAGAGTAGCTAATCCGATGGCAGTTATGAAAGATATTCTGAGTTGGACAAATGGGCAACCATTTCTGACGCAAAAGCTGTGCGAAATAGCAATTAAAGAAAGAAATCGTGGCAGTAAAGATATTCAAGAGCATAGGATTAAGGAAACTGACGAGCGTTTTAAATTAGATAATCATCTACCGATTATTAACCATCATTTGATTGATTTTTATTACCAATTTCCATCGTTAATTTTAGAAAAGCTAGTACGAACGCATATTATCGATAACTGGGAAGAAAATGATGAACCAGAGCATTTAAAAACAATCCGCGATCGCCTGCTGCGAAACGAGCAGCGTGCTGGAGGTTTACTGGTACTATACCAGCAAATTTTACAGGGAATTGAGATAGCTTGCGATGATGGAGAAGAGCAAATAGAACTGCTGTTGTCAGGGTTGGTTATCAAGCAGCAAGGGCAATTAATAGTCAAAAACCGTATTTATAAAGAGGTTTTTAACCAAACTTGGGTAGAAAAACAATTAGCAAAATTGCGCCCTTACTCCCAAGCATTTAACGCTTGGGTAGCCTCCCAAAGCTGTGACACTTCACGACTCTTGCGCGGGACAGCCTTACTTGAAGCTCTAGCCTGGTCGCAAGGCAAAAGCTTGAGGGATTTGGATTATCAGTTTTTAACAGCTAGCCAAGAATGCGATCGGCGAGAAGTTGAGGCGCAGCTGATAGCAGAACGAACTAAAGAAGTTAGAGCTAGACTAGCTCAAGAGCAAAAAGCAGCTAAATTTCAAAGATTATTTTTTATCGGCGCATTCGGGTGGGCATTGATAGTTGTTTTAGGATTGGGAATGGTGACTTTCGAGTATAAAAAGCACTGTTCGCTAACATCAAAGCAATTAATACATCAACCATAAGGGGAAAGGGGAAAGGGGAAAGGGGAAAGGGGAAAGGGAAAAGGGGAAAGGGAAAAGGGGAAAGGAAAAGAATGGAAAGAAAAAGAATCGAAACTTTTGAGGATTTAAAAGTATGGCAAAAAGGTATTGATTTAGTTAAACAAATATATTTAAGGACTAAGGAAGGTGAACTGAGTAAAGACTTTGGTTTAAGAGATCAGTTAAGACGTGCAACGGTATCAATACCTACAAATATTGCAGAAGGATTTGAACGATATTCTCGCAAAGAATACTTAAACTTTCTAAATATTGCTAAAGGGTCTGCCGGTGAAGTTCGCAGTCTTTTAAGAGTAGCGTTAGAAGTGGGCTATTTAGACCAACCAACTTATACACAACTTTCTAATCAGGCTATGGAGTTGAGCCGTATGCTATCTAATCAAATTCAATCCATAAATCAGTCATTAAAATAATAAAACCTTCCCCCTTCCCTTTCCCCTTTTCCCTTTTCCCTTTCCCCTTTCCCCTTCCCCCTTCCCCTTTTCCCGACTTCTGCAAGAAGTCTACTGTAATCGAGGCTCAGCGACCGGTCAATTGCTCCAACTTTTCGGGATAACGAGCTCCTTGCACTGGGATTTTGGAGGCGGCATCATCGATGTCATGCAAATCGTCGGGCGTGAGTTCCACTGAGACTGCCCCGATGTTTTCGTCCAAGCGATGCAGCTTCGTGGTGCCTGGGATGGGCACGATCCACGGCTTCTGAGCGAGCAGCCAGGCGATCGCAATCTGAGCTGGTGTCGCCTGCTTCTGTTGGGCAATGCTGCCGAGCAGATTAATCAGGGCCTGATTCGCCTTGAGAGCCTCCGGCGCGAACCGAGGCAGGGTGCTGCGAAAGTCGGAGCTGTCAAAGGTCGTGCTTTCGTCGATCTTGCCCGTGAGAAAGCCCTTACCCAAAGGGCTGTAGGGGACAAAGCCGATTCCAAGTTCCGATAACGTTGGTATCACTTCCTCTTCAGGCTTTCTCCACCACAGCGAGTATTCGCTCTGGAGAGCAGTCACAGGCTGAACTGCGTGTGCGCGGCGAATCGTTTGCACTCCTGCTTCAGAAAGACCGAAGTGCTTAACCTTACCTGCCTGAATCAGTTCTTTCACCGCTCCTGCTACGTCTTCGATAGGCACGTTCGGGTCAACCCGGTGCTGATAAAGCAGGTCGATCGCCTCCACCTTGAGCCGCTTGAGCGAACCCTCCACGGCTTCCTTGATATGCTCTGGTCGGCTATTTAGTCCTGGCGAACCCTTCATTCCACGGGGATCGGAATTCGGACTCAGGTCGAACCCGAATTTGGTGGCGATGACTACTTGGTTGCGGAAGGGAGCGAGGGCTTCACCCACAAGCTCTTCGTTCAACAACGGGCCGTAGACCTCGGCTGTGTCAAAGAATGTAACGCCGCGATCGACGGCAGCCGCCAGAAGAGCGGTCATCTCCTGGGTGTCTTTGGGCGGGCCATAAGAAAAGCTCATTCCCATGCAGCCAAGGCCGATGGCCGAGACTTCTAAGTTACTGTTTCCAAGTTTGCGCTTTTGCATGATTACTCCTTCGAGATGCGATCGCAGTTATTCAGATTTCAGGGATGCCATATCGATGGTGAAGCGGTACTTCACATCGGACTTGAGTAGGCGATCGTAGGCTTCGTTGACCTTCTGGATGGGAATAACTTCGACATCGGCGGTGATGTTGTGTTCGCCGCAAAAGTCGAGCATCTCCTGGGTTTCGGCGATGCCGCCGATGTTAGAGCCGGAGAGACTGCGGCGGGCCACGATCAGGCTGAATGCTGAGATATCCAGGGGCTTTGGAGGTGCGCCAACAAGGGTGATGTTGCCGTCGCGTCCAAGCAGGTTGAGATAGGCATTAATGTCGTGAGCGGCGGATACGGTGTCGAGGATGAAGTCGAAGCTGCCAGCGTGTTTCTGCATCTCATCAGCATTACGGGAAACGACCACTTCATCAGCACCCAGGCGGAGCGCGTCTTCTTTCTTATCGGGTGAAGTGGTGAAGACAACGGTGTAGGCTCCGAAGGCATGGGCAAACTTCACGCCCATGTGTCCCAGCCCGCCGAGACCAACCACACCAACTTTCTTGCCTTTGGTGACACCCCAGTGGCGTATGGGCGAGTATGTTGTGATCCCAGCACAAAGGAGCGGCGCAACCCCAGCAAGATCGAGGTTAGAAGGAACGCGCAGAACGAAGCGTTCATCAACGACAATGCTATCGGAGTAGCCGCCATAGGTGACGCCTCCAAGGTGCTTGTCCGGGGAGTTGTAGGTGAGTGTCATCGAAGGGCAGAACTGCTCAAAGCCAGCTTGACACTGGGGGCAGGTTCCATCCGAATCGACCATACAGCCGACCCCTACGAGATCGCCGGGCTTATATTTGGTAACTGCCGAGCCGACTTTGGTGACGCGGCCCACGATTTCATGGCCGGGGACAATCGGGTAAACAGTGGACACGAAGTTGCTCCACTCGTTACGCACCGAATGGAGGTCGGAGTGGCAGATACCGCAGAAGAGGATTTCGATCTGTACGTCGTGTTCGGTTGGCTCGCGCCGGGCGATCGTGTCGGAGGCCAGTGGTGATGTTACACTGGCTGCGGAATAAGCTTTCGTTTTGTACATAGTTGGTTCTCCTTACATTACTACCTAGATCTGGTACTGCTGGTCAGTGAGATGTTCCATCCACTCGACGACTTTGCCATCGAGTTGTCGATTCGCTTAATTCCTTCACTTGATGCCATTTAGGTAGGTAGTAGTTTGCTTTCGTGTGGCGGGGTAAAGGGGAAAGGGGAAAGGGGAAAGGGGAAAGGTTTTAAATCCCTTACCCCTTATCCCCAGAGGAGACCCCACCTTCCCCTTTCCCCAGCCCTCACAAGCGCATTTTTGGGTTGGCAGACCGCTAGCCCAATCCTAGAGATTGAGCACTTATGCCTGCTCTATCTGTAGGGATGGATTTTTTAAGAAGCAAGGTTAGCCTTGATGACATTTTGGTTGCTAGTAGGCAAGCCTCTTGCCCAATCAAAACTGAGTTTTCTCTTACATAAAAATCCAGAATCCTTACAAAAAGCCGGAACCATGTTTCATTGCTTTAGCTTTATTCTAGGGATTTTCAAGAGCAAGCAATATAACGATCGTCTAAGATTGTTGTACAATCCTGCAAACTTAGAAAAGTCCGATATGGATTTAATGAACGACCCGCAGGCAAAGCGCGAGGCTTCCAGAGCGCAAGCCAACAGAGACGAACTGACTGAGCGCATCTCACAGGCTATCCGTAAGGATGGGACGATTGAGCCGCTCAAAGGTTTGCACCTCAATCGCTCCTCCTCGCCTTGGGAATGCGTTCATAGTGTCTCTGTCCCTGCCCTTTGTATAATTGCCCAAGGCAGCAAAGAAGTTCTTCTGGGCAGCGATCGCTATCAGTACGACCCGATGCATTATCTCCTTGCTACAATCGAACTGCCGATTGCCAGCCAAATTCTTGAAGCATCCAAGGAGCAACCGTACCTTAGTCTTCGCCTCGATCTCGATCCTACCCTTGTCGGTTCAGTCATGGTCGAGGCGGGCTATCCCTCACCACAAAGTCGTGGCAATGTAAAAGCGATAGACGTGAGTTTATTGGATGCGCCTCTGTTGGATGCCGTAGTACGGCTCGTTAGGCTCGTGGACGCCCCCGCCGAAGCTCAGGTTCTGATGCCTCTGGTCACACGGGAAATCATTTACCGACTTCTAATGGGAGAACAAGGTAGTCGGCTCCGTCATATTGTAGTTCTGGGTGGCAGCACCCACCACATCGCCAGAGCTGTCGCACGACTTCATAAAGATTTTAAGGAGCCGCTTCGTATTGAAACCATTGCCCAAGATCTTGGAATGAGTGTCTCAGGCTTCCACCATCACTTCAAGTCTGTCACTGCAATGAGTCCCTTACAGTTCCAGAAGCAACTGCGGCTCCAAGAAGCTCGCCGTCTGATGCTGGGGGAAAACCTTGACGCTACCAGTGCTGCCTACCGTGTGGGTTACGACGATGCCTCGCACTTCAACCGGGAGTACAAGCGGTTGTTTGGCGCTCCACCGATGCGCGATGTGGAACGGGTGCGAGAAGCTGCTAGAGAGACTGATAGTTCTATATAATCTTCTCAAGAAACCCTAATCTTTAGCACTTACCCACTGAAGCTTGAAACCTCGATCCCCCCTAGCCCCCGATAAATTGGTTACGGTGTACACACAAGTCTCTTGATTTACACCTTTGTTGCACTGGCTTACACCTTTGTTGCACTGGCTTGCACCTTTGTTGCACTGGCTTGCACCTTTGTTGCATCGTCTTGCACTTTTGTTGCATTGCCTTGCACCTTTGTTGCATCGGCTTGCACCTTTGTTGCATCGTCTTGCACCTTTGTTGCATCGTCTTGCACCTTTGTTGCATCGGCTTGCACCTTTGTTGCATCGAAGAGCAAAAATTAACCTTCTGTGCTTACATCAAGTTCGGTTGATTAGTTATAGTTCAATACGGTTCAGTTAAGGCTAACAAGCTGATTATTCATGTACTGAGCTTTATATCGCAGAATTTACCATACCATTTTGGGAAAAGTGTCTGTTAAAAAATCTTTATTATGCGCTCGCGTTTTTAATGTCGGTATTTTAGGGTTAACCGACATTAAAGGGAAAGCGGCTAAAATAGGGCGTTTAGTTGAAGATTAGCCTGTAAAAACTGGATATATGTGTTGATTGATGCGAGATGAAATTATGGAAAGCGAAGAATTTTTCCAGCGATATGATGCTGGAGAGCGGGACTTTAGCGGTGTTGATTTGAGAAGAGTTATGAATTTCCATTACAGAGTACCCATCTTTAGGGATGCCATACTCAAAGATGCGGATCTGAGTGGAATCACTAGATATCGCGTTGATTTCACTGGAGCCGACCTGAGCAATGCCTGTTTGTCAGGAACTGACATCAAATATTGCAACTTGAGGCGGGCTAACTTGAATGGTGCTAATTTGGCTGAAACTGACCTTAGTTTTGCTGACTTGAGAGGTGCTGACTTGAATAGTGCTGATATGGTCGCTGTCAACTTGACTGGTGCTAATATGACTGGTACTTATTGGAAGACGGCTTGGCTGTTGGATGCTATTTTGTGCAACACTATTTGCCCAAATGGCGAAGTTGTCGTTGAACGCTGTTTCATTGGTCGTCAACGCCGAAGCCTCTGTTAAAACAGCTAAGTATAAGTATTGCTATTAAGTCCAGATTCTTAATTTACTTATAAAATTGTTCATAGTTATACTCACTTACTCTCAAGATGCGCGTTACCCCACCCCGGCTTTGCTGACGCAAAACCTCCCCTCCCCTTGCCAAGGGGAGGGGATTGAGGGGTGGGGTAAACAGCTGTGTAACAAAGCTTTGAGCTTAAGTTGACACCAATGAACATTGTTATCCCCTTACGATAATTTAGTATTCAAGCATGTATTCCATACAAATGAAAAGCGCTGTAATTTGCACATTGAGACCGCAGGGGGGCAGGGAGCAAGGGAGAGGGTTTGCAGCTTTTATGAGCATGAAAATGAATGCAATTTAAATGATGATTAGCTTATCAATATTAAAGTGAAATTTTATCACTCTTCGGTTGTGTCAAATCAATAACTTTATCAATACGAAAGTTATTAATCCAATCAGAAAGAGTGTTTGCTAAAAGAACAGATTCTTCAGGAATTTGTTCGAGTAAATTAAAAATTAGTTTCTCATCAGTACACAGTGCCGCTTGGTGTAGCTGTGTCACCCATTCAGCGGGCATCTGAGCCAAAATATCTTTTAATAATAAAAGTTTCAAGTCTGAATTTTCAGCAAGTTCATCTTTTGGAAGGGGTTTTTCTGCATAGACATAGCGCACTCCTAAATATTTAGACATCATATCTAAGATTACTTCTTCTCGAAAGGGCTTACGTACAAAATCGTTACAGCCTGTCGATAAAATTACAAATCGTTCCTCTTCAAAAGCACTAGCAGTTAGAGCAATGATAACAGTAGCTTGACCCTTTAAAGTAGCTCTGATTTGTTTAGTAGCTTCATATCCATCCATTACAGGCATCTGCATATCCATCCAAATCAGTTGCGGTTCCCAAGTTTCCCAAAGTTTTACTCCTTCTTGACCATTTTCAGCCTGACGTACCTCGAAGCCAAGGGATATGAGGATTTTGGCTAAGAGTTGACGATTTTCCCACTTATCTTCAACTACTAAAATTCGATATGTTGGTTGATTTGCCTCTAAACCAATTACTCGTTGTTTTAGCTGTCGAATAGGAGTTTCAGCTTCTTCGGCTAGGCTAATTTGTAGATCGAAAGAAAAAATCGTTCCTTGACCTAAAGTACTGCTAACACTAATATTTCCTCCCATTAAATGCACGAATTGTTGGCTAATACTTAGACCTAAACCCGTTCCTTGCTGAGATTTCCAACCTGCTTCAGTTTGGACAAAGGGTTGAAACAACTTTTCAATTTCAGCAGGTGCAATCCCTGGGCCGGTGTCTTCAACTTCAAAGTGCAGCCAACAGAATGAGGAGTGGGAGTTTTTGATTGCTTGTGTATTTTCTGGCGGTTGTAGTTTACTTTCTTCCTTTATCCGAACTCGCAAATTAACGCCGCCTTCTTGAGTAAATTTCACCGCATTACCAATGAGGTTAATCAAAACTTGACGCAATTTACTTTCATCTGTATGCACGTATTGAGGAACTTCAGTCCTGCGCTCAAAGATCAACTGTAAACCTTTAGATTCTGCTTTGAGTTGAAACATCTCTTCAAGTGAATCAAGTAGAGCGTACAAGTCAAAGCTGTTTTTGTTCAATGTTGTTAAGCCCGCTTCAATTTTGGACATTGACAACACATCATTGATTGAGGTCAACAAATGTTCTCCACTGCGGCTAATTATTTCTAAATTTTCCAACTGGGAAGCATTGATAGAGGAATCGCGGCTCATTAACTGAGTAAAACCAAGAATACTGTTAAGAGGAGTACGCAGTTCGTGACTCATGTTTGCGAGAAATTCGCTTTTGGCACGGTTGGCAGTTTCGGCAGCTTCTTTGGCAATTCTTAGGGCTTCTTCAGCTTTATAACGCGATCGCCCAATGGCTATAAGTTCGCTTACCCGTCGCAGTAAGTTGATTTCCTCTTGACTCCAAGTTTTAGATTTATTAATGGCATCTAATTCGAGCAGTCCGACAACTTTGCCAGAATAAATCATTGGTACAGCTACTACAGATTTAATTAAATCTGCCTCCAGAATCGCTTCTGGAGATATGCCTGCGTTGCGGGATGCTTGTAAACCTTGGATGGGATTACCGTTGAGAATTTGATTATAAAACCAAGGTAACGGCTCAGATGCACTAGCATTAGGCAATAATAAGGTGCTGCTAGGGTTGCGCCACTCATGGGCTATATGAAATTGCTGTTGTTCCTCGTAGTATTCAAAAATACAGCTACACTCAGCCCCCATAAATTCCGCGATCGCTTTTAGTGTAAAGTTAATGGCGGTGTCTGCATTCTGGTCGATAAATTGGCGAGAAATGCTAGCGAGTAGATTGTCCTCCCTAGCACGATGCTCAAGTGCTGCTTCGGCTTGCTTGGAATCGCTAATATCTGCAATTACCGCATCTATACAACCGTCTTCAACATTTCGCCTCAGGGACAATAGCCCCCAAGCAAGGGAGCGATCGCGGCGGCGTATTTGGACTTCAAAGTTACGTAGTTCGCCATGTTTTTCTAATTCTCTTAATAGTTTTTGGCGATCCTCTGGATTTGCATAAAAATCTGTTGTCAATTTCTTGCCGATGAGATCGGCAGGAGAATCATAACCTAAAATTTGGGCTTGCCGTTGGTTGGCTTCGAGAAACATTCCATCTCCTAAGCGGATACGAGCAATCCCCACTTGAAAGTTGTCAAAAATGTTGCGGTATTTTTGTTCGCTGCGACGTAGAGCTTCTTCTGCCTGTTTGCGATCGGTGATGTCAGCGACCACTGCTTCTAAACAACTGTCTTCCAGATTCCAACGTAAGGAAAATAAGCCCCAGCGCACCTCGCCATCGCAGCGATGAAACTTTAGCTCAAAGTTGTTGAGCGAACCTTTTTGACGCAGTTGGGTTAATAGATGCTGGCGATCGCTTGGGTTGGTATAAAAATCTGTGGTAAATTTGCCAATTACGTCTGCCACACAACTGTAGCCTAATAGCTCGGCAAAGCGTTGATTGGCATCTAAAACTAGTCCATCGTCAAGACGACTGCGTAAAATCCCAAATTGAGAGTTCTCGAACAAGCGGCGAAATTTTTGCTCGCTCTTGAGTAAGGCTGCTTCAGCCTGCTTGCGTTCGGTAATATCTCGAAAGCTCCAAACACGTCCAATAATTTTGTCGTCTTGCCATTGGGGTTGAGAATAACGCTCAAAAATGCGTCCGTCTTTCATCTCTAGCAAATCAAAAGCTGCCTGTTCTGGTTGCTCGTATAAAAGTTTCTTTGTTTTGGCAATAAAGGCTTCTGGATCTTGCGTTTGTTCGGACATGAACTTGAATCGTTCGCTGCTTTTACCAAACTGCAACAAAGATTCAGGCATCGACCACATTTGGAGAAATTTTTGATTAAAGACAGATATATTCAAGTCTTCATTGACAACTACAATTCCATCAGCAGTAGACTCTAGTGTCGCTTGCAAAAGAGACAAAGTTTCTGCTTGTTTTTGTACTGCTAAGGAGCGTTCTGCTTCTGAGCGCTTTGCTTGAGTAATATCTCTAATTACTAGTACGGATGACTTGTCACCTCCTGGAAGTTCGACACAGTTGCCTGATATTTCTAAAATTGACGAGGGATGTCTGCCGTTATGACATTCGTATTCTTGTGCGATTTCATAGCTGCCCTCTAGAACCCTGATATTTGGATAAAGCTCTGGCGCAACTGCTTCGCCAGCTAAGCTCAGGAATAACAAGTCACTGAGTTTAGCATTGAGAACTAAAATATGTGGTTGGTTAACAAGTTTGTCGAAAGCAGAATTACACCATTGGATTTTGCCATCACGGCCCGTCCAGACAATAGCATCAGCAATCGCCCCTAGTGCTGCCTCGATTTTGCCCAAAGTTGACCGTAATTGGTTGACCAAATCAGTTAAATTGATACTCATCAGCAAACTCCTGTTTTAGAAGCACAGATGCAGGTAAATTTGGTGTGTCTCCTCCTTTCGTGCATTTTTGTTAAAGAGGACGCAACGTGGCCATAAATACCCATTCTCCCTGATGCTTCTCTGCCATAATCAAATGCTCGGCTTCAATCTCTCGCCCATCTTTGGTGACTCCCACAAGACGCAGTGGATGATTGAGAATGGTAGAATTTTCCGTTGAGAGAAAGCGGGAAAAGCCGAGATGGTGCGGGGCATGAAACCCTTCTGGAATAACCACTGTAATCATTTGACCGTTAATTTCAGCCATACTCCAGCCAAAAACAGAGGTAAAGCGATCGTTTACATAAGTGATGAACCCTTGCCGATCTGTAATCACAACAGGCACTTCTGTTTCTTGTTTGATGTCACTGAGGGATTTCATTACTGCTTTAGTTATAAAGACTAGGAACTAGGCTGCTAAGGATTGACTACACTAACGTCAGAATTTCTCATGCTTGTGCAACATATTAACAGCAATTTGGCTACAGCAATTTTAAAAGTCATTGCGTTTATAGTATACCCCTACTCATTGAGCCAATAGGTTTTAGTGATGGTGTAAAGCGTCCACTGTAGGCGATCGCAAAGACTACTCATATCTTGAATTATTAGCTTTTGATATCCCTGACGTTGTTTTGCTGCAATTACCCCAAATCCAATATGACTTTTTCTGACTAAATCAGACAAACCGCTTTTTATCTCCTTAAAAACATCTAACTATTAAAGTCTTTTTCATGCTGTATTTATTGAAAAAACAGTTTAATTTATATTCATGGTTAAACAACAGGTTCTGAACGAGGCAAGCACAAAAGGAAATGGCTAAGGCTCTATTGAAAATAATAAATCTTCCTTATTTTCATTCAATTATCAGCCGTTACCCCATTCCTCTGAGAGTTGTAAAAAATATCATTAATGGCTGTTAGCAGCCCTGATGCAAGATTTTACAAATCATTTACGACTCTTATATATCGCAGTAAATTTCCATTTAAATCGGGATTTACATCTGTGCAAACTACAACTGAATCTAAATTTGACCGCATTACAATCAACACATAAAGGACAAAAAAATGGCACTTTTCAATCTTGGTACACTAGGTAGCACTCCTGTTATTAAAGATAACTTCAGTTTAACTACAACAGACCCAACGGATGTCTTTAAGTTTAAGATCGCAGATGCCAGCAACATCAACCTTTCTCTGACAAGCATTAGTGCTGGCGATGATGCGGACATCCGGCTGTTTAGAGATGCTAACCTCAACGGCGTATTGGACGACTTCGACCGAACAGTTGGAATTGTTTCCAATAAGGGAAGTAATCTTGATGAGGCGATTAACTTTAAAACCTCCTCTGGTACTTTTTTTGCAGAAGTATCTCGCTTTGCTCCAGGTAGTTCGGGCAGTGTCAGTTACGATTTAGCCTTATCTGCGACTAAACCGTCTGGAACTTTTCCCCTTTCATCTAGTTTCAGCAACCTTTTGCCTAAAGAATTTACACTTGGTAATTTATCAGGTGATGTTACTCGTACAGGTAACGTCAATAATCAGAATACAACTGATGTTTACAACTTTTCTTTGGGAACTTTTGAGGGTGTCAACATTAGATTGAGCGGACTCAACGGCGACGCTGACATTCGGTTAATTCGAGACTTGAATAACAATCGCATCGTTGATGCTGGTGAGGAAATTGCACGTTCTACTAACGGAGGTACTACCTCAGATCTGATTTCCAACATTAATCTATCTGGCGATTACTTCTTGCAGGTCACTCAATTCACTAGCTCTAGCTACAACTTGACCTTTGACCACTTCACTACCCCCTTTGCTTAAGTGGTGAGTAATACTTGAAAGCATTGTATGGCAACGCTTTCAAGAGTATGCAAATTATCTAAGCGGTAGAGAATCATACCTGAACTTTGCCGCTTTTATTCCACACTTTAGACAAAAAAATACATCAGGACTTAATTAAATTACTATCTACATCGAAAAAACAAAAAAATGACTAATTTCAATCTTGGTACTCTCTCTAGCACTCCTTCTCACTTTTCTTTTGAAACACCAAGTCCTAGTGATGTTTATCAGTTTCAAATCAATAGTACTAGAAACGTCAATTTGTCTCTTAACGATATTAGTGCTGGTGATGATTCAGATCTGAGACTTTTTCGAGACATTAATGGTAACGGTGTATTAGACGCCAGCGATCGCGAAAATGGATTGATTGCAAGTTCGCGTAATGGCAGCAATTTTGATGACTCAATTAATGTTAGAGCAAACGCAGGTACTTATTTTGCTGAAGTCTCTCGCTTTTCTGGTTCCGGTAGCGTGACTTACGATTTAGACTGGTCTGCAACAACATCCAATTCAACATCCGATTTCAGCAATCTTCTGCCTAAGGAATTTGAACTTGGTAACTTATCAGGTGATGTCACCCGCAATAATTCTATCAATGACAAAAATACTGCTGATGTTTACCACTTCTCTCTAGGAAGTTTTGAAGGTGTCAACATCACATTGGGCGGACTGAGCAATGATGCCGATATCCGACTAATTCGAGACTTTAATCACAATGGCAGAGTTGAGGCGGGCGAAGAAATTGCCCGTTCTATTAACGGCGCTATTACTTCAGATATCATTTCTAATATTAACAATGCTGGCGATTATTTCCTACAGGTCAATCAATTTCAAGGTAGTACTAACTACACTTTGGCTTTTGACCACTTCACCACCCCCTTTGCTTAATAAGCATTAGAGGTGGTGAATAGTAGTTGAAAGTATTGTATGGCAATGCTTTCAAGAGTATGCAAATTATACAAGCGGCAGAGAGCTATACCTGAACTTAACCGCTTCATAGGAAAAATAATAGCTGCACTCATTAAATATTTCAACAAATATGAACAAAGTTTTACAAACAGGCGATCGCCAGAACTTCCCACCAGAAATAATCCCTTTCTTGGCTAGTTACAACTTGATTCCGCAATTGTTATCTCAAAGCATTATTGAAGGAGCGATCGCACCAATCGCCTGCACAAAAGCCGAAACATCCCATGCTCTAGAGGAATTTTATCAGCAGTGGCATTTAACAACCGACCAACAAATCCAAGATTGGTGCTGGCGTTACGGTTTGACTCAAGAACAGTTACAACTTTTTGTCACCCGCAAGCTCAGAGTTGAAAAGTTCAAGCAGCAAACTTGGGGACATCAATTAGAATCCTACTTCCTGAAAAACAAAAGACATTTTGACAAAATCATTTATTCTTTAATTCGGACTGAAAGTCAAGGAACCGCTAACGAGCTATTCTTCAGAATTACAGAAAAAGAGCAGTCATTTGCTGAACTAGCGCGTGAATATTCCCAAGGCCCAGAAGCCGATACAAATGGCATTATCGGCCCGGTAGAAATTGGTGCGATCGCTCCTAATTTTGCTCACTTACTTTGCACGAGTCAAGTAGGTATAGTTCAAGCACCTGTGCCCTTTGGAAATGTATGGATTATTGTCCGTGTGGAAAAGTTCATAACTGCACAGTTGGATGATTTTATGCGCCAACGATTGCTGCAAGATAATTTTGAAACTTGGTTTCAACAACAACTCGATCGACTTTCATCAGAAGAAAAAACCTGGATGGGAATCAACGCCAAACCAGCAGGAGTTAAAGAAGCATTGGCAGCTTAGAGGTTGTTTTAAAAGTATTTTCTTGTGATTTTGGCTACTTTTAGATCCCCCCTAACAAAGGAATATCAAGTCACCCTTTTCAAGGGGGATTTAGGGGGATCTAAAAGGTTTGTATACCGACAAGGATACTTTTCAAACATCCTCTTAGAGTCAGCCAGGAGTAACTGTGGAGAAATAATTTTTTTGACCATCTAGAAGTTATGAAATAAGGTGTCAAATATCATGACAAATACAACCGTTGATATTCAAGAATTTATTGCTGATTTATTTCCTTTCAATTATCTTTCACCAAATGTTTTAGAAAATTTGCTCAACCAAGGGCAATTTTTTCGCTATCGTATCGGGCAAGTAATAGTAGCCAGGGAAGCTATGCCGGAGCAAATTAGCGTTATCTACCAAGGGCAAGCGCGTTTATTAGGCTATAATTCCCAAGCGCCGAATCCGGCCACATTGAAATTACTTTCTCCAGGAGAGGTTTTAGGTTGGATAAGTCATGTCCGGGGTGTTGCTTGTGAAAGCGCGATCGCTTCTACTGAAGTTATTACCCTCAATCTACCCATTGCAGGTTTTCTTCCATTACTCAAGCAAGAGTCAGCTTTTGTCAAAGCGTTGCAAAATGAAATTGCTCTTTTAGAAGTATACGAACTGCTTACTGAAGAATTCAGCCGTCGTGCAGATGGGAGCAAGAATTTAGTTAAACTTGCCCAGGCTGCAACTGAAGTTGCGATTATCCGCACAATTCCTGCACGCCAAGCCTTTCACCAGCAGTTAGACTCAGAATTTTTATGGTTAGTCAGCAGTAATTTCGATTCTGAGTTTCCCGCAGGTAGCCGCTTAGAATTAGAAGATATCAACCCCAAGCTGAAATTTCAGACAAATATGCGTTTGGTGGGATTGCCCAAATCAATACTTGGAAAAAATCCCGCCGTTGCACCAAAAGCACTTTTACCCGCAGAGATTCCCTACGCCTCAGAAATTACTTTTACAGAAGAATCAGCCCCTAAGAGCAAACAAAACAAGTATCCATATATTAAGGGTAGAGGACCGCTAGATGCTTCCTTGGCTTGCTTCCAAATGTTGAGCCAATATTTTAATATTCCCTTACGCAGGGATACAGTGCGGCGAGTGTTGGCAAAGCAGCACGAACAAAAAGGCACGATCTCTCTGCAATTTTGTGCCGCCGCCGCTGAGTTGATGGGTTTGACAACACAGATGGTGAAAGTTCCAGCCGCCGCAGTTGGACGCCTGCAACTACCAGTGATGATTTCTTGGCAAGATAGTTTTGCTATTATTTACAAAAATAGCGATCGCGAGTTGCTGATTGCCGTTCCAGAGATGGGACTACTGCACTACAAATTACAAGATTTTGCTGAAAACTGGGGCGCCCAAGGTGAAGTCCTGCTGTTACAAACTAATCAAAATACTCCCAAGTCACGGTTTAATTTGAGTTGGTTTGTACCTTCACTACGGCGCTATCGCAAAGTATTAATTGAAGTTCTAATCGCTTCTATTGTTATCCAACTATTTGGGTTGGTAAATCCCCTCGCCACACAGGTAATTATTGACAAAGTATTGGTTGGTAACAGTCCTGATACCTTGGAAGTTTTTGGCATCTTTTTGCTGGTAGTAGCAATTATCGAAGCAATACTTACCAGTATCCGCACTCATTTGTTTACAGATACAACCAACAGAATCGACCTCACCCTCGGTTCTGAGGTGATTAATCATTTGTTGCGTCTGCCATTATCTTACTTTGAGAGCCGTCCTGTGGGAGAATTGGCAACGCGAGTTCGCGAGTTGGAAAATATTCGCTCTTTCTTGACTGGTACAGCTTTGACTGTGGTGATGGATGCAGTATTTTCGGTGGTTTACATTGTAGTAATGGCGGTTTATAGCCCAGTGTTGACCTTGGTAGCATTAGCAACAGTGCCGCTGTTTGGTTTGCTCAACTTGATGGTATCTCCTTTGATGCGGCGACAATTGCAAGAGAAAGCCGAGTGCAATGCCGATACCCAATCTTATTTAGTAGAAGTCATGGGAGGAATGCAGACAGTCAAGGCGCAAAATTTAGAAATGCGATCGCGTTGGCAATGGCAAGAACGCTATGCTCGTTACATCAGTGCTAGTTTCAAAACAGTTTCTACTCAAACCAACGCTGGTTCTGTCAGCAGTTTCCTTAACAAATTTTCCAGTATGTTAGTGCTGTGGGTGGGAGCTTTTCTCGTCCTGAATCAGCAACTTACCTTGGGACAACTCATCGCTTTCCGCATCCTTGCTGGTTATGTTACCAGTCCCCTGTTGCGCCTCATGCAACTTTGGCAGAACTTTCAAGAAACCGCTTTATCTTTGCAACGCCTTGCTGATATTTTGGACAGTCCCCAAGAAACAGAAACCGACAGCCAAAACATCCTCATGCCGACTATTCTAGGTAATGTCCGGTTTGAAAATCTCAGCTTTAGTTTCCGCGATCGCGGTCCATTGCAACTATGCAATATTAACTTAGATTTTCCGGCTGGCTCCTTTGTAGGAATTGTCGGTCAAAGCGGTTCCGGTAAAAGCACGCTGCTAAAATTATTACCCAGACTCTACGAACCCAAGTCCGGCAAAATCTTAATTGATGACTACGATATCAGTAAAGTCGAACTCTATTCCTTACGCCGTCAAATTGGTATGGTGTTACAAGATACCTTACTCTTCGATGGTACAGTCCGCGAAAACATTGCCTTGGGATATCCTGATGCTAGCGATGAGGAAATTATTACTGCTGCCAAGGTAGCATTTGCCCACGACTTTATTATGTCTTTACCCAGCGGCTATAACACCCGTGTCGGGGAGCGAGGTTCGGCACTATCTGGGGGACAACGCCAACGAGTAGCGATCGCTCGTACTGTCCTGCAAAATCCGCAATTACTCATTCTCGATGAAGCTACCAGCGCCTTAGATTACAATGCCGAAGCCCAAGTTTGCCGTAACTTGGCAACAGCCTTCCAAGATAAAACAGTATTTTTCATTACTCACCGCCTCAGCACAATTCGCAATGCCGATATCATTCTGATGATGGATAGAGGTGCTGTGGTAGAACGGGGTACTCATGAAGAATTAATGGCGCTCAAAGGTTATTACTACTGTCTTTATCAGCAACAGGAAGCGAATGTGTAGTCATCAGTCATTTGTCATTAGTCATCAGTCATTTGTCATTAGTCATTTGTCATTTGTCAGCAGTAAATACTATTGTTTCAACTTTAAATAATGAAACTTCAAGCTTCAGGGAACTCCAAGAAAGAAATTACCCAATATTGTGGGGTGGGCATCCTGCCCGCTCAGTCGATATGGCGGGCGAGACGCCCACCCCACAAGAGTTAATTAGATATTTTTTTATTTGTCAGTCCCTAAAACTCGACACTTGAGGCTTTGAACTTGGAAGTTGCGGCTTTTTGCTCGAACGTTGCGGCTTTAAACTCGGAAGTTGCGGCTTTGAACTTGGAAGTTGCGGCTTTAAACTCGGAAGTTGCGGCTTTAAACTCGAACGTTGAGGGTTTGAACTTGGAAGTTGCGGCTTTTTGCTCGAAGGTTGAGGTTTTGAACTCGGAACTTTTAACCTTAGCACTCCTAACTCAACACTCAACAGTCAACAATCAATAGTTAACAGTCAATCATCACTAATTTTTATGAATATTCAATATAAATTCGATCGCCCAGTACTTTTACAACAAACTCCTACTTGGTCGCGAGCCATTGCCTGGACAATTGTTGGAGTTAGCGCCTTTACTGTAATTTGGGCCTCTGTGTTCAAAATTGATGAATCAATTCCTGCTACTGGCAAACTAGAACCACAGGGTGCAGTTAAAGAAATTCAAGCTCCGGTTCATGGTGTTGTCAACGAGATTTTAGTCAAAGATGGCCAGCGAGTCAAAAAAGGTGACACACTCGTTACTTTAGAAAAAACTACTTCTGAGGCGGAGCTAACTTCATTAAAGCAAAGTCGGGCTGCTCAGTTGCTTTCCTTACAGACACTAGAACAAGAAAATGATTTCTACCGCCGCCAGCTTCAAGGGACAACCTCACTACAGGAAGTGGCACAGCAAACCGCTCTATTGAAAATTAAACCAGAACTAGCCTCTTTGACTAAGAGCCGAGCAGCCATTATTGCCGAAAACCAGTTGTACAGAACACAGTTAAACGGTGCGACTGCTGGAAGTTCTCTCACACCAGAGCAACAGTTACGCTTGCAAAATCGCCAAATAGAATTAGAATCGCGTTTAGCCGCAGCTAATTTGGACACACAACAGACGCAACAAGAATTTTTCCAGACTCAGGCACAGTTAGCTAGTGCTAAAGAGTTGCTAACAATTAATCAACAAATTCTCCGCAAGTTTGAACCTTTAGCGCAGCAGGGTGCTATCTCTCAGGTGCAATACTTGAAGCAGCAACAAGATGTCAGTACCAAACAAGCTGAAGTGATTCGATTGAATAGGGAACAGCAGCGATTACAATTAGCGATCGCTCAATCAAATCAAAAATTTCGCAATACTGCTGCACTGTCTCAAGAAGATTTACTAGCTAAAATTACAGCTAATGACAAAAGTATTGCCGAAATTGATAGCCAATTAACCAAAGTAATTGTAGATAATCAAAAACGCATCTATGAAATTAAAGGTCAAATCAGTGAAATTGATAGTAAGTGGGTTCAAGCACAACAAACTCTCAAATATCAGAAAATTACTGCACCCGTAGATGGAACAGTGTTTGAACTCAAAGCCAAAACACCAGGATTTGTAGTTAATTCGAGCGATCCGCTTCTAAAACTCGTTCCTAGCGACAACTTGGTTGCTAAAGTATACATCACCAACCGCGACATCGGTTTTGCCAAAGAAGGGCAACAAGTAGATGTCAGAATTGATTCTTTTCCCTTCCAAGAATATGGTGATATCAAAGGCGAACTAGTTGAGATTGGCTCTGATGCTTTACCTCCAGACGAAGTTTATAAGTTCTGGCGTTTTTCAGCAAAAGTTCGTCTAAATGGACAGAAATTACTGATTAATCAGCGTCAAATCCCACTACAATCAGGTATGTCTATTAGTGCTAATGTGAAATTACGTCAGCGCACCATTATGAGTATCTTCACCGATTTCTTAGTAGAAAAAACTGATAGCGTCAAGTCACTACGCTGAACGAAAAGATTAGAAAACTTCACTTTTATCAATGAAGGCAGGAGGCAGTGGTTCAACCCTTTGACAGGCTCAGGGCGGCGCTTCGCTCACCAACCGGGCAGGAGGCAGAAGGAAAACTGCCTCTATTCAAAAACGTCCTTTTTCCTAAGAATTGTTCAACGCACAGGAAGAAGAATTTCAAATTCTGTACCATCTGTTGGGGAAGAGCGTACACTCAGAGTACCGTCATGTTGTTGAATAATCGAATAGCTAACAAATAATCCCAAACCTATACCACGACCTGCGGCTTTTGTTGTAAAAAACGGGTCAAAAATCCGGTTTTGAATATTCACAGGAATCGTACTATCTGTATTGGCGATCGCAATTCGTAAACGTTCGCTATCTATTACCTCAGTGCGAATCCGAATTTCTGGTTTTTCACTGCTTTGGGGATTATCTCGAATGGCATCAATGGCATTGTTAATGATATTCAAGAAAACTTGATTTAGTTGGCTAGGATAGCAATTTACTAGAGGTAGGTTGCCAAACTCCTTAATCACTCGCACTTCAGGTTTATTTGTAGATGCTTGCAAGCGATGTTGCAAAATCAAGAGCGTGCTTTCAATTCCACTGTGTAAGTTTACGGCTTTGATTTCTGCTTCATCTAAGCGAGAAAAGTTGCGTAAACTCAAGACAATTTGACTGATGCGATTGCTGCCCAGTTTCATAGATTCTAAAATCTGACTGACATCCTCAAACAGAAAATCAAGGTCAATTTCTTCGCTTTTAGCTTGAATAGTTTGACTAGGTTGAGGATATTCGTCTTGATAAAGTTTCAGCAAAGTCTTCATGTCTACAATATAACTTTCTGTATGCGTGATATTACCTTTAATAAAATTAACAGGATTGTTAATTTCATGAGCAATACCAGCTACGATTTGACCTAAAGATGACATTTTTTCGCTATGAATTAATTGCGCTTGAGTTTGTTGCACTTTTTTCAAGGCTTGCTCTAAATCTTCGGCTTTTTGATTGAGAGCTTGGGTTTTGCGCTCTACCTCTGCTTCTAGGGTGTGGGAATAGTTTTCGGTTTGTTGATACAAACGGGCATTTTCTACAGAGATGGCGGCTTGGCTAGTTAGCAGTTGCAGAATCTCGATGCGATCGCTATTAAATGCCCCCACGGTTAAATTATTCTCTAAATACAAAATCCCAATGAGTTTTCCTTGGCGATTAATTGGAGTACACAACACTGATTTGGGCTGATGAGTGATGATATAGCGATCGCCTGCAAATTGCACCGAATCGCTCAAGTTTTCAAACACAGCCGTCTTTTGAGTTCGTGCTACTGTATAAATCAAACTCTGGGGAATTTCTTGGTATTGTTCGAGGGGAATTTCTAAACTTTGTGCCTGTTGTCGGTTGGCTTGAGCGACAACTAACCATTGTTCGTCTTGGCGCAGGATAAAATGACCGATTTGTGCGCCAGCATTGGCGATCGCAATCTGCATTAAGGTTTTTAACAGCTTCTCTAATTCAATTTCTTGAGAAATAGCTTGTGCTGCTTTCATTACTGCTGGAAAATCTAACCAAAAATTTTGGCTGCTACTGGCGCTAGTGACACCCTTAATTAAAGTAGGAGTTATAGTTGCCCCAGATGTGATGGTGAGGTTAGTAGGTTGGAGAATAGCCGTCAGTAGTTGCGGATAATGTTGTTCTAAGTGAGCGACTTTAGCCTTTGCACCCCAATGACCATAACAGTAGTAAGCTTCTTGCATATAGCCTGCGGCGACTTTCTCTTTACCCCAAGCCAGATAAAACTTAGCTGCTAACTCATTACCCAAAGCTTCTTCTTGAATGTAGCCGTTTTGCTTAGCTCCAGCGATCGCCTTATCGTATAACTCAATGGCTTCTGCTTTGTGTCCTAATACTCGGCATTTTTCAGCCGCTACCAAATCGAGTTTGTGTTGATGATTCATTGGGGCATAGTGCGCCCAGTATTGTTGCAGTTGCGTTTGGTTTTGTTCCACCCGCTCTAATATTTTTGATGTCTCCTTTGATTGGGGACTCAAAGCTGCTAGAACCGTCAAAGAATCATAGAAACAAACCGCAGGTTGGCAGACGAATCCAGCGCCAGCAGTTGAATATTTTCTGAGTTCAATTGCGTAATTAGTCGCTTGCTCAATTTCTCCAAATAAGAAACAAAGCAGTAATTTATATAAATAAAAGAAATATAACCCAATCAAATCATTAGCAGACAACAGCGAGGGCAAAAATTGGGTTTCTTGCACACCTTCCCCAGATAAAATAATCGGATACTCTCCAACTCCCAGTAAATTTAAAATAGATTGCCAATAAATTCGGCAGTAATTAGCTGCTGTCAATTGGTTCAATTGCAATAACCCATTGCAGTAAGCGCGTACATCTTGTTCTAAAGTAACCAAGGGCTGACCGCACCAAAAAGAATTCAAACAAAAACTATAGACAGAATATCCAGCAAACTCTAGGTTACCAACTTCGATTCCAGTCACATAACCTTCTTGCAAGATTGATAGTGATTCTTGAATATGAGATTTGCGATGTAGAATAAACAGTCCTAGCACGGGTAATACTTGAGCTTTCACAGCTTTTGCATCAAATTTGGCGATGATACCGAGTGCCAATTGTCCAAATTTTGTTGCTGTATCTACGTCTTGCTGTATACTACACAAAATGATGCCATAGCAAGCAAAGCTATAGGCTGAGAGCGATGTATTTCCGTATTGAATAGATAATTTAACTGATAAAGAAACTAGTAATGGAAAGAACAAAGATCCCAAGTTAAAAGCTGCTGGAAAAATACTGTTAGTAATTTGAATAATTGCCAATTTTTCTGCATCATTCATTGCAGGTAAGCGAACTAAATCTACAATTTCTCTGTTGCCAATAAGTTCGCTGATTTCTTGGATTGCCTGTTGAATATCTGTTTGTGTCGGTATTTCGGGAAAGTTGACACCAAATTGTTGCAAGATTTGTCTACCAATTGTGAGAGCTTGGGCAAGTTTATTCCCAGAAGAATAAGCTTGTATTCTAATTCGGTAAATATTGGCTTTTTCTAGTAAGGAATGTGTCTGCTCGGTGACAATATTAATGAAATGTTCCATCATTTCAAAGTCACCGCACAGGGAAGCTAATTCAGCAGCTAATTCATGAAAAGCAAGAGTGATTTCGTATTGCTGTAGCCAAGCTTTTTCTCCTAATAAAGATAAACCCACTGTCACATATTCACGAGCTGCTTGATAAGCGGTTGCGCTTTTGGCTTTGCGACAGGCTGCGAGGTTAAGTTTTGCTAATTCCTCGCGATCGCTTTGTTCGCTAATTAAAGCAGTTCCATAGTTGAGGTGACCGATGAGTTCAAAAATACGGTCAAATCTTGCTTCTGGAGAAATTTTTTGCAGGAGTAGTTGACCAATATGGTAATGGGTGGTTTGTTTTTGGTCTTCGGGAATCAGACAATAAGCAGCTTGTTGGACGCGATCGTGCAGAAACCTATAGATTACATTTTCGACGTTGCTAGTCTTAGCATCTACCTCATCATAGGTGAGATAAAATTTATATACTTGACTTTGCGGCAGAATCAATCCTTCTTGTAACGCTTTCCACAAAATTCCTGCTGCATGTGCTGGCGATCGCTCGCAAACAATCGCCAAGGTTGCTAAGTCAAATTGATTACCGATACAAGCAGCTAATTTGAGTATTTGTTGGGTTTCTTTCGGTAATTTCTGTAACTGCTGTGCCATAAACTCTACGACATCATCGGTTAGAGAAAGCGCATTAATTTCGCTCAGATCGCATTCCCAATACCCTCGATCGCGATTAAACCTAATTTGTCCATCTTCGTGTAAGGCTTTGAGAAACTGCGTGATAAAAAAGGGATTACCTTGGGTTTTGCGATGGATTAATTCTGTGATGGGATGCGAGCGATCGACTGCACAATGTAATGTATCAGCAACTAATTGATTCGTATCGCTCAATGCCAAAGGTGAAAGCGTAATTATATTAACAGTTTTCTGAGCTTTTTTCAGGGCTTCTACTGTTAAGATGAAAGGATGTGCTGCTTGAACTTCATTGTCTCGATAAGCCCCCAATAAAAGTAAATAGCTGTTATCCTGCATCAGAAGTTTAATCAACACAAGGGAAGCTGAATCTGCCCACTGTAAGTCATCCAGAAACATGACTAACGGATGTTCTTTCGTAGTAAAGACTGCAATAAATTTTTGGAACAATAAATTAAAACGATTTTGTGCCCCAGTTCCTGATAGTTCTTGCACGGGAGGTTGCTGTCCAATAATTAGTTCCAACTCAGGAATCACCTCAATCAAAACTTGCCCATTGTCGCCCACAACTGCAAGAATTTTAGTTTTCCATTGTGCTAATTGGGCGTCAGACTCTGACAATAATTGCCCCATTAAATCCCGTAAAGCTTGTACAAAAGCTGATAGGGGAATATTGCGATTGAATTGGTCGAATTTACCTTTGATGAAATACCCTTGTTGACGAGTAATCGGCTTGTGAACTTCATTGACTACCGCAGTTTTACCAATTCCCGAAAATCCTGCCACTAGCATCATTTCGGATGTGCCATTGGCGACGCGCTCAAAAGCTTGAAGTAAGGTTACAACTTCTTTTTCTCGCCCATAGAGTTTGTCTGCGATCAGAAAGCGATCGCACACATCGTGCTGACCAATTTTAAAATATTCAATCTTACCAGTTTCTTTAATTTGGGCAAAACATTTTTCTAAATCAAATTTTAAACCTAAAGCACTTTGATAGCGATCTTCGGCATTTTTGGCCATTAATTTATTAATAATATTGCATAAAACCTCTGGTATTTTTTCTCCATCACCTTGTGGCTTTGGCGGTTCTTTAGCAATGTGATAATGCACCAATTCCATCGGATCGTCAGATATAAATGGTAATTTTCCTGTTAATAACTCATAAAATGTCACCCCTAAAGAATAAAGATCGCTGCGATAGTCTATCCCTCGATTCATTCTGCCAGTTTGTTCCGGGGCAATATAAGCCAGAGTTCCTTCTAAAATATTAGGACTGATAATTTCTTGAGTTTCTTTAGGAAGTAATGATGCAATACTAAAATCAATTAAGAGAATTTTTTTTGTTTCTTGATGAATTAGGATGTTTGCAGGTTTGATGTCTTTGTGAATTACACAGTTTTGATGTAAACTGTGGAGAATGTTAGTTAATTGGATGGCGATCGCCAAAAATTCGACCAGCGATAGGCTAATGGTTTTGATGTATTCTCGTAAAGAAATTCCTCCCGCATCTTCCATCACCAAAATATAACCATTACTATAGGCTTCTAATGATAACGGATGAATAATACCAGGAATCTTGAGATTTTTGCTAATGGTGTATTGGTTGCGAAATTGCAGTAATTCGTTGAAACTGGGATATTCAGATGTTAGAAGTTTGATAACTACTGGTAGCGTTTCTCGCTTTTGGATAGCTCGATATACTCGTGTTCTAGATCCTACATATAGTTCAGAGGTAATTTCATATCCGGGTATAATAAGAGCGGATTTTATATTCGTCATCTATATTTGTCCCATAGCCTAAGTTTGTGTTTGTTTGATAAAACTAGTATTCCCAGAGAGCATGTCTATTTTGACAAACACAGTAAAATCAGCTAAGGATAGATAAAACAGGTGTATGTACCTACCGATACCTCTAGAACAAAAGTAATTTTTCCAAGGACATATTCAGGCATTTGAAACAAGTTAAAACCCTCTCAAAAAACGCCTCTTCTCTCTTCCGTTCCATAAAGTCGATCCGAAAAATACTCTTTAATTTTATAGATAGTTTCCAGTAGCTAACAGTGTGTTACTACCGTTATTTAGCTATCCTGAGCGAGTCCCGAAAATCAAGACTAGTGCCATAGTAGTACAGCCGACGTCTAACATTTTAATTAACTAAATACAATCCTCAATTCCTTCTAATTGTTGAGAAAACAAAAAGCACTAAGTAGCTAGACATAATTAAATGTAAAATTCCAAATTTGAAAACCCCGCTCGAAACTCGCTTTTCCCCTGCCCCCTGCCCCCTGCCCCCTGCCTTCATTAGATAAACTTAACGTGTGCCTCCGTTGGAGACTCAGTAGTATTAGAAATTAGAAACAAGCGCACAGTCAATGGAACGACGATGAACTCACAAGGATCTAAGTCGAGGATAGAACTACAACAAGGGATGCATCCTTCCACCCAGCCAAAAGATTGGTCATGGCCATTCTGGTTTACTGTCCCACTCTACCCCTACGGCAGGCGGCGGACACTCCGCAAGGAAATAGTTAAGGACACTATCTGGACATTCGATCAGGTTCAGGGCATTCTTTACACCATCGTGCCGATTCGGATGACTCTCGTCAAACTTGCTGCTGGAGGTCTTCTCGTCTACGCGCCCATTGCTCCAACAGCTGAGTGTGTTCGCTTGGTTAATGAGTTGGTAGCAAAGCACGGTGAAGTTAAGTACATTTTACTGCCAACAAGTTCTGGTTTGGAGCATAAAGTCTTCGTTGGCCCCTTTTCTAGACGCTTTCCTCAAGCACAAGTTTTTGTTGCCCCGCACCAGTGGAGTTTCCCGTTCAATTTGCCGCTGAGTTGGCTAGGCTTTCCCCAAAAACGAACTCAGGAACTGCCAGAAAACTCAAACCTTGCCCCCTTCGCTTCGGAGTTTGACTATGCAATATTGGACATCAACTTAGGGCGAGGATCTTTTGCGGAAGTTGCAGTATTTCACAAGCGATCGCGCACTGTGCTTGTAACTGATTCTATAATTTCTGTACCAGAAGACCCGCCGGAAATTCTCCAATTAGATCCTTATCCCTTACTGTTTCATGCAAGGGATAATGCCTTAGAAGCGATGGAGGACAATGAAGACAACCGCCGCAAAGGATGGCAACGCATTTCATTGTTTGCGCTTTACTTCCGTCCAAGTGCGCTGGAAGTTACTCCAATGGTACAGATGTTTCGTGATGCTCTCAAAGCACCACAGCGATCGCTAAAATCATACTTTGGTTTATTTCCTTTTCGCTGGCGACAAACTTGGAAGCAGACATTCGATACTCTACGAGGTCAGGGCAGACCATTTGTCGCGCCGATTCTGCAAATCCTCATTCTTCCCCAAGCACCAAGACAAGTCCTCAACTGGGCTGATACAGTTGCAAGTTGGGATTTTCAGCAGATTATTTCCTGTCACTTTGACTCGCAAATTTTGGCAAATCCCCGCCAATTTCGGCAAGCATTTGCTTTTCTTGAGAAAAATCCCTCTGTAAGTAAAGACTTTTCTGAAACCCAAAACCTGCCTCTACTTGAGGAAGATTTGAAATTTATTCAGGAACTCGAAGCGGGTTTAGTTAAGCGCGGTATCGCAACGCCAGCAAAAGAAAAGGTGTAATAAGTAAGTGGACACAATTATTTAGAAGACGCATTTCGACTGCGCTCAATGCCCGACCTTTGAGAAAACGAGGGTTGAGCGACTTGCCCTGAGCGGAGTCGAAGGGAGTCGAAACCCGGTAATCTCAAGTTAGGTTTAATTTAGTCCTTCTACTTAGATAAATTAGTTTGATTAATTTAACAAATAACTCCAATTGCTGATATTAAATACTTTACATATACTGAAGATAAATACTGAGATTTCTATAAATATTTTTATTAAAAAATGAAAAAATCTACTCTTAGATAGAGGTAAAAAATTATTCAATCCGATCGAAATTTTTCTTCACGACTCAATGAAATTACTTTTTTTGTCATTACGAGTGCTATATGAATAACCATTATCAAGCAGACAAGCATAGCTTTCTTTATCAAAAATACCAATATTCAGGTAAATTCACGCCGAACAATCTGCTATTCAATGCAAATCTGCAAGAATTTTCGCAACGAATCGACTATATCTGCAATCTTCAGACTGCGGGAAAACTCTCTGCTGACGAGTCATACAAGCAAATTGAGGCACTTTGGGAACGGCTAAAATACAGCTACCAAACCTTAAATATTGAAAAAGACACAAATCTTTAATTGTTAGCACTGATTGTGCTTTTCCTGCATCAAATGTACTGAAGGTATAAACAAGTGCTATGGTGAAGACAGGAGACGATTTGGTTATCCCCCAGCACGTTGTACCTATGAAAAGCTGGGTTTTAGGCTCGATGCGATCGCCAGGTAGTTCAAGTTGTAAGTAGCGAGGATTTGAAAGCGATTGGAGCATCACATCAGTATTTGAGGTTGAACCAATTAAAAATTAAGACTACATAAAATAGATTTAGACTTTGCATTCCTACTTTCTCAATTTATAAACCAAATTTTTCGTAAAATATTAAAGCATTACTTATTGTTTTAGGTGCATCTATGAAAAAATTGATTAAAGGTTTGCGCGAATTCAAAAGTAGTTACTTTCCGGCGAACGAACAACTATTTGAACAACTTTCTCATGGTCAAAAGCCCAGGGTACTATTTATTACATGTTCCGATTCGCGTATCGATCCAAACCTGATTACACAAGCCGGATTAGGAGAGTTGTTTGTTATTCGCAATGCAGGCAACATTATTCCACCATATGGTGCAACTAATGGCGGTGAAGGAGCAACGATTGAATATGCTATTCAAGCATTAGATATTCAACAAATTATTATCTGCGGTCACTCCCATTGTGGTGCTATGAAAGGCTTGATGAAGTTAGACAGCTTGCGGATAGAAATGCCGCTTGTACATGACTGGCTCAAGTATGCAGAAGCAACCCGACGATTGGTAAAAGACAATTATAGCGACTACGAAGGCGAAGATCTCTTAGAAATAATTATTGCCGAGAATGTACTCACCCAAATCGAAAATTTACGCACTTATCCGGTGATTCGTTCTAAACTCCATCAAGGGCAAATTAGTATTTATGCTTGGATTTATCATATCGAGACAGGAGAAGTTTTGGCATACGACCCACAAAAGCACGCTTATGTGTTACCTCTAAATCAGCTTTCCCCATCTGAGATAGATGAAAGGTTATCGGGCCTACCTTTGACTAACAATGGCGAAACCTCTTTCACTAAAAATCAACAACAGGCGTTTCAATCTTTCCATAAACCCGCGATTTCTACAGATAGTGGGTTTCCAATGACGGTGCTTTCTCCAGAACAAATGGAGCGAATTTATCGAGGCTCGGCAACAAAGTAAAAATATCAACAAGGTTAGAACTGTTACCCTACAAGGCTCCGTTTATTTACGTGACAAGCTTAGAATAGTGCATTAGTAAACTCTTGTGGGGTGGGCATCCTGCCCGCCCGGACGGGTGAGGACACCCATCCCACAATAAAATTTATTCCAACATTTTAGTCTTGCCACGCTACTACACATACTTAAATTTTTTCAATAGTCAAATCTGATTCCTAGATCGGGAAACTACTACCTTTCAATTTAGTAAAATCCGCTCTATTAATAGATAAAATATCCTCAATGCTAATTTTAAAATAGAGTTATAGCAATACTCCATTTATACTTTGCAAAAGTTAGCTTTTTGACGAATCACAAACAAAATAAAGAGCGCAAGAATAAGTTTTAATCCAATACGGTTCAGTTAATGTTTTAAGATCCCCCCAACCCCCATTTTTAAGTTAACAGACTCTCTTTCACCCCCTTTTTAAGGGGGTCGCCGCAGGCGGGGGTATCTTAACTGAACTGTATTGAGTTTTAATCCAATGCCCTAGTAATAATATGAGTCGTTCTAGAGGCAGAACTAATCTTTATTTGTTGTTACAGCTAATTCCACAAACCAAAAAAATTAATTGCAGATATCAATTCGAGAAATAACGGAGAAAGATTTTGCTCGATACAATCAAAAACAATGTACCAGCAACAGACTTAGTAAAACCTTCAACTAAGTTGTGGATGCCTCAACAGGTCATGTTTACTCCTGCTGCTTTAGATGAGCCTTGGGGGCAACAAATTTTGGAGCGGGTGCAGTCCCTCAACTTACCAATCATCGAGTTACCACGTAACCGCCTGACTGGCTTGCGTGGCGAAGATGAGCGCAAAACTTACGATATTGCCAAACGTACCTTTGCCGTTGTCACTGCACCACCGAGTCAGTTCAAACTCAGTCCTATTCCACCATCGGCTGATTGGCAGTTTCATATTGCCGAGGGTTGCCCAGCACATTGCCAATACTGTTACTTAGCAGGTAGCTTATCGGGGCCGCCAGTTATTCGCACTTTTGCTAATTTACCCCAAATCCTTAACAATTTAAGTATTTTTGAACGACCCGGACAAGCCACAACTTATGAAGTTAGTTGCTATACCGATCCACTTGGGATTGAGCATTTGACAGGTAGCCTTGCTGAATGTATCCGTTACTTTGGTACTCGCAGCGATGCACATTTACGCTGGGTATCAAAGTTTGATGAGGTAGATAGCTTACTGGATTTACCTCACAATGGACATACCCACTGCCGGATGAGCGTTAATGCCGCACCTGTTTCGGGGAGATTTGAAGGCGGTACAGCATCTGTAGCATCGAGGCTTGGGGCGTTACGTAAGTTAGCTGATAGTGGCTATCCAGTAGGATTAGTAATTGCGCCGATTATGCCTATAGATGATTGGCAAGTACACTACAGCCGCTTGTTTGACTCAATTAGCGAAGCGTTAGATTTCAACTGTAACCTGACCTTTGAGCTAATTTCGCACCGCTTTACACCAAGCTCAAAAGAAGTTTTACAAACTTGGTATCCACATTCTAAGCTAGATATGGATGAGGAAAAACGCAGTATTAAGCGCAATAAGTTTGGTGGGACTAAGTATGTTTATGATGCCGACACAATGAATATCATGAAACGCTTTTTTCAAGGTGAGATTCAACAGCGTTTTCCAAATGCGAAGATTTTATATTGGACTTAGCTATTAACGTACTCTCCTTTTTTTTGCGTCTAAGGACACATTTTTTTTAGACTGTCTGCAACAAGCAGCCGTATGGGATTAATAAGTAGAAGGACTAAATTAAACCTAACTTGAAATTACCGGGTTTCGACTGCGCGGAAGTTGAGCGTAGTCGAAACTCAACCCTCTTTTAGTCAGGCTACTGAGCATTGAGCGGAGTCGAAATGCGTCTTATGAATAATTGTGTCCACCTAGTTATCATGTCCGGTTGAAAACTTATCATTAAGGACTGATGCGGAGAGTTTTTTTGATAAGTGATTAGGCGGACATGATATGAAGTGGTTTTCGGGAATGTTTGCGACAAGCTGATGCAGTGTTTTTTAGCCTGAAGGCGGAGTGTTTTCAGGGAGCCAAAGTTTAGCAGCTGAGTTTGATTTACCTTTTAGCGATGGTTTGGGAATACTAAAGTTGCATATTACACCACAATTGCACCAAGCTTTAGCATGATGTTGGCATTTTTCAACTATCTCTTCTATTCAAAGGATTTTATTCCTCACGGCCATTGTTATCTCTGGAAAACAGGGCTAGTTTGGCTCCATATTATTTCTGATGCGACGATCGCTCTTGCCTATTATTCTATTCCTGTATTACTGATTTACTTTATTTCCAAACGCAAAGATGTTCCTTTCAACGGAGTCTTTCTGTTGTTTGGTGCTTTTATCCTTGCCTGCGGTACTGGGCATTTGATGGAAATTTGGACGCTCTGGCATCCTGATTACTGGATTGCAGGGGGTTTAAAGGCTTTAACTGCGATTATTTCCATATATACAGCATTTGCGTTAATTTATCTGATACCTCAAGCTCTAACACTACCCAGCCCAGCCCAGTTAGAAGCTATCAATAAAACCCTTGCAAGTGAAATTGTCGAGCGCAAAAACACAGAACAAGCCTTACTACGTATTAGTAAGGCTGTGGAAAGTGCCAGTGATGCTATTGGTATAGCTGATGTTGCAGGAGAGCCAATTTATCACAATCCTGCCTTTATCGATTTGTTCGGTTACACAGTTGATGAACTGAATGCTGCTGGCGGCCCAGTAGCAGTTTACCAAAACCCAGCACAAGCACAAAGCGTCTTTAATACTATTAGTAACGGTCAGTCGTGGGCTGGTGAAGTTACCATGCAAAACTCTATTGGTCATACGATGCAAATTGATTTAAGGGCAGATGCTATCAAAGACCTTAGTGGTAATATTATTGCTTTAGTTGGCATTCACACCGATATTACCGAGCGCAAACAAGCAGAAGCTAAACTCCAAACTGCTCAACAGTTTATGCATTCTGTTATTCAAGCAATGCCTGTACCAGTCTTCGTTAAAGATGCTACCGATTTGCGATTTGTTTTATGCAATCGAGCAGCCGAAGAGTTAGTTGGTGTCAGCGCCGATGAAATTTTGGGCAAGAGCGACTATGATTTATTTCCCAAAGAAGAAGCTGATTTCTTTACCAAGCAAGACAAAGAAGCACTCACTAGCAAAAAAGTTATACAAATTTCTGAAGAAATATTTCACCCAAAAAACGCCAAAACTTGCGTTTTGCACATTAAAAAAACTCCCATCTTCGATTCTCAAGGTGAGCCTAAATATTTGCTAGCAATTCGAGAAAATATCACAGAGCAGAAGCAAATTCAGGCTGCTCTAGCAGCCAGTGAAACAAAGTTTCGTAGCTTGGTGGAAAATGCCAACGATGCAATTTATTCTATGACATTGGATGGCATATTTAGTTATCTTTCTCCTAATTTCACAGATATGTTTGGATATGGCATATCAGAATTTCTAGGGCAATCATTCGTACCGATTATTCATCCGGAAGATGTACCAGCTTGTATAGCTTTTCTGAACAACATTGCTCAAACAGGTAAAAAACAAGCTGGACTTGAGGTGAGAGTGAAACGCAAAGATGAGACTTACGGCTGGATTACATCTAACACTTCACCTGTGATTGATACTAATGGACAGGTTGTGGGTTTTCAAGGCATCACACGCGACATTACTGAGCGCAAACAAGCAGAAGCTCAACTCAAACAGCAAGCAATAGAACTAGAGCAAACTCTCAAAGAACTACAAACCACCCAATCGCAACTCATCCAAAGCGAAAAAATGTCCTCTCTTGGTCAATTAGTTGCTGGAGTTGCCCACGAAATTAATAATCCAGTCAATTTTATCTACGGAAACCTGGCTCACGCCAACAGCTATACTCACGAACTACTAAATCTACTTGACATTTACCGAATCAACTACCCAAATCCTATACTTGAAATTCAACAGCAAATTGAAGCAATCGATTTAGAATTCTTAATAGAAGACTTGCCAAAACTGCTTTCTTCAATGGAAGTCGGTGCAGAACGCATCCGCCAAATTGTGGCTTCTCTTCGTACCTTTTCGCGGCTAGATGAAGCTGAGTTAAAGCCAACAGATATTCATGAAGGTATTGAGAGTACTTTGATGATTTTAGAGCATCGTCTGAAAACCAAAGTTAATTATCCCCAAATTGAAGTTATTAGAGATTATGGAAATTTACCTTTAGTTGAGTGCTATGCCAGACAGCTAAATCAAGTATTTATGAACATTTTTTCCAATGCGCTTGATGCTTTAGAAGATTCATTAATCCAAAGGAAAATTACACATAACAAGCCACAAATTCGGATTTGTACTCAACAGCTAAATGCTAAAGAAATAGTTATCCGTATCGTCGATAATGGCCCTGGGATTCCAGAAGAAGTTAGACAAAGGTTATTCGATCCTTTTTTTACTACCAAAGCTGTGGGTAAAGGTACTGGGTTAGGTTTATCGATTAGCTATCAAATTATTACTGAGCGGCACGGCGGTTTATTACAGTGTATTTCGTCTCCTAATGAGGGAGCAGAATTTCTTATTCAAATTCCAATTGCACAGCCCGATAAATAATTACAATTCAACAACATTAAGACTTACGCATGAAAACTAAACACACAGGCATTAAAATGCCATAAATCTACTGGCATTTTGTAGACATCGTTTGGCTCGTTCTATTTTCAATCGTATATATCCTGATTCTGTTTTAGAAGATTCTTTGTAACTTTTATTCCTTTGCTCAGAAACAAAAATGTTTCTAAGTAACGGGATTAGTTTTATAAATTTTCTAGTAAAGTTATTCTAATATCAACAATAACTATACCAATCCTTTCTGATTTGTGAGAATTCGCGGTGTTTAGATCCCCGATTTCTTTGAGAAATCGGGGATCTTGTTTCTGACGAATGATTTAGGATTGCTATATGTAATAAAGTTTTCACTTTCAATAAGTAGAAGACAGGAGGAGGCAGTGTTTCGACTACGCTCAACAACCAAGCAGAAGGGAAAAGCTAGTGTCGATCGCGGTTTTAAACTTTTGTATTCTACATTTAATTATGTCTACTTACTTAATCACGAATTAGCAGCTTTGACTACTTTTATATTTTTTTAAATTGTTCTAAACATACAGCAACCTGTATCATCATACTGTTACAACTTTTGTTAAGAAAAATTACAATTCTCTTAACAGAAGGAAATATTTCGTATGGTAGTTGCACTTGACAATAATCGACGACATCAGGTTGTAATCATTGGTGGAGGCTTTGGTGGGCTGTACACAGCAAAACATCTTGCAAAAGCGAATGTAAATGTTACTCTCATTGATAAACGAAATTTTCATTTATTTCAGCCGCTTTTATATCAAGTTGCGACAGGTACCTTATCACCTGCTGATATTTCCTCACCATTGCGAGCTGTATTCAGCAAAAGTAAGAATACACAAGTCTTACTGGGAGAAGTAAATGATATCGATCCCAAAGCACAACAAGTGATAATGGGCGATAAAGTAGTACCTTACGATACATTAATTGTTGCCACAGGTGCTAACCATTCCTATTTTGGTAAAGACAACTGGAAAGAATTAGCTCCTGGGTTGAAAACTGTTGAAGATGCCATAGAAATGCGTCGCCGGATATTTTCAGCATTTGAAGCAGCAGAAAAAGAAACCGATCCTGAAAAACGCCGTGCTTTGTTGACTTTTGTGATTGTGGGTGGCGGCCCTACAGGAGTAGAATTAGCAGGTGCGATCGCCGAGTTGGCATACAAAACTCTCAAAGAAGATTTCCGCAACATCGACACCTCAGAAACAAAAATTTTACTATTACAAGGGGGCGATCGCATCCTCCCACACATTTCACCAGATTTATCCCAAGTAGCAGCAGTATCTTTGGAAAAGTTGGGTGTGGTTATCCAAACTAACACCAGGGTGACAAATATTGAAAATAATATAGTTACTTTCAAACAAGGGAATGAAGTAACAGCAATTGCCTCAAAAACTATATTGTGGGCAGCAGGCGTTCAAGGTTCGGCAATGGGGAAAGTCCTAACAGAACGTACAGGTGTAGAGTGCGATTCCTCCGGACGTGTAATTGTAGAACCAAACTTGACTATCAAGGGTTATGAAAACATTTTTGTAGTAGGAGATTTAGGCAACTTCTCCCATCAAGATGGTAAACCCTTACCTGGGGTTGCACCCGTAGCCAAACAACAAGGAGAGTATGTAGCGGGACTCATTCAAAAACGTCTTCAAGGTCAAACTTTGCCACCATTTCATTACAATCATGTGGGTAGTTTGGCAATGATTGGACAAAATTTAGCTATTGTAGATTTAGGTTTCCTCAAACTCACAGGTTTCCTGGCTTGGGTATTTTGGCTAATAATTCACATCTACTTCTTAATCGAGTTTGACACTAAATTACTAGTAGTATTACAGTGGGCGTGGAATTATATCACTCGTAATCGTCGCTCTAGATTGATTACAGGTCGAGAACCTTATGCAGAAGCAAAAACTGTTAACAATATAACTCAAGTTGCTAACTAGGTTAAAAGGAGAAATAGAGTCAAGGGACTTGCAAAGAATAAAATCACCAAACAAGGAGAAGCCGCCAACTGCTTCTCCTTCCCTTTTTGTAGTAAATTCAATTGGGAACGAAAATTTTGGGTATTTGGAGTGTCGGTACAATTAAGCGATCGAGTGCAACTAGCAATACAGTTCAATTAAGACTCGATCCTCCCTAACCCTCCTTAAAAAGGAGGGAACTAAGCCCCCTTTTTAAGGGGGTTGGGGGGATCTTCCGGAGCCAAATACCGTTAACTGAACCGTATTGGTGCAACTAGTAGCAGAAACTAAACAAGTTTCAATCCGTTACTCTCAGCTACTCTTTGGTGAAAGCATTTAGTCCCCAATTGAATGAGGAGTTTATCTATGTCTAAACAAATTGCTATTGTAGGAGCCGGCCCTGGGGGTCTAGCCACAGCCATCCGACTTGCTGGACTAGGGTATAAAGTGCAAATTTTTGAAGCAGCTGAACGCGTAGGTGGACGGATGCGTGGGTTAGAAGTTGATTCATACGCTTTTGATACAGGGCCGACCATTCTCCAACTACCACATCTCTATGAGGAGCTTTTTCAGGAGGCTGGCTTAAATTTTGCTGACTATGTTCAACTCAAACGATTGGAACCCTATACTCACCTTCGATTTTGGGATGGCACACAACTAGATTTAACCTCAGATTTAAAAGCTTTTAAAACACAACTGGCAAAATTGCGTTCGGATTTACCATTAGCATTCGATCGCTGGTACGCAGAACATATCCGTAAATATCAGTTGGGCTACAAGCCTTATCTAGGAACCCCTGTACGGAGTCTATTGGGTTACTTGCGTTGGAATGAAATTGTTTCTCTATTCTCATTTCGCCCTTGGGAAAGTTTATATCAACATTTTTGGCGATTTTTCCAGGATGAGCGATTAGTCTATGCTCTGAGTTATCCTTCCAAATATTTGGGAATGCATCCTACAGTAGCAGCGAGTGTATTCAGCCTGATTCCATTTTTGGAATTTGCCCAAGGAGTATGGCATCCAGTGGGAGGATTCCGGGCATTAGCACAGGGATTGGCTAAGGCTGCTCAAGACTTGGGGGTGCAAATTCACCTCAATCGTCCAGTGCATCAAGTCTGGATTGAGCAGGGGCAGGTTCGTGGTATTGAATTTGCATCTGGCGATCGCCTGAATTTTGATGCAGTAGTTATCAATGCTGACTTTGGCTATGCTGTGCGTAATTTGCTACCAACTTCAGCACGAGGCCGCTATAGCGATCGCAAGCTTAAGCAAATGCAATTTTCATGCTCTACATTCATGCTTTATTTGGGTATAAATCGCCGCTACGAAGACTTACCACATCATCAAATCTATTTATCAGAAAATATTCGCCGACGCGATCGCCCTTGGATAGATGATTCTGCATTAGATGAAACCGATCCGCCGTTCTATGTCTGCAATCCCACAATTATAGACCCCAGTAATGCACCAGCCGGACACAGCACATTGTTTGTGTTAGTACCAATTCCAAATACTTCTTATGCTGTTGACTGGGATGTTAAACAAAAAAGTTACCAAGACTTTATTATTAAACGGCTATGCAAACTTGGATATGACAATATTGAAAAACATATTGTTACCCAGATATGTTACACTGCACAAACCTGGCATGATGATTATCGAGTTCATTTAGGTGCTGTGTTCAATCTCAGCCACAATTGGAGCCAACTTGGCCCATTTCGCCCTCCAATTCGTTGTGAAAATATTAGTGGGTTGTACTGGATTGGTGGTGCAGTTCACCCAGGAAGTGGATTAATCACAATTTTGGAAGCTTCACGTAGTGCTGCTGGGTTTATTAGCCAAGATTTTGCGTTAACGGACTATGGCGATAAGGCCAGATAGCGAAGATTTTCTGGCGTTGCATAAATGCGCGATGATTAATGTTAAATTAATTGAAAATTCGTTCCAAATTAGGCGAAATCATGCGATCGTCTAGCAATGCGATTTATATTGCAGATTCGTGCATTTCCAAATTGCGACATATAATTTGCGAATGTACAGTTTAAAGCGGGCGATGGGACTCGAACCCACGACGTTCACCTTGGGAAGGTGACATTCTACCACTGAATTACACCCGCGAGTAGCTGTTAGCCAAAACTTTAATATTAAACTACAGCATACCATTATTTATAGCGGTTTTCAATTGACTAAAATACACACTCTTTTCGCAACTGGCGATGCGTTTTCTTTCTACAGACGCTAGCGGGTACGGCAAAGCTTCTCTACGAGACACTACGCGTAGCTTGCTTCTCCGTAAGAGTAGGCTAACGCACTTAAAACTCCCCAGAGCCAAAGACGATCGGCGTGCGGTCAATGTCCAACGCCATATCGCAAGTAATACAAAACCCTACACTGCACAAATGAAACAGGACTTACGCGAAATCATGAAAAAACGTAGACGCGGAGCGGCTTGCCGCAGGCTACCGCAAAGGACGCATAGACACGTTCGCGCAGCGTCTCGTAGAGAAGTGGCTTCCCGCAGGGTAGGACACAAAGAAATAAGAGTTTCAGAGAGTTTTTGCGTAAGTCCTATGAAAGTCAGTGTAGGATTATTTGGCCTAGAGAACAATGTCTTCACCTCGCTCAGTGAAACGAACCTCTTTAATATTCCATGCTGCATTACTTGTTAAGGTTTTGCGGACACTACCAAACAAAGCAAACTGTTCGCAACTAGAAAGAGAAGCTATTTGCCGCTTTGACTCAGGAGATATTCGCAAATCAACTGTAGCAACACCATTTTTGACGTTAACACGATACCCAGACAAGCTAAAGTCACTTGTATCTCGTTTTTCTATGATTTTACCCACTGCATTTTTTACTGGTTCATCAGCTGGTACTGAAATCTTTTCTGGAATCAATTCTTGACATTGAACGTCACTAGTGTAAATCGTTACATCTGTACTTTTACTGTTAGCAGCTTTAGAAGTTGATGAAGAAGGCGTATTTTCTCCAGCAGATTCTTGATTGGGAGATTTTTCTCTCAATTGAGCAACACTAGAAATTTGGCTAGAAGTCCGAGATGATGAGCTATTTGTCGGTGTTGTAATAGGCTCTGGAGATAATGTGGTGTTTGGTGTTGGGGTAGGGGATGGTGTTTGGCTATCAATATTATTAGTGGTGGGGCTAGAATTACAGCTGCTCAGACCAAGAACAATTGTTACAGCGATCGCGGGTAAAAGATATCTCTTAGTTGTCTTCATAATTTTGCTCAAAAGTTACATTACTGCTATCAACTTCAATATTGGTGGTATCAATTCCGTATAAATTTGTCAATTTTGAGCCAGTCTCTAAAGTGTCAACTTGGTATCTGTTAAGCAGCAATTATGTTCCAAGGAGCAACGTTTATCGCGCTAGCGAGATCCCCGAACTTCTTCAGAAGTTTGGGGATCTCAAAATTGCAATCTGAAGGATATCAAATACCATCGATGTGTAACCGTATAAAGGCTAAAATTACATCTTTCTCAAGTATTAACTTGGTAAGATATAAATGAAGTTAAGTAGAATCCAAGAAGCTTAGACCGATGGATATTATTCTCAAGATTGATGCAAAGTAAGTACATTTCGGTAATAATTACACAAAATAAACCAAATTTTAATACTTTTAAGGCAAAAAAATGAATAGAGGCTCTCAACAAAAAACATTGAGAAGGCAAAACACAATTCTTGCTGCCAAACATTTTTTAGCAGAAATGGCTAAAGATGCTAGTTCAGAAGAATTGAGATTTATTGCTGATAATGTAGGTGAGATTGCACTATTTTGGCATTTGGTTGAAAATCCAGAAGAAATTTCTTCGCTGGAGTTGAAAATATAGTCATCCATTAGCTTGAAAAGAGGGAGTAGGGAGTGGGGAATGGGGTAGGAATGAAGAGATTTTTATGCTCCTGAATTCTGCTGTATAGCAGTTGAAGCATAGTTTAGAACATAAACTAATCCAAAAACCCCGACTCCAGAAACTTTCTTTGCCAGTTGCCTATTGCTTGCTATATTATCGAACTAAGCTGATATTTGAGGAAAGTCAAGCTACCATTTCCGCGCGAGACGAAACATCAAGTTTGCGGAATATCCTTTTCAAAGCTTGCTTAACAGATAACATTGGACACATTCCCAGCGCTGTGTTTTGGAATATTACTACTGACATTCTACTAGCCGATGCCGTATTAATTTTTACCCATTCCTGGGGAAAAACTTTTAGAAAATTGCGGTATTACAAATAAGACTACCGTTATTACTTATGATGGTTAACCTCAGGTGCTATTGGGAACTGATTGATTTTGAATTTTGAATTCCTTGTAAACAAAAATAAAGCAAATTAATATGTAGTATAAGAATTACGAATTCTCTCAAGATTTTTTCTTTAGTTATGAACGTTGTTTGCTAGAGATTATTGGGAAATATAGAAATGAAGTCAACTTCAGATCCCTAGCTGGCAAATAACAAGACTATGGTTTGTAATCTGATTCCTGTAGATAAAGATACCTACGAATCGCTGCAACAAGAATTAATAGAACTGCGTCAGTTAGTTGCCAGTTTAAAAGGTGGTAAGTCTTCAAATCTGCTAAAGTCTAGCCAACAGCAGATGGATTTGTTTATTGAATATATCCCTGGTGCGATCGCCATATTCGATCGGCAAATGCGCTATGTTCTGACGAGTCGGCGTTGGCGGGAAGATTATAATCTAAGCGATCGAGACATTATCGGTCGCTCTCATTGTGAAATCTTTTTAGATATTCCCCCCTATTGGCAGGAAATTCATCAACGTTGTTTGGCAGGAAGCATCGAGCAATCCGAAGAAAATATTTTCCCCCTTGGAGAGGGGACAATCCATTGGGTGAAATGGCAAATAAATCCTTGGTACGAAGACTCTGGTGAAATTGGCGGTATCATCATCTTGTCTGAAGTCATTACTGCTCACAAGCAGCTAGAAGAAACTGCAATATGCGATCGCCAACAAGCCGCAGCTCAACTACAAGAAAAAGAGCAATTTTTACGCGGTATTTATGATGGTGTTACTCAACCAATATTCACGATCGACGTTCTAGATAACTATGAATTGCGCTATGCTGGGTGGAATTCCGCAACAGAAAAGATAACAGGAATTAGTAACGCAGAAGTCATAGGTAAAACTCCAGAATATGTGCATGGCACTGTTGAAGGTCTAGAAGTACGTCAGCGATTCCAAATCTGCATAGAAAGTGGTATTGGCATCAAGTATGAAGAATGTCTGACTTTCCAAGGTAAAGAAACTTGGTGGCTAACTACAATTAATCCTTTAAAAAATAGCGAAGGTCGAGTTTATCGACTGGTGGGAACAGCCTTAAATATTACAGAGCGCAAACGAGCCGAAGTAGCACTCCAAGCTAGCCAACACTTCATTCAACGCATTGCAGATTCTTCTCCTAATATTCTCTACATTTTCGATTTAGAGCAACAGTGTAATGTTTACGCTAATCAAGAAATGGGCAAATTTCTTGGCTATTCTAACGAGCAAATTCAACAGATGGGAACGCAAATTTTACCCATAATTACTCATCCAGATGATTGGGTAAAAGTCGTAACTCACTTACAAAATTTTACTAAAGCCAAGGATGGCGATATTTATGAATTTGAATTTCGGGTGAGACAAGCAAATGGTGAATGGTGCTGGCTATACACCAGAGAAACAGTTTTCAGCCGCGATGCTGATGGGAAAATAAATCAAATTCTTGGTGTTTCAACTGATATCACCGAGCGCAAACAAGCCGAAATGCAATTACAACAACAAGCGCAAAATTTGGAAAACACTCTGCGCGAATTGCAACGTACCCAAAGCCAACTTATCCAAAGTGAGAAAATGTCTTCACTTGGGAATATGGTTGCGGGTGTTGCTCATGAAATTAACAATCCAGTGAATTTTATTCACGCTAATCTGATTCCAGCCACCGAATACACCAAAGATTTATTGCGTCTGCTAGAGCTTTATCAACAACACTTCCCCTATCCTCCAGCAGAAATCGAAGCAGAAATCATAGCTATTGACCTTGATTTTCTCAAAGAAGACATTGTAAAACTCTTCCAGTCTATGACTGTAGGAACTCAAAGGATTCGTGAAATCGTTCTTTCGTTGCGGAACTTTTCTCGTCTTGATGAAGCTGAATTTAAAGATGTAGACATTCACCAAGGTATTGATAGTACTTTGATGATTCTGCACAATCGCTTGAAAGCAAAACCCGATCGCCCAGAAATTTCTGTAATTAAAGAGTATGGTAAACTTCCTCTAATTGAATGCTATCCTGGTCAATTAAATCAGGTATTTATGAATCTTCTAGCTAATGCTATTGACTCTTTGGAACAATCATTTGTAGGAGAACAAGGACAAATTCGCATTTGCACCGAAGTTTGTAATAGCAAATGGGCAATAATTAGAATTGCAGATAATGGTATGGGCATTTCCCAAGAAATACTTCCCAAACTTTTCGATCCTTTCTTTACTACTAAAGATGTTGGAAAAGGTACAGGACTTGGGCTATCCATCAGTTATCAAATTGTGGTAAACAAACATGGTGGAAATTTGTCTTGTAACTCAATTCCCGGACAAAGAGCAGAATTTGTAATTAAAATTCCCATCAGTCAGTCATAAAATAGAATTCAGAAGTCAGAATTCAGAATTTATAATAAATCAACGATCGCCGACTTGTTTAATAAGTTAAGGAGAGTGGCGATCGCCAATGATTTAGATTTGCTATAGTTGGGTTAGCTCTGGAGGCAAGGAAATAATGTTACTTGAACTCAAGCAACTAATTGTACCTGTAGGTCATCAGTTGTTGATTAAGGGTATATCCTGGTCAGAATACAAAAATATTTTGGCAGAATTGGGTGAAAATCGTAGTTCTCGCATATCTTACAGTCAAGGAGTGCTGGAAATAATGGCTCCATTACCAGAGCATGAGGTAGCTAAAGTTCTTATTGGAGACTTACTAAAAGCGATCCTAGAAGAACTCGATATTGAATTTTGGAGTTTGGGGTCTACAACTTTTGACCAAGAAAAAATGGATGCTGGGGTAGAACCGGATGATTGCTTTTATATCGAAAATGAAGCAGCTGTTAGAGGTAAGGATAGAATTGATTTAACAGTCGATCCGCCTCCAGATTTAGCAATCGAAATTGATATTACCTCCCGCACTCGTTTTAATAATTATCAACTATTAGGAGTTCCAGAATTATGGCGCTCGAATGGTAATAAATTAGAAATTAATGTACTGACTAATGGAAAATATATAGAATCTAATAATAGCCGAATTTTTCATAGTCTACCTATTTATCAAGCGATTCCTGAATATTTAAAACGAAGTAAAACTGATGGCAGAAATACAGCGATGAGAGCATTTCGCTCTTGGTTGAGAAAGCAAATACGATTAATTATTTTAGAGGTTGTTTGAAAAGCGATCGGCTGTAATTTTAGGCACTTATAGATCCCCCCACTACACCCCTTAAAAAGGGGGGAAGCAGAATCAAAGTCCCTCTTATTAAGAGGAATTTAGGGAGATCTAAAATGTTTTACTACTTACAATAAGACTTTTCAAACATCCTGTTAGAGTTCAGAATGTTTTTATCTTCTATAGCGTTAAGTAATCTCTAAGTACATCCCATCTTCTAGCTCAATTTTTTACAAAATTCTATTGCATCATTCCAACTCACGTTTTCTTTAGATGGTAAAAGTTCCTGGCGGTATCTGCACCATTTCCAGACTGACGTTATTCCTCAAGCCTTCGAGAAAGTATTTTGCTTCTCAGTTGCTGCGGTTGGTGACGCTACCCTGTAAATTCACCGTTACAACTTCAAATTCAAAGCTTTGCACCCATAAGCCAAGTTTCCTAGCCAAACCTGAGTTCTGTTTTCCAGAACTAGATGGAAACACATAGTATACTAATGTAATAAAAATTACTAATAATAATATACAGTTAAACTGCGTTAGCACGGTTATAATATCGGCTGACTTGTTTTTAATTCCAGTACTCTAGAGTGTTTTTTGGACTGGCTGAGGTGGCTATCAATGCTTTAACAACCAGCCAATACTAACTTTCTTATAGAAGACGAATGACTAAAAGACGACAATTTTTAAAAGGAGTAGCAGCACTTTCTAGCTTGTCTTTAACGAGTTGCGGTTGGAGGCTAGCTCAAGTACGTGCTAATTCTAATACTTCTGGTCGAAGCGACCAACTTTATATTTATACTTGGACGCAATATACCGACAAACAATTACTAAAAACTTTTAGTACTCAAACTGGCATGAAAGTGCTGGCGGATGTGTATGATTCTAACGATGTGATGCTGGCTAAGTTGCAAGCTGGAGGCGGTAGCGCTTACAGCATTATCTACCCATCTGATTATATGGTACAGAAGATGGTAGATAAAGGTTTATTAACAGAGATAGATCGCGATCGCTTAATTGGTCTAGAAAATTTATTTCCCCGCTTTTCTAATCCTATATATGACCCCAATAACCGTTATAGTATTCCTTTTAATTGGGGTACAACAGGTTTTATTTATAATTCTGAAAAACTCCAAGATACTCCAGAAGATTGGGATTATCTTTGGCAAAACCAAGACAAACTTAATAAGCGCATGACTTTGCTCAATGATGTGCGAGAAGTTATGGGTGCAGTATTGCGAATGTTAGGTTATTCTTATAACTCTAAAAACGAATCAGAAATCAAACAAGCTTATGATAAATTGAAAGTGCTAAAACCTGCGATCGCTGCTTTCGATACAGATGCTTGGCAAAATCAAATTCTCGGAGGAGATTTAGTTTTAGCAATGTGTTATTCAGCAGATGCGGTGAAAATCTCTAAAGAAAATCCTAAATTCAAATATGTGATTCCCCGCAGCGGTTCTTCATTATGGACAGACACTATTATAATTCCTAAAACAGCCCCTAATTTAGCTGGAGCCTACGCTTGGATTAATATGATTTTACAACCAGAAGTAGCAGCCCAAATCAGTCAACGTCTAAATATTGCTACACCTAATAGTGCGGGATTCGAGCAATTGCCAAAACGAATACAAAACAATTCTAATTTGTTTCCCCCAGAGTCACTTTTAGCAAATTGCGAGCGAATCAGTCCTGTAGGAGAATTTGAAGACGTTTATGAACGCTACTGGACTCAATTAACTAGTAGTTAAATAGAGTTGGGAGTTAAGAGTTAGGAGTTGGGAGTTAAGAGTGATAAATATTGAAAACAACGATCTTTTGCAAAAAGATGAATTCCATAGTCAGCGAAGAAGTTGGCTGCAACCTTTAGTGTTACTTGCACCGTCAGGAATTTGGTTATTACTTTTGTTGGTGCTGCCAAGTTTAATAATTTTTGAGTTAAGTTTGGTTGCAGACATTCGGCCGGGAGATGTAGTTAATCCCAATGGATTCAAAAACTATATCCGAATATTCGACCCTCTTTACTTACAAGTAATCCTGCGATCGCTATTTTTAGCTTTTGGCACTACAAGCATTTGTTTAATTTTAGGCTTCCCTGTGGCCTATTGGATTGCTGTGGTTGCACCGAAGCGGTGGCGAAATTTGCTGATTTTAGGCTTTGTTTTGCCTTTGTGGACTTCTTCATTATTGCGTTCCTATGCTTGGATTACAATTCTTCGTCCTAGTGGTTTATTGAATAGTTTATTGAGTTATTTCAGTTTGCCTACTTTGGAATTGCTGAATACAAGTACGGCTGTATTAATTGGTATGAGTTACAGCCTATTACCCTATATGGTTTTAATTTTATATGCTTCTTTGGAAAAGCTAGATAAGCGTTTATTAGAAGCAGCAGCAGATTTAGGTGCAAATCCGGTGGAAGCTTTTTTCAAAGTAACTATACCCCAAATTTTTCCAGGAATTGCAGCTGGTTCCATGCTTGTATTTATCACAGGTTTGGGAGATTTTACCGACCCAGAATTACTTGGTGGTGCTTCTAGTATGACAGCGGCGCGATTAGTTTATAACCAGTTTCTGGGAGCGACTCAAAATTGGGGATTTGGTTCAGCTTTAAGTATGACGTTAATTTTACTGGTGAGTATTGCGATCGCTCTTTTAATTAAGTTTGGTGAAGCTACACCAAAACGTTAAACTTTTCATCATTCACTTATAATAAGTGCATCGAACGCCAGCGAGACAAAGGTTATGCTTTCACCCGATCTCAAAAATGCATTACCAACTACTGACGAACTTCCCTGTTCAGACGATACACCAGTGGATAACGAAGACCAAAATTTTTTGCCCAACATTTTACTTTTCTTGCTCAACTCGATTTGGGCAAATCGTATGGATTGGTACTTTGGGGTAGATATGGGAGTCTACCACACCACAGGAGTACATCCTAGAGTTCCTGTAGTTCCAGATGCTTTTTTGAGCCTGGGAGTAGAACGAAAAAAAGGTGGTAAATCTCGCAAAAGTTACGCTGTTTGGGAGGAAAATTGGGTAGTTCCAATACTGATATTAGAAATGGTATCTCACACCCCAGGAGGTGAATACGAGGAAAAGCTAGATATATATAAAAACCTCGCTGTATTGTACTACGTAATTTACAATCCTGAGTTTTGGCGGCGCGACCAACATCAACCATTTGAAGTGTATAAATTGATAGATGGAAACTACCAACTACAAATAGGCGAACCTTATTTCATGCCAGAAATTGGCTTAGGTATTGGACGACACCAAGCTGTAATTGCCGGGATACAACAAGAGTTTTTATCTTGGTATGACGAGCGAGGAAATCGTTATTTGACAGACGCAGAACAAGCACAACAAGAACGAATAAGGGCCGAACAAGAACGAATAAGGGCTGAACAGTTAGCCGAGTATTTACGTTCTCTAGGTGTAGATCCAAATAATCTACCTGGTAATTAAGGCGATCGCATTTCAACGATTGATACACTTGATAGGTAGACAATGCTTGTCTCCACAATCTGGTATCACTTTTCACCTCCTACTCATAACTTACTAATAGCTCCTAATTAAAATCAGATTAATTTAATGATTTGCCACCATAACTAAATGATTCAAATCATCTGTGGTGCTATGAATTAAATTTTTTATTTTTGAGAGAAACTCATGCTCTAAATAAGGCTTAGTCAAGTAAACATTTGCACCCAACTCTTTCGCTAGCTGGCGATGTTTCTCAGCGCTGCGAGAAGTGAGAATCACTACAGGAATTTTGGCAAAATTTGGATGTTGGCGTAAATTACTCAAAAATTCAAAACCATTCATTCTTGGCATCTCTAAATCTGAGATAACAACTTCAATTTCTGGATGTAACTGTAACTTTTCTAAAGCTTCTACACCATTTTGAGCTTGTATTACTTGATAGCCAGATTTTTGCAAAGTTAAAGAAATAGTTTGGCGCAGACTAATGGCATCATCTACTACTAAGATAACTTTTGGCGTTGGATTATTGGAGTCTGGAGGATAGCTAGATTGGGTTTCTGTAGTATCAGTATCTTGTAATGGTGTAGGAGAAAAAGTTTGTTTTGATGATATTGGCAAAGATTTTTTATTTGCCCAAGAGGTTGTTGGTAACCCGATAACATCAAGCGTTTTTTGTTGGATATCGCCTGATAGCAGCAATGAAGCATCAATCACTAAAATGAGGTTACCATTAGCTAAGCTACTACAACCATAAATATATTTTGGTGGAGCGATGGCATTTCCTAAAGGTCTGATTACTAGTTCTTGTTCGCCAATTATTTGGTCAACTTCTAAAGCAAACAGCCCTTGATTTCTCCGCAGCAAAAGCACAGGATTTTTATTTATATTTGCATCGTGATTATTTGATGTGCTGTATGGAGTAGGATTATTAAATAACGAACCATGATAAGAAAGCAACTCTGAAAGCTGACGCAGGCTGACCATCGTCTCATCCTCGCCTACATTCCAATGCAAAACTTTTTTCCCTTCAATTTCTTTGAACTGCTCATCAGTAGGAATCAATATTTTTTCTATTCTGTCCAAAAGCAAGCCATAAACAATACCTCTAGCTTGAACTAGCATTAGTTTTTCAGTAGTCATAGAAAAAGGAATTTTGAGTAGAAATGTTGTTCCTTGCTTGGGTAAAGATTCAACTGAAACTGAACCATTGAGTGCGTTCATCTGAGTACGGACAATATCTAAACCCATACCGCGTCCAGAGATTTCACTCACTTTATTAGCAGTGGAAAATCCTGGTGAAAATATCAAATCTAAAAGTTCAGGTTCCGTTAGATTATAAGCATAGCTTTTAGCTTTGTCTTCAGTTTGGATGTGATAAAGTTCAACAGCTTTTCTGCGAATACTTTCTAAATTTAATCCCTGTCCATCATCCCGAATTTCGATAACAGTTTGGCTACCTTGATGATAGGCGCAGATTTCAATTAAACCTCGTTCTGGTTTGTTCAACTCTCGGCGAATGTGCGGAGGTTCAATACCGTGGTCAAAAGCATTACGTACTAAGTGTAACAAGGGATCGTAGAGTTTTTCAGCGATCGCTTTATCAACTAGTACTTCTGTTCCACAAAGTTTTAATTCTACGAGTTTGGCATAAACATTCCCCAACTTATTCACCATGTGAGGAAAACGATTCAAGATATTGCCCAAAGGCAACATTCGTGCTTCTACTAAATTATCTATAATATTTAGAGTTAAATTTTCTTTACTACCAGTGATTTGGGCAGCTTGGGTCACAAGCAAGTCAAGAGACTCTGTGGTTTCTTGAAGTTGCAGCGACTCTTCTATTGCTTCATGCAATGTCATCTGAAATTCTGTATACACATCCATTTCCAGAGAGTCAAAATTGACGGCAAAATTTGGTGTTTGTTGCGAACCAAAATTTTGCATTTGTAATGGTAAATCGCGTAATTCATTTAAAATTATTTGTTGTTTAGCGAGTCGCTGCATTAATCGCTCAATTATTTCTTGGATTTGTTCGTCTTGCAAAGCCCGCCGTTTTTCGGAAATCAGCAATTCTCCTGCTAAATAATTCAGGTTTTGTAATTTATCTGTGTCTACTCGAATAAAAGAAGGTTGACGAGAATTTTTATTTTGGGAATGTTGCGATCTCTCTTCTATTTGGTGGTTAATTGGTTGAGATGAATCAGCAATAGGTTCAATAACTGCTTGTGGAATATCTATCTGTTTCAAAGAATTCTCAGTTTTGGTAGCTGGAACTTCAGCAGTAACGTTTTGGTCGGCTTCTTCTCCCCATATTACTTCTAGAAGGTTATCGCTGGTTTGAGAAGATGCAGACTTAGATGCTTCTTTAAGAACTAGCAGGCTTTGTAACTTAGGACTATCAAGCCAATTTTTTTCTTTACTAGTTACAGGGGGATAGTTTTTATATTCTTTTGCTAATTTATAAATCTTGTTTTGCAAGATTTTGACTACAGTAAGATAATTGTCAGATTTATCAATATAGTATTGAAATTTTGCAACTGCAAACAAAATAATTAAAATGATACCATTACGATAAATGCAAAGACTTTGGCTATCTTCTTCCTCTTGGACAAAAGCTAGAAATTTTGCCAGCCAATTTTCAACATAATTTAGCAGATTTTTTTCAGGTAATTTCGGAACTAGTAAAGCCAAAGTAAGTTCTGACTCTGGTATTTCCATATCGTGATTAAACCAGCCAAAAATGTAGCGAATAACTTTTAAATAAAACTTGGCAGTTGTTGGTTTAACGGATTCATCTTTATTGTTATCTGATGTAGTTAAGAACTGATAGAATTGTTCTTCGTTAAAGATAATCGTCTCAGAAAACGAATTATTTTCTAATTCTCCAGAAGCTTCATTATTTGCGACTTTTGTGAGTTGTTGCAAACTGAGAGAAGCTTGTCCGCCAGAAGTGCGATCGCCTGCTAATACCGATTTTTGTGCTTGTTGCAAATCTGCAAGGGCGATTTCTGCAATTTGCTTTACCTGGGTGGGATTTGCTTGCAGCGCTGACATAATTGCTTGAGAAATTTCACCCAATCCAGGTAAATTTAGAGATTCTGCTAAGCCAAGAAATACCTCAGCTTGAGATTGTAAAAATTCAATAAATTCGGCATTATTGGATAGATGATTAATAGCTTCAGTAATACTATTTAGGCGTTGCTGTACTCCCACTTCAAAAACAGACTGTACAATATCAAATCCCAATTCCTCAGAAGTAGGAATATGAGTCTCAGCCCCAAACGCGTCGCCCAGTTTTTCTTGCAGCTGTGCAAAAACTGAACTTGAGCGTTGGAGTAATTCTTCATCATTAACAGTACTTCCGATTAGCTCAGTATTTAATGCTATGCTCAAACATTCATAAGCTTTAATTATTAATGTCTGTAATTCATCGTCAATAACTACATTTGGGTTATATAAAGCCTTAAATACATCTTCTAAAAAATGGGCGATCGTCTTAATCAGTTCCAGCCCAACATTAGCAGCACCACCTTTGAGCGTATGGGTAGCCCGCATTAAATTATGAATTTTTGCAATGCTATAGTCTTCAGATAAGCTAAATAATTCTTGTTCAATAATCTGTACTAATTCCGGGGCTTCTGCCAGAAAATAAATGTATCCTTGTTCGCGAATTGAAGTGTCGGTAATCATAATGAGGGAATTGGGAGTGAGGAGTGGGGAGTGGGGAGTGGGGAGTTGGGAGTGGGGAGTTGGGAGTGGCTAAGATTCAAATTCCCTACTCCCTATTCCCTATTCCTTGCTCTCCTTATTATCTAGAGAACGAATCAGAGCGCGGAGTAGTCTTCCTAGGGATTCACATTGCATTAAAATTGGGTTGACTGCTTCGGTATCAGTAAGTCTCACTTTATCTCTAGCTGATAGTAATAAGTAAGTTTCTAACTCTTTGAGAGAACCTTGTGCTATTCGGAGAAACTTTATGTATTCTGTGCGATACTCTCGTCCATAACCTTCAGCTACATTTGCTGGGATTGATGCAGCTGCTCGACAAATCTGTGAAGTCATTCCATAAAGTTCTTCTCTTGAAAATGTAATCGTTAATTGATAGCAAGCTTCAGCTAAATTCATGCCTTCTTGCCAAACTATTAAATCTTTATAAGAGCGAATTTTACAATTTTTCATTACTCCCCCTACTCCCCACTTCCCACTCACTATTCACTAGTTAATTCACTTTGAATTTACTTGCAGTAGTTAATAACTCTTGCGCCATACCTGATAATTCTTGAAAGACAGTAGCAATTTCTTGAGATTCTGCAAAAGTTTTATTGGCAATCTGGGCAACATCTTGCATTGATGCAGTTACTGTTACAGATTGGGTCATTTGTTGTTGAGTTGCTGCGGTAATTTGCTCGATTAATTGGCTAATTTCAGCAGTTGCAGAAACGATCGCATTTAAGTTTTGGCGAGTTTCACTTACTAGATTTGTGCCTTCCACTACCTGCTGAATGCCAGTTTCCATTGCGACTGCAACTTCTCCAGTTTCTGTTTGAATCTCTTGGACTAATTTTTCAATTTCGATGGTTGCTGCTGCTGACTGGCGAGATAGAGAACGCACTTCATCAGCTACAACTGCAAAGCCTTTGCCATATTCACCGGCGCGGGTGGCTTCAATAGCTGCATTCAAAGCTAAAACGTTTGTCTGTGTGGCAAAATTACCAATCAAATTCACGACTTTGGAGATTTTTTGCGAGGATTCACTCAGACGTTTAATCTTTTTGCTGGTTTGGGCGACGGTTTCACGAATTCCTTGAATTGCTTTGACAGTCAAGTTCATCGCTGTATCGCCAGACTCTACAGTTTGATTGGCTTGTTGTACTGCAACTTGCACCAACTGGGCGTTCGCCACCACAGCTTGAGTAGAGTCAACCATCTGTTTAATGTCACCCAAAGCTGCGCTAAGTTCTTCAGATTGGTGTTGCGCTGAATTGGTCAGCCCCGTTAGCGAAGCATCGCTATTGCTGGAAGTTTGGGCAACTTTTTGGGCTGCTGCCTGTACCTGAATAACTATTTGCCGTAGCGCTTGTAGGGTATTGTTGTAGGCATCTGCGATGGTGCCTAATTCATCTTCTGTAATCGGTGCGCGTACTGTTAAATCACCGTTGAGGGCTGGTCTTAGCGCCGTCAGAAGTTGAATCGATCTTTGTTGGAGTAATTCCTTAGCTGCTTTTTCCCGTGCTGCTGCTTCTGCTAATTTTGTTGACTGTGCTTGTAGCTGTTGCAAGTATTCAGTTTGTTGTAATGCTAGCCCGAACTGGCTGCCAATGCGTGCTAACAAACTGACTTGCGATTGTTCCCAATTACGAGCTGCGGAATTTTGATAAGCTGCTAGCAAGCCCCACAATTGTTCCCCTATAAATACAGGAACGATCGCATAAGCTTTAACTTCAAACTGTTCTAAAATTTCAATATGGCAAGGAGAATGGCCTACTTTATAGATGTCATTGACGATAAAGTTTTCACCTTGGGCATATCGACCTCCTTGGGTTTCTTGTAAATGGGTATCTTCCCAAACAGTTTTGATGTCAGGGCCTACGAGTTTTACCCAATTATGACCCACTGATTCAGCTACAAATTCACCACTCCAGTTAGGTTGAAAGCGATAGACACCGACGCGATCGCATCTTAATAATTGCCGTACTTCATGAGTAGCTATTTTAAATATTTCTTCTATATCTAAAGATTGTCGAATGCGGTTAACTATCTTGGTCACTGCTTTCTCTTGTTCGGCAAATTGAGACAATTGTTGAGATTTCACTCGCAGTTGCTCCATATATTCTGCTTGCGATATTGCTACACCAAATTGCAAGCCAATCTGCACTAAAAAGTTGGCTTCCCAAGTTTGCCAATCACGAGGCCCGGAGTTTTGATAAGCTGCTAATAATCCCCACAATTTTTCTCCAGAAAATACAGGAACAATGGCATAAGCTCTAACTTCAAATTGCTCTAACATCTCAACATGGCAAGGAGAATGACCTACTTCATAGATATCATGAGCAACAAAGCTCTCACCTCTGGTATATCGCCCTCCCTGGCTTTCTTGCATGTAGGTATCTGCCCAAATAGTTTTAATACCGGGGCCTACTAATTTTGTCCAAGCATTACCCACTGACTCGGCGACAAATTCACCACTCCAATTAGGATTAAAGCGAAAAACTACAACGCGATCGCATTTTAATAATTGCCGTACTTCTTGAGTAGTTGTTTTAAAAACGCTTTCTATATCTAAGGATTGTCGAATGCGGTTGACTGTCTTTGTTACAGTTTTTTCTTGTTCAATTATCTGAGAAAGTTGCTCTGATTTTGTCTGTACTTGTTCGAGATATTCTCCTTGGGTAATAGCCACGCCAAATTGCAAACCAATCTGAGTTAAAAAGCTTTCTTCCCAAGGTTGCCAATCACGAGGGCCAGAATTTTGATAAGCTGCCAGCAAGCCCCATAATTTTTCTCCAGAAAATATGGGTGCAATGATATAAGCCATCATTTGAAATTGCTCTAAAATATCAATGTGACATTGAGCGTGTCCCATTTGATAAATATCTTTAACTACAAAAGTTTCACCTTTGGCGTAACGTCCTCCTTGGGTTTCTTGCAAGTGAGTATCTTCCCAAACCATATTAAAATCAGGGCCTACCATCTTTACCCAATTATTACCCACTGATTCCGAGACAAATTCGCCACTCCAGTCAGGTCTAAAGCGATAAACACCTACGCGATCGCATTTTAATAATTGGCGGATTTCCTGAGTGGTTGCTTGAAAAAGTTTATCAACATTTGATATCCGCAAAATCTTATCGATGACTTTAGCTGCTGATTTCTTGGCTTGTGTTTGCTGTTGCAGTTTTTTTTCAAATTCAAAGTTATGCAATCTGTAGGTTAGTTCTCTGGCAATTTGATAAAGTAAGCTAATTTCACCCTCTTGCCATTGCCTGGGAGAGGAGCAATTATTTACTGCTAATAATCCCCAAACTTTACCTTCTACTAAAATTGGTAAAGCCAAACTGGCTTTGATTTGATATTTTTCTAGCAGTTGCTTTTGATGGGGCGTTAGTTGTATCTGACTGGTATCATCAATAGCTACAGACTCTAAATAGTCTTGATTAGTATATAAACCAAAAACAATCCCAGGAATATTTTCGCCTAAAGTCGGCGTCCACCCTAGCGTTCGAGATTCTGCTAATACATTACCTGATTCTAGGGAATTAAACTGATAAATCAAAGCGCGATCGCAGCCAGTTTTTTCTCTAATTTGTGTTACAGTAATTTTAAGTAAAGTATTAAAATCAGTAGCTTGTCGCAGATGAATTGCAATGTCATGCAACTGTCTACGCCAAGTTTTAAATTCTTGAGCGATCGCATTTAATAAAGAAATTTCATCGCTAGCAATATTGGCTACACTAGGGCTACCATTCTGGTTTTCTACTTCAGGAATTAAACGCTCGTTTTCAGAGTTATTGTGATACAAAAATGTCATTGAAGTTACCTCAAAAGTTTTCAGGACTGATAATTGAATAATTGGAATGTCAAATCTATTTGGGATTTTTTTGTTACAAAGTTGTTAATTTTGAATTCCCCACATAGGAGCTTGGATAAGTGTTATTGCATCCAAATTAAACATCATCTCCTTTGCATCATTGATAAAATAACCATGCAAAAAAGGCGAAATTTTGGGATAAAATAATTCGTCACTCGGAGGTTTGATTTGGTTAGTATCCAGCCATTCAATATCGATAAGTTGTCTGACTAATAACCCCAAATACTTACTTTCATTTTTTAAAACAATCGCCATCATTTTTGATAGCAAATTTGACCTTTGTGAAATTGGAGGATAACCTAACATTGCGTCTAAATCTACTAACCAAAGCATCTCACCACGCCAGTTATAGATACCTAAAACGGAATTCGGCATCTCAGGAACCCCACATATTTCTGGTAATGATACTTGTACGACTTCTGTGATGTGTTCTAAAGAAATTACGGCTGTATCCTTTATTCCCAAATTAAAACTTAAAAATTTTTTCTTGGTTTCCAAAGTTAGCAATCCTTTGTAATTGATATTTTTTATTCAGCCACTATTTACATTTACAGTTTAAGCTTGTATAAGCGATAGATCGAAAATAGTGACTTTTATTATGGTTGGAGTAGGAAAATTAATTATTAATTAATCGTTTGAGAATTCCTAGTAATTCCTCTCGATCGACTGGCTTGGATAAATAGCCTTCAGCACCTAGCATATTACCCCAGATTTTATCTACATCACTATTTTTTGTAGAACAAAAAACCACAGGAATTTTGCTGGTATTGGGGTTATTTTTCAGTTCGCGGCAAATTTCAAAGCCACTTTTACCTGGTAAAATTACATCAAGAAATATTAAATCAGGCTTATTTTTATCGATTTTGTCTTGAGCTTCTTCACTACTTGTGGCACTAATCACAGAATAACCTGCCTGTTGTAAGTAACGGCTGATTATTTCCATATCAGTTAAGCCATCTTCAACAACTAAAACAGTATTCATGGCAACTACCTATTAGATCTTTCTCAGGATGTAAATACAACTGAACTATGAAGCAAAACATTTTAGATTTATTACACCCATTCTGAGGGCATAACTTAAAGATTTTAGATTTTTAGCTCAACCGAAAATCTAACACTGGCATAGCCAAATTAAACATACAAATCCTATAGGATTTGCAAACAAAGATATGGAAGTGGCTAGATCGTATACTAATCTCTTTGTTCCAACCAATATTTCACAACCCAAATAGAATTGCTATAAATACAAAAACTTGTATTTATCTAATTTTGATTCAAGCTTTATATATCAACATCAGAAAAAGTACGTAACAAACATAATTTGATACTTTTTCTGGAAACATAAAATAATTTTATTCGTCAATAAGCCAGAAATGAAAATTCACATTATCTAGAGATATGCATAAATAATTTAATTAAAGTATCTACTAAAATTTTGATGCAGCATAAGACGAGATTTAAAACTAAATAGCCTTGATATCTGGCTTTGAAATTTAATTTATGCACTTCCTTAATTTGACATCATTTGTAATGAAATTTATATCCTTCAAAGGGGTAATCTCAACATTAAGACTTTAGGTAAAAATAATATCAATATATAAAAAAATTAGATGCAGTTTCAAACTACACCTAATTATCTATCTTAAATTATGGATTCAGATTTTTTATTTATCACTCCAGTAAGTTAATTATCACTAAATACGGTTGAGTTAACGGTATTTAGCTCCAGAAGATCCCCCCAACCCCCCGATAAATTAGGGGGCTTAGTTCCCTCCTTTTTAAGGAGGGTTAGGGAGGATCGAGTCTTAACTGAACTGTATTAGACTTCTTGCAGAAGTCGGGAAAAGGGGAAGGTGGGGCCCCTGAAGGGGATAAGGGGTGGGGGGAAAGGGAAAAGGAATAAGAAAAAACCTTTAACCTTTAACCTTTCCCCTTTTCCCACAAGAGTGCAAAAGTAACTTTTGCAAGAGGTCTATTGAATTATCACTGAGAATCACAAATCTATTGTTGGTAAAAATTTTTGTTATGGTTAGCCAAAATTAACGTTCTAATGTTGAAAAATCAAATTTTTGAGTAAATTAAACAATCTGGCAGTTAATCATTAAGAAAAATTACTAACTTGCTTGATTAAAAACCTCTGCATTAGATTTATTTTTGTCAATGGATACACTCGGTGTCGGTAAATATTTTCGTACTATACCCATTACCTTATCAGCCACTACAGGTTTAGTGAGAAAATCTGTAGAACCGACCACCTTGGCACGAACTCTATCTAAAAGACCATCGCTGCCTGTTAATATAATCACTGGCGTATTGCCGAAGGCAGATATTCGTCGCAACTGAGTGCAGATTTCATAACCACTAGCGACTGGCATAATCAAATCTAAGAAAATCAAGTCTGGTTTGTGTTGAATCAGAGTTGGTAGAGCTTGTACTGCATCTTCAATTTTGACAAATCTTAGTCCATTAGAAGTAATAATTTCCTCCAGCATTTTACAAACCTGCGGACTATCATCTACGCAGGCTACTAGTGGAACATTTGGCTTCTTTGGTTGTGGGACGACACCTTTATTGTTGACTTCACTCGCTAGTAAAGGTAAGTCAGGTACTTCCACCAATTCAATGATTCCTTTAAGAATATAAGGAAGCAGCGAACGGCTTAGTGGTAGTACACTTTGCTTCATTTTCACGGCTAAATCTCGCAGAGTAAATTTACCGTTGATGAAATTGACAAAGTTTTTGTAGACAGATGGACTCACTATTTGCTGGAGTTGTTCTGGTCGTCGCAAAACAGGTGCCAAGTCAGGAGAAAAATTTGCTAAACCAGCTTCTGACCACATTTTCCACGAGTCTAGCATATGTTTGACAGACATTTCTGCACTCGTGAAATTTATTGGTGTTTCTAAAATAATCTCTTGGCTGCGATTACAAGAAATAGAAGCGAAATTTGCTTGCAGAGCTAAGTCAAATAATAGTTCTGCTATGGTCTTTTCAGCAATAGACTGAAGCTGTTCCCTCTGGATTTTTTGTTTTTTATGCAAGATTTCTATTAGGCGATAATCCCAGTAATCTATTGATACGTCTTGGGAGCGCACCTGTAATTTATCAACGTCAATCTGGGGACAATTTTGAACCATATGTCTACGCCAGCGCCGAAAGGGATGAGTTCCCCCTGTTGCCCAAACTATGCGTCCTAAGCGATAGTAAAAAGTCCATTGGCTGCCCTTTGAACTTTTAATATTTAATTTGCCATTGTATTGTAGTTGAGTACAAGTTTTAAATTCATTCACTAAGTTATTTGAAACCATTAATTCCGACTGGGCCATATTTTGTTCCTTTTATTAAAAAGCTAGTTGAAAAACCCACACTAGCTGTATAGCGGTCAGTAGATATGTTAATAAATGCAAATATATTTATTACATAGCAGACTAAATCAAAATTATTAAAAACAAGGAGAACAAGGAATATAGTAACAGTATTGGTAGTAAATGATTTATCTAGCAGATCTTTACGATCGCCATACTTGGTTTTTATGCTAATATTTCATCACTTAATTGAGTTGCTATAGCCTACATCACTAAATTTATTTCACTATCAATAGTTTATTTTAATGATTATTACAATAAAACATATCCGTACAAGTTCTGAATTCTTTTTCAACACAATAGGAGTTTCTATCCAGATATTTTTCATATTGATTCTGATTATCAAGAAAATATAATAATAAAGATTTACTAAAATAAACAAATATTAATATCTTATAAAAAGTCTGCGATCGATGTTAGTTTGTCGCTGATATTTGGTAGCTATTCTAACAATTAGAAAAGCAATCCAGCGTTATGGAGTGAGCACTGCTTACGGTTCGGTCAAACCCTGATTTTCACTTTGTAAACAGTGCCCGCTGTCGGATTATTAAGAGTGCTGCTAGCTGTTAGTATACAGCAATTATCAGGGGTGATTGTGGTTTTTGTGGCTGACAACAGCTGCTCTGAGATTACCTTGGTGTTGAGAAAGAAGCCGATCGCCCTCTTCTTTTTCTAAACCAGTCCAGTGCATTAATAGAGCTAGCTTTACCCACTTGCCACTACGTTCTAATAAAAAACCAGCAGCTTCGCGGCTTAAACCTGTGAGGTCTTGTAAGATTCGCAAAGCGCGATCGCGTAGCTTTTGATTTGTCACCGCCACATCCACCATGCGATTGCCGTAAACTTTACCCAGCTTGACCATCACCCCAGTGGAAAGGATATTTAAAGCTAATTTTGTAGCTGTACCAGCTTTGAGGCGAGTTGAACCAGCAACGATTTCTGGCCCTGTTAATAGGCGAATGTCAATATCAGCATCAAAGCTAACTTGTTCGGCTGGAACACAGGCGATAAAAATAGTAGCGGCTCCCCGCTGACGAGCCGCATTCAGGGCACCGTGAACGTATGGTGTTGTTCCACCGGCTGTGATACCAACTACTACATCTAACTGTGTAATGTGGCGTCCGGCGATCGCAGTTTCACCATCTTCGATGCTGTCTTCTAAATCCTCAGAACTGCGTACCAGCGCCCCAGCACCACCAGCAATAATTCCCTGTACCAACTCTGGAGGCGTACAAAAAGTAGGGGGACACTCCGCAGCATCTAATACCCCTAGCCTACCACTTGTACCTGCACCAACATAAAATAAGCGTCCTCCTTGGTGCAAACGCTCTGCGGTGCGTTCAATGGCCTGTGCCAACTCAACTTTCGCCGCTGCAACTGCCGCGACTGCCTTTCGATCTTCGTTATTAAACAGCTCAACCAATTCCAGAGAACTCAGCTGGTCTAGGTTCAGACTGTTAGGATTTACTAGTTCGGTTAAAAGATGCCCGCGTTCCTGTAAGTTTGTCATTTGTCCCCTTGTTATTAGTCATTAGTCATTAGTCATTAGTCCAATGCCCAATGCCTTATGCCCTGTTTGGCCCATGCTCCATACCAAATTACAATAATCCTTCCAATTGGCGACGAATTTTGTCTAATTCAGAATCAGACAATTCTGGGTCTTCTGGTGGCTGCTGCTTAGAATCCAAGAAATCCTCAGGAATATCCTCTTTCTGGTCATCTGGTTGCCAGTCGGTTTCTTCAACGTTAACTTCTGGAGGGGTGACAACTGAGTTACTGTTTTCTGTGACGATTTCCCAGTCATATCCGGCACTTTCGCAAAATTCTTGGATTTCCTCAGCATCGATCGCCTCTGGTGTAGGTGTCGGGAAATCTTGAGCTTCCAGCATCAGGGCATAGCGCGTGGCGTCGTCTTCTGACTCGAACATCAGAATTGTATTGCGATCGCCCTTCCGAATTGTGTGAATTCCCTCATTTTCTGTTCGAGCATTAAACATTAACACAAAAACACGCATAAATTATCTATTATTTTCAGATCTAGATCTATTTATATTAAAGTTCTAGGTTGTGCATCCGGGAAAGTCACATTTACAATTTTCACTTTCTTGGGATTTTCCTGAAAGCGCTAACATAATTCAGCATAAGTATTGGATTGAGCAAATGCCGTAACTTAACCCATGAAGTCTTGGGTTTAGTTAACGTATCCTGGAAATGGCATACTCAATCAATGTGCCAGTTAATGCTTGTGCGTCCTCGCTGCATCCGGCAATTAGTACAGTGAAAGGAAATGACTAAATCTCCCAATCAAGATCGTTACTCCCTCTCTCCTATTCGTAAGCGTTCGTGGTCGCTGGTTTTGAGTCGCGGTGGCATTGCTTTGGGAGGACTTTTGCTGATTGGAATTGTCGGCGGTATTTGGCGGTTGTGGATTTTTGTCCAAAAAGAGTTAACGCCTTTGGCACAACAAAGTCTCACTACAACACTCAACCGTCCAGTCCAACTCGGAAGAGTCACGCAATTTTCCTTGACAGGAGTGCAGTTTGGTGCATCAAATATCCCCGCTACACCCACAGATCCAGATCGAGCCACAGTTGAAGCTGTGGAGGTGACTTTTGACCTCTTGCAGTTAATTTTTAACCGCCACCTGAAGCTAGATGTTACCTTGGTGAATCCAGATATTTTCATCGAACAGGATGACCAAGGGCGCTGGGTTTCCACCGAAATCGCATCGTCAGGCGAACCCGGCGTCATTAAAACTGATTTGGATAAACTGCGGTTTCGCAATGCCAAGTTGGCATTAATGCCGCAGAAGAGGGATGGGGAGCAGAGGGGCAGAGGGGCAGAGGAGCAGGGGGCAGGGGGCAGGGAGGAGAAAAGACAAACAAACAAGGCGAATAACTCCCAGCCTCCAATCACTAGTCAACAGTCTCCCGTATCATTTTCCGACCTGAGCGGCTCTGCCCAACTTTTAGCAAATAACCAGCTGATCCGGTTGGAAGTCCGGGGTCAAGCAGACAGTGGTGGCAATATTTCTATTCAGGGAGAGACCCGTTCTAAGGCATTAGCAGGAAATTTGCAGTTGCGAGTACAAGATTTCCTGGCTGCGGATATTACTCGGCTGATTGAGTTACCAGTGAATTTACAAGCGGGTCGAGTCAATGGTGACTTGTTAGTCCAGTTGACACCGCAACAGCCGACTTTATTGTTTGGCAGTGCTGCTGTTGCAGGGGTAACTGTTGAATTGCCAAAAGTGCCGCAAGTGTTGAGTAATAGCCAAGGAAACCTCCGTTTCCAGGGAACCCAATTGCAGTTAGATAATGTTACTAGCAATTATGGTAAAATTCCCTTAGTCGCTAAGGGAGTCATTGACACTCAAGCAGGCTTCAACTTGGCAGCACGTGTAAATGCGGTGAGTTTGGCCAATGCCCAAGAAACTCTCAAGGTAAAACTACCCGTACCAGTAGCTGGGCAAGTACAAGCAGATTTACAGATTACTGGATCGACTAAAGAGCCAATTCTCTCAGGCAAAGTTGCCACGATCCAAACAGCCCGGATTGACAAGCTCGATTTTAATAGTATTAGTAGTAAATTTCAGCTTGTTACTAGTTCTTCTTTAATTACTCTCAAAGATATTCAAGGGTTTGCGAAAGTCGGCGGTCAGATTACAGGGGCTGGCACAATTGCAATTGGTAAAAATCCGCGATTGGATTTGAATTTTGCGGCTAAGAATGTTCCAGGGGATGCGATCGCTAAAGTTTACGATACAACACCTGCTTTTCAAATTGGTAATCTCTCCGCTACAGCCCAACTATTTGGCGGTGGTAACAATGTCCAGACTGTGGTACAGTTCCAAGCGCCTAACGGAACTTATCCGGGAACTGGGGAAGTGGCGATCGCTCCCAATCGTACCGTCTCTTTCCGCAATGTCGCTCTGAATGTTGGTGGTGGTAAAGTTAGGGCTACTGGTAGTTACGCCAATGAGCGTTGGCAAGCTGTTGCTGTGGCCTCTGGGGTGCAGGTGCAACGTTTTGTAGATACAAATCAACTGCAAAATGTCTCTTTGGCAGGGGCACAGTTTAATGGCCGTCTGATCCTCTCAGGCAGCACAGCACCATTTGAAATTGCCACGATTCGCACTGAAGGTGCAGCAGTAAACATTGGCGGTGGCACAGTTGCAGTTTCTAATATCCAACTCCAAGACCAAAATTTCTCTGCTCAACTTGTAGCTAATAATGTGCGGCTGGGACAAATATTGAAACAGTCCCCCCCAGCTTTAAATAATCCTTTGGCGGGTACGTTCCAAATCGCAGGCAACACAGATAATTTCAGCTTGAAAACTCTGCGTGGCAGTGGTGAAGGTCGTCTCACAATTGGCGGTGGTACGGTTACAGCAAAAAATATCCAACTTGTTGATGGTTTATATCAGGCGCAAGTCCAGGCGAAGAATGTACCTGTGCAGCAGTTGGCAGCAGTACCAAAGCAGTTTCAAGGTAGGTTAAGTGGTGAAGTAGATGTGGCGGGTTCTGTGGAGTCTTTCCAACCGCAAGCCATTCAAGCCAGCGGTCAAGCACGGATAAATGTTGGACGGGGAATAATTACAGCCTCTAATATCCAACTTGTTAATGGTGCATACCAAGCGCAAATCCAGGCTAACAATGTACCTGTGCGCCAGTTGGCAGCAGTACCACCACAGTTTCAAGGTGCGTTAACTGGTCAGTTCAACGTTGCGGGATTAGTTGATTCTTTTGAACCAAAAGCAATCCAAGCCAACGGCCAAGCACGGATAAATGTTGGCAGTGGAACGATCGCAGCTTCTAATATCCAAGTAGGTAATGGTGTATACCAAGCACAAGTACGGGCAAGTAACGTACCGTTGCAGCAGTTAGCAGCAGTACCACCACAATTGCGAGGAACCCTAACTGGTCAAGTAAGCGTCGCGGGTTCTGTTGAGTCCTTTCAACCGCAAACAATCCAAGCCGTTGGCCAGGGACAAATCAATGTTGCTGGCGGAACGATCGCAGCTTCTAATATTCAAGTAGCAAATGGTCGCTATCAAGGAATTATTGATGCTTCCGGTGTGGAATTAAATCGGTTAAATCAACAATTGCGCGGTCGATTTGGCGGCAAGTTGCAATTAGCTGGCACGTTGGCGTCGTCTCAATTAGCTGATGTGCGTGCTGCTGGACAGGTGCAGTTATCCCAAGGTCTCCCAGGTCTTGAGCGACCGCTGACAGCTGCGATCGCTTGGAATGGTGAAAGGCTGACCATTGAGCAAGCAACTGCTCCCGGTTTAAATGTTACTGGTAGCATATTAGCCAACGCCAAGCGATCGGGCATACCGGAAATTACTGCCCTAAATCTGAATATCCAAGCCGAGAATTACGACTTAAAACAGTTACCCGTGAATCTTCCCAATCAGGTTGCGGTGGCAGGGAGAATAGATTTTAACGGACAAGTCACTGGCAAGCTACCTTTGCCAAATGTAGTCGGACAAATTAATTTACGAGACTTCGTTGTTCAAGATATTGCCTTTGAGCCGCTGTTAAGTGGAAATATCAACACAGCACAGGGACGCGGGTCGAGTTTAAATTTAGCAGGAAATCGCGATCGCCTTGCTTTCAATTTCGATGCCAATAATCGCCCTTCATCATTTTTAGTACAATGGCAGGAAGCATCGGCATCGGGTAATGTTCGAGGAAATGATTGGACGGTCAAAGTCGCCAGCTTTCCCTTACAAATATTGAATTTAACACCGCCACCAAGTACTCGTCTCGGTACTGGAAAAATAGCTGGATTATTAACAGGGGATTTAGTTTTTAATCAAGAGACATTTGCAACAAACGGAAATTTAGCGATCGCCAACCCAGAAATTGGACGATTAAAGGGCGATCGTTTAGCGGCTCAATTCCGTTACAGTAATGGTAACGCCACTATAGCTAGTAGCCAATTTATCAAAGGTAACAGTAGTTATGCTGCCGTTGGTACTTTTGCTCAAACCGCTCAAGGCCCCCAACTAAAAGGTAAACTCAATGTCAACCAGGGCAAAATTGAAGACGTTCTGGCTGTAGCCCAGATATTTGATTTACAGGATTTACAAGGTGGTTCAGACCAGAACTACGGCACAGCAGCGGATCTGACCACTAACCCCCAAGGCTGGTCAAATGAGCCTTTATTGAACCAACTCCAGCGATTTTCTGAAATCGAAGCTTTGGTAGCAGAAGAGGAACAACAGCGACTTGATTCCAGTCCCATACCCGATTTAGCTGACTTAAAAGGCACTTTCAACGGTGAAGTAGCTCTAGATACAGCTACTAGCAATGGATTGGCAGTGCAATTTAATTTGAATGGAGAAAACTTTGCCTGGGGTAAAAAGGAAGAACGCAGTCGTTATTATACTGCTGAAAAATTGATTGCCGAAGGCAACTTTGAAAATGGTGTTTTGAGTTTGCGACCTTTACGCATCGAATCTCAAAACAGGCTGATTGCCTTCACAGGTAACATTGGTGGTGATGAACAATCTGGTCAATTGCGGGTGAATAATTTTCCCGTACAAGTCTTGAATAATTTTGTGAAATTGCCAGTTGGCATTACAGGTAATGTGAACGCTACAGCAGCTTTAGCAGGCAGTATTGGAAATCCCCAAGCCAGAGGGGAATTACAAATTACAGAAGGAACATTGAATCAGAACCCGATACAGTTAGCAACCGCAAGTTTCAGCTATGCCAACGGACGCTTAAACTTTGGTAGTACTGTTGCAGTTAACGGCCCGCAACCTGTGGATATTACTGGCAGCATACCTTATAAATTGCCTTTTGCAACGGTGGCACCAGACAGCGACCAAATCAGTTTGGACATGAAGTTAGAAAACGAAGGATTAGGACTGTTAAACGCATTGACTAATCAAGTGATGTTTGAAAAAGGTGAAGGACAAGTAGACCTGAAAGTACGCGGAACATTGCAACAACCAGAGGTAGATGGAATTGCCACTGTTAATAATGCAACTTTTTCAGCCCAAGCTTTGCCAGGTAAACTCAGACGCGTTACAGGTAAAGTGCTGTTTAATTTTGACCGCATCTTAGTAGAAAATCTTCAGGGTAGATTTAGCAGAGGAAAGGTAGAAGTTGCTGGAGAAATTCCCATCTTTAACAATGAGAAAGCGACTATCAACAATCCTCTAACCATTAATCTCGAACAGCTAGCATTGAATCTTAAAGGACTTTACCAAGGAGGCGCTAGCGGTAATTTGCAGATTACAGGTTCTGCTCTCAACCCTTTAATTGGCGGTAGAGTAGATTTGTTTGACGGTCAGGTATTGCTAGCAGAATCTACCGACACCGATACATCTGCAACTGATAGCGGTCTTGGCTTATCATCTACAAAAGCTAATAAGCAGAATCAAAAGGAAATTCCAGCCTTACCCTCAGGTATCGCCAGATTTAATAATCTAGATTTAGAACTAGGTAAAAACGTCCAAATTACCCGTCCACCTATTCTTAGCTTCCGCGCCAGTGGTAATCTCATAGTCAATGGCTCAATCAATCAGCCCGTACCCGATGGTACTATCCAATTAGAAAAAGGTGGCGTAAATTTATTTACTACCCAATTTAACCTTGTTCGCGGCTATAAACACACTGCAACTTTTAGTCCCTCCCAACCCCGCGATCCTGACTTAGATATTCGGCTGTTTGCTAAGGTACTAGATGTAACTCAAAGTAATGATTTCAGCCGAATAAACACCACAGGTTTATCAGGCTTAGAAAGCGTTCGAGTCGAAGCTACTATTAACGGTCTCGCCAGTAAGCTAAATGAAAATCTAGAACTTACCAGCAGCCCATCACGCAGTCAAACCGAAATTGTTGCTCTTTTGGGAGGTGGGTTTGTAGATACCCAAGGACGTGCTGACAGTACTTTGGGTCTAATTAACATCGCAGGTTCAGCAGTCTTCAACAATTTTCAATCAACTTTTAACCAGATTGGTAATACCTTTGGTTTAAGCGAACTGCGGATATTTCCTACAATTATCTCTGAAAATCCTGAAGCGGGAAGAAGCAATTCAACTTTGGAATTAGCAGCCGAAGCTGGAGTTGATATTACTTCTAAGATATCCTTTTCTAGCATCAAAATTTTAACAACAAATGACCCCTTCCAATGGGGGCTTAATTACCGGATAAACGATGAATTTCGTGTCCGTGCTTCCACTAATTTAACAGATGATAGTCGTGCCGTAGTGGAGTATCAAACACGGTTTTAGTTTAATTATCGCTAGCCCCTATTAGAGCCTATTTATAAAGTAAATATTAAGGTAGGGTGTGTTACGCCGGGAGCAAGGATTTGAGAGTTTAAGAGAGTAAGAATCAGCCGCAGGGCACCGAGAAACATGGTGCGTTAAGCGTTGCTATAACGCACCCTAAAATTTAATGTTTACTTTATAAATCACCTCTTAGATTGTGATATTATCATTACCCTGCTGATTGACCGCTAATCGCAAAATTGATAGCCCTAAAATTATCAAAAATAATACTAGCCCAATTGTGCAAGCATAGCTAATTTCCAAATTATTGAATGCTTGTTCGTACAGATAATAAACAATTGTTTTCGAGCTATTGAGCGGCCCGCCTTGAGTCATGATGTATACTTCTTCAAATACTTTGGTGGCAGAAATAGCTGAAATTACTGCTACTAAAGCCAGATATGGCTTCATCAAAGGTATGGTAATATCCCAATGTTTCTTAATACCATCAGAGCCATCAATTGCTGCGGCTTCGTACACATCACCAGGAATTGATTGTAATCCAGCTAAATAAATAACCATGTAGTAGCCTAGCCCTTTCCACACAGTAACTGCCATAACACTGGCAAGAGAAATTGGTACAATACCAAAAACTTTAGCTGAGCTAGTTAGCCAAGGAATACCGTCTGAAATAATACCTAAAGCTTTAAATAACTGGTTGAGCAATCCATTTTCTGCATATAACCATTTCCAAGCTATTCCTGCAACTACCATCGAAATTACTACTGGTGTGTAATATGCAGATCTAAACCAATTCATCCCCCGCAGTTTTTGATTTACCAAAATTGCTAGCCCCAAAGGAGCAATTACCAAAATTGGTACTACACCTACAAGATATAAAACAGTGTTTTCTAGTGTTTTCCAGAAAACTGGATCTTTCAAAAGCTTGAGAAAGTTGTTAAAACCTATCCATTGTGGCGGTTGGCCAATATCTTCGTAGCTGGTAAAGCTGAGGTAAAAAGCTTGCAGCGCAGGCCAAAAGACGGTTAACCCTAAAATAATCAAAGCAGGGAGTAAAAACAAATAAGGAGTTATTCGGTGTTTGATTAACATCCAATTTTTAAGCGTAAATTGATTCATCAGATATTTAATAGTTGTTTTTGCTTGGTGAGAATTTGTCAAAGCCAGTATTTTGAGATGTAAGTCGGTTTAAAGTTCAATATCTCAAGATAATATGTTTGCTTGTACCAGTAAAGCTAGCCTTGGATATAGCCAATCAATAATATAGTACACATCAAGTATCTACTAATAATACTCCAACCATATAAAAAAGTAAGCAAGAATAGCTCATAAATTCTTACTTCAACTTCAGGTTACATACAAAAAGTCCGCTTTCGCGGACTGTGGACATTGGATAAGGTTAAGTTGTCACCAAGAGTGTCTACAAGATGTTAGACTCAATATTCATTCTTTCTTAATTAACCTAAAAAATCAAGCTTGCCTGCTCAAGATTTCAGACATTAATACAGGAGTTATGTCTGATTTTGAAAATATCTAGGATTTAATTGATAAACAAACGAAATTGCGTATATAAGACTAATATTGAGTTTTTAACTAAGCTAGATATAATTCAAAAAGGCTGTTTTATCATTGCTAGCGATCTATAGCAATCCTATTTGATTTGTGAAAATCGAGGAGCTTCAGATACCCGACTTCTTTGATAAGTCGGGTATCTGAAGCTCCTCGAATGATTTAGAACTGCTATATAAACTATATAAACAAGTTCAAAATAAAACAGATTTCTATATACTGCTATTGTTGGCGATCGATATAAATTTTGAACAAATCATAGAGATTAATATCCAAAGACTTCATTTAGTCTGAAAAATATTTTGCACCATTTTTTGGTCTGCACTCGCCGCTGCTTTATCTAACTCTGCAATTTCACCTGCATCTAATTGCCAACCCAACGCACCAATATTTTCCCTGGCTTGTTCTACATTCTTTGCTCCAGGGATGGGAATGGTTCCTTTACAGATGCACCAGTTAATTGCTACCTGTGACATGGTTTTGTTTCTAGACTGTGCCACTGCTTGCAAACATGCTAAAAGCGATCGCACTCCTGGTAATATCTGCCTAAACAGCAAACCTCGGATACCTTTAGGGAAAGAACCTCCAACAGAGTATTTTCCTGTCAACAGCCCCAAAGCTAGAGGACTGTAAGCAATCAATTTGATTCCTAACTCATCACAAACATCTTTTAGGTGGAGTTGAGTCACAGGATATGTAGACAAGAGAGAATATTGAACTTGCAAAGTACTAATTGCAACGCCTCGCTGGGCAAACTTTTTTTGTACTTGTTTGAGCCGTTTCGGCCCGTAATTGGATAGTCCTACTCCCTTAACCAACCCTTGCTCATAAACATCGGCCAGACCATCCAATAATTGCCCTTCTTGCCAGGGAGCATAGTTGGCTGTAGACCAATGCATTTGTACTAAATCAACATTTCTTCCCAGACGTTGAGCAGATGACTGGCAAGCCTTGACCATTGACTGGCGCGTCCATCTCCACGGGTAAGCAGCAAGCTTAGTCGCAATACAAATATTTTCTTGATTGGAACCTACATATTCTCGATTGAATCGTCCCAATAGTAGCTCACTTCGACCATTCAATCTGCCAGTTCCGTAAGAATCACCCGTATCAAATAAAGTCACACCGTTGCTGACACAAAGGTTAAAGACAGCTTGTAACTGGTCATCCATGCTTTCGTCATATCCCCAAAGCAATTGGTTGCCCCAAGCCCAAGTCCCGCAGCCCATGTTTGGGAGAGATTTTTGGAGAGTCTGCATTTTTGCTCTCTATAAATTGCCTTAATAATTATCAGACAATTCGTTGGAACTGGGGTAAAATACATCCCAACTTATTAAGAAAGCGATCGCACTGATTTATAATCAATTGTGGAAACTTCTACGCTGTTTATGCTTAGCGATCGCTTTACGTTTGCGCTTTTCCAGGGGTGTTTCAAAGTGGCGGTGCTTTCTGATATCTGGAAAAATTCCTGCCTTAGACACTTCTCGCTTAAATCTACGTAACGCTGATTCTATCCCTTCATTTTCACCTACGATTATTTGGGTCATAGTATATTCCTACTAAGTTTGCTCGATCGGTGTGCTTGGTCAACGAGAAAGCAAAAAAAAGCAGACCCCTTGTCTGCCCTCAAAACCTGAGAGTTAAATCCTTGGTTCTAGACCTTAATAGCGTCGAGAGTATCCACCACCACTACTGTTTCCTCGTCTACCACCAGAAGAACCTCCATCTGTCTTCGGTCTAGCTTTATTCACTTTTAAGCTCCGACCCATCCACTCAGCACTATCGAGGGCTTCAATTGCTGCTGCTTCTTCGGCGTCTGATTCCATTTGTACGAAACCAAAACCTCTTACCCGGCCTGTTTCTCGGTCGATAGGCAATTGAACTTCTTTTACGGTTCCATATTCTGAAAAGACTTGCCTGAGGTCATCTTCTTTGACCTCATAAGATAGATTACCGACATAAATTGACATAAAATGTCTCCAGAGGCATAGGAGTGTAGAGATTTATATCCGGAGATGTCTGTAATATCTTTAATACAAATATGTATATAAACAAACTACGCAGCCGAATTCAATCTTCCTTTGATACTTTAACATAAATTCAAGTGTGAATGTTCTTGAGTGTTGAGTGTTAACTGATAACTGTTGACTGAGGAGTTAGGAGTTATTAGTTATGAGTTGAAAACACAAAACTCCTGACTCCTCACTCTTGACTCCTCACTCCCCTGACAGGTACCTCTGTAGCGTAAAATTAATCTCCATCTGGTATTTGCTAATCCGTTGATGCCCATGTATTGTGACTACCTCATCCAAATCCTGACTGCCCGTGTGTATGATGTCGCTCAGGAAACACCACTAGAGTATGCACCAAATCTGTCTGCGCGGTTGAATAATCAACTTCTGCTGAAACGTGAGGATATGCAGTCAGTATTTTCATTTAAATTGCGGGGTGCTTATAACAAGATGGTGCAACTGCCGCCAGATATATTGGCACAGGGTGTAATCGCTGCGTCGGCGGGGAACCATGCTCAGGGGGTGGCCTTGGCAGCTAACCGTCTGGGAACGAGAGCAATTATCGTCATGCCAATAACTACACCCCAAGTTAAGGTAGATGCAGTTAGAAGTAGAGGCGGAGTAGTTGTATTACATGGAAATACCTACGACGATGCTTATGCTTATGCTCGTCAATTAGAAGCCGAAAAAGGGTTAACTTTTATTCATCCCTTTGACGATCCCCATGTCATTGCTGGACAGGGAACAATCGGGATGGAAATTTTACGGCAATGTCAGCAGCCCATCCATGCGATTTTTGTAGCTATTGGTGGAGGCGGATTAATTTCTGGGATTGGAGCTTATGTCAAACGCTTGCGTCCAGAAATTAAAGTCATTGGCGTTGAACCCGTGGATGCTGATGCCATGTCTCAATCTTTAAAAGCCGGACATCGGGTGCGCTTGTCCCAAGTGGGGTTATTTGCTGATGGGGTAGCGGTGCGGGAAGTAGGCGAAGAAACCTTCCGTTTGTGTCAGCAGTACGTAGATGAGATTATATTAGTGGATACGGATGATACTTGTGCGGCGATTAAAGACGTGTTTGAGGATACGCGATCGATTTTAGAGCCAGCAGGTGCATTGGCGATCGCAGCTGCCAAAGCCTATGCAGAACGAGAAAAAATCGAAGGGCAAACCTTAATTGCTGTAGCTTGCGGTGCAAACATGAACTTCGATCGCTTGCGGTTTGTGGCAGAACGGGCAGAGTTTGGCGAACGCCGCGAAGCTATCTTTGCAGTTACAATTCCTGAGGAGCGGGGCAGTCTGCGTCAATTTTGCGAACTGATTGGCAAACGCAATCTTACCGAGTTTAATTATCGCATTGCCGATGCCAAAACAGCCCATATTTTTGTCGGCGTGCAAATTCAAAACCGTGCTGATGCTTCAAAGATGGTAGAAACCTTTGAAGCTCACGGATTTGAAACCCTGGATTTAACAGACGACGAACTCACTAAATTACATCTGCGGCACATGGTGGGCGGACACTCTCCCCTCGCTCATAATGAATTACTCTACCGTTTTGAGTTTCCCGAACGTCCTGGTGCATTGATGAAGTTTGTTGGTTCCATGAGTCCCGACTGGAATATCAGTCTTTTTCACTACCGCAACAACGGCGCAGACTACGGCCGAATCGTTATCGGTATCCAGGTTCCTCCCCACGAAATGAAAAATTGGCAAGCATTTTTGGATACCCTTGGTTATCGGTATTGGGATGAAAACAAGAATCCAGCATACAAGTTGTTTTTAGGGTGAGTGGAGAGATGGGGAGTGTGGGGAGTGTGGGGAGTGTGGGGAGTGTGGGGAGTGTGGGGGGAAAGAGAATTTATACTTCCGGCTTTTCCTCCCACACCTCCTTTTCCTCCCATACCCAATGCCCGATGCCCTGTTTGGCCAATGCCCAATCCCTAATTCTGATAACTACCTTTAGATATCATATTGGAGTCCCAAGTATACAAGCCGATTTGGTCGGGAACTTTAGAGAATCTGCCTGTCCGATAGCCTCTAGATAATTCATTGAGCACCTTATTTTTGATCTCTCGAAGTTCTTGAGAAGTTAGTTCTCCGTAAATTCCGGCAATTACTTCAGCGACTGTGAAAACTTTACCTGGATTTTGTTCAAACAGAGAAGTCAGGGCATCAATTAAGAATTGACCTTCATAGACTTTGAGCATTGGTACTGTTTTGGGATTGGGAGGTATGAAAGGTTTCTTCTTTTTGTTTTTGACATTCCTAGAAGCACCATTGCCATTTTTTGGAGCGACTAAACTTAAATCCAAAGTATAACAACCGGGTTCTTCGGGAATAATTACCCAGTAATTCCTTTCTCTGCCTTGGGTGAGGGAAGATTGAACTCTACCTTTAACTACTTTAAACAGATTAGAATCTAATTCCCCATAAAGCGATCGCACGATGAAATCAATATGACACACAGTACCTGCCTGCTCTTGCAATAGCTGTTTTATGGCTTCCATTCGAGACAGAGATTGATACTGCGGTAGCATGGGGATTTCTGGCACCTTGCTTGAGTTATCGTTGTTCTCTAGAGATGCCTGTATATCCGGGGATGTGGTTGGAAGTTGATTTGTTTTTGTATCAACAGTGGAATTATCTATTTCAATGTTGTCTGAATCTGTAAGTTCTGACTCTATAGACTCGACCAATTTGATTTGGGAGATATCATCGTGGGCTGACAAAAACCGCACAGAGCCTTCTGGGGAAGAATTGGATGTTTCATCAGCTGCTTTGAGTCTTGATATCTGCTTGTTGCCATCAGAAAAAGACCACGTAGATAACAACGCTTCTACATGATCGAGTTGCGATCGCGCCTCCACGAATAGGCGTTCATACTCTTCTGTGAGGCGAGCATAATACTCTCGTAATTCCAACAGTGGCGAGACAAAATTGCCTGGAGGTGGTTCTAATTGTCCTTTTGAATTCATAATCGTTCAATCAATTTAAATCGGTGTCACTTGTGTAAGACATTGGCCTGGGTTTAGCTTTGCGAGATGCTGGCTGGGATTTCTTCGGTGCTTGGGGAGGGCGACATCTCTCACAATATAAAGGTCGGGGGCCATAAGTCTCACGTTTTGTCATATCGTTACACTCTTTACAGACAAATTGGAAAACACGAGTGTGAATCTGTCTTTTGTGCGCTCTAACTGTATATTCCTTAACATCGATGAATTTACTTGCCATAATTAGGAATCTTGAATTTCCTTCGTATCAATGTCCTATCAATATAGCTATTCAAGCAAATCAAACTGCATCAGTGTGTGTTTATGTAGAAGTTTTATTCAAATCAGTGAATTTGATGCCGAGGACAAGGTGTGAATATTGTTTAGCAACGAATTCAGAGTTAGTCTAGACTATCCCCTAAGCATATACTTGGTGATGAGCAAACACTATCACCATTTATATAGTGCTTGATTTGAAAAACAATTCCTACTGTCTATAACTAGCTGATTTTGCCTGACCTGATGCACTTGCAATGCAGAGTGTGTAGCCTTCAACTAAAGTATAATCCGTCTGAATCATGCCAGTGTTGTAAATCAAGCACTACATCATCAGATAATCCTGCCAACAAAAGGCAAGCACGGACTTGTTTGGTTCAATAAGACTAGTTTTGCACAACAGTGTCTTAAAGACCTCAAAGGAGCTGCTCGAACAAACTGTAGAAATCTTACCAAAGTATCCGCGCTTCAACCCCTGAACTTTATTTATAAAGATATAGACAGAGGAGATTTTCCTGCTCTCGATCGGGGAAATTTACATAGATTGACAAATCGAGTTATTGCCAGTGTATTTAATTGTTCATCCTATTTATAACCCTTCTTCCTTCTGGTAGAGGGATATCGATCGTCAAAGCCATCCTTGTATAACGAACAACCGCCTCCTGATTTTTAGAAGGCGGTGATTATCGTCGATCTAAGCATTACCAAAAACCTAAAACTCCTGAATATTTAATAGTTAAATTCTTTGGCTATACCCAAATGTTGAGTTTTGTAAACATTACTTGTTCTAGGGCAAAATACATCATCAGTGCCTTGAGGTTGTTCGCCACTCGTACTGCTGGCTGCTTGGGCGTAGACAGCGCTACCCATTTGCACTAAGGCTTGCTGTAACTTACTAGATAAAGATTTAATGCGATCGCTACTATCTTGGTTAATATAGGACTCATATTTGATTTTTGAAATATAAGTAGTCCAGTAGGGTGCGTTAGCCTTTGGCGTAACGCACAGTTAACGATTTAGGTGGGTTATGGCGTAGCCATAACCCACCCTACTAGCGTGGCAAGCTTCCCCAGTCCCTAAAATCAACCAATATTAACTTTGACGGCTCTGCCTTTTTCAGATTCGGCTTTCGGCAAAGTTAAGTGGAGAACACCATTTTTGTATTCAGCTTGTACTTTGTCGTTTTGAACTTGGGAAGGTAACGGAATTACTCGATGAAATTTGCCATAACGAAATTCAGAGCGAGTGACACCGTTTTCTTCAGTCCTGGTTTCAGTCTTACGCTCACCGCTAATCGAAATTGATTCGGGAGTGGCTTCTAGATTTATATCTTTGGCTTCCAAACCAGGTACTTCTAGTCTCAATTTGATTGCATCATCAGTTTCTTCTATTTCTGCGGCAGGAATGAAGGTAAATCCAGTCCTTTCACCACCATCAGCGGGTATTAATCTATCAAACAAGCGATTCATTTGCCGCTGTAAGGTGTCGATTTCTCGGAATGGTTCCCAACGTTCGCTATCCCGGAATGTTTGTAAGCGTTCGATATCCCGGAATGGTTCCCAACGAATGAGTGCCATAACTATCACCTCTAAAACGAGATATCTAGTCTTAGGAGGCTCAATCTTAAGCTTTCTAGCCTACGAACAACTGATATAATACCTTTGGCAAGCAATCCTCAATTTCCACTAAGCTCAATCTCAAGCTTCCTATTCATCACACTAGATCGAGATTCAAATTGAGCAGGTTCGGTTTTATGGTCATGAGCGATCGCAATAACCGTACCTTTTAGGGATTTATAAAAAATCTGAAAATGACTGTTGAGGGTTGACTGTTGAGGCTTAACAGTCAACCATCAACAATAGACCTGCCTTGAAAATAGGGACTGGGGACTGGGAAAACCAAGATATTTTCATTGTTCCTTGTGCGTGCAACTCATGGAGTCTCTTGCAAAAGTAACTTTTGCAAGAGGGGGAAAGGGAAAAGGGTTTTTATGAGCCGCTTTCCCCTGGTTGGTGAGCTTGTCGAACCATACCCCTTACCCTTTTCCCCAATAAAAGCAAGAAGTCTAATCAACATATCCCAATCAGTTTTGTAGCCCTACTGCTGACTAGGTGCAGCAGGTTGCGATTGAGGTTGACGTAAACGGCGCAAAGAGTCCCGCAACTTATTTTGGCTTGTGTTTTCTCTGCGCCGCCGTCGATTTGTGCTAGCTTGTGGCTTCTGTGATGAATTAGTAGTTGTTCGTTCGCTACGGATGCGCCGTAGAGTTTCTCTGGCACTTCCTTGAGAACTAGTTGTCCTTCTTTGGGATGATGAGCCTGCGCTTGTTGTTTCCCCTGTCTGACGACGCAGACGCCGATTAATTCCAGATTCTGCTGCTCTTGTGGCTGTAGCTTCATTAGTTGACGGTGTAAATTCTCGCCGCCTACGTCTTGAAGTTCCCTCTGTGGTATTGGAATTGGATGCTGTGGCTTGCTGGGTTTTCTGTTCTGTTTCTCTTTTTCTTTCTTGTTGGTATTGACGGTATCGTTGTGAATTTTCTTTAAAAGCCCCAGAGTTGACTCGTACCCCTCGTCTGCCACCTTGTGCCGGGTTGAATTTCCACTCACGCGCTTGTCTCAAGTGTTCTTCATCCAATTCCCGGTTGCCACTGGAACTCGCTATCCGCACATTAACAACATTACCTTGATCGTCAGTATCAAAAGCCAAACCTGTACGGCCTTCGATTCCTCGCCGTTTAAATGACTCTGGATATTTAAACTCACATTTACGGCAAGCTGCACGACCATTACTATTACCTGAAGTGTTAATTTTTGGAGGTGTTGGAGTTGTTGGCGCTGCTGCTACCGGACGGTTTGCTGGTTGATTGCCAATTCCACTGCCAGTACCGCTACCAATGCCACTGCCAGTACCGCTACCAATGCCACTGCCAGTACCGCTACCGATTCCACTACCAGTACCGCTACCGATTCCACTTCCAATGCCACTGCCAATGCCGCTACCAGTACCAGTACCAGTACCACTGCCAATACCACCGCCAGTACCAGTACCAGTTCCTCCACCAGGGCCAGTTCCGCTGCTTGTACCAACAGCGATACCGCTACCGGTACCTAAACCAACACCAGAGCCGCCACCGCCGCCACCACCTCCACCGCCACCAGATGAACTTGCTTTGGAATCTTGAGATGGAGCTGTTCGTGCGATGGGTGCAGATTTCACAGGAACTTGTGGTGCAATTGGCTGTGTAATTGTCGGCTGTGGTTTCTGAGCGACTGCTGTAATTTGTTCAAATTGCTGCTGAATTTTTTCTACTGGTGGAGTTTCTATAGGCTGTTTTTGTACAATTTCTGTTTCTTTTTTGGGTTCTTCTGTAATTTGTTCGAGTGGTTTTTCTGGTTCCACAGCTGGTGAATCAACGATCGCCACTTCTATTGATTCATCATTACCTTCAGGCATTCTTGTTAAATAATTACCTATACCTGAGGATAATACACCGATATGCAGCCCCAGTGAGCCTATTAGACTGTAAGCTAGAAAAGACTTGAGAGCCTGAACTTCTTTGGAGCGTTGCTCGACATTAATGCCGGAAAAGGTCATAGCTATTGCTACCTATTCTCACTAATTTAGTCATCTTAGAATGCAAGGTTACAAATATCAAGTAAAGAACTAAAGTTATTTTGGGTACTGTTACGTAACCCCGACATTAGTGGCAACATCTTCAAAAACTTTCAATATCACAGTTTCTAAATAAAATAAATTTTTATTTTAATTAAATTAACTTATACAAAGTCAGCAAATCATCTACAGAACTTAGGTAGCTTTGCCTGCAAAAATCTGGCTTTGAGTAAGTTATGAGAGTGGCAATTAAGCAAAATTTATTATACGTGCTGGAAGGTAAATCTGAAGAATAAGCTTATAGCGTAATAATTTTACCTCACGCTTGTCCTTTAGTTATGTGTAATTAATTCTCCACAGTACTTATATCAAAATTATAAAAATATGATTTGAAAAAGTTATCATTATATTTTAAATTTTATTGAGAAAAAGTTTCAGCTTTTCTCTAGATTCTGCTAGTCTTACTGTGTATTGTTAATGACGTTTAGAGAACATGGGAATTCAGAATCTTTTTATAGCAGGCGGTGTGGTCATGTGGCCGCTGCTGGCGTTTTCGGTGTTGGGTGTGGCGCTGATTATTGAACGTATCAGGTTTTGGGCAAGAATTAACAAGCGTCAAAACCGCGTGGTGCGGGATGTTTTGAATCTCTATCGCATCGATAATGTTGTCGGTGCAATGGATAAACTCCAGCAAAATGCAGATTTGCCACTTGCCCGGATTTTTCTTGCAGCTTTAGAATTAGAGGAGCCAAATCCAGAAGAATTTCGTTTGGCATTAGAAAGCGAAGCGCAGGCGGAAATCCCAGTACTCAAACGCTTCCAAAACATTTTCGAGACAATCATTAGTTTAGCGCCACTGTTGGGCCTTCTGGGTACAGTATTAGGATTGATCGCTTCTTTTGCCTCTTTAAATCTTGGCGATGTGGGAGGTAGCAAAACCGCAGGCGTTACCTCTGGGATTAGTGAAGCGTTGGTATCTACAGCATCAGGATTGATTGTTGCTATCTTCATACTGTTGTTTGCCAATACGTTCCGGGGATTGTATCAGCGGCAAATCGCTTTAATTCAGGAATATGGCGGGCAGCTAGAATTACTTTACCGCCGTCGTTATGAAAGAGGAGGAGAGAAGACCTATGCGGCTACAAGATGAACCAGATATTCCAGCACAGATTAATATTGTGCCGATGATTGACGTGATTTTTGCAATTTTGACATTTTTTATCATGTCAACTCTGTTTTTAACGCGATCTGAAGGCTTGCCTGTCAATTTACCAAAGGCAGCCACGGCAAAACAACAGCAAGTTCCCTCCAAAATTACTATCACGGTAGACGAACAAGGAGTAGTAAGTCTAAACCGCAAACCAATTGCTGTTGATGATTTGACACAGCAAGTACGGAGTTTAATTGGTTCTAACTCAGAAATGTTAGTGATTATTAATGCTGATGAAAAAGTTGGTCACGGGAAAGTGGTGGCTGTGATGGATCGGGTGCGTGAAGTTCCGGGGGCAAAATTAGCGATCGCTACTCAAAGAAGATAGGAAAGGGGAGCAGGGGGAGCAGGGGGAGAATAATAATTCCTAACTCCTAACTCCCAACTCTTGAGATATGAGTTTAAGTAATGAATTTTGATGAGAGTGTATAAAAAAGTGGTCGCCGTCAAACATTTGTAAAGAGATAGACATTGCTTGTTCTCGCCATGCTTGCAGAGCTTCATGACTAACTTCTTTGTCTTGCCAACCACCAAATATACTAATGGGGCAGTCTAGTGGCTGTTGTGGAGTATAAGTGTAAGTTTCCAGAACTGCAAAATCAGCCCGCAAAATTGGGAGAAAAATTTGCATCAGTTCTGGATTTTCGAGTACTGCTTTGGGTGTACCGTTGAGAGTGCGTAGTTCTTCGAGTAGCTCTGCGTCTGGTAAGACGTGGATGGGTGGTTTTGTGGGGGGGATTTGTGGGGCGCGGCGAGCAGAGATGAAAAGTTGAAACGGTTGAAGATTATATTCTAAGCGCAGTAGACGGGTTAACTCGAAGCTAACTAATCCGCCCATACTGTGCCCGAAAAAGGCGAATGGTTTGTCTAAATATGGTAGAAGAGATGAAGCGATCGCCTTTACAAGAGGTTCCAATTTTGCGATCGGTGCTGACTGCATTTGTCTTCCTCGTCCGGGATATTCCACACCACAGACTTCGACATTGCGAGGTAAGCTATTAGACCACGTGCGAAAAATCATAGAGCTACCACCAGCATAAGGAAAGCAAAATAAACGCAGATTTGCTTGCGGATTTGGTTGGGGACAGTTAATCCAAGAATTGAAAGTTGGTTTAGTTGTCATAATAGAGCTTAGAGTTAGATAACATAACTCTGCATTTAATTATTAAATATATTCACTGATAATCTTATGACAGGAATGGAACCTTGGGCGATATCAGCCGTTAGCGGTATCGCCGCTATGATTTTCCAAAACGGTGGTCAAGCTTTAGGAGTATTGGGTAAAACCCTAGATGAAAAAACCAAGAACTTAATTTTTGCTGCATCAAAGGAATATGAAAAGAACTATGAAGAACGGCATGGTATTCTCAAAGTGTTAGTAATGCGTGAACCTGTCAAGCTGGAATCGCTCTATACAGCAGTGCAGTTTTTAGATGATGATAATATTCAGAGTTTTGACTCTATTGAAAATTTAGAAGAAGTCTATCGCCAAGCTAATAGCCGAAGGTTTCAATCTCAAAATGGGGGAAAACAAGTAGGAATTAAAGTTGCTAATAATAAACAATATCTGATGGTGCTTGGTGGGCCTGGTGCAGGAAAGTCTACATTTTTACGGAAGATAGGGCTAGAAGCAATCAAAGGTCAAAAAGGAGAGTTTATACACGATTGTATTCCAGTTTTTATTGAATTAAAAAGGGTTGCATCTAGTAATATAAATATTGAAACATTTATTGTTGAAGAGTTTCGTATTTGCGGCTTTCCATCACCAGATAAATTTACAGCAAAAGCTTTAAAAGAAGGGAAATTATTAATTTTGCTCGATGGTTTAGATGAAGTACCAACAAAAAAATTGGCTGAGGCAAGTACCGAAATTCAAAACTTTGTTGACAAGTACGATCGAAATCGTTTTATTGTGTCCTGTCGCACGGCAGCTTATCGGAGCAGTTTTCGTCGCTTTAGCGATGTCTCAATGGCAGATTTCGACGATGCTCAAATTCAAAAATTTATTTGTAACTGGTTTAATTCAGATGGGGACAAGCAGGTGAAGACAAGCGAAAAATGCTGGGAGTTACTGCAAAAACCAGAAAATAAAGCTGCTAAAGAGTTGGCACATACGCCTTTGTTGTTGACATTTCTGTGTTTAGTTTATGACCGTTCCCAAAGTTTTCCAGATAATCGCAGTGTTCTTTACCGTAAAGCACTGCGGATATTGTTAGAAGAATGGGCATCAGAAAAGCGAATTCTCAGACATGAAATTTATCAAGGACTGCATACAGAATTAGAAGAGATATTACTATCAGAGGTTGCTTATACAGCTTTTGAGTCTGATAAACTATTCTTTTCACAGCGCGATATTGTTCAGCAAATTAAAACATTTTTAGCGAGTAATCTGAATGCACCTCAGCATTTAGATGGGGAATCAGTGTTGAATGCGATCGCTGTTCAACAAGGTATTTTGGTCAAACGAGCCGAGGATGTCTTTTCCTTCTCTCATCTAACCCTACAGGAATATTTAACAGCACAATATATTGATGACCATCGCCAAGTTGAGAAATTAATTAGTGAACACTTAATAAATGAACGCTGGAAAGAGGTGTTTTTGTTAGTAGCTGGGTTAATGCGGGGTGGTGCAGATGATTTGCTGCTGCTGATGGAAAAAGAAGCGCAAAAATATATTAATACCCCGAAGTTACAGGCTTTATTAAATTGGGCAGAACAGGTAACAGTTGGATCGCCAGGAGATTTTAAACCTGTGGGGAAACGTGCATTTGCCATCGCCAACGCCAATGCTTACGCCAAAGCCAACGCCATCGCTAACGCCAACGCCAACGCCATCGCCATCGCCAATGCCTATGCCAACGCCTACGCTTATGCCTACGCCAATGCCTATGCCATTGCCAACGCTATCGCCAACGCCAACGTCTACACCAAGCCCAACGCCAAAGCCTACGCTAATGCTAAAGCTTACGCCATCGCCTATACTCGTAAACTTGAAGAATTAAAAATTTTCAATAACGTTAATTTTATCGAATTGATTAAGCAATTAAAAGCACTGAAAGCTCAGGATGCTGATGATAAACAGCCAAGGGCAGTGAGTCTGGCATTTGCTAAACATCTGCAACAAACGTTACTCAATGCTTTCAATCTCACCGTAGAAATGATCGATTTATCTGAGGAAGAAATAAAAGCACTAAAAAATTATTTCTACGCAAATTACCTGATTATCCAGTGCAAACAAGCAGCGGTGCGAGTGTCGCCCCAAACTTGGGAAGCAATTGAAGCGCGGATGTTGTTGGCTCCAAATTATTAAGCAACAATAGGAAAATGACAAGATAGTTAGATCAAAACTCTATGAGTTCATTACAACAGGCTAAGGATACAAAAACTTGCACCTTTACTGTCATAACGACAAAACTTATTGTTGTTATGACACAAAGTCTTGTAGTTAGGAGTAGATAAGCTGTTGTTTTTTATCTTCTACATATATATCCTGTTCTCTGTTAATGAAAACCTCAGATAATGCCTGATAAGCTTCAGTCCAAGCGGCCATCACTTCTTCTGTAGCTGCTTCTTGCAAAACATCTTTCATCGCTTGCAATAAACTTTCTCCAACAATAGGATATTGTTCTGGTGTAACATGGGTCTGCACGTGACGATGGGCAATCTTTTCTACCATCAATTTTAAAGCAGGTAAATTATCAATTTGGTTAGCATAACTATAAACTGCTGTAGCTAATCTCGCAGGTTGAGAGCCATCTGCTTGAGCAGACATATCAAATTGTTCTTTGATTTCTGGATGGTTTTGAAACATAATTTCATACATCCGAGTTGTGATTTGTTGACCGTTTTTTTTCAAGACAGGTGCTGTAGATTTAACGATATCTATTGTTTTTTGGCTAATCATAGTTTTTTCAACCACTTAAAATATTGATTAACTTCAATTTATTGTTTATTTTTAGCAGTTACTATGAGCTAGCTCATATATAGCAGGAGTCAAAATTTACAAGTCAGAAGTCAGCCAGTAGAAAGAGTTACGGCTTTAGGTTAACGCGCCAATATACAACTCAGTCATGATGAAAATGTAAAATGCAGCTGTGTAGATTAATAATTTGTTAGATGTTAAATTTAGAATGCACACAATTAGTAAAAAGTCAACAAAAAAAGCTTGGGCAGGTGCGATCGCCAAACCAGCAACAGAATTCCCCCCTACCCAATTGCCAATTCTCTCTGGGAAAGTCCCAGATGGTTTGCGTGGTAGTCTTTATCGCAATGGCCCGGCGCGGCTAGAACGCGGTGGCGTCCCTGTAGGACACTGGTTTGATGGTGATGGCGCGATTCTTGGCGTGCATTTCACCGATGCAGGGGTGACGGGAGTTTATCGCTATGTGCAAACAGCAGAATATCAAGCTGAAAGTAAAGCAGATAAATTCCTTTATGGTGTTTATGGAATGCATACACCGGGGCCGATTTGGAAACGGTGGAATCAGCAAATCAAGAATGCAGCTAATACTTCAGTGTTGGCTTTACCGGATAAACTGTTGGCTTTGTGGGAAGCAACTCAGCCTTATGCCCTTGATTTAGAAACTTTAGAAACAAAGGGATTAGATGATTTAGCCGGTTTGGATAATGGATTACCTTATTCTGCTCATTACAAACGCGATCCACGCACAGGCGAAATTTATAATTTTGGCATCAGTTTAGGAAGTTCTGTACAACTGAATCTCTATAAAAGCGATGCCTCTGGCAAAATTATACAAAAAAATGCTTTCAAACTAGACCGCTATTCAATAATACATGATTTTGTTTTAACTCAAAGATATTTGGTATTTTTCATGCCCCCAATGCGGATGAAAATGCTGCCATTTTTACTAGGTTTAACTACCTTTAGTGACTCTTTATCATGGGAACCGCAGTTAGGAACTCAGGTATTAATTTTTGACAGAGAAAACTTATCTTTAGTGAGTCGCGGCGAAACCGAACCTTGGTTTCAATGGCATTTTGGAAATGCTTGTGAAAATCAAGACGGTTCGGTGATTTTGGATGTGGTGCGATATTCAAATTTTCAACAAAGTAATGAATATCTCAGAGAATTTGCAACTGGTGAAACGCACACCGCTTCTCATGGAACATTATGGCAAGTGCATCTCAATCCTCAAACTGCCAAAGTCACAGCAACCCACGAAGTTATCAACCGCATTTGTGAGTTTCCTGTAGTGCCACGAGGGCAAGTTGCACAACCTTGGCGTTATACTTATGTGGCATTGCTTCCAGAAAGAATGAATCCAGGTAAAGAATGGTTTAGTGCGATCGCTCGTTTTGATTACAAAACTGAAACCCTCACCGAAGTAGACTTAGGAGAAAATATTTATACCTCAGAACCCATCTATGCCCAAGATAGCCAAAACCCCGAACAAGGTTGGATATTAGTAGTAGTTTATGATGGCAATTCCGATAAAAGTGAAGTTTGGATATTTCATAGCGGCCTAGATGCAGAACCAGTTTGTAAACTAGGATTACCCAGCGTAATTCCTCACAGTTTCCACGGCACTTGGAATCCAGCGTAAAATTTAAAAGTTAGGAGTTATAAGTTAAGAGTTAGGAATGAGAATTAAAAATAATTCAAAATATTTCTAGCTCTCACTAATATTCTTAATTTTTCCACTAATCCAAAATCTCAAATCCGAAATGGAAAAATCGCATTTCTTGAACTCTTACTCTTTGCGCCTCTGCGTCTGGGCGTGACACTAATTTATATTTTCACTCAACAACCCCAAAATATAATATCCTATTAAAATTTGAGCAGGGAATTTGGAGGGAATCGCACAGTGGTTGATGATGAACGCATAGCCAATGCAGAACAGATTCATCCAAGGGACTTTTCCTGGCGATTATGGCCTGTTGTGCCACTTTACCCATACGGTAGGCGGCGGACAATCCGCAAAGAAGTCCTCAAGGATACAATCTGGAATTTTGACCAACTTCAAGGCATCTTTTACGTTGTCGTGCCAATTCGTATGACTGTGGTTAAGCTACAAACAGGCGGTCTTTTGGTTTATGCCCCTGTTGCGCCTACCCCAGAGTGCATCCGGCTTGTCAATGAGTTGGTAGCCGAACATGGTAATGTGAAATACATCATCCTGCCAACTGTCTCCGGTCTAGAACACAAGGTTTTCGTCGGCCCCTTCGCCAGATACTTCCCGACTGCACAGGTTTTTGTCGCCCCGAATCAATGGAGTTTCCCGCTAAATCTCCCCCTTAGCTGGCTTGGCTTACCTGCAAAACGCACTTCCACACTTCCAGAAGATAGCAGCAAAACACCCTTTGCTGATGAGTTTGATTATGCCATGCTCGGCCCCATCTACCTTGGGACTGGTAGGTTTGCGGAAGTTGCTTTTTTTCATAAGCGATCGCATACTCTTTTGGTAACAGATTCGGTACTTTCGATTCCAGAAGATCCGCCTGCCATTGTGCAATTAGATTCATATCCGTTGCTATTCCACGCCAAGGATAATGCTGGTGATATTGTTGCAGACATCCAAGCAAATCGCCGTAAAGGATGGCAGCGCATCTGTTTATTTGCTTTATACTTTCAACCAAGCGGTTTAGAAATACGTCCTTGGGGTAAGGTGTTCCAAGATGCCCTCAAAGCACCACAACGCTCCAAAAAAGCTTATTTTGGATTGTATCCCTTTAAATGGCAGGACTGGCAGCGATCGTTTGAAGCCTTACGAGGTAACGGTCGGTTGTTTGTAGCACCAATTTTACAGACACTAATTCTCAACCGCGCACCCAAAGAAACCATCGAGTGGGCTGATAAAGTTGCAAGTTGGAACTTCGAGTGGATTATTCCCTGCCACTTTGATGCGCCGATTAAAGCCCAGCCGTATCAATTTCGTCAAGCTTTCTCTTTTTTAGAAAAGCAGCCTGCTTTTGGTGCAGGTTTGTTTAACAGTAACAGCTATCCCTTACCAGAAGAGGATTTTAAAACACTTAAGGAAATCGACGCAGGTTTAAATAAATTTAGCATCGTCCCGCCAGCAAAAGAAAAGGTGTAGGAAAAAATGCAAAAAAGTTCCTAGTTTTAAGTAAAGAATTCCCCACTTCCAACAGACGGGATTAATCGCGTCTGTACCCATTTGCCATTTAATATCAGTGGTAAACTAAAACAACTTTCATAACAAGTCAATAAGTCTTTATTTTCGTTAGAGTTGGGATAATAATCAAAGTGTGAGGATTGATACTAAATGCGAGTATTGCTGGTGTATCCAATATTTCCCAAAACCTTTTGGTCGTATGAAAAAATTTTGGAATTAGTCGATCGCAAGGTTTTATTACCACCTCTAGGTTTAGTAACAGTAGCAGCAATTCTGCCCCAAGAATGGGAATTTAAGCTAGTAGATCGCAACATTCGTCAAGTAACAGAAGAGGAATGGGCGTGGGCAGATCTAGTAATCTTCTCGGCGATGATTGTCCAAAAACAAGATTTACTCGACCAAATCCAAGAAGCCAAGCGGCGTGGCAAGTTGGTTGCAGTCGGCGGCCCTTACCCGACTTCCGTACCTCACGAAGTGCAAAATGTGGGCGCAGATTTCCTGATTTTGGATGAAGGGGAAATCACTTTGCCGATGTTTATTGAGGCAATTCAACGCGGAGAAACTTCTGGGACTTTCCGCGCCACGGAAAAACCAGATGTCACAAGCACACCAATACCCCGGTTTGATTTATTAGAACTGGATGCCTATGACATGATGTCCGTGCAATTTTCGCGGGGGTGTCCCTTCCAGTGCGAATTTTGTGACATCATTGTTCTTTACGGTCGCAAACCGCGTACCAAAACCCCAGCCCAACTTTTAGCAGAATTAGATTACCTCTATGAACTAGGTTGGCGGCGGGGTGTGTTCATGGTGGATGATAACTTCATTGGCAACAAACGCAATGTGAAATTGTTGCTTAAAGAGTTAAAAGTCTGGATGGCCGAACATCAATATCCCTTCCGATTTGATACTGAAGCTTCAGTTGACTTGGCACAAGATCCAGAACTGTTAGAGTTGATGGTTGAATCCGGTTTTGCGGCGGTATTTTTGGGCATTGAAACACCAGATGAAGACAGTTTGCAACTAACCAAAAAATTCCAAAATACCCGCAATTCTTTAACTGATGCCGTGCAAACCATCATCAAAGCTGGATTGCGCCCGATGGCTGGGTTTATTATTGGCTTTGATGGCGAAAAAGCCGGTGCAGGCGATCGCATTGTCCGTTTTGCCGAAGAAGCAGCAATTCCCTCTACTACCTTTGCTATGTTGCAAGCGTTACCGAACACTGCGCTGTGGCATCGCCTGAAAAAAGAAGGACGACTGCGGGAAAATCAAGATGGCAACATCAACCAAACAACATTGATGAACTTTGTTCCCACCCGTCCTTTAGAAGAACTTGCCAGAGAATATATTGAGGCATTTTGTACTTTATACGACCCAGTGAAATACTTGGATCGTACCTACCGCTGCTTCTTAATGATGGGTTCGCCAAGTTGGAAAGCACCAGCTAAAATGCCAGAATGGATAATTGTCAGAGCCTTGTTACTTGTGATTTGGCGACAAGGAATCAAACGCGAAACCCGTTGGAAATTCTGGCATCATTTATTTAGCATTCTCAAACGTAATCCTGGAGTTTTTGAGCATTACCTCGCCGCTTGTGCCCATAACGAACATTTTCTTGAATATCGCCAAATTGTCCGCGATCAAATTGAAAGTCAGTTAGCAGAATATCTGGCCCAGGGTGCAGAAAAACCCTATGTGCCAGTACAGGAAAAAGCAGAGGAAAAAACTGAAGCCGCAGTTAGTTAAATGTAGTAACGGTTAATAGGTAAGTAGAAGGACTAAATTAAACCTAACTTGAAATTACCGGGTTTCGACTGCGCGGAAGTTGAGCGTAGTCGAAACTCAACCCTCTTTTAGTCAGGCTACTGAGCATTGAGCGGAGTCGAAATGCGTCTTATAAATAATTGTGTCCAACTACTTAAAAGTAAAAAAATTACTTATTAGCCGTTATTAAAAAAGGAATTCAAATGAATTTGTCATTTAAAGACATAAAGTTGATCCTTGAAGCCATCGATCGCCTGATTGATAAATACCAAGAGCGACTCAATGAAATCGAAGATATCGATGAAGATGAAGCTTCCGAGCTTGGTAATGATACTATGTTTTTAGAGTCACTTCGTAGAAAACTAGCGAATAGTTTGAATAACAGTACTAATGTCAACACGTTGGTAGTCAATGAACTTGTCCAACCTTCATCTCATGCTATGCCAGAAAAGCCGCGATCGTAGCAAAGACGAATATCAATAATTCATAATTCAGTCAAGCGGTGCGTTACGCCTTCGCGATAACGCACCCTACAAAAACTTTTTTCTAATTATTATTCAAAATTATATTTTGCCTTTCCAATCCGAGTTATTTCAAAAATTAGCTCTGCTGCTTTACTGATTAACGAAGTGTTAATTTCAATTTGATACTTGTCTTGTTTTAAAACCTCTGTTACAACTTTAACCAAATCTGCGTTACCTTTCCTCGCACCCAAACCATTAATTGCACATTCAATTTGCCTCGCGCCGCAACTTAAAGCAATGAGTGAATTATCTACCGCCATGCCCAAATCATCATGACAGTGTACTGAAACTACAACTTCATTAATATTGGGAACTCGATTAAAAATCATTTGCAGAAGTTGTGAAAACTCTTCTGGCAATGCCAAACCTAAACTATCAGGAATGCTAACAGTAGTTGCACCACTTTTGATTGCAGTTTCAATAGATTTACACAAAAAATCAGGCTCACTTCTAGGAGCATCAAAAGCACTCCATTCTACATCATCACAATAATTGCGTGCTAGAGATATGCTATCTTTGATTGTTACTAATACTTCTTCTTGACTTAATTTAGATTGATTTTTCAGATTGACTGGAGTATAAGTGTGAATTCTACCTCTGATTGCTGGTTTAATTGCTTCAGCAAGACCCATTATTTCGTTTGGATTGTAACTCGCTAGTCCACAAATAGTAGAATTTTTAATTATTTGAGAAACCTGAAAAACTTCATCAAAATCTTTTTGAGAACTTCCTGGATAACCAACTTCAATAATATCTACTCCCATTTCTTCGAGCAATTGGGAGATTCTGATTTTTTGTTGCAAATTCATTTTGACACCAGGCGTTAATTCTCCATCACGCATAGTGGTATCAAAAATGATTATTTTATTATTATTTTTTAACATTTTGACTAGAGAAAGCGATCGCTAATATCAAATACAATTTTAAGGAATACCCTCGCTTGAAAAAATTGTTTTTAAATCTTGGTAACCACTGAGAATACGTGCAACTTCACTCCGCCATCAATGGGGCGATAAAATATCAAGTAATCTTCTACTGGGAAACTACGTAAACCGCTGCCAAAAAGTTAATTTGCTGCTGATTGGGCTTCTTGATAAATTATTTCTTGAAACTGAATTAAATCTTTTTGGGGGTCGGCGTGGGCAACTTTCACTAATATCTGTTCGCCCAAATTCACAGAACGTTTGAAAGACATTGGTAACTGCAAACCCAAATCTTCTAACAAAATTAGGGCTAAGTTGCTGTCTTCCCGCAGCCACATTAACACCGTCACATTCCAAATTTGTTCTGGATGACGGCGCAAATACTCCAAAGCATAATATCTATTTGTTTGCCGTTCTACCATCGTCACTTCTTGGGTGATGGTGGTGACTGTCATCATCACTTCTTTGAGTTGTTCGGCAGAAAATGGCAAAACTTCACCGCGCAAATGGGCTTTGAGTTGAAAGTGAGTTAGCAAATCGCTGTAACGACGGATGGGAGAAGTTGCTTGGGTGTAGGTATCCAAACCCAAACCCGCATGGCGCAAAGGCGTAATGCTCATTTCACTTTTGGGCATACAACGCCGCATGGCGCAGGCGCGAACGAATCCAGCTGGTAGCTGGAGTAATTCTTCGTCTGGAGGTAATTCCGGTTGGGGCTGACCGCGAAATGGCAAGGGAATGTTATGTTTTTGGCCGTAGCGGGCAGCAACTTCACCAGCAAGTATCATCATTTCTGCTACTAATTGCCGGGAGCGTGAATCGTCCAAAATGTCAATATTAATTTCCTCGCCTTTGACTTTGATTGCTGCCTCAGGCATGGTGATGCTAATTGCTCCTTGGGCATAGCGCCAAGTTTTGCGCCGATTTGCCCAAGTGGCGATCGCTTCAATTTCTGGTTCTGCTTGTACCCCTAATTGCAGCATTTCATCTACATCTTCGTAGGTGAGGCGATAAGTCGGCTTAATTAAGCTGGTATGAATGCTGTAATCTTCTACTGCTCCAGTTGTCCCTAAAACAACTCCAAAACTCAAGGCACAACAAATCCGCCCCTGTACCAGACTCATTGGCCCAGTTGCCAAGATTTCTGGAAACATAGGAATCATACCTGTAGGTAAATATACTGTACTCCCTCGTTTTCTCGCTTCTAAATCTAATTCATCTTCTGGCACTAACCATCTAGTAGGATCGGCGATATGTACCCACAGCCGTTCCCGTCCATCGGGGAGTACTTCCCAACTCAAACCGTCGTCGATTTCTGTGGTGGTTTCATCATCAATGGTGTAGACCTTCAGGTGAGTCAGATCCAAGCGGTTGGTATCTGAGTCAATGGGTGGGAAATCCAAACGTTGTTGCGCCACTTCTAATACCTTTTGAGGAAACTGAACGGGAATTGAAGAACGACGCAGGAACAAGTTTTCATGAGGACTCCACCATGCCAAATCTACTAAGAGTTGAAAGGCTCCTTGGGGTGTTGTGGGGCGTCCCAGCAAGGTCATAGTTTCTAATACTGGGGCTGAGGGAGGATAAGCACGAGCCAGAGTGTCATAATTTACTCCCATCCGCACGGTGTCAGCAAGCAGCGCTGCGTATTTTTCTATCCCTTCTAAGCGTTGGCGATCGTGGCGCTGCCACTCTACTGCTTCACCTTTGAGCGCCTGCTCTACACGAGCTAAAAATTCCTGCTGTCCCTTAGCTTTGAGTGCCTCTACTTCTATCTGGTGCTTGCGTTCTGCAACCTGAGCAGCAGTTCGGGCTTCGTAGGCCTCTCCTTTTTGCTTGAAATACAGTTTGTCGTCTGATAACAGGCAATGGGCAGCGTAACAATGGGGCGCACCCGATTCCGAAAATAGCAAATTCGCCATTTCCTCTGGGGTGATTGTTTCCCCACCTTCAACCAATAATTCCCAAGCTACTTCCAAGCTAGATGGATCTAAATTTGGCTTGACCTGCTCTAGAAACTTGGGAATATCCGCGGGCTTATAGGTCTCTTTGTTAACTGTATAGGTTACTTGTCTCGGCGCGAGGCTGTGGGATTGGCCGCGTTCGTCCACCACAAACCAGCGAGTTTTACCGTCCGGACGTTCTACGACGCCCAGACGGCGATCGCCTTGAACCCTAAATTCAACTAGCGTCCCCTTCTCCACAACTCTCGCACTTTATTTTTTTAATGAACAGTTTAAATAATTTTAAGTTAGGAGTTAGGAGTTAAGAGTTTTGATTCATAACTCCTGTACAGACGCGATTAATCGCGTCTCTACCGATCGCTCATAACTCTTTTTAGCCTTCCGCGTTGATAAATGGCAACAAAGCCACAATCCGCGATCGCTTAATTGCTAATGTTAACTCTCGCTGTTGCTGAGACGTAAGCCCTGTAATCCGCCGTGGCAGTATCTTGCCCCGTTCGGTGATAAACTTACGCAACAAATCAACATCTTTATAATCTATTGGTTCTCCTGGCTTAATTGGAGAAAGACGACGACGGAAATAACTCATCTCTACTTAATTTCCTTGTGAACGGTATGTTTATTACAGTGGGTGCAGAACTTTTTCAGTTCTAGGCGGTTGGTGGTGTTGCGGCGGTTCTTAGTGCTGGTATAACGTGATACACCTGGAGACCGCTTTTCTGGGTTTGTCCGACACTCGGTACACTCTAATGTCACAATTATGCGGACACCTTTACTCTTAGCCATAATCTTACAAACAGTAAAGCCTGGAGAGAATTAACACAAATGACTATCTTCTCACATTCTGGCGGATATTTTCAACTAATTTTTTGATTTTGATATCCAGCGAGTAGCCCCGACGGGAAGAGACGATAAAAGTTCCACAAAAGCGATCGTGTAAAGCCTGCCGCATCTGGGCATCAGATAAGGCAGTACCACAATCAATGAATAAAGGAAGTACTAGCAGTATAGCAGTGGGATTGGCTCTAATATTGTTTAAGGCAATTGAGACAAGAAGCGCACCTAAGCCGATAATTGCCTCTCGCTTCAGTAGAGACTGTAAATCTGGGATTCTACCGATTATTTCGCCGTTTCTGACTTCCAGCACCTTTAAATCGAACGCCCAACGCCCTAAACTTTGTCCTTGATTGTTGTATGCCACCACCACCCGCAAAATCAGCCAAAGCGTTATAAAAACTAGGATTTGAGCAAATTGAATGCCGATATTGCCACTTCCCAGCAAAGAACTGACTAACCAGACAACAACAAAATCTAACCCCAATGCCATACCTCGCCGCCCAATATCAGCCTTGGGATAGTGTTTTTGCCGAACGCGTTCGATGGTCATACAAAACAAGTATTTTTATTTAAGGGTTGGGAAATAACGATCGCTCCTGTTTTTTATATTATGATGATGGCCTAGCTACTTGCTGCGGTATAAACCTTGATTATCGACGGCGTTGAGTCTGGAAAACTCGATGAAACTCCATAAGAGACGCGATAAATCGGCGTCTCTACAAGTTTTTTGGTCTATGCTTCCGTGGTGTGTGTTGAAACGAATATTGTTCGATTGCTATCCACCGCCGCAACCACCACAACCACCACCACAACTACTGCCACAGCTGCTGCCACAACTACTACCACAACTACTGCCACCACAACCACTGCTACTACTACTAGTGCTAGTAGATACTGGTGTAAATATCTTCTTCAAGTCAGCAAACATATCATTTGGTAAAACTGTCGTACCCAAAAGAGCAAATGCGACTATGAGTTTGGGATCTGTATTGCTAATTGCTGTTAAGGGTTGTATTTGTTTGTGAAGTTCTTGGAGAATGCGATCGCCATAACGACTCCGATGGGTAGAACTTAGCAACAACCATAACGCAATAATACCGACAAAGATACACATTATGGTTAGATAAGCAACAGGCTTATGGCGAGAGATTCCTACACAAATCTTGGCCATACCCAATCCTAACAAGCCAGCTATTAATATTGTTGGGTAAGTTTTAACATTGAAAGATTGTTTCTGGTTCACTAAAAGACCAAGTTCGCGCAATCGCTCCCGAACCTCATCTGTTGCTTGAATAACCTGGCTGCGAATGGTATCAATATGTCCATCTAATGCAATGGCATCTGCGACAGCTCGCTCCACAGGATGAGATAACTTTTCTACAGATTCGTTTAAAGCAAGCATTCGTTTTTTTCTGTCTGCGATCGCGTATTGCTTCTGTACTAAACTGGCGATCGCAGTATCTACAACGTGATTTTTGCCATTTGCAAGGTAGGCAGTTTCATAGGCATCAAGATGTACGGGTTGTTTCACCGGATTGCCATCAGGTAGCCGCAGAAAATCTCGGATAAATAATGCTAGACATACTACAATAATTGACACCAAAAGGTAAAAATTTAAAAATTCCGGCCCTGTAAAGTTGAGTGAATTAAGCAGGATAGGAATGACTTGCCAGCAAACAACCCCAACTATTAAAACGAACAAAAGAAACGAAAATACTGCTTGATTTAGCTGCACCTTCGGTAAATAACTCAAAAATGACTTTGGGATAATCGAATTTTGTTCTTCGTTGGTTTGTGGAGAGTGCAAATCTTTTCCAAATTTCTCTTTTGGTTGAGGCCAGATATCTATTGGAGGAACCTCACCAAAAAAGTGTTTATAGCTTTCTAATGTTTTGTTATACCATTCATCAAACTTTAACCGCTCCGATGAACCTCCACGACCTGGTTCGTGATGCAATGGCATCTTTAGAATATTTGGACAAAACTCCTGCCAATACGAACGCGTATAGTTCAAGTGCAAATGCCAAACTCGATCTACTGAATCTGATGGTGTGACTGGATGACCTGCTGCAACTGCAATAAACGCGAATTTTTTGTATTCTTCAATCACCCTCTGAGTATAATCTAACGACCAGGAATTTTCCTTTGCCAATCGTTTGCTAAAAGTTAACTCGGAATCGGACTCATCTAATGAAAAAGCCTGAATTCGTTCGTATAACTCTAGTTGCTGCAAATTCATAGATTGGTTGTTTTCAAAGTTCAACATACAGTTTTGGGTAGTGGTAAAGATTTCAGAACGAGCATTCCAGCCAAAAGGCCAGATTTTTGATTTATCGTTGTGCAATACCCCATTCCTACATTGATTTCAGCGATTTTTTAGCTACCATAACAGCCACTTTCTGACCAGATATCAGCATCCTCCTTATTTATGCTTGCTACTCTACTTACATTCACATGAAGTATTTCTATTTTTATGAAATGACTGAATGAAAATGGCACTAATATTAGCTAAAACTATTGATTGAAAGTGCTTTTGGCTATGGGGTGTGGCAATTTCAAACAAATATTAGGGAAGTTCAGTGCGAAAATAGCGTTAGGGGTAACAAGGCTGATGGAAAAGTTTGTTGTTTAGGAGCATTCAACGAAAGGAAAAAGCAATGACGACAGTCAACTTGAAACTCAGACGCACCTCACAAGAGGGATTTTTAGTAATTCTGAGAGTGAAAAACTTGGAGGAAGAAACAGAAGGTTTGTTACCTCCATTACCCCCAGAACTAAAATCCTCCTTCAACCAATGGCAGTCAGCCTATCGTCAAATTGAAGCTGTGCGTTCTTGTGTTGCTCCCGCACCAGGGTTACGTATCGTACCCAAAACAGTGACTATTTATTCCCACGAAGAACACACAGTAGCAGTAAAAAAGTACCTCAATGAATGGCTGAATTCTTCAGAGAGTAGGTGGCGGCCAATTCGAGATAGATTAATAGCGATCGCACATCAATTACATCAGTCAAATGAAGAAATTTGCATCATCATTGATGTCAAAGATATAGATTTACGTCGCCTTCCTTGGCAAGAATGGGATTTATTTGAACAACACTATCCCCAAGTCGAAGTTGCCTTCAGTTCGCCGAAAAATGCCAATCAACTGAGAAATAAAGTAGTACCGAAAGCTAAAAATATCAGGATTTTGGTTGCTGTTGGTAGAAGCGATGGTATTAATACAAAAGATGATTTAAAAGTAATTCAAGAGCTAGAGGAAAATGGGGTAGAAGTAATCTGTTTAATGCAACCAACTCGAAAGGAATTGTCTGAAGCTCTTTGGAATGAACAAGGCTATCATATTTTTATTTTCACGGGACACAGTGGCAGCCAAAAAGATGGACAAATAGGTTGGATTGAGCTTAACGATAAAGATAGCTTGAGTATTGAAGAGTTTCAAGAAGCTTTAAAGCAAGCTATTTCTAAAGGTTTGCAGTTGGCAATTTTTAATTCTTGCGATGGTTTGGGATTTGCTCACCAACTTTTACAACTACATTTACCTCGGATTATAGTCATGCGCGAACCCGTGCCAGACTTGGTGGCTGTAGAATTTTTGAAATACTTTTTTCAAGAGTTTACTAATAATAACTCTCTATTTGCTTCTGCCCAAAAAGCACGTAAACGCCTAGAACACTTTAAATCAGAATATCCAGGTGCGATTTGGCTACCGACAATTTGTATTGAACCCAATATTGAATCATTGACTTGGGAAGTCATGTGTGGCAATAACCGAAAAGACCCTACTTATGAAACGCCACACAATTTCAGCCATACAATTAATAAAAATCTTAAATTGCGGTTATTAACTGGCTTAGTTAGTATAGTTTTCGTATGTATCTTATGGTTTGGCTGGAATGTAGTGTTGCCATTACCGCCGTCAGGAATATTTCTCTATGGAGGAAGTAGTTCTTGGGAACCAATTAGAGAATTAGTCGATAAAAAAATTCGAGCTAAATGGCCGCAATTTAACCTGATATACCATACACATCCTACTTTGAAATTAGGTTCGGCTACGGGAATCAAAATGTTATTAGAAGGTCAAATTTCCTTTGCCGAATCTTCACGACATATTAAAGATGATGAGTTTTTGCGTGCAGCTGGTTTGGGGATAAAGCTAAAGCAAGTGCCTGTTGCCATTGATGCGATCGCGATCGCTGTTCATCCTAGTTTGAATATTCCTGGTTTGAGTATAGACCAATTTAAAGGTATTTATACAGGTGAAATTACCAACTGGCAACAGGTGGGGGGCCCGGATCTTCAAATCACGCCCTATTCTCGTCCTGATGGTAGTGGTACAACTGAATTTTTCAAAGAAAATATTTTGGTAAACGATAATTTTGGCGCAAATGTTAAGTTGATTTCTACTACTAATCAAGCCCTAAAACTAGTAGGTAAAAATCTCAATGATGGAGCTATCTATTATGCTTCAGCTTCTGAGTTGATTAACCAATGTATTGTTAAAACTCTACCAATTATTCGGGAGCTTGGGAAAGTAATTGCTGTAAATAAGCCTGGAAATACACCAGGATTTAAGTGTCCTTGGGAAAATCACAAAATTAATATCGATGCGTTAACTAACAATGATTATCCGCTGACTCGTTACTTGTTTGTAATTGTGAAGAAAAATGGTCAAGATGAGGAAAAAGCCGGAGAGTTCTTCGCTAATTATCTGTTAAGCGATCGAGGACAAAATATAATTGAAAAAGCTGGGTTTCTTCGGATTCATTAAATTCTAATTATTTGATTTGTTTTTCTAAATCGGATCTGCCTTAGAGGTTGTTTGAAAAGTAGTTGGCTGTAATTTGAGGCACTTATCGATCCCCCCACTACACCCCTTCAAAAGGCTATGGTGTACACACAAGTCGAATTACCCCCCTTGTCAAGGGGGGAAACAAGAAAATCCAGTTCCCTCCCCTTGACAAGGGGAGGGTTAGGGTGGGGTAAAACCTTGGTTAATCAGCTATTTCAGACTTGTGTGTACACCGTAGCTTATAAAGGGGGAAACCGGAAAATCTAGTTCCCTCCCCTTTTAAATTTCTGAGGATTGGTTTAAGTAACTACTTTGTCTTGATTTTTGAGAACTGTCGATCGCGGTGATTTGCGTCCAGAGATATCGTGTAGTAAACCCATGAGTGCGGGTACGACGGTGGGAGTCAAAATGGTGGAAAAAGCTAGACCACCAGTTAAGACGATGCCTAAGCCTTGATACAACTCTGAACCTTGACCTGGTAGCACCGCCAAGGGTAACATTCCCAGGACGCTGGTGCCGGCGGACATGAAAATTGCGCGGAGGCGATCGTTTGTGGCATTGTATAGCGATGCATCATAATCTTCGCCTGCTTCTTGGAGCTGCAAGGCGCGATCGACCAGCAAAATGGCGTTGTTAACAACCACGCCTGTGAGGATTACAAATCCCAAAGCGGTAATCATATCCAGCGCCACATTCATTCCGGGAATTTGGTTGGCAATTACTAAACTCAATAATGCGCCACTCATTCCCATTGGTACTGTTGCCATAATTACCACTGGATAAAGGAATGAGCGATACAAAGCCACGAGTAACAAGTAAGTAATCAAAATTGAAAAGACAAATGCAGCGGCTAACTGACTGACAGTTGTTGCTAACTGATCCGCTGAACCCGCAAGTTCTAGCCGATAGCCTGTTGGCAGATTGGCACGCAAAGGAGCGAGAATTTCTTCTTCGGTACGTTCTACCAGCGTCGCCAGGGGAGCGTCGGGTGCAAGGGTGACTGTGAGAGTAATTGAACGGTCTAAATCAACGTGGTTGATGGCGTCGGCTCCTGTTGTTTCGACGACTTCGGCAACATCCGCTAGTTGTACTTGTCGTCCCCGCGCATACAGGGGTAATTGGCGCAGTTGTTCTGGGGTTTCCACAGCGGTATTTTGCAATTCCACTGAGACATCTAGTTCTTCTTTGCCATCAATGAAATCGGAAGCAATGCGACCACCCAATGCTGCTTCTACCATTGAACCGATTTCGGCTTCTGAAAGTCCCACTTCTGCGAGGCGTTCGCGGTTGGGAATTACTTGTAATTCGGCTGCACCCAAGACAAAATTCGATCGCACATTCTGTACTCCCTGGAGCGATCGCAGTTTACCAGTAATTTGCTTTTCTAAATCGCCAATTTGATTCAGGTCATCGCCGACGATATCGATTTCAAATTCTTTACCGGGATCGCGGAAAATAGAAATTCGCGTGGGGATGACAAAGCGGTATCCAGCAAAGTTACTGCTTTGGGCGCGTAACCGATCTACCATGTCGGCTAGTCCGCTGGTTGTGGCAAATTCTGGTTTTAAAATAGTTGAAATCCCGCGCAAAGCCCCAGGACGGTCAACGTACATAATCCGGTCAACTTCCGGTTGCGATCGCAAAAATTTTTGCACGGGTTGAGATTGCCGAATTGCTTCGGGGATACTAGTTCCCGGCAAAGGTTCTGCCCGCAACACTACTAAGTTACGATTTCCTTCGGGCAAGTAATCCGCAGGTGGCAAAAGAAAAATACTAGTCACGAGTAAAACAACGGGAATTGACAGTACTAACAACCTGCGACCAATGCGTTTGCGTCCCAGCGACCAACTGACAGTATTAGCAAGAAAGTTTTCTAGTTTACCTTGGAAATGGCGAAAAACAGCGGAGGTTTTAGCTACCATCCGCTCAAACCAATTACCACCACGGTATTCACCGCCCTGCATCATTTGTATGGCTTCTGATTGCTTGAGGAATAACCCTGATAGCATTGGTACTAAAGTTAACGCCGCAAACAGCGAAAAGATGGAAGAGGCAGAAAGAGCGATCGCCATATCGGTGTAAAGTTGCCCTGCTTCACCCGTTACCATAATTAGCGGTACAAACACTACTACGTTGGTTAAGGTGGAACCAAGCATTGCGCCCCAAACTTCTTGGGTACCTTCAATTGCTGCCCGCAAGGCACTTTTACCTTGCTGCATGTGGGTGAAGACATTCTCAATCACGACGATGGAGTTATCTACCACCATACCCACGGAAAATGCCAGTCCTGCTAAGCTGATGATGTTTAATGTCCGTCCAAGTGCAGACATGACAATAAACACAGCAATTGTACCGATAGGAATCGTAATTGCAATTACAGCAACAGTCCGCATTGAACCAAGGAATAGCAATAAAACAATGGTTGCTAGTAATGCTCCACTAATCAAATTCTCTCCAACGAAGCTTACCGATTGGTTGATGTATTCGCTCTCGTCGTAGTTGTAGACAAAGCGAATGCCTTGGTTTTGCCGATCGAACTCCGTTTGCAAGGCGGCAATTTCCCCTCGGATGCCTTTAGCCACTTCTGGTACATTCGCCCCGATTTGCCGAATTACACCAATGGCTACCCCAGGTTTGCCGTTAAACACCAAGGCACTATCTTGGGGTTTGCGTCCCATTTGTGCTTTTGCCACATCCCGCAAATAAACTGTACCGGATTGGTCGCGCCGCAGCACAAAGCCTTCAATTTCTGATAAATCCTGAGAACGGCTGACTGTACGTACTCGATATTCCCTGCGTCCTAAAATTAACGGGCCGCCGCGGATATCGCGGTTGTTTTCTTGTAAAACTCTGACTACATCGCCGATTGTGAGATTGCGATCGCTCAATGCCTTAGGATCGACCTTCACCTCAACTTCTCGTTCTTGTCCCCCCACTACTAAAAATTGTCCGGTTCCTTCCACTCGCCGCAAACGGGGAATCACCACTTCTTCGGCTAAATCTCGATAGCGGTTGGCATCCGGTTGAAATCCTTCTTTTGTATCAAAGGGAATCCACATCATCGGCGAAGTGTTACCACCTACCAGTTCTACGTTCGATTCTTGAGCTTCTGGGGGCAAACTTTCTACCTGTTGCAAGCGGTTGAGAACATCCACCACCCGTTCTTGCACATTGGCATCCTGAGCAAATTCCAGGGTGATGCTGCTGCGTCCAGCACGAGAAGTACTACTGATTTCTTGAACGCCAAGCACCTCCTCCATCTGTTCCTCGATGGGACGGGTAATTAGGTCTTCTACCTCCGTCGGCCCGGCTCCAGGATAGGTAGTTGTAATTGTAATTTCCGGGCGATCGCCTCCTGGCTGCAATTCTAGAGGTAACTTGAACAGCGAGAATACCCCAAACATTGCCACCAAGCAAAATAGAACGAAAGTACCATGTCGCCAGCGAACGGCAGTTTCAATAAAGTTCATAGTAATTCGTAATTCAGAAAGTAATATTTAAACTGAGTTTGTAGGCTTTTAAAGAAGAAAGGGTTAAAGGAGAAAGAGAAAAGGAAAATTTTTACCTCTATTCTTCCTCTTTAACCGAATTCTGCAAGAAGTTTATAAGAAGTGTTGGTACGGCCTATGTTTTAAGTTGGATCGACTATCTTTACAGGCGCACCATCTTGCAAACCGTCACCACCGCGTAGGACAATGCGTTGACCAGTACGTAAGGTGGGATGATAAATTGCGACATCTTTACCCATGTCAGCAAGCATTTCTACTGGAATTTGTTTGGCTTTGCCATCGGCAACGGCGAAAACTAACCACTGATTTTGGCGTCTGGTTAAGGCATCTCTTGATATCACAAAACTAGCGCGGTTTGAGGGGAGGTTGAGATTGCCTGCGATCGCCATTCCTGGTATTAATCCTGTTGGCGGTTTGTTAATTTGGACGCGCACGCGCTGGCGACGGGAGGCGGGATCGGCGGCAGGAACTACGGCGGTAATGGTGGCGCGTTGTTTCCATTGGGGTAAGGCGCGGGCACTGAGATCGATTGTCATGCCTGGGGTAACTGTGCCGCTGAGTTCTTCTGGTAACTCTAGAAAAATGTCGAAGCGATCGCCAGCTACTAGGGTGACAATTTGACTGGAATTTTGCACTAAATCGCCGCTACTGATATGGCGAGTTTGCACTATCCCCGATTCCGATGCCAGAATTCGAGTGCGTTGCTGTGCTAATTCGGCTTGGGCTAGGGCGGCTCTAGCTGCTTCTACGTTTGCTCTTTGGGCGGAAATTTCTTCTTGAATCGGCCCGGCTTTGGCTTCAGCCAGTTCAGCCTCGGCTTCTAAGCGTTCTCCTTGGATGTTATTTAATTGTGCTTGGGCTTCAACTAATAATCTTTGAGATAAAGCACCCTCTTTCACAAGGTTGCTGGTGCGTTTGAGATTATCTTGTGCTTCTAGTTCTCGCGCCTTAGCAGATGTGACCGCTGCTTGACGTTGGGCAATGATTTCTTTGCGAGTACCGACTTCCAAGCGTGCCAGATTGCTGCGTTGTTGTGCCAATTGCGCCCGTGCTTGGCTAATTGCCAATTGCTGATCGGTATCGTCCAAAAACGCGATCGCCATACCTGTTCGCACGCGATCGCCTGGTTGCACGAAAATTCTCTTGACAATTCCACTAGTTTGAGCGCGGAGTATTGATTGCTGACTGGCTTCCACTTGTCCTAAAAGCTGAACACTTCTTGTAGCCCGTCCGTTTGCCAAAGCGATGGTTTCAATTGCCTTTGGTGCTGGTGCTTGCTGCTGTTGTGCAACAGAAGAACGTGGTGCCCCACCAGGAGCCAGCATCCGCCACAGAACAATACTACCAGCCGCCACAAATAGAATCAGCAATCTCCAGAACCAACGTTTACCCGAACGAGCAGGTGCTAACTCAGAAGGTGCAGAACTATCTGATTGAGTTTCAACCTTTGAAACTTGAGCTTCAGAAGTATCCATATTCACAGTGAGCTATTAAGGGTTAAAGATGGAGTAAAAGAAAATGGGGATTGAGGATTGGGAAAACTCCTCCCTAGTCCTGTTGAATGTCACCTATTTAAAGGTCAATTATTTTGGATAAATGTAAAATTACATTACCTTTTTTAGAGTCTATGGAATAAATATGACAAGCAAATGTCAAAGGCAATAGCACATAGGGCATGGGGCATTGTAAGCCTTGAGTTCAAAGGTGGATGAACGAGTATCAAAGCCTCATTAATGGGGTTCAAAGCCTCATTAATGGAGTTCAAAGACTCATTAATGCAGTTCAAAGACTCATTAATGGAGTTCAAAGCCTCATTAATGGAGTCCAAAGCCTCATTAATGCAGTTCAAAGACTCATTAATGGAGTTCAAAGCCTCATTAATGGAGTCCAAAGACTCATTAATGGAGTTCAAAGACTCATTAATGGAGTTCAATAATGAATAAACGAGAAGCTAATTAACATTTCAATTCCATCTTTACGTCCCCGCATCTTCCCTATCTCCCCATCTCCCTATTTCCCCATCTCCCCATTTCCCTCACTCTCCCACTTCTACAATCAATTCTTGAACTCGATCGCGTGGTAGCCCTAACTCCTGACTGAGAGTAGCTTGAAGTTGGCTCATATCGGTGGTTGGAAATTCAAATACTATCGTTTTGAGGACTGAATTATTCGTTTTCACGTTTACCCGTGAAAATCCTTGTTGTCTAAGAATTTCCACCTCAATGGCTACTACTTTTTTCATCATTTGCCGTGCTGATTGGGTATCAGCTAGGAGATATTTTTTGGTGGTGCGGGAATGACTCAAAATTCGATCTCCAACAAAGCCGCTTCCCAGCCAAAAAACTAGCCCAATCAAGGGTAAGGACAACCAAAACACCAAGCCCAGCGATCGCAACACTTGAAAACGTCGAAGTTGCTGCATGGAAAGCATGAGATAGAATACTTACTGTTACTTCTGTGTTATTATTTCACCTTAAATCTTAAGGCTAGGAAGTAAACAAAGACAGCAAGTTAAGCAAATGGAATGTTGATCTTACTAGTAGAAGATGACCCATCGCAGTTAGAGCCGCTACGAGCAGCATTGTTAAAAGCAGGGCATATAGTAGATGCGCTGACTGATGGTGAAACGGCGCAGTGGTATGTTTTTCGCAAAGACTATGATTTGCTGATATTAGATTGGATGTTGCCTAAAGTCAGTGGCGTAGAATTGTGTCAAGTGTATCGACAGGCTGGTAAAGTAGCTCCCATACTCATGCTGACAGCGAAAGATACGGTTACAGATAAAGTCAGAGGTTTAGATGCTGGAGCCGATGATTACTTAGTCAAGCCCGTAGATGTGATGGAGTTATTGGCACGGGTGCGGGCACTAGGGAGGCGATCGCCAATGTGGCAAGGAGATATACTTACCCTGGGCGATTTGCAACTTCATTTATCCAATTTGATACTCGAACGCGGTTCCTTAACAACTCAACTTTCCAGCCGCGAGTTTCAACTCATGGAATATATGATGCGTCACCCCCGCCAAGTTTTATCTCACGGCCAAATTGAGCAAGCCCTTTGGAATTGGGGAGAAGAACCCGAAAGTAACGCAGTTACCACCTTAGTTCGCCGTTTACGCCAACGCCTACAAACTATTGGCATCAAAGATTGGATAGAAACCGTACATCGCATGGGGTATCGGTTAAATCCGCCAAATTAGAGAAGGGGGGCAGAGGGGCAGGGGAAGCAGGGGAAGCAGGGGAAGCAGGGGAAGCAGGGGAAGAAAAAACTAATGACCAATGACCAATGACCAATGACCAATGACTAATGACTAATGTTTGAACATAGCCGCCGTAATCTTGCTCACTGGTTTGCCCTGTCGATGGGTGGAATTTTGTTTGCCTTTGCTGGGGTGGGTTACTGTCTGAGTGTGGAAGAACAGTTGCGGGTTTTTGATGAGGAACTATTTTCGCAAAGTAAGGCTTTTACTGCTAAAACTGAATACTCGCTTTATCAAAGTCAATGGCAAAATCAGCGCCGCCAACAAACTCCTGTAGAAAACGGTGCATCGTTGAATGGTGGACTAGTGTACGCCCGATGGTATAACTCTCAGAAACAACTGGTGCAATTTATTGGTTCGTCTGGTAACAAACAATTGACTGCTGAACCAGGATTTCAAGCGCTGGAAACACCACTCAATTCAGATTTACCCAGCAAAACAACCTGGGTTCGCCAAGTTACAGTTCCTGTTTTGTCAGATAAGGAGCTAATTGGCTACTTTCAAACGGCGGTTCCGATGAACTCTTTACACAGTAGCTTGAACCAAGCCCGCTTGTTTCTCACTTTGGGGGTTCCTGTTACCTTTGGTGTAATTGGAATTACGGGTTGGTTTTTGGGCGGGTTGGCGATGCGCCCAAGCTTACGGGCTTATCAGCAATTGCAGCGATTTACAGCCGATGCTTCTCATGAATTACGCGCACCTGTGGCTACGGTATTGAGTAATGCCCAAGTTGCGCTGATGCCACCGGAAGATTTATCCGAACAAAGATTGCGGTTGCAAAATATTGCCGAAACTGCTAAATCCATGAGTACGCTAATTAATAATCTGCTTTTCCTGTCGCGTCATAATGGTTCGCTGACGGACACGATATTAAAACCTGTTGATTTGCGTGAAATTTTGAAATCCCTTGCTCAGGATTTTGCAGCTCAGGCTCCTACCCAAAACCTGAATTTCAATGCGCGATTTCCAGAACAACCCGTAATGTTAGAAGCTGATGCTAATTTGCTCAAACAAGCGGCGATTAATCTACTGACTAATGCTTTCAAATATACGCCAGCAGGCGGCAAAGTCGAATTACTACTTTTTACCCAATCTCACTGGGCGGTAATTCAGGTTAAAGACGACGGCATTGGCATTCCGACTGCTGATTTACCACATATTTTCGATCGCTTTTATCGTGTAGATACTGTTCGTTCTCGTGAAACAGGCGGCTTTGGATTAGGGCTGGCGATCGCTCAACAAATTGTGCAAGGATACAATGGCCAAATAACTGTTAAAAGTACAGTTGGTCAAGGTTCAACTTTTCAAATTAACCTTCCCCTTAAAGTTTGATGCTAAAAGATATCAGTGAATAATGTAGAGACGTAGCAATGCTACGTCTCTACATGGGTTCTGGATAACGCATATTTAATTTCTGGAGATGCCTAATTAAATAGGTACAATTCCAATACTGCTCGGTTAACCATTTTTAACTCGGCATTGGGTTTGGGGTAAAGGTTAAAGGTTTTTTCTTTCCTCTTTTCCCCAAAATCCGACAAGTATTGCGTACAATTCGCATTCTCTCATCAATGGAAACATAAAAATGCGTAGTATCATTATTTCAAGCTCCAGATTTGAGTCATGGGGTAAAAATTACGAATTACGAATTACGTAGCTTGCTTCTCACGCCTTGGCGAGTATTACGAATTACAAATTACAAATTATTGTGGCTATGCTATCAGTCAGCAATGCACAAGCAATTATCTTAAATTTGGCGCAGCCGTTGGATAACCAGCGGGATACAGAAGTTGTGGATTTATTAGCAGCCTTTAGCCGGATTTTGGCAGCACCTGTCACAAGTTCTCTCGATTTTCCCCATTGGGATAACTCTGCGATGGATGGGTATGCAGTCCGATACGAAGATGTGCAGCACTCTAGCGCCGAACAACCAACTGTTTTGGAAATTATTGAAGAGATTCCGGCTGGTTATCAGCCCAAGTCTACCATTGGGGCGGGGCAAGCAGCGCGAATTTTCACAGGTGCGGTGATGCCAGCAGGCGGTGATACTGTTGTGATGCAAGAAAAGACGCGGCGGGAAGAAAACCGCGTTTTCATCCTAGCCGCACCACAACCCCAAGAATTTGTCAGATATAAAGCGTCTTTTTACCAAGCTGGTACACAACTACTACCAGCAGGTATTAAGTTAAATGCCCCAGAAATCGCCGTGTTAGCAGCAGCACAGTGTCCGCAATTAAATGTTTACCGCCGTCCGCGCGTGGCAATTTTTTCTACTGGTGACGAGTTGGTAACAGTTAATGAATCTTTGCAACCGGGGCAAATTGTGGATTCTAATCAATATGCACTAGCAGCTTTAGTCAAAGAATGTGGTGCAGAACCATTGTTATTAGGCATTGTCAAAGATGAACCAGTTGCCTTGAGGAAAGTTATTACCGATGCAGCTGCGATCGCTGATATAGTTCTATCTTCCGGTGGTGTTTCAGTGGGAGATTATGACTATGTTGATAAAATTCTCGAATCAATAGAAGCCAAAATCCACATTCAGGCTGTAGACATTAGGCCAGGTAAACCCCTCACCGTCGCCACCCTTCGCACAGACAAGGGTTATGGCGTCTCTACCCACCTCCCGCTTTACTTTGGTTTACCAGGAAATCCTGCATCGGTATTAGTAACTTTTTGGCGGTTTGTGCTACCAGCCATCAAAAAACTTTCAGGAATTAAAGAAGGTTGGGAACCAGTATTTTTAAAAGTGCGATCGCATGATGAATTGCGATCGGATGGTAAGCGTGAAACCTATCTTTGGGGGAAATTACATTTAATTGATGGAGTTTATGAATTTCACAAAGCTGGTGGCAGCCACAGTTCTGGTAATTTAATTAATTTAGCTCAAACCAATGCATTAGCTGTTCTACCTGTGGGTAAAACATTAATTTCTCCACAAGAAGAGGTGGAAATTTTACAATTGATTACGCCTTAAAACCTATCTTCCGCACCCTAACAATCTTTTGGGACAATTGTTGCTAACTGTTCGATAGTGGTATTTTGCAAGAAGGTTGCTAAGGAAATATCTTTACCAAACTGCTGTTTAATTTGAGCCATTAAGTAAAGTGCTACAAGGGAATGACCGCCGAGGTCAAAAAAGTTATCTTGTACTCCTAGCTTGTCAATTTTGAGAATCTTTAACCACAGTTGAGTTAGAACTAATACCAATTCTCTATAAACTTGCACTAAATAATTTAATCTCTCTTCTTGCTATTTTCTTGGCGCTCTTCTCTACGAGACGCTAAGAGCGAACGAGAGGCTTCTCTACAAGACGCTACGCGAACGCGTTGGCGGAAGCCTCTCGTAGAGAAGGCGGTTCGTTAATCAAAAATTATGCGATTGAATGTTGGGATTGTTTGTGTAGCCGTTTCTTTCTGATTAATAGGTGGTGCAGGATTTTCCTGAGTGTTAGCTGGTAGAGGATTATTATTTTTATTATTTAAAGATGGTATAGTGCTATCTTGACTAACAATCTTTCTTCGGCAATCATCAACTATGATATTATTAGGATTACCTGAGATTCTCGCTAGAAGTGCATAATAATGCACTATATGATGTGGTGATTGAGATTGAGATTCTAATTTTCCTTCATTGTTGGAATAAGGCAGGGGGCAGAGGAGAAAGAGTTTGAGCCTTATTTACTTTTCTTCACATAGTTTGGTTTTATTGCACTGACTTACTTAACTGTTCGTCTACAACCAATTACCAACTAACACATAAGGCGCCCAGTAAAGAGGACGAATGTATTCAGAACTAGACAGCAGCTTTAATTGAGCTTCGCGTAAAGCTTCTGCTGTAGTTTTGCCAGTTATTAACTGATGGTAGAATTCACTAATAAACAAAGCAGTAGAGTCATCCCCAATCTGCCATAGCGACGCTAAAGTACTGCGTGCCCCAGCACGCAGGGCAACTCCCGCTAATCCTAATACAGCACGGTTATCTCTTTGTGCTGTTTCGCAAGCACTTAAAACAAGTAATTCCACTGGTTGTGTTCGTTTTTGCTCTCTACTTTTGAGCAAGGTATCTAATTCATTGACGTAGATGCGTTTATCGGCTGCTAAGATAAAAGTGTCTTTTGCTTTAGAACTAAATTGTCCGTGAGTTGCCAAGTGAACAACTGTAAAAGGTTGGGCGTTAATCGTTTTTCTTAAAGTTGTACTTTTGAAATTTTCATCCAATAATATCTTTGTTGATACGCCCGATTGCTGAATCAATTTCAGTTCAACCTTTACGTTGGGAAGCGGTGCAAACTTTTCATGCTTGGGTGGTTGCGACAGTCCTCCAGCAAGAGCGTTTAATCTTTCTTGGGCTAGAGGTTTGGGGGTAAATAGTTGCAATCCTGGGCTAATGGCTACAGCATACTTCTGAACTGGCGTTGCATAATAGAGGGATGAATTGAGGTCGTCTACTGTGCAATGTCCATACTGTAGGTCTACGAAAATACGGAAGAATGGAAAACGCAGAGGTAAACAAAATCACATTTGTACAAACTGCGACGTGCGTTCCGCCCCGCTTCGCTAACGCCAATTTATCGACGTGTACGATCCGCCCAAAGGATATTCAGAGGAACTGAAACAAGAATGCTTAAAAATGTACTTGAATGGCATGGGTTTTCGTGGGATAGAACGGGTTAAAGGTGTACATCATACGACGATCATTTATTGGGTTAAGCAATTAGGAGAAAAACTTTCAGATGTACCCAAAGAAGAGGAAATTCCCGAAGTTGGAGAATTGGATGAGTTGGAAACATTTATAGGTTCAAAAAAAACATAATTTGGCTGTGGACGGCAGTAAATCACTTTAATCAAGGAATTTTAGCCTGGGTTTTAGGAGATCGAAGTGCTAAAACATTTGAGCCATTGTGGGAAACCGTGAAACAATGGAAAAGCTATTTTTATGTAACAGATGGCTGGAAAGTTTACCCTATTTTTATTCCCAATGGAGACCAAATTATTAGCAAAACATACATGACAAGAGTTGAAAATGAGAATACCCGATTACGCCATTATCTTGCACGACTTCACCGAAAAACTTTATGTTATTCCAAGTCAGAAGAAATGCTGAGGTACTCAATTAAATTATTACTGCACTATTTGAAGTATCAAAACTTACCTGCATAAATTAATTCATCCCTGAATTCAGCAACGCCTCTGAACTAAATACAATGCGCCATCATATAATGCAGACATCGGAATATTTTGTAGTGACCCGTCTGGAATAAAGACTAGAGTATTAACTTTACTATTTTTGAGTTCACTTTCAACTGGTTTAATTAACCAATCATAAAGCTGCTGGGAAACCGCTTGAAATTTCTTACTAGCTTCAGGTTGAACGATCGTATCTCGCATTTGGGCGATCGCCTGCTCTACTTGCTGATGGTTCACCACAGAAGTTTTATGTATCAAAGGTTGGTTGGGAAGCTTGAGGATAACTTCTAATATCATGTCCGGCTAAATACGTGTCATAACATTGGCGTAAGCCTTAAGGCAGGGTACGCAGCGATAGCAGAGTGAAGCGATCTCGCCGAGTCCGAAGTGATTGCTACTCTATGGGTTCACAAGTAATTAAGTTTTTACCATAATTACTGTGGAATTACTCTTACGAGAAATATTCTCGGCAATATTTCCTTGAATTGCTTGTTGCAATAGACTTTCACGGCTAGCTCCTAGAACAATCACATCACTATCATCAAGTTCTGCACACTCAAGTACAGCCTCAGAAACAGAATTGGCCTGGAGTGGAGTAGCCACCACCTTACCTTTAACTCGGCGTTGCAGAAAGCGAACAGATTTATCGAGTAATGTTGTATCAGGGATGGAGTTATTAGGCTGGAAAACCTGGCAGAGCTTGATTTGGGGTGAGGTACTTAGAGAAGCAAGGGCAGGTAATAATTTAATTGCTTGCCGAGAGTTAGGGCCGCCTGCCATCGGCAGCAGCCAACGGTCAAAGGCTTTTTTACCATCGAATTTAGCTAGGACAACATCACAAGGAGCTTGGCGAATTACAGTATCCACTACTCGGCTGAAAACTCTGCCAGGAGTTGACGTAGTACCTTTCCATCCCATCAACACCAAGTCAATATGTCGTTCTTTGACAGTCTCTAAAATTGCGCCAGCGACATTATGAGCAACTCGGATCTGGGTGTGAACGGGAATTCGCCACTTTTCTCCTAACAGGATTGCCCTTTGCAGAAGACGATCGCTTTTAGTGATGTCTACTGGTATTTCAGAGGGGATACGGCTAGATGGAACGGTAATCACTTGTAAGCATTCTATTTCGTAATTGCGATCTTTAGCGATCGCTGCTGCCATTTCCAGTAAAGTTTGGGCTGTCTGTGGATGTGAAAGCGGTACTAGTAGCCTGCCTTTGCCTGTAGCCGGAGCGCGAGTTTGGTAAACTACATAAGAAGGTGCTGATTTTGGTTCTAGCTGTTCGGTGTTGCCACTGAGTCGCTCTGCTTCTACACGGATAATATCACTACGGGTAATAATTCCTACTAACTTGCGACCTTCTGTAACCGGCAAGCAGCTGAGGTGATAACGATTGAGTATATGCAACACATGGGCCAGTGTAGCTGTGGGGCTGACTGTTACTGGCTCTGGTGTCATAATTTCGCTGATGGTTGTGTCTCCACTCAACTGCTGGGAGGCAATATTAATTAAATCTTTTTGAGTGATAATACCAACAACTTTGCCATTTTCCAAAATTGGGAAGTTGCGATGGTGAGAGTGGGAAAATGCCTGTACTGCTTCATCAATGCTCATCTGGCTAGATAGAGTTTCAACACGTCGCTGCATCACATCTGCGGCGCTTAATTCTGCTAAAAGTCCATCTGTAGTCGGCTCTTTTTTAATGTGAATTCCTTTCCACTCTAGTAGAAGATCGTAGAGCGATCGCGGGTCGATTTTTTCCGCTACTAAATAGGCAATTATAGACGCAATCATTAGCGGTAGCACCAGATTGAAATCAGTTGTCATCTCAAATACAATGACGACTGCTGTAATTGGTACTTTGGAGACGGCGCTAAAAAAAGCAGCCATGCCGACATGAGCATAGACTGTTGCAGCACTCATTCCCAGTAAACTGTGTTCGACAGCACCCACTAAGTAACCAAGGGCAGCTCCCAACGCCAAAGTTGGAACTAGTAAACCCCCTGGCGCTCCAGAGCCGTAGGTAAAAATAATTAGGGTAAACTGAACTAAAAGAGCGATCGCTGCAAATGACCAGTTAGTATTACCCACAAGCAAAATTTCTCTCAGCCCAGCATGATCGCGAAAGGTAACCGGTAATAAAGCGATCGCCAAACCACTGACTAACCCAGCAATTCCAATTCGCCAAGGTAAACTCAGGTGTAAGAAGCGGCGGTTAATTGCTAGACTCGCAAGAATACCTTTATTAAACACAATGCCTAGAAGTCCCGCCAGCACGCCCAAAATCAAGTAGAAAGGGATTTCCTGAGCGAAGAAAGTTGTATCGGGAAGACCTAAATTTAGATGATTCAGATCCAGGTTATGGCTACCATAGAGTCGGGAGATAACTGAAGCGATGAAAGAAGCCAAAATCGCAGTACCAAGAGTGATACCTGATACATCTTGCAGTAATTCTTCCACTACAAAAAGCACACCAGCGATCGGTGCATTAAAAGCCGCAGCTAAACCAGCCCCAGCACCGGCGGCGATGAGTTGGCGACGATGTTCTGGGGAAGTTGGCACCCAATTACTCAGCCCATTTGCCAAAGCTGCCCCAATTTGCACAGTCGGCCCTTCCCGTCCTAAAGGCATTCCAGAACCCAGCACTAGAGTAGCGCTCACCAGTTTGACCAAAGCAATCCGCAGATTTAGCGGCATCGGCACGCGAGCCAATACTGCTTTGACCTCAGACATCCCACTACCTGATGCTTCCGGTGCAAAGCGTTCTACTAACCAACCAGCTAAGATTCCTCCGCCTAGTCCAATGCCTGGTAGCACTAAGTAGCCAGGCCAAAGGTAAGAAATATGCACTCGCCATGCGCCTGCCCAGTCAACTGCCTGTCCTAACAGAACTGCCGCTAGCCCAGAAACTAGACCAATCAGGCAAGCTTCAACGAAAGCCAAGCGCCTGGGTTGAAGTAACTGACGCCAAATCCTCAACCAGAAAATTTTCCCCTTGACTAACATATTTTTAGCGATCGCTTGTTATAAATGGCTGAAATGTTTTCACGTTCGCCCCATCTATAAGCTTTTCGCCAAAAAATGAAATTAGAATGAAATTTTTCTCTGTCAAAAGATGGGTATATGCATTAGTAGTAGTGAGTAGACTTGTCCGAAAATTCCAAAGCCAGACTGTTCAAAGCTTTGGGGCAAAACTTTGATATCTTCGGAAAAACGGAGCCATAAGGGTTTGAGATAGTTAGTGATAGTTTAGAGGCATAAAAATAAACTCCTAATTTTTGAGAATTTATGATTACTGCTAATAGCTAAGTTGGGAGAACAAAGCTACCAATTTTTAATCTAACTAACCCGCAAACTGTTAATATAATTTGCTCATAAGTATCGAGCTTTAAGCGGAATCTTTGTGAAGCAATCCGAAATATTTTAAGTAGTCGAATTAAATGCTCGATAAATATCCGATTACTAGACAAAGCCTTATTTTCATCTTTTTGTTGTTGACTTAATTCTCGCTTGGGTTTTCTTTTATGAGGAGTAATAATGTTTTTACCCCCTTGGAAAGCTTTATCACCTGAAAAAGGTTGAGACTTATCAAACTTTTTCTGAGATTTACGGAACTTTCTTTATATCTGCTGTTGGGCCAGGAACACCTACTTCTACCTCCACAATATCCTTACCTTCTGGTATCCCAATCATTAAACTTTTTAATGTATGTTGCCTCTTCTTGCCAGAAAAATATTTTTGTTGTTCTTTTTGATCGCAATGCCTATATATTGGCTGTTCTAGGCTATCGACTAATAGCCTAAAATTGGTTAATACTTCTTGAACAAAAAGTAATTCACTTTCATTATTTGAGACTTGCTCTAATAAACTTGAAGGTAAAATATCTCGCAGAATTGGTATCCAGTAATGAAAAGTATCGTTGGCTTCTGTCTTCGATACCCCAAATAACATTCCTAATACTTGAAATGTTGGTATCTGTCTGAGATAAAATAGGCATAAACATACTTGTTCTTGGATTGATAATAATTCTTTACGACCTCCACCAGCTGCATTAATTCTTATTTTTCGGCTTTCTTGCTGAATTTTAATTTATTGATGACGTTTGCAGGCACAATTTAATAGTGATTGTAATTGTTCGTAACTAATCCCTAAAATCTGTTTTGTTCGGTGTGGGTACTTTTGCATATAGTCAAAAACCATAACTAAGTTTGAAAAATGGTAGACACTCAATTCAACGTTTTACCATTTTTCTTTTCCTAAGTTAATATTTCGGACAAGTCTATTAAGACTTGTGTAGGCTGGGGAGATAGAGGAAGCAGAAGAGAAAGAATCTGCTCATTGTTTTCACTCTCAAAGTTAGACAATTTCATTTCTGGAATTTCCTTATCTCCTCTCTTTTTCCTAAACGTTTGCAGACAATTGTGCTAAATAAGGGGACTAAATCAAGCGCACTGCCTTCTCCTGAGTGCTGAATTCCTACCTTCAAACTACTTCGTTTTTAAGACTTCCGTCAGGGAAATATTTAGCTACTAAAGCGAGGTGTGTCATGCAATGCTCTTTTGTGCCTAGAATTGGGTGCAACCCTATGCACCTAATCTCGGTGCCATCTTTTTAGAGAGTGAATAAGCGGCGAAAAACTGTTACAAAAGCGCACAGCCGTTTGCATAACTGCTATACGAAGAGATGCAAGAATGAGCGATCGCGTTTTGTATTTAGATGAGTAAGTTTCATGGTGCTTAGTTAGCTTTAATACAGCAGAGGGTACAGATCGTTTTCAGAGTTTTTGCTTAAAAGACTTAATACAAGTTGTGAACATGTAGCTGGAGGACAGGACACGCCCACCAAATATCTAAAAATGCTATCATTCGATGATTTTATCGGGTATACCTAAAAGTTATAAGTTTGATGCCCATAAAGCATTAGACGTTACGAACTTGTCCTATTACCCTGATATTTGATGGTTCTTAATTTTCATGAATTAAATTCCGTAACAGTGGATATAACTAGCTAAGGAGTATATTAATTGCTGCAAAACGTTACTTTATTTGGTGTACTTGCGATCGCGATCGGTGCTATTCCTGGGGCGGTGAGTCGTTATTACGTGACTGAATTTTGTAAAAGAGCCATAGGGACAAACTTTCCTTACGGGACTTTTATTATCAATTTCACAGGCTGTTTACTAATGGGCTTTTTCTTCACCTTGTTTAAGGGGATTAAAGGATTTCCACCTGAAATGGATTTGCTTGTAAGAACTGGTTTTTTGGGTGCTTATACAACCTTCTCAACCTACGGATACGATACATTGACGTTGTGGCGTAATGGCAAGCAAGGAGGCACCATTTTTTACTTGGCAGGCAGCGCAATTTTAGCTGTAGTTGGTATTATATTAGGTCGTGATTTAGCACAGCTAATTGTCGGTTCGTAACGATTTGCTGAAAGAAAAATACCAATCTCTATTCAATTTCCAAATTACAAAGGATTTTAATAATGCAAAATACTTTTCTTCGGACTGTCATGGCGATCGCTTTGGGTGCTATTCCTGGCGCTTTAGGACGCTACTTTATCACTGAATTTACTAAAGCAATTATTGAGAAAGACTTTTCCTACTATGGCACGTTTTTTATTAATATCACAGGCTGTTTTATCATTGCTTTGTTTTACACTTTAAACGAGCAAAAGTTTAGAAGTCTTTCACCTGAAATTCGGTTAGCGATCGCCACTGGTTTTTGCGGTGCTTATACCACTTTTTCAACTTATGGATTAGAGACTTTTACCCAAATAGATAAAGGTAATATAACAATAGCTTTAATCTATTGGTTAGGCAGTATGCTAATTGGGATACTTGGCGTACAATTGGGTGTAACTTTAGGTAAGCTCTATTCTAAATCTAGGGTTACTGATTAATGGTATGAATCTTGTGGGATGGACAGAACAGCGTTCTAATACAACGAAGGAGTTGTTCTGTCATTCCACAAGACCAGTAAAATTATCGCGCAAATATACAATAGACCTCTTGCAATCAATTGCTTTTTGCACTCTTGCAGAAAAAGGGACTCATCTTTATTGGGGAAAAAGAAAATACCAAACCTTTCCCCCGCCCCTTATCCCCTTCAGGGGCCCCACCTTCCCCTTTTCCCGACTTCTGCAAGAAGTCTAATGCCCTAAATCCAATTAAGCTAACATCTAGTGGCATAAACACAACTTTGAGATCGGACAAATGGCGAATAATAGGTAAATTAGGTACAGGAAGTCAAGGAAAGATGAAACTCATCAGGAGATCGACTTGGTTAGATTTAGCAATTGATTTAAGAAGTTCTGTGATTAGTGCCATTTGGCGACGAGTTCTAGCTACGATGATATTTGCTTTTATAATTGCGATTGCTTATCACAAAGGATTTGCTGTCAACCAACCTACTCTAGCTGGTTTAATCTGTTGGATACCAAATAGATGTGCTGATTCAGTCAACAGGCACAGGTGTATCTGAGTTAATGTATATAATATCACTTAGAAAATTACTGAATACGCTCGTGAATCACCAACGCCGTAATATCCTTTTTACTTTAGGTGCAAGCTTGACAGGATTTTTTTCTAGTACAGCCCTGGCCACTGCTGGCGCTAGATCTCCCAACCAACTAAATACTCAAGTAACTGTGAATACCGCAAACCTGCAAAAATTAGTAGACCGTGCTTCCATTATTGATGCTGTAAATATCATTGGTATGGGTGCAGATTTACGAGATTGGAAAGCCTGTCGCGCTGCGTTTGCCGATCGAGTTCTGACTGACTACACCTCCCTGAATGGGGGTACTCCCAATACTGTAGCAGCAGATACCTTAGTTGCTGGTTGGGCGGATTTTTTCACTAAAACCTTTAAAGCTACTCAGCACATGATTACCAATCATATTGTCACAGTTAATGGCGATCGAGCAACCTGCACCTCTCACTTTCGGGCACATCACATCTATCTTGGTGGTGAATCGGGTAAAACTTGGACATTGGGTGGCTTCTACAATCATGGGCTAACCCGCATCAAAGGTCGCTGGAAAGTTACACAAATGAAAATGACCTGGACTTACGAAGAAGGTATTCGCCCTGGTTAATTGTATGATACAGCCTGATATTTTCATTCTCCAAGCTTCTTGGGATGTGATTAGAGTCAAGTTTAGCGATCGCTAAACTAATTACTGCTCTACTACCTGTAAAAGTCGCTCTTTTTCGTGATAATTATAGTTTGAAGTTCTTAAAATCATAAAAAATTATCCTCAAATATTTGGAATTTAATGTTTAGTCTGCGCGATTAGCAACAAGATTTAGTTTCAAAAACTTTTAGCGCTTGGTCTAGCGGAATCAGAAAAGTATTATTGCAACTAAGCACGGGTGGTGGCAAAACTATTATTTTTGCGCTGGTGAAAAGTCAGGGAAAGGGAAAGGGGTATGGTTCGACAAGCTCACCAACCGGGGAAAAGGGGAAAGATTAAATTTATTCCTTTTCCCTTTAACCTTTTCCCCTGCCTCCCAATCCCCAATCCCCAGCGGCTACGTATTCGGAATCAACCTACCGCAAGGATAAGTAGCTGTTGGCTGTGAGGCATTTTCAGCTACGACTGCTGGAACTCGATCTGATGGTTGAGTTTTGGCTGCTAAATAGTCTGCTTGCAGTTTCTCTAAAATTGCTTCTCGTCTGTCATACAAGCGTTTTAGGGGACGAGGTTGGCACTTGTTGAGGACGTATGCTGTTACAAGTGGTAAGGCGATGGTGCTATCCGTGTAACAAACAATTGTGTTAGGTAATTCTTCTGGGTCAATCTTACCCCAGCTCACGGCTTCCGATGGGGTTGCCCCAGACAAACCACCTGTATCTGGACGAGCATCGGTAAATTGCACAAAGTAATCATGTCCGCGTTCTTCTAGTCCTAATACCTCGTGAATTTGCGGTTGCGTTTGTAGCAAAAAGTTTTTGGGACTGCCACCACCGAGAATGACAGCGGCACTTTTACCTTCTGCTTCACGGGCATTATAAGCGATCGCTGCTGTCTCATTCACGTCTATAGCAGGGTCTAATACTAATTGCGAACCTTCTAATGCCAAAGCTGCTACGTTCATCCCAATAGAACTATCTCCAGGGGAAGAAGTATAAATTGGTACGCCATATTCATAAGCCGTAGCCAGCAAGCAAGAATTCTCCACCCCCAATTGCTTTTCTACTTCCCGGACATACTTGCCTAGTAAATGGTGAAACTCAGCGGTTCCCATACGTTTTTGGAAAGGTTCTGCTTGCAGAATTTTGCGGATAAAAGCATCGGTTTCTAACAGTACATCGTAGCCAAAGATAATGTCATAAATCCGGATTGTGCCTTGTTGGCGCAGTTTCACGTCATCTAAAAACGGATTACCAGCAAACAGTTCAAAACCCAAACCATAATGCATATCGTGGTAAAGATTTGCGCCAGTACTAATCATCCAGTCAATAAAGCCGTTGCGAATTAAAGGTGCAAGTGCTGAAACCCCAAATCCGGCTGGCGTCATTGCACCGGAAAGGCTAACTCCCACGGTGACACCTTCTGTTAGCACATCGCGGCTGAGTAGTTGGCAGATTTCGCGCAAACGTGCTGAGTTGTAGGCAGTGAAGTAATTATCAATTAAATCTACCACGCCAATATCATTAGATATAGGTGTGGGTGCGATTTTTTGACCCAGCTGTTTAGACATTTTGGCACTCCTGAACAGTAAACACGCCGAATCTAATGTTATAGCAAAGTACTGGGTTCGGAGTTGAGAGTTAAAAATTATACTAGTTTTTCAGAAAAGCGTAACTAATTAAAAAATGAGTATAAACACTACATAGAGAATGAAATTTTAATTGATATAAATTGAACTTTAATTAGGCTGTTTGATAATCTTCTAAGGTAAATATTATCATCTTGGTATGCGAATCATTGCCCGCAGCACTTTACGGCAATTTTGGGAAACACATCCTTCTTCCGAGCAGTCACTCAAAGCTTGGTATGATGAAGCGTCTCGTGCAGACTGGAATAGTCCGACAGATATCAAAAGTACTTATCGCAACGCCAGTATTATTGCTAATAATCGTGTGGTTTTTAATATTAAAGGCAATGATTACCGCTTAATTGTTCGCATTCGTTATGACATTAGAATTATTTTTATCCGCTTTGTAGGAACGCACTCTGAATACGATAACGTAGACGCAACAGCAATTTAAGGTAAGTATATGCTTAAACCCGATCCCATCCGAACTGAAGCTGATTATCGTGCTGCACTTGATGAAATTGAAAAATTATTTGATGCAGAGCCTAATACACCAGAGTGCGATCTTTTGGAAGTTTTAACAACGCTGGTGGAAACCTACGAACAGCAACATTATCCTATTGCTCCACCAGACCCAATTGAGGCAATTTTATATTATCTCGAATCTCGTGGGCTTTCTTACCAAGATTTAGAGTCTGTTATTGGAAGCCGTGGAGAGGTTGAGGAAATTTTAAATCGCCAGCAAGCACTAACACTAGAAATGATTCGGCGTTTGCATTATTCCTTGGGTATTCCGGCAGAGGTGTTGATTCAACCATACTCTTTAATGAAAGATTCAGCTTAGGTTTTCATCCTCCGCAAGTCCGTCAGTATACCGATTTTGGAGTGGCGTGAGCGATAAGTAAGCTAGCTTAAAAAAGGGAGTAGGGGAGGAAAGCTTTTTTATTGTTGGTTGTGGGATTTTCCTCTAACCTTGTACCTTAAAAAGGGGTAGACTCATTGCTCGCAACTGTAAGTTCATCTAATGCTATTAAAGGATGTTGGCTATCTAAAGATGAAACCTGCGCTTCTAACTTGTCACAGCACTCCCGCACTAAACGCAAGCCTTGTTCTCGTGAAAGTTCCGTAGTTGCAGGGGTAAATTTTTGCAGAATTTCCGCTTCGATACTTTGATATTGCTCTAGTTCTGCTCTCAATTTTGTTAAATATTTTGCTCCTTCACCGCCTTCTGTAATGGCAAACTCTAAAACAGAATCTACGTAAGCTTTGACTTTCGGATGCTTAACTCCCTCTGTAGCCGCAGCATACAGTAATTGACCGTTTAAATACTCAAAATCTGGCACCCAAAGATGATTTCCACTTAGATGAAATGTATCAACTTCTTTATTTGGCATGACTTTTAGTTGTTCTGTTCTGACGCGGCGAGCAGCTTTTTCTAAAAGTGCGATTACAGAAATTATGACTGAGGGAAAGTTGCTATCAATACATCTAATTTCTACTGTGCCGAGTTTGTTAAGTCGAATTGGGTTCCAAGCTGATTTAAATAAGCTTCCTCCTGCTTGTTTGAAAAGATGACGCTCAATTCCCGCTTTGTCCATTGCTTGCAACCAAGCATAATAGCGAGCGAACTGGTTTTCAACTAAGGTTTCAACACTGTCAGCATAAGGCATCAATCCACCGACAGACTGTAAATGAGTGTAAACTCCTTCCCAGTCAAAGGTTTCGCTACCACGATAACGAATTGTGTGCATGGCTAGTCCGATCGCTCGTCCTTCATAAAACGGACACGATCGCGTTAAGCAAATTAATGCTGAGTCGAAGGCTGTAGCTAAATTATAAATATTTAGTAGTTCTTCTCGCTCTGCGGCATTTGAATTGTAAGACACTACCACGCGAGAATCAATAACTCCTGCTGGCACTTCTAGATGTACGTGCGTACCCGTACATTTGCCAGCGTGTAAAAATTTATCGTAACCGACAGTCCGCGCTTGGATATGATAATTGAGTTGGTCGCGCATGACTGGCATGATATGTAAGGGGTAGCTCGATTGAGGATAAAGCCTTAAATTCATCTCTCGCGCTACAGCGATCGCTAGTTTTAAATTTCTCAGATATTCTTTTACTAAGTCTGTGGCAGTATACGCTGGCGCGGTGTTAATTTCCACCATATTCTTGACGAACTCTGCCACAAAATATTGTGGGTTCACTCCTTGTGCTTGTGCGGCTAAATGACAAGCCTCTAAAAATTCATCTGCGCGATTACTGATTTCACCCGTTTCATTTACTAGAAAAAACTCTTGCTCAAGACCAATGCGACGTTTTAGTACATCCATTTGTCAAGTCTCTCTTAGTGAATTTGCTGTAATTATCGATTTACTGCAATTTGGCGGCAGTATTAGAGATTATTAAAAAATATCAAGTGGAACTTTTAATTCCCAACATAGATATGCTACTAAAACATGGGCAATAATCTCAAAGATTTATTTGTAAGTTGCGTTTGAGGATAAAATTTCAACTTCTTAAGATTGCCAATTTGCAATACCCCCAAAGCGGGAAGCAAGCTACGTAATTCGCAATTAAATAGGACTTACGCAAGAAATCTCTGAAACCCTCTTTCCTTTGTGTTCTTCTCTGACCAGACGCTGCGCGAATGCGTTCTTTGCGGTTCTTTTTTTCATAATTTTGGGTAAGTCTAATTAAGATACAAAAAATCTGCTCAATTAAATAATTAAACAATTAATGGGTTTCAAGCCCCAACTAATTGTAACTGCGATCGCGTAACGTCTCGTAGAGAGGAACAAGCTTACCTGGAAATTGCGAATTGTCTTGACTTTCGCAAAACTGGGTAAAACTCAACAAAACTTTTCCCTACCCCGTACCTACCCAAATGTATTCTTCCCTTTGATAGAAGTTAGAAGATGACAGGTTTTTCAAGATTTGAGTTAGGACTTACCCAGCGAGGCGATAAATCTACATGGCTCAAGATATCTTTGAATTACCCGGCCCAGAAACGAACTCTATCGTGGGTAGTCTCCTTGATTTTGGTCGCGACCCTTTGGGATTTTTAACTATGTGCGCTCGTGAATATGGTGATATTGTACCTATACGTTTAGGGTTAACCCCGGCTTGTTTATTAACTAATCCTAGCTATATCGAGCAAGTACTCAAAAACACAAATTTATTTGTTAAAAGTCGTTCTTTACATGCCCTTAAAACCTTATTGGGTGAAGGACTTCTCACTAGCGAAGGAGATTCTTGGTTTCGCCAACGAAGGTTGATACAACCTGTTTTCCACCAAAAACGCATCGCTAGTTATGGCGATATCATGGTCGCCTACACTCAACAAATGCTGGATACTTGGCAAGATGGCGAGACTCGTGATGTCCATCGAGATATGATGCGCCTAACATTAAATATTGTGATGAAAACAATATTTAACCGCGACCTCGCCGAGGGAGAAGCGCAAGATGTTGCCCATGCACTAGATGTAACATCAGATTGGTTTGAAAGTAAACGCCAGCAAAATTTTATCTTTTTGGAATGGTTCCCTAGACCTGAAAATATTCGCTACAGAAATGCCATCAAGCAGATGGATAAAACTATTTATGAGATTATAAATCAACGGCGGACTAGTGGCGAAAATCCTGGGGATTTACTGTCAATGTTAATGGCAGCAAAGGATGAAGAAGATGGCAGCCAAATGAGCGATCGCCAATTACGAGATGAAATCGCAACTTTAATGTTAGCAGGACATGAAACTACATCTAATACTTTAACGGGAGCATGGATACTTTTATCTCGATATCCACAAGTACGTACTCAATTATTAACAGAATTACAACAAGTTTTAAAAGGGCGTTCTCCGACAATTGCAGATATACCAAACTTGCGCTACACCGATATGATTATTAAGGAGACAATGCGAATATTTCCTCCCGTATATAGCATGGCGCGTAAAGCTAGCCAAGATTGTGAAATTGGCGGTTATCAAGTGCCGCAAGATTGTACGATGATTATGAGCCAGTGGGTAATGCATCGCAATCCTCACTACTTTGAAGACCCAGAAATATTTAAACCAGAACGCTGGGCTAATGATTTAGAGAAAAAGCTGCCGAGAGGAGTTTACTTTCCCTTTGGTGACGGCCCGCGGATTTGTATAGGTAAAAGTTTTGCCTTGATGGAAGCAGTTTTATTATTAGCAACCATCGCCCAAAAATTTGAATTAAATCTTGTACCAAACCATAAAATTGTTCCTCAAGCTTCAATTACCCTACGTCCAGCAACTGGGGTAAAAGTCACATTGAAGCAAACTACAGACCTCACCCACCCAGCCTCCCTCTCCTCGAAGGAGAGGGAGGAGTAAGAAAAGATTAGGCTTTTTGCTCCCCTCTCCTTGAAGGAGAGGGGCTGGGGGTGAGGTCAAAATCCTGTAATCGAATTCACGTTGATTTATCTCATGCACAGACACAAAAGCGCACAGAGAAGGAGAACTTTTATCTTTTCTTGCCCAATGCCATAAATTAGATGTTGTTGCCGTAGTATAACAGTAGTGTCAGAAAAAATTAACAATTTGGAGAGTAAAGTTGTGCATTTTTCAGGGATATTGTGGGGTTAATTAAAAACCACAGTTTTTCCATCGGTTTGAGTGCAAAAGAGAGAATTTTTTTAGATAAATATTTCAAAAGGTTTTCTGTATAAGTAATACAGCTTGCTCGAAGTTGCGATCGCCACTTTCTAAATTTAGGAAATTAGACACTGAAATTAAATTCCCACTTTTTCATGTGTCTATGTGGTTTTTCTGCCAATTCCAAGTTTTCACACTGCATAATTTTCAGTTATCTGGCGTAAATTAATTGTGTAGAAAGCGGCAAGTTAAACTGATACATCTTATGAATAACAATATTTTTAACCTAACAGTTTCTCCAACTACTATTGCAATTATTGGTGGTGGTTTGAGCGGTTCTTTGGTTGCAGCTAATCTTTTACGCGATGCAACTACGCCATTATCTATTAAATTAATCGAACGGAATTCTGAAGTAGGTAGAGGAGTTGCTTACGGTACGCCAGTGGATTGTCATTTGCTGAATGTCCCAGCTGGTAAGATGAGTGTATTTGCCGATGAACCAAATCACTTTCTCAACTGGCTGCACAGCAACGGACACGAACAGGTAACGGCATGTACCTTTGTTCCACGCCGGGTTTATGGGGATTATGTCCAGGCGACTTTAAAAGCAGCACAGGAAAAGGCAGTGGCAAATGTGCAGTTAGAGAAAATTGTAGATGAAGCGATCGCCATTGAAACAAAATCCTCTAGCACAATAATATATCTGGGCAGCGGTCAGTGTTTGCACGTGCAAAAGGCTGTGTTAGCTTTGGGGAATTTCCCAGCAATTTTGCCCAAACCAATTGCGAATTTAAACAAGCAATATGTCAAAGATGCTTGGTCGAGTCATGCGATCGCTGACTTAAATCCAGAAGATGCTATTCTCTTGGTAGGCACCGGCTTAACAATGGCAGATACCATAGTTGCCTTACGCCAACAAGGTTTCCAAGGAAAAATCCATGCTGTCTCGCGTCACGGATTAATGCCTTGTCGCCACAAATCAACAACTCCTTACCCAGCATTTATCGATGTCGAAACAGCACCAAAAACCGCACGAGGACTGCTACATTTAGTACGTCAACAACTGCGGACACTTACCCCAGGGGAAGATTGGCGTGGGGTAATCGATGCCATTCGTCCAGTGACTCAACAACTGTGGCAAGCACTACCATTGCCAGAACAGAAGCGATTTTTGCGCCATGTCAAAGCTTATTGGGAAGTTCACCGCCATCGCATTGCCGAAGAAATTGCCCAAATACTCGATACTGCAATGGAATCTGGTCAACTCATCCATTACGCAGGTCGAATTCAAAGCTGTCAGCAGTTGGAAAATGGCGTAGATGTAAAAATCTGCGAAGGCGGAACGCACAAAAATATTGTTGTGCGAGTCAAGCGAATTATCAACTGCACCGGCGCAAATTGCGATTACCGCAGATTGCAACACCCATTGGTGGCTAGCTTGCAAGAACAACGTTTGATTCGCGCTAATTCATTGTCAATGGGAATCGACACAGCCGCCAATGGTGCGCTGATAGATGCAGATGGCAAAGCATCTCAAATGCTTTACACCTTAGGGACACCGCGCAAAGGCAATCTTTGGGAAACCACCGCTGTTCCAGAAATTCGCCTTCAAGCAGCAAGTTTGGCGCAGGAGTTACTGAAATCCTTCAATTATCATGCTACTGCTGGGGAAAGAAACCTATCATTCACGTTGAGGAAACCTGTTATGCTATTTCGTCAACTGTTCGATAAAGAATCGAGTACTTATACTTACTTAATTGCTGACCCAGAAACGAAAACAGCCATCTTAGTTGATTCTGTATTGGAACAAGTTGAACGCGATTTAAAAGTATTGCAACAATTAGATTTGACTCTGCGCTACTGTCTGGAAACTCACATTCATGCCGACCACATCACTGGTACGGATAGACTCAGGTCGCTGACAGGTTGTTTAGCTGTTGTGCCTGAGAACTCAGCGACTACCTGTGCAGACCAATATATTGGCGATGGTAATATCTTGCAATTGGGCAGCGTTCAAATTCGAGCGATCGCTACTCCTGGCCATACTAACAGCCACTTGGCATACTTAGTCAACGACACACATCTGTTAACTGGAGATGCCTTATTTATTGGGGGTTGCGGTCGTACCGACTTCCAAAACGGCGACCCAGGAGAACTATATGATGCCGTTACTCAAAAGCTGTTCGCATTACCAGAAGACACCTTAGTATATCCCGCTCACGATTACCAAGGACAAACAGTATCCACCATTGGCGAAGAAAAGCGCTGGAATCCCCGGTTTGCTGGACGCACTCGTAGCCAGTTCATCGAACAAATGAACAACCTCAACTTACCCCAACCAAAAAAGATATTGGAAGCCGTACCCGCAAATCAACAATGTGGCAGAGTTTTACTTGCACTGGACTATCAAATCTAACAATAATAAATACTTATATAGGTCATCGATCCTAGTCAAAAATAGGACACTTGTACGATGCGTTCATTAAGGCGATCGCTGTAGGATATACTAATCCAATAATTACAGCACTTTTCATGTATTTGAACCACATCTGTCGTAGGGGCACAGCATTGCTCATTGGTGTCAACTTAAGCTAAAACGCTTATCCCACAGGCACTTTACCCCACCCCCAACCCCTCCCCTTAGCAAGGGGAGGGGAGGTTTTGCGCCAGCTAAACCGGGGTGGGGTAACGCGGATCTGGATGGTAAGTGAGTAGAAGCTCATCACGTTTTCACCAGGGTTTCACGTTAAGTTGACACGTATGAGCATTGCTGTGCCCTTACCGCTTGGCTTCTCCAAAATCATTGGTCTGAAATTCAAGCTTTGAAAGGAGAACTCAATCAGATTAAGAGTGAAATCAAAGTCTTGAAAAACCCTACAAAATGGCAAAAAATGACAACACAAATAGTCTTAAATAAAAAAGTATCCTTATCTGCAAATGTTCTGACTCAAGACTTAGCAGGAGAATCAGTTTTATTGAATCTGCAAAGCGAAGAATATTTTAGTCAAAACGAAGTTGGTACAAAAATATTCTTTGTGCTAACTGAATCAGATTCTATCCAGACAGCTTACGACACCTTGCTAAAAGAGTATGATGTCGAGCCAGAAAAGTTAAAACAAGACTTGATCGAGTTTATTGATAAATTGGTTAAGGCTGGACTAGTGGAAATTACTGATTCTTAACTCTTAACTTAAAGCAAAAAATCAAATCATGCGTGTACTGATGATTGGTGCTGGGGGCGTTGCCTTGACAAGACCCTTAGATTGGGTAGTTAAAGCAGGTTATGAAGTTTGGCTACTAGGAGATGTAGACCCCTATGAAACTGAAGCTCCCAAAAATTATCGCTATTTCCCCACTGTTTGGCGAAAGTATCTAGAGGAGTTTACCAACACCTACCCATACGAAGATCGGATGGCCGAGGAAATGGCGGAGCCGTTACGTAAGCTTGCAGACGAATTTCAGCCTGATATTATCCATGTCCACGCCATTGGTTGGCACGCCCAGTGTTGTGTCCTGGCGAATCTAAGCCCTCTTGTCGTCTCTGCTTGGGGCTTTTTAAATCATTTGCTACAACCAGAATGGGAACAAAGCAAGCATACAGATAGGGTTAGCCAAGTGTTTAAGAACACTGGTGTACTGATTGTAGAGACACCTAGTTTGATAGAAAAATCCAAAGCACTGTTGAACCCTAATCAACGAGTAGAATTAATTCCTTTAGGGACAAACCCCCAACATTTTCGCACTGGAGTCACCAAGGATTTGCCAAAATGGCGACGGGAAGTGTTGAAGATTACCGAAGCACCCACAATTCTGCTTTCGCCCCGTGGTTGGTCTAAAGTATATAACCATGAGCAGATATTTACAGCCTATGCACAGGCTTTTCCTCAATTCACCAAACCGACGGTACTCGTCTTTTCAAAGCTAGGGCGTGGTGGTGGGGAGGAAGCAGTGGCTATTTACGAAAGCATCCGCAAAAAAGCAGAAGAACTCGGCTTATTAGATAATCTGCGCTGGATGCCTGCCTTACCTTATAATTTTATGCCTACAGGCTACAACTTAGCAGATGTAATTATCAATTATCCTGTCAGCGATGCCTTTCCTTCGACACTAATTGAAGCAGTTGCCTGTGAACGCCCAGTTATTACCTGTGATTTGTTAGCTTATCGAGATACTTATATTGAAGAATTTTGTACTTTGGTAGAACCTGAAAACCCTACTGCTCTAGCAGAGGCAATGATTAAAGTTGTCAATCAACCTCCCCAAGAGCGAGAAGCACATCTAGCACAAGCACGGCAAGTTATTGTCGAGGAATATGATGAAGCAATTTTACAAAAGCGGCTGTTCCAAATATATGAAGATTTGGCATCTACTAAGGTAGTCTCTGCCTAAATTTTCCATCACTCAATTTGATTAGGACTTACCAATAAGTCGCAAAATAGCTAACTCTAAAGGGGACTTTGATTCTGGTTCTCCCCTTTTTAAGGGGTGTAGTGGGGGGATCTAAACGTGTCCAAAATCACAGCAAAAAACTTTTAAAACAACCTCTTAGGAGAGTTTTTGTGTAAATCATACCAATTCAAATAATGTTTGCGACACATCAATTTATTTGTAAGGGCACAACATTGTTGTGCCCCTACCCATCTGTCGCATTCTTTTTTCAAATTGGTATCACATCAATATATTAAATTTTGTTTATTAAAATATTTTTTTATAAATCTGTAAATATAAACTTTGTGAATTTTTATTTGCAATTTTTGCTCGCAGAAAACAGTAATAACTTTACATAAAATTCATAAATCCAGTAATCTGAATTATTGTAATATTTTATAGTCTGATAATTCCAAACAAGTAAAACGCAAAAAACAAGAATTGACCGAATGTTTCAATCTGAAAACACGAAAAAAAACTATTCTGAGCCTGAATTGAAAGCTCACGGTAAAATATCTGGTTTGACACAACAAGTGGGTGGTAGCGGTGGTTTTGGTACTACAACCGGATTCCCCATACCTACTACCACTGTGGCTCCTATTTAGTAGTTAAGTAGAAAAAAACACCAAAAGCTCAACTTCACTCGCTGTCATATAAATGATGGCAGGGTAGAGTTAGCAAGTAGGAAAGATTTATTCGGCAATTTTATTGACCTAATAAATCTAGACTAAATACACCTTTCTACTTGCCCTCTTATGAGGCTATTGTTTACACACATAAGGATTCTTCAAATGTCACAATCTGAAAACGCGAAAAAAAATTATTCTGAACCAGAATTGAAAGCTCACGGCAAAATATCTGGTTTGACACAACAAGTCGGTGGTAGTGGTGGTTTTGGTACTACAAGACCCGCACCCATCACTGGTCTTCCGTAATACATTTTACACTTTTTTCTTCCATTGGAGGAAAATTATGTAAGTTTTAGTTTTCAAAAAATCCTGACTTTTTAAATAAGTCGGGATTTTAAAAAATTTGAATTTGCAAATAAAAATAAACACAAATGTCAATAAAAAATGATAATTATTCCTATCAATTTTATGGACTCAACCTATCTATTAATCGACTGCTTCCAGGGTTAGCTACTGTCAATAGCTCTACATCAATAGATGTGGCTATTGACCTAGTTGGCGAACAACAAAGTCAACTACCGTTACTCGAACAGGCTTTTTGGAATGTGCCGCTTGAGTGGTATCAACAAACAGGCTTCCATTTGTGGACAACGCACCGAGATGACGGTACTTACTGGAGGATAAGGTCTTTTGATGGAGTTGATTGCTTGGAATTCATCTTGAATCCTGATGGTAGTGAAGTTTGGGGTTTTTGGTCTAGAGATGCACTATTTACAGATGCGGTATCTTTGCTGCTGGGTTGTGTACTTGGTCATCTGTTACGGCTGCGGGGAGTGACTTGTCTTCATGCCAGTGTGGTTGCGGTTGATGGTAGTGCGATCGCCATTTTAGGACAATCAGGCGCAGGTAAATCAACCACAGCAGCAGCGTTGGCTAGCCGTGGATTCTCCGTATTGGCAGATGATATTGCCGCGCTTATTCCTAATGAAAAAAGGTTTTGGGTACAGTCTGCTTATCCTCGCCTACGCCTGTGGCCTAATTCTGTAAATGCCATTCACGGCTCAATAGAAAATTTACCACTAGTATCAACAAATCTAGATAAACGCTTTATAGATTTGCAAATAAAAGATAGAGAACAGTGGCAGTTTCAACCCCAAGCTTTGCCATTAATTGCTGTATACATATTAGGAGAACGTGACTCAAACCTCACAGCACCTATAATTAACTCTCTTTCTCTGCCTGAAGCCATGAAGCATCTAATGTTCAATTCCTATGGGCGTGCTTTCCTCACTTCTCAACAGTGTAGACAGGAGTTTCAAGAATTAGGTCAATTGGCAAAGACTGTTCCTGTGCGGGAGTTATTACTTCCTGATAATTTGGGAAATTTGGGGCAAATTTATGATGTTATTTTAGAAAACTTGCGCTTGATTCATACTTTGGTTTAGCAACACCAGTAATTTGGATATCTGCCTATATTTACTAAGCAAATTTTTAAATATGCAAGTTTTTGAGCCAACCGTCAGTGTGATTATTCCTACTTACCAGCGCGGCCATATTGTCAGTCAGGCAATTAACAGCGTTTTGGCACAAACCTACAAAGACTACGAAATTATCGTCATCAACGATGGTTCTCAGGATAACACTCCACAAGTGCTGGCTGAATTTAGCGCTCGCCATCACATTACTGTCATTCATCAAGCCAATCAAGGATTATCTGCGGCTCGCAATGCTGGAATTCGCTCTGCTAGAGGGAAGTATATCGCCTTTTTAGATGATGACGATCTCTGGGAACCTCAGAAGTTAGAAAAACAGATTTCCGTGTTGGAAGCCAATCCGCGCATTGGTTTGATCTATTCAGATTCACTCTTTTTTTCCGATCGACAGGGTTTGTTTCCAGGTTCGTACAATACAGCATATCCTACCCCGAATCTTCAGGTATTATGGACTCTTTTTAGATACAACTACATTCCAGTCCTAACGGTTGTTGTGCGTCGAGATTGTTTAGATAAAGTGGGTTTGTTTGATGAAACTCTGAGATGTTGTGAAGATTACGATTTATGGCTGCGCCTGATTGAAAAATTTCCGATTTACTTTTTAAATCAACCCTTAGCGCGTTATCGGGAATCGCCAAATAATCTTTCTCAAGATCGAGAGCAGATGTTAACTAGCCACCTGCGCGTTAAGGAAAAAGTCATCAATCGCAATCCAGAATTCCTAAAAATTCCTGTTAATTTTCTCGATCCTTACTTTTACAATATCTACCTCGGACTTGCCAAGTTACATATTCAAAATCATCAAATCGAGCAAGCACGTAGAGTTTTGCATCGGTATCGAGAAATGCGGGGTGAAACCGCTAAGTATGAGAAATTGCGATTATCTATATCTACTGAGCAAATTTAAGATCATGCATTTTATTGTCACTGGCGGAGCCGGATTTATTGGCTCTCATCTTACAGAACAATTGTTATCAGAAGGTCATCGTGTCACTGTAGTTGATAATCTGACCACTGGACGCTTAGAGAATTTACCCAAACATCCTCGTCTTAGGTTTATACAAAAAGATATTTTGATATGTCAACCAGAAGATTTTACACTTAAAGTTGATGGAATCGCACATTTAGCAGCTATTTCATCGGTGACAGAATCTTTATATCGTCCCCTAGAGGCTCATCACAATAATCTTTCGGCAACCCTAGCTGTGATTCAACTTTGCCAAGCTTTAACTATTCCTAAGTTAGTATTTGCCAGTTCTGCATCTGTATACGGTAATCTTACGCAATTACCGATTTCAGAAGAACAAAAAACCTCTCCTCTATCACCCTACGGCTTACAAAAATTGGTGAGCGAACAATACGCTAGTATCTTTGCTAAACAACTAGGTTTTTCATTTGTTGGCTTACGAATTTTTAACGTATTTGGCCATAGACAAGTTCCTGATTCCAGCTACTCTGGCGTAATTTCTCGTTTTGTTGATATTATGCAACGTGGCTTACCAATTACTATTTATGGCGATGGGAATCAAACCAGAGACTTTATTTATGTTAAAGATGTAGTAAAGGCTTTTTCTCAAGCATTAAAAGCGAATATTACTCCTGGCTCATCCTTAATTTGCAACTTAGGAACTGGAAAATCTACTTCTTTAGTGCAGTTGATTGATATCCTCAAAAATCATTTCCCGCAATGGCAATCAGAAATTAATTTCGTTTCTCCTCGTTTGGGAGATATCCAGCATTCACAAGCTGATATTTCCAGGATATCTTCATGTTTAGACTTTCATCCTCAGTGGTCAGCAGAGTCGGCTATTAATTTTTTTATTGCATCATCTTTGAAAAACAATGATAATTATTCAAAACCACGGTTGACTCTATCTGCTTAAGATTTAAAAAATGAGAACTGCATTATCAATAAAAAAATCATCAAATATTTAAGTAAAAATGAAGCATTTATCTAAGTTCCTCAAATTAGATTATCAAACAAAACAACTTTTAATTAACACTTTTATTGTATTGACATTGGTTAGATTAGGTTTGTGGTTGCTGTCATTTAAAACCTTGCATCAACTTCTATTAAGGCTAAGTAACACCAAACCTAAATGCCAAGAAAAATACCACGTCTCTATTGACAAAATCATCTGGGCTGTTGAAGTTAGCAGTCATTATATGCCTGGTGTCAAGTGTCTAGCGCGTGCCTTGACTTGCCAGTTTTTCATGAGTCGCCACGGTTATACATCTAATCTCTGCATTGGTGTTGCCAAAGGTCAAGAAGGAGAGTTAAAGGCTCATGCGTGGTTAGAAAATCAGGGACAGGTTGTAATTGGCGATGTTGCAGACCTTTCTCATTTTAGCCAACTGGCATCTTTTACAAAAGAGCATATTTAAAAATATGAAAGCAGGCAAAACCTTAAGATATAAAATCCAGCACAGCTTACGCATTCTGCCTGCGTTGCGCCTAGTTTGGAATAGTAGTCCTCGTTTGACTATTGCTTTGGTTGCACTTTTGGTTATTCAAGGTTTATTGCCTCTACTCTCTCTTTACCTCACCAAACTCATCGTAGATACAATAGCCGCCAGTGTTAATGTTGCCGACAAAGGAGCCGCCTTTAATCAAGTATTACTTTTGCTTGGCTTCTTTGTTGCTATCACCCTGGTAACTAACCTGTGTTCTTCCCTGACGGAACTGGTGTATGCCGCCCAATCTCAGCGACTCACCGATTATATGCAAAACGTCCTCCATGCTAAATCAATAGAAGTAGACCTGGAGTATTACGAAAACTCTGAATATTATGATGCCTTGCAGCGAGCGCAAAAAGAAGCTCCTTCTCGACCGGGGCAAATCCTACATCGTTTGGCGTGGTTATGTTTGAGTAGTATCTCTTTGGTGGCGATGCTGGGGTTGCTACTGTCATTGCATTGGGGAATAGGAGTTATCTTATTTGTTGCCGCGATTCCGGCCTTGGTAGTGCGGGTGAGATACTCCGGCATCATGTATCATTGGCAGCGCCGAAAGACAGCCCAAGAACGCCAAGCAGGGTACTTGAGTCGGATACTGACTACAGAACAACACGCTAAAGAAATTCGCTTGTTTGATTTGGGTTCTTTCTTTAGTGAGTGGTATATGCGTGTGCGATCGCAACTATACCAAGAAAACATAGCCATGATTAAAAGACAGTCTGTGGCTAATCTTGGCGCTCAAGCAACGGCGACAACTTTAGTTTTTGCTGCCTATGGTTTCATTATTTATCAAACCATGCAAGGCACTATCCGTTTTGGTGATTTAGTACTCTATTACCAAGCATTGCAACGGGGACAAAACGACCTAAAAAGTCTCTTGGGTGGTCTGTCTGGTTTATATGAAGACAACCTATTTCTCGTAAACTTATATGAATTTTTAGATTTGCAGCCAAAGGTTGTAGAACCATCATATCCAAAACCATTTCCCATACCAATACAACATGGCATTGTGTTTGATCGCGTCAGCTTTCAATATGCAAATACAAAGCGTCAAGCACTCCAGGATATTAATCTGACTATTCGCCCAGGAAAAGTTGTCGCGTTAGTAGGAGAAAACGGCTCCGGTAAGACTACTTTAATTAAGCTTTTGTGTCGCTTATACGATCCCACTTTTGGAAGTATTACCATTGATGGCATAGATTTACGCCAATTTCAAATTGCTACCCTCCGCAGTCAAATTAGCGTAATTTTTCAAGATTATACAAAATATCATCTAACTGCTAAAGAAAACATTTGGATAGCAAATATTAATCTGTCATTTGCCCACGACCAAATCATCGCTGCTGCCCGTCGTTCCGGTGCTGATGATGTCATCAGTAAGTTACCTCAAGGTTACGACACCATACTAGGTAAATTGTTTGAACAAGGAGAAGAATTGAGCATCGGTCAATGGCAAAAAATTGCTTTAGCCAGAGCATTTTTGCGAGATTCACAGTTAATTGTGTTGGACGAACCAACTAGTGCTTTAGACCCGAAAGCCGAAGAAGAGGTGTTTCATAATTTCCGCCAACTTATTAAAAATCAAGCTGCTATCCTCATTAGCCATCGCTTATCAACTGTCAAAATGGCTGACTGTATCTACGTAATGGCAAACGGTTCAATCATGGAAAGCGGCACTCACGAGGAACTGATAAATCTGGGTGGTAGCTATGCAGACTTGTTTGAAATGCAAGCTCAACACTATAAGTGAGTAATTTATGATTACCTTAAACCAGCCTATTATTCAATTACCAATAAAGGTTAAACGTCCAGAAATTGAGCTACTTCTGTGTTGTACCCGAACTCACATAGACTCCGAAACCGCAGAGCGAATTAATACCATACTCCAGCAAAACATAGACTGGACTTTGCTCATAAAAATAGCAACATATCATGGAACAATACCACTGTTATACCAGAGCCTCAATACCACTGTAAAAGAAGCTATTCCCAAAACGGTCTTAACTCAGCTTCAGAATCGCTACCATGCCAATGCTAGCCGTAACTTATTTTTGAGTCATGAATTGGTTAAAATCCTTAAACTTTTTGCAGCTAATAAAATTCCGGCAATTCCTTTCAAAGGACTTGTTTTAGCTGCTTCTGTTTATGGGAACTTAGCCATCAGACAATTTAGCGATTTAGATATTCTGGTAAGACAACAGGATATAGCTAAAGCTCAAGAATTATTGATTGCTCAAAAATATCAATTAGAAGCTGACTACTATGGTTGGCAACATAATTTTGTCCACAGCCAAAAACCAGAAATAGTGGTGGATCTTCACACCGAATTGACTCCTTTATCTTATTTTCCTTTTAAACTTCCCGACTTTGAAACTTTGTGGCAACGAAGCAGATCTTTATCTCTCAATGGTGAATCGATCGTCGATTTATCTTTTGATGATTTGTTGATTATTCTTGCTGTACAAATTGCCAGAGCCGTTAATGAAGGTAGAGAGTCTTTGGTTCAAATTTGCGATTTAGCTGAATTATTGCGTATTCAACAGACATTAGATTGGGAAGAATTATTGCAAAAAGTAAATAATCTGGAACTTAAAAGACCATTTTTTATTAGTCTGTTAATAGTTAATACTCTCCTGAATACGCCTTTACCAGACCAACTCAAGCAGGCTCTTCAACAACAGATCCAAATCGATCCAACAATTGTAATTTATGCTGTACGAATGCAGAAACAGCTTTTCACTGAAGTTAAAACTCCACGATTCATTAAACTTTTTTTTCAACACTTGATGATCGATGGGCCACTTAGCAGAATGCCAGTTCGTGTTTATCTAGTGTGGCAATTTTTGAGTTTTACAACCAGGCTGGTAATCACTAATTCTAATCAAGCAGACAGAGAAGTTTTCCCATTACCATCTGGTCTTTCTTTCCTATACTACTTAATCCGACCAATACGCTTGGTAAGTAGATACATAACTAATAGTACATATAGGTAAACTACCAGAGCAAACGCATCTAAATATTGAAATACGAGAACCATAGAAGCGATCGCTCCCAATACAGTTCGGTTAACAGGTTTATTCCTCAAAGATCCCCCCAACCCCCCGATAAATTGGGGGGCTTACCAAGCCTCTTTTACCCCCTTTTTAAGGGGGTCGCCGTAGGCGGGGGGATCTTAACCGAACCGTATTGCGATCGCTATTACCGCTGTATAAAAAAGAGCAGCGAGCGCATCCAACAGTGCTTGTAATTTATCCGCTGAGATTGCAGATAATTCTTTATTGGTATAAAAATATTTACGGCAACATATCTTAACAAAAAAATATTTGATTGCACATCGGTCTGATGATACATAACTTTTATTGAAAAACAGTTTAGATTTGTAACAGATGACACAGAACTAGGTAAAACACATGGCCAACATAATTGAGACTGCCACTAACAATGGTTCTTTCAACACACTAGTTGCTGCAATCGAAGCGGCTGGTTTGGTAGATACACTCAACAGCGACGGGCCATTTACCGTCTTTGCACCCACCGATGAAGCGTTTAATCAGCTTCCAGCAGGTACAGTAGACGCATTACTTCAAGATATTCCCAAACTCAAGAAAATCTTGACCTATCATGTTGTTTCAGGCAAAGTACTGGCTGCTGATGTGGCTAAACTGAAGACAGCGAAAACAGTTGAAGGTTCAGAAGTGAAAATTGACGCTTCTAATGGCGTTAAGATTAATGATGCGACAGTTGCAGCCGCAGATGTTAATGCTGATAACGGTGTAATCCACGTTATTGACAAAGTTTTGATTCCTGCATAAGCAAACATCAAAATAGCAAATGCTATTTGTGGAGTGGTGACTATTTATAGTTAGTTCTCCATAAAACATCAGCTACGAATAAATCCATCTAGATACTATCTAGATGGATTTGTTGTTTGAACGAGTAGAATCAAATTTTCAACTTTGCCAAACCCAAATAACGGATACCTTCGGGGGAAATATCAAAACGGCAAGGTAGGACTTCTAAACCAACAGCGATCGCTTGCCGCAATAACTTACCATATACTGGATCGGTGCGATCGCCAGGGGAAAACTCAGTACAATCACCACGATTGATAAAATAAAGCATCACCGCACGAGTTAAAGGTAATAGCGCCATTAATTCTCGCAAGTGCTTTTGTCCTCTGGTAGTTTCCGTATCTGGAAATAAAGCTAATCTCCCATCGCAGAAAGTTGTATTTTTCACTTCTAAATAAATTGGGCGTTCCTCAAGGCTTCCTGTTAAGAAAAAATCCACTCGACTTTTGTTATCTAGCCCATAAACCACCTCAGTTTTGATGAGGTTATAATCACCCAATTCTGGAAAAAGATATTTCACCAAAGCTAACTTTACCACCCGATTAGGCAAAATAGTATTCACACCCACCCAAGTCGGCTCATTGTCATTTACCTGAATTAGTTCTAAAGTGTAAGCCAATTTCCGGTTTGGATTTTCACTTTTAGAAAGCTGTACCGCACTTAGGGGAGTCGATACTCCAGTCATCGGCCCTGTATTTGGACAATGTGCTGTCACTATCTCGCCAGAAGCAAGTTGAACGTCCACAAAAAACCGCTTGTAGCGTTTTAGCAGAATACCCGGATACAAAGGCGGGTAACGGTAAAGCCAATCAATCATCATCAAACCTTGTAGCTGTAGTCAATAGACTATCTTGAAAATAACGTTGACAGTCAACAGCCAGCAGGTTTATCAATGGATGATTGCTATACCATGAATTGTCAATTTTTGTAGTCAAATTTACGACAGTTTAATAAAAAGTAGCATATACTAGGTGTCATAACCCTCCCAGTAAAGAAAAATTCGGGAGAAATTCAACGTGCAAGGAGGTAAATCCTATGCAAAAAGTGTGGACAGCAACGGAATTAGAATATGCTTTTCTGTTTACTTTAAGAAAAGTAAATTCAATTAATGTAGAAGGTTTCAAGCCATTTTTTAGGAATCTGCCTATCGATCCTTATATTAAAGGCAACTATCGTTCGAGAAGATTATCTCGATTCATAGTTGCAGAGGATAAATTAATCAAATTACCTCATGGCTACCTCTTCCAAAGTAAAGACTATAATCCGTTATTGGGCGACATTAAAAGAGAATTTGCAGAATTAGAAGATGCACTTATTGAGCTTGATATTTTTAGAAATCTTGTCTTAGCATTTCACGATTCTTGTAAACTTCATCCAGAAGCGGAAATCGGAGTTCATCAAATCAGAACTATTTGTTCGCCAGATAACTTAGGAAATCCTGCACCTGAAGGCATCCATCAAGATGGTACTGATTTTATTGGTATTTTCTCAGTGGATAGAGATAATATTCAAGGTGGAGAAACACATTTGTATGCTGCCAAAAAAGAAAAGCCTGTATTTAGCAAAATTCTAAATCCTGGAGAACTTTTATTGGTCAACGACCATGAATTTTTCCACTTCACAACTCCTATCAAACCAGAGATTGAGGCTCAAGGAAGTAGGGATGTGTTTGTGCTAACTTCTCCTAGCTTGTTAACTGAATAATTTTAATATCAAATTATTTAGCTGCGGAAGTTTGGCTGTAAATATTATCCAATCGAGGACATATAAAAATCCTAGTTAATTTGTAAAAAGTCACAGCGTTCAGATACCCGACTTCTTTAAGAAGTCGGGTATCTAATTTTTCAGGACTACATGTTTGTTAAAGGAATTTCAACCTCTTAATTCTACTTCTGTTAAGTTAGTGTAGATAGAACAGATCGGAGTCTTTGTTATGAAACTGCCAGAAAGCCCGCAAACTCCAAAACTGATACAGCTGCTTCAGTGGATTTTTAACCCTTTGAAACTGATGGAAACATCTGCAAAGGCTTATGGCGAATGTTTTTCGCTACAGCTAACTGGTAATAACCCACTTGTGTTATTTAGTAATCCCCAAGCAATTCAAGAGATTTTTACGGCTCCGCTTGAGGAGTTAGACGCTAAAGGTTCAGCGCAACTTTTAAAATCTTTATTAGGTGACAACTCGTTAATATTGCTATCTGGTGCATCTCATCAACGGCAACGGCGATTATTGACTCCGCCTTTTCATGGCGATCGCATGAAAGCCTACGGTCAAATTATCACTAATATCACTCATGAAGTCATCAGTAAATGGAAAATTGGCGAACCTTTTTCTATCCGTGACTCGATGCAGGAAATCTCCCTGAAAGTAATTCTCCAAGCTGTATTTGGTCTAAATCAAGGAGAACGTTTAACAAAATTGCAAGGACTGTTGCGTTCTGTCTTGGAGTTATCCGGTTCTCCCTTGCGTGCTTCCATAACATTTTTTCCCATACTGCAAGTAGATTTGGGTAACTGGAGTCCTTGGGGGATATTTTTGCGTCAAATGCAGCAAATTGACGAACTCCTCTACAGCGAGATTCAAGAACGCAGAGATCGTCCAGATGCTTCTCGTAGCGATATCCTCTCCTTGATGATGTCAGCACGCGATGTTAATGGCGAACCGATGACTGATGTCGAATTGCGCGATGAATTAATGACTTTGTTAGTCGCCGGTCACGAAACCACCGCTTCAGCTTTGACATGGGCAATTTACTGGATTCACCATTTGCCAGAAGTACGAGAAAAGCTGCTCACTGAGTTAGATAATGTGAATGAGAATGCTGATTGGAATCAAATTTCTCGCTTACCTTATCTAACAGCGGTATGCCAAGAGACACTCCGCATTTACCCGATTGTCATGCTGACTATCCCTCGCATAGTCAAGAAACCGATAGAAATTATGGGCTATGAATTCCAACCGGGGACATTATTAACAGGTTCTATATATTTAATGCATCACCGCGAAGATTTATATCCAGAACCAAACCAGTTTAAGCCAGAGCGATTTTTACAACGCCAGTATTCACAGTATGAATATTTACCCTTTGGTGGCGGGAATCGTACCTGTATTGGTATGGCATTTGCGATGTTTGAAATGAAATTGGTATTAGCAACAGTGCTATCACAAATGAATTTAGCATTAGTTGACAATTATCAAGTTAAACCTACCCGTCGCGGCATAACTTTAGGCCCTTCTGGCGGTAAGTGGTTAATTGCAATCGGTCAGCGGCAAAAGGTGAAAACTCCTGTAGGCGTGTAAATTTAACGAAGGCAGGAGGTAGGGGGCAGGCATTGGTGTCAACTTAAGTGAAACCCTGATGAAAACGTGATGAGCTAATTCTACTCACTTACCATCAAGATTCGGGTTACCCCACCCCGGCTTTGCTGACGCAAAACCTCCCCTCCCCTTGGCAAGGGGAGGGGTTGGGGGTGGGGTAAAACGGCGATCGCTTTTTTAATATTTAAGCATTTGCGCCTAAAACAGAAGAATCATAGTGCTGTAGCAAATCTTCCGGGTCATCATAAATTGCAACAGCTTGAGATAGTTGTTCGTCGCTAAAGCCACCGCAGCGTAAAGCAATCACACCTACCCCTGCTTTACCAGCAGACTCAATATCATAGGGAGAATCTCCTAGCATCACTACTTTATCGGGTGTCAATTGCCCTTTATTCAAAGCGGCTTGTACAATGTCAGGAGCAGGTTTAGATGCTTCGGCATCATCGGATGTGGTGACCTCCGGTAGCAAATCATCTACTTGGGCAATTTTGAGCATAATGTCGAGTTCTTCAGAACTGGCTGAACTACCGACAACCAAACGCAATCCCGATTTTTGCATTTTTAATATTAAGTTTCTGCTACCATTAGCAGCAGTAACTTGTTGTATATATTTGTCAAATAATAGTTTTTTGCGAAACTGAGCGATCGCTTTACCAGTTCCTTCTTCACCATTTAATTCTGGTACTACTTTGGGAATAAGTTGATCTCCACCCATACCCATGAGCGGCCTGACTTTTTCAAATGGCACATCAAAATCATAAGCTGCAAATGCCTCTACCCAGGAATTTGCATGAACATCATTACTTATAACCAGCGTCCCATCAATATCTAAAATTACTCCTTCTAATGCCATGAAAAACCTCGCCTGACGTTTGATTTCATAGCTGATGATGGCATGGCAAATAATTTACTTCATCGTCCCATGAGAAGAGAAGGAGGTTAGAGAAGAAATGGCATTGCCTGAGATAATCTGAGAGAGGGCGTAAATGTAAAGCAGGTGATCGCCAAAATTAAAAACATTACAATATTGGTCATCAACATTACAATATTGGTCATCAACATTACGATGTTGGTCACTAACATTACAATATTGGTCATCAACATTACAACATTGGTTGCAAATGTTTAAATATAGCCGTTCTGAACTGGGAACACTGCGATGCCCTTCAACCGAGAACCGCTTGGCTGTTACTTGATATTGTCGCAGAGATGGCGATCGCTCTCAGTAGTTACATTCCGATTATTCTGCAAATAATCATGTAACCATTCACAGCCACGCACCAGTAAGTTATCTAATTTATCTAGAGAATTTAGCTGTTGCAAATCCCACAAAATCACAGTGTTATCAGCACTGCCTAATGCCAGAGTCTTGTCATTGGGTGAAAAACTGACACTTAATATTTCTTTGCTATGTCCGCTAAGAGTTCTGATGAAAGTACCATTTACCCGCCAAAGTTTTACTGTCTTGTCATCACTGGCAGTAGCAATGATGCGATCGTTAGATGAGAAGCTCACACTTTTAACTTCATCGTTATGTCCGATCAGCTGTTTATAGAAGCGAAACTCACCTTTACTATCTTGCTTCCAAAGAATCGCCGTTTTATCATTACTGGTCGTGGCAATAATTTTGCCATCGTGTGAAAAGCTAACGCTATAAACCCAGCTTTTATGCCCGTTTTCTCCGGTGAGACTTTTGTAAATTTTAAACTTTTGATTGCGATCGCGCTGCCAAAGTTTTATCGTGTTGTCATCACTTGCTGAAGCAACAAATTTACTATCTGGCGACCAAGCTACACTTCTGACCCAATCGCGATGAGCTTTGAGAGTTTGGTAAGGTAGGGTTTCAAACTCACCCTTGCCATCTCGCCGCCAAATTTTCACTGTATTGTCCACACCACCCGCAGCCAGAAGTTGACCGTCGGGTGAAAAACTCACATCTAATATCTTGTCGCTATCGTCAGTTAGAGTTTTAATAAAGCTACCGTCCTGCTTCCAGAGTTTTACAGTTTTATCTCCACTAGCAGAAGCAATTATTTGCCCATGGGGTGAGAAAGTGACACTATTAACCTGATCTTTATGCCCCTCAAGAGTTCTGAACAAGATGCCATCAGCAGATTTCCAAAGTTTCACCGTTTTGTCATAACTAGCTGAGGCAATTATTTTGCCATTAGGTGAGAAACTTACCTTATTAACCCGATCGCTATGAGAATTGAGGGTACTTAGCACACCACTTCCTAGCCGACCACCTTTGATGGTACTGTTAGCGCAACCAGACGCATGTACCAAACTTCCAGCATCAAGCTGCCAAATTTTAATCGTACTGTCAGCACTGGCGGTGACAAGAACGTTGCAATCAGGTGAGAAACGGGCAGCATAAACACCATTAGTATGCCCTAAGAGAGTTGTCAGTAATGTACCACCAAGCTTGTCATCAGACTTTTTATCAAGCTTCCAAAGCTTCACTGTTTTGTCTTGGCTAGCTGAGGCAATTATCTGGCCATCTGGACTAAAACTCACGTTCATCACTCTCTCTCTATGCCCCTCAAAAACTGTTAACTCTCTGCCGTTTAAGTTCCAAACTTTTACCAAGTTGTCCCGGCCCGCAGTAGCAATTGTTTTGCCATCGGGCGACCAAGCTACAGCCCAAACAAAGTCTTTATGGGTATTCTTAAAAGTCCTAATATATGTGCCGTCGCGTGTCCAAAGTTTCACTGTTCTATCCCGGCTACCAGTAGCAATTATTTTGCCATCAGGTGAGAAAGCAACGCTAGTAACTCCATCTGTATGCCCGTGTTTATATACATCTTTATATCCCTCGATTGTTTTTATAGCAGTGCCATCGCTGTGCCAAAGTTTGACAGTGCTGTCTCGACTCGCTGTAGCAAATATCTGACCATCTGGAGAAAAACCTATCCCATAAACTCCGTTGCTATTACCATTTTTGCTATGGTGAGCTGGCAATTCTTTGAACTTTGTAAATTGATTACCGTCACGCTTCCAAAGTATTACAAAACCATCGAAATCACCTGAAGCAATTATCTGATTATCAGGTGAGAAATTAACGCTTAAGACTTTATCTTTATGTCCTTTAATAGTTTGTATTAATTTACCTTCACGATTCCATAGTTTTACCGTGTGGTCAAAACTAGCTGAGGCAATTATTTTACCGTTAGGTGATAAATTCATGCCCCAGATTAGACCTTGATGACCTTCTAAACGATTGCGTTCGACTAACCAGTAAACTGGTTGTTGTAGTGCTGTTACAACTTGTGTAGCAATGTATTCTTTATCCTGATTTTGGATAGCAGACAATTGTTTTAACAATATCCCTGCCTTAATGCCTTCTTTGAGAGCATCAAACCTTTGACCTGAAGCGAAAAGTGCCTCTGAAGTTTTACTAATGGCTATGATTCGGTTCTTTTCTACTTCTCGTTTTTGAGATTCTACTTCTCGTGTTTGAGATTTTGCTTGCACCCAATATTTTACTGAAAAAACTGCCAGAATTGTCATCATAGCAACTCCAGCGATCGCCCAGTTACGTTGACGTTTGAGAACGCGATTTAGCCGTGCTTCAGCTTGTTGTCGTTTTTCCTTTTCCTTTTTACGTTCTTCTAGTTCTCTTGCTTGTTGTGACTGTCTAATGAAAGATACGAGATAGTCATGAACCAGTTGATATAAATTAGTAGGTTTTTCCGGAATATTTAACACCAGACCAGAACCGACTAAAATTTCTAAAACTAAATTTAGTTGTTCTTCATTGGAGATAATATCTGCTGTTTTTAAATCTTCTACTAAATTGTCAGCAGTTTTCAGGGGACGAGTGCGATTTTCGTCTGTGAGTAAATATAAAACTACTCTGGCACAACGTTCATTTTCAAAACCACAGTCTTTAATAACTTCTTCTAAAAATCCCTCGACCAACTTTTCTTTTGTGCCTGCCTGAAGATATTTTTCTAAAGTTGTAATTTTATGTGTTTGGAGTTGCGCTCCCACAATTTGTAACTCAATGGGGCGTACTTCTCCCTGGTCTGATAAATCTTCCAGTAATTTATCAATTAATACAGGTTCTAAATAAAAGTTGGTTTGCTTAGTTAAACTCTGGACAACAGCTTTGGCATCTTCCGAAGATAAATTTTTTAATTCATAACGAATATTCTTATCTAAAATATTATTATTAAGTGCTGTAAAATTAAACAGGCGATCGCATTCCAATAAATAATGCAAATAATCTTCTCTCAAACAAAGAATCACCTTCACAAAAGGAATATCTAAGCAAAGGTACAAAAATTTATAAAATGACTGCCTTTTAGTTTTATCTGTATAAACAAAGAAAAATTCTTCAACCTGATCGAAAATTAAAACTGTTAACAGATTGCGCTCGGCATTTTTATGTAAATTTTCACATATAGATTCTATGGAAATACTAGAAGTAACATTATTCACTAAACGTTTTCCTAATATCCCCATCCAATCTGTATAGACTCTTACGACAATAGGTAATACATCGCGAGCATCAATTGATTGCAGTTGCAGAGCAGGTATTAAACCACCGATCAAAATCGAACTTTTGCCGACACCGGAATGACCGTGAAATACAGTTAATTTATGGTCATTCCGGCTCATTCTTTCTCGTAACCTATCCACATCTTTTTGCCGACCAGAAACAGCAATTTCTTGGGCAACTTTTACTGAATTTTCTACTTGCACTAGAGCCGGATTAATGACCTCATACTGAGGATTTAAATAAGCTGCTCCAATGAATGCGCGAAAACCATATTGATGTTCAATTTGAATTTGTTCTTGTTTAATCTGAAAAGCTTCGAGATATTGAAGTTGTTGATAATAAATTCCTCGTAAACTTTTTAATATAGAAATATAAAGCTCTGGATCGTATTGAGGTTTAGTTTTTTGTTTGGCAGTTTTTAGAGTAATTAAAGCATCTTGTATCTTCTTAAGCTGCTGTTGCGCTCTGGCTAGTGCAAATAAATACCAACCCTGATGATAATATAAGACTAATTCTAAATTAGCATTGGCTTCAGTAGATTGATTAGCAGCTACAACAGAAAGGGCTTGTTCCGCAGCTTGTTTGGCTTTATTCCAATCAGATTTAGCCAGCGCTACCTCAGAAATAAATCCATAAGCTCTAGCTTCTCTAAACCAATCAGGATAAGTTTGATATAGCTTTAAAGCTTTTTGTGCAACCTTTTCTAATTCATTCCACAGTTCGAGTTTTTGCAGTACTTCTCCTAGAGCATTGATAAATTTTGCGATTAAGTCGGGACGATTTGCTTGTTCAAATACCTCCAGACATTTTTGATAATAATCTTTAGCTTGTAAGCAAGCAGGTTGCTCTTCTGTTAAATGTTGCACTGCATAAGTACGCCACCATAACCCCAAATTGTACAGTACACATCCTTGGTGCTCTAATTTAGAAATCTGCTGCCAAAGTGTTAAACTGCGTTCATAATGCTGGCGTGACTGTTCCATCGAAACCGCATCTCGACCGAGAACAAATTCTAAACTAGCTTCTAGTTCTGCATCTAACTTCACACCCCGTATTTGGAGTTCGGCTTGTGCTGATTCCAGTTCCACGCGCTGCGGCGAACCAATTGCGAGATTGAGTGCAGAATTATCAAGAAATTTTCCTGCACCAGCATCTAAAACCTGGTCAAAAACTGACTCAGCAGTTTGTTTAATTAATTTAATTAAATCAGTGGTAGCGATCGCAGTGGAAATTATTGTTGCCCAATTCTCGAAATCTGTTGCTAATCTTATCAACTTTTGTAGAACTTGGTCATTAACGAATAAAATTACCGGAAACGGGAAATTTTTTCTAAACTCCTCTCGTACTTGGTTAGCTGAAGTTAAAACTGTATCAATATCTTTAACCGATTCCAAACCAAAAACCATTAACGCTGGTGGCTGTTCATCTGCGAGTTCTTCACCTATACAGGTGTAAAGAGTTTTGACTGACGTAGGTAAGGTGATTTCACGGATTTTAATAGGAGATAGTTCGTGCAGGCGTTGTACTATATTCTGACGTAAAACTGCATAGTTACAACGCAGTAAAATCAGGGAAAATTCTCCTTGAGAAAGGGTAATTGCTCGCACCAGAGTTTGTAATGAACGTTCATTCTCAACGGTCAAATGTTCTGGCTCGTTCTGATTAGTCATAACCCGAATTCCTTAGCTTCAGCCAAAATAGGATTAATATCAAACCACGAACCTTCCTCATTTCGGTATTCAAATACAAACATACTGCGAAGCAAAAGTTCGTATCTTTCATGACCTCTTAAGCTTTTCTCTTGCGCCACTTCACGCAATACTTCCCATTCATCAGCTGTAATTGCTAAAGTTAGCTCGTTGCAGCGTTGTTTAATCACTCTATTAACGCATTCTTGGGACAGAGGCGGGTCTTGTTGTTGGAGACAGCGAAATAATAACATTAGCAAATTTCGTAAATGACCGCCGCTAACTAAGCACAGCCTTTCTAAAGTGTTAGGACTATCAAAAACTTCAGTTATTAAATGCTGGCTTTGTTCCCAACTGACACCAGGAAAAGCCCTAGCCATGACCATTTGTTGCAGCAGTGTAATTCCTTGGGAAAATTGCGAACCATTCTGTAGTTGTACTGGAACCATCGGCAAAACCTTGGGGTCTACGCCAAAGCGATTTGTTAACCTGCCTAAAGCATTGGAAAAAATCAAGACTAGGGGAATAGTATAAACAACATGACAATTTAGTTGATTTAACTGTTCGCCGCGTTCTACAAACAGATATTCTGGTTGATAATAACCGGAAGGTTTTAAAGAATTATCAACTCGGTCAAGATTATCGACAATTACCACTAGTCCTTTTTTACCTTGCTGCTTGAGTTTTTCTCTCGCAGGCTTGAGTAATTCTTTGTTTATTGATTCTAAAATGCCATTGGTGCGCGGCTCTAAATATTGTCGCAATTGGCCGCGAAGTTTGGGACTATCTTTAGTTTTGGCAGTGATTTTAGCAATACCCACAGATAATTCAGCCTCAACACCAATGTCTAAAGGTGTTTGCAAAAAATCAGAAATTTCATGAAACAGACTTTTAAAGTATCCTGGCTTCAGGTTAATTTTGATTGTTTCCAGACTTTGACTAACTTCACGAGCGATCGCCAGTAAAATATCTGTAACATCAATATCAGCCATATCCAGGCTTTGGCTAGACTCAAAATAAACCGTATGAAAGCCCTGCTGTTCTAACTCTGCCTTTAGCCGCAGTAATTCAGTAGACTTACCACAGCCGATATGTCCGGTAAATAATTGACAGGTAGGTTCTTCCGGTGAAAGGCGAGTAATAGTCCGCCCAAGTTCCTCGATAATTCTGGCACCCCGTACTTTGGAAAAATCAATATAATACTGCCTATCTTCCGGTTTGCTTGTTACCAGAGTCTTGGCAGGGTTGCAAGCCTGAAAAAACCTGACTAAATCTAGTTTCATGACCAATTACCCGATATCACCTTGACACTCTTCCCCATCTCAGTGATTATACAGATCGCAAAGCTGATATTTCGGATAATTAGCCTCATAATTCCCAATCATCTTTGGTGAACCCACATTGGGCAGGCTAGTTAAGAAAGAAGATAATATTTTCGACAAAGAGCACCAAAAAACTGGAGAATCCATTATACATCCTAGTGCCCTCTATACTACTAAAAAAGATTTAGTTTTAAGAAAAGTAGGTAGTCTCAAAGATGAAAAAATTGACAAAGTTATCACTGCAATCATAGAAATTCTCCAAGAACCTCCAAGCTCTCCAACTCCTGCATCTAAAGCTTTAGAGCGTGGTAAACCTCCTAAGAAATAAATTTTGCAATTCTATTTCACGCTCGACCTCATTTAGCAACATCTTATTTTTTATTTTTCGACAATTGCCAAATTTTCCAGATATAACTAGAGATCCAATTCGTCATAATATGAGCAGCGATGGGCACTAATAAGTTGCCACTGAGCAAGGCACTATATCCTAATATCATGCCGACAATGGTTGCCCAAACTACATAGGGCCATTGTTGAGAACCACTCAGGTGTAAGACACCAAAGCAAAGACTAGATACAATAACAGCTAGATGGTCAAAACCTAAAGCTGGCAGCATCACTCCCCGAAATAACAATTCTTCACTCAAACCAGGTAGCAAACCTAACCAAATTAAGTCTGGTAAGGCTAAAGGCTTTAAGATTATTTCTAGATAAAAATCTGCACTTTTGCGGTAGGAACTCCAAAGGCGATAAGTTAAGCCACTTAATGCGGTGATAGCAACCCCTAACCCTACACCTAATAGCAAATCTGTTTGGTTAAAGTTCCAGGAAAATAGAGAAAAGTTGCCAAAGTACAACGATAGTTTGGCGACTATAAACAAAATGATTGCAGTAGCTCCCATAGCTACAAGTACTTGGAAGCGCGTTAGATATGGAATTTCTGGTTCTTGCTTTTGTTGTTCAATCACGGGTTTTTAGAAAATGGGGCATCCCTTCGACTACGCTCAGGGCAAGTGGGCATTGGGCATGGGGCATTGGGCATTGGGTATTGGTTATTCACAAATGACTAATGACAAATGACTAATGACTAATGACCAATAATTACTGGTTGCAAAGACGATAATTTAGGACGAAGAACGCAGGGATCGATGCCTGCTTTATGTGCCACCAATACGCCCACTGCCTCTAAATATGAGTTTACCTGTATGGATTTGATCCCCAACGGTTGGGGAGGAACTTTTATAACAGTTTTATTTTCTTCTACTGTAATTATTTGGCATGGTGTTTGGCTTAAACTCAGTAAGGCGCTACTACCACAAGCATTTGCAGGTACGACAAGAGCATCCACTCCATCTGCCCAAATATCTTCTTGTTTTAATCCTATCGCTTTTCTTTCAACTATAAATTGCGGGGCACGACTCAAACCGACGAGGACGCACGGTAAAAATGTGTAACCCAATTCCTCAGCAGCGGAACGCGGCGATAAGTCCAGTTCTGGAGGTGTGCTAGCAAGAGCTGGTGAATGGGCACAAGGAATTTGAAAGGTTCGTACAATTAAGTGGCTAATTACAGCTTCTGCACCCGCTAGAGAATCAACTCCTTCACCCTGGCGGTATTTTTGTAGTGCCTCTTCATCCATATCATCTGGGAAACGGGCTACAACTGCGATCGCTTCTGCCCCAGCTTTTTTTATCAGTATTTCCGCTGCCCTTAACAAGCTATCGGGCTTACCAATTGTTCCCCAACTTGCACCCGATGAAGTAGTCCGTAATTCTACATTTAATGGTGCATCTGTGATGACATAATCTGTTAAAGTCAATCCCAGAGTCGCTCTAGCTGCGTCGGCTGCTTGTAGGTGTCTTAGCCGTAACTCTGGTTCAATACCTTGATCTAAAAGCAAACCTATCTTGTTATTCCGCACTGGACGCAAACCCCAGCATCCAGCAGCGAATTTGTCAAGTCCGAAACCTTCAACGTAGAAAGCATTGGGGAGATTCCAGTACAAATTTGCGCCATTGAGGACATTGGGGTGAGTAATCAGGCGATCGCAAACCTGTGCTATAAGTTTGGCAATAGGCAAAGCGTCTCCAGCGTAACCGCCAATAGCAGCCCCAACGCCAGTTGGTACAATTAAAATAGCAGTGTATGGATGCATATAATGGGCATAGGGCATGGGGCATTGGGCATGGGTAAGAGAATCGAAGACAAGGAGAAATGGGGAAAAGGGGAAGGAAGAGGATAAAGCAACAAAGGGAAAGACTGATTGCAAGTTTTCTCTGTGTCACCTTACCCTATGCCCTATGCCCTATGCCCTATGCCCAACTCTAACTCTTAGTCGTGACAACAGCTTCAACTGTAGCCTTTTGCTGGGCAACATCTACAGAAGTAACAGCCCAACGTAGCGGTTCGCCTTGTTTCTTTAACTCTGTTTCGATTGTTTTGAGTAATTCTGCGGGAGTCTCTTGCAGGTCGATTTCTGCGGTAATAAAATGAGTTGTCATCGCCCTAAATCCTGTTGATTTTTAGTTTATACAATAGCTTATCAGGTGCGATGAAATACTGATATGATTTTCCAGTTTTTCTAATCATGGTAGTGAACAGTCATTCAGCTATCAATAAATCAACGCTTATACTGATAACTGTTCACTGATACATATTTGCTCAATTATTAGTCTTTGCCAAATTGCAACTGATAAAGTGTGTCTTCTTTTTCAGTCTCAATTTTTAGATCGGAAAGGGGTTTGGCAACACAAAGCAATACGTAACCTTGTTGTTGTAAATGCGGACTAACGCCCATACCATCAGCTTGATCTACCTTTCCCTCGCTGATTTGACCGGCACAAGTCGTACAAACACCTGCATGGCAAGAAGCCGGCAATTCTAAACCAGCTGCCTCGGCAACTGATAAGATGGTTTCATTTTCCGGGACTTGTAAAGTATGAATTTGGCCTTGGTGATGAATTTCTACGGTGTAAGTTTTGGGCATATTCAAAAAAAGTTTTAAGCGACGGGCAAATTTTTTATTATATCGGAATTATTTACAAATCTCCAGATATCACCACGCCGAATATTTTATAGATTATCAGGGTCGATATTTAATTCTCGTAACTTGGCGGCTAGGCGTTCTGCACGCTGCTTTTCTTGTTTTGCTAATTCTTGCGGTGTCGGCACTAACTGTCCTTGCGCTGTAAAATAGCGTAATTGATTGTTCTGCACGCCTAAATACAAATCTAACTGCTGACTCCATAACCAACCTTGGGGGTTTGGTTCTATTGGTTGGTAATTCCCATCTACTAAATGAAACCCTACAAATTCTAAATTATCCGGGTCAAACCAAAAATACTCCGGCGTGCGAAAGATATCTTGGTAAATTTGTTTTTTTAAACCTTTGTCTGTGGTTTTTGTGGAAGACGAAAACAACTCAACAATGATATTCGGATATTTACCATCTTCTTGCCAAATCACCCAACTTTTACGCGGTTTTTTTCGCATCATAACACCACAAAAAAGTCTGGGCCGCGAAATTCTTCTGATTTAAGTTGACGTTGGCTATAGTAAATTGTCAAATTTCCCGCCGCATAAAAATCATTGCGATTTCGTCACTGTAGATATCTCCTAGTGGAAATATTATATCTTATGCTGGTTCTAAATCTTGGGCAACTGATATGACTTTATTAGCGCTAGGGTTAATATTAAGTTTCGATAGTTACTTATCATAAAGTTTATTAATGTAGGTTGGGCTTTCTGTGTGTGAAACCCAAGATAAACAAGGATAAAATGCTGGGTTACCCTACGGTAAGCCTCCCAAAGGGCGTCTACGTTCCTCAAACGTCACTTACTTCTTTTGTGGTTGCCGCTATGCTAATAAGGCTCTTAACCCGTTCAAAGTAGTGGCTCCTTAACCTACAGATATTATAAGTGTTTAAATGAACTTGATATAAGATAATTGGATGAACGGCTGCCTATTGCACTCACTAACAAATTTTAATCATCAATATTGTAATCTGGACTCTTAAAATTGCAACATTAAGGCTTAAAGTTACAACATTAACGATACTTTAAACAAGTTTTGGAAGATTTACGGTGTCTAACTCCCCGACTTATTTTAAAAATCGGGTATATATTTTTTTACGAATGACTATATAATAAAACTTTCTTTGCATTAACCGATAACTTCCGTAAAATTAAAATTGAATGACCCGTTTTATACACGATAAATTCGCCAAAGACTATCTAGAAGAATTATTAAAAAATTACGGAGAAGTCAAAGCATCAGAAAAAGTTTCAGGAGAGATTAAAGAAATAGATGTTTTATTCACTCCTGCCAAACAGCAAAGCTCTAATTTAGAAATATTAGGTTTGTTAGGAAGATTTGCAGAACATCCTGCACTCATAGAACCCTTCCGCAATCCAGCTTCTACTGATGAAATATGCGACTGTATTGTAAAATTATTAGAAGTAAAGGCTCTCTTACGACGAGAAGCTAAAACTAATAAAACTAAACTTCAGGACTCGGAAATTCCTAAATTGTGGGTTCTGACACCTACCGTATCTGCAACTAGGTTGTCTAGCTTTGGAACTATGCAACAAGCAAGTTGGTCACCAGGAGTACATTTTCTGCCAGATGCCTTACGGACAGCAATTGTGGCGATACATCAACTACCGCCAACACCGGAGACTTTATGGTTGAGGCTTTTGGGTAGAGGAAGCGTGCAGTCACAAGCAATTATTGAGTTGCAGACCTTACCATTAGATCATCCATATCAAAAAGCAACCCTGGAATTAGTTTACAACTTGCGTGAAAATTTAAGAGTAAATCAAGAATTAGAAGCAGACGATCGGGAGTTAATTATGCGACTAGAACCACTTTATCAAAGAAACAGAGAACAAGCCAAAGAAGAAGGCAGACAAGAAGGCAGACAAGAAGGAAGACAAGAAGGCAGACAGGAAGGAGAAAGAGATTTAATACTGCGTCTACTTAATCGCCGTATTGGTGAAATTGATGCGTTATTAATTGAGCGAATTACAGGATTATCAATTGAAGAATTAGAAAACTTAGGAGAGGCATTATTAGATTTTTCTAGTATTGCTGACTTAGAAGCTTGGTTAAACCAACAATTAGAATAAATGCTCAGTAAATTAATTAATTTATAACTAAGGTGGAGTTTACAGCAACACTTAGAGGTTGTTTTGAAAGTGCTTAGCTGTGAATTTAGGCACTTATCGATCCCCCTAACCTCCCTTAAAAAGGAAGGAAACAGAACCAAAGTCCCCCTTTTTGAAGGGTGATTTAGGCGAATCTAAAAGTATTTGCTACATCACTAAGGAGTTTTAAAACATCCTCTAAACGAGTTTATTCGGAGTCTATAAAAAGTTAAAAATATTTGAGAGACGAAAACTAAACTTTCAGTATAAAACTAAATTGCTAATAAGCTATTACTAGTAAAGCTTTGAGTAATAAAAGTAAGGTAAACTTTTATAGCAAAGTCTTGCCTAAAAATATTTCATAATTAAGAGTAGAACAGGCCAACGGAGAATACAAAAATGCTAGAACAATACCGTCAACACGTTGTAGAAAGGGCAGCATTAGGAATCCCCCCCTTACCGTTGGATGCGAAGCAAACCTCAGAATTATGTGAATTACTGAAGAATCCGCCCAAGGGTGAAGAAGATACATTATTGCATTTATTGAGCGATCGCGTCCCCCCCGGTGTTGATGCTGCTGCTTATGTAAAAGCTGGATTTCTCACAGCTATTGCCAAGAAAGAAATCACCAGCCCCTTAATTTCCCCCATACAAGCAGTGCAATTGCTGGGTACAATGGTGGGCGGCTATAACGTGCAAGCTTTAATTGATTTGCTGCAATTCGCCACTGTATCGGTTTCAGACTCTTCCGAAACGCCATTGGTGATGGGAGGACAAGGAAAGGAACCCATTGCTGCTTACGCCGCCAATGCCTTAAGCAAAATTTTGTTGGTGTACGATGCATTCCATGATGTTTTGGAGTTATCGAAAACCAATCCTTTTGCCAAACTAGTAGTTGACTCTTGGGCTGAAGCGGAATGGTTTACCGCCCGCCCGACTGTACCGAAAGCAATTACTGTTACAGTTTTTAAAGTCCCTGGCGAAACCAACACCGATGACTTATCGCCCGCCCAAAGCGCCACAACTCGCCCGGATATTCCCTTACACGCCTTAGTGATGTTAGAGTCACGGCAACCGGGAAGTTTACAAACCATTGCCGAACTGAAAAAGAAAGGACATCCCGTAGCTTACGTAGGAGATGTAGTTGGTACGGGTTCCTCCCGCAAGTCTGCTATCAATTCGGTGTTGTGGCACTTGGGAAATGATATACCTTATGTGCCAAACAAACGCGCTGGGGGATATATTTTAGGTGGTGCGATCGCGCCTATCTTCTTTAACACAGCTGAAGATGCCGGTGCTTTACCTATCCAGTGCGATGTCACCAAATTAGAAACTGGCATGGTAATTACCATCCATCCCTACAAAGGTGAAATCACCAACGAAGCAGGCGAAGTCATTTCTACCTTCACCCTCAAACCAGATACCATCCTCGATGAAGTCCGTGCAGGTGGACGCATCCCCCTACTTATCGGGCGTACCCTCACCGATAAAACACGCCTTGCACTGGGTTTACCACCCAGTACCGTCTTTATCCGTCCCCAACAACCCAACGACACAGGCAAAGGCTACACCCTAGCACAAAAAATCGTCGGTAAAGCTTGCGGCTTACCTGGCGTCCGTCCCGGTACATCTTGCGAACCCATCATGACCACCGTTGGTTCTCAAGATACCACAGGCCCCATGACCCGCGACGAATTGAAAGAACTCGCTTGTCTCGGTTTTAGTGCAGACTTAGTAATGCAGAGTTTCTGTCACACAGTAGCTTATCCCAAACCAGTAGACATTAAAACTCACCACGACCTCCCCGACTTCTTTGCCCAACGTGGCGGTGTCGCCTTGCGTCCCGGCGATGGTATCATCCACTCTTGGTTAAACCGGATGCTGCTACCCGACACCGTAGGAACTGGCGGCGACTCCCACACCCGCTTCCCCTTAGGAATTTCCTTCCCCGCTGGTTCTGGCTTAGTAGCCTTTGCTGCGGCGTTGGGCGTCATGCCATTAGATATGCCAGAGTCAGTTTTGGTAAGATTTAAAGGTGAATTACAACCCGGCGTTACGCTGCGGGATATCGTTAACGCCATTCCCTACGTAGCAATTCAAAAAGGTTTGCTAACAGTAGAAAAGCAAAACAAGAAAAATGTCTTCTCCGGGCGAATTTTAGAAATTGAAGGTTTGCCAGATTTAAAAGTCGAACAAGCCTTTGAACTCGCCGACGCCACCGCCGAACGTTCTTGTGCGGGTTCTACCATTAAGCTGAGTGTAGAGACAATTTCTGAATATCTGCGTTCCAACGTTGCACTTTTGAAAAACCTGATAGCACGGGGCTATCACGATGCGCGTACCATCCTCCGCCGCATTGCCAAAATGGAAGAATGGTTAGCAAATCCCGTGTTATTAGAAGCCGACGCCGATGCCGAGTATGCAGAAATAATTGAAATTGATTTGAACGAAATCAAAGAACCAATTGTTGCTGCTCCCAATGACCCCGATAATGTTAAATTATTATCGGAAGTTGCTAACGACCCAGTGCAAGAAGTATTCCTGGGTTCATGTATGACAAATATCGGTCATTATCGAGCAATGGCGAAAGTTTTGGAAGGCGCTGGAGAAGTAAAAACCCGCCTGTGGATAGCACCACCAACCCGCATGGACGAACACCAATTAAAAGAAGAAGGAGTGTACGCCATTTTTGGGGCTGCGGGTGCGAGAACAGAAATCCCTGGATGCAGTTTGTGTATGGGAAATCAGGCGCGAGTTGCTGATGGGACAACAGTGTTTTCAACTTCGACACGCAACTTCAATAATCGCATGGGCAAAGATGCACGAGTGTATCTTGGTTCGGCAGAATTAGCCGCAGTTTGCGCTTTGCTAGGACGCATTCCCACAGTGCAAGAATATTTAGATATTGTGGCGAAGAAAATCGATCCTTTTGCTAATGATTTGTATCGCTATTTGAACTTCGATCAAATTGTCGGTTTTGAGGATGAAGGAAGAGTGATTGCGTTGGAAGATATGCCTAAACTTGAGGATATTTTAGGTATGCCAACAGCGGCGAGGTAGGTAGTTTTTCGCTAAGAGAGTTTGATCCGCCAAGAAGCAAAGCAGGCTAATAAGAAGATAATATTAAGTTCTCTTAAATTCTTGGCGGTTTTTACTTAATCAATATTATTCCTTTAGAGAAGTCATGATCATATGTGTCCTGTAATAACATATACATATATTATCTCTGTGGATTTAAGCAATCTACCAAAACCATTACTATATGCTTCAGTTGCTGTTTTTTTACTTGTTGTAGGTTACGGTGCAGCGAAGCACGTTCCAGGGCTTAACGGCTCAAATGAGCAAAATCCTAACAATCAATCTTCTAAAACTTCAGACTCAAAGAGTGTCAAAGTACTTGTTTTGGATGAAGAATCTCAACAGCCTATAGTTGGTGCAAAAGTAATAATGGACTCTGAAGGTGGTGTTGATTCAGACACAACTGATAATTTAGGTTTTTTTCGAGTTCAAATACCAACTACAGATTATGTAAGAATTAGGTTGAGTAAAGATGGTTGTAAACCTTTTAACCAAAATATTAATTTACTAAGTAACCCTGATAGACCTAAACAACTTATGCTGAAATGTTCCAAAACTAATACATTTAAGCCTAATAAATAACTGATCTAGTATTTCAATGTCATCACTACGCCAGCATTTTCAGCGTATAAAAGAAATAGTAGATTGGAGTTGGACACTAGCGCTGCTATGTCTTATTGGCTATATAACTCTAGGGCAACTGGCCCAATTATACTGGGCAATGCTGTTTTTAGGAGGTGTTGCAGGTAGTTTTGGTCTTTTTTATGAATTTTCTTGTCAAAAATTAGTAGAGCTAGATTTTTTAGATGCATACGAGCTCCAGAAAGCTAACGTTTCAGCTACTGAAGCTCAATTTATACTTAGAAAATTTTCTAACAGAAATCCTAGAATTACAAACCAACATTTAGATTTTATTCGAGCTAGAGAACAAGTAAATAATACTAAAGAAAAGTCTTATACTAGATTTCAAGATATAGTAAATCAACAAAGACATAGAACTCAACAAAAACCATCACAACCATCCCAAAAAACACAAACACCTCCGACAAAACAGCCACCTCTACCAAGCTCAACACAAGCTAGATCGATACCACCTACAACACCAAAATTAACTAGAGCAAGTAAGGCAAGACTTACTCTAGGAGAATATAGGTATATTTCTAATCAAAATGATTATGAATTCGTCCGAGGATACTTAAAAAGAAATGGAACTTGGGTAGATGGATATTATAGACGAAAGCGAAGGAAGTGATAGGGTGTGTTATGCCGAAGGCTAACAGTCAATTAATGCGAAAGAGTGCGGGTTACTGGCTTACTTTATGTCTAGAAAAAGGATTGGTAGGACAAAGGATAACTCAAGAAGTAGCAATCATCAACTTAATCAAATAATGGCTCTTTTTTGCCACTCTATAAAATAATATAAATAATCTTGATTTCTCACATCGTAAGCCCAACCACAACTAAAGAAAACAAACTGTGTTGGTATAATCGAATTATGGTGAACTTTTTTCGCTCGTCTTTGTTGCAATTAATTTAATAAGGAATAATATCCTAATGTCTCAAGCTAATTTATTTAAGGAAGCTGAAGTTAGTAAGAATCCTGAAGAAACTTGTCTGATAGAAATTTTAAGAGAAATCCAAGAAACTCCGAAAGAATACTGGCCAAACTTGCTGGCAATTATACGGGTTTTTCGAGAAAGTGTAACTCTTAAACAAGAATTATTAACTCATCCTCAAAAAGAGTTAGATAAACAAGAACAAGAAATTTTAAATCAACAACATCAAGCACTCAAACAATTAACAAAAGAATGGTTAGAACAAGGAGATGAACAAGAGCAAACAGAAACTTGGGAATATTTGTCTCACACAATTGATGACAATCCATTTTAAATTGTGTCTCAGTTTTTATGAGTAAACTGGTTTTTCTTGATACAAATATTTTAGGAATGGTAACAAATCCGAAAAACTCTAATCCTATTTGTCAGCAGTGTAAAGAGTGGTTAGATGAACTACCGTTAAAAGAATATCAAATAATCTTACCTGAAATTGCTGATTACGAAGTGAGGCGAGAATTACTGAGAGCAGGAAAAACATCAGGTATTAAACGGTTAGATCGACTGAAAACAGCTATTACTTATTTACCCATTACTACTTCTGTAATGCTTTTAGCAGCGAGTTTTTGGGCTGAAGTTAGAAAAACAGGAAAACCAACTGCTGATGCTAAATCTCTTGATGGCGATGTTATTTTAGCAGCACAAGCCAAAATTGAAGAATTAAAAGGGCATCAAGTTATTATTGTTACTACTAATGTTAAACATCTGTCATTATTTGTAGATGCTCGTGAATGGCAAAACATTAATTAAATGGTTCAATAAAGTATAAGTCAAAGTGCGATCGCCCTAAAAGTCCACCATAATACATACTCAAGAACCAACATTTCTTCAGTTTGCAAATACACCTTCTAAAAAAGATATTATTTCAGCCCAAGCAGAAGTAGTGGCGGCAGAATCGTAGCGATAACCGTCGTCGCGCATGAAGGTATGTTCTGCTTCATACAAGAAAACTTGATGTGATATCTTAGCATTCTCTAGAGCTTTAATTATGGTTTGTCGATCGCAATCTGGAATGTGAGGATCGAGTGTACCGAACACCATTAGCATCTCGGCTTTGATTTCATTAACTCGATGGATTGTATCGGCTACGCCTTGCCCTAGTTTGCCACTGGGAATACCAGTAGGATAGCAACAGACACAAGCCTTAATTTCGCTGTTAAATGCTGCACGAAAAGCTAAGTGTCCTCCAATACAAAAGCCGAGAGTGCCTATCTTGCCCGGAGAAACTGCACTTTCTGTTTTGAGGAATTCAATTACAGCACGGCAATCATTATCATAATGCGCGATCGCTGTTCGCCGAGCGTTATCATTACCACGCATCCGACCGAGATCGTTTGGTTCAATAACTTGCCCAATTGGCTCAAGGCGATGAAAAATTTCCGGTGCTGCTACTACATAGCCATATCCTGCCAAGTAGTTAGCTAAACGAATTATCGGCTCCCCTAACTGATAAATATCACTGTAAAATACAATACCTGGGTAAAATCCTGCTGTTTTCGGAGACGCTACATAGACACGCATCAAACTGTCATCTACTCTTAACTCGACATTCCGTTTAGTGATTTGCACTGTTTTATCTCCGTTTGATGTCGGCTTTTATTAGCTTCTGTACAAGTGAATTAACAGTGACAGCAGCTGAGTGCCAGAAAAACTACGTATCCTTTTATTATTTCGCTTTTTAGTGGAACGCGGGAGTTATCCAAGAACAATTTTTAATCTCGTATTAGAGGATGTCATCAAAAAAAGGCTTGTACAAAGTATGACAAGAAGTAGCAATCAACTTAATGAAGCGATCGCCTCTTTTTTGCCAGTCTATAAAATAGAGTAGAGTGAGCTATGCTTACTTAACGTGAGTTCGACAGAAGTAGAAAATGGCAGGAGGTAGTGCAGGCAAATCTTTTGGGTAAATATCAATCGAGGGTTTTTTGGGTAAATAGGTGTAAGCAGCCAAACCAGCCATCAGATTGACTAAAAAGTTAAATACATTACGATGGCGAGAGTGTTCTATTTGACACATATTTTTGAGATGGTCATTGACTGACTCAATTACCGCGCGTTTGCGTAAAAGGATTTTATCAATCAGTTTTATCAAACGGTTTTTCATTTTCTTCTTAGATTTAGTAACTAGCTTTAAACCTCGTTCGTATAACTCTTCAAATAATTTTTGTCAGATATATCCTCTATCTCCAAAAAGTTGAGCCAGTGCGTTGGGCGGCTGTGCCGACTTGTTCGCGAAGCGTCTCGTAGAGAAGCAACTGGCGTTACCGATTAAGTCACGAGTCATATCTGGAACTGGTTTACGGTCATCAACATTTGCCGGAGTTAGTTTGAATGCCAGTAATTCTCCTTTGTCGTTGATAATCAAATGAAGTTTAAACCCAAAGTGCCAACGAAGGTGAATTTTTACCCCATTTCACTAACCCTTTAAAAACTTTATGGGCGTGAGAGCGACAGTTATGACACACATCTATCGGGGTAGAATCTATAAAACTAATCCCTGTAATTTCTCCTGTCCGTGTATCTAAAAAACAACTCTTGGGACATTAAGCACCAAGGCATGAGTCGTTAATGCAGCACCCGCGTACCAAATCCCTGTCGGCGATAATCAAAGTGGGTGACAACATTTTCAATAATCCCGTATGGACGTGCGCCGCGTGTCAAGTTGGGAACAATGGTTAAATTACACGTAGCAACTAACTCACCACCAATGTCGGCAACTATGTAATACAAATGGCGATCGCCCAGAATTTCCTCCCATATGGACTCTAACACGTCGTCAGCAGGTAGAGGTGCATCAACAGGATTGAGATGTTGATACAACGCCAGAAGTTGGGGAAGTTCGTCGCGTGCAATGAGGCGAACGGTAATTAGGGGTTTAGACAAAGCCGTAGTCCACTAGTTATGGCAAAAAGTCTATTTGAGAATTTGCATCTTCACCAAATGTCAAATTACGCGAATTTTAATTCAGTAGATTTAGGGTGTGCAAGGTCTTGTTTAGCTGACCAATCGACGGTTTTAGTGGCTTAACTAACTGTATTCAAAAATTAAAGATGAGTTTTATATGTGTTTTTGAAATACTAGGATATACTGTGCTACGTAATACTTAAGTATATCATCTAATTCTGGTGATATTACTCATTTTACGTAGAAAATATATTTTATGAATTTTTCCCTAAAACCCTTCCTGACACAGTTACACAACCAACTAAGCGCCTTTTCTGATTCCGAAAACTTCTGGAATTTGTTAGATACTGTTTTTGGTAAATACACTAGTACTAGTGCGGAAAAACTGCGATCGCAGTGGCAGACTAGTGATTTTACTGAATTACCTAAAATTGAGGTAATTAATAGTAGTATTCTGGGTAATGCGATCGGGGCTTATGCTGCCAGCAAGAATACAATTTATCTGTCTGATAAATTTGTTGCGAGTGCGTCTAGTGAATCGATTAATGCAGTTTTATTAGAAGAAATTGGACATTATATTGATGCTTACATTAAGAAAAAAGATACGCCAGGGGATGAGGGAGCAATTTTTGCAGCCTTAGTACAAGGTAAATTTCTGGACAGTAAAACCTTACAGGTGCTAAAAACGGAGGATGACCGCGCCACGATTACCCTTAATGGTCAGCAAATTCAAGTCGAAGAAGCGAACTATTTTGGCGACAACAATGCAAATAATCTCGTCGGTGGCATTGACAACGATCTTTTGATTGGTTTTGGTGGCAATGACACCCTCAATGGTGGTGCTGGCAATGATGGACTCTATGGCGACGATGGCAATGACTCCCTGGTTGGTGGCGCAGGCGACGATAATGATAACACCTATTTAGGATTTTTTGATACGAGTCGCTACGGAGGACTCTATGGCGGTGCTGGCAATGATACCCTCAACGGCGGAGATGGCGCTGACTATCTTGACCCAGGTATCGGCATTGATAGTGTCATCGGCGGTACAGGCATTGACACCCTCAACATCGACTATACCGGAGAAACCACACCCCTGATAATTAACTACCTCAACGATACCTCAGCATTAGCCACTGACCAGGTGAAAATTCAGGGAGTGGAAAGCATTTATATCGTTGCTAGTACAGGGAATGATAGCATCAAAATCTCGGCAACCACTAGCAAAGATGTAGTCTTTGGTGGAATTGGCAACGATGCGATCGAAACGGGTTTAGTAAATGACTTACTCGTTGGAGAATACGGCAATGACACCCTCAATGGCGGTGCTGGCAATGATGGACTCTATGGCGACGATGGCAATGACTCCCTGGTTGGTGGCGCAGGCGACGATAATGATAACACCTATTTAGGATTTTTTGATACGAGTCGCTACGGAGGACTCTATGGCGGTGCTGGCAATGATACCCTCAACGGCGGAGATGGCGCTGACTATCTTGACCCAGGTATCGGCATTGATAGTGTCATCGGCGGTACAGGCATTGACACCCTCAACATCGACTATACCGGAGAAACCACACCCCTGATAATTAACTACCTCAACGATACCTCAGCATTAGCCACTGACCAGGTGAAAATTCAGGGAGTGGAAAGCATTTATATCGTTGCTAGTACAGGGAATGATAGCATCAAAATCTCGGCAACCACTAGCAAAGATGTAGTCTTTGGTGGAATTGGCAACGATGCGATCGAAACGGGTTTAGTAAATGACCTACTCGTTGGAGAATATGGCAATGACACCCTTAATGGCGGTGCTGGCAATGATGGACTCTATGGCGACGATGGGGATGATTTGCTCAGAGGTGGTACTGGGGATGATAATGATAGCACCTATTTGGGATTTTTTGATACGAGTCGCTACGGTGGACTCTATGGCGGTGCAGGGAACGACACCCTTTTAGGCGAAGATGGCAATGACGATCTCTTCGGTGGAGCCGGTAATGACAGCCTTGATGGAGGAGTCGGCAACGACTACTTCGACCTTGGCGGCGGACTAGATACCATTATTGGGGGTTCTGGTTATGACACCCTGTATTTAGACAATAGTGGTGGCACGACTAACTTTACTATTGGCTACACCAACGCCAGCGTTTTCTCCACAGGGTTACCCATCAAAGAAATAGAAGTCATCAACCTGGTTTCTGGCAGTGGTAGTGATAGCCTCAATATCAGTGCTGCCATTGGCGATAACACCGTCCAAGGCGGAGCAGGTAACGACAACATTACCACAAGCATAGGTAACGACTTAATTTTAGCGGGAATTGGCAACGATACCGTCACAGCAGGAGCCGGTACTGACGGACTCTATGGCGATGATGGCGATGATTTGCTCAGAGGCGGTACTGGAGATGATAACGATAGCACCTATTTGGGTCTTTTGGGCACTAGTCGCTTCGGGGGACTCTATGGTGGTGCAGGGAACGACACCCTTTTAGGTGAAGATGGCAATGACGATCTCTTCGGTGGAGCTGGCAATGATAGCCTAGATGGCGGAGCTGGTAATGACTATCTCGACTTGGGAGGAGGTGCAGACACCGTTATTGGCGGTTCAGGTTATGACACCCTGTATTTAGATAATGGTGGTGGCACAACTAACTTTACTGTTAGTTACACCGACGCCAGCATTTTTGCTACAGGTGGCGTACCCTTCAAAGAAATAGAAGTCATCAACCTGGTTTCTGGCAGTGGTAGTGACAGCCTCAATATTAGTGCCGCCATTGGTAATAACACCGTCCAAGGCGGAGCAGGTAACGACAACATTACCACAGGCATAGGTAACGACTTAATTTTAGCGGGAATTGGCAACGATACCGTCACAGCAGGAGCTGGCACTGACGGACTCTATGGTGATGATGGCGATGATTTGCTTAGAGGCGGTACTGGAGATGATAACGATAGCACCTATTTGGGTCTTTTGGGCACTAGTCGCTTCGGGGGACTCTATGGTGGTGCAGGGAATGATACTCTGTTAGGCGAAGATGGCAATGACGATCTCTTCGGTGGAGCCGGCAATGATAGCCTAGATGGCGGAGCTGGTAATGACTATCTCGACTTGGGAGGAGGTGCAGACACCGTTATTGGCGGTTCAGGTTATGACACCCTGTATTTAGATAATGGTGGTGGCACAACTAACTTTACTGTTAGTTACACCGACGCCAGCATTTTTGCCACAGGTGGCGTACCCTTCAAAGAAATAGAAGTCATCAACCTGGTTTCTGGCAGTGGTAATGACAGTTTCAATATTACTGCTGCCATTGGTAATAACACTGTTCAAGGTGGAGCAGGCAACGATAACATTACCACAGGCATCGGCAACGATTTGATTTTGGCGGGAATTGGCAACGATACCGTCACAGCAGGAGCTGGCACTGACGGACTCTATGGTGATGATGGCGATGATTTGCTTAGAGGTGGTACTGGAGATGATAACGATAGCACCTATTTGGGTCTTTTGGGCACTAGTCGCTTCGGTGGACTTTATGGCGGTTCAGGCAATGATACTCTGTTAGGCGAAGATGGCAATGACGATCTTGATGGTGGTTCAGGCATTGATAGCCTAGACGGGGGAGATGGCGACGACACTTTAAGACCAGGGACAGGAGCAGATACTATTGTTGGGGGAACAGGTTCAGATTACCTCGAATTAGATCATTCTGACTTATCGACCGCCTTAACCCTGAATTACGTCGATCTTAATGTCTTTGCTACCATTGCTGATAGCACCTTTAAACAAGTTGAAACCATCCGTCTGTTGTCGGGCAGTGGCAATGATAATCTCAATTTAAGTGCAGCCATTGGCAATAATTATGTAGAAGGCAGAAACGGAAATGACACCATTTCAGGAAGTGTCGGAAATGAAGAATTTAGAGGTGGTCTTGGTCAGGATAGTCTTTTAGGACAAACAGGCAATGATAAGCTTTATGGAGAGGCAGGTAATGATACCCTCTTAGGCGGTGCAGGTAATGATTCCCTTTACGGAGGTACAGACAATGATAGCCTCTTAGGTGGAGAAGGCGATGACTATCTCAAACCAGAAGAAGGAGCCGATACTGTTTTGGGAGGAACTGGCTCAGACCTTCTCGATTTAGATCGCTCCGATCGATCTGTTGGTTTGACACTAAACTACACCAATGTCAATACCTTAACTACCATTGCCGATACCACCTTTAAGGAAATAGAAACCATTAGTCTGTTATCTGGAAGTGGCAGTGATAACCTCAATTTAAGTGCAGCCATTGGCAATAACTATGTCGAAGGCAGAGATGGCAATGACACCATCTCAGGAAGTGTCGGAAATGAAGAATTTAGAGGTGGTCTTGGTCAGGATAGTCTCTTAGGACAAGCAGGCAACGATAATGTTTATGGAGAGGCGGGTAATGATACCCTCTTAGGGGGAGAAGGCAACGATAGTCTTTACGGAGGTGCAGGTAATGATAGCCTCTTGGGCGGAGACGGTGATGACTATTTCAATCCCGCCGAAGGAGCCGATACGATTATTGGCGGCAATGGCATTGATACTCTACAATTAGACCGTTCAGGCAATACCATCACAACTAACTTTACTGTTACCTACACCAATGCTAGTGTTTTCGCAGTTTTAAACGATGTCAACTTCAAAGATATCGAATCTATTAACTTCATATCTGGCAGTGGTAACGATGTTTTGAATTTCAGTGCTACTACTCGGCAAGATATTATAGAAGGCGGAGATGGCAACGATAACATTATCACAGGCAGCGGCAAAGATCGCATTTATGGCGATACTGGCAATGATACTGTTTCCGGGCAAGCTGAGAACGATTTGATCTTTGGTGGGGTAGGCAATGACAGCCTCTCAGGTGACGGCGGGTCAGATGGTCTCTACGCTGGGGAAGGAGACGACTACCTCAAAGGTGGCTCTGGTAATGATAGGGATACCCTTCTTTACACAGAATATGTCTTCATTGACAGTAACGGTAATTTTATCGTCGATCCTGGTGAACTGATTCCCATTAATTACTTCGCTGGACTGCGGGGCGAAGAAGGCAATGATACCTTAGACCCCGGACTCGGTGCTGATTATGTAGATGGCGGCACAGAAACTGATTTACTCAAGGTTGACTACTCTACCATTACTGCTGCTGGCATCTCTACTACTGTGGGCAATAATGGCAGTGGCAGCATTTCCGCAGGAGATAGTACTATCTCGTACTTCAATATTGAGCAGTTTGATATTCTTGGCACCTCACAAGCAGATAACTTGAGGGGAGGAAATCTCAGCGATACTCTCCGAGGCGGTGCAGGTAATGATACTCTCAATGGCAGTGGAACTAGCCCCAGTTTAAGCCAGGTAGACATTTTAACAGGAGGTTTGGGAGGCGATCGCTTTGTTTTAGGAGATACAAATACAGTCTTTTACGATGACAATAATCCCCTGACTGCGGGAACAGATAGCTATGCGAGAATCACTGACTTTAGCACCAGTGAAGATATCATTCAACTTCGAGGTGTAAGTACTGATTATCGTTTAGTTATCTCCGGTACTAACACCCAGCTATTTAGAGATAAACCAGGAACCGAACCCGATGAATTGATTGCTCTTGTAGATGCTCAAACTGGGTTGAGTCTAACTAGCGGTTACTTTAATTACTCGTAACCGTTCGCGGTGCGAGCATTGGTCATTTGCTAATTCTAGCAAGGGGCTGGGGACTGGGGACTGGTGAATAGGGGAAAAGGGCAAAGGGCAAGGGGCAAAGGTAAGATCCCCCCTTTTCCCTTTAACCTTTTCCCTTTTCCCTACCCGAAGGGTTTTGACCAATGACTAATGACTAATGACTAAATGTCAGTTCAGTACGAACAACTCCAGCGCGTTCGTGACGGGCTAGCAATTTAACTGTGCTGCCTTGGGTAGCACGTACTAACCATTCCACTTTGGCGCGATCGCTTGTAGGATCGCTTTGTCGCCTATCAGGTGCTGAAGGTTTGTAGGCACGTCCTTCTAATTGACCTAACTCTTCACGGGGTTTACCTGTTACCAATGTTGCATCAGCAGGTAATTCAATTTCACAGATACAACCTCGTACCAGCTTTTTATCCAAAGCTTTTTGGGTGATGTATGTGGGTAACCAGCCTGTATTATGTATAACTAGCCTTACCTGATAAGTATCATTGCCCAAGTTGTCAGCGCTGGCTTCGTAAATTTCTAAACGCGGGGAAATTAATAGATGCCACACCAGCCACTCAGGGAACAGGGCTATTTCCTTTTCCAGAAATTCTGGAGGCGGATTTGTCCAAGCGTACATTGTATTCCAACCGCCGAGTTCAATCTTTCCGAGTTGCGGATGGTCGAAGGAATACCAATCTACATAGCCTTTACCTGCAAGTTTTTCATCACTCCAGCGCAGCAGTTTCAAGTCATCTTCTAGAGGGTGTTCCCGCCGCCAATCAATGTATTTGTAATCAGCGATTCCGGCTTGGCGTTGGGGACTCCATACTTCTACTGTCCAGGCGAATAAACCTTGATATTCATAAGCCCAGTCATCAAATGTACCTGTAATTACGTCTTTGGGGTCGTAGCGAAATTCATGAAAAGCAGAAATCGCTGGGTATTGGGTGAGTTCAGTACCTTTTTCGCCAATGCGTTGGTAGGTGCGGAGGTCATTCACCGGGAATTCGTCATCGGCGAGGTGGGTGTAAGGACGGATGAGGACACCACTGTAGGTATGAAAAGCGATCGCCCCCGTAATATTGGGATGTGTGGTGATAAAATCGACGAGCGATCGCACTTCTGTTTCTGATGTCGGATAGGAACCAGCCCCCGGTTGCTCAAATTCTTGCCGCCACAAAAATGGAAAATTCCGGTTTAAATCTAATTTTTCTTTGGGAGGCTGAATTTTAATTTGAACTCCGTCGTAATTTTCGATCGCTCCTTCTGGCAGTAAGCGATAATACTGACCGCCTGTTTCTGTTGGTTCGCGCCGCACCAACAACCGTGGTTCGCTGGGGCAAACTTTCCAAGCGCCATTGGCATCGGGGATTCGCATCAGCAAAATCCGGCCATCGCCATCGATGTCTGACATGACTAACCCATCGTTAGGTTCTTCATCATGGGGATAAGGACGGGTGCTTGAGCGAATAAATTTTGGCTTGTCAGCTAATGCTAACTCTGCACCATCAGGGTTAACACGGGGACAAATGTAGTAAGTGCGCGTATCCAAACAACGGGTAATTTCTGGGTGGGTGCCGTAGGCTGTAACTAACGTTTGCAAAAAGTAAAGGCAAACACTCGACGGTGCCAGTTCGGTAGCGTGGATGTTGCCGTCAATCCAGAGAGCAGGTTTTTCTACATCTAAACCAATGGCGAAGTTAGTAACTGTTAATAGCCAGATGTCACGTTGTTCGTAACTTTTGCCGATGCTTTCAATGCGTACTAATTGCGGAAATTCCTCAGCAAAACCGTGAAGAATAAGTGTCAGGTCTTCGTAACGGTAGTATTTATCAAATCTAATATCTGGCATAACTAAACCTCACTATGCACCCGTCCTTCGTAAATCTACAATATCACTGACGAATCAAGCATCTGCCCATCGCCAAAGAGCGACCAAAAAAGTGCAAGCGCTAAAAGTGCTGAGTCATTTCAGGCAGAAGAAGCCGATACCCGCCTTGACTCTCAAAATTAAATCGATTTACAGCTTATTTCAGATAAATGAAGTACATGGGTAGGGGCACAATATATTGTGCCCCTACAATTATCTGTACCTCGCAAAGTAGCAATCTGCTGTAATTTCTGCAATTTACCAAGGCAATTCTTAAATAATTATTAAAAATATATATAATCCGGAAATTTATGCCTGAAACTCATTAATAACAGGTTTAACAATTAAAGCTAATTTAGCACTCTCAGCTCGCAAGTGCTAAATTCTAACTAAAATTTAATAATCAATAATTCAGGAGTCATTCTTCAGAACTCTGCAACTTAATTTTGTGCGAATGCTGGATAAATAAGTGAGTTAAAGTCCCTCCCTGATTGCATTATGAGTTTAAAATTCTATTTTAATACCTCCGATATAGACAGGAATTGTACTTTTTCTAGATGGCTAAGGTATTTGTCAGATATTATTTTAAAAATACAAATTTCACTGTAATAATTAAAAATTGTAAGGATTAATATGAAATACACTTTTGATATTGTAGGGGTATCTCCACTTTTACAGTTTTTTAATCATCAACAACAGATTTGGCAAGAACCATCCCGCCAAGGCGTAGAATATTTGGGAATGCATACCTGTACGCTAGATACATTTCTCAAATCTGTAGAATCAGTTCCACCGCAGCGGGGTTGGAATATGGATAGAGTTGTTGATACAGTGATTCAGTTTTGGGTAAATAACTCAGATAGTATTGATTATTGGAAATTATGTTTAACTAATGCTGGCAAAGATAATTTATTAGTCACAAGATTAGCAGATATAACCGCTTTACAAGCTGAATTTGAATCCCTATTAGATAAATAGGCATAACAGTTATAGTTAAGATAAACCCATCTCTTTTTACAAGTGCGATTTAGTCTTGATGGTTGCTGATGATTGTTAACATTCAATAGTGTGAGAGTGTATTCAAGACTTGTCGGGTTTTGGGGAAAAGGGGAAAGAAAAAACCTTTAACCTTTACCCTTTAACCTTTTCCCCAAATCCAATTCCGAGTTAAAAATCTTTAACCGAGCAGTATTGAGAGTGTATTCCCATTGCGGAATGGAATAAAAAAGGCTTTTTTCTAATTCTGGAACAACAAGAACCCCGGCTTATCAAAAAAGTCGGGGTTTTGAACTTTGGGATTTATTCGATATTTCACTACTGATACAGAATTTACTTACGTGTATCGATTCAAGTTGCCGACTAATAGTTGTCTTGACTTTTGGCTTGAGTATTTTTTTATTCTGAAAACTCTTGTACATTCAAGCTTTAAAGTCATAAATACCTGGAATTTAAAACTTTGTTTGTTTCAAATATTGCTCTCAGTATTGACAATTAATAAATAATCGAATAACAAGGTGGCAGCAGCTTAAAAAAAAAGCGTTAGTGCATTCCTACCTAGAAACTAATTAACGTGCTTCATGAAACTTCATACGGAAAAGATAATTATGCCAGAAAATACTGAATACAGAGCTTCTAAGTCAGGAAATCAAAGTATTGCTTACAAAGAACGCCTAAATTCCTGGGCGATCGCTCGTTTGCTTCCTGATACAGAACGCGAAATTGTTGCTCGTTTCCGCAGTCGTTCGGATGCAGATGGTTATATACAACACTTGCGCCAGGAGATTCCCAACGCTTCTTTCGTAGTTGTGTTTGATTGCCAGCGCGAAGAAGCTGTGGTTTAAATTACAGATTATTTTTCAATTTTTGGATGGAGGTTTCCTCCATCCGATAAAATTTTGACTTTTCTGGGTGCTTTCTCTAGCCGGAAAAAAAGTTTAGTGTTGACTGAGAAATACATACTACTGTCGTGTAAACACCAGAATCGTTTTTTGTCCCTTGGCTAAAGGTTTTCACCTATTTTTCTTAAAAACTGCGATCGCAGACAAAAATGCTGGCTAAAATGTCACAACGCTAGATTACAACCCAGGCTTCCCTTCAAAATTCTGGAGTTAATCAAGAAAGAGGACAAAGCAGCACGGAGTCACGGCAAGCCTTTTTAGACCATTAACTGTGACGTTAACAGTTATAGCGGTTCCCAATCACACCAGGTACAGAAAATTTGTAGGGGCGTATAGCTATGCATTGATGTCAACTTAAGCTCAAACGCTTATCCCACAGGGATTTTACCCCACCCCCAACCCCTCCCCTTAGCAAGGGGAGGGGAGGTTTTGCGCCAGCAAAACCGGGGTGGGGTAACGCGGATCTTGATGGTAAATGAGTAGAACTCGCTCATCACCTTTCTATCAGGGTTTCACGTTAAGTTGACACCAATGATAGCTATGCGCCCCTACCTTGTACCTCACGCTTATCGAGAAATGCTATAGCAATCAACAGCAAATCCCACCCCCTTCTTATCTTCTAATAAAGTTTTTGTCAAAAAGACAAGTACTTTACTTCAAAAAAATTCCGTAATTGCCCCCTTGCCATTGATATTTTAGATTACTTAAAAGTGAAAGTTAGCACAAAAAGCCCTGAAAGTGCTGGAGGGTAAAGAAGTGGTCAAACAGCACCAATGTGATTGGTTCAAAGCTGTAAAATTTTGCCGCAAACGAGAATTCCTAGCACTTTTGCTAGGGATTTTATTCTCAATTTGCGTAATCTTACTGTGGCAAAAACTCTCATTGCTAATTGCAGGGTTATTAATACAAATTACAATGATTGCTCGATTCTTCGTTGCTGGATTATTAATTATCAGTACGGTAACATTATCAATTTATTTTACTCTGAGAATACAAGCAAGTAACCAGCAGATAACAGCACTAAGTCAGGAGTTCGCGCACAGAATTTTTGAACAAAAACAGATAGAAATTGCCCTCCGCGAAAGTGAAAACCGTCTGCGGCAGCTTTTGGAAACTGTCAGAGTTATTCCTTGGGAATTAGACTTAAAAACTTGGCGATTTATCTACGTGGGGTCGCAAGCGGTAGAAATACTAAATTATCCCATAGCCCAGTGGTACGAGGAAAATTTCTGGGTCGATCGTATACATCCACACGATCGAGAAAAATCTGTTCGTTTTTGTCAAGAAGCAACTGCTAGGCGCGAAAATCACGAATTGGAATACCGGATGTTAGCAGCCGACGGGCAAGTTATTTGGGTGCGAGACGTTGTTAGCGTAGTTTGCGAAGCCGGAACCCCTACGATGCTGAGGGGGTTTATGTTTGACATTACTGATTTGAAACTGGTTGAAGAAACCTTGAGACTCAGGGAAAGGGCACTTGCAGCTACAAGTAATGGAATTATTATTGCAGATGCGAGACTTGCACATAATCCAGTTATTTATGTCAACCCAGCTTTTGAGGAGATAACAGGTTACAGTGCTACTGATGTAATTGGGCAAAACTGTCGATTTTTGCAAGGCACAGATACCGAACAACCGGCTCTCGACGAACTGCGGTCATCTATTAAAGAAGGAAAAAGTTGTAAAGTGGTTCTTCGCAACTATCGCAAGGATGGGATGTTGTTTTGGAATGAATTGAGTATTTCTCCCATTCATGATGAAAATGGCAAATTAAGTCACTTCATTGGCATTCAAACAGACATTAGCGATGTCTACGACGAGCTTCGCTTACGCAAACTTGCCGAAGCCCGTCTCCGTCACCAAGCCCTGACTTTTGAAACTATCCATGATGGGGCGATCGTTACAGATTTAACAGGAAGTATCATTGACTGGAATCCTGCTGCCGAAACGATGTTTGGCTACACCAAAGCCGAGGTATTGGGTAAAACTCCAAGTATTTTACATAAACCCGAAGTAGTGGCAACATTAAGCACCGAAGTTCTGCAAACAGTCACTCACAAAGGACGCTGGTCAGGAGAAATAAATTTTATTCGCAAAGACGGCAGTCAGGGAATTTGCGAAACAACGGTAGCGGCTTTACAGGACGAACAAGGGCAAATTGTTGCCACTATTGGCATCAATCACGACATTACCGAAAGCAAAAGAGCTAAAGAAGCACTGCAAAGGCAATTACATCGCACCCTACTACTCGAACAAATTACTCAAGAAATTCGCCAAAGTCTGGACACAAGCAAAATCTTTGAGACGGCTGCTACTCAAATTGGCAAAGCATTTCGAGTCGATCGCTGTTTAATTCATTCTTACATTCATGACCCCATCCCCCGAATTCCCCTAGTCGCAGAGTATAACGTTCTCCCTGATTACTGCTCGATATTCAACTTGGAAGTTTTGATACCTAACAATCCCCATACCGAGCAGATGATGGCACAAGAAAGTGCGATCGCCTCCCCAGATGTTTACATCGATCCTTTATTCCAAGGGACTGAGCTTACCTGCCGAAAAATTGGGCTAAAATCCATGCTTTCAATCCGCACATCTTACCAAGGAGAACCAAACGGTGCTATAATTTTGCACCAATGTAGCCATTTTCGCCAGTGGACACAAGATGAAATTGAATTACTAGAAGCAGTGGCAGCTCAGTTGGGTATTGCTTTGGCACAAGCTCACTTACTCGAACAAGAAACCCGCCAACGTGAAGAACTCACTTTGAAAAACTTCGCTTTGGAGCGAGCCAAACGTCAGGCAGAAGCCGCAAATCTCGCCAAAAGCGAATTTTTGGCGATGATGAGCCATGAAATTCGTACCCCCATGAATGCTGTTATTGCCATGACAGGCATGTTGCTGGATACTGAATTGACACCCCAGCAGCAAGACTTTGTGGAAACAGTCCGCAGCAGTGGTGATGCCTTACTCACCATCATCAATGACATTTTAGATTTCTCCAAAATTGAGTCGGGCAAACTGGAACTAGAAGAACAGCCCTTTGATTTGAGAGCTTGTGTGGAACAGGCTATCTACCTTCTAGCCCCAAAAGCTGCCCAAAAAAGTATCGAATTAGCTTACCTAATCGAGCCGCAAGTTCCCACCCACATCATCGGTGATTTAACTCGCCTGCGCCAAGTCTTGATGAACCTACTCAACAATGCCATCAAGTTTACTGAAAAAGGAGAAGTGGTACTTTCTGTAGGATTGGCGACTGGCGATTTAACTCAAGAAACTTCTTCCCACCCCCCAGTCCCCAATCCCCAGTCCCCAATCCAAATTCAATTTGCCATCAAAGATACAGGTATTGGCATTCCACCAGAAAAACTAGAACGCTTATTTCAACCTTTTACTCAGGCTGATGTCTCTATGACTCGCCGATATGGCGGTACAGGACTGGGACTGGTAATCAGCAAGCGGCTTAGTCAGATGATGGGCGGTACCCTTTGGGTAGAAAGTCAGGGGTTTGTTGGTGGGAATCCCGGTACATGGAAAAGTAAAAAATCATCTTCTTACTCTTCCCAAGGTTCAACATTCTACTTCACCATTAAAGCCCAAGTGGCTGCTGTGGCAGAAGAAGCTGAATTTAGCGCTTTGTTAGTGCAGCTAGCCGGAAAGCGGCTATTGATTGTAGATGACAACCTCACCAACCGCACAATTGTCAGCTTGCAAGCAGAGTCTTGGCAGATGCAAACTTATGCTGCCAAATCTGGTGAAGAAGCTTTAGCTCAATTGGCTCAGGGAATGCAGTTTGATATTGCCATTTTAGATATGCAGATGCCAGAAATCGATGGTCTAACCCTGGCTCGACAAATCCGCAAGGAACCTGGCTGTGAAAATTTACCTTTGGTAATGCTGACCCCTTTGGGTAAACTAGAAACTTCCCTTGATTTTGGTGATGTACAGTTTGCTGCTTCTTTGAGCAAACCAATTAAACAATCTCAAGTCTATGATGTTGTTACCCGTGTTTTGGGTAATCAGCCCACTCCAGCCAGTATTTCTCCTTCCCATTTTCCCCTAGTCGATCGGCATTTGGCATATCGATCGCCACAGCGGATTCTGTTAGCAGAAGATACACTAGTCAATCAGAAAGTTACTCTACTCATGCTACAGAAAATGAGCTATCAGGCAGATGTAGTAACTAATGGACTAGAAGTGTTGAAAGCGTTGGAAAAACAGCCTTATGACGTAGTTTTGATGGATGTCCACATGCCCGAAATGGATGGGTTGGAAACAACTCGGAGAATTTATCAACAATGGGAAGTTGGTTTTCGTCCCTATATTATTGCCATCACTGCCAATGCCATGCGGGGCGATCGCGAAGCTTGCCTAGCTGCTGGTATGAATGATTATATTAGCAAACCAGTTCATATCGAGGAGTTAGCCCAGGCACTCAGCAAATGTCCACCCCAAAGAATTAAACAAGATCGAGTAATGTCTTGGGAATTGCAACCACTGGGCAATATGCTCCAGGAGAAACAAAACCAGACATTAAATACTGTTAAGATTGATGCCAAAACTATCAAATCCTTGCGGAATATCCTTAGAGGAGATAATGCGGCATTTGCAGAACTGATTGAGTGCTATCTTACAGAAACTCCGAAACTGGTGCAAAATATCAGCACAGCGATCGCAACTCAAGATCCCCAGACTTTATGGAAAACAGCACATCAACTCAAATCCAGCAGCGCCTCTGTGGGAGCGATGGACCTGGCGCAACTTTGCAAGCAATTAGAAGCGCAAGGACGCAGCAACAAATTCCAAACCAGCCTAGAGGCCATATCACAACTACACCAAGAATATGAACAAGTTAAAACTGCTTTACAAAAAGAACTTGCTAAGGAAGGATAATGAAAGCCAACCCTCAAGAAAGCAAATCATTAGTTTTAATCGTTGATGATGAACCATTCATCCGGATGATTTTACGTAATTTCTTGGAGCGGGAAGCGTATCAAATAGTCGAAGCTCGAAATGGTATAGAAGCTTTAACTATATATAACCAAGTTCGCCCAGACATAGTACTCCTTGATGCCATCATGCCGGATATGGATGGGTTTGAGTGTTGCACTCAATTGCAAATTCTCGATCCTAGTAAGTACACTCCAGTATTAATGATTACAGGCCTTGAAGATGAAGAGTCAGTTGACCGTGCATTTGAAGTCGGGGCAATGGACTATATTACCAAACCAATTCACTGGCCAGTTTTGCGACAACGGGTAAAACGGTTAATTCAACAATCTCAGTTACAACAAAAACTCGAAGCTGTGAATCTGGAATTGCAACGATTAGTTACTATTGATGGATTAACTGAAGTAGCAAACCGCCGGGGGTTTGAGGAGTATTTTTACCAAGAGTGGCAGCGGATGAAACGCGAACAACAGCCACTATCTTTGATTCTTTGCGATGTTGATTTTTTCAAATCATACAACGATACTTATGGTCATCGAGCAGGCGATCGCTGTCTCATCAAAATTGCTCAAGCCATCAAAGATATTGTCAAACGTCCTGGAGATTTAGTTGCTCGTTATGGTGGCGAAGAATTTGCTGTAATTCTACCTAACACAGATACCCAAGGGACGACTCATGTTGCCGAAAAAATTTGCGATGCTGTCCGCCAATTGGCAATTCCTCATCAGAATTCAGAAGTTAGTCATTATGTGACCATGAGTGCCGGGTTTACCACAGTAATTCCTCAAATAAATTCTGACTTGGAAGAAATGATTGCCGCAGCAGACCGCGCATTATATCAAGCAAAAACAGCAGGACGCGATCGCTTTGTGCAAAATATCCCAGCTGCTACTCAAAAGTAAACTACCCCCACAAAACGCAGGGACACACCAGACGCATATTGGTATACTCCTCGATATTCTGCTCCCCATAGCAGTTAATTGTCAATCACTCGATGAGCAATGTTGATTTTTGTCTATATTTGGATTTGGGGTAAAGGTTAAAGGTTTTTTCTTTCCCTTTTTCCCCAAAACCCGACAAGTATTGAAGCCTATCCCCCATTACCTGTTCCCTCCCCCAACAGTTAATTTAGCTTTTCGATTTTAATTTGCTGAAATTATTAACTTAGGTGTCAAAAGATAAAGTAAGATTCACATCTATAACAGTCCCCGTATAATTCCATAAGTCAGGCTCAAAAATAGTCCAGTGCGATGATTAATAAATATACTTTTCAAATATTGTTAAAAAACAAATTATACAATCCTGTAGGGTGGGCGTCTCGCCCGTCCATGATTGCGGGCGGACAAGATGCCCACCCCACAAGAAATAATTGGACATTTTCTGATTGGCAAGTTCCTAATATTGCAATGTTATGGTTATTACCAGTAAGTGCGTTTGTATCTCTGTGTAGCCTCCCTTCTACACCCCTAAAAGCTCAGACTGTTGATACCACACAACTACCAACTAGCAATTCGCTCTTGTCCCAACAAATCCCACCACCACCGCCGCCACAGGATGTACAACCACCTCCGCCTTCTCCACTTCCCTCACCAGAAGTACCACAGCCACTTCCCCCACCAGCAGAACTATTTCCGTCCTCTCCCCCAACACCTGAGCAACCAGTTCTTAACAACTCTCCTCAAACTATTGTCGTTGAACGGTTTGAAGTCATTGGCAGCACAGTTTTCACTCCCCAACAGTTAGCCGAAGCTACTGCTGAATTTACTAAACGACCGATTTCCCTCACCGAAGTCTATCAGGCACGCTCAAAAATTACTGAGCTATACGTCAAAAATGGTTACATTACCTCTGGTGCTTATATCCCACCTCAAACAATCCAATCCGGTGTCGTAAAAATTCAGGTTGTTGAAGGTAAATTAGAAGACATTCAAATAACTGGAACTAGGCGGTTGAACCCCAACTATATCCGCAGCCGACTAGCAATAGCTACATCGCCTCCTCTAAATCGGCAGCGTTTGTTGGAAGCATTACAACTTTTGCAACTTAATCCTTTAATTAAAAATTTGTCTGCGGAACTTTCAGCGGGGTCGCGCACCGGTGTGAGTTTGTTAGAAGTCAAAATTAACGAAGCAAAAACCTTTAGTAGCCAAATAGCTCTAGATAATGGGCGATCGCCTAGTGTAGGTAGTTTCCGACGCCGATTACAATTGAACGAAGCCAACTTATTGGGATTGGGAGATGGTCTGGGCGTAGCTTACACTAATACCGATGGTAGTAATTCCTTTGACGCCAGCTACACCTTACCACTCAATCCCCGCAACGGTACCCTTGCCCTCAACTATGGCATCACGTCGAGTAGTGTCATTGAACCTCCTTTCAAGATTTTAGATATCGAATCAGATTCTCGTTATTACGAACTGACATTTCGCCAGCCAATACTCCAAACTCCCACACGAGAATTGGCCATTGGATTAACAGCTTCCCGACGGGAAAGCGATATTTCGTCCTTATTACAGAGAGAAGGGATACCTGCGTCTGAAATTTCACCTGGAGCTGACGAACAAGGACGCACTAGGGTATCTGCATTACGATTTTTTCAAGAATGGACTTCTCGCAACAGCCGTGAAGTTATCGCCCTCCGCTCTCAATTCAACTTGGGCATTGGTGCCTTGGATGCCACAATAAATGAAAATCCTCCCGATAGCCGTTTTTTTTCTTGGCAAGGACAAGCCCAGTGGGCACGCCTTTTAGCTCCTGAAACCTTACTATTACTGCGTTTAAATACACAATTAGCATCGAGAAGACTTTTGCCCATAGAACAATTTGGGTTGGGTGGACTAGATAGCATTCGAGGCTATCGTCAGGATTATTTGTTAACAGATAATGGCACTTTTGTTTCAGCTGAAGTTCAAATACCGATTCTGCGTTTCTCGCAGATAGATAGTACTTTGCAGGTCGTCCCCTTTGTTGATTTTGGTGTTGGTTGGAACAGTTCTGGTAGAGAGAATCCCGACCCTAATACCCTAGCTGCTGTTGGTTTGGGGTTGCGTTGGTCACAGGGCAATCGCTTCACTGTTCGTCTTGATTGGGGAATTCCTTTAGTGTCTGTTGAATCGGGCGATCGCACATTACAAGAAAACGGTTTGTATTTTAGCTTACTCTATAATCCTTTTTAATTCTGCCCAAGTTGACAATTGGAGTTTTTCAAACAGGGGTAGGTTGACAGAACAGGGAAAAGTGTAGGATTTGGCAATAAAATCCGATTCTGAAATATTAGGGGTTTCAAAGTAGACGCAGTTTAAATCATTTACCAAACAAAGCAAAAATTAAATCAATAAAAAATAGTTAGTAACAACCTTCTAATTTTATTTGTGGAATCAAAAATTGAAGAAGAATTCAGAACTCAGAATTCAGGAGCAAAGCCGGGGACACTCCGCCAAGGCGTCAGAATCAAGATGCTCGGTGCCGTAGGCAAGACTCGGCGAATCGCTATTAGTCGGGGATTCATATCCGCGACTGAATTGTTGCACCACATTTCAAGAAATGTGGTGGGGGTACAAAAACGTCGATTATTTCAGATGCTCCCGGACACGGCGAATCGCTGCTCTATCCGCCAGCCATACAAAATAGACTTCTTGCAGAAGTCGGGAAAAGGGGAAAGGTTTGGTATTTTCCCTTTCCCCTTTAACCTTTTCCCACAAGAATGCAAAAAGCAATTGATTGCAAGAGGTCTAATATCTTTCCTGTATTCTGACTCCTGAATTCTGTTTGATAAAGATTTGTTACTTTCTGAAAAGTCGTTTTGTATCTTTGGAACAGTTTGTCGAAGAAATGCTTCTACTAGGGATTTGATAGGACTGCTGTCAACAAACTCAGCACAACTTCAAGAGGCTTGTTTCCTGTTAAGGGTTCACCTTTGCCTGTTCCCTCCCTACACAAATAATTTTAGAAATTAAACCGGATTCCTATATTTGGAATTTATTATGCTGACGCAGCAATAAACGATAGTTACATACTCTGTGGAGTTTCCGTAATTTAAATATCACTTTAAAAATAAAAATCCGCAAATCTACCAAGTTTTAAATTCTGTGTTTTCTTTTATTTTGGGTATCCTAAAAAAGGAAAGGTTAGATGGTATAGATGGAGGAATAAAGTTGATAAATTATGGGTAACTGGAGAAAACAGCTAGGACTTATATGGCAAAAAATTGTTAAAGAATTAACCATCTCGTTGCAGGAGGTAAATTCTCAAGATAAAAGTCCGTTTGGCTTATTATATAAATTTTTTAATCTATAGATAGCAATAAATTTAATTGAGTAAAATTCCCCAAAGCAGAGCTTAAAAAGCCGAACTTATGGGAGAAATATTTTTCAGACTACAACCCAAAAATATGAAAATTTGAGGAATAATCATGCTAGGAAATGAGCGGGAAAAAATACGCCATCTGTTGGTCATTCAAGACCTACAAGGGCAACGAACTGTCCCTTTGAGAGAGGCTACTTATTCTCTAGGACGGCATCCCGCGAATAACATTGTCCTAGCTTCCCGGTCAGTATCAATGCAACATGCAATTCTATTGCGGGTAACTGTACCAGAAACTGACCAATATGGCTTTCAGATTATTGATGGAAACTATAAAGGAAAAGGAAGTACCAATGGCTTATTTGTGAATGGCGATCGCTGCTTTTCTCACAACCTCAAACATGGAGATATCATTGCCTTTGGGAGCAATCAAGCTCAAGCTAAATATTATGCTATTTCTAATCTCTCAGAACAAGCATTTTCTGAATCTTCTGGCGTTGAAGATTTATCTAGTTTTTTATCAGAGCAAGCCGAGCCTGCCAATCCTTTTCAAACCCTAGCTGTAGATCCCACCTTTGAAGCAGCGACTGAAGCTGCTCTTGCTCGCCTAGCCTCCTTCCCCGAACTAATTCCCAATCCAATTATCGAGATGGATTTAGAGGGAAGAGTAACTTATCTCAATCCAGCCGCAACTCTCAAGTTTCCCAAAATCAGGGAAACTGGGATGAAACACCCAATTTTAAAAGGACTTTTGAGTGCAGCTAACAATTTAGAAAAAAATTCATTTATGCGGGAGGTGGAAGTAGGTACAGAAGTTTTTGAACAATCGGTTCTTTACCTCCCTGAGAGCGATTTAATTAGAACTTTTATTGCCAGGGATATTACAGAGCAAAAACAAGCGACAGCCGAACTACGCCAACGCGATCGCTTGCTCCAAGCGGTTGCAGAAGCAGCCAATTATTTACTGGGCGAAATGAACTACGAAACAGGTATTGAAAAAGCTCTAGCTGTTTTGGGCGAAGCCGCCAAGGTCGATCGCGCTTATCTTTTTCAAAATCATCCCCATCCAGCCACAGGAGAAATAGCAGTCAGTCTGCGGTTTGAATGGACACACTCTTTTATCGAATATACTTACGAGCATTGGCAAAATCAGCCTTATGAAGCTTCTGGATTAACCCGTTGGTATAATGTTCTCTCTACTGGGCAGTCAATTAGCGGACTCACCCGAACATTCCCCGTTGCCGAACAAGAATTGTTGATTCGAGACAGTATTCAATCCCTACTTCTAGTGCCTCTGCGGCTAGAGAACGAGTTTTGGGGTTACCTTGGTTTGGCAGATTGCACCTATGAGCGCCATTGGTCGAGGCACGAAGAATCTGCCCTCTTGACAATGGCTGCCAGTATTATCGGTGCGCGGCAACGTCAGCAAGTAGAAGAACAGATTCGCTATCAAGCCCTCCATGATATGCTCACAGGCTTACCCAATCGTCTACTATTTGACGAGATGCTAAGCAAAGCCCTGCCTAACGCAGCTCGTAACGGGGAAAGTTTAGCCGCGATCTTTCTCGACTTGGATCGCTTCAAAACGATCAATGATACTCTTGGGCATACACTGGGAGACAAACTACTACAAAAGGTCGCCCAAAGATTAAAAGATTCACTGAGAAAGGGAGACACCGTAGCTCGTTGGGGAGGCGATGAATTCACCATTTTACTGCCGCGAGTGAGTAGTATCGAAGAGGTAACCCAAGTAGCCGAGAGAATCTTACAAACCTTAGAAGATGCCTTCTTTCTCCAAGACCACGAACTTTATATCAGTGCCAGTCTTGGTATTGCTTTGCTCGATAACAACAGTCCTGACGCCGAAACACTAATCCAGCACGCAGATACAGCTTTGTATCATGCTAAAGACAAAGGACGAAATAATTATCAATTCTACAGCGCTTCCCTGAGCGCCAAAAATCCCGAACTCCTGACTTTAGAAAAAAGCCTGCGTTATGCCCTAGAACGCAAAGAATTTTCTTTGTACTATCAACCTCGTGTGAACATTGCCACAGGGGAAATTACTGGAATGGAGGCTTTGTTGCGTTGGCATCACCCAGAGATGGGATTGGTTGCGCCTAGTGTTTTCATTCCCCTGGCAGAACAAAGCGGATTAATTATCCCCATCGGCGAATGGGTACTGCGGACAGCTTGTAAGCAAAATAAAGCTTGGCAAAATGCAGGATTACCAGCCCTGATGATGGCTGTAAATCTTTCTCTCAAACAGTTTCGTCAACCTAAATTAGCAGAAACTGTAGCTAAAATTCTCGAACAAACGGGGCTAGAAGCTCACTTTTTAGAGTTAGAAATTACTGAAAGCACAGCCATTGAAGATTTAGACTTCACACGCACCGTATTAGAAGATTTACAGCAAATGGGCGTTCACCTCTCCATTGATGATTTTGGTACTGGTCATTCTTCACTCTCGCGCCTACAGCTTTTACCACTCCACAATTTAAAAATCGATAAGTCTTTTGTCCAAGATTTGACGCGTGATGCCAAAGTTGCCCATATTATCAAAGCCATAGTTACCTTGGGGCGGAGTTTGGGGTTGAGGCTGACAGCCGAAGGGGTAGAAAACGAAGAAGAATTGGAGTTTTTAAAGTCTATCAATTGCGAGGATGTACAAGGTTTTCTATTCTACCGCCCACTTTCTGCCCAGAAGGCAACAGAAGTCCTTGAAAGTAAGCGACCATCGATTTAGCTTAACCAAGAAGTATTGCTCCCTATTTTTCCTGCTAGCGAACTATTGACTTCCAGTAATTATATTGGGAAACTAATAGTTAGTTTTTCTAATTAATTAGGTGCATCGAAACTTGTGACAATAATTACGGGAAAAATCAATCGATCGCAACCTCCCAGCGAGCCAAAATCCCTGATTTTGCAAACTGAGGAACTGACGCGCCGTTTTGGCAAATTCACCGCTGTTAACGACCTGAGCATATCTGTGGAACGAGGTGAAATATTTGGGCTGCTGGGGCCGAATGGGGCAGGGAAAAGTACAGTAATTAAAATGTTGACAACTTTACTGCCTATCACTGAAGGGACAGCAATCTTAGCCGGCTACGATGTGAGTCGTCAATCCGATCCTGTCAGACGCGCCATCGGCTATGTACCGCAGGCGCTGTCTGCGGATGGGAGCCTCACGGGTTACGAAAATCTGTTAATCTTTGCCAAGTTGTATGAAATACCGAAAAAAGGACGCGATCGCCGCATCTGGGAAATTCTAGAATACATGGGTTTGGAAGATGCTGGCAAGCGTTTGGTACGCACCTATTCCGGTGGCATGATCCGCAAGCTGGAAATTGCCCAATCGATTTTGCATCAACCCGAAATTTTATTTTTGGATGAGCCGACTGTGGGACTCGACCCCATCGCCCGCACGCAAGTATGGCAGCTCGTTCAACAACTCTGTAGCGATTACGGCACAACTATATTTTTAACAACCCACTTTTTAGAAGAAGCAGACAGTCTGTGCGATCGAGTGGTAATTATGCAACAAGGCCAAGTCGTGACCACAGGCGCACCGAGCGACTTAAAAGCCTCCTTGGGCAAAGCAAACGCAACTTTGGATGATGTCTTTATTCACTACACAGGCAACCAGTTAACATCAGGAGTCAACTACCGTGACACAGCGAGAACCAGACGCACTGCTGGGCGGTTGGGTTAAAGTACAACTACTACAGCCTACTCGCCGACGTAATTTCATCTCTGCAATTAGCGAGCTAGTTACCAAAACCCTAGCGATCGCGGAATTAGAAGTACGCAAACTCCGCCACGACCCCACTGATTTAATCGTTCGAGCCGTACAACCCAGCTTATGGTTGCTGATTTTTGGGCAAGTTTTCTCCCGGACTCGCGCCATTCCCACAGGCGACTTACCTTATTTGGATTTCATCTCTGCTGGTATTCTGGCTCAGAGCGTTTTATTTGTGGCAATTTTCACTGGTGGAATGACGCTGATTTGGGAACGGGATTTAGGGATTGTCCATAAATTCCTAGCTAGTCCGACACCCCGCGTGGCCATGGTCTTGGGCAAAGCACTGGCGTGTGGGGTGCGGTGCTTATCCCAGGTTGCGGTGATTTACGTTTTAGCATTTTTATTAGGTGTCAAACTCAATCTCCATCCCCTAGCGATTCTGCAAGTGCTACTGTTGGTGATGCTGGCGGCGGCTTGCTTTTGCCTTTTTTCCTTAATCATTGGCTGTTTAGTGAAAACGCGAGAACGGATGACGGGTATTGGGCAATTATTAACGATGCCCTTATTTTTTGCTAGCAATGCCATCTATCCCATCTCGTTGATGCCCGACTGGTTAAAATTTATTTCCCATCTAAATCCTTTGACTTATGAGGTAGACGGCTTACGCGGCACCATGTTGTTGAACGGCAATAGCATCTATGGCTTTGGGCTTGATTGTACAATTCTCTTGTTAACATTAATAATCTTAGCCATCATTGGTGGAAAACTTTATCCACGGGTGGCAATGTAATCAGGAGAACAACAATCCCATGACCTTGGATAAACCAACTCAAGGTACAACTTCCGAAGAATGTGCTGCCAGAGTAATGGAAACAGTTCCATTAGTGATGCGGTTTATCCGAGCGGATATGCGTGCCCACAGTGCCGCTTTTTTATCTATACCTCAGTTGCGATCGCTAGCATTCATCAACCGCAATCCCGGTGCTTCGTTATCTGACCTGGCAGAGCATTTGGGTGTCACCTCTGCCACAGCATCAGCGACCATAGAACGCCTAGTACAACGCAACTTTGTCGAACGCAATGCCGATCCTCAAGAGCGGCGGCGAGTGCTGCTCAATCTCACTGAGGAAGGAAAACAGCAACTCAAACAATCCCAAGATCAAACTCGCGCTCATATTACCGACCTGCTCCAAGGTCTGACAGAAGAACAAATTTCCAACATTGAAGAAGGCTTAACTCTACTAAAAAATGTCTTCGAGCAAACAGAAATCAAATCGCCATAGCCCTCATGTTGCACAGCACGATCCCTTTGCAGCCTTGAGGTTTCGGGACTATCGGTTATTTACCATTGGCCGCCTGCTGCTGTTCGTGGGGTCGCAAATGCAAACCGTAGCCATTGGCTGGGAACTTTATGAGCGTACTGGCTCGGCTCTGGTTTTAGGTGGAGTGGGCTTGGCGCAAGTTTTACCGATGATTGCGCTCACCTTAATTGCTGGAGATGTAGCCGATCGCCGCGATCGCAAACTCACCATGTTACTCTCAGTCATGTTGCTAGCTCTGTGTTCTCTGGCTTTAGCAGTACTTTCCTATACTCAAGGCGTAGTTTTTCTGATTTACGCCTGCTTGGTTTTAACGGGCGTTGCTAGGGCATTCCTCAAACCCGCCAGCGATGCACTGATGTGGCAGTTGATACCTGTAAATGCTTTTACTAACGCTGCTACATGGAATAGTAGTAGCTTTCAGTTAGCGTCAGTTATCGGCCCCGCCTTGGGAGGATTCGGGATTGCGCTGTTGGGAAGCGCCACAGGAGTATATGTTGCAGCAGCGATCGCCGCGTTGCTGTGTTTCATTTTAACCCTGGCAATTACAGAGAAAAAAGGCATCCGCCCCAGCGAACCAATATCAATCAAAGCCCTTGCTGCTGGTGCTAAATTTGTCTGGGAAAACCAGTTAATTCTGGCAGCAATTACATTGGATATGTTTGCTGTATTGTTGGGTGGAGCGATCGCATTACTACCCATCTTTGCCAAAGATATTTTACATGTCGGCCCAGTGGAGTTGGGATATTTGCAAGCAGCGAATTCCATTGGTGCTTTGACTATGGCCATTACCTTAGCGTATTTACCACCATTACGCAAAGCAGGCCCGGCTTTGTTGTGGTCAGTAGTTGGCTTTGGCGTTGTTACAATTATGTTTGGGCTTTCTCGTTCGTTTTGGCTATCTATGTTGATGCTGATACTCGCTGGCGCACTCGATAGTATCAGCGTTGTAATTCGCCATACATTAGTTCAAATCAGAACCCCGGATTATTTACGTGGGCGAGTTGCTGCTATCAATAGCGTGTTTATTAGTGCCTCAAATGAATTAGGAGGCTTTGAATCAGGCTTGACTGCTGCCTTATTTGGCCCGGTGGTTTCCGTTGTTGGTGGCGGAATTGGCACAATACTAGTAGTAATTGCTACAGCAATGATTTGGCCGGGAATTGGCAAGTTAGGCTCTTTGCAGGAGTATAAGGTAAGTGAGTAGAGGTAGGAGGCAGGAGGCAGGAGGCAGAAGGCAGGAGGCAGAAGGCAGGAGCGAAGAGAGTTTTAGTTCAATACGGTTCAGTTAGCTTTTTTTCCTCCCCTGCTCCCCTGCTCCCCCTGCCTCCCCTGCTCCCCCTGCCCCCCTGCCTCCCCTGCTTGCCCAAATGTATCAATCTTCAAGTGAAACGGTATTACTTCTTGCAGTTCCCTACTTAGTTTGTGTAAGTGCGATGACAGCTTGAACTAATTTTTCAGGCTCCAGTGGCTTTGTAACATGTTGTTGAAAGCCACTTTTCAAGGCTTGCTGACAATCCTCTACTCTTGCATAGGCAGTCAAAGCAATTGCTTTTATTTGTCCGCCTTGTTGAGGGGGTAAAGTCCGGATTTTTTGAAGCAGGGAATAACCATCGACTCCAGGCATTCCAATATCGCTGACTAACACATGCGGCTGGAAGGATTCTAAGGTTGCCAGGACTTCAGCCGCGCAGGTAACTGTGATGACTTCTCCTCCGTACTGGGTAAACAGTACTGTTAATAGCTCGCGAACATCAGGATCGTCATCCACCGCTAAGACTCGAATTCCTGTAAGAGCGAGTTCTCCAAGTGACGACGGCTGTTTGTTATTGATTTCTGGTTCAGCATTCAGCAGGGGTAAGCGGACTGTAAAGGTGGTTCCCAACCCTTCTCCTGGACTATCAGCGGCGATGGTACCGCCGTGTGCCTCAACCAATTGACGGACGATCGCCAACCCCAACCCTAATCCGCCATACTTGCGAGCGATGGAGGCATCCTCTTGGCGGAAGGATTCAAAGATGTGGGGCAGGAAGTCTGGGCTGATGCCTTTACCCGTGTCTGTCACTGTAATTTCTGCCTGATTATGGACTTTTTTCAATTCAATGTCTACTCGTCCGCCACTGCGGGTAAATTTGATGGCATTGGACAATAAATTCCAGACAATTTGCTGGAGGCGGGCAGGATCGCCAGACACTTGTCCAATATTAGGTAATAAGGTGTCAATTGAGATCGACTTAGCTACGGCTGCTGTTCTTACGGTATCGAGGGCGGCTTCAATGATGAAAACCAAATTGACGGAGGTTACATTTAAGCTGAGTTTGCCGCGGACGATTTTAGCAACATCAAGCAGATCGTCAATTAATTGAGTCTGCAATTTGGCATTGCGTTCGATGGTAGCTAGGGCTTCGTTAGTTTTGGTTTCACTGAGTTTGCGCGTTTGTAATAACCTTGACCAGCCAAGTATGGGACTCAGGGGCGATCGCAATTCGTGGGAGAGAACAGCCAAAAAATCATCTTTGATGCGATTTGCGCGTTCGGCGGCTTCTCGTGCTGCTTGTTCGCGCCGCAGTAGTTGTTCCCGTTCTGCCTCAGCCCGTTTTTTCTCAGTAATGTTGAGAACTGTACCGATGAAGCGAATAGCTACTCCTGCCTGGTTGAAAAAGGCTTTTCCCTTTGCCGCAATCCACCGTTCTATGCCGTCTTCCATGCCCACGGTGCGGTACTCAATGTCATACTCGCCGCCGCTTTCAGGATTGAACGATTGTAGTACAACCTCATGGGTGCGATCGCGGTCTTCTCGATGTATGCCTGCCAGGAAAATATCGTAGTTGACTTCGGCTTTGGGCGACAGTCCAAACATGGCTTTGCATTGCTCGTCCCATTGCAATACTTTTGTAATTGGGTTGAAGTCCCAGGTTCCTAACTCGGCTGATTCCAGGGCGAGTCGCAGGCGATTTTCACTTTCACGCAATGCTGCTTGTGTTTGTAGGAGATCGGTTATATCAGTATTAGTGCCAAACCAGCGCAAAACCTCACCTTGTTCGTCACGCACCGGAACGGCGCGAGAGAGAAACCAACGATACTGTCCATCTTTACCGCGTAAAGGGAAGGTATCCTCCCAGATTTCGCCTGTTTGAATACAGCGATAAAACTTTTGAAACACTCGTTCAAAATGGTCTGGGTGTTGTACTTGCTGAGAACCCTTGGACTGCATTTCTTCCAAGGTGAAGCCTGTGTAATCAAACCAGCGTTGATTGTACCAGAAGATCTGCCCGTTTTTGTCTGCCATCCAAGCAAACTGGGAAATGTTTTCTGCCAAGGTGCGGAAGCGGTCTTCACTCTCCCTGAGTTCCTGTTGTACCTTGGTAATTTCGCTAATGTCCATCACTGCTACCCCGACTCCGATCGCTTCACCATTAGGCAAACAAACAGGGTAGTGATTGGCAATTGTATGGCGAAATACACCGGGTCTGAGTTCGCCATTGAATTCCAGATTCAGGACGGGTTGTTGAGTTTCCATCACCTGGAGGAGTAAAGGAGCAAACTGAGATGCTATCTGAGGCACAGATTCCCACAAGGTGCGTCCTAAATGCTCATTTAAGGGGACTTCATTGATTTTTGCTAAAGCTTCGTTGGCATACAGAAACCGTAACTGGCGATCGAATAAGGCTAAGGCAATGGGAGATGCTGCCATAAATGCCTGAACGATGGCTTCACTACGCTGACGTTCTAATTCGACTTGTTTGCGATCGCTAATATCTCGCCAAGCAACGATACCGCCTGTAATTTCCCCTTTGGAGTTATAAATGGGGCCAGCGTTACACAAAACGACAATTTTTTGTCCGTCGGGTTTTCGCACTACCCATTCTTCATTGGTGACGACTTCACCTTGCTTAACAGCACGAGTCAGGGGTAAGGCCTCAGCTGTCGCCCTAGTTATGCCATCAGTACAAAAAATATCCCAGGCTTCTACGTGTTGTTCGGCGGGAATGCCCTCAAGCACCTGTGGCGATCGCCCAATCAATTGTTGACCGTAGCGGCTGACTTGGCGTATCCTCACATCAGGAGCATCGGCAATGGTGATTCCTTCCGGAATGTATTCCATCAGCGCATCTAGAATTTGTCTGCCTGCTTCTGCTTCCTCGATTTTTTGTTCTAAAGCAAGTTCAATTTGTCGGCGCTCATCAATGTCAATCACTGAACCGATGTAGCCTTTAAGTTCACCATTTTCTCCAAACCAGGGATTGGCTGCATCGATTACCCAACGATATTCTCCGTCCTGACGGCGCAATCGATATTCTAAGCGAAATGCTTCGTGACGCTCATTTGCCTGCAAGAAGATGTCTCTAGCAAATTCCCGGTCTTGTGGATGTAACGCATCTAACCAGCCAAAACCCAACCCTGTTGTTTCGGTTTGTCCGGTGAATTCACACCACATTTTGCTGAGGTAAGTACACTCACCAGTAGCATCTATCACCCAAACCATCATTGGTGCGTTATCCGCCATGTTACGAAATCGTTCTTCACTTTGACGCAGTGCTATTTCTACCTGAACCCGCTGGGTTACATCCAAAATAACCCCAAGGGCGCCGCGGATTTGATTTTTCTCGTCCCGCAAAGGAGTGGCAGATGCCAATATCTGGCGCACTGTGCCATCACCGAGCAGGATTTCAAATTCTCGATCTCGCACGTCTATACCCAATCTGGCAGCCACTTGCATCGGCAAGTTTTCTGCTGGTATTTCTTGGCCTTTTTCAAAGACTCGATAAGCAGGTTGCTCGTCGCTGGGGGCACTTTTAGAGATTTTGGCACCAGGAGGAACGCCTAGCAATTGCCGAATGTAGGCATTACTTTCCATTTGAATGCAAGTTGGATCTGTGGCGATCGCAATACCCACAGGAATTATATCTAACAGCGTTTGCAGTTCGCTCACCCGATTTGTCAATTCCCTGTTGAGTTGTTCGATGGCAGCTTGGGCTTGTTTTTGCGGCATTAAATCCATAGCGAAGATTAAATGCTCATCGCTGCGTTCCATCCACTGGGTTGCACTCAGCAAAACGCAAATGCGCCCTCCATTTCGATGTAGTAACTGCGTCTCTTGCGGCGGGAGAAAGCCCTGTTGCTGCACTTGCTTGACTGCTTGCTCGCTACTTGCAGAAAACTCTGGAGGGATAAAGTCGCGCCAGTTAATACCTTGTTGCTCAAACTCTTGCCGGGTGTAACCGTGGAGGTTGAGCATATCGTCGTTGATGACTCTGACTTCGCCGCTGACTGAGGCAATGCAAATGCCGATGGGAGCCTTTTCTATCAAATGTTGTAGCTTGTGTTGCTGTTGTTGCAAAGCGGCTATGGTCTGGTGCAGTTGGAACTCTAAATGTTTGCGTTCTGTAATATCGCGCCAAGATGCAACAAACCCATCATTTAACTTGGTTGCTCGAATATCAAACGCCCGTATCAACTTTTGGTCGCCAAAGGAGTCTTCGTAGACTAGCGAATCTTTGATTAATGGCTCTCCGGTTTTCACTACCCGACAATACTCGGCAAATAGCCCTGTTTCTCGATGAGCAGGGAAGATTTCACATAATCCTTTGCCAATTTGCATTTGTTTGGGCATCCGGTTATTTTCGCAGGCGGCTGCATTCAAATAATCGATGCGAAAGTCTATTATTTCCCCGGACTCATCTCTGATGGATGAGAAGATACCAAAGCAGTCGAGCATATTTTCCACTGATGTTTGAAATTGCTCGTGGCTGCAAAGTTGTTTTCCTCGTAATTCGGCATTTTTCATCGCACTGTGCATGGCTTGGCGCAAATTATCGCCAGTCATGCGGTCTTTTACCAAATAATCTACCGCTCCACTCTTGAGGGCTTGCACTGCTACCTCTGCATCAGGGCTGCCAATTACTACAATTGGGGGGCACTGTTGCCCCATTTGTTCGCTTAGTTGCCCGATAAGATCGATGTTGCTAAATTGAGAAGAATTTAATTCTAAGAGAATGACATCAATTTGTTGCGATCGCAATAATACCAAAAAATGAGTGTTAAATTGTTGTTTAATAATTTTGTATGTAAAACTCTCATCAAGTTGTAAATGATGCTCATAATCCTTATCGTCCTCATCAGAGCCAGCAATTACAACAACAGTCCGCTGAGTTAACATACTTACATACCCAATTGGCAAAATTAAAATTCAGTCGCAGACACTAATAATAAAGGATTTTCACCAGAAGTAATTGAGTTATTTTTATTAGTATTAATGTTGTCGCTCATAACTCAAATACTTTTCTCGTTCCCTCTCCCTATCATTGGGTTTGAATCCCCCACAACAAACTTGGCAAGTGTTGATGGGGCTTGAAATTCTTTATCAAACGGCAGTCCTGTTCCCTCCTAGTAAAATATATCCGAAGATAGAAGAAATTGCACTTGGTTTTACAACTAATTTGTCAACTCAAGTATAATATTTACCTATGTAAGGGTTTCATGAATTTGAATTAATACAGCACTTATTCGCTGAAACTTAAACCTGGTAATGATTTGAGTCTCGTGAATATTTTCTTTCCAAATCAACTTTTAACCTTTGTAGGTATTTGTCAATGTTCGTCATCGTCAAATATGTCTAAATTTGGAGAAAATAGTAGCTATTTTCGGGTTAATTCTACCTTTATATTGCTATTGAGTATCAAATTCATCAGTGTTTAAATTCAGTAATCTCTGATTTATTGCCTATCCAAAGTATTATAAATATATTGGTCTTTCTAACTAAAGATAGAAGTTGAAAAAATTTGAAATTCGTAGGATTTGAAGCGGAAACTTATTTTTGTTGATGTAGTTTGAAAATAAGTTTTACATTTTTCACTCATGCGAAGTCAATTTTACATATCAGTAGAAGAAAAGGAAAAAATATTTTGTACGGAATTAATTAGGTACGGTGTACCATACGAAAAAGCTCGAAAAGCAGCACAGATTTTGGCCTCTGGTCAACCTGATGAGCTTTTGACACCTGAAGAAATTTTAATTGTCAAAGATGCTTGTAAAATTTGGTCAAAGCAGCATAAACGCTATCAGCGCTTGCAATCTATTATGCAAGAATTAGAGAACTGCAAATTTGATATTAAAGATAATAAAAATAAAGATTAACTTTCAAGCCAGCTACCGAATTGTTAAAGAGTGCATTGATAAAATTTAACAACACTTTGAGCGATTGCAGCGATGTCTAACTTTGTGTTGTCATAATCAATAGTGAAAATACTTAAAAATAAAAATGCTGAGTGCTATCATCATCGGATAAGTCTTTTTCCTTGGAACCTTCTGTCTTCTACTTAAAACTGGTTGTAATTTTTTATAGCTGATAAGGTGTAAAACTATGACTCATGCTTGTTGTGGCCCTGGCTACGCTTCTCCAGAAGCAGCCAGCAAAGCTGAAAGAGAAAAAGTGCTTTATGCGATCGCTCTCTACACTGGTACTGGCATCGAACAACCAGATTATCTTGCCACCGTAGACGTTGACCCCAATTCTCCCACTTATTCCCAAGTGATTCATCGTCTATCTATGCCTTACATTGGCGATGAATTACATCACTTTGGTTGGAACGCTTGTAGCTCTTGTCACGGCGATGCTGGTAAATCCCGCAGATTTACCGTCATACCTGGGCAACGTTCTAGCCGCATCTATATTGTTGATACCGCAGATACCAAAGCGCCAAAACTGCACAAAGTCATTGAACCACAAGAAATTCAAGAAAAAACCAATTTAACCGCACCCCATACAGTACACTGTCTAGCAGATGGCCACGTAATGATTTCCATGCTGGGCGACAGTCAGGGAAATGGCCCTGGTGGATTTTTGTTACTAGATGAAAATTTTGACATTGCTGGACGTTGGGAACATCAAGCCGAAGGTATGCGGTTTAACTATGACTTTTGGTATCAGCCGCGTCATAACATCATGGTGAGTAGTGAATGGGGCGCACCCAAAACCTATTATCCGGGTTTTGACCTAAACGACGTAGCAGCCGATAACTACGGCCATCACGTACATTTTTGGGATTGGTCAACACGAGAAATTATCCAAAGTTATGACTTAGGACAAGAAGGATTAATTCCCTTAGAAGTGCGCTTTCACCATAACCCCGACAGCACTCATGGGTTTGTCGCCGCAGCACTCAGTAGTAATGTTTGGCATTGGCACAAACCTAACGGTCATTGGCAAATAGAGAAAGTAATTGATATAGCTTCAGTAGAGGTGGAAGGTTGGCCGATACCAGTGCCATCTTTGATTACTGATATTTTGATTTCCATGTGCGATCGCTATATTTACTTTTCCAATTGGTTGCATGGAGATATCCGCCAATATGATATCAGCGACCCATCCCATCCCCGACTCACCGGTCAAGTTTGGTGCGGTGGTTTGTTGGGTAACGCTGGTGAAGTTCGAGGTCATAAATTGGCTGGCGGCCCCCAAATGCTACAGCTGAGTCTGGATGGCAAACGGCTTTATGTGACAAATTCCCTATTTAGCACTTGGGATAATCAGTTTTATCCTGATTTATCCAAAACCGGCTCATATTTATTACAAATTGACTGCGACACCGAAAATGGCGGACTCAAAATCAACGAAGATTTCTACGTTGACTTTGGCAAAGAACCAGCAGGCCCCTCTCGCGCCCATGAGATGCGCTATCCTGGCGGTGATTGCACTTCAGATATTTGGATCTAACCCGTTCTATTTTGGATTTTAGATTTTAGATTTTGGATTTGAGGTTTTGGATTCTCACCTGCCCCTCTGCCCCCCTGCCCCCCTGCCCCTCTGCCTCCTAAAGTAGAATTCAATCATGATTGACCTCAACGCCGAAGCTTGGGAAAAACGGTATCAAGAAAATCGAGATCCTTGGGATTTGGGCTGTCCGGCTCCACCATTTATTAATCTTCTGGCATCAGTTCAAGCCCCCAAACCCGGACGAATAGCAGTTCTAGGCTGTGGAAGCGGACAGGATGCGATGTTATTTTCAACAGCAGGGTTTGATGTCACTGGGTTTGATTTTGCTCCCAGCGCCATCGCCCGTGCCTCTACTATTGCCAAAGCACGAGAACTGAACGTTCAATTTTTACAACGCAACATTTTTGAATTGGAACCAGAGTTTTTACATAGTTTTGATTACGTATTAGAACATACTTGTTTTTGTGCCATCGATCCAACGTTGCGATCGCAATATGTACGGGTTGTAAAAAACTTGCTACGTCCCAATGGTCAACTGATTGCCCTGTTTTTTACCCATAGTCGGTTAGATGGCCCCCCGTTTGGCGTGAAACCGCAGGCAATTTTGGATAGCTTTTCACCCTACTTCGATATCATCTTGTTTAAGGCTGCGAAGGATTCTATCCCCGCCCGCAAAGGCGAAGAACATTTAGCAATTTTCCAGGTGACATCGAGCTAGCAACCACAACCACCTGAGGCTGCTTCCTCGTCCTCTGCTGTAAAGAGCTGCTTTAAATCGTCCAGCGCTCCACCCGATAGCACCCCATAGCCCAATACGCTTGGTGTTAAGGAAATTTATCTGTTAAGACAGGCAGGGGAGGCAGGGGAGGCAGGGGAGGCAGGGGAAGCAGGGGAAGCAGGGGGAGAAATACTATATCTGATTGCAACTTAGTATGAACCGAACCTTCTGCCTCCTGCCTTCTGCCTTCTGCCTCCTGCCTCCTCTCTAATTCCAGACTACACGCGATTCCCGGAAGGATATTGATGTCCTAAGATGGTATGGGGTTTGTAGGGTTCTTCCAAGTAATTACGTTCTCCATCTGAAAGCTTCAAATCCACAGCTTCAACTGCTTCTTTGAGATGTTCGATTTTACTAGCGCCAACGATTGGCGCTGTCACACCCGGTTGATGCAATAACCAAGCTAGGGCTATTTGTGATGGTTTGACACCGCGTTTTTGCGCTAATTCAACGACGCGATCGACAATTTGAAAATCTGAATCTTGATAGTAGAGTTTGTGGGCAAATTCGTCGGTTTTTGCCCGCACAGTTTGACCGTAGTCTTCTTTGCTGCGATTACCAGCTAGGAAGCCTCGCGCTAAGGGACTCCAGGGAATAATTCCAATTCCTTGGTCTAAAGATAGAGGGATGATTTCTCTCTCTTCTTCTCTATAAACTAAGTTGTAGTGGTTTTGGATGGATACAAAGCGATTCCAACCGTGTTTGTCAGCCAGGAAAAGGGCTTTGGCAAACTGCCATGCGTAAACGCTCGATATCCCCAAGTAACGAACTTTACCTATTTTTACGAGATCGTGTAGTGCTTCTAAGGTTTCTTCAATTGGCGTTTCGTAGTCCCAACGGTGAATCTGGTACAAATCCACATAATCTGTCTGTAGACGCCGCAATGAGGCATCAATGCTATCAAAAATATGTTTGCGAGATAGTCCGCGATCGTTGGGGCCGTCACCGACTTTGCCATGAACTTTAGTAGCAATAACTACTTGGTCTCTTTTGGCAAAGTCTTTTAATGCTCGTCCCAGGATTTCTTCGCTGACACCCAAAGAATAAACATCGGCGGTGTCAAAGAAGTTAATCCCCAACTCCAAAGCCAGTTTGATAAAAGGGCGACTTTCTTCTTCTTCTAACACCCATTCTCGCAATTTGCGATCGCCATAAGTCATGGTACCTAAAGCAATGCGCGATACTTTCAGTCCACTTTTTCCGAGATTTACGTATGCGGTCATACTGTTTGCTCTACTTTTTGATAACGTTGTGATAGTTCTAAAGCCAGTTGGGAAGCTCGATGTGCTTCATCGGTGCGTCCTAGCTGGCTGTAAGTGTTAGCCAATTCCCGCTGAATTATGGGAATGTTGCTGCGGGCAGCTTGGCGTTTTTCCAAAACATTCAAGGCTTGGTGATACTGCCTTTGGCGGATCAAAGCATTAAGATAAATTTGCTCAAATAAATCTCGTTGAGCGTGAGATCCACCTGTGGATTGCAACTCTGGCAATACTGGCTCTAGTTGGGCGATCGCTTCTTTCAAATCTCCACGAGCATAGGCTATCATCCCTTTAGCTGCGGGTATTCCAATGTCTGCCCAAGTACGCCTAGCATAGGGTAATACTTTTTCGGCATGATCTTGCATACTCTCTAACATTTGGGCCGCCCAGTCTTCTTTACCCCCCCGCACCAATGCATAAATGTACTGCAAATCCAGGAAGGCGAGGACGTGTTCGTGTATCCGTGGTTGTAAATAACCTGCAAGTTCCTGCCAGCGCGAACCCACATCTACACCGCGTAACTCTAGCCTGAGCAACAAAGCGATCGCATTAATCTGTTCGCGACCGCTGTCTTTTTTCGCCCGTCCCCAGATACGGGTGTCATATATTTCCACCACCTTGGCAAAATTTTCAATATCCAGGTAGTAAAGAGATGTATGCCACCAAAGATGTCCATAAAAAGCCGAGCTAGTATATTCCCAAGTATCACTTAGACTTTCCATTAAGGTAATCCCTTCTTCGAGGCGTCCTGCGGTTTCTAACACATGAGCAATGGCGTGATGCGCCCAACGATTATCTCGTTTGAGTGCGATCGCTTGTCTTGCGTATTTTTCTGCTTCTGGTATCTGATGGCACTCTTCTAGTCCAAATGCCAGCATCCCGTAGATATAGGGATTATCTTGATTGGCGGCGAAAACTTTTTCAGCGATGCCCAGCATTCCCTGGCTGTTACCGCAATTTCTATAGTGAAATTGGGCTATATGCACTGAGACTAAATCGCGGGGATAAACAACAGTAATCGCTTCATGATAAGCGATCGCTTGCTGGATATCGCGGTTTGCCCAAGCTTCTATTGCTGCAACGTAAAGTTTTTCACGCTCGTTGGCTGTTTTGAGGTTTGCTTTAGCCGCATTCAGATAAAATGTTGCCTGGGTTGAGGCAACACCACCAGCAAACAAGTAAAATGCGGCAACTTGAGCATTGGCGATCGCACAAGTTGGATCTGCCTCAACTGCTTTGAGAATCACATCAGCATCGTTCCCGACGCTAAATAATCGATCCACAAAGCTATTAATGGCATCTACCGCAGCCGATGAATCGGTAGTAATTTCCAGTCCAAATGAATCTTTGACCATTGTTTTCCCAGAGCATTGCACAGCTACAAGGGTTACTTTGCAAAAGCTAAGTTATAAACTACTGTATATCAATCAGATAACCGTAGATAATAATTATTAGATTAACAATTTTCGATAAGTAATGCTGTCATGGCGATCGCTTTTGTGGAAAATCAGGTAGTTGTTGGCTGTTAACAGTCATCAGTCAACACTCAACCTCAAGACTAATTTGTATGAAAAGTTACCAAGTGCAACTTGTTAATCGCAATAACTTCATTGTAGAAGTATCAGAAAGCCAATACATATTAGATGCTGTAGAAGCCACGGGTTTGCGGTTACCTGTGGGTTGCCGATACGGTGCTTGCATTACTTGTGCAGCGCGTCTAATTGAGGGTAAAGTCGAACAGTCTGGGGCGATCGCCCTCAAATCTGCACAGGAAGCAATGGGCTATGTTTTACTTTGCATTGCCCATCCCCGCTCAGATTGCAAGTTTGAGGTGGGTGTGGAGTGCCAAGATGAACTTTACATTAATCCGTTTAAAGGTCGTCGGTGATAAAGGAGGCAGGGGGCAGAAGGCAGTCCAGATGAAGCAAGTTTTAAGCCTTATCGAAATAATCGGGTCTAAAATCTCGCCTTTTAAGGCAAAAAGTTAGGCAAGCGGGGTATAAATCCCCGTTACAAAAACGGCCTCCTGCCTCCTGCTTTCGTTAAATGAAAGTGGTTTTTTCCCCAATCCCCAGCCATAAGTTAATCAGATTTCAAATTTGGGAAGAATAAAGTCTGGTGAGATTACGCAAGCGACTGTAATTCATAAAATGAGGCTTTAATCCCTATGAGTTCTGATTTTCAACCGCCACCTAAAAGCTTGTCCATTTTGGCTTCCGTTGGAGGAGTGGTGACAGCTGTTGTCGCGATCGCTGGTTTTAATTTTTGGTCAAAACAAATTTCTCCAACTTCTGTTGAAAAACCTGAAATATTAACATCCAAGACAGCTGCACAAGCAAAGGAACCCGTACCAAAGACTCCTTTGACTGCTCAAGAAACTGAAACTATTGCCAAGCTTGACGCTACATCTGTAGTTTTACCAGGGGAACCCATTCCTCCTAACCAATTGACGATAGCCATCACTCCTTATGTTGCTCCTGGTGCAGGATCGTTAACAAAAGAGGAAATTGCCACTGCTCGTCAAGCTTGGTCATACTTCCAGCGTAACTGGAATGACGAAACTGGCTTGGTTAATTCCGTTGATGGCTTTGCCGGCGTGACTATGTGGGATCAAGCAGCAGCGATCGCCGCCTTAGTCAGTGCTAGAGAACTCGATATCGTGCCTGCGGCTGAATTTGATGCCAAAATGACCAAAATGTTGAAAACGCTGGCATCTATACCCTTATACAAAGAAGAACTACCCAACAAAGTCTACAATGCCAAAACCCTCATACCCGTTAATTATGGCGAACTAGAAAAACGGGAAGAAATTGGTTGGTCTGCCATTGATTTGGGGCGGATGGCAATCTGGCTGAAGATTGTTGGTGCCAAGTATCCCGAAATGCGATCGCTTTCCAAGGACGTTTGGAAACATTGGCAAGTCAAGCGCCTTACCAACAATGGGCGAATGTACGGTACTAGCGTCATCAAAGGTAGAGAACAGTATAACCAAGAAGGTCGCTTGGGCTACGAGAATTATGCTGCCTATGGTCTGAATCTTTGGGGCTTGGATGTTAATAAAGCCTTAGATTATCAGTCTCATACTGCCTTCGCAAATCTTTACGGGCAAGGAATTCCTTACGACAAACGCGACTATAAAAAATCTGAAGCTAATAATTACGTTTTGAGCGAACCTTATATATTAGACGGTATTGAAACTGGGTTTCAAGCTTTGCCCAAAGCCTACGCCGATAGAATTTTAGCTGCTCAAGAATCTCGCTATCAAGCGACAAAACAATTAACTGCCGTCACCGAAGACAACTTGGATAGGCCTCCCTACTTTGTTTACAGCAGTTTGTTTGTCAACGGAGAACCTTGGGCTACCATCACAGACACTCGACAACAGCGTAATGATTTGCGCTTTTTAAGTGCTAAGGCAACAGTAGGCTGGCATGTGCTTTATAACACTGGTTACACCCGCCAGTTATTTGATTTCGTCCAAGCCAACCTCAAGTCAAAAGATGGCTGGTATAACGGTTTTTATGAATCTCTGCGTCAGCCGAATAAAACTCTGACAGCCAATAATAATGGTGTGATTTTAGAGAGTCTGCTATACAAGCAAGTCGGACAACCGCTTACCATTTGGGCAGGAGTTAAGAAAAGTAGCAAGTTATCAAAATAGGGTAGGACTTACGCAAACTCTAGGAACTCTTGGCGTTCTTCTCTACGAGACGCTGCGCGTACCCTCCGGCAAGTAAGCTACGCACAGCGTGTCGCAGACAAGCGTTCTGTAGGAAAAGCGTCTACGATAAATTAAGCGAAGTTGGCTATTTTTGCGTAAGTCCTGAATTATTAAAGTGAAACGGTATTAGCCACCTCTCGCCGCAACACATAGCGTTGATGAAGTTTGTTTCCAAATTGCTGGGGTGGCGCTATGCGTATCACTTCAAAACCCTGCTTCTGCCAAAAAGCAAATCCTAGCTGATTTTCTTCCAGAACAGCTAAAAATACATATTGCGCTTGTTGCTGTGCCACCCAACTTTCATAAGCTTGGTAAAATTGAGAGCCTAATCCTTTGGTTCGGTGTTCTGGAGCCAACATCATTAAACCTATCCACCAACTTTTATTATCAGGATAATGCCGAATACTTTCGAGCATTCCTATAAGATTGTCATCTGGAGTAAATAAACCAAAAATAAATTTATCTTCTATAGTTTTACCTTCAGGTAAAGCTAAAAATTCCTCAGCAGCAGCAGAAGGTAGAGGCGGATGCCCATCCGTCATAATAGCGTAGTCAGTACATTGCTCGAAAAGGTGCTGAAGAATTTTCTCATCACTTGGGTCTAGTCTTGTTGCTATGTGAGCTGCATTATGTAATATTAATTTATTTAAATTATCCATATAGATTTAATAGTTTTAAAAACAAAGGCTTTGAAAAATCTCAATATATGAAGTTTATTATTGATTAGTTTTCTCTATGATTTACAAGAGGTGAAATATCTATATAACAGAGAAAACCATTTTTTATTTTAGATGTTAATAACACCTTATTTTCAGGATTTCTGGGTATTTTTTGGCTTTCATAACGTTTTGAATCTGGTTGCGAGGCTTACTGATTTGATATTCAGTAAAGTGAATTTGAGAATTAGCTATTTCTGCCTCATGTTCTCGATAATATAGTAGACAACTACCTAAGCTAGGCACAGGGTGTTCAACCTCTTTAATTGGGATTTGCCTGGGGTTATCAATCAAGTAGGAATAAAACTTCAGATGTATATAGTTTAGCGAGGAAAGTTGATTCATGAAGATAACTTCTTTGGGATTTCGATCTACAGCAGCTTGAAGAGACTCTTTAAAATTCAAGCTGTCCATAGCTTTGGCGCTATAAGGTGGGTAGAATATAAAATAATTAAACTGATAGCCAATTATTTCAAATAAAAGAAAGATTAGTACGCAGGTAATTAGACCTTGCTTTCGATAATAATTTGGAATTGATAAGATAAATTCGATGGCATAGCAAGAGATCGTTAATATGTAATAAGCGATCGATAAACTCCTCAAGGCATGAGGAGAAACTCCCGAAGTTAATGCAGCAGCCACAGGTGATAACAATAAGTTAATTAAAATAAAGATATTAAATTTATTGAAAATTAGCTTTTTGCTAATCAAAATATTTATTAGACCTAGCAAAAAAAGAAACCAAGTTATGCTAAAAATAACCCCTCCATACCCAGTTGCATGTCGTAAATTTGTATCGCCGCTTCGGATCAAAAAGTCTGGCGACCAATACTTAATATAATTTTGAATAAATATGAGTACTTTATCAAATATGGGTATAGATTTATAAATGTAAGAAATTTTACTAAATCTCGCTGTTAAACCGCTTGGGTTATTAACTAAAAACAGGATATACGGAATCAAACAAATAAGGAATGTTAATGTGATACCTATTAGCTTCTTGATGTTATTTCGTTCATAGTAAACCACCCATAATGAAATTAACATCAAGAATGACAAGATACGAGCAGTAGGATATGTATATACAGAAGTACCCAAAGCTAACCCGCAAAGCAACACTTTAAAGTAATTGAACTTCCCTTCTTTGCGTTCATGAAATATCATCCACACGAAAAGTGCAGTTGCAGAAATAGCAGCTAGTTGAGAAATTACTTCAAAACCAATTCTAGATACTGTAAAGAAGTGTGGTAAGAATCCAAAGGATACAAGAGCATAAAACAAAAGAATTTTGCTTCCTTGAAATATTTTATAAATCAGAATCAGTGTAAAAATTAAAGACAGAATGTAAAAAGTAAAGCTAGTGAATCTGAGATTGAATTCTGATATTCCAAACAATTTAAATATCAAAGCAACAGCGTATATATAAATAGGGGCCTTGTAATCATTAAAGCTTCTAAAGTATGTGGGAAAGTAGGTGCCGTATTCATCCATTCCCGTTTGACCAATTAGAGCGGCGTTGTAACCGATAGCAGATTCATCAAGAAAGAAACCAGTTGGTATCTCATCTAATTGATAGAGGTGAGCAATTAAAACGGCTATAAAAATGGCTATAAATACTAGTGCAACTACAAAATTGTAGCTTCTGTTTGCGTATGCTCTAGAAATGAAAAAATCTCTAACGTTCTCCCAATTCATATTCAAAATCCTCATATAAAGGTACATACATATAACGTGCTTATGGGATTTTCCCATGATTAGCCGTCTTGATATGCCAAACTCTAAAAGTTTAGGCAATCAGGTTTAGTACACTTGCACGAGGTAAATTTAAATAAAAAAACACTTTGACTAAAAGTGCTAGCCTTAGCTCAACCGGATCGCCGCCGTAGAGGTATGCCCTGTTTGCTCCCCAAATCAGGACTTGCGTTTGTACATTGTTTGTGAAATACTACTTACAAAATACGGTAAATCGGTAAAGATTAAGTATTTTGCTAAATTTACCAACAAAGATTCCTACCTCAAAGCGATTGGAAGCTAATCTCAAACGATGACAAACACAGAAATTCGCACTAGTCAGGTTAAAGTCCCCAACGGTGATTTACAAATCGACGCTTACTTAGCGGAACCGGCACAAAAAGGAACTTTCCCAGCGGTGATTGTAATTCAGGAAATCTTTGGGGTAAACATACACATTCGGGAAGTTGCTGAGAAATTTGCCAAACAGGGGTATGTAGCGATCGCTCCGACTTTGTTTCAACGCACTGCTCCCGGTTTCGAGGCTGGATACAATCCTGAAGATATCGAAAAAGGGAGACAATATAAGGAGCAAACCAAAGCAGAGGAAATATTGAGCGATATTCAGGCTGCGATCGCTTATTTGAGAACTTTACCGAATGTGCAAGGGGATGCGATCGGTTCCATTGGTTTCTGCTTTGGCGGTCACGTCGTTTACTTAGCTGCTACATTACCAGATATTAAAGTTACCGCTTCCTTTTATGGTGGTGGGATTACAAACTCAACTCCCGGCGGTGGAGAACCAACCATTACGCGCACTCCCGATATTAAAGGCCCCATCTATGCATTCTTTGGTCTAGAAGATCGAGGAATTCCCTTAGAACACACACAACAGATTGAAGCTGAATTAAAGAAATATCAAATTCCCCATACCATCTTCCGCTACGAGGGAGCAGGACATGGTTTTTTCTGCAACCATCGCGCTAGCTATAATGCCGAAGCTGCTGCTGATGCTTGGGAAAAAGTTGTAGAACTGTTCCAAAAGAATCTTCAGCTGCAAACAGTCTAAAAATCAATACACCGTACACCGTAGGGGCAAAACAGCTGGGCATACGTGCCAACTTAACGTCAAACCCTGGTGAAAACGTGATGAGCGAGTTCTACTCACTTACTATCAAGATCCGCGTTACCCCACCCCGGCTTTGCTGGCGCAAAACCTCCCCTCCCCTTGCTAAGGGGAGGGGTTGGGGGTGGGGTAAAATGCCTGTGGGATAAGCGTTTGAGCTTAAGTTGACACCAATGACACCTGTAAAACCCCTACCAACGAACACAGCAAATAAAAACCAACTATTACACCCATGATTACTGCCTTCAAACAGCCACGAGTGAAAATTTTTCAAAAGTTTTCACTATTCGTATTACCAGGATTATTAACAATTTCAACAACCTTAGTTAGTTGCTCAGTCGAAACCCCAAAAGCAGAAAATAAGACTACTGGTTTTCAAGCCAAACTTGTTCGCATGGGATATCAAAGTTCTGGGGATATTGTTAGACTCAAAGGATTGATTGAAAAGCGTTTGCAACCTTTAGGCGTTTCCGTTGAATGGGCGCAATTTGCCGCCGGGCCACAACTGATGGAAGCGATGAATGTGGGTAGAGTTGATATTGGTTCTGTAGGCGAAACTCCCCCAATATTTGCTCAAGCCGCTGGTACATCTTTGGTTTATATTGCTAGCAACAAACCAAGTACTGGTAAAGGAAGCGGCATTATAGTTCAAAAGAATTCACCTATTCGTACTTTAGCTGACCTCAAAGGGAAAAAAATAGTTTTTCAAAAAGGTTCTGCATCCCATTATTTATTAGTAAAAGCCTTAGAAGAAGCTGGTTTAAAATATAGCGATATTCAAGCCCTGAGTCTACCTCCTTCAGAAGCCCGCGATGCATTTATTCAAGGAAAAATTGATGCTTGGGTAACTTGGGACCCTTATTTAGCAGTGGCAGAAAAAAAGGCAAATGCCCGTGTTTTGAGAGATGCTAGCGGCATTTCTACTCAAGGCGGATATTATATGGCAGCGCGAAAGTTCGCTACAGAAAATCCCAAATTAGTGCGATTAATCCTTGAGGAAGTAGATAATACAGGCCAATGGGCTGACAAAAATCGAGCAGAAGCAGTAAAACTTATTGCTCCTCATTTAAAAATCGATGAAGATATTTTAAAAACAATGGTTTCAAGGCGCAATTACGGCTTAAGACCAATTACTCCAGAAATCATGGAGAATCAACAGAAAATTGCCGATTTATTCACTAGGGAAAAAATAATTCCTAAATCTATCAGTATTAAGGAAGCGATGCTGACTACTGAACAATATGCAGCTATCACCCCAGAAACTATTACTCAAAGCAGTATTAGATAGTGAGTGACTGGGGACTGGGGACTGGGGAAGATGAGGGAGATAGAAAGAGAAATAACTAATGACCAATGACAAATGACAAATGACAAATGACTAAATTTGAAACAGAGGGATTATGGAAGTTTTTTGGTATTTGCCTACACAGGGAGATGAGCGTTATTTAGGCACTACAATTGGTAGGCGTCCAGCGACTTATCCTTATATGCAACAAATTGCCCAAGCTGTTGATAAATTGGGTTATGGCGGGATGTTAATTGGTACTGGACAAAAACAGGATACCTGGATTGTAGCTAGTTCTTTGATTTCAGTTACCGAACGTTTGCGGTTTCTTGTGGCTTTTCGTCCGGCAATTATGTCGCCTTCTTTAGCAGTGAGGATGGCCGCTACTTTTGACCAGATTTCTAATGGTCGAATTATTTTAAATGTGGTGACTGGTGGCGATACGAAAGAACTAGCTAAAGATGGAATTTTTCTAGAGCATGACGAGCGTTATGAACTGACTGATGAATTTTTAACAATTTGGCGATCGCTAATGCAAGGTGATGAAGTAACCTTTAATGGTCGCCATCTGAAAGTTGCAGGTGCAAAACTGCAATTTCCTCCCGTACAAAAGCCTTATCCGACTTTATATTTTGGCGGTTCTTCCGATGCTGCTCTCCAAGTTGCTGCTAAACATATTGATGTGTATTTAACTTGGGGCGAACCACCAAATCAAGTTGCCGAAAAGATTGCCAAGGTACGCCGATTAGCAGCAGAACAAGGTAGAACGGTACGTTTTGGAATTCGGATGCATGTCATAGTCCGGGAAACTACGCAACAAGCTTGGGATGCAGCTAACGAATTGATTCAGTATGTGGATGATGAAACCATCGCTGCTGCACATCGGCGCTTTGCTCAATCGGAATCAGAAGGACAACGCCGCATGGCGCAACTACATAACGGTAGTCGGCAAAACTTAGAAATTAGTCCCAATTTATGGGCAGGTGTTGGTTTAGTGCGTGGTGGTGCTGGAACTGCCTTGGTAGGAGATGCAGATACAGTTGCAGCGCGAATGCTGGAATATACCGATCTAGGCATTGATACCTTTGTATTTTCGGGGTATCCCCATCTCGAAGAAGCCTATCGAGTCGCAGAATTATTGTTTCCCCGTTTACCAGTGCAAACGCCAGCGTTAGCATTACCGCAACAAGTTGCAAGTACATTCAGCGAATTTGTTACCAAAACAGATTTACTCAAACCGCAACCTGTTTAAAGGGCATGGGGCATTGGTTACTAATTCTTGTAAATAGGGGAAACAGAAATAATGAGTACGAAAAAACGTCAACTGAGACTGGGTGCATTTTTATCAAGCAGTGGTCATCATATCGCCTCATGGCGACATCCCGAAGCACAGGCGAATGCTGGTTTGAACTTCCAGCATTACAAAAGGCTGGCACAGACGGCGGAACGCGGTAAGTTTGACATGATATTTTTTGCAGACGGTGTAGCTGTCCGCGCTCGCAATCAAGAACCTGACGTTTTTAGCCGTAATGGGAAACTCGTGCAGTTTGAACCCCTCACCTTGTTGTCGGCTTTGTCTGTGGTTACAGAAAATATCGGTTTGACGGCGACAGTATCGACTACTTATAACGAGCCTTATCACCTCGCCCGGAAGTTTGCGTCGCTAGATTATCTCAGTGGTGGTCGTGCCGGTTGGAATCTTGTCACCTCTGCCACTGAAGCAGAGGCGCTGAATTTCAATCGGGAAAAGCACATGGAGCATACGCTACGCTATGAGCGTGCCCGTGAGTTTGTAGATGTGGTAACAAAGCTTTGGGATAGTTGGGAAGATGATGCTTTCCTCCATGACAAAGAGTCGGGTATTTATTTCGATCCAGATAAGCTACACACTCCCAACCACAAAGGCGAGCATTTTTCAGTGCGCGGGCCGTTGAATGTTGCCCGTCCCATCCAAGGTTATCCGGTGATAATTCAAGCTGGTTCATCTGAGGATGGTAGAAATTTGGCTGCTCAAACCGCGGAAGTAATTTTCACTGCCCAGCAGACCCTTGCAGAAGCCCAAGCGTTCTATGCAGATGTGAAGGGGAGATTAGCTGAATATGGACGCTCCCCTGACCATCTCAAAATTATGCCTGGTGTGTTCCCGGTAATTGGCAAGACTGAGCAGGAGGCTAAAGATAAATTCGATCGCATTCAGGAATTGATCGATCCGGTGGTCGGTTTAAATTTGCTGGGAACGATGATTGGTGGATTTGACTTATCTGGCTATCCTTTGGACGGGCCGTTGCCAGATTTACCAGAAACAAATGGTGGCAAAAGCCGCCAGAAACTCTTGATTGATTTGGCTAAAAGAGAGAATTTAACCATTCGAGAACTGTATTTATGGACGGCTGGTGCGCGTGGGCATCGTCAGATTTTGGGTACGCCAGAACAAATTGCCGACCAGTTAGAAGATTGGTTTGTCAATGATGGGGCGGATGGATTCAATATTATGCCTCCCTGGTTACCTGGAGGTTTAGATGAGTTCGTAGATTTAGTGATTCCTGAACTGCAACGTCGGGGTCTGTTCCGCACAGAGTATGAAGCAGCAACTTTACGCGAGAATCTTGGTTTACCTCGTCCGGTAAATCAGTTTAACAAAGTTAGCGATCGCGAAGTGGCGATCGTCTAACTTCTGATAAAGCGATTTTTGGAGCAAAAAGGCTCAAGCATTCCTGCCTGAGCCATAATTAAATTCAAATTAAAGATTAGCTTCAAGAGCTAAATCTTTAAATTTTAGTAACGATTGCGGAAGTTACTGTTTCCCCGATTACCAGCAAAGGAACCTCTGCTTTCTTTGGGCTTAGCCTTATTTACTTTTAGGTCGCGTCCCATCCACTCAGCACCATCAAGAGCATCAATGGCAGCTGTTTCTTCGGCATCTGTGCCCATTTCTACAAAACCAAAGCCACGCATACGACCTGTTTCGCGATCGGTAGGTAGCTGAACCCGCTTTACAGCACCATATTCTGCAAATACGGCATTTAAAGTTTCTTCTGTAACATCATAAGAAAGATTGCCTACATAAATTGACATAAACTGTCTCCAAAATCATAGAGGTGTAGAGACTTAGATTTCGGAGAAAAGTCTGTGAATACCAAAAGGAAAAAGCCTGTCAATAATAAAAACAAACAAGGTCACCGAATCAATTCTCATTTTTTATTCTTACATAGTAGGTAAATATTTAGGCAGAGTTTTTGTAACTGTTACGAAAAGTAATCTAAGCAATTCCTAGCTCCGTAACTGGAAATAATTAAACGTCAAATCGTTTATTTTTGACAGTTTTGATGCGTTATCAAAACACATGCATATTAAAACAATTTAAGCAACTCACTCAAGCTATATATTTGAGTATCTGGAATACAGATATCTTGTGAGAGAATTTTTTTAGAACGATTAATCCAAATACCTCTAATGCGGATTTTCTGCGCTCCTTTGATATCTCGACTTAGATTATCGCCCACCATCGCAGCATTTTCAGCAGAGATGCCAAGCTTATCAAGTGTTAACTTAAATATGCGCGGATCTGGTTTGCCAAATCCTTCTTCTCCAGAAATAGTGATGCATTCAAAATATTGGAATAGGTTAGTTTTTTCTAATTTTTCATGTTGTAAATCTGAAATTCCGTTGGTAATTAAAGCCAAGCGATAATTTTGGCTTAGTTGCTTGAGCGTTGATTCTGTTTCGGGAAATAAAATCAGGCGTTGGCGTAATTCATTTCCAAATAAATCAACCAATTCCCGAACAAACTTTGGATCGTTTATTTGAAATTCAGCCAAAGCATTTGACCAAACTTCATATCTATAATTATGAATGCGATCGCGGATAAATTGCAAGTTGCGATCGCCACCGATGAACTTTCCCCACAATCCTTCCCAATATCCAATACCAATGCGATCGCAGTATTGAATGTTAGCAAAAGCATTCCATAATTGACGACCATGATTTTTGACTGCATGGTATAACTTTTGAGTATCGATGCCATATTTTTTGTGGACTAGCTCACAGATTGCCAAGAATGCTGCTTCAACAGCCGCTACCTCAACAATTAGCGTATCGTCTAAATCGAAAATGATGCTTGCCCAATCTCCTAATTTACTCATGTCTGTAAATATGTTTTTGTCTACAAATTTAATTTGAACATGGGCGGGCAATACGCCCCAGCCCACAAAAGTTTAATTTAAATATGTAAACTATAGGAATCCGGTTTGATTTTTGAAAAAAATCCGTACACTTCTAATCCCCTTCTTAACTATTGCCTATTGCCTGTTACCTGTTCCCTGCCTCTACGAGTAATTTCAAAAATCAAATACTAGTCCTATATATGTTTTTCAGCTTCATCAAAATTAAGGCTTGATTTCTGAAGGAGTCAAAGCAGTATATTGTTCTGAGGAAAGTGCTACTTCTCTAACATTGATTTTCTTGGTGATGAATTTCTGTTCATAGAACAAGTCAGCAATCTTTTGCTGGCCTGAGAGAATTTCATCAGTAATCGGTCTTAAAGTATAACGCCTGCGCCTGACTACTTTTTCCAACGTTGGAATATCTAGCTTGGCATCACGCGCGATTATTTCAGCAACATCTCTTGGGTTTGCCTCTGCCCATTTGCCTACATTGTTAACTTCTTCAAGAATAATTTTCACGAGTTCCGGGTTATCTTTCACAAAGCTGCGTGCTGCTAACCAGTAGCCTCCTTGGGTTGTAATTCCCTTACCGTCTCGGAGAATCCGAACTCCTACAGTTCTCTGAAACTCGGCAAGCTGGGGATCGTTAATTACACCTGCATCGATGCTACGGCGAAGAAAGGCTGCGCGAGTTTCTGGTGATATGAGATTTACATATTTGACATCACTCAATTTCAGTCCTACTTCCTGCAAAGCCTTCACCACAAAGTATTGACTAGCAGTTGCTCTTTGAAAAGCCAGGGTCTTACCCTTTAAATCTGCTAAAGTCTTGATTGGGGAGTCTTCGTGTACTACGATCGCAGTTCCTTCTCCAGTTGCAGGTTTAGTACTAGCAATATAAACAAAAGGTATGCCAGTTGCTTGGGCAAAGATAGGAGGAGTTTCACCAACAGCACCAACATCCAAACTTCCTACATTCATCGCTTCTAGAAGTTGTGGCCCAGCGGTAAATTTTGCCCATTCGACTTTAATACCTAGTGGGTTCAAGCGTTTCTCTAAAACTTGTCGAGATCGGGTTATATCTCCAGCCGTCATATAGCCCATTCTTAATACCTTTGTCTTGATGCCACTAGGGGCAGCAACGGCGGCTTTTTCTGGTGTATTTGGTGCTTTACAACTAACTAAACTCGTAGATACAGTAAATACTCCAGCTATTAATAAGATTAAAAAGTTGGGTTTTTTAGCTAGCATAATTTCCTACTCCCTTTCTCAGGTTTAATCAAACAGCAATATTGGCGTCAGTCCCCAGAATTATCGAATTGAATTCTGTTTCAATCGTGGATGAATAAACAGGTTGAAATACCCCAGTAAATTGAAAATATACTGGACTACAATTAGTAGCGATCGCTACTCCTAACTAATTAATTTTGAATTCTCAAGGTTTAACTTCTGAAGGAGTCACAGCAGCATATTGTTCAGAAGAAAGCGTTGCTTCTCTAACATTAATTTTCTTAGTGATAAATTTCTGCTCGTAGAATAAGTCAGCAATTTTTTGCTGTCCCGACAAAACTTCTTGGCTCAGCGGTCTTAATGTGTAAAACCTACGTTTTGATACGAGTTCTAGTGTCGGGACATCAATTTTTGCTTCAGGCGAAATAAGTTCGGCTACTTGATGCGGGTTAGCTTCAGCCCATTTACCAATGGTATTGACTTCTTCTAAAATAATTTTCACTACCTCAGGGTTATCTTTGACGAAATTACGCGAACCTAACCAATAGCCTCCTTGGGTTGTAATTCCTTTACCATCTCGGATAACGCGAATACTGCCAGTTTTTTGAAATAGGGCAAGGTGGGGATCGCCAATCACAGCTGCATCAACAATTTTACGTTCAAATGCTGCACGAGTTTCTAATGGTGTGAGGTTGATGTGTTTAATATCGCTAAGTTTCAATCCTGCTTCTTCGAGGACTTTAATGACGAAATATTGTTGTGCTGTCGCTCTTTGAAATGCTAGTCCCTTGCCTTTGAGATCGGCTATTGTCTTAATAGGGGAATCTTTATCGACTACAACAGCAGTTCCTTCACCGGTCCCAGGTTTCGTGCTACCAACATAAACAAAAGGTACGCCAGATGCTTGAGCAAAAATAGGCGGAGTTTCACCCACAAAACCGAAATCTACACTCCCTACATTCATTGCTTCTAGAAGTTGCGGGCCAGCAGCAAATTTTGACCATTCAACTTTAATTCCCGATGGATTTAAACGTTTTTCTAACACTCCTTTCATCTTCAGTAGATCTCCGGCCGTCATATAACCCATGTGGAGGACTTTTGTCTGAGCACTAATCTTAGTGCTATTAGAAGCGTTAGCAGCTTGCTCTGGTGTATTTGGCGCTTTACAACTAACTAAACTTGTCGATAATGTGAATATTCCACCTACTAAGAATAGTAGAAAGTAATTAAATGACTTGAAACGAGATTTGCTGGATATTTCTACCATAATGCACTAGGAAGTTTTGAATGTTTTTGCTTTTTCAGCACTAAAGATTTGCCCTTTGTACTATTGACAATTGGCTGAAAAGTTATACGACAGGTTGTAGCCGATTAATTCTAGAACTTACCCACTCAGATCCCCCAACCCCCTCAAAAAGGTGGCTTTATTTCCCCCTTTTTAAGGGGGATCGGGCTTTCAGGCTTCAGTGCGTAAGTCCTAAATTCAATTAAGCAGCTTTGCAAATGCCGGATAATCCAGATCGGCTTTTATTTACGGTAAGTCGATAGGATTACAGTATTTTGTAGTTGCACGGATATTATCATAGACTCTTTCAAGAATCAAGCAGCAGATTTAAGCGCACCACTAAAGTAATACCGTTTCACTTTAAGGTTGATACATTTAGGCAAGCAGGGGAGCAGGGGAGCAGAGGGGAAAGAATTTATATCAGGATTTTAGTGAAATGGTATAAGGGTTTAGTAAGGGTTTTGCTTATGGTTGGTATCGAAAATTTTATATAAGTGTTAAGTAGCTGGTAGTAACACTCACTTAAGCTTCAAAACCTTCACAGCAGATGCTTTTTGGGCTAAAAATAAATCAAATGAACTCAACATACTCAACAATTGTTCCATCAGGATGCATGGCTAGCATATTAACTCCAGTGGGAACTTTGTTAGGTTCCGTCAGAATTATTGCACCTTGCTGAGTCAGTGCTTCTCGAAAATCATTGAGTGAGTCAACGAGAAATGTTGCGTGTGTACTTTTGAATGGCGAGAGTGCTTCGGCTGAACCGGCAATTAAAAGAATAGAACCAACGCCAGCGAGTTCCAACTCGGTTTCGGAATATTGAAACCATAACCAGCATTTTTCTGTAAAGAGATTTTCATAGAAAGCGATCGCCTCATCCAAGTCTATGGGACTAAGATAGACTCTAGTTAGTACTTTAAGAATTTGCATTGCGACCTGTCTATTAGGTGGCTATTGTATTCGAGCTTGTTAGTGAATTCGGGTATTAACCACCCAAAGGACTACCTTGGAAACTTTTCCAACGCAGTGGCCGCTTTTAAGTGCTGAATTGTTACCTTGAAAACAGGTCTTTAACTCTGTGTTCGCCTATTTCAAGATAACGTTACTCGCCATCACTCAAAATTCATTCCATTTCTACACCTTTAGACCAGTCTCAGTCATCTGTATGGTTATTACGAATATATATACATGCTTAAGTACCATTACCTAATTTCAGGAGCGTGTAATAAGTAGTCACGCAAAATTAGATTCATTCATGGAGAGAGTGAATAGAGTTGGGGGTTGGGGAATGGAAAAATACTGTATCTAATTAATTTTTAGTTCTCAATTCTTCTTCAATATCTTAATAAATTTATTTAAAGTTGTTTGATATTTGTCTCCAGCTTCCCATAATAAATCATTATGGCTAGCCTGCTCAACCCAGAAAGAAAGTTTTGGTGATGATGCAGCAGCAAACAATTTTTCTCCATGAGCAAAAGGAATAATTTCATCTGCTTTTCCATGTACTACTAACACAGGACAGTTAATATTTTTAATTTTGTCAATATTAGAAAATTTATCAAAAGGTAAAATGCGGAATGGTATTATTACTTGAAATGCTGAAATAAAAGTACTTTCAACAATTAAACCTGCTACTGGTTTTTGGGCTGCTAAATTGACAGCAGAACCACCCCCTACAGAACGTCCCCATACTATAATTTTTTGTGGTGATATTTTTAAGTCTTTTGTTAAGTAGTTATAAGCGCTATCAATATCCTGATAAGCATTCTTTTCTGTGGGGACACCTTCACTTGTACCATAGCCGCGATAATCATAAGATAAAACGCTAAAACCCCAAGCGTGTAATTGCTCTAAAGTTTGTTTAATATTACCTAAATCTTCTGCATTACCGTGAGCATAAAGAATAGTATAATCAGCTTTAGGGTTATACAAATATCTAGCAGAAATTTTGGTGTTGTCAATAGCTCTTAATTTGATAATCTCCCGATTATCTTGATAACTAGACTGTTGTGGTAAAAAAATCATACTGTCTGCTCTGAAATAGACATACAAGCCAAAAAATACATAAATAGAAATTAAAGATTTTATCAATCTCTGCCAGGTCAAATCCCCGATTATTATTTTTAGTAATTGCTTTTTATTCATATTTAATTTTTCTTAAATTTTAGGTTTTGTTAGTAGTAAAGTAGTTGAATAAAATTTCTATAATTAATAGTTTTTTTGCAAAGCTAAGTACACCTTTATTCCTTTTTATCTGTTCTCCAACCCTGTTACCTCTCTTTAAAAGAGATTCCTATATATATTTGCAAATCACAAAACAAAGAAATTTGCTCGAATTACCCTCTACAAGAGGGCTGATAATTTCTTATTTACATCTTTCCCCATTGTTGAGTCAGGCTAACAGATGTGGTGTAAAATAATGATTCGGGTAAGCTAGGCGATCGCACTCAACACAAAGCATGGAATGTTTTGGCGATCGCATTGTCTCAAGGATGCACAAAGCCCTGTTTAGAGTAGCGCAGGCAAGGCATCTAAGAAGATGTTACTGATTTTGCCACGTAATTGAGAAAAACATTATTCTGCTTGTATTCAAGATAGGCGATCGCTCCATTCGCCTAAACTTGAAACATAAAACTTAAAATATGTTTATTATCCTTTAAAATCATTTGCAGAGATTTAGGTACCAAATATGGCTGATATTGTTGATATTGCTGTTAATGCTGAGTCTTTCAAAACACTAGTAGCGGCTGTACAAGCTGCTGGTTTAGTAGAAACATTAAAAAGTCCCGGCCCTTTCACCGTCTTTGCTCCCAATGACGATGCTTTTGCTAAGTTACCACCCGGCACCATTCAAACTCTGTTACAAAATATTCCGCAGCTAACGCGTATTTTAAAATATCATGTCGTTTCTGGAAAGCTCTTTGAGACAGATTTGGCAGAACTTGGTACCGTGAATTCTGTAGAAGGTTCACCGATTAAAATTAGTTCTTCTGATGGTTTTGAAGTTAAAAATGCCACAGTTCTAGCAGCAAATATCGAAGCTGATAATGGTGTAATTCACGTTATCGATACAGTGATTTTGCCTGGTTAATTCGGTCAGGGTGGGCATTCCCCACCCTAACTATACAAAATTTTTAGGATTCATTAGCATTAGCTATTGTTACTATAAGAACTTAATTGAATTGTTTAAATAATGTTAAAATTTCAATTTTGTTACTCTCGACCTATGCTAAGGTGGATTTCAATATATAGAAATAAGTTACATTAAATTATAGGTTTCTAACATTATCCCCAGGATCTTGATGTTCGATTTCAACACCTTAACTGAGTTCTCTCGCGCAAACTGCGTCAGTATTTGTGCATTTCTTGTACCAGCCAATTTGCTGGCCACAATTTTGACAATGATTTTGACAGCACTACGTCGCCCATCACATCAAATCTGGCAGTCTGCGGCAATTGCCACTTTTTTCGCTTCCGTGATGATCTTGCACGTATACACTTGGTTTATGATTGGCGTGGTGATGGCTCCTACTTATATTTTGATGTCTTTAGCAATCACCTGTTTGCTAACAAATTTGGCAGCAATTCTTTTTCACAGACGCTACGCTAATAGCCCTAGTCTTTCCAATAATGCCTGATGTTTTTTGTCATTTGTCATTTGTCATTTGTCCTTTGTCTTTTGTTTAGAGACTGACAAATACAAAAATATGCAATTATTTCTTCAAAATCCCTTATTTACTAATGACCAATGACCAATGACTAATGACTAATAACTAATGACTAAACCAATTATTTGGGTACATGGAGACTGTCTGAGTCCATATAATCCCGCGCTACAAGAATACCCTGATGCTCCTGCTATTTGGGTTTGGGACGAGGCTTTAATTGAGGAATGGCAACTCAGTCTTAAACGCTTGACGTTTATTTACGAGTGTTTGCTAGAGTTACCTGTTGTCATTCGCCGTGGTAATGTGGTGCAAGAAATTCTGACTTTTGCTCAAGAACAAAAAGCAGACTTAGTGGTGACAGTAAATAGTCCGAGTCCCAGGTTTGATGATATCTGCAATCAAATTGAGCGTTCCCAAAAATTGGAAGTTTTAGAGGTGGAGCCATTCTTTGATTATGATGGCTATATTGATTTGAAACGATTTTCGCGTTATTGGAAAGTGGCTCAAAATTATGTTTTTGAGTAGGTTGGTTGTAGAATTTTAGTGTATGGCGATCGCTCAAGTCTAAAATTATCAACCGATCTTATAAAGTTGGGAATTTTGTTGTTTAATTACAAGACTGTTTCAAACTTTCTTCATCTTCTCGATGAGTTGGTCTGTCTCATTAGTTCTGAAGGGTTAGCAATGGTCAGATCCCCGACTTCTTCAAGAAGTCAGGGATCTTTCGTAAAGCCTATCTTTTTAATTAGCAGTTCCTCAGCTTGTTCTTATAGACAAGCTGAGAAAAGTAATTTATTAATAGTCTAATTGTCTGGGGTCAAAATTTTCTTGATAACTTTTTCTTTCAGTTCCAATTTATTTTGTTGGATGGCATCCAACTCTTTTTGTAATTCGGGTAAATGCTTTTTGATATCCCTTAGAACTGTAGTATCGGTGTCTCCAGTGTTGACTACTGTATCGGCTTGTGCCAGTTTTATAGTATATTCAGCGATTTTACTATCAGAATCTACAATTGTAAGAATTGCCAAAAAGTTAGTTAAATCTGATAATTGCATATTTCACTCCTGATTTGAAATAAAAAAATTAGTTAACCAGCTATAACAAAATTGTTTGGAGAAATATTACCTTTTAACAAGCTTTTGAGTATGCTTGTTAAACTTGATTCTTTAAGTTAGTTAATGCTATTAACGTTCCTAAAGAAATTGTATTCTTTCATGAGTTTTGCTGGTAGCAGCTATTAGTAAATAAACAGCTTTTTTACTAAATTGACTACATTTATAGATATTCTGAAAATTGAGGCAAAATTACAAGGACAGTTAAGACAGTTAAGAAATTAATTGAGACAGTTAAGACAGTTAAGAAAAATTCAGTGCCGAACGTGTATAAACGAGTTTACAAAAATACTGATTTCAGCTTTCAAGATTTAGAACAAGCAGAGCAAAACAAAATACTTACCATTTCTCGCAGCCGCAAACCGCCAGATCGTCGAGAGCAACTCCACTACCTCCCCATCCGGTGTATCGACAATCCACCCGCTCAAGCAATTTCGCTTCAAGTTGATTCAATATATGAAGTCTTCAACTTACTGACCGCATTCTCATGCTAAATTACTAAAGCTTGGGGTTGGGAAACTCCGGTGAAATTCCGGGACTGTGCCGCAACTGTGATGGGATCGCCTAAGTCAGAATGCCAACTCTCAGGATGTCCTCAGGACATACTCGCCGTCTACTCCCTGCGTTGCACGGGGAAGGAGTTCTCAGTTTGCTTTCAGGATTTGCCACTTGTCCTGGCTTGTTTTATCCTACACCCGCCGAAGATGGTATACTGTCTCGTATGAGAATCCCAGGCGGGATTATTAGTAGCGAACAGTTTTCCGCGATCGCAGATATAGCAGACCAGCATGGCGGCGGCTATGTGGATGTGACTAATCGAGCTAATTTGCAAATCCGCGAAATCCGCACTCAGATAAATTCTCAAGTTCTCAACCACCTACAGGATATCGGACTCGGTTCTCGCAATACTGATATAGACCACATCCGAAATATTATGACCAGCCCAACTGCTGGTATCGATCGCCAAGAATTAATTGACACTCGTCCTTTTGTTCGAGCTTGGGATAATTATATTGCTATACATCCGGCATTATCGGCACTGTCAGCAAAATTTAGCGTTTGCTTTGATGGTGGTGGAATAGTTCGAGTGAGCGATCGCCTAAATGATATCCTATTTGCCGCTGTCTTAGTTGATGGTAATGTTTACTTCCGCCTTTATCTTTGTGCGGGTGCAAAGAAAGAACCACCAAGCGATACGAAAATTTTGTTAACGCCAGACGATTGTTTACCCGTCTTGGCAGCGTTAACAGATGTCTATCTGAATCATAGCGATATTAGCGATCGGCCTCGGCTACGTTTGAGAGATTTATTAAATACTTTGGGTTGTGAAAATTATCTTCACCAAGTTCAGCAACGTCTACCTTTTACTCTTTCCCGCCGCGAAACATCCCCAGTTGGACAAAAAATAGATCCTAACTCTCAGCATCTTGGCATCCATTCCCAACGCCAGCAAGGATTATTTTACATTGGTGTCGTCTTACCTCTTGGACGAGTGGAGAGCGGACAAATGCGGGGTTTAGCAGATTTAGCAGCAAAATACGGCAGTGAAATCAGGCTAACCCCTTGGCAGAATTTACTTTTAACAGATATTCCTCAACAAACACTTACCCATGTCCAAAATCAAATTACTCTTTTAGGATTAGATTCCTCAGCCACCAATATCAAGAGTTCATTAATTGCTTGTTCTGGTAACAAAGGTTGTGCCGCCTCTGCCACCGACACCAAAAGTCATGCATTAGCATTGGCGGAATATCTTGAAAATCGCCTTACTCTCGAACGCCCAATTAATATTCATTTTACTGGTTGCCAAAAATCCTGCGCCCAACACAGCCAAGCTGACATCACCCTACTCGGCGTCAACTTCGAGGCAGACAATCAAACAGTCGAAGCCTATCACATTTATCTAGCTGACACCAACAGCAGCCACAAATTCGGCCGCGAACTATACCAATATGTCACCTTCCCCGAACTACCTCCATTAATAGAGCAAATCTTACAAGTCTATAAAATTCAACGCCAAAATTTTCATGAATCCTTTCGAGAATTTGCCAATCGATATCCACTTTCCCAATTACATAATTAATGACTCCCTTCAATCGAATTTCTCTGTGTTCTCTGCGCCTCTGCGGTTAATTAAATTAAATATCTATCAACAAATCAATCTAAAATCCCAAATTGAATGCCCGACTACATCCGAGACGCCAACGAAATTTACCGCAATTCCTTTGCCATCATCCGCTCAGAAGCCAACCTAGATGTCCTTCCTCCAGATGTAGCGAAAGTTGCAGTACGTCTCATCCATGCCTGTGGAATGACGGATATCGTCACAGACTTAGGATATTCACCAACAGCAGTACAATCCGCAAGGGCAGCCCTAGCCGCAGGAGCAACCATTCTCTGCGATTGCCGCATGGTTGCTGAAGGTGTAACCAGGCGGCGCTTATCTGCCAACAATGAAGTTATCTGTACCCTCAACTATCCGGAAGTCCCAGAGCTTGCTAAACATCTCGATACTACAAGGTCGGCAGCGGCTTTAGAATTATGGCGATCGCACCTCGAAGGATCGGTAGTAGCAATTGGCAATGCTCCCACCGCACTATTTAGACTATTAGAAATGCTCGATGCAGGAGCGCCGAAGCCTGCTATAATATTAGGCTTTCCTGTGGGGTTTGTCGGTGCAGCCGAATCGAAAGCCGCATTGGCAGCAGACAGCAGAAATGTACCATTTTTAACATTACACGGTCGGCGCGGCGGTAGTGCGATCGCCGCCGCCGCAGTTAACGCCTTGGCAACGGAGGAAGAATAATGAATACCAAAGGTCGTCTTTATGGAATTGGTGTCGGCCCTGGCGATCCAGAATTATTAACTCTCAAGGGGCTGCGGCTATTACGTGCGGCTCCTGTGGTAGCCTATCAATCAGCTACAGATAAAGAGAGTATTGCTAGAGGAATCGTGGCGCAATATCTCACCGGGGATCAAATCGAAGTGTTATTTCACCTCCCCCGCGCCTTGGAACCAGAAAAAGCCAAGTCTATTTACGACAAAGAAGTTGAACCAATCGCGGCTCATTTAGCAGCAGGTCGAGATGTGGTGGTGCTGTGTGAGGGCGACCCCTTTTTCTATGGCTCCTTCATGTACCTGTTCACGCGGTTATGTGACGAGTACCAAACAGAAGTTGTCCCCGGAGTTTCCTCACTGATGGCTTGCCCAGTAGCTTTGGGCGTACCTTTCACCTACTACAATGATATTCTCACAGTCTTGCCTGCCCCCCTGCCAGCAGAAGAACTGACCACGCAATTGTTGATGACCGATGCAGCGGCAATTATGAAACTAGGTCGTCATTTTACCAAAGTGCGGGACGTTCTGCATAAATTAGGTTTAGCATCGCGGGCAAGATATATTGAGCGAGCAACAATGACACAGCAACGCATTCTACCCTTAGATGAAGTCGATCCCGCAGAAGTACCTTATTTCGCAATGATCGTGATCCCAACCAAAAATCGACTATAAAACTTGTCGAACTCACGTTTAGTTAATAAAGTGGGTAACTTGAGTAAATAACACACAAAGATAAATCCATGCTCATGTTACTCTTCAAAGTTGGCAATGAGCGGTACGCCATCGCCTCTCAAGATGTTGTAGAGGTGATACCGCTAGTTTTGCTGAAAACCTTGCCACACAAACCAGAACACATCGCTGGTGTATTTAACTATCGCGGATGCATTACACCAGTCATCGATTTATGCCAGTTGATGCAGGGTAAACCCTGTAGCGATAATTTGAGTACGCGGATTGTATTAGTTAATTATTGCGGCCCTAATAATACCAAACATGTTTTAGGTTTAATGGCACAACAGGTTGTGGAAATATTGCACAAGTCTGAAAGTGAGTTTGTTGATTCTAATATTCAAATAGATGCTGCGCCATATTTGGGCAAGATGATATTAGATGACAAGGGCATGATTCAGTGCATTCGTATTGAATACTTGTTGTCTGAAAGCGAGCAAATTAATCTCTTGCCTGAAAGAATTTTAAACAAAGCAATTTAGATTGGTGTGAAGATCGCACAAATGGCACAATCTGTCATCGAAGCTTTACTGAGAAGCAAAATTGGTTTAGATGTTAATTCAATTGGTTCTGCGGCGATCGCCAGTGCCATTTATCAACGAATGGCAGATTGTGGTATAAACCAGATGTCTAGCTATTTGGAACATTTGCAAGATTCTCCTCAAGAATGGGACATACTAATTGACAGTGTGATTGTCCCAGAAACTTGGTTTTTTCGCGAACCAGAATCATTTGCATTTCTCAAACGTTACGTATTATCAGAATGGTTGCCAAAAAAACCGCAAGGTGTATTGCGGGTTTTGAGCGTACCCTGTGCCACAGGTGAAGAACCATATTCCATTGCGATCGCCCTCTTAGAAGCAGGATTAACACCTGCTCAATTTCACATCGATGCTGTTGATATTAGCAAACAATGTTTATTAAAAGCCCAACGAGGAATTTACGATAATTACTCGTTTCGTGGCAATCATCTTTCTTTTCAGGAACGCTATTTTCAATCAATCAATTCAAAATATCACCTGCGATCGTCAGTCCAAACCCTGGTAAATTTTATCAACGGCAATTTAGCTAATCCTAACTTTTTAGTTAATACACAGCTTTATGATGTAGTTTTTTGCCGCAACTTATTGATTTACTTCGATAGCACCACTAAAGAACAAACTATTCGCATCTTAGAAAAGTTACTCATCGAAGGGGGTTTATTATTTGTTGCCCATGTTGAAGCTGCGTTACTGATGAAAACTCAGTTTTTCTCAATGCACCAATCTTCAGCAGTTGCCTATAAAAAGTTGAGTAACCATCAAAATTTTGTTGAGAAAAATTATACTATTCCCAGCAGTTATAAACCAACAATTAATCCTCAATTATCAACACAAAAACGCTACACCTTTCCTATCAAAGACAGGGTGGAAGTTCCTCCCCAAAAACCGATAGCTGCAAACAACCCCAACACAGACTTATTAGATCTAGCTAAAACTGCTGCCGATCGAGGTTGCTTAGATGAGGCCGTGCAACTATGCAACGACTATCTCAACGAAAATCAAATGAATGCTGAGGCTTATGTTCTCTTGGGTGAAGTGCAACAAGCAATGTCGCACAACGAGCAGGCTGCACAGTCTTTTCGTAAAGCAATTTATCTACAACCTGGCCACAAAGCGGCATTGATTCATCTAGCCTTGCTTAAGGAACAACAGGGAGATAAGGTTAGTGCTAGTCTGCTTTGGCAGCGGATTTACAGATTGCAGCATCAGAAAAATGATGCTATGGAGTTGGAATAAATAGGCTTATCCACACTAATATGCTCAATACAGCATATTGCAAATGAATGAAATACAAAGCTTGAGGATTAAAGCTAGATATTTACTATAATATTTTATTTTTTATTTACCTGTATATTAATAAGCTTAATTAGCTTAACAAAGCTTATTAATTTTGAAGCTAATAGTTGTTAATTTAGCCTCCAATTTGGGAATTTTAGTGACTGGAGGTTTTTTGCCTTTGATATCAGTTAACAACAGTATATCTAATACCAATTTTGAATTTTTAATTTGGAATTCGATGTATTTTGCAATTGGCTATTTTAAGTATTAATACTATCTAGCCTCTTTAATCTCAAGTTACAAAATTTAAAGTTAACAAATTATTTATATAGTATGTTAGGCTTGATTATTTCAGATTATTAGATGGTCAAAAATTAAAATGTTGAATAGTTGGAAACTCAAAGATAGAACTTTACTAGGATTTTCTATCCCTACAATTTTAATCTTCGTTTTTAGCGTCATAGTTTATATCACTACAAATCAGGCAGCAAGAACCTATAAACAAGTGGCGTTTTCACACGAAGCTATTATCGGAACAGATGATATGGTTTTGGGTATAGCGAATATGGATCGGACAATTCGCCGATATTTATTTGATACGAAAAAGCATCACGATGCTCTAGAGAGATATATAAATTATAAACAAACTTTTCAAGATGGTTTAAATCATGTATTGAATATTTCTGAAGATAAATTACAAAAGCAAAGATTACAAGATATGCAGAAGATGTTGGAGGAATTTGATAGTTTTGTTCAAGATATTATTAGAACGCCGAATATTGATAAAAATAAATTTGTGATTGAGAAATATATGGAGCGTTCCAAAGAAGTAAATGATAAATTTTTTCAAACAAACCAACAGTTTCAGAATCGAGAAAAAGAAATCATGGGACAAAGTATTGAAGGTACAAAAGTAATGCTCAACTTTATGAGCTTATTAGCGGTGCTGGTGACACTTTTAACTATAGCGATCGCAGCTTTTATAACTTCCATAATTTCCAAGGCTTTGGGCAGTAGAGTCTCTACTGCTGTAAATGTAGCAGATAAAATTTCTGCTGGCGATTTAACTTCATCTTTGGCTGAAAATCAATCAAATACTAAAGATGAAATCGGACAACTTTTGGAATCTTTTAAAACTATGACCCAAAAGCTGAGTAGTTTAATTCGTCAAGTACAAAGCTCAGGTATTCAAGTAATGACCTCAGCTACCCAGGTAGGTGCTTCTGGTAAACAATTAGAAGCAACACTCTCAGAACAAATTGCCTCTACTAATCAAGTCACAGCCACAGCTAAGGAAATTGCCGCCACCTCCAGAGAACTAGTCAACACAATGGAACAAGTGGTAACGATGTCGCAAGCCACAACTACAGCCGCTAGTATCAGCCAAAAAGATTTGATGCGAATGGAAGCAAGTATGGGACAGTTAGCAGAAGCAACCAATAACATCGCTGCTAGATTGGGAATCATCAGCGAAAAAGCTAACAACATTAATAATATTGTCCTGACAATTACAAAAGTAGCCGACCAAACTAATTTGCTGTCGTTGAATGCAGCCATTGAAGCCGAAAAAGCAGGAGAATATGGCTTAGGTTTTGCCGTAGTCGCTAGAGAAATTCGCAGATTAGCAGACCAAACCGCAGTCGCTACTCTCGACATAGAACAAATGGTCAAACAGATGCAATCTTCCGTGTCTACAGGGGTAATGGAGATGGACAAATTTGCGGCTGAAGTTGGGCGGAGTGTGGCAGATGTTGGCAGTATCAGTACGCAGATTGGGCAAATCATTCAACAAGTGCAAAATCTAAACCCGCGTTTTGAATCTGTAAATAAAGGGATGGAAATTCAGTCAGTAGGGGCGCAACAAATTAGCGATGCGATAACGCAGTTGAGTAGTACTTCAGTGCAAACTGCTGATTCCCTGCGGGAAATTAATAATGCCATCGCTCAACTCAATCAAGTCGCCCGTGGCTTGCGTCAGGAGGTATCTATTTTCAAGGTTAAGAACGAGAATATTTCATCCTTAACTCCGCTAGATGCGACTGCTTAGTGAAGAGGCAGAGGGGCAAAAAAAACTAATGACTAATGACTAATGATTACTACATCTTTACCATCTCAGATTGAGTCTTGTTGGAATGTAATTGGTATTGAAGGCGATCGCTCCTGTCCGCAACTATCCATACACGCTCACTGTCGCAATTGTCCAGTTTATTCGGCAACATATCCTAATACCAATTCTTTATGAAGCTGCGCTAAATAAGGCTTCAAGAATAAAGTCGTAAGAAGTGAGAGAGGCAATCATCGAAGGTGTAATTTCTTTGAGGACATCAGTTAACTTGTGCTGTAGTTGTGTGAGAGTTTTACAATTTTCCCATTGGAGTTGAGATTTGAGAAATTCCCAAAACCGCTCAATTGGGTTGAGTTCAGGAGAGTGAGGAGGTTGAAAAATCGGGATAATGTTATCTGGGATATCGAGAGCTTTAGCTTTGTGGAAAGATCCTTGGTCGAACTGGATAACCGCAATATCATCACCAAGATCAGCAGATAGCAACTTCAAAAAGTGTTGAAAACAATCAGCATTCAGGTAGGGGAACTCATAGAAAAAGCTGTATCCACTTAGAGGTTCTACAACTCCGTATAAATAAAAATTTTCACGTTGCCATTGACTTAAGCCCACAGGTTTAACTCCTCTAGCTGTAATCAAACGTCCTGCAATTGTCTTTAATCCTAAACGTGTTTCATCCTGACCGGAGGCGGAGCGTCTCCGGCTCCGCACAAGTACCTCAATCGTTTCCCCGCTCCAAATTCCTCCTGCAAGAATTTGAATGCTAAAGGCAGTTTTTTTTAAAGTGAGATAGACTTTGTGGGTGTTGTTTGGTACTTTGAGGACGAGGCACTTTTAACTTCGCACCCAAACGCTGGCGAACAATTTCATAGACTGTTTTGTAGGCAAGTGAAACCCCTAATTCGCTCTTGAGCCATTGTTGAATTTGGCCATAGCTAGTAAACCCAGATGGCTCCTGTAACCGCTGTTCCAAGCGTTCTAAGTCTGAACCAATAATGCTCGGAGCTTTTCCGGGTGCATGTTTGACTTCAAGCAAGCCCCTTGTTCCTTGATCTTTATACTTCCTTACCCAACGAGTTATGGTTGCTACCAGAGCGTCCTAAACGTTCTGCAAGCGATCGCCTGCTGCTAACTTGACCACTCTTGAGCCAATAGAGCATTTGTAATCTTTCTTTACTGCTTGCCGTGGTGGCATGTTTGACAGCTTTCTCCAATTCTTCTTGGCTTTCTGAAATCTCAATTTGGAATGGACGACTCATCACAAAGTTACTCAATGCACCCATCTATAAGTTTGACCTAGTTTGGCGCATCTTCATACAGAATTGGTATAACTTACTAGAACGCCCAACACCAGAACACTATCGTCATGAGTGGACGCAATTACTGGCTCAATCTCAAGGCGAGAAAAATCTGCAAATGCCTAGCTACACCGTCGCCACAACAGAAACATTGACAGTTGTGATTTTTCGTTTGCAACGAGAATGGCTGGCACTTCCCGCTCAAGTCTTTAAAGAAACGACTCCTCCAAGCGTGATTCATACCCTACCCCATCGCAACAACCAAGTTTTGCGGGGCTTAATCAATATTCGCGGTGAATTGCTGTTATGTGTTTCCTTAAACCACTTGTTAAATATCGAATCTAGCGATACTCCCCTATTGCTGAGTTCAGTGGTGCATTCCCGCATGGTGGTAATTGAAAAGGCTGGTAACGCTTGGGTGTTTCCAGTAGATGAACTCTATGGTCTACACCGATTCCCTCGTCAGGAATTGCACGATGCTTCCAGGAATATGACTCAAGCAGCCCAAACCTACACTCAAGGGTTATTTTCCTGGCAACCTGCTAATTTCCAGACATCCCACACTGTCAGCTATTTGGATGATGAATTATTATTTACCACTTTGGCGAGGAAGGCGCAGTAATCATGGAAGACTCCGATCTCAGTCAGCTTTCTTTGTTGGATTTATTCAACATGGAAGTCAAAACTCAGGTTGTGGTGCTGAACAACTGTTTGTTGGCGCTGGAAACAAACCCCGATCCTAAATCAGAATTAGCAGCCTTAATGCGGGCAGCCCATTGTATTAAAGGCGCAGCTAGAATTGTCCAAATTGAGCCGGCTGTCACCCTAGCTCATGTCATGGAAGATTGTTTTAGTGCGGCTCAAGCTGGAACAGTTACTTTAACTGCCGATAGCGTTGATGTTTTGTTGCAAGGGGTAGATTTGCTGCAACACATAGCCCAAAACCCCAATCTGCAACCAGGAAATAATCCTCATATACAATCGCTAGTGAATGCGATCGCTAATCTTTCGACTTCTGTAAATATCCCGGTAGTTGTTCCACAGGTAAATATCTTGCAGCCAACACCGGAGATAGAATCTCTGCAACCGGAAATCATCCCCTCCCCAGTTGAAGAATTAGTTGCTACCCAAAACCGGAGTGTACGAGTAAGTACAGATAATCTCAATCGGTTGATGGGATTAGCAGGAGAAACAATAGTGGCAACCAAGTGGTTAGAGCCATTTACAGACTCTTTTTTAAAGGTCAAAGCTAATCAAGTAGAGCTATCTAACCTAGTGGCTAAGTTACAAGAATTATTGAGCGATCGCCCACTCGATAAACACATTAAAGAACATTTGAGCGCGGTATATCAAAAAGCCAGCGAATGCAGTCAATTAATTAGCGATCGCCAAAACGAATTAGAATCATTTTCTCAACGGTCTGGAAATCTTGCCCAGCGCCTCTATCGGGAAGTAATTGCAACGCGAATGTGTTCCTTTGCTGAGGGCGGACAAGGATTTGGGCGCATGGTACGCGACCTCTCCCGCCTGCTGGGTAAACGCGTGAAGCTGGAAATTAAGGGTAAGTATACCTTAGTAGACCGAGATATTCTCGACCGATTAGAAGCGCCTTTAACTCACATCCTCCGAAATGCGATCGATCACGGCATCGAATCTCCCCAAGACCGACTAGCCGCAGGCAAACCAGAAGAAGGAAAAATTGAAATCGAAGTTGTCCATCGTGCTGGGATGTTATTTATCACTATCTCTGACGATGGCCGGGGAATTGATGTCGAGTTTTTGCGTCAAGAAGTCGTCAGAAAACAAATGACGAACGCAGAAATGGCAGCCCAGCTGACGGAAGCTGAATTAATGGAGTTTCTGTTATTACCTGGGTTCTCTACTACCCAGGTTGTTACGGAAATTTCTGGTCGGGGTGTAGGGTTAGATATCGTCCATAGCACAGTGCGGGAAGTTGGCGGGACGCTGCGGGCAGTTTCTCACCCAGGAAAAGGTATGGCCTTTTACTTACAATTACCCCTTACCCTATCGGTAGTTCGCACTCTGTTAGTTGAGATTGCTGGCGAACCATATGCTTTTGGGCTGGCAAGAATCGAACAAGTGCTGATGTTATCCAAGTCAGAGATTGCTGTTTCAGAAAATCGCCCGTTTTTCTTACTGAACAATCAACCTGTGGAGTTAATTTCGGCGCGTCAAGTTTTAGAGTTACCCTCACCGGCGGTAAATCCAGACTTACTACCAGTGGTTGTAATTAGCGATCGCCTCAACCATTATGGATTAGTCGTTGACCGATTTCTTGGCGAACACAGTTTAGTTGTTCGTCCTTTAGATTCCCGCCTCGGTAAAGTCCCCAACATTAGCGCCGCAGCCCTTATGGATGACGGTTCTCCAGTATTAATTGTCGATGTCGAAGATTTAGTACGTTCTATTGCTAAGGTGTTTTCTAGCGGGCAACTTAGCCAAGTGAATCAGTCGGGGCGTCAGGTACTAACTAAAACCTACAAGCGCGTGCTAGTTGTCGATGATTCAATTACCGTCCGCGAAATGGAACGCAAACTTTTAGAAAATAACGGTTACAAAGTTGATGTAGCGGTTAATGGTATTGATGGTTGGAATGCAATCCGCAGCAGCGATTATGATTTGGTAATTACAGATATTGATATGCCACGGATGAATGGCTTTGAACTCACCAGCCAAATCAAAGCCCATGCCAAGTTGAAGCAAATACCTGTGATTATTGTCTCCTACAAAGACCGCGAAGAAGACCGAATTCAAGGCTTAGAAGCTGGTGCAGATTACTATCTCACCAAAAGCAGTTTTCATGATGACACATTGCTAAGGGCGGTAATTGACTTAATTGGTGAGGGTTAATTAATGAGAATTGCCATTGTCAACGATATGCGGATGGCGGTTGAGGCGCTGCGGCGCGTTTTAGCCACAATACCAGACTATGATTTGGCTTGGGTTGCGTATGATGGTGAAGAAGCTGTTAGCAAATGTGCAGTTGATACCCCCGATTTAATATTGATGGATGTCTTGATGCCGTGCATGGATGGAGTGGAAGCCACACGGCAAATTATGAGCAAATCTCCTTGTGCAATTATGATGGTGACTGTCAGCGTTAATCAATATGCTGGCAATGTATTGGAAGCCATGACTTATGGAGCTTTGGATGCAATCAATACACCTGCTGAGGGTAGTGTAGGTCTACTCAAAAAAATTAGCACGATCGCTAAATTAATTGGTGTATCTTCCCAAGGACGAACACTCAAAAAAACCAGAGTTTTTCAAAAATCTTTACCCCCACTAATTGTTATTGGCACTTCCACTGGCGGTCCCCAGGCATTGGTTCAGATTCTCTCACAATTTCCCCAAGACTTTCACGCTGCTGTAGCGATCGTTCAACATTTAGATGCTCAGTTTGTTCCAGGTTTTGCAGCTTGGTTAAATGAGCAAATTCTCTTACCTCTAGAAATAGCAGGTAAAGGTTCTAGACCGCAACCAGGAAAAATTCTTTTAGCGGGTACAAATCATCATCTCGTCATGGGTTCTAACCTGAGTTTTGACTATAACGAACAACCTTCAAATTGCGTTTATCGTCCATCAATTGATGTGTTATTCAAAAGTGTGGCAGATCGTTGGACTGGACAAGGAATTGGGGTGTTACTTACAGGTATGGGAAGAGATGGCGCTCAAGGTTTAAAACTCTTGCGGGAAGCTGGCTGGCACACCATTGCCCAAAACCGCGAAACTTGTGCTGTATATGGTATGCCCAAAGCTGCGGTGGAATTGCAAGCCGCCGTGGAAGTTTTGCCAGTGGATGCGATCGCTCCTGCTTGTACCAAGTTATTACGGATGTCCGCAAACAAACCTATATAAAATAATTTTTATCCCGTGAATTTACTGTTCTTTAATCAAATAAAATGGATTGAATTTAGATTTCTATCTTCAAATTTTTGTCTGAATTAAAGTATTTAATCCATTTTATTTACAATATGTAAATATTTTTACTTTTATATCCCTTAAGTTATAATCAACTGAATAATATCAATAAATATTTAACAATTATTAATAATTATATGAGCCAGCAAGTCAACCATATCTCTCAATTGCAACAAGCAGAAATATTATTACCTAGCTTGAGTATAAAATTGGCATCGACAGACTGTGTAAATGAAGTCAAACTAAACACAGAAAATGTCAATGTTTTGCTAATCGACGACCAAAAAATAATTGGTGAGGCAATCAATAGAATTATTGCTAACGAAGCGGATATTATTTTTAATTACCTCAGCGACTCAACTCAAGCGATTCAAAAAGCGATCGCTATTGAGCCAACGGTGATTCTTTTAGATTTGATCATGCCAGACATGGATGGCTTAATGCTGCTGCGTTGGTTTCGTTCTCATCCTTCAACTCGTGATATTCCCATCATCATGTTATCGAGTAAAGAAGAAGCAAAACTCAAAGCAGAAGCCTTTGCTGAGGGAGCAAATGACTACTTAATTAAATTACCTGATGCCATTGAGTTAATTGCCCGCATCCGCTATCATTCCAAGGCTTACAATAATCTCAAAGCACTCTCAACTGCAACTGCAACTGCCAAACTACAAGCACAGGAACTAGAACATACTGTACGCAAATTGCAAACAACTCAAGTGCAATTAATTCAAACCGAAAAAATGTCTAGTTTGGGCAGAATGGTTGCAGGATTAGCCCACGAAATAAATAATCCCATTAATTTCATTCATGGTAATTTTAATTATCTCCACGAACATATTAACACTCTTTTACATTTGATAGAATTTTACCAAAAAGAGTATCCAGAAGCGCAAAAAATAATTTCAGATGAGATTGGCGAAATCGACCTGAATTTTATCATAGATGATTTTCAAAAAATTATTTTATCTATGAGATTAGGAACTCATAGAATTCAGGAAATTATGGTTTCTTTAAAAAACTTTTCTCGCCTCGATCAATCTGATAAAAAAGCTGTAGATATTCATGAGGGAATTGAAAGTACGCTATTTCTGCTCAATCATCGTCTCAAGCAAAAAATAGAAGTAATTAAACAATATGCTAATCTTCCGCTAGTAGAATGTTATCCAGCACAATTAAATCAAGTATTCATCAATGTTATTAATAATGCAATAGATACTTTATTAGAAAACTCAAATCATCAAAATCAAAAACAAATTATTATTAGAACTGAAGTAACCGATTTAGGAACTATCAAAGTTAAAATTATAGATAATGGCTCTGGTATTGCTCCAGAGATACAAACTAAAATATTCGATCCTTTTTTTACAACTAAACCTGTTAATAAAGGTACAGGTTTAGGTTTAGCAATTAGCTATCAAATTATTGAAAAACATCATGGCAGTATTTACGTAAAGTCTCAACCTGGTGATGGGGCAGAATTTATCATCGAAATTCCAGTTAGAGTCACTAGTTAATAGCGAAGGTATCGTTTCCTACGCCCTTATACAGTTTCTTTTTGAAGTCCAAGATGCGGTATTCTTCTGTCAAGTTGAAAGCCCACACTTTACCGTTAGGGAGCGTGTGGGTATACAACCATAGATTCATTTTTACAAGCGCTGTAGCAAATTCAAGCCGTGGGTATCAGTACCGCAGGTATTGAAAAGAAGATATTCATCAGCCAATTTTTGCACTTGTTGTGATTCTACAGCGCTGGGTTTCCAAGGATTGGGGTTATTGTAGGCATAAAAAGCTTCCACGCCATCAATACCCTTTTCGGCCGCAGCTGGAATTAAATCAAAATGCGATCGCTTGTAACGCGCAGGATGAGCTAAAACTGCCAATCCCCCAGCTTGATGAATAGCAGCGATCGCGTTATGTGCTTGATATTCTTTACCTGTAGTCGGCCTTCTTTGCAAATAGGGTTTGATACTAGGGTGTTCTAGGTCGAAAGCGTAACCCAAAATGTGAACTTCTATGTCTAAAAGGTTGGCATTGATTTCCACACCGCTCCACAATATAGGAGTGCTTGCGCCAGGATTATTCCACTTCCAATCCTCTAACCAAGCTTGTGCTGCTTGATAGCCGCCAATACCATGATGATCGGTAATCGCTAGCCCTTTTAGCCCAATAGCGATCGCCTGTTCCATCAATGTACTCGGCTGCAACCTGCCGTCCGAATGGACGGTGTGCATGTGAAAGTTGAATAACGTCGGACAACTATGTGCATCAATGTTCTGGAATACTTGCCTCAACAGTTCTCTGGAAGCAGTAGTGCGGGCCAAATTTACAACCATAACCCCTCTAGAAAAAAATATATATTCCTAACACACTAAAACGCCACACCTACACATGAGAAATACTCACAACTGTAAATTAGTGCTAACAGCTAATTTCTCAGCTTTATTAGCAAATTTTTCGATATGTTAAGACTACGTTAGCAAATCTCAACGTCAGTAGTCATGATTAGTTTGAATTCCCTCAAAAATTAGTAGGTAATAAATATTGCATCTTAATTTTGAGCGTATGCTTAAACAAGCTGTACTAAGTACCTTATACAGTAATTCATCAGTAGAGAAAGTAACTCTAATAACCTAAACAAAAATTTTATTCTTTGTATAAAAAATATCTATCACAATGGTAATCCCACTAATTCTCCTGAACCTGTAATGACTTCACCGATGGCAAAAGCTGGAATTTCATTTGAGTGAAAGTGGCTGATTGTCTGCTCAACTTCATCAGGTGACACTAGCAATACAAATCCAATTCCCATATTGAATGTGTTGTACATGGCTTGGGGACTGACTTCTCCTACTTCAGCTAGCCACTGAAATACAGGGGGAACATTCCAACTGCTGTTATCAATTTTTATTGCTTGACCTTCTCCCAAACATCTAGGCAAATTTTCTGGCAAACCACCACCTGTGATGTGAGCCATACCATGAATTGACAAACCTGCTTTGAGTGCTGTTAAAACTGGTTTGACATAAATGCGCGTGGGTTTGAGAAAAGTTTCGCTGATAGTTTCACCGCTTAACAATTCTGGAGTATCGCTCCAAGCAAAGTTGCCATCATTAACAATCTTTCGTACTAAACTAAAACCATTACTGTGTACGCCTGTACTAGCAAGGGCGATCGCTACATCTCCGACTTTTACTTGAGAGCCGTTCAACATCTGGCTTTTTTCGACAATTCCCACACAAAACCCAGCCAAATCGTACTCACCCACTTGGTAGAAACCGGGCATTTCTGCCGTTTCTCCCCCCAATAAAGCGCAACCAGCTTGCTTGCATCCAGAAGCGATACCCGCAACCACATCAGTTAATTGCTCTTTGTCCAACTTCCCGGTTGCGACATAATCTAAAAAAAACAGCGGTTCTGCACCAGATGTCAGCACATCATTAACGCACATCGCCACCAAATCAATCCCGACAGTATCATGGCGGTTGAGAATGTGGGCGATTTTCAGCTTTGTTCCCACACCATCTGTTCCAGAAACCAAAACAGGTTCCTTAAAACCCCCTGGTAGTTGAAAGCATCCACCGAAGCCACCTAATCCACCAATTACCTCCGGTCTGAAAGTACTGTGAACCAAGTTGCGAATTTGATTTACAAAGCCTCGACCAGCCTCAACATCAACTCCTGCATCCCGATAATCCATTCCTGACTACACCCTTATGAATTTAAGTTAGAAATCAGAAATTACCAAAATTCCTAACTCTTGTACAGACGCGATTCATCGCGTCTCTTTAAAATACCTCATCTTCAATACCCTGCCACCATTCCCCCAAATTCATCAAGTCTTGGAAAATATCTTCCAATTCTTTGTTGTAAGCATCGTCTGTTAACGTAGCTCGACGCTCTTGCAATTTTTTGAGACGCAATTGAACCAATAGCCAAGGTTTAGTAATGCTATTCGTTGCCTCGATATATTGTGCTAATTCTTTACTATCCATATATTTTAAAATCTTACTATTTTTAAGATACAGGAGGCAGCACTCTTCTAGATCCTGTAAAAACTCGCTCTGTGAAGGGATTGGGGACTAGTAGTCTGGCAAGACAACTTGGCGGGGTAAAGGAAAAGGGGGAAGGGGGAAACGTTTTTTATCCCTTACCCTTTTCCCTTTAACCTTTCCCCAGCCCTCACCCAGCATTTTTGGCTTGGCAGACCGCTTGGGACTGGGAATTAGGGAAGAGTTTTCCCAATACCCAGTCTCCAGGTTTACGGAGTTGCAAGGAAGTTAGCAGGGGGAGTGCTACGACCATTACGACCAACAGCTGGGATTTCCGTCAAGGCATCTGTCGCTTTTCCGGTACCGTCGTTGGTGACGGAGATTTCGTTTCCTGGATGTCCATTGGGGATAAACAACTGCGGATGATCGAAGGGTGCTTTTTCGTAACGAACTCGATTGTCAGTTAGCGACTTCAAGAAAGCCACAAGTGCCTCTTTGTTTTCGTCGCTCAGATTCAACACAGGAAGGCGGGGTACATTTGCATTGTCGTCCCCAGCGCCGCGACTGTAGAAATCGACCACTTGCCGCAGGGTCAACATTCCACCATTGTGCATATAGGGGGCAGTGAGTTCCACATTGCGGAGCGTAGGAGCTTTAAAAAGTCCATCTGCTTCCACAGGGCCAGGTGTAATATTAGGTGCTTCACCAAAGACCTCCTGGAATTTTCCTTGTTGAGCTAAACGTGCTTCGGATAAGGGTCGCGATACAGGTAGCCCATCATCAGCCCCCAGACCCAGGTCTTCAAGCTCTGGTCTGACCCCAATCTTGAAGAAACCCGTGTCTTCGATAGGATTTCCCGGCGCTGGTGAGCGTGTGAGTCGCCCACTGTTCTGGACATTTCTCACTGAAGCAGCAGTGAATTCTGCTCCGCTATGACAAAATATACAAGCATTGGCGGGGTTCTCAAAAATAGCTTTACCCTGTTGCTGCTGGGGAGTTAGGGCGTTAGTGTTCCCTTCTAAGAACTGGTCAATGGGCGCATTGTTAGATACTAATGTAGACTCATACAGTTGAACCGCTAGCCCGAAGAACAGCGAAAAGTTGTACTCCATTTGCGTATACTCTTCAGTAGTGCTTGAGAGATCTGGCAGCAGTACGACTTTCCGGGTATTACCGTTGGCTTTATCAACCTGGATTAACTGGGTAGATTGCCACCACTCTGGTTTGAAGGCTGCTTGGATCATTTGGCTGTAAGTCAGCGTCGTCAGACCCTTTTGAGGTGCTCTGCTGTACTGACCTAGTACACTGTCATCGGGATGGACAATCTGCTTTCCAAGGGGTCTTAAGGGAAGTAACTGTTGAGCGAGTTCTCTAGGAAGAAGCAGCTTCTTGCTCTTGACAACATCGAATATCTTGTCGAGCAACCCAAACCCAAATTTGTCACCAATCTCCTCAAACGTGCGCCCATCTGCCGACATCTCAAACGAACTGAGTGGCGGCCCCACTGCTTGGGAAGCTAGAGATGCATTTTTAAGTTGAACGGTGAGTGGTTGTAGTGGACTTAAGATGCTTGATGCTTTATAGACCTTGGCATTGGGGTCTCTCGTGCCAAAGGGATTAACCCCATTGAAAACGTTCTGTGCGCGTCCGTCCCAAAAGTTGCGGAAGTTGAACGCCGCATTAATCACAGTTGGCGTGTTGCGCGGCTCCACACGACGGGTTTCGATACCTCCCACATTGAATACCGGATCGTCCACAGGAATACCAGGATCGTTATTAACAAACTTGGAATTAAAAACTCCTTGGGAGGAGGCGACATCATTACTGTCCGAGAGAATGGCAGAAAAACGGTTATTTGGGTCTGCCAGTTTGTGGAATGGGTAATCTTCTGGCTTGAGTGTGGAGTTTGGCTGACCGATGCTGAAAGTATTATCGGGATTCGGAGTTTTATCTGCATTCACTCGCAAAATCCCTGGACTAAGCTGGTTTTTAGCTCTGTTATCCGCACCGGCATGGAAGTGGCAACTGGCACAGGAGGTGATGCCATCACTACCAACTTGCATATCCCAAAAAAAAGCCTTTCCCAAAGCGATCGCTGCAGTTTTATTCTTAACGAATTCTCCGAGATTGTCCGGTTCTGGAACCGTCACCGTCTTTAGGGAAGCTATCGTTGGGGGCGATACTTGCGCTGATACAGTATGTCCCGCTAAAACGGCGATCGCAACCAATAGTGCGATCGTGGTAGCGCTTTTGATTTTCCTAGATAACCTTGATACCAGATTGGTAAGTCTGGCTAGCGCACCAGCCACATAAGTGGCTCCAAATTGGATTTTCCTCATGTTTTACTATGAAGGTTAATTTTATCAAGAGTTGAAGCATTACTACTCCACTCTCAAATCTGAAATTTTGTTGTATTTTCTTACACACAAATTTTAAAATATCAGCTTTTTTATACTAAAGTAAGTAGGTAAGAATAAATCAAACTATGTTACAAAATATAAAAACTTAATTTGGCTTATATTGAGGGTTTTAGCCCTATTTTTTGACTAAAATAATCAATGCCAACCTTCAATTATTTACACCCACTTTCTCATAGCAATTAAATTTGGAAATGTCCGATTATACCCAAGTAATACATGTATATATAACGCCGGGAACCTTCAGTAGTCGCTACCACGAAATGAGAAACAGGGAAAAATAAATAACGAATAAAGCCGTACTAATTTTTGTTACACAAATCAAAAAGAAATCCTATATAGCCTTTCCTTGTCTGCTCAGGTACAAATCTCTGCGTAGCTCTGCGCTTTACTCAGCGTCCCTGGAGCATTTCAAAATATTATCTGTACCTCAGTTAACCGGGAATCGGTATAGTCTCTTTTTAATAGAGAAAAAATCCTCAAATCATGGAATTGTCCTTTCCAAAATGCATATTCTCTTAAAAGCCCTTCCTCCACAAATTGCAAATTCCCTAACAATTTGATAGAGGCAGTATTCTCTGGTATAACAAATGCTTCAATGCGATTCAGATCCAACTTGTGAAAACCCCAGTGAATGATAGCTCTTAAGGCTTCTGTCATTATGCCCTTTTTCCAATATTTTCTTGCAAGTTCGTAGCCAATTTCTGCCTGGAAACAGTTTTTAATGCTATAACCACAGGAACCAATAATTACATTATCTTCTTTTTTAGCTATTCCCCAGCGAATACCTTGTTTATTTTTAAATCGCTCTGCACGACGCTCAATTATAAACTGAATTTGCTCTAAACTAGTGAGAGTTTCTAAGTCATGATACTTTGTTACTTCATCATTTGAAAAAATCAGAAAAACTGCTGGTACATCAGCTAGTTTTGTTTCCCGCAAAATTAAATTTTCAGTTGTTAGTTCAGGAAAATTGTTGAAAGCAGTACTGAAGTTTTCCATATTAGTAAATGAGATAGACACAGCTATAGGTGTTATAGATGATTTGTGAAATCTTACATTTAGGCTGTTGACTGTTAACAGCTACCACTAACATTTTTAACAACTCAAATAGGATTGCTATAGTTGATAAGAAAGTTTTTACTCTTGATTTCAGTCTCAGCTTTTTTGGTATCTTTTTCAACTCTGCTCTAAATAGAACTGCTATGTATAAGTAAGTGGACACAATTATTTAGAAGACGCATTTCGACCCTTCTCTACGAGAGGCTTCGCCAACGGCAAGCTCAGGGCATCGCTGCGCTCAATGCTCGAACCTTGAGAAAATGAGGGTTGAGTTTCGACTACGCGGTAATCGAGCGTTCGCGTAGCGTCTCGTAGAGAAGTCGAGATTCAACTTCCGCGAAGTCGAAACCCGGCAACCTCAAGTTAAGTTTAATTTAGTCCTTCTATTTAGCAGTTAACAATCAAAAGTCAACCATCAACATTCAAATACGGTTCGGTTAACGTGTTTATTCCTCGAAGATCTCCCCAACCTCCTTAAAAAGGCTTGCTCATAACCCTCTTTTACCCCCTTAAAAAGGGGGTCGCCGTAGGCGGGGGGATCTTAACCGAACCGTATTGGTCAGCATTCCCCCTCACCCAACAAACCAAAAACAGCCACGACACAAGATCGTGACTGCTGGGAATTTATTGATAACTGTTAAAAGCTACTGTCACAGCCAGTTAAAAATCGGCTGTTGATTAAGCTCTTGCAAGGTTTTCAGCAACGAAGTCCCAGTTGACTAAGTTATCTAGGAAATTCTTAATGAAGGCTGGACGGGCGTTTCTGTAGTCAATATAGTACGCGTGTTCCCAAACATCCAAGGTTAAGAGTGCCTTCTGGCCATGAGCTAGAGGGTTCTCTGCATTTGGTGTTTTAATCACTTTCAGCGTACCGCCATCATCAATTAACCAAGCCCATCCACTGCCGAATTGAGTTGCAGCTGCGTTAGAAAACTCTTCCTTGAATTTGTCGAAGCTACCAAAATCTTTATCAATCTTGGCTGCAAGGTCACCGGTGGGTGCGCCACCACCTGCTGGTTTCAAGGAATTCCAAAAGAAGGTGTGGTTCCAAACTTGGGCTGCGTTGTTAAAGATTCCGGTTTTAGAGGAGTCATTGAAGGAAATTTGGATCACCTCTTCTAGAGACTTATCAGCAAGTTCTGTACCTTCAGTCAACTTGTTGAGGTTATCTACATAGGCTTTGTGATGCTTGCCATAGTGGTACTCGAAAGTTTCAGCTTTCATACCATACGGTTCTAGAGCATTAATGTCGAAAGGTAGGGGGGGCTGTACAAATGCCATTGTGTGAAATCCTCTCTTTAGCGGTTTCCAGGTTTAAGCTATTGCAGAAGCTTAGAAAATTAGCAGCTTTTATTTTTGGCAGTTTTATGTCTTTTATGATGAAACATAAAACTTAACATCGTCATTTTACTACCAAAGTGAAGATAAAAACAAAGTACTCGTCTAATAAGTAAAATAAGTCAAACTGCTAGGGAATAATGGCTATAAATAAAAATGACTAATATTTCATAGCTAAAAGCCAATATTGCAATCTGATTTGAAACACATCAATCGCAAGGCTTATATTTCCGAATTCTCTAATAAGTCACAGACTTTTTTGTTCAGCAATAATTCAGGATTGCTATAACAATTGGTATTAATACGAATTCTCTATGAAGATGGACATAACAAGACCCCCCTGTAGTCCCCCCTTGCCAAGGGGGGACGGCGACAGCCGGGGGGCAAATATATGCAGCTTCACAAACAAACGGTATAAGTAATTAAAAACAGCAATTAAAGCTTTGAAACTTCTACCTTTAGTTAGATGAATTGCTATCTAAATAATCAGTCGAAAGCTAGATGAATTAATTCTTAAAAAAAATTACTGTTTTGAAAAAGTTTTGCATAAAATTAAATTCATCAAAAATAAAACTATTTAATATCTATCTGAATTTTGGCTTTGTGTCTAGGTGTAGGAAATCTACAGTTATGGAGGTAGTACAGGGCATTCCGCTCGTATCAACAAGGTTATTTCATTATCAATAAACTCCAAAAGCACCTCATTAATCTCTGCTTATTGAAAAAGATTTTAGAGATTGCCTTGAAGTTTACAAAATTAAATCAAACAGTAAATGCTGAAGCTGATTTTTTCGTTGATTCTTAACCTTGGTTATGAGAAGTCTAATTTAGATGCGTTTGCCTTAGAGTCTGCCTCCTTACAAAGCATAAAAAGAAACTAATGAAACACTTTACCCTGTTTACTTTCCTGTATCTAGTAGCGGGAGTTTGCCTAAGTGCGATCGCACTTGGGCATCGTGACATCGCTCAAAACCATAAAACAATCCTGCTAGTTAATGCTGGACTGTTATACCTTGTCACTGTCCTCAGTACCTTTCCATTTTGGCGACAAGGCTTTATACGCAAGCAAGAGAGACTGCGCGATAAACCTGCTTGGGATCGAAATTTTTTCAAGATCTCATCTTTGCTCATCATTGGATTGACGCTTTTTATAGCGATCCCTGACTTGGTGAGTCACAACTGGGCGATCGCCTCCATCGCCAGAGCATCTGCCGCGCCACTGCTCATTCTGGGAAGTGTAGAACAACTCTTAGTCAGAAGCCAAATTCGGCAATAATACCAATTACTAGACAGGCAGCATAGAACCAGACAAACGCATCTTTGCTAACTAATCATTAGTAAGCACAAGAGCATAACAGAAGCGGCAGACAAGGTGACAGTAGCAGAGATTGATTAAATGGTTGTTCTCCTGTCTCCTTGTCCTGTTCGGTGGCTACCACTCAGATAAACGTTGCTGGTAGTAGTTAACGATTTGTGCTGTGACTTGAGACACGTCTAAACCGTCTGTTTGCAGTTCGATCGCATCTGCCGCTTTTTGCAAAGGAGAAATTTTACGCGTACTATCTTTGGTGTCACGTTCGGCAATGTCGCGTTCGAGTTGTTCTAAACTCACTTGGGGTTGACCAAGTTTTTGAAAATCTTGCTGGCGGCGACGTGCGCGTTCGCTAACAGAAGCGGTTAAGAAAATTTTCACTTCGGCATCGGGGAACACATGAGTACCAATGTCCCGGCCTTCAGCTACTAAACCGCCTTTTTTACCCCAGCTTTGCTGTTGTTTAACCAGTGCTTGACGTACAGCGCTTTGTGCTGCGATCGCGGATACTTGAGAGGTGACCTCAACCGTGCGAATTTCTTGGGTAACATCAATACCGTTAATCCAAACCCGCACGGGAAATTGTAAATCCTGGGTGGGAGTAAGTTGAATTTGACATCGGCTAGCTAATTCGGCGATCGCACACTCATCATTAATCGCAATACCCTTTTGCAATACCAACCAAGTCACAGCGCGGTACATTGCTCCTGAATCTAAATACACTAAATTCAGCTTTGCTGCTACTTGACGCGCCACTGTAGATTTTCCAGCACCGGCTGGGCCATCAATGGCGATGATGGGTTGACGATCGCGCAAAATAATATTATCAATCAAGCGTGTAGAACCCAAACGTGCTGCGATCGCCAGCATTCCTTCCTCCTGAACTTTATCTAATGACATCAACGTAGTCGGTTCAACCAATTCAATATATTCCACTAAAAGCGTGCTGACCATTGTCAGTTCTTGCTGTATTATTGCTATCAACTTGCTGCCATTACGAAGTCCTTGGCGAAACGCAGCTTCAGCTTTTAGCAAGCCGCGATACAGCACCGCTGCTTGCTCTTTTTCTGTTGCAGTCAAATAATGATTGCGAGAACTCAAGGCAAGACCCGATGCTTCCCGTACTGTTGGACAAGCAACAATCTCCACTGGCAAATTTAAATCAGCTACTAGCCGCTTAATAATTGCCAGTTGCTGACCATCCTTTTGACCGAAGTAGGCTCGGTCAGGCTGTACCAAGTTGAAAAGCTTGGTCACAATCGTAGCGACACCCTGAAAGTGACCCAGCCGAGAACGACCACACAAGCCTGTTATCATAGCAGATGGGGGGATAACTTGTGTAACCTTTGATTCTTGTATACTTTTCTGGGGTACCGTCATCTCTTCCGGAGTCGGCGCAAAAATCGCATCTACCCCAAATTGTTCGCAAAGCTGTTGGTCTTGCTCTAAAGTCCGCGGATAACGTTCGTAATCCTCATTAGGGCCAAATTGCAAGGGATTGACGAAAATACTGACAATCACCGTGGAATTTTCTTGCCGCGCCCGTTGAATCAAGCTTAAATGACCTTGATGCAAATTCCCCATTGTCGGCACCAGACCGACTGCCGTCTGATGCCAGCCACTCGTTTCATCTAGTGCCATTTCTGGAACCGCAATCAGCTTGTTTTCCAAGCAGCGTTTAGTTAAATAGCAGCGTAAAGCCGCAACTGTCGTCAACAGGCGCACAAAAATACCCCTAGTTCTCTCATCCCTCCCCCGTTAGTTTATATCTGAAATAGAGGAGATGGTTGAACTAGAGGAATTTAGTATGGGCATTGGGCAAACAGGGCATGGGGAAAGGGAAAGGGGTAAGGGGAAAAGGGTAAAGGAATAAATTTAATCTTTCCCCTTTTCCCTTTAACCTTTCCCCTTGCCCCAGGCCCCAGCCCCTTTATCTTCCCAAAACTTCAACATGCACTGGTGCAACACCACTACCCATCATTCCTAAAATTCGAGCAGCACCAGCGGACAAGTCAATGATTCGACCCCGAATGTAGGGGCCTCGGTCATTAATCCGCACCACTACAGAACGACCATTGCGGGTGTTGGTCACGCGAACTTGTGTGCCAAAGGGTAGGCTACGGTGGGCTGCGGTCATTCCTTCTGGGTTGAATCTCTGGCCGCTAGCAGTACGATTGCCGGAACCGTCATAGCCGTAATAAGAAGCTATGCCTCTGAAGGCAGCTCGGACTCCGCCGACGGCAATCTCCTGCGGTAGCTTGCGTATTGATACTGGCTGACGCGCTGGCATGTTTGCAACCTCGCTTAAGGGCGATGCATTGCCTAGTAGTCTCCGCAAACGATTGGTTGCTTGCAATGCATCTTGCGCCAGATTGTTGGTGGTATCTGCTAGCCGCGTACCTTGATTGATTTCTACTAATTCTTCGCCGTTAACTTTGATTGTATAGCGATCGCCAGATCCCGGTTCTACAGGGAGACTCTTACCTTGGGGAAGATTTGCAACTTTAGATTCCCCGCCTGCTTTCCAACTTACGGTAATCTTGCTCGCGTCTATATTTTCCCGGTTTAACTGGTTAATTTTAGCTGCTATTACTCCAGCTATCTCAACCGGATCGTTGTCAACAGAATTAATCTGATTATTTGCTCCGGCTACATTTCCAACACTCGCCGTTTTTGGTGAGTTGCTAGCAATAAGGGCGTATGATTGTACGCCCTCTGTTTCGTTTATTGCACCAACTTTTTTAGTCTCAACACTTGTATCTGATACAGAACTCAAAAAGGTGAGAACGGGAATATTTTTGATATAAAGAGTTGCCGCCTTACGTCCTCCAATGTTGTAAGGATGAATTTGTGTAATCACAGCATCCGAGGTTTGCTCCCCTGCTCCTGATTTGTACTCTCCCACTTTCACCACATCAGATGCAGGCGATTTTGGGGCAGCTAGCGCATTTCCCTTGGTGGTTTGAGTACAACCAATTGAAGGTATTCCCAAAACAGTCAGAGACAGAGCAACAATTGTCCAGAAATGTCTTTGATTCATGCGTCCAATTTTAAAGCGACTGTAGAACTTAAGAGAACTTAAGTCTTATAATTTTTGGGATTTTTACGTAGTAAATACGTGAATTCCCTTGCTAAAAACTCGAATTCGTTCCGCTTTCACTTTGTATTTTGTAACTGCAACAGACTAGCATGAACCTTTTAGCTTGGGGATCAGGGTTTTACCGTAATTCTTGACAACTTTACCCAAAACAAATTGGTATTTTCACCGCGAAACCTTGCTTGAATGCGGATTTTGACTATGTAACGTTTTTTTCGGCAAGCCAAAATTTTCTTAACAAAACTTTACATTTTTTGGGAGCGAAACTCATAGCACCTTGTCGGCATAAGTTTCTAAGGCTCACAATCATGTGTGTATTCTATATGACATTATTTTGTACGGTTTTCTTTAGATAGTTAATATAACTTTAATTAAATGGCATCGGCACAAATACTCAAAAATTCTTATTTTATTAAATCTTTAGATTTTCTTATAAATACTCTGTAATGGGAGTTAGAGATAAAATCACCGTCCAAATCAGTGGAAGTTGATTATCTTTTTTTTGAAGTATTTTCTAGCTAAATTAACCACGATTTGTATTATTCATAACTAGGTTAGATTTAGTAATTTATATAACTTGCTATACCAGTATTACTGTGTATAAAAAAAAGAATAGTACGCAAGCGAAATTTTTTTATGATTAATCATAAAAAAATTGGAAAAGCTTGCCGATCGCTTCTAGGTAATTTTTATAATGTAATAAAAATTACATTGAATATTTTTATATCTAAGTATGGTTCGACAATAGGGAGTACGCAATGGGCAGTAGAGAAAGATTAATTGCCTCTACCTTAAGGTATACATTATTTTTTCACGCAATCAGCTTGAATTGCTATATGTGTGGCAAGTTTTTCGTAAAATGCTATCAGCTTCGTAGCAAACCAAGTAAATTCAGGAGATTTAGAAATAGACTCGTCATCATTATTAACTGTTCTCAACGACTTGCATTCCCAGTACAAGTCATTGGGCGAGGGTGCAGTAGCCAAGTACATTCCGGAACTAGCAAAAGTAAACCCAGACTTGTTTAGTATTTGCATTGCTACCGTAGATGGTCAAGTTCATAAAGTTGGGGACTGGGAGCAGTTCTTTACGATTCAGTCGATCTCCAAAGTATTTGCTTATGGACTTGCTTTAGAAGATCGTGGGCGGGATTATATGTTGACGAGAGTTGGCGTCGAACCGACGGGGGATGCATTCAACGCGATTATTTTGGATGAGCAATCGAAGCGGCCTTATAACCCAATGGTAAACGCTGGAGCGATCGCCACCACTAGCTTAATCAAAGGATCTGGCGCCACCGAACGTCTGAATCGGATGCTGGAGATGTTCCAGCGATATATTGGCCGCGATGTGTTCGTTGACATATCAGTTTTTACCTCAGAACGGAGTACCGGACATCGCAACCGCGCAATGGCACACTTAATGCTCAACTTTGGGATGATAGACCCCAACATTGAAGAAGCATTGGATCTTTATTTTCAGCAGTGTGCTGTGCTGGTGAATTGCCAAGACTTAGCAGTGATGGCGGCGACTCTGGCCAATAGAGGTGTTAACCCCATTACCAAAGAACGAGCAGTAGATAAGCCTTACATCAAAGATATTTTGAGCGTGATGTACACCTGTGGAATGTACAACTTTGCAGGTGAGTGGGCTTACAAAATTGGTATTCCGGCGAAAAGTGGAATTTGTGGCGGAATTATTGCCGTTGTACCAAATAAAATGGGCATTGGAGTTTTTTCGCCACCGTTGGATGTACGGGGTAATAGCGTGCGCGGGGTAAAAGTGTGCGAAGAACTTTCCCAAAGATTGGGTTTACATTTATTTGACTGTTCAAATGAAGAGGCAAAATTTGAGTAAATTAGAAAAACTAAAAAATAAACTTACCAGCGTTAAGCGTTTAGCTTGGAAACCAATTGTTCGAGAAGGCGATGGAGGTTTAACTGCATCAAAGTTTGGTGGTAAACCTTGGCTAAATGCCGATGAAGAATGGCCTATTTGTCCAAACTGTGGTAAGCCGATGCAGTTATTTTTACAACTTAATCTAGATGAGCTTCCGCAAAACTTAAACACTAAATTTGGCAGTGGAATACTTCAATTCTTCTACTGCACAAATGAAATTATAGTAGAGCATGATACTGGATTGTTTGGAAGAACAGTTGAAGAATGCGAAACTTTAATGATGAACTTACCTCATGATATGCCAATCAAAGGAAGAATTGGCAAATATGTAGATTGGGAAGGGGATATTGGAAAGGTAAAAATTTTAGCTTGCGAACAAGATTGTGTTAGTGATTGTGAAGGCTGGTCTCCATTTTCCAGATGTCAACTTGTGAGAATTGTCAAGCAAAAAAATTATCATACATTTTTTGATATTCCAGAAATAGGAAATTTGTTTGAACCTAAGTTAATTGTTGGATGGGAAGAAGTAAATGACTATCCTAATTGGATAGAAATTGATGACTTGGAAATTAGGCTAGATGAAGATGAAAAAGATTTTTTAGATGAAATTTTAATGGAAGAACTTCATCAAGGTGGCGATAAATTAGCAGGTTGGGCTGATTGGGTACAATATCCTGAATATCCAAATTGCCCAATTTGTAACCATCCAATGAATCAATTTGTATTTCAGCTTGAGTCAGATGATAATATTCCATATATGTGGGGTGATGGAGGAGCAGGCTATATTGTCCAGTGCTCACAGCATCAAGAAATAGTAGCTTTTTTCTGGCAATGTGCTTAAAGATTTTGAATCAAGAGCTAAAGAGAATTAGTTTCATAAAAAAGCACAGCGATAGCTGCTAAGTAAGCGGACACAATTATTTAGAAGACGCATTTCGACCCTTCTCTACGAGAGGCTTCGCCAACGGCAAGCTCAGGGCATCGCTGCGCTCAATGCTCGAACCTTGAGAAAATGAGGGTTGAGTTTCGACTACGCGGAAGTTGAGCGTAGTCGAAACTCAACTTCCGCGAAGTCGAAACCCGCCAACCTCAAGTTAGGTTTAATTTAGTCCTTCTACTTATAAATAGTAAATAAATTATTGAGAAATAAAAAATTTAACCCGATCGCCTTTTACTAAATTATCTTTTTAATCATAGCTATTTGAACTTATCTATTACTGCTTGCAGGTACTTTTTAGAGGCGGCTTCTGCTTGAGAACGGATAATCAATGGGGTTTTTAATTCAGCGCGAAGCTGGCAGTAAAAGCTAATGGTATATTGGAGCGATCGCGCAATTTCTTGGGCATCGTGTTTAGCAGGAATAGTCTCGCGAAAATCGCTCACCAAAGATGGAATTTCCTTTTCCAGATTCCTCACACCGCGTGGAAGCAGTCCAGCTTGGACTTTGGCTAATGGCGCTAGGACTTGTCCGCGCAGAAAAGAAAGAAAATCAATGAGTTCAAAAAGTTCGCCTCTTCCTAATTTCATTGCACCGTAGTGTACCCACACCCAGAAACGGTCTTCAATCCACTGTTGGTCTACGGGTGGATAGTTTCGCGGGTTTTCACAAACAGCCAAGCTTAGTAAATTTCCTCGCTCCCAAAGAACGATAGGATTTTCTATGCGGTTTGTTTGGAAATGTTCTAAAAGCAAAAACTTCAAATCGACGTGTACGAGAGGTTCGTCATAGAGACAGATTAACAATCTGGGTTCGCCGACGTGTTCGCCAGTAAAAGCAGCCAGCAGTTTTCCCAGCTTGCTGGCTAAAAGCTGACGTTCCTGTAAAACTTGTTGATAATGAGCATCATCGACAACGATAATTAGATCGAGGTCAGAATACTCATCCATTTCTCCAGTTAAATAGGAACCAGCGATCGCTACACCTAGCAAACGTTCATCCGTTTTTAAGTTTGCCAGAATTTGCTCTAGTAGTTCTCGTTGTGGTTCGGGAACAGCCATATTAACTCCAATTTAGCGATCGCAAAACAGAGTATGGGAGACAAGGAAGTGTGGGGAGTGTGGGGAGTGTGGGGGGATGGGGGGGGAAAGACGAAATGGAGGAGTGTGGGGAGTGTGGGGAGTGTGGGGGGAAAGACGAAATGGAGGAGTGTGGGGAGTGTGGGGAGTGTGGGGGGAAAGATTTCTTCCCACACCTCCAACACCTCCCACACCTCCCACACCTCCCACACCTCCTGTTTGCCCCAATCCCCACTCACAATTCTTCTGCTTGGGGAAGTGGGAAGATTTCACCATCTAAATAAGCTTGAAAGTGTTTCTGGAAGTACAACCAAGAAGTCATATCTTCACCATCAATAAAGCCTTTTGGCGCTTTTTTATATAAAGGAATACGGTTATTGATTTCGTCTTGGAGGAATGAGGGGAGGTCACTTACACCATTGACTTTGCTGCCAAATGCACTGTAGATCAGTTGACCGGGGCGATCGCCCATTTTCATCCAGGGAAGCCATTGACCAATTCTATCCCAACCCAGTTTCAGTTCAGAAACTGAGTTGAGTGCTGGATTGAATAAATCTGCTGTTGGCACGGTTAATTTAAATAATTCTGCTGCCTGATAAATTGGATGTGGGCTGTATTCGGCAAACTTGGGATCTTCTGCTAAAGGATTGGGGTAATAGGGGAATATATCAAAAATGAAGGTTGTACTGTCACCATCTACTTGTGCGGGAAAATTTCCCTTAAATATGCCCTGCACTGGATTATTTGCAACGTGGATAACTGGAACTGTCTCCCCTGTCCAAGGATTTTCCCATTTCCTCAACACTTCCTCTGTTTGTGGATTTAGGTAGTAAGTCAGTTCCCTAGAAGTAAAATCCCAGCTACCTTCTTCTGTGGGAATACACCTGCTAACACTCAAGCCGAATATTTTAAACAAAAGTTGTCTTTTCTCGCCGGGGATCAAAGCGTAAATTTTACCTTTCCAGATTAGAAAAGTGGATTCGCTAGGGTCGAGGGAAGAACGAGTTTTCACCCAGTGCTGCGCTTCAAGTTCTTGGATTTGGGCAACCATCTAAAACATCCTTTGTGTATGGATAACAAAAGGATAAGCGAATTTGTCATTAGGTATTGGGCATTGGGCATTGGGCATTGGGCAGAGGGGCAGAGGGGCAGAGGGGCAGAGAGGCGCGGAGGAGAAAGAACTTGTACAAAAACTCTCCCCTGCTCCTCTGCTCCCCTGCTCCCCAATCACCAGTCCCCGATCCCTGAATCAAGTTGCTTATCTAAACAGCTAAATAAATACACCCAAAAAGGTAAAGAACTGTTAATTGCAATTAGCCGTACTAAATGGCCAGTTGTGACGATTTCAACATTATGATTTAGTGCTAGGGAAACTAGAATCATTTCTGCTGAGCCTCCTGGTGCTGTGACTAAAAGACAGGTTAACCAGTCCCAAGAGGTTAATTGCATGGCAAGTATAGCAGCGATCGCTCCAGTTGCGAGGGTCATTGTCACAGATATCAAAGCATAGCCGACAGTCCGCTTGGTAAAGTTGGGTTTGTCTCCCCAATACTCACCAATGGTGATTCCCAGCAGCATTTGACCGAATAAGTTAATTAAAGGCGGTGGAGTAAAGCTAATATCGCTCGCAAAAGGCAGCGAATTGAGTAAAGGATTAAACCCGATACCAATTAACAATGCACCAAAAAAATCGCCTGCGGGAATTTTGAAAAATATAGCCGGATAAACTACTAATGCAGTAATTACAAGTAACAATAAAAGTAATCCTAGTTGAGATGGATCGAAATTGAGCAAAGCACTTTTGACGGGTAGTGTTTGCATCCAGGAATTACCAACTAATGTTCTAGCGATGAAGGGAAACAGAAAAACTACTGAGGTAACGCGAATTGCTTGAACTAAAGCAACCAAGCTTACATCTTTATTGTAATCAGCAGCGATCGCTGCCATGATTCCTACCCCACCAGGAACCGTAGCTAGCATTGCTGTCAATAGGTTGGTTTTGCTGATGCGGGAGTAAATGTAACCAATACAACCGCCGGTCAGCAACAGAAACAATGTGAGAAAAATAAAGATGGGAATACCAGAACCAATATTAGCTAAATTAGTATGAGCATTGGAAGCGCCGACGGTTAAGCCTACAAGTGCCATTCCCACTTTTCTGGCAGTGCGGTTTGGTTTGGGCAAATATTCATAGAAAATTCGACACCCTTGGAGAACTACTACACCAGCTGCAATCCCAGCAAATATCCAAGCAATTCCACCAATGTGAAACTTTGCTAGACCTATGCCCACAGGCAATGCTAAAAGTATTTCCAGGGCAAGAACAATTGATTGTTTTACAAATAATTGTTGCTTGGTAACAGTAGGATTTTTATGAGTATGTTCTTCTAGGTTGGGAGCAACACTGAGACTTTGATTCATCGATATAAGCTTTATTATTAATTTAATACTAATTTCAATACCTTAGCCATTCTTTTGTGTTATCTTCTTTAATTTAGTCCATTAGACATATTGCCATTAATGTTAAGGGCGGGCGAGACGCCCACCCCACAATAAATGAATAGTTGAATATTTTTTGTTTAGAACTTCCTATAAATTACTGATTTTACTTACCACAAGGAACGGGGTTGGAATTTTCTTGTTTGTATGGCTTTTTTGTTAAAATTTCTACTTGATTTACCTGCAATTTGCTGTATATTAGCTTATTGTCAATTCTCACTTATGAAGTCTGCTTTTAGGGGGATGTTGGGTTTTGCTATAGCTTAACCCAACGTACTTTTATTTTTAACTGAATTCTGATTCAATCTTCATCGAGCGCCGGAAATACTTCCTCAAATTGCCACAATCTGTCTTTATTTTCAACGAACCAAATACGAGTTTCTGGAGTTAATTTACTCCAAATGTCTTCAGCAGGAACGTGAGGAGATGCATATTGATACTGCTGACCAAGCGATTTCAAATTATTTGCTACATCGCTGGGAATTCCGAATTGTTCCCAGTCAATTTTTATATTTCTTCCCGAAACTCCTGCTGTAGGATCGAAAATCAATTGTGCAGTTCTGACTAAATCAGCAAAGTGTTTCGGTTTGAGTTTGGTGATTTCCTGAAGTAGTGATTCGTGATGTTCTGGAGGCATTTTACTAGCAGTGGTGAAGAGTTTTAGTGTATTAAATTAGTCAACAGTCGAACAGTTTTTCACTTGCAAATCGTAAAACTGTTCGCGAATAACTGATTTTTGAACTTACTGCCAGAGATTTATATCCCCATGTTTCTAGCTTAGCGCCGAGTCGCTAACTTCATTATGACTAAGATTATGGATTAGGGATTAGGCGTTGGGAATAATTTCGATTCCATTTCAGAGTCATTATGTACCTAATTCTCACTGCGCTTTGCTGACGTAGGAGTTGCGAGTTCCCCAATTCCTATTTTAGATATGACATTTAATTAAATATTGCAGATTTTACTTTAGCTAATCATTTTCGATCAGAACTGTAACAGCTGCGATCGCAATCAACATTTCGTCATTTATATCGTTGAGTTCAGGAATCGCTCGTCCTTGAACTACCATTCCTCCAGATTCTACTGTCAGAGTTTTTTGACCAAATGGTAGTACGGCTAGTACTTCCTCTTGCCTAACTTTTTCTGGGTATGGTACTGCTACTTGCACTTCGACAATCATTTCATTGGGATGGCTTAAACCAGCCACTTCCCAAACACCAGGTAAAGCATTATGAGCGATCGCATTGCGTACCGCCCTAGATGCTGCTACTGTTGGTTCTTGTCCATGCTGATCTACTCCCATCCCCATTTCAATTATCAATCGTTTACGCGCCATTAAAACCTCCGGCAAATTTTTCACCTTACGTCAAAAAGAGGCACAAGGGCAGGGGGGTGGAGGCGCAGAGGGGAAAGACTTGTTGGAAGTTCTCGCCTTGTTACCTTGTCTGCCCATCTCCCCAGACTCCCGCCCTGCGGGAAGCTAAAGCTATTCTTCCTCATCCATTTGGAAGCCTTTAGAGGGTATGCAATAACTTACTCAGACGCTCTGAGTAACTTTTCATTACCTTGATGGCAAACATTGGTGTTTCCTGAACCGCAAACAGAAATGCTTTTTCATCGAGGAAAGCAAGTTTGCAGTTTGTTTTGGCAATGGCTGTGTAAGTTCTATTTTTTACCCCTACAAGTATGCCCACACCAAAAACTTCACCTATATCAATGGTTTCTACAACTTTACCATTGACTAATATATCTACTTGCCCTTCCACAATGCCGTACATGATATCACCAGTCTGCCCTTCTTCAAAGATGACTTCGCCTAGTGAAAATACTTTAGGATTGGGTTGTTTTTGAAATATACCGACTGTGACTACAGGACTTAGCATTAGAGCAACACCAAAATTCTTAGTTTTTGAATGAAACCTTTAGATAGGCATCATGAGAACCCAGAAAAGTATACTACTTTCTGTTGCTTGACTCCAATTTCCGCAACATTTCTGATTAGTTAAGAAACAATTAACGAATGTTAAAGCTGGATTTATCCACTTCAAATACCAATACAGTTAAGTTAAGACTCGATTCTCCCTAACTTTTCAAACGCCTTCTAAGGGTAATATTTGCTATTTCCTTAATTTATCTAGTTCAAGTGTTACAGATTGCAAAATGCTAAACCGCAAAGTCAAAATTATAGCTGCACTGGCTAAACCAATTGCTAACCCGCACCAAAGACCAATTGCTCCATACCCTAACCATATACCCAAAGCATAACCAATAGATAAACCAACACCCCAATAAGAAAAAATACCAATTAACATAGGAATTCGCGTATCTTTTAGCCCTCGTAATGCTCCGGCTGCTGTGACTTGGACTCCATCAAAAATTTGAAAAATTGCAGCCACTACAAGCAATTTAACTGCCAAGTTGACTACATCTTCATTGCTAGGATTGTTAATGTCGAGGTAAAGAGAAACAACCGACTTTGGTAATAACCAAAAGATAATCCCTGCAATAGCCATAGACAAACCACCTAAGCTAATGCCCACATATCCAGCTAGGCGAATACCGACTAAATCTTGCTCTCCGGCTAATTGTCCAACACGTACAGTTGTTGCTAAAGAAATACCAAGTGCAACCTGAAAAGATATAGAAGCTGTCTGCAAGGCAATTTGATGGGCAGCTAGGGAAGTGGTTCCTATTTGCCCTAATATAAATGTGACAACTGTAAACAGCCCTCCTTCCACTGCAATTAACCCACCAATGGGCAATCCAACTTGAAAAATTTGCCAAAAGATGCGCCAATTTTCTTGAGTGAAAATGTAGCAAAATGAAGTGTGAAATATGCGATAACTTATAAATCGATGCTGGCTATGTATATAGGTTGCTAAAGCAATAAACATACTCCAAAGTGACAATGTACTCGCCCAACCAATCCCAGCTAGTCCTAAAGCAGGTAGCCCCAGTTTGCCAAACATCAAAACATAGTTCGCTGCAATGTTAAGCAAAGTACCTAACACAACAACGATCGCAATCAACTGCGCCTGAGACACAGCAGAAAGAAAACTTTTGAGTACAGCAAAGCCCAAACTAGGGATAAAACCCAGTGCGATCGCTCTTAAATAAGTTTCTGCTAGTGCTGCTGTGGCGGCATTCTGACCCAATAACAGTAGTAAAGTCCCTCCATTCCAAAGTAGTATTACAATCGGTATCCCCAACAGCAGAGATATTCCCAATCCTTGCTGGACAATCTTGCTTACTCGTTCGGGCTTTCCAGCTCCGTATGCTTCGGCAACTAAAGGACTAACAGCAGAAACAATACCCGTAGTAATTAAAAGCAAAAAAGTAAATATCGCAGCTCCCAAACCTCCAGATGCAATAGTCTGACTTCCCAACCAACCCATCATTACAGTATCCACAAAGCCAGTTGACGATTGAGCAAGTTGCGCTGCTACCAAAGGAACAGCTAATAAGAGACATTGTTTAATTTCAGATATCAATCTGTCTCTACGGCTCGTGTTATTCATGAAGCTAAAAAAATATCTCTAATAAAATGGACTAAAATTTGGATAGCTAAATAGCAGTTAATTTCTTGTAATGAATCCCTACACTATCCTTAATCAGACCGAACTTCAGCGTGTTAGTGATGGCATGACCCGACCCTTATTAGAAAATTGCGAGGCTGCCTCACATATCCTTATTTTAGTCTGGCCGCAACTTGGGGATTTTGATAGTCTTGAATATGCGTGGTGGTTACAGCGCGAAGCTGAAAAATTACCTCCGGAAAAACTTGCTATTCGCGCAGTGGGAATTGGCGATCGCGCCTCTGGAACAAGATTCTGTGAATATACCGGATTTCCACGCCAAAATTTATTTGTTGAACCTAATGCACAACTACACCAGCAACTCAAACTTTATTCTGGTTTGAATTTTCGCGTCCCTGGGCTTTCTCCATCTGTGAAAGCTTGGCTAAATCTAATTTTAATGTGTGCGGGGTTGGGAAGTCCTGGAACGTTAAAAGAAGTTTTTCGAGGATACAAGGGCGATCGTCAAGCCCCTCAACTCATTGAAGATGATGAAATTATTCAAGCTACTCCTCTACCTGCTTTTAAAGGCTCGTTTTTCCAATTAGCCGGCGGAAATGGATTTCAACGTCCCTTTGAATTAGCTACTCTCCGGCTACGAAATATGGTGGAAGTTCTGAGCAATTGGCGCACTTATGTACCTAATTCTGCCTATTTAACTCAGCGTGGTGGAACTTTTCTGTTCGATTCCAAAGGTCAGTTACTTTACGAACATCGAGATCCAGGAATTCTAGGCTTTGCTGCTAATATGAGTCAGCCCTTGTCATTTTTATCTTTTATCGAAACAGATACCTTTACCTCATCTTACTAATTTTTGATTGCTAATTAAATAACTGAATCTCTACATCAGAAGTTGAAAATTTATTACTCAAGAGATACGCACCTGCGCCAAGCATTTTATACCGTAAAAGGGTAAAATTCAGGCTCAGATCGTGACAAACTTTACTGTTGGCGACTATTTAATACACCGTCTGGCGCAGATTGGCATCAAGCATATCTTCGGTGTTGCTGGAGACTACAATATGGAGTTTCTCGATTCAATTGTTAAATGCGATCGCGTCGAGTTAATTCCCGCTTGCAACGAACTCAACGCCTCCTACGCTGCCGATGGCTATGGTCGAATTAATGGTGTTGCCGCATTAGTAACTACCTTTGGTGTTGGCGAACTCAGTGCGATTAATGGTATTGCTGGGGCTTACGCGGAACACGTTCCTGTGGTAGCAATTACTGGCTCTCCTGCTACTAAAATTCAATCATCCCACTCAATTGTTCACCATACCCTCGGCACTGGTGATTTTTCTCTGTTTGCCCAGATGTATGAAAAGGTAACGGTAGCTCAAGCGTATTTAACATCAGATAATGCCACAGCTGAAATTGATAGAGTTTTGGGCGTCTGTCTTCTCAAAAAGTTGCCTGTCTACATCTCCATACCTATGGATGTTGCTAAACATGAAGTCGCTGCACCATCTGATTCATTTCCCCTTCCCTCCTTCCAAAGCGACCTGGATACTTTAGCTGAAGTTGTTGATGCTTGTGTAGCGATGTTGGAAAAATCCACCCAACCAGTGATTCTTGCTGATGTTGGTGTGACTCGTTATCGCTTGCATCAACAATTGCGAGAATTGTTAACAGCTACTGGATATCCTTATGCCACTCTGAACATGGGCAAAGGGTTGCTGGAAGAAACCCATCCCCAATTCATTGGTATCTATGGTGGTGCTGCTAGCCAAGAAAATGTCCGAACGCGTATTGAACAAGCAGATTGTGTTTTGAGTATCGGTGTCTTGATGACCGATCTCAGCACAGCCAAGTTTTCTGCCAAACTCGATCCCGGTCGTACTATTGAATTGCATGGGGAATATGTAAAAATTAAACGTGCTTTATACAAGAATGTAGCTATGGCTGATGTGCTTCCTGCTTTAAGCCAAAGGTTGCAGCACCGCGATGCCCAAACGCTAAATTTTAAGTCAGCAACAGAGAATTTAGATCCTGGCTTTACAACTCCTTTGCAAAGTGATGATGCAACTATTACACAACGGCACTTTTGGTATAGATTCGCTGATTTTCTCCAAGAAAATGACATTATAGTTGCCGAAACTGGAACTTGTTTATTTGGTGCCTCTGTCGTACCCCTGCCAAAAGCAGCGACCTTTATTGGACAAGTGCTTTGGGGTTCTATTGGCTACTCTGTTGGTTCATTACTTGGCTGTTGCGTTGCCGCGCCACAACGTCGCTCTATTTTATTAGTTGGTGACGGATCTTTCCAAATGACGGCACAAGAACTATCGACTATTTTCCGCTACGATTTCAAACCGATTATTTTTCTGATTAATAATGATGGATACACCATAGAACGTGATATTCATGGCGAGCGGATGCCGTATAACGATATTCAACCTTGGAATTATCATCAGCTACCTGAAGTTTTTGCTGGCAACGGCTGGGGAGTTAAAGTCAGTAATCAATCTGAGTTAGAGGCTGCATTGCAAAAAGCCGAACAAAACCGCGATCGCCTTGCTTTTATTGAAGTGGTAATGGACAAAATGGACAGTCCAGAAGTTCTTTTAAAGGTGTTGCAGCCATAAATCAATATACTGCCTCTCGCTATAGTTGCTAAGTTAGGCGGTGTCACAGAGTTACGAAACTGCGATCGCTCTGTCAACTTAGAATTTCCATGTTCGCAGATCTCTCTTAAGTCAGAGATCTATTCTGTGCTGCGGTAGAAGATTTTTTGATTCTACTTGAGTATTCTAGTTGAGAACCAAATATCAGAGAAATCATCGATTTCCTATTCATTAACCAATCCTCAGTTTCTTTCCCAGAGAGATATATCTCTTTTAGGTTTATGCTCTTAGCAAACAAATACTACTAAAACAATAATAGAAACAATGGCTAAAAGAAACAAAGTTAATAATAGCAAAAATGATTCGGAAGGCGATATAGTTTTATCATCTAATGAATCCAAAGAGATAACTAAAACAATTAATATAGATGGCAAACGCCCAGTCGATCCTAGTAACATCGAGGTTAAGAAAACTATTGACATAGATGGCGATCGGCCAATTGTAAAAAACGAAAATCTTAGCACTCAAACAATTGATATAGATGGTCACCGCCCAATTGGTAAGAGCAATTTTGAAGAGCATGACACGCTAAACATAGACGGTAAACGTCCAATCGATCCTAATGATTTAAAGGTTGAGGCTATTCTTGACATAGACGGCCAACGTCCCATCGGTAAGAGTAATTTTCAAGTTCGAGATACTCTAAATGTAGACGGTAGTCGCCCAATAGTTTCAGATAACACTGTTGATTCGCCTTTCCCAGTGGATTACTTAGAATAAAATCCAAACTTAATTAATTGCCGATAGTTTGCATATCTAAATTTACAGCAATTTGCAGATGAATAGACCACAGTAGGGGCTTTAGCATTGTTCATTGGTGTCAACTTAAGTTCAAACACTTATCCCACAAGCATTTTACCCCACCCCTAACCCCTCCCCTTGGCAAGGGGAGGGGCGATTTTGGCTTTAGACAAAATCGGGGTGGGGTAACGCGGATCTTGATGCGAAGTGAGAGAACTGAATATCACATCTTTATAAGGGTTTCACGTTAAGTTGACACCAATGAACAATGTTGTGCCCTTACGATAATTTAGTATTCAAGCATGTATTCCATCCAAATGAAAACCGCTGTAATACAACTCTTGTGGGGTGGGCCGAAAAGCCTGCCCTATTTATGCAAGTTAAAAATGGAACAGCTTATGTTCAAAAAATAGCATAAACTAAGTATAAAATGTATTTAAATTAACTAAATTTTTACTCTTAATTGTCGTTACATAGTTATTAATTTTCTCGGCGATTTACTTGAATATAGTACGTTAACAACCCCAAACCAGACAGATATAATGTCAAAAATATGACTTTATAGCCGATATTTATATGACTAAAGTAAATATTTAAAATGCCATAATTGCCTAAAATCATAGGTTATGCCTAAAATTTATAGGTATGATGCTTATAAAACATTAGACTTTACGGACTTGTGCTATTAACCTGAATATTTAAGGTTATTAATTGCAAAAAGCTTAATTCCGTGTCAGTGGATATAATTAGCTAAGGAGTGCGTTAATTGTTCCAAAATGTTACTTTGTTCGGTGTGCTTGCGATCGCTATTGGTGCAATTCCTGGTGCGCTGGGTCGGTATTATCTAACTGAATTTTGCAAAAGAGCCATAGGTATAAACTTTCCTTACGGCACTTTTATTATTAATTTCACAGGCTGTTTACTAATGGGCTTTTTCTTCACCTTATTTAAGGGGATAAAAGGATTTCCACCTGAGATAGATTTATTGGTCAGAACTGGTTTCTTGGGTTATTATACAACCTTTTCAACTTACGGATACGATACATTCATGCTGTGGCGAAATGGTAAGCAGGGAGCCAGTATTTTTTATTGGGCTGGTAGTGCGATTTTAGCAGTAGTTGGTATTATATTAGGCAATCGTTTAGCGCATCTATTTGTGAAATAATAACGATTCTCTTCAACAAAAATATTAATCTGTATCCAATTAGTTAATTACAAAGGAAATTTTAATAATGCAAAATAGTTTTATCCGCACTGTTATGGCGATCGCTTTGGGTGCGATTCCCGGTGCTTTAGGACGCTACTTGATAACTGAATTGACCAAAGGAATTGTTGGGAAAGATTTTTCATATTATGGTACGTTTTTTATTAATGTAACTGGGTGTTTTATCATTGCTTTGTTTTACACCTTAAACGAGCAAAAGTTTAAAAGCCTTTCACCTCAAATTCGGTTAGCGATCGCCACTGGTTTTTGCGGTGCCTACACCACATTTTCGACTTACGGATTAGAGACTTTTACCCAAATAGATAAAGGCAATACAACAGTAGCTTTCATCTATTGGTTAGGCAGTATGGTAGCTGGCACGATCGCTGTGCAATTGGGTGTAGTTTTAGGTAGCCTTAATTCTAAATCTAGCATTAGTGATTAATATGAAAATAGACAAATTTTTATTAGCTCAAAATATGGCGTTTTTAATCGCCATTCCGCCAGAAAGTAATTTAGCAAAATTGTTGTCTTTTTGTTTAACAGGGAACAGCCAATAGTTTAATACTTAATCGAGCAAAATTTATTTGAAACGAAAAGGTCGTGGTCTGGCAATTCCATAACCTTGAGCATAATTTACTCCCAGGTTTTGAATGACTTCTAACACAGCCTTATTTTCTACAAACTCAGCAATAGTTTGGAGTCCCATCACTTGACCAATTTTATTGATAGCGTCTACCATTGCTAAGCTAATCGGCTCTTCTACAATATGTTTGACAAAACTGCCATCGATTTTGAGATAATCTACTGGTAGATTTTTCAGATAACCAAAAGAAGACATACCGCTACCAAAATCGTCTAAGGCAAAACAGCAGCCAAATTCCTTGAGCGAGCGAATAAATGCAGCAGCTTTACCCAAGTTTTTGATGGCGACAGTTTCAGTAATTTCAAAGCAGATTGCTGTGGGTGGTATTTTGTATAAAATAAATTGTTCGCAGACAAAATCAATGAATCGATCGTCATTTATACTAGCGCCAGAAAGATTAATTGTATACAAAGAGCCACGACTGTTTTTAAGCGATCGAGAATCATGCCATTGAAAATTCCCCTGTTGCGCGAGATTAGCAAAAAACGTGTGAATCACCCAGCGATCGATAGTTTGCATGAGATTGTAACGTTCAGCTGCTGGAATAAACGCCATTGGTGACACCACCTCACCCGTTTCATCGATTAGCCGTAGGAGAACTTCGTAATGCTCTGTTAAAGAATAAGTCTGCGATACGGGAACGATAGATTGGTAGTAAAGGCGGAAACGATTGTCTGCCAGCGCTTGATTGATTCTTCCTACCCATTGCATTTCGCCACGTTGCTTTACTAGCTCAAGATCGTTCGTTTGGTAAACATGTATGCGATTAGACCCTTGATTTTTCGCAACATAGCAAGCTGTGTCGGCAGCACTTAAGGCAGTGTTCGTATTGTCGGTATCTGCGTCGATCGCAACTAAGCCGATGCTGACGCTCAAATTAAAAATTTTCTCCTGCTTCCACACGAAGCGAAAGTTTTGGGCTGCTTCACGTAGCTGCTCGGCAATTAATAATGCTGTATCTAGAGAACAATTATTGAGTATGATGCCAAATTCATCTCCGCCTAAACGTGCAAATGTGTCATTAGAACGCAGATAAGTTTTAAACAAACTAGCAACTTGGCACAGTAGTTCATCGCCAGCAATATGACCGCAAGTATCATTGACAATTTTAAACTGATCTAAATCTAAATAACATAATGCGTGCTGTTCTTTGGCAGACTGAGCGCTCCTTACAGCTTCTATTAAACGATTTTCAAACTCGCGTCTGTTAACTAGTCCAGTCAAAGCATCGTGGCTAGCTTGCCAGGATAATAAACGTGCCAAATCGCGGTTTTGGCTAACATCGCGAAACACTAAAACAACACCAATGATTTGACCGTCCCTAGTACGAATCGGTGCAGCGCAGTCTTCAATGGACAACTCTGTGCCGTTGCGGGTAATTAAAACTGTGTGGTTAGCTAAACCCACGATCGCACCAGAAAGCAAAACTTTTTCTACTGGGTTTTCTACGGTTTGACGGCTAATTTCATTAATAATTCTAAAAACTTCTGTCAACGGCAAGCCTAGTGCCTCGCTTAAACTCCAGCCCGTCAGGACTTCTGCAACTGGGTTAAGATATTTAATCGAGCCACTTCCATCAGTTGTAATGACGCCATCGCCAATAGATTGCAATGTCACTAAAGCCAATTCTTTTTCTTGAAAAAGAGCTTGTTCTATAGATTGGCGCTCGACAATTTCTTCTTGTAACCGTCCCAGAATCGCTAACAATTCCCTTGTGCGTGAAGACACTCTCTGTTCTAGCTCTTCATTTGCTTTTTTAAGCGCTTTTTGCGATCGCTGACGCTGGCGATCGATCGCGTTGAGCGAACGAGCATTCCACCAAATTAGCATTACAAAGACAATAATATTCAAAATGCTTAAGGCACAAAGTCCAAATTCAGCAGTATAAATTTGCATTCGGTAACCAGCTAAAACTAGCCAGCATATAACTGGCGGAAACGCAATTGCGGCGGGTAATAAAAACCTCGCCACAATCCCACCTGCATTTTTACTGGTGAGTACGACCATCAACCCACGGTTTGGACAGGCAAATAAAATCCCATACGCTAGCAACAACAATGCAACTGCTGTATGCACTGCAATTGATGTTAAGGAGCCAAATCTATAAAGAAACGCGTTGCCATATATGTACCCCAATAGCCCCATTCCGGCAATGAAAAATGCCACTATTGCACATACTTGAGCTAGTAAATATTTAGGTGCAGCCAAATTCAACAGCAGTAGACTTAATCCAAGTAACACAAAAATAAACGCTGTATGAACTGCCATTCGACCAGGAGCCGCATCACCTAGCGGGTCAATTCTGGTATGAAAGAAGATTTGGTCAATGCCAAGGTCTACGTTGAAGGCATACTGAATTAGTGTCAACAGCCCAATTAATAAGACAAAAAAGGCACAGGCTTTAGCAGTACTACGTATTATGGCAATTCTCGGTTGCCAATGCCACAGCCATAAAGATGTTCCCCCCAAAATCAAACAGATAGCTGTGTTAGCTTTCATAGCTACCCATCCCGGCACAATGCTTTTGAGAACTGTAATATCTTCTATCCAACCAACGATCGCAGCACAGCCAACTAAGGCAACTACAATACTCGCTTTTTGGGAAAAAGACCGGAATAAAGCGTTAAGTGCGGGAGCCTGATATCGAGATTGGACATCATGAATAGCCATAGCTTTATTTAATAAGTAACTACCAACTATTATGCTATCTGCTGTTTATCATAGAAATTAACTAGATGCAAGTACTTGAGTTCGACTAGAAAACAAAGTTTTTCGAGTGTGAATTACATGAAGTGCGATCGCCAAAGTCTATTTCAGAAAAATTTTTAGTATCATAATCCTTAATATTTCTCTAAGATAATTGATGAAAAATATTTATTTTGAGGGCCGCTTCGCTTTAACATAAATTCAAATTTTTGGTACTTCTCACTCACTTGAATAGACATTTTATTGCTAACAATTCTTTTCAAATAATTTACAAAAATTATCGAAAATAAAAAATATTTTTTATTTTAGCTTTTTCTTCTATGATACTGGAAATAGTCAAGATCCCGGACTTATTTAAAAAGTCGGGGAGCTTTTTGTTCGTAATAAATATGTTATAGAAAAACTCACTGCGATCGCATTTATTACAGTGTCAGGAGAGCGAAAAAGGTAAACACTCCTTTTGAATTGAAGAATTCAGAATTCAGGAGTCAGAACAAGCATCAACTCAAATCAGCACAAGATGATTTAAGCGATCGCTAATTCTGTTCTTAGAGGATGTTTGAAAGCACCGTCTTCAAACCAAAAACCCAGTCGTGATGACCGGGTTTTTGGTGGGCTATATGACCCCAAGGTTAGTTATAGAAGTTATATATTAGTCTTTCGTTGTTCTAATAACTGCTACAACGTCGAGATTGCGAATTCCAGAAAACTAGTTAGCGCTTACACCTTTACCTACCAAACATCAAGCTGCTTGCTAAATTGTAAAATTTTATACAAATATGAGTCCTCTTGCAAAAGTGCTTTTGCACTCTTGTGGGAAAAGGGACTCATGTTAAAGGGGAAAGGGAAAATACCAAACCTTTCCCCCTTTCCCCTTCCCCTTTTCCCGACTTCTGCAAGAAGTCTATTGTGGAGTGCGATCGCCAAAAAATTATTTGAATTATGGGACTATGATTTGATTACAAAAAACTCCCCCTCAGCTTTAAAAGCCTGATTTCTTACTCCCTACTCCCCATTGTTTCCCCACGCAAACAATTTAAAAAATCAAATCATAGTCCTATATTCTAACTACAGTTAACTGCTGAAGCTGAGTTTACCTTTGTTAAATCTCCAGTGAATATGGCTGTATATTTATAAGGTGATGAACCAGAACAAGTCATAGGATTTGTATTAGCGCGACGGGGAGTCCACCACGAATCTGCATTCACAGTCAAATTGATACCATTCCATGATAATCCTGTAATAACTAAAGAGTTAGTTTTGCCATCATTAGCCTTTTTTGCAGTCAAAAATGTGGCATAGTAAACGCTACCATTTTCTGGATTAATTTTTGCGATGATTGCCACTTTAGGGCCGCCACCGCTTCCATAACTACTTAGCCAACGACCGCTAGCAAAGCGTCGAAAATCATTACCAGGCTGGCTACCGGTGGATGAAAAAACGCCGTACAAAACGTTTCCCCCATCCGAAAATAGTCCGTAGCCCGTACCATCATCATTAGTTGTTTCGTAATCGCTGCGACACCATTTTTTGATGCCATTGTCAAAACGGATGATGCGAGGGTCTTTGTTTAGAGATGATACTTGTTGATAACCAATATAGATGTTTGTTTGCCCAAAACTCACTCTGGGGCCATTTTTATTTTTGATAGTTGTCTCGCTGTCATTGCATGTAAAGCTCACACCTTTACCAATAGATGGCTGTGTAGTAGTTTGGGCAATAGCTGAAGTAATGGGTAAATCAGCAGCCAATACTACTGATAAGAATGAAAATGCCAGATATTTCGGCAATTTACGGCGATAAATCATTAAATTTGTGTGGTTAAAATGTCCAAAAGGACACCATATCACAAAGTTTCCCTAATTAGTAACCCCTAAACAAAATCAGCCATTTTTTATTTTGGGTTACCTGTAGGATCTTGATAAGTTCCTCAAACGCCACTTGCTTTAATAGCGTTTAACTGGTGGGGTAGCACAGCTAGCACAGCTAGCTTGTGGGAAAATATAACAGGACTGATATTTAATTTTTGTGAAGCCAGATACAACTCAAAAGCCTGCTTTCTGGTCGCCTAAGCAAATAAGTTATTCAAATAAAACCATAAAAATTTATCAAAATAAAGATTTCTGATTTTTCTTTAGATGAGATTAATAAAAAGATAAAAAGGAGTGACGAGATTTGATATTATTTACACCTCATCTATCACTCCTAATAACTTGCGCGTTGATAAGCTGTTACGCATTGTTAAATTACACCAGTTTAGTAGTTCATTTATCCTCTAACTAAAGAAACGAATATTTGTTAAAATTTTATGTGTTCTTCTATACATTGTTTTATAAAGTTATAAAATCTATTTTTCCATTGAAAATATAGTAGTTTAACTATTGCTCGTTCTCAGTAGTCTTACTTTAACTGTATAACAGCGATATATATTGACAATTCATTAATCTCAAAGGTATCTAAAAACACAAATAAAGTTAACTAAGATTATATATCTTTGGTAGTAGTGGCATGATTCTTGTGATGGAAGTTTGGTAATAATGGAAACAATTACCATTAAGGTTCAATAATTAAAGGAGTAAGATAGCGCATTTAACAAGAGCGATCGCTTAAGGTCGAAATCCACGTTTTTCAAGTGTCCTGTCCGTTATAGCTTATCTTTTATTCATAATTTTGACAGGCTAATCATTTATTCACAAATCAGCATTTAACTGAGTTTACAGAATTTTCTTACCAAAGGTAGAAGTAATACTTAAGTAAATGCTATAAGCTATACATTTAAAACTCTCTGCTTGGCAAAAATATTAATGTTTACTAAGCAATTTTTAGATTCAATTTATATTAAATGTCTAGAGCTAATTGTGATATGTGTCATTTAAAAAACTGACTCGGCTGTAGCATTTTGAGACATAAATTGTTGAAAACCCTCAGTAAAGGTTTTTTCATCAATCAAATTGAACAATAATTGCAGCTGCATGAAACTTAAATTCGTTACTCAACAAAATTATCAATGCTGCAATTTTCTAAATCTTTAGCTAGTAGATTTATTTTGCTCAACCTCTGCAAGTAAGTAGTGGGAATTTAAGGTGAACATAGAAAAATTTATTCAACGCGCAGAAGTATTGCACAAGCGTTTAGCAGATTTATACCAAACTGCTAGCGTATTGCCTTGGATTCCACCAGATCTTCTGCCACAGGCTTTTAAGGAACTGTATAGCACCTCAAAGATAGTCCAGTTAGCGGCAGAGGAATTGCATCAACAAAATGAGGAACTAATACAAACACGCAATTGGCTAGAAGCAGAACGTCAGCACTATCAAGATTTATTCGAGTTAGCGCCGGATGGCTATTTAGTCACTGATACAGAAGGTATCATTCAAGAAGCTAACCAGACAGCAGCTAAGTTATTTAATGTTTCAAAGCATTTTCTAGTGGGCAAACCAATGATTAATTTTGTCCCACTAGAAGAACGTCAACAGATTCGCAATGAACTTATAGAACTATCCCAATCACTCAGAGGTAAAGAGTTATTAATACGTTTGCAACAAAGTCACGGCGAATTATTTGATGCTGCTTTGACAGTGCTTGTTGTTCGTAATTCGCAAGGAAAAACAACTTATTTGCGCTGGATGATACGTAATATTTCTCAACGTCAGCCTTTAGAATCAGCAGTAGTCAAGAATAATGGCAGCGATTTGTTTGCTGGTCATCCCGTGCATAAATATTCTAAAGGAGAAACTATTCCTCTCAATCCATTGGTAATTTGGTATGTTTGCCAAGGTTTGGTGAAGCTAACTACTTACTGTGAAACAGGCGAAGAAATACTATTAGGATTGGCGGCAGCAGAAATGGTTTTTGGTAGTAGTTTGACTTCTCTAAACATTTACCAAGCAGTAGCCCTTTGTGATGTCGAGTTAGTGTCAATTTACACAGCAGATCTAGCAATTTATCCAACTATCAGTCATACTCTTTTACCAAAAATTAATCAGCGATTACAGCAAACAGAATCTTTTTTAGTCATTTCTGGAAGGCGACGAGTACAGGAACGTTTACACTATCTATTACGACTTTTGAAACGAGAAATCGGGGAAACTGTACCGGAGGGAACTCGTTTAAGCGTTCGTTTAACTCATGAAGATATTGCTAGTGCTTGTTGTACTACGAGGGTAACAATTACACGATTGATAGGTAAATTACAAGACCAAGGTGTAATTGATTTTGATTCAAAAAAACATATGATTTTGAAAAATTTAGATTAATGATTAATGCCTTGATAAATAAAAAATATCAAACTATTTATTAGACCTCTTGCAAAAGTTCTTTTTGCAAGAGGTGGGAAAAGGTTAAAGGGGAAAGGGAAAATAACAAACCTTTCCCCATTTCCCCTTCCCCTTTTCCTGACTTCTGCAAGAAGTCTATTGTGGGGTGATACCATAGCATAGACCCAACTGTTCGCCAAGTTACTCAAGTCATCATCGGCACCCGTGTTCCCATCTCTATTATCATCGGTTTCCTTGCAGGTGATATGAGCAAAGAAGAAGTTATGCAAGAATACAAAGTTACTCAAACACAGTTTGAAGCTGCTTTGGCTTATGCTGCCGAGCTTGTCAAGCAAACTGAAGTTATTGCTTTGGGAGCATAAGTTTTGAAAATATGCCTCATTGGTACTCAGACTACAAATATCTAGTACTGCTATCTTTAGGCTGTGGGGTAACAATGGAGGTTAGCGGACTCGAACCGCTGACATCCTGCTTGCAAAGCAGGCGCTCTACCAACTGAGCTAAACCCCCGTAAAATTAAAATAGCGGGTAACTTTGTTTGATTTCGTTATTGTAACTTATATTGTTCAATTACTAAAGGGATGAAGCCAGAAAATATCCAAGTCGTCGCAACACTATATAAATTCGTCAAGCTGCCAGATTTTGCCGAGAAACGAGAACCTTTGCTGTCCTATTGTCAGGAGCAAGGTATTAAGGGAACAATTTTGCTGGCAGAAGAAGGAATTAACGGTACTATAGCAGGTTCGCGTCAGGCGATCGATTCTGTTCTCTGGTTTTTGCGTTCCGATCCTCGTCTAGCTGACCTAGAACACAAAGAATCTTATACCCAAACTCCACCTTTTGAGCGGATGAAGGTGCGGTTGAAGCAAGAAATTGTCACTTTAGGGTTGCCAGAAATTGACCCAAACGAACGAGTCGGCACTTATATCACTCCCCAAGAATGGAATGATTTAATTTCCGACCCAGAAGTAACTGTCATTGATACCCGCAATGATTATGAGGTGAATATCGGTACTTTCCAAGGAGCAGAAAATCCGCAAACTGTGTCATTCCGGGAATTCCCCGATTATGTGCGGCAACACCTCGACCCAACAAAACACAAAAAAGTTGCTCTGTTTTGTACGGGTGGCATTCGCTGTGAAAAAGCCTCATCCTTTATGCTTAGCCAAGGCTTTGCAGAAGTCTATCACCTTAAAGGCGGCATTCTCAAATATTTAGAGGAAATTCCACCCCAAGAAAGTTTATGGGAAGGAGAATGTTTTGTCTTTGATGAACGGGTAGCCGTCAGTCATGGGTTGGAGGAAGGAAGTTATGAGTTATGCCTGTGTTGTGGGTATCCCATTTCTGAGGAAGATAAATTATCTCCCAAATATGAACAAGGTATCTCCTGTGCTTATTGTTTTGATAGCCTGACTGATGAAAAAAGAGCGCGTCAGCAAGAAAAATGGCGACATTACCAAACCCAACTTGCTAATAAAAATAAGGAATAGATTGGGTATGGGGCATGGGGCATGGGGCATGGGGCATTTGTCATTTGTCATTGATTATTCTCCACGTCCCTGTGTCTTTGCGACTCCCCGCGTCTCCTTTTAAGCCACCAGGTATTCTCAGCTTGGCATAATCGCCGCCGAGTTGAACCTTTGAAGGTGATTGGTGTAGGACTACACAGCATCTTTGAACTGCGGCTTGGTACTCTCGCCATTGCTTACGAATTGCAATACTTCCAGCATCATCACCTAAATCCGAAAATCTTAGCCCTGCGCGAATCAGCCAAACTTCCACATCTGTTGTTTCACCCACCATTTCGGGAATGGGATCGATATTTTTCATGAGTAATCTCTTATACAAGCATATAAAATTGATAATTTCACTCTAAGAGAAAGTATTAATAATAGCCAATAGCATTTGTTTTCAAAATCATAAATAAAAATGATTAATATAAAAATTGAGATCTGAGTGTAGACACTCAGATCTCAGAGGATAAATCGCGATCGCACTTATCAGATATCATTAGCTTCTGAATCAGCTGTTGCGATCGCTAGAAGCGATAACCCAATCCGGCTTGGAAGCTCACGGCATCAGCATCGCTGTTTCTATAAGCGTCAATGCCCCATTTGGTATCACCATAGGCGATGACATTGTTAGCAACTTCTGATTCAACACCAAGGGTGACTACAGGTGCATTGCGATTGCCTAATGGGCTGTTTTGACCTTCGTCAGTTATGAAAGAATAACCACCACCGAAGTAAACGTTAGTGTTTTTGGCGATGGGTGCATCATAAGTAACTATGGGCATAATGGCAGCAGAATCACCACCGTACAACACAGAACCCCGCAGTGAAACAGGTGCATTGGGAATAGCGTAACGTCCTTGAACGTTTCCACCAAGTTGTGCGCCATCGTTTCCTTGTCCGCCACTGGTTGCACCAGCCGCAATACCAGCACCAATATAGTTACCGTTAGTACCGTTAGTACCCGCTGTTTGGGCAGAAGCAATACCACCTGAAAGAATTATGGAAGCAGCAGCGAGGAAAGAGGCAGTTAATTTTGTCAGTTTCATAAGATTCTTCTTACTAGAGTTAGGTAATATCAATGTTCTCTATTACCAGAATCTCTTTTTTTACAAAATGTAACCTCCCACACTCGGTTCACCTTGGTGGTTGAATTGTTTTTCACCCAGTAGGGTGATATAATCGCTAACTTAAAATTTAATTTGAGTTGTTATTCCTCCCCGTCCTCTGCGTCCTCTGCGGTTGCTTCGGTTACCTGTGCGTAAGCTCTCTTTTTTTTCCCAAAGCGCTGACGCAGACGAACCACAAAAGTATTCACCTCTGGTATTTTCATCCATGCAGCGATCGCCGCAAACACAGCGATTCCCACGCAGCTAGATATACACAGCTGCAACAGTAAAACCACTAAACCTGTTTTACCTAAAACTTGCCCAGAAGCAATTAAAGTTCCATAACTGGCTGCTCCAGCTACCACACTTCCGGCTGTTAAACCGAGAATTGGCACACTCCACTCACGCCAAGGTAAACCATTAATTTTGCGATCGAGCAGCCACAACAGCATCAATAAAGAACTGCAATTGACACCCACTGTTGCTAATACTAAACCAGGTGCGCCAAAAGGCCCGACCAAAATCCAATCGAGTGCAGCATTAAGAAAAATATTAAAAGTACTGATGCGAAAGGGTGTCTGTCCATCGCCCAAAGCATAGAACACCCGCACCAAAACATCACGCCCTAAATAAACAAACATCCCAATGCCGTAAACAACTAGCAACTCGGAAACTAACTGCGTCGCATCCCCCTTAAAAGCACCGCGTTCGTAAACCACCTGGACAATGGGTACAGATAGCGCCACCATCAACGCTCCCAAAGGTAACATGGTGACAGCACTAAGTAACAGTCCCTGACGAATACGTAATTTTAAGTCGTCCCAATGTTCTGGAGCTGCAAGCTTGGCAAATATGGGTAATAACGGCAACAAAATGATATTAGAAATAATTCCTAAGGGAGTTTGCACCAGCAAATTAGCATAGTTGAAACCCGCAGCAGCACCAGGGATAGGACTCGCGAAGTAAAGCACAGTCGCAAAGTTAATTGGCATCATCCCTGAAGAAATTGTTGCCGGAGTCATGATTTTAATTACTTCTTGGACTGCTGGGGTTTTAAAATCAAACCGCAGCCGCAATGTACCTAGTCCTAACCGCCACTGGACAACTAGCTGTACTAACCACTGGAGAATTGCCCCTGCCAAGGTTCCCCAAGCTAACACCATACCACCGATGAAAGCGTATTCTGGCTTGATTATGTCCTTACCCAGTTGCATAGTCATGAAAGCAATGCCGATGACAACTGTGATGCTGGATAACAGAGGACTAATGGAGAGTAACCAATATTGATTAGCAGCATTGAGAGTACCGAAGCCAATACCAATTAATCCAGAAAATAAAGCCATCGGGGCCATGATTTGGATTTGTTCGATCGCGATCGCTCTGGTTGTAGGATCTAAACCGTGACCGACTAAATCAACAATTTCATCTGCCAAGAAAATTTGAGCGAATGTCAGCACTAACAGCAATCCACCCACCAGTGTTGTCACTGTTTCCACTAGGGGTGCGGCTTCTTGTTGTCTGCGCTTGGCTAAAACACTGACGATCGCACTGTGTAATGGCCCATTCACACCACCTAGTAATATCAATAGAAAGCCAGGAATAATATAAGCGTAACTATAGGCAGTAGCAGCCGCACCAACACCAAAAGCAGCAGCGATGGCTTGCTGCCGAATTAAGCCAAAGATTTTACTAATTAATGTAGCAATGGCAACAATGCCAGCAATTCCAGCAAAAGAACGAGAGGGTTTTTGGTCTTGTTGTGTCACGAAAAATACCTGAATACTCTTGCAAAGTCCATACCTGAAAACATTTAACCTAAATTTTATGGTCTGTCAGGCTGATTTTAATAAGTCAGTCATTAGTCTAACGGTATATTAGCCAAGTGCGTAGACACAAAGCGGCTTGTTGTCAGACATCGCCTTTTCCCTTGGAGACGTACTAGAAGGAGTGGCAAAGCGATCCCCACAAAACCACAACAATATTTCATTAGGCAAGTGCCAACTACTGCCTGTATACATATTTTTATGTATGTTTAAAAACGTTAAAGTTTTATACCAACTTATCTTATACTCAGGCATTCGATCGAATTAGCGAACAAAGTACTAATAGACTTTGCACTTTGTCATTTGTATTTACAAAAGATCGATGACTAATGACTAATACTTCTGGAGCAAGAGGCTGCGCCAACGACTTACTTCGACTTCTCTACGAGACGCTACGCGTAGCTTGCTTCCCGGCAGGGGTACGCTCAGTACAAGTCACTCAGGACAAGTGACCAATGACTAATTGTTAACGACTTGTGAAGATAAGTCAAGAAAGGGGAACTATAACAATAACCATCTTCTTTACAAGAATTGGATACTTCAAAAAGAAGTTTGTCATACTCAGAAGCTTGACACTCTTCAACCTGACAAAGTTTGACATCATAAATTTTTGTAAAACATCCCTAAAATCAATAGCAATGGAACTCAATTCAACTTTCGCGGAAAATCAACTTATATTGTCAAGCAGTCAACTTCAAGAACAACTAGAGAAACAAAAGGCTCTGGCGAGTGTGATTGTAAGAATTCGGGAGTCTCTTGAGTTAAAGACGATTTTTCAAACTACAGTTACAGAAGTGCGCCAGTTGCTCAATGCTGACCGAGTTGGAGTCTTCCAATTCGATCCTGAAAAAAACTGGGAAGGAGAATTTATTTCTGAAGATGTTGCAGTTGGTTGGACTTCAGCAATGGCAGTCAAAGTCCACGATCGCTGCTTTGGAGAAGAATTTGCTGCTAGTTATCAACAGGGAAAAGTGCAAGCAGTTTCTGACATTTATGAAGCGGGACTGAGTGATTGCCATATAAAAATTTTAGGTCAATTTCAAATCCGTGCCAACCTTGTTGTTCCTCTATTGCGAGAGAATAAACTATGGGGATTAATTTGTATTCATCAGTGTAGCGAGGCTCGTAATTGGAAAGAATCAGAAATTGAATTTATTCGCCAAATTGCTGACCATTTAACAGTTGCCATCCAACAAGTAAAGCATCTTCATGAAGTCCAATTACAAGCTGCAAAATTAGCTCAAGCAGCCCAGCGCGACCAAGTAATCGCTCAGCTTGTTGATACAATTCGTTCGCCTCTCGATATTGACACCATCTTTAAAACAACAAGTGAAGAAATACGCAAACTACTGCAAGCCGATCGAGTTGCAATTTTTTGCTTCCATGCCGATTGGAGTGGTAGCTTTGTAGCTGAATCATTTGCCGAAGGGTGGACTCCCTTAGTTGGAATTCAAGGAGCGATCGCTGATACTTATTTACAACAAACTCAAGGAGGACGCTACCTTAAAAATGAGACATTTACAGTTAACGATATTTATCAAGCTGGATTAACAGATTGCCATGTTACTCTGTTAGAGCAATTTCAAGTAAAAGCCTTTGTAAGTGCGCCAATTCTGCAAGGAGATAAACTTTGGGGAATTATTGCTGCTTACCAAAATGCCTCAACTAGAGAATGGCAATCCTATGAAATCGAATCTTTAAGTAAAATTGGCACACAAATTGGTGTCATACTGCGACATCACGAATTGTTAGCACAAGCCCAGTATCAAGCAGAACAACAAAAAACATTAACCAGCGTAATTACTCGCATTCGCAAGTCGCTGGATTTAGATACGATTTTTCAAACTTCTGTCACGGAAGTCCGGCAGATGTTACAAACAGACCGAGTGGCAGTTTTTCGTTTCGACCCTCAAAAAGACTGGGAAGGAGAATTTATTTCGGAAGATGTTGTCACTGGATGGGACTCAGTAATCGCAGCCAAAGTATACGACCATTGTTTTGGAGAACAGTTTGCTATTAATTATCAACAAGGTCGGGTGCAAGCAGTAGCAGATATTTACGACGCGGGATTAAGTGAATGTCATGCAGTAATTCTGGGAAAATTTCAAGTGCGGGCTAATCTTGTGGTTCCCTTATTAAAGCAAGGTGAATTATGGGGGTTATTTTGCGTCCATCAATGCAGTAATCCTCGAACTTGGCAACCTTCGGAAATTGAATTTGTTAGCCAAATTGCAGAAAATTTGGGGGTTGCTTTACAACATAATAAACTTTTACATGAAGCTCGATATCAAGCAGAACAACAAAAGATATTAACTAGTGTTATTGCTAGAATTCGAGAATCTTTAGATTTAGATACTATTTTTCAAACTTCTGTTACAGAAATGCGGCAACTACTCAAAGCCGACCGAGTAGGGGTGTTCCGTTTTAATCCTCAAAATGATTGGGAAGGAGAATTTGTTTATGAAGATGTGGCTGATGGTTGGACTTCAGCAATCGGAGAACAAGTTTACGATCACTGCTTTAGCGAACATTTTGCACCGCTTTACGCCCAAGGTCGAGTAAATGCGATCGCTGATATTTATCAAGGAAGTTTTCAAAGCTGTTATGTGCAAATTCTAGCAGCATTTCAAGTACGTGCTAATATGGTCGCTCCACTTTTGAAAAAAGGCGAGCTTTGGGGCTTACTGTGTATTCACCAATGTAACGCTCCTCGTCAATGGCAACCATCAGAAATTGAATTTGCAACTCAAATCGCCGAACAATTAGGAGTAGCATTAAAACAAGATTCCTATATCAAACAAGTTCAAATGCAAGCTGTCCAGTTAGCAGAAGCTACCGAACGGGAAAAAGCAATGGAACGACAAGAATTATTAGCTGCAACTATTGATAAAATACGTCAATCGCTTGATATTCAAACTATTTTTAGAACCACTACTCAAGCTGTGCGAGAGCTACTCGAAGTCGAGCGAGTCGCAATTTACCGCTTTAACTCAGATTGGAGCGGTAAATTTGTAGCAGATTCTTTTAAAGATGGTTGGAAACCTGTGGTACAAACTCAACCATTGATTCTAGAAAATTTTGAAGATACAGATGATGATAATGAACTTCCACGCAACGAAACTTTCGTTCCCATTCGTCAAGGTGAAAAACTATGGGGTTTGTTAGTTGCTTATCAAAATTCCCAACCGCGTTATTGGAAAGAAGAGGAAATTAATCTTCTGGCTCAAGTGGGAGTGCAGTTAGGAATTGCGATTCAGCAAGCAGAATTGCTCGAACAAACTAAACGTCAAACTTCAGAACTTACTCAAGCCCTGCAAGAACTAAAACAAACTCAAAGCCGATTAATTCAGGGTGAAAAAATGGCTGGTTTAGGACAACTTCTGGCTGGAGTTGCTCATGAAATTAATAACCCGATTAGTTTTATTTTTGGCAATCTTATACATTTAAAAGAATATACTCAAGAAATACTGGATGCTGTAAAATTTTATCGTCAACTTCCAGATGTGCAAAAAAAATTTGAAAAGACTGATTTGGACTTTATTATTGAAGATTTACCCAAAACAGTTGATTCTATGCAGATAGGAGCAGAGCGCATTCATGAGATTGTGCTATCACTGCGGAATTTCTCTCGTACAGACGAAGCGGAATTGAGAGCAATAGATGTTCATGAAGGATTAAATAGTACTTTACTGATTTTAGGGCATCGGTTGAAAAGTAATAGCGATCGCCCAGCTATTGAGGTTATTAAAGAATATAGTACGTTACCTTTACTCGAATGCTATCCCGCACAATTAAATCAGGTATTCATGAATCTCCTGAGTAACAGTGTTGATGCATTAGAAGAAAAATTTAAAACTATCCAGCAAAAATATTTAAATTCAAGAGAAAAACGTCTCAGGATTCCCTTGACTATTTGGATTAGTACCCAAATAGTTAATAAGCAAGTTTTAATTAGAATAGCTGATAATGGTTTGGGTATGCCAGAGGAAGTGCGATCGCACATTTTCGATCCCTTTTTCACCACAAAAGAACCAGGTAAAGGTACAGGCTTAGGATTGTCTATTAGCTATCAAATTGTGGTTGAAAAACATCATGGTGAAATTAAATGTTTGTCCAAACTCGGAGAAGGAACAGAGTTTTTAATTAAAATTCCCACTGATAATTAATGTCGGACACATCATGTACTGACAAAATGTTTGTAGAGACGTTGCAATGCAACGTCTCTACATGGATTTGAATAGCGAAAAATTATATCAAATTTTAGTCAGGGGACATGTTGCTATGTTCGTTTGTAGTCAATATAGTTTAGGATAATTTGGAATGCGATCGCACTAATTCCTTTTGAGCTATAGACACCTACTAATTTGCAGCGAGAAAACTTTTTATCATCTTAACTATTTCTTGTTTCTCTTCAAACCCAGAACTATAGCACCCAGTCAAAGGTACGGTTTCACTAGATGCCAACATTAAGGTAACTCGATAAACAAAGCCACCTTCGCTAGAATCAGACTTTTCAACTTTAATATCAACAATTTCATTCAACGAGTACAAAAAAACCGCTTTACCCAATTTCCCAAACCATCGATAGCGGCTGATAGTTAAACTATTTGATTCTTTATCAAAATTACAGTTAATAAATGAACCTGCTGCTATGATGAGTAAACCTACTAAAAAGAAAAATAGGGTTCCGCCAATTGCAGCATAAACGCCTGCGGTATCATCTTGCGTAACTACTAAACTTTTTTCTAAAGGCTCTGCCAAGAAATTCTTAATTTTTAATATGATTAACTTTGCTTCTTCTAAAGAATAATCGCTGTAACTAATTCGTCTAAATGGAATACTTTCTGTATTAGTTAATAACTCAACTGGATATGTATAGAATACTTTTCCTTCCTTATCAGTTTTAGTTTGTTTTTCTAAACGAGTTCCAATTAATCCAGAAATTTCTTTTTGGCTTTTTTGATTACTAAAAAAATCAAACTCTCTCAACTGACATATAATTGTTGATGATTTTTGTTCAATACTGGAAGCTTGCAAATTTTGTGGTACGCGTTCACAACTTAGTTGTGTGACTGGTATAATCGTAAAAATAGTATATAAGCAAATTATCCCTATTTGTGCAATAAATAACCCAATAAATAGAAACCACTTTGGTTGAATAGTAAAGTTAAGTTTATTTGGCGTTTGCTCATCAATTTTGAAATTTTTACCTCTGAGAAAATACCAAAATAAAAGCAGATTAGTAATTAATAATATATAACCTAATAAAGAAGGTTGATTTTCCATTTTTTGAGTTAAATATCTCTGTTTTACATCTCAACGCTCAGATTATCTAATTACAACCCAAACTATCTCGCGTTGACACACCTGTAACTGGATTTACGCCATCGGCTCTTTCACACAATAGCGACACTTGATAGCGGTCAATTAAAGCATCGCTAAAATCAGCGCCAGTGACATCAGCATCATAAAAGCGGCTGCGGGTTAAAGTTGCTTCTGTAAAAATGGCATTTTTCAGATTAGCACCATCCATAGTGACGCGATCGACTAAAGCGCCAGTTAGGTTCGCACCTTCCAGATTTGCTTTTAATAAAACTCCTTTAGTCAGAATTGCGTTGGTTAAATTCGCGCCTTGAAAATTTGCCCCTCGCATTTCTGCAGCGACAAAAGTTACACCCGCCAAATCAGTATGGGAAAAGTCGCGATTTTCCAAATTTGTACTGTTGTAGTTGATTGTGTTTAGTTGAGCAAAAGCAGGTTTGGGATTAAGTACTATCCACATAAATGCTAGTATCAAAATTACAATCAAACCCAAAAAGCGGAATAAAATCTTTTTCATAACTTTAATTATTAGTCATTAGTTATATCTTACAAAGCGATGAGCGCCGGAAGCCGACGCTCATAACTTGCGGTTTATCATTTGTTCAATGACTAATGCAATGCCCAATAGACCTCTTGCAAAACCCCACCCCCAACCCCTCCCCTTAGCAAGGGGAGGGGAGACAAAGCGTAGCTTTGGCGGGGTGGGGTTCTTCTTTTTGATTTATGCAAGAGGTCTAATGACTATTTCCAATCTTTCCCAATACGAATTGTCAGGTCAGATTCTAAATCACCAATAGCCGCTACCTCGATTTGACCCAAACCTAAGATTTGTTGCAAATCAGCCCCAACTTGTCGGTTGCCTTTTTGGACAACAATCTGAGTTTGACGTTGGGTATCTGGCCAATCAGGAACTTTGTAAATATTAGTAAAGCCTTTCTGTTTAAGATAAGCAATAACTTTTTCAGTTAACTGAGGTTGATTGGAAGCATTTTGAATAGCAATTTTGAGGTTAGGAACCCGACGGGTATCTGGCTTAAGACCAGGTACATTTACCCCAACATAATCATTCAGCAGGCTTTGTTGTCCGGTCATGTTCAGCCAATAGCTATCAGGGTCTTTGCTAAAGCGGCTAAAGGTACCAGGCAAAACGGTCATTTGGAAGTTATCTCGATCTAAGTTCAGACCGAAATTGACCAACGCCATCATTTCTTCCATTTTCAGGTTGGTGTCAAAGTATTTTCGCATTAGGCGAGTTAATTGAGGCAACCTGGGTAAGAGAGTGGGGCTATTGAGGCGTTGCAGCAGTGCTGCGATGAGTGCTTGCTGACGCTGCACCCTTGGCAGATCTCCCAAACCGGGTTCGCGGAACCGGGCAAATTGTTCTGCTTGTTCGCCGTTGAGGGTTTGCCAACCACTAACCAAATTAATCGACAGCTGGCTACTGGAGTCCTTATATTCCATTGATTGGGGAACAAAGACTTCAACTCCGCCTAATTGATCGACTAACTGGCGTAAACCGCTGGTAGAAATGCGAATATAGCGATCGATTGGGGCATTGTTTAAAGTACGGCTAACTACCCGTGCAGCCAAAACTGGCCCGCCTTGGGCATTGGCATCAGATACTTTAGTTAAACCCTTTTCTCCCTTTTCTGGGATCGCAATCATCGTATCTCTGGGGATGGAAAGTACCCGTACAGATTTTTCATTAGGGTTGAGGCGTACTAGCAGCATAGAGTCGCTTTTACCAGCAAAGCTTTCTGGCGAACCGTCAACAGTACCCTTGACTGGTTCAATCCCCATAATTAGGATGTTCATCGGTCGTGAAAGCTTGTACTGAGAAATTTTGCTCCATAGCTCGCCCGGTAGCGGGATTTTTTGCTCGTCCTTAGTACCGGTTCCTAAATCATCATCTGTTCGATCTAAATTGCTCCATAAAGGAGTCCATAACGCTAACGTTGACACCAGCAGCCCTGATAATATGATGCCGATAACAATCGTCATGAACCATAACAGCCATCGAGGCATGGTCAAGCCCAATCTCTCATAAAGCTGATTGGGAATTGCACCCACCGATTCGACAACGCTACGGTTGGTATTTGCTGGCGCTTTGAGTTCGACCTCTTCTTGGGGGTCTGCTACTGATGGAAGTGTTGCTTGATTTTCCGGATGTTCGAGTTCCGGCGATCGCACTTCATCTTCAAATACTACTTGCCCAGATGTGACCTGATTTTCCGACCATTCGACTTGTTTTATCACGATTATCTCCCCACTGAACCACTCCCTAAAAGTATGTTAATGCAAGCTACAAATATTGCCAGTGGAAAACCTCACTGTAAACTTGTAATGTTCTTCAGTAGACGTGTATGACAACATGAATACTTTATTGTTCCCTGTAATCCTTGCTGGTGGTAAAGGCGAACGTTTTTGGCCTTTAAGTCGGCGAGACCGACCCAAACAATTTTTAAGTCTTGATGGTAGCTCTAGAAGCTTATTACAAGCAACCGCCGATCGGTTGTTAAAACTCGCTGGCGGGTGGGATTCCTTGTGGGTAATCACTTCTAGTCAGATAGCCGAAGGGGTTAGACAACAATTACCCGATCTACCATCTAGGAACTTACTAATTGAGTCAGAAGGAAGAGACACCGCTGCCGCCGTTGCTTGGACAAGTTTAGAAATCAAACAACGTTATGGTGAAGACGCTGTGATTGGCTTTTTCCCCGCTGACCACTGGATTGCCGACCAAGAGGCGTTTGCACGCACGCTAAGTGCAGCTGTGCAACTGGCGACGACCACAGAAGCCATCGTCACACTGGGGATCAAGCCTACTTTTCCATCAACCGGTTACGGTTACATTGAACAAGGTGAAAAAATAGGTAGCTTTAATGAGTTGCCAGCTTATCACGTCAACCGCTTTACTGAAAAGCCCAACCGTGAAATAGCAGAAACTTTTTTATCTACGGGACGTTTTAGCTGGAATAGTGGCATGTTCGTCTTCCGGGCAGGAGTTGTTCTCAAGGAACTACACACCCATGCTCCAGAAATCATCGAACCATTACAACAACAGGGGCCTAATGTCTATCCCCAGTTACCTAAGAAGAGTATAGACTATGCACTCATGGAAAAGACAAGTCTAGCATACGTTTTACCAGTTGACTTTGGTTGGGACGATTTAGGAGATTGGAATGCGATCGAACGCTTACTGAAAACAGAAGAGACTCCCAATGTAGAGCTTGCTACCCATGTAGGACTAGATACCGAGGGGGCAATTATTTATGCTTCAAATCCAGAGGATGTAGTTGTTACTATTGGTTTAGACGATGTGGTGATTGTGCGCGATCGCAACGTCACCCTTGTTGTTAAAAAAGAACGTACCCAGGAAATTAAGCAGATCCTGAAAATTCTCCAGAGCGATTCCCGATTCACCGACCTGCTGTAAAAGTTAAAACCCTTGGCAGAGGCTAAAAAGTCTATTTTCTCATTATAACTTGAATGTTGAAAAAGGAGCATTGGGAATTGGGCATTGGGCAAACAGGGCATGGGGAAAGGGAAAGGGGTATGGTTCGACAAGCTCACCAACCGGGGAAAACGAGAAAGATTAAATTTATTCCTTTTCCCTTTTCCCTTTGACCTTTTCCCCTGCTTTCCCTTGCCTCCCCTGCCTCCCCTGCTCCCTCATCTTTCCACACTCCCCACATCCCAAAATGTTTCTAACTCAAACTGTTCCCCGTCAACGAGAAATTATTGAAGTTTTCCTTCGCAATGGCTGGGACTATATGCGAAGGTTGCTGACTGGTGGCAAAGCTGATGAACCCCAGCTACCTACACCTGCGGTTTTAAAAAATATTCTGGTAGATTTAGGGCCAGTCTATGTCAAACTCGGTCAGCTACTCTCCACCCGTCCAGATTTACTTAGCGCATCTTACATAGAAGAACTGTCAACCCTCCAAGATGAGGTACCGCCAGTTCCCTGGTCGGAGGTGGAAATAGTCATTCGTAAAGAGCTAAAACGCCCATTGGCAGAAACTTTCAGTACAATCAATCCCGTTCCAGTAGCAGCGGGATCTATTGCCCAGACGCACAGAGCTACATTAGTAGACGGTCGAGAAGTTGCTCTTAAAGTGCAGCGTCCGGGGATCGATCTTACCATTGGCCAAGATATTGCTTTAATTCAAGGTATTGCCGATTTAGTGGCGCGTACTGATTTTGGGCAAACCTACGAAATCAAATCCATCGCCGAAGAATTTACCAAAGCCTTGGAAGCTGAGTTAGATTTTACACGAGAAGCAACTTTTACTGACCAACTGCGACGTAACTTATCCAATAGTCGCTGGTACGATCCCAAACAAATAGTGGTTGCGGAAATTTATTGGGATTTGACCACAGAAAAATTGCTGGTGATGGAATGGCTGGACGGGGTGCCGTTCCTCGCGGCAGATTTGAACAGCAGCAACAATGGCAAAGACCCTGCCGTAGAGCGTAAAGAAATAACTACTTTATTATTTCGGGTATTTTTTCAGCAACTATATATAGATGGATTTTTTCATGCCGATCCCCATCCAGGTAACTTGTTTTATCTCAAAGATGGACGGGTTGCGCTTTTAGACTGTGGGATGGTGGGACGACTCGATCCCCGCACACAGCAGATATTAACAGAAATGTTGTTGGCGATCGTTGATTTGGATGCTGGGCGGTGCGCTCAGTTAACTTTGCAGCTTTCAGATTCTGCTCAACCAGTAATTTTATCGCGGTTAGAAAATGATTATGACCGGATGCTGCGAAAGTATCACAACGTCAGCCTAACGGAAATAAACTTCAGTCAGATAATTTATGAAGTTTTACAAGTTGCCCGCAACAATAAAATTAGGTTACCTAGCAATATGGGATTGTATGCCAAAACCCTGGCGAATTTAGAGGGTGTAGCGCGGACATTCAACCCAGAGCTTAATTTTTTTGATGAAGTCAAACCATTAATCACAGACTTGTTTCGTCGGCAGTTATTAGGGGATAATCCAGTGCGATCGCTCCTAAGAACAGCCTTAGATCTCAAAAGTCTGTCTTTGCAATCTCCCCGACAAATTGAACTGTTATTAGACCGAGTTACCTCCGAAACCCTACAGTGGAATTTATCGCTGCGAGGCTTAGATGGCGTGCGGCGGACTATGGACGATGCTGCTAACCGATTATCTTTTAGCATTTTGGTGGGTTCCTTAATTATGGGAGCAGCAATTATTACTACCAGAGCGCAGACGGCGCAGCTATCTTTTTTAAGCAGCGCTTTGTTTGCAGCCGCTAGTTTATTGGGTTTGTGGCTAATTATTAGTACGCTGCGATCGGGACGTTTACGGTAAAATTGATGCTTTTAGAGTCAATAACTCCCAATATGGGAACTTCTGATTACTAAATTTGCATTTGATTATTTGGAACTAGACAAACACAGATAAATTATCTGTGTTCATCTATTTTTGAGCTTCATCTGCATTTATAGCAGGGAACAAACAGGCAATAGCCAATAGGCTTGAAAGCCTTTTACTAAAGGGATTTTACAAGCAGCCTATATCCTCAACTATGCTCGTGCATTTAAATTACAAACGATCAATTGCGAAGAGGTTGACAACAAAAGTATTTTGTGGTTCTCAATTTTTACAAAGCTTTTCAAATAATTGAACTACACCACTCCCTACTCCGTACAGACAAGGGTTAACCCTTGTCTCTACCCATTCCCATTTTCCGTATCAATCTATGGTTAAATATCTCAAAACTACTGTAATTGCCGATCTGTGGTTCTAATATAAAAAATATGTCAATTATCGTTGTTGAAAAGCTAAGCAAATCTTATCCTGTGGCGATAAAAAATCCGGGTATTAAAGGCACAATCAGCCACTTTTTTCGCCGTACCTACCGCACAATTCAAGCAGTTCGCGATGTTTCCTTTGAAATTGCTCCTGGTGAAGTAGTGGGGTTTTTGGGGCCAAATGGTGCTGGTAAAACCACTACACTCAAAATGCTCACGGGGCTGATTCATCCTTCAAGTGGTACAGTCAGAGTTGCTGGACAAGTCCCCTTTCGTCGCCAAGAAGCATTTTTGCAAAAAATTACTTTGGTAATGGGGCAAAAGCAGCAGTTAATCTGGGATTTACCAGCCCTAGATTCTTTGAAAATTAATGCTGCTGTGTACAACATCTCCGATAAAGAGTTCCAGCGGCGGGTAGGAGAATTAACAGAAATGCTTTCCTTGGAAGGCAAACTTACTCAACCAGTGCGTAAGTTGTCTTTAGGCGAGCGGATGAAGGCAGAACTATTAGCAGCACTTTTGCACCGTCCCCAGGTATTGTTTCTAGATGAACCAACCCTGGGACTAGATGTCAATGCTCAAGCGGCGGTGCGCGACTTCTTGCGCGAATACAATCAAATTTATCAAGCTACAGTGCTGTTAACGAGCCATTACATGGCTGATATTACAGCCTTGTGTCAACGGGTGCTATTGATTCATCAAGGAAGCCTAATGTATGACGGTAGCTTAGATGGACTGTTAGAACGTTTCGCTCCTTACCGCGAAGTCGATATCGAGTTAGCCCAACCTCTAACAATACAAAAACTCATGACCTATGGTGATGTGCAACTCCTAGAAGGGCGAACAGTGCGTTTTCTGGTGCCACGAGAGGCGCTCACTCGCACTGTATCTAAGATTTTGGTCGATTTAGAGGTAATTGATTTAACAGTTACTGAACCGCCTGTAGAACAGGTGATTGGGCAAGTTTTTCAGGCCGGGGTGGTGGAGTGAGTTAGGAGTTAGGAGTTAGGAGTGCTGAGTTCTGAATTGTGAATTGCGAATAATCTTTGTTTTGGGAAGTAAATAGATGAAGCGGATAATCAGAAAAGCCTTAACTTTTCTCTCTGTATACTATGCCTATATGGTTGAATATCGAGCAGAACTACTTTTATGGGTTTTGGCTGGAACTTTGCCGATTATCCTCATGGGTATCTGGATACAAGCAGCCCAGGGTGGGCAATTTGGACTATCACCTGTAGATTTTGCACGTTACTTCATTACCGTTTTTCTTGTCAGGCAATTTACCGTGGCTTGGGTAATTTGGGATTTTGAAAGAGAGGTGGTAGAAGGCAAGCTTTCGCCCAGATTGCTACAACCAATCGATCCAGTATGGCATCATCTTGCGGGGCATATTTCTGAAAGATTTGCCCGTTTGAGCTTTGCTTTTTTATTAATGGGATTATTTTTTATTCTTTATCCTCAAGCTTTTTGGTTACCAAGTTTAAGCCAATTTTTGCTATTTATATTGGCCGTGATGCTGGCTTTTACTTTGCGTTTTATAATTCAGTACACCTTTGCTATGTTGGCTTTTTGGACAGAACGGGCTAGTGCTTTAGAAAATTTTTGGTTGTTGTTTTATCTATTTTTATCTGGTTTGATAGCACCTTTAGAAGTTTTTCCAGAACCTGTGCGGAAAATAGTTATGTTTACACCTTTTCCCTATTTGGTTGATTTTCCTGCAAGTATTTTGGTAGGCCTACCTGCCGATGTATGGCGAGGATTTTTCTCAATGGTGGGTTGGATATTAATATTTTTGGGTGCGAATCGCTTGCTTTGGCGTGCGGGTTTGAAGCGGTATTCTGGGATGGGAGCTTAAATTATTAATAGCGTAGTAGCGTGACAAGGCTAAAATAGTGCATAAAATTTAGCTGTTGTGGGGTGGGTCGGAAAGCCCGCCCGGACGGGTGAGGACACCCATCCTACAATAAAATTTATTGCAACATTTTAGTCTTGTCACGCCACTACAATTATCTTTAGCACCAAGCGTATTGCATTATAAATTAGTTGGTATCGTCTTAAATTTATCCAATGAACCCAAAGAATAATCTTCTAATTTAAAATCAGCAAAAGGCTTTTTTTCTAACCTATTTCGTAAAGCTTCATCTACAATTACGCTCGTTGATTCTTTTTTAACGCCAATAATTATAATACTTCTTTGATATGTAGTTAAATCCTGATGTGTTTGACAATCACTCCGTTTAAATTGACCCAAGTTTAATAAGCGATAGCCTTTGATGCTGGGCTGATTAATAAATATTTTTTTTACTAAAAGTTGTATTTGTAAGGAACGTTCTAAAGCTACGCGTTGTTGAAATTCTATATTCCCTTTGCAAGAAGTTGTACCGACAGAAATAATTTCAGTAGGTTCTTCCATTATATTCTGTATTCCTTCTTGTTCTAAGTTCAACTTTAAAAGGTTAAGGCTAATAGTTTGGTCGTTATGTTGAATTTGAAAATTGCTGCCTACAACCCATTTATATTGTTGTGATAAAACAGCTATGTTAAATTTGGCGATTCTTCCCTGACTATCTCTACCTTCTTGATAGGGAAAATAATCAATATTGCCTTTTTTTTCGGCAAATTGCCCGTAATTTGGTATCAAAGAACTTTTTGATGTCTGCGTTGCTATTAATACTATACTAAGTAATCCTAAAACTACTAGCAGCGCTGCGAAAATCCGCAGTAGGGGTAATTTTTCTAAATTGTTATTTGCATTGGAAAAATTTCCAGTAATTGGTAGCGTTTCGTCGGTTTCAACCTTATTTACAAATTCGGTATCTGAAGTATTATTTTTTATTAGTTTTGTTTCAATTTCTTCTAAAGTTTGCAAAATTTCCTGTGCATTAACGGGACGTTTTTGTATATCTGGCGCTATGAGCCAATCAATTAAATTTAATAATAAGGGTGAGATAGCGATCGCATGATTTTTCCAGTGCAACAAATTGTGCTGGACATCATACATATCTAAGGGATGTTTTCCTGTTAGCAAAAATACAAAGGTGCGTCCTAAAGCAAAGAAATCTGATTGTGGCAGTGCTTCACCATTCATTTGCTCTGGAGCGCTGTAACCAGATGACATCAGCGCCGTCATTTTAGGGCTTTCGTCTGGGGAGTTTTTGACAATTTCATTGGCAGTACCAAAATCAATGATTACTAATTGCCCATCGGGTTTAATCATGATGTTGGATGGCTTAATATCTCTATGCAGGTATTGTTTGCTATGGACTAAATCTAAAATTTCTGTTAACTGTTTTAACCAGGCGATCGCTTGTTCTTGGGAAACAGGTTGATTGTGCTGTTGGAACCATTCTTCTAAGTTGCAACCGTCGATTTTTTCCATTGCGATGCAATGCAAAACCAAACCGTTTCGAGTTTGATATTGGAAGTAACTATCTTTCTTGGGAATGCCAGGATGATTCAGTTTCAAAAGGACAGTGAACTCATGCTGAAATAGTTCTACTGCTTGGGGGTTGCTTGATAAATCTTCTTTGAGTATTTTAAGGATTTTGGCGGTATTTTGCTCGTATGCCTCATAAACTTTACTAAAACCTGTTTTGTCACTTAACAGAGAATTCACCCGATAACGCCCTAGCAATTCCAGATGAGAACCACAACTTTGACAAAAACGGTTTTGATGATTATTTGGGTGATTTGGTTTAGGACAAACGGGATTGATACAAAGGCTCATGACTGAGGGTAGGGAGTGGGGGAGGCAGGGGGAGCAGGGGAGGTGGGGCAGGGGGAAAGGTTAAAGGTTAAAGGGAAAAGGAATAAATTTAATCTTTCCCCTTTCCCTTTTCCCTTTTCCCCTTTCCCTTTCCCCATACCCATAGACATCGCTCATCTTAATTCTTCTGTTGTTATGAGATAATCCCGTTTAAATAATCATGAGATTTTCGATCTGTGTTCTGCTAAGAATGCTGCTACGGTTTGGTTAAATGGCTCTGGTTGTGTCAAAAATGGCCAATGATTGCCGGGAACTTGGGAAATGCGTAAGTTTTTCAGATAGGTTTTGTAGGGTTGGATTTGCCAATTTTGGCGGTTCAGCCCTTGTTCTGGTTGGATGAAGAGGGCAGGGGTATCAAGGGGAATTGTAAAACCAGGCACTTGCATTACTGCTGCAAAAATTCCATCGCGGGCGGGAATAGTAAATTTGCTCCCCCAACTACCATCGGGTTTTTGCTCAATTCCGGCTTGGAAAACTTGCTGTTGTAGAGAACTCCATCCTTGATATTGCTTTAGTTGCCGTGCTTGCTGTTCGGCTTCTTCGTGACTGGCAAAGGGGCCCATACTTTTAAGAAAAGGCAAGAAGCGATACAACATTGGAAAAGTTAGCCTGAAGAAGCTGGGCATTTTCCAAATAAAAATTGGATCGATTAAAATTATGCTTCGCAAACGCTTTGGGTTTTGTCTTGCCCAAATGGCAGCTAATTTGCCTGTCCAAGAGTGACTAACAATATGGGCAAAAGTCCATCCGAGACGATCCATGAGTGCTTCAAGATCTGCGATCGCACTCTCAAAGCTATAATCATTCTCTGGCTTACTACTTTCGCCATGTCCGCGCATATCTGGTGCGACTATGTGGTAATCTGCCGCCAAGTAATCTGCCAAATTAGACCACACAAGAGCATGATCGCCTAAACCGTGCAACAACAGTAAAGGTTCTTGACCCTGGTTCCACTCTAAATAAGAAAGCTGGATATCGGGTTTTGATAAAGTCTGACGTACAGGCATCATTGCACATCCATCTGTGGAGAGATATCTTTGCGTTTATATCGTACTGCGAAAGGGGAGGCAGGGGAGGCAGGGGAGGCAGGGGAGGCAGGGGAGGCAGGGGGAGAATAATTCTTAACTTCTAATTCCTAACTCCTAACTCGTCAGCCAGCAGTCAGCACTTCCCGAATTCAGTTACCAAATACCACTTTGTGAGTCTGAGGATTGTACTAATTGACACGAAATAATGAGACTGATGAATGCCAAGATCTAAGAATAAGGATGCCCTAAGGATATTGAAAGTACTATGCCAGAATTACACCAATCAATTGCTCAGCATTATCACGAACGGACTAAATACGACCCAGAGACTCTGGCTTTGAAAACTCAAAGGATAGACTGGGCTAAGCAGCCAGTACCTTTCAAGGAATACAAAATTGGCTCTACTTACGATCTCAAACCTTATATCCAAGAAAAGCCAGAGGCATTTGCTAATAATCTAGATGCTCAATGGTGGCAAAGGCTCTCGCGGTTGCTGTTTCGCAGCTATGGACTAACGGCGAAAATGCCTTCTATGGGAAGCGCGGTTTATTTACGTGCGGCTCCGAGTGCTGGCGGGTTGTATCCTGCGGAGGTGTATTTAGTTTCCCGCGGTACGCCGTTATTACCTCCAGGTCTGTATAATTACCAGTGCCGGACTCATTCGCTGATGCATTATTGGGAAAGCAATGTTTGGCAAACTCTACAAGCAGCTTGTTTCTGGCACCCTTCCCTAGAAACTACGCAATTGGCAATTATTGTGACGGCGGTTTTTTATCGTTCTGCTTGGCGCTATGAAGACCGGGCTTACCGTCGGATTTTTCTGGATACGGGTCACCTTCTGGGCAATATCGAGTTAGCTGGTGCGATTACCGATTATCGCCCCCATTTAATCGGCGGTTTTGTGGATGAATCAATAAATGATTTGCTTTATATTGATTCACAACATGAAGGTGCGATCGCCATTCTACCTCTGGCAGATTTGTTAGATATTAATCAAAATCTGCCTTTGGGATGCACTGCTTTACCTTCTGCAACTGAAACGAGTTATCCGCAAATTCCCGATGGCGAACTGCTGACATACTTCCACAAACACACCCAAATTCAACCCGGTGTAACTGGCAAGCTCAATCTACCAGCTATCAAACAAAAAAAATCTTTGGAGGATAAATACAATTTTCCTTTCTGTTTGAAAATTCCCACCACCACTACGCCTATACAGTGGGGAGAACAACTTTCAGAACTGGAAATGACTATGTATCAGCGGCGTTCTACCCGCGCTTACAATGGTGATGATTTAACTTTTGACGAACTAAAAAGTTTACTTGATTTCACCTATCAGCCGCAAAGTTACATCGATCAAGGTTTAGATATTTCTCCAGACTATTTTGACTTGAATTTAATAGAAACATTTATTGCTGTTTGTGGAGTCAAAGGGCTGGAAGCGGGTTGTTATTATTACGCGCCCAAAGCTCAAGAATTACGCCAAATTCGGTTTAAAAATTTCCGCCGAGAGTTACATTTTCTCTGCTTGGGGCAAGAATTAGGACGAGATGCGGCAGCGGTGCTATTTCATACAGCCGATCTTAAGGCTGCCATCGCTCAGTATGGCGATCGCGTTTACCGTTATTTACATATGGATGCTGGCCATTTAGGACAACGCCTGAATTTAGCTGCAATGCACCTAAATATAGGCGTTAGTGGCATCGGTGGATTCTTTGATAACCAAGTAAATGAAGTTTTGGGTATTCCTGCTGATGAAGCTGTTTTATATATCACTACATTTGGACGCCCAAGATAAAACGAACCGCTCCAATACAAAGGGTACACAGATTTTCTGATTTCTTTGCATCTGGAGCGGCTCGATTTCGTTGCTAAATGTTTGGTGGCAAATATATGCTTTTACTTTTACTTTTTTACAGGGTTAATACCCTGACAATAAGCATTTAATTGTAATATAAATAACTTTGTAGTACGTATTAAGTACTGATGAAGATTGTTTGTTTTTTATAAAAGTTGTTAACTTAATTAAAAATACTTATTTAAAATCAAGTAGAATATGTCAGAAAGACTATAGAGGATAAATTATAATTTTTAAAAAAATTTAGTTAATTAAAAAAGAAATTTTAACTAATTCAAAAGAATAAAATAAGTATTTTATAAAAGCAATAATTCCGTAATTGGGATTTTTTTACAATTCAAGTATATCAATATTAAGTATCAAAAATGGTTTTATCGCTAAAAATTAATGCTATTTCCTGAAAACGAAAGTCAACGATTAGAAGTACTTAATCAGTATCAAATTTTAGATACACCTCCAGAAAAAGTTTTTGATGGACTAGCTCAACTAGCTGCTAACTTTTGTGAAACACCAATTGCTTTGATTACTTTAGTAGATGCAGAACGCGAGTGGTTCAAATCAAAAATTGGAATAACTACTTCGGAAGTGGCTCGAAACATTTCCTTTGGTAATTATACAATCAGGGAAAGTCAAATATTAATTATTCCCGACACTTTGGAGGATGAACGGTTTGCCACAAACCCTTTTGTAACATCAAATAATGGTTTTCGCTTCTATGCAGGAATTCCTCTAATTACCTCTGATGGCTTTGCATTAGGTACTCTTTGTGTGATTGATTTTGCTGTACGAAACTTGAATCCCAAGGAGCAAATAGCTTTACAAAATTTGGCTCAACAAATAATCATCCATTTAGAGTTACATCGGCAAAAAATTATTGATGATATCCAAAAAAGCTTTAATCTTATTTTTTCTCCAAATCCTAATCCCATGTGGGTATTTGACGAAAATTCCCATCCAATAGGCTATGCCAATCATAAAGCTCAGTTAGTTAACAGAAAAGATATTACAGAGAAACAAATACAAATAAGCTTTCAAGAAAGTGAAGCGAGATTTAGAGCCATTGCTGAAGCTATTCCCGTGCCATTAATTATTTCACGTGTATCTGATGGTTTAATTTTATATGCTAATCCTGAGTTAATTAGAGCTTTTAAATTTTCTCAAATAGATTTAGTGAACCGCAAATATTTATTAGAATTATACCATAATTTAGCAGATTTCAAAATACTGTCAGAAGCGTTAAAACAAGATGGTTGTATTCGGAATTATGAACTTGAATTAAAAAGAGTAGATGGTACTTATTTTTGGGCGATCGCTTCACTACAATATTTAAATTTTAATAACGAAGCAGCAATTTTAACAGTATTTTATGATATCAGCGATCGCAAAAAAATTGAAACTAAACTTCAGGAAAAAAATGAATTTTTGCGGTTAATTTTTGAAAATATACCGTTGATGATCGCACTCATTAATCCTAATGGTAAACTCCAGTGGGTGAACCAAGAGTGGGAAAGTGTTCTAGGTAGGAAATTCCAAGATTTTCAAAATTCTGATGTTCTAGAAGTCTTATATCCTAATCCCGAATATCGTCAGTATGTGATTAATTTTATTCAGTCTGCCCAACGCAACTGGGGTGACTTTAAAATTCAAATGCGGGATGGCCGTTTACTAGATACGTCTTGGACTAATGTTAAACTTCCAAATGGCCAAATTATCGGTATTGGGCAAGATATCACAGAACGCAAGCAAACTGAACTTGCGATTATTGCTCAAGCCGAACGAGAGCAATTGATGAGGACTGTCGCTCAAAGAATTCGTCAATCTTTGAATCTGCAAGATATTCTCAATGCAACAGTTGAAGAAGTGCGAAATTTGCTAAAGGTTGAACGAGTAGTAGTTTATCAGTTTGACTCTGAGATGATCGGCACAATTATGGCAGAATCCGTAGAGCCTGGATGGACGGTTTCTTTAGGCGTAGAGATTCATGATACTTGTTTTCAAGAAGGTGCAGGGATAGAGTATTATCAAGGACGCAAACGAGCGATCGCTAATATTTATCAAGCTGGATTAACTGAGTGTCATATTGAGCTATTAGAACGGTTTGATGTCAAAGCAAATTTAGTCGTACCTATTTTACTAGAAGTAAACTCTCAAAATCCTGGTTCGCGCATTTGGGGTTTACTAATCGCTCACCAATGTTCTCGCTTTCGGGAGTGGGAAGAAAATCAATTAGATTTGCTCGATGGAGTTACAGTACAGTTGGCGATCGCCATTCAACAATCTAGCATTTTTGAGCAAGCTCAAACTGAACTTGTTCAAAGACAAAAAGTTGAAAGAAAGCTCAGAAGCGCCTTGGCTGAAAAAGAAGTTCTCTTAAAAGAAGTACATCATCGAGTTAAAAACAATTTGCAGATTGTCTCTAGCTTATTGCAACTCCAGTCTCACACAATTAAAGACCCAGAAGTCATTAAAGTTCTCAGAGAAAGCCAGAACCGTATCGAGTCAATATCTCTAATTCACAAAAATTTATATATTTCCGCTAACATTGGACAAATTGATGTTGGTGAATATATCCATCATTTGGCAACCAGCCTGTTAATTTCTTATCAAATAGTTCCCGGTACAATTGCCTTAGAAACTGAGATAGATTCAGTTAGCTTAAATATTGACCAAGCCATTGCTTGCGGGCTGGTGATTAACGAATTAATCTCCAATGCCCTCAAGCACGCTTTTCCCAACCAACAAGCAGGTACAATTCATATTACTTTACGAAATCTTAATAATATTATCGAGATGACTATCCAAGACAACGGTATTGGTTTACCAGATAATTTAGATTGGAGAAATACTGGTTCTTTGGGCCTCTCTTTAGTGTATGACTTAGTTACAGAACAACTCGAAGGTGAGATTACTCTAGAACGCGATCGTGGAACAGTATTCAAAATCCAATTCACACAGTTAACTTTGGATTAGTAAATATCAAATGCCTCAAGCTAGGATTTTAGTCGTTGAAGATGAAGTGATAGTGGCTAGAACTATTGCTAGCCAACTTAGCCAACTAGGATACACCGTCACAGGTACAGCTTCCTCCGGAAAAGTTGCCATTGCTAAGGCGTGGGAAACTCAACCAGAACTAGTATTAATGGATATTATCCTCAAAGGAGAAATGGACGGTATTGCGACTGCCTCTCGGATTCGCGAACAGCTAGATGTTCCCGTGATTTTTCTCACTGCATATGGCGACGAAAATACTCTAGAGAGAGCAAAAGTTACTCAACCTTTTGGATACATTGTTAAACCATTTACGACAAAAGATTTAAGAATAGCTATTGAAATCGGTTTATTAAAACACCAGTTAGAACGCGAATTGCGCGAGAATCGAGATCGGTTAGCAACTCTTTTAAACTCCATGAGTGATGCTGTAATTGCTACCAACGAGCAAGGAATGGTGACATTCATGAATCCCGCAGCTGAGGCGATAACTGGATGGCAGCAAGAAGATGCTTTAGGCAATGAAGTGTCAAATATTTTTCATATTGTCGATGAAGTCACAGAAACTACTATAGAAAACCCAGTCACAAGAGTACTGCGAGAACAACAGGTTGTTTATTTGGGAGAATTCACATCTCTAATTACTAGGGATGGGAAAAGAGTTCCCATTGGCGATAGTGCTTCACCACTAAGGCGGCATCCCGACCAGATAAATGGTGTAGTAGTTGTTTTTTGGGATCTTAGCGAACGGCGTCAAGCACAATTGCTAGAACAAGCATTACAAAAGGAGCAAGAACTCAACCGTCTTAAGTCTTTATTTATCTCGACTGTATCTCATGAATTCCGTAATCCCTTAACAGTTATTCAAACGGCAGTAGAACTCATAGAACTTCAAGGTTCGCATTTGACAGATGTTAAAAGACGCACCTATTTAAACCGCATTCAAGGAGCTGTGCAATCCATGAATCAACTCATGGAAGAGGTGCTATTTATGGGTCATGCGGAGGCAGGAAAACTCATATGCAATCCCGCTCCAATGAACTTAGAACAATTCTGTAGAGAATTAATTGAAGATTTTTCTACTGTTATAAATAGTGTAAGTCAAATTATTTTTACTTGTCACAGTGAGAATACCAACGCTGTGATGGATGAACGGCTTTTACATTACATATTTGTAAATCTACTATCAAACGCAGTCAAATATTCTCCCAGAGGTGACAATATTCATTTCGATTTAATATGCGATCCTACGGATAAAGTAGCAATTTTTTATATTCAAGATCGAGGCATTGGTATTCCTGAAGCAGACCAAGCCCGACTTTTTGAATCATTCTACCGAGCCTCAAATGCCCAATCAATTCAAGGCACTGGATTGGGGTTAGTTATCGTTAAAAGATGCGTTGATGCTCACAAAGGTCAAATTAGGTATACAAGTCAAGTTGATGTCGGTACTACATTTACAGTAATTTTGCCTTTGAATCCCCAATCGTAGGAATAGGGGATGGGGAGGTGGGGAGGTGGGGAGAGAGGGGAGATGGGGAAGTGTGGGGAGTGTGGGGAGTGTGGGGAGAGAGGGGGGAAAGATTTCTTCGCCATCCTCCCACACCTCCCACACCTCCTGCTTGCCCCATACCCTGTTTGCCCAAGATCAATAATTTTGTTGCACGCCGCCGACTACTGGCTTAATTTCAGAAAATGGATCGGTGCCACCATTCCAGTTAAAATCACTAATTCGGATGCTTACAGCACCTAGCTCCAGTACCGGATTGTAACGCAAGGTAATGCCATAGGTGCGGCGGCTATATTCCACAATGTAGTCGGTGCTAGTTTCTTTACCTGTATCTAAGTTAATTGATGTTTGAAAGCCTAAGCGCAGAGGCCCATAAATTTGCTGTGTAATCCCAGCACTCAATACTTTGTTATCAACGAAGCGATCGAATAAAAAAGGCGATAATCCGTTATTTAAACCTTGAGAATAAATAATATTAAAGGCAGTGTAGTCGAAAAGGGGTCGAGAAAAATTACCAATTTGCCCTAGTAAGCCAACTCTACCAGTTACGGTGCTTTGGTTATCTCCATTGCTGTAATAACTGGTGGTGCCCGTGACGCCAGCGATCGCTAGCAAGTAAGGAACTACAGGGGTAGCTGTGTATCGTAATCCCTCACTGGATGTCGGTGGTAATGGTTTTCCCTGCCACAGTCGGAACCCAGTACTGAGGTCAGCACTAGCTTGGAGGCGACCTAGTGAGATGCGATTGTTTTCCCGCACCGGGTCTAGTAAGTCTAAGCGGTCGGTGTTGGCATCGATATACTGGGCACTTGCTTGATAGCTAAGATTGACGCCACTTTTGCCTAGAGGAATCACAGGAGAGGTAACCAGACCGCCAAAACTACTCTGAACGTCTTGAAAACCAAGGGTGCCATTGTAGAGACGCTCGCGGTAATTATATTGCAAATTCAACAGATGAGGAAGGCGATCGCCTAAAGTTTGGCGCAATGCCAAATTCGCCCGGAAGCTGTCTTCTAGGTTGTCGAAGTCAAAACTGGTTAACTCTCCAGTACCTTGAATTACAGTTCGTGGACTCAAAACAGAATTTATCCTGGTTCTGACGCCAAATATTCCGCTTAAATTACCTGTTCCTTCTATAGCCCTTTGTACAAATAACTGAGGCGTAATTGTCCAGCGCGTCTGGTCTGTATCGATGACTTGAAAGCCACGCTCAACATAGAAACCACCCCGGTCTTCTTTGTCGTAGCCGGGAGAAACAATAAAGGGTGTAACATCGCGCTCTCGACGGTCAATCGTCCGTTCACTTACGGGAATTGGTAAGGAAATCGTTTGATCTAATACCAAACGCTGTCCGCGTGTCTGGATGCGGTCTACCAAGGGTGATTCCCGCGTGGAAGTGACTTTATCCGCACGTAACTCTAATTCTGGGGGGGAAAAAGGGTCATTGGTGATGCGGACATCGCTTGCTTGCCAGCCTTGAGGGTAAAAATCAATCTGTTGGGCTTCAAACCTCAGGCGTTTGACTGCACCTCCAGCTTTCGGGGGCGGGAGATTGCTAGCTTCTGTCTGACCGCCACCAACTGTAATATCGATTCCTCCAGGACTGCTGACACCTGAAAGCGGCTGATTAGCTCTAATGCTATCGCTCGGCAAACGTTGTGGTACTCCACCAGCAGTTATGTTTGTGGATGAGAAAGCAAAATCTGTACTGGCTGAGGGTACGTAAATTTCCCCACTACCATTTAGCATTTCCCCGCTATCTTGAACAAAATTATAGGTAAAACGTTGTCCCCGCAGTATTTGATCGCCTCGTGTGAGAATTACATTACCTTCTCCGGCTGCAATCAAGTTATCCAAATTGACTTGTAGGCGATCGGCATCTACTACCGCTCCATCAAATCGAACAACCACATTACCAACAGCCGTAATAATCCGCCGTTGTTCGTCATACTCCTGCCGATCTGAAGTCACTTCCACAATTCTCGGTGCGGCTGGCGGCGTAGTAGCTGGCGCTTGTGGCTGATTTGTAGTGTCTACTTGTGGCGCGGGCGTTGGTGTTGGCGATTGGGAATAAAATTCTACAGTGAAGGGTGCAGAAAGTTTGTTTGTTGGGTTGCGAGACTTGAATTGAATTAAATTTTGTACTGATTGAGAATTTGATGCAGAAACAGGAGGGGGGGAGGCGGGGAGGGGAGGATGCAAAGACGCGGGGACGCCGGAAGTGGGAGACGCCAAAAGGGAAGAGTCTAATGAAAATTGTTTTTCTTGATTGCTGGAGTCGGGATTTGGCGATCGCTGTTGAAGTTCTCCAGATGCTTCAGGCTTACCCTGTTTGTGTCCCTGGCTCTCCCCGTCCCCGCGTCTGTCTGCCTTTGCATCTTCATTTTCAGCAAGATTAAAAATTTGAACTTGCTGCGTGGGATAACCAACTTCTAGAGATTGCCCCAGAAGTGCCGCACTTTGGGAGGCGTTACCAGAAGAAAACTCTGGTGGAAAAGTTTGTGGTGGATTGGGTGGAGATGGAGTTTCGGCAACTAGCAGTTTATTAGCAGTTGAGTAGAACGAAGTTGGCGATCGCGGATAACTTTTCGTGTCACCTGCGATCGGCAAATGAGCTAAATTCTTGTCATGCTTGGATTTGTCTATCTTGAAGCGTATCCCAGTCTTGACACCTGAAGCAGATTTGGTATTGCTAACAGATGAGACAGGATTGGCAATTTGTAAAGGTTCGAGAATAGGAGGCGGATCGGGCGGCAGAACTGGATGAAGCATATTTGAGCAAAACCGAGCTAACAAACAGCCAAATGGCGAACAAAAGCATGAATATACATTTTGCCTTTCGACTGTCGCCTTCTGCTACTTGGAGCAGGAAACTTACTAACTTTAACCTAGTAAGTTTCCGTGGCGTTGAGTATTTTCCGCCTTCCAAAGTTGTGGATAATTTATCGCTCTTTTACTCCAAGTCCCGACGGCCGGGGTTACGAGCTGGGTCGTTCGACAAAAATCCGAACACGAAGATAGCTACAAAGAAGGCAACAACAATATAAACAACGATTTTTAAAGTCACCATACAAACATCTCCAACGGGTATAACAAAGAGAGCTTTTCTTTCAGTATCTGCCATGCAGAAAAAGTAGCTACTTTATATTACCCACATCTCGTCCCTTTTTGAGACGAGATTCTTGGGATTGGGGACTAGGGATTGGGAAGATGAAGGACTAAGAAAATAACACTAACTCCTAACCCAGCACTCCCAATACCCAAGTTTATTGAAAATGGTGCGTGTCTGACTTGCTAGATGTCCCTAAAAAATAACTCAGAGACTGGCTATTCTTGAGACGTTTACTAACAACATAAGTTTCCCAAAAAGTAGAGTCTAGAGAAAACACTTACCATATCCAGTTCTCAGTCATCAGTCAACACCCTGATTTTCCCTGAACTTTTGCTAGTTCCTGGCCAATCCGATTTTTGATTACTCGTGCGGGTACGCCTACAGCAACCGAGAAAGGAGGAATATCTTTATTGACAACTGCTCCCGCACCAATTACACTGCCTTGACCGATGGTAACGCCATCTAATACTGTTACTCCATGCCCTAGCCAACAGTCATCCTCGATCGCAATTCCGTTGCGAGTCACGCCTTGGGATTTCATCGGTTGCATTGGATCGGCAAAGTTATGATTATTAGCATATATCCCTGAGTGGCCAGCAATCATACAGTGTTTGCCAATTTTAATGTCTCCTGGCCCTTCAATACACACGTTGGGGCCAATGAAGGTGTCTTCATCAATATGTATATACGTATTTTCCAAGCACCCAATATCAACGTAACGTTCAATAGCGACTCTATTTCCTAGATGAATTCTATTATTTTTGTGTCCGCTAGCGTCCAACCGCACACCTTTAAAAATATATACTCCACTGCCAATTTCAATACAAGAAGTACTCTTAAATTCGACACCATTTTGGATATAAACGGGGCTGCCTATTTTGGCAAAAATAGTACGATATACTAAATTTCGCAACTTTGGGCCGAGAATGAGTGTTGGAAGATCTCCTAACACTGTAGTTACTAAAAGTTCTTGGGCGCGTTGAAATTTTGAGAAATATTGGTCTTTACGCATGGTTACAAATCTCTTCAATCAATTCTTGTTGAGGTTTTGAAGCTTTTTTGGGCTGTATCCTAATCTCGTACCCATACTATTGGTATTAGTATGTCGTAATACCTAATTTAAATTAACGGTATTACTGCCTTCCCCAGAATTTTTATATGGGTTTCCAAATTTGGAACAACCAAAGTCTGGCTTGAATGCAAGCATTTTTTTAACTTTAATGCGGTATGATTATTCAGCTGATATGCACAATTGCTTCCATCGCTAGAAACCTTTGCACCAGTAAGCTCGCGCTAAAGTTTTGCTGATTTTTCCAGAAACCGAATTAACAAAACAACATCGACGCATTGCAGAGTCAAAGTTCAGACTATTAAATTGTCTGATGGGAATATTTTCTGGTTGAGATAGGATACTTTGGTTATTGGGCAAAAAATTTTAAAAGCTTGTTACACAAATCCGCATAGAGTTGTTTACCTGAAGTTATTTATTCTCAGGCTGTTTTCGTGTGTTAAAACAACTCAGTCCTACAAGCTAATTGGCAACAAAAATACATTTAACTAGACTATTTCAAAGCTCAAAGATAATTTACGCCTAGCAGAATATGTAATTATTGTTGGATTTTCATGGGTAATTCTGCCCAAATAAAATCCAATTTAAGGTGGATTATCTCCCACATCGGCCATCACATTGAAGTTAACCATCGGTGCAAACAAGTAAGCGCTTCCCCGACTGCTATGACGGCTTTCTTGCAACGAATTTCTAGAGTATGCTGCTCCAATCATGTTGCACACGGATGATTTACAGACTAAGCAATTCATCTTTATCAATTAGATGAATGGCTTTTAATTACAATTGTTTTTAACGATAACACATTTTATTTTTAGTGGCGCAATCTTTCTGAAATCAGCGATTTTTCAGACTATTTACTGATAAAAATTCTGAAAATCAGCTAACTTTTTTACGAGCTAAATAACAAGTGGGGACACGGGGCACAGGTAACAGAGATAGAGGGGCAGAGGGTAAATAATGACTAATACTTCTGGAGCGAGAGGCTGCGCCAACGACTTCTCTACGAGACGCTACGCCCAGCCTTGCTTCCCCGCAGAGGTACGCTCAAGCCTGCGCCAACGATTTCGCTCAGTACAAGCGACCAATGACTAATGACTAATGACTAATGACTAATGATATTTATACCGCCACTTAATTCTAAAAAAAATTTTAGCTTTTGTTAAATTTAAAATGATATCTACTATACTAAATCACACCCTCTTTTTGGCAAAAATAAAAAGCTAAAAATTAGCTTCTTCCCTGTTACTTATATCTCAAAATTTGTAAATCACCCAAATGGGTGAGCCGAGCGGGTGATGCGTGCTTGGGTTTGGTTGTTATAAATTTTATGGAAGCTAAAACGTATGCGAGTTTCAGGGAAAAGTTGACAAGGCAAAATGCAATTGGAGAAATTGAGGTATCGGTTTTAACTCACACACTTGGTCTATATTATTATGGCTTTAATTAAAGAACTTGTAGAAGAAGCTCTAGCTACCGGTTATTTGAGTATTGTAGCTGAAGACGAAATCCGATCGCTAATTCAAAGTGATTATGATTCCGAAGATCTAGATGCTTGGATATTATTGCAGCGATCGATTGTTGCAGGCGATGTAAAGCAAGAATCACGGCGCAAAAAAGTTTCCCCTGCTCCTAAAACCAAGGACGCTTCATCGAGTATTAAACATGCTTATCAAGTGGCAGCGGAGATTGCCTATGCAGCAGCCATAGCTCTCACAATGTCAAAAAATACTAAGGATCAGCCTTCGCTAGGTGCATAAGAATGACAGTTATTGAATTGTTTGACTTTTGTACCATAAATCTTTGATACTAAGTAGTCTGCAATCGCTTTTTCTGCCTAACTCCTTGCGAGAGTTTTGGTTAGCAACAACTTCTGGGTAGGTGAAACAATGTCGGGCGATCGCATAAATTTAGGTTAACCCAACCTAATTCATTATCATGATTCTAGATCGGGATAATTTTATTAAAAAATAGTTAATTTTTTCTTATAGTTACAATCGAGGTGATAATATTTTCTTCCTTGTCAGGCAAAAATAATCGATCCCCAAAACGAATAATAAAATAAATATAAATAATTCGTTCAAAACTAAATTCTATTAAATGATACATACCAGTAAATGGTTAAATTTTCATATACCAAGTACATGGCTAAAAGTAACGCATAGAATAAAAAATACCTTGGTGTAAACTCTAGCAACGAGGTTAAGAAAAATTCTCAATGCTTAACAAAGTCATGGCTTTTTCACAAACTAGGCTATAGAGAATTGGCAACATTGGTAAAGAAAGTAAACAATAACCATAGCTAAACTTGGAGTTTTGCCAACCTATGCAGCCAATTCGCACATTCAATGTCTCCCCCTCACTACCGCCGCGACTCGAACCGCTGCGGCGGCTGGCATATAACTTGCACTGGGATTGGAACGTTGAGACTAAAGATTTATTTCGTCGCTTAGATTCTGACCTGTGGGAGTCGAGCCGTCATAACCCGGTGTTGATGCTGGGTACTATTTCTCAAGCGCGGCTTTTGGAAGTTGTCGAAGATGAAGGCTTCCTCGCGCAAATGGATCGAGCTAACCGTCAGTTAGAAGATTATTTGCAAGAGCGCACCTGGTATCAGAAACAACGGGAAAATAAACCAAAAGAATGCTACGCCTATTTTTCGGCGGAATTTGGACTTGTTGATTGCTTGCCCGTGTATTCTGGAGGCTTGGGCGTTCTGGCGGGGGATCACCTCAAATCTGCCAGTGACTTGGGTCTACCCCTTGTAGGTGTAGGTTTGCTTTACCAGCAAGGCTACTTTGCCCAGTATCTCAATGCTGATGGTTGGCAGCAAGAACGCTACCCCATCAACGATTTTTACAATATGCCCTTGCACCTAGAGCGCAATCCTGATGGTTCAGAACTGCGAATTGCAGTAGACTATCCAGGGCGCAAGGTCTACGCCAGAGTTTGGCGCGTACAAGTGGGAATGGTGCCTTTATATTTGCTAGACACCAACATTGAACCCAATAATCCCTACGACCACGACATCACAGACCAACTCTATGGTGGCGACATCGACATGCGTATCCACCAGGAAATCATGCTGGGGATCGGTGGCGTGCAAATGCTCAAAGCCTTGGGGCTGAAGGTTACCGCCTACCACATGAACGAAGGTCACGCCGCCTTCTCCGCCCTAGAACGCATCCGCTTGCTGATTCAGGAAGAAGGATTGAGTTATGCCGAAGCTAAACAGGTGGTGGCTTCCAGTAATATCTTTACTACTCACACGCCAGTACCAGCAGGCATTGACTTATTTTCTCCCGACAAAGTTTTGTACTACCTGGGGTACTATGCAGAAATCTTTGGCTTGCCCAAAGAACAATTCTTAGGACTGGGGCGGGAAAATACTGGCGATTTATCTGCGCCTTTCAGTATGGCAGTATTGGCGTTGAAAATGGCAACATTTTCCAACGGCGTGGCACAACTGCACGGCGTAGTGTCCCGGCAAATGTTCCAAGGCTTGTGGAAGAAAGTGCCAGTGGAAGAAGTGCCCATCGCCGCCATTACCAACGGTGTCCATGCTCGGAGTTGTGTTGCCAAATCAACTCAAGAGTTATACGATCGCTACCTGGGGCCTTCTTGGTCATCAGCACCAGTGGATAGCCCGCTGTGGGATAGGATGGACGCCATACCCGATGAAGAATTGTGGCGCAATCACGAACGCTGCCGCCTAGACATGATATTGTTTGTGCGGGAGCATTTGGTTAAGCATTTACGCGATCGCGGCGCTTCACCCTCAGAAATTGTCCAAGCCCAAGAAGTTTTAGATCCCTACGCTTTCACCATTGGCTTTGCTCGTCGCTTTGCCACCTACAAACGCGCTACTTTGTGGATGCGCGATGTAGAACGCATCAAGCGGATTTTGTTAGCCAACAAAGACCGAAAGGTGCAATTTGTAATTGCCGGTAAAGCGCATCCCAAAGATATTCCCGGAAAAGAACTCATCCGCGACATCAATCACTTTATCCGCGAACAGCATTTAGAAAAGCAAGTAGTGTTTGTTCCTAATTACGACATTCACATTTCGCGGTTGATGGTAGCAGGTTGTGATATCTGGTTAAACACACCGCGTCGTCCGCGGGAAGCGTCTGGTACCAGTGGCATGAAAGCCTCAATGAATGGATTGCCTAATTTAAGCGTACTAGATGGTTGGTGGGATGAAGCTGATTACGTCCGCACAGGTTGGGCAATTGGACATGGAGAAAATTACGACGATCCCGCCTACCAAGATGAAGTAGAAGCAAACGCCCTCTACGATTTATTAGAGAAGGAAGTCGTACCGCTATTTTACGAACATCGGGATAGTGATGGCTTACCGCGGCCGTGGGTTGCCAAAATGAAGGATGCAATTCGCTTGAATTGTCCATTCTTTAATACAGCGCGGATGGTGGGAGAATACGCACAAAGAGCTTATTTTCCAGCTAGCGATCGCTATCATACCCTGACGGTGGATAAATACGCCCCAGCCAAAGAACTAGCCGCTTGGAAAGCAAAACTCAGCGACCACTGGTTCAACATCAAAATCAAAGATATTGATGTATCCACACCTGCGGATATTGAAGTTAACCAAACTGTGGCTGTCAAAGCTAAGGTTGACTTGGCAACTTTGGACAATGATGACGTGCAGGTAGAGTTATATCAAGGTGCGATCGATGCCAATGGTGATATTGTCAACGCTGTGACAGTGGTGATGGATTACCAAGGCGAAGATTCGCAAGGATTGACTACTTACACCGGTAATATTACCTACACCACCTCTGGTTTGCAAGGCTTGTCTTTGCGCGTATTGCCGAAAAATCAACATTTGGCTAATGCCTATGAGCCAAGGTTGATTGCTTGGGCAGAATAAGACGATTGAATAATTTTTGAATACTCAAGATTAGGCGTTGCTGATTTCAATTTAGCAACGCTTTTTTCTACATAATTTCAGGTAAATAATTAATATCTAATAGTTGTTCTAAGGTATAAGTGCAAGATTGAGGTAAGTTATCTAATTTGCCTTCAGTTTTCTCAATAACATACCCTAAAGCATCATCATAAATTGATGGTAATTCTTTTTCTAAAAATTGATATAAATTCGTAGTCAAGTTACGTTTTAACTGAGTCCTAAAACTTCTAATTTCTGCTCTCCAGTGTCCATAATTATATTGAGATTCTTCTGTCCAACATTGCAGCAATAAAAGATGTCTAATAACTTGTTCTAGTAAACTAGCAACCCTGGCTTTGTCTCTTCGACCCAAATTTTCTAATTCCTCAATTAAATTTTCTAAATCTAATTCTTCAAAATGATTAGCTCTCAATAATTTAATTGTTTCTTCTAACCAGAGATGTCCATCAATTTCATAAAGCTCTTTTAAACTCAAATTAGAACTAACTTCTTGCATAAAACCTCGGTAAAAAAGACTGGAGATTGGGTTTGCAGCAATATATAGCTCATAATCTAACACGCCTCCTCTCCACCTACGTGAGATAAAATCCCATTTTCGACAACGCCATTTTAAGTTAAAATTCTTTGAGGAATAACAATGTAGCCAGTAGTGCGATCGCCAAGTACTAAATTACGTTGTTCTCCCCAATACCACCAGTATGCAGCAACATAAGCACAAACTAGAGCATCTAGTTTATCTTCAATTGCTTTGAGGGCTGCGCCTGTGATGGGAATTTCTAAAAAAAACGAATCGCAAAGACGCACAGGAGGAGAAAGAGAGGGGAGAATATTGAGAAGATAATTTTGCAGTTTAATTAATTCTAGGCGGCGTTCGCCCAGGCGTCCTTTTTTGTATTTGAGGATGCGTTCTAAGTTGAAAAGATGAACAATTGCTGGGTGGGGAAAGACTTCTATTTGATATCGCCCAAGTTTTTGCGGTTCGATGGTGGGTGCGTGGACGTAGCCGCGAGATTCTAATTCTAAGCCAAAGTTGATAGTGCGATCGGCAAAGGGTAGGTTTTTGTTAGCTGGGTAACATCCAGCGTGATATTTACCAAAGTATTTGTGGGTGAGTTTGTCGGGGAGGCGACTCCCAGTGTCGTTGGGTATGAGGGTAGGTGCATCTACGCCAATGATGGCTGGTTCGTCTGGTTGTACCCTGTCATCAATCCATGTCAGGATGTCTGCAATGGCTTCTTTGCGGTCTAAATCCAGTAGTTGCAGTTGTCCATCTATCCATTCTAAGCAGCATAGTCCGCTTGGTTGGGATTTCCAGCCTAAATCAATGCCAATAAATTTCACGATCGCTACACGAATTTTCAATCATTTTCGCATTTCTCGGCAACGCCTCACCAAAGCAGCCCCCAGTTGCATTCAATAGGGAATGAGGGAGATGCAGCTTTAGCTTTCCGCAGAATGGAAGATCTGACTGGCGATCGTAAATTAGTATGAATATTCAAGAATAACTTAGTTAACTAATATTGAATTGCAAAAAATTCCTCGCAAATAATCTTATAATCTTAAAAACATTGTCATAATTCCGGAGCCAAAATAATTGAACGATTTAGAGAAATGATGAATCAATAACGCCATAATTAATTATTCTTGAAAGAAAATATTCCAGACTTATTTCAAAATCCGGTAATATATAATTTTAAATTTTTACAAATAAAATAGCTTGGTTACGTGCTAATTATTCTAAACTACTTAAAAATTCTGAATTCTAACTCCTGACTCCTGTTTTATTTTACCTCACAATAAGCTAATTAAAATTATTGCAATGCAGATTTTATTTTTACATCCCAACTTCCCCGCGCAATTTCGCAACCTTGCCATGTTTTTAGGCAGGGATAAGAACTTCAGAGTTGTCTATGGCACAAATCGTCGTGAAGGAGAAATATTCGGCGTTCATAAAGCTATTTACGCTCCTTCTCGTGAAGCTGCTCCCCAAACGCACCACTATGTCCGCAACTTGGAAAATGCTGTGCTTACTGGTCAAGCTGTTTATCGCATAGCAGAAAAATTAAAAGCTGAAGGTTTTGTTCCAGATATAGTTTATGGTCATTCTGGTTGGGGGCCGACTTTGTTTATGAAAGATGTGTTTCCCAAAGCAGAATTGTTGTGTTATTTCGAGTGGTTTTATCATGCTCATGGTTCCGATGCAGATTTCGATCCCAACGAACCATTAAACGCTGATGATGTATGCCGAATTCGCGTGAAAAATGCGCCGATTTTGACTGATTTATACAGCTGCGATCGCGGGCTTTCTCCTACTCATTGGCAGCGGCAACAATTTCCTAAAGAATTTCATAATAAAATCACTGTCTGTCATGATGGGATTGACACCAAATTTTTTGCTCCCATACCAGACGCAAAGTTAGTTTTACCAAGAATAAATCTCGACCTTTCCCATGTGGAAGAGTTAGTAACTTATGTAGGGCGAGGAATGGAACCTTACAGAGGTTTTCCCCAGTTTATGGAAGCTGTAGCCCTACTTCAACAACGGCGACCCAAATGCCATGTAGTAGTTGTAGGAGAAGATAGAGTTGCTTATGGTAAAAATCTCCCCGATGGCAAGACTTATAAACAATTAATGCTCGAAAAATTCTCTTTAGATTTATCAAGGCTGCACTTTACAGATAGCCTACCTTACAATGAATATCTTCAGGTATTACAAGCGTCTTCTGCTCATATTTATTTAACCCGTCCTTTTGTGTTGTCTTGGTCGATGTTAGAGTCAATGTCAGTGGGATGTGTGTTAGTAGCTTCCAAAACTGCACCAGTCTTAGAGGTCATACAAGATGGTGTTAATGGACTGCTCGTAGATTTCTTTTCTCCCAAAAATATTGCGGATCGAGTTGAAGAAGCGCTGGATAATCCTCAAGAAATGAAAGCAATTCGTGTCAACGCACGAGCGACAATTCTCAAACATTATGATGTGGCGAAACTCTTACCAGAGCATTTGGAATGGATGTTAAGTACTAAAAATGCTGAGAGTAAAAAGCGCCAAAGTCCTAAAGCTTCTAAAGGATTTGGTGGAAATTAAATATTAGGAATAGGATATAGGGCATTGGCATTAAGTATTCATAAATGACCAATGACCTATGACTAATGACTAATACTTCGGCTCCGCTCAGTACAAGTGACTAATGACTAATAACATTAAAAATGCGAATTCTTCTTACTATTGCCCATTTTTTTAAACCTAGCGGTGAGGGTCGTCACGCTTCCCAACGCAAAGATCCCAAACCTCGTTTGCAAGCCTTAAGCCTAAGCCTTACTGGCTTGCACCAATTATTTGGGAAATCTCAAAGTATTATTAACATTGCTCAGCGATTAGCTTTGCCTGCTAATCAACCCCAATCTCACGAATTAGATATTGTCATTTGTACAACGCAAGATAATCATCTTTTAAATCAGCTTCCTGTACCATCCCATTTATATAAGCATCATTCTAGCAATGTAGAGCCTATGCTTTTAGGGTTTGAGTGCCAAGCTGTTCTGCAAAGTTGTCTTGGTAAATACGATTACTATTGTTTTCTGGAAGATGATTTAATCGTTCACGATCCTTGGTTTTTTGTCAAATTAAACTGGTTTACCCAACAAGCAGGTGACTCAAACTTACTCCAGCCAAATCGTTATGAAATTTCCCCTCATGGTTTAGTTCACAAAGCTTACATTGATGGAGATTTAGCTTTACGGGTAACTGCTCCGTTTCAAAATGTGCAGGAACAACAGCAACTCAAAGGTACAATTATGAATACACAAATTACCTTTTTACGTGCCCTTAATCCTCATTCAGGCTGTTATTTTTTAAATGCAAATCAGATGGCTCAATGGGCTAATCAACCTTATTTTCTTGACAAAGATACAAGCTTTGTTGGGCCTCTGGAAAGTGCTGCTACTTTGGGAATTATGAAAACATTCCGAGTTTATAAAACTTCACCAGAACAAGCTAGTTTTTTAGAAATTCAGCACTTTGGAACGGGATTTTTGGGTTTAATAGGAGGACAGGTTGGTATAGCACAGAGATAATACTAATTTGAAATAAAAATGCAATAGATAATATTTAATTAAAAATCTTTTTTTACTGTTCCTAAGTCTGTAGGACTCATATTTGATTTGTGTAAAGCTAGATACACCTCAAACTTCCTGCTTTTCTATTCCCTTTCTATACAAATATGTTCGTTAATCAAATTGGATTTTTAATATAAATAACATTATTTTTTAAGTTGACTGAAGTCCAATTAGAGGATTAGGCACAGGAAAGAGACGGTTTTTGATAACTCTAAATTTTCCATCTTGTGCATCGTAGGCTAACACTTCTCCAGTTTCAATTTCATAAATCCAAGCATGAAGTGTAAGTTGATTGCTATGAAGTTTAGAACGAATTACAGGGTAAGTTTCTAAGTTTTCTATCTGTGTGAGGACATTTTGCTCGATAGTGATTTTTAACAGTTTCTCATGAGGATAACCTTGATAGTTATCCATTACCAGACGGCGGGTAGCTTCAGCATGAGTTTTCAACCATTCATAAACTGAAGGCATTTGTTGAGCAAGATTACCTATTTGTAGTAGCCCTTTCATCGCCCCACAATGAGAATGTCCGCAGATCACAATATCTTTAATACCCAAAGCCTCAACAGCGTATTCTATACCTGCGGCTTCCGCACTATTCAACTTTCCATAGGGCGGTATGAGATTACCAACATTACGGATAACAAACAAATCTCCTGGTTGACTTTGTGTAATCAAAAATGGATCTATTCTTGAATCTGAGCAAGTTATAAACAATAGTTCTGGATTTTGCCCGTGTGATAAATGCTCGAATAACTCGCGGTGGGCAACAAAATAGTTGTCATGAAATTCATTTAACCCAGCAATAATGCGCTTAATTGGCACAATTTAATTCTCCTAATTAAAATTTAATATACGATTAACGTAATTTATTTGCAGAATTCAGGAGTTAGTAACCAGACTCCTGAATTATCGAAAATCAAGAAGCGATCGCTAATGTTGTTTTGTTTGATTCAAAACATATTAACTTTTATTTCTTGATTATAAATACTAAAGTCTATTTAATGTGCAATCCATTTGGCATCAGAAACAATACAGATATCACCATATTTTTTAATTACAGGTTAATGGCTTTCACTAATTCTTGCTCTTGAGCTTCTGTACAAATACTCATGACATATAGTAGTCTGGTTTTATTTATGATCTTATGTATGTGGGTAGGTAAGAGGCAAAAGGCAAAAGGCAAGAGGGTTATAGAAGATTAAAGGGTACGGAGTTTTGTTCAAAAATTAAATATGAGTCCTATATCGATTAGTAAGTGTATTGGTTTCTAAACCATTGATGACTCTACCTCTTTTTCCTTTACCCGTAACAGTTTTAATTACTGTATATTCAGAAACATTTTATCCAAAATTTATAGAAATTTGGGTAATTCTAAAGAATTGGTAATCACTTCTATGTTTTGACGGTTTCCACTACTAAACTTCTATTAATTTGATATGTTAAAATCCAAAATAATTTCGTTAATTATTATCTATAAAATAAAAAATTAACCTTTTACTAAAACCAAATTCTGAGTTCAAAATTCTTAACTGAGTAGTATTGATATGGTTATGGGCATACAGATATATGCCCATAAAGTTGTTTTTACTTACCAAATTTAACTAACAGGTGACAGTTGATAATTTGCTTTTTCTGTTTGTTGTGCTTGCTGCTGTTGCTTCAAAATTTCTAGTTGTGTCTCTAGTTCTAGCTTTACTTCATGACGGAAACTGAAGAAGTGTTCGCCAAAGCTTAATGCCACAAGATAATCATACAATAAATGCTGTTTCTGGAGAGCGATCGCCACTAATTGCCACCAAAAACGCCAACGAGTTGAACGAAGAATACCCTGTCGCCAAACAATTATCGGAAATAATTTTAATTCATGCCAAGTCAGAGGACGTTTGCCTTTGGGACGCTTACCTTGCATCAAGTTAAAGTGATGAAAAGTGCGCTTGAGATAAAGCATCGGCTCATACAAATTCCAAAAAGTTTCAATATACTCCCTAATAACTTCTTCTAATGGGCGAGTGGGGACAAAATTCATCAACCCTTTTTGAGAACCCATGAAATCCATCGATCCTTCTTTGAGGCGTCCTTCTTGTTTGAGACGATTCCACATAGCTGTATTTGGTAATGCTTGTAGCAAGCCAAGATGCGCTTGGGGAATACCCGTTTCTTCTACAAATGATTGAATGCGTTGTCCTGCTGCTTTTTTTTCGCCATCAAAACCAATAATAAAACCAGACATAATTTGTAGTCCGGCTCGTGTAATTTTGTAACAAGATTCTGATAGTGATTGGCGGGTATTTTGTTCTTTATTGGCTACCGCTAGACTTTCCACATCTGGGGTTTCAATACCCATAAATACCATCCTAAAACCAGCTTGCACCATCAACTCAATCAATTCATCGTCCTCCGCCAGATTTAAGGACGCTTCTGTGAGTAACATAAATGGATAGCTGCGCTGTTGCATCCAAGGAATTAGCGATCGCAATAAAAGCTTAGCATTACGTTTATTGCCAATAAAATTGTCATCAACTATAAATACCAATCGCCGCCAGCCCATTTGATATAAGACTTCCATCTCGGCTAGCATTTGTTCTGGTGTTTTGGTGCGCGGCTTGCGACCAAATAAAGTAATAATGTCGCAAAATTCACACTGAAATGGACAGCCACGCGAAAATTGCAGCGTAATTGCTAAGTAAGCATCTAAATCTAACAAATCAAAACGCGGTATGGGTGTTTGAGTGACATCGGGTTTTTCTGTCGCCCGAAAAATTCCAGAAGTTTCTCCCCTTGCTAATGCTTCTAAAAATAAGGGGACAGTACATTCTCCCTCATCCAAAATTAAATAATTAGCTCCTGCTTTCAAGGCGAATTCTGGTACTGATGTCGCAAAAGGGCCACCAACTGCCACTTTTTTACCTAACGCCACCCCTTTTTGAATTAACTCCCACAAATCTTTTTTCTGGATAATCATTGCAGAGATGATGACTAACTCGCACCAATTCCAATCTTCATCTGTCTCTAGACGGACATTGCGATCGACTAATCTAATTTCCCAATCACTTGGTAGCATTGCCGCTATTGTAATTAAACCCAATGGTGGATTTGTAGCGCGTAATCCTGCCAAATCAAGGGTTTCCTGGTAAGACCAGAAAGAATTGGGCATTATGGGCCAGAGTAGTAAAGCTTTCATCAGCAGACTCCCCGGAGTAGAGAAATTAACTCACAATTCCAAGGTTACTGCTAGTTTCTCTTAGAAAAACTTAAATTTTTTCTAATCGTGTAAACAAGAGGAATTCGACACATTCGTTATGCAAGGTAGAATTAACCCAAATTCCATAGTTCAAACCCAATCCATGAGGGTGCAGTCCTATGTTAGTCTCCAATCCACTTGTTCTAGATCCGAGCGCTTCTTATACATTTCGTAGCTACTTTGAGATGCGCTTTTCTCCAATAGACATTTTAGGAGATTTGGGGTGTAGTTTTAAGCGATCGCCACTTTCTTTACCCCATTCGTTTTGGGATACTAGCGCATTGCGACAGCGGATTGAAGCATATTTGCCTTACATTACTTTGACAAGCGAAGCAGCTCGGCGCGAATCTTTAGTAGCTCCGATTTTATTAGAACTGGCACAAACCGTTAAAACCCCAATGCAAATCGAATATCCCCTTGACAATACCTTAAAGGTGAACTCGATTACTATTTGAACAATCAATACAATCTAATTGTGATTGAAGCCAAAAACGCCGACCTTACGCGTGGAGCTGTTCAACTTGCAGTGGAATTAATTGCTTTGAATCTATGGTTAGCAAAGCGACAAGGTATTGCATCGCTACTCACTCCCCTTACCGGAGCCGTCACCACTGGCGATATTTGGCAGTTCAGTCAATACGATCCAACTCAACAACAAATTACCCAAGACTTATCACTTTATCGCATCCCTGAAGATTTAGAACCTTTGACTCAAATTCTTAAAGGGATTCTCGATAGTACCCATTCTACCGAAGCCGTAGTCAACTCTGAATTTTAACGATTTTCTATTGCTTGTGCGTAAGTCTTAGTTTTGTTAGAAACTATTAGCTATAAATATAAAAATCAGTAAAATCTTTCATGCGCCGAGATTCAATATTTTACAAACTATTCCAACAATCACCCAGTTTACTATTTGAACTATTGACAAATCCACCCCAAAATGCAGATGCTTATCGATTTGATTCGGTAGCTGTCAAAGAACCAAAATTTGAAATAGATGGGGTATTTCTGCCACCAGAAAGTGAAAGCCCAGGTGTTATATATTTCTGCGAGGTGCAATTCCAAAAGGATGAACAGTTGTATGAACGAGTCTTTGCAGAATCCTCATTATATTTCTACCGCAACCGTGCCAGATTTAGCGATTGGCAAGCAGTAATAATTTATCCATCACGCAGCGTCGAACAAAGTGATATTTATCCCCACAGAACTCAACTGAATGGAAACCAAGTCCATCGTGTGTATTTAGATGAATTGGGAGATATTCGTCAGTTACCTTTATGGGTTGCTTTGATGGTGTTGACTACAGTAGATGATGAACTTGCACCGCAAGAAGCCAGATATTTGCTTGAGCGTTCTTCTGTGGAACAGCCTGAAACTGCCAGTCGCGCCATAATTGACTTAGTGACAACGATAATGGTGTACAAGTTTGAAGGATTAAGCCAAAAGGAGGTTGAACAAATGCTAGGAATTACGCTCAAGGAAACGAGAGTTTACCGAGAAATCAAGGAAGAAGGACGAGAAGAAGGACGGGAACAAGGAGAAAGATCGCTTATTTATCGTCTGCTAACTCGACGTGTGGGAGAATTACCTCAAGATGTGGGCGATCGCATTGCAACTCTCAACCTAGAACAATTAGAAAATCTTGGCGAAGCACTGTTAGATTTTACCAGTATGGCTGATTTGCACGCTTGGTTAGAAGCACAATGATTCAATAGCCTAAACCTGAGTCTTAGTCTTTTCAAGCTTCCAGATAGAAGCTTTGCAATCTACCGAAATTCAGAGCAAATCTGCTGTCATGAGTAAATTGCTAATTCCCTGACGGCGAGTTGGCGCGGAAAATGTCAAAATTAAATGAGTTTTGCGTAAGCGCGTTTGGGTTAATGCAGCCTCTTGTAGAGAAGAGAGCGAATTATTACCAGACCGCCACTTAAATTAGCGCAGATTTGAGATAACTAAGTTGAGAATTTATGGGCAAGCAACGTGTTCTTTCTGGAGTTCAACCAACCGGCAATTACCATCTAGGCAACTACTTGGGAGCCATTCGCAACTGGGTAGAAGGTCAGAGCGAATACGAAAATTACCTCTTCGTGGCTGATTTGCACGCAATTACAGTACCACACGACCCAACACAGTTGGCAGCTGATACTTATACCCTGGTTGCTTTGTATCTAGCTTGTGGTCTCGATTTAAATCACTCCACCATTTTTGTGCAATCCCACGTTTCAGCCCACAGCGAACTCACCTGGTTGCTCAACTGTATTACACCCCTAAACTGGCTGCAAGATATGATCCAGTTTAAGGAAAAGGCCGTCAAGCAGGGAGAAAATGTGAGTGCTGGTTTGTTGGATTACCCAGTGCTAATGGCATCTGATATTTTGCTTTACCAAGCCGATAAAGTGCCAGTGGGTGAAGACCAAAAGCAACACTTGGAATTGACACGGGATATTGCAGCTCGATTAAATCACCAATTTGGAAAACCAGAACAGCCAGTTCTGAAGTTACCAGATCCCATAATTCCCAAACAAGGTGCAAGGGTGATGAGTTTGGCAGACGGTACGCGTAAAATGTCTAAGTCCGATCCTTCGGATTTAAGCCGCATCAATTTGCTAGATTCACCAGAGCAAATTCAATACAAAATTAAGCGCTGTAAAACCGATCCGATTCGCGGTCTGACTTTTGACGATCCAGAGCGTCCAGAGTGCAATAATTTATTAACTCTGTATACATTGCTTTCAGGCAAGACAAAAGAAGATGTAGCTGTTGAATGCCAAAATATGGGTTGGGGACAATTCAAGCCTTTGTTAGCAGACACAATTATTGAAGCTCTCAAACCAATCCAAGAAAAATATCAGGCGGTAACTGAGGACAAAAGCTATTTGGAGTCGGTGTTGCGGGATGGAGCCGAAAAAGCTAGAGCGATCGCTAATCAAACTTTATCACAAGTCAAAATCGCTTTAGGCTACTCTCTGCCTCTATGAGTTTTACCTTTTGGGTGTGATTTGTTATACCATTTAACAAGAAAGAATCTGAATTCTGATTTCTGACTTATTCTTTAATAAATCGAGATTTCTAATGATATGCATCACACCCATAGCCCCACTGCCTTTCGTAGAGCCGTGCAAGCAGGTGAATTTTTAGTTACGGCTGAGGTAGCACCTCCAAAAGGTGGAGATCCAAGCCACATGATTAAAATGGCGGCGACCCTTAAGGGGAGGGTTCATGCCGTCAATATTACCGATGGTAGCCGCGCCGTGCTGCGGATGTCTTCATTAGTAGCATCAGTAATTTTATTACAAAACGGTGTAGAGCCGATTTGTCAAATTGCTTGCCGCGATCGCAACCGCATTGGTTTACAAGCCGATTTGATGGGCGCTCATGCTTTGGGCATACAAAATATCTTAGCCCTAACTGGCGACCCAGTAAAAGCAGGCGATCATCCAGATTGCAAAGCTGTTTTTGACTTAGAAGCTGTGCGACTCTTACAAGTGATTCGCAAGCTGAATCAAGGCGTTGATTGCAACGATAAACCCCTAACTGATGGGGCACTAGATTTATTTCCTGGTGCAGCAGTAGATCCACAATGTAAGAGTTGGTCGGGTTTGCAAAGTCGATTTGAACGTAAAATCGAAGCTGGAGCGCAATTTTTTCAAAGTCAGTTGATTACTGATTTTGAATGCTTAGAAAAATTTATGGATACAATTGCGGCTGGCTATAAAAAACCAATTTTGGCAGGAATTTTTCTGTTGAAATCGGCTAAAAATGCTCAATTTATTAATAAGTGCGTTCCGGGTGTAAATATTCCCCAACATATTATTGATAGATTGGCAAAAGCCAAAGATCCTCTCGAAGAAGGAATGAAAATTGCCGCAGAACAAGTGCGGATAGCGCGGCAATTGTGTCAAGGCGTCCACATGATGGCAGTGAAACGCGAAGATTTAATTGCGCCAATTTTAGATTTAGCTGGAGTTACTACAGTTAATCAGTTGGTATCAAGGTAAACAAAGTAATACATTTTTGATGAAAGCAGTTGGTTGTTCCATCTGCTTTTTTTATGTTGTAATTGGTAACTCAATCAGTTGACTCCCATAACTAAAGTCGAGGGGAGTATTACTCTCCTCTCGACCATACTTTTATCGTGCCCCAAAATTGTGTATTTGTATTACTGGTAGCGATTACATTTTGCACGTCATCGAGTGCTTACTAAAGGCGATCGCTACTACATCTTTCAACTATCAAACACTTCTCCATAGCAGCATAATATCACTAATGACATAGAATACTAAGCCGCTTAGACAAGTCATTGCATTTGGGCACTCTCAGAGTTGGGTTACATTTTACCGTGTTGCAGCACTTCTTGTAGATGGTGACGAATTTCTCTTGCTTGCTCAATATCAGATTGGCGCAATTTTTGGAACAACTCTACACAAGGCTGGGAACCGACTTCTTGTGCATCTTTAATGTAAGTATCATAAGCCTTAACAGCTTCAGCCTTGTTGTGCAACACGGTGACAAAATCGTACTCCAAGTTGCTAATTGGTTCTTGAGACTGTCCGTTACCTGTATTTGTAGCCATTGTTTAAACCTCTTCTGGGATTTCTAATTAACTTATACTGAGGCTTAAAGAGTAATTCATCTTCCAAAAAGGGTATAGTTCAATACGTCGGAAGTACCTTGCAAAGGTCGGTTATATAACCAAATGACTAGTCGGCTCTTTTAAGAATTTTTTGTTAAATGCCTTAACTGTCTTATCTGAAAGCCCTTTGAATTATGATTTTTAAATTCTGATAGTAATCCTGTATGAAGATGCGCCATATATTATAACGAACCACCAAATGAATTTCTGCCTATTTATTATCGATGTTCAAAATGGATTTATAAGTCAAAATACAAGTTATGTCATCCAAAATATTAATTCTTTATTAAAGCAAAATATATTTGAATATGTTGTGTTTACCAGATTTATAAATACCTTTGATAGCCCTTATGTAAAATATTTAAATTGGCATCAAATGTTTTCTGAAAAAGAGCGAAAAATTGTTGAAGATATTAATCCATTTGCTAAAGTAGTTTTTGATAAAACTGTATATACTGCTTGCAATGAAGAAACTCTGACATTTCTAAAAAAAAGAAATATTCAGACAGTGTTTATTTGTGGGGTTGATACTGAAGGTTGTGTGTTAAAGACTGCTATTGATTTCTTTGAGAACAATATTATTACTTATGTTTTAACGTATTACTCAGCATCAAATGGAGGCGATCGTTACCACCAAGCAGCAATCTTAGTTTTAAGTCAACTAATTGGAATTAATAATATTATAACTGAACCGATAGATAAAGATAAATTAAATAAATATTTAGAAAAAATTCAACAAATTTAAATTATCTGATTTGGCACAGAGATTTTCAGTTGTAGCCTCAAACAAAGGAGCAGGGATATTAAAAAATAAAAAGGTACTATTTCTACTTTTACCTTTTATCTTTTAATTTATTAATCCACTGCTCCTTTTTTTGATGGTAATTTAGGCAATAGGTTGATTTTTGTCACATTGACGTGAATACTGAAATTGCAGATCCTTTGGTCGTTCCCTTCCTCCTTTATAGACAATAGGACACAATTTAGTGTTAGCACTTATACAATCCATGTGTGGCGTTTTAGCACAGACTATTAATAAGCCACCCAGAATAAACAATAAGCCGCAAATTGCACCTGTCTGAACGGAAGAAATCTCTAATACTCCGTGAACTACTATTTCTCTTAAAACAGAAACAATTGTTACCTCAACCGCTACTCCTACGGAAATACTATGTTCTTGTAAGTAGACCATTAATAGTCGAAATAACTCGACTAAAATCAACACAAATAGTATTTTTGCAGTCACTTGTTTATAGTCTAGTGGCTGCGTGAGGGCAATAGCTATCCCCCACAATTGGAGCAGCATAACCGCAAACAAACCCAAACACAAGACAATCACAATTAAGTCTTGAAAGGCTTCCATGTTGCGAACAATTGAGTGGCGATCTAGCCAGCGATCGCGAAATAAAAATCGACTCTTCAGGCGCTTTTGCATCACGTTTCATTCCAGTCAGGACAACTTCAGACAACACCAGCGAGTCAACCCAATAATTTTATGTTACGCAATATTAAACTTTTGTGCCTCAGGGAGTTTAATAATTTATCAGTAAACTTGGGCATTAGTTATTCACTAATGACCAATGACTAATGACTAATAACTATTCATCGATTTAAATTTTGTGCTTGTTGCAACAATTGTTCGGTATTTTTTGCCCATTGAGCATTACCCTGAGCATTGTATAAATCTCTGGCAAATTGCAATACTTGTACTGCATCGCTATATTGTTGTAACTGCATAAAAACTAACCCAGCACCATAATAAGCATTGGGATAATTAGAGTTAGCTTCGGCTGATTTTCTAAAAGCCTCTAAAGCTTCTTGTAATTTGCGTTGGTTAAACAGAATTGAGCCAATATTATAATAAGCTTCTGGATATTTAGGATTAATTTTTATTGCTTGATTAAAAGCTTCTTCAGCTCGATCGAGTTTGCCTTGTTGAAGATAGCACATCCCGATATGGTAAGGAGGTTCTGGCGCGTTTTTGCTATATTCTATGGCTTTTTTAAAAGATGCGATCGCCCGATCGCAATCTCGCTGCTGTTCTCGCAGCAAGCCCAAGTTATAGTGAGCAAATCCTAGTTTGGGGTCGAGTTCTAGGGCATGTAGCAAGTAATCGTTAGCTAACTCTAAATTATTCCCTTCTAATAGCGTACCCCCTAAATTAGCAAACGCTGGCGCAAATTTAGGATCGGCTTGCGTGGCTCGATAAAATGCGTCCGCGGAGGGTTGTAATTGTCCTGTTTGTCGCAATGCTAGCCCTAAATTATAGTGTGCTGGCGCCAATGTCGGATCTAATTGACTTGCTTGTTTAAAAGCAGCGATCGCATCTTGTACTCTTCCTGCCTGAATTGCCTGTAAGCCTTGGTTTAACTTGTCTATGGCAGTTTGACTATTAGACTGTGCCAGCTTTGAGGGAAGAGGAGCAGGGGAAGCAACCGAAGATGGGGAGATTATACCCACTACTATCAAACTTACTACAGTTGCTATGCGATATTTATATAGTAATAATCTCATAGATTTTCTAGATCGCGACAATTTCCAGTTAGTTTACTTAACAAAAACTTTGGGGAATGCTGAAGTTTTTTACAAAACTTTTCGATTGACTATTAAACTTTGTGTTGCTTAACTTTTCTTAAGCTAAATCTTACGACAGACTACAATTTTTTTAACTTTGGATTAAAGGTAGGATAATAACAAATTAAAGAAGGGGTAATTTTGACTCCAGAGAACCATTTTTTATCCCTGATATACATAGCGTAATGCGGTTGGTAATGAATTACCGCAAGGGAGGTTTTATGAACGAAAAAGTAAAATCGGGTTCGCGGAATGTTGCAATTGTTGGGCCTTATTTGAGTGGAAAAACAACTTTACTAGAAAGTTTGTTATTTGTGACAGGGGCGATTTCTCGCAAAGGAAGTGTTAAAGACAGTAACACAGTAGGAGATAGTGCTGCCGAGTCGCGCGATCGCCACATGAGTGTAGAAGTCAGCGCCGCTAGCACTGAGTATAACGGTACTCGCTTCACTTTCGTTGATTGTCCCGGAAGTGTAGAATTTGCCCAAGAGACATACAATGCTTTAATAGGAGTCGATGCTGCAATTGTAGTTTGCGAACCGATACGCGATCGCGTCCTCACCCTCGCCCCTCTATTCAAATTCCTCGACGATTGGGAAATTCCCCACATAGTTTTCGTCAACAAAATGGATCGGGCAAATATTCATGTTTTAGAAACATTACACGCCCTCAAAGCAGTTTCCAGCCGTCCCCTAGTAGCCCATCAATATCCCATCATGCAAGGGGAACAACTCACCGGCTTCATCGACATGGTGAGCGAACAAGCATATCAATATCATCCCGGCGCACCCGCAGACCCCATCCCCTTCCCCGAAAATTTAAAACAAGAAGAACATATAGCACGGGCAGAAATGCTCGAAGCTTTAGCAAATTTTGACGACCATTTACTCGAAGAACTTTTAGAAGATATCGAACCACCCCAAGAAGAAATCCTCAAAGATTTAAAAATGGAATTAGGGGCAGATTTAGTAGTCCCCGTTTTCTTTGGCGTGGCAGAACAAGATTATGGTGTAAGACCTCTAATAGAAGCTTTGTTACGGGAAGCCCCCGAACCAGAAACCACAGCAGAACGCCGCTTAAAAAATATCAAAGGCAATGCTCCCCTAGCCCAGGTACTCAAAACTTACTACACTCCCCAAGGTGGCAAACTCTCCCTGGTGCGTGTTTGGCGGGGCAAATTAACCGATGGTCTTGCCCTCAATGGTGTTCGCACCGGTGGAATTTATCGCCTCATGGGACAACAACAGCAATCAGTTAATGAAGTTGCTGCTGGTGAAATTGTCGCCTTGAGCCGTTTGGAAGGAATCAAAACAGGCGATACAGTCTCCACAGAACAATCCGCAGCGATACAATTACCCAAAGCCCAACAGTTGGAACCTGTGTTTGCCCTTGCAATTACACCAGAAAAGCGCAACGATGAAGTTAAACTCAGCGCTGCCATTACTAAGCTATTAGAAGAAGACTGTTCGCTGGCTTGGGAACAACACGGCGACACCCACGAAGTTATCCTCTGGGGTCAAGGCGAAATTCATCTGCAAGTCGCCTTAGATAGACTGCGCCGCAAATATAACTTGCCGATGACAACCCACTTACCGCAAGTGCCTTACAAAGAAACCATCCGCAAACCGGTGGCTTCAGTTCACGGACGGTACAAACACCAAAGTGGCGGTCACGGTCAATTTGGTGATGTTTTCCTCGACATCAAGCCTCTACCACGCGGCGAAGGATTTAACTTTAATGAAACCATCGTCGGCGGTGTGGTTCCGAGACAGTACATTCCTGGTGTAGAAATGGGCGTGCGGGAATTTCTGGTACACGGGCCTTTAGGCTTCCCTGTGGTGGATGTAGCGGTAACTTTGACCAACGGTTCTTATCACACCGTTGATAGTTCCGAACAAGCCTTTAAACAAGCCGCCCGATTAGCAATGCAAACGGGAATACCCCAAGCACAACCCACGCTATTAGAACCGATTTTGCGGGTAGAAGTGACAACACCAAGCGAATTTACCTCTAAGGTGTTGCAACTATTGAGTGGTAGACGCGGGCAAATTTTAGGTTATGAAGGCAAAAACGATTGGCAAGGCTGGGATAATGTAATTGCATACTTGCCACAAGCAGAGATGCAGAACTTTATTGTAGAGTTGCGATCGCTCACCTTAGGCGTTGGTTCTTTCCACTGGGCCTATGACCATTTACAGGAAGTACCAGAAAAACTCGCCGAACGCGTTATAGCTGGCAACGGCAACGGCGGTAACGGCAACGGCAAGTAGTTTTTTGAATTGCTCTAAAATCAAAGCCCTGCATTTAAAGGTGCAGGGCTATTTGTTTGTGAATATTTAATACGCTTCGGACGTATTGTTGAAATGCTAATTTTTCTTTCCCCCAACGTTCTTGGAATGCGTGTATATTTTCCCATTTTATTGCTTTTCCAAATGCAGGGAAAATTCCTTGCTACGATAGTTTAATGCTGCACTTTGTAAGCTTCAACTTAAGATTTCGATAGATTAATAATGGTAACACTGCAATTACAACAATTAAGTGTGCCGCCGGGACATAGAGTAATACTCCACGATATTAGCTGGCAAGAATTTGAGGCGATTTTAGCAGAACTTGGCGATCGTCGAGCCACTCGATTGGCTTATAGCCAAGGAACTGTAGAGATGAGAATGCCGTTACCAAAGCACCAGAAAGCCAAAGTTATCATTGGGGATTTGCTAAAAATTCTGTTGGAGGAATTAGAAATTGATTGTGAGACATTTGGCTCAACCACGTTTAAACGTGATGATATGGCTGTTGGCGTAGAGCCTGATGATTCTTTCTACATTCAAAATCATGCTCGGATGATTGGTAAAGAACGAATCGACTTAAAAATTGACCCACCACCCGACCTTGCAATTGAAGTTGATGTTACTTCTAAAACCCAATTAGATGCTTATGAAGCGCTAGGAGTTCCCGAACTTTGGCGATATGAAAATGGAAAACTGCAAATTAATATTCTTCAGTACGGCAAATATATTGAATCTGAAATTAGTCCTACTTTTCCCAACTTGCCTATTGTTGAAGCAATTCCCCGTTTTGTCGAACAGAGCCAAACTTTAGGTAGAAGTCCAACACTCAGAACATTTAGGCAGTGGGTAAGAGAGGAAATTAAAAATAATTAGAAAAGTAAATTTTTTTTACAAAATTGATGTTTCAAGTCTTGCCTGTTATTATTTGGACGTATCTACTTTGAAGATACAGATTTAATTAGTGGACACAATTATTTAGAAGACGCATTTCGACTGCGCTCAATGCTCGACCTTTGAGAAGACGAGGGTTGAGCGAAGTCGAAACCCGGTAATCTCAAGTTAGGTTTAATTTAGTCCTTCAACTTAGAAGTGCTTTTTAGATGCAAATATTTCGACAGGAGTAAGCATACAGCCAACGCATCGCCAGTTCCTAGTTTATTGACCAAGCGGCTGTAATTCTCAAGCAAGTTTGCTCAGAACAAAAGCAGCTAAAAATCCAAATACGACAATTAGCCCAGCAAAATCATGGGCCTGCTCAAAAGCTTCTGGAATCATCGTATCTGTAATCATTGCCAAAATAGCACCTGCGGCTACAGCGGTAGTTGCAGCGATGATTTCTTGTGAGAAGTGGCTGAATAAAGCATAGCCAACAAGCGCGGCTATGCCGGAAATTAAGGCAATCCCTCCCCACACGCCGAAGATGTAAGCAGCTGAACGCCCTGCTTTTTTCATCCCTGCGGCGCTAGAAAGCCCTTCAGGAACGTTAGAGAGAAAAACAGCTGCCACAGTTACCCAACTGACAACTCCTCCACCAATCATGCTGACACCAATGACGATAGACTCTGGGATACCGTCAAGTAAAGCGCCTATTGCGATCGCAAGTCCACTTCCACTGTCTTCTTCTTCCGATGGTTGCTGTTTGCCTGAACGCTTGCGATGCTTCGCACCTTGATAGGACAAAAACCAGTTTGCGGCTGTATACACAACTGCACCACTGACAAATCCGATTGCTGTTGAGTCAAATCCACCACGCTTATAAGCTTCATCCATCAGTTCAAATGCTAGCGCCGAAATTAACACCCCAGCACCAAAAGCCATAACTGCGGCGATCGCTCGTTGGGGAATTTTGGCGTAGTAACCTACTGCCGAACCAAGTAGTAGTGCTGAACCACCGACCAAACCCCAAAAACCTGCTGTTAACCAAAGCGGAAACATCAGCTACTCTCACCTCACATCTATTGTTGAGATTGCTACTTATTTCAAACTTGCTATAGCAATTCGCAATCAACATCAACCAAAAGCAGTAAGTTTCAATAGTTTTTTTACATAATTTAAATTTATTTATTTACAATTTGATAATATTTTTTCTATCAAAAAAGGATGATTCACTTCTCATTTGCACATATAAAAAATAGATTAACACGCTACTAATATGATGGCATAGCACATTACAATCTAATAATACGAGGTCAACAATTTGGAGGTAAAGCATTGGTGGAAATATCAAAATCATTGATAGGAGCGCGGCTTAATAACAAGCAAAGCACAATTAAAATAGGCTCTACCTACTTAGCTAATAATACTCCAGCGATTTCCTTAATATCTTTAGACTTTCCAACTGGTAAGAGAGAATTGATTAATCAGATTCGACCTAAAACTATTAATGAAATTGTTCCTACAACTGTAGATAACACTGATACAAAAACTGAGATTGCTAATCTAGCTGCATATACTCAACCGATTGAGCGATTAACTGGTTTAACTACTCTATCTGATGACAGATTGGTTTTTGTGACTACAGTATCAACACAGAAGGGTCATCATAATAATCTATTATTTTTTGATGGGAAATCTTCTAAATCTAAAAAACTATCAGGATTTCAAAAATGCAATTGTACTGTTGAAAATCTGCTAGCGATCGCAGGCGATAAACTCATCGCTGTAGTTAGTCTAGCTGGAGGTATTCCTCCTTTTGAGCTAGTAGAAATTGACCTGAAAAATGGAAAAGTAACTTCTGATTCTGATTTAGGTTTGCCACAGTTGCCACCAAATATACGGCTCAGCAATCTTACTTTAGGCCCGGATGGAAAAATTTATGCAACAACACTCGGTATGGAAGGTGTGACAAGATTGGTGCAACTAGACCTGGATAACAGGTCTATGGTTACTGGGAAAGGCAAGATTCTCAGCCTCTCACCATTGATTTTTGACAAAAAGCTTTTGCAACAAGACTTGTTCAGCCTGACTTTTTCTCCATCAGGCGAAGTATATGCACTTGCCAATCCTCAATATGAAGAAGCTAATTCTCTTTTCTCGGTAGATTTGGACGCTGGGAAGATGACGCTACTGTCGAAAGCAGAAGTAGATAAAATTACCTTTTCTAGGAAAAAAGACAAGTAGTAATATTTGCGATCGCATCCAAGTTATAGTTTTAGTTTTCCCCTCTGCCTAATGCCCTATGCTCTACTTCCTAATGGCTAATCTTAATTACTAATTCCGAATTCTGCTCTAATTTACGAATTACTATGTGAATCTTCTGATATATTCTTTTGTTCTGGCAAGGCACGTATTCTATTCATTTGACTTAAAGCGTATCGTGCTGTAGCTTGCACTTCGGCATCAGGGTCTTCTAGTGCATGACACAATATCTGACTCATTTGGCTCATCATGTCATAAACACGAGTCAAGTCACGGATTGCATTTTGCCGCACTTGTGGATTTTCATCTTGCATAGACATTGCCAAAGCGCGGTTCATTGGTTTGAGTGTGCGGGCGCCAATTTCGGCTAAAGCAGCCAAAATTAAACTGCTTTCTTGAGAATCAGCATCAATCATTAAGTCAACCATTGGCTGAATTGCTCTAGAATCTCCCTGTTGACCCAAATCCCAAATCGCCTTACGCCGCTTCGTCGGGTCAGGACTGCGTAAGTCTTGAATCAATTCGTCAACGATATTGAGTTTAGCAAGACGAGAAGTTTTTTCTGGTAGCAGCAATTGTGTAGTTTGTGGTTGCTTACCTCTGTGCAAACTGTTTACATTCTCTGAAGAAGGTGTTGTTACGAGATCTTTTTTCACTGGACTCAGACTTTTAGTATCTGATATTTCTGGTTTTTGCACTTGTTTGACTTGACGCAACCACCTCAGCAAGAAAAGAAATGCCCCAAAACTTCCTACAACACCAACGGCAAGTATTAACCACCAAAGAGGATCTTTTTCTTTTTCGGTTGGCTGGGGTTTTGCAGTTGGCTTGGGAAGTGCAGCGGTAGAAGTAGTAATTGGAGATTTGACAATTGGAGAACTAAACAACTGAGTTTTAGCCGCTAAGGCTGCTTGCAGTTTTCTCCTTGTTTCCAAGCCAACGATACCATCTACTTTTAAGCCCTTGACTTTTTGGAATTTAGCTACAGCTATTTCTGTAGTAACGCTATACTTTCCATCTACTGCGCCACTGTAGTATCCTAATTTTTTTAATTGGATTTGTAGTCTCTGTACATCAAACCCTTGGCTACCGAGTATTAAAACAGGTGGAGTAGCAGTAACTCTCGAATTAGCTTGTGCAAATTCTAAAACTTCAGGTACTCGGTTAGATGTAGCTGTGCTTGGGCTATTTGTATAAAAACCCAGGCAAGAAAAACAGGTAAATACCAGGATTGAGGAACGGCATAGCCTCATATTGCAAGTTTCAGCCCGAACGTGCTTTTGAAGTCATCGATATTACAATACCTTCAAGATGCCTAAATGTTAAGTATTGTTTATTATTTGTTATGGGGAATGGGGCTTTCCAGGAAGTGTGGGAGGTGTGGGAGGTGTGGGAGGATAGTGAAGAAATCTTTCTCCCCACACTCCCCACACTCCCCACACTCCCCACACTCCCCCATCTCCCCATCTCCCCATCTCCCCACTCCCTATTCCCTAGTCCCCACGGGATTAAATTTTTTAGCAGATGATTCTAAAACGGATTGCTGTATGTTGGCTTGTTCGCCAGCATTAATCTTGTCATTGTGCCCTGCTAAAGTATCGCGTTGGTTAATCAGGTAGATGCTGATTAAAGTTAGAAAAACACCCAGCCATTGTAACGGGGTGAGGACTTCTGAGAGGAAGAGGTTACCAAATAGTAAGGCAAAGATGGGTGTAAGAAAAGTGAGGGAACTCAGGCTGGTAAGATTGCCACTTGAGGCAAAGTAGAAGAATAATCCGTAGGCGATCGCACTGCCGAATACAGTAGCATAACTCAAGGCCGCTAAATCAGATGCTCCTAAATTCTGCCATTGTTGGGATTCGACCACTGATGAAACTCCCCACAGTGGCAATCCTCCCAAAATCATGTGCCAGCCTGTAGCGGTTACTGGGTCGGCATGTCGGCACACAAATCGAATCAATACTGTTCCTACTGCCATTGATAAGGCTGCTAGCAACATCAACCACTCGCCACTAGCGAACAAATCTTGCCAGTTACCAATTGTGACATTTGTACCTGAGTCGAAAAGCTGAAAAATCCACTCGTCTGGTAAGCCAATTAAACTAATACCCGTGACTCCCAAGGCTAACCCCAGCCATCCCCAAAAACCAATGCGTTCCTGGAATAACCACAACGACAGCAAGGCCACAGCCAACGGTTGGGAGTCAATCATCACAGACCCCAACCCAGCACTAGTTTTGACTAATCCCTCTGCCAAAAATCCTTGAAAAAGTGTGCCATCTACCAAGGCAAATAAGGCAATCCATAGCCACGCAGCCCAAGTTTTCGGCTGGGGTCTACCCATAAATGCTGCTGCTATCAAAATCAACACCCCGGCTGGCAACAGACGCACACCCGCCATGAATAAAGGTGTTGTATGAGGTATCACTCCCTTCATTGCTACCATTGCTGTCCCCCATAGGAAAAAGGGGGCAATTAACAAAACAGGAGCGAATGTCAGTCGTAATGCACTGAGTTTCAGTTGCATGGGTTTGCAGGCGCCTTTTTTTAACAAGCGTAAAAATTGCTTTACCCAATTTTACCGAATTATGTCGTTTTGTGAAGCAAAAATACTTGTAGCAGGGAACAGGCTTAAAACTATTCTGATGTTTAACAATCAGTTGATGTCTTAATATCACTGGCTACTGCTATATTTGTAGCTTCAAATACGTGATGCTAGTTGCTGGATGTCTCGATTTTCAGCACTTTTGAATATTAAAGAATATAAAGTTATTGAATTAATGAATACTTAACCTATAAAGCTAAAGGTTAATAAATAAGGCTTTCTTGGCTCTCAAGTTTTGAAAATAGCTATTCACAAAAGAAACTGACAATAAAACATCAAAAAGCTTTGCTGTCATACTCCCTAGTGGTGCGCCAAGGAAACTTTGCGTGATGGTTGGCAGGGGAAGCAGGGGGGCAGGGAAAGCAGGGGAGGAAAAAGCTTTGTTAAACAATAACTCTTTCTCCCCCTGCTCAAAAAAGCTCGATCTACACAGCAATGTTGTGTTGGTGAACTACTAGTTTCTATGTTGAAGCTAGTCAATCACGAGAAAATTCCACAACTAAGCCATAAAAATATTTATTTCCCTGTCATCAGCCAACAGCCAACAATCAATACTATTTTTCAGGCAAAGATGAAGTTTTATGTTCTATTGTTAGCTTTCGTTTTTTAATCAAACAGCGCAGCGTAAACAAGAGTTTGAAAACAACGACTTTTATAAGTACCCTTATGACGCTGAAAGGCAATCAATAACTTAGTTACACAATTTGTGCGTTCTTAAATATGCAACCACTAATATGCTTAAATTTGAGTATTGTTAAGTGCAGAATACCAACAAATTTACATATATATAAGAATGAGGATACCTCGGTTTCTCAAGCCTAGATATCCCCTTGCAACATAACCTAACAGTAACTAAACTGTTAACTACATTTTAATAGCTAATTTTGCTTATTAAAATACTTCTTAAGGAGATTTATATATTCTTTCTTAAGTAGGATGAAAATGTAATGGAATTATAAAGATAAATGCCTGAATTCAAATTAATAGGTATTAACGTACAGCTGTCCGCTTATGCTGTATTATACAGGTGCATGAACGCTTTGTAATGCACCTGCCTACAACTTTCTAAGAGAAACGAGCAACAGTAGATTTTTCTAAAGTCGCTACTAATTTCACACGAAATTCTTCTTCAAAGACTCCTTTTTTGTAATCTAGACTCCAGAGTTCTAGGGCACAATCATCATCCAATTGGGATGGAAAAATCGACAGATTGACTTGCCGAAAATGGGGATAATATTCACATTGTACCTGAGCGATCGCACCAATTTGTCGTCTATCTAATGCCACAGCTAATCTTAAGATGGCACTCAACTGGCTGACTATTTGTCGCTGATGTTTAGTCAGCAAACTTTGATAATTTTCATGTTTTTTCTTGGGCGGCGATTTGCGATGATAACGCGCTAAATTGGCAATGATTTCAATCTCAGTTTCTGTGTAACCGAGTAATTCACCATTGCGAATTAGATAGTAGGAGTGCTTGTGGTGAGAAGAATGGCTGACATAATGACCGCAATTGTGTAGTATTGCAGCTGCCCAAAGTAATTGTCGCTCGTCGCCTCCCCAATGGTGTAGAACGCCTTGCATTTGGTCAAATAAACTCTGGGCAAATTTAGCGACGCGATCGCTATGTTCTACATTAATGTGGTACTTATTAGCAAGTTTGAGAACATTGCGTTCCCGAACTGAACTTTGGTAGCGCAGTTTATCTTCAATTAAACCGTGAGTAAGCATCCAGTCTACAATTACACCTTCCCTCAGAGAACGTTCGCAGACTGTCACCGACTCAATACCCAAAAGGGTCATTGCTTCCTGTAAAATTACTGCCCCAGCAAGTATTACTTCTGACCGTTTTTCCGGCATTCCAGGCATAGTAGCTCTTTCTGCATTACTCAGTTTCCGCAACCGATTTACTAACTCTCGTAAATCTTTGAGGCTGAATTGGTAACCGTTGAGAGTAGAGGGAATAGCACCAGACTTTTCCCGTGCATGAATCATCGCCAAGGTTTCAATAGTGCCAGCCGTACCCACCAAACGTACAGATTCTCCCAACTCCAGATTTGCTTGCACTTCTTCTACAGAACGTTCCAGCATTCCGCGTGCGTAAGCTTGGAGATATTGAAACTCATTATTGCTAATGGGATCGGTAGTAATTAACTCGCCAGTGAGTCGTACTGCACCGACTTTAGTACTAGTGAGAGTACGAGCTTGGTGACTATCGCCTAAAACTAATTCTGTGGAACCGCCACCAATGTCAATAATGATATGGGGCTGGTTGTGGAATTCCATCCCCGACAGTACACCAAGGTAGATTCGCCGCGCTTCTTCTTGACCAGAAATCAAGTCAACGCTTAAACCCAACTCCGCTTCTATAGCGTGCAAAAAATCTTTACCATTGGGGGCTTCGCGCACAGCACTAGTCGCCACAGCAATGATTGTTTCAGCATTCATCGTTTTGGCAACTTCTTGGAAGCGTCCTAAAGCAGCGATCGCCTTTGTAATTATCTCTGGTTTGAGTTCTCCTGTAGCAAGATTGCGATCGCCTAGTCTGACGGTTTCCTTTTCTCTAGCAATAATGCTGAAAGCTGGTAACGTAGGATCGATCCTTACCACTACCATGTGTAAAGAATTTGTCCCCAAATCAATGGCAGCAATAATCCGGTGTTGGTCAACTGGTTGAGTTGGAACACTCTCCCAGCTAGCCGAAACTAAATTCTGCATCTAGTTTTCTCTCTGTATTAAGAAGTAATGGCAAACGGTGGTACGTCGGGGTAGCTGGCGCTGTTATTTATTGCAACACACTTGCTCAAATTCAGTGCTGAGTTCAGAATTTTGAGTAAATAAGCAACATTGCTTATTCAACAGTTAGCTCTAGACACTCAGTACTCAGCACTGGCTACTCAGTTCGATCGAGATTAACTGAGCTAAGTATATTCACTCTACTGGTTATAACTTAGGTGACTACTTAAAAGACTTTAAAGTTGCCACATTGAGTTATGTTTTTACAAATAACAAATAAAGTTATTCTATAGATGTAAAGATGTGTGAATTAAAGATTTGGGCATTGGGCATTGAGAATGAGGAAAAATTAAAATTATCCCTTTTCCCTTTACCCTTTAACCTTTTCCCCTGCTTCCATGCCCCATGCCCCATGCCTTATTATGTTAACGACACCTGAACGCGACAAAAAGCCAGTTTGGCTCGCGATCGTCCGCCTTTTGCGCTGGCATAAACCTGAAGGACGATTAATATTAATGATTCCTGCCCTGTGGGCTGTATTTTTGGCAGCTGCGGGGAAACCGCCTTTACCTCTGGTTGGCGTGATTGTATTGGGTAGTTTAGCCACAAGTGCGGCTGGCTGTGTTGTCAATGATTTGTGGGATAAAGATATCGATCCACAAGTAGAGAGAACGCGCGATCGCCCCCTGGCTTCTCGTGCTTTATCAGTGAAAGTTGGGATTGTTGTCGCGATCGTGGCGATGGCTTGTGCAGCAGTTCTAGCTTTTTATCTTAACCCCTTGAGTTTCTGGCTATCTGTGGCAGCGGTGCCAGTAATTCTACTTTATCCTGGGGCAAAACGGGTATTTCCCATACCACAACTAGTGCTTTCCATCGCCTGGGGTTTCGCGGTGTTGATTAGCTGGAGTGCGGTAACTAAAACTATTTCCCAGCCAACTTGGTTACTTTGGGGCGCAACTGTATTGTGGACGTTGGGATTTGATACAGTTTATGCCATGAGCGACAAAGAAGACGATCGCCGCATTGGCGTTAATTCTAGCGCTCTATTTTTTGGCGATCGTGCCCCTGTGGCTATTGGAATTTTCTTTGCAGGCACAATCTTATTATTAGCTTGGTTAGGCGTAGTCATAAACCTTCAGCTACCTTTCTGGATTAGCCTTGCACTAGCCAGCATCGGCTGGATTTGGCAATCTCTCCGACTCAGAGAGCAAAACTTACCTAACCCTGCTTATGGTGAAATGTTCCGACAAAACGTCTGGATTGGTTTTATCTTACTTGCTGGGATGATCGTTGGCTCTTTTTAAAAAAGCTGTTGACTGTTAAGAGTTAACGGTCAACAGCCAACACCAAAAGATATGCTGCGCCTGAGAGCTTATCATTCAACATTAGACATCAGAAGCTTTGAGATCTCCGCATGTGCTAGCACAGCAGCAGGTTCGCTCTGGAGGGCGTTATAATACTTTCTTTCAAAAGTATTACCTGTCTCTAAAGGCACAATTAAACTGCGGACATCGGCAATCAAATTTTGCAAATAATCCAAGGCTATTGGTTCATCTGCTGTCAACATTTCATCAATTTGCACAACAATCTCAGAAATCCGATGTAGCCATGCAAATTGTTCGTGACCGATGACTAGTTGCAGGAGTTCTGTACTCGATACCCGTCCACTAACCTGTTCGTAGGCGATGCGTTCTGTCTCCAGCAACATCTTGTGAAGATACAATAATTTATTTCGCAAATCGCGCAGATATTGATGTTGACGGATTCTTTGTAAAAGTGTGTTGGAAGTCAATTTTATCCATCCTTTCGTTACGATAGTCTTTAATAGCTGGAATAATTTTTGGCTTTGGTATTTATCAACTAAAGTTCATGTATCGATTTTCTTACTAAGACGCACTATAGTTAACATCTCTTTTTATAGCGGTCATCTCTCATATCTGATTAATCATATATTAGCATAAATATATAGCAAGTATATAGATAGGAGCTATGGAGTAAACAGTAAATTATGGAAAAACCGTTTTCATGTCGCTAGCACATGTAATTCTCGGTCTTCTTCAGCAGCAAGCAATGACGGGCTATGACCTGAAAACAAGCTGCTTCGACCAATGCATTGGCCATTTGTGGCCAGCAGACCAGGCACAAATTTACAGAACCCTGGAAAAGCTAGTTGAGCAAGGCTGTGTTACATGTACGATTGAGATTCAGCACGATCGCCCTAATCGCAAAGTCTACAGCATAACCGAATCCGGGAAAGGTGAATTAATCACATGGCTTGGTACTCACCAACCCTTAACGATTGTACGCGAACCATTGCTAGTTCAATTGCACTTTGCAGATGGATTGCCTAATGAAATGATTGTTCATCTACTAGAGCAGCAATTGACGGCTCGCAACGAAAAGCTTGCCAAATGTGAAAATATCAATTTGCCAGTACTGGGTGATGAGTCTGCTAGCCGTGAGGAGGTAATGCAAAGGCTGGTGCTGGAGTTGGTGATTCGTAGAGAACAGACTTATATTGATTGGTTGAAGACAGCAATTAAAGTCATTAGTCAGCAAGATCCACATTCATCAGAATATCAAATTTTCTAACTCTCATCAATCAGAAGAATGACAACAATAGCAGTTAATCCCTATCTCGATCGCAATTTTGCCCCAATTCGCGAAGAAATCACCGCTGACAAATTGTCAGTTATTGGCGAACTACCTCCTGACTTATCTGGGATGTTTGTTCGGAATGGCCCTAACCCTCAATGGCCGCCCATCGGTGAATATCACTGGTTTGATGGAGATGGGATGTTGCACGGCGTACAAATTAGCAACGGTGTGGCAACTTATCGCAACCGCTACGTCCAGACAAGGGGATGGAAAATAGAAAAAGAAGTGGGTAAGGCTATCTGGACTGGATTATTAGAACCACCACAAATGGATAATCCCTACGGCCCCAGTAAAAATACAGCCAACACCGCCCTAGTGTGGCACGCCGGTCAAATGTTGGCGCTGAACGAAGGTGGTAGGCCTCACGCCATACAACTTCCAGAATTAGAAACCATTGGCGAGTACACCTACGATGGCAAGCTAGTTTCTACCTTCACAGCCCATCCCAAGGTAGACCCGGTGACCGGTGAAATGATCTTCTTTGGCTACTCTCCGTTTGTACCGCCGTACCTGCAATATAGTGTAGTTTCAGCACAAGGCGAACTGTTATGGACAGTGCCGATTGAGTTGCCAATAGGGGTGATGATGCATGACTTCGCCATCACTGAGAATTACACTATTTTCATGGATTTGCCGATGACTTTTGACCCCCAAAGAGCGCAACGGGGAGAATCTGTAATCATGTTTGAGGGCGATCGCCCCAGCCGCTTTGGCATTGTACCACGTCACGGCAACAACAGTAATATCCGCTGGTTTGAAAGTCCTTCTTGCTACGTCTTCCATACCCTCAACGCCTACGAAGAGGGAGACGAAGTAGTGCTGATTGCTTGTCGTATGAGTTCTACCACAGTCTTGATTGTTGATGATTCCCAACCCGACCCAGAAGCAAACATTCCTCGCTTGTATCGCTGGCGATTTAACCTCAGCACCGGAACAGTGCGCGAAGAAATGTTAGATGATGTAGCTTCAGAATTTCCCCGCGTCAACGAAAATTTCTTGGGGCGATCGACCCGATATGGCTACACTAACAAAATGGCCAACAATCCCTTACCTTTATTTGAAGGTATCATCAAATACGACTTCAGCACCGGAAAGTCCCAAATCCACGAATACGGAGAAGGACGTTACGGCAGTGAAGCTGTGTTTGCGCCGCGTCCCGGTGCAACGGCTGAGGATGATGGTTGGCTTGTGACTTTCCTCCACGATGAAGCTTCAGATACTTCAGAATTGGTAGTGGTGAACGCCCAAGATATAACTGCTGAACCTGTAGCGCGGGTGATAATTCCCCAGCGCGTACCTTATGGATTTCATGGTATGTGGGTTCCAGAGGAATAGGCGTTTATTCATTGGAATACATGCTTGAATATTAAATTATCGTAAGGGCACAACATTGTTGTGCCCCTACTGTGGTGTATTCTAAGTTGACTTAAGAAAAACGCCAAAATAATAAAGCAAAAGCTTTTTTTGAGAAAGTCAAAGTTTATTTGAGTTGCGGAAAACACCAAAACGAGAAAGTAAAACCTGTTTTTGTTTGCGGAAAACACCAAAATCAGAAAGTAAAAGTTTGTTTTGAGAAAGTAAAACCTGTTTTTGTTTGCGGAAAACACCAAAATGAGAAAGCCAAAGCTTGTTTTGAGAAAGTAAAACCTGCTTTTGTTTGCGGAAAACACCAAAATGAGAAAGCCAAAGCTTGTTTTGAGAAAATAAAACCTGCTTTGGAGAAAGCAATTACAGCTTTTGCTGATTGAATTTCTTGAAAATATCAAGTTTAAATAAAATTCTGGAAAATATTACTGATAAATGCTGATTATTTTTCGTCCAAGTACTTTACAAGTATAAAATTATACTTTAATATGAGAATAAGAAAGGCGAGCGCCCTCCGGCAAGAGCTTGCGATCGCCTTTCCCTAAACCCTCATTCTGAGAGATAATTACCATCATGGCACAAGAAGAAGAGTTTCTACAAGAGCGATCCCAATTCCAAAAATACTTGGGTACCGAAAACTTAAATATACCTGCCTTAAATCAACCTGCTGAAAATCTATTACCCAAAAGAGAACCGATTAAACATACATTGATAGGTTCTGCAAAAGCTATTATCAGCACAATTCATTATCTACAAGTCATTGGCTACGCTAACGTTGGCGACTGGAGTCCATTAGTACCAACAGGTAACGCTGACAAGATGATGAGTATTTTAATCCGCCAGATTTTAATGCAATAAACACTATCAAGATCCCCGACTTTTTTAAAAAAGTCGGGGATCTGTCTTTCTTGCAACCCCCATAAACCAATTATTCTTGTAGAGACGCGATGAATCGCGTCTTATAATTCATCGCGGTTAATCGAATTCGGGATGTCGTTTATTGAATTCGGGATCTCGTTTCTGCTTGCCAGGCCAGTAGACAGCAGATTTGTTAACAATGGACAATAGCTAAATCTACCGCCAACTTTTGCTATTGGGTTGCTTGCTAAATTTCCCTTTGGGAAAAAGTCGCTGTTCTAATTCTTCATAGCTACCTTCAAAATCGCAATGACCATAAAGCGGACATTTTTGACAATAAACACCTTTGGTATAGCGTTCTAAATTTTCGCGATTAAAAAAATACGGTTTATGACTAAAGGTGCTGGCTACCCATTGCCACGACATATTATTACTAGCAGGATCGCCATCTAAAAGATGTTCCAGAAACCATTTAGCTCCTGCTTGCCAACGAATACGCCGCCAATGCACAATGTAAGCCGCCATCCACAACCGTCCGTGGTTATGTAAATAGCCAGTTTCTCGTAAATCACGGCTAAAACTGTCAATACAAACTCTACCTGTAGTTGCTTGTTTAATATCTTGCGGTAATTCCGGTGCATATTCAGCCACAGTGTAACCAGTTTTGTATTCTTCCTGGTCTTTCCAGATTCCATCCCCTAACTTTACATATAACCGCTGCCAATAATCGCGCCAGCCCAACTCGTTGATTAATTTAGTAGCATCATTTTGTTGCTGTACCCGGTCGAGGACAAAATCTCGAATTTCTCGCAAACTCAAAACGCCGTAACGGATGTAAGGCGAAAGTCGCGTGACTGCACCTGCAAAGAAATTGCGTGTTTGTGCGTAGCGTACTGGGTCGATTTTTTGCAGTGCTTTTTGTGCTGCTTTGCGTCCTCCCACAGTTTCGCTGATGCGGTCATCCCGTTCGGTTGCACTTGGGAATTGTTCGCGCAGGTAAGCTACCAACTCATCGCGGTTAGTAAATTCGCGTCGCATATCTTTTTTAGACATTTAAATTTTGAAGGGTGGGAATGGACAAATGAAAAATACCAGTAGGCTAAATCATTATTATGGCGGATTAACACCAGTAATTGTTCTCAACCTGATGAGAGAACTTTTCATATGGTAAACAAATATTCATGAATGCATACCTTGAAGCAACGCTTCCTAGCTTGTAGCTTGTAAGTAAAAATTGCTTTTAATTATTTGAGTTTTGCTATTATTTAACGAAAACTAATATTATTCAGAATTGCTGGTTACATGCGATCGCCCTAATTCTATGTACAATTCTAAAGCGGTTTTCACAGTGCAATCATGAGCAACATACCCCAAATCGGTCAACCAGCACCAGATTTCTCCACACCTGACCAAAATGACAATCCAACAACTCTCTCTGATTTGAGCGGTAAATGGGTTGTACTTTATTTCTACCCCAAAGATGACACCCCCGGCTGTACCACTGAAGCCAAAGATTTCAGCGAATTGCATGAAGATTTCAGCGCACTCGAAGCCAAAATCTTAGGTGTGAGTCCAGATTCTGGTAAATCCCATTGTAAATTTATCAGCAAACATAACTTATCAATCACTCTCTTAAGCGACCCCGAACATATTTTGATAGAAGCTTATGGTGCTTGGCGTTTAAAGAAGTTTATGGGCAAAGAATATATGGGTGTCGCTCGCTCTACTTTTTTGATTTCACCTGATAGAATTATTGCCTATACTTGGCCAAATGTGAAAACCAAAGGTCACGCTCAGGCAGTTTTATCTAAATTACAGGAATTAGCAGCCATATAAATGGAACGGGATGCGAGTATAGCAGTCCTAAATTATTTGTGAAAGCGTCTCGTAGAGAAGGCGTCTTGGCGGTAGCTTGTAGCAAGCTGCTGGGGGTCAGCGTTAATTTTTACAACTGAGATAGAATCGCTATATAGCAGTCTTATTTTATTTGTGAAAAATATAGAGAGGGAAACGTAGACGCGCCAGCGGGTTGCCGCAGGCTACCGCAAAGTACGCATAGACAAGGCAGTGCGTTGGGCGGGTTCCCCGACTTGTAGCAACTGCCGCACGGAGCGGCTTCCCGCAGGGTAGGACGCAAAGGGAAGAAAGAAGAAAGAGATATGTAATTTAGACAAATGATTTAGGATTGCTATAGTAGTATATCCAGTTGCATGAACTATGGTTCAAGTTATTCAAGCTCAAAATTTCACTCTTGCTTACTTAAAGAAAAAATTTGGTTTACACCAGTCTGAAGACGAGCAGTTTTTTACAGAATGGCTTGAGTTTTTACCTGAAATTTCCGAATTGGAAAAGCAATATTTAAACCGAGTTAAAACTAACTATCTCAATGTTTTAGAAAACGCTCCTCTTTTGGAAGAGGCAGTAAAATTGGTAGTATTGTCTCCTCTGCTTGATTTAGCTGGTTTTTATCTTCCTCCTTTTTATATTGCAACAGAAGAAAGTATAGAAATTAGCGAAGAAATTATTAGCGATCGCGAAATTACTGAAGAAACTAAAGAAATTATCAAAGGTAGAATTGATGTTCTTGTTCTACAGGATAAGTTATGGTTACTAATAATTGAATCTAAAAGAGCTAATTTTTCTTTGGCAAAGGCAATTCCTCAAGCATTAACTTATATGTTGGCGAATCCTCAGCCTAATTATCCTGTATATTCATTGGTACTTAATGGAGAGGATTTTCAATTTATAAAATTGATTCCAGGAGATAAACCAATGTATGCATTATCTGAGAGGTTTACTTTATATAGACGTGAAAACGAATTATACAAAGTTGTAAGTATCTTAAAAAAATTAGGTCAAATTTTAATTTAATTATCTTTCTTGTTCTTATCTTAGTTCAAAAGATAACAAGATTATAATATTTATACTGCATCTTTTAAATAAATTATGGTTCAATTTATCCAAGCACAAAATGTCGGACTTGCCTATTTAGAGGAAAAATTTAGTCTACAGCTAGCTGAAAATGAGGCGTTCTTCACAGAATGTTTTGAGAATTTACCGGAGATTACAGATTTAGAAAAGCAAGAACTAGACAAAGTAAAACTTCATTTTCTCCGTTTAGTGAAGTATCCTCCTTTATCAGAAGAAACGGTAAAATTAGTAGTTTTATCGCCTTTACTCAATTTAGCTGGATTTTATGATGAGCCTTTTTATATAAGAGGCGAACAATCGATAGAAATTTCGGCGGAAGATGAAGAAGAAATTATTCGAGGTAGAATTGATATTTTAGTTATTCAAGAACAATTTTGGGTGTTAGTAATTGAATCTAAAAGGTCTAGTTTTTCTCTTTTAGAAGCTGTACCTCAAGCACTTGTTTATATGCTAGCTAATCCTAGCCAAGACAAACCTACTTTTGGGTTAGTAACAAATGGTAGTGATTTTATTTTTTTGAAACTGACTAGACAAAATCAACTAATGTATGGTATATCCGATCAATTTACACTTTTGAAACGAAAAAGTGAACTGTATCAAGTTCTAAGTATATTAAAAAATTTGAGCAAAATTTTGAGTTAATTTATGTCTATTCGCCCTATCTATCTTGATTGCCACGCTACCACACCTGTAGATGAACGGGTATTAGCAGCGATGCTCCCTTACTTTACAGAACACTTTGGCAACCCAGCCAGTATTAGCCATGTTTACGGTTGGGAAGCGGAAGCAGCTATTAAACAAACACGAGAAATATTAGCAGCAACAATTAACGCTAGTCCTGAAGAAATTATTTTCACTAGTGGTGCAACAGAAGCGAATAATTTAGCTATTAAAGGTGTTGCAGAAGCTTATTTTAAAAAAGGTCAACATATTATTACTGTTGCTACTGAACATAGCGCTGTTCTTGACCCTTGTAATTATCTAAAAACTCTGGGTTTTGAAATTACTATTTTGCCAGTTAAAAAAGATGGATTAATTGATTTAACTGAGCTAGAAAAAGCTTTCCGTCCGGAGACGATTTTAGTATCGGTGATGGCTGCAAATAACGAAATTGGTGTGTTGCAACCATTGGCAGAAATTGGAGAAATGTGCCGCGATCGCCAAATCATTTTTCACACCGACGCCGCCCAAGCTATTGGTAAAATTCCCTTGGACGTGCAAGGAATGAAAATTGACTTAATGTCGCTCACAGCACATAAAGTATATGGCCCAAAGGGCATTGGGGCGCTATATGTCCGCAGACGCAACCCCAGAGTACAACTGGCTCCACAGCAGCACGGAGGTGGACACGAGCGGGGAATGCGTTCTGGTACATTGTATACACCGCAAATTGTCGGCTTCGGCAAAGCCGTAGAAATCGCTTTGGCAGAACAAGCCACGGAAACCCAACGTTTCACCGAACTCAGACAAAGATTGTGGGAACAACTTTCGCAACTTTCAGAAGTTCATCTCAACGGACATCCCCAAGCGCGATTAGCCGGAAACTTGAATATCAGCGTTGAGGGAGTGGATGGAGCCGCACTTTTGCTCGGATTGCAACCAGTAATGGCAGTTTCTTCTGGTTCTGCTTGCTCCTCTACAAATAGCGCACCTTCCCATGTTCTTACAGCACTGGGACATTCGCCAAAGCTAGCTTATGCATCGATACGGTTTGGTATTGGCAGGTTTAATACACAAGAGGAAATCGATATTGTAGCCAAACATGCGATCGCCACCATTCAAAGTTTGCGTAACTCGGCTTTTGTGAATTTGGGGAAATGAGGGATTTGAGATATCTGCGTTTAAATTGAGGGAAGCACTGTACAAAAAATCCGGAATTAAGTTCGCGCATAAGCTCGGCTTTCCTCTTTTTAAATCACAAGTGAAAGATAATAATTAAGCTGGCAGTTAATACACTTTACAATCAGTAAATAGGTGCTTCCTTCTCGATGGTAGAAAAGCTTCAAAACGCCCTGCCATCATACCGTTTTTATCACTTTTCCACAATTTGGGATCTTAGACTCTCGACAAATTTCAGTACTTCGTATTTCTCTGATTGACGAACCTTGTTTTCCTCAAGAGCTAGCGCTACATCGTTATAAAAGGCATTAAATTCACTGTTGGTCAGACCTCCACCAATTCCACTATGAGAAAGCTTCATCGTCCGTCCTGTATAAACACAAGGGCCACCTGCCGCTTGACAGAATTGATCTATTAGCAACTCACGCAACCTCTGTTTTGAGTTGGTACTCAAGCCAATAAAGTATTTACCAATTTGTGGGTCATTAAATACGTATTTTGCAGTATCGTCAATGACGGCTGCGATCGCGTTATAGCCTCCTAGCCTACTATAAAGAGACGTTCCTCCATGGTTAGTAGCTATAGTCATTTCTGCTGCTAATGGTTGTGCTGCTGGTGTTGTTGTGGAATAAGCCAAACTAGGACTTAATCTGAAAATACTCACAACCATAACCGCGATACAAACCAATGTTAACCAGAAAGCTTTTGTAGATAAGCTTCGTATTTTCATTCCTAAGTTCCTCTTTTAATTTTAATGCTGTATGAATACATAAAAGTTTTGAAATTACGCTTGATGTCAATTAGAAAAATTCATTGTTCCATTGGTAACTTAGACTTACCCAAAACCATAATTTTGAGCAACTCTCCGAAATTATTAATGGTTCAACTCTTAATTTACATCAAAGTAATATTTCAATTTTTATATGAAAAGTAGAAATAATTTACTTTGTACGTATTCACATGATTAATATACACCATTTTGAGACAAAAACTCTATAAACAGTTATTTTCAGCAAAATAAAATTAATTTTTTAGAAGAGGCTAGCTCTTTTATTAAAAATAATCTAGACGAGTGTAAATATTGATCTGTGACATAATATAAGAGGCAGGAGCCAGGATGCAAAATGCAAAATGGTTTGAGTTTGTCCAATTTTTCTTAATATAGATACGTTTATTTATACCTACTATTTATTAATTACTTGAATTCACGATAAAACAGGCTAGAACAAGCTGCATTATCCTTATATTTGCTTGATAATCAGGCTATTTATTGCGAAATAATCTAATTAATTTATAATCAGATTTTGACATTTTTACATTGATTTAACCTAAGAGGATGTTTGAAAAGTCGTTTTGAATACTTGAATCGTTGCTAATGGGGAGTAGAGAGTAGGGAGTAGGGAGTAAGGGGAAACGAAAAATAAGTGTTTTGAGTTCCAAATAATTCAGCGCTCTCAAGATAACAAAAGCTGAGAGCGCTAGAAATAAAAGTTAAAAATTTATTGCTTTCATGGCAGAATTGGAAAAAGCATGCTGTGAAACCACAAAAAGAATTACATATTCTTCACGCCAACTCAGTTGATGCACAAAAAAAGGTTTCTTTCCCTACTCTTCACTTTCTTTTACGGATTCTCCCGAATGAAAGTTTCAATTTCATCTAGTTCTTGCCGATCGAGGCGAAATTCCCCAGCGCCGATGATTCCTTCCACCTGTTTTGGATTGCGTCCGCCAACGATCGCCGCAGTCACCGCCGGATTGTTTAAAGTCCAAGCGATCGCCACTTCACCAGGGGAACGGCCGTGTTTTTCACCAATGTGTCGTAACACTTCCACCAGCTTCAGATTCCGAGATAGGCGCGGTTCTTGGAATTCACTGTTTTTCTTACGCCAATCATCATCTGGGAAATTAGCAACCCGCTCAGGCGTCATTTTTCCTGTAAGCAAGCCAGATTGCATCGGCGAATAAACAATTACACCGATATTGTTTTCCTTGCAGAAAGGCAAAATTTCCTTTTCAACATCAGGCTTAACTAGTGAATAAGGCGGTTGCAATGAAGTGACTGGCGCAATCTTCTGGGCGCGTTGTAACTGTTGGACATTGAAATTTGAAACCCCAATATAGCGAACCTTACCTTCATCTTTGAGCTTGGCGAGAGTTGTCCACCCTTCTTCAATTTCTGCATCTGGATTCGGCCAGTGGATTTGGTAAAGATCGATGGTTTCAATATCCAGTCGGCGCAAACTAGCTTCAACCTCCCGCCGTATAGAATCAGCCTTGAGGCTGTTACCTATTTTGCGGTTTTCATCCCAAATCAGCGAGCATTTAGTAAAAATGTAGGGGCGATCGGATCGACCTTTGAGCGCCTTGGCAACAATCTCCTCCGAATGTCCCAGACCATAGACAGCTGCGGTGTCAATCCAGTTCACGCCGAGGTCAAGAGCGCGATTGATGGCTGCGATGGATTCTTCGTCCTCCTGCGCTCCCCAACCAAAAGCCCAGTCACCTCCACCGATCGCCCAAGCACCAAAGCCAATTGGAGTAATGTGAAGCTCTGAATTCCCAAGCTGTTTGGTTTGCATATCTACTTCTCTCCCAGAATTTTTGAGTCAATTCGTAGTGTAGGCTGCCAATATTGTCTCAACTGCTATCTTAGGTATGAATAACTACTAGTGTAAACAGCATAGCTAATCACACTTGTGTAGGATTACTCAATCCTAAATATTGTGTTGAGAACATACTACATATACACTAGAGTGGCTTGAAAATACTAGCAGTTGTCAGCTAAATACAGAGAATAATATGTCAGAAGATTTAAAAGGCAAAATTGCACTTATTACAGGTGCAAACAAAGGTATTGGCTATGAAATTGCACGTCAACTAGGTTCTAGGGGTGCTACCGTTCTTATTGGTGCTAGAGATATCGGACGCGGTGAAGATGCAGCGAATAAACTTCGTTTAAATAATATCGAAGCTAAAGCGGTTCAACTCGATGTAGTAGACCAAAAAACAATCGACTCTGCGGCTCAACAAATCGAGAGCGAATTCGGAAAACTTGATATTTTGGTAAACAATGCTGGGATACTAAGCGATGGCGATCGCCTTCCACCCAGTCAAGTTGATATTCAAACACTGCGACACACTTACGAGACAAACGTCTTTGGAGTATTTGCAGTCACAAAAGCCCTATTGCCACTTTTGAAGAAATCAACAGCAGGGCGAATAGTAAATGTATCAAGTGGCTTAGGTTCTCTGACTCTCAACTTAGATCCAAGTTATGAATTTTTTGATTTTAAGTTTGTTGCTTATAACTCATCAAAAACAGCAGTAAACGCCCTCACAGTTTTATTTGCTGCTGAGTTGAAAGATACCCCCATAAAAGTTAATGCTGCCGACCCTGGTTACACAGCAACCGACATCAATCAAAATCAAGGTCACCGCACCGTCGAACAAGGAGCCACAGCAGCAGTCAGACTCGCTACCCTCCCCGACGATGGTTCTACCGGAGGGTTTTTTGACGAAAATGGCGTGGTTCCGTGGTAATGGGCATTGGGCAAGCAGCAGGCGTGGGAGGTGTGGGAGGTGTGGGAGGTGTGGGAGGTGTGGGAGGTGTGGGAGGAAAGGGAAGAGGCGAAAAAGCCGGAAGTATAAATTTTCTATCCCCCCACACTCCCCACACTCCCCACACTCCCCCATCCCCCCTCTCTCCCCACACTCCCCACACTCCCCACACTCCCCATCTCCCCATGCCCCATGCCCCATGCACACTCAATAAGGATTTGAATCGATCCTTCCCCTTTTAACGCTCCTGAGATAGTATCCAGAAGTTGGTCTGTTTCTCAAGTTGAAGGTGTCGCCACGGGGAACTCTCCAAATTTTATAGTTGGAGCATGTTAAAGGCGATCGCGGTTCGCAGACTTCCGGCATACGATCGCCTAGTACAAAGTATGCTGCACCCCTACCTATAACTTTCACCAGACCGTATTTATCTATAACTACCGACGTACTTTCGCTAACTGCAATACCCAAAACACTATTAGATACACCATCTTTAATTTGACGGGCAATAAAAGCCATAATTCGGCCCATTCGTTCTCGTCTGTCGAAGTGTGTATCTACGATGGTTCCTTTCAAATAACCCCAATTCAAAAAATTGTAAGTAAAAGTAATGTCTCGATAAGGATCTTCGAGTGCATCTCTAGTTTCAATGCCTTTTTCTGAAGAAGCACAAGCATCGTAGACATACTCACTTTGAATCATTGCGCCCGCGCTAGTGCCACCAATACCACCTCCCTTTAGGTAAACTGACTTAACAGCAGCCTCCAACTTGGTGTCTTTCCAACTGCGAACGTATTGACATTGGTCGCCACCAGCAAAGAAAATCACATCAGCATTTCTGACCTTTTCAACAATCTCAGCTTTGTTCGCTTCTTCGCGATTGCTAACAATTAAAGTTTCTACTGAGTTTACGCCTTTCATAGCAGAAATTAGGCGATTGTAATCGTGATTACCATAGGTGCGGATAACGACAACGTTGACTTTGGTGGCGGAGTTAGTACCCCCCCTAACTTCGTTAATCATCCACTGAATAGCATCATCGACATCGGGGCCTCCCCCACCCAAGCTAAGAACCGGGCCAGCCAAGGAAGGAGAACGGACATCAAAAGAGGGCGAGGGGCGAACATCAATAGTGTCGCCTAAGAAATAGCGTTTCCAATTTGCTATAAAACGGGTTATAAGGAGAATTCCCATCTTAAACAACTTGATTGCTCTACTCTTCAAGCGCCTGGGTACGTTTGGGAATGCCTTTGTCATACTAAACTTCTGATGCAGACTCCAATTATTGCTAAGCGGTTACGCATTTGAATTGCTCATTTATTCGTGAATCTTGTCCTTAGCCATTGGTCATTTGTTCTTTATAAACACAAATGACCAATGACATATGACAAAGGACAGTTTGAAGCAATTTAGACGCGCATTAGCTTAACTTTCGCATCAGAGAACGTGAAATTCCAGCGTACACGACTTGTAGTGTTTTTTCACACAAAATAACGCAGAATAATCATTTGTTCTCTAGGTTACTTTATTAAAAGTTCCACATTATTTGTAGCATTTAATTTTCGCCTAATTAAAACCACAATAGATTATGTATTGGTTGTCACCGTCCAGATATTTCCGTAATTGCTAGGAATATTTACCCAATATTCCGAACAACTGGGAACGCCGATTAAATTATTTTGTCCGTGGAATTATTCTTGATAATCGCCAGCAATTGGAAACCATACGCCCTAGATGAAAGGGAAAAAAGGGTTACCGTTGATAACCCTTTTTTACTCTTAAAATAATTATCATTCCTGTAAAAAAACTATTGCTTGTTTTTTTGGAATAATTTATTCTTTGGAAGTTCCTTAGCCTAAAACACTTATTAGACACTCAGGGAATGGTAATAGAAATTTGAGCATAATATCCTGAAATGTTTGGGAAACTGTGAAGCTGAATGCAGTTTCTCTCACCCTTCTCAAGCATTTCACGAATTATTTAGGCATCCTATACTTGTATGGGTGCCTTTGGTGGCGGTGGAACATTCGGGGGTTTAGGCTGAGGCTGTGGTACAAGAAAATATTGACTGGCGTTGTCATTTTTGTACCGCTCCCCATTCACCTTATAATACAATTTGAATCTGACAACTGCTCCCTTAGGAACTGATGCCTGTAATGTCCAAATCTTGGTATCACCATCGGTTTGCTTGGTATCAGTCAGAGGGGTTACTTCTTTTAATGCTTCTTTAGTATTGATAACTCTCCAATTAGCCGACACTTCAGTGATGCTAGGGATGGTACCGACTTCTAGTTCAAAGCGACTGGTAGAACTCGTTAAGCCATTGACAACCTCTGCTTTGCGAACCCAAGCATCATGGTAAGGCCAGCGAAAATGAAAGTGGCGATCGTAATCACTGTCATAGAGAGTTTCATTAGTATTGCGATCGAAATAACTGAACCAGATAATCAATTTTTCAGCATCGCTGGGAATGAATACCTCCTGGAAAAGCATCGATCCCTGACCCGCTACATTAATATGGGGATCGCTAATAATTCCATTGGGAGAGTACAGTTTTTTAGATTCAGTAGGCCCGTTCTCTTGAAACTGAACATGAACGAAAATCGGTTGATTGGGATCGCCATGAACATAGGTTCCATCCTGGGGCACAATCCGAAGCGGATCGTAGCTGATGTGACAATTGACGTTCGGTTTTAAATCGCCAGTGATTAGCTCATGATAGTCAAGAGTAAACGTAATTTGAGCCGGTTTTCCAAGACCAAAACCTGAAAACATAATATACTCCTTGCAAATCTAGTACAGAGTAAGCGGAGATTAATGAGAAAAAGGCAGGTAGTCAAACAAGGAGAACGAGTTAAGAGTTACATACAAACCGCATCTCCTCAGTATCTTCTACTGATACTTAAACTAACTTGCTACAATTATCGCTTCTGATTGCGTATCAAATACCTTAATGAATGTGATGTTAATATCACTATTCCAATAGCAGGCATCAACCGGCGAGGCGGCTAGTAGCGCGGCTAACTGTCCTGGTGTTTTGCCTGGTTGGTTTAGGTAAGGTAGGGCTGTGCTGCCATTAATTGTTACTGCCTTAGCATTCGTTTCCAGGAGAGCAATGTAGTAGAACTTTTCTGGAGGTTGATAGAGATCGTGTTCCCGTTTGAGGGTAATCTGCTTACTTTTATCTGGCTTGCTTTGATGGCTAATCCGGGTTGTGCGATAGGCTGCGGTAGAGGATGCCGCCTCTGTGGTGATGCCATCGTCCTGGTAGAGTAAATAGCTACCGTCAAAACCCGGATAGATATTAATCGTGAGGGGATTTTCGGGCAGTTCGCCTACGTACTGTTCCAGTTCCCGCATTGGAAGGATAGCTCCAGCACGCACATAAATAGGAACCAGTGAGAGATCCGCATAGTAGTTGTCAATTACAGTTCCGCCATTAACTGGAGGTTCCAGACGTGACTGATTATTTTTAAAGGAGTACCATTGGCTAGAAGCGGGCAGATAGATCTTGCGAACGGTTCCATTCTGAGCATTGAAAGGAGTCACAATCGGAGCAATGAGTAAGTCTTTACCCAGGAAGAATTCGTCGTCAACGAAGTATCGTTTTCCAAAAATACCCTGAGCATCGGAAAAGCCATAAATTCCTGAATCTGTTGGCTCATTCAAGAATAAGGCACGGGCGATCGGCATTCCTGTTTGCGTCCATTCATACATCGCATCGTAGAAAACCTGGAGAAGGCGATAGCGTAACTCCACATACTTCCGACAGTTGGTAATAACAGGTTCACCATAGGCGTATACTTCCTGAAACTGTTTGGTATATCCATTGTAGTGATTGCGATACCAGGGAAGGAATGCCCCCAAGTGCATCCATCGGGTCAATAGTTCTGGACTTGTAACCTGTCCGATTACTTTACCACCTTGCACTTGTGGATTCCCTGGTGGCGAAGATCCGTTACCATTTTCAAACTGGTTGCCCTCTGCAAAACCACCAATGTCACATCCGGAAATCGGAACCCCCGATAAACCAATATTCAGTACTTCGGGAATATTAATTTGTAAAAACTGCCAGCTCGATCCAGAATCGCCCGTCCATAATCCTGCATAACGCTGCATTCCAGCATAACCACCACGGGAAATAATGAAATTACGCTTATCAGGACGCAGTTTATCCACTCCCTCGAATGTGGATTTTAGAAGATTGAGAGCATAGGCATTGTGGATGACTCCGTGAGGGACGTATTTCTCACCGTTAAATTGCAGCAAATTAAGAGGAAATGTTTTGTTAGGATATCTGGGATCGTCTCCCTTTTGAGCAGGATCGGTCATATCCTGCCAAATCATATCCATACCCAAATCCTCGATCAAATGCCTGTATTGTTCGCCCCAGACTTGCTGTACTTCTGGCAGTTCAAAATTGGGATAATATCCCGGAGCCCCCAGAGGTGTAATTCCTTTGTCATTGGGAAGTCTTCCAGGGGAAGGAAATGGGTTACTGCCAAGATTCTCTCCATAGCCAACCTCACCAATATAGAGGTTAACTTCACTGTCACTAGGAAAGGGATCTCCAGCTCGCAGGTCGTAAAGTAAGCCTCCCGCTGTTGCGATCGCATTTAGTTGTTCGTAGGGAGTAACTTCACTATTCTGATCGAGCGGATTCAAGGTCAATAAAGGCGTAATATTGGTGCTGCATTTAAAGCCCATGCTATGCAAGCTATCAAACATCTCCCTGGCATTGGGAAATTTCAGTTCGCTGTGGGTAAATGTGCGGTAATTGTCCTGAAAGTCAACATCAATGTGCAAGCCATCGATAGGAATGCGGGCTGCTCGGTAAGAGTTAGCAACGATCGAAAGTAGATAGCGACTGTAATAGCCATAGCCTCCTTGATGAAAACCGAAAACGTATTTTGGAGGCATGGGGGAACGACCAGTCAAGGTAGTATATTGTTGTAGAACTTCAGCAGTACGATCCCCTGCCATGAAGTAATAATTCATCTCGCCATAGAGGGCACCAAAGTAATACTTGCCCCTCATGTCAGAGTAATCGTTTGTGCCAATGTTAATGAACGCCTGTGAAGGGTTATCAAAAAATATGCCGTAGCTGTAGGGCGAGCCTGCGTAATCCCCTTCTGGATTAAGGTTATTCTCAATCAAAAACGGAATCGATGCATAAAGCGGGACGCTGGGGTTGAGTGGTCCAGGATTGTTTGCTCCTCCCCCATACTTAAAATTATCGTAATTAAAATACGTGAGAGTGAACTCATTCTTGAGCAAATTGATTCCCGCTTTTTCCCCTAGCCCACAATATTTTGCGGTAGATGGATAAACCTTAAAATTGGTAATGACTTTTTGTCCAGCAAGGTAGACAAGATTATAGTCTGGTTGATCCTGGTGAATTAGCTGAGTACCCCGGTAGACCAAGATTGCGTAGGGCTTTTTCTGGATCTTTACTGTTAAAACTTCAGTTTTAACAATCAATGCTTCGTCTGAATCTTGCACCGTGAGACTGAGTTGCTGGTTTGCATCCTGCTCTTCCTTTGAACGCAGGTCTTGAGTGACAACGGCATAGGACTTATCCTGGCTGTAATCAAAACCTGGGTCAGGGCTGAAGCGTACCCGGAAAGCAGTTTTGGAGAGGAAAGAGATGACAGGCCCCGGACGAGTCGCTGTTTTTAGAGCAAAGGTGTTGCCGTTTTGGCTGTAAGTGACAATATCACCGATGGTTTGCCAACGTTGAGCAGGATCGCTAGGGTTTGCTGGGTTAGGCGTGAACTCGTTGGTCTTGACGAACTTGTACGATGTATCTGGCATAGTTGCCTCCAAATTCAAGCACGATGGTTGACTGTGGAATAGGAATGCACGGTTCAAGAAGTTTTGACAATCTCCTTGAGAATCCGTTGTCTGATAGCAACGACATTGAGCCTTTGGTTTAGCATTTCTCAACCCCGTTGCAGGCTTAATGTGCGGCTGTGGCTAATGGATTACCCGGTATCTCGTTTGGCTTGACCACATTGACTAACTGCATCATACCTGCATCTTCATGGTCAAGAATATGGCAGTGCAGCACAAACTGACCATCAAAATCGGTGTAGCGAGTACGCACCTTTTCAGGTTTACCTTGCACTACCAGTAAAGTATCCCGCCAAATAGTTTCCTTCTTACCATCGGGGCCTAAACGTGTATGTTGAAAGGGATTGATATGGATGTGGAATGGATGTCCTGGAACGGATGCTGGTGTTTTACCAACCGCTAAACTCCATTCTTCTGTTTTACCCAGTTCTAGAAATCGAGTTCGCCTTTTGGGATCGTCAAAGGGGGTGTCATTAACATCAAAAACAACAGATTGAATCTCTCCCGAACAATCTGTAGAGGGTATACAAAACAGATTGAAGACGACATTCTGGTTTCCTTTGACCTCCTGGGTTGTAATCTCTGGAGGCACTTCTGCCACTTTGACTGCTGCCAACTCTGCTTCGCTCGGTAATGGCATTGTGACTGGATCTCCCTTCACTTCTACCGTAGCCAGAAGATGACCATATTTTTCTGCTCCGGTTAAACCCATCGGTGATGGTAAATCCACAAGCTGATAGTCTCCTGGCTCATCGATCTTCACTAGCAAATCACTGCGATACCCTGGTTGAAGTTCGACGGTATCCCAAGAATCTAAATGCCCTAACGGAATGCCATCAACAGCAATTTCATTCAGCTTAATCAACTTGTCCGAACTGACTGGATGAATCGTTGTCTCACCCTTATCCGTTATGTCACCCTCATCTAATACTTGTCTTCCTTGCTGTAATTGAACGTCGATGGTTTCGCGGATACCTGCGTGGATAAATCGCCAGTGCTGCACTTCTCCGGGGCGCATAGCGATCTTTGGAGCAAGTTGGCCATTCACTGTGATTTGTCTGCCAGTTTTTTGCCATGCCTCTGGGCCGAACCGCCCATAATCCCTGATTCTGCCATCCTCACCATAACTAATCTGCTGAAACACAAATATCTTTTCCTGAGCAGGGGCGATCTCTGGCAATCGATCGAGTTCTCCTTCAACAATTAATGCTCCTGCCATACCGCTAGAAACCTGCATTGCAGTGGAGTGGTGCAAATGGGGATGATACCAGTTGGTTCCTCCGGGATGTACATCCGGGAGTTGTATGGCAATGTCATAGGATTTCCCTGGAACCATTTGCTTCAATACATTGTCACTATTGCCCTTGGGAGACACATGCAAACCGTGAGTATGAAGATTGGTTACGTTGTAGGTTCCACGTAATTGAGTCGAATCATTAAGACCTAAATTTGCAGTATCGGTTGGCAATTTTGACAAACTATTCTTCAATGCGATCTGAATCGAATCTCCTTTCTTCACCCGCAGGGTTGGGCCTACCAACTTGCCATTGTAAGAACGAAGATCGACATCACATCCTGCGATCTTGTTTTGCCCATACTTTACTTCCAGCACGGTTTTCAGAACTCCATTGCTAGAAGTTACTTCGTCTGGATTCTGAAAATCAGCACCTGCATACTGACGAATATCAATCGTGCCAGGCCCTTCCTTACAGGCTGGAGAAGGAATTCCATTCGATGGAGCTGATTGAGCCTTAGCGTGTAAGCTTTCTCCGGGAAATAGAACGAGGGCAACCACTATTGCAAGGGTGCATAGGGTTTTTAAGACAAACTTATTCATGGATCGAATCCTTGTCTTCAAACATCATTAGTTCGTCAAGAGTATCTAGATTGATGCGAGATGATTGAGAATGGAACTGTTTTATGCACCTATGGGTCTTCCCAAAATTTGAATTTCCATAGGCTTCACTATTACCGGAAGTACACGAACTGGACCTGTGGAAGTTCCACCGTCTACCTCCTTGATTGTTAGTCCTGGGCCTCTTGTTTGAACTACTTCTGGCTCAATGGGATCTGATTTATTGCTGAATAAAACCTTGAGGGTTTGACCATCAGAATTGATATCAGAGTCAATAATTACAAACCCAGCAAACTGAAAACTTCTACTGGTGTTAGCAACAACAACAACTTCGCGATCGTTTAAGATGCGCGAGAATGCTAGCACACCCGACCGATAGGGAGAGATACCAAAATTGAATCCATCTCCAGAGATCTGGCGGAAGTAAAATCGTCCATATCGCAGGGGTGGCTGTTCGCTGCGAAGTTTACTAATCTGTTGAATCGTTGTATAGAAAGGATGGGTTAAATCAAAAGGATTTGGTTTTCCCCAAAGAGCCTCACGGATACTTCGATCGCTATTATTGAACTGATTGCCGTGTAGTCCCTGCTCGGTGCCGTAATATAGAGAGGGAATACCAGGCAGGCAGAACAAACAGGCAAATCCCATCGTTGCTTGCTCGTCAAATTGATGGGGATTACTTTCAGAACTATAGTAGAAACGTTGCCGTTGATCGTGATTATCTAAGAAAGTAACAAAGAATCTAGTTGCCTCCCCGTGGGAACTGATAATGTTCCTCTCTATGTCCTTGCGCTGTTGATACATATTCACAACATCGCTAGGTGGTGATAATCCCTTAAGAACATTGGGAAGCTTGAAAAATAATGGGTAATCAAGGGCGGCATCTACCCCAACCAGATCCCCTGAACTGGATACGTTGCGACCAATAAATTGAGCAATTTTCTCTTCGTTGTCATAAACTTCGCCAAAGGTAAAGAAATTCTTTTTGCCCATACTTAAAGCAAATTCGCGGATAGCATTGCCGAACCTTAAAGCAAAGTTTGGGTCTAAAAATTTCAGCGTATCGATCCGAAATCCATCAATGTCATATTTTGCAATCAGGTATTGGAAGCAGCGAATTAAGACATTTCCTAGTTCATAGTTACTAGTTAGAAGTTGTTTCAAGGAACCAAAATCGCCGATTGTTTCTGAACCACCCGGTTTGGCTTGTCCCTGCCGTCGAAAGAAGGCATTACGTCGAAGCTCGTCTGGAAAAACAACTGCATCCAGATCGGGATTGTGAATATCTTCTTCACTTTTCCAATTAGATTGGGCATTCCCCTTCTCATCCCGCCAGCTTACTGGATAAGGCATATCGCTATAGTTCGCCTCCGATCCAGATGGGTAGGCAAAAACATCTCCGGTATGATTTAGAACAATATCAAAGATGATGTAGATGCCTCTGGAATGAGCTTCCTGAATAAAATCTTGTAAAACCTGGTCAACGTCCTCCCCTGAATTGGAATTAAAACGCGGATCGATTTCTAGAAAGTTTTGGATACCGTAGCCATGATAAGTTCCTTCGCTGGGGGCACCATTCAATAACTGGCAGTTTTTTAATACCGGGGTCAACCATATTGCCCCTACTCCCAAACTCTTGAGGTAATCTAGCTGCTGCTGGATTCCTTGAATTGTCCCGCCCTGAAAACCGTCAAAATCCTCATTGTAAGGCGCTTTAGGCAACGTTACAGGATTATTAAATCGATCGACCATAAGGAGATAAATCCAATGGTCGCGCCAGTCAATCGGAGATGGAGTTACCTCTTTTCCTGGAATAAGTTGACGAACCCGATCCAATTCACCCTGAACTTCTAAACTTCTAGTTGAACGAGGCATAAATTTTAAAACTAAGTAGGTAAATGGCGAAAGACAAAACTACTTAACCCTTGATTAAAAGCTCTTGGTGTTCTGAAATTTACATTGCTCATTTAATTTGATACTGCAAAGATATTAACTAGTAAAGATAAACATAAACTTAACTGTATGAATCAAGTTCAAGATAGTTGAAAAGCTTTTGAATCCTGCTCCCTCCATCCTGCCTTATTCTAATTACAGTTATTTATGTCGGTCTACTTAATATACTTACCTGCTAGTTTTATGTGTTTTACTTGTACAAATTGCTAGAGCAGTATTTAGGAGTATGTTAGCAGGATTAGTCTATTTATGGTAGTAGATTATGTGAAGAAAATAGAAGTTTTTGGGCAAAAAAGCTTGATTTACTAAAAATCATTGATTTTACAATTCAAAGCAATTCCTAGCTGATATTTGCTTTTTAAAAAGAGAAATATATGTTTACACTTCTATCCTGGAAGAATCTCAGATGACTAGGAAGTGCCACACTATCTCCGCACAAAAACTACAGCAGTTTGCAAGTGAATGAGGTAGAGAATCAATAACTCACAAATCAAATTATTCTGCCTTCTGCCTCAAAACAAGTGACTTTGTACTTCATGCAAAAGAAAATCCTTGATGAATTAGCTTTTTTACTAGTTTTACCGATTAGGGAATTGAAAAAATCTCATCCCCAACAAAATTAAATTTGCACTACTCCAGAAATTGGGGTAGTGCCTGTTGTAGATTTATCAAGGGTTAATTGAGGATTTATGCAAATTCAGAGAAAATTTACCAAGGAATTTGCGATCGCTCTTGCACAACTCGCTGATACACTTGTTCGGTTTGCTTGGCTAATTTCGGCCAGCTAAAGCGCCTTTCTAAATCTTCATAAGCATTATCCACCAGCCATTGTCGATAATCTGGATTTCTCAACACCTCTAAAATTCCCCAGGCCAAAGAATCGGCGTTATTTACCCAAGTCACGATACCTGTTTTGGTATGCTGTACTACTTCCGGAAACCCGCCTGTATCAGAAACAACTACCGGTACGCGAGAAGCAAAGCTTTCTAATGCCACAATTCCAAAGGGTTCGTAAAGGCTGGGAAATACGGCACAATCAGCAACAGTTTGAAATTTATCTAAGTATTCATCGGAGAGAAAACCAGTAAAATAGCATTGCTGCCAAATTCCCAAATCCCAGGCTTGGCGTTTGAGATGGTCAGTATTTCCACCACCAACGATGACAAATTTCACTTTACCACCCATTTCCCAAAGAATTTTGGGTGCAGCATTGAGCAATATAGGTATACCCTTTTCATAGGTCATGCGACCGAGGTAGTAAACAATTTTCTCATCGTCGCTGGCAAATTGGCGGCGAAAATCCAGAGCGTGGAAATCTTCGTGGTGTCGTTTTTTTTCCGCTCGGATACCGTTATAAATAACATCGATTTTGTCCCAAGGAGTATGTAGCGCTCGTTCTACTTCCCGTCGCATATAGTCGCTACAAACAATAATCCGCCAAGCGTTATAAGCAAGTATTGTTTCTTTACCGTTAATATAACGTTGTGTATCGGTATGGATACCGTTATAACGCCCGTATTCCGTAGCGTGAATTGTGGCAATTAGTGGTATTTTAAAATTATGCTTGAGAGCGATCGCTGCGTCTCCAACTAACCAATCATGGGCATGAATTAAATCAAACGGGCCTTCTTCCAAAATTAACTTACCGCCATGATGCCCCATACTTTCGTTGAGATTTGCCACCCAGTGGAAAAAGTCATTGCTATGTCCCACTGGCACGCGATGTATTTTTACTCCCTCGACTACCTCGTACATCGATGCCTGGCCAAACTCCACTGTAATTAAATGGACTTCATACCCTAACTTGACCATTTCCGGGTACAACTCAGCTACATGACGTGCAATTCCTCCAACTATCCTGGGTGGAAACTCCCAACTCAGTACCAGTATCTTCATCTGCTAGATTCCCCAAGACTTTACAAATATCTCAAAAACTAGATTTATCTAAAAATACAAGTCTGCCAATCTAATTGAGTGCATTTACTCATACTTTTAGATTTTTTAATAGTTATTTTGTTAAAGCTTATCAAAGGATAGGAACTATGGGGTATGGGGAATGGGGCAGGGGGCAGGAGGTAGGGGGCAGGGGAAAAGGTTAAAGGGAAAAGGGAAAAGGAATAAATAATTTAATCTTTCCCCTTTTCCCCTTACCCCTTCCCCTTTCCCCTTTTCCCCTTTCCCCTTTCCCCTTCCCCTTTCCCCTTTTCCCCTTTCCCCTTTCCCCTTTCCCCTTTCCCCTTTTCCCCTTTCCCCATGCCCACTAAAGACGCGAACAACAAACAGCACGAACCCGATCGCGTCCCTCTTGTTTGGCTATATAAAGTGCTTTGTCGGCTTCATTAATCAAGTCTTGTGGCGACATTTCGTTATTTGGCACAATGCTGACTACGCCGAGACTAACGGTTACATAGTTGCACGCGCTAGATTGAGCATGGGGAATCGCTAAGTCGCGTACTGCTTGTCGAATTGCTTGAGCTAGATGAATTGCGCCCACGATCTCTGTATTCGGCAAAATCACAGCAAATTCTTCTCCACCATAACGGGCTACTAAATCCGCAGGGCGCTTAATAATACTTAAGAGCGTACTGGCAAGTTTTTGTAAACAATTATCTCCTGCTAAATGACCATAGGTGTCATTATAGGGTTTAAAAAAATCAACATCGAATAAAATTAATGACAAAGGTACTTTCTCGCGTTTGAGTCGATCCCATTCGGTTTCGAGATATTCATCAAATCTGCGGCGATTGGCTATTTGAGTCAAGCCATCTAAGGTAGCTAATCTTTGTAATTCTTCGTTGGCGGCTTGTAGCTGCTGGTAAAGTACTGATTGATGAATAGCGATCGCAACTTGAGAAGCTAATTGCTGCAACAAATTAACTTCAAATGGCTGCCAGTTACGAGGCGTGGCAGACTGATAAGTAATCAGTAAACCCCACAAATGCTGCCCATTCAAAATCGGCACCACCATTGCAGCCTTTACCTGATAAAGTTGCAATAACTCAAAAACATGGGCTGAAAAATTAGACTGCTGAATATCATTTAAAATTGTGGGTAATCCCTGATAATAATGGCTAAAATCTTCTGTAATGCAAAATGGCAAAATTGTATGTCTTAATTGCTGAGGATAACCATCAGCCAGAGATGCCGCTGCAAAATAACCACTACCGTCAGCTGCTAACTGGTAAATAGCTACACAATCTGAACGCAAACATTCTCGAATACTATTTACAGTTGTATTTAAAACATCTTCTAAATTAAGCGATCGCCGAATTTGTTGAGTTACTTCAGTAATTAGCCTTTCCCCTGTTGCTTGTTGTCGCAGGACTTCTTCGGCTTGCTTGCGAGTGCTAATATCTTCTACTGAACCAAGAATCTGCGTTGGAGTACCGTTAGCATCTCTGGCAAATACAACTTCTCGTGTATTCAGCCAACGCCACTCACCATTTTTGTGTCGAAATCGATATTCGGTGGACATAACTTCATTGTCCTTGAGGTTGGTGAAGCGACCTGCTACGTCATAGCACAAGTGTCGGTCGTCTGGATGAAAACAATTTACGAACCATTGCGGATCTGCTTGACAAAATTCTTCTGGAGAATAGCCTAAAATTTTCAAACTTTGCTGATTAAGATAAATGCTGGTTCCTTGTAACAGGTCAAATAAATATAAAATATGCGGTACAGTATTAGCAACCTTTTCGAGAAAGTCTTGACTTGAGCGCAATGCTTCTTCAGCTTTGTGGCGTTCGCGCAAGGCGGCTTTCCATTCACTAATATCTCGTCCCTCGGAAATTATTACTGTCACGCGTCCTGTTTCATCAAGTATGGGACGTAGTGAAAAATCAATAGTAATAACTCGATTGTCTCGGCCCCAAATTTCAACTTCATAGCGAATAAATTCACCATTGGCAGCGGTGGCGATCGCACTTTTTAATTGTGCTTGTGTATCTGAAGAAATTGTCCACCATTTTGCTTCCCAAAATAATTGGCCGACGACTTCTTCTCGTCTAATTCCAGCAAAATCCAGTGCTGTTTGATTGACTTCTAAGACAATTCCATTGGTCTCAAGCAATCCCATAAACTCTATAGTTTGATTGAAGAGGGCACGGAATTTTTGCTCATTTTTACTTAAAGCCTGTTCTGCGAGTTTGCGATCGGTAATATCTCGTCCTACCGATTGCAGTTCTACAAGATTACCTTGATTATCAAATATACCTCGAACATTCCACTGCGCCCAACGTATTTCTTGGCAAGCTATAACCCGATTTTCAAAAGTGACAACAGGATTTTCTACGCTGATGGAATTGACTAAACTAAACACATATTCTTTATCTTCTTTAAACACAATCGGTTCGTAATGCTGCCCGATAATTTGTTCTCGTTTGAGTCCAAAAAATCTACAGAAAGCTTCGTTAACGAAGGTAACAGTGCCATCAGGTAAGCCTCTAGCAATCAGTTCGGTTTGGTCTTCGAGAATGGCACGATAACGAGCTTCGCTTTGGTGTAGTGCTGCTTCTATTTGTTTGCGTTCGCTGATATCAAACACTAAACCCTGAAGTACTTGAGTTTGTCCATCAGCACAGACAATGAGATTGGCTTGGTTTCGTACCCAAATTATTCTACCGTCGTGCCTAATCATTCGATACTCAATGCACAGGGTTTCTCCGGTGGAGATTGTAGTATTTACAGCTTGCCAAAGGCGATGGCGATCGTCTGGATGAGTGTAATCTAACCAACTATTGAAGAAACCAGGGTTCCAATCTTCAGGGGCTAGGCCTAATAATTCTTGCAGTTGCGGACTAATATAAGCAACTTTGGTATTAGTATTGAGCGGTGAAATGTAAACAACGCCCGGAATCTGTTCTACTAGGGTGCGGTACATTTGCTCTGCCTCAGAGACTTTTTCGTCCGCCTGCTTATGACTCATAATGTTTTGAATTTCTACAATAAAGTATAATTGCCAATGTTAGAAATCCTGCATTAAAAGCACATTCAATAACCAGTGAGCCAAGAGTAAGTCAGTCTCAAAGCGTGGGGGTATCTTCTAAAAACTCTAAGTCCTAAAAACAAATGCCAACAACAAGCCGAAAGCTCTAAAGTTTAGCTTGCTGTTGGCAGTTTAGATGTAGCCGCAAGCAGCCAATCATCTTTGAAGATTTAGCACAATCAAATTAGCTTTGATCCAGTCGCAGTACTGCCATAAAAGCTTCTTGAGGTACATCTACCGTACCTACAGATTTCATTCGCTTTTTACCTTTTGCCTGCTTCTGTAAAAGTTTTTTCTTGCGGCTAATGTCACCACCGTAGCATTTTGCTAACACATCTTTCCGCAAAGCCGGAATGTGTTCGCTGGCAATCACTTTACTGCCGATAGAAGCTTGAATTGGCACTTTAAATTGATGGCGGGGAATCAGTTCTTTGAGTTTTTCTGCCATCGATCGCCCAACGTTGTAAGCTTTATCTCGATGGACAATCATCGCCAAAGAATCCACAGGATCGCCGTTAATTAAAATATCTAGCTTCACCAGCGGATTTTCCCGGTAGCCAATCAGGTGATATTCCATACTTGCATAACCGCGCGATCGCGATTTCATTTGATCGAAAAAGTCGGTGACAACTTCCGCCAAGGGTAACTCATACGTAAGTGTGGTTCGTCCTTGGGTAAGATATTTCATATCTTTGAAAATCCCACGTCTATTTTGTGATAACTCCATCAACGTACCAACGTAGGTCTCTGGTGTAATCATTTCTACTTGAACGTAGGGTTCCTCAATTTTTTCGCGTTCGTTGGGAGAAGGTAAACGGCTGGGATTATCGATGTACAGTTCCTCACCTTTGACGGTTATGACTTTATAAACCACTGAGGGCGCTGTAATAATTAAATCTAGGTTATACTCTCGCTCTAAACGTTCTTGGACAATTTCCATGTGTAGCAAGCCCAAGAACCCGCAACGAAAACCAAACCCCATCGCACTAGAAGTTTCTGGTTCGTAATGCAGTGCTGCATCATTGAGTTCTAGCTTTTCTAAGGCTTCCCGCAAATCTTCAAATTGGTCGGCATCAATAGGGAACATGCCGCAAAAAACCATCGGGTTGGCTTCTGCATAGCCTGGTAAGGGTGTCTCAGCTTTCGCTTTACTTAGGGTAATTGTGTCTCCTACCCGTGCATCAGCTACAGCTTTAATTGCCGCTGCCAAATAGCCTACTTCCCCAGCGTGGAGTTCATCGACTTGCTTTTGAGTTGGAGAAAGAACGCCCAACTCATCAATGTCAAATTCTTTACCAGATGCCATTAAATGGATGCGATCGCCTTTTTTCAATGTGCCATCCATCACCCGGAAATATACAATCACTCCTCGATAGCTGTCGTAATAACTATCAAAAATTAACGCCCGTAAGCGTTCATTTATTGTATTGGGCGGTGGTGGTATGCGATCGACAACTGCTTCTAAAATCTCATCAATACCAATTCCTTCTTTCGCAGAAGCCAGAATCGCACCACTACAATCTAGACCGATAATTTCTTCAATTTCGCCAATTACCCTTTCTGGTTCAGCCCCTGGCAAATCAATTTTATTCAAAACTGGGATAATTTCCAGGTTATTTTCTAACGCCAAATATACATTTGCCAAAGTTTGCGCCTCCACACCTTGGGACGCATCTACTACCAATAATGCTCCTTCACAAGCAACAAGAGAACGGGATACCTCATAAGAGAAATCCACATGTCCTGGTGTATCAATTAAATTCAGAACATATTGCTGACCATCTTTGGCTGTGTAATTCATCCGGGCAGCTTGCAGCTTAATTGTAATGCCGCGCTCCCGTTCCAAATCCATATTGTCGAGAAACTGTTCCTTCATCTGTCGGTCTTCAACAGTGCCAGTAGCTTGTAGCAAGCGATCGGCGAGGGTTGATTTCCCGTGGTCAATGTGAGCAATAATACAGAAATTGCGAATGCGAACTGCGGGAACGTCAGTCATATACTATCTTTGCCTTAGCAGCAACCAAAGTTAAAAGACCAATTTACTTAATGTATTTTAATGCTTTCTTAGCCAAGACGCTCCTAGTTTTAATGGGCATGGGGCATGGGAAGAGGACAAGGGGAAAGGGAAAGGGGTAAAGGGAAAAGGGGAAAGATTAAATTTATTCCTTTTCCCTTTTCCCTTTAACCTTTTCCCCTGCCTAAGGACAAGGGGTAAGGGGAAATTTATTCCTTTTCCCTTTTCCCTTTAACCTTTTCCCCTGCCCAATAGTTCCCTCTTCACCCCATCTTTAACTTTGTATATAAATAGGTGGACATTTAAGAATATTATGAAAGTCTATTTGTCGGTGCTAGTATTCATCAGCTGGAAGCGTACAATAAATGTAAATAAGTACATGTAGGGATCGCGGGCAATTACCACCCGTAATTGTCCGGAGTCACTGATTCATCGGCAAAACTTCTAGAAAGCTCTTGTCTAGTCAGTTATATGAAAAATGCGACCTAAAATTTAAAGCTGTTATTTTGGTGCTGTTTCGGGGAACTATGTAACTATACCCTCGAAGACTCTTAAGTGGATCGGCCCAAATATGAATATAACTACTTTACAAAGCTTTAAACAAAACCAATTCAGAGTATATAAACCTATGAATATGCAACACAAACCTACCGACGCGGATAAAACACGAGCCGATAAGGTAGAAATTGCCGTCCGCTTAGATTCAGAGTTATTAGAGCAAATTCAACATCTCACTAACGATCCCAGCAAAGTGATTGAGGTGGCAATTCGCCAATGGTTGCGAGGCGAAATACTAAGAGATGATGAACTGACTCGCACCCCCGTGCGTACTCCCGTTCCTCCTCGCGGTGAATGGAACGATTGAAATCATCAATTAGCTGTCAATCTTACTTAACAAAAGTCAAGTTTGCCAACTTGAATTTCAAAACACCAAGAAATACTCAATCAAAAATGTAAAAGCTGTAAAAATTTATGCCAAAATTTTAACAGCTTTGGTAAAATCCCGGTCGGATACCCTTTGTCTATCCAACTCAATTAATGACTATTACCGCCAAATCCCAATTGCCGAATATTTTTTCTCAAAATCTGGAATCTATTACCAGTACCAGTAAAACTGATGGTTCATTGCCAACTCTTGGATCTGAGTTGGTATACACGCAAGATGGGGCAGGGCGCTATCTGACCTTTTGTTGGCAGCACAGCGAACTCCTGGGGTTAAAGACCGAAAAAATAGTTGATGAACTCAACCAGACTCAAATCTTTGCTCCTGTGGATAAGGTTGCCTATTTGGAACGATTACACCGAATTTTGACAAGTTTGGTGCCAGAAAGGTTTCAGTGCTGGTTTAGCCATCATCAGGAATTATTTGAGTTGGATTTAGTAATCAGTCCGATTATGCCAAGTTTAGGAACCGCTGCCACTACAGTTTTAGTGATGGGACGGTTAGTGCAAGCCACACTTAACAAAAAACAAGTGGGTGTGGGAGCAAAAACGTCGGCACAAATAGAATCGGCTTTACGTTCGCAGCAACATCAAAAACTGGTAAATCGGATTACGAGAAATATTCGGCGGACATTGGATTTAGACATTATTTGGCAGCAAACAGTTGATAGTTTGGGAAAAGCCCTGCGGCTAGAACGCTGCATTATTTGTCCTTATCAGCCTTGTAATACAAAAGTAGAAGTTAAGGCTGAGTATCACCAGCCAGAACTTAGTTCAATGATTGGCTCAGAAATAGATATAGCTTCTGAACCAGCCTTTACTCAGGCATTAAGAACCTTAGAACCAGTTGTGATGAACGTGTCTGGATACAATGATTCCAGGCAGCATAAAACTTTAGTAGTTGCGACTTGCTATCAAGACCAAGCCAATGGATTGGTTATTTTGAGTTGGCAAGATGAATGCTACACGTTAACAGAATCGGAATTAGAATTAGCAAAAGAAGCAGCGGATCAATTAGGAACAGCGATCGCTCATGCTACTTTATATAAAGAATTAGAAGAAGCACGTCAAAAAGCTGAAGAGGCTTCCCGCCTCAAAAGTGAGTTTCTTGCCAATGTATCCCACGAAATTCGTACCCCCCTCAACGGGATGATTGGCTTTTTAAAACTGATTTTGGAAGGCATGACAGACGATGCAGAAGAAAAAGATCAGTTTTTAGAAGAAGCTCATCAATTATCAATACACTTGCTGCATATCATCAATGATATTTTGGACATTGCCAAAATTGAAGCTGGCAAAATGGAACTAGCTTACGCTCCAGTCAAGCTAGGCGAACTCTTCACTGATGTCGAAAATTTCATGCGTCCTCAAGCAGAGATGAAAAACCTCAGCTTCCAGATGCAAATGCCGGCTACCTCTGATGAAATCATCGTCCAAAGTAATTACCAACGCTTGCTACAGGTAATGCTGAATTTGGTGAACAACGCCATCAAATTTACTCACGAAGGTGGCATCACAGTCAGTGCCGATTTAGTACTCAAAAAAGCAAAGCCGCAATTTCAAGGACAGCAATTTCCAGGTATGGTGAGAGTGCGCGTAGCCGACACTGGCATCGGTGTTTCCCTGGACAAACAAGATAAACTGTTTCAATTATTCTCTCAGGTGGATGGTTCCCGTACTCGCCAATATGGCGGCACCGGTTTAGGACTGGCAATTTCCCAGAAGCTAGTGGAAGCAATGGGTGGTGAAGTACATTTCTACAGTCTCGGCGAAGGACTCGGTTCCACAGTTACATTCACCGTGCCACTATATCAACAACCAGTGATAGTTTCATCTAGTGATAATGGTTCTATAAAAAGTCCTTAGTGCTAAGAAGTGTTAAGTTAGGAATGGGCATTGGGCATGGGGAAAGGGAAAGGGGTAAGGGGGAAAGGGGAAAGATTAGATTTATTCCTTTTCCCTTTAACCTTTCCCCTTGCCCCAGTCCCCTGCCCCAGTTTCCAGTCATTAAAAATTGACAACTAACAATCTAGGCGCAATTAGATTTAGGATCGATTTAACAAACTGGAAAATAAAATTTTGGATAATGGGTAATGAGTGGCGATTCTTAGCGTACATGGATTGGGGACTGGGGCAGGGGAAAAGGTTAAAGGTTAAAGGGAAAAGGAATAAATTTAATCTTTCCCCTTACCCCTTTCCCTTTCCCCATGCCCCATGCCCCATGCCCCATGCCCATCCCTAACTGAGTAGGTCTAAAACTATGGAACTAACAATTGACAACGTTGAAACAGTCTTAGATGAAATGCGCCCTTACCTCATATCTGATGGCGGCAATGTGGAAGTTGTAGAACTCGATGGCCCTATTGTCAGACTGCGGTTGCAAGGCGCTTGTGGTTCTTGCCCAAGTTCTACAATGACTTTGAGAATGGGTATTGAGCGCCGCCTGCGGGAAATGATTCCCGAAATTGCAGAAGTCGAACAAGTCGCCTAGAGACTGGGGGCTGGGTACTGGGTACTAGGAATAATGAACGATCGCTATTGAATCGGGAAGAATGAATTTTTTGATTCATAATTTATCATTAATACCTAGTTCCCAATCCCCAATCCCCAATCCCCAATCACTCCTTATGCCCCATCCCCTCTACGTCGCTTTTATCTGGCATCAACATCAGCCGCTGTACAAATCTCCTGGCAGCGGCACTTCGCTATCTTCTAGCCAGCAGTACCGCTTACCTTGGGTACGCTTGCATGGCACTAAAGATTATTTGGATTTGATTTTAATTCTAGAACGGTATCCTAAGTTACACCAAACGGTGAATTTAGTACCATCATTGATATTGCAACTAGAAGATTATATTGCTGGCACTGCTTTTGACCCTTACCTCACGGCTAGTTTGACACCGGAGGAGCAACTCACTCAGCAACAGCGGGAATTTATTATTCAACACTTTTTTGATGCCAATCACCACACCCTAATCGATCCTCACCCTCGGTATGCCGAGTTATATCACCAAAGGCAGGAAAAAGGGGCAAGTTGGTGTTTGGCAAATTGGCAGCTGTCAGATTATGGCGATCTGCTAGCTTGGCACAATCTGGCTTGGATCGATCCGCTGTTTTGGGATGACCCGCAAATTGCTACTTGGTTAAAGCAGGGTCGGAATTTTACTTTAAGCGATCGCCAGCGCATTTATTCCAAACAGCGTGAAATTCTCAGTCGGATTATCCCCCAACATCGGAAAATGCAGGAGGCGGGACAGTTAGAAGTTACCACCACGCCCTACACTCACCCGATTTTACCTTTGCTAGCCGATACTAACTCAGGTCGTGTAGCTGTGCCAAATATGACACTACCTACACAGCGTTTTCAGTGGGCAGAAGATATCCCGCGTCATTTACAAAAAGCTTGGAACTTTTATAAAGACCGCTTTGGACAGATACCCCGTGGTTTATGGCCTTCAGAGCAATCGGTAAGTCCAGAGATACTACCATATATTATTGACCAAGGATTTAAGTGGATATGCTCAGATGAAGCGGTTTTGGGATGGACGCTGAAACACTTTTTCCATCGCGATGGGGCAGGGAATGTAGAACAACCAGAACTTCTATACCAACCCTATCGCCTGCAAACCGCAGCAGGTGAGTTGTCAATTGTGTTTCGCGACCACAGATTATCAGATTTGATTGGCTTTACCTACGGCGCCATGCCAGCAAAACAGGCAGCAGCAGACTTAGTGGGACATTTGCAAGCGATCGCCAAAATGCAAAGAGACAGCCAAAGTCAACAACCTTGGCTAGTTACCATTGCTTTGGATGGCGAGAATTGTTGGGAATATTATTCCCAAGACGGCAAACCCTTCCTAGAAGCTTTGTATCAATCTTTCAGCAACGAACCACACCTCAAACTCGTCACCGTCTCCGAATTTCTCGAACAATTTCCACCCACAGCCACCATCCCCGGAAACCAACTACACAGCGGTTCTTGGGTGGATGGCAGTTTCACCACCTGGATCGGCGATCCCGCCAAAAACCGTGCTTGGGATTACCTGACAGAAGCCAGGAATTTGTTGGCGAGCCATCCAGAAGCAACGGAAGAAAACAATCCAGAAGCTTGGGAAGCCTTGTATGCCGCCGAAGGTTCCGATTGGTTCTGGTGGTTTGGTGCAGGACACTCTTCAAATCAAGATGCCGTCTTTGACCAGTTGTTTCGCGAACATCTGTTTGGCATTTACAAAGCCTTAAATGAACCTGCGCCGCCCTATCTCAAACAACCAGTTGAGGTTCACCAAGCACAAAGAGACCATCGCCCGCAAAGTTTTATTCATCCAGTCATTGATGGCAAAGGCGACGAACAAGATTGGGACAAAGCTGGACGCATAGAAATTGGTGGGGCGCGGGGAACAATGCACAACAGTAGCCTTGTGCAGCGACTTTGGTATGGGGTGGATCACCTAAATTTCTATTTGCGAGTGGACTTTAAAAGTGGTGTTGTCCCAGGGCGGGATTTGCCAACAGAGTTGAATTTGCTGTGGTACTATCCAGACAAAACAATGGTCAACAGCCCAGTTCCATTGGCAGATGTCCCAGATACAGCCCCAGTAAATTACCATTTTCACCATCTTCTAGAAATTAATTTGCTGACGCAATCGGTTTATTTTCGGGAAGCTGGAGACAATTATCAATGGCATCCCCGCACTAGTCGCGCCCAAGCAGCTTTAAATACTTGTTTAGAGTTGGCAGTACCGTGGGCAGATTTGCAAGTTCCGCCAGATTATCCCCTACGCCTGATTTTGGTGCTTGCAGATGAAGGACGTTTTTGTAACTACTTCCCAGAAAATGCTTTGATTCCCATTGAGGTGCCGTAAACCTTTTTTGATTTGTGCAAATTGCGACCTTCAGATCCCCGGCTTATTTAAAAAGTGGGGGATCTTGTTGTTAAGGAATAAGGGACTTCCAAAAAATAAATTATTCCAAATTATTTGTACATAGGTAGGGCATTGGTGTCAACTTAACGTGAAATCCTTATAAAGATATGATATTCAGTTATCTCACTTACTAAGATCCGCGTTACCCACCCCGATTTTGTCTAAAGCCAAAATCGCCCCTCCCCTTGCCAAGGGGAGGGGTTGGGGGTGGGGTAAAACGTATGTGGGATAAGCGTTTAAGCTTAAGTTAACACGTATGACAGCTGTAAAGCCCCTACGTTCGCGCAGCGTCCCCCAGGGATGGGATGTTTTTTAAACTGGAAGTCCCTAACACTATCCTTAGTTGAGCGGATCGAAACGCTGCAAGATGAGAACTACGAACACTACTGGCAAACCCACAGCCATACAAATGAGAGCTTGGATAAATGTCAAAGGTCTAGTGTCAAACACTTGATTCATCATACTCCACTGACTGAAAAGACATTGTAACATCGCTACAGCCACAATTCCGATCGCTGGAGCATAAGCTACGGGTGTGCGTTTACCTTGGATTCTGGCAACTAGAGATGGTAAAAACTGGGTAATGCTTAACAGGTAAAAGACCTCTGCTGCCACCAACCCATTTATTGCCATCGTGCGAGCTAAGGCTTCATTACCTGTAGTTTGAAGTATCCATTGAAATACCCCAAAAATTACCAGCCAATTGAAGACGGAAATCGCTAAGATGCGCTGGAGTAAACTACCTGATAACAGCTTTTCTCTAGGGTTGCGTGGTGGTTGCTGCATCACCTCTCCAGATTTTGGCTCAAAGGCTAAAGGAACAATCAACCCTACCGAACTAACCATGTTCAGCCAGAGAATTTGGATTGGTAAAATGGGAAGCGCAGTTGCCAGGAGAATGGCAATTAAAATCGTCATCGATTCTCCAACGTTGATCGGCAGCAAGAAAGCGATCGCTTTTCGCAAGTTGCGGTAAACTCCGCGCCCTTCCTCCACAGCAGCTTCAATTGAGGCGAAGTTATCGTCAGTTAGCAGCATATCCGCAGATTCTTTGGTAACTTCTGCCCCGGCTAAACCCATCGCTACACCAATATCTGCCTGCTTGAGAGCGGGAGCATCGTTGACACCATCTCCTGTCATGGCAACAATTTCGCCCTTGAGTTGCAACGCCCTCACCAGACGCAATTTTTGTTCTGGAGCAACTCGCGCAAATACCATGCCTTGCTCAGCTGCTTGGGCAAATTTTTTTTCATCCATCTGAGTTAATTGCTGTCCGGTGAAGACTTGTGCTTCAGTGGAGCAAATACCCATTTGGCGGGCGATCGCAGCTGCCGTGAGTGCATGATCCCCTGTAATCATCTTTACCTGAATCCCAGCAGATTGACAGGCTTTTACTGCGGCGATCGCTTCAGAACGCGGCGGATCGATTATGCCTTGCAGTCCTAAAAACACTAGTCCTTGAGCGATATCGTGGCGTTCCAAGGAGCGTTTAGCAGCAACTTCTTTACTAGCGAAAGCTAGCACTCGTAAACCTTGGTTTGCCATGCCAGCAACTTCCTGTTCCACTGCCCTTGGATTGAGTGCAGTTTGTTGTCCTTGAGCGTCAAGCATGTAGTCGCATCGTTGAAGAATTGCCTCTACAGAACCTTTGAGATAGATCGCATTCAGCCTTCGCTTGACATCTAATTCATGCAAAGTCGCCATGTATTGAAATTCAGACTCAAAGGGAATGGTATCTATTCGGGGTAATTGCTCTAGATTCTCTGGTGTCAATCTTGCTTTATTAGCAGCTACTATCAATGCTCCCTCGGTTGGGGTTCCGACTAAGTTCCACTGTCCGTCTCGCCATTCGATATGCGAATCGTTACAAAGCAATCCCGCTTCTAGAGATTCCCAAAGAGCAATATGTCCATCTGCATTGAAATCAACAGGTTGTTGATTGATTAAAATTTCACCGTCTGGGGCATAACCAATACCGCTAACAGTGTAGTGTTGCCCACCCGCATAAATTTTCTGAACCGTCATCTGATTTTCGGTCAACGTGCCAGTTTTGTCAGAGCAGATAACGGTAGTACTTCCCAACGTTTCTACGGCGGGTAACTTGCGAATAATCGCGTTACGTCGTGCCATCCGGGAAACCCCGATCGCCAACGTGACTGTAACAATTGCAGGCAATCCTTCTGGAATTGCGCTAACTACGAGAGCCACAGCTGCTTTGAAAACAGCAATCCAAGATTCACCTTGTCCCAATCCGACTGCAAACGTTAGGGCAGCCAAACCCAAGATGACGTACAGCAGAGTTTTGCTAAACTTGTCAATATTTCGCGTTAGTGGTGTTTTCAGATTTGTGCTGCTTTCAATTAATTGCGAGATCCGGCCTGTTTCAGTGGCATCGGCGATCGCCACTACAATCCCTTCTGCTTGTCCAAAAGTGACGAAACTTCCTGCGTAAGCCATATTGCTGCGTTCGGCTAATGGTGTTTCCACAGCCAACGATGGAGTCGCTTTTTCCACCGGCACAGATTCTCCTGTTAAAGCAGACTCGTCAACTTGTAACCCACGCACGCTTAATAGTCGCAGATCCGCAGGTACTTTATCCCCAGATGCTAGCAGTACCAAATCGCCAACAACAAGTTCACTCGAAGCCAGACGAGTTTTTTGACCATCGCGGATCGCAGTTGCTTCGGTGGCGATAGCTTTGGATAAAGCAGCGATCGCCCCTTCTGCTTTCGATTCTTGAATATAGCCAACGATTGCATTAATCAGGATGACAGCAAAAATTACTCCCGCATCTATCCAATCTTGCAACAGCAGCGTCACTACTCCCGCCGTCAGCAAAATATATAGTAGTGGTTGATGAAATTGCTCTAAAAATTTTAGCCAAGGACTTTTGCTAGCTTTAGTACTCAGTTGATTTGCACCCATTTGTTGATGTCGGGTGCTAGCTTCTTCATCGCTCAAGCCTGCTTCGGGATGGCTGGCTAAGGTTTGCACAACTTGTTGTTCTGTCAGAGTGTGCCATTCATAGTTGAGTAAATCGTTTGTTGTCTGGGCAAAATTATTTGTAGCGATCGTATTTGCTGTCATCCCTGTCTCCAAATTGAAGTAACCGTTTTCCTCAAGGCGTTATTATGAAAATCTTTTTTTCAGTTCGCCAACATGGCACTCTCGCACACCTCGGTAACGTAGAATGTCTTTTGCTTGCCGGATTTCATCTGCTGTTCCCTCTAGCGTTACTAAAAATTCTTCTTGAGATCTGGATTGTTGATTGAATCTAACTAGCCTTTCTGGAGCAAACCAACCTTGAAATGCACCATAAAGACCGCCAAATGCTGCACTTGCTCCACCTGCTAGCAGCGTAGCCAGCACAGATTCAACCGCTAATGCAGGCCCAACACCAGGAATAACTAATATGCCAAGTCCGCCTATAAGTGTAAGGATGCCCCCAGTAGTTCCTCCCGTAATTGCGCCTGCTTTGGCGCCTTCAATAGGAGTGATAGTACGATTACCCGTATCAGCATCCTTGGGTGACTTTTCATCTTCAGAGTTCATATTGAACACAGAAACTTGCTGCATGGGAAAGTCAATTGCTCTAAGTTCATCAAGCACCTGTGTTAGAGCTTGACGGGTAGAAATGATGCCGCTGGCATTTGTAACTGGACTGAAATTCATAACAACGTCTCCTATAAAAATGTGTCAGTTTAAAACGAAGTATTAATAATCTCAAAATAGTAAGCAATAATGCTTTGCAGTGTGAGCATGAACCGTACCGTTAGAACGATTCACGTAAACAACAACAATAGAAATCGTAAGATTTGCGACAGTTTATATAAGCAAAAGCCACGTTTGTTAAGCCGTGTTGCTTTAGCTCAATACCCTTCTATTCCAGGATTGCTCACAAATGTGAACAAAAAGTGAATGAAGAAGGCACAAGGAAAAGCAAAATGCCCGATCGCTTATTCAAAATACTTAAATGCTTTCTCAAACGCCAGTTTGCTTACTCATTTGAGTACATCGCGCATTAATTTTTCAAATTGGTATTAATTTTTGCTTTTCGATGCAACAAAGGTGCAAGGCGATGCAACAAAGGTGCAAGGCAATGCAACAAAGGTGCAAGGCAATGCAACAAAGGTGCAAGGCAATGCAACAAAGGTGCAAGGCGATGCATCAAAGGTGCAAGGCAATGCAACAAAGGTGCAAGGCGATGCAACAAAGGTGCAAGTCAAGAGACTTGTGTGTACACCGTAGCTTGGTAAGGGAGGTTAGAAGGGGTCAAAATAATAGACTTTTTGCAGAAGTCGGGAAAAGGGGAAGGGGAAAAGGGGAAAGGTTTTGTATTTTCCCCTTTCCCTTTGACCTTTTCCCTTCGATCGCAAGAGTGGAAAAAGCAATTGATTGCAAGAGGTCTAATGTGCAGCTTCACAGAGAATTGCTATAACAACAAAAATATGACAGGCTACTACAAAGCGCCTGTATATCAAAATTGGGAAGTGTCTGTACAATAGACTTCTTGCTTTTATTGGGGAAAAGGGTAAGGGGTAAAGGGGAAAGCGGCTCATAAAAACCCTTTTCCCTTTAACATGCATCCCTTTCCCCCTCTTGCAAAAGTAACTTTTGCAAGAGGTCTAATAAATTCTTAATCTTTACTGCATCTGGTTCATCATACCTCTTATGTCAGATCGACCTGCACTCCAAATCAAACTGCTCCGTGCGGCATACGCAGCCTTCAACGCGCGAGACATTGACGCTGCCCTTGCCCTCATGACTCCGGACGTGGCTTGGCCCAAAGCCTTCAAAGGCGGTTTTGTTCGTGGGACTGAAGAAGTTCGCGCTTACTGGACGGAGCAATGGAGCGAGATCGATCCCCACGTCGAGCCGGTTTGCTTTTACTCGGAGGAAGGCGGGCGCATTTTGGTAGATGTGCATCAAGTAGTGCGTGACTTGGGTGGAGCAGTTCTTAGCGATGAACACGTGGGTCATCGATTCACCCTTGAACACGGGTTGATTCAAGCGATGGAAGTCTGTCCACTTCCATCGTCCACCCCAAAGGCCTAACCACACGCAAAGAGCGAACAGGCATTTCTAGGGCGGCCTTCTTCTGTATCCTGGGTGAAGTAAGCATCCGTACAGAAAGTTACCTGTATTGTGATATACGGTGAATGTTATTCCACAATCTCATAGCGCACTAACTTTCTAACATCTTGACGAGGTAGCTTTAGTTCTTGGGCAATTGTCACTTCTATTTGGCTCAATTCTATTGTTGGAAGTTCTAATTCCAATCGCTTCAAGATGGGATCTGCTGTTTCGACTTCTACCTGAGTAATTTTCTGAGTTCGGTTAACAGTGGCGTTAATCAGCAACACATTGACTGATAGGTGTGCTTCGAGTTGAGTATCTGACTGAATTTTTTTCTCTGTAGAGTAGGATTGACTTAACTGTCCAGCAGCAAGAAAACTACAGGCAAACCAAAAAGCGATCGCTACTAGTGGTAGAAGCAACCAAAATTCTAATCCCAGCCCTTGCAGCCAACGTTTGCTAATACGCCACACACTACACCTGCCTGTGATTTTGCCAAGTTATCACATATTAAGTAGAAGGACTTAATTAAACCTAACTTGAGGTTGCCGGGTTTCGACTTCGCTCAACCCTCATTTTCTCAAGATTGGAGCATTGAGCGCAGCGATGCCCTGAGCTTGCCGTTGGCGAAGCCTCTCGTAGAGAAGGGTCGAAATGCGTCTTCTAAATAATTATATCCACTTACTTAATTGTGACTGATGAAAGACGTTTAAATTGCCTCAATGCATTATTCTAAATAAGACCGAGCCGCACAAAGGTGATGAAAATCTTATTGGCAGAGGACGATCCAAAACAATTAATGCCGCTGCAAACGGTTCTTTCACAGGCTGGACACAACGTTGATGGTGTCAAGGATGGTGAAACGGCTCAATGGCTTTTAGTTGAAAAAGAATATGACCTGCTGATTTTGGATTGGATGTTACCTCGGATTAGTGGAGTGAGTTTGTGTCAACAGTATCGGGCGGCGGGAAAAACAGCTCCCATATTAATGATTACGGCAAAAGATACCACACCCGATAAAGTTATAGGATTAGATGCCGGAGCCGATGACTACCTAGTTAAACCAATTGATATTATAGAGTTCATGGCGCGGGTGCGGGCATTGAGCAGGCGATCGCCTCTCTGGCAAGGAGACACTCTCTGCTTGGCAGACCTGCAACTTCACCTCGACGCACTGACCTTGGAACGACAAGGAGCGATCGTTTCCCTTTCCAGCCAAGAATTTCAGTTACTAGAGTATTTGATGCGTCATCCAAGACAAGTACTCACTCGTAACCAAATTGAGCAAGCCGTATGGCAGTGGGGTAGTGAGCCAGAAAGCAATGCAATCACCGTTTTAGTTCGTAAACTTCGCCAACGTTTGCAAACATTATCAGCAGGCGATTGGATTGAAACCGTCTATGGTATGGGCTATCGTCTCAACCCTCCAGAATCATCATAAAAGGGACTGGGGAGGAGAGGAAAGATGGGGAAGTGTGGGGAGTGTGGGGAGTGTGGGGCAGGAGAGACAAGGAAGTGTGGGGAGTGTGGGGAGAGAGGGGGGAAAGATTTCTTCACCATCCTCCCACACCTCCCACACCTCCCACGCCTCCCACACCTCCCACACCTCCCACACCCCCCTCTCCTCCCTCTCCTCCCACACCTCCCACACCTCCCACACCTCCCACACTTCCTGCTTGCCCCATGCCCAATGCCCTGTTCCCTGCTACAGCATGAGTTGTGTTTAACCGCAGTCGTCGTAATTTAGCTCTTTGGTTCACCCTTTCAATGGGGTGCATTCTCGTTCTGTTTGCTGGAGTTATTTATAATCTTGAACTAAAAGACAAGCTCAAAGCATTAGATCAACTCCTTTATAAAAGAGCAGAGCTAATGGCAGCTAGTTCGCAGTATCGGCTCTATCAAGGAAAAAAACAAGTCGATCTGAGCAATATACCCCTATTGGGTAGTGGTTCTCACCCTGCTGACATTGAACTGGTCTATGTTCGCTGGTATGACCCGAATGGCAAACTCAAGCGTTTTTTTGGTACTCCACCTCCAGAACAGTTGCAAACATCATCTGGGTTTGTCACCATTAAGTCCGTTGACTCGTTCGCAGGTGAGGCGCTTTGGCTTCGTCAAGTCACACTACCCGTTGAAGGAGGAAATTCGGTAATCGGCTATCTGCAAGTGGCTATTCCACTGAAAGAGACTCAAAACGATCTCAGACAATTTCAGTTAATGTTGACGCTGGCTGTGCCTGTAGCACTGGGGTTAATTGGACTTACAGGTTGGGTACTTGGTGGCATAGCCATGCAGCCTGTTCAGCAAGCCTATAACCAACTGCAACGCTTTACATCAGATGCTTCTCATGAATTGCGATCGCCTCTTTCTGCAATTTTGACCAATGCCCAAGTCGGGTTACTAATAGCAGCAGACTATCCCCAAATCCACCCTTCTATAGAGAACATCATCGATAGTGCCAAGTCCATGAGTACCTTGGTCAATAACCTGCTGCTGTTGGCTCGACATCAGGGACAATTAACTCCTGAATCTCTAAAAAAGGTTAATCTTAATAGCTTGCTAGAGAATTTAGCCGTTCACTATACTAGTGTTGCTGCAAAAACGTCCATCGAGTTGATCGGTAATTTCCCAGAACAACCCATTAACTTGTGGGGTGACTGTGATTTGCTGCGGCTAGCTGTGGAAAACTTGCTCGACAATGCTTGCAAATACACTCCGTCTGGTGGAACGGTATGGTTACGCTTAGAATCTCACTCAGATCGGGCAGTGATTCAGGTAATCGATACCGGGATTGGAATTCCAGGGGCAGATTTACCTTACATTTTCGATCGCTTTTATCGGGTTGACACAGAACGGGCGCGAGAAAGCGGCGGATTTGGGTTAGGATTAGCGATCGCTCAACAAATTGTCCAGGCTCACGGCGGTCACATCCATGTTACGAGCCATGAAGGTCAAGGCTCGACGTTCCAGATAAAATTACCCTTCATGAGACATCCTAAAAGTTAATTTTAGTATGACACTTGTCTAAGTACTACTTGTATACAGCAGATTTTAAGCAAATTGAAGTACACAAGCTATCCGATCGCGATCGGGACTTACGCAAACAATAGTCGAAACCCTTTTTTTAGGTGGGGAAATTCATCAATTGCCCGACAGTGCCTGTAGTTTTGCATAAGTTCCGGTCTAAATTCTCATGTAGATGTTTGAATTTTGGTTTTTAAATTTTTGCTTAGAGAGTAGTAATGATTTTGCAAAGAATCAGTAATGCTACTGTTGCCATAGAAGATTCGTCGTAGAATTAGAGACACTTCAGAGCAGATATTCTCCACTAATGAATCGCTTTTCTCAAAAAAACACGGATTCTTACGGTAGCATTTCCCAACAGGTTGAGTTAAGCCAGGTGTCTGGTTGTAAGCAGTTACTTCGCGATCGCTATAAAATACTCCAAGTTTTAGGTAGAGGTGGTTTTGGCATCACATTTTTAGCCAAAAATGCCCTATTGCCAGGGAATCCTCTATGCGTAATTAAACAGCTATCACCAAAAGTGACTAGCGGTCAGAACTGGCAAAAGGCATGTTCGCGCTTTGAAAAAGAAGCACAAACCCTGGCTTTACTCGGTAGCCATTCTCAAATTCCCATGTTATTAGACTACTTCCAAGTCAATAGGGAATTTTATTTGGTTCAAGAATACATACCTGGCTTGACTTTGGCACGGGAAGTGCGGCGAACTGGGCCTAAAAGTGAAGCCTCAGTTAAACAGTTTTTACAAGAATTGTTGCCAGTATTACAGTATCTTCATCAAAATAGTGTAATTCATCGAGATATTAAGCCGCAAAATTTATTGCGGCGTGAAGATGACAAGCGAGTAGTACTGATAGATTTTGGTGCAGTCAAAGAACAATTAATTGATAGTTGTGAAAACTCAATTAATTTATCTGCCAACACTAATTTTATTGGGACTATGGGATTTGCACCCCCAGAACAGTTTTCTTTACGTCCAGTTTATGCCAGTGATATTTATGCAGTCGGTGTTACTTGTATTTATATGTTGACTGGCAAAAGTCCTTTAGAATTGGATCGAGATCCGATTACTGGTGAAATTGCTTGGCAAAAAGAGGTAAATATTAGCAATGATTTTGCCCAAGTTTTAGGAAAAATGCTGAAATTTTCTTTACGCGATCGCTTTAAAACTGCGGATGAAGTCATAAAAGCTTTAGGTAAGGAAAACTTTTTGCCTGACTTGGCGAACTGCCTAACTAACCAAAACGTAAAAAAGAAAAATCTTATACACAATGAAATTCCAAATTGGGAAATTACAGATTGTCAAATAAAGCATCCCCATACACCACAGGAAAATTCTGATGTATACGTGCCGCCTGTAGTTAGAACTGCTACTGCAATTCGCAAATGGAGAGCAAGACTAAAATAAACAAGGTCAAACGCTCGATCGCATCGAGTATCAAATGGATAATCAATCGAGAAAATAGAAAATCTCAAAAACAAATTTAGTAAACATTTTGACTAGATTCGAGAGTCAGTGACGATTAATTAATCTGGCTCAGGCTTTAATACTTAGTTATTGATTGATTGCAAATATACAAGAAAAAGTGCTAAAGCTAGGAGTTCCAAAAAATTTTTTTTCAGATTATTATATAATCGAAAGAATAATTAATCCTATGGCTCTCGTAGTTTTCCACAAATGAGGAAGACTCACTCAGCTAATGTCCTCGAAAATAGCATAGATTGTCATTGAGCGTTGGGCATGGGGCATGGGGCATTGGGCATTGGTTCTTCACAAATGACTAATGACTAATGACTAATAACTAATGACTAATGACTAATGACTAAATATGCTATTTACAAAGGCTAACGATATATATAAGTAATTCCCCAATCCCCAGAACAGGGTTTTTCTACCACAGTCAGCGAGAGTCAATTATTTTAAGGGTAAATACGGGGCAAACTTAGCTTAAGTTGTCATGCAGTCGCGCCTGTCAGATCATGATCTGCTGCTTAAATCCCGATTGCCCAAATCCCCTGAATCCCAATGGAAAGAAGTTTTGCCAAAGTTGCGGTACCCCGCTGGTGTCGCTTTTGAGAAATCGCTTCCGTGTTATCCGAGTCCTTTCAGATGAAGGGGGATTTGGCAGAACTTATCTATCAGAAGACATAGATAAACTCAATGAACGCTGCGTCATCAAGCAATTAGCTCCAAAATTCCAAGGAACTTGGTCGCAAAAAAAGGCGATGGAGTTGTTTGCCCAAGAAGCGCAGCGACTACAAGATCTCGGAGAACATCCGCAAATTCCGACTTTGTTGGCTTACTTTGAGCAAGAGGGCTGTTTGTACTTAGTGCAACAGTTTATCAATGGGGACAATTTATTAAAGGAGTTGCAACAACGCAAGAAGCCGTATACTGCTAGGGAAATTCAAGCGATTTTGCTGGATTTACTGCCTGTACTCAAGTTTATCCACGATCGCAATGTCATTCATCGAGACATCAAGCCAGAAAATATTATCCGGAATAAAAGCGATGGACGATTAAGCTTGATTGATTTTGGTTCCTCAAAGCAATTCACAGCTAAAGTTCAAAATAAATCTGGTACATCCATTGGTTCTCACGGCTATTCTCCCCTAGAACAAATCAGAGATGGTAAAGCTTTCGCCGCGAGTGACTTGTTCGGTTTAGGTGCTACCTGCTTTCACCTGCTGACAGGAACTTCCCCCTTTCAATTGTGGATGGAATGCGGCTATGCCTGGGTAAGTAATTGGCGGCAATATCTACGCACTCCATTAAATGCTGAATTGGATTCGGTAATTGACAAGCTTTTGAAAAAAGACATTCAACAACGCTATCAGTCAACCGATGAAGTCCTCAGAGACTTGGTGCCAAAACAACCACTCGCACTGCCACCAGCTGGTAAATCAACTGCGACAATTCCGCTAACTAAAGCATCAAATTTACCAAAAAGTTATGGCTTACTGAGAATTTTAGTCTTGGTAAGTGCTTTTATTATGTTGTTTGGATTTAGCGAATCTTGGTATAAACATTTCCGCCGGATTCAAACTAATTTGTCTTCTAGGTTAATTCATAATAGTCCGAGCAAAAATAATCCTATTTTGGATCAAGCCCTAAAAATTAACTTAAGCAAAGTTTCCCTAGTTAACACCCTTCAAGGACACGAAAACTCAGTTTTATCCATCGCCATTAGCCCCGATGGCAAAACCATCGCCAGCAGTGGTGAGGATGGCTACGACGGGTTACGCCTACGCAAAATTAAACTTTGGAATTTAGCAACTGGAAAACAAATCTCTTCACTCAACACCTATTCTGGACAGGTGAATGTCGTAATTATTAGCCCAGATGGCAAAACTTTGGTAAGTGGTAATGATGACAGCACCATCAAAATCTGGAATCTGGTAACAGGACGACAAATTCGCACTCTAACAGGACATTCTGACTCGGTTCATACCCTAGCCATCAGCCCTGATAGCCAGACTTTAATTAGTGGTAGTGATGATAACACCATCAAAATCTGGGATTTAGCAACCGGAGAGCAAATTAAGACACTGACAGGGCATACATTTTGGGTGCGATCGGTAGCCATCAGTCCCGACGGCGTAATTCTTGCCAGTGGCAGCTTTGACAAAACCATCAAAATCTGGAATTTGGCAAAAGGATACTCCATCCGGACACTAGCGGGAAATTCTCAAACAATAACAAACGTCGCTATTAGCCCAGATGGTAAAACTTTAGCCAGCGGTAGCCGCGATCGCACCATCAAACTTTGGAATATTGCCACCGGCAGAGAAATTCGCACGCTGGCGGGACACGATAACACAGTCACAAGTGTAGCTTTCAGTCCTGATGGTCAAATTCTTGCAAGTGGTAGCCGCGATCGCACCATTAAACTCTGGAATATTGCCACAGGAGAAGAAATTCTCACATTGGCAGCCCACACCAACACCGTAACATCCGTTACCTTCACCCCTGATAGCAAGACCCTTGTCAGCAGCAGCGATGACAATACTATTAAGATTTGGCGGTTGGTTGAGTGAAGGGAGGCAGGGGAAGCAGGGGGGCAGAGGAGCAGGGGGGCAGGGGAGCAGGGGAGCAGGGGAGAGTTGTTGTACAAGTTCTTTCTCCTCCGCCCCTCTGCCCCAGATAGTATTGCATTTTTATTTTGATCGAGACTACTTTCTCCTCTGCTCCTCTGCCCCTCTGCCCCTCCGCCTCTTCTACCCTATGCCCCACTTCCCAATTACGATAAACTGTCTCAAGTGAGTGAGCAGGGGTGAAAATGAGCAATATCGCCAGCCATCGCCGCGATCGCAGGTCTTGGCTTAAAATACCGAAGCTGTTGTTTGCTTGGCAGCAAGTATTTAAAGAAGCACGTACCCGAATTTTGTTCTGGTATTTGCTGATTTTGGCGATCGCATTTCTCATTGCCATTCCAGCTTTTCGCTATCATCTTTACCAGCGCATTGACGAACGGGTTCGCCAAGAGATGCTAGAAGATATGGCAGCTTTTAATGCCTTAATTAATGGTGAAACCTTTGCTCCAGAGGATGCACTGACTGAGGACGATCCAGAAGACATAGTAATTGAACCAGACCAGTTGAAATGGTTGCTCGCTGGGAAAAAACAAATCGCTCCTCCGGCTTCCAAAGAAGATTTGATCCGGCTTTTTAGAGCTTATCTGTTGTATCGACTACCAGAGGATGACTCTTACTTCATCACCTTTATCGATGGTAAATTTTACAAATCTAGCCCTAGAGCGCGTCCTAAACCCCTTGCCAAGGAATCACCACTGATGCAAAGGTGGGCAAAACAAACTAAACCTGAGCAGGGAGAAAAAGAATTTTCTGACCCAGATGTTAGTAAGATTCTTTACATGGTGGAACCGATTAAAATTAATGGAAAAACTCAAGGAGTCTTTGTGGTTGCCCATAATACAACTGGGCAGCGGGCAGAGACTTTAGAAGCAGTTTCTGTGATTATTGAGGTTTCTAGCTTAGTCTTTGTCGTGTCCTTAATTCTGGCTTGGTTTGCAGCGGGACGAGTGCTAGCTCCTCTACGTGTAATTACGACGACTGCCCATGCGATAACTGAGTCAGATTTAACCCAACGTTTACCCGTACAAGGCAAAGGCGAACTGGCAGAACTAGCAACAACATTCAACGAAATGATGGACAGACTAGAGTCAGCTTTTGCCAGCCAGCGGGAATTTGTCAACGATGCAGGGCATGAAATTCGGACTCCTATCACCATCATTCGCGGACATCTAGAACTGATGGGAGATGACCCCCAAGAACAAAAGGAAACCTTGGCATTGGTGATGGGAGAATTAGACAGGATGAGCCGTTTAGTGGATGATTTGATTTTGTTGGCAAAGGCAGAACGCTTAGACTTTTTGCAGTTGGCGACGGTGAATGTCGCAGAGTTAACCCAAGAGTTATTTGTGAAAGCCCAAGCGTTAGGAGAGCGGGACTGGCAAATAGATGCAGTGGCAAAGGGTCAGATTATAGTCGATCGCCAAAGAATTACTGAAGCTGTGATGAATTTGGCGCAGAATGCGACTCAGCATACTATCAAGAGCGATACGATTTCCATAGGTTCTGTTATCGCTAAAGGAAAAGTCCATTTCTGGGTACGCGATACAGGCGAAGGCATTCCCCTTGTAGATCAAAAACGGATTTTTGAACGTTTTGCTCGAACTTCTAAAAGTCGTCGTCGTTCCGAAGGTGCGGGATTGGGGCTATCAATTGTCCGAGCGATCGCCGAAGCACACGATGGAAAAGTATTACTTCGGAGTCAGCTAGGAAAAGGTTCGATGTTTACGATCGTTTTACCCCTCGATCCTCCCAAGAGGGAATTTCAAGAAATATAGCAGGAGGTGTGGGAGGTGTGGGAGGTGTGGGAGGATGGTGAAAAAATCTTTCCCCCCTCTCTCCCCACACTCCCCACACTCCCCTACCTCCTCTGCCCCCCTGCCCCCCGCCTCTACCTATGCCTCACATTCTCATCGCTGAAGATGAACCCCGGATTGCCTCATTTATTGAAAAAGGATTGCGATCGCAAGGATTTACAACAACAACAGTTGCCGACGGACTGCATGTGGTAGATGTTGTACACAGTGGAGCTTTTGATTTACTAATTTTGGATCTGGGATTGCCTGGAAAAGATGGATTTCAAGTGTTGGAAGAACTGCGCGGACAGGGAGAAGATTTGCCTGTAATTATTCTCTCGGCTCGCAGTGACGTTCACGATAAAGTTGCTGGACTAGAAGGGGGTGCAGATGATTATGTCACCAAACCCTTCCGATTTGAAGAACTTTTGGCGCGGGTAAAGTTGCGTTTGCGAACTGCTAAGCCTGTAAGAGATGCCCAAGAGTTTACCTTGATTGCGGGTAATGTGGTACTGGATTTGCGGACTCGACAAGTAAAAGTAGGCGATCGCTTTATAGAATTACCTGCTCGTGAATTTACAATGGCGGAAATGTTTTGCCGCCATCCCGGACAAGTTATCAGCCGCGAACAACTGCTAGATTATGTTTGGGGCTATGACTATAATCCAGGTTCTAATATTGTCGATGTCTATGTCGGTTATCTCCGCAAAAAATTAGGCAGCGACATCATTGAAACAGTTAGAGGAATGGGTTATCGCTTGCGGATATAACAAGTACAGATAGACAATTATGCAATACCAAATTTTTGTTCAAAGCCAAAAAGATAACTTTGTGGCATCAGTGGTTGGAATGCCGAATGTAATGGTTGAGGCGAATACAGAAGAGGAAGCAATTTCCAAGATAAAATCTGCGCTACAAGCACAATTAGCGACAGGTAAGTTTGTGACTATTGAAGTTAATCCTAAAGAAATTCCTCATCAAAAAATAACTCAAATGAGGTATGCAGGAATATTTGCTAATGACCCAACATTTGACGATTTCATGGAAAAATTAGTTGCTATCCGCAAAGAATTAAATGCAGCTAAAGATGAGTAATGACAATTTATATTTTAGATACAGACCACTTAAGTCTTTATGGACGAAATCACCCCATCCTCGTCGCAAAGCTATTAGCAGCTAAAGTACAACTAACAACAACTGCAATTAATGTTGAAGAACAATTAAGAGGGCGTTTGGCTCAAGTTGCGGAAGCAAAAGATGGAGTTTTACAATCAAATGCTTATCAGCGACTCATTGAAACAGTTATGCTACTGTCTGAGTTTAATATTCTTCAGTATGATGAAAAATTCCAAGATATTTACCAAAACTTTAGAAACCAACGCATTCGTATCGGCACTCAAGATTTACGCATTGCATCCATAGTCCTTGCTAATAAAGGAATCCTCTTAACAAGAAACCTGGGAGATTTTGAGAAAATTCCAGGACTGACTATCCAAGATTGGACAACTTAGCTTTTTATCTTGTAGTTACATTATTAGCCCAAATTGCTAGTACCAGCTGTGGATGATTGGGCGTTGTTACAAGAATTTCATAGACACGGACAGAGGCTAGCGATTATTATCATCACAGCTAGTAAAGACGATCGCCTTTAATCATGGCGCAAATTACTATATCAGCAAGCCATTTCGTTTCTGTGATTTGCTGGAACCGATTCAAACCCATTTCAATCGCGGTTGAGTATGAAACAGCACAATAACTTTGATAAACTGGCTTGTGGATGTTCAAACAGTGGCGTCCAGCGATTAAATAATTTTGGGTATTGGTTCAGTCATCTGAAAGTTGGTCAAAAAATAGGTGTTGGATATGCACTGGTAGTTAGCATTGCTGTGCTGGGAACTACTATGGGTTTTTTGATTGCAGACCGTTACAAAATGAAGGCGCAAAAACGAGAAGTAGCAGCGTTTGAAGAACTATATCAAGCGTCTCAATTGAAAACAAGTGTGTTTTATGTACGCACCACTCAACACCAACTGATTCTCTACATGGATAGACCAAAACTATGGGAAAAAAATTACGCTGAATTATTGGATTATGTTGCCAAAGTCCGACAAGTGTGGTCTGAATTAACAGCAAATTACACTATACAAAAACCCAGTAAATATTATCCTGTAAATAAGCAAAAAGGCTTCTACCTTTTGTTGCAAAATTATAAAAATTTTAGTGCTTACTTACACCGTACAGAAGCTTTTTTTCAGGGTAATAATCCCAATAAATTATCACCATCTGAAATTAAGACAGCGCAAACTCAACTGTTTAATTTTATGCATGGCTCGCCAGTTTTTTTGATGGATAACTTTCTCAATGACATCACAAACCTGGTAGAAGTTACAGCCAAAGAGTACGAACAAGCCAAACAGGAACTACAAATTGCAGAAAAATTACGCTTATATATTATCGTTGGTAGTCTTTCATTATCAATTGCGATCGCCACATTACTAGCAATTTACACCAGTCGCGCCATTGCCCGCCCCATCCAAGCAGTCACTCATATTGCCCAGCAAGTTACCGAAGAATCTAATTTCGATTTACAAGCACCCGTCACAACTAATGATGAAGTCGGTATCTTAGCAACTTCCCTGAATCGTCTTATCCAGGAAGTTCAGCAACTCATCAAAGCCCAAAAGGATATTAACGAACAGCTAGAAGTATACAGTCAGGTGCTAGAAAAGAAGGTGTCCGAACGGACACAGGAATTAAATGAAAAAAATCAACGCTTAGAATTAGCTTTAGAAGAATTGCGTTCTACCCAAGCAAATCTAGTGAAAAATCAGCAGACAACAGAGGTACAGGGAGATAATGATTTATAACTATAATTTGCTATGGTAACCAACTTTGATTTATAAAAAAATTATCAGTAATGAGCAAACATAAAATTTTAAAACCCGAACAAAGTTATACCTTTAGTCAATATTTTTTGCTGCCTAATCCAACAATAGATGTATTGGCTGAGTTTGAGTACAGCTACAATCGCACTGAGCTAGAATTGCCAAAATATTTGGGCGAAATTACCTATTTAGAGTTTTTACAAAATTACTTACAGCGAAATATAAAGCTATTTAACCCAACGGCTGAGATATCAATACGAGAATTTTTAATTGCACCTATCTTTGCTGAAGTGTGCGAACAGACACAGGCTCAATTATATAGTGAGTATCCGATTAATGTTAATGAAAAACTCAAAGGAACTTTGGATTATTATTTACACAAATCTAACTCTCTATTAGTAATTGAAGCCAAACAATCAGATATCAGAAGAGGATTTACACAGCTAGCAGTAGAATTAATTGCTTTAGATCGCTCTTTAGATGCTGAATCATGCATTTTATATGGAGCAGTAACGAATGGGGATGATTGGAAATTTGGTATTCTCCATAGAGAAGAAAAACGCGTTACAGAAGATATTAAACTTTATCGCGTTCCTGAAGGTTTAGAAGATTTGCTACGGGTACTAGTAGGCATACTTTCATCGGATTAAAAGCAAACAGTCAACAATCTCGTTGTTTTTAGAATTATACAGCAGATTGCAGCTTAGTGAGGTACAGATAATTGTAAGGGCGTACCTATGTACTCATTTACCTGAAATACGCTGTAAACATTATGAGAATTTTCTCATAAAAGCTTCATAAAATACTCATCAAACATTGAGAATCTTATTAAACATGGGTTTAAAATTCTAAACCCCAATTCAAATTGGCTTTAGACTCAGTTATTTATGCGCGATTTGTACATAATTTATTATGATTCAAAAGGACAAGCTCCACTGAATAATTGAGGGATATTGAGCCATGAAACTGATGGTATATTCCCACGATGGCTTCGGTCTCGGCAATATTCGCAGAATGCTAGGAATCTGCACTCACTTATTAGATTCAATTGAAAAACTTTCAATTTTAGTAATTTCTGGTTCGCCAATGCTACACAGCTTTCGGCTGCCGAAAAGATTGGATTATATCAAGTTACCGTGCTTAAATCGTGGAACATCAGGTGAGATGTTTGTCAAGTATTTAGGGATAGAAATTGATGAAACAGTAAAATTGCGATCGGAGTTAATCTTATCAGCGATCGCCAATTTTAAACCAGATGTCTTTCTCGTAGACAAAAAACCCTACGGTGTTCGTAATGAATTAAAAGCCACCGTCGAATATCTGACAACAGAATTGCCGGAAACTCCTTTAATTTTAATACTGCGCGATATTTTGGATCGCCCAGATGCAATAATTCCAGAATGGCAAAAGCACGGTTACTACGAAGCAATTGAGAAATTTTATCACCGCGTGCTTGTTGTTGGGACTCCAGAAATTTTTGACATTCGCCAAGAATATCAACTACCGCCAATGGTGGCTCAAAAAGTGCAGTTTTGTGGCTATATTCGTCAACAACTGGGATGCAAAAGCCCAAATTTCATCCGCAGCGAATTAAAACTTACCAAAGAAGAACAACTCATTTTAGTTACGCCTGGTGGTGGTGAAGATGGTTACAGTTTAATTGATACTTATCTATCAAGTTTGGCATTACTGCCTACACGTTATCAACTGCGAAGTTTAATTGTATGTGGCCCTGAAATGCCACTAGAACAACAAGCTGCACTAAAACACAAAGCAGCTGTATATTCGCAAGTGGAAATAGTCGAGTTTACTAATGATTTAATGAGTTATATTGCTGCCGCAGATGTGGTAGTAGCAATGGGTGGATATAATACAACTTGTGAAATTCTTTCAGCGAGCAAACCAGCAGTTATAGTACCCAGAATTCGGCCATCACAAGAACAGTACATTCGTGCAGAACATTTAGCAAAGCTAGGTGTTTTGGCCGCTATTCACCCAAACGAGCTGACTCCAGATATATTACTGCGATCGCTGTTACAACAACTGCACATTCCCAACATTTCCATTCCAGAAATTAATCTCAACGCCTTGCCCAAAATTAGCCAATACATCTCCAGCTTACTTGCAAAAAAAAACAGTCTGATTCAATTTTGCTGCCAGTAACCGAAACAATTACCTGATTTAGCGATTAGTTCAAGTCAAAAGTAAAAAATATTAATTTCAATATTTATTTTACTTTTTGATCTTTGCCTTTTAACGTGAAACTTGTTCATTAAATCGAAACTAACGAGGTAAAATTTCATGAAACGTTTGATGTTTTACTGCCAACATATTTTAGGTATGGGACATCTAGTTCGCAGTAGGGAAATTGTACGCGGTTTAACCAAAGATTTCCAAATTTGTTTTATTAATGGCGGTGAAATAATTCAAGGATTTGAAATTCCTGCTGGTGTAGAAGTCATTAATCTACCTGCAATTAAAACCGATGCACAGTTTACAGAACTGGAAGTAGTGGATGATGCCTTTAGCCTTAACGAAGTCAAAGAAATCAGAAAAAATCTGCTTTTGAAAATTTTTAATGAATTCCAGCCTGATATTTTGGTAGTGGAATTATTCCCTTTTGGCAGAAAACGGTTTTCTTTTGAATTACTTCCTTTACTCGAATTAGCGAAATCAAAGAAAAACTCAACGAAAGTTGTTTCTAGCTTACGAGATATCGTAGTTATTAAACAAAACAAGCAAGCAAAGCATGAGGAAAAAGTTTGCAATTTAATCAATAAATATTTTGATACCTTGCTGGTTCATGGTGACCCGGAATTTGTTCCATTAGAAGAAACATTTTCGAGAGTCAATGACCTCAAATGCGAACTATATTACACCGGATACGTGGTGCAAGAACCACCGAATAATCCTGTTTTCAGCTATGAAGATACACAAATTCTTAAATCAGATAAACCCCTGATTTTAGCCAGCGTAGGAGGTGGTAGATTTGGTCATGAATTACTTGATTGTGTAGTCAAAACAGCACCTTTTTTAGAGAAAATATTACCGCATAACATCCAGGTGTTCGCGGGGCCATTTATCCCAGATGCAAAATTTAATGAACTGCAAGCACTGGCAAGAGATAGCAAAAATATCCACATTCGTCGCTATACTCCTTACTTGCTAAGTTATATGAAGAAAGCAGAACTCTCGATAAATATGTCTGGCTATAACACCACAATGAATATTTTAACCACAGGTGTAAAAGCTATGATTCTTCCGTTTACAGGTAACGAAGATCGAGAACAAACCATTAGAGCCGAAAAGTTAAGCGATTTAGGAATCGTCAAACTTCTCAATCCTCATGAGTTGCAACCTGATTACTTGGCTATCAAAATTATCAATTACCTCAAAGAAAAACACGCTAGAATTAGCGTTGATTTTACTGGAGTTGAGAAAACTGCAACCATTTTAAAGAATCTAGTTGTTAAGCAACAGATTGCTTAGAATTTAGAATTCAGAATTCAGAATTCTGAATGGATGAAATTCAAAAAATCATACATTAGCTCCGGAAGATCCCCCCAACCCCCCTTAAAAAGGGGGGCTTAGTTCCCTCCTTTTTAAGGAGGGTTAGGGAGATCGAGTCTTAACTCAAGTGTATTGAATTCTAAATTCTGAATTCTGATTCCTGACTCACATAACAAATCATGGATAAAACTAAAGTTTGCATTACTACACTTGAATATCCCCCAGATATTGGTGGTGTTGGTGAATCGGTGCATCGAATTGCAAAGATGCTAATTAATAACGGTTATGAAGTTCACGTTGCAGTTTTTCGCTCGAAACAACGCTTAGTTTCTGATGGAACTCGCAGACGAGCAGGTTGCACAACGACGGTTCGAGATGGCGTATTTGTGCATCGCATTAAGTCAGCAATTCGCAGCGATGTTACAGAAGTCCAAGAATTTTTTAGCGAAATTTATCTTCAAATCAAATATTTACATCAGAAATACAGTTTTAATTTGTTTCATGCTTTTTTTCTCAATGAAACAGGTTATGTAACCACGCTTTTAGCAAAAGAAAATGACATTCCGGTAATCAATAGCGTTCGCGGTAATGATTTGCATAAGCATATTTTTCATCCTAAAAACCATGCTCAAATTGCGTGGATTTTAGAAAATTCTGATTGGGTAACATTTGTCAGTCGCGACTTGCTCAAAAGAGCTAGTATTATCGCTCCAAGTGTAAAGTTAAAGTCATCAGCTTTTTGGAATTCTATTGCACCCATCAATTTTGAACAACTCCCCACACCATCTTTAGTTAAGGAATTGTCAGGTATTGTTATCGGTTCATTGGGTAGGTTTCGAGACAAAAAGGGAATTGAATTTCTCTTAGATGCCTGTGCAGAGTTGGGGAAAGAGTTAGATTTAACACTGTTGCTGGTAGGTGATTTTATTGAGAAAGAGCGAGAATATTGGCAACAGCAAATACAGCAAAGTCAAATTGGTCATCACCTCCGCATCACTGGAATTACCAGCCGTCAAGAAGCTTTAGCTTATCTGCCACACCTGGATATTTTTGCAATTCCCTCTGTGCATGACGGTTGCCCGAATACCCTCTTGGAAGCAATGTCAGCCAGCCGAGCAATAATTGGCACTCGTGTAGATGCGATCGCTGAAATTATAGAACACGGTGTAGACGGTTTGCTAGTCAACCCTGGCAATACAGAAGAATTAACTGCTGGACTGCGATACTTAGCCACTCAACCACAACTACGGCAAAAGTTCGGCGCGGCAGCGAAAACAAAAGTAACTCAACAGCTTGCGCCATCAGTAGAATACCAAAACTGGATCGAGGTTTACCAACGAGCCTTAGGAACTTTGGATGCAGCTTTCTTAGGCGAAATATCCTTTGTGTAATGCTTTTCGAGTCGATTGTTGACGCTGAACGCGCTAATACCGCAAGGCGGAATTCAAAATTAATGCTGCGTAAGCGTTTCGTTGATTTGGAACGATGTGTTTTCTGCCGATCTCTACTAATCTCTTAGAGTCGCAACTCAATTGCATCGCCTTGCAACTCAATTGCATCGACTCGCAACTCAATTGCATCGCCTTGCAACTCAATTGCATCGACTCGCAACTCAATTGCATAGACTTGCAACTCAATTGCATCGACTTGCAACTCAATTGCATCGCCTTGCAACTCAATTGCATCGACATGCAACTCAATTGCGTGCGCTTGAAAGCTCAAGACGCGATTCATCGCGTCTCTACAAGTGGTCTATTTGTCGCACGCAATTAATTGCGTCTCTACCCATTCCCCATTCCCTATTCCCCATTCCCCATTCCCTACTATATGAACAAACCACAAATCACTATAATTGTTTCCCAGCGAGAGCGATTTAGTTACACCCGCGAATCGCTAGAAAGCATTTACCAAAACACCGAACTACCTTTTTCTCTAATTTATGTAGATGGCGGTTCGCCGCAACATATCCACCGCTATCTGCAACAACAAGCCCAAGAAAAAGGATTTCAATTAATCCCCACACAACGCTATCTTTCACCAAATCAAGCCCGCAACCTGGGTTTGCAACAAGTTAAAAGCGAGTATTTAGTATTTATCGACAACGATGTAATTGTCAGTCCAGGCTGGCTAAACTCCTTACTCGAATGCGCCCAAGAAACGAAAGCTACTGTAGTCTGTCCCCTGACTTGTATCGGCAAACCTTTGGGAGAAACAGTACATTTAGCGGGTGGCGAAGCTCATATTGTTGTGGAACAAAAGGAAACTAAAATCAAACGCCGAGTACATGAAAAACATTACTTTGTCAATCGCAAAGTTGTTGAGGTACGGAATCAACTTTATCGCCAACAATGCGAGTTTGCCGAGTTTCATTGTATGTTAGTTCGCACTGAGATTTTCCGGCGAATCGGACTGTTAGACGAAAAATTGCTGAGTACGCGGGAACACATCGATTTTTGTCTTACGGTGGCTGAAGCTGGAGGCACTTTTTACTGCGAACCGACTTCGGTAGTTACTTATGTACCAGGGCTGAAGTTTGAATTGTCAGAACTAGCATTTTTTATGCTGCGTTGGAGTAATGCTTGGGAAATTGCGAGTTTACAACACTTCGCCCAGAAGTGGCATTTGACGGTGAATGATAACTATTTTAAGAAGCGCTATCAACGGATGGGACATCGCCGCCATCAGGGATTTTTGAAGCCATTGTTAAATAGCCTCACCTTTGGGCTAAATCCTTCGTGGTTGCAGAAAATAGCGATCGCTCTGGAAACAAAATTAAACTATTACATTAGCGATCGCTACAGTCAAAACCAAATTACGCCCAACACAACCAAACCCATCCGCGAGTTAGTGTCTCTCGTTCATTCGCTGGAGGGAGATAAGTAATAATGGCGGCTAGAGATTCCAAAAGTTTGAGGGCAGCTTTACCGGGAATTGTGAGGATTTTGCGGCGATTTTCTCCCCAGTTGAGCAAACAAAAGGCGCTGCTGATTGTCTCTTTTGCGGCGCTGATGGCTGAGATTTTCTTGCATTTGCTCGAACCCTGGCCGCTAAAGTTCATTTTTGACTATATTCTTGTCCCTGGATTTGAGCCTCAATCTTTGGGAATTCCTCTGTTATCAGGGTTGGGACGATTTGGTCTATTAACAGCTTTGACATTGGGGTTAGTAGCGATCGCTTTACTGCGGGCTACTGCTGCTTACTTTAGTGTAGTGGGGATGGCGCTGGCAGCTAGCAATGTTTTGACTGAAATTCGCTCTCAACTTTACAGCCATTTGCAAAACCTTTCGCTGTCATTTCACCACAAAGCCAAGACGGGCGACTTAATTACCCGCGTTACATCCGACATCGAACGGCTGCGGGAGGTGACGGTGATGGCAGTATTACCGCTGATTGCCCATTCCCTCACCTTAGTGGGGATGATATTTGTGATGTTCTGGCTGAATTGGGAGCTAGCACTAATAGCCGTCGCCGTCTTTCCGTTATTTGTTTTTTTCACCATACGGTTGACAAAACGCATCCGCCAAGTAGTGCGATCGCAACGTCAACGCGAAGGTGCAATGGCAGCAACAGCAGCAGAATCCATCGGCGCCATCAAAGTTGTGCAAGCCCTTTCGCTGCAAAATATGTTGGAGAATAGCTTTTCTCGCCATAACCGCCAAAGTTTAAAAGAAAGTGCCAAAGCCCAAAGATTAGCAGCCGGTTTAGAACGGGTGGTAGAACTGCTAGTAGGCATTGCCACTGCTTTGGTGTTATGGCGCGGCGTGCAGCTGGTATTAAAGCGAGCAATCACACCAGGGGATTTACTTGTATTTGTCAACTATCTGCGGATTGCTTTTAAGCCGATGCGCCAACTTGCCAAATATACCGGACAAATCGCTAAAGCAACCGCCTCCGGCGAACGCATCCTAGATGTCCTAGACACAGTACCCGACATCCGCGATGCGCGGGGAGCAACGGACGCGCCGCCTTTGCGGGGAGGCGTGCGTTTTGAAAATGTCAGCTTCGCCTACGAACCCACAAAAACAATCTTGCATAACATCACTTTTGAAGTGCAACCCGGTCAACGCGTCGCCTTGGTGGGGCCATCAGGTGGCGGAAAATCCACGTTAGTAAGTTTACTGTTACGCCTTTATGACCCATTGTCGGGGCAAATTTTAGTTGATGGTCATGACTTGCGCCAGTACAAACTGCAATCTGTCCGCCAGCAAATTAGCGTGGTGCTGCAAGATACGATTTTATTTGCTGCCAGCGTCAGAGATAATATCGCCTACGGTTGTTTGGGCGCTTGCGATCGAGAAATCGAACAAGCTGCGCGTCTGGCAAACGCCCACGATCTTATTATGGCCTTACCTGAAGGCTACGAGACAATATTGGGAGAGAGAGGGGCGACACTTTCCGGAGGACAACGGCAGAGAATTTCCATTGCTCGTGCTGCCATTCGTCAAGCTGCGATGGTAATTTTAGACGAGCCGACCACTGGCTTAGACAACGAAAACGAACGCACCGTCAACGAAGCACTCGATCGCTTAACTCACAAACGCACTACCTTTGTAGTGTCTCATAACCTGAGAGCGATCGAACAAGCCGATTTAATCTTTTACATCGAAAACGGCCAGATTTTAGAACAAGGTACTCACAACCAATTGCTGCACTCACGTGGACGCTACGCCGCCATGTATACCTGCGAGAAGGCAGTGGGGACTGGGGACTGGTGACTGGGGACTGGGCAAGCAAGAAGTGTGGGAGGTGTGGGAGGTGTGGGAAGAGAGGGGGCATAAATTCTCTTTCCCCCCACACTCCCCACACTTCCTTGTCTCCTCTGCTCCCCACACTCCCCACACTTCCTTGTCTCCTCTGCTCCCCACACTCCCCACACTTCCTTGTCTCCTCTGCTCCCCACACTCCCCACACTCCCTCATCTCCCCCATGCCCAATGCCCCATGCCCCATGCCCAATTTAAAAAATAGTCAATCTATACTTACCCTGTTCCTGTGGATTCTTGGAAGTAACAACTATATAGTAGGTATCATCTTCAGGTAACCTAGCTCGGTCGATTAAAGCGGTATACACGTCACCTTTGTCTTTATTTTGATCTATGGCTATGGTTTGCCCTTTAGAATTGAGCAAAGTTATGTAAGGAGAAAACTCTTCGTCAACACTATCAACACGAATGCTGATCAGCTGATTTTTTCTTCCTTGAAAATTAGAAACATTGTAAGCTCCACCATTTTGTTTCAAGGTAGAACTGTTGGCACTTAGTTGACCTGATTCATCTAAAGTATAGCTAGCTCTATCATTCCTCAAAGCCAAACTATAGCGACCTACTTCTCCGGGATCTTGGCTAGTAACTGCAATCTTGTAAGTGCCATTCACAGGCAATCGTGCAAAAATAAAGGCATCATCGCCACCACTGTTTTTGTCTAAAACACCTTTTCTAACGATGATATTATTATCGGGATCGTGCAAAAACAATAACGGTTTTAAACTTAAGTTATTTGTTCTGCGGTTATCATTACTGCCAATAAGCCTAATTTGCACTAATTGATTTTGTCTACCTTCAAATTCGTAAAAATGGAAATATCTACCTTGAGATTGAAAGTCATTTTTATCCAAAATACCCAACGCGACATCTACAAAGTTAATTTCTCTATAAACAGGTGCTGGTGACTCCTGAATATTTTGGTTGTTTACAGCTACATTAGTACTTGGCCTGCGAACTCTAGCCGAACTACCACTAGAACGATTGGTGTTTGAGCTAGCAACTCTCCGTCCAGAAGATCTAGAACCACTATTACTAGCACGATTCTCGTTTGAATTAGAATTAGCAACTCTCCGTCCAGAGGATCTAGAACCGCTGTTATTTGCAGTTCTAGAGGAACGCTGTGAATTTCCTGTATTAGACGATATACGACGAGTTTGCTGTTGTATTGGTGACTCAACAGATTGTTTCCGTCTTGGAGATGTTACCGCATTAGAAACAGGAATCTGCTCAATTCCTTTCTTTACTGCTTCTGGCTGTCTCTCATCTGGAGATTTAGCAATTAAAAAGTTTTGAGAATTTTGAGGTTTTCCCAAAGCACTGATAGGCAGCCCATTACTTGCGATCAACAAACTACTACTCAAGCAGCAAATTAAAAATTGATTTAATTTGCGACTATAGCTGTTGTTTTCTCTTAGCATGATTACGCTCCTAATTTTGCTGACGATTTTATATTTAGGGAATAAATTTAATATTTCCTGTTTTTACCCCAGTTAAATCGAGTTGGAATTTTATCTAGACTAAATTGAAATTCAAATTATTCATTTTTTAACTATTCTGAATTCTGAGTCCTGAATTCTGATTTCTGATTTCTTGCCTCAATTTAGACTACCAGAGTAAATTCCAAGTTGGTAGGTATATACTGACCTCCAAACTGAAATCACTGGTTTTCGGATTTTTGTCGATATATTTTTACCAAACTCAGCCATAATGATGCTTGACTACTATATCGAGAATGGATATGTAGAATTAACGCCGATCGATTACTTAGAAAGGCATTGTGCGATCGCAACTTTTTTCAAGTTATGTAAATTGTTGAATACCCGATGAGGTAAGGAAATTGGCGATTTGGATGGTATCTCGGTAAGATTAACTAACAAGAGAGATTATACTGCATGACTTAAGATGAATATATACCCCCAATATGGAAATGGATTCCCAGTATGCTTTGTTGTGTGAATCCCGACTGCCAAAAACCCCTAAATCCTGATAAAAACAAGTATTGCCACAATTGTCGAGCGGAATTGATACCCCTACTGGGAGGTCGCTATCGTCCGACTCAGGTATTATCAGATGAAGGCGGATTTGGTAGAACCTATCTAGCGGAAGATGTACACAAGCTTAATGAATGCTGTGTTGTCAAACAATTTGCACCAAAACTTCAAGGAACCGGCCCGTTAACAAAGGCTGTTGAATTATTTAAACAAGAAGCCAGCCGACTTCAACAATTAGCTGGACATCCGCAAATTCCGACTTTATTGGCTTATTTTGAGCAGAATGGCTATTTATTTTTAGTACAGCAATTTATTGATGGACATAATTTGCTCAAAGAATGGCAAACGCGGGGGAACTATAACGAAATAGAGATTCGAGAACTTTTGCTAGATTTATTGCCGGTGCTGAAATTTATTCACGCACTGGGAGTGATTCATCGGGATATTAAGCCACAAAATATTATTCGCCGTCAAAGTGATGGGCGATTAGTATTAATTGATTTTGGAGCTTCTAAGCAGCTATCAGCAACAGTGCAGACTAAAATTGGCACTGTCATAGGTTCCCACGGTTACACAGCACTAGAACAACTGCAAGATGGCAAAGCTTACCCAGCCAGTGATTTATTCAGTTTGGGAGCAACTTGTTTTCATCTGCTGACTGGGGTTCGCCCATCTCAACTGTGGATACAGCAGGGTTATGGTTGGACTACATCCTGGCGACAATATTTGAACCCTCCAGGTAAAGATGTAATTACTGTGTCTGTTCAGTTGGCTGAAATTTTCGATAAGCTGTTGCAACTCGACATCCAAAAGCGCTATCAATCAGCTGATGAAGCGATCGCTGACATAACATCAAAGCTACCACCATTGCCATCAATTCCGCCAACTATACTGACGCCAACATTTACAACTACTTCATTAAATACAGCCCCAGCTTCACCAAAACCAAATAACAAACGAAACACGACTCCATTTTTACCAAAACTAAATAACAACCTCAAAACTCCAGTGCTGTTAGGTACTAGCGTTTTGGTGTTAGGACTAGGGGGAGTTTGGTATTTCCAAACTCGTCCCAACGAAATGACCCAGCTTTCCGAACCAATTTCTCAGCCTGTCAGTTCCCCAGCAAAAAACATCTTGGAAGTCCCTTATTTAGCCAAATCCCTTCCAGGGCATTCCAGCGATGTGAATTCCGTAGCCTTTAGTCCCGATGGTAAAACCCTTGGTAGTGCCAGTGACGACAAGACAATCAAGCTATGGAATGTCGCAACTAAAGAAGAAATCCACAGCCTCGAAGGACACTCCAATTGGATTTGGACTATAGCCTTTAGTCCTGATAGCAAAACCCTCGCCAGTGGAAGTGCGGACACGAAAATAAAACTGTGGAATGTGGAAACAGGAAAGTTAATCCGCACCCTCGAAGGACATAATGACGGAGTTACCTCGGTGAGTTTCAGTTTTAATGGCAAAACCCTCGCCAGCGGAAGTGCTAGTAAGGATACGAAAATCAAACTGTGGAATGTGGAGACAGGAAAGTTAATCCGCACTCTCGAAGGACATACCAATGGCGTTCAATCTGTAGCCTTCAGTCCTGATGGTAAAACCCTTGCTAGTGGTAGTTGGGATAAAACAATTAAGCTGTGGAATTTGGAGACAGGAAAGTTAATCCGCACGTTAAATGGACATGGTGGTTCGGTTCTTTCAGTTGCTTTCGATCCTGATGGCAAAACTCTTGCCAGTGGCAGTAATGACAAAACAATTAAACTGTGGAATCTAGAAACGGGAAAGTTAATGCACACGTTAAAGGGACATAATGATAAGATTAACTCCGTCGCTTTTTTGCCAAAGACAGCTTTAAATAATATCATCCTTATAAGCGGCAGCAGTGACAGGACTATCAAACTTTGGAATCCAATCACAGGAATAAAAATCCGCACTTTAGAAACTGGTTCTGGATATATTTATGCTGTTGCTATTAGTCCAGATGGACAAACCATTGCTGGTGGTGGAAGTGGTGAAAATATTTTGAAAATTTGGCAGACAATTCAATAAAAACTGCTGATTGTAAATTAATGGTGAGCTTGATATCAGTGGAGGGGTATATTGTGATAATATCCTCCACAGGATTAAATTTTTTAAATTGGAACAATATCAAAATCTCCGCTGAAACCTAGAAATTTAGGTTTTAATCTAGGTTTTTTGTTGCCACAAAATTATCTCAAAACTAAAAATTTATGATTAATATATTTTTCCTGCTGATACTATTTTCTTCCCTGTTAGGGCGAATTAAATTTCCGGGACTCAATATTGGTATTCATTATTTATTACTGCCCGCTTTCAGCTTTGCTATAATTAGTTTGTCTTTAAAAGATACAAAAGAATTTATTAAAAAAAATAAAACTACTTTGATATCTGTGGGAATATTATATGTATGGATGTGGGTTTCGTCATTAACTAGTCAATTCCCCAGTACCGCGATTACTTATAGTGTTAAATATTCTAGTTATTTTATATTATATTTTGCTTTTCTCGTCTTAACTTTTAAAAAACTCAAAACCTCATCTTTAACATTTTACTATCGTTGTATATTGTACTTGTTAGAAATAATTGGAATTTTGGGTTTTTTAGAAGCTTTAGTTCCAAATCACTGGATTTTTGAACTATTAAAATTTCCGAGCTTTTATCCTCAAATTGGTTCAATAATGCAAAACCCGAATCAGTTTGGAGTAATAATGGGTATTGGTTTATGTTTAAGTCTAACTTTAGAAAAACAAAATAAAATTTCTCCAATTGAGTTATATATAAGTGAATTTATTTTTTTAATCTCCTTAGCTTTGTCTGCCAGCAGAAATGCTTGGCTGATTTTTCTGTTTGGTTTAATTATTTTATTGGGATATAAAATAATTGATATCAAAAAAGCGATCGCTATTATTAGTCTATGGCTTTTGTGTATTCTAACTATACCAGTATCTACATATAGAATAGGTTTGGGAGATAGTAAAATATTTCCATTAATTAATTTATTTTCAACAAATCCGAGTGAGATTGTGCTTCCTAGTCCTGTAGGAACAGCACTATCGAGGTTTGCTCTTTGGAAGGCAGCTATTATCGAAACTATTAAAAGACCGGTGACTGGTATAGGTGTAGGAGTTTTTGCAGAACATATAGGAACCAAAGTTTTTGGCCCTAAAGGTTTCCACGCACACAATATATTTTTAAATGTGCTAGTAGAAGAAGGAATTCCAGGATTATTGATTTTTACTAACTTTTTAGTAATAATTGCATCTAAAGTTAAATATGCTAATCCCGTGGCGATCGCTCCGATTATGATGTGTTTAGCATCTCAATTGCCAGATTTTTTTGCAGAAGATTATACCTTTACAACTATTGAATTTTATTTTCTAGCAGCAGCGATAAATTCTAGGAAAGTTATGCCAGAAAATTCCGAAATGCAATCTCTGACTCCGCTACTTAGTTCGGAACTCTAATAAATAATTTTGTCATCTTAGCTAATAGGTTAAATTAGTTGCAATGCCGAAAACAAATACGAGAAATAAATATCATTTCCAGCTAATATTTCCCAATATATTTGGTTTTAAGGGAGGGATTCAAGTTTATTCAATATTTTTGCTCAGAGCATTACAAGATTTATATCCTGAAGCTAATTATGATGTGTTTCTCAAGTACGATAAACGCAATTTGAAGAAAGATCCAAATTTGGAATTTTTAAATTCGACAAAATATCATTATTTTGGACATTTACCAAGATTATTGCAAACTATTTTATTTGCGAGGAAAATAATAACTTTTGGTATTTTGCAACGTCCTACCATAGTTATATCAACCCATGTAAACTATGCCACCGCTTGTTATGCTCTCAAACGGATAACGGGAATTCCTTATTGGGTAGTCGCTCATGGCTTAGACGTTTGGGAGATTGATAGTAAAATTACAAAATTAGCATTAAAAGAAGCAGACAGAATTATTAGTGTCAGTAACTACACTCGCCAGCGTTTGCTTTCAGAAACAGATATCGATCCTCAAAAAATTGTGGTTTTGCCTAATACATTTGATGCTAAAGAATTTCAAATTAAGCCAAAACCAACGAAATTACTCAAGCGCTACAATTTGAGAGATGACCAGCCTGTAATTCTAATGGTAACGCGCCTGGGACGCATGGCAAAATATAAGGGGTATGACCAAATTATTCATGCTTTAGTGAAAGTGCGATCGCAGATTCCAGATGTTCGCTTTATTCTTGCAGGTAAAGGAGATGACTTACCTCGAATTAAAGCTTTGATTAGCAGCTTAAATCTAGAAGATTCTATTACCATTGCCGGATTTGTACCCGACGAAGAATTGTGCGCTCATTACAATCTCTGCGATGTTTTTGCGATGCCTAGTAAAGGTGAAGGATTTGGTATTGTTTATCTAGAAGCTTTAGCTTGTGGTAAACCCGTGTTGGCTGGTAATCAAGATGGTTCTGTAGACCCATTGGCCCAAGGAAAATTGGGATGTTTAGTTGACCCTGATAACGTCGAAGAAATTGCTGATAATCTCATTCAAATCTTGCAAGGTAATTTTTCTAATCCAGTAGTTTATCAACCAGAATTACTGCAACAAAAAACTATTGAAGCTTATGAATTTAGCCGATTTCGTGCAAGATTAGCAAAGTTATTTGGTTTAGTAGAGAATAGAGAACAGGCAATAGGTAAGAGGCAATAGGCAATAGTAAAGAAAGGCTTTTGAGTTGTAGTGAGTTTTTTAGCTAATCAAATATGAGTACTATATTAGTTAGATTAGTGGCAATTGAGGAAAATAATTTGGTTATTTGAAAAATGCAAGATTCAGTATTTGTTATATTTCTGGTTTTTGGATTTATTTGGGTTTTGATGGGAGTTGTAGGCTGGATTGCGTTTTTAAAATCTGAAGGTGAGGAAATTAAGTTTGGGCAGTGGGGACTTGTAGTTGCTATTCCAATCTTAATACCAATAATTTTTACTCTGATTATTGGTGTCTGGTATCACTAATTCCAGCAATTAACTATTAATCGCACTCCTGACCAGAATTACTGTAATTTCTACACCAGAGGCGATCGCTTCTGGAATATTACCTTGAATCGCTTGCTGCAACAATCCCTCGCGTGAAGCGCCCACAACTACGACATCATAACCTTCAGTTTTCACTAATTTAATCACACCTTCGGCAACTGAATCAGCTTGTACTCCCAGAGCAACAACAGTACTAGACAATTTCCTTCGGCGCATTAACTCACGTATAGCATTTTCTAAAACTGCCATGTTTGGCTGCAACTCAGATGGCTTAAACACCTGTGTCAGCCGAATTTTTGGATTATTTCCCAAGGTAATTAAAGCCGGAAGCAATTTAATCGCTACTCGTGAATTCGGACCTCCAGCCATCGGGACTAGCCAACGGTTGAAGGAGTGGGGAGTGGAAGAAGACGCAAAGAGCGTTTGTGATAAATTCCTGTTGTCCCCGCGTGCTGGTGTCCCCGCATCTTGGGAAGTTTTGCCCAACTTGACTAAAACTACTTCGCAGGTGGCTTGGCGAATTATGGTGTCTACGACGTTGCCAAAAATCCGACCTGGGGTAGATGTGTTACCTTTCCACCCCATTAGTAGTAGGTCGATGTGTTGTTCGTTGATTGTCTCCAAAATTGCCTGGGCGACATCGTGGGTAACTCGAATTTGTGTGTGGAGGGGAATTTGCCACTTTTTCGCTAATACTTCTGCTTTGCGGAGGAGACGGCGACTTTTAGCTGTTCTTACCTGTGTCTCAGATGGGGAACTGTGGCGCGACACGAGGATTACTTGTATGCACTCTATTTCATAATGACGATCGCGGGCAATGGCAGTTGCCATTTCCAATAAAATCGCCGCTGTTTCGGGATTAGCTACCGGCACTAATAATCTACCTCTACCAATGCTGGGCGATCGCGTTTGGTAAACTACATAAGAAGGCTCTGAGCGCAGTTTCGGTTTCCTGTCATTAGCATTCAAATGGCCTGCTTCCGCCCGAATAATATCTGCACGGGTAATAATCCCAATCAGTTTTCGTCCATCCACCACTGGTAAGCGGCTGATTTGATAGCGATCGAGTAAATACAAAACATTGCTCAAAGTGTGGATTGGTGTTACTGTCATTGGGACAGCTGTCATAATTTCTTTTAAAGAAAGATCGTTGGCTAGATTGCGATCGCGGATTTTCAGCAAGTCAGTTTGCGTTACAATTCCGACTAACTTGTTATCTTCTACTACAGGAAAACCCCGATGATGCGAACGGGCAAAAGCTTGTATGGCTTCTTCTAAGCTCATCTGTGCATCCAAAGTTTCCACCCGTTCTTGCATCACATCTTTGGCAGTTAATTTAGTTAATGCTCCCTCCACAGCAATTTCTTTGGTGAGAGTAATACCTTTCAATTCCAAAAGTTTTTCATAAAGCGAACCAGGCACCGCCTTCTCCGCAACCAAATAAGCTGCTACACAAACAATCATTAAAGGTAGCACCAAATTGAAATCTGTAGTCATCTCAAACACAATCACAATTGCTGTGATTGGCACCTTGGAGACGGCGCAAAAAAATCCACCCATACCCGCTAGGGCATAAGTAGCCGGCGAACCCGCTCCTGTAATATGAAGCTCCAATACACCGATGATGTGTCCTAAGCAAGAACCCAAAATCAGACTAGGAGCGAATAACCCCCCTGGCGCTCCCGAACCAAATGCTACCAGTGTGAGTACGAACTGTGCCCCAAAAGCGATCGCTGCTACATAGGGATGGGCTACTCCAGTAATTACATATTCTCTTAACCCAGTATTATCGCGGAATGATGGCGGAAGCATTGCCACTACAATACCGGAGATAAATCCAGCCAAAGCTACCCGCAGCGGTAAACTGATATGCAATCGTTGATAACATTTAATACTAAATATTATTCCCTGGTTAAACAATCCACCGAATAACCCTGCCAAAATACCCAATACTAGGAAAAAAGGAATTTCCGGGATAGAGAATTGGCTGGAAGATTGCACCAATCGCAGGTTTAAGTCTAAACTGCCACCACCTAAAAGTCGGGATATCACCCCACCAATAAAGGAAGCAATAATCGCAGTTCCCAGAGTCAGCCCGGATAAATCCTGGAGTAACTCTTCCACGATAAATAATACACCTGCGATCGGCGCATTAAAAGCAGCTGCCAAACCTGCACCCGCCCCTGCTGCAATCATTTGCCGCCGATGATCTGGAGAAGTGGGAACCCAGCGACTCATCCCTGCTGCCAAACCTGCCCCCACTTGGACAGTAGGTCCTTGGCGTCCTATAGTCATACCGGAACCGATGGCGATGATGGCACTGAGTAACTTCACACCAGCCACGCGCCAAGATAACCTGATGGGTACATTAGCGAGACTTGCTTTAACTTGGGGGATACCGCTACCAGAAGCCTCTGGTGCCAACCTTTCCACCAGCCAGCCAGCCACAAACCCCAGAACAAGACCAACTATCGGCAGTGCCAGCCATACAGGTAACAGCCTAGTACTGTGGACTCGCCACGTCCCCAGCCATCCCGAACCCACTTTCAGCAACACCGCAGATAAAGCCGCAACCAGACCAATAACACAAGCTTCAGCGATCGCTAAACCTCTTCTAGGCTGCCACCAAGTGCGAAAGCGCTGATTCAGAACAGGAAGAGACATAAAGGATTGGGGAGGTGGGGAGGTGGGGAGGTGGGGAGGTGGGGAGGTGGGGAGGTGGGGAGGTGTGGGAGGTGTGGGAGGTGTGGGAGGTGTGGGAGGATGGTGAAGAGATTTTTCCCCCCTCTCTCCCCACACTCCCCCATCTCCTCATCCCCCCATCCCCCCATCTCCCCATCCCCCCATCTCCCCTAATTACTTCTCCCAGTCGTGGATAGCCCTTCGACTATAAGAGATGGAGTATAACAAGAACCATTCCAATCAGCATCGTTGCCGAGTGTAACTGATTGCTTGAGAGCTGCGTAGACATTACCTGCAACCATCGTATCCTTAACGCGTCCAATTACGTGACCATTTTGGACGCGGTAGCCTAAATCAACGTTGATGGAAAAATCTCCAGAAATACTGCCGCCATTACCCAGCATTTGATCCACAATTAAGCCATCATCCAACTGTTCGATCAACTCTTGTAGCGATAACGATCCTGGCTGGATGAGAAAATTAAATAAACCAGGGGTGGGATAGCTGCCTAAACTGGGGCGAAAACCATTGCCAGTGGTGTAAGTATTTAGTTGGCGACCGGTAGTGCGATCGCCATAGAAATTCTCTAAAGTTCCGTTTTGGATAAATACTAAAAATTGAGTCGGAGTGCCTTCGTCATCAAAAGGGCAACTGTAAGGGCCAGCTTGGGGATCTTGGTACAGAGTGAGGCTTGACGCCATGACTTCGGTACCTAAGCGTTCTGCCCAAGGGGAAGCTGCTTCTAAAACTCGCTTGCCGTTCAAAGCTGCTTGCACGGTACCCCAAAGCATATCGGCGGCTTTAGAAGTAAACAAAACTGGGACGCGGCGATTGGGCGATGAAACATTTTCTCTTGCCCAAATTAAGCGCTGTAAAATTTGGTTAGCTAATGTATCTGGATGGAGTTTCCCCCGCTGGGTTTGACCATCAGAAACGCTCAAAAAATCATCACCCCGCACCCATTCTGCCGAGATGTAGCAACTGAGGGTAGTGTCGGTGTAGTGGCAATCTAAGCCTTTAGTATTAACTAGCCTAGTAGTTTCAACATCACATTCCCAGTCGCCATTGCAGACAACATCCGGATAGGCATCGCGGATGAGTGCGATCGCTTCCTTGCCCCAATCTACTAAAATCTCTATCGGCACACTTTCCCCTAAATCTGGGTAAGATGGCTGAGAATTAGAGCCTAATTCCACTGCTTCCGGCTGATTAAGTTGGCTCAAAGCCAAAGCTTTTTCCACCATCACTTGGGCTGGGACAGAACCGTAAGCCACCGTCAGTCCTGGACGCCCATTTCGCCAAAGCCGCAGCGCTGTACCTTCAGATTGGCTGGTTTCTAGCTGCTTGAGTCGGTTTGCCTCAAAAAAAACTGGACGAGAAAGGGAGTGTGATTGGTACACCTCAGCTGCTTCTGCGCCAGATTTTATGGCTAGTTCCAGCAGTTCTTCCGCTAGTGTATCTTTTGACAAATTTTCAGAACCCATGACCCTTAGTGAATTGTGGATTTTGAACCGCATATCAACGCCAACAGACGCAGATAATTATCCAAAAAATCATCAGCCCGTTTTTGCAATTGCAATTTTCAACCACAGATCGACACTGATGGACGCAGATAATTATCCCAAATCATTGCCATGTCTCAACGTTTCTTATGCGATCGCAATTTTTGGGCATGGGGCATGGGGTATTAGAGGTGTGGGGGGTGTGGGAGGTGTGGGAGGAGAGGGAGGTGTGGGAGGTGTGGGAGGAGAGGGGGGCATAAATTCTCTTTCTCCCCACACTCCCCACACTCCCCACACTCCCCACACTCCCCACACTCCCCTGCTCCCCTGCTCCCCTGCCCCCCTGCCCCCCATCCCCAATTTTCAAAGATTAACCTCTTGCAACAGCCAAAAACCAGCAAATGATTCCGCTTGCGGATTGGACTGTACGCCAAGAAAATGCACTCCATTAGCTTTTTGCTTGGCCTCTTCAAAACCTTTAGCTTCTGCTAAAGTTTGAGGCTTTTTGATATTTGCCACAATCCAGCTTTCAGTAACACCAGTTTCTAAAAGCAATCTCGTCTCTTGGCTGGTGTCAACTTTCAAAAAAGCCAACTCCAAACCAGACATCCAACCCGCCAAAGGCAATGCTCTAGGTGAGAAAAATAAAACACCAGGAATACGGGTTTCAGGTGATACTTGTGCCAGATCTAGCGGGAAAGCCTCTCCAAAACCAATTTCCCACTCTGGCATCTCTGCCAAATCTGCAGCTGGTAAGCTCACAAATACCCACTGCTGCCCTTCCAAAGCATCTGGTAAACGTTGGGGCAAAGGCTTCTCCAACCGGACTGAGGGATTAGTACCCCCTTGATACCCTGGTTCTTGAGGATACACTTCCTCCATCCGCTGTTGTAACCATTGGTTAAGAATTAAAGTTCGCCGACTGGGTTGAGCGGGAATTCCCAAGTCTTCGCAAGCTTTCGTAATCATATTGTTCATTTGGCGGCGGAAAAAGCGAATTTTAATTGGCGCTTTTCCAGCTTGGCTAATAGCCTCTTGCAATGCAGTCCGCAACCAGCCCGAATTTACTTGGGTACTGGGGCAATATTGAGCATAGCGAAACAAAGAATCTGCTTTTGTGTTGGTATCCAAGGGACTTTCACAGACTAAGACTTCCCAAACTTTTTTTTGATTGGCGTCTAAAATCGGACGAGAGTAAAAATCGATTTCCCAAATACTGCCCATGTTTTACGGTAAAAATCAGGTTGTTATATTTTGCTGATATCTCGATCATACGAGTGTTAGGGCAGCATGGAGAATAAGGGAGTGGCGAGAGGGGCAGGGGGGGTAGGGGAGGCACGGGGGCAGAGGGGCAGGGGAGACAGGGGGAGCAGGGGAGGCAGGGGGAGAAAAAATGTTTATCCCAAGGTATTGTTTAAACTTTTGAGCTTCATTGTGAAATTGAAAGTTCTAGTTTTTGGAGTAATAGATTTTGGGGTGACTGGAGAATTTATAAGGCGATCGCTCTTGCAGACAAATTAGGATAACGCTAAAAGATTTACAAAGATAGAAGAATGGAACTAAAAGATTATTTTGAGTTTTTAGACCCGGATGACATCCGTATTAAAGGCCATCGCATTGGTATTGATAACGTGATTCAATATTACCTGCAAGGATATTCACCAGAGGAAATTCTAGAGGAATTACCTTCTCTAAATTTAGAAAAAATTTATGCAACACTAACCTACTACTTGCATAATCGTGTTGAGATAGATGGTTATATGTTGCGTTTAGCAAAATGGCGAGAACAAAGCTATCAAGAATCATCAGCTAATCCTTCACCTTTAATGCAACGTTTAAGAGTATTAAAAGCACAACGCAAACAAGACTTATTAAACCATTTGTGAAAGTACGTTTTCTGCTGGATGAAAATTTGTCACCTAAGCTGAAGACAGTTGGATTTGATTCCACTTTAAAAATACTTCAATTATGAGTTGTAAAGTTCATAGATTTAATTTTCCTTGGCAGCATCTCAATCATTTCCTACGATCGATCCAAACAGCTCTCAAACCAGCAGCTTTCGCTCCGTAATAATCTTCGGCAATGCTATCGCCAACATGCCATGCTGCTTCTGGAGAGCATTTATGTTTGTTTAAAGCAATGGCAAAAATTTGAGGATCTGGTTTAGCTGCACGCACCTGGGTAGAAATAGTAATAGAACTAAAAAACTCTCTCAATCCCAAACTTTGCAATACTGAATAAATCCGGGAATCAAAATTAGACAGCACTCCTAAAGAAATTCCCAACTGCCGCCAGTTAATCAAAGCTGGTACGACATCGGGATAGACAAACCACGGTTCGCCAGTTCCAAAGTGAATGTAAAGTTCGCTAAAAAAAGCCGAAAAGTCAGAAAATTGCTTGAGAACCCCGGCGCTTTCAAAAGTGTTCAGGGCAATTATCCGCCACCAATCAAACTCACGCTGGGGAATATCTTGCAATTCTGCATCTGGAAATATGGGCGGCGGCGATGCTTTAAAGCTTTGGATAAAGGTTTTATTTAATATTTCGGGGGAAACTGTAACGCCGAATTCCTGAGCTATTTCACTATAAACTTCACCTACACTACCTTTAACATCGAACAGTGTGCCTACAGCATCTAAAAAAATAACTTTCGGTTGTTCCATAACGGGGACTGGGGACTGGGGACTAGGGACTAGGGACTGGGGAATGGGGAATAAAAAGAGAGGGAATGTGAGAGTAAGTGTTTCCACTATGCCCCTTCACCTCTGCTCCTTACCTCTTCCTAATACCCAGTACTCAGTACCCAGTACCCAGCCCCTATTTAGAAAGTGTCTCTATAATAGGACGAACTAACCAATTAAAACCAACTTTAAGCTGATGATCTAAAGTTGGCAACCTGTATAAATAAGCAACGCGACGGCCGATGTATGCCAAAGGCCCATCTAGTTTGATTCCCAAGCCGGCGAGGGTGGCGTTATCTTTCCCCAATGCCATCATTTCGCCTAAGTGTTGATAGCGGAAGGGAAGTAAAGGACGATTTGTAAAAGAAGCCCAGATATTCCAAGCAGCGTAATCAGCTTGTTGGAAAGCGGCTTGAGCGGTGGCGGGTACTTGTTGTCCTTCTGCATCGTGACAGTCTGCTAAATCTCCCAAGGCAAAGATTTCTGGATGCTCGAAGACTTGCAGGTTGGATGTGGTGCTAATTTGACCGCGCTGATTTTGTTTGAGGGGAAGGGATTTCACCACTGGCGCAACTCGCGTTCCCACTGTCCAAATTACTAATTCGACGGGAATTGTGTCTACTTGATTTTTATACTCTAGGGAGATGGTATCTTGCCCGATTGATTCGACTTTGGTTTCTAAATCGAGAAACACGCCACGTGCATCTAAAGCTTTATTGGCTGCTTCACGGTTAAATTCTGGGGAAGTTCGCAAGATTTGGTCGGCGATTTCAACGATGCGAAACCGTCCTCTGTCGCCTAATCTATCGGCTAACTTACAAGCTAACTCTACGCCACTGTAACCAGCCCCGACGATCGCCACTCGAATTTTATCAGTATCGGATTCTTCCAAAAATCGCAGGCGTTCTTCTAAACGATAGGCATCGGAGATTGTCCGGAATGTGTAGGCGTAGGCTGCTGCACCAGGCACTAAATCTAGCGGTGTCTCTCCTCCTAGCGCCAGCACTAATCGGTCGTAAGGGATTTCTGGCCCTTCGTGTAAGTTTATTCGTTGTTGGTCGATGTCAATTCCAGATACCACTCCTTGATAAAAACGTACCCCCGTACCTTGTAAAAGTTCTTCAAATGGTGGGGCAATTTCCCAGGTTTGCAGTTCGCCAGTGAGTAATTCGTAGAGAAAGGGGGAAAATAGAAAGCGATCGCTTCGATCTACCAAAACAATTTCGGGTTTTTGTGTAGATTCCCAAGGTAACTGGCTTAAACGCAAGGCTGTGTAGAGACCACCGAAGCCTCCACCAAGGATGCAGATTCTAGAAGTTTGTTGAGTCATCGATTCTATGGGACGGTCATACTAGGAGGGCAACTAACTTAAGTGTAATGATTTCTTTGCCGCGATCGCCATCAGCCAACAATCCGAGTATTTTCCCTCATGGAGTTCATGGGCAGGCAATAACTTTACTTTTACAAAACCACATTTTTCATAGCAGCGGATTGCACGAAGATTATCAACATGCGGATCGATAACAATTTTCTTTGCTTGTACTTCTTCAAAAAGATAGTTAATAACTACTGACAGGATTTTCGTTCCAATTCCTCGATTCCAATAGTCAGTTTCGCCTATAAATAAGTCAATTCCATAAACATTTTCGGTTCGATCCAGACAATACAATTGTCTATCGGTTTCCGATAAGTCATTGAGTGCAAAATACTGTAAATAACCTATGGCAGTATCTTGATAGTAAAAAATACAGGGAATAACTCCCTCATCTCGTTGGATAGAAGGTTTGTATGTTTCTATAATTCTTTCTACAGCAAAAAGATTATCTCTGCCTTCATAAAATTCCAATACTTTTTGGTCAGTTAACCACTTTGCGAGTAACTCATAATCATACATTTCATCTTCCATAGGACGAATAGTAATTTCATGTTTCTTAATTAACATTTTTGATGTATATTTTTTAGAGAAACTATTTAATAATACTTTCAAGATTTACGCACAGGTAAGGGAAAATCATAGACGCAAAAGGGCTTAAGTCCTAACTTTATTCAAAATCTCTATTCTGTTGCAGCAGTTGTAAAAACGCAAAGGGGAATTTTATCCCCACTTTGTGAAAATAAAACTCCCCTTAAATTCTGACACCAGCACTGATACTCAATACTTACAGTAGACTTGAGATTGGTCAAGTACGCCATCCAAATCTTAAAGCTGGGTATAGATAAAGCAACAAAAACGTCTCCGGCTTTGCTCCTAGCTTCTAAATTTTGAATTCTGCTGTATCCAAAGTTAGATTGACTTAATTACCGCCAGAGGTAACAGATTTATTATGTATGGCAGTATCTTCAGACTTCCTTTGCCATTGACCGTTGCTGCCTGGTTCGTACTCATTTCTGACACTATTCCAAGCAATCTCGCGGGCACCTTCTTCACTCAAACCATCTTTTTGAGCGGAGCTTAATGCTGCTGCAAAAATCTGCTGTGCGTGTTCGGGCAATTGCTGTTTAATGTCTTCAGGTAATTGATTTATTCCTTGCTCTGGCATAAAACTTAATTCCAATTCTCTTAACTTAAGTTCATGCTAAAAAATTAGCAATCGAATGCCATCTTTCTCTAAGTAGAGGACTAAATAATCATACTTTTGGCTGAGTCAAACAATTTTTAAATCAATGAGGCAATAATATTAATACTCATAGCTAAAATCGTGGTATTGAAAAAGAAGGATAATATACCATGTACCAACGTCAAGCGCCTCATATCGCGTGATGTCGTTTGCACATCTGAAACTTGGCTAGTCATGCCAATTACAAATGAATAATATAAAAATTCCCAGTAGTCTGGGTAGTCGTTATGAGGAAAATCTAAACCTCTGGTAATTTCTTCGCTATTATTGCGGCTAATATATTTGTAATAAGTGTGTGCGTACTGCACTGCAAATATCGTATGCACTAATAACCACGAACCTACAATCGTCATAATTGAAAGTATGACATGTAGAACAAGCATAATTATTGAGAACTCTTTTTTATCAGTTAGTAAAAACCCAATGGCTAAAACACTGGCACAAGCCGCAGCTATCACCAACATGAATATAGCTAAATGTCCTTCATATTCACTCTCTGCATAACGGCGAATTTTTTCTGGGTTGGCTTTAAGCATTTTCCACCAAGTTATAGCTAAAAACAAATCAGCGCCAGAGTTCCAACCACAGAGAATCCGAGTAGGTAAATGCAGCCAAGGCGGAAGTATTACTGAAATTAATACAGCGACTCCGACAGCGATAAACAATCGAGGTCGTGGGTCAAAGTTTTTAAACAAATTAAGTTTCACAAATATTGTAATTTACCGTTATTAACACTTAAATGATTCGATCGTTTACCTGCAAAAACCATAATTGTGTTTGTTAGTAAGTGAATAAGTAAAAACGAAATAGTTAATGCTTGATGTAAGTATGAGGCAGTTTTATCGAGGTTTAAACTTTTGTATTTTACATTTAATTGTGTCTACCTACTTAGCAATCTTATTTGATTATGGGAAAAACGATCTATTACTTTAGGGAATAAGCAATCGTTTCCCTATTCCCCATTGTCTGCGATCGCTTTATGATGCGGTAAGTACCGTCTAAGCGAAGAAAAATTATGACGCCGACAATTTCAATTAACGATTCTGGGCGCTTGCAACTGTCACCTTTAGAAATCCCATCCCGCTTACTGTTGGGGCCTGGCCCCTCAAATGCCCATCCGACAGTTCTCCAAGCGATGAATACTTCACCAGTCGGGCATCTTGACCCCGCTTTTCTCGCACTGATGGATGAAATTCAATCGTTGCTGCGCTACGTATGGCAAACAGAAAACCCACTCACCATTGCAGTCAGCGGTACGGGGACAGCCGCAATGGAAGCAACCATCGCCAATAGCGTGGAACCTGGTGATGTAGTTTTGATTGGTGTAGCTGGTTACTTCGGTAATCGCTTAGTGGATATGGCTGGACGTTATGGCGCTGATGTGCGAACAATTACTAAGCCTTGGGGACAAGTTTTCAGCTTGGAAGAATTGAAAACTGCCTTGGAAACTCATCGTCCAGCAATTCTAGCTTTGGTTCATGCCGAAACTTCCACCGGCGCACGGCAACCTTTGGAAGGAGTTGCTGATTTGTGTCGTGAGTTTGGCACTTTACTATTATTAGATACTGTCACAAGCCTCGGCGGTGTTCCCTTATTGTTAGATACTTGGGGTGTTGACCTTGCTTATAGTTGCAGCCAAAAAGGCTTGGGTTGCCCCCCTGGTGCTTCGCCTTTTACCATGAGTCCGCGTGCAGCTGAAAAATTGCAAAAGCGTCGCACGAAAGTTGCCAATTGGTATTTAGATATGTCTTTGCTAAGTAAATATTGGGGTAGCGATCGCGTCTATCATCACACAGCCCCGATTAATTTATACTACGCATTGCGGGAAGCACTACGTTTAGTTGCCGAAGAAGGATTAGCAAACTGCTGGCAGCGTCATCAAAAGAACGTAGAATATCTCTGGGAAGGTTTGGAAGACTTAGGATTAAGTATGCACGTTGAGCGGGAGTATCGACTGCCAACTCTTACTACTGTCCGCATTCCAGAGGGATTAGATGGCAAAGCGATCGCTCGGCAGTTACTCAATGAATATAATATTGAAATTGGCGGTGGTCTTGGCGAACTTGCTGGTAAAGTCTGGCGCGTAGGACTGATGGGCTTTAATAGTCGTAAGGAAAGTGTTGACCAACTGATAGCAGCATTGCGGCAAGTTTTACCGAAGTAGTTTTGAGATAATTAGGTGCGTTGACAGTAGCTTAACGCACCTGAGTCAAAAGCGATCGCCTTGTACTAATTCGCAATTACAGCAATTTGCAGATGAATAGACCACAGTAGGGGCTTTAGCATTGTTGTGCCCTTACGATAATTTAGTATTCAAGCATGTATTCCATCCAAATGAAAAGCGCTGTAAGTAACTTAAATTAGCATTGTTTGAGAAGCAAAGTTGATATTCTACAAATCGATGCATTAACAATGCAAGACGTTTATTCCTAAAATCTTGGCAACATCTGAATTGTTGGTAGGGGCGTACAGTTGTACGCGCCTATCTATGTATAGGTTAAGCGTACCGTAAAAGCTAGATTGCAAAAGACTTTCTTTGCCTGTTGCATATTGCCTGGAATAGTTTCACTGGGAGAAAAAACCAACAACCAGCAGAGGCAAAAATATTAAGACAGACACAATCAAAACGAGGGTTGCTGGCTCAATTTTAATTTGGTTCTTCTGTGGGTCGCTCATTTGCCATTCTCTCAATCAATTAAATATAATAGCCAGCCTAATGGATGTTTATAGCTTTTTCCAAGTCCAATGAGGCTGAGAAGTGTAAATCTTTATCTAGCTCTAGTAGCTAAACACAGAGCCTATTGTAATTTGGAATTCAGAATTATGAGTCTTGAATTCTGAATTCTGCTGTATTTTTAATTTTAGAAACTGTCAATTCTTAAATCCATCGCTCCATTAGCTTATTTCTTCCAAGGTAGTTTAGTACCCATTTCCGTCAATGCCGAGAAGATGAGATAGAGAATCAGTAATCCAGCAGCTGCAAAAAAAGTTAGTAAATCGCCATCCATGAGTATTGTTAGCTAAAGCTTTGCTCATCATAACTAGATTACCGCGATCGCATCTTCGGTTAACCCCTTGGGAGCAATAAAAAAGATTTCCCGTTCGCACTCAACAGTCATCAACCTAAAGCAGGATAATTTATTTCTTTGAGTTCCCTAATCTCTACCGTTTCTCTGAATTTGTAATCTTTGGTCTTCTGGGTGCAAACTGAACCAACCGTACCAGTGACGAACTACTAGCCAGACGGCCGAGAGCAAACCTGCAAGGCTGAGGGTGACGCCGCTAAACGGTACTAATAATCCAAATATGGGTAATACTGCTCCAGCAATAGTGCAGATGATAGCAGCAAGGGAAGTACTGCGGCTGGCACCTAATCCCCATGTCAAAAACAATAAGATGATGGAAATGAAAGCCCAAGCCAATTGAGGATTTATCAAGCGAGCGAGATAGGTCAAAGCTAATAGACAAGCAAAGAAAATACTACCAGCGATCGCGATATTTTTGAAACTCATTGGCAGTGATAAATATAACAATAATATCCACCACAAAAATATTGCTGGTGCTAGCAACAACAGCCGCGGAATGATACCAGTGTGACGAATCGGTTCGGTGTTGGTAAACACTCCAAATGGATTTTTCACTGAAACATTATCGTTAAATATCCAAGTAAATTGAGTGCTGCGTCCATCAACTTTAATCTCATTCGGTACAATACCACTGGCGAAATCAGCGGGGGCAAAGTTAGCAGTTGCGGTGAGGCGGAAGTTAGAAAGCAACTGTCCTTCGGCGCTGTAAACCCAACGCGGCCCTCCTTGAGCTTGATAGGTAACTCGAAAGGTGGTTGCTTCCCCTGGTTGCAGGCGGAAAGCAAAACCATAGTCTCCGGGATTGGTTTGTTGTAATCTAGTACCGTCACGCTCTACTTTGTAGCTAGCAAGGAGCGAGTAGCCGTTAGGCGGTGGTGCTTCAAAGAAAAAATTATTAATATCGTTGAGTTGGTTAACTACTTTATAATCAGCAGTGTATTCCACGCGATAAATTGAACTGCGACCTGGAACATCTACACTTTGGTCGAGTTTGACTTGAATTTGCGAACCGCCCAACGTCAAGAAACGGGTGACTTCTCGCGTATCATTTACCTTAACTATCTTGCCGTTGACTTGGGTGGTGTAAGAATATGGCTCTTGAATAGAGTAGCGTACTTGAGGCGCAGACTGTTCGAGTCTTTCACCTGCGACGCTTTCGACAACTTGAGCTACCTTTGCTTGTTCCCAGTGATGGTAACGGTTGCTCAAAGTCGAACAAAGAAAAAATCCCGGCACTAAGAGAACTAATACTAAAGTTAAATGTTGTAATCCCCGCAACAGTTGGGAATAACGAACAGCCCATTCACCGATGACAATAACATTCTCGGTTTGATGGCGACGTAGAGAAAAACTTACCAGAGCGATCGCAATTCCTAAAGCTATAACTAAAAATACTAATAATACTGAAGCTGTAAGTGCTTGAGTTCCAAATTGCACAAGCTCAGTCGGATGTGTTAAGTCAGGTAATCCAGGAATACCTTGAGCAGAAGATGACATTGGCGTATTCTTGCAGATTTTGGAGAACCAGACTGATAAAATCTCTGAAAAGTTTCTCCACCATAGTTTTATATGATACCCGACAGTAGGGTGGGCGAGATGCCCACCTGACAAGAGTTAATTGGATATTTTTTATTTGTCAGTCCCGAAGTCCTAACTAATTCCGAAAATTTTTGCACTCCTCAATTGCGAGTCTTAAATTCTGAATTGGTGAATTGGTGAATTCTTCCTCAAGATTCATCCAACCGCCGTTGCCATTCAGCATCAATTTGTGCAGAATGTTCAACTTCTTGTTCTAGTAAGTCGGTTTCAGTGGAGTAAACCAATTCTTCATCGCCAATAACTTTTTCTGCGGCAAATTGATGGGCAAAGTCAAGCTTTTGCTGCAAGGAACTATCTGCGCTTGCTAATAGCCTAGCGCGAGAAAGGCGATCGCGGTTGCGTGCAGCAATTTTTTTATTCCGCCACTGAATCCAAAAATAACGCAATAACGGTATGCCTAAAAAACCAATTCCATAAGCCAACAGCACCCAATAAATTCCTTGGACAAAAGCTACCAGTCCCCCTAATTGAGCAGCAACAGTACCATCTCTTAATAAATTTCCCAATACTAAAGCGCCAACAAAATTGAGTACGCCCAAGCCAGCACTGAGCATAATTTGTCCTGAACTTGCAGCACTAAAACGCCAAGGAAATTCTTCTAAGTAAACTGCTATTGAACGACGACGCTTTTTAGCTGCACTTACCTGCAACTCAGGGAAGTAATATACAATTTGCCCTTGTTCGCTGACGGACGGTTGCCCATTAAATCGTGTCAGAACCGGCAGCATATAATCTTCGTAATCTCTTTGATATTCCTCCCCAATGTCATCAAGATACGGGGAAATTTGTTCGGCTATCACTGCGCCACGGTTATTCCGAATCACCGTACCAATTTCTTGCCAGCGACGTTCTTCTAAATTGGCATTGGGATTACCATCGCCAAATAAAAACGAAAACACAGCTTCAAAGAAATTCAAATCGCTTTGTTGTCGCCTTTCATCTCGCTGTTGCGGGTAGTGAGTGCCATAATCTGGGCTAAAGTACCAAAATAAATTTGGGAAATAGAAGAACCCACCGCCGGAATTACTGCTTCGGTTATCGCCGTCACGGTCTGAATTGGCAGCGGTAATGATAATAATGATGGTAATAGTTATCAGAGCGATGGAAACAGTTAAGAAAATACCAAAAGAAATCCGAATTAAGTAAAACAGAACATTCCAAACTTTTTTCCACCATTCCTGCAATCGTAACTGGAAGTATTTATTACGTAAAATTGTGCGGAAATTTTTGGGAAATAGGTAAACAATATCACCTGAATCTGCTACTTGTAAATGTCCGCCAGCCTCAGATGCTAATGCTAATAAACCTTGATTAGCTTCAGCAACGTTCAATCCTGCTTGAGTTGCCACATCACCTACGGTGACGCGGTAACCCATCTGTTCCACTGCTTGCATAATGGTGGGATTGAGAGCCATTCCTCTCCCCTCCTGCGAAAATAAATATACTCTTTCTTTTCAAGTATAAAGTTTTATTTTAAAACCCTCCTCAAAGGCATAAATAAACTAACAAATAACATGACACACAAAATGTTATAATCATCATCTTGGTTTAATTAACCAGCAAATTTTCTGCTTAAATATGGTTCAGTATACTCTTGCCCAAAGCCCAGAAATTATCCTCACTGTTTCTGGAAAAGATTCAGCCAAAGCCCGTGACAAAGCAATGGATCAGTTAATGGAACTGATGGATGCAGGTAAGCTACCCACGGAACTAGAAGAAGGATTTGGCCCTCAACAATTAATTGAGGTTAAAGAGCCAAGTGTTGATAGTGCTAACGGTGAGGATGCTATTACCCAAGCTGTGCAAGTTCTGAGTAACTTGGCGACGCTCAAGCTAAAAGTTCAAGAATCACGAACTGAAGCCTTGGAGATTCGTAAAGCAGTCGATGTTCTGTTCACTGACGAATCGGTGAGTGAAGAGGAAATTACTCGGCTAAAGGAAGGCTTTAAAGTTCTGAAAAATTTTGCCCAAGCTAATGTGCGTTATCAGGAAGCACGAGCTAAAGCAGAACAAGCTCGGCAAGTTCTGGATCTAGCTTTGAAGTCGCCTGATAAGTAATATTCTTAAAGAATGAATCTTAAGTTCTTTAAATTCAAATGCAAAAAGACAGGCTGTTTTATGCCTGTCTTTTTCTTTACTGGGGCGCTAGGATTCGAACCTAGGGATGGCGGGACCAAAACCCGCTGCCTTACCACTTGGCTACGCCCCAACAACTTCACCCTAATTAATATAACAGCTAGTCATGGGTTTGTGTCAAGTACTTTTATAGTTGATTTTAGAAGGTGGATTTTTACACAGCCCTAGACTACAGCAATGAGTTTCTGGAGCAATCGCACAAACCTTGGCATGTTGAAAAGGCATTGTGGGACAAGCAAGCCAAAGACATGAAGAGTTTGGACAATACCCAATCTATGTTCTTCACAAGCACGATATAATATACAAGGAAACAGTAGGGGTATAGTAACCTAAGATTTCCTCAGTGATGTATGTAAGCAGGCGATCGCTCAAAAAATTCCTGCTTCAGGCATTAATTTGTTTTTTACACGCATTAGTCAATTACAATTAGTTCGAGTTCAATTTTTTGTCCGCTGACAAAATGTAAAACTTGAGCTATTTTAATCAACAAAAGTATTGCATAGCTATTTTGTGATTTAGTCAGTATCCAATTAGTTGTTTTCGCAGAAAACATAGCTTTGCCAATAGCCATACCTCTCAGCTTACTAAGTATTTTAAAATTAGCGGTTTTGAATACCGAACCACAGTTAGGTGCTGTATTATCTTGATGTTCTTTTGCCCAATGTTGTCTTGAAACTATAGGACTTTCTGTAAATTCGGCTGGTTCAAATTTGAAAACTGCGCTCAATATCAGTTTGGAGTGGACGCCAGTGAATATAGTTTGTCGATAATCTCGTACAATTTGACTATTATCAAGTGTTTTTATAGAGCCATTTTCAAAGAAAGTTACACTTTCAACAAAGTCATATATTGTACGTTTATGTTGCCTTCCCCTACCAGCGTTCATTGCTAATGCACCACCAATAGTTGCCGGTACAGACGCAAGATAATAAAAAGAATCTACAGAATTTTGGTAACAGTATTTCAATACCTCCATGAGTGAAACAGAAGAAGAGACTTCTACTCTATTTTCACCTAGAGGTTTTATATATTTAGGTAGTTTATTTTTCAATATCAATGATTGGATATTCTTTTTCGCAAATAATGTATTAGAGCCATTTCCAATTATGTAAATATTTACTTGATTTTCTTGGGCCCAATTACAGTATTCTTGAAGATCGTCAATACTATTAATCTCTCCTACTCGCTGAAAGTGATGTTGAGTTCTATAGTGGGAAAAACTATTCGATGTTAAAGATTCAATTTTCAAATTAGACATTTTTATTATTTTTACTCCTGATTACATACCGCCTTATTTCTATCATCAACTGTTTCTAGTGAAATCGCTTGAAGTAAATGTTGTTTTGATTCGGCTATTTTGGATTCTAATATTTTAGATACTGATTCATAATCAATATCAAAAATTTCTTCCTGGCTTGGCTGGGCTTTTCCCTTAACGGAAAATATCCGGTTTTCTAAATTTAAATCTCTGAGAAGATCTGTGACTTTATTCTGTTTATCACTACGGAGAAATACATTAAAAGGTTTTTGGAAAAGCAGAGAAAATATAGTGCCGTGAAAGGTGTTAGTCACTATATAAGATGCTTCACTATATAGCCCAACCCACTCTTTTGGACTAGCACTTTCCAGATTTATCTGTGCTATTTTTTTAGGTTGATCTACTGAAACTATAGTGAGATTTTCAGATTTTGCTAATGATTTGATAAATTCTTCTTCTTCTGGTTCTATTTCAGCGTGGAAATATAATAAAAGATATTTACCTTGAATTTTCGGAGGTGTTTTAATAGCGTCATACTTAATTAAAAAAGTAGGATCTAAAACTTTTATCGCTTTTTGGTTACATTCATTATTAATAATATTTGCGCTATTAGAATCACGAACTAAAATAGTTTGAAATTGATCGATTAAATTACAGATTTTTTCATTGTATTTTCCTAACTTTACCGTATTACCAAAGCTAGCCGCATAGCTGATCTTACGGGTAGTTTGTTTGCTAACAAAATCCAAAAAAAACGCAGAATCAAAACCTCTAAAAGAATCTAGACACCATATTTGATCGCTGCCGCATATTACTACGTCATACTTATCGCGATAGTATTCTAAGCCTTTTTTGTCATAGAATTTTTTCGGACTCAATTTGACATGAGAAAGTAAAAACCGTCTCATTTTCCAAGCTCTTGAAATGTTAACAAGGATTTTTTCAGGCTGTTTCAGGGGAATTAAAGGCCTGAGGTATTTCCATACTATCTTTAGAGGTCGATAGTCTATGATTTCAACATCATAACCTTGGCTATTAAGGAAAGTCCAAAGAGCACAAGCTTGGAGTGTTGCTCCGTAATTAGTGACATGGTGAAAAGTTAAAATTCCAATTTTCATCTTTGGTTTCTGCAATAAACTATAAATTCGGCACTAATTTCAAGCTAGTTAACTAACCGTTTTAGTTCTCTACTCTGGTATCTAAAAAACACTTATAATCGAACCTAAGTTGTTATGCATCTTGCATTAATCAAAATTTGCAAAATGCAATAAAAGGTTCTCAAGCAATTTAAACCAAAGTTTCTTGATTCAGTGAAGAAAACTATGGCGTCTCATCAATTAAGCAAAATAATCACAGCGGCAAAATAAATTACGCTGATAAAGTTTATAGTTTGCAAATCAATAGCATGTGGTCATTGCTCGATACTGTTTGATTTGGCTAATAAATTGAATAATTAAGTATCTTCTTTTATACAATTCTTTATCATATTCACACTCTAGTCTACGGTTTTGTTTGGGGGGGAATCACGACGTGCATTTTACCCTGTTGTTCAAGTGGTTTAATCGCTTATTGGTCAGCATCATATCCCTTTTTTAGTTAATTTCTTTAATTACTTGCTTGGCTGTTTACAGCTAATTTATCTCAAAAACTTTCTCTTGATATTTATCCCATCAACTTACCTGCTCTACCTACTACTGTTTTTTAATTTTGTCGAACTCATGTCAGATACGGACGATCGCAGTTCAATAAACCTTACACTAAGAGTCTTTCTTGCCTAACAGGCGAGGAAAAAGCAACAAAAAAATCAGGCTTTTATTGCCTTTTCCTATTGAGTGTGGACTACTTAATAACTAATGAATACATTATTATGTATAGTTTTGACAATATAAATTATAAAGAAAACATAGAATATTTATATAAACCTAACAGTTAAATGGTTATACATATAGTAAAAATAGTAAAAAAAATCTTGCAAATACTTAATATTCATGAATTTTGTATACTAAGTTACTTCAATTTTGAGTATTTTTTTGAAAAAAGTTTCTCAAGTAACTGCAAATTAGCCAAAAAACTATGGCAAAATTATTGTAGATAATTTTTAATAATCTTTAATAAACCAAAATCAACTAAAAAGCAACAGTAGAATCACCAATCTTGTGAAGATATGTATCTGTAGATAGCATTAAATTTGTTACTATTTGAGTTTACGTATTTGCTCCAACTGCTCAAATAAGAGTTTTTATTTAGTTGATAGCAGCACTATGCTAAAAATATTAGGCCAGATACATGAAAAACAAGACTACTAGTGAAAAAAATAATCAGTACTTGCGTACCGATCACCTGAAGAGTGACCTGAAAGGTCGCTCTGTTAGAGGTGGAGCAGTTACCATTGTTGCCCAAGTTTCAAAGTTTGGATTGACTCTAGGGTCAAATGTGGTGTTGGGACGATTATTAACACCACAAGATTATGGCTTGGTAGGTATGGTGACTGTAATTACTGGTCTGGTAGCCATATTCAAAGATTTAGGGTTGTCAACAGCTACTGTTCAAAAGGAAGAGATTAATCACCAGCAAGTTAGTACTCTATTTTGGGTGAACGTAGCATTGAGCATTATAACTATGCTGGTTACGGTAGCGATCGCGCCTGTAATCGCTCGGTTTTATAATGAACCACGTTTGCTGTGGATTACCCTAAGTCTAGCATCGGGATTTCTCATTAGTGGGTTAGGTGTTCAACACTCTGCTTTGCTCAACCGCCAGATGCAATACAAAGCACTGACAATCAACGAGATTATATCTGTAGCGATTGGTATTGGAAGTGCAATAGCAACAGCCTGGGCTGGTTTAGGCTATTGGGCACTAGTAATTATGCCACTAGTAACGGCAATTGTTAGCACTGTCGGACTTTGGATTGTGTGTAGTTGGCGTCCAAGTCTTCCTACTAGACAATCAGGAGTACGCTCTATGCTAGTTTTTGGTAGTAACTTAACTGGCTTCAATATTGTGAACTACTTTGCTCGTAACCTTGATAATTTACTTATCGGAAAAGTCTGGGGAGCACAACAGTTGGGTTTATATGCCAAAGCTTATCAGTTACTATTGTTGCCACTCCAACAAATCAATGCTCCATTTGAAAAGGTAGCTATACCAGCTTTGAGTAGATTAGTAGATTCACCAGAACGCTATCGACAAGCATACCTGCGAATTCTAGAAAAGCTAACTATCATCACTGCTCCCCTAATCGTATTCATGATTGCAACTTCTGACTGGATAGTGTTGTTGCTTCTAGGGCCACAATGGACTGGTGCAAGTTCGATATTTTCTTTGCTTGGTATTATAGCTTTCACTCAGCCTGTTGCAAATACAACTGGTTGGCTTTTCATTACCCAAGGACGCACCAACCATATGTTCCAGTGGGGAATTATTGGCAGTACATTGTCGATTATAGCTATTGTTTTTGGTATACAGTGGGGAGCAGTCGGTGTAGCTGCCTCATATTCAATATCTGGTTTACTCATTCGCACACCTATATTATTCTGGTATGTTGGGCGGTCTGGCTCAGTTAAAGTCATGGACTTGTATCGCACAATGGCACCATCTACCTTTGCATCTTTATGCGGTCTATCTGTCTTACTAATAACTCGTCAATGGTTAGGAATATTCCATCCAATAATTAGCCTTACCATAGCTTTTTTGATTAACATAACAATAACTTTATTAGTTCTTATTGCTTTACCAGCAGGAAGAGCAGCACTTCAAGATTTCAAGAATTTAATGCCATTCATTATCAAACCTAAAAGTAACAATTCACCATTATGACTAGCAGTAAAGAAGTTCTTCGTCCAGTTAAGCAAAAACTAGATAATTTAACCTTATTATAAACGGATAAATCATCTAAAAATTCAGCATAAATCATTAATATGCAAAGAATTAAATTAACTGCATTCTGAAAATAAAAGCCTAGTCAATAAATCATTACATAAATAGGGAAATCTATCGTGAAAATATTGATTACAAATTGCGTAGCTTTAAACACTGGAGATGCAGCAATTCTTCTTTCAATAATAGAGCTTTTGCGTATACAGTTTGGTCAAGATACAGAGTTTATTCTCTACGACTCTAATCCTAATATAGCAAGTAAATACTATCCACAGCTAATATGGAGAAGATCGATTTATTCTCAAATTACGCAACCTGAGAAAAAAGAATTTTTGAAAAATTCATTACTAGACAAAGCTTGGAAACGTATAAAGCAATCTTGGAGATATAGGATTAGTTTACCTATTTTTTATTTTGCTGCATGGTGTCAAGTTAAAGGACTTAGTTATATTAGCAAGCTCTTACTCAACAAGGAACAGCTTCAAGATTTATACAATTATAGTTCAGCAGATTTAATTGTCAGCACTGGTGGAACTTATTTAGTTGAGATTTATTCACTTAAGCCAAGAATATTTGATTATCAAATATCACTTTTGATGCAGCGTCCTTTGGTATTTTATACACAGTCATTAGGACCATTCTTGAATCAAAACAACCAAAAAATATTACGAAAGATATTTAATGAATCTATCTTAATTTTATTACGAGATGAACTTTCTTTAAAGAACTTACAAGAGTTAGGGATCGGTGAAGAAAAAATGCACCTTAGCTCTGATGTAGTCTTTTCATCTAAAAGCAAGATAGAAACACTAAACTTACACTCTAACTCTAACCTTTACTTAAATTCTAAATTAAAGATAGCGATTTCAGTTAGATTTTGGCAGGCGTTTAAAAAAGTTTCTGTGGAAATTGGTATGAACAATTATCGTTCTGCTATGTGTGCAGTGACTCAGTATCTAGTGAAAAAATATAATGCTGAAATCACATATATATCAACTTGCCAAGGAATTCCCGAATATTGGACAGATGATTCAAAATTTGCAACAGAAATTTATAATTTACTACCAAATGATATTCAAGAAAGCGTTATTGTAAATAGTAATTTCCACACTCCTCAAGCTCTTTTAGAAATGCTCACAAGTTATGATTTAGTAATAGGCACAAGAATGCATATGTGTATATTAGCTTTAGCTGGAGGAACTCCTGTATTTCCTATTGCTTACGAATTTAAAACAAAGGAGCTGTTTGCTCGTCTTGGCATGAGCGAATGGGTACAGGATATTGAAACGATAAACGAAGAATCGATAATCCCATCGATCGAGGATTTTTTAGTTAATTTACCTCAGTTTAAAACTAATCTCATGACACAGGTAGAGCAAGAAAGAAATCGTGCAATCAAATCAGGAGTTCTAGTGAAAGAAAGCTTAGAAAAATGGCAGCGTAAATCTATGTAGTTATTGTATTAACTTTTCCAATTTTAATGAACCCAAGTTAATACCTTAGCGTGCTGGAAAATAATATGTCAGCTAAACTTAATCACATGAGATATTATTTTTAATAAAAATGCACAAAAAGACATAATCTTAGGTATTATTCTATTTAGTCAAATAGCTTACCTGATTAGGATATTTTTCATGAAAATAGCTTTTATTGTCGAGCCTTTTCCAACTGTATCTGAAACTTTTATACTTAACCAAATTACAGGTTTAATAGAGCTTGGGCATGAAGTAGATATTTATGCAAGTCATGTAGGAGATATTTCCAAAATCCACCCTGATGTTGAAAAGTATCAGCTTCTTAAACGTACCTACTATTACAATAAGGGGCCTGATAATTATGTTGAGCGATTGCTCAAAGCTTTGTTCTGGCTAACAGCAAATTTTTCAAAATATTCTGTACCATTAATAGAGTCGCTAAATTTTTTCAAATATGGTAGCCGAGCTATCTCCTTAGAATTATTTTACGCGACGATTATACTGCTAAAGTACAAACAAAATTATGACATTATCCACTCTCACTTTGGCCCTTTCGGGCTAAAGGCAGTTTTATGGCGTCAAATTGGTGCTATACAAGGAAAAATAATCACTGTATTTCATGGCTATGATATGACCACTTATTTAAGGAAGAATGGAGAGCAAGCATACGATCTCTTATTCAATCTCGGCGATCTTTTTTTACCAATTAGTGAACATTGGAAACAACGATTAATTCAAATTGGATGTACTGGCAAAATAGCTGTACATCATATGGGAATTGATTGCCAAAGATTTGCTTTTGTTGTACGCAAACCTCGACCTGATGGACAAGTTAATATTGTTACAGTCGCTCGATTAGTTGAAAAAAAAGGTATAGAATACGGTATTCGTGCAGTTGCTAAATTAATACATAGCAATTTTAATATTAAATACACTATTGTAGGTGATGGTTATCTAAGGAAAAAATTACAGCAGTTAATCAAAAAACTAGGCGTTAGTGACGCTGTAAAGCTACTAGGTTCACAGCAGCAAGAAGAAGTAATTGAAATTCTCAATAATTCACATATCTTTTTGGCTCCTAGTGTTACTAGTAAAAGAGGTGACCAAGAAGGCATTCCTGTTGCGCTAATGGAGACAATGGCGAAGGGTCTACCAGTAGTAACTACAAAGCACAGCGGAATTCCAGAATTAGTACAAGACGGTATTTCAGGGTTTCTTGTGCCAGAGAGAGATGTGGAGGCATTGACCGAAAAGTTAAGCTATTTAGTCAAGCATCCAGAACTATGGTCTAAGATGGGTGCTGCAGGTAGGAGCTTTGTAGAAAAACACTACAATATAAGTAACTTAAATAATCAATTAGTAGAAATATATCAGAATTTATTAGATGATAAACCAGTTAACTCAGAGAGCAACACAAGGTCTAATATTAAGTCCGCTTAATTATTTATAAATAATAATGTAGATTTCTATTTGCGTTTGAGCATTAAATATAGTTATTTATTGCTCAAACGCAAATAGAAATCTAGGGCGTCTCATCAATATAAAGTAAATTATAGTAAAAGCAAGATAGATTGCGCTGATAAGCTTTATAGTTCACAAATCAATAGTGTGTGGCAATAAGCGTTCTAAAAGTATGTTTTTTACTTTTTTATTCTCCAGTTTCTTGCAGGAAGACCGCTGCAATACGACTTGATGACACTAATTGCTTAGTAGCTAGCCATATAAAGAGTGGAATTGTTTTAGAATAGCGACCAAAAAGCCGACGTGGTTCTTGAACCCATCGATATAGCCACTCCAGTCCTAAGTCTCGAATTATACGGGGTGCGCGTTTGTGGATTCCTGCATAAACTGGGAAAACTCCCCCCAGTCCAATCATCACAGCGTGTATTTTGCCCTTATGTTGAGCTATCCAATTTTCTTGTTTTGGGCATCCCAAAGATACTAAGACAGCGTTCGCACCACTAGAGTTAATTTTTTGAATCAAAGCTTCATCTTCAGTTTGAGTCAGGGGGCGAAACGGTAGAGGTTCCATAGCCGCTATGTTCATTTGAGGAAATTCGCGCTCTAACCTTTTTTCAATCCTCGAAAGAATTTCTGTTTGGGAACCTAAAAAGAAAATACTGAGATTTTGTTTTTGAGATAACTGACACAAAGCCAGAAAAATATCCATCCCCGCTACACGGTCTTGGTGGATAGCTCCCATTTTCCGCATCATCCACACAAGAGGCATACCATCGGGGGTAACTATATCTGCATTTCGTAATAGGCTGGCAAACTCTGGATTCCAATGAGCTTCAATCAGCATATGTACATTTGCTACGTATACACTTCTACTCTCACGCTTACTTGCCCACTTCAGTATTGTTTGCACCTGGTCGTTAAAGCGTAGAGCCGTAATAGGAAAATCAAGTACTTTTTGAGTAGGTAGAAGCACTCTTGCCACCATAAATAATTCCTGTGTCCAATAAAAGAATCCATAGATTACCTAGACCATTCCGAATATTGAACAATTCAGATTAAATAACTCCTGGCCCTTTTTAGGCTTGTGTTATCTTTGGAAGTTAACACATGGAGGTGCAATTGCCTTCTCTGTACACTTTTTGGCTTTTCCGGTAATACTATAATTATTCGTTGCTGTGTTTTAGTTTACTGGTTTAACCAAAAGATTTCAGAGGGTGTTTGACAAAATTCATATTTCCTTCATAATTAATTTTTGATTGATTCATCTAAGCATTACAATTGCGATAAATTCCTAAAGATTATGTTTTGTATTACGTAATATTCGCTACACCTTGTTTTGAAAACAGGAAAAATACTAGAAATTCGATGTCATAATTTTGGTACGTAGGTATCAGTTGACTTAAGAGGTTAGATTGTAGTTATTTTGTTTTCAAGAAACTTTTATCTTTTCTTTATTATTACAGATTAAACTCAAATTCAATATTTAAAAATTCATAATTTTTATTTTTTGCTCTAAGCAAAAGCCAAAAAATAAGGGGAAGATAAACTTATCTTCCCCTGCTGTATTATTTTTGTTTTCTTTGTTTTCGTTGGCTTTGTTACCTTCCCTAAGCCTTTGCCTTAACATTTGCCTTTGCTTTTTGAGTTGTCGTTTCCTTGCAGAACCGCCTCTACCCTTATCATTCCTGCCTTCTTTACGGGGAGATTCCCATCTTTTTAGCCGCATAACCTTTGACCTCTGTGAGATTTAATATTTAACTACTACACACAAACAATATTGTAATTATGTATCTTTTCTAGTAGATATATTCTTGTGTTAGTATAGTCGTTTGCTATTTCAAAGTGTAACCTTTTATATTACACATTATAACATAACTTCCAAGGAATTTATTGATTCTTCTTAATTCTTACGCGACATCTAGTTACAGAACAGATGTAACTTGAAAAATCTTAAGTTTTTTTGGTAGTGGGCAGGAGGAGAATCGAACTCCTATGACCGCAAGGTCGCCACATTTTGAGTGTGGTGCGTCTACCAGTTTCGCCACCCGCCCTTATATTCAACCTAACTATTATAGCCTATTTACTAATTTTGCAACAACAAATTTCAAGATTGATTTTCAAAGTTTTGCTGTGATGAATAGTTTTACGCTCATCAAAGCTGTATTCTGGTCTAGCTTTTTTAGACAGCTAGTAAGTATTTGCTTCCCAGGAGATCTATAACCAGGATGTGTTTCCCTACTTTTGGAGGGATTCGCTGAAGTTTAGTGCTTAAATGCGTGCAAACTTTAATAAACTAGCGTCAATATCTTGTAGTTTGGCACAGCCGCTAAGTGCCATTGCGATATTTAACTCATCTTGTAGAAGTGAGATGACATGATATACGCCGGCTTGTCCTGCTAGTGCTAGTCCCCACAAAATTGGTCGGCCGATGAGTACTGCTTTTGCTCCTAATGCTAAGGCTTTGAGAATGTCTGTACCCCTACGGATACCTCCATCCAACAATATTTCTATGCTACCATTGACTGCTGGCACAATTTCAGCGAGAGCGTCTAAAGAAGCGATCGCACCATCAAGTTGTCTGCCTCCATGATTAGAAACAATAATTGCTTTGGCCCCATATTCCACAGCCCGCAATGCATCATCTGGGCGTAAAATTCCTTTGATTACTAAGGGTAGTGGAGATATGGACTGCAACCATTCCAAGTCACCCCAAGTAACTGCTGGGTTGAGCTGTTGGGCAAAATAGGTAAACAACCCCGATTCGCCTTTTTCGTGGGAAATATCTAGCCCTGAGATAGTTGCGAGATTAGCCAGATGTAAGTCTAAGGGTAAAGCAAACTCATTACGTCTATCTTTTTCGCGCTGTCCGAGGACTGGTGCATCTACGGTCAGACAAAGTGCTTTATAACCTGATTTATGAGCTTTTTCTACCAAAGCGCGAGTTAATCCCCGGTCTTTGTGGATGTAAAGTTGAAACCAGCGTACCGAATCTGGAAATTGTTCGCACGCAGTTGCTACTTCTTCAATGCTTTTTGTTGCCATTGTACTTAAGATCGTGCCCACACCAGCTGATGCCGCAGCTAAAGCCGTAGCAACTTCGCCATCGGGATGAGCCAGACATTGAAAAGCCATTGGTGCAATCAACAAAGGTAGTTGTAGGGGTTGTCCTAAAATGGAGGTGTTGAGATGGCGATCGCTAACATCGACTAATACACGAGGTCGTAACTTGATTCGCTCAAAGGCGGTACGGTTATCTCGCAGGGTGATTTCGTCCCAAGCTCCACTACTGTAGTAATCAAGGGCCATTTGAGATAGATAGTGTTTTGCGAGCTTTTCGTACTCAAACAGGTTAATGGGTTGAAAGCGATCTTCGTTGGGTACAGCTGTCATGGTAGCGATCGTGGGTTAAGGGATGGGATGTTTGTTAATCCCATCAAAGTTATGATAAATCGCGGAGGAACCTATTTAATAACTCTTCCCGCGATCGTTGCAGCAATAAAGGAGTAAATTCTTCTGGAGATAATGCCAATAAAGGTTCAATAATTCTTCTTAGTTCTGCATCTAAAGAACCAAACCTAACTCGCAACAAATTTTCTATAACACTACGACGTTCTGCTCGAATTCCTTCGTCCAGTCCTTCTTGAACTCCTTCTTGTTTAGCTTCTGCTAATTTTTGTTCGTAAATAGGTGATAAGCGCATAATTAAATCTCTATCCTCATTGTCTATATTTTGATTTACTTCTAAGGTCGTCTTTAAACTCAATAATAAATCTATTGCTTTAGAACGCAAGGGATTATTTGGAGGAAGTGCTTCTAGTTCATCTATAGCTTGTTGCTGGACTCTACCCTTACCTAAAATTCTCAACCATAATGTTTCTTGTGTCGAAGGTAATTGGTGGATAGCGACAATTGCTGTTCTCAAATACTCACCGAGAAAATATACTCCTGCTTCCCAGTTATCCTCGTCTGAGCTAGTTCTAAAACCATTTAAGATAGATTCAGAAACTGTGGGTGACAAAATCCACAAACGTGGTAATTCTGATTCTGTAATTCGGTTTTTATCAGCTTTGGTTTGGCGCTTTATTTCGGCAAATATATCAAATAACTTATTCATACAACTGCGAATTTCTGCAATTGTCGCCGCATTTCTAAATGGTTCGATTAAAGCAGGTTCCGCTGCAAATTTGCCTAACAATCCTAATTCTATCGTCTCGCTCGATTGAGGTGAAGGTATAAAATAAACATCAATTTCGCGGATTTGTGCCGGAACTTTGCGACTTGTTTCCACTTCTCCTAGTGGTTGTAACAATTCTTTTAGATAGTCTTTTGCGAACTGGTCGTAGGGAAACCTGGTCATTACTTAATTTTTTAGGTGTACCAGTACTTTACAATAGTGCCCAGACGCTTGTTTGCTTGAGAGAGACAGCAAGTGCGATCGCCTCCCGTGGAGCCTAGCCCATTTCACAATTGCCAAACTCCTGTCAAACTCAACCCAATCCTAAATGCAATTTCAATGCCACATCAACTAATACTATTATTTCTTGATTTAAACTACCTACTACTTCACCAATAATCCGCTATTTAGAAATTCTTCATAGTTGTGCTTGTACTTTAGAAGGCTTTGTTCAACCACTATCTTCAGGATTGAGCAAAACCTCTAAGTAAATTTACCAGTTTCGCCAGCCGCCTTTGGGTGCAACTTCATCATTCGTGGGCTTGAGTCCGTGACCTTGAATTAAAGATTGATATTCTGTGCTACTTGCCCAACGGTCGATTTCTCGCGCCCGTAATACTGGTACTGGATGGGTTAATTGGGCTGTGCGGGCAGCTTTGACCATTTCACCGAGTTCGGTCTTGCTAATATCATCGTAAGCACGGGCTTGAGCAACAAAAGCATCGAGGTTTAGTTGCGGCGCTAAGGCGGGAGAACCACCAGCTAGTTTCATCAACACCGACATCACGACTTTGGGGTCTTGGGTTGCTAGCAATGCGGCGCGATCGCAGGTAAACTCAGCACAGCGTACCCATTCCAAAAGTTGTGCTTGTATCGCTTGGGCAATGAAGCCGCCGACATTGGGGACAATTGCCGCAGCTAATATTAGTAAATTTACAGGCGTTAAGTAAACACTATGGTCGCACTTGAGATGTCCCAACTCGTGGGCAATTACGGCTTGGATTTCCTCTGGTGTGAGAATATCAATTAAGGATGTGTGCAAGACAATAAAGGGCTGCTTACCCCGCACCGCAAAAGTGTAAGCATTGGGAGCCGGATGCTGTCGGACGTACAACTGGGGAGGCTCTATATCCAAGATTTTGCAAGCTTCTAACAGCAACTGGTGTAAATCAGGCAGTTGTTTTTCACCCACTAGAACGCTTGAGGCAATATTTTCCACATAAAAAACCTGCTCTGCCATTGGCCCTAGCCAATTTCGCACCAACATATCGATGCCCGGTATCTGCTTGAGGGCATTAGTAGATTCTAGGTCTAATGGATGGCGAAATGAGTCAGCTTTTAAACCAATCAGGGGGGTTTTGAAGAAGGACATAGTGCAGCAAGCTATAAAAAATACAACTATGGAAGCTGACTGGTTAAATTAACAGCCTCCCACAGATAGTATAGCGATTAAGTAGGGTTGGCTTTATGGAGGGGGTAGGGCAGAAAGCGAGACAAGGGAGAGGGGGAAGACAAGGAGAGAAGTCTGAGCGGAGGTTTCCGACCATCGGAACTTCGGGCAGAAAGATTGCTTTGTCTCTCTTGTCCCCCTTGTCCCCCTTGTCTACCTTGTCTACCTTGTCTACCTCATCTCCCTCATCAGAACATCACAACTTCACAAACTACTGACGCTGGGAAGGATTTCTACATCTGCTGATGCTTCGCCCACCCGCAGGATTTTAGCGCCTAATTGCTGCAACTTCATATCAAGTCGATCGTAGCCGCGATCAAGGTGCTGCAATCCCTGAATTGTGGTTTGTCCTTCTGCGGCTAGTCCTGCTAAGACTAGGGCTGCTGATGCTCGTAAGTCTGTGCCTAATACCGGTGCGCCAGACAGCTTGGGTACTCCCCGAACGAAAGCAGCATTGCCTTTGACGCGAATATCTGCCCCCAAACGATTTAACTCTGAGGCATGACGCAAGCGATTTTCAAATACAGATTCGTTAATTACGCTGTCGCCTTCAGCCAATGCTAGCAAAGCCATGAACGGCGCTTGCATGTCTGTGGGAAAACCTGGATGGTATTGGGTTTCAATATCTGTTGCCTTCAGGCTTTCTGCCGGGAATATACGTAAGTGTTCCGGAGCTTCCTCGATGATTGTCACTCCAATATCCCGCAGTTTCGCAATCACTGGTATGAGATGTTCTGGAGCCACCGGCGAGAGACTGAGTTCTGAGCGGGTAATTGCTGCTGCGACTAAAAACGTCCCTGCCTCAATGCGATCGGGGATAATACTGTAGTCAACAGAATGCAACTTGGGGACTCCTTCGATGATAATTCTGCTAGTCCCTGCCCCACTAATTTTTGCTCCCATAGCATTACAGAAGTTAGCTAAATCAACTACTTCTGGTTCTCTAGCAGCGTTTTCGATAATTGTTTCGCCGTCTGCTAAGGTAGCAGCCATCATCAAGTTTTCTGTGGCTCCGACGCTGGCGATATCTAAGTAAATCTTCGCTCCTTTTAACCTGCGGCTGCTGCCAGGAACGTAGGCATTACAAATGCCATGTTCAATCTGCACTTCAGCTCCCATTGCTTGCAGTCCCCGCACATGCAAGTCAACTGGTCTGGCACCGATAGCACAACCGCCTGGTAACGGCATCTGCGCTACTCCTAGTCTTGCCAGAATCGCACCAATGGCGAAAAAACTCGCCCTCAATTGGGTAACTAACTCGTAGGGAGCTTTTGATGTTTTAATTTCGCTGGCGTTAATGTCTAAGATGTCACCTTGCCGTGTCAGGCGTACACCCAAAGCCGATAACACCTGACCCATCCGCTCTACATCCGCTAATAGGGGAACATTACGGATGCGGCAATCACCTGGACACAGCAAGGCTCCAGCCATGATTACCAATGCTGCATTTTTCGCCCCGCTAATTTTCACATGACCTCGTAAGGGATGCCCACCCGAAATTTGCAAGACTGAGGAGTCTGCTTTCGGAACAAATTTGGCATCTGGTAAGTTGCTAGAAGGATTAATAATCCTACCTCCAAAAGTAATACGTATTTTATATGTTTGAAGTTGGTTTTGATTCTACAGTAAAGATTCAATTTGTCCACGTTTTAGAGCAAGATATTTGATTCAAAAATTGTGTTTTTACTCAAAAATCAAGCCTGAAAGCCACTATTGGCAAGCTTTTCGAGATTTTGTTAAATCTCATAAAAAGTCACAACTTAGTAGTACTTACAAGTAGCACTTAATACTCAATAATCTAACTTACGTGTTCCCTAAAATCCCACACTCCAATCAATAAGTTAAGTCTTGTCAAGTTGAGGTAGACTGAGGCTTTTATTAATAACTCAGTTAATTGGTATCTTCGTTACTCAAAAGTTTTGTTGTGTGAGGTTGCAAATATCAAACAATGTATTAAATTTACTTAATAACTGGCATTATTTTCAGGCGATCGCGCACTTGGAGTCAAGCTCATCAAATCGTCAATGTTGCGTTTCATTGTCTTGCAAATTGCATCTAGGGGTAAGTCATTGGCGTCATAACCAAAGGGATTTTCTATTTCCAAACCAATGGCTTCAATGCCAAAGACTGTAAACCCGACTAAAGCAGTAATTAAACCCGTCCACCAACCAAGGCTATTCACAATTTGGAATGGCAGCAGTAAGCAATATAGTACTAGTAATTGCTTGAGATGAATCGCATAAGCCAGTGGCATTGGCGTTTTTAAAATCCGTTCGCAAGCACCTAAATTATCCACAAGATTATTCAATAATTCTTGCATTGCTGTCAGTTGGTAGCTATTGATAGAATTACGATAATATTGCTGCTGTAAATAATCCCCTATCCAAAAAGCCACTTCTATGGGAGGATTATTCATAATCTTCAGCTTGACATATTTGCTAGATGGCATGAATTCTTCTAATTCGTCATTGACGGGTTCTCCGCGCAAGTGTCTTTTGGTTGCTACAGCAAAAGCTACTAATAAATTTAATGCCGCAATTTTATTATCTTTATCATCTGGAGAGATTTCGTCAACCGATACCCAAATCTGCCGCGCTAGATTTCGGACATTATTTACTATAGAACCCCAACATTTTCTCCCTTCCCAAAATCGTTCATAAGCAGTATTTGTCCGAAAGACAAGTAACAAGCCCAAAACAATACTAGGGATAACGCTACCTAAAATAGGTTGAGATACAGGCTTATCCAAATGATGAAGGATAGAAACAAAACATCCAAAAATTCCAGACCATAAAACGTTTTTGTAAATGGCTTTTACTACTGAACCTTTAAGTTGTAATGTCGTTTCTACCCATTTCAGGCTTACGGCACTCATGTAGTCACCCTAAGAGAACATCTTAATAATTACTTAAAAATAATAGCTCTACAATCAGTATTACTGCCAAGGAGGATACTGTAAAAAGTAGCGCTAAAAACCCATGAAATATGCTTAGATCGACGACTATATAGCAATCCTATTTGATTTATAAGCTCATGGAGTAGGGAGTAGAGACACGGCTCATCGCATTTGTACATAAGTCGATTTGCTCCTAACTCATTTAGCACTGCTATATCCTACTTTCTGTATGAAAAATTTCACAGCGATACCTCAGACTGGCTACGCCTACACAGCTAATTGTAAAGAAATGTAAAAGTTTTAAGCTAGCAGCATAAACCTCGCAAACTGCCTTGATAACTCTGTAGAAGAAAAGGTACATACCTATCGATGATGACTATAGGGCATTAATCGTTATCATGTACCCTAGTAAATCAGCAAGTTCTAACCTGTACAAATCCTGCCCTGTAAATTCAGTGTCTAGACATAACATTTAGTTATGTCTTTTTTCGTTATTAGTCTCAAAACGTTGAATTTCGATTAAATAACCACTGGGATCGCGTAAAAAACAATGATAAATATTATACTTTTTATTCATTGTAGGCGGCTTTTCAAACTTGATACCACGTTGTTGGAGATATTCAAACCATTCGTCTACCTGCTGTGTTACCAAGGTAAAAATAACACGTGGTTGGTTGTCAGGTGAAAGAATTGATGTTTCACTTGCTTGGCATAATCCCAAGTATCCAGAGCCAGTAACACTGTAAATTCGACAGCTACCTTGGTCAAGCCACAACTCGAAGCCTAACTTTTGTTCGTAGAATTCTGTAGATGCATTCAGGTCGTGGGTATAGAAGAAGGTAATCTGTCGATCTATTTGCGGTTGATGAGGCATAAAATACATTTGAGTATATACCCTAACGACATCTGGCGATCGCATAGGTAAAAATTTATTTATGTTAGAAACCTGTTACTGCTCCAGAACGCTTTAGGCGTATCTGGAGTTTCTTTTTGATAAAGCTATCAAAATTTTCTAAATCATCCGGACATGCCAAAACAAGCTTGAAAGGGGATGCATACCGAATTATTTATATATAACGCGGAGCATCACTCGTTGATGTACTCCTGTGCCAAACAACTCTCGCAAAATAGCTCCAGCAGAACTGGGGCTGTTTTGCCTTGAAGGTATGTAAACCAGAAAGACAATAGTCACTTAGCAGACATAATTTACCACATTTGGGTGTATACCCTGATGACGTATGATTCACTTATGGAAAAAATTGATATAGGTAAATGCGTATCTTTCCTGACTCCAGATTTGTCATAAAACATTTCTGGAGTTTTTTCATTGAATTATGAATGCACACCTATAGCAGTGCGGTAAAATAATAAATTAGGGATTATTATAATAATTATTCAAGAAGTATGGAAATATCAAATTCTACTTCTAACAGAGAAAACCAACAGCTACAAGCTTCTGAAGCAGTTTTACAAGCTAAGAATATTAACCGTCGTGAGTTTATGAAATTGTCATTAGAAGAGCGACGACGTATATTGGCTGCCCAGGCAGAGCTAATGTTATTACATTACGAACAAGATAGAGAATGGCAGGAATTAGAAGCAGGAGACTTGATTGATTATTAAATTTCCTGCTCCTAAAAGAGGTGATATTTGGCTTGCTAATTTCGATCCGACGGTGGGAGCAGAAATTAAAAAAGTTCGTCCTGCTGTGGTAGTCAGTTCTGATGGTGTTGGGAAGCTTCCTATTAAGTTAATCGCACCAATAACAGATTGGAAAGAATATTATACTGGGAATATTTGGCACATTAAAATTGAACCAAACATTGCAAATAGTTTAACAAAAACTTCTGCGGTGGATATTTTGCAACTATGTTGTATGGATATACAAAGATTTATCCGTAAAATTGGAGAATGTTCGAGTGAAATTATGGAAGAAGTTGCTGCTGCTATTGCTGCCGTAGTTGAGTATTATTAGTAATTTCTATAATTCATTTATTAACATTCATATTAATATTATAGGTGCGTTAAAGTAGTGTAACGCACCTTGAATTAGGTCACTATTTTTCGTTTTCTTTAGCCAAATGATAGACTCCCATAGCAGTCGCTATTCCTAATACAGCAGGAGCAGCAACGCCAACAGCAATAGCAGCACCTCCTCCTACGATAGCAGCAGCAGCGCCTCCAGCGATCCCTCCAGCCATTGCTCCCAGTTTTCCTGCATCTCTACCATTTTTCCTCGCTTCACGTTCATGTTTAGGTAAATGTGTATCATCTTCCAAAATTTTTCCAACTACAAAATCAGTTGCTACACCGCTTACTAAACCTCCTACACCTGCAATACCAACAGCTGCACGACCAGCGACAGCAGCATGAGGAGCTTGTTTAATTCCTACATTTATTAAAACTTTTGATACCGGGTCTACAGAATTCTTTGCAACTTCCACTGCTGCTTTAAGAGCCGTTTCAGTTGCAACCTTTGTACTGAAAGCAACAGCACCCCCAGCCACTGCACCTCCGCTAGCTGCCCCAACCCTATTCACTTGCTCACTTTCACGTTTACCTGTCTTGCAATAATATGCAAAATGTTCACAGTTGTTAAAAATATAAATTGAATTTCAAGAGATGAAGTAAATAATAAGTTAACTTATAGTGGATGTTTAGCAACAACTTTTTTGTTAGATTGTGATTCAATCTTTAGAGCTATATTTGCGTCTGAATTTCTAAAATTTTTATCAATGCAGTGAGCCTAATCCTGTAAAGGCGAGCTAAATATACTAAAATATCCAATGCGTTAAATACTTAAGCGATCGCACTTTACCCTTAAGGCTAATTTTAATGCGATCGCACTTAATAGAAATATTTATTTCACTGTGTATGTTACAAAAATATCCTTTTTCATCTCAACTTCCGCTGGGGCATCTGGGTCATAAGTTGGGGTTAATAAAAAACTAGCAAAAGACGGTAAAGTAACTCCAGATTTGGAATTACATGAAGGATAGAATAAGGTATAAAATGGCTCGGCTACAGAAGCAGCACCAAGTTTAACAGCCATAGCAGTTGCTAAAGCCTGAGCGCGACTTTGAGCGTCTTTCATTGCTGATTGATAGACTGAACTCTGCAAAGCTTGACAATCATTAACTGCGTATTCCACACCAACGTTCTTGATAGTTAAGTTTTCCAGTTTGCTTGTTGCTTTATTCGCTGTGCCGACAATTTCCTGAATGCGATCGCGGGTTGGTTTTTCTACCCTCACTAATATCTTGCCATTATTTTCAGTAGAGTTAGGATTAACTTGCACTTGAATTTTATCGGCACTAATTCCATTAGCAACTAAACTATCAACTATAGGCTGGAGAGTTGCTTTAGTTAAGGGTTTTTGGCTTTCTAAAGTAGGTGTAGATGGAATTTGTCCTATTGGTGTTTTGTTATTTAAAAGGAGAACTGGTAAAGTTTCTCGACGAACTTGAGATAGCGTTGATGGTTGCGTTTGTAACTCATCATTGCTATCTTTGCTACTGATTACCAATTCAATATCCGCTGTATCAGCTGGTACTCTTACTACCCCTTGACCCATTACCATTAATGAATGGCGATCGCTCGCTGGTGGATAAAATAATTGGGCATTAGCGACTTTAGGTCTTAACGCTTCCATCCCAACAGTCATAGTTATACTGAGCAGCATCACAGCAGTTATTTTTTTCATGTTCTAGCAATGTCCTTTAAACATAGTATTTGTCAAAGTTTACACTTCAAGAACAATATACTTAAGCTTTGCTCTAAATAATTTACTAAGATTGTGGACTGGGGACTGGGGGAGATACAAAGACAAGGGAGACAAGGAGAATAATTCATAAGCACTGCCCAATGCCCAATGCCCAATGCCCTATATCTGTTAGCTAGACATTTGGCCTGTTTTTTGATTTCTGAATTCTGAATTCTAGAGTATTAACCAAACCAATGAGAGGGTTCACAACCGGGTTGAACTATTTCACAAAGGTGATTGCCAATCCAATCTGACTTTTCTTGAACGATTGAGCAAATACCTTGGTGAATTAAATTTTGTAAATGTAGTTGCTGCTCTAAGCGTTTACGAGGCAACTGATAATTTAGCAAGCTTTCTTGTTCAGCTTCGGCTAGTGGAATATTTCCGTCAGATATGACGCTATAAAAAGAGGGAATGCGGTTGAGGACGAAAGCAATTAGCTCTTGGCGCAAGTCAGGAATCGCAAAGGCTTGTTGATATGGATGATATGGATATGTATCCAAAACGCTTTCAATCTCACCTATTACTGATTGCTGAGTCAAATTCACTACAGTTTTCATAATTTTTTAAACTCCTTTTTTAATTCAGTCAAAGATTAGTTAAGTAAACAACTTTTCTAGATGGTGAGGTTGTCATGACAATCAGTTATAAATGATTCAACTGATAGATGCAATAGACTCTGAAGTTAGCTTTTTATTTGGGTAAAATATCAAACATTTTACCGTGCAGATTTGAGTTAAAGCTTATACCGATTTGCGGTATTTTGCGTAAAGACAGCACTGGCTAAATTGATAAACTGCCAACATTTTATATTTATAATACTTATTATTTCAAATTTATGCCTATTTGGCAGAAATCTACATAAAACGCAGCATAAAGTTTAGGGGATCAAGGTTATTAGCAATAAAGCAACTGGCTTTGGTTAGAAATTTTTAGTAAAATTTAAGCTTCTTGGTAATTAAGATAACTTTGGGGTTTGTTAGACAATTTACTGTTTCATAGACAGAACTTATTTGTTGCACATTAGTTTTAGTAACTCGGAAAATACTCAACTGCTAGACTGTCAAATCAGTCTAGCGGCAGATGAAATGATTGAGTAAAAACGTTTAAAAAGTTCACATTATCTAAAAGGATGTCTTCAAAGTCAAAATATATACTGGAAACCAATACTGCTCGGTTAAGGATTTTTAACTCGGAATTGAATTTGGGGAAAAGGTTAAAGGTTTTTTCTTTCCCTTTTCCCCCGCCCCTTATCCCCAAAACCCGGCAAGTATTGTATGGAACTCTCTATTGTGAGAAGAGAGGCTTTGAAGCGCCCATTAGCTTGTGGGTAAGAGGCAGGTAAAAAATATTGATAATAGTTTTTAAGTATTTAGCTTACTACTGAGATGGAAAGGTGAAGATTAGAGAGTAGTGTGATTCAATTACTGAAAAAGCGCTGTCACTACTGGGTGCAGGCTAAACCTGCTATTGAGGCACTAATTAGTTGAATATCAGTCATTAAGTATCCCAAGTTTTGATGGTCGTTACTACTTCAAAGAAGCAAGCTACACGTAGCGTCTTTCCGGGAGAAGAGTAGCCTCGCAAGAGACTTCTCTGGCGATCGTTAGTTATCATCAAATGACAAACGACAAAATTACTACTAATGACTGCTGAAAGCTAATAGTAGAATAAGGTACAGAAAAGCTGCACGGAAGGGAGGAAGCGAAATTGGATGAGATGAGGGCGGCGCTAGAGTTAGCGACTGAAGAAGAACTACAAGACTTAACAGCAATTTTATTTAGCCGTAAGTTCAATCCCCTAGACTACGTTCACACACCCGAACCCATCGAAGTGCAAAGCCAAGACCGCAAAGCTTGGCTAGACGCATTAGAAGGTCGCTTCCGCTTTTTGGCGGCAGATGGGATTACGGTATTGCGGGGACGTACAGACCAAGTAACTTACCGACAAGCGCTCGTTCAAGTATGTAAGTATCTAAAAATTCCTTATTCTAATCAGTTGACAACAGTTGATTTAGAAGCAGAAGTATTTTTGCATCTGCTAGGACAAGTTTGGAAAAAATTGCCGGAACAGGAAAAGCAAAAATTGACAATACGGATACAGCGTCAACTTGTCAAGTCAGAATTAAAACAACCTTTACCACTTTTATTGCAACGCGATCCCTTGGGGCTACTTTTTAAAGGTGGTAGTGCATTGGTTGTTACTTCCATACTCCAACCAGTTGTACTCAAGCAAATTGCCCGTCAATTTGCTATACACCTTGCTACCTACGAAGTAGCCAAACAAGCGGCGATTAAAGGTACGGAAGCAGCCACAACCCAGTTTCAAGGCTATGTAACTATGCAAATGGCTAGACGGGGTATGACCGTGAGTGCAGCTCGTTATGGAGCAGTTCGCACGATGTTTGCCGCCATCGGGCCAATGATGTGGGCTTGGTTTTTTGCGGATTTAGGTTGGAGAGCGATCGCTACTAATTATGGTCGCATCATCCCCACTATTTTCGCCCTAGCTCAAATTCGTCTCACTCGTGCTGAATGTTGGGAGCCAGCTTGAGTAAAGCTTTTTACCATTTAAACTCCCGTTGGGACTACTCTTTATTCGCAGTCTTAATCTTCCCGTTGAGTCCTTTAATCGGGGCTGTGACTGTAGTTTTGGTATCATTCATAACTTGGATGAAACAATACCGCCAAATTAGTCGCCGCCCCCTCAACTGGGGATTCGCCCTTTTGAGTGTGTTGCTAATAGTCAGTTGTGGGTTTGCCCAGAACAAAATAGAAGCTTTTCTCGGCTTATTTAATTTCTTACCATTCTTTTTAGTTTTCGCCGCCTTCAGCACCCTGATTCAAACAACTGCCCAATTGCGGCAAATGGCTTGGGCTTTGGTAATCGGTTCGATGCCGGTGGCGATTCTCGGTTTGGGACAATTATTTTTAGGCTGGAACTTTAAGTTCCAGTTTGTATGGGTTGTATTGAGTTGGACAATTAGGCAAGGAGGAAATCCACCAGGCCGCATAGCTTCATTATTCTTGCACGCCAACACCTTCGCGGCTTATTTAGTAATAGTTTTCATCCTGAGTCTAGGTTTATGGTTGGAACAATGGCAAGTGAAGATTGGGCATAGGGCATGGGGCATAGGAAGAGGACAAGGGGACAAGGAGACAAGGGGACAAGGGGAAAGGGTTATTGTAAATTGTCTCCCCATCTCCCCATCTCCTAATCTCCCCATCTCCTCATCCCCTACACTCCCCTTCATCTTCCTTACCATCGCGGTGCTTACGAATTTCATCACTTTGATTTTCACCAACTCGCGTAATGGATGGGCGATCGCTATTTTTGCCTGTTTCGCTTATGCAGTCTATCAGGGTTGGCGGATTATTGTCGGTGGCGTCGTTGGTGTCGTCACTAGCGTTCTTTTGGCGGCTTTTGCTCCCTCACCAATCGCTCAGTTTTTTCGCCAGTACGTTCCTGCTTTCTTTTGGGCAAGGTTAAACGATGATATGTATCCAGGCAGACCAGTGGCTTTGATGCGAAAAACTCAGTGGGAGTTCGCCTGGTCTTTAGCTTGGCAACATCCTTGGACGGGCTGGGGCTTACGTAGTTTTACTGCACTCTACAAAGCACATACGCAAATTAAGTTGGGTCATCCCCACAATTTGTTTTTAATGTTATCTGCTGAAACTGGTTTTCTCACTACTTTATTATTTTGTGGTTTACTCGGTTGGATTTTGATTACAGGAGTCCAATTACTGCGAAATTCCAAACACACATATACAGAAGATAGATTACTAATTTTTAGTTATCTTGTCGCCTGTGTAGGGTGGGTTCTATTAAATAACGTAGACGTAACCCTATTCGATTTTCGTTTGAATACTCTTTCATGGTTAATTTTGGCAGCTATTTGTGGAATAATACATCGCTATAACCAACAAGAAAAGCTTGCATCTCATTAGACTTATTGGAGAAGTTGGGAAAAGGGTAAGGGGGAAAGGGAAAGGGAACGGTTAACTGTCAACCGTCAACAGTCAAGAACTAACACGAAAAGATACGTACCGTTAAATCCACAATAGCTTATTTTTTAAAATGGAAGTCTCTTGATTGTTTTTCAGTGTATGCACTGGGGACATTTAAAGCTTTAAGTTAATAACATAACTATATTCACGTCTGTGACTGTGAGTGTGACTAAAACCTAATTAGTCACTGTTGCTGATTGTTGGGAAGGTGTAGGGACAACCCTTTGGGGTTTTCCTGCATGACGGGCATCTCTTGTAGATGCCCTTTTGTATGTTTATTTTCCAGCAATTAAGTTGAAATTTTTGCATTAAATTATTTCCCAATTGTTGGCATGATTTTTGATAATTTTTTTTTAAAGATTAAGTAAAAAATTACACTTTTGCATAGCTGCTTACATACATGAGATGCCATAATTTGGAAAAAATCTCTGGGATGTAAGTAATAAATATGACTTTCAATCGCCGTCAATTTTTGGAATTTACTGGTTCGACTGTTGCGGGGTTTGGATTAAGTCAATTCTTTACACAAGCCGATCGCTTTGGTAAAGTTCTCGCAAAAACTACACCACGTAAACTTGCATTCCTGGTTGGGATTAATAAATATCCTGGAGAAAATGCACTACGGGGATGTGTTAACGATATTGAATTGATGCGGCATTTACTCATATATCGCTTTGGGTTTCAACCAAAAGATATTTTGACTTTGACAGATGAAAAAGCAACTCGTACCGGTATTCTCCAAGGATTTGAAGAACATTTGATTAAACAAGCCAAGCCTGATGATGTGGTAGTGTTTCATTATTCTGGTCATGGTTCGCAAGTTTACGATCCAAATCCCATAACTGAGGAAATAGGATTAAACGGTACTTTCGTCCCTGTGGATTCGGGTTTACCTGCTGGCTATCCGCAAACAAGGGGTACAGTTGAAGACATTATGGGACACACATTATTTTTGTTGATGTCAGCTTGTCAAAGCGAGAATTTTACAGCGGTTTTGGATAGTTGTTTTTCGGGTGGCGCGACGCGGAATTACAAAGTGCGATCGCGCCCTGGTGGTAACTCAGTCCAAATTTCCGCCAACGAAAAAAATTATCAAAGAAAATGGCTATCTAAACTCAACCTTTCGCGCCAAGAATTTATCCGGCGCTATCGGGCGGGAGTTGCCAAAGGCGTGGTACTCGCAGCCACAAATGCCGAACAAACCGCCGCCGATGCGAGATTTAATGGCTTCCATGCAGGAGCCTTTACTTACCCATTAACACGTTATCTCTGGCAAAATAGCAGCACGCCAGAAAAAGCGATCGCACAAGTACTGGAGTATTTATCTCAAGAAGATTACGAACAAACACCCACCCTTGAAGTTAAGCCTCAAAGCAGGAATGAAAAACAACCTATATTTTTCCTCAATGCAACAAATACTACAGCCGATGCTGTGATTACCGAAATTACTGGTAGTAAAGCAAAAATTTGGCTTGGTGGGATTGATATAGGAAATATAGAAGAAGGTTCCGAATTTAGAGCAATGGGAGTCAATAAAGCTAATTCTCCACAGGTGCAATTGATATCGCGCAATGGATTAGTAGGAATTGCCACAGTTAAAGGCATTGTAAAACCAGGGATGTTATTGCAGGCTATCGCATAAGCAAAAAAAATTCAGAATTCAGAATTGGTAAATACTCCAACCATAAAAGTATGGAGTTTTAACAATCAAGAACAAGATCCCCGACTTCTTAAAGAAGTCGGGGATCTATAGCTTTAAGTATTTCTTAATTCCCAGTCCCCAGTCCCTAATCCCCATTCAATTTTACAGAAAATGCATCAAAAAAAATATTTTATTCTATTTGCAAGTATTGTCTTACTTTCGCAAACAGTAGTTAGCATAATTGGACAAACAGAGGCGAGTTTTGCTCAATCTTCAACCAAGCGATCGCAACAGACAAATGCCACTGCCGACAAATTATATGAAGAAGGAATAGAACTATATAATCAAGGCACGCCACAATCATTACGACAAGCAATCTTAAAATTACAAGAAGCATTGCAACTCTGGCGTGATATTGATGATAAAAAATCACAAGCTAATACCCTTCATGATATTGGCAGAGCATACTTTGGTTTGGGAAATCAGCAACAAGCGCTAGAGTTTTACAATCAATCTCTATCTTTTTATCGTGCTTTAGGCGATGGGATAAAGGAAGCTGTTATCCTCAATGACATTGGCGGTACTTACATAAATTTAGGACAAACACAAAAAGCGCTGGAATTTTATAATCAATCGCTATCTATTAACCGTAGTCTTGGTCAAAAAGATGAGGAAGCTATACTTTTGAGCAATATTGCTGACGTTTACCATCATCATTTACAAGATATGCAAAAAAGCCTTGAATATCTTCAGCAGTCTCTATCAATTTATCGTACTATTGCTCAAAAGGAAGGTGAAGCCCGCACACTATTATTTATTGGTACAGTATATGATGATTTTAAACAAAACGAAAAAGCTTTAGAAGTTTATGGCCAATCCTTATCTATGTACCGTGCTTTAGGAGATAAGGCATCGCAAGCAACTGCCCTGAGATACATTGGCGGTATTTATCACGAATTGCAAGAAAAGCAAAAATCTTTAGAATATTACAACCAAGCTTTGTCGTTATGGCGCGAAATAGGTGGCACAAAAAAAGTAGTCAATATTCTGAACCTAATTGCTATTATTTATGATGAATTGGGACAACAGCAAAAAGCTCTAGATATCTACAAGGAAAGTTTATCTCTATCGCGTAGTATAGCTGATGCCGGAGCAGAAGCAAATACTCTTAATAATATAGGTAGCATCTACGATAAATTAAAAGATCCCGTAACAGCAATTGGACTATACGAACAAGCTTTACCCTTACGACGCGCTGTAGGCGATAAGTACGGAGAAGCAGTTACTCTCAACAATATGGGTAAAGCTCACTGGGTTTTGCAGAACACAGAACGATCGCTTTACTTGTACAATCAAGCTTTAGATTTGATGCGTCAACTAGGGAATAAAAAAGGAGAATCTGCTGTCCTTAGTAATATTGCTACTCTTTATTCTTCTGTAGGCGAGAAAGAAACTTCTCTAGAATTACTCAACGAATCTTTATCACAGAGACGTGAAGTAGGCGATAAAGAAGGTGAAGCTGTTTCACTTTTCAACATTGCTTCAGTGGAACAAAAAAAAGGAAATCTAGAAGCATCTGTAGATAGTATCAAAAGTGCGATCGCCATTATTGAAGAATTACGTTCTAAAGTTATTAATGAGGAATTGCGAGCCAGTTATTTTGGCTCAAAGCAAAATTATTATGAATTCTACATTGAGTTACTAATGGAGTTGCACCAAAAGCAACCCAACAAAGGATATAACGCCCAAGCCCTCCACGCTAGCGAACGCGGCCGCGCCCGCAGTCTCATCGAACTGCTTGCTGAAGCCGGTGCAAATATTCGCCAAGGAGTAGACGCAAAATTATCTCAACGTCAGCAAAGCCTGGAAAAAGAACTTAACGCTACCGAATTTCGCAAGTATCAACTACTCCAAGGACAATACACTAAAAAAGAATTAGCCCAAATCAAACAACAAATATCAACACTCCTCAATCAACTCGAAGAAATTAAAACACAAATTCGCCTCAAAAGCCCGCGTTATGCAGCATTAACTCAACCGCAACCCCTGACACTCAAAGAAATTCAAAATGAAGTACTCGACGAAAATACAATACTTTTAGAGTATTCGCTAGGCAAAAAGCACAGTTATCTTTGGGCAGTTACTAAGACAGATATTAGCAGTTATGAATTAGGCGATCGCGAAACTATCGAAGAAACTGCCCAAGCATATTACAAGCAAGTCACATCAAGCCAAGAAGTCAATCCTAAAATTGGTAAGCGATTAAGTCAAATGTTACTCAGCCCTGTCGCCAGCAAACTTAAAGGAAAACGTTTGTTAATTGTTGGTGACGGTGCATTGCAATCAATTCCCTTCGCCGCCTTACCTACCCCTGAAACCTCTGTTTCTTCCTTACCAAAGAACGCAAAAGAAAACTTTACTCCCCTGTTGGTACAAAACGAAATCGTTTTGCTTCCCTCCGCTTCAACCATCGCTATCCAAAGACGCGAACTCAAAAACCGACCGCTAGCACCTAAAACCGTTGCAATTCTGGCAGATCCAGTTTTTAACCGCGATGATACACGCTTACAGGCTACAAATAATCATACTGCCGCAGCCGCAACAACCAGCGAAGTAGTACGTTCGGCGCGGGATATAGGCGTTGTTCTTGACCGCCTTGAGTACAGCCGCCAAGAAGCTGATGCAATTACCAAACTTGTAAGCAATACTTCTCAACGCCTATCATTTCTTGATTTTGAGGCTTCTCGCACCACCGCCACCAATCCCAATCTTGCACAATACCGGATGGTACACTTTGCCGCCCACGGACTGATTAACACTGTTAACCCAGAGTTGTCAGGAATCGTTTTATCTTTAATCAACCAAAAAGGTGAAGATACCGACGGCTTTCTCCGCCTCCACGATATTTTTAACCTCAATCTACCTGTTGAACTCGTAACTCTTAGCGCCTGCGAAACCGGACTCGGAAAGGACGTGAAAGGGGAAGGTTTAGTGGGCTTGACAAGAGGTTTTATGTATGCTGGAGCAAAAAGAGTTGCTGCCAGTTTGTGGAGTGTCAACGATACAGCAACCGCCAGCTTAATGACCAAATTCTATCAACAGATGTTGCAAAAAGGCTTAACACCAGTGGCCGCGTTGCGTGCCGCACAGTTAGAAATGTGGCAAACTCAGCAATGGAATGCACCGTATTATTGGGCGGCGTTTGTGGTGCAAGGCGAGTGGCGGTGAAGTTTTTGGGGAGTGGGGAGATGGGGAGATGGGGAAGTGTGGGGAGTGTGGGAAGTGTGGGGAGTGTGGGAAGTGTGGGAAGTGTGGGAAGTGTGGGGAGAAAGAGAATTTATGCCCCCCTCTCCTCCCACACCTCCCAATGCCCAATGCCCCATGCCCAATGCCCTATGTCTCGGTAAAATGGGGTTGTCAATAAGAAAAAAAAGACGCCTCAGTAAATAATCTTATGCCCACAACAGCTGATTTTTTTCAATACACCCAATGGTCGGGTATAGCCACCTTGGTATTCGCTGCTTTAGCAGTGTTGGCTTTTGTTCTCAAATGGGGCATCCGCTTTCGGTTGGTAGGGACGACTGGCTTTATGGTGGTGCTAACAGCTGGTTTATTTGCGCTTTCTATAGTCCCCTTGAGTCGTACAGTGGTTCCGGGAGCAGTGCGCTACAGTCTAGTTTATGACAATGCCTCAACCCAAGCTGTAATCGCCGTATCACCGGAAATTACCCCCACACAATTAGAGGCAACTTTACGTCAAGCAGCTAGCAATCTATATTCTTACGGTCGTTCTGGTACGCTCCAAGACGACAAGTTAACAGTTCGCGCCCGTACCATTCTTCACCCAGAAGCAGGGATTTCCATACCAGTTTACTTGGGTGAAATTAAGCGATCGCTCGTCTCTCGTGACAACTCCCCAGTAAAAGTAGAAATTTATCAAGACAAATTTGCCCAATTGCCGAAATCGAAGGCTTAAGGGGACTGGGCATTGGGCATTCGGCATTGGTCAGGGGAAAAGGTTAAAGGGAAAAGGAATAAATTTAATCTTTCCCCTTTTCCCCTTACCCCTTTCCCTTTCCCCTTGTCCTCTTTGTATCTCCCATGCCCTATGCCCAATCACCAATGCTTGTTATCAGAATGACATAATTTATTTTGTATTTACCGATACTTTAAATATTATTTTTAGATTAAGATATTGACACTTTAGCGATCGCACTGTAAGCAAAATTTTATTAGCGTAGGGTAATGGGTACTGGCAGTTACTATTTGTCAGTTGTTTTCCTAGTTACCAGTTTTGCCATTTGCAAAAATATTTGCAGCAAATGAATTGGCTGTAGGACGTATAAATCTACGCCCCTAGCTGATATATTCTGTAGCTGTAATTGCTTGAATGGTAGGACTACGAAGAAAATCCCAGTTGGCGATGCCTGCGGCGGTAAACTACGCTTTTTTTGGGAATGTGAGAGTGCTAATGTTATTTAATTATACGGTTGTTCAAAACTTTGGTAGTTCGGAATTTTAGGATGAGCAGCATAGATTCAAGCACGGTCGTCAAATTACTTAAACGGTGGGCAACAGGCTTTGTTTATTTCATGGCTCGGCTAAAATCCAGTTGAAGGGGTGTAAAATTTGTCGCCATCTTGAAATCAGCTGGCAACAAGTATCCCTAGGCAAAAGTCAACATTGATTAAGAAATATCAAAGTTTTGGCACACTAGTATATATGTCTAATAAATTTTCTACTCAACCTTCTTTGTCTACTCAAACTTCTAGTTCGTTATTTACCCTTACAGTTGCCCCAGCAAAAGTAATCCGTGGTTCTGATGTGTTGCCAGCCGCCGCAGCAGAAATCGCTTGTTTGGGAAGCCGTCCTTTAATTGTGGCGGGAGAACGGACTCTTGCGATCGGCCAAGAAAATTTACTACCGATTTTAGAAACGCAACAGTTACATCCTGCCCTAGCTTCGTATAGTCCAGATTGCTGCGAAGCTAGTTTGAAAAGTTTACGCAAGGCAGCCAAAGAACATAAAGCTGATGTAATTATCGGTGTTGGTGGCGGCAAAGCTTTGGATACAGCGAAATTAGTCGCGCAACAATTACAGCTACCAGTGGTAACGATTCCGACTTCTGCGGCTACCTGTGCAGCTTGGAGTGCCCTGTCGAATGTTTATTCAGAAGACGGGGCATTTCTTTATGATGTGGGGCTGTCTCGTTGCCCGGATTTATTGATACTCGATTATGACTTGATTAAAACTGCACCGCAACGTACTTTAGTAGCTGGAATTGGTGATGCGATCGCTAAGTGGTACGAAGCCTCAGTTAGTAGCGGGCATTTACAAGACACTTTAATTATCGCCGCAGTCCAACAAGCACGAATTTTGCGAGACATCCTCTTGCAAAAGTCAGCCGCCGCCCTCAAGGAACCAGGTAGTGAAGTTTGGCGAGAAGTCGTAGATGCGAGTGTGTTACTCGCTGGCGTAGTTGGCGGACTTGGAGGCGCACAGTGCCGCACCGTTGCCGCCCATGCTGTGCATAATGGTTTAACGCACATTTCGGGACACGGCAGTATTCACGGCGAAAAAGTTGCTTTGGGAATTCTGGTGCAACTGCGTTTAGAAGAAATGCTACAAAACAATCAACTAGCAGCATCGGCACGGCAGCAGTTGTTAAAGTTCTACGCAGAAATTGGACTACCCCAGAAGTTAAGTGATTTGGGTTTGGGCAATATTACATTAGGTGAGTTGCAAACAGCCGCCGAAATTGCCCTAGCTCCTAATTCTGACATCCATCGACTACCTTTTAAAGTCGCGCTGGAACAATTGATGGCGGCAATGGTTTCTACCACTGCACCTATAGATAGTAGAGATTCTATGAATCGAGTTTCGCCCAAGGGAATGAGTGACGAGGTTGAACCATGAGTTTGAATTGGATAGTGCCAGCAGAACGCATACAAAAACTACCACCTTATGTATTTGCCCGTTTAGACGAACTAAAAGCTAAAGCACGGGAACAAGGGTTAGATTTAATTGATTTGGGGATGGGGAACCCCGATGGTGCGACACCGCAACCAGTGGTAGAAGCGGCAATGGCCGCTTTGCAAAATCCCGCCAATCACGGTTATCCTCCCTTTGAAGGCACTGCGAGTTTCCGCCGAGCGATTACTACTTGGTATCGTCGGCGTTATGATGTCATTCTCGACCCTGATAGTGAAGCTTTACCGCTACTCGGTTCTAAAGAAGGATTAGCACATTTAGCGATCGCTTACATCAACCCAGGCGATGTAGTTCTAGTTCCTTCTCCCGCTTATCCCGCCCACTTTCGCGGCCCGGTAATTGCTGGCGGTCAAGTTCATAGCTTGATTTTGAAACCAGAGAATGACTGGTTAATCGATTTAGCTGCCATTCCTGATGAAGTTGCCCAAAAAGCCAAAATCCTCTATTTCAACTATCCCAGCAATCCCACCGCCGCCACCGCACCCCGTGAATTCTTTGAAGAAATCGTCGCCTTCGCCCGCAAATACGAAATTTTGCTGGTACACGATTTGTGTTATGCCGAGTTAGCGTTTGATGGTTATCAACCTACTAGCTTGTTAGAAATTCCCGGTGCCAAGGAAATTGGTGTGGAATTTCACACCTTATCCAAAACCTACAATATGGCAGGTTGGCGCGTCGGCTTTGTGGTGGGTAACCGCCATGTAATTCAAGGTTTGCGGACGCTGAAAACTAACTTGGATTACGGTATTTTTGCCGCCTTACAAACAGCCGCCGAAACCGCTTTGCAACTGCCAGATGTGTATTTGCATGAAGTACAACAACGCTACCGCACCCGCCGCGATTTCCTGATTGAAGGATTAGGACAATTGGGTTGGGATATTCCCAAAACCAAAGCAACGATGTACCTGTGGGTGAAATGTCCTGTAGGGATGGGTTCTACAGATTTTGCGTTAAATGTGTTGCAGCAAACAGGCGTTGTGGTGACTCCTGGTAACGCCTTTGGGGTTGCGGGTGAAGGGTATGTGAGAATTAGTTTGATTGCAGATTGCGATCGCTTGGGTGAAGCTTTACATCGCTTGAAGCAAGCTGGTATCCGCTATCAACCGGAAGCTGTAGTTTCTGCTTGAAAAGCGATCGTCGATCTGGTTAGTTGATTAGATGATGTTTGATATCATCAGCATTTACAAACTCAGATCCCCCAACCCCCTTTCCAAGGCGGCTTTATAAGTTACCTACTGTATAAAAAGAGCTAAGGGGGATCTACGTTTCAAGCTTCAGCGCGTAAGTCCGACGATGCAAAAATTCAACGGCTTAAATTAACTCGGTGAAATTCTGTCGGCGGGTTGGGCACTTTCTCATGGGCACAAGGAAGAGGGGACTGAGCTAAAACTACAATCATTTTTTCTGTACCAGTATTGATGATTTCATGTCCGACATCTTTAGGAATGTGAACGCAGTCTCCGGGTTCAACAGCCGCAATTTCATTACCAACAATCACATCTCCTGTTCCTTGCACAAAGTAACAAATTTCGTCACTTCCTGAGTGTTTGTGTAATGGGTTGGATTGTCCTGGCTCAATGCAGTAGATATTAAAGTGCATGGAGTCAGTAGAGAAAATCCGCCGCCGAACAAAGAAACGAGGGTTGAACTGAGCTATATCTTTGAGGGTTTTAAGGTCGCCATTGCTGAATTTTTTCGGATCTTTTAAAAGACTGGTATCAGCTTGTATGGGAATCAAACCAATTTCATTGGTAATTTCGGTTTGCATTGCTAATTGCTCCTTAAATTTGATGAAAAACTTTTATCAAAACAGAATTCAGGAGTCAGGAGTCAGAATTCAGTTGGATATTGGCGACCGACTGGCGGATAGCGTAACGTTAGCGAGTCTTCGAGCGTCGCATCTTGATTCTGAATTCTGAATTCTGAATTCTTCTTCAATGTTCTACTTCAATTGATTTTCCTGAAGTGCTTTGAGGTAGGCATACAGAGAATCGTAGATGAAGAATGCTTTTTCGAGAGTTTCATGGTCGTTGCCAGTCACTAAGGGAAAACCATGACTAATTGCTCTGAGTCCACTAGCTTCTGCTCTTTGGTCAATAGCTCCTGGGATATCGGCAGCGTGAACAATTTCGGCCAATTCAGCTAACACGGCATTGCTCAAGGCATTATCTTGGATAATCTGCTCAAAGGAGGTAATACCTTTGTCATGAGCATACTTGGCTCCAGGTGCATCAAAACCAATGGCATGATGGGACTGTTGAAATTCGGCAACTTGGTCTGGTTCTACAAAAACAAACTCCGCTTCTCGATCTACAAATCGCTGAATTAACCAAGCAGTTGCTAGCCGATTGACTCGAATTTGTCTGCGCGTTACCCATTTCATATACAGGTTTTCCTCTTAATAACCAGCCTGAGTGTCGTAGCGTTTGATTTTGCCAAACTTGACCAGAGCATGACCAACAGAAGTATCAACTGCTGGCTTTTCTTTTGCAACTAACCACTTCTCAAATTTTTCTTCGCTCTCCCACATTGTGATAATTAACCAGTCCCCTTTTCCGTCAGTAGGCTGAAGAATTCGCTCCATAAGAATGCCGTATCGTTGCCTTAATTAGCGATTAGATTCGATCCAATCAAAGAAAGCTTGTTCGTTTTCTTTCGGGATCTCGACAGTACGAACGCAGACTAGCGGTTTTGGTGGCGAGACAACCATTTCAAACCTCCGATTTTGCAGAAATATCTCTTGCTGTCAAAGTAAAAAGCACAGCAGTAGCTAAAAGTAATCCGCTAACTACGCTAAAGCTGATTTGATAAGAGGTATACATCAGGAGGAGTCCCAACAAAAGCGGGCCGCTGGCCTGACCTACGTCCATAATCGCGCTCATAATTCCCAATGCAGTGCCACGGCTGTTTGCTGGAGCCAAATCTGCAACTAAGGCCGATGTAGCAGCAGAGGCGATCGCAATCCCCAATCCAAACACTCCAGAAATTAATGTTAGTAAAAGTACTGTTTTAACTTGACAAAAGAGAAACATTGATACACTAGCCAGTAGCAGACCCAAGATAATTTGTTGCTTGCGTCCATGACAATCGCTGATTCGACCCATGAAGGGACGAGCCAGTACCTTGACACCAACCTGACTACTAAACACCAATCCTACAGCAGCTTTATCAATACCAACACTCAATGCATATAAGGGTAAGAAAGCTTCAACCGCACCAAAAGCTCCGAATTGGGCAGCTTCTACCAAACTGGTCAGGAGAATTGTACGATGGTACAAAATATTACCAATTGCTATTCGATTTAAAGCTAGCTTTTGCCTAGCTTCTCGATGACGATTTGTCTGTTGAGTTTGGTTAAGCAGCAGTTTAATTCCCAGTAGAGCCAAAATCCCTGCAATAGCACAGACTACATACACAGATTGCCAAGTGCTAATGCTGAGAAGTAAACCGCCGACTATGGGAGCGATCGCTCTTCCCGCCAATGTAAAAGAAGAATACCAGCCTAATCGCTCTCCTCTATGGGTAGGGGCTAAATCAGTGACATAAGCCATTGCCACCGGGCCGAGAATTGCCGTTGCCAGTCCGTGATATACCCGCACCAGTGCCAATTGCCAAGGGGTAGAAACTAACAAGTAAGCTAAAGGCGCGGTGCAAAATACTACTCCTGCCAATAATAGCAAGGGCTTTCTACCCCAATAGTCACTCAGTAAGCCTGCTGGAAAACTAACTAGAATGCCAGTTAGCGTCGAGGCGGCGGCGATCGCTCCGATTGTCGCCGGATTTGCACCCAATGTTTGAGCCAAAATTGGCAAGACTGGGTTTTTAGCAATCGTCGAGCTGAAAATTGCCAATCCCCCAACCGAACACAGCATTAGAAATGCAGAATACTTCATTGCCTAAGCATGAGTGGGGATAAAGTCTCTGGAAATGTGTTTTTTAATGTAATAGGTATTTCTTTAAATTGCAACTACTGTTACACAATACTTAAAATCTTTGTAGCGACAATTAACCCTGCTGTTTGGAGAACACTGCATATAAACCCTCAAATAGTTTGATTCCACAGGTTTCTAGTTCAGCATCAGAAAGTTTTGCTAAAAACCAGCCCTGCAAAAGAGCATCTACTCCTGGGGTTTCAGGACGCGCATACTGGCTATCTTGGAGGTCAATTTCATGTACAATTTCTGCGAGCGCTTGTATTCCCGGTTTATTCAAGCCAAAGGTTCTAGCCATCACCTCAAAGGTGCAAAGGTTACCACAATGTCCAAATATGGCATCTTTCATTTCAAAGGAAATTTCATCAGGTGCAACCTCATGAGAATATCGAATTTCGGCATGGGGATTGATAAATTTGCGAATTAGCCAAATACAGGCGAGACGGTCTATATATGGTCTGGGTCTTGTAACCCATCTTTTATTCTGGTATTCAGCAATGGCTTGATGGGGAATCTCTAAGGCTTGAGATAAAGTTGCAGAGAGGGCTTGAGCAATACGGTTTAAGATAATTGTTAGGCGTTGTCCATCAACACAATCGAAAAAGTCCACACGAGCAATTTCGCTGTGTTGTCTTCGCAGTTTTTCTAAAGTTTCCAGCAAACTGCTACGGTCTTCTAAACTAGAGTTGGAAGTTATAGACTTTTCCAATTCCATTGCCAGAGCTTCAATTTCTTGATACTCTTCGCTCTTAGCTTGACGAAATAATTCGATAATTTCTTCATCTGCTAGTCCTTCAAATCGTTCCACTCGCATTACTAAAGCTTCTCCCTTTGCTTGTTGTACTTCCTGCGCCAGCCATTGGAACGATTCAATGCACTCATCGCGATCGGGCAGAACGTAAATACTACTTTTCAGAGAGATGGCTCCAATTCGTCGCAGCCGTCGCCACAGCGTTACACGAGGACTAGAAGACGACTTGGAGGGAAGAGAGTAACAAAAAACTATCCAACTCAACTGTCAATACCTCTATTGATATCTAAAAGTAATAATTTTTATTTGTATCTCACCGTTACATGATACTGATTGTGCCAGTTGCGTAATACGGTTTTACTTTAAGTTTGAATTCTGCTGTATTAGGGAAGTCCCTTATTTCTTTGCTTGAAGTACGATCGCCCGGCTATCTGCGTTGATGACTTGGATATTATTTGCTAAAGCGATCGCTGGTGCTGTTCAACAGCGATGTCTGACGAGAAGCTGCTGCGCGTCTGGGCATCTAAGCTATATTTTCTAGTTCACAATAAAGATAGCATCACCTTATCAAAATTTCATTCATGCAAACTCCCGCTGTCACTGTTCCTCATTTAATTGCTGCGGGCTTTCACGCCCTTTCCGATCCTCTCAGGATTAGTGTGCTGGAACTGTTACGACAGCGAGAACTTTGTGTGTGCGATTTATGCGAAACCTTGGGGGTTAGTCAGTCGAAATTAAGCTTTCACCTGAAAACCCTCAAGGAAGCTGGCTTAGTTAACTCGCGTCAGGAAGGACGCTGGATTTATTACAGGTTGAATTTGCTGCAATTTAGCGTTTTAGAGCAATATTTGTCAAATTTCCACCAAGATAATCCAGCTATATCTGCGCGTCCTTGCTGCGAGTAATAAACCTAGTGGTGGCTAAAACTCATACCAATTCTCCAAAATTGGGCAACAGTTTCAAACTTTAAAACCCAAATGAATCTGAATTTCTCAATTACGAATTACGAATTACGAATTACGAATTAGTATTACTATCCAATCTTAGGCAGAACATCCTCAAACAAAACCTGCAATAATTGGCTTCCCTCTGGGCGACTCCAATCTTGAGCCAGTTCAGCTATTAGCGTATTAGTTGCTGTTAACACAACTCCTTCACGCTCCATTCTACGTCTAGACATCTCCTCGGAAATGTCGAAGGGTGAGCCAGAAGCATCCATCACAGCTTGGACATTATATCCTTCATGGCGGGCGCTAATTGCTGGATAGACTAGGCAAACGTCTGTTGTCACGCCTGCCATGATGATGTTTTTGCGTTGAGTTTCTTCCACTGCCTGCTTAAAGTTAATATCTTCCCAAGCATTCACAAGACCAGCCCGTTTAATCCGTTTTGCAAAAGCTTCAGGTAAAATGTCCTGTAGCTCAGGCATCAGCGCACCTTGAACATTCTGTTCCTGACTACTAGTAAGTAGGACTGGAATGTTGAGAATTTTTGCAGTTTTGGCTAAAGCGAGGGTATTTCGCTTCACAACCTCCAAGGGAATATTCTTAATCAATTGCATCGTTCCAACTTGGTGGTCGATTAAAAGCATGACTGAATTATCAGATGTAAATTTATCGCTCATCTTTTTTCCTGGCGAATTTTAATGAATACAAAACAAAATTTGCACAGCTTTTATTCCATTTAGGAATTTGGGTACAGCCATTTGTAGAACAATCGAGTTAACTGAGGCATGATAACGTAGGTAAGGATGCAAACAACAATCCCAATTATGATGATTTGCCCTAGTAATTCAGGGAGATAGGCAACTAAAGGTTTGAGGAAATATCTCACAGTTGATAGTGTCACAAACACCGCAAACCAGGAGAGTAAGACCATCTTGTAAAGTTTAGGAGGAAGCTTTGGTGCTTCTCTTGGCAAGACAAACCAAGTTTCTAAACCAGTGAGAAATTGCACGTTCTCTGATGTTTGAATTAGAGGCTTGGCTCGTTCAATCCACTCGTGACGCACATCTGAATCTAGCCATGCTTGTAAATTCTCTTGATTGTCAAAGTGAAGAACAATAATATATTCCGGATGCAGATTCTTCTCAGGTCGTAGGATGTTTACTCCTATATGTCCTGGAAATGTTTTCGCAACAGGAATAATTCCTCGCATCCATTCTTCGTATCCTTCTTCTCGTCCCGGTTTGACTAAATGAGTAATTACAGCTGTGACGTGATGCTCAGTAAATTTAGGGCTGTTCATTTTCTTAAGGCATAAAAATGCCACCATTTACAGGTAGGTAGGCTCCAGTAATAAACCTACTGTGTTCTGATGCCAAAAGAAGCACAGCACTAGCAATATCTTCAGGCACACCGATTCTTCTTAGGGGAGTCATTTGAGCGATCGCATCTCTACGTTCTTGAGGAACAAATGCAGAAGCGTCTGTTATAGTCAAACCTGGAGATACAGCATTTACTCGGATACCATGCGGCCCTAACTCAAAGGCTAAACTTTTCACCAAAGCATCTAATGCTGACTTCGCCGTGCTATGAGCAGAAAACCCTTGACCTGCAAAACGGGAATATTCGGAACTCATAACAATGATGCAACCCTTGTTTTGTTCTATCATTGCCGGAACGACTGCTTTTACTGGATGAAATGTAGATTTCACTTCGCCCAAAAGTTTTGCCTCAAAGTCCTCCCAACTATATTCGGTAAATGGTGCAACTTTAAAGGAACCAGCCGCGTTTAATACAAGGGTGTCGATTGGTCCTAAGGCTTCCACTACCTGCTGCACCATAACTTCAACTTGGCGAGGGTCTTTGACATCGGCTTTCACAGCCACCGCCTTACCTCCTTCAGCAACAATCGCATCTACAACTGATTGTGCAGCCGCTTCGTTGCTGTAATAGTTCGCGCCAACCGCCGCACCATGCCTACCGAACAATTTTGCAATCTCCGCACCTATACCTCGGCTAGCACCCGTTACTAAGGCAACTCGGTTTGCCATTAACTTTGTTGTTGCTAGGTCAGTTTCTACCTGAGACAGCTTATTCATATAACACTAAAACTTACTTACTAGTAAGTAAGTTTATAATGACTATCAATCTCTGTCAACAGGTGATGATGTAAAAACTTGCCAATATTTTGTAATATAAGGGTTTTGATGAGCTAGACTAACTTACTAGTTAGTTAGTTTTTCATTGATATGCCTAGTTCTCAACCAGCAAAAAGTAAACGTTCATCGTCGGTACACGATGCAGAAGCGACAAAGGCACGGATTTTGGATGCGGCGGAAAAAGAATTTGCGATCGCTGGATTAGCTGCTACTCGCACGGAGACGATTGCAGCTCAGACAGGTGTTACGAAAACTATGATTTATTACTACTATCAAAATAAAGAAGCGTTATATCAGGAAGTTCTCAACCGAGCATTTATCAAGCCGCTTGATGAAATTGTACAGTTGAATTTAGAGCAACTACCGCCCCAAGCAGCATTAGAGAGTTTTACTCAGTTGTTTTTAGAACAAACATCAAAAAACCCGAACATTCCTTCGATTTTATTTTTAGAAGCCATTCAGAACCGAGGAAAGTACTATCCAAAGCAGTCGATAGAACAAATATATGGCAAGTTAATTACGATTTTGGAGCAAGGAATTGCAGAAGGTGTTTTTCGTCCTTTAGATCCGAGACACATGGCAGTTAATATTATCGGAACTTGCGTGTTCTATGTAGCAGCCTATGAAAATGTCAAGCATCTGTGGCCGGGAAAGCGAATGCTAAGTAAAGGTATGTTAGAGGAACATTCTCAAGAAGCGTTAAATTTTGTTTTAGCAGGTGTACGCGCAGATTCAATAGAAGTCGGGAATCTTGCGTAGAGATAATCGTAGGGACACAAGGGACTTCCAATTAAAAAATACAATCGCTGTGTAGGCAAGGGGGGCAGGGAGCCTGCTTGACATATCAAATTTTTTTGAAATAATATTAATACATCAAATTTTTTTGAAATGTAGAGCGTTGGTATGCCTGCAACAGGCATGGAGTCAAGTTTGCAGATTTGGGTAACTAAATCGCTGGTATCTTGCTGGCGAGAGGTTTTAGCAGAGGGAATTGGCACTTTTATTTTAGTGTTTGCCGGTACTGGTGCAGTGATGGCGAACTACCTCAGCCAAGGCGCAATTACACACATTGGTATCAGCTTTGTCTTTAGTGCTGTTGTTGCTGCGTTGATTTACTCTTTAGGGCACATTAGCGATGCACACTTCAACCCGGCGGTAACATTGGCGTTTTGGAGTAGTGGTTTTTTCTCAAAAAAGCGAGTTTTACCGTATATTTTAGGGCAGTTAGTGGGGGCGATCGCCGCTTCAACTTTACTACTAATGAGTTTGGGGCGAGTTGCCAATTTGGGGGCGACGATACCGCTAAATGGTAATTGGTTGCAATCTTTGGTGTTGGAATTTGTTCTCAGTTTTATATTAATGTTCGTAATTTTGGGTTCGGGATTAGACCGACGCGCCCATATTGGTTTTGCTGGAATAGCGATCGGGTTGACGGTGGGAATGGAAGCAGCATTTATGGGGCCGATTACTGGTGCGAGTATGAATCCGGCGCGTTCGTTTGGCCCAGCTTTGGTGGGAGGAATTTGGCAACATCATTGGGTTTATTGGGTTGCGCCGATTTTAGGAGCGCAATTAGCAGTGATAGTATATCGACAGCTTTCTTATGGATTTCGTGATTTCAAAGAATAAAGGAGCAAATTTTATGGCAACTTTGAAAACTCATGTAGCTTTCAATGTTACCAATATTGAAAAGTCTGTGACATTTTATCAGGCAATGTTTGGTGTTGAGCCTATTAAATATAAAGTTGACTATGCTAAGTTTGATATTCCTAATCCAGCTTTAAATTTAACATTGAATTTAACTGACAATGTGCAATCTGGTGGTGCATTGTCTCATCTGGGGATACAAGTAGAAAGTACGCAAGAAGTACAAGCGGCTGTGCAGCGATTTACAGATGTAGGATTAGCATTATTTACTGAAGATAATACTGATTGTTGCTACGCTTTGCAAGATAAAGTTTGGGTAACAGATCCAGATGGCAACCGTTGGGAGGTGTTTGTGGTGAAGGTAGGAGATACGGCGGCAGAAAAAAATGTGGCGGTGGGACAAGCTGTGAGTAAGCTTTGTTGTGGGTAATAAGTGATGAAAAAGGTGATGTTTGTTTGTAAGAAAAATTCACGGCGATCGCAAATGGCAGAAGGTTTTGCTCGGACATTAGGATCGGGTAAAATTTCTGTTAGTAGTTCGGGGTTGGAAGCAAGTCATGTAGACCCAAAAACTGTTGATATTATGTCAGAAATTGGCATTGATATTAGCAATCAAACATCAAAGGCTTTAAGTGATTTCCAAGCTAAAGATTATGATACTGTGATTTCATTATGTGGGTGTGGCGTTAATTTACCCGAAGAATGGGTGTTACGAGATGTGTTTGAAGATTGGCAACTGGACGATCCAGAAGGACAACCAATTGAAGTTTTTCGCCGCGTTCGGGATGAAGTGAAAGAACGAGTTTTAAAGTTAATTGATTCTCTAAATTAATTTTATCTCACAAACAAATATCAGCAAAATAAGACGTTACATTGCAACGTCTCTACATCATTGTAAATTGGGAATAATGCAGAGGCTAGCATCTCTGCATTATTCTGAACTAAAACGAAACAAACTGTTTCAGTTATTCCCAATGATTTAAAACTTTTAAAAATTGCTGGGCTGATACCAATTTGAAAAATGAATGGGATAGATTAACACAAATCCAACATTCAAAATGGTATGAGTTAATCTATTAGATTATACGGCACTCAGCAAGAAACTAATCCGTTGCTCAAAGTCTAGCTGTTTAATTTGTGCTACAAATTCATCGGTTTCACTTGGTAATTGATAGTCAGATGGTACTCCGATGATGGTTCCATTTTCTATACCTTTTGACAACAACAGCCAAACTACCAATCTAGAGTTAGGAATCAGTTCCTTATAGCCTCGGCCGATATCATTTGCACCTGTAATTAGGTCGCGTTGTGCTTGCAGTTGTTCTTCTTTAGACAAAGCTTGAATTTGGTCAAATACTGCTTTTCCAGGAACTTCTACACTTTCAGGAGGTGCTGGTTGTAGCTGGTCTTTAATATCTAGGTAACCAAACCAAAGTATGCCTAGTTGAGTATCTACATCAAAGCGGCGAAAGGTTTCTAAAGCTGGTCTTGTTTTTTCGTCAACTGTATAAGTCATACAAAACTCCAAAGAAGTTAAAGTTACTCTCGATTGCCCAAGTGATTGAGAAAACTTAATCTCAATACTTCATTAAACTTAACAAACCAATCGAGATGAATATCTCTACTTATGGTATGAATAGCATTCACTACACAAGACAGATCGTAGATACCTCAAATTGCTACTTACAAAAATGCTCTCTTCAAAGTATGGGTTTGTAAAACTTGTATCTGGAAGCACAAACCTCACCTTTGCCTGTTACCTCTTTGGAAAGCAGTTGAATCAGCAAATCAGGTTAGCGATCGCTCTAATTAACTTCGCTGGCTCCACAGGTTTGGTGATATGCTGTTGAAATCCGGCGGCAATTGCCTGTTGATAATCGATTTCGGCTGCATAAGCGGTTAAAGCGATCGCCGGAATTTTCCCTCCCAGTTCTGGCGGCATATCTCTGATTTGGCGGATCAACATATAGCCGTCTACTTCCGGCATTCCCACATCACTCAGGAGCAGATTTGGCTGGAACTCAGGCAGAACTTGTAGTGCTTCCACAGCCGAGCCTACCTGCGTTACCATCGCCCCAGACTGCTCCAGAATGAAAGCAATCAACTCTCGCGTATCGCGCTCATCATCCACCAAGAGAATTTTCAGCCCGCTTAAATCGGGCAAATCATCTGATTGTCTATCAATCTCGCGATCGTTGAGATTAACTTTAATCAACGGCAACATGACTGTAAAGGTTGCTCCTCGTTCTTCACCCAAACTTTCTGCCTGAACTGTACCGCCATGTAACTCGACGATGTGACGAACAATCGCCAATCCTAACCCCAAACCCCCAAATTTTCTGGTAGTTGCACCATCAGCTTGGCGGAAGTAGTCAAAGACGAATGGTAAAAAATCGGGGTTAATTCCTTTGCCTGTATCGCATACTTGGAGTTGAGCTTGAGAATCAACACAGGCTAAACTGATTTCTACTTGTCCCCCTTGGGGTGTGAATTTAATAGCATTGGAGAGCAAATTCCAGATTACCTGTTGTAAACGGACTGAATCGCCCGCCACTAGGAATTTTGAGTCGTAGCCTTGGTGCGCCGACAGCACCACTTGAATTTGAGATTTGAGATTGTCGGGTTGTTTATTAAACTCAATGGATGCTAAATTTCTGTTAGTATTTTCTGATGCCAAATCTAAAATCACAAATCGCAAATTGATAGATTTAGCTTGGGCAGCTAAACGCACGGTTTCCAAAGCTGCGGCGATCGCACTTACCAAATTCACCGGAGCAATATTTAAGCTCAGTTTGCCTTGCAAAATCCGAGAAACATCCAACAAATCTTCAATTAGCTGAGTTTGCAGCTTGGCATTACGCTCAATGGTTTCCAGGGCGCGAGCGGTGGTTGCTGCGTCATACTTTCTACTTTGCAGCATCTTTGACCATCCCAGGATGGGATTTAATGGCGTGCGAAGTTCGTGCGAAAGAACTGCTAAAAATTCATCTTTAATGCGGTTAGCTTGAATTAATTGCTCTTTTCGTCGCTGTAATGAAGCCATTAATTCAAAACGTTCCAAAGCAACCGCCACCTGATCCGAAGTTGCTTGGAGTAAAGCAGTTTCCTCTGGGGTAAAGTGGGTACGGGTGCGACTGGCAAAGGAGAGTACCCCCAGCAGTTTACCCTGAGCAATTAACGGTTGGCCTGCATAGGCTGTAATTCCCAAACTTTGAAGGATGTATGCATTGGGATGGTTTGAGTGCAGCAGATTGTTGACGACAATTTGACGCCGTTCTTGGGCTACTAATCCGCACATTTCTTGATTAAATTCCAAGTATTCAATTGCTTGAAATACTTCTTCAGTGATGCCGTTCCAACCGACCAAATGAAGTTTCTGTTTATTTTCGTGGGTTTCAATCAGATAGTGGAAATAAAAATCCAAATCCATCTGCGCCGAGAGTTTACCGAACAAGCTGTTCATCAAATCCAAGGGGCGATCGGTTGAGAGCAAATCGCTGGCGGTTTCAAACAGCAACTTCAGTCCTTCACTACGCTCTTGTAAGGCTTTTTCTGCTCGTTCGCGTTCTCGAAGGGCGCGTTCGCGTTCGGTAATGTCAACTGCAACTCCTCCTACCAAGCGTTGCCCAGACACATCTGCAATAGGAAACTTGTATACTAAAAATTCGCCAAGGCTGCCATCTGTACGCGGGGCAGATTCAATGGCTTCCAACACCTTATTCGTCTCGGCAACTATTTTTATATTATTCAAGAATAGCTGAGCAATTTCAGCCGGATATAGCTCAAAAATATTTTTATTAATAGCGTTGTTTGTTGCTAATTCAAATGTACGGAAATAAGTCGGGCTGAGATAAAGTATGCGTCCGTCTGTATCTGTAATCCATGCTGCGGCGGGACTGTTGTCCATAAAAGCTTGAAAGCGTTCTTCACTTTGGTGCAAGGCTTTTTCTATTTGCTGGCGATCGCGCAGCGCAGCTTGCTGTTCGCTAATATCAAGAATAAATACTACTGATTTGTGCCGAAATTCTCCTAACAAAGAGTAGCCAATGACAACGGGTACGCGAGAACCATCTTTGCGAATGTATTCTTTTTCATAAGGAGTACAAGCTCCTTTAGACTTGGCTTCGGCAATGGCCAGTTCGTCTAAATAAAAATATTCTGGTGGCGTGATATCAGTCCACCGTAGTTTGCCAGCTTGCAAATCCTCTTGGCTATAGCCAACAATTCGCAGAAACTCGTCATTGGCTTCATTGATGCTACCTTCGACATCGCCAAATATAATCCCGACTACATTCGCTTCGACAAAACTCCTCAACCGCTCCTCACTAGCTTTAACTGCGGCTTCTGCCTGCTTGCGAGCAGTGATATTCATGATGCTTACCAACACGCTATCAAATTTAGCATTTTCTGGCGGAAAGGTAATTGTAAACAGGACGTTGAGACGTTCTCCGTGGAGAGTTTTGAGAATCGTTTCTGATTCTAAGCAAGTTTCCCCATTAGTAATTGCTAGCAATTCTTCGACAAATACTTCTAAAGCTTCCGGTACGAATATTTTATCGAGTGGAACCAAAAGTTGATTTTTATTTTCAGCCCCAAACATTCGCACAGCTGCATTATTCACGTTGACAATTTTCACCATGTCAACGGCTTGTTGAATAAATTCAGGGTGTTCGGCAAAAAAGGCGCGAAAATTCTCTACACCTTGGGCTTTCAAATCATCAAGGGCTGCTTTGACTAGAGAAAAATCTTCTTCAAAAATTGACACCCCTGCGGCTTCAAAAATATAACGATATTTTCTCTCCTGTTCTTGGAGTGCTGCTTCTATCTGTTTGCGTTCGCTAATATCTGTAGTGCTGCCAACTATGCGTAGCGGCTTCCCGTCAGCATCTCGCTTGACGACTATTCCTTGGTCTAGCACATATACATACTGATTATCTTGGTTGCGAATTCGATACTCAGCAGTGTAGCGATCGCCATTTGACCACGCAACCCCCGCTTGAGTTTCTACACGTTGTAAATCTTCTGGATGGACAAGCTGACGCCACCAATTACCATTTGTTTTTGCAATATCGAGGGGATAGCCTAAAATTCGGGTTAAACCATCGGTTCTTTCAACCCGATCCTGCTCTATATCCCAGTCATATATCAGACAATTGACCGCAGCGGCGGCTAACTCGAAACGCTCGTTAGCTAGCCTCACGCGTTCCTCTTTTTCACGCAGAGTTTGTTCTACTTGTTTGCGTTGGCTGATGTCACGAAAAAAAATGTCAAGACCATCTTCACAAGGGTAAGCGTGAATCTCCAACCACAAGTCACATTCGGATGGCAAGTAATAATGATGCTCAAAGTGGACGGGAATTTGTTCTGCCATCGCTCGTCGGTATTGTAGCTCAAGATTTGTGCCTACTGACGCGGGCCATTCTTCCCAGTGACAGTTACCAACGACTTGTGTGCGGGATTTGCCGTTAATTCGCTCTGCTTCAGCATTTTGGTAGATGATTCGCCAATCTCGGTCTAAACTGACAAAAGCATCGCTCATGCTTTCTAGAGTACGCGTCACCCGTTCATTGGCTTGCTGTAATGCCGATAGAGCTTGTTTGCGTTCGCTCAAATCAACAACAAAACCAATAACCGTTTCTTGACCGTCTTCTACGAGGACAGAACCAAGCAGAACCGGAACGTGGGAACCATCTTTGCAAATATATTCTTTTTCAAAAGGTTTACAAACTCCGCTGGTTCTCAGTTCTTCGACGCAATGCTCGCTTAAAATCAGAGACTCCGGCGTGGTAATCTTCCGCCAGTCGATTTCGTTGGCAGACAAATCTTCTTGCGTGTAACCCACCATCTTCAAAAAGGCATCATTGGCCTCAATAACCTGACCGTTGAGGTCGCTAACAATGACTCCAATGATGTTAGATTCTGCGAGTCGGCTAAACCGCATTTCGCTCTTTTGTAACAACTTTAGACTTGACTCTGCTTTGCTTTTAGCAGTTTGTAATTCGGAGAAAAGTGCAGTAATTAAGAAAGAGACAAGTGAAAAAGTTGTTAATCGTACCAAAACGCTCAAGCTTGGGATCTCGAAGGAGTAGACTGGCTCAATGAGAAAGTAGAAGGCGACTATGGCAGATAAAGCGATCGCTAACATTCCCACTTCCATGCCACCATACCACGCACTAACAGCCACGGCAGCATAAAAAAAGGTAAACACGCTCGGATCGAATACTGGCTGTAATAATCGCGCCATAATTAGGGCAACTACTACCGCCAAAATCATCACGCCATAAGTTAATGAGCGAGAGCGCACCATCAAGAATTTTTCCAGTAATTTGACGCTCATCTCAGGAGTCCTCCCTTTGCCTTGCTTTAGAGAGATACTCGCTTAGTTGTCTTTTCTTCGGTTCGCCCATCTTTTCTAGCATTTCTTCAATCAGTTTTAATGCCATCTGTGAAGGCACAGCAGATCCGTTTTCCCAGCGATTGACTGTTCGCAGGGAAACTCCTAAATTGGCTGCAAACCTTTTCTGAGACAGATCGAGTTGCTGTCGAAGTTCGCGGATTAAATCTGCAATTTTTAAAGACTTTTCTAGTTCCATAGTCAGCAGAATAAGACAAGTGTTGCGTCATTTGTCTCCGACTTGAGGAAGAAATTTAATCATCATGAGATATTATCTACCCACAGATAAATTGCATCTTTTGGTAAAACCCAAATCCCGCTTATTAGTGTTTGCTGCTGTGTATAGAAGGTATTGCTACATCAATAGTCTGCTCCTTATGATTGCTATAATTTACGTGAATGAAAACTTATGGAGACGAAAGAAGTACAAAGGTAATTTATAAAATAAAAATAAAATTTGCTCTGTTACGTCAGAACAAATAGTAATATAATCGATTGTTAAATATTTATCATGTACTATACAATGCTGAGAATCAGCGCATAATATTTGAAATTCTCGAACTTCGGATTTTATTTAGAAATCAAATCATCAGGCTTCAGATATCCGACTTATTAAAGAAGTCGGGGATATTTCCAACTTAAAAAGTGTAGCTAGTTTTACTTCTTGAGTAAGATGTCAATGGCGAATATGTAAAGCTAGAATATAGCGTTAAGTCAATTGTTGCCTAATTTATATTTATATTGCTATTTTGATTAATCAACGCTCAGAAAATCTTTTCGACACTAAACAGCAAGCACCAGCCCAAAACTATAAATTTAGCTGGTTCGATCGGTTTTGTCTTTGGTATCCTCCAGGCTGGCTGATTTTATTTAACCGCCACTGGCAACACTACCATGCAGATCCAGATGGTTGGAATTGGCTAGAATATGGATTATTTTTAATTCCTGGCGGATTTTATTTAGCAATGCTGAGCCGTTGGTTGCGTTTGGGTTGTCGTTCGCCGCGTAAAGAAGTTGGTGAATTCGATCCGAATTATCAACAAGCTTTTCGCCAAGAAGTTATCGACCCCATCGTCAAATATTATTTTCGAGGAGAATTACAGCAAATCGAAAACTTGCCGCCAAAGGGGCCGTTAATTGTGGCGATGAACCACGCAGGAATGTGTTTTCCTTGGGACTTTTTGACTTTAGCTTATTTATTAGGTGAAACTAGAGGATGGAAAGTACAACCCCTAGCAAGTCCAGCATTATTTGACCATCCTTGGGTGATTTGGTGGTTACCACCCAAATGGTCGCAAGTATTGGGTGGTGTACGAGCAGAATTAAATGATTTTGAGGCTGCGATCGCCCAAGGTAAAATTCTCTTATACGCACCCGAAGGGATAAGGGGGCCTGGGAAAGGTTGGAGAAAACGCCATCAACTACAAAAGTTTGATGTCAGCTTTATGCAACTGAGCGATCGCTATCATATTCCCATTCTCCCAGTGGTTTGCATGGGTAGCGAATTTCTCCATCCTTGGGCTTTTAATATCACTAAATTACAACAGCTAATCAAATTACCATTCTTGCCTGTCTCGCCTTTGATGTTTGCCTTATTTCTGTTTCCCTCAATGGGAGTTTGGGCAATGAAAACTCGTCTGCGTTATTTTATTCAGCCCTTGGAATCAGCAGAACTAGCTAGCGACTCAAACAAAGGACGTACAGCAGCTTACCAACAAGCGCAAAAATTACGAGAAAAACTGCAAATTCAAATTAATAAGTTGTTGGTTCAGAAGGCAGAAGGCAGAGGGCAGCAGTTCGACCCTTCGACAAAGCTCAGGACAGGCAAGCTCACTGACCGGGCAGAAGGGATCGATTAGCAAATACACCAATTGTAGAGACGCGATGAATCGCGTCTTCAGCTTCGTCCAAGGATCTGCTGCAAAAATTAGACTTCTTGCAGAAGTAGGGAAAAGGGTAAGGGGGAAAGGGAAAAGGAATAAAAAAACCTTTCCCCTTTTCCCGCCTCTTGCAAAAGTTACTTTTGCAAGAGGTCTATTGTTGGAATTGGTATGAGAAAAAACCTGTTCCTTTTTTTCTGTTTTGTCTTCCCTGTAAGAACTTCCGCCTTCCCTGCAAGAGCTTCCGTCTTCCTTGCAAGCCTTTCCGTCTTCCTTGCAAGCCTTTCCGCCTTCCTTGCAAGCCTTTCCGCCTTCCCTGCAAGCCTTTCCGCCTTGACGTTTCCGTATTACGCGCAGCCTGCAAGAGCTTCCGCCTTCACATTATCAGAAACAGACTTGTGTTGTAGCTATTTTCACGTAAGTGGAATAAATTTTCAGGGCACAATTTGTAACCCAAATCCCCGACTTTGTGAAAAATAGGGGATTTAATACTGTTACCAATTCCAACAATCTTTGCAACACATCCTTGGGTGGAGATAAAGACGCGATTCATCGCGTCTCTACAATTGGTGTATTTGTTGCATTGTTTTTGGCTGTAATTAAAAAACTAATTGACTTAAAAAGAACGCCACAGCAGCACTTCCCAAAGGAACTGTTAAATTGTCAATGCCTAAAACAGAAAAAGCTTCTAAAGCAGTAGCAATCAAGGCCACTAACAATGATATTGCCCAATTTTGCCAACTGTTTCCTTGAGTTCCAACTAAAATCCAACAGCTGACGAAATAGCTCACAAGCATCATAGTCAAGGAGCCTTCCCAACTTTTTTCTGCTCCAGAGACTTTGTACTTGTGTTTGCCAAAACGCTTCCCAATTAAAGCTGCTAATCCATCTCCCCAAGTCATAACTAAAATGCCTAATACTGCGTACTGCGGTTGTTGCAAATACCAGAACCAAGCAATTAAAATACCGATACTCAGAGAGTAAAAAAATGTCCCGAAACTTTGGCGTCCAACGCTATTAATGCCAGGAAGAATCGGAAATCGGTAAGATAGTAAAGTGATTGCGCTTGCTAAAATCGAGGCCGTAATCCCGACGCTAGCCGGAATATCCAACCACCAAGCGAGTAAAATCACATTACCAGTGCCAATATGAACTATTTTCCTGATGATTTCTGCTTCGCCATTAGCAAAGCGATTTACCACCCATGCAATGAGGAGAATCAATAAGACCCAAATTGCAGCGATGCCTACGGCAGTGTCTGGCAATGCAATTTGCAGCCATAAAATCAAAATTGAGGTTAAATCAGAAAATGTAATCAACAAAGATACTACACAATGAATATTTTTACCTCTATTACTAATTTATAAGATTTAGGTAACTGTAATGAAACTATTATTAATTTGGCTGATTCGCGGCTACCGAATGTTTATTTCGCCATTGTTTCCTCCAAGTTGTCGTTTTCAGCCAACTTGTTCGATGTATGCCATTGAAGCCATTGAACGATTTGGAATATTTCGCGGTAGCTGGATGGCAGCCCTACGGATTTTACGCTGTCATCCCTTTCATCCAGGCGGTTATGACCCAGTACCGGAGGTGAAAGAGAAGTAGTGGGGGTATTGGGGATTGGGGAGTGGGGGAGATGGGGAGGTGGGGAGACAAGGGAGAAAGCTTCGCCTTGGGCAAAGGGCAAAGGGGAAAGGAAAGATTCTTTCTTGTCCCTTTTCCCTTTTCCCTTTTACCTTTTCCCTACCCGAAGGGTTTTCCCCATGCCCATTTAGGGTATAGTCTTTTGGGGAGATGTCAACGGCTGGAGTTGTCATCTAGTTTGAGAGGGTTGAATAATCTAAATTTAGAGTGATGATGATTAACCCTACTGCTATTTATATACCCGACCAACCACAAATTCCCAGCCCTGAACCAGGCCCGCTACCAAGTCCTGAACCAGTACCTACTCCTATCCCCCAACCCTTACCTGAGCCTGTACCAGAACCAGTACCTGCTCCCATTCCTCAAACAGTGCCTGGGCCAATTCCTCAAACAGTTCCTGGAACAATTCCCCAAACCATACCGGAGCCTGTTTGAATTACCTTGGTAATATAATCGAAAATCCCAAATCTAAAATCCAAAATGTTAAGAGCCGGAATTGTCGGACTTCCCAACGTCGGAAAATCTACTTTATTTAATGCTGTAGTTGCTAATGCCAAAGCAGAAGCGGCTAATTTCCCTTTTTGCACGATTGAACCGAATGTCGGCGTTGTCGCAGTACCGGATGAGCGGTTAAATGTTCTCGCTAAAATTGGCAGTTCGGTACAAATTGTCGCCGCACGTGTGGAGTTTGTGGATATTGCCGGTTTAGTTAAAGGTGCAAGTCAAGGTGAGGGACTAGGCAATCAATTTTTGTCCCACATCCGGGAAGTTGATGCGATCGTCCACGTGGTACGCTGTTTTGAAAATGATGATATTATCCACGTTGCTGGTTCTGTTGACCCAATGCGAGATATTGAAATCATTAATTTAGAACTGGGTTTATCAGATTTAGCACAAATTGAGCGACGAATCGATCGCACTCGCAAACAAGCTCGCACTAGCAAAGATGCTCAGTTTGAAGTCACAGTTTTGGAAAAATTAGCTGCGGCTTTAAATGAAGGTAAATCGGTGCGTCAAGTGAGTTTGAATGAAGAAGAAGCAGAGATTATTAAAGGATTAGGACTGCTCACTAATAAACCAATTATCTACGCTGCCAATGTATCTGAGGATGACTTGGCAACGGGTAATGATTTTGTGGAAAAAGTGCGACAAGTTGCTGCAACAGAAAATGCTCAAGTTGTCATAGTTTCTGCTCAAGTTGAAGCTGAATTAGTGGAATTACCAGAGGAAGATAAAGCTGATTTTCTGGCGTCTTTAGGTGTGGAAGAAGGTGGTTTGAAGTCATTAATTCGTGCTACCTACACCCTTTTAGGCTTGCGGACATATTTCACTTGCGGCCCCAAAGAAACCCGCGCTTGGACAATTCATGCAGGAATGTCTGCACCTCAAGCCGCAGGTGTCATCCACAGTGATTTTGAGAGGGGATTTATCCGCGCTGAAACCGTCGCTTACAAAGACTTGGTAGCCACAGGTTCGATGAATGCTGCTAAGGAAAAAGGATTGGTTCGTAGTGAAGGAAAAGAGTATATCGTGCAAGAAGGGGATGTGATGTTATTCCGCTTTAATGTCTAAGGAAGTATAGGCTTTTTATCGAAAACTAGAGCAAGCTATTTATTGTCTTGGTCTAGTTTTCAATTAGTTATACTTCAATGACTCAAACCCCTGAAATTGCAAAGCATATAGAAATTATACCAATTTGAAAAAAGAATGCGATAGATGGGTAGGGGCACAACAATGTTCATTGGTGTCAACTTAACGTGAAACCCTGATGAAAACGTGATGAGCAAGTTCTACTCACTTACCCTCAAGATGCGCGTTACCCCACCCCGGCTTTGCTGACGCAAAACCTCCCCTCCCCAAGGCATCGGGGAGGGGATTGAGGGGTGGGGTAAACGGCTGTGTAACAAAGCTTTGAGCTTAAGTTGACACCAATGAACAATGTTGTGCCCTTACGGATAATTGATGTGTAGCAAACATTATTTGAATTGGTATTACTAATGCAGCAACAACTACTATATTAATGATTAAGCTGAGAAATTTAGGCATAGTAAAAAGTAATAAGGCAAAATATTTTTTATTTTTAATTTTGCCCTTTACGGTTTTACTTCCTTTGCATTGCTAAAGTACCTTTTGTAAACAAAGTAATAATTCTTTGACAGTATATGGTTTGGATAAAAACGTGTTCACACCACTGTCAGTGACGGCGCTGAGTTTACTATCCGACATCAATCCGCTGCTGGCAATAATTTTGACTTGTGGGTTGATTTTTTTTAAGGTACGGATGGCAGTTAAACCATCCAAGGAGGGCAGCATAATATCAATTAATACGGCACTAATTTTGTCCATATTTTTAGCGTATAGTGCGATCGCCTCAATTCCATCACCAGCAATTAAGATCTTATAGTTGTAGGCTTCCAATGACGATTTAGTAATCTCCTGAATGGCGACTTCATCATCCACAACCAAAATCAACTCTCCATGTCCTGTCTGTGGGATCGAATCTTCTACGATGAGTGTTTCCATTCCCTCTACAGCTGGCAAGTAAACTTTAAAGCTGGTGCCATTTCCAAGTTCGCTGTAGACATTCACAAAACCTCCGTGGCTTTTAATGATTCCCAGGACGGTGGAAAGTCCCAACCCCGTGCCTTGTCCGACATCTTTTGTGGTAAAAAATGGCTCGAAAATTCTTTCTAAAATTTCCCCAGGAATGCCAGCTCCATTATCAGAGACAGTAATTACCGTGTAAGGGCCGACCTTGGCTTCCAGGTTCATCCGCGCATAATTTTCGTCAATAAACAGGTTTTCCGCAGAGATTATCAAACTACCGCCATTAGGCATCGCGTCGCGAGCATTAACGCAGAGGTTCATCAGTACTTGATGGAGTTGGGTACTATCTCCAGAAACCATCCACAAATCCTGCGGTATGTCAACGCTAACTTCTATAGATTTGGGAAACGTTTCTTTGAGAATCTTGGCAAGTTCTACAATTAAGTGCCTGAGTTGCAAAGTGATGCGTTTTCCCTCCACACCCCGTGCGAAGGAGAGCACCTGTTTAACTAAATCAGCTCCGCGTTTAGCGTTGATTTCCAATATCTCCAGTAAATGGCGAGTTCGTTCATCTGCATCGGGAAATTTCAGCGGTAATAGTTGCGCTCCTGCCAAAATCGGCGTCAGGATATTGTTAAGGTCGTGAGCAATACCACTGGCTAATGTGCCGATGCTTTCCAAACGTTGAGCGCGAAACAATTGGGCTTCTAAATGTTTTTTCTCAGTAATATCTGTGTCAACGCTCAAAATTGATTTGGGCTTTCCCTCTTCATCACATACCAGACTCCAACGACTGGAAACAAGGACTTCCTTGCCAGTTTTAGTAATTTTAGTTAACTCGCCTTGCCAGTTACCTTTACTAATAACTTCTAAAAGAGCCGCTTCGATTTCCGGTGAAGGTTCGTCAGACAAAAGCTCACTTACGCTTTTTCCCCTAGCCTCTAGAGCTAGCCAACCGTAAAGTGTTTCTGCGCCTTTGTTCCAGAACAAAATCTGATTGTTTAAATCTCGCACGCAAATGGCATCTGTTGTGACATCAAGTAATGCAGCCTGTTCTTTGATTTTTTCTTGGGCTAATTTGTGTTCGCGCAATGCGGCTTGCCGTTCGGTAATATCAATACTGGCGCAAGTTACCCCGACAACTTCTTGGGACTCATTCCGCAACGGCTCAACTGTCAAATCATAATATCGAGTCGTTTTTTTAGTTGTAATTGATACTTCTTCTCGCGCCCCTATGCCACTGTTCAGTACCCCAAGTTTAATACTGGTGAGGCATTGAGCATCTTCGGCTGAGATAATATCCACGTCTTTTTTGCCCAATATTTGCTCAACCGTCAATCCATAGGAGGGATTGTAAACCCAAGTGTACCGTAACTCCTTATCTTGGTTGTAGACAAAAATCGGAGAGTTTTTCAACGCTACGCGAAATCGCTCCTCGCTCTGTCGCAATGCGTTGTCTGCTCGTTGACGTTCAATTGCATAACGCATAGAACGCACCAGCAAATCCCCAGTTACTTGCCCTTTGACTAAATAATCCTGCGCTCCTTCTTGCATTGCCCTAGTTGCCAGGGTTTCATCGTTTATACCCGTCAACACAATAATTGGAGTCGCTTTTGCCTGTTGGTGAGCAGTAACAAAGCTTTCCAGTCCCTGACTATCTGGTAGGGAAAGGTCTAACAAAATAACATCAAAAATTTCGTTTTCTAAGTGGCTCAGTGCTTTGGAAAGCCGCTCAACTGGCATCAATTCGACTATAACTGTGTTAACTTCCTTTAAAAACTCCTGTAACAAAAAAACATCACCAGGGTTGTCTTCTACTAATAAGACTTTTATATTTTCACCTGCCATTGCCATTACTCCGGTGGCAGTTTTACGATCGCAAACCAAAAATTTTCGATTGATTTTACAATTTTAACGAATTGATCGAAGTCTACTGGCTTAGTTATGTAACAGTTTGCAGACAGATTATAGGCTTTGAGGATGTCTTCTTCGGCTTGAGAAGTCGTCAAGACGACTACAGGAATTCGCTTGAGGTTTTCATCTGCTTTAATTTCTGCCAATACTTCTCGCCCATCTTTTTTAGGGAGATTCAAATCGAGCAGCACAATATCTGGATGAGCCGCTTCGACATATTTTTCTTGTTTTCGCAAGAATGCCATTGCTTCGACACCATCTTCTACGACGTTCAGGTGAATCGAGATTTTGCTATCTTCCAACGCTATGCGTGTAAGTTGGGCATCCCCAGGATTGTCCTCTACTAACAAAACCTCAATAGGCATAAAGGTTTGCATGTTTACGATTGCTTAAGAGCTTCTATCTGGAATTGTGAAGTAGAAAGTCGAGCCTTGGCCCGGTTTCGACTCAACCCAGATCCGCCCACCGTGGCGTTCTATAATCTTCTTACAAATTGCCAGACCAATACCAGTACCTGGATACTTATCTCTTGTGTGCAAGCGTTGGAAAATTACAAAAATACGCTCGGCATATTGGGGTTCTAGACCAATGCCATTATCCTGTACCCAGAAGACGTATTCCTTGGGAGAGGGGAGTGGTGGGGTGGTAGGAGTAGTTTCGCCCATCTCCCCATCTCCCCATCTCCCCATCTCCTCATCTCCCCTCCCCACACCAATATGAATTTGTGGCTGCTGATTTTGACAAAATTTGACGGCGTTAGCGATGAGGTTTTGAAATACTTGTGTCAATTGGGTAACATCAGCCATGACTTGAGGTAAAGTATCATGGGTGATAATTGCTTTACTGTCAGCGATCGCCAGTTGGAGATTTGCGATCGCTTGTTTTAAAACAGCACTACAATCAACTCGTTTAAAAGGCTGTCCGCGGGTGCTGACGCGGGAATAGTTCAACAAATCATTGATTAGCGTCTGCATCCGACGCGCCCCATCTACCGCATAGTTGATAAACTCATCGGCATTAGTATCGAGTTGATTTTTGTATCTTCGCTCCAGCAATTGTAAATAACTGGTTACCATCCGCAATGGCTCTTGCAAGTCATGGGAAGCTACGTAGGCAAATTGTTCTAATTCCGCATTGGAACGAGCGAGTTCTTGACTTTGGCGGGTTTGCTGTTCTAGTAGTTGCGCCTGAGATAAAGCAATGCCAATTTGGTTAGCTAGTTGCTCTAAGAACTCTGTCTCAAAGTTATTCCACTTTCGAGGTGCAGCACATTGGTGAGCTAGCAATAAGCCCCAAATGCCGTCTCTGACAAGAATTGGCACTACAAGGTTAGCTTTGACAGCAAACTGCTCTAGAAATTCTCGATGACAAGGTTGAATATAAGCAGTTTGAATGTCTTCGATTGCGCTAATTCTTCCTTGGCGATATCTTTCTATGTATTCTTCTTTAAAACAGGGGTCGATAATATTTTTTCCCAGAATTACAGGCCAACCAGGTAGTACAGCTTCTTGTACTACTATTCCCGAACCGTCACGGCAAAGTTGAAAAATTAAAACTCGGTCAGCTTGCAGTAGTTTTTGAACTTCGATAACAGTGGTTTGGAGAATTTCATCTATTTGTAAAGATTCTCGGATTTTAAAAGTAATTTCGGAAAATAATTGCGATCGCAAATTTTGCCGCTTCAATTCCTCTTCTGTTCGCTTGCGATCTGTGATATCAGTATAAGAACCGACCATTCGCACCACATCACCTAATGCGTCCCAAAGTGCCTGTCCTCGATCGAGAATCCATTTATAGCTGCCGTCTTGGCATTGGACTCGATACTCACAAACATAAAATGGTGTTTTCTTGGCAAAGTGATCCTGGAAGCTCTCAAGTACCAAATCTCGCTCATCAGGATGGATTCGTTTTGTCCAATCATCCCAACAATTGGAAACTTCGTGGTCTTTATACCCCAGCATTTCCTTCCACCGAGTTGAGAAGAACGCTTCATTAGTCTTGAGGTTCCAGTCCCAAATACCATCATTATTACCCTGCAATGCTAATTGCCAACGTTCTTCACTTTCTTGAAGTGCTTGTGCTGTTTGGCGTCGTTCGGTAATGTCTTGAAAATAAACAGATAAGCCATCTTTTCCTGGATAAGCGTGGACTTGAAACCAGCGGTTGAGGGGTGGATAAAACTCCTCAAATTCCACACTTATCTGGTTGAATACTGCTTTACGATACTGCTCTTCAAATTTTGTGCCGATAATTCTGGGAAAAGCTTCCCAGAAATTGTTACCCAAAAGCTGATTCTGAGTTTTTTCTAAAAACTGTTCTGCTTGACCATTGACATAAGTAAATCGCCAGTCTTTATCTAAGGCAAAAAAGGCATCAGTAATACTTTCAAGAAGATTGCTGATTTGTGTTCTAGCTGCTTCTGATTGTGCGCGTGCTGCTTGCTCCTGCGTCATTAGTTTCTCGGTAATTTCAGATACCTCACTCACATGACGCCTGAGTTCTAATTGGTCAATCACTAGGCGACTCAGAGCGACAAGCGCCTGGATTTGTTTTTGGCTTAATTCTTTGGGAGTTTGGTCAATGACGCACAGAGTCCCCAACATCTCCCCCTTGGGAGTGATTAAAGGTACACCTGCATAAAATCGCACATAAGGGTAGCCAATTACTACTGCATTCTTCGCTAACTTTTCATCAGCTAGCGTATCTGAAACCACAACAACATCACGCTGCTCTTGGCAAAGGTAAGATAACCCAATACTGCGGGGCATTTCTGATACATCTAAACCTACTTTTGCCTTAAACCATTGACGGTTTTCATCAATAAAATTTACTAAAGATATGGGGGTGTTACAAATAAATGCCGCTAACTGGGCGAGATTGTCGTAGGCTTCTTCAGGTTCTGTATCAAGAATTTGATACTGCCGCAAGGCTTCTAGCCTTGCCTTTTCTGTAATCATGTCTCCAATGTTCATTAAGTTTTATCAAGAAATCTCAATTATGATATCCAGCCAGCAGCGTAACTACTTCATAAATAGATTAACTCTTTTTAACATTAGTTAACTATCTGTGTGCTTCTCGTTATTCGGGAAAGTTTTGAGAACAAGGCATAAAGCCTTTTTTTAAAAGCTAGATTCACATTTGAGAAAAGCCATGCCCAGCAGTCAGCTATTGTGTTTACGCCGCCAACTTTCGCGATCGCCATAATCCCAGTGTAAACAAATTTTGGGCTGATATTATTTACAAATACACATTTATATGCATAAAAAGATTCGCTTGTTGCAGACTATATTAATTTTAACTTAATTAAAAAATGCTTAATTTTAGCACGGCATAGACTAAATAAGTAGAAGGACTAAATTAAACCTAACGGTTGCCGGGTTTCGACTTCGCGGAAGTTGAATCTCGACTTCTCTACGAGACGCTACGCGTAGCTTGCTTCCCCAAAGGGGTACGCTCGATTACCGCGTAGTCGAAACTCAACCGTCATTTTCTCAACGTTCGAGCATTGAGCGCAGTCGAAATGCGTCTTCTAAATAATTGTGTCCACTTACTTACAGCGTATTGTAAGTACATGAGGTGCACCCCTGCCCAAGGCATCCGGGAGGGTGCGCTGTCTTCGCGGGTGGGGTATTCATTTTCCTCACAAAGCTGAAATCTACTGTATAAAGAATACTTTTCGAGAAGATATCATACTCAACAAATAAAAGTAAAAAAACAATACAAGCATTGACGTACTGATATTTGGCAAATAATCTTGAAATCTGATGACTAACAGGTATAACTTTATCTACTTGTATTATCTATGGGAATGATCTTTTTAATTATCTTAAGCGTTTGGGCAATCGTAAATTTTGTAGGTTTATGCTCAGTTATAATCTCATTCACTCGTTGTCGGACTGTACGAGGATATCGAAAGATTGCAATTATCGGATCGCTTTTCATACCAGCGCTCCTTCTATTTTTAACCTTTTTGGATCTGTTAAACAATAAACCCAGCCCTACCGCAGTTGTCGTTCCTAGCGTAATCGCTGATATTCAGGTAATGGCAGTTATCGTATGGTCTAAAACTTATTTAATTTGCTTTTTGGGCGCTTGTGCAACTGCGGCAATTACTTTGTTTAAAGCTAATGCTATTCGCCGTTACTCAGGACTTGCTTGGGGTTTCCTGATTTCATCTCTTTCGGCTTGTGCGTTTGTGTTTATCAAATTTTGATGGCAATATCTTTGAGTTGGGGTGGCGCGATCGCTAGTAAAAGTTTACTGAAGAATCGCGACTAGTAACAATTGAATTTTGTCATCGGTCATTAGTAAAGAACAAATGACTAATGACTAATGACCAATGACTAATGACTATTAAACCCCCAATAAAACAGTCTCCCGCACCTTACTAATCACATCACTCAAATTGCCAGTATTCAAACGGTAACTCAGGGGATGGGCTATTAATCGCCCCGTACTTTCATACAGAGTAGCGATTTCAATCAAACCATTTTCGCGTAAAGTCCGCCCTGTGGAAACTAAATCCACGATCGCTTCTGACATACCAGTTATTGGCCCTAATTCTACTGAACCATATAGCGGAACTATTTCTACAGGTAAATCGAGACTTTGGAAATATTCACGAGCGCAATTGACATATTTTGAGGCAACTCTACCATGTGGTGGTAAATGTAGCGGCGATCGGTAAGAACTCGATGCTTTTACCGCCACCGACATCCGACAATATCCAAACTGCAAATCGACTAAGTGGGCAACTTGCGGCTGTTTCTCCCGCAACACATCGTAACCAACAATACCCAGTTGTGCCTGACCATATTCTACATAAACAGGTACATCCTGTGCCCGCACCAATAGCCCTTTTGCTTGTCCACTAGCGTCAGGAATTTGAAGTTGGCGATTTCCTGAATCTAAAAAAGCACTGAAATCTAACCCGACAGCTTGTAGCAACCGGATGCTATGTTTAAGAAGTTCCCCTTTTGGTAATGCAACAGTCAGCATTATTTTTCTTGGTATCCTGCGTTTTAGCGGTTCAATAATTATTGAGAATATCTCTATATGCTTACCACAAGCAGCATGAGAATTTTATTAGTTGATGATGAAGTTGAACTAACTCAACCCTTAAGTCGCTTGTTAACTCGTGAGGGTTATGCTGTAGATGCCGCTTATGACGGTACAAGCGGTAGCGATCGCGCACGACTAGGTAATTACGACCTACTAATTTTAGATTGGATGCTGCCTGGAAAAACAGGGTTAGAAATTTGTCAGGAATTGCGACGCCAAGGCAAAACCACTCCTGTGCTATTTCTTACAGCTAAAGATACCTTAGATGACCGCGTTCAAGGTTTAGATGCTGGTGCAGATGACTATTTGGTGAAACCTTTTGAACTGCGAGAGTTATTAGCCAGAGTCAGGGCTTTGTTGCGTCGTTCTGGTTCCCAAACTTATGAAACTAGCACCGGACGACTGACTGTAGCTGATTTAGAACTCGATTGTGAAAATCAAGTAGCCTATCGCCAAGGAAGGATAATTGAACTTTCGCAAAAAGAAAGCCAGTTGTTGCAATACTTTATGGAACACACCGGACAACTGCTGACTCATGCCCAGATTATGCAAACTTTGTGGTCAGAGGAAGAACAACCTAGTAGCAACGTCATAGCGGCATTAATTCGTTTGCTACGGCGTAAGATTGAGGTAGGTAAAGAAACTACGCTGATTCACACAGTTTACGGCAAAGGTTATCGTTTTGGCGCTTCTATCGTAGAGTCTGTTTAGCAAAGAAATTTTTAGATGTTAGGCATTAGACCTGGCTTGAAAATAGGGACTCTTTACTGGGGACTGGGGACTAGGAAATAAATATTTTCATTCCTTCGTTGTGAATTGTGTTCGTGGAGTTTCTTGCATAAATCGAAAATAAGAACCCCACCAAAGAGTCTTTCGCTACGCTTTGTCTCCCCTTTCCTTGCTAAGGGGAGTAATATCATGTCCGGTTAATTAGTTATGATTCCCACACTGATTGCACCCCACCCCGCCAAAGCTGTGCTTTGTCTCCCCTCCCCGCAGGCGGGGAGGGGATTAAGGGGTGGGGTTCTTCAGGTTTAACAAACAATCAAGCGGACATGATATAAAAACGCAATAAGAAAAATCACACTCAACCACTTTTCAAACAACCTCTTAAAGCTATGGAAAGAGACTATTCTAATTCTGAATTATGCTGTAGTTCCCAACATTGTTGAGCGATCGCCCAGTCTTCTTGAGTATGTATTACTAATACTCTCACTGCTGAGTCAGGTGTGGCAATATCTTCATCAACTGGCTGCTGTTGATTTTTTTCCAGGTCTATTTTTAGTCCTAAAAATCCAAAAGCTTCACAGGCGGCTTGACGAATTCCTGGAGAGTTTTCACCCACACCCCCGGCGAACACCAAAGCATCTAATCCTCCCAAATTTGGGAGCATTGCACCAATATTAGAACATAAGCGATGCACGTAAATATCCCACGCTAGTTTAGCGCGGGTGTTGCCTTGGGCGATCGCTTTTGTCACCTCACGCATATCGCTAGATACGCCCGAAATTCCTCGTAATCCTGAAGCTTTATTTAAAACAGAATCTAATTTTTCTACTGAGTAATTACAATACCGTAACAGGTGAATCAAAATCCCCGGATCGATTGAGCCAGAACGGCTACCCATCATCAACCCTTCCAAAGGCGTGAATCCCATAGTGGTATCAATACTGCGACCGTTTTTAATCGCGGTTAAAGAGCAACCGTTACCGAGATGACAGGCGATCAATCTCAAAGATGCTAAATCTTTACCAAGAATTTGAGCAGCACGACCAGAACAGTATTGATGGCTAATACCATGAAAGCCATAGCGGCGAATACCTTGTTCTACCCATTCATAGGGGCCGGGATAAATTGCTGCGGCATCGGGGATAGTACTATGAAATGCAGTATCAAATACTGCGACTTGTTTGACTTCTCCTAAGATATTTTCAATTGCTTTTATGCCTGCTAAAGCAGCGGGATTGTGTTCTGGAGCTAAGTTAGAAAGGTCAGCGATCGCCTTTTTGACATCTTCAGTAATTACCACACTTTCGCGGTAATCTTGTCCGCCATGCACTACACGATGTCCCACCAAATCGATTTCTGATAACCGATTAATTACTTTGGTAGCATCATTAGTAAGTGTGTTGAGCATATAAGCGAGGTGCGCTTCTGGAGACTCACCAGAAATTGATTTTTCCACTTTTGCACCTGTAGCAGTTCCCACCTCAATTTCTGCCACACCGCGGTCTTGAGTCCAGTTGACTTTCCCTTCCCAAAGAGGTTGGGGTGCTTGGGTGGGGAGAGCCTCATCTGCAATTTCATACAGACAACTCTTTTGGCTGCTCGAACCAGCGTTTAGCACCAATATCTTCATAATAGGAAAACATGACCTGCTGTAATGATGCCACAATGCTACACTTAGCCGCGACAGCGTGCTATTGGGCATTAGATATATTTTGCCAAAGGGAATGGGGAGTGGGTAGAGACGTTATTAATCCTTGTCTACTTAGTTTTGAATTCACTCATTTACGATCGCGCGTTACCCCACCCCGGTTTTGTCTAAAGCCAAAACCTCCCCTCCCCTTGGCAAGGGGAGGGGTAGGGGGTGGGGTAAAACGATTGTGAGGCAATAGTTTGAGCTTCAGTTGACAATTGCATGTCGATGCAATTGAGTTGCAAGGCGATGCAATCGAGTTGCATGTCGATGCAATTGAGTTGCATGTCGATGCAATTGAGTTGCATGTCGATGCAATCGAGTTGCAAGGCGATGCAATTGAGTTGCAGGTCGATGCAATCGAGTTGCAGGTCGATGCAATTGAGTTGCATGTCGATGCAATTGAGTTGCATGTCGATGCAATTGAGTTGCAGCTTGTAGATTAAGCAAAAATTTGCATCTTTTTAAAATGGAGAGTTAAAAATGGAGAGTCGGTAATTACGAATTATGAATTACCAAAGACTGATATTCGGGAATATTTTCTCCATCAATAAACTCATCTGATTGAGGACGCGAATTGATTATCTGCTTTAAAACCTGCATGAGGATATGTGGCTGGAAAAATGCGCTGGGTGGCTTGAGTAAATTCATCACTTCTAAGAAAAGCTGATGAATTTCTGCACTTTCGGCTTGCAGCAGTAATAATCGATCCATATACAACTGCATAAATTTGCTAATTAGATCGGGTTTTCCTCCCTCGGTAGCAGGCCAGCGGAAGTCTTCGCCTGTAGCCATCAACCAAGGTACAGAAATGGCTTTTCTTAGTTCCTTTTGAAAATATCGTGGAAAACCGATTAAATTAGCGTTGGATTGCTTAGATAATTGTTTGCTCAAACATTCATCTAGAGTCAAAGCGCCCAAAGCAGCGGTGGTCATACCTTGACCGTAAACGGGATTGAAGGCACAAACGGCATCACCTACCATTATCAAACCTTCTGGCAATCTAGAAAGTTTTTCGTAGTGACGCAGGTGATTTTCTGTGCGTTTATAGCCGTAGATGGGCGAGATGGGTTGAGCGTCTTTTATGGCTTGATAGAGAATAGGCGATCGCAAACTCTGAGCAAAGTCTAAAAATCCAGCTTCATCAGTTGGTGGATAATCTCGATTTACACCCGCGAGTGTGACAATCCAACGATTACCTTCAACTGAATAAAGCACAGCACTGCGAGTGTTATGTGGTGGTTTTGCGGCAATCAGCAAAATCTTCCAATCTGCCTGAAAACCCTCAGGAGGATGATACCAGCGGCTAGCATAGCCTAAAAAAGAATTGACAACTGTCTGTTGCGGTGGCTGATAACCCAATTCCTCTAACCACTGTGGTGTGTGAGAATTGCGGCCGCTAGCATCTACGACTAAATTAGCAAGTATTTCGGCTTCGGGTTCGTTGCGAAAACTGACTCGTACTCCTGTAATGGTGGTTTTGTCAGGGTTAGACACTAAGTTAGTTACCTGTGCTGCTTGCACAAATGCAATCCGGTGATTACCTTCCAACCGACGGCGGATAGTCCACTCCAAAAGATTACGGCTACAAGCGCAGCTGATTAAATGAGAAGAAAAGCGTGGTGCCCAACCGTTATAACCCAACCAAGGACAATCTGCTATGGAGTCTACAATCGGTGTCCCTGAACTAGTTAATTCTGCAATGATGCCAGGAAACAGCTGCTCTAAAATTTGCTGACCCCGAATGAGTAAAACATGGACATGATGAGCTTGGGGTACGCCGTGACGTTGTTCTGGTTGTTCGGGAAAGCGATCGCGCTCTACAATAGTCACGCGATCGAAGTACTTGGTTAGTACTTGAGCTGTCAACAGTCCGGCAATACTTCCTCCAATGACAATAGCTTTGTTTTCTTTAGCTGTAGAAATTTCTAAATCAAACATTTGAGACTTAATTTAGCTTTATTGTTATGTTTCTACACTTAACTTAGCTTAATACTTACTCGCTTGCATAGATTTTGCAGTTGATGAATATACAAATAATCAAAAGTCAAAGCTCAAAAAATAGCTTTTTATTATTACTATCGAACTTTGACTGTTGAATTCAAGCTGATTAAATTGCCTAAGCAACAGTGCTAGCAAAAAACTTTTCTAAGTTTTGCTTTTGAAGAAAATTGAGATACTGAGACACAATTTCTGGACTGAGCAATTCTATCATTAGGCGATTCTCAATCCAAAATTCGATTACTTCAAATTTACCTCGGCTACAATGCAGTGCCCGCCATCCTTCCTTAGCAGCAATTTCTTCAATCTCTTTTTTACTAACAGGCACACTCACCGCTGCGTGGACTGCATCAAATTGGCTGCAATTCTTATTTTCCCGAAATTTAACTTGTTGTTCGCCATCGCCAGGAATTAACTCAGTTCCCAGTGGATAAACTTCAATTAAAGTGCCTTGCTCATCCATAGCTATTGCTACATAGCTTCCAGGATGGGAAGGAAATGGAGCAACTTTTCCGCCCAATAGTTTAGCTAAAACCTCAGCAACATGACGGGGGTTATTTGCTGCAATAGAAATGTGGTGAATCATTGGCTTTGCCTCGAAAGATTAGAAAATTTATAGTTATTTACACCTGTTAGAATCAACAGCGAACATCAACTTCATACAAAAATCCGCTTTGATTTTTGAAGTTACAGCACAATTCAGAACTAATACAGGATTTATCCCAGGTTTGAAATTTAGATTGTGTACTTTATCAACTTAAAATCTGCTGTACTTGCTCACAGCAAATACTCAGCAATGATAAATTACCCTTTTTGATATGGCAGCAGGTTTCGATCGCCCAATCAAATACTAATACTATACATATTAACTACTCAAAAATAAATTTTTTAATTAATACTCATTTTTTAACAAAAGTTAGTATTGATTAGCATTTTTTGAATGCCAATATTTGTATAAACTATATAGTGTATTGATTTCATCTATCTTCAGTAGTGTTTTATTTATCTCTTGGCGAAAATGAATTTATGAGTCTCAATTTACTCAACCTATAAGCTCAGATAGTATCTCGTAAATTTTGATTAATCAAAATACTAAAATTATGGTTTTAGAAAATTATTATTTTAACTATTCTTTAATTAATTCAAAAGATAAACCAGTAATTCTTTTTCTACACGGCTTCATGGGTAACATTGATGAATTTGATGAAGCAATTAAATTATTAGGTGATGAATTTTCTTATTTAACACTTGACTTACCCGGACACGGCAAAACCGAAGTTTTGGGTGGGGATGAATACTATTCAATGCCAAACACTGCCCAAGCCATAATTAACTTATTAGATAAATTAAAAATTCCTCAATGCTTTTTAGTTGCTTATTCAATGGGTGGCAGATTAGCTTTATACCTTGTCCTGCATTTTCCAGAACGTTTCTTCAAAGTGATACTGGAATCAGCTTCTCCAGGTTTGGCAACAGAAACAGAACGATTAGAGCGAATTAAGCGCGATACACAAATAGGCAGGAAATTGGCAAGAATTACTAGTAAAGTTGCTTTTGTTGATTTTCTGTCCAATTGGTATAATCAAGCGATTTTTGGTTATATAAAAAAACATCCAGAATATGACCAAATGGTAGAAAATCGCTCGCAGAACAATCCGCAAGATTTAGATAAATCGCTGCGCTTCATGGGTACTGGATGCCAGCCTAATTTGTGGCCTAAGCTAGCAAAAAATACAATTCCTATGCTTTTATTAGTTGGTGAATATGATGTAAAATTTGTAAATGTTAATATAGAAATGGCTAAAGTATGCGAACTCACTCAGCTAAGAATAATTGATAATGCTGGACATAATATTCACTTTGAAAATACTTTGACCTTTGTGAAAACTCTAAAAGAGTTTTTTAATTCTACTAATCTGCTTTAAAAGTACTAATTACCTATTGACTTTTGCCTGTTGCTTCTTGTCTATACCTTCAGCGATCGCTCTCTCTAGCCCTTCTATCGAAGTAAGCACGATTACCCGCCATTAGTCAATCATTCTTTAGTTAGCTCCTTAATCTTCCTGTAGTCTAGTTTAGATCGCACTCATGGAAGAGGTTTTAATGAGTGAGTTTTTATAGTCTTTTAGAAGAACTGAGTCAACTAATATGCAAGGATTGGTAATGCCGTAAAAAAGCTGGCACTATCATACTTTTGTATTGGCTGATAATCATAAATTAGTAATTATTGATTATCTAGATTGTCATTTTTGCGTCACATTTATATTTAACCATATTTTATGTGGAGATATGGATAAAGTGTTACGCATCTAACGCCGCACATTTTTTGTGTTGACGATGGTTAACTGTTAGCTATCAACAGTCAACACGATGATTAACTGTGCAATTTAAAAGCGTAATAGCTTATAAGTTTATATTCCTATCTCAATCGAATTGATTATTTGAGGTAATTTTTGATGAAACAAAGCAAAAAGTCGCTGCTCAACACTAAATGAGGAACTAATGTGAGTAGACCTGAAGACTACGATTTGCTCGATCGGACAGAGATAATTGAAACAGCATTACCCAAGCCATCACTGACATTACCAGATGCTGTGGCTTTGATTGTTGGTATTGTCATCGGTGCGGGGATTTTTGAAACCCCTGCTTTAGTAGCAAATCAAGCGGGTAGTAATATTGCAGTGCTACTTTTTTGGTTCATCGGTGGTGTAATATCTCTGGTGGGAGCGCTATGCTATGCAGAATTAGCAACAGTTTACCCTGATGTTGGAGGTGCTTATTACTATTTGAAACGTGCGTTCGGGCGAGGAGTCGCCTTTTTATTTGCTTGGGCACGGATGACAGTAGTTCAAACTGGTTCCATTGCTCTTTTAGCATTTGTTTTTGGCGATTACGTTTCACAAATATGGCGGCTGGGCACATTTTCATCATCTATTTATGCAGCAGTAGCGATCGCTCTTTTAACTGCTTTGAACATCGTCGGTTTGCAACAAGGTAAGTGGACGCAAAACTTACTCAGTGTTGCCAAAGTTTTGGGTTTATTGCTAGTAGTAATTATTGGGCTGAGTGCCACTCCGAATAATACCCCCCTTGTAGAATCTGCATCATCAGGAACTTGGGGACTAGCGATGGTGTTTGTGCTGCTATCCTACGGCGGTTGGAATGAAGCCGCTTACATTTCGGCAGAAATTCAAAATGGACGGCGGAACATCGTGCGATCGCTCGTTTGGAGTATTAGTATAATCACCGCCATTTACTTGTCGATCAACCTGGCTTACCTGCGGGGACTGGGATTAGCCAACATGGCACAGTCAGAAGCAGTAGCCGCAGACTTAATGCGATCGCTTTGGGGTACGCCGGGAGCCTTATTCATCAGCATCCTGATTGCGATCGCCACCTTAGGGGCAACCAACGCCACAATTTTTACTGGAGCGCGTACCAACTACGCACTGGGACAAGACTTTTCCCTATTTGGTTTTATGGGACGCTGGCAGCAACGTCCTAGCAGCCCTACCCATGCCTTATTGTTACAAGCTGCGATCGCCTTAGCACTAGTTGTTTTAGGCACACTCACCCGCAAAGGCTTTGAAACAATGGTGGATTACACCGCCCCCGTGTTTTGGTTCTTCTTCCTACTTTCAGGCGCATCTCTCGTGGTCTTGCGGATGCGGGAACCCCACATAGTGCGTCCATTTCGCGTGCCATTTTATCCCTTCACACCATTACTCTTTTGCGCCGTCTGCGCTTATTTACTGTATTCCAGCTTAGTTTACACAGGCGTCGGAGCAATCGTAGGTGTCTTAGTTGTCGCCGCAGGTATTCCACTGTTGCTCTGGAATAATCAACGGCGTCGGGGGGATGTGGGGAGATGAGGGAGCAGGGGAGATGGGGAGATGGGGAGCAGGGGAGGCAGGGGAAAAGGTTAAAGGTTAAAGGGAAAAGGAATAAATTTAATCTTTCCCCTTTTCCCTTTCCCCATGCCCCATACCCCATGCCCCATGCCCAATAACAATTCACAAAGGAGAAAATTCATGAACTTCAAAAAAATTCTGTTTTTACTGGTTACAGGAGTTAGTATTACCAGCTTGGGAATTGTTGGGTGTACTCCACAAGAGCAAAATTCGGAAGCCGGGACACAACCTTCTACTTTAACGGCTGAGACTGAAACAGTAACTCCCGCAGCTACGCCGACATCTCAACCCCAAGAACGCCCTGGTGATGTTCCTTATGTGCCAACTCCACAGCCAGTGGTGGATGCAATGTTAAAAGTGGCAAAAGTGGGCAAAAACGATGTACTTTACGACCTTGGCAGTGGTGACGGGCGAATTGTAGTTACTGCGGCACAAAATTTTGGTACCCGCGGTGTGGGCATAGATATTGACCCCCAACGCATCAAAGAAGCTAATGAAAATGCCAAGAAAGCAGGAGTCACAGACCGCGTTAAGTTTGTTCAGCAGGACTTATTTAACACTGATTTTAGTGAGGCAACGGTAGTCACGCTTTACCTATTACCAGAAATCAACGAGAGACTCCGCCCCATACTCCTAAAACAACTCAAACCTGGTACTCGCATTGTTTCCCACGCCTTCGATATGGGAGAGTGGAAACCACAGCAAACGCTAAATGTAGAGGGCAAAACTGTTTACTATTGGGTAGTTCCCAAAGAAGTACCAGCGAATTTGCGATAGTGTACTAATTTGAGATTTTGGATTTTGAATTCAATAAATAATTTAAAATCAAAATCCAAAATTCTTTAATTGATACCAAAATTGAGACAGTAGCCGGACATAATTTATTACACAATGTCATTGCGATTATTCGCAATGGCTGTAACTATTTTTGCCCATCTGCTTATTGTTTGGAATCCTAACTGACAAATTAGTAATTAAGACTTTTAATCTAAAATTTCAAATCTAAAATCCTTGGAGTGAGAAAATATGATAGGGTTAAAAGGAAAGAATGCTTTAATTACAGGTGCAACATCAGGTATCGGTCAAGCGATCGCCATTAAACTTGCTCAAGAAGGGTGCAATATCGCTATCAATTACCGCAAAGACCCTGAAGCAGCAGCACAAACGCAAGAAATGGCATTGCAACAAGCTTGTGGAGATATTCAAAGTTGTGGTGTGAAGTCGTTGCTGCTTCAGGGAGATGTTTCTCAAGAATCAGACATTGTTGAGATGGTCAACACTGTTGTTAAAGAATTTGGCAGTCTAGATATTCTCATCAACAATGCTGGTATCCAAATAGAAAGTCCATCTCATGAAGTTTCCACAGCAGATTTCGATCGAGTGATTGCAGTAAATCTCCGGGGTGCTTATCTGTGCGCCCGTGAAACTATTAAACACCTACTGTCTGCTAATCGTCAGGGAGTAATTATTAATATTTCCAGCGTTCACGAAATTATTCCTCGACCAATGTATATCAGTTATTCTATTAGCAAAGGCGGGATGGAAAATCTGACCAAAAGTTTAGCATTGGAATACGCTAGCCAAGGTATTCGTGTTAACGCCGTTGCCCCCGGAGCGACAATCACACCAATCAATCAAGCCTGGACAGATGACCCTGAAAAAAAGGCGATCGTGGAAAGTCACATCCCAATGGGGCGGGCTGGCACTACTGAAGAAATGGCAGCCGCAGTGGCTTTTTTAGCTTCTGATGAAGCCGCATACATCACCGGACAAACGCTGTTTGTCGATGGTGGATTGACTCTGTATGCTGATTTCCGCGAAAGCTGGTCGGCTTAAAAGTTCAGTTGGCGTGCTTTCCACAATTGAGCCGATATAGCAGGGAACAAGCAATAGACAACAGGCTTGCGAAAGTCTCTTGATATAGAGCTTTTAGATCGATTTATGCCTTAAATTCTGCTTCAACTGCTATACATCCCATTAGTGGAATTAGACACCTATGACTGGCACGAGCAATAATAAGAGTTTGCTAGAAGCAGAAGCTTGGAAATTTCTAGAAAAGTCAATAATTTATTATCAAGGAAAACCCATCGGTACGGTAGCCGCTCACGATCCACATTCAGATCTACTCAATTATGACCAGTGTTTTCTTCGAGATTTTGTGCCTTCTGCTTTAGTTTTTCTGATGCACGGCAAAGCAGATATTGTCCGCAATTTTTTAATAGAAACACTGAAATTACAAAGTCATGAAAAGCAGATGGATTGCTTTGAACCGGGAGCAGGGTTAATGCCTGCCAGTTTCAAAGTCCAATCCATAGGAAGTGAGGAATTTTTAGTTGCTGATTTTGGCGAACAAGCGATAGCCCGCGTACCTCCAGTTGATTCTTGTATGTGGTGGATTTTGCTTTTACGGGCTTATGAAAAAGCTACGGGCGATTTGGCTTTAGCGCGTCAGCCAGATTTTCAAGCAGGAATCAAGTTAATTTTGGATCTTTGTTTGGTACATCGCTTTTCTATGTACCCAACAATGTTAGTTCCCGATGGCGCGTGTATGATTGACCGCCGTCTGGGAGTTTACGAACATCCTTTAGAAATTCAGGTATTATTTTATGCGTCCTTGAGGGCAGCTAAGGAATTACTTTTACCAGATGGCAATGGTGATTATCTGGGCAAAGTGAATCGGCGATTGGGAGCTTTAAAATATCATATCCGCAATTATTACTGGCTAGACGTACAGCGATTGCGGGAAATTTATCGTTACAAAGGTAACGAATTTGGAAAAGAAGTTGCGAATAAATTCAACATTCATTCCGAATCTATTCCCAGCTGGTTGACAGAGTGGTTACCCGAAACTGGAGGATATTTAGCCGGAAATTTGGGGCCGGGACGAATGGATTTTCGCTTTTTTACTTTGGGAAATTTGATGGCAATCTTAGCTTCCTTGGCAAGCGAAAAAGAATCTCAAAACATCATGAATTTGTTTGCCGAACGCTGGGAAAATTTGATTGGCTACATGCCTGTTAAAATCTGCTTTCCAGCTTTGGAAGGTTTAGAGTGGAGAATTGTTACAGGATGTGACACTAAGAACATTCCTTGGTCTTATCACAACGGTGGTAACTGGCCTGTTTTATTGTGGATATTTACCGCTGCGGCACAGAAAACAGGTAGGACAGAACTTGCCCAAGAAGCGATCGCCATTGCCGAAAGTCGTTTATTTGAAGATAAATTCCCAGAATACTACGATGGCAACAATGGTCGTTTGATTGGCAAAGAAGCCAGAATTTATCAAACTTGGAGCATTGCTGGGTTATTAGCAGCCAAACAATTCCTAGCAAATCCTCATTACTTGGAATTAATCAGTTTTCCAGAAGGTCTTGAAGGCCCTGGTTGTAGCATTTAGTACTCTGCTTGCTAAAGTGCTGCGTCGGCTTTTGCCGCTTTCAACTTCCCCTAAAAGGGATGCTGTTGCTAGCTTCCTTCCTGGAGGGTACGGCAAACACGTACACAATCCGCTCCGAAAATAAAGATATTGCTAAAAGCTGTAATGTTTTGGCAAGTATTTGTTATGGCCTGCCATCTGATAGCTAAACCTAAATGCATAATTAGTAAGAGGTGGCAACCTCCTGCGTTGGAGAAGTGTCTCATCTTAAAGTAGTTGACGCCATAATCGAGAGCGTCAAACCAATACTAATGTGATGTTTAGATGACCAGCATGAAATTCCAACTTTACTTAGGCTCTTTACTTTCCCAGATTAAAATACGTCATTGGTGGATAAGCGTTTTCTTATGGATAGCTTTGGTTGCCCCATCTCAAGCGGCAGTAATCTTGCGCGTAGCAATTGAGAGGGGAGTCAATCAGGTAAAAGTCGGCAGTTCCACAACTGGAATCGTTAAGGATAGTACTGGCCGGACTTTGGGACAATTGCCGGCCATGAGTGCGTTTTATGCTCAAGCGGTTCCTGGCGGGGTGGCTTTAGATAAATGGCAGTCTGGTTTATTTTGGATTGAGCCGACAGGTAAAGGATTTGTTTACATTGGCGATCGCTGGTATCGCGGCAGAACTTTGGTTGTCCCCACAGAAAAAGGCTTAACTGCTGTGAACTGGGTTGATGACCAAGAGTATCTTTACAGCGTCCTCGGTGGTGAAATGGATGCTAGTTGGCCGCAAGAAGCTTTGAAAGCCCAGGCGATCGCAGCCCGTACCTATGCCCTTTACGAACGAGAAAAACAGCGGAATAATCCCGTTTACGATTTAGGCAACACCCCCGATCGCTGGCAAATTTACAAAGGTGTAATTAGCGAATCTCCTGCGACTTACAAAGCAGTCGATGAAACAGCAGGGCAAGTACTAACTTATAAAAACAAGATTATTCTCTCAGTTTTCCATGCTTGTTCTGGCGGACATACCGAAAATGTAGAAGATGTTTGGGGAAATAACTTACCTTACCTACGTGCTGTTCAAGACTACGACCAAAATATCAGCGAGTGTAATTGGGTCAAAAGCTTCTCGCCTAGTGAAATTAGCTCTAAATTTCCTGAGGTAGGCAGTGTAACGGCGATCGTCCCAGAAACATTTTCGCCTTTTAGGAGTGTCAAAGTCTTAAAAATTGTCGGTAACAAGGGCACGAAAGTCTTACAGGGCGAAGAAGTACGGACAGCGCTCAAACTCAAAAGCACTCGGTTTAGCGTCTCCAAAGGAGCAGATGGTAGTTTTGTCCTCCAAGGACTTGGCTTCGGTCACGCTTTAGGCATGAGTCAATGGGGAGCATACAATTTGGCTCGTCAAGGAGTGAACCACCTGCAAATCTTGGGCCACTATTACAAAGGTGTAGCTCTAACACCAATCCAGGCGAAGTAAGCCCACCGTTGTACTGAACCATTAGACTTCTTGCATAAGTCGGGAAAAGTGAAAGGGGGAAGGGAAAATAGATCTCTTGCAAAAGTCCCTAACACCCCACCCCCAACCCCTCCCCTTAGCAAGGGGAGGGGAGCGTTTGCGTCAGCAAATGCGGGGTGGGGTGCTTTATTTTTGATTTATGCAAGAGGTCTAATGTTCTGCAAAAGTCCCCTTCCCCTTTAACCTTTACTCTTTTCCCCAAGAGTGCAAAAAGTACTTTTGCACTCTTGTCTATTGTCTAGGGTTCACAGCTAGATGTGTGACCTTACGAGATGTTCCCTGTTCCCTTTTAAATGAGTGTATTAAATACCAAAAGCCCGGTTTTAATAACCGGGCTTTTGAAATAATGGGGCTATATTCCCCGTAGGTTAGTTATAGAAGTTCAGTATAATTATCGATGCTCTGATATGTAATACCAGTCTAGTATTGTTGGTTCCGGAAAATTAGCAAAAAATTTCTAGAGTAATTTTGATCTCCAACCCGATGAGCAAAATACAGCAGGCAACTAACAGTTTGCAGAAGACGCAGGGTTACAAAAAAACAGTATTTGATAATTTCACCGAAACAGTGCTCGGTAAAAAGTAAAATTAAACAGGTTTGAGAGCAACTACATCTTTTAAGCCTGTTCCCCGTTCCCTGTTAGAAAAATATTTATTTTTGGCTTTTGCTGATGAACGAGATATCCGGTAGCTGGCAAGAATGGTTAACTGTACTAGCCTATCTAGGTTTTACGGTCTTGATTATCTGGCGAGTGTTTAGCGCCCAGAAGAATTAAAAAAGCTGCATATCATTTCACCAGCGCTTTTTTGCTCAAAAGGTAAAACACTTCCATTTTGTTGAATCTTAACTCGTTGGCGGCAATTGTAGACCTGAATAGGCGTTTTTACTCCATCTACACTTACAGACGCCCTGTACTCCCAATAGTTTTTAGCACTGCGATTAATACTGAGAATACAAATCCGATGGCCGCTATAATTTCGGCACACAGATGCAAAAGCCGGAAATGCTACTAAAAACGAGAGTATTAATAGTAACACAAAAATAATATATTTTATCCTGTTCATAAACGATTATTAACATTACATTATGGGAAATATTATTAAATTTCAAACTTTTTCAATTGCAACCAAAAACAAATTTTGAAAAATATTGGATTGTACGCTCTTTTGCAGCAATACTGCTCTTTGGTCAAGTCTGGCTGCATTTACTCCAGGGAAAAACCTACTACCGCAAGATTATGCAACACATGGTGACCGCTGGGCCGGATTCTATTTCCCCAGTTTTGCTTGTGGGCGGTTTTGCAGGAATGATTTTTACTATTCAGACAGCGAGAGAATTAGTGCGATTTGGTGCGGTCGATGTTGTGGGAGGTGCTTTTGCATTGGCTTTTTGCAGAGAATTGGCTCCAATTTTGACCGCTAGTATTATAGCTGGACAAGTAGGTTCTGCTTTTGCAGCCGAAATAGGTACGATGCAAGTCACGGAGCAAATTGATGCACTTTATATGCTCAAAACCGATCCCATTGATTATTTAGTACTTCCTAGAGTAATTGCTTGTTGTTTGATGGTGCCTTTAATGACAGTTTTTGCTTTAGTTATGGGCATTATCGGCGGAGTTTTTGCCGCATGGCAGTTTTACGAAGTTGTTCCAGAAATTTTTTTAGAATCAGTCAGAGATTTTTTAGAACCCTCAGATTTGTTCATTATTTTACTCAAAGGGTTTATTTTCGGGGTACTAGTTGCTGTTATTGGCTGTAGTTGGGGATTAACTACTAAGGGAGGAGCAAAAGAAGTAGGAGAATCAGCAACAAAAGCAGTTGTTACTAGTTGGGTGTCAATTTTTATCATGGATTTTTTTGTGTCTGTGCTGCTGTTTGAACGCATTGATTTTTGAACAATAAAATTCCCAACTTTTATCAGAAGTTGGGAATTTTACAGGATATTTCAAAGAAAGTGAAATATACAATAGACTTATTGCATAAGTCGGGAAAAGGGTAAAGGGGAAGGGGAAAAGTTTCTGTATTGTCCCTTTCCCCTTTAACCTTTTCCCTTTTCCCCAAGAGTGCAAAAAGCAATTGATTGCAAGAGGTCTAATCTAAATCTTAAACCTTAGTGTAAAGGCTGTTTTCAGGAATGATGAGACTCTCTATTTCATAATTTTAGTAAAATTTCAGAATTTACTAACTTGTAGATGAGGATACCCAAGACCAAACCTGTCAATGAAGCGATAGACGCACTCCAAAAACCTAGTTTCCTGTTGATATCGGCTACTTGAAAGTCTATCCTGACTAATATAGTTGCCGAAATAATCAGTAAGGTATCAAGAAAGATCCTAAACCAAGCAAGCATAATAAAGAACAAGAAAGCTGCTAACACGGCAACGCCAAAAGCTCTGACATTTGATTCAAAGACAAGAGTGTAGTAATATGTCACCTTTGGCCAAGGAGTTGTCAAAGTTAGTATTAACAGCAAGATACCGGCTACGATCGCCGACCAGACAAACATAGGAGGATGTGTTTCAGATATTACCCAGCCCAAAGTACTGTAGCTAAGCAGCACTACCGCTAGGGACACCCAAGGAACTCTTTTCAAAATTGACATGGGTTGATATTGCCAGTACAGGGCTAAAGCGTTATTTCATCGCTAAGTCGAGTCACTAGAGACTTAGTTTCACTTATAGCCTGCCATGCTTTTGCCAAGCAAGGCAAACAAGTTTGTGGAGAATTACAGCACAAAGTAGTTAAATATATTGATAAAGATTTGTAAACTGTTAGCAGTTGAGTAGCCGCGTGTCACATCTTAGTTAAGGAATAATTATGAGACAACTTGTTATTGCTGAGCGCGTATGCCTTATTGCTCATATCTTGTCAAAGGCTTTTGGACTAGCAGGGATGCTACTGGTCTTACCTCATCCCGAAATAATTTTAAACTTATCCCAGGTTGGAGAAAGTGCCATAGGATTAAGTATGGCTAGCGGCGGTGTGGTTGATATCATCTTCGGAACAGTGGCAGTTTCTATTTATGCCTACCGGACGCTGGGATTAGGAACTTGGCTGGCATTTATGCTCCCAGCTATGTTTGTCTCATTGGGAAGTGAATTGCTGGGAACCAGCACAGGTTTTCCATTTGGCGATTATGGTTATTTGAGTGGCTTAGGTTACAAAATTGGTGGGTTAGTTCCTTTCACAATTCCTTTGTCTTGGTTTTATGTTGGGTTGTCGTCTTACTTAATTGCCAGATGTGGTTTGCAGGTGGCCCAAAAACCGAGTTTGGGACGCCATATTGCTGCTATAGTCGTTGGTGCCTTGCTGTTCACTTGCTGGGACTTTGCCCTTGAGCCGGCAATGAGTCAATCTTCTCTACCGTTTTGGTATTGGGAACAACCAGGAGATTTCTTTGGAACACCTTACCAGAACTATGCAGGTTGGTTTGGCACTAGTGCAGTGTTTATGAGTATCGCAGGTTTATTGTGGAGAAAAACTTCGATAAAATTACAGCGATCGCAACTTAATCTTCCCTTAGCAATTTATCTAAGTAACTTTGCCTTCGCAGCCGGACTCAGCCTAGCAGGTGGGTTCTTCATCCCTGTGTTACTCGGCTCAGTACTAGGCGTAGTTCCCGCCGTGGCGCTGTGGTTGAGAAGTTCAACCACACCCGCTCAAATTGCTATTGAACCAGTAACTCAAGAAGCCTCAGCAGCAAGCGTTAAAGTTGTTTTGAAATAACCAGATAGATGGGGAATGGGGAGATGGGGAGATGGGGAGATGGGGAGATGGAAAGACGAGGGAGAGGGGAGAAAGATTTTTTCACCATCCTCCCACACCTCCCACACTTCCCACACTTCCCACACCTCCCTCTCCTCCCACACTTCCCACACTTCCTGCTTGCCCAATGCCCAATGACTAATAACTAATGACTAATGACAATACCTTGATAGAAAGTTCCATTTCCCTGTTATTGCTAGCTATCCAATTACCAGCAACGGCGATTTTACTTTCGCGTCTGCTAAAGGGGCCAAGACGCCATCCGCCAATAAAACCGCAACAGCCGACGCCAGAACTGTTGGGTAAAGTGAGCGTTGTTGTTCCTACGCTGAATGAGGCGCTTCGTATTAGCCCTCTTTTGGCTGGTTTGAGTCGGCAAAGCTACGAAGTTCGGGAAATTGTTGTTGTAGATAGCAATTCCAGTGATGGTACTCCCGATTTGGTAAAAGCGATGCAGCAAAAAGATCCGCGCTTTCGCTTGATGACAGATGACCCTTTACCCCCTGGTTGGGTGGGGCGTCCTTGGGCGTTACATAATGGTTTTCTACATAGCTCAGAAGCTAGTGAGTGGTTTCTGGGGCTAGATGCTGATATTCAACCGCATTCTGGTTTGGTTGCTGGCTTGATGCAAACAGCCGAAGCAGAAGGTTATGATTTAGTTTCCCTTTCACCTCAATTCATCCTCAAATATCCAGGGGAATGCTGGCTACAACCGGCTTTGTTGATGACTTTGCTTTACCGATTTGACCCAGCTGGTATCAATACACAGCAGCCGGAACGGGTAATGGCAAATGGACAGTGTTTTTTGTGTCGTCGTTCGGTTTTAGCGACTGTGGGCGGCTACAGCAGCGCCAGTAGTTCTTTTTGTGATGATGTCACCTTGGCACGAAATATTGCTGTTCGAGGTTATAAAGTCGGCTTTTTAGATGGGGCAAAAGTACTAAAAGTACGGATGTATGAAGGGGCGATGGAGACGTGGAAGGAATGGGGGCGCAGTCTTGACCTCAAAGATGCAACTTCTCGTCCTCAGCTGTGGGGAGATTTGTGGCTACTGTTTGCAGTCCAAGGTTTACCACTTTTAATAATCTTGACCTACTTGTTGATTTCTCTTTTAGTCTCGCACTCAGTACAGACGCGATTAATCGCGTCTCTACCCACCCCCTCACTTCTTTTATTGGGTCTGAATTTATTCCTGCTAGCGATCCGCTTTGGTATGCTACTAGCGATCGCACCTTCCTACGATCGCCAAACTGCCAAAGGCAGTTGGTTATTCTGGCTTTCACCTTTCGCCGATCCCCTAGCGGTGCTACGAATCTTCTTATCTGCATTCCGCACCCCACGCGAATGGCGGGGAAGAAAATATAGTGATGGGTAGGGCATGGGGCAAAGAGGGGGGTGGGAGGTGTGGGAGGTGTGGGAGGTGTGGGAGGTGTGGGAGGTGTGGGAGGTGTGGGAGGTGTGGGAGGTGTGGGAGGTGTGGGAGGTGTGGGAGGTGTGGGAGGATGGTGAAAAAATCTTTCCCCCCTCTCTCCCCACACTCCCCACACTCCCCCATCCCCCCTCTCTCCCCACACTCCCCACACTCCCCACACTTCCTTGTCTCCCCTGCCCCCTGCCTCCTTACTCCTCTTCCCCTCCCACTCTATCTCCGCGTTCTAGTTCCCAAAGAATTTGGTTTCCTTCACGGCGCACGCGTGAGACTATCCAATTTCGCCAGCGCCACTGATCCCCTCTACTGGTAACAGCACTGGCGTGGACATCCATTAAATCTGCTAATTCGGAACTGGTAATTAAGTAGCCTTTTTCGGAAATTTCGTCAGCTATACGCAGAGTTTCGACCAAATTGCGGAGTTGCAAAACCCTCATTTCTGGCGATTTTTCGTCTGTTGCGGCCGTAGCTGGCCCAGTTGATGGTTCCATAACGGTTATTTTTGGTGCAGAAGTAGTGACTTGGTGTGTATTTTGGTTAATTATTCTAGAATTTTGGTCATAATCAGCTACTTTTGCTACATTTGCTTCACTTGTGTTAGGTAAATTTTTATAAAGATTCGTGGGAGAAAATTGTTGTAAGGAAGGGATTTTGCCACTGGCATAGGTGCGAGCGATCGCATCACAACGTTCGTTCCCTATGTTACCAGAATGCCCTCTGACATATTGCCATTTTACTTGTTCGCTATTAAGTTCATCTAAGGTTTCTAAAAGGTCTTGGTTTTGGACGGGTTTACCATCTGACTTTTTCCAGCCTTTGTTTTTCCAGCCTTTCACCCACTTGGTAACGCAGTTAATGAGGTATTCGCTATCAGTATAGAGGGTGATGGGTTGAGCTTGTTGAGATGTTTGCAGAAATTGGAGGGCAGCGATCGCCGCTTGCATCTCCATTTTATTATTAGTGGTGTGAGGTGATGCATCGCCCATTTCGTGAATTGAGCCATCACTAAAGTAAACGACAACGCCCCAACCACCAGGGCCGGGGTTACCGGTACAAGCACCGTCTGTGTATATGCTTTGGATTGTGGGATGGGTGGACATGGTTTGGATATTCAATAAGCATAGAACGCTAAGGGAATTAGCGACGAAAGCGGAGGCTAATAAAGATTAACATAGCGAAGAAGATACCGATGCCTCCACTTCACCCAAAAACAGGGGGATAAGTAATAGATGCGTACAAGTGAAACATCGCTGTTAACCGAAAACAAGGTGTTTTTAAAGCGTCCTTGTTTGAAACTTCCCCACACCCAATACCGCGCCCCCTACGCCCTCTTGATTGAGCGTAGTAGTCCGCCAAGACAACTTTGCATGGTGGTCAGCAGAGGTGCAGAGGTGCGGAGGGGCAGAGGGGAATTTATCTCCCCTGCTCCCCTGCTCCCCTGCTCCCCTGCCCTCTTGCCTGCCTCCACCCAGTATTTTTAGGTTGGTCGAGTAGTAGGCGTAGCCCGTCGTAGACATCGCAATTGCAGGTTAGGATTTTACAGTCGGCGCTATTGTTGCAGCAAAAAGCATGGGTGGGAAATTAATTGTATTTGAAGGGGTGGAAGGCTGCGGTAAAACCAGCCAAATACAGCTTTGTTGTCAGTGGTTGGAAAGTCTAGGGTATCCAGTGGTGGTAACTCGCGAACCAGGAGGAACGCAGTTAGGCTTGGATCTTCGGCGCTTGCTATTAGAAAAGTCAGAAGATAAACCAGTTGCTGAAGTAACAGAACTGTTGCTGTATGCTGCTGATAGATCCCAACACGTTGAACAAGAACTTAAGCCAAATCTCGCAGCTGGGAAATATATTTTATGCGATCGCTACACTGACTCTACCATTGCCTACCAAGGATATGGTCGAGGTCTGAACATTGGCTTAATCAATCAACTCAACTATATTGCTACTGGTGGCTTAGAAAGCGACGTAACTATTTGGCTGGATGTCGATGTCGAGGTGGGACTGTCCCGCAAAAGTAAAGACGTTGCACTGCAAAGTCTAGACCGCATTGAACAAGAGACAATTGCTTTTCATCGCCGCGTTCAGCAAGGATACGCAACTCTCGCAACATCGCATCCTTCACGAATTGTGCGGGTAGATGGTAGCTTGAGTAAACAGGCTGTAGAACAACTAATTCAGGAAATTTTGCGATCGCATCTTCAGGTGTGAGTTTATCCTCGTCTAAATTAGATGATTACTGCATCTTTAGAAAAATCCCAAAAGCCACTTTTCCCCTGCTCCCTGCCCTCTAAATGATAAGTTTTAAGAGGACATAATATATGTGCGATCGCAGTATTGATGGCTTTATTCAACTAATCGCCCGCTACCGCCCAGACTTTCCAGAGATAATTCAAGGGGCTTCGATAGCACAGATCGATGCTTTTGCTGAGCTTGTCTATCAAGTCTCGGCACTGACTTTGCCATTAGATTATTATAATTTTCTGTTGAAAATGGGTGTATCGGCTCCTGGGTTCGTTGTGGACACTTCTCAACCAGGATGGGGCGAACGCGTCCCTTGGTGTGCTTTTATGGAGGATGCTTCACCGGATATAGAAAGTTTATATCAGTACTATACTTATCTGTTGGAAGACAGGGAAAGTCCGCCGTCTCAATGTTTAGCTGTGGGCGTTTTTGGAATGGATTGTGAAGAGTTTTTTTTAGAATGTTACCAAGGTGTAGCAGGCCGAGTATTCACACAGATATCTGACTCTAAGGTGTTTTGGGCAGAAAGTTGGGTTGGACATCTTCACAAGCGGGGATTGCGTTACATTATTACCAATCATCTGCACATCAAAGCTTACAGCTCCATCACTTGCCAAGCAGCCTCTCAACTAGCCGAACTAGCACGCAGTTATGGCTTGAATGTTTTGTGGTTCAGCGATGCGTTTGACTTTTGTGCGGCGAGTCTCGATTTCGAGATTGTGCTATACATTTCCAAGTATGCAACTTCTCCTTGGTTTTATTTAGCTGGGAAGAAACAGCCTCGTTCGTGGATTTTCGATCGCCGCACCAGTCCGGTTGTTGACGACTTTTGGCAGTTTCTAAAACGCTCAGAGGCTTTCGGCAAAATCTAAAACTTATAACTGTATCAAAAAATGAGATGATTTATTCTACGATCGTATTGTTATTTTTCCAAAAAAATACCTAACTTTTGCCTAATTTTAAGAGCAAGATATGTAATTTTTGTAGCTCATAAATTACTAGTTATTCAACAAAAAATCGCTGATGTAAGGGAAAAATTATTTTATAAATTAAGTAATATATCATACCAAAAATTATTTCGGCTATTAGCGATCGCCAAGCATGATTAGCCATTTAGGCCGATATGGCTTGAGACGTTGCAATGCAACGTCTCTACATTGGTTATTGATTTTTTTGGCAGGACTTACGCAAAAATGACCAACTAATTTATCGTAGAGGCTTTGCGACTCGCCGTTAGGCTACCGCCAAGGACGGAAGACAGAAGGAAAGAGAATGTTTAACTGAACTGTATTGGCTTATACTTCCCCCAATTTATTTATATTTTGTTTCTAAATTCCTCATCTTTGTGATTCAAATACATCTGTCTTCAGTAGGGTCAAACTCCAGATCTAGATTTGATAAGGTTGCAAATAACACTGAAGCTGATTAATTGCAATTGGAGTTAACGATGACATACACGCAAACTGGCGATCCAACTATCCGTCAACATGTAGAAGCTTGGCGACAATTAGATGTAGATGAACAGCTAGGTTTGTTTTGGTTTATTTATGAAGAAATAGGAAACTCAATTACTCCAGCTGCCCCTGGTGCTAGTACAGCTTCTTCGGAAATTGCTGAAGGTTTATTTAATCAAGTTCAAGAATTATCCCAAGAACAACAATTACAAATTCAGCGTGATTTGATTAACAAAGTTGATACCCAAATTTCTCGCCAATATGGCTCTTTGGGTGATACTACAAAGCTACTTTTTTGGTATTTACTATCTCAAGGTATGGATAATGGCACTATCATTGGTGTACCTAGCGATTATCAACTTAGCTCAGGATCTCAAGCACTGTTTAGCAGAATTCAAGCATTACCTTTTGAGCAACAGATTACTCTTTTCCGTGACTACGTTGCTCCAATGGGTGCCGAAGCAAAACCAGGCGCAGAAATTTAGCAATTTATATAGCAGGCAACAGGCTATAGGCTTAAAAATCTTTTAGTCTCCTGGTTTTATGCTCGGTTGATATCGTAACTTACCTGCCAACTGCTATAACTGAGATTTTGATTTTTTGCACTTGGTATAAACAAATAAACACAGAGTAAAAACTAAAACTCTTACTCTGTGATTTTCTATGTCCTTGGGTTAGTCGCACCCTAAAGTCGTAACGCCCTTTGTTTTGTATTCAATATGCTAAAGCCAATTATAGTTGATTTAATCTTCCTTTTGGTTGGTTTAAATATGTTGGCTTTAGATTATTCTTCTGCTTTTTATAGCTTTTTATTTACAGCTAAAACATCCCAATATTAATAGAGATACAATCAAGATAGTCAAACTTTTAACGTCGATAATTCAACTCTTTTTTAAAATTTAACAACACATTACATATTCAATCGAGATAAAAATGTAAATAAATTACTAGAATGTTTTATATAGCTGTTGCCATTCGAGTTAGGACACAGCAGATTTGAGAACAGATTCCATTGCTATAAATTAAAAACTAGATGCGTTCAGTAGATGTTTTGTAATAATATTTCAGTAAAGTATTAGCACCTATTTATTTTCGCCAAAACTTCCAGTTTCTTGAACGCTTTTTATCAACTCTTGACCTTGTTTTGTCAAAAGTAGATTAGCATAGGCTTCACCAGCTTGCTGTTCTCTTTGACGATTTTGCTTAACTACTACATAGAAAGTAACACGTAATGGTAATGGATATTCATCACTATAAATCGCTTCGATATTAACTCGATTACGCTTGCCAGGGCGACATTGAGTAAGTGGTACAAACTTTTTTTCTTGGTATGGATAGAAAGTTTTATCCTCCCCGTTAATAATAGGTAAAGTCTTAATTCCACACTGTGGTACTACATCGGAGATTGGGCCTACTAAGATTCCTCCACGTTCTCTACTGACTTTTTGGACTGCTTCACTAGTTGACTTAACATATTCAAAGTTTTTACCATACTCGATATTTTTTAAACTTATTCTAAACTCTTCATTACTTTGTTGATTATCACGACGCACATAAAACTTAACTGGAATATCGATGAGAGGGTTAACTTGTTTCCAGTTATCAATCTTACCACTGAAGATTTCACTCAATTGTTCATTGGTTAGAGCGTTGATCGCTAATTGAGGATTAACAGCTATTGCTAAACCGCTTTTAGCAATTGGAATTGCTTTAAGACTAAAAGATTTTCTGTTAGCTTTGTCTTGCTCGTCTGAGGAAACATCACGGGATGATAGAGCAAAATCCAGTCCATCCTGCCCGCCTTCTATTAATTTCCTGATACCTGTTCCAGAGCCTGATACTAGGTCTTTTCTTATTTTAATGTCAAACTTAGGATAAACATTTTTAATTTCTGATTCTAGCTTTGGGTAGATAAAAGCCCAAGAAGTACTACCGCCGTATTTAAATGTTCCTTCAGGTACATTAGGAACTTCTGCAAATTCTTTGGTAAGTACTATTGGTTCAGGCGGGGTAACTGGAGTAAATTCTTTATCCGGCTTAATAAACCATACAGTTACACCGCCAATAAGAATTCCCATAGTTAACACTCCTATAGATTGAGGAGCTAGATTGAACTTAATTTTTTGAGAAGCTTCAATTAAGGCTATATCTTTATCTCTAAGTCCTAAATTTTGCTGAAGACGTTTTAAATCAACACGAGTATTTTCATTAACAGGAAATTTACCTTTACTTGCTTGGAAGAATACCTTTTGATATTCCTGTAAATTTTCTTTGTAGTCTTGATAAGGTTTTAAAACCTCAGCTTCTTTAGCAACGGCTTCCTCAGATGCTAGTCCTAACTGCTTTTGTCGCTTATCTAAAGCAGTACGACCAATATTAGAAATCTCACCGTCTCTTACCCAATATTCAACTTCTCGACCATATTTGAGCTTCGGGTCATCAATGGGCGCTCTGGCAAGTTTTATTTTATAGCCTTCTTTGATGGCATATATCTCCGGTTTCATGGCTGGAGCTGCTTCTTGTACTTTCTTGCTGGCATACTCATGCAATTCATCAACGGAAATCCAACCATCTTCATCCCTGTCTGCTGCACCAGTCTCTAGCCCCTCAACTATGTAGCGAGTGTAAGTTGAAGTGTCTGCTCCTTGTTGTTCAAAGGAATATTGGGTCGAAGTTGAAGATGTGAGAACGGCTCGCCCTTCTCCACCCAATTGGTTCTTAACATCCACAAAATCATCATCTTTAGCTGACATTCCCTCAGCAAATGCACCGCTAAAGCAACAATCGAGAATGACTACTTGGTGCTTAGAACGACTATTACTCATGAACTTATGCACAGAACTAGCTGCTACTGCGGTTGTCTCAACAAGTTTCCCCTGTGAATTTTTGCGGGTGTTGCGACTAGCAAAGTAAAGCCTACCCTCTTCATCTTTAATGCCATGACCAGAGAAAAATAGCAGCACGAGATCATCTTTTTGACGATTAGCAAACAAAGTCTCGATCGCTTCCCCCATCTCATATTGTTGAGGATTTATCAGCAGTGTTACATCCTCAAAACCGCCAATATCTTGATGTAGTAAAACTCGCTGCATCGCCTCGACATCTTTTGTCGCTGCTGGTAATGGAGTAAGACCAGGCTCATACTCACTGACTCCTATTAGCAGTGCTACTTTCGCCATGTCGCTATTCTTCCTTACTGCTGGGATTTCTTAGTTACCTGCGATGAACTTTTGCGCTTGTTCGATGGCGGCGCTTAACTCTTCCTGACTGCTAGCTTTCACCTTCAGTTTCTTGCCGTTGGCTTCGACTTCCAATTCAATGGTTTTGTTGCCCAAGCGATCGCCCAAAAATCCCAACAATTTCTTAAAATTAGCTAAGCTCACCTCAGCTTGCAATACACCCCACAAAAAGCCTGCGACAGGTTTACCTCCTTCAGGTATTGCTGTAACTTTCACGAGTTCTGCACTTTCGACATCTAACTCTTTAATTTCTCGCAGCAGATTTCGCGCTTCCTTGTCTTTCTCCTCTGTATCTAAATCTGGATTTGTAAGAGCGATCGTTAGCTTGATGTTAGATTCAGAACTCATTTGACGTTAACTATATTTCAGTAATTTATCTTATTGACATCATATCGCCTATGTAAATTTCCGGAAATTTCTTCAATATTTTTACAAAAACTCGTAATATTTCAGTAATAATCAGTAGAGGCAGGAGCGATCGCTCTACTCTAACTAGAAGCACTGGTATAAAACCGCAGCGCAAACCGCCAAAACCAAGTAGAAACTAAAAATAACGCCACTGCCAATCCTCCTGCACCTATCAACCAGCTAATTTCACCTCGCCCTAGCATCGCTTGGGCTGGTATAGTTGTTAAAAAAGTGACTGGGACTACAAAAGTGAAGAAAAAGCGGTAAACAGTTGGAAAAGCTGTAATTGGATATCTTCCTGCTTCTAATAAACTACGCAAAACTTCAGTAACATTGTATATTTTAACGAACCAAATAGTCATAGACCCAAGTATAAACCACAAGCTGTATAGAATTACCAAGCCAAACAACAACGGCACTACACTGAGTAAATACTTATCTATTCCTACACCCAGGCGTTGACCTGCGTAGCCAATGATAATGCAGCCAAAGATTAAATCTGGTACTCCCCAGGGCGAAATGGTGTGGGTGGAAAGCCAAAACTGACTGCGAATAGGTTTCAATAATATAAAGTCAAGAGTGCCTTCTTGCACGTGGCGGACAATGCGATTTAAGTTCGGCGCGAGAAAAGTGGCGGAAAACCCTTGCAATAAAGTAAAAATTCCTAGAACTACTAAAGCTGCTTCCCATGACCAGCCAGCAAAAGTGTAGCCGGTGCGGTAAAACAAGAATAGTCCAAACAAGCTACCGATAAGATTCCCTAAGCTGCTGAGGGTAGCTATAACAAAGTTGATGCGATACTCTAACTCAGATGCGATCGCTGCACCCCAAAATAATCTTAATACTTTCAGATATCTTTGCATCCTGCACCCTTGAGCCGATATTGACTTGAAAAATAACAAAAGAACTTTACATAAATTTAATATTACTTTTTATTCAAGAAAATTGCACAACGTTAAGATGTTCTGGATATATCTATTCAAAGCTGAGAAATTTTATGCATTTGGATTTACCACAACTGATTAAATCACTTGGTTACTTTGGGGTGTGGGCAATTGTCTTTGCTGAATCTGGCTTATTAATTGGTTTTTTTCTCCCTGGAGATAGTTTGTTATTCACTGCTGGATTTATTGCATCTCAAAATTTACTCAACATTTGGGTTCTGATTTTTGGTGCATTTGTTTGTGCAGTCTTGGGTGACAATGTTGGCTATTTTACTGGGCATAAATTTGGCAGAAGACTATTTCAGAAGGAAGATTCGTGGTTATTTCATAAAAAACACATTGTTAAAACCCAAAATTTTTACGAACAACACGGCAAGAAAACGATTGTTTTAGCACGTTTTTTACCAATTGTACGGACTTTTGCGCCAATTGTAGCGGGTATCGGTGCTATGCATTACCGCACATTTATGTCTTATAACTTAATTGGCGGTTTTATTTGGACTTTCGGCATCACTTTGTTAGGATTTTTCTTAGGAAAATCTTTACCGCCCGAACAAGTAGATAAGTATTTATTACCAATTATTGGATTAATTATTGTTATTTCTTTAGTGCCATCAGTCATTCATGTCATACAAGAAAATAGAGCAAATAAAGGTTGAAAATCTTATTTAAGAATTTAGAATGGGCTACGTCCCGCTGCGCTAACAGGAGTCAGAAGTCAGAATTAAAGAATAAAGCGGTTTGAGTTTTTAAACTACTGGCAAAATTTTATGACTTCCTTAAACATCAACATCTACCTATTTCTAGAAAACCTGATTTTTTTCGTCATTGCCACACTTTTTATTGTGGTTGTCAACTGGGGCTGGAAAAACACCAAAACCTACACTTTGCCTTTACCGTTTCCCAGTTGGTATAAAATTTGGTTTGGTTCAGTGCAAGTATTTGGAATACTACTGCCATTAGTAGTGATGTTATTGTGGGGTGTATGGTGGAGCGATCGCACTGTTTTAACTGTACTTGGTTGGTATTTTATCGTATTAGGGTTGCAAATCATTTCCGAGAGAGTTGCCCTGAGAGAGTTGCAAAATGTAGTATGGGTTATGGTTCCTTACATATACTTACCGTACCGTTTCTGGCAGTTATATGAGGGTATAACTATTTTAGGTTCTGAAACCAAGTTGCTATGGGTGCGATATTTATTAATTTTTCAACTGGTGCTGTGGATTATCAATTACGTTATAGATGTATCACAATTGCCACGGCTATTTCGGTGGGAAGTCGAACAGAAATAGATAAGGGCATTGAGGAGTCTGGGGAGCAGAGGAGACAAGGAAGTGTGGGGAGTGTGGGGAGAGAGGGAAGATGGGGGAGTGTGGGGAGTGTGGGGAGTGTGGGGAGTGTGGGGAGTGTGGGGAGTGTGGGGAGAGAGGGGAGAGAGGGGAGAGAGGGGGGAAAGATTTCTTCACCATCCTCCCACACCTCCCACACCTCCCACACCTCCCACACCTTCCACACCTCCTGTTTGGCCAATGCCCTATTCTTCTGGACGTTAGAGTTTGAAAAAGCGTTATAACTATTGGCTACTGCTACCTTATATCCGACCCCAGTGGCGAACCATCACTAAGGGATTTCTTGGCATTTTCGGATATGTTTTAGCAACATTAGTGTTAATTAATCTTGCCGGGAAATTGGCAATTCCCTTCGGACAAGGTAATGTAGTAGCGATCGTCCAAGTAACTGGGATTTATGCCTTAATCTTTCTTGTAAGAGCCTTGTTCCAGTCTATACAAGAAATGTACATGGCGAAAGCTGCTTTAAAAGTTGCTTTTAATCTCCGCCAGCAATTATACTCGCATCTCCAAAAGCTAAATCTCAGCTATTTTGAAACGACAAAAACAGTTGATTTATCTTACCGCCTCATTGAAGATGTTGACCGAGTTGGTGAAGTGGTAAATAAAATATTTCACGAGTTTATTCCCTGTATTTTGCTGCTGGTGGCAATTCCGATTTACATGATTTATTTGAATTGGCAATTGACACTAGTAGCGGTGATAGTTGCACCGCTAATCGCTATTTTAATCAGCTGGTTTGGCAAACAGTTAGGCAAGAATTCTTTAAAAAACCAAAATCGCGCGTCTGGTTTATCTGCTATTATCTCGGAAATTTTTAACGGTATCCGTTTGGTACAAGCTTTTGCGGCGGAAAATTATGAAATTGCCCGTTCTGGTTCTGAAGCAGAACGCAGTCTGAAAGCAAAATATTCAGCCCAACGCTTCAAAGCAATGAAAATTCCCATTGTGGGATTTTTAGAAACCTCAATTGTCTTATCTTTATTGATAGCGGGGGCGTGGCAAATTTCCCAAGACAATTTGACAATAGCTAATTTTTTTAGTTATATAGCGGCGGGGGTGCTGTTAATCGATCCCATCAGTTACATTACTAAAAACTACAATCAATTTGAGCAGGGTAAAGCATCTATTAGCCGGGTTTTTGAGTTGATGGCAATTAAACCGACAGTCATCGAAAAGCCAAATGCGATCGCTTTACCTCCCATCGAAGGGCAAGTAGAATATCGTCATGTTTCTTTTGGCTATCAACCAGGCGAACGTCTATTAAAGGATATCAGTTTTTTGGTATCACCGGGTGAAGCGATCGCTATTGTAGGAACTTCTGCTGCTAGTAAAACTACATTTGTAAATCTCTTACCTCGTTTCTACGATCCCAAAGTTGGTCGAATCTTAATTGACGGTGTTGATATTCGGGATGTCAAGTTAAATAGTCTGCGGCGACAAATTGGCATTCTTCCCCAACAAACCATCATGTTTTCTGGAACAATTGCCCAGAATATCGCTTTTGGGCAAGGCTTTTTTGATATGCAAGAAGTAACAGCAGCAGCAAAAATCGCTAACGCCCATGAATTTATTAGCGAATTACCAGAAGGTTATCGTACTTGGGTAGGCGAAGGTGGAGTAAACTTATCACTAGGGCAAAGACAAAGAATTGCCATCGCTCGTATTGTTCACCTCAACCCAAAAATTTTGATCCTCAATGAAGCCACATCTGCATTAGATTCCGAGTCAGAAGCTTTGGTGCGGGAAGCCTTAGAAAGATTGATAGAAAACCGGACAGTGTTTATTATTGCCCATCGTTTATCAACAGTTAAAAAGTGCGATCGGATTTTAGTTCTCGAACAAGGAGAAATTATCGAATCAGGAACCCATGAAGAATTATTAGCCAGAAAGGGCCGCTATGTCCAATTTTATGGAGATGCAAAGAGCGATGACGGAGATGGGGACAAGGGTGAAAACCCCATCCATAAATGAAGGGGCTTGAAACCCAACGGCAGGGGAATTCCACAACCTTTCCCCCTGCTCCCTACTCATACCAAGTTGCAATCATACGTAGTATTTCTACCTCTATCTCCTCTGCTCCTCTGCTCCCCTGCCCCCCTGCCTTCCAAAACTAATATTTTTGAACGCAACTCAGTATCAAGAGCCTCTTCGGTCAACACTCACCACGCCCATTTCTAATTATTGCCGAGATTGAATTTGTTTAACCAAATCATAAAAAGGTTGCCAGTTATCTTCTTGAAAAATTGCTTCCCAAATCGATTCGATTACAGGTCTTAACAATGCTGTTTTGGGATTATAAAAAGCGAGAGTTTGGGCAATTGTATCTAGGCGATCGCTATCTAAATCATTCAATATTTTATGGTACAATATACACCAATCATCGAAAATTGGTGATGCTCCTGGTACTGGGACAATATCAGAACTATTCATCACAAAGCCTGGTTCATCTCGCCATTTAGCTGAAAAGGTGCGAGCCATCTCATAAAAAAACTCGTGATAACCAACTTTGCTATTGGCTAAAAATTCAATCGTTAAATTCAAAAGTTCTTTTGCCTGTGGATGTCGCAACTCTACAAAACCCAACTTTTTCAGCATCAAAGAAGTGTATTCTGTTTGATAATACTCATTAAAATTCGCCAATCCAAAATTCAAATCGTCTTTCTCAATAATCGCCTTTAAAGGTTCCTGGAGCATTTCTAGGTTCAACTGGCAAACGGTTGGTTGATTAATGTAACAATAACGTCCATAATAATCAAAATATGCAGCTATAAAGTATGGATTATAGTTAGGAATAAATGCATAAGGGCCATAATCAAAACTCTCTCCCGTAATCGACATATTGTCAGTATTAAGAACTGCATGACAAAAACCAGCAGCCATCCACTGGGCTGCTAATTCTGCAATTCTTTTAACTAATTCGGCGTAAAACAAGGCATATTTATTTTCTTGGGCGTCCAAGTCTTGATAATATTCCTTAATTACGTGGTCTAATAGCTTCTGAGTTAAATCTGGACGCTGTAAGTAGTGTAGGCGCTCAAAAGTCCCAAAGCGAATATGAGAATTGCTCATCCTCACCATTACAGACGAACGAGTCGGTGAAGGTTCATCCCCCCGCCACAGTGATAAACCTGTTTCAATCATGGTGAGACACCGCGAAGTACGTACACCCAAGTGGTGTAGTGCTTCCGCAGCAAGAACTTCCCGCACTCCACCTTTAAGCGTCAGTAAACCGTCGCCACCACGGGAGTAAGGCGTTCTTCCAGAACCTTTTGTGCCAAAATCGTATAATTCTTCATCAGTACCGCGTACTTGTCCGTAGAGAAAGCCTCTTCCATCACCCAATAATGAGTTATATTCACCAAATTGATAGCCGTGGTAACGCATTGCCAAAAAGGGTTTGCGCCCCTCGAATTTGCCAAAAGCTGTGATGAAATCTTCATCTTTGACTACTTGGGGTTCCAGGCCTAAACGCGGTAACAGTGCATCGTTACGCCAACGCAAGATGTGTTCGGGAAATTCTTCGGCTGCAACCTCATCATAGTAGTCATCGCCTAAAGATTCAAAGGCGCTTTCGTAGTTAAGGCAGAGAAAAGGATTGCTAGAATTTTTGTTGTTTGGGGTTTGGGCCAGAGTCACGTCGCTTCGCTCCAATTCAAAATTCAAAATTCAAAATTAAAGACACCCATAAATCAATTTAGTTGCTCTGTATGCTTTTTGTTTTCGGTCATTAGAGGTTGTTTGAAAAGTGTTCCTTTGTGATTTTAGACACTTTTAGATCCCCCCACTACACCCCTTAAAAAGGGGGGAACTAGAATCAAAGTCCCCCTTTATAAGGGGGATTTAGGGGGATCTAGAACTTTTTGCTACCGACAAGAAGATTTTTCAAACATCCTCTTACAAAGAAAACTTAATTCCTTCTTTCTCTTAATACTACCTCTCGCTTCAGCATTAGCATCAATATATTCTCAATTACGAATTATTTTAAGATTTGGATACTTGCCAATTGGGATTGATCAAACTTGTTAAAATATGATCTTCCCACTGTCCATTGATTAATAAATAGTCTTTAGCATATCCTTCAATGACAAAACCGAGCCTTTTGAGAACATTGCCGCTGCGTCGATTGTGAGGCATATAATTAGCCATGATGCGGTGAAGATTTAATTCTTGAAAGACATATTGAGTCGCTATTTGTAGCCCTTCTGTCATATATCCTTTACCTTGCTTTGTTTCCGCAAGGCTATATCCCACGTAACAAAAATGAGCGACTCCTCGAACAAAATTGCTAAAATTGATAGTCCCAATAATTACAGTTGGATTTTTTTTTGTAAAAATAAATAGCTTTAAGGACTGATCGTTGACAAATTCCAAAAAGTTGTTCTCTATTTGATAGTGCCAATATTCTTCAGTGAAAAAACCATCAGCCCAAAGAGGGTAGAATGGGGTCAAATAGGTTTTGTTCTCAGTAAAGTATTTAATAATTTGGGGTATATCCTCTTGAATAGGCGATCGCAATAACAGGCGATCGCTTCTAATTAATGGCAGTTCTAATTTCATACGCTACTTAATCTACGGCTATTTTCCCAGCAAATTCTCTAGATTGTTGTAAATTCTCTCATATCTGCGGCTCAGAAGCAGTTAGATTGGCAAACTTAGTCATTAATCAATAATCATTAATTGGGCTTTATTAATTATTCTCCTCTGCCTCCCCTGCCCCCTCCCCATGACAACCTACTTAAGTATTTATGCTCAGAATCTGCCATTCAAGCAAAATCTTGGTAAGCTGATGTCTAAACATCTAGAGCCGAAGGATTGAAAGCTAATGGGTAATTCAGAACTTCAATAAAATTCCTTTACCCAAAAGCTGTACCAGAGAAAATTCAATTCCTAGACAGCTCTCGATCAACTTAGTCTACAAGAAGGATAGTGATGTCGGGAATACGCTACGATTGGCAGGAATTAGAGATTAGGGCGATATATAACACGCCTTTGCTAGAGCTGATTTATCAAGCTGCTAGCGTGCATCGCCAATATCATGACCCAACAAAAATCCAAGTTTGTAAGCTGATATCTATTAAAACCGGAGGTTGCCCAGAAGATTGTAGCTACTGTGCCCAATCTTCGCGCTATCAAACAGAGGTAAAGCCGCAAGCACTCCTAGAAAAGGAAACCGTAGTTAGTATTGCCCAAAAAGCGAAAGAAACTGGTGTTAGTCGCATCTGCATGGGTGCTGCTTGGCGTCAGGTGCGGGATAACTCACAATTTGAGGAAGTCCTGGAAATGGTCAAGGATGTGACGGCAATGGGTTTGGAAGTATGCTGCACTTTGGGAATGTTGACACCAAATCAAGCCAAGCGATTAGAAGAAGCAGGACTTTACGCCTATAACCATAATTTGGATACTTCCGAAGAATATTACAGCACAATTATTACCACAAGAACTTATGGCGATCGCCTCAACACAATTGAAAATGTCCGGCAAACAAATGTAACTGTATGTTCCGGCGGTATCCTGGGTTTGGGCGAAACTCCCGATGACCGCATTGGTATGTTGCAAACTCTAGCAAATTTACAACCGCATCCAGAGTCCGTGCCAATTAATATTCTCTCCCAAGTACCAGGCACACCCTTAGAAAATCAGCCTGATGTCCCCATTTGGGATGTTGTGCGGATGATTGCCACAGCCAGAATTGTCATGCCAGGTTCCGATGTGCGTCTGAGTGCTGGTAGGGCGAGACTTTCTCAAGTCGAGCAAGCTTTGTGTTTTATGGCTGGAGCCAATTCTATCTTCTCCAGCGATGATAACAAAATGCTGACGGTAACAACTCCCTGTCCAGATTATGATAGCGATCGCCAAATGCTGAATTTACTCGGTTTACAAATGCGTCCGCCTTCCCAAAGACAGGAGAAAATCTCAAGTCCAGCTGTCGTCGTGGGTTAAATAAGAGGGGCAGGGGAGATGGGGAGATGGGGAGATGGGGAGTAGGGGAAAAGGTTAAAGGTTAAAGGGAAAAGGAATAAATTTAATCTTTCCCCTTACCCCTTTCCCGTTTCCCCATGCCCAATGCCCCATGCCCCATGCCCTCATGGATTGACAGGTTAAATGTGTCTCTCGATTAAATTATCTTGGCAGTCCGCAGACCGAAAAACAGACCGAGAGCTATACCAAAGAATAAACCCAAGAACCCAATGTAAGCTACAATTGCAAACATTTACTTTTCTCCACAATACTTCCTAAATCTATTGAATCATTAGATGTTGGATATTGGGCATTGGGCATTGGGCACTTGGAGTGAGCGTACTCCTCCGGGGAAGCAAGCTACGCGTAGCGTCTCCTAGAGAAGTCGTTGGCGCAGCCTCTCGCTCCAGAAGTATTGGGCATTGGTAAAGGGAAAGGGGTATGGTTCGACAAGCTCACCAACCGGGGAAAAGAGGAAAGATTAAATTTATTCCTTTTCCCTTTAACCTTTTCCCCTGCTTCCCCTGCTTCCCCTGCCCCTCTGCTCCTATGCCCTATGCCCTATGCCCAACATTGCGATAGAATACACCCCACGGGCGCTTGTTTGGGGTTGGGTAATGACTTCTGTAATTAATGTAAATTTACCAGGGCAGTCTTATGAGATTGCGATCGCACCTTCAAGCCTAGATCGACTCGGCCAACACATGGCCAATTTGAAGCTAGGCAAGAAGGTACTACTGGTTTCTAATCCGACGATTTTTAAACATTTTGGCGAAAGAGCCATTGCATCGCTGACATCTGCGGGGTTTGATGTTGCTAGCTGCACCCTACCACCTGGGGAACGCTATAAAACCCTCAACTCTATCCAAAAACTCTACGATGTCGCCTTGGAAAACCGTCTAGAACGTTCTTCGACTATGGTGGCTTTGGGAGGAGGCGTGATTGGTGATATGACAGGTTTTGCTGCTGCAACTTGGCTGCGGGGCATTAATGTTGTGCAAGTGCCTACCTCTCTGTTGGCAATGGTAGATTCGGCAATTGGGGGCAAAACTGGCGTTAATCATCCCCAGGGGAAAAATTTAATTGGGGCATTTCATCAACCGCGCTTGGTTTCGATCGATCCAGAAATTTTGAAAACTCTGCCGATGCGGGAGTTTCGAGCAGGGATGGCAGAAGTGATAAAATACGGTGTGATTTGGGATGCCGAATTGTTTGCCGAGATGGAAGCAAGTAAACGCCTCGACCAACTCCGCTATGTTAAACCGGAATTGGTAAATAGCATATTAACGCGCTCTTGTCAAGCAAAAGCTGATGTTGTTAGCAAAGACGAAAAAGAAGGTGGATTAAGGGCGATTCTCAACTATGGACATACCATCGGTCATGCAGTGGAAAGTTTGACTGGTTATCGGCTAGTGAATCACGGCGAAGCAGTGGCGATCGGGATGGTAGCGGCTGGGCAAATTGCTGTGGAACTGGGAATGTGGCAAAAGGAAGACACCGAACGTCAAAATGCTTTAATTCAAAAAGCTGGTTTACCGACTCAGTTACCAGATGGGGTGGATATTGAAGCAATTATTGAAGCCTTGCAATTAGATAAAAAAGTCAAAGATGGGAAAGTGCGGTTTATTTTGCCAACGCAAATTGGTGTAGTGACAATTACTGATGAAGTGCCATCAGATGTTATTCGCCAAGTACTGCGGCAGATTTAATGGAAATCGGTAATTACTGAAATAAATGAATAAAAAAGTATAAAATAAACGATAAAACTCTTGCCCGATTTAAAGCAGGACTGTAAAAGTGCTACCTTTGGGATAGTTATCTTCAACAGTAATTATGCCATGATGTGCGTCGATCGCCATTTTGCAGAAAGCCAATCCCAATCCGATTTGTGAAACTTCTGGGTTAAGAGTTCCAATTTCATACTTTTCAAAAATGCTTTGCCGCAGGCTTTGAGGAATTCCCGAACCGGAATCAGCAACTTGGATTTTTGCGCCTCCTGTTGCTAAATGTTCTGCCCGCAAGATGACTTGAGAGTTGGAAGGTGAAAACTTAATGGCATTGGAGAGCAGATTATCTAAAACTCGGCGAAGGATAGCTGCATCTACTTTTACGGTACTGCCTGGTTTGGGTAATTCACTGATGAGAGTGAGATTTTTTTGATCTGCCATCGCTTCAACATCCGCTAAGGCTGAAATACACAGCCCACAAAGGTCTACTTCTGTATAATTGAGAATCATTTTACCGGATTCTAATTTTGCCATGATTAGCAAACTATTAATCAACGATTGTAACTGTTGACTGGCGATCGCAATTTGTTCGATCTTCTGCTGTTGCTTTTGAAAAGATAAGCCCGGAAATCGTAGAATCTCAGTTGATAAGATAATACTGGTGAGGGGATTTCGCAGATCGTGGACGATGGTGTTGACCATATCTTCTCGCAGTTTGAGTAAAGCTTGCAGGTTATCGTACTGTTGCTTAATCCGCAACATCGAATTCACCCTAGCTCGTAACTCTAAACTGTTAATGGGCTTACTAATGAAGTCATCTGCACCTGCACCTAAACACCGAGCCAGATCTTCTTTAGCAGTTAACGCTGTTACCATGACGATGGGAACTGTTTGCCATTGGACATCGGCTTTGATGCGCCGACATATTTCCAGACCATCGAGATCGGGCATCATAACATCCAGCAAAATCACATCGGGCTGAAAACTATTGAGGCGAGTCAGGGCTTGTTGACCGCTAGGAGCATAGTGTAATTGATATCCTTCCCCATCTAGTAATGTTTCAATAACATCAAAATTATCTGGTTCATCATCAATTACTAAAATAGAAGATTGAGTATCCATCAATAATTTCCACTATTTTCCTAAAAGTTGTTGAATTAAGGCAGCAAGGTGTTTAAGTTTGACCGGTTTAGTTAAATATTCGTTGGCTCCGGCTGCTAAACAACTTTCGCGATCGCCGGGCATGGCTAGGGCTGTGAGGGCAATAATTGGCACATCGGTAAATTGGCGATCGTCACGGATGCGGCGTATCGCTTCTAGCCCGTCTATTTCGGGCATTTGAATGTCCATAATAATTAAGTTAGGTTTTTGAGTTGTAGTCAATTCAATGGCTTGTTGTCCATTATTTGCCAGAATTAAACGATATCCTCGACTTTCAAGATAGCCAGACATTGTATCAATGTTTGCTTGATTGTCTTCTGCCAGTAAAATTACGGGAAATTCCATTGCTGACGGTACGATGGGAGCGGCAAAATTAGAACGGCTAGGATATTGCAGTTTTTCTAAAGTTGCCCGAAACTGAGCGCGAGTAATTGGTTTAACTAAATACTCAGCAGCTCCATAAGCAAATCCTTTGCTGCTTTCGTCTACCACAGAAGTGATGATAATAGGAATTTCTTTGGTTTGTGGGTTTGCCTTGAGTTGAGCGAGTATGTCCCAACCCGATACATCAGGCAATTGTAAATCCAAGACGATCGAAGCTGGCTTCAGGTTTACGACTCGATCTATAGCTCCTTCACCTTTTGAATAGACAACAGATTGCATTTTCATTTCGCTCAAGTAGCGAGTAATTTGCTCAGACGCCGGAACTGAGTCTTCAATTACTAGAACCTGAGCATTTTCGGCAGGAAACTGATAACTGAGCAATGGATTTTTCCCAACTGTTGTAGAAACACCATCGCTGGTGCGGTAGGGAATCCGCAATGTAAAACAACTACCCACCCCAACTTCACTGCTAACCGAAACTGTTCCTCCATGTAGAACAGCAATCCGTTGTACTAGTGCTAGTCCTAAACCTGTGCCGCTGTACTGACGATTCAGGCTACTGTCAAGCTGGATAAAAGGCTGAAACAACTTGCCAATATCCTCGGCAGCAATGCCGATGCCGGTATCAGTGACAGAGAAGCAGAGGAGGGATGGGGGGATGGGGGAGATGGGGGGATGGGGGGATGGGGGAGACAAGGGAGAATTTACTTCCCCTGCTCCCCCTGCTTCCCCTGCTTCCCCTGCTCCCCCTGCCTCTTCCAGCCACACTTTTAGAGACACAGACCCTTGTTCTGGTGTGAATTTGATGGCGTTGCTGAGTAGGTTGATTAGTACTTGACGTAAACGGCGATCGTCTACTTGAATAGTGCTGAAATTGGTGGCGATGTGAGTATTCAGGCGAATATTCTTTTTCAGTGCCATGTGTTTGACGAAGGCGAGGCTGGCATCACACAAGGTTTTCACTGGCACATCACTGGGCTGTAATTCCAGTTTGCCAGATTCGATTTTCGACAAGTCTAAGATGTCGTTAATCAGTTCTAGCAAATGTCTGCCACTGCGCTCGATGGTGGCGATCGCTTTTGTTTGCCGTTCGTTAATCGAACCGAACACGCCTTCTGCAATGCCTTCTGACATACCTAAAATCGCATTCAGTGGGGTTCGCAGTTCGTGGCTCATGTTTGCCAAAAATTCGTCTTTGAGGCGAGTGGCGCGAGCTAGTTCGACGTTGGCGTTGGCAAGTTGCTCGTTGGTTTGTCGCAGTTGGGCTTCGGCTTGTTTGCGATCTGTAATGTCTTCGTGAGATACCAAGATACCAATCACGTCCCCTGTACTGTTGGTCAGGGGAACTTTATTTGTTCGCACCCAGAGATCCTCCCCATTCGGCCCTTCCAATGGCTCCTCGTAGCCTAGTTTGGGGATTCTAGTATTCATAACTTTGGCGTCATCGGCACAGTAAAGGTGTGCCCACTTTGCCCAAGGTAACTCAAAGTCAGTTTTGCCGATGATGTCATTGGGGTCTATTTGAGAATCGCGAGCAAATGCCGGATTGCAGCCGAGAAACCGCGATTGGCGGTCTTTCCAGAAGACACGTTGGGGAAATGTGTCCAGTACCGTTTGCAGCATTTTGCGCGATTCTTCTAGTTCTTGCTCGGCTTGTTTGCGATCGCTAATATCAAATAGGGTGGCGCGGTTGTAGAGATATCTGCCATCGGTATCTTTGACAGCAGTGGCACTAATCAGCACTGGCAAAATTCTGCCATCTTTACAAACCATTTCATACTCCAAATCTTTTACCCAGCCTCGCTCTTGAAAGCGGTTATAGTTGACCCAGAAGGCCAAGCAACTGGCTTCTGTGAAAAAATTCACTAGGGGTTTGCCAATCATTTCTTCGCGGGTGTAGCCCAACAATTGCAGTTCTGTCTCGTTTACCTTGATAAATCGGCCTTCGCTATCCAGGGAATGGTAGCCACAGGGAGCATTATTGTATAAATCTTCGACTTCACGGGCATATTTCGCCAGTGCTTCTTGTGCCTGTTTGCGATCGCTAATATCAGTTAGCCGGATTAAATTTATGGTGCGTCCGGCGACAGTAATCGGCTTGGCTGCAATGTTCCCCCAAAAAATCTTGCCCCGAAGAGTCACATATTCAATTTCCAGACTCCAGACACCTTTCGATTCGATTTCTGCGACAATGGCAGCGATTTCGCTATCAGAAAAGGGACGGTGCTGGAGTGTCTGGCCATCAATGTTAATCAATTGGGCTTTGTCAGCTGCCTCAAACAGTTCCACCGCTTGCCGATTACAATCTAGAGTCAGCAGCGTTTGGGGATCGACAAGAAAAATGGCATCGGCAGATTCGTTAAAAATTGCTTCTAGCAAATCCCTGTTGCGAATGAGTTCCTGTTCTGCTTGTTTACGATCGCTAATATCAAAGTTAACCCCAATCATCCACACAGGTTCGCCCTGCTGGTTACGCTTGATAATACCGTAACCTTTGAGGAAACGAATTTTTCCATTGGGTTGAACGATACGGAACTCGACATTATATTCTTGTTTTCCTTGGAGAACTTGCTCAATGGCTTCGAGCATATAATGGCGGTCGTCTGGGTGGATGCAGTTTAACCAGGCATCAAAAGAACTGTTAAAATCGCTACTACTCAATCCGTAAAGTTCGTACATTCGCTCATCCCAAATTTGTTTGTTTTGGGCGAAATCATATTCCCAAATGCCGAACCCTCCAGAACTGATTGCCAGAGTCAGCCTTTCGGAAAGGTGATGCAGTTGTTCTTCAGTTCGTTTGCGATCGCTGATATCCGTAAGTGTACCGACGTAACCAATAATTTCATTACTGCCGTTGATTTCAGGTAGCACCTGGACATAAAACCAATTGATACTTCCATCGGGCCGCACGTGTCTGCCCTCGCTTTCATAGAATTCTGTGGGGTTAACACGTCCTTGCTGAAATTTCAGCGACCATTCCCAACCCAGGCGCTGACGATCTTCTGGATGTAGCACTTCTAACCACCCCATCCCCAATGCCGATTGTGTTGGCCTCAGAGTCATCTGGCTCCAGCGATCGTTGACATAGATGCATTGACCAACAGCATCAAGGCGAAAAATGGCTACTGGAGCGGCTTCTGTCAAGGTGGCATAGCGGCGTTCGCTCTCTTGCAAGGCTGACTCTGCTTGTTTGCGTTCGGTAATATCCGTGAGGGTGCCAATGTAGCCAATAACGATGCCAAAGGGGTTAGTTTCGGGCAGCACTTGGATGTAGAACCAAGTGATAGTACCATTCGGTTGCAGATATCTGGCTTCGTTGCGGTATAGTCCTGTTTGCCAAAATCTTTGAGACCATGCTAACTCCAGGCGTTCGCGGTCTTCTGGAAGTATTATATTTAACCAGCCAGTTCCTAATGCTGCCTGTGTTGGTTTACCTGTCATCTCGCTCCAGCGATCGTTGACATAAATACATTGACCAGCGGGATCGAGCCGGAAAATTGCCACGGGAGCGGCTTCTGTCAAGGTTGCATAACGGCGTTCGCTGTCTCTAAGAGCTGCTTCTACTTGTTTGCGCTCGGTAATATCTAAGATGGTGCCCACCAAGCACACTGGTTTACCATTGGCATCAAATATCGCTTCAGCTCTGGAAAATAAATAAAGCAATGTCCCATCCGAGCGATTTGAGCAATATTCTATTTCATAGGATCGTCCTTGTTCGATCGCCTGCTGCACTAAAATATCGTGACGAGTCCGGGCACCTAAATGCATTAGCTGACGGAATTCCTCGTAGGTTGGCGTACCAGAGGCAGGATCGCGTCCAAAAATCTCAAACACCTCCGGCGACCAGATGATTTCTTGGGTTTGTAAGTCTAATTCCCAGCTGCCCAAATTGGCAATTCGTTGTGCCGCCAGCAGATGGGCTTGGGTTTTGCGAAAGCGTTCTTCGCTTTCACGTAAAGCTGCTGTGCGCTGTTCGACTCTGGTTTCGAGTTGTTGATTGAGTTGTTGCAATCCCTGTTGTGCAAGCACTCGTTCGGTAATATCAACTGCAACTCCCCCCACTAGGCATTCCCCGACAGTTCCCTCAAGTGGGAATTTGTAAACTAAAAAATAGCCTATTGTGCCGTCTGGCCTGGGAGCTTGTTCAATGACTTCAATAGTCTGCTGAGTCTGTGCAACCTGGCGAATACTATCCACAAACTGCCGAGCAATGTCAGCCGGATAAATCTCAAAAACTGTCTTGCCAATCAAATCTTCTAGTTTTTGAGTTGGAATTTGAAAGGTGCAAAGATAAGTCTGGCTCAAATATAGTATGCGGCCGTTTTCATCGGTAATCCAGGAAGCTGTAGGACTATTATTCATGAATGCTGCAAAACGAGCTTCACTTTGGAGAAAAGCGGCTTGTGCTTGTTTGCGTTCTGCTAATTCTGCCTGTAGCTGTTCGTAAGCAGTTGCTTGTTGAATGGCGATCGCTATTTGCACGGCAAGTCGATCTAATAACGAAAGTTCCACCGATTCCCAGTCACGAGATGCCGAACATTGGTGGGCAATTAATAATCCCCATAATTCCCCTGCCACCAAAATCGGCACCACCAGATTGGCTTTAACTTCAAATTGTTCCAAAAGATGCAGATGACAATTGGTTAAGCCTACCCGATAAATATCGTCTATTGCCCGTTTTTTCCCTTGGCCATATTCGCTTTTGGCTTGCTTTTGAAAGCAGATGTCGCGAATTTGCTTCCCCAAAGCCACTGTCCAACCATCAAGTACTGACTCTGCGACAATAGTACCACTCATATCTGGATAGAATTGATAAACCAGCACCCGGTCTGCCGCCAGAAATTGCCGCACTTGTGTTGCAGTTGCAGCCAAAATTTCTTGGAGGTTGAGCGACTGACGAATCCGCAAAGCGATGGTGGCAATGAGTTGTTGTTGTTCTTGACTTTGTTCTAGTTGCCGCCTAAGACGAATCGGTGCAACTGCGCGATCGATTGATTGTTGCACGGCTTCAGGGGTAAGCTTGCCTTTAATTAAATAATCCTGGGCACCGCTTTTCATGGCACGGGCGGCCATGAGTTCATTTTCTTCTGCGGTCAGCAAAACGATGGCGGATTGGTCAGTGCTAAATTGTTTCCTAAATTCTTGAAGAAATTTTAACCCATTGCCATCAGGCAACAAAAAATCCAGCACGATCGCATCTGGTATTTCCTGCTGACACCATTTCATGGCCTCTGTCGCTGTGCCAAACTCGAAAATCCGATAATCGCACAGCGATTTTGACTGCAAACAGCGACAAATTTCCATCCGCTCTTGAGCGCAATCATCAATCAGCAAAATAGTGAGGGGGAAACCATGAGTCATAGGCTCGAAAATACGAATGCGATCGCGTTTAAACGCATTTCAACAAAATTGTATCTCTTTAAGTATCATGTTAATGACATTACTTATATTAAGTTATACCTTAGTAGAGAGTTGAGATACATGGCAGATGAAATGCTTGAGATATTCTCATATTGCCCACATTCAAGTTACAGTATGTAATTTGAAATTAAGTATGCTTCAAAGAGGGACAAAGGGGCACAGGAGCAGGGGAAGTAAATTCTTCTCATCTGGTTTTGGTTTTCTTGCATCTACTGTTGCGTGTTATGCAAGAATCCGATTGGCAATTTTACGTAAACAGTTCTAGAGTTTTTCAGTAAATTTGCTGTTAGTTAAATTCATGCCCTCGCAGCCAGACGAGCAGTATCAAAACCTTGGTTTGAGAGCGATATCTACAGTCAATGCTGACCTAGACAGTAAGAGTTTTTCAAGTAATTCAACTTCCCCACTTCCCTACCTTGGCTCAACTTTGCAGAGGCTATAGAGTCATATCTCAGTATTTATTCTTAAATTATCAATAGGAATACAAGTAAATACTCTCAAACGATTCCGCAAAAAAATTAGTGCTTTTCCTCGATTATTTTTTTATTTAAAAGCTGAATAATAAGATTATTCCAGATTGCAAGGCATTCCAAAGCATTTGTAATGTCTCAAATTAGTGTTACATACAAACCATGATTGAAACACAACAGCTTAATTTACCTTTTGAAGAAGTTTGGAATCAAATCGATCCCAAAATCAAAAAAACTTTCGATCGAGAACAAATCAAAGCTATTCAAAAAATTTTGAATCCTAGCGCTAATAACCATCACACTGTAGACTTGCGAATTTCATTGCCAATCTCAAAATTGAATTTTTATCTAGTTTTCTTAGCAGGTAAGGAACGTCGGTCAAAACAGCGTTTGCAATATGAAAGAGCTTTACATCCTTTATGGACTCCCATTAATAGCTTGTTTTTAATTGTAGCTTTGATTATTTTGTCAGCTTCTAGCTTTACTATCTTTTTTGATGTCCTTTCTTCAGTTAGTTATACATTTTCATCTCTTGAAGAAAACCCCACATCAATACCCTGGATTGATAATGAATCCAACTGTGAATACACTCATAGAACTTGGCGTGACGATAAATGTTGGGATTCAGAACACAATCCATTGTTTTAAAGCTAATTTCTCCTGAGGAGCAAACAAAATGTCTAGAAATAATTTAATCAAATTTTCTGCTAAAACCGATCCTTTTGTACAACAGTTTTTAGCTCGTATTCCTTCTGAAACAGCATCAAATTTTACTCAGATTCAATTAACAGAATTAAAAAGAGTATTGAATAGTAAAATGACTAAATATCATGCTGTAGATATCAGAGTTTCTATTCCTTTTCTGAAACAGCAATTTTATGCTGTTTTACTGATTGGCAGAGAAAAACGTTTAAGTCTACATCCAAAAATATCGATTTGTACGCCTGTTAATCAGGTTGCGATCGCGATCGTTTTTTTATTTTTGATAATGTTTTTAATTAGTCTGTTCAACATTGTCAAAAAAGTGCCTGGTAATGGCTACCTCAACAACATACAGGCATTAGAGCAATATTTAAAAAAATAATTTTAAATTATTGCTTGGTTGAAATTCAGGTGCTCTACTAAATAAATGATAATTCTCAGTTAATTTTTTTAATACACAGTTTTGGTTAAAATATTAAATTTTTAAACATTCTCAAATAAAATATATTTTTTTAAATATTCATAGTTTACATATTTCTACAAATGTTAATTAACTCTCTCAGCTTGGAAAACTTACAGATGACTATTATTCGTCATCCTTTAATGGTTAGCCCTGAAGTTTTACTTTTAGATGTGGTAGCACTAATAAATAAACCACAACGTAATTTTGGTTATTGGCTAAATAAAGATTACCAATCTTTAGAAAATTCGACTAAAGAAATGAACAATATTACATCTCAAGCCGACAGTTGTGTTCTAGTTATGGAAAACTTACAGTTGGTGGGTATCTTTACACAAAAAGATTTAATTAAGCTGACAGCAGAAGAAAAGAGTTTAGAAAATATTACTATTCGGGAGGTAATGACAACAGACCTAGTAACTTTGAAAGTAGCAGAGTTTAAAGATGCTTTTACTGCTTTAAATTTGCTCAAACAACATCGAATTTGCCATCTACCAATATTAGGGGAGCAAGGAGAAGTCATTGGATTAGTCACTCCTGCAAGTCTACTTGGGATTGCGATTCAACAAGCAGGTCTCTATAATTATGCACGAGTTAAACTCGCAGAACGCCAGAAAATTGAGAGCGAACTGCGCTTAGAACGTAACTTTGTTTCAGCAGTTTTGAATGTTGCGGATGCTCTAGTTGTGGTGCTAGATTGCCAGGGTAGAATTGTGCGCTTTAATCATACTTGCGAACAAACCACAGGTTATTCATTTGATGAAGTTAAAGGCAAATTTATCTGGGATGTTCTACTATTGCCGGAAAAATCTGAATGTATCAAAGCTTTATTTGAAAATTTTGCATATAAAGAATTGCCCAATCGATACGAAACTGACTTAATTAGTAAAGATAGCGATCGCCGCATAATTTCTTGGTCAAATAACGTCTTACTTAATAACTGCGATCGAGTTGAGTATATCGTCTGTACGGGTACTGATATTACAGAAAGTAGAAAAGTACAACAAGAACTGCAACAGACTCGCAATTTTTTAGCATCCATGATTAATAATCTTCCGGTTGCACTGTTTGTTAAAGATGCTAAACCAGAAAATTTTGGCACATTTAAATTATGGAATCAAACCTGCGAACGTATATTTAGTATCACAGCCGAACAGGCCATTGGCAAAACAGATTACGAATTTTTTCCCAAAGAACAAGCAGACTTTTTTCGTCAAAAAGACCAAGAAGCTTTTTCTAGGGATATTCCTCAAGAAATTTCCGAAGAAATTATTGACAGCCCTACTTTTGGGCAAAGAATTTTGCATACAAAAAAAATTCCTTTGTACGATCAAAATCAACAACCCGAATACTTACTGTGTATTTCTGAAGACATTACAGAGCGTAAACAAACTGAAATTGCTTTACAAAGTTTGGTAGAAAGCACAGCTTCCACCACAGAAAATGATTTTTTTCCAGCATTAGTTGAATACATTGCTTCTGCTTTAGATGTCTGTCATGTTATTGTCGCTGAATTAATTGAAGGACAAGTCCATACTTTAGGATTTTGGTCTGATGGCCGGTTACAACCTAATATTTCCTATGAGCCAACCTCGACTCCTTGCGAAATTTTGCTCAAGCAAGGATATTACTATTGCGCTTCAGGAATGCAACAACTTTTTCCTACAGCCGAAAGATTTGCTGTAATGGAAGCCGAAAGTTTTATGGGAGTTATCTTAAGCGATAATTTTGGCAATTCAATTGGCTCACTATACATAGTAGATAAAAAAAACATAGCTGAACCCAAAAAATTTGAGGGTATTTTAAAAGTATTTGCCGCTAGAGCATCGGCAGAACTGCAACGAAAACGCGCACAAGAAGCTCTACAACAACTGAATCAAGATTTAGAAGCTATAGTAGAGCAACGTACTTTAGAATTGCAAGAAAGCGAGGCAGAATTAAGGGCTATTTTTAATCAAGCAGCTGTAGGAATTAAACTAGAAACTTTAGATGGAAAAGTTATTAAAGTCAACCAAAAATTATGTGAAATTTTGGGATACTCTCAAGAAGAGTTACTGAAGAAGACATATCAAGATATTACCTACTTTGAAGACATTAAACATCATCACAATAATTTACAAGCACTTTTATCTGGAGAAGTGCAAACATTCTCAATTGAAAAACGTTGTTTACATAAAAATGGTAATTTAATCTGGATTAATTTGACAGTTTCTCTAATACTGGATGTTTTTGGCAAACCGATTTGTTCAATTGGCGTAGTTAAAGATATACAAAATCAAAAACAAGCAGAAGAAGAATTAAAACACCAGTTGGTAGTAGTAGAGGCTGCAATTGAACGCGAACATTTAGTAAATGTGATTACTCAACGCATCCGAGAATCTTTAGATATACAAGCAACTTTAAACGTGACAGTAGCTGAAGTTCACAAGTTACTAAAAGTCGATCGCGTCCTAATTTACCGCACTTTCACAGATGGTACGGGAAAAGTAATTGCTGAAGCATTGACACCAGGATATAAAAGTATCCTTAATGAATCTTTTCCGCCTGAATGTTTTCCAGAAGAATGTTATTTACGTTATGTCCAAGGTGAAACTTATGCTCTTTCTGACCGCAATTTACGCGAATCGCCCAGCTGCTTAATCCAGTTTATGGAGGATATGCAAATTCGTGCCAAACTTGTGATTCCAATTATTCAACACGGTGAGTTATGGGGTTTATTAATTGCTCACCAATGTTCGCGTCCTAGACAATGGAAATCAGGAGAAATTGACTTATTACAACAATTAGCAAATCAGCTAGCGATCGCCACACAGCAATCAGGACTATATGCCCAATTACAAGTAGAATTAAATGAGCGCAAAAAAGCTGAAGAACAAATTTTTAAAGCTTTAGAAAAAGAAAAAGAACTCAGCGATTTGAAATCTCGGTTCATTTCCATGACATCCCATGAATTTCGTACTCCCTTAGCTGTGATTGCTTCTTCTGCTGGAATTTTAAAAAGCTTTAGCCATAAACTAGATGAACAACAAAAACAAAGGCATCTTCAATGTATTCAAACTTATGTTCAACATACTACTCAACTTTTAGATGACATCTTGCTAATTAATAAAGCTGAAGCCGGAAAATTAGTATTCAAACCAAGTTCTGTTAATTTGGTTGATTTTTGTCAAACCTTGATAGATGAACTACAGCTGAGTTCGCCTAATCATCACCTCGTCTTTTCTCCTCAATATCAAGGTAATCCAGCAGACAAAAATCACTTCATTATGGACAGTCAACTTCTGCGACAAATTCTCAGCAACTTACTTTCAAATGCTGTCAAATATTCTTCAAGTGGTAGTAATATTCAAATTGATTTATTAATTCAAGAGCAAATTGCAGTTTTTCTGATTCAAGATGAGGGTATTGGGATTTCAGTAGAAGATCTGCAACATTTATTCGAGTCATTCTACCGAGGTAGTAATGTTGGTAATACACCAGGCACTGGATTAGGCTTGACAATAGTGAATAAATGTGTATGCCTATATAAAGGGCGAATCACTTTTGCTAGTCAAATTGGAGTCGGCACAACATTTAGGTTGGAATTGCCACTAGTTGCTACCGATACCTTAAGTTAATATTTATTCTCTATGAAAATGAACTTAATTTTTATTAAACAAAGTGCAAACAAGGTATATACGCTTACTGCCTATGAAGCAGCAGGCTAGGGTATAAATCAGTTAAGAATTATTGACTGCAAGTTTATAAAAAATTGCTATAGAAAAATCTAATGTGTTATTGATAAATAATTTTGGGAAAAATAAACTATCAGACCTCGATAAACAAAATGAGTATTTTAAGTAAAAGTATGGATAAGAAAATATTAGTAATTGAAGACGAAATCCAAGTCTGCTCAAATATTGAACAGATTTTAACTTTGTCAGATTTTAATATTATCACTGCAAATGATGGCTTAGAGGGTTTACGGTTGGCGAAAGCCGAAAAGCCAGACCTAATCTGTTGCGATGTTATGATGCCTGGATTGGATGGCTACAGCGTCCTAGAAAGCTTACGTAAAGACGTAGAAACTGAGTCAATACCAGTAATTTTTCTGACTGCAAAAGTAGAGCGTACTGACCTCCGCCAAGCTATGGAGTTGGGAGCCGATGATTACATCACAAAACCTTTTTTACCGGAAGAACTAATTAAGGCAATTGAGGTTAGGCTGACGCGGATAGAAAAACCAGATTTAATTAGACAACAGTACGAACAAGAACGTCAACAAAATGCGAAGCTGAAGCAAGAAATACAAGCAAATTCACAAAAGCTTCAGGATAGTAAAAAACTAGCAGACATGCATAATGAGGTTTTACAAAAACTTTTACAAGATTTGGGTAATCCTCTTTCTAATATTAATATGGCAATCCACATGCTCAAACAAACTCAATCAAATGCCGAGCGCGAGCGCTACTTGACTATATTACAGCAAGAATGCTCTCGTGAAATAGAGCTTTTAAATGAAATCAAGAATCTCCAAGTGCTACTTACACCAGAAAATGCCAAGATTCTGCAAAAATTTAATTTACTCAACCCTCACAAGTAAAGGTGGTATTTTGTAGTAATAAACTATAAGAAAAATTATCAATTTTGAATATAAAAATACAAATTAGGATTTAAATAGTATATTAAATGAACACCATTTTAATCATAGAAGATGAAGCTCAAATTCGGCAAAATATTGAAGATATTTTAGAATTTTCTGATTTTAGAACTTTGATAGCTTCCAACGGCAAAATTGGGTTAGAAATTGCTAAAACAAAATTACCTGATTTGATTATCTGCGATATTATGATGCCGGAGTTAGACGGCTACAGTGTATTGGCTGCTTTGCGTAAAAATGAAGCAACAGCAAATATTCCTTTAATATTTGTCACGGCTAAAGCTGAACGTTCAGATTTTCGTCAGGGTATGGAAATTGGAGCCGATGATTATTTAACAAAACCATTTACAACAGAAGAATTATTAAAGGCGATCGCAACTCGTCTGCATAAACAATCTGTAGTTCAGCGTCAATCTCAAGCTAAGCTAGATGAACTCAGAATCAATATCGCTCATTCATTGCCTCACGAACTCAATACTCCTTTAAATGGAATTATTGGAATGTCACAATTGTTAGTTGACAATCGTAGCATGATGCGTGAGTCTGAAGAAATTGAAATTGCAGAGTTAATTTACACCTCAGCTAACCGACTAAATCGATTAACTCAACGCTTTTTACTCTACTCTAATCTAGAACTAATCATACGAGATAGCGAAAAAATTCGAGAAATCCAAGAAACTTCAGATCGATGTGTTACTAAAACAGTAATTAGTGATGTTTGTCTTCAAAAAGCTAGAGAATTTTCTCGAACCAAAGATCTAACTCTCGAACTTACAGAATCAATTATGCAAATTCCAGAAGATAAATTGAGTATTGTCATTGAAGAATTGATAGAGAATGCTTTTAAATTTTCTTTGCCAGCTAGCCAAGTTCGAGTCATTAGCAATGTCGATCGTAATAAATTTCGTTTACATTTAATTGATAATGGCAAAGGAATGGCGATTGAAGAAATTGAAAGAATTGGAGCATTTATTCAATTTAACCGCAAGTTAAACGAACAACAAGGCTCTGGATTGGGGCTTAGTATTGTTCAGAAAATAATTAAATTATATGGAGGTGAATTAATAATCAATAGCATTCCCGAACAACAAACTATTGTCAGCATTGTTTTACCTTATGGAACTAACCAAAAGTAAAAAAGGAAAAATTCTCCGCATCAAGAATCAGAATAATTAAATAGAAGGCAGTCCCGATGAAAATTTTTTTTCATCACCATGCATGTAAGTAATAGATCGTATAATACTAATTATTACATAAAATAAATATGTAAAATATAACATTAAAAAACAAATCTTTACTTACAGCTTTGATTTTTTACTTTTTACGTAATATATACAACTTCATTACCAATTCTTAAATATCATCCTTTATCCTAAGTTTTGTTGTGCATCTTAGAGTGGCCAAATGATATTTAGAAGAATTTTTCTCGTTGCTATTGGACTAATTTTAGCGATAGTAGTAAGCAGTTTGACCCAGTTCAAAACAATTGCCCAATCTCTTACAGATTTAGATTTAGCTGCGTATTATGCTCCAATTCACTATCAAGACACAGACAGCACTAAGTATAGTGGAGACTATATCACGCGCTTTGATTACGATAATGATTGGCGCGGAACAAATAACTGGGATAATCTTTTCCAATTTGCCTTGAATGCTCATGGTTATTATTCTGTAGTTGAAACTTGCACTCATTGGTTCATCACCTATTCTTTTTTCCATCCTCAAGATTGGACTGATATTCCCTTCGACCAAGAACATGAAAATGATTTAGAGGGCTTGCTAACAATTGTTCGTAAGGATGGTTCAACTTATGGCAAACTCGAAGGCATCGTAACTGTATTTCATCGAGACTTTTACTCCTATACGCCAGTTGGTAGTCCTTTAACAAATGGTACAGAAAATATTGATGGAACGCTGACTACGAGCAGCTATGGCGGTTCGCAACATCCGTTGACCTCTCAAGAAGCTAAAGGTCATGGTTTAAAAGCCTGGCCTAATGCTGGGAACTTTCAAGGAGCTAGTAATGAAGATGGAATTATTTACTATCCTTCCAAAACTATTACTGAAGTTCCTGCTTCTGGAAACGATCGCAGCGTGCAATACTTACTGTTAAATGTATTTGCCTCCAATGGAATGTGGCAACATCAATTAAATGAAGCTTCATTGTCAAGTTCTTCATCTATAACTTTTGCTAGTTGGGGAACTTTTAAGGGAGATTCTAGTGGTGGATGTGGTGCTGGGACACCAACTTGTAGTGAGAATTCAGCCAATACACCTTGGGGTTGGGATGATTCCAACGATAGTGGAGTATACAAAGGTGAAATGGCTTTAGATCCCGCTCACTTGACTGATGTTTATTTTAATGGTCTGGGTAACTTTGATACAGCCTACATCCGTAACCAATTTATCCAAGATTTGAGAGATAGGGGATATAATTCAGCAAATCTCCCCCAAGGCTGGCCTAGTCAAATCAATTTGAATTCTCTCATTGGTAAACTCAAAAACCAATGTTTCTAAGTATAGGCTAAAGGCAATAAGTTTTGTTTAAGGGTGATTTGCGATCGCGATGCAGTAATTTTATCTCGGCTTGGAAATTAAGTCAGAATAATAATAGGCAATCATAGAGGATAGTACTATGCTTCCTATAACTCAAATTCTTCGCAACTTCTTCCTTCGTTTGGAAGGTTTTTTATCTGTTGTTTTCAAACCTTTGGTGAATTTTGTTAAAAATTTCTTTGGCTTTTTTACCAAGGCATTCGGATTGACTAGCTCTAATTATTTCTTAGAATCCGACCAGGCGCAAGATATAAACAAAGAGCCGATTCAAACGGTTCAGAATACCACTCCTGAACCTTCCGCTACCACCCGCCGTCGTCGCAATACCAAAAAAATCGATGATTACTATATCAATATGGCGCGTGACGTGAAAAACAACTAATCAGCTATAGGGGCGTGCAGGTGTACGCCTCTACATAATCTCAATCAGATAAGTAGAAGGCAGGGGGCAGGAGGTAAAACCCTCAACAGTAAAAGGTTTCGCTTTTTTAGAGTTTATATTTAATTATGTCAGCTTACTTATTTCGTAAAATCATATCAGTTAGAAACTACTGTAATTATTTACCAGATTTATAAATACAAAAAACATTCAACTTTTCTTGTGGGGTGGGCATCTCGCCCGCCCGTAAGGAATCGTGGACTTACAGTTTACCTCACAAGTAATAGTAATTTATTTCTTAGTAATTCCGATATAAAATTGCTATATGCTTTGACTAAATCAACTCTAAATCAGTAAAAAAACGTGAATCTCCCATTAATTACTCGCGCTCAAGAACACAAAGATAAAATAGCCATTACTACAACCCAAGGAGTATTTACTTATCAAGATTTACTCCACACCTCCAGTCAAATCGCTACTAATCTTCTTGAGAATGCAGATGATTTACACGAGGAGCGAGTTGCTTTTCTCATCCCGCCCGGATTTGAGTATGTAGCAACTCAATGGGGGATTTGGCGTGCAGGTGGAATAGCAGTACCTTTGTGTGTTTCCCACCCGCGACCAGAATTAGAGTATACGATCGCAAATTCTGGAGCATCGATTATTGTCGCCCATCCTGATTTTGAGGATACATTGCAAGCGATCGCCAAATCGCAAAATTTGCGATTTATTCTCACCTCACAAACCCTCCCATCTAATGTTGGTAACCTCCCAGAGGTAGACATCAAAAGATGCGCCTTAATTCTCTACACCAGCGGTACAACTGGGAAACCCAAAGGTGTGGTTACAACCCATGAAAATATTCAAGCTCAAGTCACTAGCTTGGTTACCGCTTGGGAATGGACATCAAGCGATCGCATTTTACATGTACTGCTACTACACCATATTCATGGAATTGTCAATATACTAACTTGTGCTTTATGGGCTGGGGCAGAGTGTCACATGTTGAGCAAATTTGATGCCGAAGTTGTGTGGAATCGAATTTGTGAAGGTGACTTAACTTTATTTATGGCAGTACCGACAATATATGTAAAGCTGATTGCTGCTTGGGAAAATGCAAACAGCGAACGCCAGAAAAGCATGTCAGCAGGCTGTAAGAAAATGCGCCTGATGGTTTCTGGCTCAGCAGCTTTACCAGTTCAAGTTTTGCAAAAGTGGCAAACCATCAGCGGACATTTTTTGCTAGAGCGTTATGGAATGACGGAAATTGGTATGGCGCTATCGAATTCTTTACACGGCGAACGCTTGCCAGGATATGTGGGAAAGCCTTTGCCTCAAGTAGATGTGAGATTAGTGGATGAGAATGGATTAGTTCCACCAGGAGAGCCAGGAGAAATCCAAGTTAAAGGCCCGACTGTGTTTTTGGAATATTGGGAAAATCCCCAAGCAACCGCCAAAGCCTTCCAAGATGGCTGGTTTTGTACTGGAGATCTTGCGGTAGTTGAGAATGGCAATTACCGGATTTTAGGACGGATGAGTGTAGATATCATCAAAACCGGGGGATATAAAGTTTCAGCTTTAGAAATTGAAGAGGTGTTAAGAACCCATCCAGATATTCAAGAATGTGCAGTGGTTGGGGTTGCAGACATAGAGTGGGGCGAGCGAGTTTGTGCGGCATTAGTATTGCGAGACTCACAAACTTTGACATTAGAATCCCTCAGAAGTTGGGCAAAAGAGCAATTGGCTGTCTATAAAGTGCCAACTCAAATTTTGATAGTCGAAGAATTACCGCGCAACGCAATGGGAAAAGTCACTAAGCCGACGGTGGTGGAGCTATTTCGAGGGTAGTGATAAACGCTGATGCCGGGAAACCCCTAGTCGAGCAGTGGCTTCACTTTGTATCTCGCCCTAAGCGTCTCGATACAATTCCTCTTTTAAACTGGTGCTCCAAACCCAGCAAATGCATGTTTTAATTGATACTCTTAACCTCCTGCCTTTCTTTGTAACATTCGGCTAATAGCCACTGGCAACTCAACTAATGGCTTTACAACTACCTTTGCAGCCAAAAATGCCATCCATCTACCAATATTTAACGAATGCTGAGGTTATCTTGTTATATAACCTGATTTTTAGTGATTTTTCTTTTGTTTGCTAATGCTTATTAACTAAATAAATAATTTTTAAAAAAATTGCTTAAACAACTTATATAAATAAAATTTTTGATGACAAGTACTTTATCGTGTGGCAGATTTATGATAGTTATTAGCGACCTAAATTTAATGCTTTTTTTTTAGATAACCTGGCAAAGATTGGTAAGGTATATGCCATAATGTCACGAGCTAGGCGTATATAAACTTATTGTTATACTTCAACACCTAAGTGTGGAAGGTATCAGTTTGGCTATACAAAAATACAATACTACTAGCTCAATCCGATCGTTCATCGATGGGATAAAAACTCTTGCTTTATCTGGGAATCCTATATTTGGGTCTGGATTTAATCTATAGCAGGGGTTGATTGAGTTGTAGATATAGGAGGAAATTTGATGAAATTATTAGATTTGGAAAATCCAGAGGTTATATTAGCCTCTAAAACTGATAGTAACTTTGTGGACTCAACAGCAGCACATCCCCGACCGTTGTTAAAGCGATCGCACTGGCAAACTTTAAATGGGCTGTGGAAATTCGCATTTGACGATCAAGGAAAATGTGTTGAACCTGGCAATATTAGCCAATGGTCTCATGATATAGAAGTTCCCTTTGCGCCCGAATCTACCAAAAGTGGTATTGGTGATAATGATTTTCACCCAAATTGCTGGTACGAGCGAGAATTTGAAACACCAACAGGGGATGGGAGATTACTATTGCATTTTGGTGCTGTAGACTATCGCGCTCGTGTGTGGATAAACGATAAATACATAGGCGAGCATGAAGGCGGACACACCTCTTTCAGTTTCGATATTACCCATGCCTTAAATGACAGCGGGACAACAAAGGTAACAGTGTGGGCGCACGACGATCCGCACGACCTCGCCAAACCTCGTGGTAAACAGGATTGGCAGTTGCAACCGCATAGTATTTGGTATCCTCGGACGACAGGTATTTGGCAAACAGTCTGGCTGGAGCGTGTAGGCGAGACTTATATCGGTAACCTTCGTTGGATTCCCGACTGCGAACGCTGGGAAATTGGGTTTGAAGCTGGGCTGGCTGGTAATTTACCGACTTCAGGCGTACAAATTAAAATTAAACTCAGCGCTGGCGGTCGCGTGTTAGCAAGCGATACCTATGAAGTATTCAATGGGGAAATTACCCGCCGCATCGTTTTAAGCGATCCTGGTATTGACGACTGTCGTAATGAATTACTCTGGAGTCCAGAAAAGCCAACGCTGATAGATGCCCAAATTCAGCTATGGGATAAAGACCGTCTTTTAGATGAAGTGCAATCTTATACAGCAATGCGGACTGTCAGCATTCAGCGCGATCGCTTCATGCTCAACGGTCGTCCCTACTATCTACGGCTAGTTCTCGACCAAGGTTATTGGCCCGATACATTAATGACTCCCCCCAATGACGAAGCATTGCGACGCGATGTAGAACTGACAAAAGCTATGGGTTTTAACGGAGTCCGCAAACACCAAAAAATTGAAGACTCCCGGTTTTTATATTGGGCAGACGTTTTAGGGTTGTTAGTATGGGAGGAGATGCCCAGTGCTTACCGTTTCACGCCGAAAGCTGTGGAACGCATGACCCGTGAGTGGACGGAAATTATTAAGCGAGATGTCAGCCATCCATGTATTGTGGCGTGGGTGCCATTTAATGAATCCTGGGGAGTGCCAAATTTAGTCGAGACGGCGGCTCATCGCAACTACGTGTTGGCAATGTATCATCTGACCAAGACTCTCGATCCGACTCGCCCGGTAATTGGTAACGATGGTTGGGAAAGTACGGATACGGACATCCTCGCTATTCACGACTACGAACGCCACCCCGAACGATTAGCCCATCGCTACAGACCAGATATTCAAATATCCGATCTATTCGAGCGTAGCCGTCCTGGAGGACGTATCCTCACCTTGGATAACTATCCCCATCAAGGACAACCAGTCATGTTAACCGAGTTTGGTGGTATCGCTTATGCACCTCTCGATCGCCCTGATGCAGATCGGGCTTGGGGATATGAAAACTGCTCGAATATCTCCGAATTAGAGATGAAATACGCTGCTTTGCTCAAAACAGTTAATGATATCGAGCTATTTAGCGGATTCTGTTACACGCAATTGACCGATACCTTCCAAGAAGCTAACGGTTTATTGTACGGCGATCGCACGCCAAAATTTCCCATTGAGGCAATCCGCGCTGCAACCCTTTCAGGACAAGGATTATGTACTCCCACAAGCTGTTAAAGCCCGACGGACGCAAACTCAAGTTATACAGTCGCTACCCAATTAGCGGTCAGTTAGAAGCTCCTAGCCCTAGCAATGAGCCAGTGCAAGCTAATCCCCACCTGCGCTGGCATCCCCTACGGGGGGAATGGGTAGCTTATGCTAGTCACCGTCAAGGGCGGACATTCATGCCGCCCCCAGAATACAACCCCCTCGCACCTACTACTAACCCTGAGTTCCCAACGGAACTACCCCAAGGTAAGTACGATGTGGCAGTGTTCGATAACCGCTTTCCCTCAATGGTTTCCACAGCCAACAATCCACCCGATACCATCGTGGAAACGTTACCAGCGAATGGAGCTTGTGAGGTAGTGGTTTTTACTCAAGATGCCCGCGCTTCCTTGAGTTCCTTAGAGTTGGATCATCTGGATTTGCTGTTGGAAGTATGGGGCGATCGCACCCGCGAACTAGGGCTAAATCCGCAAATCCAGTACGTCCTGCCCTTTGAAAATAAAGGTGTAGAAGTTGGTGTAACGTTGCACCATCCCCACGGGCAAATTTATGCTTATCCTTTTATACCGCCGATTCCAGCGCGAATGCTGTCAATGCAGCAGGAGTATTATCAAGAACATCGGCGGGGTTTACTGCAAGACTTGATTCAAAAGGAAATTGCAGCTAACCAGCGAATTATATATCAAGATGAGTATGCCATCGCCTTTGTCCCAGTATGCGCTCGTTACCCCTATGAAGTCTGGCTGGCAACAAAAGAGCCAGTTAGCACTTTTACAGATCTGACGCCACAACAACGTTGGGGACTTGCCAAAGCCTTAAAAACTGTCACTCTCAAGTACGACGGCTTGTGGAATCGCCCATTTCCTTACTTGATGGCTTGGTTTGGTGCGCCAACTGACGGTTTACCCCATCCAGAAGCGCATTTACATGCCCAGTTTTACCCACCATATCGCACAAGCGAAAGGCTGAAGTATCTCGCGGGAACCGAACTCGCAGCAGGGATGTTTGCCAATGACGCTTTACCGGAGGAAAAAGCTAAGGAACTACAAGCAGTGAAGGTAAATATTGAAGAGCCGATTTCGGCATAAATTATAAGCTGTTACGCATAAATGCTTATTTTAAACCTTCACAGCTCCTTATACCAATTCTATATGAAGATGCACAGAATATTAAACGAACCGCCAAGTACGCCTTTCCTGCGGAACGCTTCGCGAACGCGCAGCGTCTCGTAGAGAAGAGCGCCAAGAATAGAAAGTTACTCATTTAGTGCAGCTTCACATTAAACCGGTATTAGAGGCTATTTATAAAGTAAAAATCAAATTGTTGTAGGTTGTGTTAGGCGCATATTTTTAGATTATTTGTCACAAAAAATATGAGATGAGCGCCTCACGCACCGTCTTTTATAGCGGTGCTTTAGGCTAAAGCCGTAACGCACCCTACTTAAGATTTACTTTATAAATGGTCTCTTAAAGTCCTTTGCACGTGCAGAAATTCTCATTTATTCTGTGGCAAAAATCGCAAAAAATAGAGATGAAAAAATAAAAATGAAACTGTTAATAGTTCGCTCGCCAGTCATAAGACTTTTTTAGCAAGGCTTATTTAAAATACTATGCGTAAGTCAGAGATGACTCCAGAACAAATCGACAAAATCGTGCTTATTGGCAAAAAGCTTTTATCAGCAGGATGGGCTAGCCGAAAAACAAACGATTTGTTTCGGAAAGGTCTATGGCTACCTCAAGAGGCAATCTTTGATTACACTAACAGTTCTACACACATTATTATCCTTTATTGTGCTGAAAAGGAGAAGGTCGATCTGATTCTTGAAGATGATACTGGTAGACTAAATTTTGTTGTCTGTGTGGAAAATTTGTTAGAAAATTTGCTTAGCTATATCGTATTAAATCAAGAAGAAATATCTACTTTAAACTATAGAGAATTTATTACTTATATAGTGAAAACATATCCTCAAAAAACCTTCCTGTTTAAAGATAATCAAATGTATAGACTCAAAAATAAATATATAAATCCCCCTTTAACATAACGTTAAGAGGGGGATGATGACTAAGGTCAGAAGATTTTTATAGATTTCAACCAGAAGGCAGTTATTAAAAGAGGATAGGGAACAGAGGGGAAGATCAGTTGCTAAATTTTAGAGAATTGGTATTACACCGTAATATTGTCTGTTTCCCTTTCCCTGTTGGCTTTTACCCAAATTTACCAGCGGTTGAAGCTATGAGGAATGCTGCATAAGTAAGGACGTAACCGACTGTGAAGTGAGCTAGACCTACTAGCCAACCTTGGACAATGGACAAAGCAACGGGTTTATCTTTCCACTTAACTAAGTTAGCTAACGGAGTGCTTTCGTGTGCCCAGACTAGAGTTTCGATTAACTCTTGCCAGTAGCCACGCCAGCTAATGAGGAACATGAAACCAGTTGCCCAAACTAGGTGTCCGAAGAGGAACATCCAAGCCCAGACAGATAAATTACTTGTGCCGTAGGGATTGTAACCGTTAATTAACTGAGCAGAGTTAGCCCAGAGGTAATCGCGGAACCAACCCATGAGGTATGTAGAGTTCTCGTTGAATTGAGCGACGTTACCTTGCCAAACACCGAGATGTTTCCAGTGCCAGTAGAAAGTCACCCAGCCCAAGAGATTCAACATCCAGAACACAGCAAGATAAAAAGATTGTTCCCAAGAGGAAGTTTGGCAAGTACCACCTCGGCCAGGGCCATCACAGGGGAAGGTGAAGCCGAAGTCCTTTTTATCAGGCATCAATTTGGTACCGCGGGCATCCAGCGCACCCTTAACACAAATCAAAGTGGTGGTGTGCAGACCTAAAGCGATCGCATGGTGAACCAGGAAATCACCAGGGCCAATGGTCAGGAACAAGGAGTTAGTACCGGCGTTAATTGCATCTACCCAATTTGGTAACCAGACGTTACCGTAGTTGGGCCAAGCTGTATAGGCAATGCTATCTGGATTAGATAATAAAGTATCCATGCCATACAGCAATTTCCCGTGAGCAGATTGGATGAATTGAGCAAACACTGGCTCAATCAAAATTTGCTTTTCAGGAGTGCCAAAGGCAACTACAACGTCATTGTGGACGTATAACCCAAGGGTGTGGAAGCCCAAGAATAGCGACACCCAACTTAGGTGAGAGATAATCGCTTCTTTGTGCTTGAGTACCCGGTCAAGAACGTTACCTTTGTTTTGTTCTGGGTCGTAGTCTCGTACCCAGAAAATACCAGCATGGGCGAAGGCACCGATCATCAAGAACCCAGCGATGTACTGGTGATGAGTGTATAGTGCCGCCTGCGTTGTGTAGTCCTTAGCTATGAAGGCGTAAGGAGGCAGCGAGTACATGTGCTGTGCGACTAACGACGTAATAGTTCCCAGCGCTGCCAAGTGTATGGATAACTGGAAGTGCAACGAGTTGTTATAAGTGTCGTACAGCCCTTGGTGGGGTAAATTGAACTGACCTTCAGTTGGAATGCCAAAGAAATTTCTGGCGTTGAGCATTTCTTTGATGCTGTGACCAATCCCGAAGTTCGTGCGGTACATGTGACCGGCAACAATAAAGATGACTGCGATCGCCAAATGGTGATGAGCTATATCTGTCAGCCATAGCGATTCAGTCTGGGGATGAAAACCACCCAAAAAACTCAGAATTGCCGTTCCTGCACCTTGGGATGTGCCAAACACATGCCCTGGTGTATCGGGATTCTGGGCGTATACACCCCAGTCACCTCTCCAGAAAGGTGCTAAACCTGCTGGGTGCGGCAATTTAGTTAGAAAATTATTCCAACCAACATGAACGCCGCGAGATTCGGGAATAGCAACGTGAACGAGATGTCCTGTCCAAGCCAGAGAACTAACACCAAACAAACCTGCTAGGTGGTGATTCAAACGAGGTTCAGCACTCTTGAACCAAGCTAAGCTGGGACGATACTTAGGCTGCAAGTGCAGCCAACCGGCAAACAAGAACAATGCTGCTAACAATAGGAGGAACACTGAACCCTGGAAGAGGTCATTGTTCGTCCGCATCCCGATGGTATACCACCAGTGGTAAATACCAGAGTAAGTAATGTTAACAGGATAGTCAGCGCCCCCTTGGGTAAAAGCTTCTACTGCTGGTTTACCAAAGTGGGGGTCCCAAATTGCGTGAGCGATCGGGCGGATATGCAGCGGATCTTTAATCCACTGTTCAAAGTTACCTTGCCAGGCTACGTGGAACAATAGACTGGATGCCCACAGAAAAATGATTGCTACGTGACCGAAATGACTAGCGAAAATCTTTTGGTAAAGATTTTCCTCGGTCATGCCATCATGGCTTTCAAAATCATTTCCCGTAGCGATCGCGTACCAGATCCGACGCGTAGTCGGGTCTTGTGCGAGATCCTGGTTAAATTTAGGATACTTTTTGGCCATGCAATTTAATTACATCTCCTTAAAACGCTAATCCAAGTTACTAGTTCTAATGAGCCAGTAACTTTTTGCAATTGAATCAGCTCCCTTTCAGCCTTCAATTCGAGGTCAATCTAATAGCAAAAGCTGATGAGTATTTAGAGAAAAACATGTTTACAGCAGAGTTCAAAAGCAGGCAGTCCATTGGTAGTTTTCCTAACTTGTACTTCTTTGGGGAACCCACAGGGTGGCAACTGCCGTTGAGAAAGAATTGGTGAGTTCAAAGAAAAGTTCGAGCGCCGACTTCCGGCAATGCAAACTTCAGTGAGTAAAACAGGTTTTATACCTGGCTGCCAGACGAATAGCTGTGTAATTTACTTCCCTTGCAATCTGCTGTAATTCTTGCACTTACATTTTTAGGGGTATGATGCAATTCATTTCTATTACAGTAATAAACTAATTAATTAGTACTACTTCCATCTAACTAACGGAGGATATTTCTGTTAAATGAACTTGTAGTCTTAAAGACACTGACAAACACACAAAAGTTACCACAATTTTGATGAAAGCAAGCTTAAATTTTTGTAAATTATGCAGCACAATAAAGATTGGTTGCCAAAAAAACAAAAAATTAAACTTAAATTCATGTAGAGTTTAACAAGCTGTGATTATAAGGATTTGTACTTATTGTGGAACTAAATTAGGTCAATTACTCAGGGGTTAATAATTCCGTAATAAATGGCCACAACAAATAAGAAAGTAGCCAATATAACCACGGTAAATCCATAGCGAGCTAGTGAATTGGGTAAATCCCGATTAGTGATTACATTATTCCTTTGTACCTGAGTTATAGGTTCAGATTTCCCATTACCTTGAACATTGAGATTCTCAGGTTTATTCTCTGTTTTTGTATTTTGAGTCTCTTGAGATTTCATCAGCTTTTTCGATTTTTTGTAGCTCGTGTGCTTTCATAGTTTCAAACATTGCCTAACGGCTACATCATTCTTAAGAACTACCTTGGCTCAATGTGTAGTTTGCCTAGAGTAGTTAGTCTATGTGAAGTTAATTTGTAATTGCAAATACACGTAATAATGCAATAGCTTGCTGTTAAGAAAGTTCCTCTGTGGAGGTAAGGGAACAAGAAACTGGAAAAGGTATTAATTAATACAGGACAGATGGTAGAAAGACCCCTGCTGGTTCGTTATACAGGCCGAGGCTCATTAACGTTGCGGTCTGGGTGACACGCAGGCCATGGTTCAAACACCAACGGAACAAGTCAGCGTTACGCATCGGAACATAGAAGCCTAACTCAGCGGATGCTGGAACTGCGGCAATCAGCGCCTTTAAGTCCTCATTGTTCTCGGCGACAGCGTGACCGAAGAAGCCAATTTCGCTGGCATAGCCCGATACGCGCCCATCACACTCGACAAGGATTGCTGTGCCCCGCCCGATAGCTGCCTTTAGTTCGCCGGCCCTGTCATGACCATGAATGCGATAGCAAAGTTGATTACACACAGCAAGGTCGGCCTCAGTCATCAGACGAACGCTACGGCCGGGTATCGTCAAGCTGAGCGGCTTTCCTTCAAAATTCGCCAATGGCTCTCGCACATCGAAGCCGAGTTTTGTATACAGGGAAAGCGAACGGCTGTTATGGGCAGCTTGAACGAGTCGGACACCGACGTAACGTTTTTCGCGTGCCCGCTGTAAAACATGTTCCATCAGGCGGCGACCAACCGAGCGATTTTGTGCAGCTGGGTCTACCGTAGTGGGGCCGACTCCGGCGATAGTGTCGCCTTCCCACAAAAAGTTACTGCCGATGACGCGCCCATCAGATGCCTCCGCCACCACTGAATAAACTGCTGGGTCTGCTAAAATTTCGGTCAACATACCTGCCCCAAACTCCGCAGAAGGAAAGTCGGGTGCTAAGCCATGCTGTTCGGCAATGGCACGGAATCCTTGATACAGAATTGTGCCACAGGGAAGTGCATCGTCGGTTCGTCCCGCACGCAGTATCACTGAAAATGTTTGTTCTAATACTTTGTCCATGATGAAAAGCCTTTCAAGTTTTCCTTTCGTAAGTTTGGGCGAACGGGAGGTTGAACCGAAATCAAGGCAAAAATGGAAATAAATGTTGGGAATGTTTGATTTTTCGTTACCTACAATCAAGTTATACCAGTTAGCAGGTAATTGCGATCGCTACTCTACTATTTTGAATACCAACTTGAGACAGACGCAGACAAACGTAGATTAACTTGATAATTATCTGTATCTATCTATAGTTTTTCCTATGAATGAAGAAGTCTCTAGGAAGTTGGAGTTAATCGGGGAAACGTTGCGTGAAAACGAAGCCCAAGGGGTGCGCTTGCGGGGGACAGACTGGTTTGCTTGGGCGACGGCTGGCGCTTCTAATACCGTGCTGCTGACTGCTGAAACTGGCGTAGCAGAAGTATTAGTAACTACTGAAGATGCTTGGGTATTAACGGATGAAATTGAAGCCCAGCGTCTTATAGATGAAGAACTGCCTGCTAATTTTAAGGTGTACGTCAACCCTTGGGCTGATTATGCTGCGCGTGAGTCTTTCGTTCGCGATGTAACTGGCGGTGGAAAAGTAATTAGCGATCGCCCCATCTCCAATTTAGAAAACCCTTTACCCCCAAGTCTACAAACTCATAAACGGGTAATGGTGCCAAGCGAGCTAGAGCGATATCGTCAAGTCGGGCAAAAAGCTAGCCTTGCAATGACAGAGGTACTCAAAGCCGCCAAACCAACTTGGACGGAATATCAATTAGCGGGTGCAGGTGCAGAGGCGTTATGGGCGAAAGGCTTACATCCCGCCCTGACATTGGTAGCAGGTGAAAGGCGTTTACCTTTATACCGTCACGCTACAGCTACCAAAGAACAGATTGGACGGCAAGCGATGTTGGTTTTTTGCGCTAGAGGTTACGGTTTGTATGCAAATCTAACTCGATTTGTTTGTTTTAGCCAGCTTTCAGGCGAAGAAGCCGAATTGCATCGCCACGTGCGCGAAGTAGAAGCAGTAGTTTTGAATTTGTCCCAACCCGGAACGACTCTCGACAAAGCTTATCATGCGCTAGGCCAGGCTTACGAACAGCATGGATTTGCCAATGCCATCGGCGAACATCATCAGGGAGGAACCACCGGATATTTAGCGCGAGAAGTTGTGGCAAATCCAACTACTACTGATACTTTGACACAAGGCATTGCTGTTGCGTGGAATCCCAGTTTACCAGGGGCAAAGGTGGAAGATACTTTTGCGATCCTCAAGGATGGAAAGCTGGAAAATCTAACTTTCGATCCAAATTTTCCTCATGTCGAGGTCGAAGGAAGATTGCGCCCTGTACCTTTGTACAATTAAAAATTATGGATTTTCAACAAATATTCAATAAACCATCTGAAACTCAAGCTACCGCACCAGGAAGAGTAAATTTACTAGGCGAACATACAGATTACAACGATGGTTTCGTTCTGCCAACTGCGATTCCTCAATCTACGACGGTACAGCTGGGTTTTAGTAGCGATCGCCACCATCACTTTTACTCGGAAAATCTCAACGAGCAAGTCGCCATTTTAGATATCAATCATACACCGTCTGGATTTGCCAGTTATATTTTTGGCTGTCTTGAGGTTTTGCAAAAAGCAGGATACACAATACCATCGCTTTGTGTATACGTCCAATCATCGGTTCCTATGGGTTCCGGCTTGTCTAGTAGCGCAGCTTTGGAAGTAGCAACGCTACGGGCGGTGCGCCAACTTTTAGACCTTCCCATTGATGATGTTGAAATCGCCAAATTAGCCCAGCAAGCAGAAATTCACTATGCTGGGGTGCAGTGCGGCATCATGGATCAGATGGCTTCTAGCTTGGCGGATACCGAGCATATTTTGTTTTTAGATACCCGTACTTTAGAACGCCGTGTCATGCTTTTGCCTGAGAAAGCAGAGATTTTGGTGATTGATAGCGGCGTACCCCGCACCCTTGCAAGTAGTGGATATAACCAGCGGCGTGCTGAGTGTGAAGAAGCGGCGCGATCGCTAGGAGTTAAGGCACTGCGAGATATTACCGATCCGAAAGTAACAGAAAAACTACCCGAACCTCTACGACGGCGTGCCCGTCATGTGATTACAGAAAATAACCGCGTCTTGGAAGTATTGCAGGGAGTATCATCTCAACGCTTTGGCGAATTGATGAACGCATCCCACGCTAGTTTGAGAGACGATTACGAAGTATCAGTACCCGCACTAGATATTTTAGTAGAACTATTGCAAAAAACTTCCGGAGTTTATGGTGCAAGACTCACAGGTGCCGGTTTTGGCGGTGCTTGTGTGGCTTTGGTTGCGGCTGGTGAAGCCAGAAGAATCGCAACCCATGTCCTCGAACAATACAACCAAGCAGATTACAACGGACGAATTTTGGTTCCTTCTTTGGAGTTAAGCGATGCAGCCTAAAGTTGTTTATGGAAATGCAGCCGTTGAAGGTGTAAATCGTTGGGGCTGGTTCATCGGTCACTTTATCACTCCTGAAGACGATCCGCGTTCCACAGAAATGTTAGAAGTAAAATGGGCTGTTCATAAAGCAGGTGAAAGCAGAACTGATTGGGCAGTCAATAACCAAGCTGCTACGCTTTCAATCCTCATTAACGGAGAATTTCGCCTGCAATTTGAAGATAGAGAAATTTTATTAACTCGTGAAGGCGATTACGTTCTTTGGTGTGCAGGTGTACCCCATTGGTGGGTTGCTGAGTCCGACTGCACGATTGTCACTGTCAGATGGCCTTCAAGACCAGGGGATAGTGTTGCATTGCCTGGGATTTAAGGGCTAATAGGCAAAAAGGGAACAGGTTTAAAGCTAGGTTTTTGTCTGTATTTTAGGCTCAGTTCATTTTATAAATTATGGCTTAACTGCCATAAATAATTTTAATTATTTGTTACGAAGAATTAGTAGAAACCACTCATTTGGAAAATAGTGCGCTACCATCGACGAGCAATAAAAAAATCTCCTAGAGGTCTGATATTAATACGCCTCTAGTTATAAGTTAAAGAGGATAACAAAGATGGTTCAAAGTATAGGCGGTATAGCGAAATATTCGGCTACCGACCTAGACCGCTTAGCTCAAAAACTAAATCAAGACGGAATTTGTATCATTCCCGGTCTTTTTGAGCGAAAATTAATTGAAGAGTGGGCACAAGCTTTTGAAAAGTTATTTAGAGAGCGTCAAAATCAACCAGGTGGTTTAGCTCCTCGTGAAGTTGCCCGCTATTATTTGACATTACCTTGGGTTCCTCCATTCGCTAATGAATTGGTTTTTGCGAACCCAGTAATTATGGGTCTTTTAGAGCGCGTTTTCTATCAAGAATACGTAATGGTTCAGTTGGGAGTTGATGTCCCATTTCAGGGTTCGGATTATCAAGAAACCCATCGAGACTTTCGTCCGTTGTTTAGCGACCAAATAGTAACGCCTCTCTACGCTTTAGCGGTCAATTTCCCATTGGTGGAAGTAACCGCAGAAAACGGCCCGTTCCAAATGGCACGCGGTACCCATGTATTACCGCGTGAAGAGGGATTAAAGAAGGTTGCCAGTGGTGAAATTCCGATGGAATCATTTTATATGCAGCCTGGTGACGTGATGGTGCGATCGCCTTTAGCATTGCACAGAGGTTCCCCAAATCGCACGAATCAGCCAAGACCGATGGTAGTGATGGGCTATGCGATGCATTGGTTACACACACCAAAAGTAGAATTGACTCTCCAACAAGACTACTATGAAAGCCTATCAGTGGAGATAAAACAAATGCTGCGGTGTCAGGTAGTTGAACAGTTGCCTAAAGAAAAAGCTGAAACTTACGTAAATTTCAAGTATTAGGAATTCGCTTTAGTCACTAAGACAGTGTTTTTAAGGTAAATGAGGCACACAGGTAGGGGCAAAACAGCTCTACATTGGTGTCAACTTAACACGAAACCCTGGTGAAAACGTGATGAGCGAGTTCTACTCACTTAGCATCAAGATCCGCGTTACCCCACCCCGGTTTTGCTGGCGCAAAACCTCCCCTCCCCTTGCTAAGGGGAGGGGTTGGGGGTGGGGTAAAATGCCTGTGGGATAAGCGTTTGAGCTTAAGTTGACACCAATGACAGCTGTTTTGCCCCTACGATAACCTGTACCTTCACACATTCCCTTTGTTTATAACAATAGTGAAGTTATATAAATATTAAGCTAAATTGTGTTTTTTATTACTAATTATCAACATTTTATTTAAAAACTTTTCCTAAAAAAGTTATACAAATAGTTCTATCTGAGGGTAGGAAATCTATCAAAAACTGAAAGTTAAAATTGTATCGCAACAACTTTTTAAATAAGGTACAAATTTTTTATGCCGTCAGAAATTCCTGAAGATAATCGCAAAGAAGAAGGTAAATACGATCCTCAAGATAACCCTGGAACCCAAACAACCGTACCAACTACAGAAGAAGGTGATACTCCTCTTGATGAAAGATATCGGATGACTGGTCAAGAATCAGGTACAGACGTTCGTCAAGGTGCTGAACCTGAAGCTGCTGGTGGTACTGTTACCACGCCTGGTCTTCCTAATCAAGGAACGGAATCTCGTTAAAAAGATTCTTGAATTTAATCAAGATAAATCTTCATCTTTGCCATTACAACACTTACTTTTTCTGAAAGTTGCCGCAACTTAACTTAATACTTAGGATCGACCTCTCCAGCTTAAAATTTAACTAAGAATTTTAAGCTGGTCTGCTTGATTTGATAAAACTTTGCTCCCTGAATATATATTTAATTAAGTTTATTTAAGTTAACTTTACTAGTCTAAAATTTATTAGCTTTACTTGTAGCGATCGCAATATTTACGGAATTAAAATGCAAACATATACTAATCCGGTTTACAAAGGTTATTTTGCCGATCCTTTCGTTTGGCAGTACGAAGGAGTATATTATGCGATCGGAACTGGTGCAGCAGAAGCAGAAGGAATGGTAGATGAAATAGCGGACGCAGCAAATATTAAATCCAGTAACAAATGCGTCTTTCCGCTGTTACGTTCTTTTGACTTTGCGAATTGGGATTTTGTTGGTAACGCACTACTGCGGCCAGATCCCGCCCTTGGTGATAATTTTTGGGCGCCGGAAGTTGCTTACTGTGATGGACAGTTTTATCTCTACTACTCTGTAGGACACGAAGACAAGAATCATCAGTTACGTGTGGCTACAAGCGATACGCCGTTAGGGCCTTATCAAGATGTTGGCGAACCGCTTGTAGATCCAAAGTCGTGTCCTTTTGCGATCGATCCCCACCCATTTTGCGATGATGATGGACAGTGGTATTTGTTTTACGCCCACGATTTTCTGGATACGCCGGATGGAGTGCGTGCTGGTACAGCATTAGTTGTAGACAAACTCCAAACCATGACTAAGCTTGCTGGTGAGGGGAAAGTTGTTTTGCGGGCGCGGTCTGATTGGCAAAGGTTTTTAGCCAACCGCTTGATGTACGGTGATATCTATGATTGGCATACTTTAGAAGGCCCCTGCGTCCGCAAGCATGGAGGTAAATATTACTGCTTTTATAGTGGTGGACGCTGGGAAACTGAGAACTACGGAGTCGATTATGGCGTTGCTGATAACGTGATGGGGCCTTACTCCGATGCAGGTAACGAAAACGGCCCGCGGGTGTTAAAGTCTGTTGCGAATTTTGTTAGAGGGCCGGGACATAATTCTATTGTTCTTGGGCCTGATGGTCGCACTGAGTATCTTGTCTACCATGCTTGGACGCAAAATATGGATATGCGGCAAATCTGCTTAGATATACTGATTTGGACGCCAGAAGGGCCCATTTGCCAAGGCCCTAGCTGGACGCCGCAGAACATCACCAACGATTGAATATAGGAATATTAAAGATTTTGCGATACATTAACATTGCTCACTTTTGCTGGTATGACGATACTATAGTAGCCAGCAGCGATCGCTGCTAATGCATTAAGCAAAACATTGGCACCAAACAATGGCATTAAACTGAAAAATGTCTTACCCAATGGCAACAATCCGATGATGGCTAGCAACGCATAAGCAACTGTAAAACCACGATTGAATAAACGTGCAGTGCTACTATTGTTGTAAGAAGTAATTCTTAACAATCCTACAGCGCAGCGTACAAGGTTATGCAAAAAGTTCGTGGGAATTGCACCAAAAATATAACCAAAGCCCGCAGAATAAGCGCCAACGGACTCATCCAGTGGAACAAAAGATTCGTTCGTTCCTGGCAATGAAACCAAAGCTGGTACAAATCCAGCTAAACCTTAAAGTAAATAAATGATGCCGATCGCTAAAGCAATGTAACGCTCTATGATTTTTTCCTGGTTAATGTTTTCCATCTTTTTTATTCTGTGAAATCTGAGATATTTACAAACTATTAGCTGAATCTATTTTTAATATCTAAAAATAGATTGCCTCTAGCTATTTAACTGTCTAAGTACAATATTTCTAATTAACCTTTGACGTTCAATTGCACTTTATAAATAACGTTGATAGTCAAGTTATAGCTAACAGGAAGATCGCGATCCTCTGTCACAAGTTTGAATGTATTATCTGTCAATAATTTTAAGTCTAAGTTTAAGTTTTTTTACCTAAAATCACAATCTAACTTAAAAATTGAATAAGAATACAGAATTCAGCAATCTTGACGCTCGTTCGCACTTGGCGTGCCGTAGGCAAGACTCGGCGAATCGCTGCTCTATCCGCTATTCTGACGCCAATATTGCTGTTCGATAATAAAAAACTTCTTTCTTTTTTCCTATTGCAAAAAGTTAAATATCAATACCTAAATTGAATACATTGCCTATTTTATTTGAGTAATTTTCACAGAAAAGCGATCGCTTCTCTGAGTGTCATCATCAGAAGCGATCGAACGGAGTTTATTAATGCGATAAAAGTATTTTATGCATTATCAAAAGCTTTTTCACCTACCTAAGGCATATCACTGGATTGAAATTTATAATACTTTTTTGCAAAAACACAAAAATTAAATGAAATTACTTTATTTACTACTATGGTTAGTAAAATAATTATTACAAAATTATATATATTAAGTAAGAAATTAACCTAATTTTTTTTATAAACAGGACTTACGCAAAAGATAACGAAAGTAGCGGTAATTCATCAATTACCGCTACACAAGAATAAGCTTTTTGCTCGCATCTTGCGTAAGTTCTAAGAAAGAGAAGGCGGTTTGATAGTTTTCATAACTCAAATAGGATTGCTATATTAATTATTTAAATTTATTATGTATGAAAACGAACAGACAAGAAAGAATTATACTTATAAAATTTCGCTAAAAATAAAAATTTTTGTTACATTACTTAATATTTTTTTGATTTAATTTAGATAAGAATCTAGTACTCAGGACTTAATAAAGAAAGTAATTTTATATTTATTTGGATAGATGATAGAGTAATAAATAAAACAGTATTTTACTGTTAATGCAGCTGCAACAAACGTATTGATTTTAACGATTTGATATAAAAAGACGCCGAAAAAAATATCTTGCAAGCTTTCATCTGGAAGTGAATTTTACCCTGCCTTGAAAATAAAACGTATTAGCGATTGGCTAGTTCAGAATTAAGAATCTAAATAAAGAGTGTATATATGGCAAGTGAAAAAGCGAAAGTCAAAAACAACGGTACCAGCAATATTATTTCGCCAAAGCAGCGTAAAACAAAGCGATCGCAGCTAGACGAAATGCAATCATCAAGTGCATCGCTGCTGAATTTAACTTCGTCTCCTAAAAAAGCTCAATCAACAGAAACCTTTAAAGATACGCCTGATATAGTTTGCTTATCTCACCTGCGTTGGAATTTCGTTTATCAAAGGCCACAACATCTACTTAGTCGTTGCGCTCAAGGAAAGCGAGTCTTTTTTATTGAGGAGCCAATATTCTCAGAAGAACCCTTGAAAAGATTGGATATCAGCGAAGATTCTAGTGGAGTAGTTGTAGTTGTGCCACATCTACCGCAAGGACTGGGTGAAGAAACCATTAACGCAGATTTACAACTACTAATTAATAATTTATTTGCAGAGCATAACATCGAAAAATACATTTGTTGGTATTACACACCAATGGCGATCGCTTTTACCCGCCACTTGCAACCCCAAGCTGTCGTGTACGATTGCATGGATGAGTTGTCTGCATTCAAAGGAGCATCGCCCACTTTAAAAAATTACGAAGCCGAACTATTCCGGCGTGCAGACTTAGTATTTACAGGAGGGCAAAGCCTTTACGAGAGTAAAGTTAACCAACACCCCAACGTTTATGCCTTCCCCAGCAGTGTAGATGTCCCCCACTTCGGCCAAGCCAGACATCTTCAAGAACCAGCAGATCAAGCTCATATTCCCCATCCTCGCCTGGGATTCTTTGGCGTAATTGACGAACGCATGGATATCGAACTGCTTGCTGGTATTGCCGAAGCACGTCCCGACTGGCATTTAGTAATTATTGGGCCAGTTGTCAAAATCGATCCGGCAGCTTTACCACAGCATCAAAATATCCATTATCTCGGTGGCAGAGATTATAAACAGCTACCTGCATATTTAGCCGGGTGGGACTTAGCAATGTTGCCGTTTGCGCGTAATGAGTCAACACGCTTTATTAGCCCTACCAAAACTCCAGAGTATCTTGCCGCAGGAAGGCCTGTAGTATCTACCTCAATTCGCGATGTGGTGCGTCCTTACGGAGAGTCCAAGCTGGTACGAATTGCAGACACGGTTTCTGAATTTGTTGTCGCTGCCGAACAGGCAATGCAAGAAGACATCCCAGCCTCAGAATGGTTGAGTCGAGTAGATAGCTTTTTAGAAAAAATTTCTTGGGATCGTACTTGGGCATCAATGATGAAGTTGATTGACTCCGCCATTGCAGCCCGCGATAGTGAAGACAAAGCTCATTCCAAAGGTGCGGTAGGTAAGCAAGCACCAAATATAATCACTAGAGATTATGTCTTCGATTATTTAGTCGTCGGTGCTGGTTTCTCTGGTAGCGTCATTGCCGAACGTTTGGCAAGTCAGTCTGGTAAGAAAGTGCTGATTGTAGACAAACGCAACCATATCGGCGGCAATGCCTACGACCATTATGACGAACATGGCATTCTCGTTCATAGATACGGCCCCCACATCTTTCACACCAACTCCCGCGAAGTCTTTGAATATCTCTCGCGTTTTACTAAGTGGCGGTCTTACGAACATCGCGTCCTTGCAAGTGTAGACGGGCAACTCGTTCCCATTCCTATCAACCTCGACACGATTAACAAGCTGTATGGGATGAACCTCAATTCATTTGAGGTCGAAGAGTTTTACAAATCCCTTGCCGAACCAGTAGAAAACATCCGCACTAGTGAGGATGTGGTAATAAGTAAAGTTGGTCGAGTACTGTATGAAAAATTTTTCCGAGGTTACACGCGCAAGCAATGGGGACTCGACCCATCGGAACTTGATAGATCGGTAATTGCCAGAATACCTACTCGCACCAATCGCGACGATCGCTATTTTACCGATACTTACCAGGCAATGCCACTGCACGGCTTTACCCGGATGTTCGAGAATATGCTTAATCATCCGAACATCAAGGTAATGCTTAATACCGATTATCAGGAAATTCAAAAAGCCATACCTTGCCGCGAGATGGTTTATACCGGGCCTGTTGACGAATTCTTTGATTATCGTTATGGGAAACTACCATATCGTTCCCTCGATTTCAAGCATGAGACACACAACACCAGCGTGTTTCAACCAGCGCCAGTAATCAATTATCCCAACGAACATCTTTATACTCGCGTGACGGAGTTTAAATACTTAACCGGTCAGGAACACTCTAAAACGAGTATTGTTTACGAGTTTCCGAAAGCTGAGGGAGATCCTTATTATCCCGTACCGCGTCCTGAAAATAACGAAATGTACAAGCAGTATAAGGCATTATCTGATACAACACCAGGAGTATATTTTGTGGGACGGCTAGCAACCTACAAGTACTACAACATGGATCAATGTGTTGCTCAAGCTCTCTCTGTGTACAAACAAATTGGGGTTAAGGCTTAAAGAGAAGAATTCAGAATTCAGAATTCTGAATTCAGTAGTAGCGTATCAAGGCTAAAATAATGCATTAGTAAACTCTTGTGGGGTGGGCAGGAAAGCCCGCCCGGAGGGGTGAGGACACCCATCCTACAACAAAATCTATTGCAACATTTTAGCTTTGACACACCCTACAAAACTCTGTCTTTCTTGATAAATAAAATATCAGCTTGAGTTGTAAATTATGACTTCCGCTTTCAACTCGATGCTCAACACTCCTGAATCAAAACTTCCTTTAGAAGTGTGGGCTGGTGTAGAGTGTACGGTAAATCGTGTGGGCAAAGAGTATTTTGACCAGTTGGAACGCAATGGTCATGCAAGGCGCTTGGATGACCTAGATCTATTCGCACAACTTGGCATACACGCCATCCGTTATCCAGTGCTGTGGGAACGGACAGCGCCGGACGGTTTGGAGAATGCTGATTGGTCGTGGATAGATGAACGGCTGGAACGTTTGCGCGAACTTGGTATTCGTCCGATTGTGGGATTAGTGCATCACGGCAGCGGGCCGCGCGATACTAGCTTGGTAGACCCGGAATTTCCTGAGAAACTAGCGGTGTTTGCTGGTGCGGTTGCAAAACGATATCCTTGGATAACACATTACACACCGATAAACGAGCCACTAACTACAGCACGATTCAGTGGGATGTACGGTCACTGGTATCCTCACGGCCGGGACGATTTGACTTTTGCCCGTGCTTTGTTAGGAGAGTGTAAAGCGATCGCTCTTTCGATGCAAGCAATCCGCCAAGTCAACCCCAACGCTTTGCTGGTACAAACAGAGGATTTAGCCAAGATTTACAGTACGCCCAAACTAGCTTATCAAGCAGAATTTGAAAACGAGCGCCGCTGGTTGAGTTTTGATTTATTATGCGGTCGAGTCAACCCAACTCATTTCATCTGGGATTACTTGCTAAGGTGTGGCATTGATGAGGCTGAATTTGAATTCTTTTTGCAAAATCCTTGTCCGCCTGACATTATCGGTGTCAACCATTATCTGACGAGCGATCGCTTTTTAGATGAAAACCTAGAAAACTATCCCGCTTGGACGCATGGTGGTAATGGTCGGGACAAATATGCAGACGTAGAAGCTGTACGAGTTTGTGCTGAGGGTTTGGCAGGGCCGCGGGCATTGCTCAAAGAGACATGGGAACGCTATAAATTGCCCATTGCCGTCACTGAAGTTCACCTGAGTTGCACCCGTGAGGAGCAGCTACGCTGGCTCAATGAAGTGTGGAATGCAGCCCAAGAATTACGAGACGAGGGTGCAGACATTCGTGCTGTAACTGCTTGGTCGCTTCTGGGCAGCTACGATTGGAATAGTTTAGTCACTCGCTGGGCGGGATATTACGAGCCAGGCGTATTTGATTTACGGTCTCCACGTCCGAGACAAACAGCGATCGCCAAGATGGTGCGAGATTTAGCCACTGGGCATAAACCCAATCATCCATTACTTGACATACCAGGATGGTGGCATAGAAAAGAGCGCCTATTATACCCAGCCGTCAGTTGTCCCTCATCTTCCCCTGCTTCCCCGTTTACTGAGCGCAGTCGAAGTATGCTCCCCCGCCCCCCTGCCTCTTCTCGTCCCTTGGCAATTGTTGGAGCCACGGGAACTTTAGGCAGGGCTTTTGCTCGGTTGTGTCAACTGCGAGGAATTCCATATCGCTTGCTCACACGCAAAGATATGGACATTGCCGATTCTGCTTCCGTCAATAAAGTACTTGCCGAGTTGCGACCGTGGGCAGTTGTGAACGCAGCGGGATACGTGCGGGTGGATGATGCAGAACGCGAACCCGATATTTGCTTAAAGGCGAACGCTGAAGGGCCAGCGATTTTAGCTACTGCTTGCGCTCAACATAACGTCGGACTGCTAACTTTTTCTTCAGATTTGGTATTCGATGGTGCTGAATCTAATCCTTATGTGGAAACTGATACCGTTGCGCCCCTCAACGTATATGGATGTAGCAAAGTTTTGGCCGAAAAACTGGTATTGCGGGCTAATCCGGCATCGCTAGTGATTCGCACCAGCGCATTTTTCGGGCCGTGGGATGACTATAACTTTGTCACCATCGCCCTACGCGAGATGAGTGCTGGAAATACTTTTGTCGCGGCCGAGGATGCGATCGTTTCGCCTACTTATGTACCAGATCTTGTCCACGCCAGCCTCGATTTATTGATTGATGGCGAGAACGGTTTGTGGCATTTGGCAAACAAAAGTGCTGTTGCTTGGGCTGACTTAGCGCGATTGGCAGCAAAAAAAGCAGGTGTGAGTGTGAAAAGTTTGGTTTCTCTACCTACGCAAGAACTTGGTTGGATTGCTACCCGCCCAGTTTACAGCGTTCTCGGTAGCGATCGCGGTGAATTAATGCCACATCTTGACAGTGCTATTTCTCGCTATTTGAAAGAGAGAAGTTAGTACTTATCTGCCCCAGCTACCAATCCACAATCCTTGGCCGCTATGGCGTATTTTCAAATTACTCGTTTAGCTTCCTAATTTTTTAGATCCTCCCAACCCCCCTTAAAAAGCTACCGCGTACACACAAGTTATGAAATCGCTACCAGTCATTGAATTACCCCTCCCTAACCCTAACGCCACTTGCTTCAAGTCGGCAGAGCCGCCCAACGCAGTGGCTCCCCCTTGTAAAGGGGAGGGAACTAGATTTTCCGGTTTCCCCCCTTTATAAGGGGGGATTAAGGGGGGTAATTCAGCTTGTGTGTACGCGGTAGCCTTAAAAAGCAGGGCTAAGAACTCTTAAAGTCCCCTTTAAAAAGGGGGATTTAGGGGGATCTAGACTTTTAAAACACCCCCCAATCCCCAGTCCCCTATTATGTCAACGATTTTAGTAACGGGAGGAGCTGGATACATTGGCTCTCATGCTGTATTAGCTCTGAAAAACGCAGGTTATGAAGTAATTGTTTTAGATAATCTGTCGAACGGACATCGAGAACTTGTAGAAGAAGTTTTGCAAGTTAAATTAATTATTGGAGATATGAGCGATCGCTCTCTTCTCGATGACATCTTTTCAAGTAACAATATAACTGCGGTTATGCATTTTGCTGCTTATATTGCAGTGGGTGAATCTGTTACTGACCCAGCTAAATATTACCAAAATAATGTTGGAGGTACTCTGACACTTTTACAAGCGATGCTTGCAGCTTCAGTTAACAAATTCATCTTTTCTTCTACTTGCGCTCTTTATGGTGTACCAAAGTTTGTTCCTCTGACTGAAGAACACCCGCAAGATCCCATTAGTCCCTATGCTACTAGCAAGTGGATGGTAGAAAGAATTCTATCTGATTTTGATACAGCCTATAATTTCAAATCTGTACGTTTTCGTTACTTTAACGCCGCTGGTGCTGACCCCAATGGATTGCTTGGTGAAGACCACGAACCTGAAACTCATCTCATACCATTAGTATTGTTAGCTGCTTTGGGTAAGCGGGATTCCATTTTGATTTTTGGCACTGATTACCCTACAGAAGATGGTACTTGTATCCGAGATTATATTCACGTTACTGACTTGGCACAAGCCCATATTTTAGGTTTGGAATATTTATTAAAAGGCGGAGAAAGCGAAGTATTTAATCTTGGAAATGGCAACGGTTTTTCAGTCAGAGAAGTAATAGAAACTGCTAAACAAGTAACAGGCAAAGAAATTAAAATAGAAGAACGCGATCGCCGACCAGGTGACCCCCCTATTTTAGTAGGCAGCAGCGACAAAGCAACTAAAGTTTTGCGTTGGCATCCACAATATCCCGACCTGAAAGAAATTATCGCCCATGCTTGGCAGTGGCATCAACAAAGACATAAATTTTGAATTCTGAATTCAGAATTCAGAATTCAGAATTCAAAATCAAGACGCTCGTTCGCCCTTGGTGTGCCGTAGACAAGACACGGCGAATCGCGGCTCTATCCGCCAGTCGTACAAAATACCCAACTGAATTCTGACGACTGACTCCTGAATTCTGTTTGGTAACAATTCTAAATAACTCGATTTAGATATCCGACTCCTTAAAGAAGTCGGATATCTGGATTTTAGGAAAAAATTGTATATCTAAAAACTTGGAATATTAAAACAAGCATTATATAAAAACTAATGTGCTTATTTCGCTTGGTAGATTAAATAAAAATTAAAGGTAGGAGAATATAAAGTACAGAATTAAAATTAGAGTTTGAATTATTAGTGCTATGCAAAATATTTATGGCAACATTCAGGGCATAAAAGCTAGCCAAATCAAACAATTACAACGGCTTTACGAGCAACGGCAACCAGGAGATAGATTAATTACGCCGGAATTTGCCCAAGTTTTAGCCAAGATTAGTACAGACATCCATCACCCAATTTGTTGTTATATCAATCGGCGTGGGGAAGTTATCCGAATTGCTGTAGGAACGCCAAACCAAACTCAAATTCCACCTGAAGAATTACCCCGCCGTAGTGCAGAACGTTTGAGCGGCATTCGTTGTATTGCTACTCAATTTAAATCGGAGTCACCCGATGAAGCGGCGTTGATTGCAATGGTGCGTCAGCGGTTAGATGCTCTTGTAATGTTAAGCGTAATTGATAGCGAAGTAAAAGAAGCTTTTCTAACTTATCTTTTCCCCGATCCAGAAAGTCCTTGGGTAATTTCGCCTCCTTTAAGTTTGGATGACTTAACCGAACAAGAATTTGATGAGTTAGTAATAGAATGGGAAGAACAAATCGTTGATGCGGGAGATGGAATATTTCTATTTCAAGAATTTGTCTCCCAACAAGACAGAGTGCTGTTGGTAGGAGTGCAAACAGAAGACGCATCCGTTCAACGATTTGAAGATGGACTTGCAGAACTGGTGCGTTTAGTCGAAAGTGCTGGAGGAATTGTACTCGATACGATGCGGCAAAAGCGGGAGCGACCCCATCCCCAAACAGTCGTTGGTAAGGGAAAAGTTGAAGAAATCGCTCTTTTAGCTCAAAAACTCAGAGCAAATCTCATTGTTTTTGACCGAGATATTTCTGCATCCCAAGTACGCAATTTAGAACAAGAGATTGGCATCCGAGTTGTAGACCGCACAGAGGTAATTTTAGATATTTTCGCTCAACGCGCCCGCACTCAAGAAGGTAAATTACAAGTAGAACTGGCGCAACTCGAATATATGTTACCTCGCCTACGCGGTCGCGGTCAGGAGATGTCTAGATTAGGTGCGGGGATTGGTACGCGAGGCCCTGGTGAAACAAAACTAGAGACGGAACGACGCACAATTCAACGGCGAATCAATCAGTTACAGCAGGAAGTTAATCAATTACAGGCACATCGCACGCGCATTAGGCAACAACGACAACAGCAAGAAATTCCAGTTGTGGCATTAGTTGGTTATACGAATGCTGGTAAATCGACTTTGTTAAATGTATTAACTAATGCTGAAGTTTACACCGCAGATCAACTATTTGCTACCCTCGACCCAACAACCCGGAAGGTAGTAATTACAGAACCAGAAACACAAGAACGCAGGTCGATTTTGCTTACGGATACTGTAGGGTTTATTCACGAACTCCCACCGCCACTGATGGATGCGTTTCGCGCCACATTGGAGGAAGTCGTTGAGGCAGACGCGATGATTCATGTGGTGGATTTGTCCCATCCAGCTTGGGAAAGCCATATTGCCAGCGTGCTGAAAATACTCGAACAAATGCCTGAAATTCCAGAAGAGAGTTTGATTGCTTTTAACAAAGTTGATCGAGTAGATAGTGAAACATTATCTCAAGTTCAACAACAGTATCCCCAAGCTGTATTTATTTCTGCAACTGAAAGCTTGGGTTTAGAAACTTTAAAAGTGCGATCGCTGCAACTAATTGACGAAAGATTTGAGCCTGTTGCAGTCCCACAAAATTCATACTAACTAAAGGAATTTTTATGACACCAGTAATTATTGTTCATGGCGGAGCAAAAACCATCACAGACGAAAAAGTTGCAGCCAATCATGCAGGTTGCACAGCAGCAGCAGAGGCTGGCTGGGCAGTATTAATCGGTGGAGGTGGTGCCGCAGAAGCTGTTGAAGCAGCAATTCGAGTTCTGGAAGCTGACCCGACATTTAACGCCAGTCTCGGCGCAACTCTCAACAGCGATGGAGAGGTGGAGTTAGACGCAGCAATCATGGAAGGCTCTTTAAGTTGGGGAGCTGTTGCAGCAGTTCAAGGCATACGTCATCCAATCTCGGTTGCACGAAAAATTATGGATGACAAACCCAGGCTCCTAGTAGCGCGGGGTGCAGAACGATTCGCCGCAGACAGCAAAGCTGAGATGTGTAAAAAAGAAGACTTGATAGCCGAGGAGCAATGGCAGCAGTGGAAAGAGGATCGGGACGTGATTGACCGCCCCAACACTGTGGGGTGTGTAGCTTTAGATGCTAGCGGTATCTTAGCTGCCGGCACGTCAACTGGCGGCACTACAAAGCAGCAACAAGGTCGCGTCGGGGACACTGCGGTTGTTGGCTCTGGCTTGTACGCTGATAATAAAATCGGCGCTTGCTCTACAACTGGTGATGGCGAGTCGATTATCCCGGTGGTTTTGGCTAAAACTGCGATCGATTTCTTGAGTGAAGACCGACATCCAAATCAAGCAGCACAGATGGCAATTGACACTCTGATATCTAAGGTTAAAGGCGAAGCTGGGTGCATTCTCTTAGACCCTCAAGGAAGGATTGGCTGGGCGTATAATTCATCACACATGGCAGTTGCTTATATGACCGCAGTACAAGACAAAGTAGCTGCTTTTACTCAAAAATAATTCAGGCCAATTCGTAATACTCGCCTCTAGGGAGAAGCAAGCTAAGCAATTGAGAAAGTAACATCTCATTTGGGTTTTCAACTTTAAATGTGTAGCTTTATTTTTCAAATTGGTGTTACTCAGAAAACCAGGAGACTTGTTACTACTAATAACTGCACTCTCTTATGGATGCGGTTTCTCGGAGGTGTAAATGGATTTAAAATATAACTTTCAATACTTTCAAGGAAATTCTCTTTCTGACCTTTTTGCTGAAGATATCAAAGATGCCTCTTATGGGTTTATTCTAAATTACCCTGCAACTGCTAGTTGGGCTGCTTATCCCAACCAAAAAAAATATTTTCTTCAAGATGGTAGTAGTGAAGCCAGCAAAACCTCCTTTGACAAGATTTGTCAGAAAGAACCTTGGAAAAATCTGGCTGTGTTAGGCGATCGCATTCCAGGAATTGTTATTATTTCGCCGCCAAAGTCGCTAATTGGCTACTGGCAAGAGCATCTCGACTTCAAGCACTCCAATATTGAAATGATGGATTGCTCGACTTATTTGGACGATCTCAGCCAGAGCGATGGCTTTGATAAACTCATCACTCTATTTCCCTTCGATCGCCTTAAACCGGAAAAACACGCTATTGATTCAGACACTCATTACCGCTTACTCAGCAAAGCAACTTTAGACGAATTAGGGGTGCAATGTCCAAAATACAAAACTTACAATCTGCACGCCTATAGTATTGAAGACATTGAGTTACCAGAATTTCCTTACTTAATAAAAACATCCCACGGACTCTCAGGAGAAGGCACTTATATAATCAAAAGTCGTAGCGATTTGAACTACTGCCTTGAGGAAATCAGGAAATATCTCAATATTAAATCCCTCGATACGATTATTGTCTCGGAGTTTGTCAAGAATGAGGTGCAGAATTACTGCGTACAATTTTATGTTAATAAGGCGGGAGAGATAACCCTCATCGGTACTACCAGCCAACTAGTTACTCCAGAAGGTAACTATTTAGGAGGGCTAATTGACTACCGCAATACTGACATGAGCAAGTTCTTTGAAATGATTGCCGCCATTGGTCAATATGCTCACAAACAAGGTTATTTCGGCGTAATTGGGTTCGATGTTTTGGAAGATCGAGACGGACAGTTATATGCGATCGATGCTAATTTCCGAGTCAATGGATCGACTCCTCTATGTTTGCAGCGTCATACCCTACTAGGACTGGGAAAGGAAGTAGCTAAATATTCCAGCGGTTACCGTATGGAAGGAACATTGGATTCGATTTTAGTGACCTTAAAACCAGAACTAGATCGCAAAGACTTGATTATCCTGTCGGCTTTAGAAAAGGTCAAATACGGAAAAATCTACACCGAAATTTATGCGATCGCTACTGGAGAATCTCTACCAGAAATGCAGCATATCGAGCAGAAACTACACGATAAGGGATTACAATGGGCTGCTTAACAACCATCATTGTTCGTATCTGGACTTAAAAACTTTTATTTATTGCCAAAATTTGAGTTAATTGCTTAAATCCTAAGCAACTAACTTATTTTCATCAAATTGAGAAAATATGACAATAAATAACTGAGAATATTACGATTTAAATGTAGATAAATGGTAGAAAGAAAACTAGGTTTTATATATATCCAACCATCTTAACAAGTCAAGATTCGATTTATCAATATATACTTCCTTGTATAGATGTAAAGTCTTAACCAATTTTAAATAATAAAAAATATATAGTTTCAGCTTATTTAAATTTTTTTAATCAGGAGAAGAAGCATGAAATTTCAAATAGAATGCAATGCAGACACAATTAGCCAAATATGTTTAATTTGCCAGGAAAACTTTCAAACCAATGCAGCTAGGTTAATTGTATGCAATGACCAAGGCGAAGGTTATGGAGATTTATGCTCTCAATGTATCGCTAAAGGCGGTAGTTGGGTTCAACATCAACTCCAAAAATTTAGCCAAAAAATACTAGCTTTAAAATGATTTGAAAAAAATTCAAAGAATGATTACATGGTAGGGGCGTACAAATGTGCATTGGTGTCAACTTAAGCTTAAATGCTTGTCCCACAATCGTTTTACCCCACCCCCAACCCCTCCCCTTGCCAAGGGGAGGGGCGGTTTTGCGTCAGCAAAGCCGGGGTGGGGTAACGCGGATCTTGATGGTAAGTGAGATAGCTGAATATCACATTTTTACAAGGGTTTGACGTTAAGTTGACACCAATGACAAATGTGCGCCCCTACTAATTGTCTGTATTCCACGCGTAAAGCCCTAAAAATTTTCAGGAGAATAATATATAGCAGTAGTGACATAGTTTAGGGCATAATGACAAGCTTGAATGCTAGGGATAGTAATACTTTTACCTCCTGCCTTCGGTTCAACTGCTATACATACTGGAAAATTTATAGCCGATTTCAAGTTAATAAACTACATAAAGTAAGTTCTAAAGTTATTTATTAACCTTGTTTTACTCCTAAATTCTGCTGTATTATTCTGCTTCAATCAAATTAGTTGGCTGCTTCATTGGGAATAGGAATCGCATTAGCTGACCCAGTGGTATGGAGCGTTTTTCTTGAACAAAAACCAAGGGTATAAGTGCAGTCATCCGCAGTAAGCCTGAGAGAACAAACAGCCCCAGCAAACCAGCAGCGCTAGGCAGAGTTGCTAAAAAGCCAGCGACAGTAATACCCATTGCTCCAGTGATACCAGCAATTGCACCTGCGATCGCAAAGTAAGTTGATTGATAGCGTAGCGGTGCTATTCCCATCATCATATTGTTGGTACACAAATCAATTGCCGCCCACGTCCCGCCAGATAGTATGTGCAACAACGGTAACCATATCCAAAAAGAAATCTCATCGCTTCTAACCCCCAGCCACAGCAGAGGTGTTATTGCTACTAAGACTCCCACTAATAACAGTAATGGGCGATTTCCAATCCGGTCTGCCAATTTGCCCCACAAAAGCAGCATTAGCATGTTTGCACCAGTTCCTAACCCGTGATAAATCGTTACCACACTAATATCTATATTTAGGTTATCCAGCATATAGAGGTTAAAGAAGGGAGCGCTGACATTAACAGCAAAACACCAGATACTCAGGTAAAGCACAAACCTCAAAAAATTACCATCTTTAAACAAGCTAAAATCTATCCCTTGAGGCTGCGATGCGTCTGAGCGAGCAACTTTTAAAATCTGCGGGTTTATATCACTCATCCATAACTGACAGCCCACGCTGATTAACCCTAGCATGATTCCTAGAACCAACATTACACCGTAACCTTGAAGCTTTCCACCAGGCCAAGCCGATACCGCAAAACCTAGCAACGGCACTCCAACAAGGTTAGTCAAGCCGAGAATGCTATTGCGAAACCCGAAATATCGCCCCCGTAACCGCTGAGGTACTAACACAGCTGACCATCCAAGCCAAGGCGCACGACCAAAAGCTTCAATAATATTAGCTACTAAGAGAATTATCAATGCCAACTGTACTACTTGGCGTCCTGGGATTCGAGATGAACTAACCAACACAATCGCCGGTACGAGAATCAACCACAGCAGCCGCGATGTAACAAAAATACATGCGAAATACCAACGGAAGCTGGTATTCCGGTTTACCAAATACGCTCCCAGTGGTTGAAGCAGATTCACCATCTGAGGGATAGCGGCAAGCAAACCAATTTCAGCCGGCCCAGCGCCTAACTCCAGCAAGAAATTACTGAGCAACGCGCCGCCGATAATACTATAGAAAACGGCAGCAAAGACACTCTCAAAAGTTAATGCCCTGAGACTTTGGCGAATTTCTAGCTTAGGAATTTTTACAGACAGTTTTGGAGTTGGGAAAAGTACCGTCTCCGTTAATGCTCTATCTTCTGAGATTTCTTGAATCGGGACAGGAGGAAGAGAACCAGCTTCTACTGAAATTTCATCTTCTTGATGCTCAACCATATTACCTAATCAATATTAAAGAGTTAATTTGTTATAGCTTCTATAGAAATCTGCTTTGGTTTCTAATTTATCTGCACAGGCAAGCTATAAGCAGCGAGCAACGAAAAAACAGACTTTTTGAGTTCTATTTGGCTTTTAAGAATCAAATATGAATCTTAATATTACCTACTATTAGTAAAACTTATGCAATATTTTTTAATAAGCTCTAATGCTTACAATTCCTTAATTATCGGCAAGGTTAGCCCATAGTAGATATTGGCTATAGGCTGTTTTAGCAAAAAACTAGGATATAGCTCAGTTACATTTCCAATCAAATAAGCCAATCAATTGACATAAACTGAATTCTATATAGGCTTTCCTAGAAGCTTTCTTAATAATAAATATTTTTAGTAATGAATTATATTCTCTTACAAAATAATATTGACAATATCTCAAAATCATTCTTGAGAAATAATACCTTTATATAGGAAGGTTGCAATTTAGTTGATACTAGTACACATAGACATAAATAATTTTGCATTTATATAACCAGTAGTTAGGCTTGGTATTGAAGTTGAACTCCTTTGAGTAGACTTATTTATATAATGTGAAGAGAATTATTAAAATGTGCTATTTGTCTGTTGAACCTGCTAATCTCATACCAATTGCATAAGCCTATAAAGAATTATTTTACTCAAAAGTTCTATCGTTAGGTATCATTTCTTATTTTACTAAATGTGCAACGCTCGCTAGCCGTTGTATCTCACAATTCTTGTGTCGTATTGATGAGCGATCGCGCTTCGATCTGCTAAAAAAAGCAATTACTCAAAATAAAGCATTAGCAGTAATCGATCGTCAAATTGAAACACTAAAAGAGCAACAAAGTCAATATAGCGCAGATAAATATAACGATGAAGAAGAATATCTTTTGAACGTACAGCATCTCAAAGAGCTACAATAAATGGTTACTATAACCCAGGTAAAAAGTGATACTAGCTATAAATAAAACAAAATCTGCAATTGTTTATGGCGGTTCTCGGTTGAATACAATAAAGTGAGTTAAAAAAAATTGCTTCTTGGCTATAAAAATACTACTACTAGATATATAAATATTCTATAACCCACGAAAGATTTAGATATCTTCAGCACTTTTTAATATCAGGGAATATACTTTACTCTCCACGTTGCAGTTATGGAATCGTATGACGTTGTAATAATTGGCGCTGGTCATAATGGCTTAGTTTGTGCAGGTTACCTACTGAAAGCTGGTTACAGCGTCCTGTTATTAGAAGGGCGATCGCTCCCTGGTGGCGGTTGTACAACTGAAGAACTGATGCCAAATGAAGCGCCTGGTTTTAAATTTAATCCTTGCGCGATTAACCATCTGTTTATTTTTTTAGGCCCAGTCATCCAAGAATTGGAACTGCATAAATACGGCTTGGAATATCTTACCTGCGACCCGGTTGCCTTTTGTCCCCATCCTGATGGCAAGTATTTCTTAGCCCATCAATCGATAGAAAAAACTTGTGCCGAAATTGCTCGTTACAGTCAGCGCGATGCTGAAAAATACGCTGAGTATGCAGATTTTTGGCAGCGTTTTATTAAATCGGTAACTCCTTTTTTCAATGCACCACCTAAATCAATTGTTGATATTGCTGGTAATTACAATCTCAATAGCCTGCAAGACTTATTTTCAATTGTCGGAGGTGCTAATACAACCCTCGATCTACTTCGTACCTTACTCAGCAGTGCCACAGATAATATTAACGAGTATTTCGATTCTGAGTTTGTCAAAGCACCTCTGGCTAGACTCTCAGCAGAATTGAGTTCGCCTCCCTCACAAAAAGCCATGTCCTTTGGCGCGATGATGATGATGTTGCGTCATAATCCAGGTATGGCAAGACCGCGTGGTGGTAGTGGCGGACTTGTGGAAGCTTTAGTGAAGATGGTAAAAGCTCAAGGTGGTACGATTCTTACCGACCAAAAGGTAGAAAAAGTCTTGGTAGATAACGGTAAAGCTGTTGGCGTGCGGGTTGCTGGTGGTAAAGAATATCGTGCCAACAAAGGCGTAATCTCAAGTATTGATGCCAAACGCCTATTCCTGCAATTAATGGATAGTAGCGATGTGGATAGTGTTGATGAAAAGTTGCGCGAAAGATTAGATCGTCGCATCGCCAACAACAATGAAACCATCCTCAAAATCGATTGTGCTTTATCTGAACCGTTGCGCTTTGTCCACCACAATCACCAAGATATTTATCTCAAAGGTTCTATTATGATTGCCGATTCCGTCACTCATGTAGAACAAGCTCACAGTCTGATTACTCTCGGCAAAATTCCTGATGAAGACCCATCGATGTATCTCGTCATGCCTACCGGACTCGATCCATCAATGGCACCAGAAGGCAAACACACATTATGGATAGAGTTTTTCGCTCCCTATCAAATTGCTGGTGCAGAGGGTACGGGTTTAAAAGGCACCGGTTGGACGGATGAACTGAAAAACAAAGTTGCAGACAAGGTGATTCATAAACTTGCTCAATATTCGCCGAATCTGGAACATTCAATCATCGCCCGTCATGTAGAAAGTCCGGCTGAGTTGGGAGAACGATTAGGAAGTTACAAAGGTAATTATTACCATATCGATATGACTTTAGAGCAGATGCTTTGCTTCCGTCCGTTGCCGGAATTAGCTAACTACAAAACACCAATTGATAACTTGTATCTTACTGGTGCTGGAACTCATCCCGGTGGTTCAATTTCCGGTTTACCAGGACGCAACTGTGCGCGTGTGTTTTTACATCATGAAGAACCCATTGCCCAGAAAATTAAAGAAGCGGGAGGTTCAATTAAATCTGCTTTTACATCTGTCTTGAGAAGTGAATCAGATTAACAGCCTGTTTGTCTAAAAATTAGTCGAAACTAGACAATATCCTGAGATACTTCCTGTGGCGCTTTCAGATTCCCCAATAGACAGAGAACTGCAACCGTAAGATTAATTAATGTGGGTGTAGTAGAGTTATCCAGGAATATTTGCAATGGCAACCGATACTAACAAAGCAACTCAATTACCTACTGAAGCTAAAGCTTATAACGGTGTCGATCGCAATGCTTGGATTCTGGGATGGAATCCGCAACAAGAACTCTGGAATGGCCGTTTAGCGATGATAGGTTTTGTTGCTTACTTACTTTGGGATTTCGCTGGCTATAGTGTTGTGCGCGATGTACTGCACTGGGTTAACTACTAAGGCTTGAGTAACGATTATCCCCCTTGGGGAAAATCAATTTAATAAACCATTTAGTGGCGTTTTAATACTTAACCCAGTCGCTAACTAAAGCTAAATCTTGGGGTTATAGATGGACGCACTAATACAATTTTGATTGAGGGAAATATGATAACTAAAGACACTATACGTGCAGTAGGAGTATTTGCTAATTCTCAAAACATAGAACAGGCAATCAATGACTTGAAAACTGCGAACTTTCCTCTGGAGAAAGTTTCTGTAATTGTTAAAGATGCAGAGAAAGGCGAGAAATTAGGTGAGGCACAGATAAGCGATCGCATTAATAATCAAGATGTCAATACAACCGGAGCAGTAGGAGATACTCTAACAGCAACTAGTTGGGGTACCTTGTTAGTTGGTTTGAGTAGTTTGGCACTTCCCAGTTTAGGAGCTGTGTTAGCAGCAGGTTCCGTAGGTGTAGCATTGGTTAGCAGTGTGGCGGGTGTTGCAGTGGGAGCCGCAGCAAACCAAAATTTGTTGAAGGCATTAGGCGATTTAGGTATTCCTGAAGACAGAGCTAGGGTTTATAGCGATCGCCTCCAGCAAAGTTATTATTTGGTTATCCTAGAAGGCTCAGAAGAAGAAATTCATCGGGTTGAACCGATATTACGCGATCGGGGTATTGAATATTGGGGCATTTATAATTCCTCCGATACTCAAAACGATAGCGTGAATTAGTGCTTTGCTAAAACAAAAACGTTTTTCACAGGTAGCGAACCGCAGCTAAATGGCTTTAGTATGGGGATTAGGTAACTACTTTTAATATTAGTAGCTATCAAATATTCTCTGAGAAAAAATAACTGAGTCAGCCTAATGTCTGCACAGCAATATACCTGTGAAATTAATCAACTGCTGAAAAGATTTAATGCCTCAATCAAACAGAATTCAGGAGTCAGTCGTTACAATACAGGAAAGGTATTCTGTATGACTTGCGAATGAATAACTGGCGTTTTTGCACACCCAATAAATTTCAACAAAGGTGGTGCAAAAATTCAGTCGCGGGTCTGAATTCCCGACTCATAAATTAGCAATTTGCCGTGTCCGCGAGCGTCTTTATTCTAGCGACTAAATTTTGAGGAATGATTATTCTTCAATTATTTATTTCTACCTTTTTTGTTAATCCCCAAGCTAGATGTACTTTGTAGAATTACAGACAAAACTGTAATAAATCATCAAATGAGATAAGAGCTATGAAAAGTGAAAATGTAACCAATTCCAACAATACCGAGGGAACAACACTTGAGGGTGGAAGTAAAGAAGCTCTCAATCAAAAAACCTCCATACAATTTCTACTTAGCACAACACTAGTAGTTGTAACAATTGTCTTAGTTGCTGCAACTGCTTATTACGGACTCATTCACTAATCCGATTTGTTCAACAGGGCGTTTTTGTTTGTTGATGACATGAAATAGCAGTTGAATAATTTCAGACCTAACATCATGTTCGAGTAATTAGTTATGATTTTGGTAATCATTAGACCCTACCTCTTAATCCCCTCTTGGCAAGCTCTTAGGGTAGCCAAAGCTATGCTTTGGCTCTTTGGAGTTCTTCGGGTTTAGTAAATAATTAACCGGACATGATATAACATCAGCTTTTACAAAATTTATGGTAGTGGTTTTAATTAGCAAAAAATCCTTTTTTAATTAAAGCACTGCCATATTTCTATAAAGACTGTGTAGATATCATACGCGATCGCCACAATTTCCAGCAGATTAACTTACTAGGAATTAATCAAATTGGATTCCCATATAGAATATTGCTATTTTCAAAATCTTTGTACTCTAGAATACGAAATGATTTAATAAAATACCCTTTCTTTAGGTAGAGGATTGTGCAAATTAAGAGAGTTAAATTATTCTAGTCACTAACTGTTTTACACTCTAAAAGCTCCTCAAGCTCCTCAAATTATTTTTATTTGAGGAGCTTCATTAATCCTCAAAGTATGTCTATTCAGCATATTGTATGTAAATTTATTATCAGACGAATTTGCTGCTATTAGCAAATCTCTCGAAGGGCATCCACAAGGCCAAGAGATTTTAGAGAAAATTCAGAAGTATTAATCTCAGCTTTTACGCAAGCTCGAAATAAAGAAGGTTAGTTTTTACTTTAAAAATAAGCTGCGATACCATTTCACGCAAAATTTGTCACAGATGTAAACCCTAAAGGATAGGGAGTATGTCAACACAGCAAATACCATGCTTGACAATTTACCCTTATTCTTAAGTTGTCATTAACGATTTGGGAATACTAAATCCAACAGAAATTGTAAGGATTTAGCTGTATGGTCAGTGCTGTTGTCAGTATTCTCGGATATCGCATCATTGAAGAACTCTACAGTGGTTCTAGAACCCAAGTTTATCGAGCAGTTAGAGAATCCGACTTAGCACCAGTAGCGATTAAATTACTGAAAAATTCTTTTCCTAGCTTCCATGAACTCTTGTCGTTTCGCAATCAGTACACTATTGCGAAAAATCTACATTCACCTTCTATTATTCAAACCTATAGCCTCGAACCCTTCCAAAATGGCTATATCTTAGTTATGGAAGACTTTGGGGGAATTTCTCTCAATGATTATTTTGCCCAAAATCAAAGTATCGCGTTTTTAAAAGAGTTTTTAGTAATAGCGATCGCACTCTGCAACACATTAGATATACTCTACCGCGATCGCATCATTCATAAAGATATTAAACCCAGCAATATATTAATTAATCCCGAAACCAAACAAGTTAAATTAATTGACTTTAGCATTGCATCTTTACTACCACGAGAAACCCAAACCCTAGTCAATCCTAATGTTTTAGAAGGAACGCTAGCTTATATATCTCCAGAACAAACAGGGAGAATGAATCGTGGGATTGATTATCGCACAGATTTCTATTCCATCGGTGTAACTTTTTATGAATTACTTACAGGAGAGTTACCCTTTCAAGCTAGTGACCCAATGGAATTAGTACATTCTCATTTGGCAAAACTCCCAGAAAAGTTAAGTAATCCCAAAATAGAACTTCCTTCAGTTTTGGGTGAGATTGTCATGAAATTGATGGCGAAAAATGCTGAAGATAGATATCAAAGTGCATTAGGATTAAAGTTTGACTTAGAGAATTGTTTACAGCAGCTAGAAGCAACTGGTGAAATTAAATCCTTTGAAATTGCACAGCGCGATGTGTGCGATCGCTTCCTCATCCCTGACAAAATCTATGGACGAGCAGCTGAAGTAGAAACCCTGCTACAAGCCTTTGATAGAGTCAGTCTTGGCGCAACCGAAATGATGCTGGTAGCTGGTTTTTCCGGGATTGGTAAAACCGCCGTTGTCAATGAAGTGCATAAACCAATTGTCAGACAACGCGGCTATTTTATCAAAGGTAAATACGACCAATTTCAACGCAACATTCCCTTCAGTACTTTTGTGCAAGCATTCCGGGATTTAATGGAGCAATTATTAACAGAAAGTGATGTTCAAATTCAGCAGTGGAAAACTAAAATATTAGATGCTGTTGGCGAAAATGGGCAGGTAATTATTGAAGTAATTCCCGAACTTTCAAGAATTATTGGCGAACAACCACCAGCAATAGAGTTATCAGGAACGGCGGCAGAAAATCGCTTTAATTTATTATTCCAAAAGTTTACCCAAGTCTTTACCAGTGCATCACATCCCTTAGTAATATTTTTAGATGACTTGCAATGGGCAGATTCGGCATCGCTGAAGTTAATGCAGCTATTAATGGCTGATACAAGTCATCTTTTCATCATTGGTGCGTACCGCCATAACGAAGTTAATCCAACACATCCATTGATATTGACTTTGAATGAAATTGCTAAATCACAAGCAAAGATTAATACGATTACTTTAGCACCACTGAGTCAAGTGCAAGTAAATAAGTTAGTTGCTGACACACTTAAATGTTCAGAAGATGTATCATGGCATCTTTCTGTATTGATTTATCAAAAAACTAAAGGCAATCCGTTTTTTGCTACACAGTTTCTCAAAGCATTGCATCAAGATGGACTAATTCAATTTGACTTTGAGATAGGCTGTTGGCAATGCAATTTATCAGAAGTGACGGCTCAAGCAGTTACAGATGACGTTGTAACTTTTATGAGTTTGCAACTGCAAAAATTACCGCGATCGACTCAAGATGTCTTGCAGTTAGCGGCTTGTATTGGCAACTCTTTTGATTTAGCAACTTTGGCGATTGTTTCGCAGCAATCGGAAATTGAGATAGCTGCTACTTTGTGGAAAGCTTTGCAAGAAGGGTTGATTTTACCAATTGGTGATGTTTATAAGTTTTATCAACAACAGTCATTAGTCATAGGTCATTTGTCATTAGACAAGAGCGAACAAATGACTAATGACCAAGAACAAATGACCGTTTCTTACAAATTCTTACATGACCGAGTACAGCAAGCAGCTTATTCCCTGATTCCTGATGACCAAAAACACACAACTCATTATCAAATCTGACAACTGCTACTACAACAAATTTCCGCACAAGCCAGAGAAGACCGGATTTTTGAAATCGTCAATCAATTAAATTACGGCACGGCTTTAATTAGCGAACAAACTCAACGAAATGAACTAGCACAACTTAATCTGATTGCATCTCGCAAAGCTAAAAATTCTACCGCCTATCAAGCAGCGCGTGAATATGTCACAGTGGGATTGTCTTTGTTAGGAAAAAATACTTGGCAGCAGCAGTATGAAATGACCCTCGCCTTGTATGAATTAGCGGCAGAAGTAGCACTGCTAAATGGTAACTTTGAAGCAATGGAACAGTTGATTGATACTGTTATTCAACAAGCACATTCTTTATTAGAAAAGGTTAATGTTTATTGCATTAGAATTCAATCGCATATTTTCCAAAGTAAATTGACCTCAGCGATCGCGATCGCCCAACCAGTCTTACAACAGCTTGGTGCCACTTTTCCTGAAACACCCACACCATCAGATCTGCAACAAGAAATCCAAGAGATTGAGGAACTGATTGGAAATAGGCAAATTGCCGATTTGATTAACTTGCCACAGATGCGAGATGCCGAAAAACTCGCTATTCTGAAGATTGCCAATATCATCAGCCCAGCAGCTTACCTCACTGGCTCACCGTTGTACCCATTGCTGAATACTTTGTCTGTTAAACTCTCGATTCAGTACGGTAATACATCGACTTCTACTTTCGGCTATGCAAACTATGGCAATATTCTCTGCAATTTCTTCCAAATCGTAGATACAGGAACACAGTTTGGTTCCCTGGCACTCCAGATCGTCTCAAAACTCGATGCCAAAGCCACTAAAACAGAAGTTTTGATGATTTTGGGGATATTTATTGTACACCGCAAATCTCACATTCAAGAAACACTACCCCTTTTGCAAGAAGGTTACACCAGTGCCTTAGAATTTGGAAACTTGGTACTTGCTGGATATAATGGACACACTTTTTGTCTCAATTCTTTTTGGAGTAATCAATCCCTGGCTACCTTAGAGCAGGATATGAGCGCTTACTGCCATAGTTTGATGCAAATAAATCAATTGACAACCGCAAATTATTGTCGGATTTATTGGCAACCGGTTTTGAATTTGCTGGGTTTTGCAGAACATACTACCCTTTTGTCTGGAAAAGCCCTTGAAGAAACAGAATTTCTCCAGCAGCTACAATCCGCCAATGATGGATATGGATTGTATATTTTCCATTTATATAAATTAATGCTTTGTTTCTTGTTTGGAGAAATTGAGCCAGCGAAAAATCATGCTATTGAAGTCAGGCGCTATTTTATGGCTGGTGCGGGATTAGTCAGCGAACCAGTATTTTATCTTTATGATTCGCTGCTGACTTTGGCACAATTGAATCCAGAATTAGAGGAAACATCAAAAGCATTGCAGAGTGTCACAGAAAACCAAACCCGGTTACAGCAATGGGCGCATCATGCACCTATGAATCACCAGCATAAAGTGGATTTGGTAGAGGCAGAAAAATATCGGGTATTAGGCAAGAATTATGAAGCAGGGGATTATTACGATCGCGCTATTTCTCTTGCTAAAGCCAACAGCTACATCCAAGAAGAAGCCTTAGCTAACGAACTGGCAGCTACATTCTACCTCTACTTGGGTAAAACCAAAGTTGCCGCAGGCTATATGCAAGAAGCTTACTATTGTTACGCCAAATGGGGTGCAAAAGCCAAAGTTGCCGATTTAGAAAAACGCTATCCCCAATTACTTGTCCCGATATTACAGCAAACTCGTTCGACCCTCTCAATTAACGAAACTATCATCCCCTTGGGGACTGTCACCTCCACCAGTGGAGCCACTTCTAGCAGCAGTGTCTCAAATACCTTAGATTTAAAGGCGATTCTCAAAGCTTCTCACACGATCTCCAGTGAAATCGAACTGGAAAAACTGCTTGCATCGTTACTAAGAATCGTCATCGAAAATGCGGGGGCTGATAAATGTGTATTAATGCTGTTACGAGACGATTCGCTACGCGACACCAAAGGTGAACGCTTGTTAATTAAAGGTTCAATTACTCAGGGAACACAGCCAGTTGTGTTGCAGAGAATTCCTGTTGAAGATAGTCAAGATATCCCCCACAAACTAATTTATAAAGTCAAGCACAGCAATCAAACTGTTGTCCTGGTAGATGCGACAGCAGATCGGCTTTTAGCCAACGATCCGTATATTGTGCGTCAACAGCCCAAAAGTATCTTGTGTAGTCCGATTTTGCATCAAGGCAAGTTGATGGGGATTTTGTATCTGGAAAACAGTTTAGTCACAGGGGCGTTTACAAGCGAACGCGTGGAACTCCTGAATCTACTTTGCGCTCAAGCCGCAATTTCTCTAGAAAATGCCCGACTTTATGAGCAAGCCCAACAAATGCTAGCAGAACTGAGTGCCAGCAAAGCCCGCTTTCAGCAGTTGGCGGATAATCTTCCTGGCATAATTTACCAGCTGCGTCTCGCTGTAGATGGTTCTGTTTCAATTCCCTACGTTAGTCCGGGCTGCGCGGCTTTATATGAAGTGCCACCCGAAGATTTCTTGGCAGGCATCACAAATTTTCGGATGCTGGAGCATCCAGACGATCGCTCAACCCTCACCCAAGCGTTCATCCATTCTGCCGAAACTCTCGCGGCTTTTGAGCAGGAATGGCGCATTATTACCACCTCTGGCACTGTGAAATGGGTGCAGGCGGCATCACGACCGGAACGGCAAGCCGACGGCTCGATCGTTTGGGATGGCGTGATGATCGATATTAGCGATCGCAAAGTTGCTGAACTTGCCTTGCAACAAGCGCAATTACAAATAATTCAAAGTGAGAAAATGTCTGCATTGGGTAACTTAGTTGCTGGTGTCGCTCACGAAATGAATAATCCTTTGGGTTTTATTTCTGCCAGTATCAAACAAGCTAAACCCATCTTTGCTGATATTTTTGAACACCTAAAACTCTATCAAGAAACTTTTCCGAATAAGAGTGAAGAAATCGAAGACCATGCTCAAGAAATTGACTTGGAATATAGCTTAGAAGATTTGCCTAAAATGCTCGATTCCATGACTTTGGCGTGCGACAGGTTGAAAAATATCAGCACCAGTTTACGTACTTTCTCTCGTGCCGATCGCGATTACAAAGTGCCATTTAATATTCACGAAGGCATTGAGAGTACAATTTTAATTCTCAAACATCGTTTAAAAGCTAACGAGCAACGTCCAGCAATTGAAATTGTCACTAACTACGGGAATTTACCGCAAATAGAATGTTTTCCTGGGCAATTAAATCAGGTATTTATGAATATTCTTGCCAACGCTATTGATGCTTTAGAGGAGTCGAATCTTGAACGAAGTATGGCAGATATTCAAGCCAATCCTAACCGAATCACTATTACCACTCACCTAGCAAATGATTTCGTGAAGATGAAGATTGCTGATAATGCTAAGGGGATGAGTGAAGATATTAAACAAAAGATATTTGACAATTTGTTTACGACGAAAGCTGTCGGAAAAGGCACGGGGTTGGGATTGGCGATCGCAAAGTCTATCGTCGAAGAAACTCACGGTGGAAAACTAAGTTGCAAATCTGTTCTGGGTGAAGGAACAGAATTTTTAATTCAAATTCCAGTGTAAGTAGCAGCTACACAAACAAAGCCTGCCTCCTGCCGCTCAAAAGCCTTCATTTTGCGCTTTTTCTGTGCAGGCAGACTTGCTTGCAATACTTGTCGGGTTTTGGGGAAAAGGGGAAGGTGGGGCCCCCTCTGGGGATAAGGGGCGGGGGAAAGGGGAAAGAAAAAACCTTTAACCTTTTCCCCAAATCCAATTCCGAGTTAAAAATCCACTGAAGCAGCTCTATTGTGATTGATCCTGGATATCTCCATTACAAACAAGTTCGTGCTGCTTTAAATGAAACATGATGTGAAATTGAAGTGTAAAGCTATTAAACTTAAAAGGGTAGACTTAGTTAGCTTCTTTCTCTACAGATGGAAAATTGGAAGCATAACTTTGCCGCAACGACAAGGTTATGGGTAAAGTCACATAGCTGTGACTTTACCCATAACTTTGCCGCGACTGGAACCATAACTTTGCCGTCAACAATACTATAACCCTCATTCCTGCGTCAGCTAATTGTTGGATGAAATTGACAGTTTAGAACCATAAGTTTGCCGTTAGTCCCAATTGGAAGGATAAGCTTGCCGTGAGTCCAATCAAGCATAGAAAGCAGGAAAGCGCCGGATTTTTTAAAATAGAGCAGAAGCGGTTCACGCTTGTATGGCATAGAGACTTTCGGCTATCGAGCTATTCTGACTAACTACTGGAGTATTAGAAGATTCTTCTTAAGAAGCGAGAACATTGCGAACAATCCTCTAAACTGTATTGCCAGTCTAACCAAAGTAGTTGGCGATGGCAATAAGGGCAATTTTGCACAAGAGTATGTTGATGTATTAAACAAACTCTGACATCTTGAAATTTTTCTCAAAATTTCCATCTATGGCAACCATATTAATTCAAAGTGAGGAATATGTAGACTTAACGTTTAAGCTAAGAGGCGCACCGATTCCTCTTGACAACGGTTATCTTACCTACGCTGCCTTATCCCGTATTTGTCCCCCACTACATGAACTAAACAATGTTGGGATTCATCCGATTGCTGGAATACCGACCAAGAACAATTTGCTTGAACTCACTGCTCAATCTCGTCTAAAAATCCGCATTTATCATCAACAGATTCCTTTAATTTATCCTTATTTAGCGGGTCAAGCTTTTCATATCGGTCAAAATTCTTATCAACTAGATATTCCTGATTACAAACCGTTAATTTCTTCAGAAAGTGTCTATTCCAGATTAGTCCTAATTAAAGGGTTTCAAGACTCTACTAACTTTCTTGAAGCTGTGCAACGCCAGCTGGATAATTTAGAAATACAAGGAAAAATTGAACTTCTTACCCGACAAGATGGAACACCTCAACGAAGACAATTAACCATCAATAAAGAAGGAAAACACTTTAAAGTTAGAGGATTTGGCGTAAAAATCAGCGAACTCAACCCAGAAGATTCCTTAACCTTGCAAGAACAGGGAATTGGCGGGAAACGAAAGATGATGTGTGGAATATTTGTCCCAGCGACTCGCTCCAAGGAAGAAGAGGAAAGCTAATCATGGTTGCTACCCAACCCAAAATTTCCCTATCTCTCGATGCTGCGGATACGACAATAATGCACCGCGTGGGAATGACGGGGCTTTACATGACTTTAAAGCGATTAGAAAAGCAATATCCCTCATCTCGTCAACGGGGAGGGCATATATCATGGTTTTTGACTGCTGATACTATTGAATTCTTCTGGCAAGGAAGTGATTACATTGCACTATCTTGGTTAATTAAGAAGTCTTTTCAAATAGATGATACAGGTTTAATTCATTTAACAGGATTAGACAATGATGGAATAGATTTAAGACAGAAAATTCATATTCATGAGGGAATATGCGCTGTTTTTCTGCGTCTTAATAAGTTTTATCAAGCAGGAAATTTAGTTAGCACTGAACTAACGGTTGAAGAAAAAAAAGTCGAGTATCAATACAAATCCCTAACTTGGTACGCACATCAAACCTTTGCAGAAAAGTTATGCGAGGCAGATACCCAACAACTCAGACAGGATTATGTTCAAATAACCAGTTGGTTGTATTTAGGAGGAATTGTCCGCCATGCTAGGACGCAGAATACTACAAAACTGGAAGAGAAACCTGAATACGCCTTAGCATTATTATTTGTACCAGTAGTTTGTCATTATTGCTTACTTCATATTCCATCAGAAGACTTGAAGGAAAGGAAACCCCATCGCTACCTAGTGGTGATTCCGGAAATCAAGGATTTTGAAGATGCTTCTCAAAGAAGATGGCGATTACAGCAATTAGAAACTAAACAACTTCATGTTAGTAGCCTTGGTGAAGCAGGATTACTTTATTACAGCTTAGATGATATTCAGCCTCAAGGCGACTACTATCAAGCTTGTCAAGTTTGGTTATATGAAAAAATAAATCAAGCTTCTCGTCAAAGAGCATTGATGAGTATAGAAGAAATTAAAATTGATAAAAATACTTTAACCACTTATCAACAGGTTCAAAAATATTTTCAACCTAATTACCAAAAGATTAAACCTAAGCAAATTTTTATTAAAGTGAATCCGATTCGCTCCCTGATTGCTGATAATTTAGTTAAAGGAAGCCCTTGGTGGTCTAAATTTTGGGAAAAATTGGTGATAGAGGATTCAAAAAAATATTTATTTAACCAGTTATTTTCCAATAGAGAAGGATTCATAATCATGGCAGAGAATAGTGAAGAAGATAACCAGTATCTTATTTTTATTAAGGTATTTCAGCAAGCTATGAAGGGTAACTTTGCTAAAATGTATGCCAAAGCAGAGTCAGGAAAAGAACCTCCAATTAAGAAGAAAGTTGAACGGTTAAGGGCAGAGCTAAACTATTGTTATGATGAATTGTCGTTTAAAGAATATTTGTCTGACTTTTTAGTAAGAGGGGGATTAAATAAGTATTTCAATCAGTATCAAGAAGAGATGGCACTACTAATTAAAAAAACACCTTGGCAAGAATTAAGAATTTGGTCATTGTTAGCGATCGCCAGTTATAAACCCAAAGATCAACCCACCAATAAAGATGATAATTCATTCTCAAACAATCAGCAATTAGAAGAAGTGAATTATGAGTCAGAAGAAGAATGACAATAATATTCCCAATTATTATCTTTACGGAACAGTCCTCACTCGTTATGGTTTAGCGTCCTTAAATCATGACATGAGACGAGGAAATAAGACTACTCTGCAAAAAGGTTATTGGTATGATGGAAAGATTCATTCTATTGTAGGTTCGAGTGCAATTCGTTGGGCGTTACGCTTTTATCTTCAAAAGCAAGGTTATTTAGTTAATCGAGTTTGGGATGAGGACGAACATATTAATCGGTTAACAAGTGAAGATTTCGACCCAGAAAAATTTTATGATGATGATATTTTTGGGTTTGCTTTATTAGAGTCTGCTGAAACAGAGGAGGAGACTTCAACAACAAAGAGAAAAAAGAAACAAACAAAAGCCAGCACTTCTAATCAGCGAATGGGTGCTTTAGGGATGAATATGGCTGTTTCGCTAACGCCTTATGATGGTGCAGTCAAGTTAGGGGCAAAAAGTGGCAGAGACAAGGATAGCACATCGCTTCATTTTACAGAATATCATGCAACTCGATATCAATATTATTTTGGAATTAATGCCACTCATCTCAAAGATTTTTCGCGGATTTTACCTTTGATAGATGGGATTATGAATCTGCCGAAAGTAGGAGGGAGTAGTAATATTTTTAATTACCCTTTCTGTCCGGATAGTTTGGTATTGCAATGGACAAATAATTTTGCTTCATATATTTCCTATTGCTTTGAATATTGCGATCCTAAGAGTAAGGAAGCAAAATTTACACAAGAGTTTATAGATGAAGTGGAATGCGGACAAATTGACCCTAGTCAACTATGGATTGGGGGAACAATTGTTAAGGAGTTACAGCAATTGGACAATTTTGATAATTTTCCTTTTAACAAGGCGCATATTTATCGGAATCGAAATGAACTGATTGAAGCTTTGAAAACAGTCATTAAAAGAGATTTGGGGTTAGAAGAATCAAAATGACTGCGCCATTAATTCTCTATTTGGATGTTCCATTTGCGACTTTTCGGGAGTCCCATGCAAGGGAAATGGGAAAAACTTATCCTGTCCCTCCTCCAGCGACAGTGTATGGGATGTTGTTGTCTTTGGTAGGGGAAACGGATGTCTATCGCCACTGTGGAGTAGAATTGGCGATCGCCATGTTATCTATCCCCAAAAAGTCGCGGATTTTGCGTCAAATGAGACGGTTTAAGAATGCTGATTTTAGCCATCCAGAGAATGTTATTCCCGGTTATCAAGAAATTTTGTCTAATGTGAAGTGTTTGATTTGGATTCGTTCTGAGGGGGAGAAGATACAACCAAGTTTAAAGGAGAGGATACAGTTAGCGTTTGACCATCCTGAACTAGTAAGACGATTTGGTTGTTTATTTTTGGGAGAAAGTGACCAGTTGATTAAAACGATTAAACTTGTCTCCCAAGATTATCTAGAGGGGTTGAGACAGTGGGCGATTAGGGATAATCGAGGCAGGTTAACTTTACCCTATTGGGTTGATCATGTGGGGTCAAGAAATACCCGATTTTTGAGGTATCGGATTGAGGAAATGCCAAGCTCACCACCTCCTGATTTGGCATGGACGATGATTCAATCTCCAATTTGACAAGTATCTCTTATGGGAAAGGGAATTTAGAGTAAAAGAATGATGGGAAGGTTTACACGATAAAGGATATGGTAATTTAGGCAAGAAAAAAGGTGCTTGCCGTTTTTGAAAAAGTTTATCGGCACTGGGTTTGAGGGACTGAAGGTAAGGGAAACTTGGTAATTTTTGTGTTTTTGGTTTCTCGATCTAGAAGGTACTTGTAAGATTGTAAATAAAGCTTCTTCAGTTAAGGGTTTTCACCTTTGCTGTGATTCGTGGCTTGATGCCGTTAGGCGTTGCTCAATGTGCATCTTTGCGCTCGATGCCAAGTTTTAGGGATGATTCGTGGCTTTATGCCGTTAGGCGTTGCTCAAACTCACGTTAAGTTATAACAGCTGATTCGTAAAGAAAATCTTAAGGGTACTCAACTTATTGCTAGGTCTGAGTTTCACCGAATAAATGCTGTATTGACTTAAATTACCGAAACCCTTATTAGACAAGTATTTTACTTGAGTTTACAAATTAGCTCTAAACACTGCCGGTAAAAATACTAAAGCAATATCCCAATCTGAATGACGTAGTTCTCAATGTCATTGATATCGATAGATTTTACTTCGATAATTGCTAACCCCAAATCCTTGCTAAGAATTAAAATATCCAAAAAATCTATTGACAAGCACTAATTGACCACAAGTTGAAATACCAAACATTAGTTGGCCAAAAGTTGTAATGCAAAGAGCCCCTAAATCACAACCTACTCCAAATGTGTGGATGCTTGAATATCCATTTCATCAAGTGGTTCCTCAATAGCATTACGTATCCAGTTCAGGTCAAAATTACCCTGTGTATTTGCTTGTACTTCAATTTTGACCGTCATCCCCTCTGCTTTATCGGATAAAGTCTGTAGAACTTCAAATAATTGGAATATTTTCGATTTATCAGTAACAGAAGTTAATTTATAGTAACGCGCAGGTTTTTTACCATCAACAATATCACGCTTAACAGTTCGCTCAATGCTACTTGTCTCTGATTTATACTCTACAGTCTGTTTTTCTTCCCCAACTTTTGGTGTATTGCTACCAGATTCCCTGGAATCATAACTTGAGTTAATAGTATTATCTTCTGATGCATCTGTTGTGATTGTCTCTACTGTTTGTGGAGATGTCACAATACGCAACTTATTTACCAAACTAGGAGACAAGAGATAACCAGCTAAATCCAACTCATCAGCAGGTATGACTTTCTCAAAGCTGAGGAGATTAGGATTTTCTATAACTGGTGTATCACCGCTAATAGTCATTGATGGTACATAACCAATTAAACCTTGTTCAATAGCTTTGAGAATAGATTTTTTAATTCCTTCTACCCCTAACATTTTGGGGAAATTAGGGAAGCGGAAAAAGTAACTAACTAATTCTTCCCCAGTAATGTATTCCTTCTCTGGATTTTCCAACCCAGACAATCTAACTAATTTAGCAGCAGTAGTAGTCTCAAAAACGTAATTTTTTAAAGCATCTAGTACACGTTCTTGGAGATTTTGGCTGGTATTAAGTTGAGATTGCAAATCAATTATTTCCAACCGGACGGGTTTCTCACCGCTATTGTCTGGTAGCGGCAGTAAAATGTAATCATACAAGCGACGGACGGCTGCTACTATTTCACTTGTAGCATCCTTAGCTTTGCTATTGAGTTCATTTAATTCTTCTAAGTCTTCGGCAGAATTCTTTTTCTTGGTTTTCTTCTCAATTAATCCAGATATGGCTAAAGCTGTCCTTGCTCCCTTCCGCGCCTTATCCATTTGTGCTTTGTTGGGGACTACAAAAGCAACTGCATTTTTGAATTCCCGTTTATCATTACCACGATTCTCTAACCAATTTAAGCCATCTGCCAAGACTAAATCCTTACTCTTCTGTGCCCAACTTGGTTCTAAATAGACAATAGTAAACTGGTTGACTTTATCAGGAATAGCAGCAGCATCTTTCGGCCAGATAACTTTACTGCGAGTGTTAGGCAGAGTCTTATTTAATTCATCAGCAATTTTCTGTAACACTTCATCGCTACTAATTTTACTTTCTTCATCGGCAATTAATTTATTTAAATTAGCTTTGGTTTCAAAGCGATACCGTTGGCCAACATAGTGTAAATAAAGTAATTCTTCCCGCAAATCACTTAATGCGGCGGTAATTGTTGTCCTGTCTAACCCTGGTGCAATACAAGCAGAGGTAATTTCTTGTTCCATCACACCTCTATCTTCTCCGCCTCTAGCACCAAAGGAATACATTAAAATGGCAGAAGCGAGACGAGTACCTACTTTTAAATGGGATAATGCCGGAGCATCTGCGGCAATGCGATTATCTACTGTTTTGACTTTAGCTTTCCTACCAGTTAAGTCAGCAATTAAGACAGAACTATAAACTTCTCTCGCGCCAACTTGGGAGAAGAAAGCATTTTTGACAATATCATTATCAAAGGGAATATTCCCCGGACTAATTAACCAAGAATTATCTTTGGCTTCCCATAAAGCATAGGTTGTAGCAGCCAGAAATTGCAATGCACCACGGGTACGTTGATAGCTGGGCAGAGTTCCCCAGCGATAATACATTAAATCAATTAAATCAGGATGAAAAGGATAGCTAGATAAAATTCTTTCTGCTAATAAATCAGCTTGTTGCTGTACTTCTTGTTTTTCCCGATTAGTATCAGCATAACTTTCACGCAATCTGCGGAATAAATCAGCTTGTTGACGTGCTACTTCTTGGATAATTGCTGTATCACCAATATTGGTAAATAACCGTCTTTGGACAACCTGCATTACTTCATCGCCAGAGACAGGTTCTTTTTTGGCGTCAATGCGACTAACCAATTTATCTAAAGCATTGAGTAAACCTTCATTACCAAAAGACTCAGCAACACTTGCTTGTAGGGAATAAACTAAAACAGTTTTGGGTAATTCTCTAACAACTTCTGTGAGTTTTTGAATAAAAGTGAGAACTTGGCGACCAAAGGTAGAATCTCCTACTTGTACCGCCATTGCACTTTCAACAAACACCAGTAATTCATCTATGAGGATGAGGTTAGGTTTATCGCCAAGTATCTTTCGCCAAACATCATTACCAGGAGCAATTTTTTGTTTATCTTCTATTTCTAATAAAGAGTATGCCTCATGCCCACCTAATTGCCATGCCAAATATCCCCAAGGTGTAAAAATCGATGGGCTATCATCAATTTCCATTGCTGTGACCACACTCGCATCAAAGCCAATGAAATGAGCTACTCGGACATCACCAGGATTTGGTAATTCATCTAATTGAGAAATACCTTGCAAAGCACTGCGATTTTTGGTGATGTGATAAAGGCTGATGAGAGAGTGAGTTTTACCTCCACCAAAGGGGGTGCGGAGTTGTAAGACCCTATCCCCTGCATCTCCCCGTAAACCCTTGAGGACATCTGTTAAAAGTTTTTTTAAGGCTGTAGTCAGGTAAGTAGCATTGAAAAAATTTCGTGCGTCTCTGTAAACTGGGGGACATTTAGGGTCTTGGCGCACTACCAAACTCAAACTTGCTGCGTAAATAGCATTATCCAAATTCCCACTGAGAATATCAGGGTGGGGAGTAACTACTTGTGTCCAAGGTTTGAGTTGGTAAGCACTGCTCATAATTTTAGTGGATGATGGCGTGTCAGTAGGAGCTTGTTTCTATTCTAACTTTGCATACTTATTGAGTCTCCCAAAAATCTACTTACGTTGAGTAAATAAATTTTCTTCAACTACTCGTTTCCATGAAGCCAATAAGGTATCTATTTGTTGTTGTTCTTTGGTACGGTTTCCATTCATAACTTCCGTAGCACCTGCTTCTGGTGTTAAAGCACGTCCGGCTAAAGCTTGGGCTACTAGACGTAGTTGTGTAGCATCTGGTTGGGCTAGAGTGATGAAATTAGAAATTTCTTGTGGTTTATTTTCTTGCAGCCACAGCAAGCGATGGAGAATATCAATTAATGTTGGTGCAGATCCAATTGCTTGAGGTTTGACATTAAATTCTTGTTGTTTCTCTGTTTTTTGAATGCCCAAATCTTCATTTACACCACGTTCTGTATAGTCTCGTAATTGCACTTGGTTTTTAATTTTTTTGACTAGAGAAATTTTGCCATCTGTTAACCCACCAGCACCATCTAGTTCTACTCCAACTCCCCGTGCTAAGGTGTTAGCTTCGTCAAATTCTACAATAGCTTCCCCGTATTCGTAGCGTCCTAAGATGTAATATTGGGTGGGTTTATCTACGGCAGAAATACCTTTTTTATCGCATTTGAGGACTTCGGTAAGAATTTCTTCTAAGACTTCTTTTTGTACTTCATCTAAGAATGAATTAGCATTTAATTCGTCACCGTTGGGCAGTTCTACACGGTCATATTGGGTGTAAGCTCGTAAACCAGCACCGATACAAGCAATAACTAAATCTGCACCAGTAACACCTTCTGTGATTAATATTTTTACTCTGTCTCGAATTATTTCTGATAACAACGGACGAACATCTGTTGTGTAATCGCCTATTCTTGTATCTATGCGTTTGCGAGATACTAGGAAGATACTAGAAGCTAGAGATGCGCGAAGACCACGTAATCCTCCTTGCTGTTCAGTATCTAGAGGCCATGCTTCAGTTATGGTAAATTTTGCCCTTCTGAGAGAATCAATTAATGTTGACCATCCTGCTGTTGTTTTGTGAGCGTAGACAACAACCATCATGCCCCCAGGTTTTAACACTCTGCTAGCTTCACAGAATGCTTGGTGCATCATTTCTTCGTAAGCTTGTGCTGCTTTTTTCTTATCACCCCCATGTCGAGAAGGTTCCATGATGGTTTCATTTTTCTTGGGGGTTAGTTGACTAGAAAAATTTTCTGGATACAGATGTCCAAGTGAGCGTTTTAACCACACATAAAAGTAGTCTGAAAGGTCAGCATAGGGAACTGCATCAAAATATGGAGGGTCTGTAATAACCGCATCTATACTGGAATCTGATAAATCTAATCTTTGGCATGGTTGCCTTTTAGCAATTGCAACATTGGCAATATCAGCTAGGTTTCGTACATTTTGAATAGTCAAGTCTAATCCATCAGACCAATTTCCTGAACCAGAGCCAATTGGATTGGATTCAGAGAAATCCCAACACATTGGTAAACGTCCACTAGCTACTGGACTTTGTGTAGTTTCACGAGTTGTGTCCCAAACACCTATACTAGACCCTCGGTTTGTAACTTTTGTAATTCCAAGACTAAGGTAAGTTGCGATAGCTTTCGCCAATCCTTCCTCATAACCCTGCTGCACCATCTCTTGATGCGCTAACTTCACCCACTTGACAAACGTCATCAGCGACAGCAATTGACGGTATGTGAATAAATCCGACCATTTGACTAAACCATAGGGTTGTACTCGAAAACCCAATACCCCATAGTTTGGTAAAGGTTCGTTGGGAATTGTTAAACTGGTCTCTGCACAAAGCTTATTAATTCTATTTTTTAATTCTAATTCATCAGGAATATACGAATTGTAGAATTTACCAGATAGATACGTTTTACCTTGTTCACTTGCATTAGTGCAAACAATCGCCATTAATTGCTGATTAATTCGACTAGCAACCCCCTCTTTTTTGACATAATCAACATCTAACGTAGTTCCACAATGACGACAGGTTGAATTACCGCGAGAACTACCAGCAGCAGGGTCAAAACCTAACGCTTTTTCTGTCGCAGCTTCTACCACTTCAAACTCAACCCTTTTAGTTTCATGGTTAGGAATAACCTTCAAAGCCACATACTTCTTAGCCTTCTTACATAACCAAGTTTGACGTACCAAAGGAACCGCAGCACTACAAGCAGGGTTAGGACATTTCACCGTGCGAGTCCATAAATATGCTACTGGTGTAAGTTGATTTTTTGATTTTTGATTTTTGGGTTTTGATTGATTTTGAGAGAATAGATCTAGCTGTAAACTGCTGTTTTTTGATTCTTTTGTATTCTCATTTTTCAAATCTACATTATCTATTGATGGATATAAATCACCTATTTCTTCCCGTACCTTTTCAATTACCCAGTTTCCCCATTTCTCCACTTCATCCGCTAGCTTCTTACCATACTTTTGCGGATAAACTAGAGTACAAAGCTCAATAATATGTGCTACAGGATTTAGTTCCACTGCGTAGCTTTCACAATCAAGACGCAACGCCTCCAAAGGAATAGCCCCACCACCAGCAAACATATCTAAAACCTTTGGTGCTGGGACTTGGTTTAACGGTGTATTGACTGGTAAATTCAGTCTTTCTCGTTGTGCTTCTAATATTTGATTTTTAGCTTTATTAATAGTGGCTTCCCCTGCTTCCCATTTGCAGAGGTCAATCATTAATTTAGTTAAAGCAGTGCGCTTCTGGTGTGACTCCGGTTCTGCAATTAATGAAGCAAAAACCGCTGCCCTTGCCGCTACTAAAGGTCTTCTTGCCCACCATAAATGTAGGGTAGAAATGTGACCTTTTCTAATAGACTTTTCACGGGCAGATTCAATAGATATTTCTTTTATAGGAATAAAATCTTCTATTAAGCGGCGGTCTTGAGACATAGTTGTAACAGTAATTAAAAAAAATATTATCCGAGTTGGCTTAACCAATGAGAAGCGGCTACTTCATTTGCAATGCTTATCAAGCTTACTATACTTTCCTGTATTTTTGGAAAGAAAATACAAATAGCATATCCTAAGCAATAACCACCTAAAGTAATGCTCCAAAATACACTTGATTTTGTATTAATTTCATCTTTGTATGGAAATTGATTAAAGCTGCGTATCTTCTCAATGCTTTTAGGATATTTTTTATAAATTTGTTCCCAAGAGTACCACATTAATTTTGCTAACGTAACTATATAAATACAAGCTAAAATTGGGTATTCAAGTGTATTTATTTTGGAGGAATAATCAACGTAACATTTACTGTAAAATACTAAAATAGTAATGTAAGGAAGCATTGAAATGGTTGCTTTTAAAGCTTCTGTAACTGATAAATTTCCTATATCCTCAGAACGTAAATAAATAACTCTGAACCCAACCGCAATAATTATTATGTAACCTAAGAACCATTGCCAAGTATTTTCGATAGAAGTTATGTACATACCTACAACCACATAAGAACCTAAAGTTAGTAACAGCCAAAATCTTGGTATGATAATGCAAAGTGATATAATCCAGAAGAAAACTTGAATAATTGTATTCATAATGTCAAATCATGTAAATCTTACTGTTTCAAACTTGTTTCTGTCTCTAAAATATAAAAATTAAGACCAAAGATCCATAAATCTGCAAAATAAACCTTTCGGTTTTTTCTGTTTATCCAAAATAGATTGCCTCACAATTTCTGCAAAAAACTCATCCTCAATTTTTTTGGTTTTTCTTTTTGTAGACTTATTCTTTGAACCTTTAGGCTTGTTTTGAGGTTTTTGTTGGGGTTTTTCCTCTCTAAGCTTTTCTATAGATAAAATACTTATACTATTATCTTTGATTTCAATTCCTTGAATATTAGTTTTATAAAATTTAGTTTTCTTGCTAGATTTAATTTTATTTAGAACACAGCCTGCCAGATTTGCATAGCTTAAATCAGCTTGAATTAAATTAACTTCATCTAAACTTGATTTATTTAATTTAGTATTTACTAAATTAGCTTTAAATAAGTCTGTTGCTGTTATTTTTTCTCGCGCTAAACTTGCTCCTGTTAAATCTGCAAATGCTAAACAAGTATTGCCAAAAGTGACATTGTTAAATTTAGCATTTTTTAGATTAGAATATCTTAAATTAGTTGAGGTTAAATTTACTTTCTTAAGAAGAGTATTAGAAAGATTAGCTCTTTGTAGACTCGTGCTGGATAAATTAACTTGTTTGAACTTAGTTAAGCTAAAATTGGAATCATTAAGATTTACATCTACTAAATTAGAAGTTTTTATTTCCGAGCAAATAATACTTGCTTGATATAAATTAGCATTTGGAAAATTAACTTTTTGGAAATATGAAGTATTTATCTTAGAAAAACTCCAATCACTTTCTTGAAAATCGCTATTATCTAGTTGTAATTCTTGAGCTTCGATTGATTGAAGATTAGCTTTAAATAAATTAGAACTATCTATTATTACATTATTAAAAAATGTTTTTTGTAAATCAGCTTCTTGTAAATTACATCTACGGATAATAATATCAGATAAACTGGCTTCAAGTAATGTAGTTTTTTCTAAATTACATTCTTCTAAAATTAGCTCGGTTAATACTGACTGGTTTAAATTAGTACCTGAAAGATTTACTCGTTTTAGCTGGATATAGCTTTCTCCTGCTGAAAGATTACGTGGTTTTTTGATTTCAATCTCGCTTAAATCAACTCCGCTTAAGTCAATATCTTGGAATAATCTTTGCCCTTCTTCAAGTTGCTGACAAAGTTGTTCTCTAGTTAATTTATTACTAGACTCTTGGTTGTCATAATGTTGAAAATTTTGGTCTTCCATATAGATAATTAATTTTGTAAATATATTGATGAATTACTCAAAAAATATTTAGCTGTTTACTGTTTTTGACAAAGCCTCAGCGTCCACAATATACCGCGTAACTTGCTTAATCTCCTTAGCATTGCTAGCCAACACCTTCGCCGGATTTTGTATCGTTAATAACTGTGGATTATCACTGTTACATCCCCAAACCACATACAACCAATAAGAATCACCTAACTGTTGTGCTTTGCGCCATTCATTGACAGTCAAAGAAATTTCCTGTCCATGCTGCGCCCTTCCCTTCACCTCAATCCGCCGCACAGGTGCAATTCCTGTTACTTCATCAACTGGCCCCACACTCCGAATGTCAAAACCACTCCCATCTTGCTTTTTGCTCACATCCTGTGGTTCCCAACCCCGTTGACGTTCATAGTTGATCGCATACTGCATCGCAAAGGCTTCTACCTCTGGATCATTCCGCATTCCTGGATGCTTGGATACTTCTACAGGTGCGGGATGTACTAAGGCTGTTCCCAAATATGAAACACGTCCAGGACGGATAATTTTTAAATAGTCCAGTTCACCTTGTTTATTTTTATAACGTTCCTGCAAATCTCGTACCTTGTTCTGAGCATTATCCCTAGCCACACGGTAGGTTTCATCCCCTCCTGCTACCTTCCCTGCTAATTTCATTTGGGTACGTTGGGCTTCCCGGATGGCGTTTTCCATCGCCTTTTGTAAATAATCTTGGCGAATTTCTAACTCCCGTTGTCGTTGCGTCCTTTCCAGATCCATTAAAGAACGCTGCACTTTTACCTTTAACCAATTTTCAACTTTTTGTTGTTCCTGGGGCGTAGGGGGATAAATTGCCAAGTCTGATAATAACTGTGCAGGGGCTAAATCATGGAGGCAGTCTGGTGAAATTAGTGCCAGTTCCCCTGTAGACTTTTCAGCAACAGCACACAACCTAGCTCTGAGAACATTATCTTTACCTTTTCGCCCCATACCAGCCACCTGCACTTCAAAAAAGTGAATGCGGTAGGGTTGTTGGGTATCAGCATCAATAAATACTGCGGAGTTTTGTGCTACTTTCTCCCACAACTGGGAATCTAAGCGTTCTGAAAGCGAAGCAAATAAAGGATGTCCCGGTGATAGTAAATCTGCATCTTGATGTACTGGTTGTGACAAATGCTCTTTATAAAATGTCAATTTGAGGTATTCTTTTTCTGGCGTTCCTAGCCTGCGTACTGCCTCTAAATTATTGGAGCGAAATTCTTCTTTGACATAACTGACCCGCCACAAACCATCAGCGCGGTTGTCTAAGTTAATCCGCATAAATTCACAGGCACGTTTAAAGAATTCTTCTACGTAACGGGGCATTAAACGCTGTTCTTCTGAAACGTAATCTTGAGTTTGGGTGCGGCGAATTTGGGATAAATCGACATGGGAAGTTGCTAAAGCCACCCCTGTAGCTTGTTCAAGTGATTCTAATTTTTTGGGGTCGAGACGTTCAATTTGTTCTAAAATTTCATCTTCGTTAGCCTTAGTATAAGTTGCTTCTCTGACTAATTCCTCAAACCGGATATCGTTTAATTGCAACAATTGACCAATGACATCAAAAACCCTGTCTCCCATTGCATTGCGGATTTCTTCTAACTTAGCTAGCAGCTTATCTAAAACTCTACCTTCTACCGTATTTTCTGCTACAAAGTTAAAAACATAGACATCATTAGATTGACCAATACGGTGAATTCTTCCCATGCGTTGCTCTAACCGATTGGGGTTCCAGGGAATGTCATAATTAATCATTAGCCGACAAAACTGTAAATTAATACCTTCCCCTGCGGCTTCGGTTGCAAGACAAATTTGCTTACTTAGTTGAAAATCCTTTTGAGCAGCTTTTCTCGCTAAGACATTCATTCCCCCATGAATTTCACAGGTACTATATCCCCAATCTGTTAAATTCTTTTTTAAATATTCCAGTGTATCCCGATGTTCTGTAAAGATTAATAATCTACCGCTACCATCTTTTATTTCATTAAATCTGGCTTCTTCCAAACTTTCTTTGAGGCGATTTAGCTTAGTTTCAGTACCAATATTAATTACCTGTTCTGTCAGTTTGACTAGCTTTTCTAATTCGCGTAACTCCTCTCGGAGTTGGTCTACTTGTTCTGCAACTGTAGACTCAATGGCTAGTTCTTCTAATTGGTCTTCTTCGCAATCATCACTTTCTACCTCTGGATCTACTATTTTACCTAAATTAATTAACCGTTGTTTTTGCTCTTGTGGCGGGAGTTTATCCAATTCCTCTACTAAATCTGCAAAGCGGCACTTGCGTCTGTCCAAAGAACTATAAATTGCGTTTAAACTACTAGCCAAACGTCTTTGTAAAACTGTCCTGGCTAATGCTACAGCAGCCTGTTTTTTACCTTTGGTCTTACCTAAATATTTATTGATATATTTAGTGACTTGCTCATAAAGATGATGTTCGGCAGCAGATAGCGTAAATGGTACTGTAATTGCAAATCGCTCTTTAAATAATTTATGACCTTGAAAATCTTTTAACTCTTCTTTAATCCGGCGTAAAAACCAAGGACTATCATCTAGACTTAGTAACTGAGGATTAATTTCATCAGAAATAAATTGTTCTGGATCTAGTAAACGCAAGAAGTTATGAAACTGATTGATATCACCTTGGTGAGGAGTAGCCGTTAATAGTAATATTCTTTCAGAAATTTTGGATAACTCTTCTGCTAATTTATAGCGTCCAGTCGGGCGTAAATTATCGCCTTGGGTACGAGCAGAACATTTGTGTGCCTCATCAATAATTACTAAGTCCCAATCTACTTGTAAAATACCCGGCGCTACATCATCGCGTTTCGCAAAATCAATAGAAGCAATGCACTGGCGAAACCTTTCCCAAGGATTACCTGCTAATTGATTCTTGGCTAGGGTTGAATTAATAACTTCAAAAGTTTCCGAGAATTTGCTACGTAATTCATCCTGCCACTGAATTGTCAGGGGTGCTGGTGCAAGAATTAACACGCGGTCAATGGCATTTCGCAGTTTGAGTTCTTTTAGCAACAACCCTGCCATAATAGTTTTACCAGCACCTGGGTCATCAGCAAGGAGAAACCGCAACCTTACCTGGGGCAAAATACGTTCGTAGACTGCTTCTAGCTGGTGAGGGAGGGGACGCACACCACTGAGACTAACGGCAAAGTGGGGGTCGTAAGCGAAGGCAGTTTTAATTCGTACTGACTCAATGAAGAGAAAAAATGCGTTAGCATCAACGGTTGCAGCTGATGTTTGCTGTTGTGAGGTGAGTATCTCTTCAATCTCGGAATTACTCAAAATGGCTTCGCGCAACTCGCCTTCTTGGGTACGAATCGTTAGTAACAAGGTGTCATCAAAAATATCAACCCGTTCAACAGTTACAGCACCAGTAAACTGTCCTGGGATGTGAATCCGTTTGCCAACTAGTTGCTCTACCATTAACTATCTCGACCTAGCTTAGGTTTTTGCTACCATCCTCACTTAGATCTACTATCTCCTAATTTTTTTGATAAAGAGTGATTTTTATCACAAACTAGCAACTATATTTTCGTAGCTTAGAAAGTCAAAACAATAAAGGTACTGTTCTGGTTGTCATTTGTATTTCAAACAAAGCCAACATACGTCAAAATATGATTGCCTTAATCACTTGCCATTTGGCAATCACGATGGCTATGGGTATTGCTCCAAGAATTCCAACTCAGAGACACTGGGATGTATTGAACTCATATCTACAACCCTTAAAAGATTATCCAATGGAACTCGAAGAGTTTCTGAGACATTGGGATGTGTCACGAGAAGAACTGGCTTTTATCTGTGACTGCTCACTAACAACCGTCAATCACTGGTTCTCTCAAGGTGTTGACCAGAGAGTACCAAGCGAAAAACATAAACAGCGCCTAGCATTAGCACACCACATCTGGACAGCAATCCAAACTGAACCAGAGTACCTGCAAAAGCTGCGCGATGTTTATCAACAAAAGCAGCGCAAAAATCCTGCTAAATAAATTGCTTGCCAAATGGCAAGTTTTTATTGCCACTATGGCAAGGTAAAACTTTAATATTATTTATCGGAATTATTGTTGACTTTTACTGTTGTTGGTCAATTCCTATCCAAAAAGATTACTATGCCCGATCTGTTTTCCCAAATACCACCAGTGGCAATGCCAGAGGTTATTCCCAATGAATTACCTCAGCAGAGATTTCATCTCGGTGAGTGGGTGCGTTGGTTTCAAGTACCCAACGGCGATTTTGGCCGCATCATCGGAGTCATATATACCCAACAAGCTAGTTGTATTGCTACTGGGTTACATTACTTGGTTCTTTTAGATGAACGCAGTCCTTCTCGTGACACTTGTACCTGCGACTTCGCTTTCGAGGAAGATATCGAAATTTTAGATAAATTATCTTTGGAAAGGCTTCAAGGCAATCATGTCTGAAGCTCAACAACATCAACAGTTGCTAGAACTGCACAACCAAATGTTCATGTCTCCCCAAGACTTTAGTTACCGTTGGGGATTAGGTTACGAAGAATTAGCAAAAATCTGTGCCATCTCTAAATCGACGGCTTATCACTGGTTAGGTGGACAAGCCAGCCGCCGAGAAGCTGGATTACCTTACCAAAGAATTATGGCTGTGGCTGATTTTCTTCTCGCCAACAGCGAAGTAATTAACCCCCTCTTGGAACAATGGCATAATCCTCAACCGCGAAATTAATTCTTCAGTTTTTGCAAATTGACAAAACTTTTCTCCATCACCTTGACCCACATAAAAAATAGGTAGTAGGGTGCAATTTATCGTCACCAGCCTATTTACTGTTCATGAACTGCTCCACTGATGACTCGTATTACCTGCCCTCGAATATTGAATTAACCGAAAGTCATATCCTAATTTATCGCTTGGCAATCCCTCTCAAAAATGGCATCAGCTACTTACAACAATTTCCCCAGCCAGAATACGAGGGTATTTGCCTGGATGCTTTTGAGCTAGGATTTCTTTGCTTGCAAACTGCTCAAACTCGTCATGGGAATGAATTAATTAAACAACAGATGGAATCTTTACTAGTGGAGTTTCAGCAAGCAGTCAAAATAATTGCTGAGTCTTTTGGGCAGGAATTAATTAATCAAGTCGGGACAGACAATGGACAATTATTAGCTCCACTGCAAACTCAAATTAATCTGACTTCAGCCATCCTCACTGAAAAACTAAATAACGTTAGCACCTTGCTGACACAGGAAATAGACCCCGCTAGGGAAACTTCTGTTGTTGGCCGTTTTCTGAATTCATTACGTCAACTTTTGGATGCTAAACGTTCTGATTCTATTCAAGGAGCATTTAAAGCAGCATTAATAAATGCTACTAAGGAAAATGGTACTTTGGCTGCGGCAGTGAAAAATGTGGTTTCTGAGTCAGTCAAACCGCTAGCGGAACAAGTGGAAAAACTGACTAGGGAAATTCGAGATCAACAGGTAAGACAACAAGTACTTGAGCAGACAACTGCAAGAGGCATAACTTATGAACAATTAGTTGTTGCTGAATTACAACACTGGTCGAAGTTAAGTGGAGCAGAGGTGGAGCATCTTGGTCAGGATGGAGACACTGGCGATATTCTAGTCAAGTTAACAAGTAAATCTCTTGTGGCAATAGAACTGTCAATAGTGATTGAAGTCAGAAGCCGACCGTCAAAACCTTTTGGTCGCCAAGCAATCGCTCAACATTTACAATCTGCAATGGTACGGCGTTCTGCAAATTCGGCAATTTTTTTAAGTTATTCTCGTGAGGGATTAGCGCAGGAAATCGGTGATTGGGCAGAAGGAGTTACTGAATCAGGTTATTGGATCGCCACAACCCATCCATTTTTAATCATTGCTATCCGGTTTTTGGTAATTCAGCAAAGGTTAAATAAATTGCGTACCTTTGAATCAGAACTCGATGTGATTGGTGTTGAACAACAAATTCAGCAAATTCGCACTGCTTTGGGACGAATCAGAACTATAAAAAAATCTCTGACAGAAATTGGCAAGTGTGTGTCTGTTATTAAAGCTGAGGCAGATGCACTAAGTGCAGATATTCAATCAGCACTGAAATCAATTGAGCAAGCCCTGAGTGTTATTCCAGTAGCAGGCTTTACTTTATCACCATTAAAACCAGAAAATTTACAACTTTAATTCCAGACTAAAATTCCCGAACAATATCTGGCTCAATTCCTTAAAATCTGACCCAAACAACTGGGATACACTAATCTTCGCCTTCTCACACACAGGAATAATCAACTTCACCAAATGATAAGGTTGACTTTGATTTTTTGTTGAGGCTATCTTCAACAATTCCACGATTCCCCCTAAATCTTCCAATAACTTCACATCCTTCGCTTCTGACATAAAAGGTCAGCTGAAAGTTGAAGAGTGTGTGCAGTGGAGTTACATAACCTAAGTAGAGAATATTAGGTATGTAACTTTTATGATCCCATGTCTCAACAACAACCGCATTAGTATATGGTAAATAATTTACTTATTGGTGTAGTTATGATAATATATTTGCACAAAAAAATTTAATTATATATATTAGGAATAGCTTCAATGACAGCAGAAGTTTTAATTATTACAAAGATGGCGGTTGCTCTTGCTGCCGATAGTGCTGCAACAATATCTTCGAGAGCATTGGGTAAGGCTAAAACTTATAATTCTGCCAATAAATTATTTGCTCTTTCAAAGAACTATCCTGTTGGTATCATGGTTTATGGTAATTCTCAAATCATGAATGTTCCTTTAGAAATAATTATAAAAATCTATAGAGAGAAGTTAAATAACAAATATTTTAAAAATTTAAATGAATATTATAATGATTTTATAGCTTTTTTAGCAGATTTTTTTACCCCAGATGACCAATTAGAATATGTGCAAAAAGTGACTAACGAAATTTTTGAATTGATTAGAGAAGGAATTCAAAGAGAGGTAATAAAAAAAATTGAAGAAAGTGAACAAGGATTATTAGAAGAAGACGTTGAGCAAATTAATCTTGCAATTTCTGACGAATTAGTAAACCGTTTTTACAAAGAATGGGAAAAACAAGAAATTCTCCCTTTTGCAGAGGGTATAGAAGAGTTCAGGCAAATATTTAATAAACATTACAAAGATTGTATTTTAAAGATACAAGAAAAAGTATTTGATCAACTAAATATAAGTGAAATATCTAAAGCAAAATTAATTGAAATAATTACCTTTTTCTTCTGTAAAAACATCTTTGATAATCCTTCTGGAATAGTTATAGCTGGATTAGGTGAGCAAGATGTGTTTCCTTCTATGTTTTCTTTTGAAGCTGAATGTGTAATTTGTAATAAGTTAAAATATCGAGAATGTGACATATATGAGCAACAAAAAGTAAAAAATGAAGGGGCTAGAGTTTTCGCTTTTGCTCAATCAGATATGGTGAACACATTTGCTTTTGGTATAGATCCAGATTTGGAAGAATTTGCTAATAAGTTTGTAGAAGACAGTTTTAATGAATACTCAAAAACTATTGAACAAACAGTTTTAGATGAAATAGATTTAGTTGATGGATTAGATGAAACAACAATAGAAAACTTGAAGATAGCTTTGAAGGAAACTATTGATGACGTTCATCAAAGGTTTAATATACTTGACAAGTATAGAAAAGAAATGCTAAACTATCAAATTAGTGAACACTATGTACCAATTACCAGTATGGTTCAGCACCTTTCTAAGTCTGAACTTGCAGAAATGGCTGAGGCTCTTGTTAATATAACTTCTTTAAAGAGAAGAGTTTCCATAGAGTTAGAAACAGTAGGTGGCCCTGTAGACGTTGCTGTCATCTCAAAAGGAGATGGTTTTGTTTGGATTAAACGAAAGCATTATTTTGACCAAAAATATAACCCGGATTTTATAATTAATCGCAACAATTTCAATAAAAATAGTGAATTAAATTCTGATCGCGTGTAGTTTATAAAGTATAAGCCATTTGTTTTAATTTTTGTGGAGGTTCTTAAGCTATGGCACTTAAAGATAAGGAGGATACTAGAAAGCGTATTACTGCTGAGGATTGGAAAAGAAAGTATATACCAAAAGATACTTTGATGAAGCAAAAATACGAAGAACTTTCTAAAAACCCAGCAGCTTTAGCTGAATATCTAGTAAAAGAAATCGCCAGAAATGTACGCACTGAAATGTCAACAAATCGTTAAGCTACTTAAATAAATTGGATTCTAGATACCTTCTTACTTGTTTTCAGTACGAAGGTATTTATTTTTTGAATGGCTGTAAAATAAACTCTGTATCCATGCTCCCTTTGTGTTCTAAACTAGAATATTCCATCATCATACTTTCTACTCCTGACAACAATCCCCTGTTTCGTGGCTATTTAATACCACTTAGCAAAAAAGAATCACAAACTGAACCCAATCTAGGAAAGCAATCGTCTTTCCCCTGCCAAACTACTTTAACCATAAATCCTAATTGATACCGAAATTCTACAACTTTAATTCCAGACTAAAATTCCCGAACAATATCTGGCTCAATTCCTTAAAATCTGACCCAAACAACTGGGATACACTAATCTTTGCCTTCTCACACACAGGAATAATCAACTTCACCAAATGATAAGGTTGATTTTGATTTGTTCTTGAGGCTATTCTCAACGATTCTATGATTCCCCCTAAATTTCCCAATAACTTCACATCCTTGCCAATTGCTTGCTCAAACACTAACAAAATCAATTGTAATTTTCGGGTTAACTCGATTGGGATGGGTTTATATCCTAATTGGGGAGTAAGTGCAATTAATTCGCTAATTCCTTGAATATTAAATCGATATTTCTCTATTTCCTCTTCGCCTTTAATTTCCTGTCCTAACCACCCGTAACAACGAGAACAAAATCCCCCAGGTGAAAGCCTAGCCATCACAGGTAAACGCGAACCACAATGAGGACATTCTTCTATTAATCGCTGTTTGTGAATCAAACAAAATTCTACATCCTTAAATGACCATAATAATGGTTCATACATAGTTTTGTTCTCCTGCATCCACTCTTCCCAACAACAAGGACACCAAGCGCGGTATTTCCGAAATAACCCCTTGTCATAAATCATTCCTTTCCATCTTAAAAGAGTCAAAAACCGTAAATCCTGACGCATTGTTAACTCTTCTAAGACAGTGACTAACTTTGCTGTCATTTCTCGCATTCCGTTGATACTCGGTTTAGCATCGCTATTTCCCAATAGGTGACTCAAATTTTTTGCCAATAGCTCAGATTTATCCTCATCTTTGAGGATAAGTGGCGCAATTTCTCCCATAACGAGCTTTTGAGAGGTTAAACAATGTGCCTGCGCTAAGCGATGGAGATAGCTACTAAGACTTTCTGTATACGGAGTTCCCACCGCCACAGGTTTAAGAGAAAATAACCGACTCCGTTGTGGGATTTCTAAAGGTTTTAGGTTCCAATGTTCTGAGTAAATATTCATCCCTCTTGGATTAACCTAAACGCTGGTACTTTAGTTTTAAAAGCCAAATTTCAGGAATTAGTTTCCGATTCACTCTTAACCTCGATGCCGTAATTAACAAAGAGATCGGAGACAGATATCTCCAAAGCTGCCGCTAACTTAACAATATTTTTTAACGAAGGGTTACGCTCTCCGTTTTCGATTCCTGAGATGTAGTTGCGATGAAGCCCTGACTTTTCAGCCAGTTCTTCTTGGGATAAATCTAGCTCTCGCCTTCGCCGCCTAATCGCTTTGCCAAAGCGGTACTCAATACTGGGGTGTTTTTGCGTCACAAAACAATACTGAACCAGTATCGCCGTTAAATCTATCTACTATCAGTGGATTTTTGCACACTATAAGTGTTATAATGTTAAGTAATATAGCAGCGGACAAGCAAGTTCCTAACTTTATGGTCTTATTTTCATAGACTCATAAAATCAAGCGCAAAATGCTTACTAAGGACTATATGAAAGAGCAATTTGAACAATGGGTTGCTCGCCTTCAAATATCCGAGGCAGGGCAGAAAATTATTGAGAAAGTTCGCTCATCTGAGCCATCCCGTCGCGTTGGTGGCGGTAGCAAGAATGTTTCGGGACGCTACCCTAGTCGCAAGATGGGAGTCACTATTCAATTTGAGTCTCATCGGGTTGAACTGCCAATTATCTATCAGTTAGAACACGATGAAGATGTTCTAGAATTCTACGATCAACCACCGCAAATTAAACTTGACTATCAAGCAAGTAACGGACGTAGATTAGGCGTTTTACACACCCCAGATTTCTTTGTCATCCGAACCAATTCGGCTGGTTGGGAAGAGTGTAAAACTGAGCAGGAGTTGAAAAAATTAGCAGAGAAAAACCCCAATCGTTACTTTTACTCTCAAGAAGATAACCAATGGCATTGTCCACCAGGAGAAGTCTATGCTAACCAGTTTGCGCTTTATTACCGCATTCGTTCAGATAGAGAAATAAACTGGGTTGTGCAACGTAATCTACAATTTTTAGAAGATTATTACCGAGCCGAATCCCTAGCAGTGGAAGAAGCGATCGCTCAATCATTACTTGCAGTTGTATCATCTCAACCAGGAATCACTGTAGCAGAATTACTCAATCAGTCAACAAAAGCTAAATCTGACGATATCTACATCTTAATTGCTCAAGAGCAAATCTATTTTGATTTAAATGCTGCACCACTTGCTGAACCAGAAAGATGTCTCGTCTTCCGTGACGAACAAACTGCTAGTGCTTATAGATTAATGGTGGAGCAACCAAGTGTAAATCTTCCGGCTATCTCTCCTGTAATCAATATTGCCACTGGAACGCCTGTTAGTTGGGACGGCAAAGGTTTAAATATCATCCATGTTGGAGAAACAGAGGTAATACTCAGTGGAGAAAATAATCAGTTAATTGAACTCAAAAAAGCCGTATTTGAGAATCTGGTTCGCCAAGGAAAGATCACAAGTCTCCAAACACCAGAAAAAACAGCTATTAGCACAGAATCTTGGCAGCGATTTTATCAAGCTAGCCCTGAAGACCAAGGAGAAGCCCTTGAACGCTACAAAGCTATCGAACCTTACTTAAACGGAAATCCCCCAGAAAACGAAACAGTACCAGCCCGTACCATTCGTGACTGGAAAGCTAAATATTTAACTGCACTTCAAAAATACGGTTGCGGCTACATTGGGCTTTTGTCCCATCGCAGTGTCAAAGGTAATCGTCAGCGCAAGTTGCCCGAAGACACCTTAGCAATTATGGAGAAATTTATTTTAGAAGACTACGAAACTCTGAAACAAAAAAGAATGTGGGAGGTTTATGGGGCTTTAGTTCTAGCTTGCGAACAATCTAGTGTAATTGCTCCGAGCTATAAGGCTTTTACCAAAGAAGTAAAACGCCGTCCTGGTTACGAACAGACTAAAAAACGCCAAGGTCGTCGTGCCGCTTACCAGTATGAATCCTTCTATTGGGAGCTTACCCAAACTACCCCAAGACACGGCGATCGCCCTTTTGAAATTGGACATATAGATCATACTCAGTTAGATGTAAATATAGTTTGCTCTCGTACAGGTCGCGATCTTGACAGACCTTGGGCAACATTTCTTGTAGACGCTTACTCTCGACGATTGCTGGCAGTTTACATAACTTTTGACTCACCCTCATATCGTTCTTGCTTAATGGTGCTAAGAATTTGTGTCAAGCGTCACGGTAGGCTTCCCCAAATAGTAATGGTAGATAACGGTGCTGAGTTTCACAGCGTTTATTTTGAAACACTACTAGCTACTTTTGAATGTACGAAAAAGCAAAGACCTCCAGCCAAAGCTCGTTTTGGTTCGGTTTGTGAACGCCTATTTGGAACTTCCAATACTCAATTTGTCCATAGCTTACTTGGTAATACACAAATAACTCGTAACGTCCGCCAAGTCACCAAATCAGTTAACCCAAAAAATCAAGCTGTATGGACACTTGCCTTACTTTATGAAAATCTTTGTGCTTGGGCTTACGAAGTTTACGATATAGACGAACATCCCGCACTTTTCCAAAGTCCGAGGGATGCGTTTGCTGCGGGTATGGCGATTAGTGGCAGTCGGGTTCACCGTATGATTCCTTACGATCAAAACTTTCAGATTCTTACCTTACCTACAACCTCAGAGGGAAAAGCAAAAGTTCAAATTGGACGCGGCGTAAAAATTAACTCAATCTACTACTGGTCTAATAGTTTTCGCGATCCACAAATTGAAAATACTTCTGTTCCAATCAGATATGACCCGTTTAATATTGGTATCGCTTACGCTTTTGTTCGAGGGCAGTGGGTACAGTGTATCTCTCAATATTATGCAGAACTCCAAGGTCGCTCAGAAAAAGAACTGAAGTTAGCTAGTATCGAGTTACGCAAACGTTCCTCAAATCATGGGCGACAATCTCAAGTTTCAGCTAAGAATCTAGCACAATTTTTAACATCGGTAGAGGCACAAGAAGCTCTACTAAAACAGCGTTCCTATGATGTAGAAGCGAGAGAAGTCTTTAGGATAATTGAAGGCGGAAAACTTACGACAATCCACGACGAACAACCAAAGGTTATTCAAGTTCCTTTTGACAATACCGATTCTCAAGCGGATGAAAATGAAGCGGTCGTCCCAGAAACACTTGAAATTTATGAGGAGTTTTCATTATGACACAAACTACTAAATTTCCGCTTGAACTCCTCACACGGCCTGCTCCAGAAAGGCTGGCATACTTTGAGAATTACACCGTAGGACATCCTCGACTTCAAGAAATCGCTGAAATTCTTATGCGAACAATTGCCGAACCCGCAGGAGCCTCATTTATCTTTGTTTATGGCCCCAGTGGTGTTGGTAAAACAACTTTACGACTGCGTGTTGAGCAGAAATTAACAGAATTAGCATTACCTAAACTGGAAAGCGATCGCGGTCGTGTTCCTGTTGTTGGTGTTGAAGCTGTAGCCCCAGAATCGAGAAACTTCAACTGGAAAGATTACTACACACGCGCCCTAATCGCCTTAGAAGAACCCTTAATTGATCACAAGTTTGATTATGGTGTGCGTGGTATCTCTCGCGATAATTTTGGAAAAATTAATGTTGAGTCAAAAGTAGTTGCACCTGCTCTACGCAGAGCTTTAGAAAATGCTCTCATCCATCGTCATCCAGACGTATTTTTTGTAGATGAAGCACAACATTTTGGCAAGATGGCAAGCGGATACAAGTTACAAGATCAATTAGACTGCCTCAAATCTCTAGCAAATATGACAGGAATTTTGCACTGTCTATTAGGAACATACGAACTACTTACATTCCGTAATTTAAGCGGTCAACTCTCACGCCGTAGTGTTGATATTCATTTCCGTCGTTATTGTGCTGACAATCCAGAGGATCTAAAAGCTTTTAAAAAAGTCTTATTAACTTTCCAGCAGAAGATGCCAGTTGCAAAAACTCCAGATTTAGTTAGTAATTTGGAATATTTTTACGAACGTACTTTAGGATGTGTTGGCATACTAAAAAATTGGTTAACACGCGCTCTTAAAGATGCTCTGGATAGAGAAGCAACAACAATCACTCTCAAAGATTTACAAAAACGCGCTTGGTCAGTTGCTCAATGCAAGAGGATGTTTCAAGAAATTGAAGAAGGTGAAAAAGAATTATCTGAAACTAAAGAAGATGTACAAAGCTTACGCCAGCTTTTAAAGTTGGAAAAAACACCAATCGCGCTACCAGAAGAAACGCCAAAAAATACTTGTCTGCAAAAAAACGTTGCCGAACGCAAACCTACAAGAGATCCCATTGGAGTGCAGCAAGATGTTAGCTAGTGCATTAGAAACATACGAATCTTGGGATTTGAAAAAGCTTTCTATTCCATCTCGTAGTCGGTTGTATCAATTACAGCCTGTTGGTATTAGAACACCAATGGTGGAAAGCCTTACAGGATATATAGAAAGATTAGCGGAGGCTCATTGTGTATCTCCAGATGTATTAATTTCACGAACAATCACACCACTACTAAAACAAATATTTTTAAAATCTCGAACTAGTAGAGATTTACGTTCTCTTTTCGACCGTGCCACAGCTATAAATGGTACAGGAAATATAGCAATAGATTTAGTACAAGCACTTAAAAACTTAACGCTTCTAAAAGATTTGGACTTACTGACCATGCTATTTTGGGCTGAAGTTATCCCCACGCGAAATTTGTTTCGTAGCCAAAGTGCTTGGTGTGCTGTCTGTTATGAAGAATGGCGTTTGACTAAGCAAGTAATTTATAAACCATTAATTTGGACTATAAATTCAGTTCAAGTATGTCCTTTACACAAAAGATATCTGTGTTTGCAATGTCATCACTGTCAGCAGAAATTACCACTACTAAGTTGGCGATCGCGACCTGGTTACTGTTCCAAGTGTGGTGGTTGGCTAGGTATGAATCTTCCTGTCAAGTCCTCCTCAGAACTTATAAATTGCTCAACTTTATCTGAAGAAGAATTACATTCGCAAACTTGGATAGTAGAGGTTATTGGTGAATTAATTTCTTCCACCCTATTTTTTAACTCTCCACCAGTAAAAGAAGAAATTACCAAATCTTTGAGTCTAGTCATAGATATAGTCACTGATGGAAATATAGCAGAGTTTGCCAGTTTGATAGGAATCCCAAAAAATACTTTATGGATGTGGCAAACGGGTAAAGCTTTACCAGTGCTTGATATGCTTCTCAAAATTTGTTATCGCTTAGAAATATCTCTGCTTGATTTACTAAAACCAGAACAACTTGCTGCTAAATCTTTTACGAAAATCTCACACAAAACTATTCGGCGATCGCCCACACGAAGAGCATCTCCAAAACTTTTCGATGCTAATCAAGTACAAGAGGCTTTGCTAACAATCCTTGCAAGCGACAATAAGCCACCACTGACAATGGAAGAAGTAGCTACAAGTCTAGGATGTAATAGGCGGACAATTTTCAGGCACTTTCCAGATTTATGCCGTGCTATTTCTGCCAAATACCGTAGTTATGGTAAAGCATGTCACACAGAAAAGATACAGCAGTCTTGCAGAGAAGTTAAGCAGATTGTACTTAAGTTGCATAATCAAGGAGAATACCCTTCAGAAGCTCGTGTGTCCGAAATAATGACTCATCCTGGATATCTCCGTTACAAACAAGTTCGTGCTGCTTTAAATGAAACACGACGTGAAATTCGAGTGTAAAGCTATTAAAATTAAAAGGGTAGACTTAATTAGCTTCTTTCTCTACAGATGGAAAATTGGAAGCATAACTTTGCCGCCCTCTAGTGGAACCATAAGCTTGCCATCACGGCAAAGTTATGGGTAAAGTCACAATAGCAAGTACTGGTAAGGACATTATCTTAAATGGACGTAACTGGATTCGAACCAGTGACCTCTACGATGTCAACGTAGCGCTCTAACCAACTGAGCTATACGTCCTTAACCACACGATTATCAATATTAACACATACATTTGTTAAAAAGCAAGATAAACAATCTAGATGATTTAAGTATGATTCGACCCTAGTGTTACGATTATTAAGGTTATCCGGTTCTGGTGTACCAGACGTAACTCTTAAAGTTCGGTGTAAATCCGCTACTTGGGAGCAACTGCGAACTGATTTGAGATTAGCTTGCCTAAGCGATCGCTTGGTTCCAAATTCAGTGAGTCAGGATGCCTACCGAAGTAGATTTATCAGTTCACATTTAAGCGAGGTACAGATGAGTGCGACTGCAAATATTTCTACAAGTGATTGTTTGGGTGTTCCCGACCACACTTTATTTGTTTGCAAAACCTGTGCCAGCGTTTGGCAAGATGGAAAACGTTTACCAGGAAGTGGCGGCGAACAACTACTAAAGCAACTTCAGCACTTAGCACAAGATTGGGACTTGCGAGATCGATTCCCAATTCAAGAGGTTGAATGCATGAGTGCTTGTAATCGTTCTTGTGTAGTTGCCTTTGCTGCCAAAGGCAAATTAACGTATTTATTCGGCGATCTAACCGTTGATGAGAGTGCATCTGCGGTATTAGAGTGTGCTAGTCAATACTATGCCAAACCAGATGGTTTACTGCCTTGGTCAGAGCGTCCAAAAGCACTGAAAAATGGCATTTTGGCCAAAATTCCACCTTTATGATTCGGATTTTAATTCTGGGTGGGACGGGAGATGCAGCACAACTAGCTGCTAGGCTCGCAACTATCCAAGGGGTAGAAGCAATCACATCTCTAGCCGGCCGCACGCGGGAACCATCAGTTCCTTTGGGTGATTTGCGCGTTGGAGGCTTCGGTGGTGTAGCTGGATTGGCTAATTATCTAGAAGTCATACAAATCGACTTGTTAATTGATGCAACCCATCCTTTTGCTTCGCAGATTTCTTGGAATGCTGTAGATGCTGCAACCAAAGTTGGAATACCCCATTTAATGTTAATTCGTCCGCCTTGGCAAAAGGTAAGTGGCGATCGCTGGATTGAAGTTGACAGCGTTGCAGCCGCAGCAACAGCCTTGCAAAACCAAGCACAGCGCGTGTTTTTAACAGTTGGTAGGCAAGAACTCGCCGCCTTTGCTCACCTCAAAGATATTTGGTTTTTAATGCGAACCATCGATCCTCCTGCTGCTGATGCTTTAGTACCACCGGGGATGTTATTGTGCGATCGCGGCCCCTTTACCCTCAATAATGAAAGCGAAATCCTAATTCACCACAACATCGATACCATAGTCAGTAAAAATAGCGGTGGTGATGCAACCTACGCCAAAATCATTGCGGCGCGAGAACTCGATGTGAAAGTTGTAATGGTGAATCGTCCAGCCATACCACCAGCAAATTACGTTACCAATATTGATGATGCATTGGCGTGGGTACTTGAAAACGGCTGACAGTTAACTGTCAACCGTCAATCCTCAACAACTAACAGGAACCGAAATCTCAAACTCTTGATTGTTTTTAATTAAACAAAAAATGTATCAACTGGTACAGAGCCAAAATCAGGTAATGTACCGTAGATTTCTAATCTAATTGACAAATCACTACTTGCTTGAAATCCTGCTACACCATCGTTGACAACCAAAAATAAATCCAAACCATTGTAGACAATAGCAGCACTATTAATACCGAGAGCTTGGTTGCCTGCCAATTTTCCATTAGCATCAATAAATACCTGTTTAACTAAATCTAACTCGGTTCCATAATAGTTATTATCTGCTGCACGAGTTAAGCTGACTGGTTTTCCTAAAGCTGTGCCATTTGCCGCGAGTAAATCGATTTTATCGCTGCCAATTGAATAGCCACCTATGACATCGGCTGCCGAAGCTGAAGATTGTCCAAACTGGAAAACGTAAATATTATTGTTGTCTATATCATCTGCGAAATAGTCTTTTCCAGCGCCACCATTAAAGATATCTTTGCCAGTGATACTATCAAGATAATCATCACCATTTCCTCCGTTGATGACATCATCACCTGCTCCGGCATAGAGGTAATCATTTCCATCTCCACCGTTGAGGGTGTCGTTGCCATTTTGACCATAAATAAGGTCACCACCTGCTAGTCCACTGAGTATATTGTTGGCGCTATCACCGCTAATTTGATTATCAAGGCTATTTCCTGTACCGTTGATATTGCCGCCATTGCCAACGAGGGTTAAATTTTCCAGATTGGCTGCTAGGGTATATGTAGCAGAAGCTTCGACTCGATCGATATCTGTAGTTGATGTTTCGATAATTACATCTAGGGTATTATCAACTATGTAAGTATCATTGCCTGAGCCACCGATTAAGGTATCAACACCTCCTTTACCATCAAGAGTGTCGTCTCCTACTCCACCGTTGAGAGCGTTATTACCAGTATTACCCGTGATTCTATTATCTAAGCTGTTGCCTGTACCGTTAATGGCAGCAGTTCCTGTAAGGGTTAATTCTTCTAGATTCGCCCCTAAAGTATAAGTAACAGAAGAGAGAATTGTGTCATAGCCATAGGTAGCAGTTTCGGAAATTACATCTCCAACGTTATCTACAACGTATGTATCTCCGCCAGCACCGCCGATGAGAGTGTCTAGGCCAGCTTTGCCATCAAGGTAATCATATCCATCACCACCAATCAGGCGATCGCTTTTACTACCACCAAATAATGAATCGTCACTAGCGCCACCATCTAGTGTAACTGAACCTAAAGTAAATCCAGATGCGTCTAAAGTATTCCAGCTACTACCACCAGTCAATACAGCTTGTTCAACGCTAATGAGTACATCAACACCATTGGCAATTAGGCGATCGTTGGTGAGAGTAAATTTAGCTAAATCGCCCGATTCTACTACTTTGTCAGTGCCAGCTCCACCATTGAGCAAATCGCTGTCAGTGCCGCCGGTGAGGATATCATTACCATCTCCACCGTTTAGAGTATCATCGCCCGCACCGCCAATTAAAGTGTCGTTACCAGCTTTACCATTAATAGTATTTTCTTCATTTCCTCCAGTCAATTTTTCACTAATATCAGTGCCATTAATTACCGTACCTGGCAAAGAAGGTGAAGGAATTGAAATTCTTAGATTGTATAACCCAGTAGCAGTACTGCCATAATATGCAGCACCAACAACAGCAAAATAATAAGTACCTATAGGAAGAGAAGTGAGGTCAATTCTTTCAGTATAGGGATAATTAGGTAATTGGTAACTAGTTACGTCATCATAACTATCTGTTGCAGGATTATACTTGAATAAAACGACATTATAAGTAGCTTTAATATTGACAACATCCGGCGAAGACAGTTCAATATAACTGTTCAGAGGTGCTGTGGAATCTAGTTTAAAAGTATACCAATCGATATCATTTGTAGATGCATTTGATGTCAGATTAGTTAAAACACCTGCACCTGTGTTAGTTCCTTTTAATGAACCTAAGTTAACTGCTAATTCTGCAATATTATTATTTTCTTTGTCAATAAAACCTAAATTATTAGGCATAAATTATTTTCCTGCAATAAAATAAATTTTTTCTGGTTGGACTGTGGTTGAATAGATACAAATTTAATTCAAGTTATGAGCAATTTAGAGTCATCAACAACAACTAAATTTAGTTAATTGACATCTAAGTAGAAGGACTAAATTAAACCTAACTTGAGGTTGCCGGGTTTCGACTACGCGGAAGTTGAGTTTCGACTACGCTCAACTTCCGCGAAGTCGAAACTCAACCCTCATTTTCTCAAGGTTCGAGCATTGAGCGCAGTCGAAATGCACCTTCTAAATAATTATGTCCACTTACTTATATGCGAGTTCGTTGATATTTTCAGATTAGACAAAAAAAGGGGAAAACTAGAGGAAATAATTCAAAATACTAAATTTGGGCAAATTTCAATACATAAAAATATCCCCGCCTTTTCAAATAAGCGGGGATATAAATAAAATCAAATTGCTATAGATATTATCCAACTGTTGCTAATGCTGGTTCTGCTAAAAAATATTTCAGATTTTCTTTATCAGCGGCAAATTTCAAATACACAGACGCCATTTCTGGGGTGAGAAATTCAATCATTAATCTGTTTTCTACCCAGAACTCAATTACATCGAAGAAAGAATCACGGTTACAGCGTACTACGCGCCAGCCTTCACGGGCACCAATTTGTTCGATTTCTTCCTGGGTACTGGATACAGAAATAGCTGCATGAATATCTGTAAACCTCGAACTAATAGCAGTATGCACAAATGCACATTCCTCGTCACCTTCACCAGGCTCTATTTGAGAACCTAAAGGATAAAGTTCAATGGCTGTACCGTGTTCATCGAAAGGTATAACCATATAACTGCCTGGGTTAGGAGGAAAAGGTACAGCTTGTGCTTTTAAAATTTCTGCAAGAACTTGGGCAACATGGTTGGGATTTCTAACAGCAATGGAAATATGGTGAATCATAATAATAATCTCAGTTCGATATCTTGTAGATTAGGAAACAATCGGGGAAAACTAGGGGAGAAAAATCAGACTAAATTTTACATTTTAAATTTTGGATTGAAGATTCAATGATATGAGGGTAAAATCTGCGATCGCCCATAGTAAAGGGTAGCCCAATAGGCTTGAAATCAGCCTACATCGCCGCAAGCCGTCGATGTAGGTAGTTCGCTTAAAATTCCCAGCTAAGTTGTAAACCAACGATATCCACACTACCTTCAAAATTACCTCTGAGGGCACCGACTGTAGAACTTGACTGGTTAATGTCACTATCGTTGACAAATACGTGAGTGTAACCAATATCGAAATTCAATGACTTGGAAGGTCGATAGCTAGCACCGAAACCAAGTAAGGTGCGATCGCCACCAGGTAAACGGGGTGTATTAAATTGTTCATCAATAGGGCTAGGGTCGTAAGTTACACCCGTTCGCAGTGTTAATTGCTTGCTCACAGCGTAATTGACCCCAACTCCAAAACGGAACGTATCATTCCAATTTTCCGGTTGTACGGTATCTGCTTGAACTGGATTGTCAAATTTAACTCGCAGTTCTTTAAAGCGGCTCCAGTTTGTCCAGGTGACATCGCTGACAATTGCCAAACGAGGATTAAGTTCGTGATATACAGCAAGCGATAAGGTATCGGGCAAGTTTAAGACTGCGTTGGCTCCTGTGTCTGTGAATTGTCCTCTAGCAGTTAAGGCTCTAGCGCTTACAGGTACTGTAAAATCAGCATTTCCCCTAATGTCTTGAGTAATTGGCGATCGATAACTCAAACCAATGCGCGTAGTTTTGGATGGTTCGTACATCACTCCTAAGTTGTATCCTACACTCCAATCAGAGCCAGTGACTTTGACAAAACCATCCGCCTGTTGTGATTGGGTGGGTAAACCAACACTTCGTCCAATTAAACCAAAGTCGATCGCATTTGAGAGTGTTGCCTGAGCATACTGTATATTTAGACCCGCACCAACAGAAAAGTTATCGCTCAACTTGGCTGCTACCGTAGGATTAATATTAATAGTTGTCAGTTTGGACTCCACTGCTTGGTAACGCCCAACCCAGTTACTCTCGTATTTCGTAGCTAGCCCAAAAGGAACGTTAATACCAATACCTAGTTTCAGGCGATCGGAAACGCTCCAAGCAGCATAAAGGTTTGGCACAATAATATCAACACCTGCTTCTCCACCGTTTCCACCTGATAATGGAACCCCTGTTGCCGTGGTAGAACCCCGATTTTGAAAAATGACTTTCGGGAAAATCACATAAGAAGCCCCAAAAATTGAATTATCTGGTAAGCGAGTCAAGCCTGCCGGGTTAAAGAAAATTGTGCTGGCATCATCAGCAGTCGCCGCACTTCCCGCAAAAGCATTTCCCAAACCCTTGACACTCTGTTCGTTTAGGGCAAATCCTCCAGCCAATGCAACACTGCCTGTACTGTTTGCTGTGAGTGCTACCAAAATTGGTATTAACAACAATTTCACTTGCAATTGCTTCAATTTATGCATTTGGAATTTTATATCTTGTGTTTGTTGTAATACTAATTTTGTATGAAAATGTACATCACAAGATTAGAATTTACGCACTAAAGCCACACAAAATTTACGTACAATATAAAGCTTGGCTATTTTAAAAAGAAATAAAAATTAATTTTGTTAGCATTCCATTACCAGAATATTTGGTATATTACCCAAGAAGTTGGTATTATCTTCAATACATTGCACAGATACACTAAATCCATTTAGAAAAATGCAAATATCACAAGAGATTTGCGGCTAATTTTGGCTGCTGAAGCATAAAACTTCAGTTTCAAAAGTAAGTAGACAGCTTGTTTTAAGCTTGAATTCTAACTTTTTAATTCTGCTGTAATTTTTTCAATATTCAACAGTAAACGGAGAAATGTCTTATGCGTTTTAGCCGCAAAATACCCATTGTATCTTTAATACTATCAACGCTGGTTTTATGGCAGCCTACTTTAGCTGACTCAAACAGCAGCCTTACCAGGGTTCGAGAACAAAAAATAGCATCTATTTGGAATAAAAATAAGTGTCCTGGAGGTATTTCACAAAGTTTTCGGTTGGATGGAGAACTCAATAATCCAACTACCTATCATTTGTACAAGCTGAAAAATTTGCGAAATACTTTAAAAAATCAAAACCCAGGATTAGTTACTGAAATCACTGTCAGCTTTCAAACCGGCTCAGGGCCAAGAACAGAAACATACTATGGAGTTCCTCTATGGGAGTTGATTAATAATCCAAAAGCCGGAGGTGGTCTAAAACCTGGAAATTCTGGAGTGAATCCTAAAAACTCTTTTCTCCGGCAATATATTTTAGTTGAAGCCACAGATTGTTATGGTGCAGTAGTGGCTATTGGAGAAATTCAACCCAACTTTGAAGGAAAAACAGTGCTAGTTGCGTTTGCAAAAAAAAGCAGTGATGGTAAAGTCGTATATTTAGCAGATGAAGGATTTGCTCGTTTAGTAGTTCCAGGTGATAAAGCTGGAGGCCGTTACGTTAGTAATGTGAGAAATATTATTGTATTATCTGCTCCTCCTTCTCCTTTGAAACCAAAATAGGCAAGAGGCAATTCTTAGTATCTTAGTTGTAAGTAGAGATAAAATCCCTGAGTTACTACATAACTTAGGGATTTGCAACTTGAAAACCCTATAACTAAGATTGGTATAGGACTTATACTGTTTCACTTTAAACTTGATACAAATACCTTGGTAAGGGCGCACAGCTGTAAAGCCCCTATGGTAGATTTATATGTATCAAGATTTTCGTGAAATGGTATTACATACAAAATATCCTCATCAATATTTATTGCCAGATGTAAATGAGGACAAACAAAATAATCCAGATGACATCGACGAAGTGCCAAAATAATGAAGTTGCATTAACGCCAAAGTGACCCGTGTTGTAGTTACCAGGGATAAAAGAGCGCACTAAAATAATCAACTGCAACAAGATACCAGTCAAAACGTGCAAACCGTGGAAACCTGTAAGCAAATAGAACGTGCCACCAAATACTCCTGAAGTGAAGCCAAAGGCCAGGCTATTCCATTCAATTGCTTGTCCAACTAAAAAGTAAGTTCCCATCGCCATTGTTGCTAAAAGAAACAGGCGAAATTTCATTAAATCGTGGCGTTGCAGGGCGCGTTCTGCTAAGTAAATTACAAAGCTACTGGCAACAAGAACTACTGTATTGATTGCCGGTTCTTTTACTTCTAGTCCAGAAACACCAGTCGGTAGCCAGTTAGGAGTTGTTGTTTTGTAGATGATATATCCTGCAAAAAAACTTAGGAAAATTACACTTTCAGAGAGTAGGAAGACAATGAAGCCAAACATTTTGTTGCCTTCTTCATCGTGGCTATGTTCTACCTCTGTGTGGTGTGATTCGTGGGAATTGAGATAGCTGTCCATTGGTAGAGTTTGGTTTTTGAGGGGTGAGTTTGAAACGCAAAGGGGAGGCAAAGGGAAGCGCACAGAGAAGCCGGAGCGGCGGCTTCCGCCGTTGGCGCAGCCCGCCGCAGGCATCTGAACTTCGGTGGTACGCGGAGGGTTTCTGCGTCTTCCCTGGCGTTATTCGGGGAGGTTTGCTGTTAAGGGTTCGGATTTGCCGTAGCCGTAGGGTTCGGAGACTATGATGGGGATTTGTTCAAAGTTTTCGACGGGGGGTGGTGAAGAAACTAACCACTCTAGTCCAATTGCCCGGTGCGGGTTTTCGGGTGCTTTCTCGCCTTGCATCCAAGAAATCACCATGTTGAAAATGAAGGGCAAGGTGGATACTCCTAACAGAAATCCGCCGATGCTGGCGATGAGATTCCAGGATGTGTACTCTGGGGCGTAGGAAGCGACTCGGCGTAACATTCCTTGCAATCCTAAGGGATGCATGGGCAAAAAGTTGAGGTTAGTGCCGATGAAGGTTAACCAGAAGTGTACTTTGCCCCAGCCTTCGTGGTACATCCGACCAGTCATTTTGGGGAACCAGTGATAGATGGCAGCATACAAGCCCATTGTCACGGTGCCGAAGAGGACGTAGTGGAAGTGTCCGACTACAAAGTAGGTATTGTTAACGTGGACATCCACTGGCACGGAGGAAAGCATAATCCCTGTGATGCCGGCGAAGACAAACATCACTAGTCCACCCAAGGCAAACAGCATTGGGGTCTTCAACCGTAATTTTCCGCCCCAAATCGTTGCCACCCAAGCAAAGACTTTTATTCCTGTGGGGACTGATACAAACATCGTTGTCAGCATGAAAATTAAGCGCATCCAACCTGGCGTACCGCTGACGTACATATGGTGTACCCAAACAATACCGCTGACTACAGCAATCAAGATGGATGAAACGGCAACAACTTTGTAACCAAATAGGGGTTTACGGGAATAAACTGGGAAGATTTCCGAGAAAATCCCGAAGATGGGCAGAATTATCACGTAAACGGCAGGGTGGGAGTAGAACCAGAAGTAGTGCTGGAACATGACTGGATTTCCACCTCTGGCAGGGTCGAAAAAGGCGGTGCCTGCGGTGAGGTCGAGTAGCAGCATTACTGCACCTGCTGTGAGTGCAGGTAGTCCAAACAATTGGATGATTTGGGCGCTAAATACTGCCCAGACGAACAAGGGCATCCGGAAGAAGCCCATCCCTGGCGCCCGCATCTTGACAATTGTGGTGACAAAGTTCACTGCTCCCATAATCGAAGACACGCCAGATACCGCTACTGCTAGCAGCCAGAGGACTTGACCGTTGATTAAGTTTCCGGTGGGATTCTGGAGACTGACTGGAGGGTAAGCCCACCAACCTGCTTGGGCTGGGCCGCCAGGAATAAAGAAACTGCTCATCAGCAGAATTCCGACTACTGGTACCATCCAAAAGGCAACGGCGTTGAGGCGGGGAAATGCCATATCTCGCGCCCCAATCATCAAGGGTACTAGATAGTTGGCAAAACCAACGAGTGAGGGAAATGTCCACAAAAACAGCATCACGGTGCCGTGCATGGTAAACATGCCATTGTAGACTGTGCGATCGACTAAATCTGATTCGGGTGTCATCAGTTCTCCCCGAATTACCATTGCAAAGATGCCGCCGACGAGAAAGAAAATAAATGAGGTAACGAGATATTGAATACCAATAACTTTATGGTCGGTGCTAAAGCTGAAGTATCGCTTCCAGTCGCCTGGAGATTCATGGTGAGAAATTTCACCAACGATACTAATGCCATCAATAGGAACATTAGTCATGAGTTAGTTTCCTTTTAAGAAATTCAGGGAGTCGGGAGACGCGATTAATCGCGTCTGTACAAGAGGTTTTTCAGCCAGGGGAATTGACTAGAGGAGGTGCGGCAGGTGGAACTGTAGCCCAACCAGTTTTGACTGACTGATTGGATGTTTGAGCATACTCATAAGCCGCTTGGTTTTTGGCTGGGGATGGCTTTTGAGTTGCGGCTTGGGATAGCCATTGATGGTATTCTTCAGGAGATTCGACAACCACATTGGCTTGCATGGTTGCAAAATATGTGCCGCTGTATTGGGAATCTGTCAATCGGTATTGGCCGGGACGGACGGGAGTAAATTCAAAGTCGATCGCATGGTTGGGAATAATATCCTGTTTAAGGCGAAATGCAGGAATGTAAAACCCGTGCAGAACGTCTTGGGAGTTTAGCGCTAAACGCACGCGGCGATCGCTCGGTAAATGCAATTCACTACTAGTGACATCTCTCTCTGGGTAATGGAAGACCCAAGCCCATTGTTTGGCTATTACATCAATTTTTTCTACTGGTTCTAAACCTGATGCCACCAAAGAACTCTCCTTGTCTCCTTGTCCTCCGAAGTTTGGATCGGAGGAAGCCTCCGCTCCAACTTCTCTCCTTATCCCCTTGTCCGTCTTGGGTGCTGCATAAGCTGATTCCATTCCCAAGGGATTATGCAGGTGAACTAATTGGGAGGGGCCTTGAATTCCCATTTGTTCGTATACTTGGTAGCTGTAACCTGCAATCCAAAACACCAACAAAATTGGGATTGCTGTCCAGACAACTTCTAAGGTGATATTACCTTCAATGGCGGGGCCGTCGGTAAAGTCATCTTTAACTGCGCGATGGAAGATGACAGAATACATCAAAGTACTCGTTACTCCCAAAAAGATGAAGCTACCAAGGGTTACTAAGAAACTAATCAAATTATCAATTAGTTGGGATTCGGCTGCTGCTTGTGGAGGAAGCCAAGAGTAAGCTTGTTGGCCGATCCACAGACTTGTAGCGGTAACTGCGATCGCGCCTGTAAGCAGCGTCAAAATATTTAAAATTTTCTGGATTTTCATGGTCAATAGTCAATAGTCATTGGTCATTGGTCATTAGTCAATAGTCATTGGTCATTGGTCATTAGTCATTGGTTATTAGTAAAAAATAAAGGACAAATGACTAATGACAAAGGACAACAGACAAAGTGATTTATTTGAGTGTTTTGTTGAGGTCTTGGCCTAGTTGTAGTAGTCTATCTGCTGTGTTATGGACGCCAAACTCGGTAGCCAGTTGCGCTCCTAGCGTGCCGTGGAGGAACATCACAAACATGACGGCTAGACCTGCGAGTAAATAACTCCATTGCACTTGTCTGTCTGTCTGTCTATATTCTTCTTTGCTCCAAACGAAGCGCTGCCATCCTCTCCAGATGGTCATGCCAACAATTACTGCTAATAAGAACACACCACCGACACCATGCCAAATCATGGTTTCCATTGCCTGCAATCCCCAGGCACTTTTCACATTAGCTGGTGGTGTTGCCAATAGCATTTCATAAAAACCTGCTCCCACCGTGAAAAATGTAATGATGCTGGAAGCGAACATGTTGTACCAGCCAACTTCAAAGAAGTTGTCACGTTCGACGGTAATTCCCAAAAATTTGAAGACCCATTTTTGGAAGGGGAACAAAACACCGACGATATCGAAGGTGATACCGATGATGAATAAACCCAGTGTCAGATGGACTAAGTTGGGATGGATGGGAATTGTGTAAGGTAGTCCGTTTGCGCCGAGTTGGCCGTGCAATTGGTCAATCAGTTCTGAGTTCATTACAATAAACCATCCTTTACGGCTTCCACAACTGGTACTGTATGCAGTCCATACACCCAAACAAGCCGATCTCCCAGATATACCTGCAAGCCAACTATTAAAGTTAAAACTAGTCCGGCTCCGAGATAATAAATCGATACTTTTTGCGGGTTACGGGTACGAATTACATAGCGCCAAGCTGTAATTGCGGCGATGATTCCGGAAAGCGACCAACCAATTAATGTATGCAAATTCAGCACTGATTTAGCTAGGCTGTAGGGTTGTGCTAAACCAGCTTCAAATTGACCGAAAATGATGGCAACAAAAATAGCGATCGTAGCGACAAACATATTCCACCAACTCACTTCAAAAAGGCGAGTTTTACCAGTGAAATAGCCAACTACATCGCAAAAAAAGGAAAACAAGACCATCGCAATTACGAAGTGGACAACGATGGGGTGAATCGTATCTGGATACGGCAAATTATGGTCATTCAAAGATGTAAAATACTCAAGCATTGTGTTCTCCTGGACATATTTACCGCACTGGAACTAAACTTCAAACTTTTATGGACACTCACTAACATCACCACAAGTATCCATCCATAAATGACCGGAATCTGTTCAACGGGAATTAGTTATCAGGTGAGAATTTTCCAGAATCATTCATTAGTAATCAGAATCCTTGCAAAATCAATGCTTCCACCCCTGCTTGATTTTGTTCGTGTTATCAAACTTGGCTATCCAAGCCTGATTAATTCTGATTCTGAATTCTGAATTCTGAATTATTACTTGATTATTCCCCCTTATAACCTCGATAACTGTTCGCTGATTTAATATTTGCGCGGTGCAATATGTTTAGTCATGTCTTAACTTTTGGTAGTCAAATCTGGTGAGTTTGCCTACAGACAATATTTTTGCTGGAGATTCCTTCCCTCATGCCGACAATTTACAACAGCAATTGTTAATCTACCTAAATCAAGTCGCTGTTGTTTGTTGATTTGCTTAACCTATCTTTTAGCTTAAGTAAATTTTTATGAATTGTCAAAAAAATAAAAAATAAAAGTTTAAAAATTATTCAACTAGCAATAAAAATACTTTTTTATGTATCTAATTTAGCATAATTAAAATATTATTAAACATAAATACAATACTTTTATGTAAACTATTTCACATTTACAAAATATTTATTTGTAAAATAAATCACAAAAATATATAATCTTCAATAGTTGTGGGAAAAGTAAGGAATAGGAAGATGGCGAGATGAGGTAGACAAGGGATAAGAATTAATAAGTAATGCCCTATGCCCCATGCCCTATGCCCTATAACCATGCCTTATAACCATATTCGGCGGGTATGAGGCCTAAATTAGTGTCATTTAAAATTGTAGTGATTGGTACTTCATTAGGTGGATTATCGGCATTGAAAATCATTCTCCAAAATTTGCCAGCGGATTTTCCAGTCCCGATCGCGATCGTGCAGCACCGTCACAAAGAGTCGAACAACGCACTGCGGCAACTATTACAAGAATCGATTTCCTTGCCGATTCGAGAAGTGGAAGACAAAGACGAAATACTCCCAAGACATATCTACCTAGCTCCAGCAGATTATCACTTGCTTGTTGAACCCGGTCACTTTGCTCTTTCCACTGATGAACCTGTTTCCTATGCCCGACCATCAATTGATGTGTTATTTGAGTCGGCAGCCGATATTTATGGCGAGCAAGTTATAGGTATAATATTGACAGGAGCCAATCATGATGGTATGGAAGGTTTAAAAAAAGTAAAAGCGCGGGGGGGAATCACTATTGTACAAGAACCCGCCACAGCAGAGAGCTGCATTATGCCAGAGGCAGCAATTTCATCTGTTGCAGTAGACTGGATTTTGACACTAAGAGACATTGCTGACCAAATGGTCAAGCTTTGTTATTTATCACGGAAATGAACCCATGCAGATGGAACCCAAAGTAAACATCCTCCTGGTAGATGATAAGCTGGAAAATTTACTCGCACTAGAGGCAATCCTAGAAAAACTAGGTGAGAATCTGGTGAGAGCTACTTCTGGGGAAGAAGCTTTAAGGTGTCTGCTGCATCAGGATTTTGCAGTGATTTTGCTGGATGTGCAAATGCCAGGGATGGACGGCTTTGAAACTGCAACTTTGATTCGCAATCGGGGGCGATCGCGCCATACACCAATCATCTTTCTTACCGCCTTCAGCACCAGCGACCAAATGCTGTTTAAAGGCTATGCCTTGGGTGCAGTGGATTATTTACTCAAGCCCATCGACCCAAATATCTTAACTTCAAAAGTCACAGTATTTGCAGAATTATTTAAGAAAACAGAAGCCGTCAAGCTACAAGCAGCCCAACTCGTAGCCGTTAATGCCGAACTCAGGCAAAGTGAAGAAAGATTTCGTTCCCTCAGTACCTGTTCCCCAGTTGGCATCTTTGAAATTGATACAGAAGGACGCTGTAGGTATACCAATCCGCGTTATCAGATAATTTGTGGTGTAAAAGCGGCGGAAAGTGTAGAAAAAAGTTGGCTGGAATCGGTTCATCCTGAAGATAGAGAACGAGCAGTAACTAGCTGGTCTAGCTATATTAATCAAGGTCGCGACTACTCCGAAGAATTTCGTTTTCAAACTGCTCATGGCAATGTTCGCTGGGTTCAGGTTCGCTCATCGCCGATGCTTTCCGGCCAAGGGGAATTACTGGGGTATGTAGGCACTCTCGAAGATATTACCGAACGCAAGCAAGCCGAAGAAGTCCGCGCTCAAGTAATTCGAGAACAAACGGCAAGACAGGAAGCTGAAGCGGCAAATCGCATGAAAGATGAATTTCTCGCGGTTCTCTCCCACGAACTCCGCACGCCTCTAACTTCCATGCTTGGCTGGTCAAAAATCCTGCGTTCTAAGAAACTTGACGATAAAGCCACTTCCCGCGCCCTAGAGGCGATCGAACGCAACGCTACATCTCAGATGCAACTAATTGAGGATATCTTAGATGTATCAAGGATTATCCGCGGTCAGTTGCGATTAAATATATGTGCTGTAAATCTGATCTCGGTGATGGAAGCAGCTTTAGAAGCAGTGCGTCCTTTAGCAGAAGCAAAAGACATTCAATTAAATACTGTGTTGGATACTTCCGTTGGTTCAGTGTATGGCGATCCAGCCCGTTTACAGCAAGTTGTATGGAATCTATTAACCAACGCCATAAAGTTTACACCCAAAGGTGGTAGGGTAGAGGTCAAGTTATCTACCTATTTTGGATATTCAATTAACGATAGCCCTGATTTAGCGAGTAATAGAGCTTCTTTGTTATTGGAATCTAAAAATGAAAATTCCAATTTAAACACTGATGAAAGTAGCAATCCAAAATCCAAAATCGTTCGGTCGAGCGAAGCCGAAGTCCAAAATCCAAAATTTCAGTACGCCCAAATTCAAGTAATCGATACAGGCATTGGCATCAGTCCAGAGTTTTTACCGAAAGTATTCGAGCGTTTCCGGCAAGCAGACAGTACCACAACACGATCGCACAATGGACTAGGACTAGGACTAGCGATCGTCCGTCACTTAGTAGAACTGCACAAAGGCACCATTTCAGCTGAAAGCCCAGGTACGGAACAGGGAGCAACCTTTACTGTCAGACTGCCATTGCTACAAGACAATCGGGGTAACAAAGGTAGTAGAGAAGCAGGAGAAATTTCCTCTGGTGGGGCTTCTACTCCCTTGGCGGGATTAAAGGTTTTAGTCGTAGATGATGAAGCAGATACCCGTAACTTTCTCAGCTTTATGTTTGAGGACTATGGCGCAGTTGCCACTGCGGTGTCATCAGTGGATGAAGCCTTAGCAGTACTAGAACAAGCCAAACCAGATATTTTGATTAGCGACATCGGCATGTCAGAACAAGATGGTTATACGCTGATTCGCAAACTCCGTTCTTTAGAACCAGAAAAAGGCGGACGCATTCCCGCGATCGCTTTAACTGCATATACGCGAGAGGAAGACCGCTTGCAAGCACTTGCAGCCGGATTTCAACAGCATCTGCCTAAGCCAATTGACCCCACTAAATTAATTCGTGTGGTTGTTAATGTGTTGAAACTACCTGTGGAAGTCCCGGTGAGTTAGTGGCACAGAGAAGGGGACGCGGGGAATGACTAATGACTAATGACTAATAACTAATTAAGAAGAAGTTAGGGCGTGTTTTTTGAGATCGTCTAAGGACACTACTTCTAACGCTCTAGGGTGAGTTGCTGAAAGGATTACTGGGGGAGCAACGCCGGCTTCGAGGGCTTCTTGCCAGCGAGAAGCACACAAACACCAGCGATCGCCAGGCTTGAGTCCAGGAAAATTATATTCAGGAGCAGGTGTACTCAGGTCGTTCCCACGGGATTTGGTAAACTCAAGGAATTCTTGCGTTAGTTCGGCACATATAACGTGCGACCCAAAATCTTGACCACCTGTACGACATAAGCCGTCGCGGTAAAACCCAGTCATGGGGGAAGTGCAGCAAACTTCTAGTTCTCCGCCGATTACGTTTGAATTCATTGCTTCACTGGCAAAAGTATCAGTTTAATTCTACCAAGGTCGGCTTGGTTCTGAGGCAGGAGGCAGAATTCAGAATTGAGTATCTGTAGGGTGCGTTATGCTTCGCAATAACGCACCCTACGTCTACGTCTATTTCAAAAATAAAATATGAGTCCTATAGAACGATTGAGTATTAAATATTACTAGAATTATGAATGTCTTTTTTTGCATAAAGTATTGACTAATTCTGAGTTATGAATTCTGAATTCTGGCTTAAATTGCCTTTTCAAATTAACCATTATTTAGTTCCATTAAAGAAAGTTTTTCGTTGGAATAAAGCCATTTTTCAAAATTGCTTTTACAGCGGGGCCATTCTTTATCTGTCATGGCAAACCAATCGGTATCTCTGTTTTTTCCACGCACAAACATATGTTGTCGGAAACGACCTTCATAAATGAATCCCATTCGTGCAGCGGTAGTCCGGCTTGCATGGTTGAGAGAATCACACTTCCATTCAACTCTACGATAAGAATGGCGATCGAAAAGATGTTGAAGTAATAAAAACTGTGATTCTGTATTGACTTTACTTTTGTGGACTGCTGGAGTAAACCATACATGACCGATTTCAGCACGACCGTGATTGTGAGCGATCGCCAGTAATGCTACAATTCCCACTGGAGTATTTGCTGAATTTTCAAACACTGTCCAAGTCAGAGGATCGGACTTACCTACTAGATTTTTTTCCATCCAATCTTTCATTATTGAAGGGCTATCAAATGGGCCGTAAAATAAATAATTCCATACGGCTTCTTTTTCAGGACTCCCGTGCGAAGCTGCATATAAAGTATCTATATCTCTTTCTAGAATTAAGGGATTAAGCGTGACAAATTGACCCTTGAGTTGTAAAAAATCGGGTAGCTGCCAAGTTCGATTTTGCATGATTTTATAACTTTCCAATTTTTGATTTTACATTTTGGATTAAAAGCCTTTGTTACAAAGCTGTTCCAATAAGTTCAAAAAATACTTATAGCGGTTCCTAAGCAAATAAGGTACAGAAATTTGTAGGGCCGCAAAGCTTTACGCCCCTACCTAGTACTTCACGCTTATCGAGAAATGCTACACAATGCGATTTTGGTATCATTTGTTATTTTTTATTTTTACAGCAATTTGCAGTTGAATAGACCACAGTAGGGGCTTTAGCATTGTTGTGCCCTTACGATAATTTAGTATTCAAGCATGTATTCCATCCAAATGAAAAGCGCTGTAAGAATTAGGTTTAATTGTCTGTTATATTAAGCTCAAAAATCTTGATGAACTGGGAATTTATCCACAAGATTACGAAAGCTTATACCAATTTAATGTGAAGCTGCACTAAATGAGTAACTCTCTATTCTTGGCGCTCTTGGCGTACTTGGCGGTTCGTTTAATATTCTGTGCATCTTCATATAGAATTGGTATTAGAAGCAAATATCTTGATTAATCGAATGTATCAAGAGCTTACCTTGTTATACGGTGGTACGCCAGATGGGAAATTTCCCGCGCTTGACTTGAGTCAACCCAGATCTGTGTTTGTTATTGCTTGGATTCAAACTCATACCAAGTTGCAATCAAACGTATATTGCCCCCCTGCTTCCCCTGCCTCCCCTGCCTCCCCTGCCTCCCCTGCTCCCCCTGCTTGCCCAAACTAATATTTTTGAACGCAACTCGGTATCAGGCGATCGCTTGCGGTACAATTATCCCACTTGGCGAAAAAATCGGCGAAATTAAACGTCTGTTTGTGGAATCGGCTTGGCGCAAACGAGGGGTGGCTAAGGCTAAGGAGGGTTTTGATTCCGTAATATCTGGAGTGTTAACCAATACCTCCTACCCTTTTGCCTCATCTTTAGGAGGATTTGGCGGACACCAAAAAAGGTTTTTGCTGGAGACGCCAAGAGATTGCAAAATTCCCCGCATCACCTGTGTGCAGTACATCCAGTGTCCTAAATCGTCATACATGCGATCGGGATTAAACTCTACGTTGTAATGCAGCACATTGGGAAGGTCTAAAAATTCATTACTAGATTCGGGAGAAAGCAACAGCAGGTGAAATGGCTTTTCCTGGCATTGTTTTCGCAGCTTGTAGACCAAATCCATCGCACCACTGCGATCGGCAATGCCTGTACGGACGAAAAGTACTTTATCGCAGTTTTGTATTGTATGCCAAAACCTTTCTGAGCGGGCGCTGTAGCGAAGGCGCATCCGTTCGTGGACGGGAGACATATCGTTAACAGGGTCGTCTGTGTCCTCGACTTCGTGAGCAAAGGATAAACCAGTCCATTTACTGTGGTAGATTCTGCGTTCATCGGGATTGTAATGCAAAAAGGCAGGATTCCACATGTCATAAAAACGGTTTTCGATGATATCCGCGATGTCTGCAATCTTGGTGGTGCGCGTTAAATCAAAGGGAAAGGCGGGACCGTCATACTCCATTTTATATAGCATCATTCTGACGGCACAGCGATCGCCCAGTGGCAGAATCGCAACTCGATTAATATCTGATAATTTACATTTATATTGGAACAGCACCGCTGACTTTGGTGGTGCTTTCACTCGACTTTCCAGCCCCTTGTTGCCAATCATCATGGTACGGAAGGGAATGTCAGGGTGCAGGGGATCTTCATAGACACCAGGCGGAATGGCTTTGAATGCTAGGCGAATCTCCTGCCACATCGGATGGATATTATACTCGTTGTCTGATTCGTTAATCACCCAGAGGTGGCGTTCGTCGGCTTGTAAAATCCCCAAATGCCCGTCATAGAATAAAAGATTTGAGTTATTGGGCGAAAACAGATTGAAAGCGGCGCTGTATTCTAAATCTGCACCAGGGGGGATGTCCACTGTGGTGGCGATCGCTCTATCTTCTTGTACGGCAAAGAACGGGAGTGTCTCTGGTTCGGCAGACTTAGCAATGTAGATACCGGGGAGCGATCCTGCCTTGTTTTTCAGTGCAGTTTGGAGTTCCTGCCAATAGGGAGCTATGGTGTAGGTGTGTTGCGATGGATTGACGATCCGCAAACGCCTCTCTTCAATACAGCTAGAGATATAAAAGCCTGCATTGTCAAGGTAAACGATGACTTCATTTGGCTGCTGGAAGCGTTGTTTTTCTTTTGCCAATTCGCTTTTGTCGATGGCAAACAAGTCTAGGTTAATTGCCTCATACATCAGGCGGTGGCCGACGGTGTTGGGGTGAGCCGGATCGAAGGATATCCCATCTTTCCACCGTCCCTGACCATTATCCAATGCTGCCAACCAATCGAGTACAGGAACGCCCCAATTCACCATCCGGTTGTGTGTGTCTTTTAAGAGCCAGTGATGTTCTGAGGAATAATCGTTGTTAGGATAGACTGCGCCGAGAATCGGACGTGCGCCCATGTCCCGCGTCATTTTCACCAGCTGCTGTAAACCGCTTTCAAACCGTCGCTGGATTGCGCGACGTTCGTGGGGAAGACAGTAGGCTAACCCTTCGTTACCCAAAGACAAAGCAATAATTACGATATCTGGTTTTTCTGGCCTGACGACTGAGGCAAATCGATTGATTGTTCTGGTGACATTCGCCCCGACTTCGGACACGTTTGCGAGTTCATGTCCATATTTTTCCTGCAAAGCCTGTGCTAATAGCCAAGCCCAACCTCTTAGGAGCCAAGCTTTATGACCTAAGGCCACAGAACTGCCGATGACCGCGATTTTCACCTTTTGGGACTCTTCGTTTGGGGGCATCGTCACAGCAGGTTCTTCAAGAAAATATCCAAAGGGATAAGGCTGCAAATAACCGAACGCGCCATCATCCACAACAATTGTTTTGGACTGATTTTCAGGCTCAATTGCCAGCCAGCGATTCGGGCCGAAAGCTTCCCAGCGAATACTGCCGTTTGAGTCTATACGCACATACTTGTATTCAACTGTCTGGCTTTTACCTGACTTCAAAGACGGCGCAAAGTTGATTTCTGTATCTGTCCACCATAAAGGATAGCGATCGCAACTTGTACGCAAAGGCACACATTTTTTGATATCCCACAGTCCCAACTTTGTAGTAGAACCTACAATACCGATGAATTCACCAGTTTGAGTAGATGCACTGATCTGGAATCGATACATAAGTTTTTCCCTGATTTAAATATTACGATACCAGATCGAAAATTTGAATCCTAAAAACTATTTTGACAATATCACATAGAAATCTTCAGAGCAATTCTCAATTCTACAATTCAGAGTTAGTATATTTTATCGGATAGATTCAAGATAGTAGCATATCTTTAGATATTATTATCTTCACTTTATTGATAATAACTAGAAATCATCTTGGTTTAATGAAAAGTAAAGGTATCTTTAAATAAAGGTAAAATTTGGCGATCGCCATACAGCAGATTTCAAACCCAGTCACCAATCCCTTTTACTTTTGGATTCTCAATTCTGCTGTATTTATTTATCATTGCGAATCCAGTCTTTCTAACAGGTCTTCGCGAGATAAATTAGGTAATTCGAGTAAAAATCTAGCAAATTCATCTGCTGGTAACTGTAAGAAACTATCGATGACTCTCGCCAATTCCTCATCCACAGAACCAAACTTGAATTTCAACAAATTTTCCATTAGCTGACGGCGTTCTTGCTGTACTCCTTGCTGTACTGTGGTTTGTTCCCATTGTTGATAAGCTTGCGATAAATTCATAATTAGTTCCCGATCTTCATCTGTTAAACTTTGTTGTTGTTGAACTATAACTATCCGCCAATTAGTAATCAGTTTGAGAGCATTTTCTCGCAAAAGATTGTTTTCTGGGAGCGCCAATAATTCACTAACAGCTTGGCGTTGTGTTTCACCTTTGCCTAAAATCCTTAACCACAATGTGTCATTAGTTATAGGTAGTTCGTTAATTGCTATTATTACCGTCCTCAAAGATTCCGGCAGCAAATAAACACCATTAGTCCAGGTTTCTAGCTCTAGTTTAGCTGCAAAACTGTTAAGCAAATTATCTGAAGCACTAGGAGCCAAAATCCACAATCGCGCTAAATTAGCTTCCGGTAAACTGGTTTTTTCGCGCTTGGCTTCACGTTGAGAATGTGCGATGACATAAAGCAATTTCAAAAGACAGTTTCGGACTTCTGTCTTGCTAGGCTGATTGCGAAATGGTTCTAGCAACGCCGTACTTGTACTAGTAGCTATTCTTCCAAGTAATCCTAGTGATTCCACTTGTTGAGAAGATGTTGCTGTCTGGGAGAATAGCACATCTACTTGGCGAACTTCGTCAGTGATTTCTTTATTTACCTCTACCTCTCCCAAAGGCGAAAGCAACTCTTGTAAAAACTGCTTTGAAAACTGGTCGTAAGGCTGTCGAGTCATAACGAACGTCTGAACTGTACTGTATTTTACAAGAGTTGGGGATCTCTCCCTCACCGCCAACACTCAACGTCAGAGACGAGTTTAATCTCTTATGTTTTCCGGAAATTAAGAGGTAATGTCAGAAAAACTAAATAATATGACTCACTGAGTAACCAGGTCATGATCCACCACATAATTGGTAAATTATTACAAGGGCGTTACCAAATTGTCCAAAGCCTGGGTGCAGGGGTGTTTGGACAAACATACATTGCCCTAGATGTAGATTACCCAGACAATGCCAAATGCGTAGTTAAGCAGATCAAAGTTAACAGTTTTGAATCTAACTACTTGGACACGCTGAGGCTGTTGTTTTTAACTGAAACTGAAACTCTCAAGCTTTTGGGAAGCCATCAGCAAATTCCTGAATTCATCGCCTGCTTTGAAGAAAACAAGCGATTTTATTTGGTGCAAGAGTATATTGAAGGACATGCGCTCACTGCGGAATTGCCCATTAATCAAGAGTGGGGGTCTGTGTGGAGTGAAAGGGAAGTTGTAGAATTTTTATTAGATGTCTTAGGTATTCTAGAATTTGTTCACTCCCAAGGTGTTATTCATTGCGATATCAAACCAGAAAATTTAATTAGACGTGCTGCTGATGGCAAGTTAGTTTTAATTGATTTTGGCTCAATCCAATCGATTGATTTTGGTATAGGTGCGGAATTGCCTATTCATAGAATTCCCGTCACTTCGTTGGGGTACATACCACCAGAACAATTTATTGGTGAAACACAACCCAACAGTGATATTTATGCTTTGGGAATGATTGCTATTCAAGCTTTAACTGGGCTAGAACCACTACAATTAAAAGCCGATCCTTATACTAATGAGATTATTTGGCGTTCTCAAAATACGCCAGTTAATGATTATTTAGCTGCTGTTCTCAGCCAAATGATCCGCTACGATTACCAAAAACGTTTTCAGTCTGCGGCTGAAGTTCTGCGAGTTCTCAAACAAATGATTTGGGAACCTCAGCCAACACAAATATTAACACCAGATATTGAAGATGATAAATCCCAGAATCCTGTTTCTGGAAAATTATCGCCATTATTTACAGGAATGAAAGTCGGACTAGCGGCTAATTCTTTGTTGATGGGAGTTGGTGTATATTCTTTAGCTAATACTTCACCTGCGTATTCAGAAACAGAGACTTTATCTCAAGCAAAAAAAGAATATCAAGCAGGGGATTTGCAAGAAGCGATCGCACTAGTTAAATCAATTCCCTCCCAAAGCAATATTTATCCAGAAGCTCAAGCCACAATCGAAGTATGGCAAGAGCAATGGCAAGTAGCTGCACAACAATATCAGTTAGCTTTAGCAGCCTCTTATGAAAGTCGATGGTCTGATGTTATTGATGCGGCTCGTCAAGTTCCAGATATTTTATATTGGCGAAATAAAACAAATAAATTAGTTCAACAAGCATACGTAAATATTCAAACACAAACCGAAGATTTATTAGCTAAAGCTTATGAAAGTGCCAGTATAAAAGACTTTTCTATGGCGTTAGAATATTTGCGCCAAATTCCTAAAGAAAGTTCTGCTGGTGCTATAGTTCAAGACAAATTAGCTGAATATAATCGCAAGCGGCAAATTAGAGCAGCTTACTTTTTGAATAAAGCCTACTATCAAGCATCGATTGGTAATTTTAATAGTGCTGTCAAGTTACTGAAAAATATTCCTAGTGATACTTTAGTTTATGCTGAAGCTCAAGTTAAATTAAATGAATATACTCAAAAACAACGCGTGTTAGCTCAATATCAAAAGGGAGCTTCTGTAAAAAGAGCAAATGAATATGTTCTTAAAAACTCAGATACTAGAATTCAATATGTTCGGGGAGTAAATTAACTGCAAGAGGCTAATATTCGGTAGTTATACTAATTCGCAATTCATAAATTATGAAATTTCTAATAGTAGCCGCCTCTCTGTAAACAGAAAGGCGGTTGGGGCTGAGTTACTATGAATAAGCATCCATTGGCAGACAAGAACAAACGAAATTCCTGTCACCAAAGGCTGCATCAATGCGGCTGACAACAGGCCAGAATTTATGTTCGCGCGTCCAAGGCGCAGGATAGGCAGCTTGTTCGCGGGAATAAGGATGATCCCATTCTCCACTGAGCAAACTTTCAGCAGTATGAGGTGCGTTCTTTAAAAGATTATCTTGGATATCTGCCTTGCCTGATTCGATTTCGGCTATTTCTTGGCGAATAGCAATCAAGGCATCACAGAAACGATCTAACTCTTGTTTTGATTCGCTTTCTGTTGGTTCCACCATGATTGTACCTGCCACAGGCCAGGAAACAGTGGGCGCATGGAAACCATAATCCATCAAACGCTTAGCGACATCATCGATTTCGATCGCCGCAGATTTTTTGAGCGATCGCAGATCTAAAATACATTCATGGGCAACTAAACCATTTTTCCCTTGATATAAAACAGGATAGTAAGATTCAAGTCGCTTAGCGATGTAGTTAGCATTGAGAATTGCCACTTTCGTTGCTTGGGTTAAACCAGCCGTACCCATCATGGCAATGTACATCCAAGAAATCACCAAAATACTTGCACTACCCCAAGGTGCAGCCGCCACAGCACCAAGATGAGATTTTCCACCTGACTTGTCGATAGTGACAACAGGATGTCCGGGTAGGAACGGTACGAGATGAGAAGCAACGCCAATAGGCCCCATACCAGGGCCGCCGCCACCGTGAGGAATGCAGAAAGTTTTGTGTAAGTTTAAGTGACAGACATCCGCGCCAATATCACCAGGACGGCAAATTCCCACTTGGGCATTCATATTTGCCCCATCCATGTAAACTTGTCCGCCGTGGCTATGAACAATTGCACAGATTTCCTTAATTGACTCCTCAAAAACACCGTGAGTCGAGGGATATGTCACCATTAAAGCGGCGAGTTCTGACTTGTGCTTTTCAGCTTTCGCTTTCAAATCCTCAACGTCAATGTTACCTTGTGAGTCGCAGGCAACCGCTACTACCTTCATACCGCACATCACCGCACTGGCTGGGTTTGTCCCGTGTGCTGAGGTGGGAATCAAACAGACGTTGCGGTGTCCTTCTCCACGGTTTTGATGATATTGGCGAATTACTAAAAGTCCGGCGTATTCACCTTGAGAACCTGCATTTGGTTGCAGAGAAATTCCGGCAAAACCAGTAATTTCAGCTAACCACGCTTCAAGCTGCTGAAACAGGATTTGATAACCTTGCGTTTGCGATGCTGGGGCAAAAGGATGAATCTTGCCAAATTCTTCCCAAGTTACCGGAATCATCTCAGCAGTTGCATTCAACTTCATTGTGCAGGAACCCAAAGGAATCATCGATGTTGTTAGCGACAAATCCTTGCTTTCTAGCCTGTGGAGATAGCGCAATAACTCTGTTTCTGAGTGATAGCGGTTAAAGACTGGGTGTGTGAGGTAGGTGCTGGTGCGGGCGAGGGTTGAATCTTGCACAGGTGATTTGCGCTGTGCTGCAATTAAGTCTCCAATTTCTTTAAAACCGAAAAATAGACTCTCAGGCGCTCCAAAAATCTCCCAAAGCTCAACTAAATCATCTACTGTAGTTGTTTCATCTAGAGAGATGCCAACGGCAGTATCATCAAAAACGCGCAGGTTAATATTCCGCCTTTGGCAACTTTCGAGAATTGCTTCCAAGTTGTGTGTTCCCAGCTCCACCCGCAGTGTATCAAAGAAATTTTCGGAACTAATTTTGTAACCCAGATGCTTTAGTCCTGCTGCCAACATTAAAGTTAGCTGATGGATATTTTCGGCAATTTGCTTGAGTCCAGCAGGGCCGTGATAGACAGCGTACATACTCGCCATCACCGCCAGCAGCACCTGTGCTGTGCAGATATTACTAGTAGCTTTTTCGCGGCGGATATGTTGTTCGCGGGTTTGTAAAGCTAAACGCAATGCAGGCTTCCCAAGAGCATCTTTTGATACTCCGACAATTCGCCCTGGAACCGATCGCTTATACTCTTCTTTAGTAGCAAAATACGCTGCATGAGGGCCGCCAAAGCCCAAGGGTATACCGAAACGTTGGGTGCTACCCACAGCAATATCAGCGCCAAATTCACCCGGAGGGGTAAGCAAAGTTAAACTTAAAGGGTCTGCTGCTACCGTCACCAATGCACCCTGAGCATGGGCTTTTTCGATAAAAGCGCGGTAATCGTAAATAGTGCCATCGCTTGCTGGGTATTGCAGAACAGCACCAAAAATCGGTTCCTCAAAATCAAATGTTTGATGGTCGCCGACAATGATTTTAATCCCCAATGGTTGAGCGCGAGTCTGCAACACATCAATGGTTTGGGGATGGCAGTCACGAGAAACAAAATAGGCATTGGCCTTATTTTTGGAAACGCCGTAGCTGAGGCTCATGGCTTCGGCGGCGGCTGTGGCTTCATCGAGTAACGAAGCGTTGGCAATTTCCAAACCTGTGAGGTCGATAATCAAAGTTTGGAAATTCAACAGTGCTTCCAATCTTCCTTGGGCAATTTCTGGCTGATAAGGAGTGTAAGCAGTATACCAACCGGGATTTTCTAGAATATTACGTACAATTACTGGAGGGGTAATGCTGTCGTAATATCCCATACCAATATACGACCGGAAAACTTGGTTTTTGCTCGCAATTTTTTTTAACAATGCCAGTGCTGCGTATTCGCTTTCTGCCTCTGGTAACTTCAGCGGTTGCTTGACCCGAATTGCTTGCGGTACTGTTTGGTCGATGAGGTCATCTAAACTAGAAAACCCCAAGACTTCGAGCATTTGCTGGATGTCATCGGAGTTCGGGCCAATGTGTCTGGGAGCAAAACTACTTAACTTTTGACTTGTTTCGTTGAGCAGATGGCGATCGCTAGACTTTAAATTAGGAAGATTCAATACCACAAATTACTCTCCAGATAATACTATATTAATATTTTGCAACAAATACTGATAAGAAGTTAGTGTAATTTATCAATTTATCTAAATTTGATAACTTAATTTTACTAAGAGTGGGGCATTGGGCATTGGGTATGGGGAAAGGGGAAGGGGTAAAGGGGAAAGGGGAAAGATTAAATTTATTCCTTTTCCCTTTCCCCTTTAACCTTTTCCCCTGCTCCCCTGCCCCCTGCTCCCCTGCCCCCCTGCTCCTCTGCCCCCTGCCCCTCCGCCCTACTCCCCTTCTACCTGAGCGCGGTATTCATCGGCAGTCAAGGCATCATTCACTTCATCGGGGTCATTGACACGTACTTTTAAAAACCATCCTTCACCGTAGGGGTCATCTGATACTTGTTCCGGATCTTCAATCAAAGGATCGTTGCGTTCTACGACTGTGCCAGTCACGGGTGAATTTAATTCTTCAACGGCTTTCACTGATTCAATAGTGCCAAATGTATCTCCCTTTGTCACTAAATCGCCAATTTCTGGCAATTCCAAAAATACGATATCGCCCAGTTCATGTACCGCAAACTCGGTAATACCAATGGTGGCAATATCGCCATCTAGTCGCACGTATTCGTGAGAATCTAAGTATCTAAAATCTTGAGGATAATCAAAAGACATATCACTACCTCTCCCTTGTCAAACAATTTATTGCCTTAATAGTCATCCAAGCCATATTCGATAATGAACCTTGCTTGATAATTGAGTAACTCACACAAGCAGTACTGAGTAATGAGTGAAAAAATGTGATTTTCACTTCTTTACTTGCTACTCGGAACTCAGCACCACTGAAAACACATTATTCCTCAAAAACCTCAGCACTTATCAGTTAGCAACACGATTTTTTGAGCGATAGAAGGGACGTTTCACCACAACTGCGGGGTAAGCTTTGCCGCGAATCTCAACTTCTAATGGCTGACCAACAGTTGCTAGCTTGGTGGGAACGTAGCCTAAAGCAATGGGATAACCAAGTGTGGGCGATAAAGTACCACTGGTGACTTCTCCCACAACTTTACCTGTTGATAGAATTTGGTAGCCATGACGAGCAATGTTGCGTCCTTGGGTTTGCAAACCTACCAAGCGCCGTTGCACTCCCGCAACTTTTTGCTGTTCTAAAACTGCCCTACCAATAAAATCGCCTTTGGTGTCTAGGTGAACTAGCCAACCCAAACCTGCTTCTAAAGGCGTGGTGGTGTCGTCGATGTCTTGGCCGTAAAGTGCCAAAGCTGCTTCTAGCCGCAGGGTATCTCTCGCACCGAGTCCACAAGGAATGACGCCATTATTATGAAGACTTTGCCACAATTCTAATGCCACATCAGGGTCTACCATCACTTCAAAGCCATCTTCTCCGGTGTAGCCTGTGCGGGCTATGAAGCCTGGTTTACCCAATACCGTGGCTTCTAGGTGACCAAATACTTTGATTGCTTGTAAGTCCTGCTGCACTAAGGGTTGGAGATATTTAATAGCTTTTGGCCCTTGTACGGCAATTAAGGCTTTTTCTGGTGAAAGGTCTTGGAATTGCACCTCATTTGGTTCGAGGTGTTGCAATAGCCATGCTTTGTCTTTGCTAGTGGTTGCCGCATTGACTATAATAAACGCCCTTTGTGTACCAGTGGTGTCTTCACCTTGATAATAGACAATGATGTCATCAATAATTCCGCCTTGGGGATTTAACAAGACAGTGTATTGTGCTTGACCGGGTTGCAACCGACTCAAATCTGAAGGTACTAAAGACTGGAGTTGGGATATGAGGTTTTTACCTTGGAGAGTAAATTTGCCCATGTGGGAAATATCGAACATGCCGGCTGCATTTCTGACAGCTTCATGTTCGCGGCTAATTCCACTAAATTGTACCGGCATTTCCCAACCACCAAAGCTGGTAAAGCGTGCTTTGAGTTCTACACCCAATTGATATAAAACAGTCCGCGCCAAAGATTGGGCGTTGTCTTCTTGATTAGCCACAGGTATTTATGCGATCGCACCTCAACATCTCTCTATCCTACGAGATGCTTTCGGGTTTGAGAGAATAGTTTGAGGTAACAAACAAAAGCCTCCGCAATCAGAACACACAATTGATAACTCAGCACTCTCTACTGAGGTTTAATAGTTAATGGTGGAAATGTTGAGATTTGTTAATTTAACATTATGAAGTATCGGCAAATACTAGCTAGCTTTATCTTAGCCATAGCTCTTTTTGTTTTTCCCCTCTCGGCGCAAGCTGCGAGTTCTTCCAGTATTACCCGTTCTGCTGGAGAGAACTTGCAGAGCAAGGATTACTCCGGCCAAAGTCTAATTGGCACTGAGTTTACCAATATCGATTTAGAAAATGCTAACTTTAGCAATGCTGACTTACGCGGTGTTGTGTTTAACGGTACTGTCTTAGAGGGAGTAAATCTGCATGGTGCAGATTTTAGTAATGGCATAGCCTATCTAGCAAGATTTAAGAACGCTGATTTAGGCGATGCAGTCTTGAGTGATGCAATGATGCTGCGTTCTACATTTGATAATGTTGATATTACTGGCGCTGATTTTACGAATGCAGTTTTAGATGGAACGCAAGTGAAAAAACTTTGTACGAAGGCGAGTGGTGTCAATTCTAAAACTGGTGTGGATACCCGTGAATCTTTAGGATGTAGTTAAAACTTAACAACCCCTTCTTCTTCCTTGGTGGAGAAGGGGTTGTTTAATACTTTTTAGTTAAGGCAATAGACGCGATAAATCGCCGTCCTTACAATACCTTCGGGTTAATTGCTTTTAGACATCATGTTTTTTATTTAATGTCAATATAAAAATAGCTTTATTTGAGCTTCAGAAGGTCAACATTGAGCTTCCGAGGGTCAACATTGAGGTTTGGAACTCGAAACAAGAAATAAGATTTACACACTCATACCAATTTTCTATAAACTTGCACTAAATAATTTAATCTCTCTTCTTGCTATTTTCTTGGCGCTCTTGGCGTTCTTGGCGGTTCGTTTTAAAAATAAAGTGCATCTTCACAGAGAAATGGTATCAGATTGCCCAACCTCCTTAAAAAGGGAGGAACCGGAATCAAAGTCTCCCTTAAAAAGGGAGATTTAGAGAGATCTAAGACTTTTGATACCAACAAGAGGACTTTTTAAACATCCTCTAATACTCGCTGACGAATCTTTGATACTTGTGAATGCAATTCAACCTTCGACCTCTCTCATAGCCGATGCCCCATGCCCCATGCCCCACATCCTAATTCCAATCTTGTTCTTCTTTCTTGCCGCGACTTTTATAAATACCGCCCAAATCATGCAGTTGACGAGTTTTTTCAAAAAGCTGGGCTTCGGTCAAACCCCACTGCTGCAAGACTTTATCTAAATCTTTTTGAATGTCTCTCGCCCCTGGAAAGCCTTGATAACGAATTCGCAATCTAGCTAATTCTGCTAAATTATAGTCTGTCGCTTGTTGAGCGAGTAAAATATCAATAAGGGGGCGATCGCGGTTATATAGAGGGTGCTGTTGTTCTTTTCCGCCCGTTGCTTCACTCATCGTAATTCCTGAGTATTGAGTGCTAAATCCTAAATTTTTAGTTTATCTGAACGTTGGGCATTGGGCATTGGGCATGAGGCATTGGGCATTGGGGACTTGTTCATCTCACTCAAAAACTCATTAATGAAGCCCAAAGACTCATTAATGCGGTTCAAAGACTCATTCATGAAGCCCAAAGGCTCATTAATGAACTTCAGAACCTTCAGAACCTCAATCTCCATGCCCAATGCCCCAGACGGCAACTACACCTGAAGTCTTACGGCTCTCACCACTGCCAGTCAAATTTAAATAAAGTTACATTAGTCCATAAGAAAATACAAAAATCTTTAGATGAGGGTGAATCTTATATCACCCAAAATCGAAGCAGCAAGGGAGCAAGAACCCGCTATGTTTGAACACTTCACTTCCGAAGCCATTAGAGTAATTATGCTAGCTCAGGAGGAGGCCCGTCGCCTGGGACACAACTTCGTAGGAACTGAACAAATTCTCCTGGGTTTGATGGGAGAAGGAACTGGGGTTGCTGCTAAAGTGCTGGCGGAATTAGGCGTTACTCTAAAAGACGCACGCCGCGAGGTAGAAAAAATTATTGGTAGGGGTTCTGGCTTTGTACCGCCAGAAATTCCTTTTACTCCTAAGGTGAAAAGCCTCTTTGAGCAATCGTTTAAAGAAGCTCATAGTTTGGGACAGAATTACATTAATACTGAACACTTACTCTTAGGATTAACAGAGGCAGGCGAAGGTGTCGCCGCCAAAGTACTGCAAAATCTAGGGGTTGATTTCAAGACAGTCCGCAGTGCGATTATTCGCCGTTTGGGTGAAAATTCACCGGCTTTCGCTGGTGGTGGTAGTCAAAAGCGCACCCAAACCCTAACTATGGAAGAGTTTGGCAGAAATCTAACTAAACTAGCACAAGCAGGTCAACTCGACCCCGTAGTCGGTCGCGAGAAGGAAATTGAGCGTGCTGTGCAAATTCTCGGTCGCCGCACGAAAAATAATCCCGTCTTGATTGGGGAACCAGGAGTTGGTAAAACTGCGATCGCTGAAGGTTTAGCTCAACGTATTGTTAATCAAGATATCCCCGAATCGTTACAAGATAAGCAAGTCATCAGCCTGGATATGGGTTTATTAGTGGCTGGAACTCGCTTCCGTGGCGATTTTGAAGAACGGATCAAAAAAGTAGTAGAAGAAGTCCGTTCTGTAGGCAATATCATCTTGGTGATTGACGAAATTCACACCTTAGTCGGCGCTGGTGGTACAGAAGGCGGCTTGGATGCAGCTAACATCCTCAAACCCGCTTTAGCACGGGGCGAACTCCAGTGCATCGGCGCCACTACCCTCGATGAATATCGTAAGCATATCGAACGCGATGCCGCACTAGAGCGTCGTTTCCAACCGATTATGGTCGGCGAACCATCAGTTGAAGAAACCGTACAAATTCTTTACGGCTTGCGCGGTGCCTACGAACAGCACCACAAAGTCACAATTTCTGACGCGGCAGTGGTAGCAGCAGCCAAGTTGTCAGACCGCTATATTAGCGATCGCTTTTTGCCAGATAAAGCAATAGACTTAATTGATGAAGCTGGCTCCCGCGTTCGTCTGCGGAACTCTCAAAATTCTGCCAATAGAGAACTCAAGCGCGAACTCGCTGGGGTGACCAAATCCAAAGAAGCAGCAGTCAAAGCCCAAGATTTTGACAAAGCCGGACAACTACGCGACCAAGAATTAGAACTCACAGCAAAACTGCAAAGTGAACTAGCAGAAAGTGAGAAAAATCTCAATACTGCTGTAGTTGATGAAGAAGACATCGCCCAAATTGTCGCTTCTTGGACTGGCGTACCAGTCAACAAGCTCACTGAATCTGAGTCAGAGTTGCTCTTGCACCTAGAAGACACTCTGCACCAGCGGCTTATCGGCCAAGAGCAAGCAGTCACATCTGTGTCTCGTGCCATCCGTCGCGCCCGCGTCGGTCTAAAAAATCCCAATCGTCCTATTGCTAGCTTTATCTTTTCCGGGCCCACTGGCGTTGGTAAGACAGAATTAGCTAAAGCCTTGGCAGCTTATTTCTTTGGTTCGGAAGAAGCAATGATTCGCTTAGATATGTCCGAATACATGGAAAGCCACACCGTCTCCAAATTAATTGGTTCGCCTCCTGGTTATGTAGGATACGACGAAGGCGGACAGCTAACCGAACTAGTGCGGCGCAAACCATACACAGTGCTGCTTTTCGACGAAATCGAAAAAGCACACCCTGATGTATTTAATATGCTGCTGCAAATCTTGGATGACGGTCAACTAACCGATGCCAAAGGCCGAAAAGTCGATTTCAAGAACACGCTGATCATTTTGACTTCTAACATCGGTTCCAAGGTGATTGAAAAAGGCGGTAGTGGTTTAGGCTTTGATTTTGACACCCAAGCCGACGCTAGTTACAACCGCATTCGCAACTTGGTAAATGAAGAACTGAAAAATTACTTCCGTCCAGAGTTCCTCAACCGTCTCGATGAAATTATCGTCTTCACCCAGCTTTCTAAGGATGAAGTCAAGCAAATTGCTGACATCATGCTCCGTGATGTTGCTAGCCGCCTAACGGAAAAAGGAATCACTTTAGAAGTTAGCGATCGCTTCAAAGAGCTTGTGGTACAAGAAGGCTATAATCCCAGCTATGGCGCTAGACCATTACGCCGAGCAATTATGCGCCTCTTGGAAGATTCTCTCGCCGAAGCACTGTTATCTGGTGAAATTGTAGACGGAGATACAGCGGTTGTTGATGTTGATGATGACTCTCAAGTAAAAGTCCAAAAATCAGCAAAACGAGAGCTGCTATTGGCAAATGTTGGCTAATATTTATACCTAATCACTTTTTGCTGTAATATTTTAGGAACACTCTAGCCTCTTGTTTAGGCAGAGCCACCACAGGGGCATCTCAGACAAACATCAGTGAAATGGTATTATATCTTTCACCTCTGGTATTTCTACCAGAGGTTTTTTTTGGATAAATTTTCTGACAATTGAGCTATATTTGCTTGCTATATTTACCCAACTCCTACCAAAGGCTGGGTTATTTCAAGTTTCTGACGTGGCGATCGCCCTGTCAACATTTCCACTACATCCATTCCATTACCAATTACACCCGGTACGCTGGGATAGCCTGCACTCGCGCCTACCAAAAAGAGGTTCGGTAATTCCGTCACATATCCCAGACGATTTAAACCAACTTGTTTGGGAATTAATTTTGCACCGTAAATATTACCTTGGGGTTGTCCGAGATAAAATTCGCTGGTGGTGGGTGTACCGTAAACTTTCATTCGCGCGTAGTTGTCCACATCTGGAATCAAATCTCGCACGCTTGTCATCATCTGCTGATAAACTTCCCGTTTTCTGGCTTTATAGGCTTTTGGGTCGGTTTTATGCAGATATTCAAATGGTTCGTAGGAACAGACAGTAGCAATTTCTAAAATGTGATGTCCTTCTGGCGCCATCCCTGGTTCGCTGGATTTCATCGTCGGACACGAGAGGAAAATCCACGGATGGCTGAGGTCTCCCTGCAATTGTTGTTGATATTCTTTGTTGAGGTTGCCTGTGGGATAATACCAAATATTCCAGTTACCGATGCCGTAGCGTTGCGGATCGAAGCGACTATCTAAACCCAGGTAAATATTAAAAGCACTAGCTGAGTATTCGTAACGGGTGAGGCGTTGACGTTCTTTGTAACTCAAAGCTTCCGAATCGTGCATCAACTCTACTGTTAATTTCGGGTCGAGGTCGCTGATATAAGCTTTACTGGCGCGATAAGTGATTCCATCGGCAAGTACGCTATGGACGGTGCGGTTGCTAACTTGAATATGGTTAACCGGGCTTGAATACTTGATTACACCTCCACCTGCGGTAATTACATCTGCAATGGTGTTAACAAAGTGTTTAAAGTGATGTTTTGGATAATAAGCGCCTTCTGAGTAGTCCCAAACTAGGGAAGTGTGGGTGAGTAGGGCAATTTCTTCGGGTGGTAGTGCATAGTCGCCACTTTGCCCCGCTAATATTGCTTGCAGTTTGGGCGATAATCTCGCATCATTATATAAATCTTGTAGTGTCCACTTCCGCTTGCAAAATAAATTAAAATATTTTGGTAACTTCAACCAATCAGATAATTTGCGATCGAACCAGCGTACTTCCTGTACCAAGTTGCGAATTTCTTGGTGGAGTCGTTGAATTTCATTGCAGTAATGGTTAATTGCTTTAGCTTCTTCTGGAAATGTGGAAAGTAAACGCGATCGCAAATTTTCCCAACCCAAAGGAATTTTAAAATCTACCTCTGGTGTAATGACGCGATCGATACATTCAGGATGGAGGCTATTAAAGGGTATATTTTGTCCAATATAATCGAGAAATTGACTTATGGTCTGACCGGAACCACATTGAGAAATATAATGAACATCAGCACAAAAACTGTATTCTCCATAATCAAAGGTGTGGCAACATCCACCAGGTAAATAATGTTGTTCTAAAACTGCTACTCGGTAGCCTTGTCGGGTTAAACAAGCTGCGGCGGAAAGTCCACCCAGTCCGGCTCCTAGAATTACGTAATCGAAGATTTCCATCTCAGCCTCCTCTGACAATATTGATTTATCTTGATTTCGGTGTTATGGTTTTTTTCACCGTTTTTTACTTGTCAAAATGGCAAAACATTCAGGATTTTTTCATCTAGCTTTGTAGTTTTCAAGCTTATGAAAATCAGGTATAGCAGCCAACAGGCTTAAAATTCTGTTTTTGCCGATGTTTGAGGATCGGTTTATGTCCTAATCTCACTAGCAGCTGCTATTGAATGACCATTGAGTAGAAGGTGTAAGGATTTTTATCGATGATAGTGGCAATTGCATCATTACTAAATGTTTTGATATTTAGCCGCGGCACTTTTGAGCCAACAACCTAATTCACATTTAGATGCCCTGAAGGGTGTTTAAAGTAGCCACATAATTTCGCTGCAAATCTTTGTGAAAACTTGCAGATAGTTAGGCGGCGATAATTTAATAATCTAAGCTTTTTAGTTCATCTTCTATGTATTCAGATTATCTAAGCTGGCAAGAATTGTTTGACAATATTTGCTTTTCTTTATAAAAACTATCTTTAGTTGAAATTAGCTAAAATGATACTTAGCAAATAAGTGTAGTAACTAATGAAAAGACTATTTTGATTAACTTAAAATTTGAAAAATTAACATTAAATTTTAGAAAATCATCTTGATAATTCCAATAAACTATAATACGTAATTTGCTGTTGTGCAGATTACAATTGACTAATGACTAATGACTGATGACCAATGACCATTAAGCCATTTGCACCACTTGTAGGGCAACAGCAAGCCATAGAATTGCTTACTGAAGCTGTTAGGCAAAAACGAGTTGCTCCAGCTTATTTATTTGTCGGTCCAGATGGTGTAGGCAGGAGTTTAGCAGCCAGGTGCTTTGTGGAATTGCTATTTTCTAGTGACATGGAAATCACTAGTGCTTTACAAAACCGTTTGCGTCAAGGTAACCACCCAGCTTTATTGTGGGTGCAACCAACTTATCAATATCAAGGACAACGATTTACAGCAGCACAAGCGGCTGAAAAAGGACTCAAGCGTAAAGCGCCACCTGTAATTCGACTAGAACAAATTCGCGAGATCGCCGAGTTTCTCAGTCGTCCACCTCTAGAAGCACCAAGGAATGTGGTAGTGCTAGAGGAAGCCCAAACAATGGCAGAAGCCGCAGCGAACGCTTTACTCAAAACTTTAGAAGAACCAGGACAAGCAACGTTAATTTTAATTGCACCTACAGTTGAGTCTGTGTTGCCAACTTTGGTGTCACGCTGTCAGCGCATTCCTTTTTATCGCTTAGATGCACAATCTTTGGCTGTTGTACTCACACAAACAGGTCATCAAGAAATTTTGCAACATCAGGCAGTATTGAATATAGCAGCTGGCAGTGCGGGAAGTGCGATCGCATCTTACGAGCAATTACAAGCTATTCCCCCAGAATTACTAGAAGATTTGCAAAAAGCTCCCAAATCCTACCGCAATGCTTTGGAGTTAGCCAAAAAAATTGATAAAGATTTAGATACAGAAGCGCAACTATGGTTAGTTGATTATCTTCAACAATTTTACTGGCAGCAGTGGCATCAAACCAAGGCGATCGAGGAGCTAGAACAAGCTCGTAAATACTTGCTTGCTTACGCTCAACCACGGCTAGTTTGGGAATGTTTGCTTTTATCTATATTTCAAAAATCAACACTTTATTTATGATAGCGATCGCCCAACATATTCACAGTTATCTATACTCTAATTCGCGATCGCTACCATACCAATGCTAATTGTATGATTATTCACACGCTAAAATAGTTGTAGCAGCTTTTTGTATCTCTCAGACACTTACTCCGATGTTTAAGTGTCAAAATACATCTTCACAAGACACTGAAAATTTACTCAATTGCCAAAAATTCTGGAAAACAAAACTCTTGGTAGAGATGACTAATCTAAGCTGCCAAATTATCGTCTTTGAAGATTCCATCCCTGGCTCATCATGAACTTAGTACGGACAATTCCAGCTCTTCTTTTAGGGGCTAGCTTGGTTGCACTTTCCCCGCAACTTTGCACTGCTTCCACCGTTCAAAAGATACCTAACCTTGCCCAAGCATCAACTAATTTGCCACTGATTAAATCAGCAGGACTGTCCCCTGATATGAATGTACCTTGGTCAAAACCCGTGAGAATCCTCGACCCTTTTGAAGGCGAGTTTTTTGGAGTTTTTGACCGCAATTATTTAGGTGGTTATTTATACCGTAATGGTTCAAAACAAGTTATTAGTTTGTGGACTCCTTCAAGCGTTAGACTACTGGTAACAGTAAATTACGGTCAAGCTGAGTCTTCTTTCTATACCGCAGGTTATCTGTATCCCAGACCAGATTATCTGAGGTTTGTGACTACCCAAAAAGTAGATAAACTTTTGGTCAAGGTCAGAGAAAAAGTTTTTCAATTAGACGGTTCAACAGGCACGTTTGTTGTTAATCAAGAACTAGCCACTGCTTTGAAAAATGCTCCAGATGAGAACTTAGACATCAGGTTAGTATTGGAAGGAGGTCAAACCGTTGATAGTGAAATTGGTAAGGGGACGGTGAAAGCTTGGCGAAGTATTTACTAAGCAACAAATTTCTCCTCTCGAACAGGAAGTTACAAATTACACAAAACCCCTGATCTTGGTTAATCAAACGCTAACATTCTTTCTTGTCTGCTTCCTTGCCCCCTCGGTTCTTCCACCTCCTCTGCCCCATTGCCCAGACCCTTTTATTAATCATTTTTATTTATTGAATTAAAAAATAAATATAATTGTTTTTATCGTTGAAAGTATTTAAAGTAGAGTTAGCCGGTCAACAATGGGTTGATTGTCAAGTTTTTCTTAGCAATAGCTTAGGGAAATGGCTTCAGTGAATTTGTATATTTAGGTGTGGGTTTAAAATATTACGCCTGTGGTAATCTCTAACAAATCAGAATACGCACTTTTAGCCCTGTTAGAGTTGGCAACTTGCTACCCTAACGGTGACGCCCTGCAAATCCGAGAGATAGCAGCATTACAAGATATACCGAACCGCTACTTAGAACAACTCCTGGCAACATTAAGGCGTGGAGGTTTAATTAAGAGCATACGCGGAGCCAAAGGTGGCTATGTTTTGGCGCGAGATCCCAGGACAATCACAGTGCTGGATGCTTTTACCTGTATGGAAGGTTCGGATGCTGTTGCCTCTACTTGCGAACCGCCTCCCAGCACAGTAGAAGGTGAGCTAATTCAAGAAGTTTGGCAGGAAGCACGTGAAGCTGCTAACTCAGTATTGCAAAAATATACACTTCAAGACCTTTGCGAACGGAGAACAATCCGACAACAGAAGGAACTGATGTATTACATTTAGTAATTTAGCTTATATCTGGGCGGGCGATACGAACGGTGTACAAATCAAAATTCTGGCAACTTGGATTTTTTATGCTGTTCTCAATCAATTATGTATTGATGTAGCGTAGACGCGTTCGCGGAGCGTCTCCGACAGGAGAAGAGAAGCGGCTTGCCTTTGGCATCGCTCTTAACCAACCTTTAGACCGAATTTCTACAGAGATGATTTTCAGGAGTTTATACCATTTCTCCCAAGCTGTTCTCCGTGGTGATGCTAGTGAGGCTATTCCTTATCTTGTCGAACATCAAAGGCTCTTTGGATTGGTAAAAACAAGGCGTAAGCGCCATCGAGAAGTTGAGGCTTACACCCAACAAATTTGGGCTTTATCTTCTTAAGTTGTGCAACAGGCGTGAGGTACAGATAATTGTAGAGAACATGGCTGTGCCCCTACCCGGATACTTCATTTATCTGAAATACGCTGTATTTTACAAATAAATAGTACAAACTAAAACCCATATTTCATAGTCAATAGTTGAGAGTTTATCAACTATTGACTACTAAATCTTGACTAATCTCTTAATAAGATACAGCCACTTTTTCATCCACTATCTGAGCATTTTCAGCAACAATTTTGCGGAATAAATCACCTTCAATTGTCTCCTGTTCTGCGAGCAAGTCTACTAAACGCTCCAAAACTACGCGGTTTTCTTGCAATAGTTCTTTTGCTTTGATGTAGGAATTGTTGACAATTTCGCGGACTTGGGAATCAATTTTGGCGGCAATTTCCTCGGAATAGTCTGATTTATTCATCCAGTCGCGTCCTAGAAATACTTCTCCACTCTGATTTTCTAGGGACAACGGGCCTAATTCTGACATCCCAAACCGCGTAACCATTTGGCGTGCCATTCCTGTAACTTTTTGCAGGTCATCTCCTGCGCCTGTGGTCACTTCTGGCTTACCAAAAACAATTTCCTCGGCAGCCCGACCGCCCAAAGTGGCAGTGATACGTGCTTTGAGTTGGGAACGGGAAATCAATCCTTGTTCTTCGTTGGGAGTAAACCAAGTTAATCCCAGTGCTTGGCCGCGGGGGATGAGGGTAACTTTTTGCACGGGGTCGTGGTCTTTGAGCAATGTACCGACTAAGGCATGTCCGACTTCATGATAAGCAATTAAGCGCTTGCTCTTGCTGTCTACCAAGGCGGTGCCTTCCATACCCGCAACTACTCTATCTACAGCGTCATCGATTTCTAAGATGGTGACGGCTTCTTTGCGTCTCCTAGCTGTGAGAATGGCAGCTTCGTTGAGTAAGTTGGCTAAGTCTGCGCCAGTAAAACCAGGAGTGCGGCGGGCGATCGCTTCTAATGATACGCTAGGGTCAATCTTCTTATTCCGGGCGTGGACTTGTAAGATTTCCAGCCTTCCCTTTAAATCTGGCGCATCCACCATCACTTGTCTGTCAAAGCGTCCTGGCCTCAGCAGGGCTGCATCTAATACATCCGGGCGGTTAGTGGCAGCAATAATAATGATGCCTGTGTTACCTTCAAAACCATCCATTTCGGTCAGCAGTTGGTTGAGGGTTTGCTCTCGCTCATCATTTCCGCCACCGATACCAGTACCCCGTTGTCTACCTACGGCGTCGATTTCATCGATAAATATCAGGCAAGGTGCATTGTCTTTGGCTTTTTTAAACAAGTCACGCACGCGGGATGCACCCACACCAACGAACATTTCCACAAATTCCGAACCGGAAATGCTGAAGAATGGTACGCCCGCTTCACCAGCGATCGCTTTTGCTAGTAAAGTTTTACCTGTACCAGGAGGGCCAATTAGCAATACTCCTTTGGGAATACGTGCGCCCACAGCAGTAAATCTTTCTGGCTGTTTCAGGAAGGTAACAACTTCTTGCAATTCTTCTTTGGCTTCTTCAACCCCAGCGACATCTTCAAATTTCACACCAGTTTTTGCTTCCATTTGGAAACGAGCTCTGGATTTACCGAAATTCATCGCTTGGCTAGAAGCATTAGTAGAACGACGCAGGAACAATAGCATTAAAGCTATCAACGGCAAAATCCACATGAGATTAATCAACAAGCCAACAGCAGCCCGACTGTTCGCAGAAGAAATCTCACCAAATTCAACATTCTTATCTTTGAGAATGTTAATCAATTCTGTATTTTGCGCTAAAAGTCTCACCTGTTGCGGTGATGTGTTCTCTTTTTGCCCTTTGAGATAAACCCTTGCTATTTGTTCGGCTTCATCAAGCTCAACTTTTTCGATTTCTCCCGCCTTCGCTTTCTTAATCAACTCACCATAATTTAAAGAGTTGCTCTCTGGTTTTTGTGCCAAAACAGGAGTACTTCCAAAAATTCCTGGCAACATCATCAAACTAGCTGCTAGCCCACCAATCCAAGCAACGCGCTTTGACGACTTCTGTTTTATCAACGCTTTTTTTCGCAAATTTGTCATAATATTTACCCTTTGTCTGCTGGCAGAAGTTGAGCTGTGGTTTTATGCCTATTCTTCTAGCAAAAATCCCAATAACTGGATATTACAGTTTTCTTATCTAGTCTAACTTCCAGACAAAAACATTCCCAAATGTCTCCCAACTATTGCATAAACTCAATCAGCTAGATAATTTACACAGAAATAGTTATAGCAGTTGCCAGTTAGATTAGGACATAAATCTATCCCAAAACCGACACCAAAATATTTTGAAGCCTGTTACTTGCTGTATAAGCCATAAGTTAGAAGACCTGCTGCAACTGGCTCCGGAATCGTTGGCGAACCATCACCCTTGGTAGGGGAAAAAACCAAGAATTTTTTCCAAAATTTTAATTTGACACATTCTGATACAAATCGCTAAAATAAACATAGTCATAACGACTTCGTCTTAAATGGCTTTGCGATCGCAGGTAATTAGTAATTTGTGAGTTAATTATGGTGAAAATTGTTGGTATTGGCGGTAGTTTAAGACCTAATTCTTATACCCAGCTGGCTTTGGAAGTTGCAATGCAAAGAATAGAAGCCTTAGGTGGGGAGGTAGAGATTCTCGATTTACGGCAGTTGCAGCTACCATTTTGTACTGGTGCAAAAGAGTATCCAGAATACCCAGATGTGAAGCGGTTGCAGGATACAGTTAGTGACGCTCATGGGTTAATTTTGGCGACACCTGAATATCATGGCGGGGTTAGTGGTGTTCTGAAAAATGCTCTGGATTTGATGAGCTTTGACCAACTATCTGATAAAGTGACGGGATTGATTAGTGTATTAGGGGGTCAGCCTAACAGTAACGCGTTGAATGACCTCAGGCTAATTGTGCGTTGGGTGCATGGTTGGGTGATTCCAGAACAAATTGCGATCGGACAAGCTTGGGGTGCTTTCAGTCCTGAAGGTAAGCTATTAGATGAGAAACTTTCTCAAAGATTTGACCAATTTGCCCAGAGTTTAGTTGATAACACTCGCAAGCTACGGGGTGTTAATTAGTTATAGGTTGAGCATGAAATTATTGTAGGGTGTGTTAGGTGCATATTTCGAGATTATTTGTCACAAAAATATGAAATGAGCGCCTAACGCACCGCTATATCTAGGAATCATATTTGATTGGAAAAAATTATTTTAAATCGAGAGAATAAAGAACATAAAAACTTTTGAAAGTATTGTATTTAATCAGCTAATTGCTCATATTAATACTAATTTTAAAAATATGGTTTCTATATTAGACATATCACGTAACCTTTGCAACTTAAATTTAATATCAGAACAAACGTACCAGCAGATAGAGTCTTCAATGGAAGAAGGTGAAATGCCTAGTCGTTCGACGTTGCTCTATAAACTTGGACAGGAGGCAGTGAACCGCCGACTTAACCTTGATTTTCCTACCTTGTTTCAAGATTTTCCTACCTTGTTTCAAGTTACTATTGCATTTGAAGCACCTGCTGAATTTACTGAAGAAATGCGCTTAGAATTACTGCAACTGTTAGAACAACTCAAACAGTCAGGAGTTATTACCGAACGTGTTTATCAAAGACTAGAAGCAGATATTAAAGCTAGTCATATCAAAATGGATATCGAGCTATTTCAGCAAGCCGAAAATCAAATGGAGGTTTATGAGAATTTACAACTCAATGATTTAAAACCCTACCTTAAAACCTTGCGTTCTAGTGGTATATTATCTGCTGATGGTTACACGAAATTAATACAAGACATCCAAACAGAAAATATTGCTAGTAACATCGACTTATTTAAACACTTTGATCGTACAGTAGTTTTTAACATCAACGATTACTCTAAAAAACTGTATGATTACTTGCCAGAAATTTATCAAAGCATTGTTAATATGCTCCATGAATCAGGCATAGCAAACATTAAAATTGGTAGTTTTTCGGTTGATGAGAAAATGATATTTTCAATATATACGAATGGAAAGAAATATCAGTATAATTTATATCCAGTTATCAAAAATAAATTTTCTATACCTATCGCTGAAAGAAGAGAATTTTTTTTCTTATTTAATAAAATACTGCGGGATATAGGTTCGTCGTATCGATTTTATGACATAGGAACTGTTAGCGACGAATTAATAGGTCTATCAGCGTTAGGACATACTAATAAATTTGGATTTATTGCACTTAACAATAAGCAATTTAAATTATTTTTGGATAAATCATATATTTTTGATCTCAATAATTTTTATGAACAAGAAAAATATTTAACAACAGGCCGGATAGAGGAAATTATTACAATTTTAGAAAAAATAGGATTATTAAGTCACTTAACAGCACAACAAATAAATATAGCTGAAGATAATATTAGACAAAGTTATATCACTAACTACAACCAATTATTGGAAGCTTTCGATACTTTTGTTCCTACTATTGATTTGGAAGCCACTTCTACAGAGGATAAATATAAGCGACTTATCCGTAAATTTGCAGAGGTTTCACGAGGTAATTTCACACCAACTGACATTTCATTTGACTGGAAAAATAATCAAACTGCTGAAGTTTCTTTTAAGTTGAATGGCAAACACTACTTTACAAATCTTGAATTTCAAGATGATTTTGTAGACGATCGTAGGCTATTTAGTTTAATTCTACAATTAGTGGATCAAACTGTAGCTAATGATGGCAGATTTTATCCACTTTATGAGAAGCGTAATTATATTACTGGGTACATTTTTCTAACTAGCGAACAGCGCAGATTACTCGAATCTGAAAAACTGCTTGTACTTTATCCATAAATATGATTTTAAAAATAAAATCCTAGCGGTATAACAAAGCGGTGCGTTAGGCTAAAGCCATAACACACCCTACTTAAAATTTACTCAATTCAGAATTCTTTAGATATTTATACTTTGGGGAATTTGAGAAGGTAGCAAGAATTTGTAAGGCATTATTCTTGTATGATTCCTTTTAGTAATTTCTTGCTCAATTGCTTTGAGTTGATTTTGAAAAGTTGCCAAGGCTGAATTAATTTGTGGCTTGGATTTAAAGTATGAGTTCGAGTATTGCCCTAGCTGTGTATAGTAAACTGAGCCAAGCAAATAAGTTACCTTAAGTTGGGTTCTGGCTTGCTCTATGGAAGGTAGCATACTCATAAAGTCGCCTTGTTCATCGAGACTTGTCGGCGCTGGGGAATAACTAGCTAGAGGAAAAGCAGGTGCGTAAGTCATGAGTTCACCTTGGGCAAAATTAACCGCAGCATGTTGAGCACTAGCTGTAAAAATAATAGTGGAAACAGCATCAATTAGATAATCTAGGGTTTTAATTCTGCCTGAAGTATCTTCACCAAAATTCTGGAGGCGGCCTCCTTGTTGTGAGATTAATTCCTTCGCCCAATTTTGTAAAGCTTGGTCTGCTAGTAGTTGTTGCTCGCTGATATAGTAACTGCTCAAATAAGCACGCACCCATTGATGAATCGCGTTCCAAATTAGCAGTCCGTCATCTCGATAAGGATATTCAGGTAATTTATGAGTATTATCAACACGGCGACTTGCTAAGATATTGGGAAACATTGCATCGTTGAAATGATGCAAATAATCTTGGGCAGCTTGAACAGTGAGTTGGCGATCGCTCTCTATTGTACTAGCTAAAAGTTCATCAACTTGACGGCGATCGGCAACTAAGATTTTATGAGCGCCGTAATTGATTAATATAGTTCCTTCAAAGTGAGGTTCCAGCAAAATCCTTAAATGATGGTTTGCTGGTAATCGTCGCTTAGTAGCAATTACGAAAGGTTCGATAAATAAGTGAGTGCGACCAAGATGGCTAACTAGTTCATGGTAATTGCTATCGGCCATTTGCACAATACTTTTGGCGATCGCCCAGTTCTCGCCATCAAGAGGTGTGAACACTGGATGTTCGGACTTACATTGAATAGCTAGCGGTACTAAAGACCGAGATGGGTTGCTAGCTGGGGGTACTACAAATAATGCTAAAGGCGAATAGATATACTTTTGCTGATTTGGAAAACTCCCATTTTTCATGTTTTTCAACATAGAATAATCAGCTTTATAAAGCCGACCTTCTTGCCTTGCAGCTTCCAGGGAATCATTAGGAATACCGACAATTCTTTGGTATTGTTCGTTGCTAATTCCTAAAGTTTTTTCTTGTTGCAATACCTGTTCCAGCATCAGCGGATTTGGCCCAGCAACCTGCATATAACCAAAAACTAAGTCCTCTTTAAATCTAGAGCTAATCTCTGGTAGAGGTATTTTCGCAAATAATTTATTATAATCTTCAATACTTGGATTCATTGTCGATGTGCCTGTAGAAAAGTCTACTTCCATAGGCAAAGGTTGATTGTTTTCTAGCTCCAACAATCTCGCATCAGAATTAATGATTTGCTTGAAAGCATTACTTAATAAATCTGTGAGTGAATCTTCTAAACTAAATGACGATAAAAATTCTACATTTCCTGATTCATTATTGAATTCAAGTAACTCAAACTGCTCGTCAACAGCTTGAAGTTTTTCTTCAAATTCAGATATCTCTGTTGCATCAAATGAAACAATATTTGATGGTTCGGCAGCAACAATTTCATCAGTAATATCTTGAGTAATTGATGCTATAGTTAAGGCAATTTTTTCTAAATCTTGGTAACTTTCAGCATCTTTAATTTTTTGCTCTATATTTTTTAAAGCTTCTACTTTATTATCTATGACTGAGGTATTATTTTCAGCATCATCTATATCGAAAGAAATACCGCCCCTGAATAAGCCCGAAAAGTTACTAATAGTATCATTTACCAAAATCAGCGTGATCTTTTGAGCTACTGCAAGTACCCATTTTAAATTAGGTAACTCTTGAATTGGGAGTTCTATTTTAATGGCTGGTAATGGCAGGGCACCTGTCATTGCCAAAGGAGGTATATAACTGTAATTGTATTCATACTGCATGTATTGTAATGATGCTTTACTAAGTTTGACTAACTTGTATAAAAGCACCAAAAGGCTTTGTAAATCTCCTTTAGACAGACCTAAAGAAGAAGATATAACGTGAGAAGTGAGAGACATTTCCGCTCCTAATTTTTAGTATTCCTTGGCCACAAACATCAACTAAACGCATCTAGCCTTAGAGAGATTTTTCTAAGATTTGTAATCTATCAAAGATAGCACAAGGCATAAAAATTCAGTAAACAATAATGATTTTTTATGTTAAAAGTTGTTAACTATTTAAGCAAAATTGTTTAGAATTATCAAAATATATTTATTAGCAATAAAACCAATTTTTACATCCGTATAAAACACAGAATAAAAAACTTTTAACAGGGTTAAAAGTTTTTTAATATATAACTCGGTTATGAAAAATTTTATTTCATTTACCTGTAATCTGTTGCATTAAAAATAATGGTTTGCAACCACGATCTTGAAAAAACATTGACATATTTACAATTTAATGCAACTAGATGCTGTGCCATAAATTTAGGAATTACCACTAGATGCAAATTAGAATTTTAGCGATTTTTTGTTTAAGTCTTATCAGTATAAAATTAATTATTGGGCAGTACCGATACCATCGCACAAATGCTTATCATCTTCTGATATGTCTTGGCTATATGTAAGATAGTTTCGCGTCCAATCACAGGCATTATTTAGGAGTGGATTTAAAGCCAGCAGATCTAAATCCCAAATAACGATCGCACTTTTATTATTGACTGTAGTAACTAAGGTTTTGCCATCAGGGCTGAAGATGACATTGCCTACAGTATGCTAACTGCAAATCAGGTTGTTTTTCCTGTAGTAGCGGTATTAAACCCCCTAACACTACCGATGATTTACCGCTACCAGAAGCACCTAACACAGCTAAAAAGTTGTGTTCGCTCAACTTTTGTTGCAGTTGGGTAATTAGTTGTTCTCGCCCAAAGAAAAATTCCCGGTTTTCCACCCGGAAAGGATACAAACCCCGGAAGGGACAACGAGAATCATAAACTGGTGGTTGGTGACCTAACGCCAAACCATGAAAGTTGATGTCTAGTATTTCCTCGCAGAGATTGTTAATTTCTTCTAAAGCTTGTTCTCGTTCTTTGAGGGCTTCTTTGCTCAAAGCTGCGGAATCTGCACCTAAGATATTTTCTAGCTTCTGGGCAGGGATCTCGAATTTTGGTTGCAGTGTTGGCGCTCTTTGTGGTAATAATTCAGCCAGACCTTGTAAACCATATTTGATTTCTGCGGTGGTTAGTTGGCGATCGAGTTGGTCAGTAAATAAAGGTCGCCCGCCCAAACGGCTAAACAATGCTGGAACTGTAATATCGCCGCGCTTTGCTAAAGCGGCTGTTGCTTCATGCAAAGCAGAGTCCACCTCTCCCGATGCTCTGAGTTGTTTATAAAAGTTTTCTATTAGCGTTTCGGCTGTTTTAATGGTGACTTTATCGGTCATTGCCACCACCGCCGGCATCCCCAAATCCCGTACTAATCTTTGTCCTAAGCCTCCTAACGATCCTTCGGCATCAGGGCTGGCGCTTTCGCAAGTACAAAGAAAGGTAAAGTGGGGTAGCCCTTTGGCTCCACGTAATGGGCGTAATCGGTCTAGTAACTGTGTTGCAGGGATGGCTTCCACTGTATTATCAGCTTTTGACCAGTAGACAATGGTTTCACCATTATCCATTACCCTACCGTGACTGACAAAATGTAGTATTGTATATTGTTTGTTGCGATCGCTCAGGTGAGTACACAGTTCGTCTATTGTGGGTAAACCAATAGCTCCATCAACTGTTGCCAAAATATCGCAAGGTATTTCCCCCAGTGCAGACTTGACGCTATTAACGCTGGCTGCAACATCAAATTGAGCTAATTTATACTTTTGGGAATCGCTGGGACTAGCAACTAAAACCAGCGCCCGCAAGTCTCGCCGTCCAATGGGGGGAAAGCGGCGGTCAGTAATTGCCGGAATGTAGAAAGAAAATGGTACTCGTTGGTTTAGTGCTAATAACTCCCATTCACCATCGATAGGGGCGCAGAGTTTTTCCCAACGTAAAGTTCTTAATTGTGGATCTGATGCTTCAATAAACAGCAACATTCTCAGTGGTTCGTCACTTTCGCGCATCGCACCAACAAAGGCATCGCGTACATCATCTCGAAATAAATTTTTTCCTAGCAATTTACCGTAATCTTTGGGCTGTCCGAGAAAACTGATGAGCTGCTGAAAATTTTCAGCACTCAGTTCGAGAGTACCTTCCGAGCGTAATGGCAGGAGTTCGCCAAATCGGGTGTGTTCTACAACAATTGGCCAGTTATTTTCTGATTTGCGCTGGATAGTAATCTCGAAGGTGTTCATATTTTGGGGGGAGATGGGGAGATTGGGAGATCGGGAGATGGAGATATGGAGAGAGGAATTTTTCTCAGTCCCCAGTCCCCAATTCCCAGTTCCTAACTTAATTTCTTCAAAGTTTCCAGTAGGCTAACTGTCGCTGAAAGTGCTGCTTGGAGCTTTTCTGTACGGTCAGCAGAAGCTTGTTCGACTGTCTGGGCAAATTGTTCTAGTGCTTGGTTGAGGTTTGTCTGAGCTTGTTGGATTGCAGATGTGTTAGATGGTTGCGGTGTTGTAGGTGCAGTCGGTAAATTTATTGCTGCGATAACTGCGCGATCGCCACTTGAATTATCGCTCACAACTAACCGAACTGCGGGGTCGCCAATAATCGCATAACTGCGGGCGTCGTTGTTTGCTGTCCACATATCAGACAAATTCATCGGATCGGCAGTTGCGCCATATTTAACTTCTTCGAGTTCGGTACTCAAATCAGATGAAAGTTCGGCGTAGCGTTCGTTGAAATATTCAACAGCTGACCCCACGGGATGACCTTCTAACAGTCTCTTGAGCGTACTTTGAAAGACTGCTAATTGTTTGCCAGTGCGTCCCCAGACAAAAGAGCAACCCCAAGCCCGTTCTACGTGACCGATGACAGCTAAAGCGCCACCTTTGGGATGGCTCAGAAGCCGACGGGGTAAAGGAGCAACAAAAGCATTAGGAGCGATTTGTAATCTTTCATTGGAGCCTTTTCTATGAGCAAACTCATCAAATTGAGGCGTACCGGCACCATAACAAGCAAAGTGAAAGGCAATTAGCCCTAGCAACTTAGCATCATCGCCAACATCGTCCGCAGAGAAGTAAAAATCTTCGGGAATTGGTTTTTTACCCCACTCTCTACCAGGCCAGTCCTGACAGAGCAAAGCACCCTGATGGCGTAGTTGTCGCTCATCACCGTTGGGAAAGCCCATACCGTGACTAGCAGTGAACAACAAAGCAGGTGTTTCTTCACCACCTAATATTTTCGCTAACCGCGCCTTTGTAGCTTCTTCTGCAAGTAAAGTTTGTACTGCCCAACTATTATCTTTGTTCTCGTCAAGCATCCAGTCAGCTAAGGGCTGAATCAAGTTTTTAGCACTGAGTTCAGTGGCCGCATCACCTTTAGTACACACACCGAAAAAGCTAGCTTTACGAGCCAGATTTAAATCAGTGGTTTCAGCCTGTACGACACTGCGAGCATACTGAGCATATTCTTGGGGCGTATCAAAGTAGATCCGACCTACAGCATATTGAACATCAAGTTGGTATTGGAAGCGATAAGGAATAGTTTCCGGATCGCCAACAATCAACAGATAATAAGGCATTTTATCTGGGTCAGCAGGGCCGGGGCCGACTCCATGACGCGACAAAAATTGATTCTTCGATTCTCCTGGACGATAGCCCTTGGCGCCGACATATTCCTGATAGTAATTTTCGTTATTTTTCGTCGCTTGCCTTTGCCGATGTTCTAACAGTTCCTTGAGTGCTTCCCTGATTGCTGGGTCGGCATTATAAGCGAAAATAACTCCCCAACCGGTTTCTGCAAGGTTTTTCGGATCTACACCTTCTATCGGCGCAAAGTCGGGTTCTAAACCTTTAACATGGGAATCTTTTCTTTTGAGTTCGCTGATTTCTGTAGGATCGAACTCTTCACCCTGAGCAATTTTAGAAACCTGCTCTGGTGTCAAAGGAGGCAACAAATAATCTCCCGATGCACCGTTAATTCCATTGAAATATAGCTCTTGTGTCAGTTGTTCAATGCTCATCTTACGCAATCCTTCTATTTCTAATTCACTGGATAAGGCAAAAATAAAAAGTTAAAAGGTAAAAGATAAAATGGTTGCGATCGCTCTAATTTTTCTGATAACGAAAAGGCGATCGCTGAAAATTTCCTAATATTAATTACAGAAATTCTCTTTTTACTTTTTACCTTTTACTTTTGACTTTTAACTACCAAAAGCTGCTGACCACACAGCATGAGCTACTTCTGGTTTATCAATGGCATTGTGAGCGCCTACAAACTGATCTAGTAAGCTAGGAGGAACATAAATATAATCATTACTGTTGAGGTTGTAAATTTTTCCCGGTTCAAAGTTGTAAGGTTTGTTCAGAGGTTGCATGTATGTTATGTCGCTGCTGATGTTCAAACCATCACCTTGGATTCCATAACAACCAATGGCACCAACACCAGGATAAATTGATGTATCAACGCTAAAGTCTATATCTTGACCGCCAAGTATTCCCAGCGTCCCCGCCATAGGATAGGCATTCTTGACAGCCTTATCATATATAGATTGGGTAGTAATAATTGGCCCTGCAACTTTATTACCAGTAATAATAGAGCGGAAGTAACCAGGACGATTGTTTCTATAGGGGACATTTGCACAGAAACCCCAGAGTGAAAAAGCGCCTTGTATTAAAGCAAGAGAATTAACCGGACGAAGTAAATTTTTCTCGTCAGTACCTGCTACGATGGCTGAGACAAAAATACATCCAAAACTGTGCCCCATCAGATGAAATCGCACACTATTATCTGTCACCTCTTGGAGTCTATTTAACAAATTGAAGCCGCTGGTTCGACCGATTTTCCTAGCTCGGTCTTTCATTTTCCAGAAAGATAACAATCTCGGAACGTTCAAGAATGCATCAGCCGCTGATTTTACACTTGTCTCAATTCCGAAACTGACATCTTCGTCTTCTTGTGCAAGGCTAGCTTCATATACACTATCGGGATCTAAATTTAAGGATTCGCTTTCACCCCAGCCATCTGCATCTTCTCCTTCACTGCTCGAAGATGCTTCTTTAATCAAAACCTTATAAGCTTCACGTACTTCAGATGGTAATGTATCGGGTGCAACGTCATATTCTGTTGCTGCTGAAAAAATTGTTCTCAGGGCATCTCTAGCAGCTTCAGTATCAGCAATACTCTGAGAATACTGATTAATTAACTCTTCCTGAGAATTATCTGTAGCCTCAAAAGACACAATTGTTTTGTCTGTGGTGACTGCATTCAGATTTTCATCTCCCCAAGGCTTACTAGGCCAATGCAGGCCAATTAACAATGGGCGAAATCCTGGCCTTAACTGTTGCATTTTTTGAATATCAGCTTCGTTTTTAGCCATAGCTGCAATCCATTTGTCATATTGATCTTTTGCCGCAGGAATGTCACCTTGCCATCCGTGGCTCATCAAAAAAACATCTGTGATTGGCTCCCCAGATTTCCTAGATTCAGATAATATATTTAGTACTGTTTGGCTGATTGACTTTCCATTGTTTGCGCGTTCTCTGCCATTAGCGTCAAAAGCGATTAAGTAGTAGGCTAAATCAGTTCCAACTAATGTTTCTGGCATGTGTAAATCCTTCTATTTCAGCATTTTATTTAATTAAAAAAACAAGAAAAACATTACATTCGTTCCACAAAAATGTGGCTGCTGTTATCAAACAGCACCCCTATTTTTTGCATATTTACTGGACAAACATTTCGCTACCAAATCTTTTTAGATACTCAATAAGGTAGCGAAATTATGGTTTTTTCCTAATCTCTTGATATTTGCGTCGGTCTAAACTTTCATCGTCATTACTAAGATTTTGGCGTATTTTTATACACAACTGGTATAAGATAGTTAACGCCAAAATTTGCTGTGTGACTGGTCATATCATGTCCCGTTAAACACTTATCATTGTGGAGGACGCTCTGACGCACAGCAATTTTAATAATAAGCGATCGCCTGGATTTCGATATCAAGAGATTGTAATCTTTTAGTACCTAGCCAATGTGATATTACTGGTTACAGAATAACTTTAACAATGCTAGCTAACCTGAGTGATAATACTGACTTTAAAGGGAATTTTACTTAAAGTGAGATGAAAAAAAATAATTGGATCTCAGTATTTTGGTGCAGACGTAAATTAACGCTTGAGGAGTATCTGCAACGGTGCGATCTAAAGACTTGAACTGTATCTGTGCTTGAAACTAAGCATCAATCTGGAGTGGGCAAAGCTTTGCCCACCCTACAAAATTAAACTTAATGGTGGTGATGATGGTGATGGTGATGGTCGGCTAATTGGGGATTAACTGCCACAGCTTCCTCTGACAATAACTGTGCAATATGAGCATCAGCCCATTGAGCCGCCATCCCTAAAAATTCCGGATGGTCGTTGACGCAAGGCATTTGTACGTAATTTATACCAGAATGCTGTTTTTCCAAAGCATGGATGATGTGATGTACATCCAACAGAGTTTCGTGGTTTTCCGTAGCAAAACCTATTGGCATAAATATCACTATTTTTGCACCCAACTGAATCAAGTTATTTGCTGCTTGTTGTGCATTTGGCTGCGTCCATTCAATCAAAGGCGTGTCGTGATTGAGCCAACCTACGGAGATTAGAGGATAGCGGTTAATCAACTTATCCCGTACTAAATCATATAGTGCCTGACTTTCGGTAATTCCAGAGGTAAATCCTTTGGCTTTGTGCGGACAGCCGTGATTCATCAGTACAATCCCGATTTGGGAAGGTAGGTAAGCTGCTGCTAAATCAGCGTTAATTTTCTCCTCAACTAAATGAGCCATCAAATCGATGTAGGCTGGTTCGTTGAAGAAAGAAGGAATATAGCGCTGTGCTTTCACCCAGTGTTCTTCACCATCAGCCAACTCAACAAGGGCATTATTAACTTGCTCGATCGCAATCCCACTAGTAAAAATAGAATCAACAACTAGCAGTGGATAAATTAGCAGCTTATCGAAGCCTTGGTTTTTGATTTCTGCCAAGACTTGTTTGGGTAAGAAGGGGGCGCAGAAGTTGAAAGCTTTGAAAACTTGGACGTTATTGCCCCATTTTTCTTGTAAATTCTTCTCAATTCCAGCCCGCTGTTGTTCAAAGATGGCATTGTGTGGAGAAATAAAATCGTGGTGTGTGTGTCCCCACTCATGACGGTCAAATAGTGCTAGAAGTCGTGCCAGCGGCGGATAAATCCAGGTTGGCACTGGTGCGAATTTGGCGGTGAGTAGATTTAAAGCCTGTTCGTTATAGTTAGCGAAATCTTCGTAGCTTTCGACTTCGCCATAGCCCATAAGCAGTACAGCTACACGGTCTTTACTTGATAATTGCTCGTGAGTATGTTGTAGTTTTTCCGGCGTTGCAACCACAATAACTTCCTCAATATAACCAGAGTGCAGAGAATTTAAAGCTAGGGGATTAGCTTGAACGTTTCCCCTATTACTAAATTATTATCACATCCCCCCGGATGGGATAAGTGTAAAAATCAAAATAATACATCAAAAGACATACTTTGGCGATCGCTAGATTTCTTGCAGAAGTTCTTGCACCGATATTGTAAGCTGCTGAGAGATCGCGGTTATATTCTTTGCCAGTTTTCAAGAGAGCTAGTAAGTAATTAACCCTTGCCTAAGTCCTGGGGAATCATAATGACTGAGTGACTTCAGGGGGCAGTTTTATGTGCCCGAACATTCCCGGCATTAAATTTGTGGCTTTTTTAAGGGCAATTTTAGCAGTAAAACTACGACTGTTGGGGTTTGCAGAAGGAATAATTTGATTTACTTGTCCGCGCACAGAACGCTTGAGAGCATCTAGCTGCACTTCCACTTCATCTCCTTGTTTCACCAAGGACTTCATTGACTCTGGTACTACAACGCTAAACTGCAAGCGATCGCTACTTTCCAATGTTACTAAAGGTTGTCCAAAATCCGCTATTGCACCTACTTCTATATGTTTCTTAGTGACGACTCCAGCGAATGGTGCTTTAACAATGCTGCGGTTTAGGTTAGCAATCGTTGGCTTTACTTGTGCTCGTGCTTGCTGAACTTGGGAACGCGCCTGCTTTACTCCTACTCGTGCTTGCTGGACTTGGAAGCTTGCCTGTTTTATGGCAATTTTGGCTTGCTCAATTTCCCGCTTGGCTTGTTCAATCCCAGCTTTTGCCTGTTGAATGCGAGCTTCAATTAATGCTACCTCTGTATTGGCTGTATTTAGTTGTAATTGGCTGACTGCACCATCTTTTTGCAGCATAGCCATGCGTTGTTGATTTAATTGAGCCTCAGCTAGTTGTCCTTGTGCTTCCTGCAATTTGGCTTCGGCTTCTTGTTGATGAACCTTTGCTCGATCGAGTTGTGCTAGCGCTTGAGTTTTGTTTGCTAAGGCTTGAGTTTCAGCAGCAGTCGCAACTGTTACACCTGCTTGAGCTTGGAAAATCACAGCCGATGCTCGATCGCGTTGTGCCTGGATATCTTTGACATCAATAAGGGCAATGATTTGACCTGCTTTAACTGTGTCACCTTCTTGCACTGGCAAAGTTTTAATTTGTCCCATAACGCGACTGGTAGTAGTGACGGTTTCTACCGCTTCTAAGGTACCATTCAAGGGGATTCTACCCAGATTCAATGCTTTGTTGGTCAGGGTCGTTTTTACTTCTATAGGTTTGACAGTGCTAGTTATAGTAGCAGTATCCGCCGAATTAGAAAAAAAGGATAACACGATAGCTCGCAAGCCTGCGATCGCTAAAAGGGCTGCTAAAAAAAACATATCGTATTTCATTCGCTTACCTTTAACGAGACTGTTACTAACTGCCAACTATACAGTTTAGTATATAATTTCACTCCCTAAGAGGCTTCCAACTAAAAAATCGCAAGGCCAACGCTAAAGGCGATCCCAAATAGCTACTATAGGGCGGAGATTGTAAATAGTTGGAACCTTAATTGTGAGTGGTAAAGATCGCCCAGTCCATCAACTAGCTCGTTCTGGAGATGTTCAAGCTCTGAGGGCATTGCTCGATCGCAATCCGGAATTGGCATTAGCCAAAGGTTGGTTCGATCGTCTCCCTATTCACTGTGCGGCAGAAGGTGGAGCAGTTGAATGCGTGCAATTGTTGATACGGATGCAGCAAGCGAGAGGTTTGTTTGGATTCGTCAGCGGCTTATCCAGTCAGCCGGCAGTTGTTGACTTGCCCGATAGTTTACACGCCTGGACTCCCCTGTTTGAAGCCGTCATCAAAGACTCTCTAGACTGCGCCAGACTGCTACTCGAACATGGGGCGAACCCAAATGCCAGAAGTACAAAAGACAATCGTCAAGAGACTCCATTATTTCATGCAAAATCCCTGGAGATGGTGTTGCTTTTGGAGGAGTATGGAGCCGATCTCGATGCCATCTCTTGTGCAAATCAATACGCCTTTGAAGCAACTGGGTGGCGATCGCTTGAACTGCTGCAATTTTGGCTGAATCGAGGTGCGAACGTCAACCATGTACCTGGTTTTCAGAGTCCACTTTTACATACTGCGATCGGTTTGCGCGAGCCTGAAGGAGGCTCTATTCCTCAAACCGAATCGGTCAATTTACTTCTTGACTATGGAGCAAACCCTAATTTACCAGAAAGGTATGAAGGCAATACGCCATTACATGTTGCAGTATTGGCAAAAAGAAGCGATATTGCGCGGTTGCTGCTCGATCGCAAAGCAAACCCCAATGCTCAGAACTATATTGGTGATACGCCGTTGCATCAAGCAACAAAACATCGAGAGGTCGAATTGTCTCAACTCCTAATTGAGTATGGGGCTGATGTGAATATTCGCAACCTGCATCGTTGCTGTGCATGGGATAATGCACGAGAATTTCCTGAATTATTAGCGATTCTAGAACCTCATTGGCTCAATCTGCCTAATCCTCGCCCTACCCCACAACAGCTAATTGAGCGCATATTATCTATTCCTGAATTTGCTCAAGCAGGGCTTACTCCTTGCTCAAAACAAGAGATTAGACATTTGGAGCAAAAGTTTGGGGTCATACTTCCCGAAGCTTACAAACAGTTTCTTCAGGTGATGGGTAAATGGGCAGGTGGCTTTATAGCTACTGACCACTGGAATGCTTTCTATGAGTCTGTGAAGGACATGGCTCAAAGCGATCGATTCGCACAATTTGAAAATCTACCTCAACTGCCCCACAATTACTTTGTTTTTGCTTCTCGGTTAGGGTCAACCAATCTATTTTTTGTTGCAGATGGAAAGGATGACGATCCGCCAATTTACTACTTCGGTGATGAAACTGAAACCACTATAGAAAAACGCTATGATTCCTTCTGGGATTGGATCGAAGAAATGGTGATTTACTACGAGTACTACAACCAAAAAGGAGTTTTATAATTTGGATTGGGAATTGCTATTAGACTATTTCATTCTGGCGAAATTTCCCGATAAGCTTGCCGACACTGCTCGTAGTTGTCTGGCAGAATCTCAGCATTACCAAAACATAATTGCTCGTGAGTGGTAATTAAAGTTTCATAAGGCTGTATGGGGCTTACAGACGATCGCAATATTTGTAGATATTCTCCATCTGTACGGCTTTTTTTGTGAGGTGCGATCGCTTGCTGATGCAAATGCTGTAACATCGCTAAATAAAGACAACGGCAAGCTTCACGGTAGTTACCTTGGCGGTAAAATTTTTGCGATCGCTCTAACAAAACATCAATGGATGACTCATTAAAGCTATTTTTTACACCAAAATCGGTAAAATTACCTCCCCTACTCAGCCAAGAATATAAATAAGGACTGAATTCTCGCCATAACCGCCAAGCTACCCAAGCTACAAATAAGCCTAGTATTACCCAAAACAGGAATTTCAGTAACTCACCTACCCAAGGGCTAATTGACCATCCATCGGGCAATTCTGGCAAAGACCTTTCCAAGCGGTAAAACTGGTATTCCCACCATTCTCCTATTTGTTGTTGAAATTGAGAAAGCTGCCAATTCCAGTTAGTTTTTTCAAAAGTATCTGTCATAGGGGAGGAGTGGGGCAAAGGGGCAAGGGGGCAGGGGAGGCAGGGGAGGCAGGGGAGGCAGGGGGGCAGGGGAAAAGGTTAAAGGGAAAAGGAATAAATTTAATCTTTCCCCTTTTCCCCTTACCCCTTTCCCTTTCCCTTTCCCAATGCCCTATTCAATTGAGTCTTTTTTTATCATTATCCAGCCGATAACGGCAAGTAGCCCACCAAATGCAAGAAATCCTAGATCCCAAGCTAATTGATTTGGCCCTGGTTTAACATGATGGATACCGAGAATTTGATGGTCAATCAGTCCTTCAACTACGTCGAATAACCCAGCACCAATAAGTATTGAACCAATAAAGGTTTGTGATGACCAAGGAACATCATCACGCCCTCCGGCACGCCACAGTAAAATTATTCCTGCTACGGTTAACACCCAATCGAAAGCATGGAATAAGCCGTCCCATATCATATTCAAATCTTCATTGGCAACATTTGTCAGAGGTCGAATGTTGCTCAACATGTGATGCCACTGAAGTAACTGATGCAGTAGAATCCCATCAACAAACCCTCCAAGACCCAAACCAAGAACAATTCCTGCAATAATCAAGGGTGTCCTTTGCTTGAGGGTTGTACTCTTCGCCTCCATCTTCAACCTCATAGATAAGCTTTTTACCAAAATAGAATTGTTTTGATAACCATATCTTCTATCTTGAGGCAAGTGCGATCGCTCAAATTAAAATGAGTCAATCTTCAATTTTGATTTGCATACCTGCTTTGGCTGGGTCGAAATTTTCAGGAAAATGGGTATTGCGATCGTAATCAGCTTTTTCCAGGTTCGCTCCTTCAAGATCGGCTTGATGAAGATTAGCAGACATTAACAATGCTCCCCTAAGATCGGCATCTCTCAAATTAGCTTCACTCAAATCGGCGAAGCTTAAATCAGTTCCCCTTAAATTAGCACTGCTCAAATTAGCTTCACTCAAATCAGCATAGCTGAGGTCAGATCCTCTCAAATTAATACCTTGTAGATCGGCATTACCCAATTCTGCTTTGTTAAAATCTCGTTTTCCTGCTGCATACCTCTCCACAAGAGTAGCAGCATTATTAACGGGTTGTTGAGAATTTATTTGAGACATACCTCACAGGCTATATCATTAATTTCTTTCTTTTACTAAGGATTACATCATACAGCAGTTTTCTTTTGCATGAGGTACAAAGTCACTGGTTTTGAGGCAGGAGGCAGAAGAATAATCTACATAGATGTTCTTAGATTACATTTTATGGTGACTTTTTGCTTAAGTTGACACCAGTGAGTACTGCTGTGCCCTTACGGATAATTGATGTGTCGCAAACATTATTTGAATTGGTATAAAGCTTAAAAAAATTAGGTTCTTCAGTAATTGGTATCCTAAATAAACCTAGCAAAAACTGAAAATATCACTCTCAAACATAACTCTCCATCCACCCGATTGCGGTAAAGTTGCAAATAAACGTGCATCTACCAGGAGGAAAGAGCCATGAAAGCAGTCTTGATGACAGCAGCTGGCAGTCCGGAAGTTCTGCAAGTACAGGACGTACCAAACCCTGCTGTTCCCGTGGAAAACACCGAACTTTTAGTCCGCTTAGTGGCGGCTGGTCTTAATCCCATTGATACCAAACTTCGTAGCCGTGGTACTTTTTACAGCGATCGCCTACCAGCTATTTTAGGATGTGATGGTGCAGGTATTGTGGAAGCTGTAGGTGCTGGCGTACAAAGATTTCGCCCAGGTGATGAAGTATATTTTTGCTATGGCGGTTTGGGGGCACACCAAGGCAATTATGCTGAATATACTGTTGTGGATGAGCGGTTTGTGGCACGTAAACCTGCGTCTATTTCCTTTGCCGAAGCAGCAGCAGCACCTTTAGTTTTAATCACAGCTTGGGAAGCTTTATACGAACGCGGACGATTGGAACCTGGGGAACGAGTTCTGATTCATGCCGGTGCTGGTGGTGTCGGACATGTAGCAATTCAATTGGCAAAACTCAAAGGTGCTAGTGTTTCTACTACTGTAGGTTCTCAAGAAAAAGCTAATTTCGCCAAACAATTAGGTGCTGACTACACAATTTTATACAAACAAACTGATTTTGTACAAGCAGTATTAGATTGGACAAATGGCGAAGGCGTAGATTTGGCCTTTGATACCGTAGGCGGCGAAACCTTCCACAAAACTTTTCCCGCAGTACGGGTGTATGGCGATATTGTGACGATTCTCGAACCAGATGCCAATACTGTTTGGAAAACTGCTAGACTACGTAATCTCCGCATTGGCTTAGAATTAATGCTGACGCCAGCATTGCTCGGATTAGAAGAGAGCCTCCAGCATCATGCAGAAATTCTCGAACAATCTGCCACTTGGATCGATGAAGGTAAGTTAAAAATTCATGTCAGTCACAAGTTTCCTTTAGAAGAAGCGGCTAAAGCTCACCAATTACTTGAAAGTGGTTCTGTAACGGGTAAAATTGTTCTGCTGATTAGGGATTGAACGATCGAGCTTGCATAAATTATTTTTTCAACGCAGAGGCACACAGAGGTTAAACGCAAAGGTACGCAAAGTTTTTTCTCTGCCTACCTTTGCGTTCCTTTGTGTTTTATTAATTCTTCTCTTCCTGACTTTACCTGCTTGGGCAGCGCCACAACCAGAACGCACGCCTTTAACTCTAGAATTATTACAAGAACGACTGCGTACACCGACACTCCGCGAAGGTAGTTTGACGGTAGATTTGCAGAAGATGGTAATTGATTTACGCCCAGAAAATGCTAGTTTTCGCGATGCTTTTTACCAATTACTACGTAAAGAATTGGGTGCAAAACCTCTGGGTTTAGACTTGAGTTATGCTTTGATTTTAGGGGATTTTGTAGGCAGTGATTTGGGTTTAAGAACGCCTTTGTATGCTCAGGCGATCGCTCCGATTTTTACTGCTAGCGAACAACAAGAATTAGAACGTTTGCGCTTTGTTTGTTTGGAATTATTGGCAATAGCTTTACCAGACTCTAAAGATTGTCGATCGCTTTTGGCAACATCCACCCAACCAGGCGAAATTACTGTTTTTCGTGGTGCTTTGATACTGGCGCAAACTCGCTTCAATGGAGAAGTAAAGTTTTCTAATACATTCTTTCTTCAATCTGTAGATGCACAAAACGCCACATTTGTCCAAGCCAGTAATTGGACTGAAACCAGGTTTGCTCGTCCTGTTAGTTTTAGCAGTGCTAACTTTCGACAAACAAGCAATTTTTTTGGCAGTATTTTTTTTGAAAAAGCTAATTTTAAACAAGCTCAATTTCAAGAAACCATTGATTTTCAAGGTAGTTTTTTTGAAAAAACTGCCAACTTCAATCGGGCAAATTTTAAACAATTAGCTAAATTTAATAACGTGCAGTGGCAAGAAAATGTTGATTTTTCCTATGTGCGTTTTGCTAATCAAGCACAGTTTAATAAAGGTAATTTTAATCAGCTACTTTTCTTCAAAGAAACCACTTTTGAACAAGCTGTGATATTTCGAGAAGTGGATTTTAACCAAGCGGTAAATCTCCAAGGCGCGAGTATTATTAACCAAGCAGACTTTAGCGATGCCAGATTTAGCAAGGAAGCTTTTTTAAATGTATCTGGTCTAACTTTTAATTCCAACCAAGCGAAAATTTTAGGTAATCCTGGTGAAATTGGGAGAATATTTTATGTACCTACATTCCAAGGAAACCAAAATATATTGCGGAATTTGGGGCAAAATTTCCGTCAACAACAACAAGTTGCAGATGCTAATGATTTAGAGTACACAAAACAAAGATTGAGATTAATAGAATTAAGCCGCAATTTGACGGCTACAAATATTAATAGTGTAACTATGACAAGTTTGATAAAGTTAGGTTTTTCTACAACTGAATCGGAAGCCATTGCTGAACGTCGTTTAGTAAAACCATTTCGCAATATCACCGAGTTACTTACTTTAGCAGACATCAGTTTAGAAACGTATACCAAATTAAGCGATCGCTTGAGTGTTGGCGAACCTCTTTCAATAGGTACATGGTTACTCGAAGCTTGGAGTTGGTTGGCATTAAGCGTACTGTTGTTGTTGAGTGGTTATGGTACGAATTTTTGGTTAGTATTTGGTGTCGGAGGAGTAGCGATCGCTTACTTCGGTTTGCTATTTTGGCTAGTGGATCGGTGTCGCCGTTTGCGTCCGATACCAATTGTTCCTACATCCTACGAAACCATTTCTATATTAATCAGTTTTAGCGTTTTAGAATTCTTGAGCTTATTAGCTATTTTTCGCAATGCAGAACAACCTTGGCTGACATTGGGGTGTCTTTTAATAATTATTGTTCCTGTTCCGGTGGCTTTATTAATTCAACTTTACCAACAAGGCCGTTATCATGATTTAATGGATATTTCCTACTTTACAGAAGACGGAACATTTAGGCAATTACGATTGTTAATTGGACGTTTGCCGGTGATTCCTAGAAATCAAACATTTCGTGAAAGATACATGCCTTTGTTGTGCGATCGCCGTTGGAATTGGCTCAATTATTATGATTTTAGTCTCAACAACATAGTGAGATTAGGATTTAATGATATTCGCTTGCGAGACGAACATTTACCAGGTATTATTTCTGCACTTGCTTGGTATCAATGGAGCCTGGGTTTAATGTATATTACCCTAGTTTTGTGGACACTCTCGCGCACAATTCCCGGATTGAATTTGCTAATTTATTTGAAGTAATCTTGCCTAAAATAGCAAGTTTTAAATTACAGCCAATGAATGTTTGTCAGGGAGAATATTTTAAGAAATAAAACTGTTTCGTTCATTCTGCTGAGAGCCAAGCTTGTAAATCAGCCATACTAGCAAAATCTAACAGTGCTTCACCCAAATTTTCTAATTGTTCTAGAGAGAGACTTTCAATACGTTCGCGCAATTGTTGAGGTAGTTCTCCTACACGTTTAGTTAGTTGACGAACAATAAGCGATCGCGCTTCCGCTTCTCGTCCCTCTTCTCGTCCCTCTTCTCGTCCTTCTTCTCGTCCCTCTTCTTTGATTTCTCTGTAAACTCGCGTTTCTTTGAGTGTTATTCCTAACATCGATTCAACCTAGCCAAGCCTGTAAATCAGCCATACTAGTAAAATCTAACAGTGCTTCACCCAAATTTTCTAATTGTTCGAGAGAGAGAGTTTGAATACGTTCGCGCACTTGTGGAGGTAATTCTCCTACGCGTTTAGTTAGTTGACGAACAATAAGCGATCGCGCTTCCGCTTCTCGTCCCTCTTCTCGTCCCTCTTCTCGTCCTTCTTCTCGTCCTTCTTCTCGTCCTTCTTCCTTGATTTCTCTGTAAACTCGCGTTTCTTTGAGTGTTATTCCTAACATCGATTCAACCTCCTTTCGACTTAACCGTTCAAATTTGTACACCATTATTGTAGTCACTAACTCAATTATGGCCTTATTTGCAGTTTCAGGCTGTTCAACAGAGGAACGTTCAAGCAAATATCTTGCTTCTTGTGGTGCAAGTTCATCATCCAGTGTAGTTAACACCATCAACGCTATCCATATAGGTAATTGGCGAATATTCCCCAATTCATCTAAATACACTCGATGTATTTGCTCGCTGTTAAGCAATCCCCGATGGGGATGAATATCGGTTTGTTCGATACTGCGAGATGGGTAAATAATTACTGCTTGCCAATCACTAAATCTGGCGCGGTTGCGGTAGAAATATAATGATGATTCTGCAAATACCCTTTCATAAAGTTGTTCATCTTTTTGGAACTGCACTTCACAAAAATAAACAACCCCAGCACCTTCATTTTCTGGTGGTAAAAATACCCCGTCAATTTCAAATTTTGGTTCTTTGACGGCGACTGAATCAAATCGATAAAGCTCTGCATTGATCGGAGGATTTGTCAATAATTCAAATAGTAAACTTGGTGATTGTTGGAATAGTTTGTAAAAGATTGAGTCTGGACGCATGAAAACATTAGTAATTTTTATGTTTATGGGTGAAGACAAAACCAAAAGCGATCGCAGTTATTATTCTTGAAATAATTCAACTGCGATCGCTCTTAATATTACTTCCCTATAATTTGTAACAAAGCTTGTCGATAAATCTTTAGTCCTTCTGCATTCAAATGGTCGCCATCACTGGTAAAATCCTTTTTCAAAACGTTATTTTCATACAATGGTGCTACTCCTGCTGCGGCAACTGGTATTTTTTCTGTTTGGGCAACTTGATTAATTAGAGCATTGATTTGTTCTACTCTAGAATTGGGTGCTGCAACAGTTGGATCTGAGCTAGCCTCAACCGTTGAATAAAAAGCCGGAATCAGAAAAACCTCTTTAGCTCCTATTGTGCGAACAAGTGCGATCGCCTCTTGCAGATTCTTGCTAAACAACTCATCACTAATTCCATACAAAGCATCATTTCCGCCTACAGCAATAATGGCTTTTTCACATTTCACGTTAGTAGGAATTAAAGTTTTCAGTTGTTCTAGTAAGGAAATTGTACTTAAGCCATTTAACCCAAAATTAAAAGTACCAGTGCCAAGAGTATTGCCAAGTCCTGCCGAAATCGAATCACCGAATAAACAACCTGAAAACTGTTTATCTTGGGCGGCTAGTGTTTGATATTGGAGTGCAATTTTCCCTAAAGGAGAAGAAGTTACATTGTCCTTTGGCGGTGCATCAGCAGAACCAGAAGATGAATCTGCCAAACCAACTAATCGGGAAATTTTTGACACATCAATTACTAGTTCTTCACTGGGATAGGCTTCTAAAAATGTGAGAAGTCCTAAACCTTCTGATGATTTAGCTCCCAGGATAATAGCAGATCGTAGCGCTTGGATATTGGCTTTATCCCGACGAGCGATCGCTTGGGAAACAAAAGATAAAATTTGTTTGCCCGTTGGTGTATTTACCAACTTATCTAAAGCCACAATATCAAGCGACATCTTCACTTGCAGCGCATCTTGAAATTTCTGTTTCTCTTCAGCACTGAGACGACCTAAAATAGTCTGCAAATTAGCAGAAACCTTTTGCGTCTCGCTATAATTGCGTATATCTGCTACAGGGATCCCTTGCTCAAATAAACCGTATCTAACAACAACATTTTCGGCTGCCAAACTAGGCGACACAGCGAAAATACTATGCAGTAGTGGAAATATTGAGTAACCAGATAGGCTTAGTAAAAGACGATAAAAAGATTTCATCACAAAAAGCTAATAAGTGAAAGGCTTAATATTTAATAGTAATACTCAATAGCGACAATTCGACTGACCAAGCGATCGATATAGCCTATTTCACATAAATTAAGTACGCGAGTAGGGGCAAAACATTTTGTGTCCTTACAATTATCTATACGTCACTCCGAGAGCAATTTGCTATATGTGTAAGAAACCACAACTAACGGCATTAATCATTAACCAAGAAATCAACTGTAGTTATGAATTGTGTAACAGAGGGTATTCTATCTTAAAATGGTTCAAAACAATCATATGTCCTTTGGCGGACTATTTTGCCATTTTCAAATTCAATAAATTGAGCAAAATAAGCTTTTATCTGTTCTCCAGATGGAATTTTTCCAAGTGGAACTGCAATTTTAGCTGTCCAGATTGCTTCTAAAATTACTGTATTGCCTACAACATATAATTTTTGGATATCAAATTTTTGGCTGATTAGTATGTTTTTACCTTTTAATGACGCTTCTTTTAAATCTTCTATATTTCTTTTGGCTCCATTAGGTATTAAGCGATTCGGGTATTCTATTTGCTCTACTGATTGAGAATAATAAATAGCGAGTTCATCTCCTGTTTTGCCCTCTTCTATTGCTTGCAGATAATTTTTAGCGATTGTTAAGATATCTTGTTGTTCATTTGCCATATTTGTTAATAAAAAAGATTTGATTTCTCCTTGAAATTATAGAAACCATATTGGATGCAGAGCCAACTGGACATAGTGCTTAGGATATGACTGGAGTTTAGACTGTTAACTGTCAACAGTCAACGGTCAACAATAGCAAGAAAATATTTTTTTACTTAGAAGTCTCTAATACTTGATTTTGGGAATACTCAAACCAATAGGTGCGAGGATAGAAAAGTGATAGAAGAAAGTGCGTATTGGGTAGCGTGGTCGCAAATTTCGGGGATTGGGCCGGTATTACTGCGACGGCTGCAACAGCATTTTGGTACGCTGGCAACCGCTTGGAACGCTACTAAGGTAGAGTTAGCAGAAGTAGAGGGTTTTGGTTTTCAAACGCTGGAAAAAATAGTACAACAGCGATCGCGCCTACATCCAGAACAGCTATTCACCAAACACCAACAGGAAAACCCTTATTTCTGGACTCCAGCAGATGCAGATTATCCCCGCTTATTACTGGAAACTCCCAGTCCCCCGCCGATTTTGTACTATCGCGGTGAAGTTGAACTCCAGGAAAATCTCGGACAAAAGCCGCTAGTTGGTATTGTTGGAACCCGCCGCCCTTCAGAATATGGCATTCGTTGGACTCGTCAAATTAGCACAGCTTTGGCTAAAAATGGCTTTACAGTGGTTTCTGGAATGGCAGAGGGAATTGACACAGAAAGCCACGCCGCTACCATGAAAGCTGGTGGAAGAACCATCGCAGTTTTAGGAACTGGGGTAGACGTTGTTTATCCGCAAAAAAATCGGGATTTGTACAAGCAAATTTTGACAGCTGGGTTAGTTGTGAGTGAGTATCCCACAAAAACCCCGCCCGATCGCACTCACTTTCCCCGCCGCAACCGCATTATTGCAGGCATGAGCCGCGCTATCTTGGTTATGGAAGCCCCATTAAAATCTGGCGCCCTCATTACAGCCACCTACGCCAATGAATTTGGTAGAGATGTCTATGCATTACCAGGAAGAGTGGACGATTATCCATCCCAAGGTTGTTTGAAGTTACTAACTCAAGGCGCTTCTTTGATTCTCAAAGAATTAGACGAATTATTAACAATGCTGGGAGCAATACCACAAATTGATAGAGTTGAGCAATTGTCAACAGTACAACAGTTAAGCTTGCCAACTTTATCACCCGAATTGCAACAGGTAATGGATGCGTTCGTCCTTAACGTTGCCGAAGGCATCGCCTGTGATACTTTACCCTTTGATTTAATAGTCCAGCAAACTGGCATGGCTGCTGGCTCAGTCTCCAGTGCTTTGTTACAGTTGGAACTTATGGGTTTACTCTCCCAACTACCGGGAATGAGGTATCAAAAGAATTAGTCATTGGTCATTGGTCATTAGTCATTAGTCATGGAAAGAAGCAGGGGAGATGAGGAGACAATTTACAATAACCCTTTCCCCTTTCCCCTTTCCCCTTTCCCCTTTCCCCTTTCCCCTTGTCCCCTTCCCATGCCCCAATTCTTAAAATATGCCAAGTAAATATGCCTTCGCTGACTGGGGCTGTCACGATCTTAATAAGTAAAGAGTAAAAGGCAATCTATTTTGACTTTTAACTTTCTCCTTTTGTTCAACTTTCCACAACGGGAGGTTTAATCTTGAGTAAATTGAAAGTTGGTATCAATGGCTTCGGTCGAATTGGACGACTTGTGCTTCGTGCTGGACTAGATAATCCCAACATCGAGTTTGTCGGCATTAACGACCTAGTACCACCAGATAACCTCGCCTACCTATTAAAGTACGACTCAACCCACGGTAGATTGACGAGAAAGGTTGAAGCCAAAGAGGATGGTATCGTCATTGATGGCCGCTTCATTCCTTGCGTATCCGTTAGGAATCCTGCGGAGTTGCCTTGGGGACAACTAGGCGCTGATTATGTCGTGGAATCTACGGGACTATTCACCGGCTATGAAGGGGCAGCAAACCACCTTAAAGCGGGTGCAAAGCGAGTAATTATTTCCGCTCCCACCAAAGATCCAGATACAGTTCCTACTTTATTAATGGGTGTTAATCATGACTTGTTTAACCCCAGCAAGGATCTAATTGTCTCCAATGCTAGCTGTACTACAAACTGTCTAGCTCCCATTGCTAAAGTTATCAATGATAACTTTGGGTTGACTGAAGGCTTGATGACCACAGTTCATGCTATGACTGCTACCCAGCCAACGGTAGACGGCCCCAGCAAAAAAGACTGGCGGGGTGGTCGAGGCGCAGCCCAAAACATTATTCCCTCCTCCACAGGTGCAGCTAAAGCTGTAGCACTGGTTTTACCAGAATTGAAGGGTAAGTTAACTGGTATGGCATTCCGAGTTCCAACTCCTGATGTCTCCGTAGTTGATTTAACTTTCAAAACTGCCAAAGCCACCAGTTACAAAGAAATTTGTGCTGCCATGAAAGAGGCTGCCAACGGTGCATTGGCAGGTATTTTGGGTTACACAGATGAAGAAGTAGTTTCCACTGATTTTCAAGGTGATACCCATTCCAGCATCTTCGACGCAGGTGCTGGTATTGAGTTAAACTCCAACTTCTTCAAAGTCGTTGCCTGGTATGACAACGAGTGGGGCTACTCGAATCGCGTGGTTGACTTGATGTTATCTATGTCACAAAAAGAACAACTCGCGCCGACGCCTGCTGTGGTTTGATTTGTTATTAGTCATTAGTCATTAGTCATTGGTCATTAGCTTTTGACTCTTGACTTTTGACTTTTGCCTGTTGCCTTTTGGCCTTTGGGATTTGGGTTAAATGGTAAATACCCGAAAATAAAACGCAATCTAGTATCTTTACTTAGCAAACCAGTGATATGAAGCACGTGTGAATTTGGATGCCATTTGCGATGTTTAAGGCAAGTTAGCTTGGGCATTGCATAATGCCAATTCTCTAAAGCAGATTAAAGATTTAAACCGGGAAACCCAAATAAAATCTGAAAGCTGTTAATTAGGAATTCTGAATTGGTTTCAGGCATCCACGTCGCAGGTTATTCCTTCAACCCTTAATCCCTATGCGTCGAACCAAAATCATTTGTACTGTTGGGCCTGCTACATCTGCACCTGAAAAGCTGCAAGCCTTAGTAGAAGCTGGAATGAATGTGGCACGCTTGAATTTTTCCCACGGGGCTTATGAATTCCATGCCCAAACGGCGCAATATCTCAGGCAGATTAGTGCTGAGCAGCAAAGACCGATCGCTATTATGCAAGATCTGTGTGGGCCAAAGATCCGCTTGGGTATCTTACCACCAGAAGGGTTAAATGTGGAAGCTGGGAGTGAAGTTACCTTTGTTTTGCAAGAGAAGGGTGAAAGTATTGACGAATTGCCTTTACCATTGCCGACTTTGTTTGCAATGGTGCGACCGGGCGAACCAATTTTAATTAATGATGGTCGCGTCAAGCTGATTGTTACAGATCGCGACGCCGATCGCATTCGCGCACAGGTGAAAATTGGCGGGTTAATTTCCACCCACAAAGGAGTTAACCTACCACAAACTCCTTTACCTGTGAGTTCGATCACCGAAAAAGACTTGCTAGATTTGCGTTTTGGGATTCAGTTGGGTGTAGACTGGGTGGCAGTGTCTTTTGTGCGATCGCCACAAGATTTAGAACCCGCCCAAAGGATGATTGAAGCTGCTGGCGCTTCCATTCGCTTAATTGCCAAAATCGAAAGAGCAGAAGCAGTAGAGCAATTTGACTCCATCCTGAAAGTTGCCGACGGCATCATGATTGCCCGCGGCGATTTAGGTGTGGAAGTGCCGATTCATGAAGTGCCTCTGATTCAAAAAGATATCACCCGCCGTTGCAATCAAGCTGGCAAGCCCGTAATTACAGCCACGCAAATGCTGGAGTCGATGATTAGCGCCCCCGACCCCACCCGCGCCGAGGCAACGGATGTAGCTAACTCCATCTTGGATGGCACAGATGCGGTAATGCTTTCTGGTGAAACCGCTGTGGGAGAATATCCTATCGCCGCTGTCCAGATGATGCACAACATTGCTGTGCGAACAGAACAGGCTTTAGATGAGGGCAGCAGACGTTCTTGGTGTCACGAACCAGGTAGTCTCAGCGTTACCGAATCGGTGGCAGAGGCGGTGTGCCGCATTGCCTACGAAACCGGCTCAAAGGCAATTCTGTGTAACACAACCTCAGGCAGTACGGCGAGAATGGTGTCTAAATATCGGCCAACTTCTCCGATTATTGCCTTGACCTCCGACGCCACCGCTTACCGTCAGCTAGCACTTTCCTGGGGAGTCGAACCTTTATTGATTCCACCAGTCCACCATGCTGAAGAAATGTTTACAAATGTGGTGAACAAAGTCTTAGAAAGAGGTCTAGCGAAAAAAGGAGATCAGGTGGTGATTACCTCTGGTGTCCCAATTGGTAAATCAGGAACAACTAGCTTAATCAAAGTGCATTCCATTGGACAGCCAATTTCTGCATAAGCCTCTAGAATAAGGCTGTGACTCTGGAGGGGAGTAGGGAGATGGGGGGATGGGGGGATGGGGAGGCAGGGGGAGAATAATTCCTAACTCCTAACTCCTAACTCAGCACTCAGCACTAACTTGGAATTTAAGTAAATCCTAAACAAACATCACGGAGTATCTTATGTCTAAAAGTTTACTAGAACAATTGCGAGAAATGACTGTTGTGGTTGCAGATACAGGGGATATCAAAGCAATCGAAAAGTTTAAACCCCAAGATGCTACCACAAATCCCTCCTTGATTACTGCTGCGGCGCAGATGCCGGAATATCAAGAAATTGTCGATCAGACTTTACTCCAAGCAAAAAAAGATGCTGGAGCCGGAGCTACCCAAGCACAGATAGTTACTCTGGCGTTTGACCGTTTGGCGGTGGCTTTTGGATTGAAGATTTTGCAAATTATCCCCGGTCGCGTGTCTACGGAAGTGGATGCTCGTTTGTCCTATGATACTGAAGCTACCGTTACTAAAGCACGGGAATTAATTGCTCAGTATAAAGCTGCTGGAGTTGGCCGCGATCGCGTGTTAATTAAAATTGCCACCACCTGGGAAGGCATTCGCGCTGCGGAAATTCTGGAAAAAGAAGGTATTCATTGTAACCTTACCTTGTTGTTTGGTTTGCACCAAGCGATCGCCTGTGCAGAAGCCGGCGTTACCTTAATTTCTCCCTTCGTCGGTCGGATTCTCGACTGGTACAAAAAAGATACTGGACGGGATAGCTACCCAGCAGCCGAAGATCCAGGAGTTTTGTCAGTCACCAAAATCTACAACTACTACAAGAAATTCGGCTATAAAACCGAAGTTATGGGAGCTAGCTTCCGTAATATTGGGGAAATTACTGAGCTTGCAGGTAGTGATTTGTTAACAATTTCACCATCGCTTTTGGCTGAATTACAAGCAACTATTGGAGAACTGCCACGCAAACTCGACCCTGCTAATGTAGCAAACTTGGAAATTGAAAAATTATCCATTGATAAAGCTACCTTTGACAAGATGCACGCTGCTGACCGCATGGCAACTGATAAACTAGACGAGGGCATCAAAGGTTTCACCAAAGCACTAGAAGACCTGGAAAAACTTTTGGCAGACCGATTGGCTCGCCTGGAAACAGAGCCAGTAGCAAGTCATTAAAATCTGACAATAGCTAATGGTTAGTGGTTAATCAAAAACCACTAATCAGTTAATTGGCGTTGCATAAAATAGGTATGATTCTTTTAGGGTGGGCATCCATAACCGCCCGAAAATAAAAAGGACGGGCAAGACACCCATCCGACAAAACTATCAAAATCATCCCGCAAATATGCAACGCCAATTAATTACTTACTTGTCTGAGATTAATACCATTGCCTGTAGTATCGTTGCCGCCTCAACTCCCGTTGTCTCAATTGCTGCTGTCGAATATTTTGATCTCTTCTGAAACGGTCGCCTCGTCGAATTATTCGAGTTCGTCCGTAAGGATCGCGTCGGATTATTTGATATCGTCCAGGCTGGCGTCGTTGAATTATTCGAGTTCGTCCGTAAGGGTCGCGTCGGATTATTTGATATCTTCCTATCCCTAAAGGCTGGCGTCGGATTATTCGATATCGTCCTGACCGCCGTTGAGCAATTAAAAGCTCTCCTTTTCGATCTCCAACTAGGTTAGCCTCTGATGCCGCACTTTGTTCGTTAAAACCATTACTTAGAGAAATATCTTTCGCTTGTGCTAATGAGGGCGGATACACAAAGGCAAATAGCAATAGTGCTATCGAGGATAGCTTCCTGAAACCTTTCATGTTTTTGCTTCTCTAAATTTTCGCTTATAACTTTATTAAAACACTTTAAAATCAGTAATTATCGTTCATACACTTTTTTTTAAACTCAATTTGGTATGAAATTCTGTATTAAAATTTAATTCTTATGAATGATTGTCAATTTAATAAAAATATGTACTTAGAAAGTGTTTAACCGAACCTGATATGACACCGATGGCAGCTGTGCGCCCCTACAATAACTGTAATCTGCTGTAAATTCCCAATTAAGGATTGCAGTACATACATTGTGCAGGATCGGCATATTCGCTGCCATTAGGAAATAATTTTTCTTGACTAAACCCACATTTTTGACATTGATAAATAACATTCAGAGTTAAAGCAGTTGGCATATCGCACATCGCACAAGGTAATCCGGGAATTCTTTCAATGACTTCAAAACCAGGCGTAGAACATTCTGGACAACAGCTTTTAATTTTTCTGATTAAATCTTGAGTAGCCTTAGCGATGTTATTCATACGCGTAGGGTTATACATTGCCCGCATATCTGTTTCCAGATGTGCTTTACCTGTCGGTGAGTTGTTGATAACAAAATTCACAGCTTCTACAAGTTGATTTTCTGTAGTAATGCCTTTAATAATTTGCTTACTATCTTGAGGAGATTCGCTAAACATAACGACTAAACCGTGTTCGGGAAAGCCTATCTTTTTAGCAAATTGAAATGCCTGCTCGACGCTTTCTACAACAATATGATTATGATTAGTTTCTAAAGAAAATTCTTCTCCAATAATTTGGAAATTATATTTTGTATCTAAAAGAATTACAATTTCTCTATTACTAGAAATAAAAGGTATGCTAGGGTGAGGTAAAAAACTACCTTCACTAGCTAGTGCTAAAGTTTCGCCAGTCAATTCTAATGCTTTTTTTGCTTTTAATATAGCAGCTTCAATTTGATTGCCTGGACGTTTAATATCTCTAGTAAATGTACCAAAAGCATCGGTATTAAAATCTTGAGGAACGATAACTTTAATTCCTAATGCTTCTAAAATTGGAGCGATCGCTTTTTCTTTGCCGTGCATTGTTGCCAATACTGCTACTCGATTAGTAAATAATGAATTTGTTTGCATTTTTTACCTCTTTTGAAATAGCCAAAGTCCTCCAGAGGATATTAACAACAAAGGTGTCAACCAATCACCCCAGCGCACATATAAAGTCTTTGTTTGCCGCCGATAAATTGTTTCGGCATGAGTTTCGTAAGTATTATATCCAGATATCCACAAAGTCCTCCCGTGAGGATCGACAAAGGCTGAATATCCTGTATTAGTTGCTCGTGCTGACCATCTATCAGTTTCGATCGCCCGCATGATATCCTGTGCGTGATGCTGGAACGGCATAGACGGACTGTAATGAGCATCGTTAGAAGAACTGAGAATAAATTCCCCACCCGCCGCAGCTTGATAGCGAAATTGTTCGGGAAAAGCAGATTCATAACATATACTAGCGATCGCTCTACCAAAAGGAGTGTCAAATACCTGTTTTGCTGCACCCGCAACTTGGTGTGCATCCAAAGGCGACAACCGTTGAACTATTGGCCCTAAGATTTCTTCAAAGGGAATATATTCTCCCAAAGGTACTAATTTCGCTTTGTCGTAGCGGCTGACAATTTCACCTCGATTGTTAAAAGTAAACAAGCTAATTGTATAGCTGCGCCCTGTTTCCCCAAAAGCGCCAATCCAAGCGACTACGCCTTTTTCCTTCACTGCTGCTACCAAAGCAGTTGCCATCAAGTTACGCTGGAAAACAGGTAAAGCCCCCTCTGCGGTAAGCACTGCATCGACACCTTGATTTGCTAAAGCTATATAGCCATTAGTGTAGTTTTCTTCAGCCCGACGAAACCCTTCGGAACTCCGCAAAAGTCGGTTAGGAATATTACCTTGAACAATCCCGACTTTCAACGCTGCTTCTGGTGGTTGGGCGATGGGACGGCTGTATAAGATAAAACCTATTAAGTGTAAGCTAATTAATAACCCGACGCTAGTAGCTAAGTATTTATTAACGAACCGCACAGACACAGAGAAGCCAGTGCGTTGGGCGGGTTCCCCGACTTGTTCGCTCTTAGCGTTCCCGAAGGGTAGCAACTGGCGCGACGCAGAGAGAATTTTCTCTGTGCCCTCTGCGCCTCTGCGGTTCGTCCATCCTTCAGCAATCAACCCATTCACAGCGACTATTGCCGCAGTCACAGTATTAGGCCCAGATATCTGTCCGAGGTGTACAATTACGAGATTATGCGGGCTTTGCGTGTAAGCAATAGAACTCCACCACAGAGGCCCAGCACTCCACAGACTCTCTAACCCACACCACACCGCTGTACCAATTACTACGCGCAGCCAAGATTTCTGCTCCCCCAAGCGAAGCATCACAGCCGCCCAAATACTAACCAGTATCCCTCCCAAGACACTGATGAATCCCCAACAAAAAAGTGCGATCGCCAAACTCGGCCACCAAGGAACGCCTAACCAAGTCATGGGATGAATTCCCATAATCCACGAAAGGGCGATACCGTGATAAGCGATACCCCACAAGAAGGCAGGGGAAGCAGGGGGGGATTGGTTTTTGGATTTAGAAGAAGTAACAACTAACACCCACAAGGGGGCTAGGGCAATCCAAGCCAGGAACCATGCGCCGACGGGGGCAACGGTCACCCCCATCAAAACGCCACTGCCTAAGCCAATCAACCAAGGAGGTAAGGAGGTTATATGCCCTTGCCTCCCCTGCTTCCTTTGCTCCCCCTGCTTTTTACTCTGCTTCTTCTGCATCACCACTATCAGGTGGAACTACTGCTACTCCAGTAATAGCGTCGTCTTCATCTAAACGCTGCACTCTTACCCCAGTTGCCGATCGCGATTGTATGGAAATTGCATTTACCGCTTGCCGAATGATAATACCGCGATTGGTGACCATCATAATTTCGTCATCATCGTTGTTCACAATGCGTAACGTTGCTAATTGGTCTTTGGTTTTGCGGTTTTTGAATTTGGTTGCCATTAAACCCTGTCCGGCACGGTTTTGCAGGCGGAATTGGGCGACTGGGACGCGCTTACCATATCCTCCCATTGTAATTACCAACACCCAAGGGCCGACACTGCCATTGCCTGGTACTTCTGCTGACTCTTCATTGATTTCGATTTCTTCGGTTTCAATTTCTTCAACTTCGGCTTCTGTACTGGTATCCAAAGTCTCAAGAATTGCCGCAGGCAGAATATCCATACCCACCAATTCGTCTTTGTTTTTCAACTTCATGGCTTTCACCCCACGAGTCGCCCTACCTAAAGGACGTAGTTGTTCGTGGTTACACCGGAAGTGAATCGCCATTCCATGACGAGAACCAATAATCACGCTGTCTTCTACTCTGGCGCGTCGTACCCAACGGAGTTGGTCGCCTTCTTCTAAGGAAATAGCAATCAAGCCATTGGCGCGAATGTTATTAAAAGCTGCCAATTCGGTTTTCTTGATATTACCGCCTTTGGTGAGCATCACCAAATATTCCTCGTTGCTAAATTCGTCAACGGGGACGATGGAGGTAATTTTCTCTTCCTTGGGAATCGGTAGCATTTGGACGATGGGCGTACCGCGACTGGTGCGGGAACCCACGGGAATTTGATAGGCTTTCAGGCAGTAAACTACGCCGCGTTCGCTAAAAAATAAAACGCTGTCGTGGTCGCAGCAAGTTAAGAAATGCTCGACGGTATCATCATCTTTCACCTTGGCTGCCGCTTTGCCTCTGGTGGCACGGCTTTGGGCTTCAAAGGTGTTAACGGGCATCCGTTTAATGTAGCCTTGCTCTGTCAGTAAAATTACGGCTTTTTCGTTGGCAATTAAGTCGCGTTCGTCTATTTCGCCTTCCCCTGGTAAAATTACCGTGCGCCGGGGTGTGGCAAACTTAGTTTTCAGTTCGGTAACTTCGGTTTCAATGATTTCCAACACCCTCTGCCGTCGTGCCAAAATATCTTGCAAGTCGGCAATCTTGGCTTGTAATTCTTCGTGTTCCAGACGAATTTTGTCTGCTTCTAAGGCAGTCAACCGCCGTAATTGCATTTGCAAGATGGCATCGGCTTGCACTTCCGAAAGTCCGTAAGTCGCGATCAACTCGCCTTTGGCTGTGGGTGCATCCGGCGCATGGCGAATCAAATTAATAATCGCATCTAAGTGGGACAGGGCAATCAATAACCCTTGTAAAATGTGGTCGCGTTCCTCGGCTTTTCGCAGTTCGTAGCGAGTGCGTCTGGCAATGGATTCGATGCGGAAATCCAAGAAGACGGTTAAGAACTGCTTGAGGGTGAGTACTAGGGGTTCGCTGTTCACCAACGCCAGCATGTTGGCGCCGAAGTTAGCTTGCAGTGGCGTTTGCTTGTAGAGATTATTCAAAACGACGCGGGGATAAGCATCGCGCTTGAGTTCGATGACAATCCGCATCCCGTCGCGATCGCTTTCATCTCGGATATCTGCGATGCCCTCTAACCGCTTTTCGTTCACCATTTCGGCGATTTTTTCAATTAGCGCCGCTTTGTTGGTTTGATAGGGCAATTCGGTGATGATGATTGCTTCTCGATCTGGGCGTCCCCGCTGTTCCACCGTTTCAATTGTCGCAACGCCACGCATGGTAATCGAACCGCGCCCGGTGGTGTAAGCTTCTCGAATGGCAGCTGTACCCAAAATTTGGGCCCCTGTGGGAAAGTCGGGGCCGTGGACATAATGCATTAATTCCAGATCGGTGATTTCTGGATTGTGAATCAGTGCCACCAAGCCGTCAATTAATTCGCCCAAATTATGCGGCGGAATGTTCGTTGCCATACCCACGGCAATCCCAGAGGAACCGTTGAGCAGCAATTGGGGAATCCGGGCTGGGAGTACTGTCGGTTCTTGCTGGGAACCGTCGAAGTTATCCGCAAAGTCTACGGTTTCTGATTCGATGTCATGCAATAAGCCAGCAGTAGTTAAAGCTTGCAAGCGACATTCTGTATATCGCATTGCCGCTGGGGGATCGTTGTCCACCGAACCGAAGTTACCATGCCCGTCTACCAAAGGCGATCGCATGGAAAAATCCTGCGCCATCCGCACCAAAGCATCATACACAGCCGTGTCACCGTGGGGGTGATATTTACCCAACACTTCCCCCACCACACGGGCACATTTCTTAAACGGGCGATCGTGCAGCAGACCTAGCTCGTGCATTGCGTAGAGAATGCGACGATGCACAGGTTTTAGACCATCCCTCGCATCTGGCAGCGCCCGACCCACTATCACGCTCATGGCGTATTCCAGATAAGACTGCGACATTTCGTTTCGCAAGTCTGTCGGGATAATCCTCTCCTGTGAGGTTGTCATAACCTAAAAATCTCCAAAAATCGTAGATTTTAGCTTTTTTACTCGACACAGCGCAAAATTATTCTAAATTGCTCTTGAATAATTGCCATAATCTGATATAATTCTAGCATGTGTTGTCTATTCCTGCCCGAATAGCTCATTCAAGTATCAAATCAAAAATATAGTAAATAAGTATACTTACTAAAAATAAATGCCTGAAACAGAAGGCTATAGATCAAGAGTGAAATTCAGTAAATTAACTGAATTTAAATATATTTGTGTCAAATAAGTTACTAATTTGAATCAGTTGAATTCTTTACAGAAATTACTTAATTTCTAATGTTATTAATTAGACTTTATTATTGAAAATATCCTCTGAATTGCCAATTAGTATAAATAGCAATTTAAGTCCCAAGGTAGTGTATGCCTTGCAACTAAAAAATTTAAGCTTGGCGTATGAGTTCGGGGAAATAACCATGAATAAGGAAACAGTTCCTAGTCAAGCTGAAAAGACGAATCCAGAAGGCGATCGCTCACAATTAAGTCCGGAGGTACTTGACAAAATCAAACACCCTCCCAAAATGGACGATGTGATTCGCGAGCAATCGCCCGAAGAACGCAAAGGTAACCCAGCTTTAGTACCGGAAATGTTAGAGCAGCCAATCGACGAATTATAGCAGGCAATAGGCAACAGAATTGAAAGTCCTTTGGTGTCAAGGTTTTATCATCAGTTTATGTTCTAAACTATGCCTCGACTGCCATAACTTAAACTTCTTCCAAATCGAAAACTAGAGTTTTTCAAGAGGGAACAGGGAAGGGATTTTGAAAAAACTAGGGGTTTCAAAGTAGACGTGGTTTAATTACCTAATTTTCTATAATTTTTTCGATTTGGTACCCAATCCCTAATCCCCAGTCCCTTACTAAGTAAGCGGACACAATTATTTAGAAGACGCATTTCGACCCTTCTCTACGAGAGGCGTCGCCAACGGCAAGCTCAGGGCATCGCTGCGCTCAATGCTCGAACCTTGAGAAAATGAGGGTTGAGTTTCGACTACGCGGTAATCGAGCGTTCGCGTAGCGTCTCGTAGAGAAGTCGAGATTCAACTTCCGCGAAGTCGAAACCCGGCAACCTCAAGTTAGGTTTAATTTAGTTCTTCTACTTACAAATACTTCTGCAACAATAACCCTAACTTTTCTTTCGTTGCTGCTGGTGCTTTATCTAATTGAGTCAAAATCGCATATTTCAAAGCCGAATGTGCTTCACTTGGTGGTGGATTTTCACTTAATCGCCGCACAGTTTCTTGAATCACCTTTTGAGCGTTCACCGCATTCCGCAGCAAATTGCCAATTACCATTTCCACTGTCACGCTGTCATGGTCTGGATGCCAACAATCGTAATCTGTCACCAACGCCAAAGTTGCATAAGCAATTTCCGCTTCCCTAGCTAACTTCGCCTCTGGTAAATTCGTCATCCCAATGATTGTTGCACCCCAACTGCGGTAAAGATTTGATTCTGCCTTTGTGGAAAAAGCTGGCCCTTCCATGCATACATAAGTACCACCGCGATGGAGAGTGACTTCTGGTAAATTGAGAGAAGCGATCGCATCTGCTAACACAGCAGCCAAATTCTTACAAATCGGATCGCCAAAGGCAATGTGAGCCACAATTCCTTCACCGAAAAACGTTGAAATGCGATTTTTTGTTCTGTCAATAAACTGATCTGGCACCACCATATCTAATGGTTTCGCCTCTGCTTTCAACGAACCCACAGCACTAGCAGAAATTAAATACTCCACACCCAATTGCTTCATCGCATAGATATTAGCGCGAAACGGTAACTCAGAAGGTAAAAGCGTGTGATTGCGACCATGCCGCGCCAAAAAAGCTACCCGCGTCCCATCCAAAGTTCCTAGAATCAAAGCATCAGATGGCGAACCAAAGGGAGTCTGAACTTGCACTTCTTCAATATCTTTGAGCGCATCCATTTTATACAGACCGCTACCACCGATAATTCCGATACTAGCTTGAGGCATGATACTGAACCTTTTCCTTGCTGATCTGCTAAGTTATTTTACAAGATAGACAAAGAGGTAATTATATAAGCTTCAAGCAACGACCATTCTGACTTCTGACTCCTGAATTCTCTTTCACCCTTTTACTTTTGCCTTCTTTGGTGATTTCTGAATTAACGGAGCTGTCAACTGATGATTGCGATTAAACAGAGCAAAGAAAGCTAGGATAATAACGCCGATGATGGCGATCGCTGTCCCTGATGCCTGTGCAAAAATAATCACAATCTGGTAGCGTATGGCATCAGTAGGATTTGCCCCTGCAAGAATTTGACCAGTCATCATTCCTGGTAAACTCACCAGTCCCATCACCATCATTGAATTAATAGTCGGAATCATTCCTGTTCTCAAGGCTTCTTTGATAGTTTGATGCGCGGCTTCCCAACGGGTTGCACCTAGACTCAGTAGCGCCTCTATTTCGCCGCGACGATTGGTCAAGTCTTCCATAAACCGATCTAAACTCAAGGATGTACCCGTGAGCGCATTACCTAACACCATACCCAAAAAGGGAATGAGATATTGAGGTTCGTACCAGGGTTGTACGCGCAAAATACCGCTAACTACTATCCCCGTGACTAAAAACGAACCACTCAAAAGCGAAATAAAATTATTCCAATAAATACTAGTAAATCGTCTACGCGTGCGATTAACGCTGGATATACCAGCGATAACGGTCATGCCCAAAGCTAAAAGTATAATTAACACAGGGTTGCTGAGAGTGAACACCCACTGCAATATGTATCCCACCATTAACAGCTGCACTGCCATCCTTAAGGAAGCTATTACTAGACTTTGTTCAAGCCCCAACCGCAGACCAAAAGAAAGCCCCACATTGATCAGAATAAACAAAGTTGCTAAAGACAATTGTCCATAACTAATCTGGATATACTTGGTTTCCATCACTTTCTTCCCTTTAACAAAGCAGTAATATTCAGTTGGGTATTCTGTATGACTCGCTAACGCTACACTATCAGTGGCGCGTCAATTTCCTACTTCATTAGGTGATTTCTAGCGAAGAAAATACCAATGCTGACGAGTTTCGACTCCGCTCAACTCTCGACTATGAAGTTGGTTGAGCGGAGTCGAAACCAACGGCCGGGGTAAATTCATTAATGGAATTCACCTTAAATTCTGAATTCTGACTTCTGACTTCTGACTTCTGAATTCTCTTTTAAGGTAATTTGACGGTTGGTAATGCGTTCCAATTGGTTAGGGTCATGGCTTGTCCACAGATATGAACGTTGTGAGTGTTCGTGTTGCCAAGCTGTAACTAAAGCCTCTAAACTTTGGGCAGTTCCAGCATCTAGCGAGGCAGTCGGTTCATCTAGTAGCAGTATCGAAGGTGAAAGTTGCAAAGCTCTCAAAAAAGCGACTATCTGCGCTTCTCCACCAGAAAGAGCGCTAACCGGACGCTGCAAAAAGTCAGGTGTTTTATGCAAAAGATGTAGATAATCTAAAATCAACTCGCGGTTGTAAATTAGATGGCGGTGAACAGCTAATCGATAAACTTGCTGGAGATTTTCCTCCACAGTTCCTTCCCAAAGGGCTGGGCGTTGTTGCAAATAAATAATTTGGGAACGATAGCTGGGCATAAAGTGAGAATTTATCGCCTGTCCCTGAAAAATAATTTGTCCTGCTTGTACGGGATCGAGACCAGCTAATGCTCGTAGAAGTAAGCTTTTACCAGAGCCAGAAGCACCTATCACCGCTACTCGCTCCCCTGGAAATACTTGAAAGCTAAGGTGACTCCAAATCCAGCGTTGTTCAACTATTCGCCCTAAGTCTTGTACCGAAAGAATAGGGTTTTGAGTCAGTCGATCTTTCATGATTTGAAAATGGGGAGTGGGGAGATGGGGAGATGGGGAGATGGGGAGATGGGGAGAATAATTCATAACCAATGCCCAATGCCCCATACCCCGACATGACTTAGAATACTTTTCGTCCTTCTAGATGGGCTAGGATATCAGAGCGATCGCGCCACACAGGACGCAATTTTTTCTTGGCGAACATGTTTAACTGGTCGCCAATATGCGGCGATCCCGGTTGAGTTGCATTGCCGTAGCTGGTGAGTGCCATTGCTCGTACAGGGTTAGAAAATTCAACAGCAGCAATATAGGAATCGCCAAGTTCGGATTTAAACTTCCCATCTGACTCCGGTGAAAAATAGAGGCTTCGGAAGATCCCAAGGGGATCTGCACCACCATTGCCAGGTAAATCGATATTGCCATAACGCAGCCGAAAAACATCTCCCCAAGGCAAATCTATAGTTCCATACGTCTTTTCTATTTCCGCTGCTACCGCTTCGAGTGTTGTAACTGCACTTTCTGGATTAGCTAAACCATCGGGTGTGGTACGTGGGGAATTTTCACTCCAAGGTTTACTAAATGTCTTATCTAAGTCCAGCTTTTGAACCCAAAAGGCAAATAGTACCGCCCCTCGACTATCTGCATTGGCTTGTCGATCCCAGGTTTCTAGAACATTAGCTGCTTTTTGCCCCAAATCTTTACCGTACTTGCGGGCAGCAGGAATTAAATCATCCAAAAGGCGATCGGCCATTTCCATCCGGGTCGAGTGCTTGTATGCAATCATTTCATCAAAAGAGATTTTGTCATCTTCAGCCAACATCTTTACAGAACGTTGCGAACGGAAATCCATGAAACGAGGTGCCATATAAGCCGGGTAATCGTCTGCTTTAATCGCAGTTGGGAAGGTAGTTGTCCAAGGTGGATCGTTAGTATTTTGCAACCAACCGCTTTTAGGATCGACTATGCGCGGTAAATCTTGATATGGATGGATTTTTGTCCATAAAGTTTTAGATGTATCGCCAGGAATGATACCTTGCCAATATGCAAAATCTCCTTGTTGACGTATCGGCACTTGACCGTTGAATAGGTGCATAATATGTCCTTCTCTATCGGCATACATGACTGTAAACATCGATAGTTGCAGGCGTTTGAGTGCGGTTTCAAATTGGTTGAGGTTCTTTGCTCGTGCCATATCCCACCACTGTTGGAGTACACCTGGTCGGTCAAGACCGGCAACTCTCAGTGCTATGGCTTTACCATCTTTCTCAACTACCACAGGCCCGTGGATGGAACTCTTGACTACTAATGGTTGTTGTTGCAAAGAGCCATCTTTCTGCTTCACCTTCAAAGGCAGGGTTTTGGAAAGGAATTTGCGAACTGTGCCATCAAAGAGGTAGCCATTATTTGCCAGTTTAAGTTCATACAAATCCCAACCATCGTATGTGTTAACGGTGTGAGTCCAACCTAAATTGTTGTTGAAAGCGATCGCCAATACGGGAATACCCACAAGTGTCGCTCCATAAGCATCAATTCCCGGTGTGGTTATTTGGGCTTCGTACCACAAAAATAAATCCGACCAAGGTAGATGGGGGTTGGCTAGCAACATTGCTTTCCCACTTGCAGAATGGGAAGGTGCGATCGCCCAACCATTAGATCCTGCTTGCAACTTTTTTTTGCTCAAATCGAATACCGGGCCGGGATCGACCACAAAGGTGAAATTGAGTACCCGATGTAAGTGAGCCATGACATCTTCGCCGTTGACTGGTAGGACTACCTCAACGCGATCGTCAATCGAGTTTCGATTTTGAGAAGCATAAGCATTGATCCCAGCGGCAAAAGCATCTAGATACTTGCGAAAACTTGGGTTCTGTGCTTGATACCAAGCACGAGAGCGTTCTGGTACTCCCATACTCAGCACCCAACGATCTGAGTCTAGATATTCTTCACCCCAGTATTCGGCCGCACGCCCCCGTGCTTGACCATAAAGACGCAAAAGCAAATCTCCATGACTTTGCATTTGCGCCCAACCAAAGGCATAAAAGGCACTTTGGTCATTTTTACCGTAGATATGCGGTATACCATAGGTATCCCATAATATCTCTGTCGATTTGGTTGGTGTAGCTATAGTTTGGCTACCAATAAATAAAACCAGTATCAGGCTGAGTATTAAGGGTAAAACTCGTATTGATTTTCTTCTGTAACTTTTTGGTAAAATATCAAACCTCATTAACACCACCATGTGTTAGGTATAAAGTCTATTTCAGGGATTGGCCATTGGGCATTTGTCTCCCGCGCTTCCTCTGCCCCTTTGCCCCCACTACGTTTTTCCAGTTAGATTTAGGTTCATCTAAACAATACCAGTTTGTTGAGAAAATATATCAAAACTTTCTGAGCATATTTTTTAGTTTGAAAAATGGTGTAATCTTTGCATGATAATGTAATCTATATATTTATCAAGAAAGATTATCAATTTAATGATTAGAAAGCTGCTAAATATTGAGAGGCGGAATTTAGAGACTTTTTCATCTAGTGCAGTTCGCTGTAGGGACTTTACAGTTGTAAAGCTCCTACAGAGGTTTTAATTAGCCGAAAATAGCTGTAAAAAACACATAACCAGCAAAGCGTAATATTTTCAACTGACAGCAGGATAATGATCAAAGCCACTATAGTGTCACTGAAAGGATTGAAAAAGCGGCAAATGTCGGGCTTTTTTGGTCTGGTTTTGGGACTTTTGATGTTGCTAATTTGCTTGGTGTGCAGTGTGGCGCTGGGTGTAGCAGAAATACCTCTAGATCGGGTTTTGTCATCTTTTACAGTCTTTGATGGTGACTACGATCGCTTAATTATTCAGACTGTGAGATTACCGCGATCGCTCGTTGCTATTCTTGTAGGATCTTCCTTGGCAGTCTCCGGAGCGTTAATGCAAGGTTTAACACGCAACCCTTTAGCAGATCCAGGGATTTTGGGTATTGAGTCGGGTGCAGCAGTAGCGGTGGTTGTGGCGACTTTTGTATTTGGTAGTGCATCCCAAGATGTGTACGCGATTGTGGCATTTCTAGGAGCAGCAGCCACAGCAATATTAGTTTACTTCCTCGGTTCTTTAGGACGGGGAGGAGCCACTCCGTTAAATTTGACGGTAGCAGGTGCAGCTTTAACTGCTCTGATCTCTTCTGTCACCACAGGTACTCTAATTGTCAGCCAACGCACCCTAGAAGAAATTAGATTTTGGTTAGCTGGTTCGCTATCTGGCCGCGATGTGGATATGTTTTTCCAAGCATTGCCCTTCGTCCTCATTGGATTAATCATAGCTTTTGCCCTTGGCAGACAAATTACTACCATGAGTTTGGGTGAAGACGTAGCTAAAGGGTTAGGTCAACAAACAGTCTGGGTCAAGATTATGACTGCTATCAGCGTAGTTTTACTGGCTGGAAGTTCCGTTGCCTTGGCAGGGCCAATCGGTTTTATTGGTTTAGTCGTTCCCCATATAGTCAGATTTTATATTAAAGCCGATTACCGTTGGATATTACCTCATTGTGCAGTTTTGGGGGCTATTTTACTTTTGATTGCAGATATTGGCGCTCGTGTGTTGCTCAAACCACAGGAGTTACCTGTAGGTGTGATGACAGCACTTGTTGGGGCGCCCTTTTTTGTTTACCTAGCTAAGTCAAAGGTGAAAAAATGAAAGTTGATTGGCTAGTCATTCGTTCCCAGGCGATATCCTTTCGTATAGATCGGCGCGTACCAATCATAGTGCTATGTTTGGCAGTAGCGATCGCACTGGCAATGGTGATGAATTTAGGGCGGGGTGAATATCCAATTGCACCTGGAGATATCGTGAAAACTTTATTGAGTTTAGATACGGGAAACCCAGACCATACATTCGTGATTTACGATTTGCGTCTACCCCGCACCCTTGTAGCTTTGATGGTGGGGGCGGCGCTGGCAATTTCTGGCACTATCTTTCAAGGATTGACACGCAATCCGTTGGCAGATCCCAGTATTATTGGCATTAATGCTGGGGCGAGTCTAGCGGCAGTTAGCGTAATTGTCTTATTTCCAGCAGCACCAATTTACACCTTGCCACTATCGGCTTTTACTGGTGCTTTGCTGATGGCTATTTTAATTTATTCCCTGGCTTGGAATAACGGGAGTTCGCCGATTCTATTAATTTTGATGGGTATTGGGTTATCTGCGATCGCCAGTGCCATAACCAGCTTAATGATTACCTTTGGCGAAATTTATAACGTTAACAATGCTTTGGTATGGTTAGCTGGAAGTGTTTATGGACGCACTTGGGAGCAAGTATTTTCTTTATTACCTTGGTTGGTTATTTTTATCCCAATGGCTTTGACATCGGCAAGACATTTAAACGCTCTCAACTTGGGAGATGATGTTGCTAAAAGTTTAGGTAGTCGAGTGGAATGGCAACGTGGTTTACTCGTGCTGGTGGGGGTAGCCTTAGCCGGTGCAGGAGTCGCCACCGCCGGCAATATTGGTTTTGTGGGTTTAATTGCGCCCCATTTAGGACGACAGTTAGTAGGTAGCACCCATGAAGCCTTGATTCCTACTTCCGCACTTTTAGGGGGAGTAATTGTTGTCATGGCAGACTTCTTAGGTAGAACGTTGTTTGCACCTATCGAACTTCCTTGTGGAGTAGTAACCGCTGCCATTGGCGCTCCTTATTTTCTGTATTTATTAATTTGTAATCGGAAGAAATAAAAGGATATTTTATTAACTAAAACCCAGGTTTTTATAAATCTAAAATCTAAAATCTAAAATCCAAAATGGTTTTATTATGAAAGGGTTGTCAACTAAAAGTCTGTCTTTAGCTTATGATGGTGCTACGATTATCCGTGACTTAAATTTGGCAATTCCCGGCGGACAAATTAGTGCTTTAGTTGGTGCTAATGGTTGTGGTAAATCAACTTTGTTAAGAGGCTTGGCAAGATTACTCAAACCCCGTGACGGTATAGTATATCTTGATGGAACTTCTATTTTGAATCTTTCTACCAAAGAAGTAGCACAACAGTTGGGTATTTTGCCCCAAGGGCCAGTAGCACCTGAAGGGTTAACAGTACGAGATTTAGTAGCACAAGGACGTTATCCTTATCAAAATTGGTTACAACAATGGTCGGCAAAAGATGAAAAAATTGTACAACAGGCGCTAGAAATTACAGATTTATTGAAGTTGGCAGATAGAGCATTAGATACTTTGTCTGGCGGACAACGACAAAGAGCTTGGATTGCTATGGCGCTGGCCCAAGATACAGATATTTTACTTTTAGATGAACCGACTACTTTTTTGGATTTGGCGCACCAGATAGAAATTTTAGATTTATTGTACGATTTGAACCAAACTCAAGGACGAACAATTGTAATGGTGTTGCACGATCTAAATCAGGCATGTCGTTACGCTGATTATTTAGTTGCTGTGAAAAATGGTCGAATTTTTGCTGCTGGCGAACCAAAGTTAGTGATGACAAAAGAAATGGTTCTGGAGGTTTTTGGATTGGAGTGCCGTATTATTCTCGATCCGGTTGTGGAAACTCCTATGTGTGTACCAATAGGACGCAAAGGAAAAATAAATCATCAGCGAATCGGATAAAATATTTAATTACAAAAAACAAACCAGTCGTGAAAAGAGTATCTCAAAAGTCTAAAAAGCCAAGTTATCCTCTAAAACGTTTGCTCAATTATGGCAGCCAATACCGCATGCAAATTTGGCAGGCAACATTATTTAGTATCATTAATACAATTTTAGATTTAGCACCGCCGTGGTTAATTGGTGTTGCGGTGGATATTCTCGTAGAACAGCAAAATTCTTTCATTGCCAAATTAGGTGTCAAAGATATAATCTGGCAGTTTTTCTTGCTTTCGGTTGCCACGATCGCTATCTGGATATTAGAATCAGCTTCTGAGTACGCATATACTAGACTTTGGCGTAATTTAGCCCAAAATATCCAGCATGATTTACGGGTAGATACTTATAACCACGTACAAAAATTAGATTCAGCTTACTTTGAAGAAAGTACTATTGGCGGTTTGATGTCAATTTTGAATGATGATATCAACAGATTGGAAGATTTCTTGGATTTTGTAGCTAGTGAAATTATCCAAATTATCACTTCAGTTCTGATTCTAACTTGTGGTGCTTTCTGGATTTTACCAGCTTCGATTACCTTGGGAACATTGTTGCCCATGCCTTTTATTCTTTGGGGTTCCTTTACTTATCAAAAGCTGTTAGAAGAGCGTTACGCCGAAGTGCGAGAAAGAGTAGGTTTTCTGAATTCAAGATTGGAAAATAATCTGAGTGGAATTACCACAATTAAAAGTTTCACTGCTGAAGCTTATGAAAGTGCGAGATTTGCTGGAGAAAGCGAAGCATATAGGAAAAGTAACACCAAAGCAATTAAACTTTCTGCCGCATTTACTCCTTTAATTAGAATGCTAATTTTAGTAGGGTTTACAGCCCTATTATTTTGGGGAGGACTGGCAACATATAGTGGAAAGATATCTATTGGTAATTACAGTGTTTTACTGGTTTTAGTACAAAGATTGTTGTGGCCATTGGTAACATTAGGAGAAATATTTGACAAATATCAAAGGTCAATGGCTTCTACGAATCGCATCATGGATTTATTAGATACTCCCATTAATATCATTCCCGGAAAAAAATCTTTACCTGTTGAACAAGCACGTGGTGAAATTGATTTCAAAGAAGTCACTTTTGCCTATGCGGATAGAGAGCCAATAATTAAAAACTTATCTTTACATATACCCGCAGGTAAAACCATCGCCATTGTTGGTTCTACAGGTTCTGGTAAAAGTACTTTAGTAAAATTATTACTGCGATTGTATGAAATTGCTGCTGGAAGAATCACTATTGATGGTATTGATATCCAAGAATTAAATTTAGATGATTTGCGTCGCAGTATTGGCTTGGTAAGTCAGGATGTATTTTTATTTCATGGTACCGTTGCTGAAAATATCGCCTATGGTACTTTTGATGCTAGAGATGAAGAAATAATTGCTGCTGGAAAAATTGCCGAAGCCCATGATTTTATTATGCGGCTACCCCAAGGTTATGAAACAATAGTCGGGGAGCGAGGACAAAAATTATCTGGCGGACAACGCCAAAGAATTGCGATCGCTAGGGCTGTTTTGAAAAATCCACCAATTCTAATTTTAGATGAAGCCACATCAGCGGTGGATAATGAAACTGAAGCTGCTATTCAGCGTTCTTTAGAACGAATTACTGAGAATCGAACTACAATTGCGATCGCTCATCGTCTTTCCACTATCCGCAATGCCGATTGCATTTATGTAATGGAATATGGAAAGTTGATTGAGTCGGGAACCCATGAAGAATTGCTGAATAAAAATGGAATTTACACTGGTTTATGGCAAGTGCAATCGGGTGTGAAATGATTTAGTTGAAGAAGAATACAGAATTCAGAATTCAGAATTGGTTAAAACTCGACCCACAAAAGGATAGAGTTTTAATAAAGAATAATATTTATGCGGCGAGACTCCATTTTTTATAAACTTTTTCAGCAATACCCTACTTTGCTATTTGAACTCTTGACAAATCCACCGACAAATGCGGATACTTATAGATTTGATTCGGTAGCTGTCAAAGAACCCAAATTTGAAATTGATGGGGTATTTTTACCACCAGAAAACGAAGGTGTAGGAGTTGTATATTTCTGTGAAGTACAGTTTCAGAAAGATGAAGAACTTTACGAAAGAGTATTTGCAGAGTCTTCGTTATATTTCTATCGCAATCGTGATAGATTCAGCGATTGGGAAGCAGTGATAATTTATCCATCTCGGAGTGTTGAACAAAGTGATACTAATCCCCATCGTTCATTGCTCAATGGTGGACAAGTGCATCGGGTGTATTTGGATGAATTGGGTGATATTCGCCAATTACCTCTATGGGTAGCATTGATGGTGTTGACTACAGTAGAAGAAGAACAAGCACCACAAGAAGCTAGATATTTACTGGAGCGATCGCGCCAAGAACAACCTCAACCATCAACTGGCGTCATAATAGAGTTAGTCACGACGATAATGGTGTACAAGTTTGAACAATTAAGCCGAACAGAGGTAGAGTCTATGCTAGGAATCACGCTCAAGGAAACGAGGGTTTACCGCGAAATTAAGGAAGAAGGAAGACAAGAAGGACGAGAAGAAGAGGCTGCTAACTTGATTATCCGACTCTTGACTAAGCGGTTTGGAGAACTCCCCCAAGAAATGCGCTTCTCAATTTCTGGTTTATCTTTACCTGTTTTAGAAAATTTAAGTGAGGCATTGTTAGATTTTACCAGCTTGGCTGATTTACAAGCTTGGTTAATAGCAAAATAAATGAAATTCTAGCTATGACTTTACAGATGGAATTTGCGCGAAAATAGCAGATTGTAAAACTTGCGGAAGCTGTTCCCAAACTACAGCACCTTTACGGCTTTTGATATACATTTGCATAAATTCTACTAAGCTTGCTGCACTTTCTTCTGGCGTCAAATCGACAAACAGATAGGTGGGTTTATCCTCGCTTGATACAGCTACGACACAGCCGCGATCGCAAGCCCACAAACAGCCAACTGACTGAATTTTAAGTTCATCATTGGGCAACTTGCTTATGCATAAACTTTTCAATTTATCAAGTAAGATATCGCCATCAAAAGGCGGATTATTTGGTTTTTCTTCAGATGAACGGTGACAAGATTTACATACAAATATAGTGTGTTTAGGCATAAAGTTAAGGAGTGTTGACAAGGTATTTGAATAAATCATCAATTACTGCATCAGTGGCAATAATATGCGTCGCAGACCATGATGTAATATTGACATGATAAACATGATTTTCTCGAACAGCTTTTAGCTGTTTCCAAAGAGGACTTTGTTGTTTTTTTTGCAGAAATTGATTTCCACCGTTGTCAAAGGTTGCCACAAATAAAATATCGCCATCAGCTTTTTTTAATTCCTCTAGGGAAATACCGACTGCTCCATAAGGTGACTCGATATTTTGTGAGGTTGGCCGCTGCAAATTAGCATCCTTCATAATCGAACCAACAAATGAGTTGTTGACATCAATTAATAGTTGATTACCATTAACATACATCAAAGATATTTTTTTGTTATGATAGCGACTTTTTAATGCTGATTTTAGCCTGTCTATTCGCCGATCGTAGCGATCCCAAAGTGCTTTTTCAGCTTCTTGCTTTCCTAATGCTTCAGCCACAAAACTCAGATGTTTTTGCCAGCGTGAATACTCAAGTTCGCCCAAAACTGTCGGAGCAATTTCAGACAATTGAGGATAAATTGACTTGAACCAATCTACACCGATAATCAAATCTGGTTTGAGTAATAATATTGCTTCTAAATTTGGTTTATCAAATCCAAGTAATTTTATGTCATCTATTTTATATGAGGATTTTAGAAAGTTTTCTTCCCGGTAATATTCATTCGTAGTGCCAATTGGTTTAACGCCAAGTGCCAGCACATTGCCTAAAGTAGACAAAGATAGAGTAACAATACGCTGGGGTTTATTGGGAACACAGGTTTCTCCCATTGTATGTTTAACTATGTGGCATTCGGCGGTTGACGAATGGGGAAGGTAAGATACAGTTTTAGGAACTTTATAGTTGCAAGCTGCAATCAGAATAAATCCTAAAATACCTAATATTAGCCAACAGAAAAATTTTCGCATTATTGCCTGCTTCATGTAACAGAACAGTATTGTAGAGTGCGTTACGAAGTTTGTAACGCACCATTTTTAAAGGTTTGGTGCGTTACGCGATCGCTAACACACCCTACATATCTGTGGATTACAACAGACTTTATCTAAAATTGACTATTAAAACCGCCATGATATGGTTCCTTGCACAGTAAATGGCTGTCCGTAGAAAACACGGCTAGGAGTAAGCGCACTTTCAAAATAGTCTACATCAAATAGATTTTTGAAGTTGAGGGCAACTCGGAATCTATCTCTGTTATAGAAAATAGTTGCATCAGTCCGGACATAACTAGGTAGCTCGTAACTATTGTCTAAATCTCCAGCACGTTCGCCTACAAAAAACAAGCCAATCCCCGCCCCTAAACCTTGCAATTTACCTTGTTGGATTTCGTAAGTTGTCCATAAGTTGAAAGAATGGTCAGGTGTATTTGGCAATCGATTTCCTGCAAAACTAATATCTTCAGTAATGCGTGCATCAATATAAGCGTAGCCTGCAAAAATATTCCATCCCGGCAAAATTTGACCTGCAATACTCAGTTCAATACCTTGGCTTTGTTGTTCCCCTGTTTGGATTTGAAAACCTGGATTAACGGGATCGTCTACCAACACATTAGTACGGGTCAAATCATAGAATGCTAGCGTTGCTGAAAGCTGATTGTTCAAATCTGCTTTAACCCCAACTTCATACTGACTAGCTCGTCCTGGGTCGAAAAGATTGTCAAAATTACTGAAAAAGATTGTGCCTCTTGCTGGTGTAAATGAAGTCGTATAGCTGGCATACAGCGAAATAGCGGGGATGGGTTGATACACAATCCCAAATCGAGGACTAAATGCACTATCTGACTGGCTCGTTTCTGTGCCTGCGGTGAAATCTTCAAATTTCTGATTGAAAGTATCAAACCGCACACCTAACAATAACTTCAAGTTATCTGTAAATGCAATTTGATCTTGAAGATAAAATCCTAATGAGTCCGTTAGTACTTTCTCTCTATCATCGGTGGTAAAAGGCTCACCTATCGGTTGACCATACACCGGGTTAAATATATCAATCGGTACAGCAGCAAAATCTACATATCTTGGCGTTCTACTACTAAACCGATTCCAATCGAGTCCAAATAGTAACTGATGTTGAATTGAACCTGTAAAGAATTTACCAACTACATTTGTTGTCAAAGTGTAGTCTTCATACTGAATATCATATTCTCGATAGAAACGATTGAAAGTTCGATTATCTTCATCCAAACTCGTGGGAAGCGTAATTTTGTCGTTGTAATTGCGGAAAGTTGCTCGAAAAGCATTGCGTAACAACCAGTTGTCGCTAAATTTGTGTTCTACTCGATATCCAAGCCTGGTAATTGTTTGTTTGATTTCATCTGAAGGTTCGCCGTAGTTGCGGTTGCGGGATACTTCCCCATTTGGGTTAGGTAAAACACTGCCAATGACGGGTACTCCAGATGCGTAAGAATCTCTTGTCTCAACGTATTCTCCCTCTACGTTCAGATTGGTTCTATCACCAATAGCCACACTGAAAACAGGCGAGATGCTCAGATTTTCACTATTTAAGAAATCGATAAAACTGCCGGAATTTCTGTAGGCTGCATTGAGACGATACAAGGCTGTTTTCGAGTCATTTAATGGCCCCGAAAAATCAAACGCACCTCGGTAGAAACTATAGCTACCAACGCTTGCATCAATACCATAAAAAGGCTCGCTTAGGGGTTGTTTAGTTATTAAGTTAATGCTTCCCCCCGGATCTGCTAAACCAAATAATACTGATGCTGGCCCTTTGAGGACTTCCACTCGCTCGATATTGGAAAGTTCAACAGCTTGTCCTGCTGAAGGATCGGGTAGTCCATCCCGAAGAAAACTGTTACCCGTTCTTTCATTGACCTCAAATCCGCGAATTGTATAGCTGGTCAATGCACGAGAAGTATTAAAACTTTGAACTACACCAGGAACATTTCTGAGCGCATCTTCTAAACGAGTAGCCTGCTGGTCGCGCAATACTTGTTGTGGTACAACCTGAATCGATTGGGGAATATCACGCAAAGGTGTATCGGTTTTCGTTCCAGTCGTGGCATCCGTTACCCGATAACTATCTGCCTCTCCTGTCACCACCAATTCAATCGGCTCATCTGATTGTGCTGTTGATTCCTCTGGTGGTGTCTGGTTTGCTGGCTCTTGTGCTTGTGGTGTTTCGGGCTGTTGCGGTGTCTGGTTTGCTGGCTCTTGTGCTTGTGGTGTTTCGGGCTGCTGTGGTGGCTGCTGTGCTGTTGCAGCAGCAGAAGTTATACCAAAAACCAGCCCTGCATTATCATCAAATAACTCAACCGTTGGTAAGGCATTCTCACCTATCACGGTCACGCGAACAGTATTCGCATCAAGATTCGTAGCCGTTATTTCAATAATTCCCGCAAGTGGTTTTTCGGAACGAAATATAAATGCATCGCCGTTAGGTAAACGCAACTGAGCATTAGGAATATCGGCAATAAAATTATTATCCGTACTGCGATTTGTAACTTGCAGTTGCTCTCCAAGAGGTGTTTCTAAAATTAGCTCCACACCAGTCTGCGTTGGATTTGCTTTCACTCCCGCGATCGGTACGACTCCATCCCCACTTGTTTGTTGTGGATTCGGAGGGTTAGTTGGTGTTGGTGACTGTACCAGCATTTGGGCGCTAGTAGCAGGAAGTTCAATTTCACTTAGCTGAGAAATATTTTTAGTTGTTTCATCCGACTTTGCTCGTTGTAGTGGACTTCCAAGCTCAAACTTTAAGAGTCGCGGTTTCCTGGTACTGGGGGCTGATATTTGAGATTTGCTAATGACAAATTGTTTATCTGTAACTGCAACCCTCTGCCTCCGATCTAATCTAGATTTCCATACCCTCTGGGTAGGAGATTCGCCTTGAACATCCTCTGGTACTTGCTTACCTTTAGCAGGAGTGCTTATAAAAACAACAACCGCACCTGTCAGCAACAGGCTTTGAAAAAATCTATCTAACTTCATTTATCCGCTTACACTCGATCGCACTACTTGAGGGCATCTGAAGACGCAATGACGAACTTTGAAAAAGATTGTCATTTAAATTAGTTGAATCATATTATGAAGTGATACCAGACACAAGATAATTCATAATCTTTTTTATTTAATTTCGATAACAATCAATAATTATTTTTAAACATTTATTTGCTTGATAGCTAAGCAAGCATAGTACTAGTAGTTAAAAATACTTCGATAGACAATACTTTAATAAGCCAAAATAACTTGTTTAATTAGCAAATTTTACGAAATAAGATGAAATTAAGCCTTGTTGTACAGTGGTGCATGGAGAGTTTAGACCGAGAGATTTCCATGCCCTAATTGTGGGCAAACAGCTTGTAATTCATTGTCATGAGGTGAAAGTGATGGTTTCTCTATTAAGATAAACTTTTCATAAATAAAAGTGATGTTATCTTTGAAATCAAAAAAAGATATCTATGATTGTACTCTTGCTAAAGCAACTCATTCTCGTTAGTGTAATCAAGGATAAATAAAAATTACTCGCAATAATCTAGATATTTATCCAGGTAAATCACTATTATTTAGCGTTGAGACAGTCTAAGTGGTTGCCTTAGTTAATTACAGCTGATTGCAAGTTAGTGAGGTTTAGTATTTTGGTCTGCAAGCCAGATAAACAGCCTTTTTTACTCCTGACTCCTGAATTGTGCTGAAGAATTAGATAAGCGATCGCGTCAAACAACTGCTCAATTATAAACATTAGATTTGACTGGTAGAAATGCCTTATTAGACACTAAGTCAAATCGTTCGTGAATGAAAAATCAACATTCATTGGAGATGAAAATAGGTATAAAACAACGTCAAACTTCCAGTGAAACCAAGTAAGGATGTTGGAGTTTTTATGAAAGTTCAGGTGAGGGAATCAATTTTAAGAATCAAAAATCCTACCGTAAAAAAATTTTCAGAGTTATGGAAACAATATCAGCCTTTTGTAATTGAAGATGTTGCTAAAGATTGGGACGCTTCTAAGAAGTGGTGTCATCAGTATCTAATCGAGCAATGTGGAAATAATCTTGTTCCCGTCCGTTTTTATCAACCAAAGTTTTGGCATAATTCTGATAACTATGCTTATGAAGATGGTTACGAACCTAAAAAAGAAATAAAATTTCATGAATATATTAACAACCACATAGAAAAAACAGTTCAGGAAAATAATTTAGAATGTTACTTATCTGAAGCATATTTTGAAGACCGATTTCCAGAACTTGTTCGAGATATAACCTATCCAGAATACTTCGATAGGAAAGCATTTGTTACATTCTGGTATGGTTTTTCAAGTAAAAATTTTTCTTCAACTACTAACCTTCACTTCGATCCGCTACATAACATTTTTGCTCAAATTCGAGGCAGAAAAAGAATACTTCTATATCCGCCTTCAGATTATTTGTCATTTTATCCGCCTCTTGATGGTACTTCTGGCGTAGGATTTAATAGTAAGGTAAATCCGGATCTCTCCAATTTAGAATTATTTCCCAAGTTTCCTCGACAAGATAAAATAGAAATTATCCTCAAACCGGGAGAAATACTCTACATACCTCCTTTTTGGTGGCATCATCTAACAGCGGTAGATGAAAACATATCATTATCATTTTGGTACGATCTGAAAATTGAAGATTTTTTCAGACAAAAAAATATGTTGTCAGTTTTTTTGAATATTGCGCCTCATTATATTTACTATGCAATTTCTTCAGGAAAATTCCTGGAATTTATGCGATTTTTGAAGACGATGTTTAATTGATTGTCTGATGAAAAAATAATATTGGCGAAATATAAAAGCTGACATTAATCGATGAGAAATTAGATAAGCGATCGCCTTGAAAGATTTGATTTATCAAAATGCTTGATGAGATACATATACAATACTCATTATGACTCAAAAGTCAGATGTTAAATAAACTGTTCGGAGTATCGAGCGATAAATTAAAAATTAACATTTATTCTATGTGTAAAAAATAAAACAGCGTTAACCTTCAATTGTAAACCAGGAGAAATGTTGGAGTTTTTATGAAAGTTGAAGCTAGTAAATCAATTCTAAGAATCAAAAATCCTAGTAAAAAGGAATTTTCAGAAATAGCGAAAAATTTTCAGCCTTTTATAATTGAAGATGTTGTTAAATATTGGGACGCTTATAAAAATTGGTCAGATGATTATCTGATAGAAAAATGTGGAGATAATCTAGTTCCAGTCAGGTTTTTTCAGGAAAATTTTTGGAATGATTATAAGAACTTTGCTTATGAACGGAGTTACCAACCTCATCAAGAAATTCAATTGAAGGAATATATCAATAATGGGCATAATGTAGAGTGTTATTTAAATGAGGCAGTTTTTGAAGAGCGTTTTCCTCAACTTGTTGGAGATGTAAATTATCCAGAATACTTCAATGGTAAGGCGTTTGTTAGGTTGTGGTTTGGTTTAGTAAGCAAAACTTTTTCCTCAAGTAGCAGCCTTCATTTTGACGCCGAACATAATCTTTTTGCTCAAATTCGAGGAAGAAAAAGAATAATTTTATATCCGCCTATAGATTATTTATCATTCTATCCACCTCTTGAAGATGCAACTGGCGCACTATATGGTAGTAAGGTAAATCCAAATGCTGTAGATTTGGAATTATTTCCGAAATTTCCTTGGCAAGAAAAAATAGAATTTGTACTTCAACCGGGAGAAATGCTCTACCTACCTCCTTTTTGGTGGCATCATCTAACCGCAGTAGATGATAATATTTCCTTATCATTTTGGTACGGCGTTAAAATTGAAGATTTTTTCTGGCAAAAAAAGATGTTATCAGTATTTTTTCACACCGCGCCTCATTATTTATATCATTCAATTTTTGCTGGTAATTTCAGTTTTTTGAATTTCTTTAAATTCTGAAAAGTAATCCAAATAATTTATGAAAGATTACATAGGCTTGTCGATATTTTTCACAAATGAAATAGGATCGTTCTAAAAAATTTATTTTCTGAAATTAAGAGAAATTTCATAGAGTTTTAAGTTGAATATAAAAATGAATAAATTTCCTGATTTGTTTGATACGATAAATAATCTTTCTACAGTTGTCGAACTACTGCGCTTGCGAAGTTGTACGCAGCCAGATATAGATGCTTTTACATTTTTGTTAGATGGGGAAACAGAAAAAGCAACACTAACCTATGAAGAATTAGATAGGCGATCGCGTCGAGTAGCTGCTAAATTACAAGCATTGGGTTTGGCTGGGGAACGCGCTTTACTACTTTATCCAGCAGGACTAGATTTTTTAGTTGCTTTTTTCGGTTGCTTGTATGCGGGAGTTGTGGCTGTCACTGCATATCCGCCGCGAAATGAACGTAACACGCCGAGAATCAAGGCAATTTCCATAGATGCACAAGCAGCGATCGCTCTGACAACAACAGAAATTTTGCCGTCAGTCCGGTCTTTAATGACACAAAAGACCGATTTAGAATCTTTGCAGTGGTTGACTACTGATAATCTTGCACCAGGAATAGAAGACACTTGGGAACAACTTTCTATTCATCGAGATACTTTAGCTTTTCTGCAATACACCTCTGGTTCTACAGGCACGCCCAAGGGTGTAATGATTAGTCATGGAAACCTATTGCACAATGCAGCTACGACTTACCAATTCATGGAACATTCCCCAGAAAGTAAGTTCGTGACATGGTTACCGATGTACCACGATATGGGTTTGATTGGGGGAATATTGCAGCCTTTGTATGGAGGTTTTCCTTGCATCATCATGCCTCCAACTTCCTTTCTCCAACGTCCATATCGTTGGTTGCAGGCTATCTCTGAGTACAAAGGGACAACGAGTGGGGGCCCTAACTTTGCCTATGAGTTATGTACTCAAAAAATTACTCCCGAACAAAAACAAACTCTCGATTTGAGTAGTTGGAGTGTGGCATTTAACGGCGCTGAACCGATTCGTCATGATACTTTAGAACGGTTTGCAGAAGCTTTTGCCGAGTGTGGCTTCCGTAAAGAAGCATTCTATCCTTGTTATGGAATGGCTGAAACAACTCTGATGGTTTCTGGTGTTGAGAAAGCAACAGCACCGACGATCGCAACAGTCCAGAAGTCTGCATTAGAATGCGATCGCGTTGTTAAATCATCTCCTCAAAATGAGAATATTTATCATTTTGTTAGTTGTGGCCGAGTCATACCAGAACAAGAAGTAGTAATTACCAATCCAGAAACACTCAATAGTTGTCAGCCGGATGAAATCGGGGAAATTTGGGTATCCGGGCCGAGTGTTGGTCGAGGTTATTGGAATCGTTCTCAAGAGACAGTAGAAACCTTCGGTGCTTATTTAGCAGACACAGGCAAAGGCCCTTTTCTCCGGACGGGAGATTTAGGTTTCTTGGACAATGGCGAACTTTTCATCACGGGTAGAGCCAAAGATTTAATTATTATTCGCGGTCGCAATCTTTATCCGCAGGATATAGAATTAACCGCCGAACGCAGTCATGCATCATTACGTTCTGGTGCTAATGCAGCATTTACAGTAGAAGTTAATAACGAAGAAAGATTAGTAGTTGTACAAGAATTAGAGTTTCGCGCCAAGCCAAATTTAGTAGAAGTAGCTAGTGCAATTCGCCAAGCGATTACTGAAGAACATGAAGCCCAAGTTTATGGCGTAGTTTTAATTAAACCAGGTAGTATTCCTAAAACTTCTAGCGGTAAAATTCAACGTCGTGCAACCCGCGCTCAGTTTGAGAATGGCGAACTGAATGTAGTTGCAAGTAATCTTCTCAACATTAGCGATATTCCCCGAAAAGAAACTCGATTACAGCGTTCGGAGTTATTGGCACTTTCCCCAAGAGAATATCAAATAGTTTTAGAAGGTTATTTAATTGAAATATTGGCAACAGTACTTTCAGTTCCCGCAGATGATATTAATATAGAACAACCATTAACCACACTGGGATTTGATTCTTTAAAAGTATTTGAGTTAAAAAATTGCATTGAAGTTGACTTAGAAATAGAAGTATTTGTTGCAGATTTCTTTGAAGGAATGAGCGGGCGATCGCTCGCAACCAAAATACTCGCTCAAATCACCACAAAGGCTTTTATATCCTCAAAGTCTCTTAGCAAAATCCCGCCAACCGAAGTTTATCCCCTATCTTTTGCCCAGCAGCGACTATGGTTTCTTGACCAATTAGAACCGGGCAACCCAGCTTATAATATTTCCTTAGCTGTTAAACTCAAAGGTCAGCTTGAAATTAATTTACTAGAACAAAGTCTGAATGAAGTTATCGAGCGACATGAAACTTTAAGAACTACATTTACAACAGTCAACGGACAGCCGGTACAAATTATTGCTGATTCCCTAAATTTATCTTTATCGCTAATCAATCTAGAATCAGAGGAGGATGTTACAGTCCAACAATTCCTAACTCAACAAGGTCAACAACCTTTTGACCTCACCAAAGGGCCATTGTTCCGTGCTAAACTTTTGCGCCTAGCAGAGCAAGAGCATATTCTTTTGCTAGAGATGCACCACATAATTTCTGATGGCTGGTCTACTGAAGTATTTTTACAAGAGACTGCATTATTTTACAAAGCATTTTTAACCAGAAATGCTTCACCTTTAGCGGAAATTTCTATTCAATACAAAGACTTTGCACACTGGCAGCAACAATGGTTACAAGGGGAAATTCTCCAAAGCCAACTATCTTATTGGAAGCAACAACTTGCAGGTATACCCGCAGCATTAAAACTACCGACCGACCGACCAAGACCTCTAGTACAAACCTCAAACGGCGCTCAACAATCCATTGAGTTATCTGAAGTAGTTATTAAAGAACTCAAGGCGATCGCTCGTCAACAGGGTGTCACTTTATTTATGTTGCTATTGGCAGCATTTCAAACTTTCCTCTACCGTTACACGGGACAAGATGATATTGCTGTCGGTTCGCCTATCGCTAATCGCAATCGCTATGAAATCAAGGGGTTAATTGGCTTTTTTGTCAATACCTTAGTACTGCGTACAGATATCAGCAACAACCCGACTTTTAATGAGTTGCTGACGCGGGTAAAAAAGGTAGCTTTAGGAGCCTATACACATCAAGATTTGCCCTTCGATCGACTCGTAGAAGCAGTGCAACCAGAGCGGGATACGAGTCGGACACCGCTGTTTCAAGTCATGTTTAATGTTCAAGATTACTCGCAGTTACCAGAAATGCCCGGTTTGGCATTGAGCTTGGTAAAAATAGAAACCCAAACAGCGCAGTTTGATTTGAGTTTATCCATTGAGATTACAAAGCAAGAAGTCGCGGCATCCTTTTATTACAATACCGATTTATTTGATGCTTCTACCATTACTCGAATGCTGAGGCATTTTCAGAATTTACTTTCAGGTATTGCTGCAAATCCTCAAGCTCGGCTATCCAACTTACCATTATTGAGCGCGGCAGATTGTCAGGATTTACTACAACTGAGTAGAAATCAGTCTCCAATTCCCAATTCCTGCGAACAATGCATTCATCAATTGTTTGAAGCCCAAGTAGAACGCACGCCAAATGCAGTTGCAGTAGTCTTTCAAAACCAGCATTTAACTTACAGAGAATTGAATCAGCGGGCAAATCAAGTAGCACATTATCTGCGTTCCTTGGGAGTTGGTGCAGAAGTGCGAGTTGGTATTTGTATACAGCGTTCTTTAGAAATGGCGATCGCACTTTTAGGAATCCTCAAAGCCGGAGGAGTTTATGTACCTTTAGATCCGGCTTATCCAAAAGAACGCCTCGCCCTGATTTTGAAGGATGCTCAGGTGTCAGTGCTGCTGACTCAGAAATCACTGCTGGCTGTTTTGCCTGCACTGGAGTCGCAAATCGCGTGCGTGGATACAGACAACGCCATCGCCCAACAAAGTCAAGAAAATCTTGTCAATCGCACCCAACCAGAAAACCTTGCCTATATTATTTACACCTCTGGTTCCACGGGAACTCCCAAGGGTGTGACGATTCAGCATCGTTCTTTAGCTAGTTATGCCAAGATTGCTTGTTTAGAGTACCAGCTACAAGCAAGCGACAGGGTGCTGCAATTTGCTTCCATCAGCTTTGATGCCGCTGCTGAAGAAATCTTTCCCTGTCTGATCTGCGGTGCTGCTCTGATACTGCGTACAGATCAGACCATCGCTTCGACGCCTCAATTTTTACAGCATTGTCGCGATTGGGAGATAACTGTCTTAGATTTGCCTACCGCCTTTTGGCATCAACTGACTGCTGAATTAGCAACAATAAATTTAGTACTTCCTGATACTCTGCGATTAGTAATTATTGGGGGTGAAAGAGCCGACAGAAAACACCTAACAACATGGCAGCAACACGTAGGTCAACGGGTACGCCTGGTCAACAGTTATGGCCCTACAGAAACAACAATTGTGGCCACACTCTGTGACATAACAGCACAGACGCCTGGTGAAGTGCCCATTGGCAAAGCCATTCCCCAAGTTCAAACCTATGTCCTCGACCTGGATCTCCAACTCGTGCCTGTAGGAACTCCTGGGGAATTGTATATTGGGGGTGTTGGTGTTGCTAGGGGTTATTTGGAGCGATCTGACTTAACAGCAGCAAAGTTTATTCCTAATCCCTACAGTTCAAAACCTGGGGAGCGTCTTTACAAAACCGGCGATTTAGTTCGCTACCTCAAGGATGGTAACTTGGAATTTGTCGGACGTAGCGATCGCCAAATCAAAATTCGGGGTTTTCGCATTGAATTAGGAGAAATAGAAGCTTTACTCAATCAACACCCGGCTGTACGAGAAGCTGTAGTTGTTGCTCGTAATGATGACTCAGATAGCCAACGCTTGATTGCTTATGTAGTCGGTCAGTATCAGCTAGAAACAGTAGAAGCCTTAGACACTCAACAAACCTTAGAGTGGGAAACTGTCTTCGATAGCCTCTATAAAAAGTTTGATAGTTCTCAAAACTCCGGCTTCTACATCAAAGGTTGGGAAAGCAGCTACACAGGAGCATCTATTCCCGACGAACAAGTGCGCGAGTGGATGGAGCAAACCACCGGGCGCATCTTAGGTTTGCAGCCCAGCCGAGTTTTAGAAATCGGTTGTGGGGGTAGCGGTCTGATGCTTTTCAACATTGCCCCTCATTGCCAGCAGTACTGGGCAACAGACCCCTCACAAAATGCCCTGCAAATTCTCCAACAGCAGTTGGATACTTTAGAGCAGCCATTAGCAGGAGTCACACTCAGCCAAAGAAGTGCTTTAGATTTTGACGATGTGGCAGAAAATAGCTTTGATGGCGTGTTAATTGTCTCTGTGGCTCAGTACTTCCCCAGCATTGACTATTTACTCCAGGTTTTGGAAAAAGCAGTCAAAGCTGTAGAACCAGGCGGCTTCATTTTTCTAGGAGATGTTCGGAGTCTGCCTTTATTAGAAGCATTCCACGCCTCAGTTCAACTTTATCGCGCCCCAGAGACTCTTTCTAAAAAAACCTTGCAACAGCGCGTCCAGAAACAGTTATTTGAAGAAAAACAATTAGTCATCGATCCTGCTTTCTTTACTGCTCTCAAACAGCATCTACCTAAAATTAGTCATGTTGATATTTTGTTAGAGCGCGGTTGCTCCCAGAATGAACTAACTAAATTCCGTTACGACGTAATTCTGCATGTGGACGATACACCAGCTCCAACGGCAGATATCTCTTGGTTGGATTGGAGCAAACAAGAGGTCACCCTTTCTTCTGTCCGCCAAATGCTCGAAGAAACTGCACCCCAATTTTTAGGTCTTACCCATGTACCTAATGCTCGCGTCATTGCAGACATTCAGATTGTGGAGTGGTTAACAAATAATGAGCCACCGGAAACTGTAGGTGAACTCAAGCAGGTCTTAAACTCCTTTGCAGGTCAGGGTATAGAGCCAGAAGTCTTCTGGGCATTAGAAAAAGACCTACTTTACTCAGTTGCTATTACTTGGAATGATGCACGCAGCTATGACGTTATCTTCAAGCGTTCTACGCCTAATGTGAGACAGTATTTTTCCTTACCTAGTAGTTCGCCAAGTAAGCTTGGCGGGGTAAAGGGTAAGGGGGAAGGGGAAAAGGGTTTAAATCCCTTACCCTTTTCCCTTTCCCCTTTCCCCAGCCCTCACCCAGCTTTGAGTTGGCAGACTACTAGTGCTGTATCTTCATTGTCCCGTCCTTGGCGCGATTACGCTAATACTCCCTGGCAAGGAAGCTTGGCTCGTGAAAGAGTGCCTCAACTGCGAAATTTTCTGAGAGAAAAGCTACCTGAATACATGGTGCCGACGGCTTTCATATTCTTAGATGCACTTCCTTTAACCCCCAATGGCAAAGTCAATCATCGTGCCTTACCGTTACCAGAGAGTTACTCTAACCAAAACAACCTCTATGTAGCTCCCGAAACAGAGCTAGAAGAAACCATTGCTAGCACCTGGCAAAAAGTACTCGGTATCGAGAAAGTTAGTATTAATGATAATTTCTTCGATCTGGGCGGACATTCTTTACTGATTTCTCAGGTAAACGCACAACTACGAGAACAGCTGCAACGCGATATCTCAGTGGTAGAAATGTTTCAATATCCTACGATCAATTTGTTAGCAAAACATCTCAGTCAAGAGCAACAGGAGCAACCTGCTTTTAAAGAAGTTCAGAAACGCTCTGAAAAACAAAAACTTGCTTTAAATCGACAAAAACAAGCTTATAAATCGCGGAGATAGACTGATAGTTTTGAGTAGATTTGGCTAAATTAAAGGATTGATAAGGTAACTAAAATGAGCGCGGTAGAATTATTAAAAAATGATAGTAAGAATATCATTATTAATGAAACAGGGCAAGATATTTTGCAATTACCAGTATCAAAAACTTTAGATAATTTCAAGTCTTTGGGGATGCTTCTGTTTCGAGGTTTTAATGTCAATTACGAACAGATGAAAGTATTTGCCGAGCAATTTAGTTCTACATTCATGGGTCAATACAGTAGACCTATTGTTGATTTAAACAACAAGTTTATTACGTTAGTAGACTCAGGAATGCATTATATTGCTCCCCATTGTGAAAATGCTAATTCACCTTTTAGACCTGATGTAGTTTGGTTTTGTTGTGCTGTGCCAGCAGCAGAAGGTGGTGAAACTTTATTTTGGGATGGTGTTGAAGTATGGAAAGCAATGAGTGAAGAATTGAAACAATTATTTGTTGGGCAAAAAATTCGGTATGTCCAAAAATTTTTGGCTTCTCATTGGCAGCAATTTTTAGGGGCAGGTGCTACGATAGATGATGTCAAGAATACACTAGAAGCTATCGAAGGTTTAAATTACAAAATCAACCAAGATGAGTCACTTATCTTAGAATATGTATGCTCTGCTGTGGTCAAAACCAAGTATGGCGATCGCGATGCATTTGCTAATAGCATAATTTCAGAATATAGAAATCCCAGAGGAATCGTAACTTTTGCCAACCGCTCTGCAATTCCTGTAAAAGTTATCAATGAAATCCAGAAAATTATGGATAATTTGACTGGTTTTATTCCCTGGATGCCTGGAGATTTGGTGATGATTGATAATTCGAGATTTTTACATGGACGTAAATCTTTTAACGATAAACGGCGGAGAATTGTGACTTTACTTAGTGATATTAAAGAAGGTAGCTAGAGACACGATTAATCGCGTGCGTGTATACAGGTTTTTTGCATAAGTCCTAGCTAATTTTGCAATTTTCAGAAGTGCTGACTAAGGAAAAAGAAACTAATGAGTAGGGTAGAAACTAGTGAATCAATAGAAGGGGTAGCTATTATTGGCATGGCTGGGCGTTTCCCTGGTGCTAAAAATATTGCAGATTTTTGGCAGAATTTAAAATCTGGTGTGGAATCTGTCTCTATTTTTACGGATGATGAGCTAATATCTGCCGGAATTAATCCAGCACTACTAAATGATAAAAACTATATAAAATCAGGCTCTATATTAGAAGATATTGAATTATTTGATGCAGCATTTTTCGATTTTAATCCCAAAGAAGCTGAGACTACTGACCCACAACATCGCGTCTTTTTAGAATGTGCTTGGGAAGCTCTAGAAAATGCTGGTTATGACTCCACTAGATGTGAAAGCCGCATTGGAGTTTATGCAGGCGCAAGCCAAAGTCACTATTTATCTTTTAATTTAAATACTGATAGTGTTGGTTCGGCAAAATGCTATCAAACTTCTATTGGAAATGAAAAAGATTTTCTCACTACTCGTGTATCTTATAAATTAAATTTAACTGGGCCGAGTTTAACTGTTCAAACAGCTTGTTCTACCTCATTAGTTGCGGTTTCTCTTGCTTGCCAAAGTTTGCTCAATTATCAATGCGATATGGCTTTGGCTGGGGGAGTTTCTATTAACGTTCCGCAAAAAACCGGTTATTTACACGAACCAGGAGGAACTTTATCCCCGGATGGTCACTGCTATGCCTTTGATGCCAAGGCGCAGGGTATAACTATTGGTAATGGTGTAGGAATTGTTGTCCTCAAGCGACTGAGCGAAGCGATCGCAGATGGCGATTGCATCCATGCTGTAATTAAAGGTGCGGCTATTAATAATGATGGTTCTGCAAAAGTCGGCTTTACAGCGCCGAGTGTAGATGGTCAAGCAGAGGCGATCGCCGAAGCAATGATGCTTGCCTCGGTCGAACCTGATACAATTAGCTACATTGAAGCTCACGGTACTGGTACACCTTTAGGCGACCCCATCGAGATAGCTGCACTCACCAAAGTTTTTCGCGTTAGTACCGATAAAAAGGGTTTCTGTGCCATTGGTTCTGTGAAAACCAACATCGGTCACCTCGATGCTACCGCCGGAGTTGCAGGGTTAATCAAAACCGTTCTCGCTCTCAAACACAAGGAAATACCACCTAGCTTAAATTTTCAGCAACCCAACCCACAAATCGATTTTGCCAATAGTCCGTTTTACGTAAATACAAAACTCACTGAGTGGAAACAGGGAATAACCCCTCGCCGTGCTGGTGTGAGTTCTTTGGGTATGGGAGGAACTAATGCTCATGTAATTCTTGAAGAAGCGCCTGTTTCTAAAATAATAAACCAAGGAAGAAAGTATCAATTGTTGGTACTTTCTGCCAAAACAAACTCTGCTTTAGAGACGCTGACTACAAATTTAGCTAATCATCTGCAACAGCACCCAGAAATTAACTTTGCAGATTTTGCTTATACGCTGCAAGTCGGTCGCAGGCAGTTTAATCATCGCAGGATATTAGTGTGTGAAAATAGCCGAGATGCGCTGAGTGCATTTCAAGAGCAGGCTTCCCAACGAGTTATTACAAACTTCCAACAAAATACCCATCCGTCCATTGCTTTTATGTTTCCCGGCCAGGGCGCTCAGTATGTCGATATGGGTAAAGAACTTTATCAGAATGAGGCAATATTCCGCGAGCAAGTAGACCGCTGTTGCTCAATTTTAAAACCTCACTTGGGACTAGATTTGCGTTCGTTACTTTATCCTGGGGAAAGTGAAGTTGAGGCGACGGCAGAAAAATTAAAACAGACTGATATCGCTCAGCCAGCACTATTTGTAATTGAATATGCTTTGGCTCAGTTGTGGATATCCTGGGGTATTTCTCCTAGTGCAATGATTGGTCATAGTATCGGGGAATATGTAGCAGCATCTTTAGCAAATGTGATATTTCTTGAAGATGCTTTAGCCCTGGTTGTCATGCGTGGAAAACTAATGCAACAAATGTCACCAGGAGCTATGCTTGCGGTTTCATTACCAGAGGCAGAAGTTATTAGTTTACTCAATGCAAATTTGTCTTTAGCTGCCATCAATGCTCCTGGTTCGTGTGTAGTTGCGGGAACTTATGCAGCTGTAGATGCACTTCAAGAACAACTGACAGCAAAAGGTATAGAATATCGCCGCCTGCATACTTCCCATGCCTTTCATTCTCAAATGATGGAACCGCTGAAGGAGCGATTTGTTCGGGAAGTTAAAAAAATTAAATTAAATCCTCCCCAAATTCCTTTTATATCGAATGTTACCGGAACTTGGATTACAGCAGAACAAGCTACAGATGCAAATTATTGGGCGAGGCATTTACGGCAAACGGTTAACTTTAGTGGTGGAATTTCCCAATTATTACGAGAAAAAAATCGTATTTTATTGGAAGTAGGGCCAGGGCGAACTTTGTATACCTTTGCTAAAAAATGCGCTCTACCAAGTACCGAACAAGTAGTATTAACTTCATTACGTCATCCCCAGGAACAAAAGTCAGATGTTGCTTTCTTATTAAACACATTAGGTCGTCTATGGTTGGCTGGAGTTGAGATAAATTGGTCTGGCTTTTATACTAATGAATGCCGTTATCGAATTCCCTTACCCACTTATCCTTTTGAACGCCAACGTTACTGGATTGAACGTGAGAAAACTGCCAATAATTTGGTTGAGTTCGATGGTAAAAACCCAAATATTTCAGACTGGTTTTATGTTCCAACGTGGAAACAAGCAATTTTACCTCCAAGGGTAAAATCAGCAGAACGAGTAGAGCAAAAATTATGTTGGCTAGTTTTTGGAAATACAGATAAATTCGGCAGAAAAATTACTCAATGTCTCGAAGAGAGCGGTCATGATGTTATTACTGTAGAGCCAAAAGAACAGTTTAACCAAATTAGCGATCGCCAATTTAATCTTAATCCCCAACAGCCAGAAGATTATGATACTTTGCTCGCACAGTTAGAAATATTAGGTAAAATTCCGGATAGAATTATTCATTTGTGGAGTATCACAGCAGACGAGCAGACACAGGGGAGAATAGAATATTTTGAAAAGTGTCAAAATCTAGGTTTTTATAGTCTATTATTCCTCGCACAATCTCTTGAAAAACAGGATATTACTCAACCAATAAAGATTTTTGTCGTCACAAATAATATACACGACGTGACAGGTGTTGAGAGCTTAAATCCAGAACAGGCAACTATATTAGGAATGTGTAAAGTCATTCCCCAAGAGTATGCAAATATTACTTGCCGCAGTATAGATGTCGGTAGTATTGAAGAGAATATAGACCAACTAATAGCGGAGGTATGCAACGAATCATCGGATTTAGCGATCGCTTACCGCAGACATCATCGCTGGATACAGACTTTTGAGCCAATTCCTGGAGATGATTCCACAAATTGTCCTCTGAAAGAATTTGGTGTTTATCTAATTACTGGTGGCTTGGGTGGTATAGGTCTGGAACTGGCTGTATACCTGGCAAAAACAGTAAAAGCAAAGTTGATTTTGGTCGGAAGATCCTTTCTTCCCCAGCGCGATGAATGGCAACAATGGCTAAAAACTCATGGTGAGACAGATGAAGTAAGCCGGAAGATATTGAAAATCCAGGAACTTGAAAAACTGGGTGCAGAAGTGATGCTAGAAAGCGCTGATGTTGCCAATGAAGCGCAAATGCAAGCAGTAATGAATCGAGGTAGCGATCGCTTTGGTAAAATTAACGGAGTTATCCATGCAGCAGGCATCAAATTATTTGGAACTGTTCGAGAAATAAATTGCAGTGAATGTGAAAAGCAACTGCAAGCAAATGGTCAGGGACTATTTGTTTTAGAAAAAGTTTTACAAGGGATAGAACTTGATTTTTGTATATTGATATCTTCTTTATCATCAATGTTGGGTGCATTAGGCATGGCAGCTTATCCAGCGGCCCATCTATTCACTGATGCCTTTGTTTATAAACATAATCAGACAAAGCAAACAGCTTGGCTCGCTGTAAATTGGGATAATTGGCTCACCAATCAACTTGCTGAAGAATTAGCTGGCAAATCAGAAAGTGCAAATGATGTATTTATGACAGCTAGCGAAGGAGTAGAAGTATTTAAACGTGTATTATCTCTAAAAAATCTCACTCAAGTAGTTGTTTCAACGACTAATTTACCAGCTAGAATAAAACGCTGGGTTGGGCGTGAATCATTACAAAATTCCAAATCTTCGCTGCCAGCAGAATCACTGCACTCTAGACCAAACTTACACAATATTTATGTTGCTCCGAGAAATGAGACAGAGCAAATTCTCGCTAACATTTGGCAAGACGTTTTGGGATTTGAACGAGTAGGTATATACGATAACTTTTTGGAGTTAGGAGGAGATTCTCTCCTCAGCATTCAAGTTACAGCTAGAGCAAATAAAGCTGGGTTACGTCTTAACAATCAACATTTATTTGAATATCCAACGGTTGCAGAATTAGCAGAAATAGCAAGCAGAACTCAGAATGTTTTGAGCGAACAAGGATTAGTACAAGGAGAAATACCTTTAACGCCTATCCAACATTGGTTTTTTGAACAGAATTTAGTCGATAAACATCATTGGAACCAAGCTATCTTACTAGAAGTACAACAACCTATTGTTCCAGCTTTATTGACCCAGGCAATACAATATTTGCTCGTACATCATGATGCTTTGCGTTTACGTTACGTCGAAAATGAATCTGGCGTCCAGCAGATTAATATACTTCCTGATGAATTTGTGCCCTTTGTGCAAATAGATTTGTCGGCAGTACCAGATTCGTTGCAAGAATCTGCTTTTGAATCAGCTGCTAATCAGTTGCAAGCATCTCTGAATCTTTCATCAGGGCCACTTTTACAGATTGCTCTTTTTGACTTAGGAACTAAGCAACCTCAACGATTATTATTTGCGATTCATCATTTAGTAGTTGATGTTGGCTCTTGGCGAATTTTACTTGATGATTTAGAAACAGCATACCAACAGTTAAATGAAGGCAAGCTAATTCAATTGCCAGCCAAAACAACCTCCTTCAAACAGTGGGCGGAACGCTTAATTAAATATGCCAAATCTACAGAGTTGCAATGGGAAGAAGTTTATTGGTTGTCAGCTTCTCGTGAGTCGGTATCACCGTTACCCGTAGATTATCCACAAGGGTCAAACACTGTAGCATCGGCAGACACGATATCAATAACACTGAGTGTTACCGAAACCCAAAGACTACTAGAAGAAGTGACAGTAACCTATCGAGTTCAAATGGAGGAAATTTTATTATTTGCCTTAAGACAAGTAATTAGTAAATGGACTGGAACAGAATCACTGTTGGTTGATTTAGAAGGAAATGGAAGAGAGGTAATTTTTGATGATATAGACGTAGCTCGGACTGTCGGTTGGTTCACTAATATTGCTCCTGCATTTTTAGATTTTGAGGAAACTTATCGGCCAGGGGAAGCATTAAAATTAGTGAAAGAGCAACTACGGAATTTTCCAAATCAAGGTCTTGGCTATGGCGTGCTGCGATATTTGAGTGATGATTTAATCGTTACTGAAAAAATACGTTTATTACAGCCAGCAGAAATTATTTTCCTTTACCTTGGTAACTTGGAAGAAACCTTGCCAAAATCTTCTTTGTGGAAGCTATCTCAAAAATCTTGCGGACATGTTGTTAGTTTGCAAGGAAAGCGCAGCCATTTATTAGAAATTAATGGTTTGATTGTTGATAATCAACTAAAAGTTGATTGGATTTATAGCACAAATATGCATCAAACAGAGACAGTTAAAAAATTAACTGAAGACTTTGTAGAAACTTTGCGATCGCTAATTAATGATTGTCAATCTTCTGGATTAACAAATTACACACCTTCTGATTTTGCAGAATTTCAGTCTAGCCAGTGGAGTCAGGCTGATATTGATAATATTTTGGCAAAAATTGATAATTCTTAAAATTTTTTCACAATATTTACTCATGATTTATAGGAGCGATCGTAGTGAAACTAGATCAAACAATTTTCTCAAATTTATATTATCAGTTAATGCTATTTCTCCACCGTAAGGATTTAAGTAAATTATTACCATTGTATGACTGTAAATGGAATCCTCATTTGTTTGGTCAGCATTATCAATTTCATTTTGCACCTTTAAGAACTAAAAAATTAAAAATTCTGGAAATAGGTATAGGTGGTCTCGAAGTTGGCGTATCCGGTGGTTATGCTGACGATCCATATTCTGGTGGCGAATCTTTAAGAATGTGGAAGAATTATTTTACTAATAGTCTGATTTATGGTATTGATATTGTAGATAAAACAGCTTTAGAGTCAGACAGAATTAAAATTTTTCAAGGAAGCCAAGAGGATGAGGCTTTTTTGAAAAAAGTTGTCGAAGAAACAGGAAAATTAGACATTATAATTGATGATGGTAGTCATCATAATGACCATGTAATTAAAACATTCAAAGTTCTCTTTCCAGAACTTAATGATGGTGGAATTTATATTATTGAAGATACTCATACTTCTTATATACCTAGTTACGAAAATTGGTCTAAGTTCTCGGACGATACTGAGCCTCCCGAATGGTCGCAATATGGGGGAAGCTTAGATTTATACGACCCCAAAACCATGATGAATTTTTTTAAAAGACTAGTTGACTGTTTAAGCCATCAGGAATTTTTCCATCCTGGATATTTACCTAATTATTTCGATGAACATATTGTTGGTATGCATTTTTATCGCAATCAAATTTTTATTTATAAAGGAAATAATACGCAACCAGGAAATGTGATGGAGAACAATGTATTAAGACCAGAATTTTTACAAGAAATCGGTATAGATTCAGCCCATGAATTAGGTTTATTTTTTCCGAAAATTGACGATCCTACGAAATTATAAAAATAATTTTATATTAATAAAATGAAAAATATTGAAGATTTTTATCCACTTTCTCCGATCCAGCAGGGCATATTATTTCACAGCCTTTATGCCCCAGACTCAGCAGTTTATTGCGAAGTTTTCAGTTGTAATATCCAAGGAGAACTGAATATTTCAGCATTTAAGCAAGCTTGGGAACAATTGCTAGAACGTCACGCGATTTTGCGAACGTCTTTTGTTTGGGAAGGTTTAAAAGAACCTGCTCAGATTGTACACAAGCAAGTTCAGTTGCCTTGGGAGAAACAAGATTGGCGTGAAATTGAAAATATTACGCAGCAAAAGCGTATCGAAAGTTTTTTAGCCGCAGAACAACAGCGCAGTTTTGATATTTCCCAAGCACCGTTGATGCGGTTAACTCTGATTCAATTAGCCGAAAACAACTATGAATTTATTTGGAGTCAACATCACTTGTTACTGGATGGGTGGTCTTCATCTTTGGTGATGGATGAAGTTTTTGCGTTTTACAAAGCATTTAGCTCGAATCAAAATTTATCTTTAAAAAAACCTCGTCCTTACCGAGATTATATAGCTTACCTACAACAGCAGAATCTCTCCAAAAGTGAGACTTTCTGGCGACAGTATTTGCAACAGTTTACAGTAAATACTCCTTTGGGTGTAGACTACACCTCTAGTAATTTGCCTGATGAAAATAAAGAATATAAACAACAGCAAATTAAACTATCAACAACCGAAACATTAGCATTGCAGTCTTTTGCACGACGGGAACAGCTAACTTTAAATACTTTAATACAGGGCACATGGGCTATTCTCTTGAGTCGTTACAGTGGCGAGAACGATGTTGTTTTTGGAACTGTTGTTTCTGGTCGAGGTAATTTAGCTGAAACTGAATCAATGGTGGGGGTGTTAATCAACACTTTGCCACTGCGAGTGCGTGTAAATCCAGAAGAATCTCTTATCTCTTGGTTAAAGCAACTGCAAATACAGCAAAATGAAACGCGCCAGTATGAGCAATGCCCATTAATCAAAATTCAAAAGTGGAGTGATATACCAACTGGGCAACCTTTGTTTGAAAGTATAGTTAATTTTCAGAATTACCAAACAGATTTTTCTAAACTAGAACAAGTCAGCAATTTAAAAATATCTAATATTTGTAGTTTTATGCATCCTCATTATCCACTCACTGTTTCGGTGAAGGTGGATTCAGAATTATTATTAGAAATTTTCTATGAAAGCTCTCGGTTTGAATCAAGTACAATTGCTCGGACGTTGGGGCATTTTTGTACATTATTATTGGGTATGACAGCCAGCCAGCAACAGCGTATTAAAGACTTGCCGTTGCTGACTGCACAAGAACATCGCCAATTGTTGATAGATTGGAATAATACCCAAGTTGATTATCCTCAAAAGTGCATTTATCAGTTATTTGAAGCGCAAGTAGAAAAAACACCTGATGCAGTAGCAGCAGTATTTGAAAACGAGCAATTAACCTATGGCGAACTCAACGCCAGAGCGAATCAATTAGCGCATTATTTACAACAACTGGGAGTAAAGCCGGAAGTTTTGGTAGGGATTTGTGTAGAACGTTCCCTGAATATGCTTATCGGATTATTAGCGGTACTCAAAGCAGGCGGAGCATACATTCCGCTAGATCCGAGTTATCCAAAGGAACGATTAGCATTTATTTTAGAAGATACTCAAGCTCCAGTATTATTAACTCAAACGTCGCTTTTAGAAGTACTACCGCAACAAAAAACCCAAGTTGTTTGTTTAGATGCACATTGGCAGAAGATTGCACAACAAAGTCAGGAGAATTTATTTTCTGAACTAACTACTAATAACCTAGCTTACGTCATCTATACATCTGGCTCCACAGGCAAACCGAAAGGCGTACAAATTCCTCACAGCGCTTTGAGCAACTTTTTGTACTCCATGAAGCAAAGGCCGGGATTAACCGAAAATGATACTTTACTGGCAGTTACGACTTATGCTTTTGATATTGCTGCCTTAGAACTTTTCCTGCCAATTATAGTTGGTGGATGTTTAGTTATTGCTAGTCGGGAAATAGCCTCGGACGGAATTCAATTGTCAGCAAAACTAACAGACTCAAAAGCAACAGTTATGCAAGCGACACCAGCAACTTGGCAATTACTTTTAACAGCAGGCTGGAGTGGGAATGATTTATTAAAAATTCTCTGTGGAGGAGAGGCTTTACCTGGATATTTAGCCAACCAATTATTGCATCGGTGTGTTTGTTTGTGGAATATGTATGGCCCTACAGAAACTACGATTTGGTCAGCTGCATCTGAGGTAGAAACTGATAGGAAAATTATACCGATTAGTGGCGCGATCGCTAATACGCAACTTTACATTTTAGACCAATACAATCAGTTAGTTCCTGTAGGCGTACCAGGGGAATTACATATCGGTGGTGACGGACTTGCACGAGGTTATTTCAACCGTCCCGACTTGACAGCAGAGAAATTTATACCAAATCCATTTAGTGAAAAAGCTACGCGTTTGTATAAAACAGGAGATTTAGCCCGCTATTTAGCAAATGGAGAAATAGAGTACATTGGTCGAATTGACCACCAAGTAAAAGTCCGTGGTTTTCGTATTGAATTAGGAGAAATTGAAGCACTCCTCACCCAACATTCCGCAGTCCGAGAAGCCGTAGTTGTAGTACGTAAAGATTCATTAGATTCTAAAAGAATAGTCGCTTATTTAGTCCCTGAAAGCCAAGAAACATTAATAGTTTCTGAACTGCGTAGCTTTTTGGAGTCAAAATTACCAAGCTACATGATGCCAACAAATTTTGTAATTTTAGAGGCACTACCGCTAACACCTAATGGTAAAGTTGACCGTAAGGCGCTACCCGCACTTGATAAAGTACTTCCAGAATTTGAGGAAAACTTTGTTGCACCTCAAACCGCTATGGAAAAACAATTAGTGACGATTTGGATGGAAGTACTGGGCTTACAGCAGATAGGAATAAACGACAACTTTTTTGAGTTAGGCGGGCACTCACTTCTAGCAACTCAAGTGATATCTCGTATTAATAAAAATCTTGATATCGAATTGCCAATACGGCGAATTTTTGAACTACCAACAATCGCAAAATTAGCCAAAAACCTTGAGGCAAAACAGCTAGATATCAACTCACTACCACCAATTGAACGAGTTTCACGAGACAAAGAACTACCTTTATCCTTTGCTCAAAAAAGATTGTGGTTTCTAGAACAATTGGAAAGAGGAAGTTCTACATATAATATGCCCGCTGCCGTTTACCTGAACGGACGTTTAGATATAAGTGCTTTAGAGCAAACTTTTAAAGAACTCTTACGCCGCCAAGAAGTATTACGGACTAGCTTTAAAAAAGTAAATGGAAATCCCGTACAAATAATCGCTTCATCTGTTCCTATTTCTGTGCCAATCATAGATTTAAGTGAAATTTCACCACAAAAGCAATTTGTTACGGTACAGCAGTCAATTTTGGAAGAAGCCCAACGCCCTTTTGATTTAACTAAAAGTCCATTGCTGCGAGTTAATTTATTGCGTTTAGCTGAAGAGTCTTATGTATTAGTGTTAGTAATGCACCACATTATTTCTGATGGTTGGTCAATTGGCGTACTTATTCGTGAATTATCTGCGCTTTATGCAGCTTTCAGCAAAAAAGAACCTTTATCTTTAGCAGAATTGCCAATTCAATATGCAGACTTCGCTTACTGGCAAAATCAGTGGCTGCAAGGAGAAGTGATGGAGAAACATTTATCTTATTGGAAACAGCAACTTGCTAACTTACCCCTACTGGAATTACCTACCGACTATCCCCGTCCTGAAATCCAAACTTTTCGCGGTAGTACACAACATCTAAAACTATCAAAAGAACTTTGTGAAGAAATTAAAGCATTAAGCCGTAAGGAAGAAGTCACTCTATTTATGACTCTATTGGCAGCATTTAAAAGCTTAATACATTACTGTACAAAGCAAGATGATATTGTTATCGGTACTGATGTTGCTAACCGTAATTACCCAGAAACAGAAAATATTATTGGTTTTTTTGTTAATCAATTAGTATTACGTACTAACCTGGCAGGTAATCCAACTTTTCAGGAATTATTGAAACGCGTTCGTGAGGTGACATTGGCTGCTTACGAACATCAAGATATGCCATTCGATCGGTTAGTATTAGCTTTGAAACCAGAACGAGATTTGAGCCGTACACCTCTGTTTCAATCTAAGTTTGTTCTCCAAAATGCTCCAACACTTCCACTAGAACTTCAAGGCTTGAAGTTGAAAATTGTCGAACACATTGACAATGGCACAGCTAAGTTTGATTTACTACTTACTATGTGGGAAACTGAACAAGGGTTAAGTGGTAGTTTGGAATATAGCACAGACTTATTTAACGCTACTGCGATCGCTAAATTTATTACAGATTATGAAATAATTTTGCGTGCCGTTGTTACTCAACCTAATATTAAATTTGCAGGCATAAAAGAAATATTGGCAGCAGCAGACAAGCAAAGGCAAGAGGCAAAACAAGAAGAATTTAAACAAGCCCGCAGTCAAAAATTTAAAGCATTTAAATCGCAACCTAAACCTAAAGTAATTAACTTATCGCCAGAACAATTAATTACAGAATCTTTTTTAGAGTCTGGAGGTAAACTTCCTCTGGTTATTTCGCCTAAATTCAGCGATTTAAATTTGCCAAATTGGGCTGAAAAGAATCAAGAATTTATCATCAATAACTTATTTAAATATGGAGGAATTTTATTTAGAGGTTTTGCTATTAATCAAAAAGAGGATTTTGAACAATTCGTTAGTGCCGTATGTCCTCAATTAATGCCTTACACAGAATCTTCCACACCTCGTACTAAATTAAGCGAGAAAGTTTATACTTCTACTGAATTTCCTGCTGACCAAACTATTGCCTTACATAATGAATCATCCTATGCCAATACCTATCCGATGAAGATATGGTTTTGTTGCATAGAACCTGCAAGCGAAGGAGGAGAAACTCCAATTGCTGATGTGAGAAAAGTATTTCAACGTATTCATCCTCGCATTAGAGAACGCTTTCAAGAAAAAGGCTGGATGTTAGTTCGCAATTATGGAGATGGATTTGGTTTACCTTGGCAAAAAGTCTATCACACAACAGACAAAACTGTGATGGAAGAATATTGTCGTAATGCTTGTATTGAAGTTGAGTGGAAAGATAACAACCGTTTAAGAACTCGTCAAGTCCGTCCAGCCATAGCAAAACACCCAAAAACAGGTGAAATGGTTTGGTTTAACCACATTGTTTTTTGGCATGTATCGAGTTTGCAAACACAATTTCTAGATAAATTTTTCAGCGAGTTTACACAAGAAGATTTACCTTACAACACTTTTTATGGCGATGGTTCTCCCATTGAAGACTCAATTATTGCAGAAATTCGTGAAGCTTATCAACAAGAAATGATTGTTTATCCTTGGCAAAAAGGGGATATATTAATGCTCGATAATATGTTGACAGCCCACGCCCGTAATCCCTACTCTGGTTCGAGAAAAATTTTAACTGCAATGGGCGAACCTTTTCAGCATTATTTTTAATAAATTATCTCTCTGTGTTCTCAGCGTCTGTGCGGTTCGTTTAAAAAATTAACTGTATCATGAATAATCAAGTAATCCACGGTTTTCAACTTTCACCACAACAAAAACATTTATGGCTATTACAACAAGAGAACAATAGCCTTAGTTATTATTCATTTAGTGCGGTGGAAATTACAGGTAATTTAAATATAGAGACGTTGAAGACTGCCTTCAAAACTATTATCAATAGACATCAAATCCTTTGCACGAGTTTTCACTGCTTACCAGGAATGAATATTCCGCTACAAGTGATTGAAAACAGCAGTGATTTGTTAATAAAAGAGCATGACTTTAGAGCAATTCCACCAGAAGAACAAAATAATACTGTTGAATTACTAGTTGAATCTATTAAACAGCAAAATTTTGACTTACAAAAATCATCATTACAAATATCTTTAGCTACTTTATCAGAATCTAGATATGTATTACTGTTAAAATTACCTGCATTCTACGCAGATCCAAATTCACTCAGTAATTTATTAGCAGAAGTAGCTCGCGCTTACACTGGGAATTTATATGATAATGAGCCAGTGCAATACATTGTTTTTTCAGACTGGCAGAATGAATTATTAGAGTCAGAAGAAGCAGAAATTGGTAGAAAATATTGGCGAGAAAAAGATATTAACCATATTTTTAGCTTGAAACTACCAAATGAAAATGTATTTTCTGAGAAAACTGAATTTAAACCACAAATTTTTAGTCAGATAATTCCGCCTCAACTGATAGCTAAAATAAATGCGATCGCCGAAAAATTTAATACTACTGAATCATCATTATTACTAACATGCTGGCAAATACTATTATGGCGTTTGACTAATGTACCAAGTATGGTTGTTGGTACTTATTGCGATGGGAGATCGGAAGAAGAACTCCAAGCAATGCTGGGACTACTTGCCAAATATGTGCCAGTGGATTGCTATCTGCAAGGTAATTTAAAGTTTAGCGAAGCTTTAGAGCAAATTAGTTTGAATCAAAATCAAGCTTATGAATGGCAAGATTGCTTTAATTGGGAATTAATTTCAGGATTAGTCTTGCCCTTTTGCTTTGAGTTTATAGAGCAAAATCGACAAATATTGACTACAAGTACAGTTAAATTTTCTCTAATACAGCAATATGTTTGTTTTAGCAGGTTCAAAGTAAAATTATCGTTTCTACGTACTGAAAATTCTCTTCACGCTGAATGGCAATATGATTCAGACTTATTCTTGCCAGAAGATATCGAACGATTATCAGGACAATTTTCTACTCTCTTAGAAAATGCAATTAACGCTCCAAATGCACTGCTAAGTCAATTAGAAATACTCAGCGATATTGAACGACAAAAACTGTTGGTTGAGTTTAATAATACAGAAACTGCTTTCCCAGCAAACAAATGTTTTCATCAACTTTTTGCAGAACAAGTAGAACGCACGCCAGACAACATTGCTGTTGTTTATCAAAATCAGCAATTTACCTACCGGGAATTAAATAATCGTGCGAATCAGCTAGCTCATTACCTACAAAAATTAGGTGTTAAACCGGATGTAATGGTGGGGATTTGTGTAGAGCGATCGCACTTAATGTTAATTGCACTTTTAGGTATCTTAAAAGCGGGTGGTGCTTATGTACCGATCGAGCCTAACTATCCCTTAGAAAGAAAGGCTTTTATCCTAAATGATTCTCAAATGCTAGTGCTATTGACTCAACAGCATTTAATGGCAGATTTAGCTACAAATGAAATTAAAGTAATTTGTCTTGATAGCGATTGGGGAACTATAAACCAACAAAAAATTGATAACCCAATTACTACAGCGACTACATTAAATTTAGCTTATGTTATTTACACTTCTGGCTCCACTGGTAAACCTAAAGGAACTCTAATTCCCCATCAAGGATTAGTTAATTACCTCTGTTGGGCTACTCAAAGATATACAGTAGAACAAGGAGTAGGAACTGTAGTTCACTCACCTCTGGGTTTTGACTTAACTATCACCAGTCTGTTATCACCTTTATTAGTCGGCCGCACAGCAGAGTTATTATCAGAAGAACAAGGAATCGAAACACTTTCTCAAGCTTTAAAGAAAAGCTCGAATTTAAGTTTGGTGAAAATAACCCCCGCACACTTGGATTTGCTGAAACAACAGTTATCCAAAGAAGAGATAGTAAATAAAACAAGAGCTTTTATTATTGGTGGGGAAAATTTATTAGCCGAAAGCATTACTTTTTGGCAAGATATAGCCCCAGATACGATATTAGTAAACGAATACGGCCCTACAGAAACGGTAGTAGGCTGCTGTATTTATCAAGTTCCAATAGGAAAACATACTTCAGGTTCCATACCCATTGGTAAACCGATCGCTAATACTCAACTGTACATTTTAGACCAATATTTGCAACCAGTACCAACAGGTGTAGCGGGTGAATTACACATTGGCGGAATTGGATTAGCTAGGGGTTATTTAAATCAACCTGAATTAACAGCACTGAAATTTATTCCCAATCCCTTTAGCAAACAACAAGGCGATCGCCTTTACAAAACTGGCGATTTAGTTCGCTTTTTACCGAGTGGAGATATTGAGTATATAGGTAGAATTGATAACCAAATAAAAATCCGGGGTTTCCGTGTTGAATTAGGAGAAATTGAAGCCGTTATCAATCAGCATCCATCAGTATCTGCAAGTGTAGGGATCGTTCGGGAGGATAAACCAGGAAATCAAAATTTAACAGCCTATATAACTCTTCATCCAGACAAAACAATAACAATTTCTGAACTGCGGCGCTTCTTACAAAATAAATTGCTTGACCATATGATACCAACAGGCTTTATGATATTAGAAGCGTTTCCACTAACATCTAATGGCAAAGTAGACCGTCGAGCATTGCCAATGCCAGATGCCCTACGCCCAGAATTAGAAGTTGCTTATGTGGTACCACAAACTGAAGTAGAAAAAACAATAGCTTCAGTTTGGCAGAAAGCTTTAAATCTTGAAAAAATAGGTATTCACGATAATTTCTTTGAAATTGGCGGTCATTCATTACTTTTAGTTACAGTTCACAGCCAATTGCAGGAAATATTAAATGCAGAACTATCAACCCTTGATTTGTTTAGATATCCCACCATCAATTCTTTAGCGGAGTATTTAAGCTCATCTACAAATAAAACAGTATCTTTACAGGAAACTGAGATCCAAACAGAGAAAATTTCAGCTGGTAAAGCGCAACAAAGAAAACGTTTGCAAAAACTTAAATCAGTTGAAAATAATTAAGGAATTTATAAATTATGAATAGTCCAACTGAAACTTATTCTAATAACGGTTCAGAAATTGCAATTATCGGATTAACAGGAAGATTTCCTGGGGCAAAAAATCTTGATGAATTTTGGCATAATCTCCAAAATGGTGTAGAGTCAATTTCTTTTTTTAGTGACGAAGAACTATTAGCATCAGGAGTAGATTCAGAACTTATTAGTAATCCCAATTATGTGAAAGCCAATGCTATTTTAGAAGATGCAGAACTTTTTGACGCTGCCTTTTTTGGTTTTAATCCCAGAGACGCAGAAATGACCGATCCCCAACACCGAATTTTTTTAGAGTGTGCTTGGGAAGCGTTGGAAAACGCTGGATATAATTCGGAAACCTATAATGGTGCCATAGGTGTTTTTGCTAGTTCTAACTTAAGCGGTTATTTACTAAACATTTATTTTAATCAAAATATTAGAAACTCAATAGACGAACATCAGCTAACAATTGCTGCTGATAAAGATTATCTGGCTACACGTACTTCTTACAAACTTAATTTAACTGGGCCTAGTTATGCAGTTCAAACAGCTTGTTCGAGTTCATTAGTAGCAGTACATTTAGCCTGCCAAAGTTTGCTCAACGGTGAATGTGATATTGCTTTAGTTGGTGGCGTTTCTATCAGTGCATCAAGAAAAACTGGCTATTTATATAAAGAGGGAGGTATTAAATCTCCTGACGGACATTGCCGTGCTTTTGATGCTAAAGCACAGGGAACCGTAAGTGGAGAAGGTGTGGGAATCGTTGTATTAAAAAGATTAGAAGATACATTAAATGATGGAGATTTTATTCATGCTGTGATTAAAGGTTCTGCCATTAATAACGACGGTTCAAACAAAGTTAGCTACACAGCACCCCGGATAGAAGGTCAAGCCAAAGTTATTAAAACCGCTCAATTTGTTGCAGAAGTAGAACCAGAAACAATCACTTATATTGAAGCTCACGGGACAGGAACTTCCTTAGGAGATCCGATTGAAATTGCTGCACTAACGCAAGCATTTCAAAGTAGTACAAAAAATAAGAATTTCTGTGCAATTGGTTCTTTAAAAACAAATATTGGGCACCTAGATGCAGCCGCTGGTGTTGCAGGTTTAATTAAAACAGTTTTAGCTCTCAAACACAAACAAATTCCTCCCAGCTTGCATTTTGAGAAACCAAATCCTCAAATCGATTTCGCCAACAGCACTTTTTATGTCAACAATAAACTTTCTGAATGGAAAGCAGATAAATATCCTAGACGTGCAGGGGTTAGTTCTTTTGGTATTGGCGGTACTAATGCCCATGTAATATTAGAAGAAGCTCCACTTTTTACAAACCAAGGAAGTATTTCTCGTCCCTGGCATTTATTGACTATCTCTGCCAAAACTCCAACAGCATTGGAATCTGCTACAAGTAATCTTGCTAATTATTTGGCACAGCATCCTCAAATCAATATTGCCGATGTAGCTTATACTTTGCAAGTTGGTCGCCGAAATTTTAACCATCGTCGAGTGTTGTTATGTCAGAATATTTCAGATGCAATAAAAACACTAACAGCGCCAGATCAACAAGGAGTTTTTAGCAGTTGTTCAGAAACCCGTAACCATCCAATTGTATTCATGTTTCCCGGACAGGGAGCGCAGTATGTCAACATGGGACGGGAATTATATGAAACAGAATCAATATTTCGGCAACAAATTGATGATTGTTGTGAATTTTTCCAATCGCATTTAAATTTAAATCTTAAGGATATACTTTATCCCACAACATTAGGAACTACAGAAGAAAAACTTAAACAAACTTCCTTAACCCAACCTGCATTATTTGTAATTGAATATGCCCTAGCTAAACTTTGGATGTCGTGGGGCGTGCATCCACAAGCGATGATTGGTCACAGCATTGGCGAGTATGTAGCGGCTTGTATTTCTGGTGTTTTTTCTTTAGAAGAGGCACTGACTTTAGTCGCAATTCGCGGACAATTAATGCAAAATCTCGAACCTGGATCGATGCTTTCTGTTTCTATTTCTGCTCAACAAATACAACCAATGTTGGGTTCAGAACTTTCTTTAGCAGCGAGTAATACACCATCTCTTTGTGTGGTTTCTGGTGCTACAAATGCCATAGAAATATTACAAAATAAATTGACTGAGCAAGGTATAGATTGTCGCCGTCTGCATATGTCTCATGCTTTCCATTCTCAAATGATGGAGCCGATTTTAGAGCCATTTGTGCGACACGTTAGAAAAGTCAATCTGAAAGCACCTCAAATTCCTTTTGTTTCTAATGTTACCGGAACTTGGATTACGGCAGACCAAGCAACCGATCCTAACTACTGGACTAAACATTTACGACAAGCGGTATTGTTTAACGAAGGAATTGCTGAACTGCTGCAACAACCAGAGCGAATATTTTTAGAAATCGGCCCGGGACGCACATTAACTACCCTAACTAAACGACAGTTAGCTTCACAAACTATGGTGCTAACTTCGCTGCGGCATCCTCAAGAGCAAGTTTCTGATGTGGCATTTTTGCTTAATACTCTCTCTCGGCTTTGGTTAGCAGGATTACCGATAAATTGGGCGGGCTTTTATGCTTGTGAGCAACGCAAACACATTCCTTTGCCTACTTATCCTTTTGAGCGTCAGCGTTATTGGATTGAGGCTAATTCTGAAACTGCGTTATCAACAATATCGCCAAAATCATTAGGTAAAAAGCCAAATATTGCTGATTGGTTTTATATCCCAAGCTGGAAACAATCTACACCAATTGAATTATTCCAACCAATTGAAAAAAATACCTGCTGGTTAGTTTTTATAGATGACTATGGAGTTGGCAATGCAGTTACCAAACAACTCGAACAGCAAAGTCAAGATGTAATTATAGTTAGAGTTGCTGATAAATTTACTCAGAGCAACAAATATACATATACTATTAACCCGCAACAAAAAAATGATTACGATACTTTGTTTAAAGCACTGCAAAAGCAAAGTTTGATTCCAAATGCGATCGCTCATTTTTGGAGCATTACACCAAATGATAGTTTACCTACTTTTGAAAGTTGTCAGAAGCTCGGCTTTTGGAGTTTGTTGTATTTGGCGCAGGCATTAGGAAAGCAAAATATCAGTGATTATTTAAAGTTAAAAGTTGTAACTAATAATTTATATAATGTCATCGGCGATGAAAAGCTACGCCCAGAGAAATCAACGATATTGGGTGCTTGTAAGGTAATTCCTAAAGAATATTCAAATATTCATTGCTCTCTTATTGATGTCATAATTCCTACTGCTCAAATCACCCATAAATTTGCCAAATATCTGATTACAGAAGTAACAACCAAGCAAACCGAAAATATTGTTGCTTATCGGGGATATTATCGCTGGATTCCAACCTTTGAAAATGTACGTTTAGATGAAAATATCCCAGGTAAAGCTAAGTTAAAAAAAGCAGGAGTTTACTTAATTACTGGTGGACTTGGCGGTATAGGTTTGGTGCTGGCGGAACATTTAGCGAAGACAGTACAAGCTAAGTTAATTTTAATTGGTAGGAAGGGATTACCAGAGCGATCGCAATGGCAACAATGGCTAGAAACTCACGATCGTCAAGATTTTGTTAGCCGCAAGATACAAAAAATGTTAGCACTTGAAAAATTAGGATCGGAAATTGAGATTAAAAGTACTGATGTCGCCAGCTACGAAAAAATGCAGGTAGCTATTAGTGAAGCTTTAGAAAAATTTGGTCAAATTAATGGCGTCATCCATGCAGCGGGTATTGCTGGCGGTGGCATGATTCAACTCAAAACAGAGGATGTAGCAAACAGTGTCTTCGCAGCAAAAGTCAAGGGCACATTAGTATTAGAACAGATTTTAAAGTCCAAAAATATTACTTTAGATTTCTTGGTACTTTGTTCATCCCAAAGTTCTATCTTGAGTGAATTTGGACAGGTAGATTATTGTGCCGCCAATGCATTTCTAGATGTTTATGCAAATTATCGTGCTTCTCAATCTGACGAATTCACAGTGTCAATCAATTGGGATACTTGGCAAGAAGTAGGGATGGCAGTAGAGACAACACTACCAGAACAATTAAAGCTGCAACGTGAAGAAGAAATTAAAAAAGGAATACTACCTCAAGAAGGTGCTGAAGCTTTTAATCGTATTTTGTTAAGTGGTTTGCCTCGTGTTGTTGTCTCAACCCAAGACTTTCAACAAGTAATTGAACAGAATAATTCTTTCAATTATGTAGACCAAGATTTAAGTATTTTATCGGAGACATCAAAAACAAATTCTGCCGAATATAGGCATCCACGTCCGAACTTAGCAAATGCTTATGTTGCTCCCCGTAACGAAATCGAGCAGACTCTAGCGGATATTTGGCAACAATTTTTGGGAATTGACAAGGTGGGTATTCATGACAACTTCTTTGAGTTGGCAGGAGACTCAATTATTACAATTCAAATTGTTGCCAAAGCTAACCAATTAGGCCTCAAGTTAACTTCTCAACAAATGTTTCTACACCAAACTATTGCTGAATTAGTAATAGCAGCAAATTTAAATGAGACTAAGCAAAATGATTTCAAAGATGAAGAGGTTTATCTTACACCGACTCAGCAGCGAGCAGAAAAATATACACCCTCTGATTTTCCCAGAGCTAACTTGAACCAACAAGACTTAGACAAATTGTTCGCAAAAATCAACCGATTAAGTGAGAAAAAAGCATAATGAAACCAGAAAATGTAGAAGATATATATGAACTTACACCAGTTCAAAAGGGAATGCTATTCCATTGTTTGTATGCGAAAGAATCAGCCTTATATTTTTTCCACCACACCTTAACTTTACATGGGCATCCAAATATAGAGGCTTTTGAACAAGCATGGCAGCAAGTAGTAGATAGACATACTATTTTGCGTACAGGATTTTATTGGGAAGACATTGATAATCCATTACAAGTTGTCTATAAACAAGTAAAAATTAGTCTAAATCAATATGATTGGCGTGGTATTGAGCAAGCAGAACAACAAAAGAAATTGAAGTTATTTTTAGAGAGCGATCGCCAATTATGTTTTGACTTTTCCCAACCATGTTTAATGCGTCTCTCTCTCATTCGTCTTGCTGATGATTGCTATGAATTTATTTGGAGTAATCATCATATAATTATAGACGGTTGGACAACTCCGATAATATTAGAAGAATGCCTACAAATTTACGCAGCACTTTGTGAATCCAAACAAGCTAACTTACCGCCAGCGCGTCCTTTTAGGAATTATATCGACTGGTTACAGCAACAAAATATAGCTAAGACCGAAAGTTATTGGCGGCAAGCACTACAAGGAGTAAAAGTACCAACTCCCTTAACTTATATAGAAAATAACCAACTACCTGACCAAAAAGAAAGGTATGACGAAGAAAAAATTCAATTATCACAAGCAACTACAAAAACGCTGCTATCTTTTGCTACAAAAAATCGTCTAACTCTTGCCACATTAGTTCATGGAATTTGGTCTATTCTTCTGAGCCGTTACACTTGTCGTGACAATATCATGTATGGATGTACTGTTACAGGAAGACCAGTAGACTTAGCCGACGTACATACAATGGTTGGTATGTTTATAAATACCTTACCAATTAATGTCAAGTTAAATCCTAACCAACAAGTGTTGTCATGGCTACAATATTTTCAGACCCAATTAGTAGAAGCACGGCATCATGAATATACTCCCCTAACACAAATTCAAGGCTGGAGTGAAGTACCTCGAAATTTACCTTTCTTTGAAACAATTGTTGTAGTTGAGAACCTTCCTGTTAGCCAATTTGTCAGAAATTGGAAAGGCGATATAGAATTTGAACCGACTGGAACCTATTACAGAAACAACTATCCTCTGAATTTAGTTATCTATCCCGAATCAGAAATTATAGTAGCAATTTCATACAATGCTTCTAGATTTGATATTCCTACAATTACTGGGATAATTAGAGATTTTCAAGTACTTCTCGAAGAAATTATCAATAATCCTGGCGTTCCAATCAAAGAACTATCACTTTCGACACCACAACAACAGCAAATATTAACTGCTTTAGAAAAAGAAGCATCATTTGATTGGCAATTAGCTGCAACATTTTAAGGTATTAAAGCATGATTATTTCCTCTGCAATAGAAAGAAGATATAAGCTCTCAAGTGATGAATTCAAAAAAAGTTATGTTGAACTAGGTAAACCAGTCATAATTTCTGGAGTAATTTCCAATTGGAGTGGGTTTGATAATTGGTCTTTAAAATACTTAAAAAAAATCTCTCCATCTCTAAATATTTATGCCAAGAGATTTAGCAATAAGGAAATCGAAATATGCCGTTTGACGATGAAAAAATATATAGAGCTAATAGAAAGCTATGAAAAAGATAGTGAAAATTGTCCTCTACCACCATATTGCCATGACTTACCTTTATTTAGCTTAATTCCTTCACTAATAGAGGACGTTAAACCATTTCCTTTTGAATATTTGCCTGAATGGTATTGGTACAAGTGGTGGCGTTACTGCCAGTTTTTTTTAGGTTGTTCTAACAGTATTACACCGCTACATTTTGATTGTCTTCTCACTAACAATATCTTTTTCCAAATTGCCGGACGCAAACAATTTACCATCTTATTAGCTGAAGATGCCAAATATTGTTATCGCCAAGGCTGGAGATGGTTTAGTGTTAATCCAGAAAATCCAGATTTTAATAAATATCCTGATTACAAAAGTGCTAGACCGATTACATTTATTGTCAATCCTGGGGAGATTTTATATATGCCTCCTGGAACGCTGCATCATGTTAGAAGTTTAGATATGTCAATTTCTTTCAATATCGATTGGCATACTCAAAAAAGTTCCTTAACTGCTTTAGCAGCTATTAAAAAAGGGATGCCAGTTCAAAATTTATATTACAACTGGTTATTAACGATGGGTTTAGTATTTAAAGTACCTCCTCAAATAATTTTCAAATTCTATAAATCTTATCTCAATTATGTTTCTTAAGAAGTATACGCTCGGTTTGTAATTCAAATCTAAAAATCTCATGAACATATTTGAAAAGCGTGAATCTAACGTCAGAAGCTATTGCCATAATTTTCCGGATATCTTTCATAGAGCTAAAGGTTCTATAATTTATTCCGAATCAGGGAAAGAATATATTGATTTTTTTGCTGGAGCAGGGGCTTTAAATTATGGACATAACCATGATTATATAAAACAAAGGGTTATTTCATATTTAGATGCTGATGGCATTGCACATGGACTGGATATGTATACTTCAGCTAAAGAAAAGTTTTTAGCGAAGTTTGATGAAGTCATACTCAGTTCAAAAAAACTAGATTATCGCATTCAATTTTGCGGCCCAACAGGAACAAATGCAGTAGAAGCTGCTTTAAAATTAGCCAGAAAAGTTAAAAAAAGACCTGGTATTTTCTCCTTTATGGGAGGATATCATGGAATGACTTTAGGCAGCTTATCAATTAGTGGTAATGTCGGAATTCGAGCAGGCGCAATTGGTACATCAAGTAATGTAACATTTATGCCTTATCCTTATGGATTTATGGAGAGTTTTGACACAATAGAATATATACAATCGGTTTTAAATGACGTTAATTCTGGAATTGAAAAACCGGCAGCAATAATCTTTGAAACAGTGCAAGCCGAAGGTGGAGTTATTGTCGCTCCCATTGACTGGATGCAAAGATTAAGAAAGTTGTGTAATGAGAATGATATTTTATTAATCTGCGATGATATTCAAGTCGGCTGCGGTAGAACGGGGTCTTTCTTTTCTTTTGAAAGAGCAGATATTGTTCCCGATATGGTAGTACTATCTAAATCAATTAGCGGGTATGGGTTCCCCATGTCGCTATTATTAATTAAGCCAGAGTTGGATATCTGGGAACCGGGCGAACATAATGGTACTTTTAGAGGAAATCAATTAGCATTTATTGGAGCAACAGCGGCTCTAGAGTATCGAGAAAGTTTTGATTTTGAACAAGATGTGAAAACCAAAGAGCTTTTTTTGAAAAATTTTCTCACTCAAAAAATAGCATCAATTAGTGAAAAAATTGAAATTCGCGGGATTGGAATGATTTGGGGAATTGATTTAAAAAGTTTTGTCGATCGCACTTTATCTCAACGTATCGCATCGCGTTGTTTTGAGCTAGGATTAATCATTGAAAAAGCAGGCAGAAATGATAGTGTACTTAAAATTCTGCCACCTCTAATAATTGATATGTGCAGCTTGCAAAAGGGTTGTTCAATTATCAAAGCAGCCTTTGATGATTGTATATCAAATTAGATTTATACCAATTCTGTATGAAGATGGACAGAATTAAAAAAAACGAACCGCCAAGAACACCAAGAATGCCAAGAATAGAGCATGACTTCTTCAGTGCAGCTTCACATAAAATTGGTATTACGTATTAGTTGATTTGCCAAGTAGTTGATTACTAGGAAAAGATTATGGGTTTACATCTACACTCGCATGACACATTCTCTGAAAAAATTTATTGGATAAATAAACTATCAGGAGAATTACCAGAAACAAATTTAATGCTGGACTATGTAAGACCTTTATTCCCTAGTGCTAGCAAAAAATCTCTCAGCTTTGACTTATCAAATGATTTATCTCAAAGAATTATTAAACTTGGGAAAGGTTCTTATTTTTCAATTTATTTAATACTTTTATCTGCCTTTAAAATATTGCTACCAAAATATACGCGAAACAATGATGTTATCGTTGGCATACCAGTATATGAAAAAATTGGAACAGATGACGTAAATAGCAAAGTGATTCCTTTGCGTACCCAAGTTATACCTCAGCTTTCATTCCAAGATTTTGTTTTGCAAGTCAAAGATGCTGCCATAGATGCTTATAGTCATCAAAATTATGATTTTAATGAATTAATTAGATTATTAGAAATACCGACGATTACCAATCGCTCTCCAATTTTTGATATAGTAGTTTTACTAGAAAATATCCATCAAAAAAGCCACTTAAACCAACTCAATAATGACATTACAATTTTTTTTACGGTTAATGGTGAAACTATTAGTGTTGATATAGAATATGGCGAACATCTGTTTGAAGATGAAAATATTAAATTTATGAGCAGATGTTATGTCAATGTTCTAGAAAGTTGCCTGAATAAAGTTGATGTTAAAATTTCTGATGTTGTTTTATTAAAAGACTCTGATAGATACAAATTATTACAGGACTATAACAACAATATTAAAGAATATCCAGTCGAACAGACAATAAACCAATTATTTGAAAAGCAAGTATCTCACACTCCAAATAATATAGCTGTAGTTCATGAGCAAACTCAATTAACTTATGAAGAACTAAATCATAAAGCTAATCAGGTAGCTGAGTTGTTGCGGAAATTAGGACTTAATCAAGGAGAGTTTGTAGGGATTTTCAAAGACCGCGATATTAATTTTATCATTGCTATCCTTGCTATCTACAAGGCAGGTGGAGCTTATGTACCCATTGATAGTACTTATCCACCTAACCGAATTAAATATATGCTAGCTAATAGCGAAGTGAGGTTTTTATTTACAGATGCTTCGTTATTGAATGCTTTATCAGACTTAGCAGAAGGTTGTTCGCAGCTATCATCTATTATTTGTTTAGATAGCTTAGTTAACGGTCAGAAATTAGATGGCGATCGCCCAGGATTAAAGATATATAATAAGTTAGATTTTGAACATCTGCCTAATGATAATATAGAACCTATTAATGATGCTGCTGACCCAGCTTATATGCTCTATACTTCTGGGTCTACAGGATTACCAAAAGGAGCGATTGTTAGGCATGATGGGGCAATTAACCATATTTATGCTCAATTTGATGAGTTACAGCTAACAGAAGAATTTTCTTTTCTTCAAAGCGCACCTTCATCCACAGATATTTCAGTTTGGCAATTTTTAGCACCGCTTTTAATCGGCGGCAAAACAGTAATAGTAGATGTAGAAACTGTAGGAATTCCTGATAAACTATTTAAGGCACTAAAATCAGAAAAAATTACAGTTGTTGAATTAGTACCTGCATTATTTGGCGGCTTACTCGAATATACCTCCCAGTTAGGAAGTCATGAAAGAGAATTACCCGATTTGAAATGGATGATGGTTGTAGGAGAACCAGTAACGGTAAGTTGGGTAAATAAGTGGCTCCAGATATATCCTGAAATCAAAATTGTTAACGCTTACGGCCCTACCGAAGCTGCTGACGATATTACTCAATTTATTGTTAACCAGCCTTTTGCTGAAAATCAGCGCACAGTACCAATTGGTAAACCATTAGCCAACTTGAATATCTACGTTCTAGATGAGCAAATGCAACTATTACCGATTGGCGCTCCGGGAGAAATTTGTGTTTCGGGAATTGGTGTCGGTGCGGGGTATTGGAAAAATCAAGAAAAAACTAATTTAAGTTTTGTTCCTAACCCCTTTTCAGATAATAGAAAGAAGTTACCACCAAATCGTCAGGATTTAATTTATAAAACTGGAGATTTAGGCAGGTGGCTGGCTGATGGAAATCTTGAATTCCTTGGACGCATTGACCATCAAGTAAAAATTCGCGGTTTCCGAGTAGAACTTGGGGAAATTGAAACATTTTTAAATCAGCATCCGAATGTACGTGAAAATGTTGTCATAGTTCAAGAAGACCAACCAGGTAACTTATTAATTGTTGCTTATCTAGTTGCTAAAATATCGCCAGTTCCTAGTATTAGTAAATTGCGTAGTTTCTTAAAAGAAAAATTACCCGACCACATGTTACCTTCTGCCTTTGTGATGCTAGAAAATCTGCCTCTAGCACCTAGCGGAAAGGTAGATAGGAAAGCTTTACCAAAACCAGATAATCTTCGCCCAGTACTAGAAACAGCTTATGTATTGCCGCGAAATGAGATGGAACGTACAATTGCCGATATTTGGCAGAAAATTCTCAAGGTGGAGAAAGTTGGCATTCAAGATAACTTTTTTGACCTTGGCGGGCATTCGCTAAATGTGCTTCAGGTTTACAGCAAACTGCGAGAGCTTTTTAAACCAGACTTAGCAATAACTGACCTATTTAAATATCCAACAATCAGTTCTATATCTCGATACTTGAACCAAGAAGAAGATGACAGCTTTGAAAATCAAAGCAATGAATTAAATGAACAAATCGAAGCTGGCAAAGCCAGATTAAAGCAACGTTTTTTACAAAAAAGACAACAGAAAGTGTAACGGCTAACAGCCCAATGAATTATGGAAAATTCAGGATATTTCAATAATACAACTGGTTTGGAAATAGCGATTATTGGCATGAGTGGCTGTTTTCCAAAAGCTCAAAACATCGAGCAATTTTGGCAAAATCTTCGAGACAGAGTAGAGTCAATTCATAAATTTAGCGACCAAGAATTAAAAGATTTAGGTGTAGATGCAGCTTTAATAAATGACCCGAACTATGTGAAAGCAGAAGGTCGAGTTGAAGGTATAGATTTGTTTGATGCTTCATTCTTCGACTTTAGTCCTAGAGAAGCAGAAATTCTAGATCCTTCACTGCGCTTTTTCTTAGAGTATTCATGGAAAGCACTAGAGGATGCTGGTTATAGTTCGCAGATATATAAAAAACCTATTGGAGTTTACGCTGGTACGAGTTTTGGCAGCTATCTACTGAATATTTATTCTAATTACGATTTGATAGCATCTGTAGGTGGTAAGCAAATAGAAAAAGGAACTTCTCCAGATTACGTTACTACACTTGTTTCTTATAAATTAAATTTGCAAGGACCAAGTTATGCGGTTCAAACTACTTGTTCGAGTTCGTTAGTTGCGATACATTTAGCTTGTCAAAGTTTGCTTAGTGGTGAGTGCGATATTGCTTTAGCTGGAGGAGTTTCAATCTCAACAGCAGACGGTTATTTATATCAAGAGGGAGGAATTGAATCTCCCGACGGACATTGCCGTGCTTTTGATGCTAAGGCTGCGGGAACCGTAAAAGGAAGAGGTTTAGGTCTTGTAGTTTTAAAACGATTAGAAGAAGCGATCGCCGATGGAGATTGCATCCATGCTATTATCAAAGGCTCTGCTATTAATAATGATGGCTCCGATAAAGTTAGCTACACCGCACCCAGCGTCAATGGTCAAGCGAAAGTAATTCGAGCAGCCCAAGTAATGGCTGAAGTCGAACCCGATACTATTAGCTATATTGAAGCACATGGAACCGGAACTTCGTTAGGCGACCCCGTTGAAATTGCTGCATTAACGCAAGCTTTTCGTACTAAAACTCAGAAAAAAGGATTTTGTGCCATTGGTTCTGTAAAAACCAATATCGGACATTTAGATTCAACTGCCGGTGTAGCAGGTTTAATTAAAACTGTTTTAGCCCTAAAACACAAACAAATTCCTCCTAGTTTAAACTTTGAAGAACCATCGCCTCAAATTGATTTTGCTAACAGTCCCTTTTATGTAAATAATCAATTATCAGAGTGGAAAACAAACGGTACTCCTCGCCGTGCGGGTGTTAGTTCCTTTGGTTTTGGTGGCACAAATGCCCATATAATTTTAGAAGAAGCTCCAACGCAGCAGGGGAGTAGAGGAGCAAGGGATCAGGGGAGAAAATATCAATTGGTGCTACTTTCAGCTAAGACGAATACAGCACTAGAAACTGCTACAGAAAATCTCGTTAATCATCTACAAAAGCATCCAGATTTAAATATTGCTGACGTTGCTCATACTTTACAAGTAGGTCGCTGGGCTTTCAACCATCGCCGCATGGTAGTTTGTCAAAATCAAGAGGATGCTATTAGCGCATTGCAAGACCCGCAAAGAAGTTTTACTTATTATCAAGAACCTTGTAATCGCTCGGTTGTGTTTATGTTTTCCGGGCAAGGTTCGCAATATGTAAATATGGGTCGAGAATTATATGAACATGAAAGTGTATTTAGAGAGCAAGTTGATTATTGCTGCGAACTGTTAAAACCTCACTTACAAATAGACTTACGTACAGTTATTTATCCCAGCGAAGAAACAGTTACAGAAGCAACACAAAAATTACAACAAACAGCAATTACTCAACCAGCATTGTTTGTAATTCAATATGCCATGACCAAGTTGTGGATGTCTTGGGGCGTGCGTCCTGAGGCGATGATTGGTCATAGTATTGGAGAGTATGTAGCTGCAACTATAGCCGGAGTTTTCACTTTAGAAGATACCTTAGCGATAGTAGCAATGCGAGGAAAACTCATGCAAGAGTTACCTGGCGGTGCTATGCTTTCGGTTCAGCTTTCAGAAGAGAAAATACAACAATTTCTAGAAAAAGGAATTTCTTTAGCTGCGATTAATGCACCTGCTTCTTGTGTATTGTCTGGTTCACACGCAGCAATAGATAAATTGCAAGAGAAGCTGCAACAAATAGGTGTAAATTGTCGGCGTTTGCATACATCTCATGCCTTTCATTCCGAAATGATGTCACCCATCATTGAGACTTTCATTAAGTCTTTAGAAAAAGTAAAACTTAATCCTCCGAAAATTCCTTTTATTTCCAATGTTAGTGGAACTTGGATTACTGCAAGCGAAGCAACAGCTCCTAAATATTGGGCAAAACATTTAAGGCAACCAGTACGCTTTCACTTAGGAGTTTCTGAGTTATTGAAACAGCCAGAGCAAGTATTATTGGAAGTCGGCCCGGGAAGGACTTTAAGTAGTTTGGCTAAACAACATCAAACAGATGCAACAACACTAACCTCTATACGACATCCTCAAGAGCAACAATCAGATATAGAATTTTTACTTAATACTTTGGGTAAACTTTGGTTAGTAGGGCTGCAAATTGATTGGTCTGGTTTTTATGCAAAAGAAAAACGTCATCGCCTACCTTTACCTACTTATCCTTTTGAGCGTCAACGTTATTGGATTGAGGTAAATAAAAATGCAACTTTGGCAATGATGTCGCCAAAAAAATTAGATAAAAAGCCAGATATTGCTGACTGGTTCTATGTTCCTCGCTGGAAAGAATCGACGCCTGTTGAACTTATTCAAGCGGATAAACTCCTAGAAGAAAAGCCATCTTGGTTAATTTTTGTTGATAACTATGGAGTGGGAGTAGAAATTGCCCAACGACTCAAACAACAAAATCAAGATGTAATTTTTGTCAGTGTTGGAGATAAATTTGCTAAACTTGATGGCTCGAATTATGTAATTAATCCCCAACAAAAGGATGACTATGATACTTTATTTCAAGCACTACAAGAACAGAATTGGATTAACGAAGGAAGGCAAATCGCGCATTTTTGGAGTGTAACTCCTAACGATATTTTACCTAGTCAAGAGCTAGACCCAGAAACACAATATCAATTTTTTGAAGATTGCCAAAATCTCGGTTTTGATAGTCTGTTGTTCCTTGCACAAGCCTTGGCGAAACATAATATCATTGACCCAATAAAGTTAATGGTTGTCACCAGCAATCTACATGATGTCACTGGTAATGAGAATTTATGCCCTGAGAAAGCAACTATATTAGGGCCGTGTAATGTAATTCCACAAGAATATCTCAACATAACTTGTTGTTGCTTTGATATCGTACTTGCAGACTCTAAAACTAAGCCATTACCAACACTAATAGATTCACTGACTATAGAATTTACAGCACCAATAACTGACAATTTAATTGCTTATCGGGGCAATCATCGCTGGATTAAAACTTACGAAGCTGTACGTTTAGATGAGAGTATTACCAGCAAAACCAAGTTAAGAAAAGGCGGTGTTTACCTAATCACTGGGGGTCTTGGTCGCATTGGTTTAGCAATGTCAGAATACTTAGCAAAAACAGTGCAAGCTAAGTTGATTTTAATCGGTAGAAAAGGCTTACCAGAAAGGCATAAATGGTCTGAATGGCTACTAACTCATGATGAATCTAATGAAGTTAGCCAAAAGCTGAAAAGAGTAATGATGCTTGAGGAATTAGGTGCTGACGTTGAAGCGATTAGTGCTGATGTAGCTAACGAACAACAAATGCAAAAAGCTATAGAATTAGCTAAACAACGCTTTGGTGAAATTCATGGTGTCATCCACACCGCCGGAATTAATGACGACGCGTATTACACTATTGAAGAAAGTTCTAAAGCTCAAAGTCAAGCACAATTTAGTCCTAAAGTATACGGGATATTTGTTTTAGAAAAAGTTTTGCAAGGTCAAAAGCTAGATTTTTGTTTATTCACATCTTCCTCATCATCTGTATTAGGAGGTTTGGGGTTAACTTCTTATTCTGCTGCTAACATTTTTATGGATGCTTATGCTCATAAGCAAAACCAAACAAATTTGTTTCCTTGTATTAGCGTAAACTGGGATACTTGGCAATCTCAAGAAAGCGATATCGAAGACCTAACTGTGGGAGTAGCTTTAGAAAAATTACGCATGACATGGAAGGAGGGTATAGATGTCTTTAGCCGCGTATTATGTTTAAATAGAACTCCTCAGATTGTTGTTTCTGCGGGAGAGTTGCAACCGAGAATTGAGCAATGGATAAAACGGCAATTTTTACACAATAATGCAGATACTTTATCGCTCCATTCCAGAGGAAACTTACAAAACGAGTATGTTCCAGCTAGTAATAAAGTAGAGCAAATAGTTGCGAAAGCTTGGCAGAAAGTTCTAGGAATTGAAAAGATTGGTATTTATGATAACTTTTTTGATTTGGGAGGTAGTTCTTTAATTGGTGTTGAGCTTATCTCCCAGTTACAGAAAGAATTAAATACTCATATTCCGATAATCAGCATTTATGAAAGACCAACTATCAGTTCGCTTGCCGAGCTTTTAACCAGCGATGAAGAAGTTGTTTTGCAAAAAGATTCTTACCGTCCTCAAGTAAGGTCTGCTTCAATGAAGCGTCGCAAAGAAGCTAGACAAAATCATCGCAGAGCTAGTCAAAAGTAAATAGTCAAAAGCATAAATCCTTGGTGGGGTATAAAATGGCATTAAGTCAGCAAAATTTATTTTTAGAGAATGAGCTAACGCCACAGTATGCGGTTGCTAATGAAGTGATGCAATTATTTGCACCATCTAATAGCTTAATCTCTACAGAAGCTACGATGGCTATTGAAACTGATGTATTGATTGATAATTTCTTAAATGCGATTAATACTAATTCAGATATTGAATTTAATTCATTAATAGAAACATTTACTGATAGCCAAGTTCCAGTTAATCCTGCTGACTTCGATACCTATCTTGAATATTTAGCAAATAATGTTATTAATCATTCAATACGTACATCTTCACCCCGATTTATAGGTCACATGACCTCTGCGCTGCCCTGTTTTGTACGACCTCTGGCAAAATTGATGACAGCGATGAATCAGAATGTTGTCAAAATAGAAACAGCGAAAGCTTTTAGCCCTTATGAGCGTCAGGCTTTGGCAATGATTCATAGATTAATTTATAACTTTCGTGACGAATTCTATAGCGAGCATATCCAAAATAGTCAAAGTACTTTAGGCATATTAGTTTCTGGTGGTACCGCAGCAAACATTATTGCATTATGGTGCGCTCGTAATAAATCTTTGGGTGCAAAAAATAGTTTTCCGGGTGTAGAAAAAGCAGGTTTACCAGCAGCTTTAGATTACTACGGTTATCAAGGAGCAGTAATAATTGGTTCTGAATTGATGCATTTTTCTTTTGAAAAAGCAGCAGATTTATTAGGTATAGGTACGCATAGTTTAATTAAAATTCCTACTAATAAAAACAATCAAGTGGATTTAGTAGCCTTACGTCAGGCTGTTGCAGACTGTCAATCCAAAAATTTGCATATAATTGCGATCGCTGGCGTTGCCGGTACTACTGATTCTGGTAATATAGACTCACTTTCAGATATTGCAGATATAGCCGAAGCTGCAAATGTTCATTTTCATGTAGATGCAGCTTGGGGCGGGCCGCTAATATTTTCCGAACAACATCGACAAAAACTTGCTGGTATCGAACGCGCTGATTCTGTCACAATTGATGGACATAAACAGCTGTATTTACCTATGGGTATTGGCATGGTATTCATGCGCGAACCACACCTAGCTGCATCGATTGAAAAAAATGCTAGCTATACCATGCGTAAAGGTTCATTCGATTTAGGAAAACGCGCTTTAGAAGGTTCTCGTCCGGGAATGGCATTATTTTTACATGCTGGGCTACATCTGATAGGTTTGAAGGGTTATGAATTTTTGATTGATGCAGGTATTGAGAAGACGCAATATATGGCCGATCGTATCAATGCTATGCCGGAATTTGAGTTACTATCGGAACCGGATATCAATCTACTTCTTTATCGTTATATTCCACAGTCTTTAAGAGAAGTTGCTATTAAAAAGCAATTAACAGAAAGTGATAATCAACAAATTAATATATTTAATGAGCGTTTGCAAAAAAGTCAGCGTCAAGCTGGTCGTAGTTTTATTTCGCGGACAATAAAGAGAATTAGTTGTTTGGACAAAGAGATTTCTGTAACTGCGTTGCGTGCGGTAATTGCTAATCCGTTGACAACTAAAGATGATATTGATGCGGTTTTAAATGACCAAATTCAAATTGCTTTGGATTTGGAGATATTAGATTGTTGAGAAGCTTTTATCTCACGCAGAGACGCAGAGGCGCGGAGAGGAACGCAAGAGTATGTGTAGTTATTGGTAAAAAAGATGAATAACTCTCAAGAATTTGGCAATTTTGATGATAGAGATGAGATAGCTATTATTGGGATAAATGGTAGGTTTCCAGGGGCAAATAATGTCGATCAGTTTTGGGAAAATTTGCGAGATGGAGTAGAATCAATTTCGCGTTTTACAGATGAGGAATTGCTAGCTGCTGGCGTGGAGCCAAGTTTGCTCAATGACCAAAATTATGTAAAAGCAGGCAGCATAATAGAAGGTATCGAGTTATTTGATGCTGCTTTTTTTGGATATACTCCCAGAGAAGCTGAAATTACAGATCCCCAGCATCGGATATTTTTAGAGTCTGCCTGGCAAGCTTTAGAATCTGCGGGCTATGATTCTGAATCTTATAAAGGGAAAATTGGGGTTTTTGCTGGTGTCACTAATAGTAGCTATTTATTTACAAATTTAGTTTCTAATAAAGAATTAATAGAATCGGTAGATGCTTTAAATATTTTTATTGGTAATGAAAAAGATAATTTAAGTACGCAAACTTCTTATAAATTAAATCTTACTGGTCCGAGTATTAATATTCAGAATAACTGCTCTACATCATTAATAACTGTACATTTAGCTTGTCAAAGTTTGCTCAATGGAGAAAGCGATCTTGCTTTGGCTGGTGGTGTTTCCATAGCCAAGTTACCTCAAAAATCTGGGTATCACTATCAAGAGGGAGTTCTTCATTCTCCTGACGGACATTGCCGGACTTTTGATGCTAATGCTAAAGGAACAGTGTTTGGCGATGGTTTGGGAATTGTTGTGTTAAAAAGACTGGAGGATGCTATTGCTGATGGAGATTTTATTCATGCTGTAATTAAAGGTTCCGCTATCAATAATGACGGCTCTTTAAAAGTTGGTTTTACAGCACCTAGTGTTAATGGTCAAAGAGAAGTAATTGCAGAAGCACTCGCTTTAGCTGGTGTTGAAGCCGATACTATTTCTTATATTGAAGCTCATGGAACTGCCACACCCTTAGGAGATCCCATTGAAATCAAGGCTCTCACACAAGCTTTTCGTACTAGCACAAATCGGAAAGGTTTTTGCGCTATCGGTTCAGTAAAAACTAATATTGGACATTTGGATACAGCAGCAGGTGTGACAGGTTTAATTAAAACAGTTCTGGCATTAAAACATCAAGAAATACCACCTAGCTTACATTTTGAAAAAGCAAATCCAGAAATAGATTTTGCTAACAGTCCTTTCTATGTAAATACCAAATTATCAAAGTGGAAAACTAACGGTTTACCTCGTAGAGCAGGTATAAGTTCTTTTGGCGTTGGTGGAACTAATGCCCATGTAATATTAGAAGAAGCTCCAACGCAGCAGGGGAGCAGCACTTCGGCTACGCTCAGTGACCGAGGAGCAGGGGAGCAGGGGAGAAAGTATCAATTGCTAGTACTTTCAGCTAAGACGAATAGAGCACTAGAAACTGCTACAGAAAACCTCGCTAATCATCTGCAAAAGCATCCAGACTTAAATCTTGCTGATGTAGCTTACACTCTAAAAGTAGGCCGTCGAGCTTTTGAGCATCGGCGTATGGTAGTTTGCCAAGACTTGAATGAGGCTGTAAAATTACTTCAAAATCACGACCGAGAACGTGTTTTTGACTACCATTTTCAGCCAACTCGTTGCCCTGTTATATTTATCTTTTCTGGGCAAGAATTGAAAAAATTCAACATTACCAACGAATTATACGAAGTTGAAGCAACATATCGCAAGCATGTAGATGATTGTGCCGAAATTTTGCAATCTCACATCGGTTTTGATATTCGCGATTTCCTCTTTTCAAGCTCAGATAAAATTGCCGCCGCTAACCTTAACGACGTAGCATTATTTGTAATTGAATATGCCCTGGCTCAGTTATTGATGTCATGGGGCGTGCTACCAGAAGCAATGATTGGTGAGGGTATTGGTGAATATGTTGCAGCTGCGATCGCAGGTGTATTTTCTTTAGAAGATGCCCTAGCAATTCTAACAAACAAGGGAAAAAAAGTTAAACTCAACCCGCCACGCATTCCTTTTATTTCCAGTTTAACTGGTAGTTGGATTACAGATGCACAAGCCACAAATCCCAACTATTGGAATCAAAATTTACAACATAATGTTAAATTATCCGATAATATATCTCAACTATTAGAGCAGTTTGAAGGTATTTTTCTAAATGTAGGGACTGGACAAAACTTAAGCAGATTAATTAAAGAACATTTAAATATTAATACCAAACAACATTTACTAGCTTGTTTACCTCAAAACCAACAATCAGCTGTCAGTTTTTTGTTGCAGACATTGGGGCAGTTATGGCTTTTTGGTGTCAATATAGATTGGTCAGAATTTTATAGCGAAGAAAGGCGTCATCGTTTACCTTTACCTACCTATCCTTTTGAAAGACAAAGGTATTGGATTGAGGCGAAAAAGCCAGGGCAAGATAATAATCATAGTTCGGTTTCACTCGTTAAACAACCCGATATAGCTGACTGGTTTTATATTCCTTATTGGAAGCCTTCTTTACCTCCAGCCAAACTCAATAGCCAAGAATTAGTAGCTGAAAAATCTTGCATTTTGGTATTTCTCAATGAATGCGGCTTCGGTATCAATTTAGTAAAACAACTAGAAAAACAAAACCTAGATGTAGTTCAAGTCAAAGTAGGTGACAGCTATACCCTACTTGACAAGTCTGAATATACTATCAATCCAAAAAGCCATCACGATTATGATGTTTTATTTGAAGAATTATTGAAACAAAATAAGTTGCCGAAAAAAATACTTCATTTATGGAATGTTACAGCCATAGATGACCGAGAATTAGATATTCTAGAATTAGAATTAGCCCAAAATCATGGATTTTATAGTTTATTATTTATTGCCCAAGCTTTAGGAAAACGCGAAACTACTAATGATTTTGAAATCACAGTTATTTCTAACAACCTACAGCCAGTAACGGAAACTGAAGTACTTTCCCCGGAAAAAGCAACTTTGCTCGGCCCAGTTAAAGTTATTTCTCAAGAATATGCAAATATTAATTGTCGTAGTATTGATGTTATCCTTCCTCAGGATGGCAGTTGGCAAGAAGAAAAACTAATAGAAAATTTACTGGCAGAACTGACAGTTGATAAAGCGGAAAAGTTAATTGCTTATCGAGGTTTGAATCGTTGGGTGCAGAGTTTTGAGCCAGTGCGTTTTGAGAAAACTAAAACTGAAAAACCGCGACTACGAGAAAAAGGAGTCTATTTAATTACAGGTGGACTCGGAGGTATTGGACTTGTTTTAGCAGAATATTTAGCTCGAACTGTACAAGCAAAATTATTATTAGTAGGACGTTCTGCTTTACCCAACAAAAATAAGTGGTTTCAATGGCTATCTAGTCACGATGAAACTGATAGTAATAGCTGTAAGATTCGCAAAATTCAAGAACTTGAAAACTTGGGTGCAGAAGTGTTGGCGATCGCTGCTGATGTCAGTAATATAGAACAAATGCAAAGTGCGATCGCTCAAGCTCAACAACAATTCGGTCAACTCAATGGCGTTATTCACGCTGCCGGGATTCCTGGAGGCGGCGCAATTCAACGAAAAACTCCAGAAGAAGCAGAAAAAATTCTGGCTCCCAAGGTAAAAGGAACAATAGTTATTGATACAATCATTAAAAATATTGAATTAGATTTCTTTGTTTTAGTCTCATCAAATAGCTCAATTGTAGCGGAATTTGGGCAAGTAGATTATTCTGCCGCGAATGCTTTTTTAGATGCTTACGCTCACTGTAATGCTGGAAAGCAAAACCGATTTATTACAAGCATTAATTGGGATACTTGGCAAGAGGTTGGAATGGCAGTAAACACACAATTGCCGGAACGACTCCAAGAATTACGCCTAGAAAATCTTAAACAAGGTATATTACCCCATGAAGGTGTAGATGTATTTCAGCGGATTTTAGAAAATACAATCCCTCAAGTTGTAATATCTACCTCTGATTTATTGGAAGTCTTCAAACATTACAACTCTAACAATAAAACACTAGAACTAGACTTTTTTGAAACCGTCAATTCATCCAAATTAAAATATCCCAGACCCGAACTAAGTAATGATTACGTTGCACCGCGCAGTAAAGATGAGCAAAAGCTAGTTGATATTTGGCAAGAAGTTATTGGAATTGAAAGGATAGGAATTTATGATAACTTCTTTGAGCTTGGCGGTGATTCACTTATAGGTATTCAGCTTATCGCTATCCTAAATAAGCAATTTGATTCAAATCTTTCTGTTGCCAAGCTGTATGAATGTCCAAATATAAGCTCTATGGCAAATATTTTTAGTCCTGCTGAAGAATCCGATAAAAGTAGTTTTGAACAAAGGCTAAGTAGAGGACAAAGGAGAAGACAGTTAACAATTCAAAATTCAAAATTCAAAATTCAAAATTGAAGATAATAAAGTCATGGAAGAATCAACAGTAAATCTAGATATAGCAATAGTGGGAATGTCTGGTCGTTTCCCTGGTGCGAAAAATATCGAGGAATTTTGGCAAAATATCCAAAATAAAGTTGAGTCTATTTCATTTTTCTCGAATGATGAATTAGCAGATTTAAATTTAGAAGCGGAAGTTTTAAACGACCCAAATTATGTTAAAGCTGCGTCTTTATTACCAGATATCGAACATTTTGATGCTAGATTCTTTGGCTACAGTCCAAAAGAAGCAGAACTAATTGACCCACAACATCGTCTATTCATAGAATGTGCTTGGGAAGCTCTTGAGAATGCTGGATATGACCCAGAAACATACAATGGTTTGATTGGGGTTTATGGTGGCGTCAGCACAAATACTTACTTTTTTAATAATATATATAATAACGTTAATTCCAGGGTTATTTCTAATAACTATACTTTTAATAAAGATTTTTTGACCACAAATGTTTCATATAAATTAAATTTAAAAGGCCCAAGTATAGGAGTTCAAACTTACTGTTCTACTTCATTAGTTGCCTTACACTTAGCTTGCAAAAGTTTACTTGATGAAGAGTGCGATATTGCATTAGCTGGTGGAGTTACAATTATCGTTCCACAAAAGTCTGGTTATTACTACGAACAGGATGGAATTTTATCTCCCGATGGTCATTGTCGAGCCTTTGATGCTAAAGCACAGGGTACTATTTTTGGCAGTGGATTGGGAATAGTTGTATTAAAAAGATTGCAAGATGCCATAGCAGATAGAGATTATATTCATGCAGTTGTTAAAGGTTCAGCAATTAATAATGATGGCTCTTTAAAAGTTAGCTATACCGCGCCTAGTGTAAATGGTCAGGCTGAAGTTATTGTAGAAGCTTTAGCAAATGCTGGAATAGATGCTGATGATATTTCTTATATAGAAACTCATGGAACTGGAACCGCTGCCGGAGATCCAGTAGAAATTGCAGCGTTGACTAAAGCTTTTCGTGCTTTTACACCAAGAAAAGGCTTCTGCGCTATCGGTTCAGTCAAACCAAATATCGGACATTTAGATATAGCTGCTGGCATAGCAAGTCTAATCAAAACGGTACAAGCATTAAAATATAAAAAACTACCTCCTAGCATCAATTTTGAAGTTCCCAATCCGGAAATTGATTTTGAAAATAGTCCTTTTTATGTTAATACTCAACTGACTGATTGGAAAACTAATAATACTCCTCGCAGAGCAGGAATTAGTTCCTTAGGATTTGGTGGAACCAATGCCCATGTAATTCTGGAAGAAGCACCGGAAGTTACATATTCTAATAAATCTAGACCTTGGCAATTAATATTATTGTCAGCAAAAACTAGCACAGCTTTAGAAAGTGCAACTGAAAATTTATTAGGGTATTTTAAAGAAAATCCAGAAGTAAACTTAGCTAATGTTGCTCATACTTTACAAGTTGGGCGTAGAGCTTTTAACCATCGCCGGATATTGGTATGCCAAAATGTTCGAGATGCTGTCACTGCATTAGAAACACAGCAGCAAGAACGAACTTTTACTGTATATCAAGAGTATAGAGAACAGCCTGTCATTTTCATGTTTTCTGGGCAAGGATCGCAATATCTAAACATGGGTCGGGAACTCTACGAAGTCGAAGCAACATTTCGCAAGCAGGTCGATACTTGCGCGGAGATTTTGCAACCTCACCTCGGTCTTGATATCCGCGATCTACTTTTTCCAAAATCAGAAGAAATTACCATAGCTAACGAAAAACTACAACAAACAGCCTTCACTCAGCCAGCATTATTTGTAATTGAATACGCCTTGGCTAAGTTATTGATGTCATGGGGTGTGTTACCTGCGGCGATGATTGGTCACAGCATTGGGGAATATGTTGCAGCTGCGATCGCAAGAGTATTTTCCCTTGAAGATGCCCTATTGATTGTGGCCAAAAGGGGACAGTTGATGCAACAGTTACCGCCAGGGAATATGTTAGCAATTAGGCTTGGTGAAAAAGAAGTGCGATCGCTAATTTCCAACTCTGTAGAAATCGCTGCAATTAACAGCCCAACTTCATGCGTAGTCTCTGGAACAAAAGAAGCGATCGCCAGACTAGAAAAGCAATTATCCTCTCAAGGAATTGAATGTCGTTTGTTGCATACATCCCATGCATTCCATTCTCAAATGATGTCGCCAATCTTAGAGGAATTTGGGCGATCGTTCCAAAGAATTAAACTCAATCCACCACGCATACCCTTTATTTCCAACGTAACTGGTAATTGGATTACAGACGCACAAGCTACAAATCCTAATTATTGGAGCCAGCATTTACGACAAAGTGTAAACTTTTCTGATGGGATTTCTCAACTCTTAACGGAGTTTGAAGGTGTTTTTTTAGAAGTCGGGCCGGGGCGAACTTTAAGCACATTAACCAAGCAACATTTAGATATCAATGCTAAACAAAATGTCCTGACTTCTTTACCTCACGTGCAAGAGCAAAAATCCGATGTCAGCTTTTTGCTAGAAACATTAGGTAAGTTATGGCTTTTTGGTGTAAATATAGATTGGTCGGGATTTTATACCCACGAACAGCGTCATCGTTTACCTTTACCTACCTATCCTTTTGAACGCCAAAGATACTGGCTCGATCCTAAATCTTCATCGACTTCTTTAAATACTAAATTACCACCATTAGATTTAATTCCAGAGCCAAAAAGCTTAGAACAAGTAGGCAACGTAGAATTAAGCATTACTCCAACAGAAGCTATAGAAGCATTTAAAAAAATATTATCTCTAGAACAACCAACTCAAATTTTTATTTCTACAGTAGACAATGAAGGTAGACAAAATTATGTATTGAATCTTGATTATTTAGCAAACTCAAAATCAGCTAATCAATTAGATTCATCCCCACGCTATTCTAGACCGCAATTGAGTAATTCATATATTGCCCCGACAAATGAGTTAGATAAACAAATTACGGAAATCTGGCAAGAAGTACTTGGAATTACAGAAGTTGGTATTTATGACAACTTTTATGAATTAGGAGGAGACTCTCTCATTGCTACTCAATTGGTTTCTAGATTGCGAGCCAAATTTCCTATAGATTTAGCACTACGCGACCTTTTATCGCAAGCCATGATACCAGTTAAACAAGCAGAAATGATAGAGCAACTTCTATTAGAAAAAATAGAAGATTTATCCGAAGAAGAAGTAGAAGCTTTTTTAAGTAACTAATAAAGTATTTCATTCAAAACTTTAGCCAATAACAGGAAAAATAGTCTATGTCTTTACTAAATGCTCTTCCCAACTATGACACCATCGCTAGTTTACAGAACGAATTCAAGAATACACCTGAAGTTTTAGTACAAGGTATATTACCTGCTTTAGACCAAGTATTGTTATCACAACTTTTTCCAGAAAGCCATATTCTTGAACTTGGTTGCGGTTCGGGATATTTAGCGCAACAGCTTAACATCAGAGGATATAAAGTTACTGGAATAGATGCTTCTGAAGGTATGCTAAACCACGCTAGAAAAAACGCGCCTGAAAGTGAATTTATCCTTAGTGATATACGTCAGTTTGATTTACCACCCATCTTTGATGCTGCTTTAGCCAATGATGTTTTTCATTTCATTCATAACAAAGAAGATTTGAAAGCAGCATTCAAAAACGTATATACCGCACTTAAGGATGGCGGTGTATTTGTGTTCAATATCCCCATAACAGACTGGCTACATGAAGCTGCTCAGAACAACAATTTTAATATTGTTAATATCAGCGATCGCAGTTCCTTAATAGAATTATTCTACTACAAACCCGAAGACAGACTTTGGGAAATTAAAGTCACAGGATTTGAACTAATAGATAAAAACTGGCAGCGTTCAGACACCGTTTGGTTAAGAAAAGACCACTTTTTAGTAGAAGTTGAATCAGCTTTAAAAGATGCTGGCTTCACACAATTTAATTACTATAACACCAGAGACTTTGGAGAAACCGAAGACATAGCTTGCTTTGTTTGTCAAAAAGCGTCTCTGAATGCAGGGAGTGGGGAGTAGGGAGTAGGGAGTGGGGAAAGAAAATCTTTCCTCTCCCTCCTCTCTGCGCCTCCACGTCTCTGCGTGCAAAATATCTTTAACCTCTCATTAAATACTATCAATGAATAATAATACTAATTTATCCCCAGCCAAAAAAGCCCTCTTAGAAAAATGGAAACGAGGTAAATTTCAAGCTGAAACTATTCCCAAACGCCAAATCTCTTACAACATCCCCTTATCCTTCTCCCAACAAAGACTATGGTTTATTGACCAACTTTACCACGGTAGTTCCTTCTACAATATTCCCATCGCTTTTCATATCAAAGGACAATTAAATATTACTGCACTTCACCAAAGCCTAAATGAAATCCTCAAACGTCACGAAATTTGGCGCACAACATTTAGACTTGTAAATGGACAACCAATGCAAGAAATAGCACTTGATTTAACTTGGGATTTACCCATTATTAATCTAGAATATTTATCAGATCGGGATTGGGAATCCGAGGTTAAACAAATTGTAGCCAAAGAAGCAACAAAACCCTTTAATTTAGCTAAAGGACTTTTAGTCAGAGCAACTTTATTACGCTTAAACGAACAAGAACACGTTTTGCTTGTGACCATGCATCACATTATCACCGATGGATGGTCTTGCGGCGTATTTTTGCGCGAATTGTCAACGCTATATCCAGCTTTCTCCACAAATCAACCTTCTCCCTTACCCGAACTGCCAATTCAGTATGCAGATTTCGCAATTTGGCAACGCGATCGCATTCAAGGAGAATTCCTCGCAAGCAAGTTAAAATACTGGAAGCAACAACTAAGCGGCGAACTTCCTCTACTCCAACTACCCACAGACCGCCCGCGACCTAGCGTCACAACTTTTGCAGGTGCCAAGCAATATTTCACATTCTCTACAACCTTAACTAATGCCCTCAAACAATTAAGCCAGCGAGAAGATGCCACATTATTTATGACCTTGCTGGCAGCTTTTAATATATTGTTATATCGCTACACAGACCAAGAAGATATCTTAATTGGCTCTCCAATTGCTAACCGCAACCGAGCTGAATTAGAAGGAATGTTGGGTTTATTTGTTAATACTTTAGTATTGCGTAATAACCTCAGTGGCAATCCCACCTTCCACGAATTTCTACACCAAGTCCGTCAGGTAACTCTCGATGCTTACGCACATCAAGACTTGCCTTTTGAGATGCTTGTAGAAGAATTGCAACCCGAACGCAACTTAAGCCGAAATCCACTTTATGAAGTCATGTTCGTTCTGCAAAATACTCCAACAAACGTGCAAGAAGTATCTGGATTAACTTTACGTACTTTAGACTTTGATAGCGGTACATCTCAACTAGATATTTTCCTGTCGATGTTTGAATTCCAAGAGGGATTAACAGGTTATTTGGAATACAATACAGATATTTTTAATGCAACAACGATTAATCAATTTATAAATAATTACCAAACTTTATTAGAAAACATCGTTGGGAATCCAGAGCAGCGTATCTGTGAGTTATCGTTACTAACGAATACTGAACTAGAGCAATTATTATTTAACTTTAATCAAACCAGTGTAGAATATAAAAATTTATCTCTCAATCAACTATTTGAACAACAAGTTGAACTAACACCTAATTCTATAGCTTTAATTCATCAGTCTGAACAACTAACTTATCACCAACTTAACTATAAAGTTAATCAACTGGCAAATTATTTACAAAAGCAGGGTGTAACCAAAGAAACCTTAGTTGCTATATGTCTAGAACGCTCAATAGACATGGTAGTAGGAATTTTAGCTATTCTCAAAGCTGGCGGCGCATACATTCCTCTAGATCCAAGTTATCCAGTTGAGCGTTTAAATTTTATGCTCTCGGATTCGCAAACATCGATATTAATTAGCAATCAAGAAATATTAGAAAAACTATCATTATTTTCCCCTAAAAATATTTGTCTCGATATCCACAAAGATGAAATTGCTCAACAAAGTCCAGAAAACCCCATTAACATTTCCAAACCCGATAATCTCGCCTATATCATCTATACTTCTGGCTCAACTGGAAAGCCAAAAGGTGTTCTTGGCACTCATCGCGGAACAGTAAATGGCTTACACTGGCTATGGAAAAATTATCCCTTCACTCCAGAAGAAGTTTGTTGTCAGAAAACAGCTATTAGTTTTGTAGATTCTCTTTGGGAAATTTTTGCTCCTTTACTTCAGGGAATTCCTACAGTAATCATCAGCAATGCAACTCTACTAGACCCGCAGTTATTTATAGAAACTTTAGCGCATCACCAAGTTACTCGGATTATAGTTGTACCTTCATTATTACGTTTACTTTTAGATAATTATCATCATTTAATTAAGAAATTATCACAGCTAAAACTCTGGATAACTAGCGGCGAAGCACTATCTATTAACTTAGTTAAAACTTTCCGAGAAGTCATGCCATTTGCAAAACTAATCAACCTTTACGGTTCGTCGGAAGTTTCTGCTAATGCCACTTACTACGACACCAGTTTGTTACAAGACCAAGCAAACACCGTCCCTATCGGCCGTCCTATCGATAATACTCAAGCTTATGTGTTAAATCGCAATTTACAACCAACACCTTCAGGAGTTGTGGGCGAACTTTATATTGGTGGTGATGGTTTAGCGAGGGGATATTTACATCGTCAGGAATTAACCGAAAAAAGATTTATTGATAATCCATTTATTCCGGGAACAAAGCTTTACAAAACAGGCGATTTAGTGCGTTACCTTTCTGATGGTAATCTCGAATACTTGGGCCGTCATGACGAACAAGTAAAAATCAGAGGCTTTCGAGTAGAATTAGGTGAAATCGCTAGTGTTATTACACAACATGCAGACGTGCAAGATTCTGTTGTAATTGCGGTTAATGATGCTGAAGAAAATCAACGTTTAATTGCATATATTGTCACAGACAAACAGGATATAACCACACAATTGTTGCCATATTTGCAACAAAAATTGCCTAATTATATGCTCCCCTCTGCCTTTGTGGTCTTAGATACACTACCACTTACACCTAACGGTAAAGTAGATAAGCGTTCTCTTCCTACAGATGAAGTTACCAGAGCAAATACTACTAAAACTTTAATTACTCCCCGGAATTTTACAGAGTTATCATTAGTAAAACTTTGGGAAAATCTCCTAAACACTAGTTCTATCGGGGTAACAGATAACTTCTTTAACTTGGGCGGACACTCATTTTTAGCTGTACGCTTAATAGCTCAAATTCAAGACAGATTTGGCCATAACCTGACCCTCTCTACTCTATTTGAAAACCCCACAATTGAAAAATTAGCCGCAATTGTTAGTCAGCCATTCCGCGAGAGTTCTAATTCTCCTGTGGTAGCAATTAACTCTTTTGATTCCAAGCTACCTTTCTTTTGTATACATGGTGCTGGCGGGGGCATTAATCACTATATCAATTTATCTCGAAGGCTTGGTGAAGATTATCCATTTTACGCTTTAGAACATAACCCCGATACAGAGGAACCTGAAATTATTTCAGTAGAAGAAACTGCATGTTACTACCTGCAAGAAATTCGTAAAATACAGCCAAATGGCCCTTATCTTTTAGGAGGTCATTGTTACGGTGGCGTACTTGCTTTTGAAATGGCACAGCAATTACAAAGACAGGGTGAAAGAGTAGATTTGTTAGTTGTAATTGATGCCATACTTTCAGAAACACGCATTGAACCTACAAAAGATGATGATGCCAAGTTCTTACTCCGCATGGCTGAATCTATCAAAACTGATAGTAATATAGATTTTTTAGTTTCTTTTGAAGAACTGCGAGATTTATCGGTCAACGAACAACTTAATTTAATTAATCAAAAAGCAAACTTGATCTTTACTGAGACAGAGATTAAAGATTTTATCCGTTATTACAAACTCTTCAAAGCTCATGTCCAAGCAATGCGAGATTATGTGCCAGTCGTTTATCCTCATTCGATGACTTTATTTCGAGCTAAAGAAGAGATTATTCATGATTTTGAAAGTGCGGAATTTCATACTGACGATCCCTTACTAGGTTGGGGGAAATGTTCTAGCCAACCTATTAAACTTCTCGAAGTTCCTGGGGATCATTTCTCAATTTTCGTAGAACCTCATATTCAAGAATTAGCTAAAACTTTGAGAGTTTGTATTGATAATGCTGAGTGCAATCTAAATAATGGGAGTAAAAGAAAATGATGAAACTACCCCCAGGGCCGAAAACACCATTTTGGCTGTTAGGTCTACAATTTGAGTCTAATCCTTTTAGCTATTTGGATGCTATTTACAAGCGTTATGGTGATATCGTCACTATCATGTCTGGTGCTACACCAATTGTTTATATTAGTAATCCTTTAGGCATAAAAGAAATTTTCACAAATACTAAAGAAATTATCGCCAGGGGTGCATTAAACGAAGAATTTGCCTTTATCACAGGAAATCAAGGAGTTCTACAACTCGATGGTTTAATTCACAAAAATCGGCGTAAACTTTTAATGCAAGCTTTTCATGGAGCGCGGATGCAAGCCTGTGGACAAGGTATCTGCGAACTCACAGAAAAGATGATGAGTAAACAACTACTTGGCAAGCCTTTTGTTGCATACCCAGTCATTGAAGATATTACTTTTAAAGTGGGTATAGAGCGTGTAATCGGTTTGAATGAAGGAGTACGTTACAACAAAATTAAAGATTTATTTGCATCTTTACTTAAACGCGATCGCCAATCTCCTATACTTAAAATTATTAGCAATTTTTTTGGAGAAATAGATTTAGGTAGATGGAGTCCACAAGGATATTTCCTGCATCTGCGGCGAGAACTTTTCCAATTACTATTGACTGAGGTTGAAGAACGTCGCCAGCAAGCAGATTTTTCACATACCGATATACTTAGCGATTTGTTATTGGCTCGTGATGAAACAGGCGAATCATTAACCAATGAAGAAGTACGCGACCTTTTAATATCACCTATATTTGCATCCGGTGATGCTTCTGGAACTGCTATTAGTTGGGCTTTATATTGGATTCATAGCTTAAAAAATGTTCGAGAGAAATTACTCGAAGAACTTGATAGTCTTGGTCAAAATCCAGATCCAATGAGTATTGTTACACTACCATATTTAAGTGCTGTATGTAATGAAATTCTGCGAATTTATCCAACTCAATTATTTACATTTCCTAGATTAGTAGAATCGACCGTTGAGATTATGGGCTACGAACTACATCCTGGTACGATACTTATTGGTAATATTTATTCGACCCATCAGCGCGAAGATTTATATCCAAATCCCAAAGAGTTTAAACCAGAACGCTTTTTAGAAAAACAATTTTCTCCTTACGAATTATTGCCATTTGGCGGCGGTTCTCGCGTCTGTATTGGTGCAAATTTTGCCATATTTGAAATGAAACTTATATTAGCAACTATCCTCTCAAACTATGAATTAGAGTTAACAAGTAAGCGTCCAGAACGTCCAAAATTTGCTGGTTTGATTTGTTCTCCTGCAAGTGGTGTGAAGATGGTTATACACGGTCGGCGTCAGCAATTAGAAAAATTAAAACCGCTTGTTTCTAAATTGTTTTAATTCTTCGTTTTAGTTGTTTATTTAGTTGATGCACGCAACATCAAAATATATTTAATTTAGGAGAAATCGGTATGAATCAGAGTTATAAAGGCGCAGTCGTCATTACAGGAACATCTACAGGTTTGGGTAGAGCAACTGCACTTTTATTAGCCAAACAAGGGTATCAGGTTTTTGCTGGAGTCCGCACAGAGAAAGATGCACACTCACTAAAGCAAGCTGCATCTGGTAATTTGACACCAATTATTATGGATATCACAAAAGCCGAAGAAATTAAATCTGCTACTGAATTTGTCTCGCTAGCAGTTGGCGATAAAGGCTTATTCGCATTAATTAATAATGCAGTTGTAGCCGTAGACGGCCCTTTAGAATGTATTCCAATAGATGAAGTTAGATTGAATTTTGAAGTCAATGTTGTTAGTCAAATTGCTGTCATACAAGCATTTTTACCGTTGATTAGACAAGCCAAAGGACGCATTATTAATATCAGTGCAATTTGTGGTAGGTTAGCTCTACCTTATAGAAGTCTTTTATCTGCTTCTAAATTTGCGATCGAAGCAATTACAGATTCTTTGCGAATGGAATTATTTTCTACTGGAGTTGAAGTTATTTCCATCTTACCAGCAGGAATAATAACACCAGAGCAGGCTGACAAAGTAGAAGCTAGCTATCAGCAAACATTAGCAAATATGTCACCGGAAATTAAAGCCATATATGGCAAGAATTACAAAACCTATATGCAAGGCTCGGTAGAAGATAATCGCAGCGGAGGTTTACCAGCTGAGAAAGTGGCAAATAAGATTCTTCAGGCTTTGGAAGCTCGTAAACCTAAAAGACAATATTTTGTTGTGCAATCATACTGGCGTCTGAATATGTATGCTTTATTTAAAAGGTTAGTACCGCACCAATATTTTTATGACAATTTTTATCAGGATATGCGAAAAGGAATGGAACTTGATTAGTAATTTTTTGCTGTAGTGATTGGCTTTGATTTTTTTAATGACGCTCAGTTTTTGGAAAAATCAAAAATAACTTCTATATCAAATTATTTTTAAGTAAATAAAATACAGAAAGTAAAAATGCCAACTCAATATGTGAAAGAACTTCTAGCAAGAGACTGTCGTTTTTGTTCTTTGGTTTCCAAAGCTAATGGAGAAGATTTAATTGGGACAGCAGGTACTTGCGAACATTGGTTGATTATGGAAGTTCCGCAACCTTGGCCGCAAGAAATTTTTCAAGAAAATCCCATTATTAAGTCAGTAATAGGTTTATTCCAAGAGTTGATTTTTCAGCATGGGGTTAATTTAAAACCGATAATAATTGCCCCTGACCGCGAATATTCTTATCCTGGTTTTACTCGCATTTTCTACTATTATCGCCCTGGAAAACTGTTTTCTCAGTTTGAGAAACAAGAGTTTGTGGTTCCGGAAAGTAAAGCCGCTGATTTGTTAACAGCAATATTTCAGCAGTTGATACAACAACCCAACAATTTATCGCAATTTCAGCAATATCAACAACAAACAAGCCACATTCGCGAACTGATGGTTTGCACTCATGCTCAAGTTGACGTTGCTTGTGGCAGATTTGGAACTCCCATCTATCGACAATTGCGTAAAGAATACGCTCCTATTTCTAATGGTAAATTACGAGTTTGGCAAACAACTCACTTTGGCGGCCATCAATTTGCTCCGACATTAATTGATTTACCAAGTGGCTGTTTATGGGGACATTTAGAGCCAGATATATTAGATTTATTAGTACAACGAAATGGCTCAGTTTCTGGTTTGCGTGAATATTACCGAGGATGGACTGGTTTAAGCAAATTTGAGCAAATTGTTGAGCGCGAAATTTGGATAAAGTCTGGTTGGAGTTGGGTAAATTATTTGAAAGCAGGCAAAATAGTGGCGATGGGAAAAGATGGCGACTGGGCGGAAATTCAGATTGATTTTGCCCTTCCAGACGGTAGTATTTCAGGTGCTTATGAAGCCAAAATAGAAGTTTGTGGTGAGGTGATGAGTGCATTTAACTCAGCAAAAGAGATGGAGTTAGAAGCAGTGAAGCAGTATCGTGTTAGTCATTTGGTTAAGGTTGAGTAAACAGCAAATTAGAAAACTAAAAAATGGCTTTACAAAAACAATTTCAAATTACTAATGAAATCCTTGATGGTAACATTGTTAAACTAATGTTAAAGCTATCAATTCCTAGTACTTTAGGAATATTGATGCTGAGTTTAAATACTTTTATTGATGCTTTATTTGCAGGAAGGTTTATTGGTGAAAATGCTTTGGCTGGTATCTCGCTGGCACTGCCAATTATAGCTATAATAAATGGATTTGCTTTTTGTATTGGGGTGGGTTCTGCTTCTGTTCTGAGTCGGGCTATTGGTTCTGGAGACGTTAAAACTCAGTCCAAAATATTTGGTAACTTAATAGTTATGAGTGGTGTAATTTCACTTTTCATTACTATTATTGGTTATAAGTTTGGCAAAGAATTAATTTTTTTAATGGGTGGAACTGGTGAAGTTGCTTTAGAAGGCGTAAAATATTTTAATACTTATATCATAGGTTCAGTATTTTTGATTTTAGCGGAAGCTTGTAGCAATCTGATAAAATCAGAAGGTAAGATTAAATTAACTTCAATATTTGATTGGGTTTTTGTTATTGTTAACATTCTATTGAATTATATATTTATTAGTGTATTTCATTGGGGAACTCAAGGGATTGCTCTGGCTACAGTTATGGCAATGGTTGTTTATAGTATTGCTAATTTAGGTTATTTTATTGTTGGTAAAAGTTCTATTCCAGTTAATTTTAAAAAAATCGCGATCGCTATAGACTTAATTGCCGCAATCTTATCAGTTGGCATATCAGAACTTTTTTATCCGTTTACCATATTACTACAAGATTTTGTAGTCTTTAATTCAATTTCTAACTATGGAACAAATACTGATATTGCTTTCTTTGGAGCAGCGGGAAAAATAATCTCAATTATATTTATTCCTATTTTTGGTTTTTCCCAAGCATTACAACCTATAATTGGCATGAATTATGGCGCACAAAACTATGGAAGGATAAAAAAAGCATATTTAACTTTTGCAACTATTGGAACTATTTTATTAATATTAATTTGGCTTCCCTTACAATTATTTCCCAGAACATTTTTAGAAATAATTCTGCCAGATGTTAGATTTACAGAAGACGATCTGCTAAATTTTAGGCTTCTCAGCATATTAATGCCAATATGGCCTTTAGCACACTTTAGTAATACTCTTTTTATATCTATAGGCAAAGGTAAAACTGTATTAGTAGTAATTTTGTTAAAAAGCATAATCTTGACTGTGCCAATGGTTCTATTCTTTTCAAGATTTGCAGGTGTCACAGGCATATATTCTGGTATGCTATTTGCAGATATCGTATTTATGTTAATTGTATTAGTATTAACAATTTTAGAATTTAAATCTTTAAGTTCTCTCAAAGTTGAAACAACAAAATATTAATGTTCATCATTAAATTATGACCAGAGTATAAACCAACATTAATTAACATCAACAGGTGAATTATGTATCAAAATGACAAAGAAGACACAACAATCTACAAAGTTGTAGTCAATCATGAAGAACAATATTCCATTTGGCCATGTGACCGGGAAAACCCTATTGGTTGGAAGGATGTTGGTAAAAATGGTTTGAAGCAAGAGTGTCTGGATTACATTAAAGAAGTCTGGACTGACATGAGGCCGCTTAGTCTTCGGAAAAAGATGCAGGAAATATCTGGCAGCATCTAGTAAGTAGATGTGCGTTTAAAAAAGAATTGAGAATTCAGAAGTCAGAACAAAAAACTAAAAAATTTATGCCTGAGACTAATTATTTTAGCATGGCGATTAATACACTAGTTACACAAAATTCAAAATTGAATTCTGTGTGGCTGACTCATAAATTCTTTTATTAAAAATGGAGACTTTTTATGCTCGCATCATCAATGACTAAGAGACGAATATGGTTTATTACTGGTAGTTCAAAAGGCTTAGGTCGAGCATTAGCAGAAACGGTGTTAGAGCAGGGTGACGCTGTAGTGTTAACTGCAAGAAATCCAGAGTTAATACAAGATTTAGCAGCCACCTTTTCAGAACATACATTAGCGGTGCAACTTGATGTTACCAAACCTGAAGAAGTACAAGAAGCAGTAAAACAAGCAATTACTAAATTTGGACGTATTGATGTACTTGTTAATAATGCTGGATATGGAATTTTAGGAGCAATAGAAGAAGTCAGCAATGAAGAAGTTCGCTGTCAGTTTGAAACGAACTTTTTTGGTGTTTTAGAATTGCTACGGACAGTACTACCTTATATGCGACAGCAAGGCAATGGACACATAGTTAATATTTCATCGGTGGGTGGATTTGTTGGCTATGCGGGTACGGGAATTTATAATGGTACGAAATTTGCAATAGAAGGTATTTCTGAAGCATTGGCTCAGGAAGTTACACCTTTGGGTATTAAAATCACAATAGTCGAACCTGGTGCTTTTCGTACAGATTTTGTGACGCGTTCTCTTGTTATCGCTGATAGCGAAATCAAAGACTATGAAACAGCGATTGGTGAAATGCGTCAAGGTGCGCGAGATATATTAGATAATAAATTGGAATTTCAGGAACCAGGCGATCCGAAAAAAGCAGCTTTGGCAATTATTAAAGCAGTTAATAGCAAGAATCCGCCACTGAGATTGGCGTTAGGAGAAGATGCTATTTATGCTATTAATGCCAAACTGGAGTCGGTGAAAACAGAACTAGATACTTGGAAAGAAGTGTCTCTAAATACTGCTTTTGATGAACTTGTGAGTAGTTCAACTTAATTGGATTAAACTGGCATGTTGGCTATTGACTGTGGAGTAAGGTGACAGTTTGGACATCTTTATCACCTCTTGCAGAACAATTATTTAGAAGACGCATTTCGACTTGTCCCAAGGGGAGACGCTACGCCAAGCAAGATCCCGTTCGCCCTTGGCGTTCCCGTTCGCGCAGCGTCTCCGTTAGGAGAAGGGTAGGGTACGCTCAATACTCGAACCCTGAGAAGACGAGGGTTGAGTTTCGACTACGCTCAACTTCCGCGGAGTCGAAACCCGGCAACCTCATAAGTCCGCTGTTTCACAAGATAGTCAGATCATTGGCAGTCATCAGTCAACACTCGTAATGCCTCATTTGTATTCACACAACTTGAAAAGTAAAACTCAAACTTGCCCAATTATTCACATCCAGGATATATGAGTCGGTTGCTGTGCCGTTCATTTCAGTTTTGATGAAGCTGGCGTTATGCAAATCTTGGAGTAAGGCTTGGACAACATCTAACGATTTTGACAACGGGGCAATTGGATGCTGTTCTGGTGTGGGATACTTTGCAGTGTTTAAGACGGCGAGAGTCGCACTCAAGGGAGCAATACTAAAAATTAGTTGTTGTTCGGAAAAGAAGGCTGGCCCTGGTATTACCCATTCAGAACCAGCATTAGTTTGGGGTAAGGTGAGAGTTTCACCTGGGGCGATGACAACTTCTCGGAAAAGCGGTTTATTGTCTGTAGTGTCTGGTTCTTGTGGAGTTTCCCAAGAGTAGAAGACAGTTGCGGTCTGATTATTTTTTAAACCTAACAAAATTAAGTATACTGGGCGATCGCTTTCATTTTGCAGCCGATATTGCATTCGGCTACCAATAGGGACAACGGGAGTAGGGAGTGGGGAGTGGGGAGTGGGGAGTGATTTTTGAGAAGTGATTCGTAGTGTTTGGCGTTGCGTTAACGCCTGAGGTGATTTATCGCTAATTATCTCTAGGGTTGCTTTGATGGCTAGGCGGGAAGAACCTTCATTTTCTGTGAGTCGCCATAATTTGGCTGCTAGCAAAGTGGATAATTTCGGTGCTAACCGCAGTACTGCAACTTTTACCGCTTCGCCAACTTCGCCTGCGGTGTCGGGAATTAACTCGCCATCGAGAGTAAAAAGTGCATAGCGACTGGGTGCTTGCTGGAGCTTACCAAATATATAATCAGCTGGTTGCTCTCCTGCTACTACGGTGGAAACACGAGCAGTAGCGGCAAAGCCACTTGTGGCGTCTACTCGTTCAATTCTTTCCAGCCGATTATCCAGAGCAATTATTAAATTAATATTTTTTGGTAAAACGCGGACTGCTTCTTGGACAAGTTGCCCGACTTGGGCCGGAGTTGCACCTTCAATTTTGAAAAGTTGCGCTTTTGCTGTTAGCCCACTACGCGATCGCAATACTAATTGCTCTGTTGTTGGTAGAGTCAATCGAGAATTCACTCCGTAGTATACCAGCACTTGAGGCGGTAATCCTGCCAACCACAGCTGCACTGTTTTGCCGTCTTCTTCAACGGCTCTGACCACGCCCTCTCCACCAATGTCGCTCTCTGGCAGTAGAGAGGTTACATGTAACGTCTCTACATGTTGATTTTTATGCGTACTTAATAAATCTGGTTGCTGTTTGCTACCCAGTTTGTACAAAGAATTTGCCACATGAGAAAGAGCAACTTGAATTTTAGTGGCTGGTGTAGTTTCCCATAAATACTGAGTCAAAGCGTAGGTAAATAACCCGGCACTAAAACCAGAAAAGACTGCTTCCCTCGCTGACTGCTTGGAATTTGAAGTAGCAGTTAACACAACAGGAGTGCTGCGCGATTTTTGAGTTTTCAGTTCTTTAAGAAAATCAAGTTCCTCTGCTACGAGCTTGGCTTCTGGCGATTCTTGGAGGGCGCGAATTTTTAATCCGATGGCTGAGCTAGGAGCAGAATAACTCGTATCTAATACTGCTGTGACTCGGTTTGTCGGCAGCGATCGCAATAATAATAGTAAACTTTCTTCTAATAAATAATTGACTATTTGTTCATTTTGTGTAATTTGAATTTCATTAGCTGACACCAGAGCATTTTGCATTGTATCTGGCGATGTTTCCAATTTTACCCGGCTGCCATAGCCACTAAAGTGGAAGACAACCACATCGTCAGGTTGAGCTTGCTTGCCCAGGTGGTCTAAAAAAGCTGCCTCAATGAATTCCCTGCTAGCTTGTTCCTCTGTTAGGGTAAGAATATCTGACCTTTGGAAGCCAAAGCGATGAATTAAAAGTTCTCTTTGCAGTTCCACATCAGTGAGGCAACCACCCAAAGACGGAATTTTTGGGTATTGGTTAATACCTATTAATAATGCCAACTTCCGCGGACTGGGTTGTGCCAAAGCGTGGTAGTAGCGGTTTCCCAAACTCAACCACTCAGCTTCAGTTAGCCCCAATACGGCAAGTATTGAGCCAATTCTGTTTAAAAACGTGCGCCGTTTCATAAATTAGCCATCAGTTCTCAGCCTACCAGCTAGCAGCTTAAAGGTTTGAGGCCTGTAGTGTAAAGGGGGAGGTGGGGAGATTGGGAGGTGGGGAGGTGGGGAGGTGGGGGGACAAGGGGGACAAAGGGAAAGGGGTAAAGATTAAATGGCGTTGCATAATTGCGGGATGATTTATCTCACGCAGAGGCGCAGAGACGCAGAGAGAATAAGGAGTTGAAAATTTCAATGCATCAAAATTCATCCCCTGATTCAGCAATGCCGATTAAATTTATTCCTTTTCCCTTTTCCCTTTAACCTTTTCCCTGCCCCTCCGCCCTAAACCGCCACCTCTATCCGCATTGCCCGCGCCAACTCTGCGGCTACTTCTGGGCGGGAAAATTCTGGTGGAGGTAATTCGCCGCGTCGCAGCATTTCTCTAACTTTGGTTCCGGATAGGTGAACGCGTTCTTCTGGTTTGCTGGGACTGGTTTTAGTCGTTGCCATCTGCTTGGTACGGGTGCAGTAGAAAGCGTGTTCAAATTTCATGGGCACAATGCCTAATTCACTTGGCTCAAATTCATCAAAGATGTATTGAGCATCATAAGTCCCATAATAATCACCAACGCCGGCATGATCCCGACCAACGATAAAGTGAGTACAGCCGTAGTTTTTGCGGACTAGAGCATGGAATATTGCTTCGCGAGGGCCAGCATAACGCATTGCTGCTGGATTAATTGCCAAAATTACCCTGTCGTGAGGGTAGTAGTGTTCGAGCAAAATTTCATAACAGCGCATCCGCACGTCGGCGGGAATATCATCATCTTTGGTTGCGCCGACTAATGGATGTAAAAACAGAGCATCCACTGTTTCTAAGGCGCACTTTTGGATATATTCATGGGCGCGGTGGATGGGGTTGCGAGTTTGGAAACCCACAATAGTTTTCCAGCCATTTTCGCGGAATATTTGCCGTGAGGCTGCGGGATCTATTTGGTAAGTGGGAAACTGGGGATGCGCTTCCCGTTGCAATAGCCAGATGTCACCAGCCAGATGTACTGAACCTTGGTTATATAGTACCTGCACCCCAGGATGATTTGCATCATCAGTGCGGTAGACATTAATTGCCTCGCGGGTTTTATCGTAGTGATATTTTTGGGTGAGTTGCAAAACTCCAACAAAGCGCCCTGCGGGGTTATCTAGGCGAATCAAGGCACCTTCTTTGAGAGGGGAAGCTACTTCTTCGGCTACCGATAGTGTAATTGGGATTGACCACACAAGACCGTTAGCTAGTCGCATTTCTGTTACAGTGCGATCGTAGTCTTCCTGGTTCATAAAACCTGTGAGTGGACTAAAACCACCGATCGCAATCATTTCTAGATCGGAAACGGCGCGATCGTCAAGCTGCACTCGCGGCAAAAAGTCAGCTTTTGAGAGAAATTCCTCTCTTTGTTCTGGTGTGGCAATACGGTTAACTAACTGTCCACCGTGGGGGGCAATGGCATCTGGATGGTGACTCAACGTAATCCCCTCTTGTGATAACTGTTATTGTTTCAGACTATGTACTAACTTACCAAATGGTGGGACAAAAGAAATGGGGCATGAGGAAAGGGAAAGGGGTAAAGGGAAAAGGGGAAAGATTGAATTTATTGCTTTAACCTTTAATCTTTAACCTTTTCCCGACTTCTGCAAGAAGTCTATTCTTCGGTATAGCGGCGCGGTGTATAAACCCAAACATTACCATTGTTGCGCTTGATAATTCGGGTTTTTGTGGAACCGACGAGAATAATAGTTCGCATGTCGGCGGTAGCTGGTGCTAATTCCTCAAGTGTTATTACCTTCACAGTCTGTCCCGGCCTGCCGAGATTCCGTCCTAAGACTACTGGTGTATTCGGTTTTCGATGTTGCAACAAAATATTTCTCGCTTCTGCCAGTTGCCAAGTACGGTCTTTGGAAACAGGGTTGTAGAAAGCAATTACAAAATCAGCTTCGGCAGCAGCGGCAATTCGTTGGGCGATCGCCGACCAAGGCTTTAAGATGTCAGAAAGGGAAATTGCACAGAAGTCATGCCCAAGAGGCGCACCAATGGCTGCTGCTGCTGCTTGCATGGCTGAGATCCCTGGTGCCACATGAATGTCGATACTTTCCCATTCCGGTTTACCATAGCGATCGCATACTTCAAAAACCGCTGTTGCCATTGCATAAATACCGGGGTCGCCAGATGAAACTACAGCTACATATCGCCCAGATGCCGCTAAATCCAGCGCCATCTTTGCCCGTGCTTCTTCTTCCCGGTTATCGGACTCATGCCGTTGCTTGCCATCACCGAGAGAACCGATTAAATCTAAGTAAGTTTTGTAACCTACAAGATCGGTTACCGACTTGAGTATTTCCTTGACTTCCCCAGACATCCACTCTTGACTGCCGGGGCCTGTGCCAATAATCGCTAACCGTCCGCGTGCTTGACCGATGCTGTTGGGGTCGATGGGCTGCTGGGCAATGGCGATCGCAATCCGCTGGCCAGAAGATATGGGAGATGCCCCTGTGGCGGCGATCGCTATGGCTTGTACGGGGCTATAACCTTGGGAAAGTAAGTTTTCTAACTGATTTGAGGTGAAAAACCTAGCAGGCACTTTCAAGGCGCTAGCTACAGCGTGGATGGCAGGATCGGCGGCGGTGGTGATGGGTGCAAATATGCCAGCGATTGATGCAGGTGTGAGTGCGGCATCAGCTAATAGTTGATGTACTAGGACTAGTGTTTGGTCTGCATCAATGATGCCATCAATGGCGATCGCTATAGTTGCAGGGTGGTAGACAAGGCAGTTGGGCGCAGGAGTCACCAAACGTTCTGTAATCTGGATGGACAAATCTCCATTTGCATCTATAGGCAGTTTGCTATCGCTCAACCAAGGTGCTGTGCCTTCTAGTTTGACTTGCGCCCCGGCAAGTAAATCTGAGATAAATTTTTTGGCATCGTCTGGGTTTGCTAAATGGTATCCGGGGGGAGGAGACAACAGCGTTGTACCCAAACGTAAATCTCCCGTAGTCGTGATTGCAGGTTTGACATCAAGAACTTGGGCAATGCGGCGTGCCAAATCATTTACCCCACCAAGTCCGCCCAAAAGAGGAACAACAGCGCTACCATCTTCAGCCACAGCTAGCACTGGTGGTTCCTGTCGTTTGTCAGAAAGCATCGGAGCTAGCGTCCTAATCAAAATACCAGCAGCACAAATGCCAATCAGCGGCGTTCCTTGAGCAAATAACTCGCGCAGCGTCTCGCCAAAATTCCTGAAGCTGACATCAACCCCAGACGTGCGACCCTCTAAACCATATAATGTCGAGCCTGGTAGGACGCTGATTATTTTGCGTGCTACTGCCACGCTATTTTGACCTAATACTATAATGGCGGGTGCAACGTTCATCATTAATGAATTACAAATTACGAATTCTTCAATTAGTACTTTAAATTCATAGCTGACTAAATATTTAAACGATGAGGCAGACAAGGGGGACATGGCTTCGCTAAGGGAAAAGGGTAAAGGTTAAAGGGAAAAGAGAGATCTTTCCTTTCCCCCTTGCCCTTTGCCCAATGCCCCATGCCCCATGCCCAATGCCCAATGCCCAATATCAATTAGCTTTACGCTCTTTGAGTACCCGATCTAGCAAGTCTCTTGCAGGTTGCGCTTTAGCTAAGGCTGCTTGATGGTCACTATGAGCGCGAACAAGGCGAAAAAGACTGCTCATACCTGTTTTGAGTTGCTCAAGTTCTTCGCCAGTAACCAGTTCTCCATCAAGCATCCGTCCAATCAAGGGTTTGATGTCCCCCACTTCTTGACGGACTTTTTGGAGCTTTTCTACGGAACTCAGTAAGGTTTTTAGCGAATTTAATATATCATCAATATCCTGGCTACCCTCCACCGACTCAAGTTCTTCTTCGCTTGTTACAGTATCTTTGTCTGAAATTGTAGGCAATTCTTGTGCAGAAGTTTCACTTTTAGCCCCGTTTGCCCGTGCCATTAACGTTTCCTCAAGGAATTTTTCTTAGTGTATCGCTTATTCTAAGTTTCTCAAGATAATATCGTCATAATTCGTTAAATAAATAGTGATAAATTTCTAAATAAAAAAATTGATGCATAATCTTTTATATTTATCATCTCTTCGGTGTCTCAGTATGTTAATGGTTCATTAGATTAAACACAGCGATCGCATCTTCTTTGTTACTACTAGAATTCAGAATTCAGAATGAACTATGCTCCACTGCGCTAACAGAATTCAGAAGTCAAACAGTATTTATACTTGGCTGGACTGGAGGCTAAGTTTGCCTACTTTTATGGTATTGGGAATAGAAGACGCAAGCAGAAAAACTTTCTCTTTGTCTTGTGGTTAGCAATGCCCTTTAAAGCTTTAAATCGTTCTGCAAAACCTATACTAAATGATAGATGGCAAAGATAGCGATCGAATACAAGAGCGATATTGACGATGAGAATCGTCCAGCAGGCGCGACTTCGATATGATTGCGAGAAAGTCTAATCAAACCATTGGCTTTAACTGTCGTAGTTGACATTGTTCTTGTGAAAAAGATTTTGCAAAATCACAATTAAAGCTCAGATAATATTTTTCTTGAATCTCATCTTGGGATGGTTGAAGTTGGCACATCAGTTCCATAATCACTGTGTGGTCAATGATGTCATCAACATCGAGTATGACTTCCCTTTCAATTGGTAATTCATCGCTGTCTATCGCCTGATAATAATTTTTCAAAGGTTTATGATTCTGCACATAGACATCATGCAGCATACTAATTGAAGTCAACTACGTCGGGAAATTCAAAATTCAAAATTATCAAACGCCACCCATCCGTGGGGCTTGTAAGCATCCTTCAAATTCAAGTTCAAAATTCAGATAATTCCAAGCATAACGACCCCAACGGTATAGCTAAAATTGGCGCTGGCGTGAATCCGCAGGAAGTTATTGTCCAAAGGTGTAAGTAATTGCGCTTGATTCTCTCAATGATGCACCATAGTGGATAACTCTTAATCTTTAAGAACAATTACGCTTAATAGATTTATAATTATAAAGCTGTTAAAAGCTATAATTTTTCAAAAATTAATCAACTCATTTTTTGGCTTTATGCTTGCAATACAACAGTTGTAGGCGATAAAGACGAGCTTTGGTGAAGAAATCTATAAATTTTGTTTGTAGATCTAGTCAAAAAACTTTAACTATTATAATTTTATAGTTATATAAATAAATAGTGGATTAACAGCGCATCATGGTTAATACCCTACCTCAGTCTGCCCCCAAGCAACCAAAAGCCGGAATCAAAGAGCCAAGCCAAGAAACTATACTGACTCCTCGGTTTTACACCACAGACTTTGAAACCGCTGCCAATCTGGATTTGTCTGCTCAGGAAACTGAGTTAACAGCGATGCTCGAAGAAATGCGATCGGACTACAACCGCCACCATTTCGTTCGAGATGAGGCGTTTGAGCAATCGTGGGAACATATTGGTGGAGAATCACGCCGAGCTTTTATTGAATATCTAGAACGTTCGTGCATTTCGGAGTTTTCTGGGTTTTTGCTGTTTAAAGAACTATCCCGAAAACTCAAAGGCCGCAATCCGCTTTTGGCGGAAATATTTCAGTTGATGGCGCGTGATGAAGCCCGCCACGCTGGATTTCTCAACAAAGCAATGGGAGACTTCAAAGTTTCCCTCGACTTGGGGACAGTTACTAAAACTCGCACTTATACGTTTTTCCCGATTGAGTGGGTGATTTACACAGTGTACTTATCAGAAAAAATCGGTTACTGGCGTTACATTATTATTTACCGCCATTTACAAAAGCATCCAGAAAACCAGTTTTATCCCATCTTCCGTAAATTTGAAAGTTGGTGTCAGGACGAAAACCGTCACGGAGATATATTCAAGGCACTTTTACGTTCTCAACCGCAACTCTGGAACAACTGGAAAGCTAGGCTGTGGAGTCGCTTTTTCTTGTTATCGGTATTTGCTACCCACACGCTAACAGTTCACGAACGTGCTAGTTTTTATGATTCTCTCGGACTCGAAGCAACGGAATTCGATCGCCAAGTCGTTCGCAAGACTAACGAAACTGCGGGACGAGCTTTTCCTGTAATGTTGAATACCGAACATCCCCAGTTTTTCCCGCGTCTGCAACGATGCTCAAACTACAACTTGAAAATTGCAGAGATTGAGCGCAGTTCTACATCAAAATTGGTGAAGCTGATTCGCAAACTACCTTTGATTGCAGCAATTGTTTGGAATCTACTGTTACTTTACCTCATCAAACCCATTGATGCTGAGGCTTTGCGGGAAACTGTGCGTTAGCTTTTTGAAGCGATCGCTCATCCTCTATCATGAATCGTACCATCGGATGCGATCGCACCTTGGAAATCAGGTATTCTCTTGTTCAAAAAATTGCTGTTTTGCTCCGGAGAGTTTTTAGGCTTTCCGCCTGCTGTTGGACGCGTTCGCTAATGCGATCGCACGCTAGTTCGCAAAGTTCAAAAATCATCGGATCGACAATCTCGTAATAAGCACTGGTGCCTTTGGGCTGACGAGATAAAATTCCTGCCTGAGTTAATACTTTCAAATGCTTAGATAGATTTGCCTGTCCTAAGCCAGTAGCCTCGGCAATTTCCATCACATTCATAGCACCTGACTTGAGACAGGTCAAAATTTGTAAGCGACTTGCTTCTGATAAAACCTTGAAGTAGTCAGCAACCGCCACGAGAACAGCTGGATCGGCCTTAGGTGGCTTAGTTTTTGGCATAGTATGATTTAGCGATCGGCACAATAGTTATTTAATAGTTTATTAGTAATATAGCTAATTGCTAATTAAATTTAATCAAACCCTCAACGGGCAACGTCAAATCCCATCCCTTTCACAAAATACCTGTTAATGCGATCGCTCTCTACCTGTTCTATGCTAGGTCAACCATAATTACAAATTTAGTCGCTAGATCGGCAGTTAAATAAGTATTTGTACTAGTTTTTATTCGTAGATTATTTACAGTGTTTTTTAAGAAGAGATGTAGCCAGTTCAAAACTATTAGGTTGAGTTTGCACCGCATAAGCTTCTCTTTCTAAATCTTGCCTGTGGATATCGCTATAGTGCATAAAAAACGGTCGAGCATAATTGATAGGCTGAATATTCAAACCTAAAGTTTTTATTTTTCCTTTACCCGCACATACTTGTGCGGCATGAACAGCTTCGTGAATTATGGTTTGAGTACCGATTTGTAGGTCAAATACTACTGGATTAATCCAAATTTTTTTGCTCGCTTCCTGTAATAATCCATAGGCACCGCGCTTAGGCGGCAACTGAATTATTACCTGAAACCCAAATTTTTCTAATTGATTTTTTAAATCGATAAATTTTCGTTCAGGGGTGGTTGTTTGAGAAAGTAATAATAAAAAATTTAAAAGTACAGTTTCTATCATTAAATTTTATAGTTATTAAGATATTTTCATCATTCATCATGATATAACAATTCTAAGTAATTCGTGAGAGGCAAGATACCCGACTTATTTAAAAAGTAGGGTATCTGTGACTTTTGGCGATCGCCAATTATTTCACTAAATCCTTCACCTTGTTCATAATACTCACTGGGTCAATCCCTTGATGTGGATATTGTTCCCACAAACCGCCACAGCCTTCTTTATGAGTACCAAGATAAGCATATTTGGGAGTAAACCCACGCTCTAATAACCAACTACCAAAACGGCTGCCTAATCCAGTTCGACGATTAAAGGACTCGACCACAAGTACAAAAGGAGCATTACCAATTTTTGCGATCGCCTCTTCGTCAATAACGTTTAGAGTTGGTTTATTAATTAAACCTATATCTAAACCTTCTTGCTTGAGACGCTCAACGGCATCGAGAGAGCGATACAGAGCATCACCAAAGCTAACAATGTAGCCTTGCGTTCCTTCTCTAATTACTTCATCTTTACCAGGAACAAATTTATAGTCCCTACCAAAAAATTCATGACCATTATTGTCGAGAATGAATGGTACTTTAGAACGAGTCGAGAAAATAAACCGCAGTCCAGGTTCAAAGAATACAGACTCTACACAGGCTTTCATCTGATTGGCATCAGCTGGAAAGTAAAGGCGTGTTTGGTAGCCATCATCTAAACCATTGTCAGCGAACATATTATTTATGCCGAAGTGGCAGGTATTATCCGCCATATCGTCGATGCCTGCATGAGAAAAGTGACAAAGCACATTCGAGTAGTTCAACCGCGCCATCGTAATCTCTGAAATACACATTTCTAAGAAAGCGCTAAAGGTTGCGAAAATACCTTGTTTTCCTGACTCCATGCCAAAGCCGGCAGCAGCAGAAAAGTTGCTCCGTTCCATAATGCCAGAGGAAATAAAAATTTCCGGGTAAGCTTCGTGAATTTTCTTCAGTCCGCACGAACCTTCAAGATCGCTATCGATGACTCTGACGTTTTCCTTGCGTTCTAGTTCACTGAGGCGACTTAAAACAGCAACCATCGCATCACCGAAGACGTTGCGATTAGCATCCCATTTATTACTGGAACCAAGAAAAGTGTAGGTTTGTTTCGGTTTTTGAATACTCTTGATGTACTCGACAGCAGCAGTTTGTCCCCGTGATTCGAGATATTGGATTGCTAAATCTACAGAAATCACATCGTGACCGTGAGTAGAACCTTCTAAACCTGCAATACCAGGGCACATGGGGCGTTTATTAATAATGGCAACTGGGCCGGGAGTATTCACAGCTTCGTGAATCCGATGGTATAGATCATCTATGTCTTCCCCATTTCCTTCGAGTATCTTCAATCCATGTCCTTGTAAGGTTTTGGCGACACTGAAACCAGGGAGATATTTTGAAGGATGTCCGGCGATCGTCACATCGTTATCATCAATGATGAGTTTGACGTTAAGATGTTGAGCTACAGCCAAGCGAGCAGCTTCAGCATCGTTGCCTTCTTGCTGGGAACCATCCGAACCAAGACAGAAAACTACTTTACCTGGATTTGCCATTGCCACACCATTGACGTAAGGCCATATATGTCCTAGTCGTCCAGAACTAAACTTGACGCCGGGGGTTAGTCCTAATTCTGGGTGTCCTGGTAAGCCGGAGTGTGCTTGGCGATAGTGTAGGAGTTGTTCGCTTGGTAATTGGCCATGCAAAGCTGCCATTAAATATTGAGTTGCAACTCGATGTCCAGCCTCATCAAAGAAAATCGGCACAAACTTATCGGGTGCTGAATTAAACAAGGCATCAAGTACGATCGCCTCTGGTACTGTGTCATAAGGCCCTCCAGTATGGCCGCCTACCCCTGTAGCAGCTCCAGTGGCTGTAAAAAACACGATCGCATCGCGACACAATTGAATGTTTGCTTTTAGGTTCTCTCGTTGCTCCAAGGTAAGAGTTGCATTTGCAACATCGAGAACCACTGGCTTGTAAGCACTCAAATCAATGGGAAATTGAACGTTAGTAACAGTCATAATTTATTCCTGGGATTTTAAAGGGATTGGGCATTGGGCATTGGGCATAGGGCAGTAAACAGATAACTGATAACTGTCATCTGCCAATCCCAAAGCAGCGTTTATTGACTATCAACAAGCTAAGATTGTTAAATCTTGCTTGCACGAATGTGCTTGAATTTATTTAAAGTTTCTGGGAAACATGCACTAACCTGCATACCTATGAGTATAAACTCACAAACGTGCAATTTCAAGATCAAATATGCAATTTCCGGAAAATAAATTATGCTAACTGCGGAGCGACGACAATTTATCCTAGAGATTCTGCGGCGTGACAAAAAGGTGCTGTCATCGGAACTGAGTGCGGTTTTAAAGGTTTCTGAGGATACGATTCGCCGGGATTTGCGGGAATTAGCCGAATCCGGTTTATTGCAACGCGTTCATGGGGGGGCGCTTTTAATTTCGCCAGCGATCGCTTCTTATGCCGATCGCCAAAAGCAAGCGCCGAAAGAAAAAGAAGCGATCGCCCGTGCAGCTGCCAAATTAGTCTCTCCAGGGCAGGTGGTAATTTTAGATGGAGGTACTACAACTCTCCAAGTAGCTCGTCATTTGCCTTTGGAATTGCAGGTGACAATTGTCACAAATAGCCCTCCCATTGCTGTTGCCTTAGCAGAACATCCCCATATAGAAGTTGTAATGTTAGGCGGAAAACTCTACAAAAAAGCTTTGGTAAATGTTGGGGCTACTACAGTTGAGGCATTACGGATGATTCGTGCAGATTTGTGCATGTTGGGAGTGTGTAGCGTACATCCAGAATTTGGAATTAGCGTACAGAACTTGGACGAAGCGCATGTCAAACGAGCGATGATTGCTGGAGCAGCGGAGGTAGTTGGATTAGCCACAGAGGAGAAGTTAGACACTGCTGCTCCTTATGTTGTGGAATCGATTCATGCCCTAACTTACCTGGTAACAGCACCAACTGTATCAGATCGGATACTAAGTTCTTACAAAGCGTTGGGTTTAGCGATCGTTCGTGAGTAGATAAGGGAACTGGAAAAAATAAATATAGGACTTACGTATTGACAGAAAATACCAAATATGGATGTTTGAAAAACCACCTCTTTCGTAGGGGTACAGCACTGCTGTGCCCTTACACCCAGCGTTTATTTACCACCAAAGAATGATTAATAAAAGCCTGAAACAACCGATGCATATAAACGCACACCATGATTAATTTGTACAGTGCGTAAGTCCTAAAATAATAGGTTTAGATGGTTGACTGTTGACTGTGAACCGTCAACGATCGACAGTTATTCGTGTCTCAATTCTCAATGCCCAATGCCCAATGCCCAATTCACGGTTTAAGTACAACTTTGATACAGTTATCTGTCCTTTTATTGAAAATTTCGTAGCCGTGCGGTGCTTGGTCTAGCGGCAGAGTATGGGTGATTATAAAAGATGGATCTATATCACCATTTTCGATGTGAGCGAGTAATTTGGGCAAGTACTTATGAACGTGGGTTTGCCCCATTTTGAATGTTAAGGCTTTGTTCATGGCAGCACCCATTGGCACTTTGTCTATGAAACCGACGTAAGCGCCAGGAATTGAGAGGTGACCGCCTTTGCGACTAGCAACCATCATTTGTCTAAGCACAATTGGTCGGTCTGTTTCTAAACGTACTGCTTGCTTCGCCTGGTCGTACAAATACTGCAAATCCATACCGTGTGCTTCCATTCCCACAGCATCAATAGAAGCATCCGGGCCGCGACCGCCCGTCATTTCTTTGAGGGCTTCTCCGACATCGACTTTCTCATAGTTGAGCGTCTCGACATTGCTATATTTCTCGGCTAGCTGTAGGCGTTCAGGAATTCGGTCGATCGCAATTACACGTTCAGCACCAAGAAGATAAGCACTCTGAATGGCGAATTGTCCCACTGGGCCGCAGCCCCAAATTGCGACGGTATCACCAGGCTCAATATTGCAGTTTTCTGCTGCCATGTAGCCTGTAGGTAATATATCTGTAAGAAAAAGTACTTGTTCGTCTGTGAGGGTGTCTGGAATTTTAAACAAACCGACATCAGCATAAGGAACGCGGGCGTATTCGGCTTGACCTCCTGCGTATCCACCCAACATGTGGGAGTAGCCAAAAAGACCAGACGGAGAATAACCCATCAATTTTTCTGCTAACCAGGCATTGGGGTTAGAATTATCGCACAGCGACCAGAGGTCTTGTTGACAGAAATTGCAGTGACCGCAGGAAATGGGAAATGGTACGATGACGCGATCGCCTTTTTTCAAATTCTTAACAGCACTGCCTAATTCAACGACTTCGCCCATGAATTCATGACCCATGATATCCCCCTTTTCCATTGTGGGGACGTAGCCATTGTAAATGTGCAAGTCAGAACCGCAAATTGCAGTTGAGGTGATTTTAACAATAGCATCGCGCGGATTGAGAATTTTTGGATCGGGTACTGTTTCGACCCGCATATCGTTAGCGCCGTTCCAGCAAACTGCTTTCATTATTTTTCCTCATTGGTCATTGGTCATTGGTCATTAGTCATTAGTTTTGGACAAATGACAAAGTGCAAAGTCGAGCCACTGCATTCTTATCGCCCTGCATCGGAATCTTGTGGCGTTGAGCGGAGGTTTCCGACCATCAGAACTTTGTACCAGAGGACAAATGACAAATGACAAATGACCAATGAGAAATGACAAAGGACAATAAATAGCGATGTAAGCGCATTAGCCTAGTTAATTCAAGGCTGCAATCTAACTTTTATGCAATTGTCTTTTTTGTGCTTGAATAACTCAAAGCCTTGCTTTGCTTCTGTGAGGGGCAAGTGATGTGTGAATACAATAGATGGATCGACTTCACCTTTCAAAACGTAATCCAGCAAGATAGGCATATACTTCTGACCGAACATTTGTCCCATCCTGAAGGTCATAGCTTTGTTCATGGCAGCACCCATTGGTATCTTGTCTACAAATGCACCATAAACACCCATGATTGAGAGGGTACCAGCTTTGCGACCGCTTACTATCATTTGCCGCAGTACGTGGGGGCGATCTGTTTCTAAGCGAACTGCTTGCTTGGCTTCATCATAGAATCCTTCTAAACCAGAGGCGTGCGCTTCTAATCCCACTGCATCAATGCAAGCATCGGGGCCCCGTCCTCCGGTCATTTCTTTGAGTGCTTCCCCAGCATCAACTTCTTCATAGTTGATGACTTCTGCTTTGGCAAAATCTTTAGCTAGTTGTAGCCGTTCGGGAAATCTGTCAATACCAATGACGCGTTCTGCACCCAAAAGATAAGCACTACGCATAGCAAACTGTCCAACCGGGCCGCAGCCCCAGACTGCTACGACATCTCCAGGCTTGATATTACATAAATCTGCACCCATGTAGCCAGTGGGAAAGGCATCAGAAATTGGTAGCAGCTTTTCGTCAGGAATATCTTTAGGAACTTTGATTGCACCCAAATCAGCAAAGGGTAAGCGCACGTATTCTGCAAAAGCACCTGCATAGCCACCAAAAGCGTGGGAGTAGCCATAAATGCCTGATGTAGAATAACCGTAGACTTTTTCTGCCATCCAAGCGTTGGGGTTAGAGTTATCGCACAATGACCACATCTGGCGTTCGCAGTAAAAGCAACCGCCGCAACCAATCATTGAAGAAACAACGACGCGATCGCCTTTTTGCAATTTCTTGACTTCACTACCAATTTCAACGATTTCCCCCATAAATTCGTGACCGATAATGTCACCGGGTTGCATCGTTGGGATATAGCCATCGTAAATGTGCAAGTCAGAACCGCAGATTGTTGACGATGTGACTTTGAGAATAGCATCGCGGGGGTTAAGTATTTTGGGGTCTGGCACTGTTTCCACCCGCACATCGTTAGCGCCATACCAACAAACAGCTTTCATAGTTTATACCAATTTCCTAAAAGTTTGAAACAGATCCAAATTCACAAACCCTTATCAGATAAGGATTCCTTCATTTTGAATTTTGAATTTTGTTAGCGCAGCGTTAGCGAGCCCGCGAGCGTCATTTTGAATTGGTATTACCCTTTACCTCTTGGTTGACCTTCTGTTGTGGCAATTTCGCCTGCTTCCATCAGCATTTTGAAGTGGCGTAAATCTTCTGTCAGGTTATGTTTTGGGTCTTCACCGAAGAGTTTAGCGATTGCATTTCCAATCGCACCACCAGGCGGGTTAAATTCTCTGACTACTTTCACCTCAGTACCGCGATTACCTGGCGCTGGCTTAAAGTGAACTACACCTGAGTTTTGAAATTCTGCACTTTGAACTGAAGCCCAGGAAATTATTTCGTTTTCTCTGTCTTCAACGATGACTGCATCCCACTCTAAGGTTCTATCTAAGAGTCCTTCAACAATCCAGTGCGTTTTCTTCTCGTCGTACACCTTTACTTCTTTGAGATGCTTGATGAAGCGCGGTAAATTTTGAAAGTTACGCCAAAATCGGTAAAGTTCTTCTGCTGGTTTGTTAATGGTTACAGTCTTTTCAACTTTGACTTTTTGGTTCGTCATCATTACCTCTTGTACTTGCTGGTTATATATTTTGTTGTTTTCTATAAAAATTTGAACAGATTTGTCTACGGTTATATATTTTTTAAACTTTTATTTGTCAATTAATTGTCTTTCAATAGTCTTAGTTTTTTCAAGATTTTGCTACTGCAAAAGTAGTAATTAGATTTTGTTTACTTACCCAAATTTTCCCTACTCAAACGTTTACTAAAGCTTGAGGCGGGGAACTTAAAGTAAATATTTTTTCGCACTTGAACAGCGCGATCGCTCCAATTTACTAACACTAATTTCAGCAAATCAGAATTGATAAATAGTCTACCTAGAGAAGTGAAAAATCTCCTCAATCGCAGGGTATGATGTCTGGAATGTATTCTGCTTGTTAATTTTGCTCTTTATTAGTAGCCTAAAACTATCAATAATCAACCTTTAGGGTGATTTAGTAATTTAGAATAGGGGGAAAATAGTTATATTTTGATTGTTTCTAGCGAGATCTGAGGCAAGCTTGACTAGATAGTTGCGAAATTAAGGGTGCGATCGCAAAACAATAAAATTTTCGGCTGATTCTAAATAGAAAATTCAAAATCTAAAATTACTACGTTTTTGTAATTTGCTGAAGAAAGTTTATATTCAAATCTAGTTTATTACCTAGCCATAGGGCGCGATCGGTGTGGTCTGTCAAATCATCGCCTGTTTCAGGATGAACGAGAATATCCAAACCTTGACGATTTAGCATTAACCAGGGGACGACTTTTTCAAACTGATTTGGTAAGAAAGCAACTTGATACATTCCTTTTGGGTGAGGGCCGATAGGCTGGTCAAACCAGCGTCCAAGCCTTACCTCAAATCTAGCGCCTAATCCTTCACGCACGTGGGCGGCGACATCACGAGTTGAGGTATCAAAGTAGACATGAGCGTGAAAACCAACGATCTCTGTAGTATCTTGTTCCATTGTTTCTAGCTCCACTTTCTACTCTCAAATCTAATTTTTTTGTCACTCAAAAAGCGTTGGCGTTATCCCAATTTTACCTAGTAGGTGCAGCTAGCGATCGCTTCCATAATAATTATTTCTAAAAATCTTTGTAACACACAAATCAGTTGTAAGGGCGTACAACTGTACGCCCCTACAAATGTTGTATCACTATATCAACTATTTCTTAAACTCACCCCACCTCAAAAAGGTCATGCATTTGAGTTAATAGTCAACAGTCATCCATGACTTACGCAATTTAATACTTAGTTAACGCTTGAAGCACTTGTAGTTTCTTTAACAAGTTCATCTTTTTTAGCGATAACGGAAAGATGTACAATGTGTACTGAACAAGGAGCATGGTGAAGGACGTAGTTGCTCACACTACCTAAAAAGAATTCGGTCAGCCCAGAACGACCGCGACGCCCCATCACAACTAAGTCGGCGTCATAACTACGTGCTAAGTCACAAATAAGGCGACCGGGATTTCCAAGATTTTGTGTAAATTCCGTAGTAATGCCTGCTGTATTAGCTTGGGCACAGAAAGATTGTAACATTTGGATACCTTGAGTTTTAAAGGTCTCCCACTGCTTTTGGTATAACTCGAAGTTTTGACTGTTTAATCCCGGATAATAGTCAAAATTAGATACCATAGGTACATAAGGGCTACCTTCTTCTTCTGGTGATAGGACATGCAGCAGCATTAAGCTAGCTTGTGTTAACTGTGCTAAACTTAACGCTTGGTCAAAAACCCTGTGCCCTACTTCCGACCGATCTAATGCAACTAAAATCTTTTTAAACATATATACCCCCAGTTCTATTGGTAATTAATTGGCCTTTACGATTTGGGATTTGCAGATGCTGGATTGTTGTAAATGAGCAACCCATCTGCTATGTTTGCTGACATTTTGAATAACCGTGCAGTGCTAACACTACAAGAATTGCAATCAAACAACCGATGCAGAGTGTCAGTTTCGTAATTTTTGAATTTTAAATTCCTAAAACTTTTTAGTTTGATAGTTATATTTATAGCAAAAGAATTTGAGTTAGTTGTGAAGAAAGCAAATGCATTTAACATTTAATCTTTCTTCAAACAGCGCCACCCTTAAATTGAGTTTGGGGCTAAGGCGTATTTATTTAGAGGCTAAAAAACCTGCTTTACAAAAGTTAATCAAGCGCTAATAGTTTTTCATCTTAAACTTGTAGGGTTAGAGCGTGTTTTCAAACTCGTTATATGCTAAAAAAAGATGCGATCGCTTTGTGATAACGAGCGACCGAGGAGACTTAAGTAAGAAAGCTGGGCCAAGTTAAAACCGTTACTAACACCAGAAAAACCAAAAACAGGTAAGCCAAATAATCACCACTGCACAGTGGTGAATGGTATCCTTTGGATACTCACAACCAAAGCGCCGTGGCGAGACCTCGCGGAACGTTATGGGAAGTGGCCAGCGATCGCTCTTCAGGTCGGGTCATCCCACAAAATCGCATTGCTCCCTTTTAATATCTGCGATCGCATCGCTATAAATACTTAATTTATCTTACAGATGTTCAGATCGAAAATGTTAGTCAGAGAAATTTATCTTACTAACATAATTATGTTCTGAACCAAAATTTTTCTATTCTCTGGCAATAACTATATCATTAGATTTAATAACTGCATAAGCTTCTTTTCCTACAGCTAGTTCTAACTCTTCAGCAGAAGCTCTAGTAATAATCGAGGTTAATTCTACTTTGTGGATAATTTCGATAGTTACTTCACTATTAACTGCTCCATAAACTACTCGTTTCACGACACCTTTAAGAATATTGCGAGAGCTAACTTTTAATGGTTTTTTAGGAATGTTACTTTCTAACTCAGGCTTTTGAGTGTAAATATATTCTTCTTCTTCCAGCTTGGTTGGTACTGATATTGGTGGTGAAGAGTGCTGATTAAGACTACGCACTAGTTCGCGCAAAATTTCAGTCTTAGTACGTTGGGACTGTTCGCAGAATTCTTCTAAAATCTTCCGCTCCTCTTCAGAGGTTTGAAATGTGACCCATCCTTGTTCTTTTCTTGGCATAATATTATCAATTTTGGTTACCTTGTTACGATTCTACCAAGTATCAATTCGATGTATCGTTTGAGTAATAACATTTTTTTCTAACTAATTTCTCCATTTTGCAGGAAAATTCATCAATTAATCTCATACATTTAACTATATAGATATTTATTTTTTGTAGATCCAAAATAATTTGTTACTTGATAATCGATAACCCTAATTACACATATACCAACAAAAATGGTAAAAGAGGATGCTTATTAACTGGCCTGCGTGTTAGGCAATGTTAACGTCCGACGCTGTTAAGTGTTAGCCTCAACATCCCCATTTTAGGGCTTGATATCTTGTCTTTTCTTAGCCTTTTGGCGGTTGCAGGGTTAATGTAGCAGAAAACTCGGCGAGCGATGTCTACGACGAGCTACGCCTACGCGCGAGTACCATAGGATTATTTCATGTGAGTTCACAAAAAGGTGATGAAACACCTCAAATCGCGTTCTCAAGACCTGCGGAGTTTGTTTGAAAACAATATCACCATCGAATACGTCGCAGAACCCCTCAAAGCCATGCCAGCTGATGCAGAGGTGACACAAGTGCTGCATTGGATGGAGGCACAAAATTTTGATGTCATCGGTGTTGAAACCGGGGATACTATTAGCGGTTATGTAGAACGCTCTAGTTTGATTGAAGGTAATGGCAAATGTAGCGACTATCAACGGGTATTTCATCCTAAAGAATTAATTGCCATTTCCACCCCACTGATGAAGTTACTACCCATTTTGCAACAAACTCCCCGATTGTTTGTTCTCGACTGCAATCAAGTGACTGGAATCGTTACCTGTGGCGACTTGCAGAAAGCACCCGCGCGAATGCTATTGTTTGGCTTGGTAACACTGCTAGAAATGAATCTTCTGCGGTTGGTGCGGCTTTACTATCCTCAAGATTCTTGGCAACAAATCCTGAAAAAAGAGCGGTTAGAAGTTGCTCGACGGCTATGGCGAGAAAGCCAGGAAAGAAACGAAGCTACGGATTTGTTAGATTACCTGCAATTCTGCGATAAGCGAGAGTTAGTTTTAAATCAACCAGAACTTCTCGAACAGCTGGGACTCAAATCCAAGCGGTTTGGCGAACGTTTCCTCAAGTCTGCCGAACAGTTGCGAAACCGATTAGCTCATGCCCAAAATTTAGTCACTGGTTCGTCTTGGACAGAGTTGATTTCTCTAGCAGAAGCGATGGAAATGCTGTTAATTCGCTGTGAAGAAGTTGAGTAAAATTGATTGATGGTTTTGCAACCAGGCTACTAATTTATAATTCCTAAATTACAGCAATTTACAGTTGAATAGACCACAGTAGGGGCACAACATTGTTGTGCCCTTACGATAATTTAGTATTCAAGCATGTATTCCATCCAAATGAAAAGCGCTGTAATCGATAGAGCAACTTCATTTATCAATGGAGAAACTAGAAATATAATCAATATTTCATAACAAGCGGATTTCTAGTAACATCAAGGGTTTAAGACCCCAACCATTACACATAGTATCAGTTGAGTTGAGGTTTAAATCCCCAACTCCAACTGTCTTGAATTTTTAATTTTTAATTTTGAATTGTTAATCGTGGGGTATTAATTAGGAATTACGTAGCTTGCTTCTCGTCGGAGGCGAGTATTAGGAATTAGTAATTATTTGAGTACCTGTATACTTAGGAACCCATCCTTCTGCATTTGCAAAATAGCGTACTGCTTTGAAATTCAATGAGGCATTTGGGCTGCACCAATGCTCAACCCCTGCGGGAATGTAGAGATAATCTTGTGCCTGAATTAAAAGCTGTACTTGGCTACCATTAGGTCGCACGAAGCCATAAATCATTTCTCCTGCCAATACATAGAGGGGTTCAGCAGCATTGTGAGTGTGGTAACTACCGTATGTTGCTATCAACTGGTGAAGATTGGGGGAACCTGCATGGAGATTCAGCAAGTCAGACCAGAGAGCCTCATTTTCTTGCTGGATAAATTCAAAGACGCTGTTATGAAGTTCTATAATATAAAGTTTTTCAGACTCTGTTAAAACCTCTTGGTCTACCAGATTTGGGAAAAGGAGCGATGTTCCTGGGTCGTAGTGTCTGAGTTGAATACCAAGAGGGGCAAGTTCACGAACTATTTCGCCTAAATCGCTCTCAATTGTGCCGTCATCAAGTAGGAGGTTAGCCATGATAAAGAAGACTAATTAACTATTAAGAAAAGTATACTCAATTTTTTATTCAAAAACCACTATTGCCGATTGACAAACCGGGGAATGGGAATGGGGCATGGGGCATGGATAAGAGGTGTGGGAGGTGTGGGAGGTGTGGGAGGTGTGGGAGGTGTGGGAGGTGTGGGAGGTGTGGGAGGTGTGGGAGGTGTGGGAGGTGTGGGAGGTGTGGGAGGTGTGGGAGGTGTGGGAGGTGTGGGAGGTGTGGGAGGTGTGGGAGGATGAAAAAGAAATCTTTCCCCACACTCCCCACACTCCCCACACTCCCCATCCCCCCATGCCCAATGCCCAATGCCCAATACAAAATAAATTTATCAATAGAATGATGCTGTTTGGTGTCATTAACATCTAAGCTAGTACGGGTGAACTATTTTGAGTGTGGAATGTCTGACTTAATTCTGTTTTGGCATCGTCGCGATTTACGCATTTCGGATAATACGGGATTGGCTGCGGCACGGCGGCAGAGTCCGAAAGTGGTGGGTGTGTTTTGTCTCGATCCGCTGATTTTGGAACGAGATGATGTTGCCCCGGTGAGGGTAACTTATATGATTGGTTGTTTGGAGAAATTACAACAGCGATATGCCGAAGTTGGCAGCGAGTTGTTAATACTTCACACCGATCCCGTGCAAGGGATACCAGCTTTAGCTGAGGCGTTATCAGCGAAAGCTGTTTTTTGGAATTGGGATGTAGAACCTTATTCCCAAGAGCGCGATCGCACCATTATAAATGCCCTCAAAGAAAAAAGTATTGAGTTTCTTACCCAAAACTGGGATCAAATTCTCCATTCCCCAGAAGAAATACGGTCGGGTAGTAATCAACCTTATACGGTTTATACTCCCTTTTGGAAAAATTGGATTAGCAAATCTAAGAGTCAACCAGTAGAAACTCTGCAAAATGTTGAGGGGTTAACGGAAGCTGAACGGGAAATTGCAAAACAAGCAGGAGCGATCGCATTACCTTCTGCAAAAGACTTAGGATTTATTTGGGATGGAGGATTAATTCTTTCACCAGGAGAAGCGGCGGCGCAAGAACGGCTAGAGGAATTTAGCACTAAAGCCATTACTGAATACCAAGAACAGCGCAATTTTCCCGCAGTTGATGGAACATCGCAACTGAGTGCAGCTTTGAAATTTGGCGTCATTGGCATTCGCACTGTCTGGCAAGCCACAACCCAAGCGCAAGAAAATAGTCGCAGCGAAGAAGCAACAGTAGCTATCCGCACATGGCAACAGGAACTAGCTTGGCGCGAGTTTTATCAACACGCAATGTATAACTTTCCCGAATTGGCTGATGGTGCTTTCCGCGACGCCTTCAAAAATTTTCCTTGGGAAACTAACGAAGAACATTTCCAAGCTTGGTGCGAGGGTAGAACTGGCTACCCCATTGTGGATGCAGCAATGCGGCAGTTGAATGAAAGTGGCTGGATGCACAATCGTTGTCGGATGATTGTCGCTAGTTTTCTCACCAAAGACTTACTAATTAATCCCCAACTGGGAGAAAAATACTTCATGCAGAAACTGATTGATGGTGATTTATCTGCTAATAATGGCGGTTGGCAATGGAGTGCTTCTAGTGGGATGGACCCCAAACCCGTGCGAATTTTCAACCCAGCCAGCCAAGCGCAAAAATTCGATCCAGATGGAGAGTACATTCGCCAATGGCTGAGAGAATTGCGGTCTGTGGATACAGAATATTTAGTTACTGGTAAAATTCCACCTTTAGAACGCCATGCTGCTGGCTATCCAGAACCAATTGTAGACCATAAAAGACAACAACAGCAGTTTAAACAGCGTTATCAACAACAAAAAACTGTCAGTGGTGTTTAGTAACTGAAGTTGCGAACGCCAAAGCCTTGAGGCGTTCTCCCACAGTAGCCGCACTACCGATTATGGGCAATTCAGCGGACATCATATTATCCTATAATTCACTGAGAACTTGATTTTAGCAGGATTGCAGTCTTGTATTTTGGATGCTTGACCGCAAATGCCCTGATACTTTAATGTGGCTTGTTAATAAATTCCGCAAAAACACCGTTACTTAATTCGTGTTTCCGATCAAAACTGAGAGCATCCAGTTGATTAGGGTTTATTTATGACCAGCCCTGTAACGACGGTTATCCAGGTCAATCTAAAGATGGCTCTGGAGGTAGCTCAAGAATTGGAGCAAGCTCCATATACCAAACTCGGTGCTTATTGTTTAGAAATTTTGCGAGAAATAGGATGTCCTGGTACTGAACTCCCAGATAACTTACGAACTCGCGATCAGCAGCTTAATTTCATCACTGGCTTTGCGTCTTATGCTTTTGGGGAGGTACAAAGTGTCCAAAGCATTAATTGAAGATATCTTTAATGATTCGGAAGAGGCACAAGAAATTACTTTTCCTGCCACAGATCGAGATTTATTAATTTTAACAGAAAAATTTTTAGGGTTTGAAATTCCCTCAAAGGTTTTCTTGCAAGCTATAGCGATCGCTGCTTACGATAGTGCATCTGCTTTTCGCTACGTTGATAATTATTTGGCTATCCTCAAGAATAAGAATAAGCGTAAGCATAAAAAATTACTTGCGTTCAAGGCTGCGGCTAATTGTGAAAATAATTGAGTCGTTTTCTCACAAAGTAATACCATTTTTTGTTTGAGATTTTTGATTTTGTTCGGGCGTGCATCTTCTAAAAAATGAGTTACTCAGTCAGCGGATTTTTGGTAACTCCATCTATTGAATCCTGATTTAAATCGGTATAGCTAAAACCCAATAAGGTTTAAGGTTTAGATAAGATAATTTGCATCACCAATGTTTTATCTAGAGACGTTGTATTACAACGTCTCTATATACATTTGTTTTAATGATTGACGATTAAAAACAATTAGGAACTACCCCAATACTTGTCGGTTAAGGGGAAAAGGGAAAGAAAAAACCTTTAACCTTTTCGCCAAATCCAATTCCGAGTTAAAAATCCACAAAGCGTGCAGTATTAGGAACTACCCAAGACAAATTTGTTCGTACCTTTTGCCAGCAATATCCCAAGTGAATTCTGCTTCTACTAGTTGTCTGGCATTTTGTGACAGTTGCGATCGCAATTGTGGATTCTCGAATAATTTACTAATTGCGGTGACGTACTCGGCAGGTTGATTGGCTCGTAATGCACGTAGTGGTTCGCTAGCACCGTCTACAGCTAATCCTTCTAAACCGCGATCGCTTCCTACTACTGGTACGCCAGCTGCCATTGCTTCTAAGGTCTTATTTTTAATGCCAAATCCAGTCCGCATGGCTACAACGCAGATGGTTGCTTTATGTAAATATTCTACCATTGAAGGTACGCGTCCAGTAACATTAATTCCAGGTTTTTTACCAAGTGCTAAAACTTCTGGTGCTGGGTAAGAACCGACAATATCAAAAGTAGTATCAGGATATTTTTTTTGGATTTCCGGCAATACTTCATTGCTGAAAAAGCAGACAGCATCAATATTCGCTAAATTATCCATTGCACCAATAAAAATTAAACGATGTCCCCCAGGATCGCTGGTACGATTCGGGAAAGAAACTAAATCTACACCATTGGGAATAACAGTAATTTTAGTATTTGGATTAAATTGTTGTATTTGCAGTTTATCTTCTTCGGTTGTGACAACAATTTCTGAGAATTTAGCACAGTAATTTTGTTCGTAACGACGCAAAAGCGGCAGATTAATTTTGTCTCTGATTCTATTTTCAGAAATGCCTGTTGCTAGTTGGTTACGACAAGTAGCGTAAACAGAACTATGAATATTAACTATGGTTTTTAGCTGTTTCTGAAAATGTGGCTGCACATAAATTTCATTGACGCTATGTTCGCAGGTAATCGCATCAGATTTTCCGGCTTCTACCCAGTTGTTAACCCAGGTTTGCATCTCCAGCGAATAGCGGTTGAGTACGCTTGGCGGCGTACCGTATAACAAAAATTTACCAAATCTGTGTATTTTTTTTAACATTTTGGCTGTATTTGTCGGTTCTTGTGGGCGATCGAAAACTACCAAATGGCCCACATGATCGCGTAATGCTATTAATTCAGCATCAGTAACACTGGGATCTCGTTGAGTAACTAGAGTCACATTATGAGAGGCAGCTAAGTACTTAAGTAAATAAAATGTCCTAACTTGGGTTCCCCCCCTTGTGGGTGGGTAGGGAAAGGTGGAAGATACCATTAAGATGTTCATACAAGTAATGCATCAAATGTGATACATACACCATGACTGATTCATGCTTGTATGTCATCATAAGTATCCCTTAATATATGATTTGTAAAATTTTCATAAATTAAAGCAAACAAAAAGCTAGTTACTCATTAACAGCCGATGATGGTAAATTTACTGTATAGTTCCATCTCATCTGTTGTTTTTACAGTCAAGTATAAGTCAGTATATAACTGTCACTGACAAAGTGCTGAGCGAACAAACTAGTCTAGAAGTTAAGTAGGATTTAGCAAAATGAAATCATTTGGTATTTATACGCTTGCCAATGATACTGTATACGACCAATTAGTTGCTTTGCTAAACAGCATTGAGGTAAATGTTGGAGAGAATATTCCTGTTTGCGTGATTCCCTATAACCAGCAATTAGACCTGGTTAAACAGGAAATCAAATCTAGAAAAAATGTCACACTTTTTGAAGATTGGGAAGCAATTAACCGCTGGGATAATTTTATCAATGAGCTTTGGGATGCTCATCCAAGAGCAAATGATTCCAAATTCAATCGTCCAGGATGGTACAAAGGCTCTGTACACCGAAAGTTTGCTTCTTTTAATGGCGAGTTTGAGAAATTTGTGTTTTATGATGCTGATAGTTTAGCCATGAAACCAATAGATGATATTGTTGAAAAGCTTGATAATTATGATTTAATATTCAACGATTGGGAACATGCTAAACCCAAAGAAAAAACCCAATTAAATCTGGAAGTACTTGAAAAAGCAACCCAACTAACAGAAACCGAATTGCGTGCAAAAATTCATTGTGATAGCTTTTTTGGTTCTAAGCGGTTGCTTTTCGGTGGCGAAGATTTGGATATAATTAAACAAAGATGGATTGAAAAACGTGAATTTGAATGGATTCGTCCGGGTTCTTGGTGGTCTAGTTCTGGTATATTCGGTTATATAACTTTATACGGCGATCCTCGAATATTTAACTTTACCCTCAGTCCCAATTCTCAAGATAGAACAGGTAACTGCGCTAATGCAGACCGATTCGTGAATATTAATAATGTTCTTTACAATCAAGATGGTTTAAAACCAATTCATCGCATTCACTACATGAGCTATTCTTCTATTGACTTTACCCGTTTATGTCAAGGAGAAGATGTGAATATCGATTATAGAGATGAGTTTTTATATTATAGATTTCTCAAAGAACCAGAACGAAAACCAAAAGAGTTGAAAGTTCCTAGCGTGATGTCGCAAATGAATCGTTTTCTAAAAAAATCGCGGAAGAAACTTCAGAGAATGATTTCTTAAAGGAGAATTCAGAATTCAGAATCCAGAATTCAGAAGCATAGGAGGTTGGGTTGAGTATATCATTAGCCAACAAGAGCTCGATCGCGATCCAAGGTTGAATGATGATGTTATAATGGGGTAGGCGTAGCCCGTCGCAGACATCGCTCTACTTTAAAGCGTAAATCGGCTTAACCTAAAACAACGCGATCGCGTCCTTGTCTTTTAGCATGAGAAAGTGCTTTTTCCGCAGCATTAACTAAATTAGCAGGCTCAGTTTCAACTGCGGGAATAATACTAGCTACGCCTAAACTAACAGTCAAAACAGGAGCGGGTAAACCACCAATGCTAGGATACTCACACTGAATTGCCAAAGCTTTTATTTCCTCTCGAATATATTCGGCGATGTACATTGCAGCAGCAACATCTATTTTCGCAAGAATCACAAATTCTTCACCACCATAACGAGCCACTAACACCTCGCTATTTTCATCTCTAAAATCTCCTTTTGGCAAACTTGCAGAAAAATTAGTAGGAGGATTAGCCATTTTCGCACAAAACGATAAACTATTATTACCTAGTAAGCATTCTAGGCAGTTACGGATAGTATTAGCGATTTCTTGTAAACACCGATCTCCTGCGGCAACACCGTAAGTTTTATTATAAATTTTGAAATAGTCAATATCGCATAAAATTAGTGATATTGGGGTGCGTTGACTAACAAAGTTCTGCCATTCAATTTGTAGGAATGTTTGGAAATAGCGGCGATTTACTAATTGAGTTAGTTCGTCCAAACTACATAAAACAACTAATTGTTGATTTTCTACTTTCAAATCTGCAATACAACTATTGTTAAAATTTTCATTTATTTTTAAATGTTCGCGAAAATATAAACGATATAATTCACATGCGGGAGTACAGCGATCGCCTTCTAAATTTATTAGTCCCATTCCCTGTAATTTATATGCCAATGCTGGTTCTAATTTCACATAACTTTTAGCGTTAATTACTCGATCGAAGGCAGCTGCTAAATCTGGTTGATTTCGTAATGCTAATATATATTGCCTTAAATATTCATGATAAATTCCTGATTCTGTAGGTGCTTGTTGCAATAGCTGTTTTAAATTGCCTTGTAATCCTCCTTTACCTACAAGATGATATAAAGCCAATCGTACCAAATAAGGATGTCCCCCCAGCATTGCCATTAAGCTATGCGCGTCTTCACCATCTGTCCAATCCAAACCGTGACGTTGTGCTAAATCTTGCACTTGTTCTTTTGTAAACAAAGCCAATTTAATCGGCAAACCAATATTAAATGGCGATTGATTCAGTTTTATGGGAAAAAGAATTTCCGTGGAGTAAACCAGAACCAAGCGGAGTTTTTGCCAAATTTCAACTGCTTTAGCTTGTTCGTGCCACGAACGTACTAATAATAACAATTCTTGAGCAATTTCCTGATAATCAAACACCCAATCGGCTTCATTCAAGACCAAAACCAAAGGAGTTTCCAACACAGATAACAAATAATTTTGAAAATAGATAGAGCAGCTGACTTTGCTACCCATCTCTTCATCCCAATAATCATTGAGTTTTGGTTCTAGCTGTAATTCGCGACTGACATTGGCACAAAACCAGCGCAAAAATTTATCTAAATTGGCAAATACTGTTTTGTCTGCTTGCTGAAAATCTAAACTCACGGTGCAGAAGTTTTGCTTTTTAGCGCGTGCAAGCAACCGCAAAACTAAAGAGCTTTTTCCCATTTTCTTGGGTGCTTTGATGCAGATGACACTCCCCGGTTGAGTTATTTCTGCGTAAGCAAGTTCCTCAATTGGCGCACGAGAAATGTAGAATCTGGAATTTAGAGATACGGGGCCGCTAGGAAATTCCAAGGATATGGCTGTGGCAGCTTGGTTAAATTCCCTAAGTAATTGCTGATGTGCTTTGCCAAGGCGATGATTTTCTACAGTCTGGCGGAAATTGGATTGATTTATCGATTCTTTGTAAAAATCACTCAGAACTTGCCATAAATCACCAGCAACTTTCCTGACCCGATCCTCAGGATAATTCCCTTCAACTGCAATTTTGATGTAGGTTTTTCCTTCCCAGGCAGAACGTAATACAATTTCTTGGAGTGTTGTTAAACCGGTAGCTTGACTGGCTTTTAATAAGAGTACTACTTCATCTATAGTCATTACTGATTGACTCTAATTAAGCATAAAATTGTCTCATCAGGATTATTCTTGACAAGTGTTATGTCGCTTGTTGTGCGTGGGTAAGAGCTAGCCTTTTCCAAAAAGCTACAAATAAGTCTGGATAATTTTTGGTATCTTCAGATTTTTGATGCGATTTTATCATAGATTTTTTTAAAATTTTTATTATTTTTGAAATTTTGTGTGATTTTATCTAATTTTTTGAGACATATTTGAGAAGAATGCCGCAGGCTAGTTTGCAAATTTATTTGTGGAAAAAATCCAAAATCTAAAATTTTTTATTCATTTTAATGATTGAGATTTACCGATTCCCTTTTAATCACTACTAATCAACTACCAAAACAGCTGAACCTGCAATTTTCCCAGTACGAAGGGCATCTAAAGCCTCATTCGCTTGAGCCAAGGGAAAAGCATTTACTTCAGTACGGATCGGAACTTTGGGCGCTAAGGTAAGAAATTCTTCACCATCTTGGCGAGTTAAATTAGCAACAGAACGCAACACCCTTTCTTCCCAAAGAATGTCATAAGGAAAAGAAGGAATATCGCTCATGTGAATTCCAGCACAAACTACGACGCCGCCTTTGGTAACTGCACGTAAAGCAGATGGTACGAGTTGACCTACGGAAGCAAAAATAATCGCTGCGTCTAAAGGTTCTGGGGGTAATACATCTGAGCCGCCCGCCCAAGTTGCACCCAATTGACGGGCAAACTCTTGTCCTTCAACATCGTTGAAACGGGTAAAAGCAAACACTTGACGTTCTTGATAACGAGCCAGCTGTATCAAAATGTGAGCAGCCGAACCAAAGCCATAAAAACCTAATTTTTGTGCATTACCTGTCATTCTGTAAGCGCGATAGCCAATTAAGCCGGCGCACAAAAGGGGGGCAGCTTGCAAATCGGTAAAGCTAGGGTCTAGGGGAAAGCAAAAGCGGTAATCGGACACAGTGTATTCTGCATAGCCACCGTCAATATTATAACCAGTGAACTCAGCATAATCACAAAGATTTTCACGACCGGAGGCACAGTAAGGGCAGCGATCGCCACAAGTATAACCCAGCCACGGAACACCAACTCGTTGACCAACACTAAATTTATCAACACCATCACCCACCGCCTTTACAGTACCGACAATTTGATGCCCAAGTACTAAAGGTAGTTTGGGATGCGTCAATTCTCCATCAACTATATGCAAATCGGTGCGACATACACCGCAAGCATGAACGCGAATCAGTACTTGTTGTGAGTTAGGTTTTGGTATCGGTAACTCTCCTAGCCGTAAGGGTTGACGCGGTGCATCTAAAATCATTGCACGCATAAGCAACTCCAAATTTTTTAATTATTTAGTGCCAAGTAGTTTATGGTTTTGTGCAAAATACAAAGTTTATGAGTGAAAAATTAATCTCGCTTTAAACCACAACCCAAGCAACGCATACAAACAGAAAAAGCTGCTAAAACTGAAATAATCTCAAATGGCAATTGAAATGACAAGGGAGCTAAAGAAAATCCCCAAATCAGAGAAATTGTCCCAGTTACCATAGTTGCAATGCGATGAATTTCGTCTTGAGCTTTCCAGGCTAAAAACAAAATTCCTAAACCTATTAATAATAATATTAAACTACCCATAAGCTTATTCACTACTTAAAAGCTAAAAATCAATTATCCAAACCTGCAATGTTAACAGAAATTGTATCTACCAATTTTTTGACACTTCCCTTCTCTATATTATCTGTAGGCACAACCTATGTAAAACTATGCGTTGACGCCAGATTCTAATCTTGAGTTTGGCAATTGCCACTTGTATTTTACTGGTTTGTATATTCACTCCCAGACTGATTATACCTCCTACCGATCCTCAGCAGGCGATCGCTGTCTATGTCGTATACTTTTACTGGCATTCGTAACTCGTTTTACCTAATAGCAACGCTGGATTAATTGTATACCCATAGGGTGATTGGAACTATTTTACACTCTAGATTCGTCTCCAGTGACAATTATCATTGTGATTGCAATGGTAAGTGCTGGTTTGCTGTCGTTTGTGCAATCTCTTGGTGTGGTTTTAGGTTCCTTGGATTGCCCATGCATTGGAACGGTTAATTCCTGATGGACAAAACCAAAATCGGCAGCTTGAAACGTCAAAGAAGCGATCTGTGTAACTCGTCCACGATTGAAGTTTTTTAAACTTTCATTAAAGCCAAATTTATTACTATTAGTAAAAACTCAGAGAACAAGTACTTATAACCATTTTTATAGCTATTTAGTTTTTCTATGAAGATGCAAACAAACTATTTTAACTAGCACTAAACTAGTGTCAATATATGGCAGTAACACATAAAGGAAAGTAATCTTACATTGATCGATGAACTCTCCGCAAGCTATAGAAAGCGAGTTTAAGATTGCAATTCTAATTGTAAGTAGGTGACGCTGACCATACACCGATCGCCGCCTAATCATTAAATTACCAAAAATTTAGTAAGCTATACGCTTTTAAATTGCATAGCTACTCACGAGTTTCCTTAACCGCTGATGTTAACTGTCAACCGTCAAAAGCCAAAAATGTGCTGCTTTCGATGCGTGACAGCTTAAACCATTTTCTAACTCACAACTGTGAACTAACATTTATGCAGATGAATCAGAAGCTTTATCTATACTCTTCTCTGGCTAAATTCCGATTACTCAAAAAAAGTTACACTGCCAAAATCATGGTAGTGGCATTTTTGGGAACTCACGTACCACTTTTGGTTTTAATTTTCAATATCGTAACTTCCAACTCCTATCCTTGGGAAATAGCAATCCGAGTGCTGCTGAATGCTCTTTTGGCTACATTAGGAGGAACAGCGGCTACCCTTTTTGCATTACACTACCTACTCGCCCCCGTAATTTTAACATCTGCGGCATTGCGAGACTACTTGCAAACCAAAAAATTACCAGAACTGCCTACAGAATTTGGCGATGAGGCAGGCACGCTGATGGCAGATACTTCACAAACTCTCCACAAATTAGATGAGTTGATCCACCAGATTACTAATTATGACAATTTGACTGGGTTACCGAATCGGGATTTATTTAGCGATCGCCTTTACCAAAATGTGTCACAATCTCAGAATCCCCAGCAATTGATTGCTGTTCTTTCCCTGAGCATTGATGATTTCACCGGTATAAGTCATGGGTTGGAGCATGAAACATCTAATCATTTATTAAGAGCAGTTGCCCAACGTTTGACAAGCTGTATTGGTAAAACAGATATCTTGGCGCGTTTGACTCAAGATGAATTCGCCATCGCTCAGATGGATATCTTATCCTTTGAAAAAGTGGTTAGTTTCACAAAAACCCTACAGAATATACTGTCTAAACCCTTCTTCATAAATAACCAGCAAATTCATATTACAGTCAGTATAGGTATTACAATTAGTGACTTAGGCGATCGTAATGGTGTGGATCTCCTATTACAACAAGCTCACATAGCACTGTACCAAGCAAAACAGCAAGGAGCTAGCCAGTACCAGTTTTATTCACCAGAAATTAACGCTCAGTTGCAAGAACGACTAGCACTGGAAAACGAATTACGTGGAGCGCTGGAACGAGGCGAAATCGTAGTTTATTACCAACCGCTGATTGATTTACACACTCAAGAAGTCACAGCAGTAGAAGCACTAATACGCTGGCAGCATCCTACAAGAGGTTTGGTTTCTCCAGCAAAGTTTATTCCCATTGCCGAACATAACGGTTTAATCGTACCTATTGGTGAATGGGTGTTGCGAACCGCCTGCACCCAAAATCGAAACTGGCAACTTGCAGGACTACCCCCAATTCGCATGTCAGTTAACCTTTCGGCTCGACAATTTGAACAAGCAAATTTAGTCGGAGTTGTCAAACAAATCCTAGAGGAGACGAAACTGCAACCATCTTATTTGGAACTGGAAGTCACAGAAAGCTCCTTAATAGTTGATATTCAGCACTCCGTGAAAACCCTCAAACAATTACGAGAACTAGGAATATGGCTAGCTTTGGATGATTTCGGCACTGGTTATTCTTCTCTCAATTATTTGAAGCGCTTTCCTGTGAACATGCTCAAAATCGACCGCTCATTTGTGCAAGACGTGACATCAAATTCTGATAGCGCCGCAGTCACCGATGCCATCATTGCATTAGCCAAAAGCCTCCAGTTGAAAATTACCGCAGAAGGGGTGGAAACTCAAGAACAGCTTGACTATTTAAAAAAACGTGGGTGTCAAGAAGGGCAGGGATATTACTTTGCTATCCCTACTCCCGGCGAAAGAATCACCGAGATACTCAAGCAGAATTCTCAGCAAAAACAGGAGATAGCTGTATACTAAATAGTTGACTGTTGACTGTTGATTATTGACTGTCAACAGCTTCCACTAATATTTTACAAAATTAAAATAGGATTGCTAAAAGACTTTTGAAACATTCTCTCAAGGTTTTTTGCCTTATTCCCAATATGTCTTCCAATCATCTTTGAAAGCTTGCTGTAATTTCTTCATATAAATATAAGTTTTAATTTTTACCATCCATACATTATTGTTGTCGCTGCCGACTCCTTTACAAATAACACCTTCGGCTACACCATATTTTCCTTCTCGAACATCTTCAATAAATTGACCTGTTAATTTCCCACGATAAACAACTCGTGCAATGTTTAAGTGACTAAAATCTTGAATAAATTGTTCGGGAGCAATAATACATTTGTTAGTTTGTACATCAAAGAGAATTAGTTGTTTCAGGTCATCCTTTCGATGCATTCCGGCAAAGGAGTTAGTTCCCAAAAATTCTGTAAACACAGTAATTTCTGGGTATTGATAATTTAAATTTTCTTGAAATACTCTTTTTAAAGGATTAGCAAAATCTCTGTTAAAAATCTGCGGAGCTTCTTCTAAACCTGGATGTGCTTTGTTGAATTGTGCAATCCCCATATCATCCAAGTCAAAGCGATCGCGACGCGTACCAAAAGCATACCATCCAAGCTCCAAATCCCAAAGCCAGTGGAGATTTGTACCGTCATATTTCTCAAAAGCTATACAACGCTTCCAAGGACAATTTTTGCTATCTGGAATTTTAGGATAAACAAGTTCCACTCTTGCCATTGGAATAAAAACAAGCTTGTAAATTAATAAGAGAATCTTTAATTCTGAATTCTGACTTCTGACTTCTGAATTCTTGTTACCAAGGATTACCTATCATTGTGAATCCAGCCCAATAATAAGGATGCATAAATGATTCATCAGCTTCCTCAATACTTTCAGCAGGCAAAGGCAAGTTACCCACCGCTCCCAAACCTTGAATTTGGCCATCCTTTAAGTAAATCTGCCCTTTTACCATAGCTACTTGAGCTTGTCTCAAAGCCTCCGCTTTAATTGGATATTTTTTTAAATTCTCATAAAATTTTGTCATCAATGCTGCTGTACCAGAATCGTTAACAGACCAAAGACTGGCAACACTAGTTTTTACACCTGCCAGCACTGCTAAACCCGCAAACCCAAGTTCTGACTCTTTATCACCCAAAGCTGTCCTACAAGCACTCAGCACTATCATTTCTACTTGAGGTTCGTTTAATCGCAACTGGCGTAGTTGGTCTAGACGTAGCTTGTCCTCCCACAGTTGAATATAAGACTTGCTTAAGCCGCCAGCCACAAAATCGGCATGAGTCGCCATGTGAATAATGCCAAAAGGTTGTTGACGCCGGACACTTTTGAGATTCTGTAAAGTAGCTTGCTTGTCCAATAACAATTTGCCTTGCCAGAGTTTAGATACCAATGTTGAGATCTCTACGGGAACTGCTGGTAAAGGATTTTGCCCTTGAGTACTTTCAGAAACCCCCAGGGCTAAAATTTGAGATTTTCTAATGTCTGTATACAGTGTGTTAGTTAAGCTCAGACTCGGCATCAAGCCTATACTGTATTTTTCTACCAAAAATTGTTTACCATCATGGAGTGCTGCCATTGGAGTTGAACGTAAACCAATGTCTGGTAGAAAGACTAAATTGTTAATTTCTCTAGCTTGTAAATCTGCCTCCAGTGGTGCAATTATCCAACGATAAAGTTGTTGAGATGAACGCAAATAAGCAGTGCGGCGACGGTTTTGTGGACTTACAATTCGATCGCGAAATTCTTGAGCTACTTGTAAAACTTTGGCTCTAGTAGTTTCTGGAATGCGCTTACGAATGGGGTTACCTTTTCCAGTGACTACTACTATTTCCAGTTCGTCGCTATCGTTTTCTAGTAGGCTATTCAGCTGTTTAGTTCTCTCTGGGATAATCTCTACAGGCACAAAACTAATGTAGATAAATGCAGGTTTTACACCAGTAGCTTTCTCAATTTTGCTAGCAATTTCTTTGGCCTCATCCAGTGTTTTAATTCTGGGATTGGGTATACCTAAATAATCACCAAAATCACCTGTGAAATTATCTTCGGGAGTAGGATTGGTATTAATTACAGGGTCACCAATCTTAGGAATGTTAGAAGGGGGGTTACCTGGATTAGTTGGATTACATTGGAATGAGCAGGGAGGAACATCAGGAATTTCAGGTTCGGTAGGAATCCCAGGTTCGGTAGGAATCCCAGGGTCGGTAGGAATTCCAGGGTCAGTAGGAATTCCAGGGTCAGTAGGAATTCCAGGGTCGGTAGGAATTCCAGGGTCAGTAGGAATTCCGGGGTCGGTAGGAATTCCGGGGTCGGTAGGAATCTCAGGGACATTGACGTTGATTGCTACCTGTACGGGTTCTGAGGATGAAACTACATCGCTGGCTCTAACGCTGAATGCATTTATTAGCCCTGTGGTATCTGTTGGTGGTGTGTAATTTAATGTTTCGCCTATAGTTAATGTGTCTCCCGCAGCTAAAACCGTATCACCTCGTCTCAGGGTTCCTGCTTGGATGGCATCAATGACAACGGTGGTATTATCTAGATTGACATCGCTAGTGCTGGCAGTAAATGTGAAGCTTAAGGTTTGATTGGCTTGGGCATCAGATGATAGGAGGGTGTTTGTTGTCAGTGTGGGCGGGGTGTTTACGGATGTAATGGTGATGCCGTTTGGTGTGCCAGGAGCATCTCCACCATTGGACAAAACTTGAAAGTTACTTGTAGGAGCGATCGCAGTTGTTCCTGTAGTAATTGTCCCTGCTAGACCATTGACACTAGCATCACCTACAACAAAATCTACATTGTCTGCGCCACCATCATGTCGAATGCTAACAGTACCTCCCGCTAAAGGTTGAACGTTAACACCTCCTTCACCAACAAAAAATCCACCTGTTGCGATGGTGTCACCCGTCCCCGATCCTTGGATTAGACCGTTAGTTAGCACTTGGACATTACCACCTTGAACGGTGTTACCATCAACAAAGTCGTCGGCTATGGCTTGAGTGTTGATGCTGGTAAAACTAATATTGCTGCCAGCAGTATTGGTAGTTTGTAAAGTTACATTGCCAGCTGTAACATTTCCAGTCCCATCCACTCCAGTGGCACTTGCTGAAGCATTAATAGCGTCATTAACGGTAATATTATCTGTGGCAGTTAAGGTGACTGCGCCAGCCGTGCCGACAAAATCGCCACCTCCTTCTTTGACTACAGAGGAGTTAATTGCCCCAGTGGTGATACTGCCGCCTGTGGTTGTTCCTACCACATTACCAGCCGTACCTGAGTTACTAGCATCATTTGAAAAGGAATTAATTGTACCTGTAACGATATTGCCTGCGGCACTCAAGTTGACTGTTCCAGCTGTATTAACAGTCAGAAACCCTCCAGTGTTGCTAGTATCAAGATTATTTAGAGTAATCCCACCACCGCTGCTTGCGACTGTAATATTACCCGCCAAGTAGCCTTGGCCACTGGCGATAATGTTGCCCGCACTAATGTCGCCAGTCGCAGACAAGTTGACATTACCACTATTGCCAGAAGAATCGGTACTGGTATTAAAATTGCCCAGCGATAAACTGGCTCCGGAAATGTTTATTGCTCCTCCGTTGGTCTCAATTGTGTTGGTGGGGTCAACAAAGTTTACAGAACCAGTTTGTGAGGACAGCGTGAAGCTACCGCCAGTGCCCAAGTTTAATGTAGCAACACCATCGGTTGTGACTCCAGGTGTAGCTCCAGTGATGTCATTGATGGTAATATTGCCTGTGGCTTGTAAGTTGATGTTTGCACCGGAGGCTGCGATCGCTTCCCATGAAACTGTATTCGCCCCAATATCTGCATCGCCAAAAGCAATGTTGCCAGCTGTGCCATCAAAAGTCCCTACTCCACCATCGATAATAGTCAATGTGCTGGGGTCTAGCAATAATGTACCAAAGCCACCATTGGCGGCTGAAGTATCTACCACACCGTTGAAGGTCAAGAAATTTTTGCCTGATACTTCTACAAAACCACCATTGCCAGAATTTGCTCCTCCACGTGCCGAAATATTACCAAAATATTGGGTTGCGTTGTCACCCCAAACAATTACCCGTCCGCCATTTCCATTTAAAGTACTATCGGCATTAATTACAGAGTTGGAGTTAACATAAGTCTGCTGTGCATTGGGTAAAGTCCCCTTTCCTTGGTAATCGCCACCAATTATTACACTACCGCCGCCATTGGTTCCAGAGGCGTTAATATTGGCATCAATTACTCCCACTTTTGTACCCAAAGCAGTTACTGTGCCGCCTGTTTGGCTGGATACATCCACTGTGCCAGAAACAATGTTTGTACCTGGAGTTGTAGGAATTTTGACGTTAGAGCCTGTTAATTGTACTGTGCCATCAGGATTAGCAGTTAACCCAGTGTTAGTATTACCAACGGTGAGCAATTCTGGCAAAGATGCAATGGGAATTGTCGAGTTATTGGGCTGGTTGCTACTAGAAGCCAAGGGTTGAATTTCTAGACTCAAAACATTTCCTGGCTGACTGAGGCGCACCCAATTTTGACCTGGTACGGATGTGACGGTAATCTGTCCTCCTGGTGCTGAAATTTGCCCAGTGTTTACCACCGTACCACCCAATAAATTCAAGTTCTGCCCCGTACCGACTGCCAAATTCCCAGCATTCACGATCGCTCCTGGTTGGCTAGTACTAAAGGCAAATCCATTGGGATTTCCTACTAAAACAGTGTAATCATTAACACCTATGGCATTGAACCAACTGCTGCCAAAACCGATGCCGTTGGCTGTTGTCACCGTGAAAGCACCAGGTACATTTAAGCTGGCGTTTGCTCCAAAAATGAATCCGGCTGGATTCATCAAGAACAAGTTAGGGCTACCACCAGTTACTTGAATTAAGCCATTGATGATGGAAGGATTACCGCCAGTGATTCTACCAAGGATATTTTGTAGGGCTGGGCTGGCTTGAAAGTTGGCGATTTGTTCTGGTGAAATTCCAAATTGTTGAAAGCTGTGGAAGAGATTAGCGCCATCACCAGAAGTTGTACCGCCGGTGATATCGAGTTGATTGCCGTTGGGAGTCACAATTGTGTTTGTACCATCAGCAGCAGGAACAATTTGCTGTGCTTGGGCTAATTTGGGACTGATGGCACTCAAAAGTGGGGCAAAAACTAGTATTGAAGCGGCGATGCTGGAGAGTAAAGATTTTTTTACAGAAAGCAGAGATTCTATGCAGACGTTTGAAGAAAAAAGATTTTCGTTACTAACTGTGCATGGCAGATCCTCTAAGGTTTGCCAGGGGCCTTCTTTCACCTCTGCCCCCCTGCTCCTCTGCCCCCCTGCTTCTCTTTTGCGCCGCAAAATAAAGCGACCTGTGGAAAATTCTACATCGATTTGTAACTTATTTGCTAATCCGCGCCGCCAAAGTGCTTGGGCGATCGCCTTTTTTGACCAGAGAATTTGTTCGGTTTTTCTAGTAACAGAGGTGCTTTGAGAATGAACTCGGTAGAAGTAGAGGGGCTTTTTAACTCGTTGAACTTGGGTAACTTCAGAAAGCCTCAAACACAAATCGTAATCATAAGCAGTAATATTAAAAGACCCGTTGACACCTCCCACTCGGTCGTAAACAGAACGACGCATGAGGCGGAAGTGGAAAGTCATGAAGTTTACCAGCAGACCTTCTTTTGAGTAGGGAATATCACAGCGATGACCGTAACCGATAACTTTCCCGTCTGCATCGATATTTAAGTAGTCAGTGTAAACAAGTCCGGTTTCTGGGTGCCGATTCAGGACTGCGGCGGTTTCGGCTAGGGCGGTAGGGGCAAGGATATCATCATTGTCAAGTATACCGATGTAGCTGCCACTGGTTTGATTAATCGCTGCTTTACAAACGGCAGCTGTTCCTTGATGCTCTGCTTGTATTAGCCGTACTCGCGCATCCTGCTGAGTATATCTTTCGACCATAGCCACTGACCCATCTGTAGATCCATCATCCCAAATTAATAGCTCAAAGTCTTGCCATGTCTGGGCTAAGACGCTGGCGATCGCTTGTTGAAGATAAGCCTCCCGATTGTAATTAACGATGACAATGGAAATCAGTGGTGACATCGAAGTAATCCAAGTTTTCTACCTATTACCAGGATATAATGCTCAGGGCTTTTACTTAGGTAATCATTGCTGTTTATTATTTTTTAGTTACAAATTTTCTTAAATTGGCATGTCAGAAATATGATATTCAAATATTCATACACCGTAAATCGGCGAGCAGTTATTCAGTTATCGGTTCGCTGATAACTAGAAGGACTAAAACTCGATATCGCCGGGTTTCGACTGCGCTCAAACCTCTTAGAATAAGCTTACCGAGCATTGAGCGTACCCTACCCTTCTCCTAACGGAGACGCTGCGCGAACGGGAACGCCAAGGGCGAACGGGATCTTGCTTGGCGTAGCGTCTCCCTTTGGGAGAAGTCGAAATGCGTCTTCTAAATAATTGTGTCCACCTACTTAACTGTTCAGACACCCCACCGAGGATCGATGAGAAAAGGAACAGAAACTAGTGTTCAGCCCAAAGCAATGACTCAGCCAAGAATTTTCTCTCTCTGTCATCAATTAGAGGCTTGGCAAAGTCTGGCAAATACTAAATGGAATCAGCACAGTTTCAGTTTCAAATGTGGCTTGTTAATTCTACCTGCGGTCTGGATTTTAACCGCAAGTGGACTGAGAGCTACAGCTAATAACTTTACACTAAACTCCGATGGAGATAGTAGTTACCCAGAGTTACAAATCGTACAGGAAACAGAACCTTCCCCGGTAACTGAACCTAATCAACCCACACCAAACCCCGAATCATCGCCAGCACAACCAGAAACGCCACAACGCATTCGAGTCCGCAAAATTCAGGTTATAGATAGCACGGTTTTTAGTGAAAATGACTTGAATGCAGCTGTCAAGCCGTTTGAAGAACGAGAGTTGACTTCAGAAGAAATCAGACAAGCAGCAGACGCCGTTACTCAACTTTATCTAAATAAAGGCTATCTCAATTCCAGGGCGGTTCCAGAGACTCAGCAATCTAGTACCGCCGATGGAATTGTGGTCATTCGCGTCATTGAAGGAAGTTTAGCTCAGATAGACATCCAAGGAACGCGGCGACTAAACCCATCTTATATTCGTAGTCGCATCGAATTAGGTGCTGGTGTCCCTCTGAATATTGGTAAGCTGGAAGACCAACTAAAGCTATTGCGACTCGATCCTTTGTTTACAAATGTCGAAGCACGCTTGCGTCCTACGGGTAAAGTTGGTCAAAGTGTTCTGGTTGTCAGAGTTGAAGAGGCAAATCCTTTAACTGGTAGCTTGGGTGTAGATAACTATTCGCCTCCGAGTATTGGTGGAGAAAGATTAGGTGTCGAACTGCGCCATCGTAATTTAACTGGGATGGGAGATGAGTTAGGAGGCTATTATTTTCACTCGTTCACAGGTGGTTCCGATATCTATGATTTTAGGTATCAGGTTCCTGTGAATGCTATGGATGGGAAGGTACAAATTAGAGCTGCATTTAATCGTAACAGAATCACTCAAGCGCCCTTCGATGCCTTTGGAATTCGGGCAAACCAGGATCTTTATGAAATCAATTATCGCCAACCATTGATGCGATCGCCACGAGAAGAATTTGCCCTATCTTTAGGATTTACCTATCAAGATGGTCAAACTTTTCTCTTTGACAACCTTGCAACCCCCTTTGGTATCGGCCCCGACGCTAATGGAGTCAGCCGTACCAGCGTCATTAAGTTTGGTCAAGACTATATCAAACGCGAACCCCAAGGTGCTTGGTTTTTGCGATCGCAATTTAATTTTGGCGTTGATATATTAAATGCCACAATTAACAATGACCCCATACCCGATGGTCGCTTTTTCAGTTGGCTGTTTCAAGTACAGCGCGTCCAGCGACTCACCAACGACCAATTATTACTCATTCAAGCAGAGTTACAGCTAACACCAGATAGTCTGTTACCTTCCCAGCAATTCGTCATTGGTGGCGGACAATCAGTCAGAGGATATCGTCAAAATGTGCGCTCAGGGGATAATGGATTTCGGGTAGCGATCGAAGATAGAATTACGGTGCAACGCAATGAATCTGGATTATCGACGATTCAACTAGCACCATTTGTTGATATGGGAGCCGTTTGGAATAAGTCAAATAATCCCAATCAGCTACCAGACCAAACTTTTCTGATTGGCGCAGGCTTAGGATTATTGTGGAATGAAGCCTTTGGCATTGATAATTTAAATTTACGACTCGATTATGGATTTCCATTCATTGATTTGAGCGATCGCGGTAATAACGTTCAAGATAATGGCTTTTATTTTAGCGTCCGGTATCAGCCGTAATTGGGTTGGGGAGATGGGGAGATGGGGAGATGGGGAGGTGAGGAGATGAGGGAGAAAGTAATTCTTCTTTCCCCCCATCTCCCCATCCCCTTATCCCCCCATCTTCTTCCCCATGCCCTTTTTCATTTTTTATATAAAGCGCGATATTCCCAAGGATTGACAAATTTAGTATCGCTCCAAATGCCAAGCTTTTGGTTTTTGGCTTGTGCTTCGGCTTGTTGAATTAAGTCTTTACTAGGACATTTATTTAAATAAGGACGATATGCTTTTGCTAAGCCTTCTTGCAATAATACTTGTTGGATGAAAGTGCCATTTTTTAAACGAACTTCTGCAACTTTACGTCCATAACGATCGCTATCAGTAATATTCAAGGTGACACGTTCGCCTCCTTGTTGTACGAGTTGTTGCACGCGTTCTTGAGCTTTAACGCCCCAACTAAATTGATTGCGATCGCTACTAACTTTACTTTGCTTTTCTTTATTGGTATGAGCTATTTCTGGTGCATCTACGCAAGCAAAGCGCACAGTAACATTTTTCCCATTAGCATCTTTTACTACTATAGTATCACCATCACTCACTCGCTCAACCACATCTCCAGAATTACCAATCAGGCGATCGCAGCCCATCAAACCCAAAATTATGATAGTTGCACAAAGCCAAAATACCGCTACTTTAATTAATTTTTTCATCTAAATTCACCAAATTATCTTTGATGCATGATAATTAAGTATTCAGTAACCAAGAGTCATACAGCAGTTTTCTTTTGTATGAGTTACAAAGGCACTGGTTTTGAGGCAGAAGGCAAGAGGCAGGAGGCAGAAGAATAATTTGATTTGTGAATCCTTGGTTCTGTACTTCATTTAGTTGCAAACTGCTGTAATATTTGAAAAATCAATAATTTTATGCTGTTTGATTTTGTTCAAATTCTCAACTTCATATATCTAACCCTTATTAATTCTAGCTTCTGAATCCTGAATTCTGAATTCTGAATTCTGATTTTTATGTTTTCGGAGAGATTGCAAACATATCTGAATTTTTGTATCTATTAATTGATTACCAAAAGGCAATCGTTCGCCAGTCACCCAGGCTTCTTGAGGTTGACACTGATATATTCTGCGGGGTGAATCATTTAAGTAATCATCAGCCGTGCGATTGTGTTTTCTCTTAGCACGATTTAAAAGTAACTTCAAAATCTTTTGTGTTTCCTCTGACTGTAATTCTGATGCCGTTCCAGAAAAATACAAACCATCTGCTGTACCTTCAGAAACACTCGAATTAAAAATAGCGATCGCTACCTTCCCATCATTACTATATAAATTCTGCGAATGCTTCGACTCAATAGCCGAACTCCAATAAATATTGCAGTTATCATCATAGGCAAAAAATACAGGCGATACCCAAGGATAACCATCAAAAGAACAAGTAGACAAAGTACAATAAATATTATTTTCCATAATCTGAAATGCTTTGGCGATCGCTTCTGGATTTTGAAAATCAATTGTATTCACCCACCGATTCCCAACACTTGCAGATTCAAACATAATTTATTCTCAACTCTTCCTCTCTGCCCCTCTCCGCCTCTGCGTGATTAAACTAAAGTTGATTTCGCGCCTTCAATTGCAGATATCGTTCAACCAACTCATCAGCAATCTGATTAGCTGGTGCATCTAATACTAATACACCTTTTTGTTTCAGTTGAGCAAATGCCACTTGTCGTTGTGCCAATAAATCTAATGACACTGCACGTACATAAGCATCTGTAACATTTTCACTAAAAGTATGTGCCAAACGATCGACTTGCGGATCTCGCAAAGTCACGCAAAATGGCAGATAGCGCGGTGCTAACTTGGAAAGTGCAGCCAACAATTCCATAGAAGCGGTGACATCAACTAAATCAGTAATCACCACCACCAGCGCCCTACGAGTTTGTCGCTGCACAACATTTGTCACCGCACCTAAATAATCAGATTCAAATAACACTGGTTGAATTGGAGTCAGTTTATCAATTAGCTGATTCAAATGAAGTTGGCCGCGTTCTGGGGGAATCCACGTATGCATCTGGCGGTCAAATACACCAACGCCAACACGATCGCCCCGATGCAATCCCGCCAAAGCTAACGATAAAGTTGCATTCAAACCCCAGTCAAACCGCTGTAAACCCTGAACTTTTGCCGTCATTAACCTGCCGCGATCGAGTAAAATCAGCAAAGTTTGTTCCTGTTCTGGTTCCAGAACCCTCACCAATGGCGGTGAGTTACCATAAGCACCAACCCGACGGGCGGTAGCTTTCCAATCAATAAACCGCAAATCGTCACCAGTGCGATAATTCCGCAGTTCGGCAAACTCTGTACCGATACCCGTTTGCCTAGCTTGGCGCATCGATCCCGATGATTGGAGTGTCAGGCGAATTGTCAGCGATCGCAACCCAATTAAATCGGGATAAACTTTCACTGGCAGACTTTGTAAAATCTGCCAATCGTCCCAAGCTAACCCCCAAACTCCCAATTGTCTGACTTGAATATTTCCCCAAGGAAATTCTCCCCGTTGTGTCGGGTTAACGGTATAAGTTAATTCCTGGGTGCTGTTACTGGGAATAATCGCCTGTAGTCCAGGTGCAGATACACCAAAACCTGTTGGGTAATAATCGCGGATTTGAATTTGAGCGTTGACTTTTTGTGACGTTACTTTTAATACAACTGGATTATCCCGCCCAATGGATAAGCGTGGCGGTAATTCGCGGGTAATTTGCACGCGATAACGCCGCACCTGCAAACCATCTGCAACCATTAATAAAATAACTGCGACATCAAATAACAAAGTGATGGCGATGGTTGCTTTAATGGGGAGAAAAAAGGATAGGATAAAGGCGATCGCAATTCCTAAAACTAATAATAAATAAACTCGTTTAGAAGGAACCATTTTTTTCAGTCAGGCAATTTTAGATTTTAGATTTATCGAACAGAATTCAGGAGTCAGAATTCAGAATAAATAGAGAATTTTCCGAAGAAGTTAAACTTTAGGTTAGCACGCTATCAACAGTTGTAGGGTAGCACAGCTAGCTGTACTACCCTACGGTAAAAAAAACGCGCCCTTGGTTTGGGCGCTCATATTAAGTAATGCTTAGAAATTGTAACCAACGCCTAATAGCAAGCCGACATCAGTTTCATCCATGAAAGCGGCATTGACAGCACCCGTAAGGGTGAACCGAGTACCTAGAGGAACGTCTACACCACCAGTGAGCAATAATCCAAAATCAGTATCGAGATTAGCTTCAATGGCTACGCCTGCGCCCAGGTAAGGAGCTATACTAAGAGTTCGTTGACCCACGGAACCTGCTGCGCGTGGGGTGAAATCATAAGTTAAGGGAACCAAAAATACTGTATCGTCGCCAAACAGCACTGATGGCCGTACTGATATGGAGTTTGTCAGACCAAGTTTGCTGATGACTGTAAAGTTACCTTCACTCAAAGCTGTATCGCCGCCGCTCAAACCAATGTTACCAGCAACACCAATATAACTTCTACCGCCACGAGTAGCTCTACCTACATCAACACCAGTTCCACCATCAGCATTGCCTCCATTTTGGGGCTGATTTAACTGACTGAGATTAATATCAGGCGGGATGAGGACTTGGTTAATTGCATGGATAACACCGTTGCTAGCTGGGACATCCGCTTGGATGACTCTAGCATTATTGACTGCGACTTGATTATTAGCGCGATCGATTTGAATATTTACAGGTCTTTCTTCAAAGGTTTTCAGTTCGCCATTTGTGAGTTGGCTAGCAGTTACCGCACCGGGAACTACGTGATAGCTCAAAATCTTAACCAATGCTTCTTTGTTTTCTGGTCGTTGCAATTGTTCTAGGGTAGAAGCAGGTAAAGCGGCAAATGCATCGTTAGTGGGAGCAAAAACTGTATAAGGGCCGGGCTGTTGAAGAGTTTCTGCTAAACCGGCTGTTTTTAATAAAGAAGTTAGTGTTGAAAAAGAGTTACTGGATGCAGCCAGAGAAACAATGTCGTTACCTGTTTGATTGCCAGTACCAACTCCACCCACAACATACTGAGCTGCTGGCAGATTGCTAGCAATGGGTTGCAACCGTCCCTGTCTAACTAAAGCTTGATATAAAATTGCTGCTGCTTCAGCACGAGTCAGAGGTTGTTGGGGATTGAGTTGTTTGACATCTGGGTAGTTGACAACAAGATTAGCTTGTGTTGCTGCTGCTACACTACTAACCGCATAATTAGGGATAGCTGAAGCATCACTGTAGGAAGTATTAAGAATATTTGTATCGCTAGCAGACAAACCCAAGCCATTGCTGATAGAAACGATCGCTTCTACCTTGGGTATTTGTTGATTTGGTCTAAATACATTCCCTGGATAACCCGACAAAAACCCGATTTCGTAAGCGTTTTGAATTGCCGCAGCTGCCCAGTAGCCAGCAGGAACATCACTAAATCCACCCGCACTCAATTGGCGAATTCGGTTTTGATTGCCGAAAGCCTTTTGAATTAGGGCGGCAAATTCCGCACGAGTCACAGATTGATTCGGTCTAAAGCTGCCATCAGGAAAGCCACTAATTACATTATTATCAGCTAGAGTTTGGATAAATGGACGTGCCCAGTAATCTGAAGTGACATCCGACAAATTAACTGTTGAAGTTGGTGCAGGTGTAGCAGATGGAGTAGTAGATGGAGTGGTACTGGGAACAGTATTTTGAGATGAAGCTGGTGTAGAAATTACGATGGGAGCTACTGTAGCAGTTGTCATTCCAAAAACTAGCAAAGCTACTCTTAGTGATGACCAGCGAAACAGACTAGACATTACAACATCCTCCAGGAAAAAAAGTTGCTGAACGGGGCAAAAGACAAAATGCAAAAGGCAAAAGGCAGAATTCAACAAAATTGTGATTGAACGCTAGTTTTACTTTTTGCTTTTTATGGGATTTTTCTAGAACCGCAGATAACACTAAGAATAAAAAGAGATACTGTGGTCATCTGATATATTGCAACAATAAAGACAGTTACTACAGTCTGGCGATTTAATCAGGTCTATAATCGCACTCAATCAACTTAATTAATTGGCTTTTAATAGCCGTGCCTTTATGATTGCCGAGAAAGGTGAATAGGGTCAAGCTTAATGCATCATGAGATTTATTAATATTTAATAAAGGAAAATATGTATTGGCGGTATAAGTAGTATTTTTGAGCTATTGTCTAATTTCCGCAACTAACTAATGGCTGTAATTTGGAGTAAATCTTTCACTCTTTAGATAGTTGTCGCTTATGCAACATTTAATAATGCTAAAGTTTAAATCAGCGATCGCAATCAAAATTTTCGACTCTCGATCGCTGATTTTTGACTAGCGATTAAATAGAAACTAGGTTTTCAAGCCAGCAATAGTAATTCGATTTTATTTTTGAACTTATAGGAATTTGCAGTCGATCATATTACAGTAGAGGCACGCAGTTGTACACCCCTATAATAAACAAATTTTCAAAATGTATTCAATTCAATTGAATACCGCTATATTTGCGTAGGTAGAGATGCAATTACTTGCGTCTCTACGAAAGTAGAGAATCACCTTTTTCAATTGAAAGCAAGTTTTTTACACAATCAAATAGAAGTTCTAATATAAATACTGTTTTAGTTAAATTTTCTGAATTCTGGTATAAGTAGGTGGACACAATTATTTATAAGACGCATTTCGACTCCGCTCAATGCTCAGTAGTCTGACTAAAAGAGGGTTGAGCGCAGTCGAAACCCGGTAATTAAGTTAGGTTTAATTTAGTCGTTCTACTTATCTTGTTAACTAATCTGCTTTGAAGAGGCATACCAAATCCGTGTTAAAAACCTCCTTTATACGCAATTCCAAAGATTATTTTAGTGAAATGGTATAAATTTCGGCTGCAACACAGTTGTTGTACTGTGCCGCAGCGATAGTTGATTTAACCCCGAACCGGGAGTGAGATGGAAAACTCAGAGCCTTGTCCCAATTGGGACTGAACTTGCAGCCCACCATCATGTTTATCGACGACAATCTGATGGGCGATCGCCAAGCCTAACCCCGTTCCTTTGCCAACTTCTTTAGTGGTAAACAAGCGATCGAAAATCTTAGATTTAACTGATTCATTCATGCCTTTACCGTTGTCATAAATACGAATTTCAACCACATTTTGTTCGGATAATAATGCAGTGGAAATCGCGATTTGTTGGGGATGATTTTCTAACTCTTCAAAGCTTGTTTGCTGTGCTATTTCATCGAACATATCAATCGCATTAGCCAGAATGTTCATAAACACCTGGTTAAGTTGACCGGGGAAGCAATCAATTTCAGGGATATTACCATAGTTGCGGATAACTTTAATGGCAGGCCGATTTTCATTGGCTTTGAGCCGATATTTGAGAATCAACAGCGTACTATCTAACCCTTCGTGCAAGTTGACTTTAACTTTGTGTTCTGTATCGGCACGAGAGAAGGTACGTAGGCTGGTACTGATGCCTTTGATGCGATCGGTTGCGCCTTTCATCGAGTCAATTAACTTAGGTAAATCCTCCAACATAAACTCCAGGTCAAGTTCTTCGGCTAATTCGGCCACCGCACCCGTAGGTGGCTGATGCTGCTGATAGGTATCTAAATACTCACACAGATCTCGTACATAATCTTTGGCATTGTTAATACTGCCATTGAGGAAGCCGACGGGGTTATTAATTTCGTGAGCCACCCCGGCCACCAAGTTACCCAAAGTCGCCATTTTTTCGCTTTGCACAATCTGAAGCTGAGATTCTTGCAGCTGTTGAGTATATGCTTGGGCTTGCTGATAGAGACGAGCATTCTCCAGTGAAATCGCAGCTTGGGCGCACAGCAAATTCAGTACCTCAACGCGATCGCGGGTAAAGGCTCCCGTTGCCAGGTTATTTTCTAGATAGACTATGCCCAGCAACTTGCCCTGTTGCAGAATTGGGCTGCACAGCAGACTCTTGGGCTGTTGGTTTTGGATATACGCATCGCCGAGCAATAGCGGCTCTTGTGCGGCATTACTAATCACAGCAGGCTGCAAGCTGCGTTTGACTTTTGTTACCACACTGATTGGCACTATACCACTATCGACAAGCGACTGGGTTGGATGCAAAATCTGGGTTTCGATTTGGCGCGATGCCGTAAGTTCTGCCCTCGCCTGAACTGTGAGATTTTGCCCCTCACTCAACATCAAAGCGCACTGCGTCGCACCAGAGGTTTGCATTACCGTCAGCAAGAGAGTAGCAATTAACGGCTCAAGCTCGATTTCACTGGAAAGAGTTTGCGACGCTTTGAGGATGGCAACCAGATCCAGAGAATCAGAAAGACTGGTGGAGGAAGTACTAGTCGAGGTGACAGTTGCAGTGGAAAATAAGGTTTCGTCAATAGAAAGTGGTGTCTGCGCCCCTTGGAAGATGGGAGCTAGCAGTTGGGGATAGCGAGTTTCCAAGTCAGCGAGTTTGGCTTTCGCCCCCCAGCGAGCATAGCCATAGTAGGACTCAATCAAATAAGCTTGGGCGATTCGCTCTTTGTTCCAATCCAGGTAGAATTTTGCCGCCAGTTCATTGCCAAGGGCTGCTTCCTGAGAATAGCCATTGGCTTTGGCACCCGCGATCGCCAGATCGTAAAATTCTATAGCTTCGGTTTTGCGATCGAGAACGCGATATTTTTCCGCTTCTACTAGATGATATTTGTGCAAGTAATTCATGGGGCCATAATCTGCCCAATCTTTTAACTTAGCTTGATTTTCTTCCATTCGCTGCCATCCCGGTTCTGACGGGGAAATTGATTCACCACGATTAGCCAGCAAGGTCAGAGAATCATAAAAATAGAAGATTGGTTCAACGATACTTCCCATCCCACCAGCTAAATAATGTCGCGTTTGAGCCGCATCGTGTTGGGCTTTGGCAAAGTCTTGCAGCCAGTAATTTAACGTGAAGCGATAAAGGTAAAAGAAGGATAGTCGGTAAAAATCGACTTTGGCCTCATCCACAACTTTCTGTTCGTAGGCATCCTGGCGTAAGGGAATTTCTTGTTCTGACTGACCCAAGAGAATTTGCGCCGCTTGCCAGTAAGCTAAAACACAGTTTGCTGCCGTGACTTGGTGGAGGTCGGACAACTGCTGGTAATAGGCACGAATCTGAGGTTCGAGTTCAGCGAGGGGTTGACCGTACCAATACGCATTAAAGCAGTACAACTGGGCATCGTAGCCCATAAATTCTAGATTGCCGGTTTCCAACCCGGCTTGATATCCATCTAGTAGAATAGGCAGCGTGTCTTGCAGATGGATTGTCCAAGAACCCACATAAGCCCCCATTAACATGGCAGTTGCGGCTCGAATGTTTTTGGCATCGGGTTCTAAGGCGAGTTGGTATCCTAATTGCCCAAACTGAGGCACTTTTGACATATCGCCCCACAGCATCCTCAGTTGGAAGGCGTAACCCACGTAGCAAAACGCCGAAACCGGACTGTTGCCAAATTGAATCGATAATTTAACCTGGAGTGCCACCACCAGGAAATAAAGCTTTGTGCCAGACATATAACAAACTGGTGTCAGCCGCGCCGCATTTTGCATAATTGCTAATTGCTGCGGATCGGTCATTTTCGGCAGATGAATGAATGACTCAATGGAACGACCCTCAATTAAAGCATCAATTTCTTGCTTCAGGAGGCGAATATCATCTAGGGTTGGTTCGTCTGGCAAGTTTACGCCCAACATCCGAAAGACCGATTGACCGATCGCGATCGCCTCGACAAATTGATTGCGGGCGACCAACGCCTGAATTTTGACTTGATAGACTGGCACTTGTTCTAGAGGCGTTTTTGCATGATGAATTACCGCTTCAATCCACTCCTCCATCTGCTCAAAAGCACCAGCCAAAAAAGCGACCTCGGCAGCTAAGTCATGCAGAGTTAGTGTCATTTCGTACTGCCGTTGCCAAGCGTCCTCTCCCAGCAATTGCAGCCCCACTGTGGCATATTCAAGGGCGGCTTGATAGGCAGTTGCTAATCTAGCTTTGCGGCAAGCAGTGAGGTTGAGTTGAGCGAGTTCGTCCCGTTGGTGTTGTTCCTCAACCAGTGTTGTTCCATAGTTCAACTGATTGACGATTTCAAAAATGCGCTCTTCTCTAGCAGCTGGAGAAACTTGTTGCAGCAGAAGTTGTCCGATTTGGTAATGCGTCGTCTGTTTTTGCTCGTCAGGGATCAGGGAATAGGCGGCTTGCTGGACGCGATCGTGGAGAAAGCGATAGGAACAGTTAAAGGTTAATGGCTGCTGTACTTCTGCCACGTGAAGTTCTGATAGTTGGTAGAACTTATAGACATCGCTGATGGGCAAAATCACGCCTTCTTGCAAGGCTTTCCAGAGGTCGAGCGCGATATCTTCAGGCGATCGCTGATTGACAATCGCCAGGGTAGACAAATCGAACTGAGCGCCAATGCAAGCCGCCAGCTTCAAAGCAGTCTGGGTAGCAACCGGCAATTTTTGCAACTGAAGTGCCATGAACTCGACGACATCGTCCGTGAGCGCGAGTAACTTCACCGTTGCCAAGTTACATTGCCAATGTCCTGTCTGGAAGTCAAAGGAAATGTAGCCATCCTCATGCAGTGCTTTGAGAAATTGGGTGAGGAAGAAGGGATTCCCCTTGGTTTTTTGATAGACCAACTCTGAAAGCGGTTGAGCCAGTTCAGTTGAGCAACTGAGGGTATCTGCTGTTAACTGATTCACATGGGCTTGACTCAAGGGTTGTAGGGTGAGGGTATGGATAAAGGTTTGCGCTTTTTTGACCTCATCGAGCATCAGCATCAAGGGATGAGTCGGGAACACTTCGTTATCCCGATAAGCTCCGATGACGAATAAATAACCGCGATCGCGTTCTGTCAGCAGTAGCTTCAGCAAGTTTAGCGAAGCTGAATCAGCCCATTGCAAGTCATCCAAGAAAATCACCAGTGGATGCTCTGGCGTGGTGAACACCGTGATGAACTTCTGAAACAGCAGATTGAAACGATTCTGAGCCGCACTACCGGAGAGTTCTGGTACTGGGGGTTGTTGGCCGATGACCTGTTCGAGTTCCGGAATCACCTCGATGAGTACCTGGCCATTGTCACCTACTGCCGCCAGGATTTTCGCTTTCCACTCAGCTAGCTGCGCGTCATCGCTGCTTAGAAGTTGACCCATCAGGTCGCGGAAGGCTTGGATAAAGGCACTAAACGGCAGATTGCGGTTGAACTGGTCGTATTTACCTTTGATGAAATAGCCATGCCAACGTACAATCGGCTTATGCACTTCATTGACGACGGCAGTTTTGCCAATACCGGAAAAACCTGCCACCAGCATCAGTTCGGAGGCTCCGTTGGCAACTCGCCCAAAAGCATCGAGTAAGGTTTGAACTTCTTGTTCTCGTCCGTAGAGTTTTTCGGGAATCAAAAAGCGATCGCTAATATCCCGTTGCCCTAAATCAAACCAGGCGAGTTTGCCCGCAGCATGATATTCTTCCTGGCATCGCAACAAATCGTGCTTGAGACCGAGAGCGCTTTGATAGCGGTCTTCGGCATTCTTGGCCATCAGTTTGCGAATGATTTCACCGAGCATGATGGGCAGATCGGGATTGCGATCGCAGATAGAGGGTGGTTGTTTCGCTATATGGGCATGAACCATTTCCATTGGCTCGTCTACTGGAAATGGTAACTGTCCCGCGAGCAGTTCAAAAAAGGTAACTCCCAAAGAATAAAAATCGCTGCGATAGTCAATCCCCCGGTTCATCCGCCCGGTTTGTTCTGGTGAGATATAGGCGAGTGTGCCTTCTAGAACGTTGGGATTTTGAATCTCTTGGGTTTCGCGGGGTAACAGGGAGGCAATGCTAAAGTCAATCAGCTTAATCTCCCCCGTTTCTGGTTGAATCAGAATATTAGCTGGTTTAATGTCTTTGTGGATAATCCGTTGCTGATATAGCTGGTGGAGGATATCTACAATTTGCAGGGCAATTGGCCAGAATTGTTCGACACTCAAAGGGGCAGCCTGGATGTAATCGCGTAGGGAGATGCCACCGATGTCTTTCATTACCAAAGCATAGCCATTTTGGTATGGTTCTAGACTCAGCGGTTGGACAATGCCTGGGATGTCGAGATTTTTCGCGATCGCATACTGATTGCGAAACTGCACCAATTCGCTGAAGCTGGGATAGTTGTGCCGCAGTAGTTTAATAATGACTGGTTTTCGATCTAATTCCCTAAGAGCGCGATGTACTAGGGTATTGGAACTCGAATAAATTAGCTCGTTTATGCGATAACCAGCGATTGTCAACATAAATCTTATTTTTATATACAAATCTTTTTTTATCTATATAGAGAATTCCCGTTTTAAGATTATCTTTAACTTTTAGAGACAAAAGTTAATAATTATGGTCAAATTTGCGATCGTTTGCTCTAAAATTACTGGCTCAAAATGTCATTAATTAACTAGAAAAAACTAAAACAACTTATACCAATTCTCTAAAATGGGGCAACACATATTCGCCCCGAAACCTAGATCGGTGCGGGTTTCCCGACTTGAGGCGACTGTCGTCGGCTCTGCCAACTTGTACCGCTAACGCGGAACCCGCAGGTTAGCAACTGGCGTGCGGTTTCTAAGCGCCCGTTTCGCTTAAGTTGACAACTTTTTTTGTCTAAAACAATGACTAACAAAAGCATTTTTGCCACCCATCATCCTCAAAGCGGTTTAATGGGGAGCTGAGGATTACAGCAGTTAGTAGCAACGCAACCTTTCTGCCCGGAAGCACACCCTGTCCAACTGTGATTATCTGTATCGGCTCCCCCTGCGACTAATTCCAGTTCTTTATCGGATAATTCTCTGTTAGTTTCTAATTCAGAGAAGTCTAATGCTGGCAGCACCAGATAGTAACGATCTGGAGTTTCTCCTAATACACTAACTTGGATATTAGTTGGAAAATTCAATCCTTTCTGTGCCATTACAGTTTTCGGGTCAGCAATTAAACGACTGCGAAAGTTTGAATCTTGGGCTGCTCGTGCAAGCAATTGCACTTCGATTTCCAGCATGTGGGCTGTTGAGCTTATCGAGTCATAATTATCAGATGTTTGTGTTGTTTAATTTAAATCTTTTTGAGTGTCTAATGCTGGCAGTACTAGATAGTAATGACTTGGTGTTTCTTCAACTACAGTTATTTGTATTTGAGTAGAAATATTCCATCCCTACTCTGCTGCAACTGCTAGAGGAGCGGCAATTAAACGACTGCGAATTTGTGAATTTTGTACTGCTTGTGTGAGCATTTGTGCTTTAATTTCAAACATTGTCACTCTCCTAATAAAGATATTGTTTGTTTTTGATGTTTGATGGAGTTTGAAGGTAATCATTTGACTACCTTCTGTATCACTCCTTGGGAGAACTGAAATCAGAATATGTAGCCTTTGAAATTATCAAAACTTACGCACTCAGATCCCCCAACCCCTTAAAAAGGAGGCTTTAGAATTTCCTCCTTTTGAAAGGGCGCTAGGGGGGATCTAGGTTTCAAGCTAATGCTGCTGTTACTCCAATAGTAACTGCCACAGTTGAAGCAGCAGCATCACAGCCTTTAGTTGCAACGCAACCACTTTGCCCAGAAGCACAACCTGTCCAACTGTGATTTTGCGTATCGCTTCCGCCTGCAACTAATTCCAGTTCTGCATCGGATAAATCTCTGTTAGTTTCTAATTCAGAAAAGTCTAATGCTGGCAGCACCAGATAGTAACGATTTGCAGTTTCTTCTAATACACTGACTTGGATATTAGTTGGAAAATTCAATCCCTTTTGTGCCATCACAGTTTTCGGGTCAGCAATTAAACGAGTGCGAAAGTCACAATCTTGCGCGGCGCGTGCTAGCAATTGCACTTCGATTTCCAGTATGTGTGCTGTTGAATTGACATCAGAATTTTCAGGTGTTTGATTAGCTAAATCTTGAGTACCTAATGCTGGCAGTACTAGATAGTAATGGCTTGGCGTTTCCTCAACTACAGTTATTTGTGTTTGAGTCGGAATATTCCATCCATACTCTGCTGCAACTGTTAGAGGGTCGGCAATCAAACGATTGCGGAAGTATGAATCTTGTACTGCTTGTGTCAGCAATTGTGCTTTAATTTCAAACATTGTCGTTCTCCTAATAAAGATGTTGTTTATTTTTGATGTTTGGTTTGAAGGTAATTGTTTGATTGCCTTCTGTATTACTCTTTGGGAGAACTCAAATCAGAATATGCAACCTTTGAGATAACTAGGAATATTTCAGTTCGATCAAAATGCTTGAAAGCTAGTGACATCAGGCTATTGCCAATTTTCTTCAAGACCAAATATTTTCAAAACTGCATAAATCAACTCAGGTGTTTCCAATAAGTTAGGTAAATCGATTGGAACATCATCTACTCAAGTGATGATGGAGGTTTTATTTCAATAACTTGTTAATTGCAATGCTGAAGAAAGTTTCTATAGACGCTATATAGCAATTTAAAAAAAGAATGCAACAAATACACGCGCTCAAACTTTTGTGATATGTATTTTTCTTAATTTTGAATACTTCGACTGCGCCTTTCGGCTGCGCTCAAGACAAGCTCAGTACAAGTTTTTAATTGTTAAAAAGGTATCATACCAATCATATATGAAGATGCACAAAATATTAAACGTAGACGCGCAGCGGCTTGCCGCAGGCTACCGTCAAGTACGCCAACGCGCAGCGTCTCGTAGAAAGAGCGCCAAGAATAGAGAGTTACTCATTTAGTGCAGCTTCACATTAAATTGGTGTCACATAGTTACACAACAAAATAACCGTGGGTACTGTAACCCGTGTTTCAGCTTTTACAGGTGTTGTGCTGCTTTTTACACCCAGTGAAAATTTCACAAAAGGTAGTAGTAAACCTAGCATTTTTCTAGGTTTGCGGGAACGTTTGCAAGGGTCTGGTCAGGTACTCGCTTACTGCATTTGTGCTGGATTTTTACTAGTGATTCTGGCGTGGTCCCTCGTCTCTGAAGTCAATGCTTGCATTAATGTCTCTATCATGCATAGTTTGGCAATTTTCACAAGTCTAAAATCTTACATCTAGGGGGAAACTGCCAACTTGATTGAGGCACACATGACATGCTTTGCGAATCATTAGACGAAATTATTAGTTCCGCTATGGTGTTTACAGTGAATTTGATTTGTTCTTCGGTGTGCAAAGCAGAAACCATAAAACGCAGTCTCGATAGAGCTGCGGGAACAACTGGCCATCCAATCGGAAACACATTTATTCCTTGTTGACGGATAACATTTGCCAATCGAGCAGTTTCAGTATAATCGCCGATAAGAATGGGTATAATCGGGGAATCATGACTAGCTCCAACGTTCAAACCCTTATTTCTAGCTAAAGTTCGGAAAAGCTCGGCTGTTTGATGCAACTTCGCCACTCGTTGCGGTTCGGCTTGAATAATGCGGAGTGCTTCTAAGCTTGCTGCGGCGCTAGCTGGTGGCATTCCAGCTGCAAAGACATACCCTGGAGATGTGTGCTTTAAGTAATCAATTAATGGCTGACATCCGGCAATATAACCGCCACAACCCGCCAGAGCTTTACTTGTCGTTCCCATCCATAAGTCAACATCTTGAGGCGAAACTTGAAAATATTCGCCAATGCCTCGCCCGGTTTTACCCAACACTCCGAGGGAATGAGCTTCATCGATTATTAACCATGCTTTATGACGCTTTTTAATTTCAATAAATTTTGGTAAATCGGGGATGTCCCCGTCCATACTAAATACACCTTCCGTCATAATCAGCGTGCGTCGGTAGTTTGGTCGATGGATAGACAATAAGTCATCGAGAGCTTGCCAATCATTGTGGGGAAAAGGCATTGAAGTTGCGCCAGACATGATAGTACCTTGAACGGCGCTGTTGTGGACAAAGCGATCGTAAAGGATTAAGTCACCAGCACCTACGATATGTCCAATAGTATTGATATTAGTAGCGTGACCGCTGGCATACATTAAGCAGTCTTCGACGCCAAACCATTCAGCAATTGTTTTCTCCAATTCCTTATGTAAGGGCGTTCTGCCAGAAATCAGTGGCGTCGCTTGCAGTGACGTTCCATAAATTTCCAAAGCTTTTTGGGCTGCTTTAATAACTCTAGGTTCGCCCGCTAATCCTAAATAATCATAGTGGGAGTATTCCAGCAATTCTCGCCCATTAATTATGGTTGTTGATGTAGAGAATCTAGCTTTTTCAGGAAAGTAAGGATAGTCAAGTTCGCCGTTTTCATAAATAGACAACCGTGACTGTAATTCTAGGTATTCGGGTAATAAGTCAAACTGATAGTTTTCTGGTGGAATCTCTGCAAAAGAGGTGGCGTGAGGTTTATCTGGGGAGTTTGACAGCGAGTTTTCTTTTTCATTAGACTCGACAACAAATAATCTGCCAGCCTTGTTTAACTGTTCCGCTAGGTAATGGCTCAACTTGCGAATTGTCGAATAACTGTAAATAGTATCCTCAGATAGCGACAGTCCAGAACGCTCTTTTAAATCTCCAACTAACTCGATCGCTTGCAGTGAATCAAGACCGTACTCGGTGAAATGAGCAGTAGGATTTATTTGTTGTGGCTCTCGTTTGATTTTTCTGGCTAACCATTGCAGCAACCACGTCTCTATAACTATAGTCTGTTCCTCTTCGAGAGAAGATGGTCGAACACTATCATGAGTACAAGTCTGTTTCTCGACTGCTAAGTGTGGAAGGTTGCTGCCAACGCGATGAGCTTCTAACATTCCAGCTTGGTAGAGTTTACAGCATTCTTGGCGCTGGATCTTGCCGCTGGATGTTTTGGGAATTCTCGTTGTTTTGAGTAGCACGACATCGTGAATCTGCAACCCGTGTTGCAGAGCTACGGCCTTACGGATGTTGGTGATGATTGCATCCGTATCTAATTTCCGCAGAAATTGCCGTTCGACTTCCTGCACTACTACCAGTTGTTCTATCCCATCGACTTCGACTAAAAAAGCTGCACCGCTGTTGGGGTGAAGTGCTGGATGGCTATTTTCTACAGTTAACTCGATATCTTGAGGATAATGATTTTTGCCCCGAATAATCAGCACGTCTTTCAAACGACCCGTAATAAATAGTTCCCCATCTTGGAGAAAACCCAAGTCCCCGGTTCGCAGAAATGGTTCAGAGTTAGTGTCACAAACATAAGCCTGAAAACAGGACTCAGTTAGCTCAGATTGCTGCCAATATCCCTTTGCTACATTACTACCAGAAATCCAAATTTCTCCGATGCGCGAACTAGCGCACTCAATTAATGTTTCTGGATCGACGATTTTGATTTTTTGGTCTAACCAGGCTTTACCGCAACTAACAACCCTCTTAGTATCAGCATCCTTGCTGGCAGCAACGACTTGGTTTTGAGTTAACGCTGATGCGGAAACATCTAAAACGACAGGTGGCTGTGTACGCACTCCTCCGGAAACGAATAGGGTAGCTTCGGCCATACCGTAACAGGGATAAAAAGCTTCCTGACGAAAACCGCATTCTGCAAAAGTCGCAGCAAAACTTTCTAAAGTTTCTGCTCGGACGGGTTCGGCTCCATCAAAAGCAAGTGTCCAACTACTCAAATCAAGACCGGCGCGATCGCTTGCTGTCGTTTGACGAACGCACAGATCGTAAGCGAAATTAGGGCCGCCGCTGGTAGTTCCTCCATATTTGGAAATTGCCTTTAGCCACCGGATCGGCTTCTGCAAAAAGGCTACTGGAGGCATAATGATGCAAGGGACGCCGAGATAGAGGGGTTGTAGAGTATTGCCAATCAGTCCCATATCGTGAAATAACGGCAGCCAAGCAACGATCTTTGTCGCTTGAGTGTGGCTGAAGGCTGTTTGGATACTCTGTTGGTTGTCGAGTAAATTGCCGTGACTCACCATTACACCTTTTGGGTTTCCCGTAGACCCGGAAGTATATTGAAGGAAAGCTAGGGTGTCACGACTTACAATTGGTTTATGCCATACATCATACTGTTGAGGGTCAACTTTATCTGTAGCCAACCATTGCAGGGCTGCGAGATCCGGTGTATTGCGGATGTGTTTTTCTACGGAAGCTAAAACAGTAGAGCTTGTCAATACCACAGTAGCTTGAGAAGAAGCTACGATCGCCTGCAATCTAGATAAAGATTGATTCTGGCGGGGAGGGTAAGCGGGAACGGCGACAATGCCAGCATACAAACAACCGAAAAATCCAGCGATAAATTCCAACCCAGAAGGATACAGTAGTAAGGCACGTTCTCCAGGCATTGTGAAAGTTTGAAGCCGAGATGCGATCGCTCTTGCCTGTTCATCTAATTCTCGATACGTTAGACGATGTGATTCTGTTTCTCCGTCTTGCAAAAAAATAAAAGCTACAGACTCTGGCTGTTCTAGTGCTCTATATTGCAGCAGCTCTACTAAAGTGCTAGCTGAGTTTTCTTGTTCGTGTAATAAACCTTTGAGATTAGCAACCATTTTAGTTAAATCCGCCAATCAAATATTAGTGGGATAGATTCAAAGCATCGTAATAATTATTGGATGAGACAAGTCGCCTCTAGTGTTTTTTGAGGTTCATCTATTGTTTTCGGTATTACTCCATAATATTTATCATCGCTAGCGGGTAGTAGCTTTGCTAAATGAATATGCAAAGCGCGTGGAACTAAATTTAGCGGTTTAAGTAAAATAAAAGGTATTCCTAATTCTATTCCCAAAAAAGCCTTCCAAAATTCCACGACGGCGCGTTTATTTGCTTTTGCAAGGTTATTAATACTACAATATATCATTTGTTTCCTGAGCTTTCTTAGTTCTTGTGCTGCTTGCTCTTTACCGTAGAGTTGTACATATATTCGTAGACTATTAAAACTGTTTTCTGCAACATCCTTCTCATATGACTCTAAATCATCCCTAATTTCTTCAATGACCATCATAGGTTTCAAAATATTGAAGAAATCTTCGTTGTATGGAATGCCTTTTAGCTTATATCCTACTCTCAGCAGAAAATAAATATCTGAAGAGCGCATATATGTGATATTTAAAAAGTTTTGTTCATTAATTTCTACTTCTCCTAACATAATTTCACTTTCCTGAATGAAATATTTTTCTAAGTTATCTAACTCATTTTGTATTTCTAAATCATAGATTTGATACCTGTTTAAGAGATTTTCTACATTTTTTCTCCACAGAGTTTCTGTATATAAATTACCCTTATTTTGTTGTTCTTCACATTTTAAATCGCCATTATATATATATGCTTCCAAGTGCAATAGTAAAGGATATATAATTTTGTACTCTCTTTCCGTATAGCTGCCTATCAGCTGTAATAGTCGATCGCACTTTAACAGCGCACGAGCAGATTTTAATACTTCATAGTATGAAATTGTTGTTTTGTCCCGCTCTGGAGAATACAACTGAGAAAATATCTTTTCATACATATAGGCTTGTCTAGTTTTTTCTTGCCTGACTAATTTCAGTGACAAAAACAGCAATGTTGCGATCGCTAATGTAAATAAGGCTAATATAGCGGCTGTTAAACTGAGCATAATAATCCTCGATCGTGTAATTCATGTACTAAATTTTACTGTTTGATGAAATTGTACATTTTGCTCTCAACTAAGTAGAAGGACTAAATTAAACCTAACTTGAGGTTGCCGGGTTTCGACTTCGCTCAACCCTCGTCTTCTCAAGAATCGAGCATTGAGCGCAGTCGAAATGCGTCTTCTAAATAATTGTGTCCGCTTACTTATAATCTGCTTTGCGCCTCTGAATTTACAGCGTTTTGCAAGTACACGAGGTACACACCTCCCCAACCCTCCCCAGAGTTCGGGGAGGGTGCGCGGTAGCGCGGGTGGGGTATTTCTGTATCTCACAAAGTTGAAATCTGGTGTATATCGACAAGCTTGAAAGTAAGTTCACAAATAATTACAAATTAAAAGTAATTGGTAACTAATTCATAACTAGGTTCAGCTTAAAGGAGAAAAGAGTATTTAAACTGAACCTAGCTAATTTCGATCGCTTATACTTGTACGCCCCAGGTAAAACGGTTAAAAATAAGACTGTAATGTACCGCGGCGTCTAATGTCTAAAGTTGCACAATGAAATGCACCGCCAAAGATGTTATAACTCATAAAATTACAAGGTATTGGTTTAAATCCCCAATCTTTTAAGGCACGAATTGTTGGTTCTTGAGACTTTTCACATATTACCCTCTCTTCGTCTAGCAGCAAAACGTTCATACTTAACCACGTACTGCACAAAGAAGCATTTCCATTTAAATAGCCTCCAGTTATGATGGCTGGTTCTGGCGCCACCAATACATCCCATGATTTTAAAATTGAAGGCAATCTATCAACATCAATGTATTTTGGGTTAATCATTACTTTTCCAGGGCCCAATGGCACAAATGTAGTATCAATATGCATGGGCTGTTTTGATTTTGTCTCAATAATATGAACCTGGAATTGTTCTCCTAAATGGCGTCTTACCCAATTAATTCCCGCGTCGTTAGTTACATTACTCTTGGTGACAAAAATATCTCTACCGCAACGGACAAAATCTGCTGCGTCAAAAACTACTTCTGATTCATTGATTACATATCGTATCGGTTCCTCTTTTTTGGGAATAGTGTATTTTTTGTCATATAAAGAATCTAGTAGAGGAGGCTTGGGAGCAGAAGTCCATTTCGCTCCTTGCTCAAAATATTCTTTGAATAGCGAATAATAGGCATGACGTTCAAAATAACGGCTTCTCCATGACATAGGTGCCTCAATTATTTCATTGCCGATGACTAGAAAACAGTCTCGCGGGCAAGCTCCACAAAAACCCCTAGATGACCAATTTGGGGTAGAAAATTTTCGATGGTAGTCAGTGATACTAGGTCGTCTGACTTTAACACCTTCTGATTCAAGAATATGGATAAACTCATCCAATTCTTTTTGTGCTGGCTCAATAGCCCATCTGCGGGGGATTCTATAGCCACCTGCAAAAAGAAGAAGGTTATAAAGGTCTTCAGGAATACAACCTAGCAAACCTATGTGTCTAGGAGGATTGCTAGCACCTTCTATTCTACCGACAACAACTTCCTCTAATAGATCCCATTCATTATACGAATTAACAACGCATTCAGTTGTTATAGAAACACCATTTTCATTGGGAATTATATCTCGCTCCAATTTATTTGCTACTGACATTTTTCTCCTATCTTTTTAAATGTTTCAATTCTGTGATATATTTTTTGTAGGCACTTTAACCCAGTTCACAAATCTCAAGGAACTAGGGTAATTTTGGAAAGATAAAGAGTGAAATCTGAAGGTATGACAAAGATATAAAGCAGATTCGATCGGGTAAATAGCAGTTAAAACCTTGTGAAAATAAGGTAGTTTACTGGGCTTGAAACGCATGAATTCAAAAGCTAAATCAGCCCAAAATTCCATCGCACCTACCCGCAAAAAGCTATCCAAACCAATGTAATAAATCAGATTTTAATATCACTTCTGCTTTATTTTTTTCTGACTCCCGATCGCTAATATGGTTCTTGTTTATCCGATTCAATTACCGCATCGTTATAGCGTTTATCTGCGGCCGAAGACATTGTGACAACGATCGGATATCGGGTATGGGCTGAAGCGTGATTTTAGAATTGCCGTTGTGAGAGACAATAACTCTACTACGGAACACCCTATCTCTTCATACTCTTATTTTGGCAACGGTATTGTACGAGCTATCTTTTAGTCCTGTTAATAATTGATGGAACACAGTGCGAACTTCGATTAATCGTTCTGTCACATTATCACCCTGCACCGCCCAAAGAATACTTTCATTAATCGCACCATTAATCATGGTTGCTAGAACTTCTGCGGATTGGGCTTTGAAGTGACCGTCGGCGATCGCCTGCTTGACCCCTTCGAGCAATAAGCCAAACCCATATTCGCGATCGATGCGATTCAACTGTGTCCAACTGAGTGCAGCCGGAGCGTCAATCAGTAAGATTTGCTGTACCTCAGTTTTGGCAACTGCATCGAGAAAGGTATCGCAACCAAGTTGCAATGCCTCAAATGAATCCGTTGCTACCTGGGTTGCTCTCAGTATTTCCTCTTGGATTTCGGCTTGCATTTGTTCGCATACAGCCCGTAGCAAATCTGCGATGCTTTGAAAGTAGTTGTAAAATGTATCTTGCGTGACATCCATCTGAGCTAAAATCTGTTCCATACTGGTGTGAGCGTAACCCTGTTCGGCAAAGAATTGGCGGGCAATGCGAATAAATAGGGCACGGTTTTCTAATGATTGTTCGGCTTTGGTTTGCTTACCAATAGAGGATGGATTGGCAGACATAGAGGCAGTCAATATTTACGTATAGGTACTTTGTATTTTATCATTCTGATATTTTGCATCTAACCGGATAAATACTGAATACGTAAATTATATGTAGAAATTTCTACATAAATTTTAAATCTTAATTATTAAATGCATAATTTACTTAAAATACTTAGTAAAAGCTGAAATATTTGTAACTGCCTAACTAGTAGTTCGCTTTCGTGACTTGGCTGTTTAAAGGGAAAAGGGGAAAGGTTTTAAATCCCTTACCCTTTCCCCCCGCGTATTACTTCCTTTAAATTTGCGCCACTCTCACCATATAGACTATATGTAGCCTTTGAGACTATTAGGAATTTAGAGGTACAAGAGAATGTTCAGATGGGGTATCAATCCCCATCTGAGACTACGAAAGTCTGCATCTTGCGCTGCTCGTGCAAGCAACTGCACTTCGATTTCAAGCTAATGCTGCTGTTACTCCAATAGTAACTGCCACGGTTGAAGCAGTCTCATCACAACCTTTAGTAGCAACGCAACCACTTTGTCCAGAAGCGCAGCCTGTCCAACTGTGATTTTGCGTATCGCTTCCGCCTGCAACTAATTCCAGTTCTGCATCGGATAAATCTCTGTTAGTTTCTAATTCAGAAAAGTCTAATGCTGGCAGCACCAGATAGTAACGATTTGCAGTTTCTTCTAATACACTGACTTGGATATTAGTTGGAAAATTCAATCCCTTTTGTGCCATCACAGTTTTCGGGTTAGCAATCAAACGAGTGCGAAAGTCACAATCTTGCGCGGCGCGTGCTAGCAATTGCACTTCGATTTCCAGTATGTGTGCTGTTGAGTTGACATCAGAATTTTCAGGTGTTTGATTAGCTAAATCTTGAGTATCTAATGCTGGCAGTACTAGATAGTAATGACTTGGTGTTTCCTCAACTACAGTTATTTGTATTTGAGTCGGAATATTCCATCCATACTCTGCTGCAACTGTTAGAGGGTCGGCAATCAAACGATTGCGGAAGTATGAATCTTGTACTGCTTGTGTCAGCAATTGTGCTTTAATTTCAAACATTGTCGTTCTCCTAATAAAGATGTTGTTTATTTTTGATGTTTGGTTTGAAGGTAATTGTTTGATTGCCTTCTGTATTACTCCTTGGGAGAACTCAAATCAGAATATGCAACCTTTGAGATAACTAGGAATATTTCAGTTCGATCAAAATGCTTGAAAGCTAGTGACATCAGGCTATTGCCAATTTTCTTTAACACCAAAGTTTTTCAAAACTGCATAAATCAACTCAGGTGTTGCCAATAAGTTAGGTAAATCGATTGGAACATCATCTACTCAAGTCATGATGGAGGTTTTATTTCAATAACTTGTTAATTGCAATACTGAAGAGCTATATAGCAATTTGAAAAAAGAAGGCAAAAAATACACACGCTCAAATCTTTGTGATATGTAGTTCTCTTAATTTTGAATTTTTAATTTTGAATTTTTAAAAGGGTGTCACATGGTTACACAACAAAATAACCTTTTCCGAAAAAAAGCCTTAGAAAATTTATCTTCCCCTGAACGCTTGGATCGGGTGATGACTGTTATCCAGCCGATGCATTGGTTGTCTTTAGCTGCCCTTGGTTCGTTGGTAGCAACGGCAGTTATTTGGAGTATTGTTGGTCGTATACCGATAACGGTTTCAGGACAAGGGGTGTTAGTTTATCCAAGTAAGGTTGTATCGTTGCAAGCGCCGGCTTCGGGACGAATCCTGGCGATGAATATTAATGTTGGTGACTATGTAAAAAAAGGACAGGTGTTAGCAATCATCAACCAAGCTGAACTGCAAAGCCAATTACAGCAGCAGCGTACTAAGCTAGCTCAATTAGAATCGCAGAATTACAGTTCTAATTTACTCCAAGGGCAACGCAAGCTAGAAGAAAAAAGAGCGATCGCTCAGCAACGTCTCAATCTCCAGCAACGTCTCCAACAAGCAATCAGCTTGACTCCTATTTTGAGAAATAGAGGTTTGAGTTCTCTGCAAGTACAACAGCAAAACTTACTCCAAAGTCGAGCGATCGCTGTCAGTATGATTTCCCCCCAACGCAAAATATATGAGGGACTCCAAAAGCTGCAAGCAGAAGGAGGAATTTCTCAGCAAAACCTTTTGGAGCAACAACAAACATACTTAGATGCTGTTAAAAAAGTGTCTGATATTGATGCTCAACTCAAACAACTTGATGTGCAACAGGTGGAAATAGAAAAAACCTACCGCGAAAACTTCAGCCAAATTAATGATTTTCAATCCCAGCTACAACAATTGGATGCTAACGAAAAAACTAAAATTGAGCAAGATTTTGACACTGCAAGCAACCGACAAAATCAAATTCAAGAAGTCAAACAAAATATTGCTCAATTACAAGTGCAATTAAATCAAAACAGTCAAATTGTTAGCGAGTACAACGGACGGGTTTTAGAAATTAGTACATCTTTTGGGCAAATTGTTTCTCCAGGAAGCTCTATCGCCGTCATCCAAGCAGAGGAACCATCTGCTAAACTCATGGGTCTGACTTTCTTTTCTGTCGGTGATGGTAAGAAAATTCACGAAGGAATGAAGGTACAAATTACACCTTCTACAGTAGAGCGCGAACGATTTGGCGGCATTGTCGGTACTGTAACCCATGTTTCAGCTTTTCCTGCAACTAAGGAGGGTGCTTTAAATGCGATCGGTAATGCAGAGATTGTGCAAAGCCTAATGACTCAAGGGCCTCAAATTCAAGTTGATGCAGAGTTACAGCCAGACGACTCAACCTTTAGCGGCTACAAGTGGTCTTCGTCTAAAAACGTTGATATGAAAATTTCTTCTGGAACCACCACTAGCGTCAGAGTTACTACAGAAGAGCGATCGCCTATCAGCTTTATCTTTCCTTTTCTCAAGTCTTTAACTGGTGTAAATTAACCTCACATAACAAAAATGCTGTCACAACTACAAGTAAAATTTACCAAGAAAAATAATCGCCGTCCGATTTCTACTGCGATCGCTTCTGGATATAAAGAAATCCGCCGTCGTACCCCGACTATTTTACAGATGGAGGCGGTAGAATGTGGTGCTGCTGCTTTAGGAATTATCTTAAGTTACTACGGTCGGATTGTACCCCTGCCGCAATTACGTCAGGATTGCGGCGTATCGCGGGATGGCAGCAGAGCTGTAAATATCCTCAAGGCTGCTAGAAGTTACGGTTTGAATGCCAAAGGGATGAAAGCAGACTTAGATGGACTGCGGCAGTTGCAATGCCCTTACATCGTTTTTTGGAATTTTAACCATTACTTAGTTGTAGAGGGATTTAGTAACAAGCAAGTTTATATCAACGACCCCGCAACTGGGCCGAGGTCTGTATCCTTAGAAGAATTTGATACAAGTTTTACAGGTGTTGTCCTGCTTTTTACACCTAGTGAAAATTTCAAAAAAGGTGGTAGCAAACCTAACATTTTTCTAGGTTTGCGGGAACGTTTGCAAGGGTCTGGTCAGGTACTCGCTTACTGCATTTGTGCTGGATTTTTACTAGTGATTCCCGGAGTGGCATCACCTATATTTTCTCAACTGTTTGTAGATAATGTTTTGGTGCAAAACAGGCAAGATTGGTTGCGACCGCTTTTGTTAGGAATGATCCTGACAGCGATCGTTAATGGACTGTTGACATTACTACAGTTAAAGTTTTTGCGCCGGATGAAAATTAAGTTATCTGTGGGGATGTCGAGCCGATTTTTATGGCACATTCTACGCTTACCTGTAAGTTTTTACGATTGCAGATTTGCTGGAGAAATCAGCAGCCGCATCCACCTAAACGACAGATTAGCCAATCTGCTTTCAGGGAAGTTAGCTACAACTGCGATCGCCGCAGTCATGGTAATTTTTTATGCTATTGTTATGCTGCAATATGATGCGGTATTAACCTCAATTGGCATTATCTTTGTCGCCATCAATCTCCTGATTTTGCACAAAATCTCTCGGTGGCGCGTAGATGCCAACATCAAATTAATACAAGAACAAGGAAAAGTTAACGGAGTAGCTATTTCTGGTCTTCAAAGTATGGAAACCCTGAAAGCATCTGGCTTAGAATCTGATTTCTTTGCTCGGTGGGCGGGTTATTATGCCAAATCGATTAACGCATACCAGGAAGTAAATATAACTAACCAGACTTTAGGAATTTTGCCCTCGTTCTTATCAGCAATTACATCAATGCTAGTTTTAGTTATTGGTGGACTGCGGGTTATGGATGGTAATCTGAGTATCGGAATGCTAGTTGCATTTCAAGGATTAATGCAAAGTTTTATGGAACCTGTGAATAATCTCGTTAGTCTTGGTAGCGACCTCCAAGAAGTCGAGGGTAGTTTAAATCGCTTGGATGATGTTTTGCAAAACCCAGTAGTTCCTGAGTTGACAGAGGAAACACAGCAAGCACAACAAGTTTTTGCTAATTACCTTCAACCTAAATTGCAAGGGTATGTCAAGTTGGAGAATGTGACATTTAGTTACGGCGAAGTAGAAACTCCTTTGATTGAAAACTTCAATTTATCAATTAAACCAGGACAGCGAGTAGCATTTATCGGTAAAAGTAGTTCCGGTAAGTCTACCATTGCCAAACTTATATGCGGGCTGTACCAATCAACTCAGGGAGAAATTAAGTTTGATGGTATACCTAGAAACCAAATTCCTCGTCAAGTCATAGCCAATTCTATCGCCTTCGTAGAGCAAAATATTTTACTATTTGCTGGTAGCGTCAGGGACAATTTAACTCTTTGGGATACTACTGTACCTGAAAATTCCTTAGTGCAAGCATGTCAAGATGCAGCGATTCACGATGTTATCCTCTCCTTACCTGGGGGCTATGATAGTAAACTCTCAGAAGGAGCTACTAATTTAAGCGGCGGTCAAAGACAGCGTTTGGAAATTGCTCGTGCTTTGGTTAACAACCCCTCTATTCTGATCTTGGATGAAGCAACCAGCGCCTTGGATACTGAAACAGAAAAAATTATTGACCAAAAACTACGTCAGCGGGGATGTACTTGCATTATCGTGGCGCATCGGCTGAGTACTATCCGCGATTGTGATGAAATTATTGTCCTCGATCGCGGAAAAGTGGTGCAACGGGGGACTCATGAAGAATTGCAACAAGTCGAAGGATATTATTCGCAATTAATCGGTAGTGAGGGGTGAAGTGAGAAAATTTCGTCATTACCGTTTGTTTGTCAAGCTGCGCCAAATTTTAACTTTTTTCAACGCAAAGGTACGCAAAGGTTAGCGCGAAGGTACGCAGAGGTTTTCTAAAAATAACTAGGCGCATCTTCATAGAGAATCAGTATTACGCTCAAATCAACTCTTCTCAACTCTTACTCTCTGCGACTCTGCGACTCTGGGCGAACTAAATTCATATTCTCAATCACCAACACTTTAAAAGAAAAATATATGCTAAAAAAAGTGCGTTTATACCTCTATACAAGCCAAAGATGGCAACGCAGATTGCAAATTCTCCTTTTAGCTATGTTGGGGCTAATTTTCACCTTGAGTTTTCATATCCTTCCGGCTGAATCTAAACTTACTCAATTTTCAGAACAGTCGATTAGAGAAAAAGTTTCAGCACCAACAAACCCCGAACAACTAATACAACAAGGCAGAACTTTTTATCAAGCAGAAAAATTTACTCAGGCAGCAGAAAGCTTGCAGCAAGCTGCACAGATATATGAATCCCAAAAAGATGACTTAAACCAAGCTTTAGCGTTAAGCTATCTCTCTTTAACACAACAGAAACTAGGACTATGGAACCAAGCAAAGGCAACAATTTCTAGCAGTTTAAAGTTACTCACTAAAGCAAAGCCCACTACTAAGGAAGCAAAACAAATTTTAGCTCTTGCTCTCAATACTCAAGGTAGTTTACAACTAGCATTAGGACAAGCTGAATTAGCTTTAGAATCATGGCAACAAGCAGCTAAAACCTATACTCAAATCGGCGATACAGCAGGTCACATTGGTAGTTTAATTAACCAAGCTACAGCTTTAGAATCTTTGGGATTTTCTACCCGAATGATGAATATTTGGCAGCAAGTAGAGCAAAATCTCCAAGCACAGCCCGACTCATTACTGAAAGTTTTAGGATTACGTAGTTTAGGCAATACCTTAAGAGTGAGGGGCGATTTAGAAAAGTCTCAGCAGCTATTAGAGCAAAGTTTAGCAATGGCTCAAAATATGGAATTGCCTCAAGAAGAAAGTGCTACTTTGTTGAGCTTAGGTAATACTTTATATAGTTTTGGCAACAAAAGTCTACAACGGGGCGCAAGTAGTGAAGAAAATTCTCTGCCACTACATTGTAACTACGGCTTGATTTCAGAAAATGCTAAAACATATTATCAAAATGCCGCAGATTTATACTATAAAAGTGCGAGTAAATCTACATCAGCGATCGCTAAAATTCAAGCCCAACTCAATCGGCTAACTGTATTACTATCTCTTGGGCAAAATCTCTCAAATGAAGAGTTAGAATTATTACAATCTAATCTAGCAGAACTCACCCCAAGCCGAGCCGTAGTCTATGCTCAGGTAAACTTTGCCCGAAGTTTAGTATGTCTCAATGAAGCAAGTCAAAAAACAAAAGAAAATTCCACCTTCAATGTAGATAAAATTTCCCAGATATTAACAAAAGCTGTGCAACAAGCCCAAGACCTGCAAGACCAAAGGTCTGAGTCTTATGCATTAGGTAATTTGGGTCAGCTATACGAACAGACTAAACAATTATCCCTGGCTCAACAATACAGCGAACAAGCCTTGAACCTGGCACAGGTAATTGATGCATCGGATATTGCTTTTGAATGGCAGTGGCAGTTAGGTCGTCTACTCTTGGCGCAGGGAAATTCCCAAGCAGCAGTGGCAGCTTACACTGAAGCAGTCACCACTCTCAAGTCTTTACGTACTGATTTGGTGTCCCTCAATTCCGATCTTCAGTTTGACTTACGCGATCGCGTAGAACCAGTATATCGGCAGTTAGTTGGTTTATTATTACAACCTGAGAAACCGAGTCTGCAAAACTTAAAGCAAGCTCGTGATGTCATTGAAGCGTTACAGTTAGCTCAACTAGACAACTTTTTTCGAGATGCTTGTTCGATTGTTCAACCAACCTCAATTGACGAGGTGGTTAATAATGCTAACCCTGCCACAGCAGTCATCTACCCAATTATTTTGGCAGACCGTGTAGAGGTGATTGTCAAGTTGCCGCATATAGAGCAACTTCATCACTACAGGACTTACAAAGCAAAAAGTGAAGTAGAGACAGTACTAGAACAGTTACAGAAAAAACTTAAGCAACGTTATACATTTAGCGATCGCCAGGCGCTTTCTCAACAAGTATACAATTGGTTAATCCAGCCTTTAGAGGCAGACTTGGCTCAAAACCAAATCAAAACCCTAGTGTTTGTATTAGATGGTTCCTTACGGAATATTCCGATGGCAACCCTCTACAATGGCAAGCAATATCTCATAGAAAAATACAGCGTCGCCTTATCTCCTGGTTTGCAACTGCTAGAACCCAAATCAAAACCAAAACGATTTGAGGCTTTAATCGGCGGACTAACTCAATCGCGCTTCGGTTTTAGTTCCCTACCAAATGTCGCCGATGAATTCAAGGAAATTCAAGCAGTTATTCCCTCTAAAGAATTCATCAACCAAGCCTTTACCAATAAAACCATTGAAAAGGAAGTCAGTTCTCTTTCTTACCCTGTGGTACACTTAGCAACTCACGGCAAATTCAGTTCTCAACAAGAAGATACATTTATTCTTACTTGGAATGGCAAGATTAATGTTAAGGAATTGCGTGAGGTATTGCAAACTAGAGAGCCAGTTGTAGGACGTGCATCTCAAGTACCTTCTCCCATCGAATTACTCGTTTTAAGTGCCTGCGAAACAGCTACCGGAGATAAACGCGCTGCTTTGGGACTGGCTGGTGTCGCTGTGCGTTCTGGCGCACGTACTACTCTTGCTTCTCTGTGGCAAGTAGACGATAAATCCACTGCAATGTTGATGAGGGAGTTCTATCGCCAGTTAAAAAATAACCCTGCCTTGAGCAAATCAGAAGCCTTGCGTCGCGCCCAGGAGTTCATTTTCCAAAATTACCAAGAACACCCCTTTTATTGGGCCCCCTACGTTTTAGTAGGTAATTGGTTGTAAATTCCATAGAAGCGATCGCATTCACATTGATTGTTGACTGTTAACAGTTCCTAGTAAATGTTTCTACAGTGCGGTCTAAGTAGGTGTACACAATTATTTATAAGACGCATTTCGACTTCGCTCAATGCTCGATAGCTTGACTAAAAGAGGGTTGAGCGAAGTCGAAACCCGGCAATGTCAAGTTAGGTTTAATTTAGTCCTTCTACTTATTTACCTGAAAACTATTGCAATCCCAACAAGTTATTAAAATCTGAATTAAATAAGGAGAAGTATGATATTTATACTTGTAAATTAAATAACAAAACACTGTTACTTAGTAAATAAAAACAACGAAGATGTTAAACTTTGTTAACTTAGATGGCATCTCAACACTACCAAAGCGTGAGAACAATACTGATAAATTCTCTACTTATCTCATGCTTAACCATCAAAATGGTCGGTTAACACTGCAATGGAAATATCAACCTTATTTAAAACGCAACATTGAGCTATACGTACAAAAAAATGAGAAAGTTTATAGTTTATCGAGGCAACAAGATAAAGGAAATGGTCTAGCGCAGTTTTGGCATACTGTAGCTCTTAAAGAATCTCAAAAAATAGCAGAATGGGAACCAGGAAATAAACAACAACTAGCATTGGAGCATCTAGCAAGTTATTTTGAAGAAAAATGCTATTGGGCAGTTAAAAATATCTGTAAATATCAGAACCAAGAAAATTGGGAAGAATATCTCTGTTTTGCCAGAGTGATAATTTACGATCCACTGAAATTAGCAGAAATATTGTCCAAATATAATTCGCAGCAATCTAATATTGAGACGTATGTAACAACCGCCCTAGAAAACAATATTAAAGATGAAATGCGAGTTAAAAAGTTTTCTAAGTGGCGAATGTTATCTAAAAAGAGCGATAAAGAGTTAAAAGAAGCACTGCAAGTATCAGGACTGGACGAACCTAATATTTCTCAGATTCTTTTTGCTAAAAAATATTTTAAACAAGTTTATTTATTTAACAAAGTTCAAAATCCTGCTAGAAAAAATGGTCAAAAATGGCCCGATCCAGATAGAGAAGATTTTGAACAAGCTGCTCGGTGTTACAATGCAGAGAAAGTTTTGTCTTCTGCACCTCATGAGGTATCTGCTTCGACTAATATTACCGCCAAGCAGATGCAATCTTGGATGGAAAATTCTATTGCAGCATTACAAAACTATCCCAAATCTATAGTACCTCAATGGTCTCTTGATGCCTTACAAACTGCTGGATATGAAGCAAAATCTGACATCCAAGAAGAAGCTTTAGAACTGGAATGGCACGACTCAGCAGAAGAAGTAGGAGAAAGTCAGCAATTTCTTAACAAAAAAACTAGTTTGTCTTTGCGCGAACAACTAGAAGCGATGAAACCTGAATTTCAAAAACTTTTGCTGCTTTACTATGGGTTTGGGCTTAATCAACAACAGTTAGCAGCTAGATTAGAAATTAATCAAAGTACAATTTCTCGATATTTGAAAAAATCTACAATTACGCTGTTAGAAACTTTAGCAGGCATATCGCAATCTCAACAATGGGTTAATGATTATGTGACAAATTGGTTAGCGAAAGATTACACTAATCCCTTACACTCAGATTTGATTCAAGCAGCTTTAGTCTCTGCAATTAAAAAACTATCTAGGGAAGAAAAAGAAATTTTTCAACTTTGTTACGGTCAACACTTGAGTGAAATCAAAATCGCTAATCAATTAGGGATTACTCAAACTGAAGTCAAGGAAAAACTTTCTCAAACTCAGTATAAACTGCAAGCTAATTTGCTCGAACAAATAGATATTTGGGTGAAAGAGTATGTAGAAAAATGGTTGACAAAGCACTATAAATCTCTAATTAAATCAATTATAAAACAAAGAGATAATTCAGGCAAAAAGTTAGAAATAGAAGAAACAATTAATATCGTTGTTGACGCATATTTTCCCAAATCTAAGCAAATATAATTAGGTAAAATCAATGTTTAACTTAATGGAATTAGCAAGTAATAACACAAAGCATCTTTGGTTAAAGATTGCAGAAGCAGAGCAAAAAAGAGCGTGGCAATATAGCCAGCAACACCACTCTAATCCTATCGCTCGTTACAATTCATATCTCAATCATATTTGCTTGGATAGTTTTATCAGTTGGCTTGAAGATTGGCTGCAAGAAGAATCCGCGCCACAACCCTCAATTTGGACTGGAAAAGATATACCTACTATTTTAGAAGTAGTGAATGGTATAGCTATTCAATTAGGTGAAACACGATTAATACTATTACCAACTGAAACCACAGATTTAGAAGAATTATCTGTACCGCAGGAGTGGGTAGATATCCCCAGTTGGGTAGCTGACTATTATTTAGCAGTACAGGTAAATTTGGATGATGAAGATGAATGTTGGATGGCGGTACGCGGCTTTGCGACTCATCGTCAATTGAAGAATGAAGCTAGATATAATCAAAGCGATCGCACTTATTCTTTATCAGTTGATGAGTTAACAGAAAATTTTACCATACTGTTAGCGACGCTAGGACTAAATTTTCGAGAAGAAGTGCCACCTTTAGCAACTTTATCAACAGCGGAAGCTCAAAATTTGTTACGAATTTTAGCTAATCCATCTATTTATTCACCGCGTTTACATGCAGACGTATCATTTAGCCAATGGGCAGCATTAATTGGTAACGAACAATGGCGACAGCAACTTTACAATCAGCGTTTAGGTTTATTGCAAAGTGAGGTTTCACCTATTACCGATATTGTACCCAACAAAATACAAGTAAATTTGAGTCAATGGTTCGACAGAGTTTTTGAGATAGGTTGGCAGTCTATTGATACGCTAATCAATACGTCACAGTTGGGAAATTTAGCGTTTGCTACTAGAAGTTTTGATACTTCTAGGATATCTGGTGCTAATGGGGCTAAACTCATCGATTTAGGAATGCAATTAGGAGAACAATCTGTAGTACTGCTAGTTGTTCTTACCGAAGAAGCAGAAGGAAAAATTGGTGTTTTAGTGCAAGTGCATCCTGTTGGTAATCAAAAGTATTTGCTACCCCATTTAAAGCTAGTACTTTCTAGTTCAGGGGAGACTTTACAAGTAGTTGAATCTAGAACTCAAGATTACTATATTTCACTAAATCGTTTTAAATGTATGCGTGAAACTAGCTTTAGTATTCAATTGATTCTAGGTGATTTTAGCATTACAGAAGATTTTGTGGTTTGATAATTAGAAGGCAGGGAAGGGTTTAGTAATTAACGATGGGTAAGTTAGTTGTTATAAATTTAGATAAAGGTAACTTAAATGATGGCTTCTCAATTGTGAATGCACAATTGTGGGATAACAACTCTCGTCCGATGCAATTTACAGGTAGTTTACCCCCAGCCCCACAAATTGCTGAACTTTATAAACGCTATCAATTAATATATCAGGCACTCCAACAACGATTTCACGGTCGGGCTTTAATTGAAATAGAACCAGTTGGCTTGACTAATATTAGTGAAACCGATTTTAATGAAGTTTGTCAGGAATTACATCAGCAAATTAATAGTTGGTTAAACTCAAATTCATTTCGCAAAATTGACCAACAATTACGAGCCAGATTGACTTTAGATGAAGAATTTCAGGTGATTATTGAAACAAGCGATCGCCTGGTAAGAAGACTACCTTGGCATCTATGGAACTTTTTTGACGATTACCAAAAAGCAGAAGTAGCTTTAACTCCTCCAAGTTATGAGCGAGTTAAAGTATTACCTAAAAAAAATCATAGACAAGTTAGAATATTGGCGATATTAGGTAATAGCAAAGGAATTGATATCCAGAAAGACCAAACATTACTAAAGCAATTACCTAATGCATCAACAGTATTTTTAGTAGAGCCTTCACGCCAAGAATTAGATAAGTGGTTATGGGATAAACAAGGCTGGGATATTCTATTTTTTGCAGGGCATAGCCAAAGTCAAGAAGATACAGGTTTAATACATATTAACCAAACCAGCAGTTTAACCATACCAGAATTAAAAAACGCTTTAAAATATGCAGTTGCACAGGGTTTAAAACTTGCTATATTTAACTCCTGCGATGGTTTGGGATTGGCATGGCAGTTAGCCGATTTGCACATTCCCGAAGTTATTATCATGCGAGAGAATGTGCCGGATTTTGTTGCTCAAGAGTTTTTAAAGAATTTCCTCTCAGCTTTAGCAGGAGGCCAATCTTACTATTTGGCAGCACGTTACGCACGAGAAAGATTACAAGGTCTAGAAGATGAATTTCCTACTGCTTCTTGGTTGCCATTGATTTACCAAAACCCAGCAGAAGAACCGCTGACATGGAACGGGTTACGCGGACAAACACAAGCAATATCTTCTCCTTGGTTCAAAAAAAACAGACTGCAAACAGCATTAGTGGCAAGTATAGCCATCGCACTTGCAACAGCAACCCTGCGATCGCTAGGAATCATGCAGCAATGGGAACTGTCGGCTTTCGATTCGATGATGCAGATTAGACCAGATGAAGGCCCAGACCAACGCCTATTAATAGTAAAAATCACAGAAGCAGACATTCAAGCCCAAAAGCAACGGCAAAAATCCTCGTTATCAGATGAGGTATTGCAACAGTTAATGCAGAAATTGGAATTATACCAACCAAGAGCGATCGGTTTAGATCTCTATCGTGATTTTACAGTAGAACCTCAATACAAAGATTTAGCAACTCGCTTGCATAAAAGCGACAAGTTTTTTGGTATATGTAAACTCAGTGGAGACAACACACAAGCGACTGGCATTGCACCTCCGCCAGAAATTACAGGCGATCGCGTCGGTTTTAGTGATGTTGTGCTAGATAGTGATTTTGTAGTTCGCCGTCAGCTATTAGCCGTAACTCCAGACCCACAATCCCCATGTAAAACACGCTACTCCTTAAGCTGGCAACTGGCAAGTTACTATTTAGCAAAAGAAGGCATTCAATTTCAAATTAACAATCAAGGATATTTGCAACTTGGCAATGTTGTCTTTAAACCTATAGATATTCCTACAGGTGGTTATCAACAATTTGACGCAGGAGGTCATCAATTACTGCTCAATTATCGCTCCTCACGCGAGGTTGCTCGACAAGTTACTCTCGCACAAGTTCTCAAAAGTCAATTAAATCCCGATTGGGTAAGAAATCGGATTGTGCTAATCGGTGTTGATGCTGACAGTGTTAAAGATTCTTTCTTCACACCTTACAGTACAAAAACTAGACCCTACCAAGAAGTACCAGGTATAGTAATTCACGCTCACATGGTTAGCCAGATACTTAGTGCCGTTATGAATCGCCGACCATTGTTATGGGTATGGCCTGCATGGGGTGAAGTTCTCTGGCTGTGCGGTTGGTCATTAGTCGGAGGAATAATCGCTGTCTATCGTTGGCCGCGATCGCAACTAGCAGCGATAATTGCTGTTGCACTAATTACCTTATACGGCTGCTGCTTTATCCTCTTACTATTCGGTGGTTGGGTGCCGTTTGTTCCTACTGTTTTTGCTTTTATAACAACTGCTTTCGGAATTCATCTTTCTACTAAAGTTTATCAACCAAATACTTAACTAAACTCCATTATGACTAGAATAAATTTTCGATTTCCGCAGATATTAGTGTTTAGTCTTAGTTTTATAGTAGTTAGTTTTACACAACCCGCACAAACTCAACAACCACCTAACAATAACTCGAATAGTACTAAAATTCGCTTTATTCAGCCAACTTTAGAAAAAGAACCAGAAAACCGGGGTGCGCCTGGCGATCGCCAAGGAGCAGGAACGCGTGGTGATTGTCCAAATGTCAGCAAACCTCTAACTGCATTAGTACCCTTGATACCAAGAAATTTGAGTTTAAAGCAACAAACAACTACAGACAAACCCTTATCAAAATTTGTTTTAGGCTTAACAACTGCTGAATATCCTACCTTTTGGTTTTACGTTCCTTACCAAATTAAAGATATCGATGTTGTCAAGTTTGTAGTACTAGATGAAAATAATAATTCCATCACCAAAGAGCCTCTGTTAATTAACTTATCAGGAACGCCCGGAGTAATTAGCGTCCGCGTTCCCACAACAGAGAAACCACTAGAAATTGGTAAATATTATCATTGGTACTTCTTAGTTGATTGCAAATCACAAACCTCCTCTGAAGAATCAGAAGATATTGCTGTCGAAGGGTTAGTACAACGAATAGAACCGAACCCCGATTTAGTTCGTCGCTTAGGAACAGCAACACCGCAAGAACGTGTCGCCCTTTATGCTCAAGCGGGCATCTGGCAAGACGCACTGACACTTTTAAGCGAACTCCGCCTTGCTAAACCAAAAGATACCGTCCTAGCCTCTGACTGGCAAGACCTGTTAGAGTCTGTTGGCTTGGAAGACGTTGCCAGCGAAACTATTACACAGTGCTGTACTCCAATACAGGACTTACGCACTCAGGCTACTTTTTGAGGCTGGGTATTGATATCAAGTCTGGGAAATTAGTAGGACTTACACACTGTACAAATTAATCATGGTGTGCGTTTCTATGCATAGGTCGTTTCAGACCTTTATTAATCATTCTTTGATGATAAATAGACCTTGGGTGTAGGGGTACAGCACTGCTCATTGGTGTCAACTTAAGCTCAAACGCTTATCCCACATACGTTTTACCCCACCCCCAACCCCTCCCCTTGCCAAGGGGAGGGGCGGTTTTGCGTCAGCAAAGCCGGGGTGGGGTAACGCGGATCTTGATGGTAATACCATTTCACCAAATTCAAGATACAAATAATTTCTCCTCCGCTCCTCTGCTCCCCTGCCCCTCTGCTTGCCTAAATGTATCAAACTTAAAGTGAAACGGTATAACTGAGTAGAACTCGCTCATCACGTTTTCATCAGGGTTTCACGTTAAGTTGACACCTATGAGCACTGCTGTGCCCACACCTTTCCCCGCTTGCGTAGCTACCGTGTACGCACAAGTCTTTTAGAGCTGCTGTGTAAGAAACAGAAAATTAATTTTTGCTCTTCGATGCAACAAAGGTGCTGAATCAGTACGCTGTTTTCCTTTATCTTTAGATAATTTCTTTTTCTTTAAATTGCGGGGTTTTACGCATCATGCCCCATAACCAGTGTTTTGGATACGTCCTCTCTTCGGCTAAATTATTAAATATCACAGCGCATAGCACTAGAATCATCGATCCCTCAAAGGCAGGTGTTAGTAGAAATTGCCAGTCGGGTTTGGTCATCATGACGACTAATGCAACAGCACCCGAAGGTGGGTGTAGAGTTCCGGTAAGCTGCATGATTCCAATTGCACTAGATACAGCCATTCCCATTGCCAAGGGAGAAGAACCAAGAAAATGCAGAATTATCAGACTCACGATAGCAGCTAAAAGATTACCCCCAATAACATTGCGAGGTTGAGCCAAAGGACTTTCAGGAACACCAAATATCAAGACACTTGTAGCACCAAAAGGAGCCATCAGCAAAGGAGAATTAGTTTTTACAGCAAGGTAAGACGTTGCAGTGATAGCCAAGAAACTACCAATCCAACTCCAAAAAACGTGCCGATGATGAGGTCTGTCTATTGGACAGGTTAGCGGACACGATCGCCATCTGCCAAAGGTTTTAAACCAATAATTTTCCCATTTCAACCGAACTTTTTTATAGTCCATCGTGAATGAACCACTCGATAATTATGATTCCCTGAATTGACTGAGCAAGACTCGATCAAAGTTACAATAACATGACATTTCTCAAAAAAGCAGTAAAAAGTATCTAAAGATACAGATTTTTCTATTTGATTGGAAAATAGGTTAAATGGATAAATTTAATTCGCGTAAAATCAGGGCTAAAAATCTTACTGCAAACTAATTACTCAGTGAAATAAATAGACGCTTTTAGCGGCTTGTCGCTTTCCATCGCTTATTTGAAGGAAGCAATACGGGTAAGGATTGGAAGCAAGTCACCGGAGACTGTGGAAAGTTGGTGCTTGTAAAGGGGAGCATCTCAGTTTTTGAAGTACCTCAAACCGACAATAATCCATTAAGGTAGGCACAGCGATGGGCAAGGACTTGAGGCACATTTTCTCGTTTCCATTGTGCCCCGGAAATCTTTGTTCGACGGTCAACCTGTTTAACGGCAGATTCAACCGAACCAGAACCAATTGAACAAATTTGTTCAGCTTGATGATATTCGTAGTTAATAATGCGATCGCGATGCTTATCAAGATAACGGCAAAAGTTTTGTGCTTGTTTACCCTTACAATCAGTGAATAGGGCAATAGTAGCATCAACTTGCCCTTTCCATAGTAGAGCTTGTGCTTGTTTGAGGCGTTTTTGTGAACCCCCAACTTTGTGGAGGTTTTCTATCAAATGGAACCAATCAAGTACTTCTCGACGTTGCACATCAGGTGCTAGTTGGTCAATTATATTCCAGATGCCGTCATGTCCATCACCAATACAAGTGAGTGGGCTAGCCAGTGTTTGGTCATTAACCCAATCAATGACAACCTGATTATCTTGAAAGGACGTTCCAACCATTCCATTGTGATGTAAGCTAATCGCTTTATAGCCAAGCCAAGCACATATTTCACCTTCAGTAGTGCGGACACGAATGTTTCCACCATCGACGCTTAATTCTTCAACCGTCTCTTCTGGCATTGGCAATCCAAAGTTTTGACGATGCACCAATCTCTGCTGACTGCTGCGGGAAACCTGGATGCCTGTAAAATATTCGATATCTGCTGCTGCATGTTCATAGCTGACATTGGCACTCACACGTAGACAGCAAATTTCCAGATACGGACTTAGTTGATTGCTAGAAGCGACTCCCAATTGCTGCGTCTGCTTACTTGTAATTGGCAACTCTCCTAGAATACTTTTTAGTCGTCGTTGATACCCTGCACTTGTTCCCGTAACCGTTTCGATAAAAAAACCCCGACTTCTGGCATGACATGCTTTTGCATTTGACTTCGCACTGCCTCTTCAATTCCTGCAAGGCTTGTTAGTCTTTCTGGTGACGTATCTTCGTATAGTATTTTAGCGATCGCTTGAACATGTTCTTCAAGAGCTTGCTTTTGTTCTGGGGTCATCGGTAAGTAAATACACTCGTCTTACTTATCCTGACTGATTTTCGTCCTCTTTGCAAAAAACTGGGATGCTCCCCTTGTAAAGAGGGGAGGAAAACGGAAGTACAATAAGTTAATAAGAGTGCGATCGCTTGAGAACCCAGTGATGAAAGTAAGCTAAATTGCCTTATGCTTTTGGCATGGTAGAGTAAACCGACTGACGTAGATGCAATACCTTTTGAGACAGGGTTTAATTTTGAGGGTCAATCCTTGTTAGCTGTATCAAGATAGCCCCAAGCTGATTGAGTGCAGCGTTAGTGGTTCGCTGGTGCTGTTCGTGACTATCATGTAGTTCCAGCAGCAGTTCACAAAGGAGTTCGCAAACAAGTTTTAGAAGGGAATGTCGATTTTTGTGTAAAAAGATTAATTCACCCCAGCAGCCCTAGCAATATTTTGAACAATATTTCTAACTGCTCTGGCACTATGTACAAGTTTAAATCCTCATAAATTAAATTTTCTTGCTGCTGGAGAAAACCAAATCTCCAGATATTACCAATTGTTACAGCCCCATAAATTTTGGTTGCTTCCGACTCATTAATTTGTGCCAATGCTATCAATTCTACAGCTAATTGAGTAAAACCTCTGGTCAAGTCAGCATTTTTAGCTTCCACTACCAACAGTTGTTTGCTGTTTTTGATGTAGTAGTCTAATGTCCCTTTTAAGTATTCACCAGCATTCACCGGATACTCAATGTTGAGCTTAGTTTGGTAATAATCGCAGACTTCAAATAATATAGGAGCGATCGCCGCTTGTTTCCTAGCATCCTCCGTCAACAAACTAGTTAGCCGCAGATTTCTGTTGATAGTTGTATTTAACTGCTCAAAGCTACTTGGAAGGTTCTCAACAACAGGTAATTCTAATTTTTGACTAATATAATTGTAGTTAAGCTCTTTTAATATCTCTTCTATTGGAAAAGACATTTGGAAGTAATTATTAAAAGTGTAGCTTTGTCCTGGTTGTAATATTTTAGTCATCTAATTTCCTTCCTGGAGACTCCTACCATAGCTAGAAATGGGGCGTTACATAATTCAAGTGTGAATTCTAACGTTCGCTATGCAATATCCAAGGTGTACATCAACTCATATTCGGAAGAAGTGCGATCGCTTTTCTTGAGGCGATCGCTTGATTCATACTTCAATTATGTAACGCCGAATTTATTGCCCTGATGGGGTTGGATTCGGGTTGAGTTCAGCATTGATTAATGGTAGTCGAACCGTAAACGTTGCACCTCGCCCCTCTCCTTCGCTGGCTACTTCGATCGTACCGTGATGTAATTCAACCAGATGCCGGGCGATCGCCAATCCAATTCCCACTCCGCCCGGTGTATGGCGACTGGGCACTTCTGCTTGGGTAAAGCGATCGAAGACGGAGCGCAGAAAATCAGGACGAATGCCAATTCCGCTATCGCTGACCGTAATTTGAACGTAGTTAGTCATTAGTCCTTTGTCATTTGTCAAAAGTCCTTCTACCGATGACGAATGACCAGCGACCAATGACAATTTAACTTCTACCTTTCCTCCCTCTGGCGTGAATTTGATGGCGTTTTCTAGTAGGTTAGCAATAACTTGTTTAAGGCGATCGCCATCCGCAAACATATTGGTTGGCACTTCATTGGATATCGTTTCAACCAGTTTAATATTCTTTGACTTAGCCGTTTCTCGAAAGTTTGTTGTTACATACCGAATCAGAGAGGCGAGATCGATCGTTTGAGACTTCAGGCGCAGCTTGCCAGAGAGAATGCTTGCCACATCTAGCAAATTCTTGACCAGTTTGGCTTCAATCGTGGCGTTACGCTCGATCGTTGCTAACGCTCGTGCCATTGCATCGGGATCGAGGGATTGGGTTTGGAGGAATCGCACCCATCCCAAAACGATCGCCAGTGGCGATTGCAGTTCGTGTGTAACTGTCATGAGAAACTCATTTTTGAAGCGGTTGGCAGATAGTTCCTGGCGGAGTCGAGACATTTGCAGTTGAGTTTCCACCCGCGCTATTAGTTCGCGGGCTGAGAAGGGTTTGATCAGGTAATCATCGGCTCCGGCTTCTAGTCCTTCCACCGTTGCATCTTCCCCTGCTCGTGCTGACAGGAGAATAATTGGAATACTTTGGGTAATGGGATCGGCCCGCAAAATTTTGAGCAGTTGAAAGCCGTCTACTTCCGGCATCATCACATCTGCTAGCACGAGAACGGGCAGTTGTTGTTGGATCGCTTCGAGAGCGATCGCGCCATTGGCAGCCGTCTCGACCTGCCACCGTTCGCTCAGTAACCGCTTCAGGTAGTTCCGCATATCGGCATTGTCATCCACCAGCAAAATTCGGTTGGATGCAGAGGGGGGAATGTGGGTATATGTTGGTGCAAAGTTAATTTCTCTCCCTTCCTCAATTGAGACCGCTTGCGTGCTTTCATTTTCTTCGGTCAACCATCGTAACGCTTCCTCTACGTAGGGGGATGTCCCAGTTGCGGTTGATGCTAATGTGTGGGTTGCTCCAATCCGTTGGGCGGGTAAATGAGCGCAGCCAGTCGGAATGCAGACGCGAAAGCAACTGCCTTCTCCCTCAACACTGCTCACCTCAACCGTGCCTCCATGCAATTTGACCAATTCCTGTACCAGGGATAAACCAATTCCCGATCCTTCAAACGTCCGTCCCTGCGCTCCTTTGGCTCTGTAGAATCGCTCAAATAGATGTCCAATTTCTGCGGCTGGAATGCCAATGCCGGTGTCTTGTACCGCTAGTTCAACAGAGTTGCCAACCAGATGTAAACGAACCGTAATTGCGCCTGTAAATGTAAATTTAAATGCATTCGAGATTAGATTAAATACAATCTTTTCCCACATCTGGCGATCGACATAAATTGGCTCTCTCAGAGCCGGACAATCTATTACAAAGCGTAAAGAAGCTCGTTCAATTGCAGAACGGAAGACACTGGCTAACTCTGCTGTGAAGGTTGCTAAGTCTGTTGGTTCGTAAACGGCAGAGATGCGATCGCTCTCAATCCGGGAAAAATCCAAAAGCGTATTCACCAGTTTCAGCAATCGCAATCCATTCCGCTGGATTAATTTGAGCCGCTGCCGTTGATCTGGTGAAAGGGGACGATCTGAATCGCTCAACGCATCTTCAAGAGGCCCCAGCATCAGCGTTAGCGGGGTGCGAAATTCATGAGATACGTTGCTAAAGAAAGTCGTTTTGGCGCGATCGAGTTCTGCTAATGCCTCTGCTCGTTTTCGCTCTTCCTCATAGCTGCGAGCCGTAGCGATCGCACTTTCAACCTGTTGCGCCACCAGTTCCAGAAAGGAGCGGTACGCTGCATTAAACGCGAGACGGGGGCTGATTCCGGCCACCAGCAGGCATTCCACAATTTCTTTGTTGCTCGATAAGATTGGCACAATGAAAGCAGAATGGGGACTGTCGTTCCACGGTTCCATCGGTAGCGATCCGAAGCGCTCGATGACATCGGTCATCAGCAGCGGTTCACGGCTTTGCAGCACCTCCGCCAGCCGCCACCCTAAATCCGTTGAGGACAACCTACTCGCGTCAGCAGGCACGGTTAGCGCCACCGTTGCGGGGGCAGCGGCACTGTCTGGGGTTAGTCCACTGAGGGCTACCCGTTCTACCCGAGCGCCTTGAGAATGAACCTGATAAAACACGGCAAAGGGAATATCGTAAGGGTTGAGCGTAGCGGCGGCAGCGAGGCAGGCAGACTGTAGCGTTTTTGCCCCATTGCCAGCGATCGACAACTCTCGCAGGATCGTCAAGCGCCGTCGGTTCAGCACTTGCTCGGTGGTTTCATTGGTTGCAGTAGAAATTAACCCTCTGAACGTGCCTGTCTCATCCCGAATCGGGCTATTGGAGAACGTGAAATAAGCCTCCTCCAAATAGCCAGAGCGGAGGAGTTGAAAAAGTAAATCTTCCGCATAGAAAGCCTCACCCGTATCCCTGATTCCACTAAACATCGGGTTCATTTGGTCATCCCAAATTTCTGCCCAAGTCTCGCGTATGGGTTGCGCCAGTGCCTTTGGGTGATTTGCTCCATATATCGGAATGAAGCCATCGTTATAAAGCTGGAGGTAGTCATCCCCCCAAAGAATGGTCTGGGGAAAGCGAGACACGAGAATGGTGCTGACTAGCGATCGCAGCGTTGGCGGCCAGTTCTCCACGGGGCCTAAGGGCGTGCTCGACCAGTCCTTGCGTCGCATCAAAGCTCCCATTTCGCCACCGCCTGCAAGCAAAGTTTCAGATAAGGGCTTGGGAGATTCGGAAGCGATCGTCATACATGGCTATCCTCAATCGTGATGGAGTTTTAAGTAAATTCTACCGAAATTTATGGGGTTAGAGCCTTGCCCATAAGCGGGCAACTTTATCCTAAAAACGGCATTGTTGCATGAATAGGGAAAATGGTAAATTTTACTTATCCTCTATAGTGGCTAAACCTTGCACTGATTACGCAGAAATGGTTTGCAACCGTGACGTGAGAAAATAACTAAGCGGTAAATTTTTGCACCTAGCTCAAAAGCATAAATCAACCCAGGTTTTCCCAATAAAGCATATAACCAACATCAAAGAGTCAAAACAAATGCAAGAGAGCCTTGTATTTGTTTACAAACATCTTTGCATAACTTTTTAGTAGGTTAAAAAGATGCTTATTGAAAACAAAATTCCGCTACCAGGAGAGTACTATCGATTTAAAGGCAATCAACCTTTACTATTAGATGACCCCCAGACAGTTTGGATAGTGCGATCGGGTTCCATGTCGCTATTTGCCATTGCGGTTAACAATGGTAACCCAGAAGGAAAACGGCGTTACTTATTTAATGTCAAATCCGCAGAAGCGATGTTTTCAATAGCATCTGAGTTTCAAAGCCAGCAATTGCAAATTTTAGCAGTGTCCCTTGAAGAAACAGAACTGCTCAAAATCTCTCGCAAAGATTTTGAGTCGATTTTCCCAGACAAACAAGACTATGCAGTGAATTTGGTAAAGCGTTGGATATATCAATTGGGTTCGGCTGTGGCTTGCGAACCTAATCGTAACTTGAAAATTTTAAAGCCAGGAACTCAGTTCTTCTCCTTAACTCCTGGCGAAATATTCCAACCAGAACAAGGCAGCATATCTTGGGTACGAATTCAAAGTGGTTATGCTAATTTAATGGGATTTGCCGAACTAATTGTTGATGCTGCGTCTGGTCTGTTACCTGTGAGTGCTGATATGTGGTTGCAGGCAAAGAGCATATTAGAATTAGAAATTTTTCGTGCTGAAGATATCCAAGAAGCAGACACTTTAATGGTTAGTCTGGCTCAATTGCAAATGAATTTCCTGCAAATAATTAACTTGCTCTCTGAGCAAGAAATCCAGCAAGAAATCCAAAGGTGTCGGCAAAGAGAACACCTGAAGCGTCAAGTGATGAATGAAACTTTGGAGGAACTGTCATCTGTAGTGCAACCGCAGGAAACAGCCACTTCTTCACAGATAATACATGGCAATAATTCCTCAGACCAAGCTCTATTAGTTGCAGCAGGAGCAGTGGGACGTGCTTTAGGCATTGCGATTCGCCCTCCAGCTCGCTCGGAAGACCTCAAACGCCTTAAACACCCAATAGATGCGATCGCCCGTGCTTCACGAATTCGGATGCGTCGCTTGCATCTAATTGGCAACTGGTGGAAAAGTGACTGCGGCCCGATGCTGGGATACACTTTAGAAGACGAAAGTCCGGTGGCTCTGTTACCAGTTAAGAATCGTACAAGAGGTAACAGTTATGAGATTTTCGATCCCCTCAAGCAGACTCGCACTCCTGTAAACGAACAAAGTGCTGCTAGGCTCTGCACCACCGCCTATGTATTTTATCGACCTTTGCCCGACAAACACCTCAAAACCTGGGATATACTTCTATTTGCACTACAGGGCCATTTTCAGGATCTAGTTATCATCCTATTAAGCGCAATTGCTGTTTCTTTATTAGGGATGGTAACGCCCCAAGCTATTGCTATTCTCATAGATAACGCCGTTCCCGATAGCGATCGCGGACTATTGTTACAAATCGCTTTAGGTCTTTGTGCAACAGCTTTTGGAGGTACAATTTTTCAACTAGCTCAAGGGCTTGCCCTCATGAGACTAGAAACTTTTGCCGACTCATCCACTCAAACTGCGGTGTGGGACAGGCTATTGAAGCTAAGTGTATCTTTTTTTAATCAGTATTCTATCGGTGACTTAGAATCTAGGGTTTCTAGCATCAGCGAGATCCGTTCCATACTCAGTGGCACAGTTCTCAAAACTATTTTCTCTGGCGTGTTTGCCCTCTTAAACTTGGGATTGCTAATTTACTACAACGGTTCGTTAACCGCGATCGCTCTTGTTGCAGCTGTTGTAAATATTGCCCTGACTTTCTTCTCTGGTATGCTCACCCTGGGCAAGGTTCGTCCCTTATTGGAGCAACAAGGACAAATCTTTGGCGTGATGGTGCAGCTAATCAACGGGGTTGCCAAATTGCGAGTCGCAGGAGCTGAAGAACGCGCTTTTGCTTACTGGGGTAAACAGTATAGCCAGCAAATAAAATTAGTGTTGAGTACCCAAGCGATTGAAGACGTTCTCAACGTCTGCAATAAAGTTTTGCCCATATTCACATCTGGCGTGCTTTTTTGGTTTACTGCCACATTACTACAGCAGAGCCAGCAGACGGGAACTCAAGCACTATCCATTGGTACTTTCCTCGCGTTCAACTCTGCCTTTGGTACCTTTATTAGCGGTGCAACCAGCTTGAGTACAACCGTTGTCGATGTTCTGAAAGTCATACCTTTGTGGAAGCGTGCCCAGCCAATTTTGCAAGCCGAACCAGAAGTTAATAATAGTAAAGCAGACCCCGGCAGGTTATCGGGCAGAATTGTTGTAGACCATCTGGCTTTTCGCTACCGCGATGATAGACCCTTAATCTTAAATAATGTGAATATTCAAGCTGAACCTGGGGAATTTATTGCTCTGGTGGGGACTTCTGGGAGTGGGAAATCAACTTTGTTTCGCTTATTACTCGGATTTGAGACTCCGGAATCTGGCAGTATTTACTATGATGGACAGGAGTTGACAGGACTAGACATTCATGCTGTGCGCCGACAGATAGGTGTTGTCTTGCAAAATAGCCGATTAATGTCAGCTTCTATCTTTGAAAACATTGCCAGTGGTGCTTTAGTCACAATTGATGAGGCATGGGAAGCCGCGCGGATGGCGGGTTTAGCAGATGATATCCAAGCTATGCCAATGGGTATGCACACTGTTGTCAGTGAAGGAGGTGGTAATATCTCTGGCGGACAACGGCAAAGGCTGTTAATTGCTAGGGCATTAGTATTGAAACCACGGATTTTACTGTTCGATGAGGCTACCAGTGCCTTAGATAACAAAACCCAGGCTATTGTAAGTGAAAGCCTCGATCGCCTAAAGGTGACGCGCATAGTCATTGCTCACCGACTCAGTACAATCCACAATGCTGACCGTATCTATATGCTTCAGGATGGCCGGGTTGTAGAGCAGGGCAGTTTTGAGCGACTAGTCAATCAGCAAGGGCCATTCGCTCAACTGATGATGCGGCAAAAGCTATAAGCTTTATTCTCTTTTTCCTCTGCCTAGAGTGGCAAAAGAAACATATTATGACTTTTACTAAAAAAAATCTGCTCTAAAAAAGGGAGAGGCTATCGACGGCAGCCTCTCCCTTCGCTTTTTGTAGTGAATTAGTTAAGCTCATCCTACCCCTTTAAGGAGTGAAAGGGACAGTCGCTTTTGATACTCAGAGAGTTTTAATTGCCTGATGTCAGAGGTTTTCGAGCATTGTGATGCAACTGAACTATTCTTCACAATCTCAAAGGTTGCATATTTTGATTTCAGTTCTCCCAAGAAGTAATACAGAAGGCAATCAAACGATTACTTCAAACCAAATCAAACATCATTTCTCATCTAAATCTAAAATATATGCCTAACCCAAATTTGACAGACAGTGCAAACAATCCAATTGTATATGCGCCTACGCAGACTGAGCCAGCAAACAAATATGCAAATTACTCACAAGCGAGTTCAGCGTTTGATAATTCTGAGGTAGATAACTTCCCCTTGGACAGCGATTATGACCTCACAACCGAGCAAATTCATAACTTTCAGCACGATGGACATTTGCTGGTGCGCGGTGTAGTTTCTCCCAAAGAAATAGCTGTCTACAAACCTGCGTTAGTAGAAACGGTTGACCGCCACGATCGCGAACAGCAGGCGATGGAAAAGACTGTTAGCGGTCAAAGTCAAGGATGGCAGTTTGTTGAAAACCTTTACCTACTAGATTTAGTTGCCCAACGCTTTGTTTTAGCTCATCGGTTTGGCAAGATTGCTGCCGATTTATTAGGAGTTGATACTGTCCGCTTATTCCGCGACCAATCTTATTTCAAAAAACCGGGAGGCGGCAATACACCTTGGCATCAAGATGGTTACTTTATGCCCCTAGATACAACTCAAATACTCACAATGTGGATTGCTCTGTCGGAGGTTTCCCCAGAAATGGCACCGATGACTTTTGCTACCGGTTCCCACAAACAGGGCTATATCGGGGCTTCAATGCCGCTAGATGAGTCAATGGATGAGTTTGAGCAATCCATTATTAAATCGGGGTTTCAACTCAAAAATTATGGAGCAATGGCAGCCGGAGATGCGAGTTTTCATTCTGGCTGGACGCCGCACAGTTCGCGCAAAAACACAAGCGATCGCACCCGCGAAGCCTTAGTGATTGTTTATTACGCCGATGGAGCCAGGGTAACAATGCCCCCTGTACCCGCCGATGCTCTACCGCAGGAGCAGTTTGCCGCTGTAATTCGCCAACGCAACTTATCTACCTGTTTGCCAGGATTGAAACCCGGAGACTTGGCTGAAACTTCCATGAATCCAATTGTTTACCGAAGAACGACTTAAATTATTTTCTTATCTCAAACCTAGCAAAAGCCGAAACTAATCCGATCGCTTACTCATCTTTGTTTCTGTCATGGTTTACCAACGCACTAATACCTGGCTGTACTCTTTAAAAGACTCTCTGCAACCCATCAAGCCGCATCTCACCCCCCTAGTCTGCCCACAAGCGATAGAACAACTCGACTCTGTAAGCAGTTACTTTCCAGATGCGATCGCTTCCACTTATGGTTTTGAATATCGCCTGCAACCTTCTGCTCCAGTAGTTGACTTTGCTTTTCAAGTTACCGAAACCGGTCGAGAAATTTTAGCAGGCTTAAACCCCCACACACGTCTGTCGGAGGATTTTAACAAACATCTTGTTTGGCAACAAATTCAGAAGTTCTCTACCGAATGGGCAGATCCATCTTCCTTACTCCATTACTTCATTAGCGATCTTTGGTTAGAGTTTGATTTAAAGCTGGATAGCGATACTAGTGGTTTAGCAAACCAAAATTGCTGTGTAGACCCAGCAAGGGAGCAGGGGAGCAGGGGAGCAGGGGGGAATGAAGGTACTCTCTCCTCTGCCCCTCTGCCCCTCTGCCCCTCTGCTGGTCATCAGACTACTAGTACAAATAATATCCCCATACCTGCGTTATTTTTCGGAGTGACTAGCCCACCAGATAATTCAGGAATCTCCTTCAACTACTCCTGGATTTGGGAACAAGCTATGCCTTTATTATTAGGCACGCCCCTACCTCCCGCCTTAGAGAAAAAATTCATCGACTGTATCAAGCGGTTGCCTCCCCGAACCAGCATTTTTCAGGTTGGGCTGATGTTTTCCCGAAGCGTGGAAGCGATAAGACTCTGCCTTGTCGGTTCTGCCTCAGAATTGCTGCCATACTTGACTGAAATAGGCTGGACAGGACAACTTGCAGAGGTAGAAAAGCTCGTCAACTCCCTTTCTGGCTATGTTGATGGCATTATCCTCGACCTTGATATTGGCGAACAGATTTATCCGCGAATTGGCATTGAAGGAATTTTTCTCACCCGCTACCAAGCCTGCGTCAACGGACAATGGGAATCGCTCTTAGATTATCTCACTTCCCAAGGTTTATGTGCCAAAGAAACCAAGGATGCTTTGCTCAAATACTCCGGCTATAGCCTTGTAAAGCGTCTGGGCGATCGCATTTATGTCCGGGGGTTGAACCATATCAAACTCATTTATCAATCAGGGCAACCCCTAGCGAGTAAAATTTATTTTGGTGCAATGCATCAACCCCTGAGTAAAATACCTGGGCGTTCTGCTGGGACAGTAAGTACAGAGGACGCAACCAAGCAAGAACGTGGTGACGCAGACACTATCGAATCAGCCGTTACTTTTTTGCTAACTGCACGCAACTCCGAGGGGTGGTGGATTGATTTTCACCTAGCAGCTGGCTTGAGCGATGAATGGGTGACGGGTTATGTAGGAACAATGTTAGCGAATATACCCGATTCCCGCGTTCCTAAAGCTGTTTCTACAGCTTGGAATCTGCTCAATAGTCGCCGTCATCGCGTCAATGGCAAATGGGGTTACAATCGCTTGCCTCCTGGCGATGCAGATAGTACTGGTTGGGTACTCCAGCTTGCCCGCGCTATTGGTGAGAGTGATTCAGAACGGGCGTGTCAAGCGATGCAATCCCTAACAGATCATAAGCGGCCGGATGGAGGCATTTGCACCTATGAGAGTGAGGAATCGATTCGGGCTTTTATTCATGCTTCTCCTGAAATAGGATTTGCGGGTTGGTGCGGTTCCCATACTTGCGTGAGTGCGGCAATTGCAGCTTTGCCTGAATACCGCTCTCAGCTTCAGGATTATTTGCGATCGACTCAGCAAAATGATGGTAGCTGGCTGGCTTACTGGTGGCAAGATTCCGAATATGTAACGGCTCTAGCGGCTGAGGCGATCGCCGCTTGTTATCCCAATTCTGATTGTATTACCAACGCCGTGGTGTGGGGAATGAACCGCCTCAATTCCCAAGGATTTGTCGCAACTAGCGATAACCCCTCTGGTTCGCCATTTGCCACAGCTTGGTGCTTGCGACTGCTGATACTGAGACGGCAAGATACCGCAGTACAAGCAGCAATGACCAAAGCAACTGATTGGTTATTAGCACAGCAACAGCCCAATGGTTCTTGGGTTTCGTCAGCCCGGTTGCAAGTTCCATTACCGGATGACCTAAATCCCAATCAGTTTAATCAGTGGATTTACCACGGCACGATTCAAGGCAGTCTAGCGTTTGACAAGCATTGCGTCTTTACCACTGCCACCGTATTACAAGCTCTACATCGTAGTTTATTTGGTAAATAAGATGAACGCAGTTATTTCTAGTATCTCTACACAGCAATTGCCCGCGATCGCCAACCCGGTTATTTCCACAGCCCAGTTGCACAGTATCGTTACTCGCGCTAGCAGTCTGTTTGAACGACTCGATCGCCAGATTTTCTCACCCTCCGCTGAAACTGATGAAAAACTCTTGCAATCGCGTCTTGATACCTGGTGTCAGACAGTAGCGAAAGGAAATTTCGAGCATTTTCAACAATACTTGCAATGGGATGGGCTGAATTTAGAGACAGCAAAAGCCGCGATCGCACCTGTATATTTGCGCCACGATGCTCCCCTACCCAACTGGGCAAAGACACTCTCATCTGTTCTCAATCTTGCCTTTTCTCAGGCGGCAACAAATCCTGATGCGACGACTTCACGGCGCTTTTTGATTTCCCAGTCTCCCCTCCCCTTTGAAGAGATTCTCGCCCCATTTGTTCTATTTGCTCAACAAGAACTGATTGCTAGAACTGGCGAGTCTTACCAGAGATTAACCGATGAGGTTCATGGCGTGTTCGAGCGCAGCTTGCTCGGTCAGTTAATTGACATCGCCACACAGCCTTTACAGATAGCTTTTACCAGTTGGCGAGTCGCTCAACAATCTTCTTTTACCCGTCTACTGACACAGACACAAGAACTCCAAAGCCGCAGCCTCTATATCCGGTTTGTTCGGGAAATGTTGCAGGGCAAACTAACTTCTTTTTTTGTAGAATATGCTGCTTTAGCAAGGTTACTGGCTACGACAACCGAGCTTTGGGTAGAATCCCAGCTAGAATTTCTGCATCACTTGGACGCAGACTGGTCAGAAATTGCAGAGAAATTTAACAACGGCGTACCTCTTGGTCAGGTGACATCGGTGCAGCCTCTCCGATCTGACCCCCATCGGGGCAGACGCTCTGTAATTACGCTGAAAATTGAGCCAAATCTGCACTTAGTTTACAAACCCAAGCATTTAGGCATTGAACAGGCGTACAATCAGCTTTTAACTTGGTTAAACGAACAGGGTTCTCCTCTGCCTCTAAAAACCTTGCAAGTAATTAACCGCGATAGTCACGGCTGGGTGGAGTTTGTCACCTCCCAAGCCTGTGAAGATACAGCCCAAATAAAACGCCATTACCAACGGGCAGGAATGTTACTTTGTTTGGTTTACGTGCTAGATGCTACTGATTGTCACTACGAAAATATTATTGCCTCTGGAGAACATCTAGTTCTGATTGATACCGAAACTGTGATGCAGCATCGACCGAAAAACGAGTCATGGGCAAACCTACAGACTGCTCAACAACTCGCATTCCACCGCGTAGATAATTCTGTGATGCGTACTGCCCTATTACCCGTCTGGCATCCAGCATCCAATGGTAACTCAGGCTTTGATTTCAGCGGGTTAGGCAGCCACAACCAAGAGACTAGGCATTATAAAGGACTCCAGTGGTCTGGCGTGAATACAGACCAGATGGCTTTAAATCAAAAGCTGCTGGCGATCGATCCATTTTTAGCTCATGTGCCGACCTTAAATGGACAACCTGCCAATTTATCAGACTGGATTGAGGCAGTGGTAGAAGGATTTGAGCAGATGTATCGCTTTCTGCAACAGAAACAAGACCTGCTACTCTCCCCAGATAGCCTGCTGTGGACAATGGCAAAACAGCTTGTGCGCTTTGTGTTTCGCCCGACAAACACTTATTCGAGAATGTTAAACAAGCTCCGTAATTCAGAGTACTTGCGGGATGGAGTTGACCGCAGTATTGGACTGGAAATCCTCAAGTTGACAGCAGCAGGCGCAACTGAAAAACCAAAATTCTGGCCTCTTCTCCAGTCTGAACGCCAACAAATGGAGCAGTTGGATGTTCCTTTTTTCTCAATTTATCCTGATACAGATGTGTTGGAGTTATCGCCAGATAGTCGCGTTGAGGGATTTTTCCAAGGTTCTAGCTTTGAGTTAGTACTAGAGCGCATCAAGAACCTGAGCAAATCTGACTTGGCGATACAAGTTGATTTTATCCGCAACACTCTATATTTGAGAATGATTCCCGGTCAAGAGCTTGCTGCACCTGAAAAACCTGCCAATCAAACCTCTCTAAGGGTGCAGGAATCATCTGAGGTGATGCTGGATGAGTCAGATTTGGTTGCTGAGGTAATGGCAATTGCCCGTAGATTACAGGAGCGAGCGATTTACGCTCCTGATGGGTCTGTAACTTGGCTTGCTCCTCAGTTTATCGCTCAACAACAGCGATTCCAGTTTCAACCCACTGAACTCAGCCTTTTTGATGGCAAATTAGGAATTGCATTATTTCTGGCAGCATTAGAGCATATTAAAAAAGATGGAGAGTTTCGAGAACTGTGTTTGGGAGCGTTGCAAGAGTTTCGTCAGGCGTTAGCCAAAATTGAACACCCAAAAGGTGAATTCTCAAACCTGAATCTTGGCTTATCAACTGGACTGGGAGGATGGATTTACAGCCTGACTAAAATCGGTCAATTTCTGAATGACGATCGCTTGCTTGCAGATGCTCTAAATTTGGCATACTCGATAGTACCAGAAGCAATTACTAGCGATCGCAGTTTGGATATCGCTGGCGGTACAGCAGGTACGCTTTTGAGTTTATTGGCATTGTACCAAGTTGTTCGCGATCCAATTGTGCTGAAACGTGCCTGCCTGATTGGTCGTCATTTATTAACCCAAAGTGTAATAACTTCTAAAGGCAGAGCTTGGAAAACCCTGGATGGTCGATTGTTAACAGGCTTTTCCCACGGAGCAGCCGGAATTGCCTACGCCCTGCTGAAACTGGCACAGGTGACGAATGATGCTGAGTTTCGGACGGCTGCCGCAGAAGCGATCGCCTACGAACAAAGTATATTTTTACCAGAGGTAGGCAACTGGCCCGATCTGAGGGACTTTTCTAAATTTCTCCAAGCAACTGCCAAATCCGAATCTTCTTCACTGATGTCTAGTTGGTGTCACGGAGCAACTGGTATCGGTTTAGCCCGCCTTGGCGGACTGCCAATGTTAGAAACTGAAGCAATTCATCAAGATATCCAAGTCGCAATCAAAACTACCCAAAAGCAACTCACCCAGAAACGAGGGATAGTAAACCAGCTATGCTGCGGTCAGATGGGACAGATTGAATTTCTGCTATGTGCAGCCAGCCGATTGGGAAAACCAGATTTATTGACAAATGCCAGATTCCATGCAATACAGGTTGTGCGGCAAGCAAGGCAGAAAGGGTATTATCTCGAACCCGCCTTACACTCAAGCGTATACGTTCCTGGCTTGTTCCGGGGAGAGGTTGGTATTGGCTATACTTTGCTGCGCCTAACTCATCTGGAACAACTACCTTCAATTCTGTTATGGGAATAGCAGCTTTTGAATTTACCGCGACGCGATCCTACGCATTACGTTGCGGTAAGCTGTTTCTTTTTGTCACAATTGGTTTTGCAGTTGTATTCGTCTTGAGTTTCTTTTCTTTCTAAACCAGTTTGCAGCACCCGATCGCTGTTCCAGTTTCACTATTGATGTTGTCACTTTAAGTCTTAAGCTGTTACGCATTGAAATTGCACATTAACTATCATTTACTGCCAAAGAGCGATCGCTAATCTGATTTTTCAGTACAAAAATATATTAACTACATATTATCTAGTATTAATATTTAAAAAATACCGAATATCTATAGAATAGCGAAGGGCGTTTAAATTACGATAAAGCAATAGATAAAAAACTACCTATTGGGAGCGGTGCAACTGAGAGTTTTATCTGCAAAGTTGTTAATTTAATAATCAAGAATAACAGTAAATTTTGGTTACAAAATAATGCAAAAATTATGTTACACCTTCGTTGTCAATGGATAGCTAAAAGTTGAGATAGTTTTTGTAATTATATCTTTAATTTATTTATCAAAACCCAAACCGCTTGATAACTTTTATACTTACAGCGTTAAGTTTTATTAATTTATTGTAATAATAAATACTTGTTATTGATGGAGTGAAAATGGTGTATGATAAGCGACTGCTTCTTCTTTCCCAGACTTTTTTGATTTACTGTATAAATAATTTCTTATTCTATAATTTTTAATGCACTTAATTGACGTGCTTCTATAACATTGTTTAAATCTTGAAAAATCTCTTTTTCCATCAATATTTTTATACTTGAGAGTTTTTCAAAAACTTTCTCATGGTTACCGAGAGGATAAAAGCCTAATATTAAATTAATTATATTAGTACGCTTGTCAGGGGAAACGTCTATTTCCAACCAGATGATAGAAAAAAACTTCTCGGCAATTTTAGACGTTAATTCTGCTAATGTTCCTGCTTGATTATTTATAACAACTTGATATCCAATCATGCAATTAATATTTGTAACTATGGATTGACTACTATAAAACTCTAGTAGATACTCCTTTAAAAGCTCTTCTTCACTGGAGTCTTCGTTGGATTTTTTATTTTTCTGTTTTACTGTCTTAGTTTCAGCTTTTATTCTTTCTTTATAGAAAATATAATTTTCTCTTGCTTTTGTACTTAAAGCTGATAATAATTTTTCTAACTTGTTGTATTCATTATAATTTATAATTCTTTCAACATTTATTTCTTGTAAAGAATTAAACAGTTCAATTAAACTGTGTCGTTTATGTGTTTTTTGATTTTTGATTTCTTCTGGTATATGTACAATGAGTTGGATCGCATTACTATGTTCTTTTGATTTTGCTTGAAAAATATTGACTCCAAAATTAGCTAGCTTATTAGCTATCTCAGCTATGGTTCCATTTAAATTTGATAATACTGTTATTTCTAATTGAACTAATGGAACACATTGTAGCTCTGACTCTACAGGAGACTTTTTCTTAATCTCTAAGTATCCATTAGCAATTTTAGATAGAAGCTTGCTAATACTTGGCTTTCCATGATACTCACATTTATTTTCCTCTGCTAATTGTTTCAATTTTTGCTCGACATCTTCAGACATTCGTATTCGCTTTACTTGAGTTGCACTTGTCATTTTCAAAATTAAATACTTCAAATGTTTACTACCTTAGCTTGTATGTACCACACTTTTGCCATTAAATACCACACTTATTTGAATATATTAAAATTTATAATGATTTTTTTTCGGCTTTATACCACAGAAGTGTGTTATTCTTTTGTTACTTCCTTCTAATGCCCGTAAGTCTATAGGGAAATAGTAGAAAGTACTATGCAATATGGCAATGTTTGGGAAAAAGCTGCTGTAATTGGGGGTAAATGAGCAACCGATACTGTTGGCGAAAATGTTACATTTGCACTACAAAAGTATTATGCTTAAACACCACAACTACGGATTGAGGGTTTAGACTTTCGTAATACTTTAACTTACAAATATATATTACATTTGCTAGTAGTATCAGCAACGGTAAATAAAGTTATGCTAATGCTGAAAATATTACTGGACAAGCATTTTGCAAATTATTTTTTGCATTTTTGAAAATAATATTTATGTAGCCTCACTGGATGTGACAGTTAATAAACCGACTGCAAAAATAATGTTAATAGAATAGTCACATTTTAACCATCTAAGGTACTTAAAATAAATACCACAATTTCAAGGAGAAAGTAAAAAAAAGTAACCGTTCACGGGGGTGAGTAAAAAATGTCTGATATGAAATCATACGAAATCGGTATGAAAACCAGTCTAGATTGTATTTTTAACCGATAATTTCGAGTATTCAAAACTCATACATTAGTCTGCAAATTGTCTTTTAGAGATTTAAAGTACGATTATCCAGATCGTAGATTATTCCAAAGCATTGTACCGCAATAGCTTTAGCTTTTAGGCAAATTATTTATCCCCTCCTACCCGCGAACAATCGCAAAAAAATACACAAAACTGCAAATTGTTGCTGTGTTATTTCTATCTATTGGTAGGTCACATTTTTCAATTTGCAGATACTGATTGATTGTGATGACATTTTGAGGAGATAGAGCAAGCGCAGGGATTAATTTAGTTCTCTAACTATTGATGTGATGGATTACAAATCATTATTGTTTTACTAATGGCGATAATTACTCTTCAAAAGTTAGATGGATTTGATACAACGGTAATACTTAATTATTCCATAAATCAATCCCCAGAAATTTTGCGATCCATAACAATGTGACGAATTTAACAACAATTAAAATCAGCAAAAGAAATGACTCACGAACAACATTACCCTGAAGTTTTGCAGGTGATGCAATCTCAGCCGCTTTCTGCTCATATCAAATATCGTCTCGGTAGATTAAAACCAAAACCGAACGTGTCTCACGAAGATGTACTCCACCACGTGATTTTGTCTCTGATTAAAGCAATAAAATCGGGCAGGGAAGTCAGAAATCCAGTTGCATGGAGTAGATGTGTTGCCGGACGCTATATCACAAAGCAATATGAACTTTGCCGCCAAAGCATATTGGTAGAGTCCGGTACGCTCGAATTTCTGGATAATCGCGAGCAAAAGCCTTCTTCAGCATTCGATACAGACGATCTAGCACATCTCCATTCCCAAATTGCGCGGCTAAAAGATTCCGATCGCCAACTTATTCAGTGGCGATTTTTCGAGAATTTCTCCTGGAGCCAAATCGCTGACCTCCTTTCTAGCCAAACGAAAGTTGTCACCGAACAAGCTGCTCGTCAAAGGGGAAAACGTGCTCTCGATGCATTACGCTCTCTATACGTAAATGACTCGGCAAATTACTGATAGCAATTTTGCTTTTGTAAGGTGCGATTTGAAATTACCGTTCCCATAACACTGCTGACGCACTCAACCCAAGCAAGAGCTTTACATTTATACTTTTATTTTATAGTATAAATGTACTAATTGTCAAATGAGCAACCACTAATTGGTAGGTTTTAATTTCCCTAAATGAATGATTTCGGTCATAGTAGGCATCACCGTGCTAGTACGCGTAGTGCAGCCTACTACTTATCTAAATTCTGCTTTTTAATTACCTCCTGGTTCTCAGGACTGTTAAGCCAGTACTCTATAGCCTCAGCGATACAATTGCTGAGGTTTTTGTCTTTGAAGGCTACTACTGCTCGAAACAATCGGTTTAACTCTGGAGAAACATAGCCCCGCAGTTCCTTAGACCTCTTGCTTTCATTGCTTTTTGCACTCTTGTGGGAAAAGGGACTCATCTTTATTGGGGAAAGGGAAAATACCAAACCTTTCCCCCTTTCCCCCGCCCCTTATCCCCTTCAGGGGCCCCACCTTCCCCTTTTCCCGACTTCTGCAAGAAGTCTCTTCTTCTCACATATTGGATGGAGAAGGCAGCTAGCTATGCAGGAGGCAGAGGGCAGAAGGTTCTTTTCACAAGGGGATTCAAACCTCTCCTGAAAAGAAGCCACCAAATTTTCAATTTGGTGGGAGTCTTAAACCCTTGCTCCCTAGCGTCGCAAGAGATGGTTTGGGCACTCAGGTGAAGGGATAAATCCATAAAAGCCTTCTGCCTTCTGCCTTTGTCGATCAAAATTTTGCACAGTAATACCTTGCTTTCATCACTTTTCGTCCCTTGCACTTGCCCATTAATGAGCTTTTTAGGGATGTTTTCACAACAGAGGACACGCTCATCACTGATAGTTAAGATAATCTTACTTATCTCAATTAGAAATTATGCTGAAAATTTTGAAAAAACAGAGGTATTAAGTTAACTTTTGTACTAAACTTATGGGTCAAGAATGAATCATGCGTTCAAGATGACGCGATCGCCTGCTCAAAAATTCTGTTTCCAACCCCGATTTCAGCAATATTTTAAGTACTATTGCTTATTGCCAAACGATATCGAACCTTAACCTCTCCCGAATGGGACACGCTCAATCCGGTATTGAAACAACGTTCAATCAAAGGTTTTAAACATCTGCGTTACATATCTTTACAACAAATCACACTTTTGCAGGTATCTCGGCGACCAGCCTATAGCCTAATCTTTCGTATGTTTGCGATTATAGCTCTAATGCTTACATAGACAGCATTTACAGATATTAGTTCGAGGAAAATAAGACATGGAAATAGACTCAATTCTATAAGAACGTCACATTTTTTTTTGAAAAATGTCACGTCTGGATTGTTCGAGGCACAACTATATACGAATAAGACATTGTACTTCTTTGCTAAAATAATGAATTGTCATCAATTAAAACCTAAGTTGTTAGTAACCGTTCGCGGGGAGATGAAAAAAATGTTCGATATGAAATCAGACGTAAACAGTACGAAAAAAGTCTAAATATGATTTTTTTCGGTTAATTTTGAATATTCAAAAGTGCTACACTGGTCTGACAATTGTGTTTTAGACATTTTAGGACTATTAGCACAGACTAGAAATTCACCCAAACCCTTGCTAAACAATAACTTTAGCATTTAGGTGAATGATCTACCCCCCCTGTGAAAGGTTACAGTTGTTATTAATGGAAACAAAATGAAACGCATTCATGACATACCGGAAAGAGAAATGTTGCACTCTTCAAATCATCTAGTTCAACAATATCTGAAATTAGTTGTAATCCAGTCTCCTTCTGATGACGAACTCAATGAAATTGACCATATTTTAGAACTTGCAATATACGATGATGAATTAAATGATTTAATCAACAAAATAGACCGAGAACTGGAATGCAATGTAGTTCAAGAATCCAGAATTTTAAAATCAGAAATAACTGATATTAGTAATACTTTAGGTGAAGATGAAGGCGATTTATCAGAACAAAATAATAATTGTGTAACGCATTACGATGCATCTCAAAAAAGCCAAGAAGCTCATCCACTATCTGAAAAAACACTATTAGGAGATAGCCAAGCTTTTATTAGCTCAAGTAAATTTTTCTTAGTTGGTGGATTGTTTTTGACTTAGCACTTTACTGGCGTACACAAGCAAAAAGATGTCTTAAATAATCTGAACAATGGTCAGATTTAGCCCAAAATTCAGTAGCTATAGTCAAACAACTATAGGAATGGGTTTTGTAATAAAGTAGAAAACTTTTACTCTCTATTTACGTGACTAAAAAAGCTGCGATGGCGAGTATTCAAGAGGTATAAGACATAAGTAGTCGGACATAATTATTTTCAAAAACTATTGTCGTAGGGTAATAGTTTAGATTTCGATTGCATGTAATTTTGACTAACTACTTCTGCTCAGACTCTTACTTTTGTTGTAATTATACCTCAGCCCAAATCTACTAGGCATAGAGTTAGGTTAAGGGGGAGATAATATTCCCCCTTAACCTAACTCAACTTCTATTTCGGCATAGTCATTTTTTAGTCATCGCAATCGCAATCCTCTTAAATATGATATTTTAATTGGGAAGCTGACTGCGATCGCGCACCCTACAGTTAAGCTGTCGCGCATTTAATTTGCACAACCAGGACGGGCAAGATACCGACCACACAAGAGATTCATTTTTTTGAGGATGCAAATTAAAATATTTTTAGCTTCCCTAGTTCTCATCGCCCTTATCCTCATTCTTGTCTTTATCTTTCTTCTTCAGTCCCAATATCAAAGGGGTTGCAGCAGTAATCAGCACCGGGATTAAAGCCAAGTAATCGTAGGTTGTTGATGGTTGCCCAACTTGGGGAGTAGGAATATTAGATGCTGGTGGAACAGCAATGTAACTTCCAGAGGAGATTTCTTGAGAATTATTTGTTAGCATTGAGATATCTTTGAATTTGATATTTCTGCCTTTACTAAGTGCATTAGTAAGTGCAGATGAATAATTGACCCAACAGTGAGTGCAAATCATTGTTGGGTTATTCTATTAGTCGCTTTTTCAAGCTTCAATAATTTAGTACTAATTCTGACTCAACCGTGACCCTATTGCGAGCGCCAGGGGTAAAATTGTATCAATTGAAGTTTCTAAAATTTAAGGGCTTCAAACCCTATGAAAAGTGGAACTACGTAAACTTTTATATTTTTGGAAAGACAACAACTAAAAACCAGTTATAGCAAGATTTTTAGTGTTATTTAACGCAGTCCAATCACCAGAAGGGACAAACTTTTTTCTTACTAACGCCGATTTTCATAAGTTAACGCCTAATAAATGTGAAACTATTATTAATTTAAATCTATGTCTCATTTTTTCTCTTCATTCCCCCTGATAAGTAGCAATGGAACGTGCATCTCGAAATCGCATATTCCATTGCTGCTCGCTGGCGTATCTTAAGTTTTTACACTTTCCTTAGGGTGATGCGGTAAGTTGCGATTCCCCCTGGCGTTGCTGCGATCGCTATCTATGGGGTTTTCTCACCAAAATAGATAAAAATTTCAGTAGATCGAAAACTTTTGTCAGAGGATGTTTTAAACAGTCGAAGCCAGTCAAAAATCATGCCAGTCATCTGACCATAATACGAATCATGACAATATGAATGAATGTCTTTGAGGTTTCAGGTAGTCTTTTATAATCCTTTATTTAGATTAAAAACTTGGTGAATTTGACGAAATAATCGGGTTTCAGCCGATGATGTTGGAAAGAGCGATCGCTTTATTCGTTTATCTAATACTAGGTACTTGAAAATCAGATTATACAGTAATTTTGTGTCTACTAACTGTAATTGAGTAACGGCTACCTACTTTGAGGGTGTAATGGCTAAAATAAGTATGGGTGAAAACTGGTTTTTAAAGCTAGGGATGGTTGCGGTTAATGTCAGACATTTAGATTGGTTACTTACATTAGGAATAGCGATCGCATTTCACCCAAATATCGCCATTGGACAAATCACCCCAGATACAACATTACCGAATAATAGCAATGTAAATACACTAAATAACATTACAAATATTACTGGTGGTACACAAGCAGGAACTAATCTGTTTCATAGTTTCAGCGATTTTTCTGTTCTCAAAGATACTACAGCTTACTTTAATAATCCTCCAGATATTCAAAATATTATTAGTCGAGTTACAGGTGGTTTGCAATCAAAAATAGACGGAATTTTGCGGGCGAACGCTACAGCGAATTTATTTTTAATTAATCCTAACGGCATTATTTTTGGAGAAAATGCCCGCTTAGATATTGGCGGTTCATTTATTGCTAGCACAGCAAGTAGCATCAAATTTGCTAATGGTTTTGAGTTCAGTGCTACGACTCCTGAATCTACACCTTTACTAACGATAAATACACCTATTGGCTTGCAATATAAAGTCAATCCAGGCACTATTGAGGTCAAAGGCAACGGTCAAGGTGTAAGGCTCACAGATGAATTGATTGATACAACAAACGCACTGCGAGTGCCAGCCAATCAAACTTTAGCCTTGGTGGGTGGGGATATTTTCTTAGAGGGAGCAACGCTAAAGACAGCAGGGGGAAGAATAGAGTTAGGCAGTGTAGGGGAAGGGGATAACAGTTTAGTTAGTCTCACACCGATAACTAAAGGTTTTGCCTTGAGCTACGATGGAGTGCAAAACTTTGGCAATATTCAACTATCAAAACTTTCAGCGGTAGATGCCAGTGGCGCAGGTAGCGGTGACATCCAAATCCAGAGTCGGCGTGTCACCATAGCCGATGGTTCCCAGATAGAAGCAAGTACTCTGTTAGAAGAACAAGGTGGAAATTTAGTAGTCAATGCTACTGAATTAGTAGAGCTAATTAGTACATCTGCTGATGGTTACTTTTCCAGTGGCTTGCTTGCTTCTACTTACTCAACTGGGGATGCTGGAGACTTGACAATTAATACTCAAAATTTGGTAGTACGCGATGGGGCACAAGTAAGTACAGCTACATTTGGTACGGGTAAGGGCGCTTCTTTAACTGTCAATGCTCAAGACGTGCAACTGATTGGCACTACTGCCGATGGCCTATTTCCCAGTGGCTTGTTTGTTTCTACTCAATCAACTGGAAATGGCGGAGACTTGACAATTAATACCCAAAATTTGCTGGCGATCGATGGGGCACAAGTAGCTGCATATACATCGGATGCAGGTAAGGCGGGTTCTTTAACTGTCAATGCTAAAGATGTGCAAATGATTGGTACTGCTAATAGTCAGTTTCCCAGCGGCTTGTTCAATTATGCCTACTCAATTGGGGATGCCGGAGACTTGACGATTAATACCCAAAATTTGCTTGTGCGCGATGGGGCCAATGTTGCTACGCAGACATATAGTGCAGGTAAGACGGGTTCTATAACTGTCAATGCTCAAGATATACAACTAATTGGTAGGAGTGCAAATGGTGACTTTGCCAGCGACTTATCTGTTGACGCTGGTTTAGGGTCAACTGGCGATGCCGGAAATTTGACGATTAATACCCAACGTTTGCTCGTGCGCGATGGGGCATACGTCGATGCCAGCATATATGGTACAGGTAAAGGGGGTGCTTTAACTGTTACTGCTAATGATATACAACTGATTGGTACTTCTACTGACGGTAGCTATAGGAGTGGCTTGTTTACTCAAGCTTATTCAGGGATAACTGGAGATGCCGGAGATTTGACGATTAATACCCAACGTTTGCTTTTGCTAGATGGCGCACAAATAGATGCAGAGACGTATGGTACGGGTAAAGGGGGTTTTTTGAATGTCACTGCTAAAGAAATACAACTGATTGGTAGCTCTAGTGACGATCGCTTTCCTAGCGGCTTGTTGACTTCTACTCACTCAACCGGAGATGCAGGAAACTTAAAAATTGATACCCAACAGTTGCTTGTGCGCGATGGGGCGCTGATAAATACCAGCACATCGGGTACAGGTAAGGGAGGTTCTTTAACTGTCACTGCTAACGATGTGCAACTAATTGGTGAGTCTAGTGATAGTGTCCTCAAGAGTCGCTTGTTTACTACTGCCGTCATAGGAATAACTGGCGATGCAGGAGACTTGACAATTAATACGCAGAATTTGCTTGTCCGCGATGGGGCATTTGTTGATGCCAGCACAGAAGGTACGGGTAAAGCGGGTTCTTTAACTGTCAATGCTAAAGATGTGCAACTGATTGGTGTCTCTAGTGATGGGCGTTCTGGCAGTGGCTTAAGTACATCTGCTAAGTTAGGGTCAACTGGCGATGCAGGAGATTTGACGATTAATACTCAACACTTACTTGTGCGCGATGGGGCACAGATAGGTGCAGCCACATCGGGTGCAGGCAAAGGGGGTTCTTTAACTCTCAATGCTAAAAATATGCAATTAATTGGTACTACTGCTGACAGTCGCTTTCCCAGTGGCTTCTTTACCACTGCTTACATAGCGGCAACTGGGGATGCAGGAAACTTGACGATTAATACCCAACAATTGCTTGTACGCGATGGGGCAAAAATAAGCGCAGGAACACAGAGTGCAGGTAAAGGCGGTTCTTTAACTCTCAATGCTAAAGATGTGCAATTAATTGGTAGGTCTGCTGATGGTAGCTCTAGTAGTGGCTTGTTCGCTTCTACTGACTCAACTGGGGATGCAGGAGATTTGAAGATTAGTAGCGATAAATTACTCGTTCAAGATGGCGCGATAATCACTGTGAGCAGCTTAGGTAAAGGAATTGCAGGGAATTTAAATATTAATGCTGACTTTATTCGTTTGAACAACAACGCCTCTGTTGGTGCTAATACCCAAGCTGTCAATACTGACCCAAGTAAAGAACAAGCTACTATTACTGTGCGCTCTCAAGATTTACTATTGCTTCATAACAGCAACATCACCACTAACGCTTCTGGAGAAAACGTCATCGGTGGCAATATCAATATTAATACTGATATTTTAGTTGCATTTGACAATAGTGATATCAGTGCAAATTCTACTGACTTTCGAGGAGGTCAGGTGACAATCAATGCCAAAGGAGTACTCGGCACTCAATTTCGCGATGTACCGACCCCAAATAGCGATATTACTGCTACAGGAGCTAATCAGCAGTTGAATGGTACAGTGCAACTCAATACGCCACAACAAGATCCGACAAATGGTTTAGAGGAATTGCCACTAGAAGTAGTGGATGCCTCACAATTAATTAACCAAAACTTCTGTGCCAAAAGAGGTAATAGTAGCTTCACGATCGCTGGACGTGGTGGTTTACCTTCTTCCCCCAACACTGTACTTAACAATAATACAGTTTGGGAAGATTGGCGAGTCACTGCTGTGCCAACACAAACAGGAGAGTACAGCAGTAAAAGAGATATTGAGAAAAGTTCAGCACTCAGTACACAGATTGTAGAAGCTCAGGGGTGGGTAGTGAATGCTAAAGGTGAAGTGATACTGACCGCTGCTGCACCGACCCCAACACCCCACAGCTTGAGGAATTTATCCTTTGGATGTCAGTTGCATGAGTCGAGGGAGCAAAGCGATTTATCGTTATGATTGTAAGTTCTCTGATGGAGACAAAAAAGTGTAGGATTCCCTTTGAGTAAAGGTTTTGAAATTTAACCTAAAATACTTTGTAATAGCAACCAAACATTTAGTCCAACGATAATAATAGCAACTCCCCAAGCTAAAGATTTGAGCCATAAGGGATTGACAAACTCACCCATTAAGCGACGGTTACTCGTAAACATTACCAATGGAATCACAGCAAAGGGTAACTGCAAACTGAGGATAACTTGACTTAGAACTATGAGGCGGCTTGTGCTATGTTCCCCAAAGATAATAATTGTAATCAACGCTGGAATGATAGCAAGCAGACGGGTAACTAAACGGCGTAACCAAGAAGGAAAACGAAATTGTAAAAAGCCTTCCATCACAATCTGCCCAGCTAAGGTTGCAGTCAGTGTTGAACTTTGACCAGAGGCAAGTAAGGCGATACCAAATATGGCGCTAGCAGCACTGACTCCTAATAATGGTGAAAGCAGTTTGTAAGCCGATTGTATTTCTTCCACATTATGATTTCCAGAAAAATGAAACGTGGCGGCAGATACAATTAAAATGGCTGAGTTGATAAATAGTGCTAATGACAGAGCAAAAGTTGAATCAATTGTGCCAAACTTAATCGCTTCCCATCTTGTTTCAGTACTAGGTTGCCAATCACGGGTTTGCACAATAGATGAGTGTAAATATAAGTTGTGAGGCATCACTGTTGCACCTAAAATGCCGATGGCAATGTAGAGCATTTCTGGGTTTTGTAAAATTTCTTTCTTGGGGAGATATCCTAATAAAATCCCCCCAATATCAGGTTGGGAGAACACAATTTCCGCTGTGAAACACAAGCCTACGGTTGCTACCAGCATTATTACTAAGGCTTCTGTATAGCGAAAGCCTTTATGTTGCAGGAATAGCAATACCAAGACATCCAGCGCAGTGATACACACACCCCATACTAAGGGAATACCGAATAAAAGTTGCAGGGCGATCGCACTTCCTAGTAGTTCTGCCAAGTCACAGGCTGCAATGGCAATCTCACACAGTACCCACAAACAAAAGCTTACCCTTTGACCGAAATAGTCCCGGCAAGCCTGTGCCAAATCTCGCCCTGTAGCAACACCTAAACGTACACATAGCGATTGCAGTAATATCGCCATCAGGTTCGACAGCAAAATGACTGTTAACAAGGTGTAGCCAAACTTTGCTCCCCCAGCAATGTCTGTAGCCCAGTTTCCAGGGTCTATGTATCCCACTGAAACCAAATATCCTGGCCCCGCATAAGCCAGCATTTTGCGCCAAAAGTTATTGCTGTTGGGGATTTTGATGCTGCGGTGAACTTCGCTTAAGCTGGGTTTCTTTTTTGGGATAGTCATCAATTCTGCCGGAAATTTTTTCATATTTCTCTCATAATGTCAAAAAATCTGGCAAAAATATCAATCTACTTAATGTAGATATTTATGTATGCACACAGGCATAAGCTGTTAAGCACCTTTGTCAAAAACAAAGACGCGTGACTTCTAATCATGCGAGGTTCAATAGGCTCTCAGGAATACCTGTATAAAAATCTCAGGGTTGATGGCAGCCGGGGCAAAGTTTGTTACTGTAATAAATTTGAATTACTATACTTACTAAATGAACGTGCTTGCTAATCAAACAGCTCGCTTCTACGCTTTCTTGTCGATTGCAGCGGCGATCGCTACAATTGTCCTCAAGTTTGGGGCTTACTTGCTAACTGGCTCGGTAGGGCTGCTTTCAGATGCCATCGAGTCATGTGTAAATCTTGTGGCAGCATTGGTGGCACTGTGGGCATTAACTTATGCTGCGAAACCAGCCGATGCAGAACACGCCTTTGGGCATTCCAAAGCAGAATACTTTTCCAGTGGGGCAGAAGGTATGTTGATTGTATTGGCAGCAATCATCATTGCTATCGAAGCTTGGGGACGCTTGTTACATCCAGAACCGTTAACACAGCTAGGGTTAGGATTAGCACTCTCACTGTTGGCAACAGCAGTCAACGGCGTTGTTGCCTTTGTCTTACTGCGTGCAGGACGGCGATTACGTTCGATTACGCTAAGGGCTGATGCTCACCACTTATTTACCGATGTATGGACTTCAGGCGGTGTGGTACTCGGTATTCTTTTGGTTAAGGTAACAGGCATTCTAGTGCTTGACCCGATTATTGCACTCTTGGTTGCAGCAAATATTATTTGGACAGGATTTCGTTTGTTGCGAGAAACTGGTTCCGGGCTACTAGATGCTGCCTTGCCTTTTGAAGAAATTAACGTAATTACCACAATCCTAAATCAATACAAAGGCCAAAGTATCGAGTTTCATGCACTACGAACTCGGATTGCTGGAACCCGTCGCTTTGTTTCTTTCCATGTATTAGTACCTGGAGCTTGGACAGTCCGGCAAGGACATGATTTATGCGAGGAGATTGAGCTTGCCATCATTAAGGCATTGCCTTCAACCAGCGTGACAACACACTTGGAACCGTTAGAAGACCCCACCTCTTGGCAGGACTTAGAGTTAGAGCGGATGAGTAACTAATTGCAAAAACGATTGGATAACTACTATTGAAGTAGAATTACAACACATTATTGGTATTGATGTAGGGGTTAGGGGGAATCGGGTTTCAGGTTTCAGTGGCGATCGCAGTTCGAGAATCTTCAATCTCCGTTGGGTCAACTTCAGGAATATTTGTTCTAAATGTTCGATCGGGCATTGTTTTTCCCTATACTCTTTAACATTGAGTTTTTATGCTTACCTAATATTATTAGCAAATAAGATGTGTTCGCTCTTGGGAGCAGAGGGAGCAAGAAAAATGATTTGTATCAAAAATTTCGTGAAATGGTATGACACTAAGCGGCTTTTAAGGGTCTTTCTTGCTACTATAATTCAAAATTCTCTGCGTCCGCACGTTTACCGACAATGAACCCTGTTTGAAATAGAACAGGCTAGTTCAGGCGATCGCACTTGTAGAGGAATTGTAATAGTAAACTCTGCCCCTTGTCCAGGTGCAGAAATACATTGCATAGTACCGCCATGTTTAGCAACAATTTGATAGCTAATACTCAATCCTAAACCCGTCCCTTTACCCACAGGCTTTGTCGTAAAAAATGGGTCGAAAAGATATTGCAGTACTTCTTCAGTCATCCCTGGGCCGTTATCTGCAATTTGAATAGCAACATATTCATTGTTAATGGCTCTAGTGCGAATCCAAATTTGGCTGCGGCAAGATTGAAAATTTTGCGGAGGTTGTTCTTTTTCATACTCTTCCAAAGCATCAATCGCATTAGCAATGATATTCATAAATACTTGATTTAATTGCCCAGGATAACAAGATACTAGCGGCAAATCTCCGTATTCTTTGATTACTTCAATGCATGAAGAATTTGCACTAGTTTTGAGCCGACTGTGCAAAATTAAGAGTGTACTATCTAAACCATCGTGAATATCAACTGGTTTTACTTCTGCTTCGTCAAGCCGCGAAAAATTCCTTAATGATTGAATAATCTCGCGGATGCGTTCTGCACCAATTTGCATAGAAGATAGCAGTTTTGGCAAGTCTTGAGTGAGAAAATATAAATCGATTACTTCTATGTGTTCCTGAATTTCTAGTGACGGCTCAGGAGTATTTTTTTCATACAAATATAAAAGATAGAGCAGATCTTGAATATATTGTTTTGCATGAGTTAAGTTGCCATAAATGAAATTCACAGGGTTATTAATTTCGTGGGCTACTCCTGCTACGAGTTGTCCTAAACTAGACATTTTTTCACTTTGGACTAGCTGACTTTGAGTTTCTTTCAATTGACGAAAAGCAACTTCTAGCTGATTGGCTTGTTCTCGATAACGAGTTTCTGATTGCTGCAAAGCTTGTGTTGTTAAGATACGCTCTTGAATTTCTTGGTGCAATTGCTGATTTGCTGCTTGTAGTTCAGATGTCCTGATTTCTACACGTTTTTCTAATTCAGCAGTTAATTGCAAAAGCTCTTGTTCTGCTTTAAATCGTTCTTGAATCTCTTGTTCTAAACGCAGAGAACGATCTTGCAATTTTTTGGTCAAATTTCGCAGACTTAAATGAATTTTGACACGAGCTAATACTTCTTCATGCTGCAATGGCTTGGTGATATAGTCTACAGCCCCAAGACTCAATCCTTTGACTTTATCGACTGTTTCTGAAAGTGCCGTCATGAAAATTATCGGAATATCTTTTGTACTTTCCTGAGCTTTTAAATAACGGCAAGTTTCAAAGCCATCGATCCCTGGCATAATTACATCTAACAAAATTAGATCGGGTACAGCATATTCTAATTGTTCAATTGCATCTTCACCATCTTGGGCAACTAAAACTTGAAACCCTGCATTTGCTAATAAATCGAACAAAACTCCTAAATTAGTTGGGGTATCATCAACAATTAAAATAACGTTGTTATCATTTTCAAAATTCATAATTATTTGCCTGCATTTATCAGAAATTCACGGATTTTTTTAACTTGAAAGCCTTTAGCTAATTGTTGTATCTCTTGAGAGAAGTTAATATATTCAAGATTTGATTTTTGTAAGCGAGATACTTGCTCAATAATTCCCTTAAGATCGCCTTTTTTAGCTAAATTCAACAGAGCAGCTATTTCTTCAGGTGGAGGAAAGACTAAAGTTTGTTCCCCAGCACTACATGGAGAATCAGAAATATTTTCTAACTTCTCCTCATATATCCATTGCAAGTTTAAATAAACTTGCAATTTTGCTAATAATTCTGATGTTCGGATAGGCTTAGGAATAAAGTCATTACATCCGATTTCTTTACTTTTTTCTCGATCGAAATCAAAAACACTAGCAGAAGTTCCCAAAATTATTATATCTTTAATTTCTGGCGATCGCCTGATTCGCCGAGTCGCTTCTAAACCGCTCAATGTGGGCATCATCAAATCCATTAATATACAATCAGGCTGCAATTCGATTGCTTTATTTAAACAATCTTGTCCATCCACTGCCTCTACAATTTCAAATCCAAAGTGAGTTAAAATTTTACCTAAAACTGAGCGATTTTCTAAGCGATCGTCAGCAACAATTATTGTGTGCTTTTTACCTTGATAACCAATAATATTTTGTGCTGCTCCCTTCATAGACTCTGGAGATTGTTCGACTTCTGTCAAATCAATATCAAACCAGAAAATACTGCCTTTACCTAAAGTACTTGTAACCTGAATTTCTCCTCCCATCATTTGTACTAATTTGCGACTTATGGATAGTCCCAATCCCGTACCTTCTACTTTGTGATTGTGCTCGCCTACTTGGTGAAAGGGTAAAAAGATTTCTTCTAATTGTTCGGGAGCCATACCCACACCTGTATCTTCCACCTGAAACCTAATTTTGTGATTGTGATAGCCTACTTTTAATTTGACTTCACCTACCTCTGTAAATTTCACCGCATTACCGAGTAAATTAATTAAAACTTGTCGCAAACGTTTTTCATCCGCTTTTACTCCTTTAGGCAAATTACTTGTTGCCTGATAAATTAAAGTAATACCTTTTTGTTGAGCGCGAATCTGGCAAATTTCTGCAATTCCTTCGAGTAATTCGGGAAAATTAAACTCTGTTGGGTATAATTCCATTTTTCGCGCTTCAATTTTGGAAAGATCCAAAACTTCATTAATCAAATTTAAAAGATGGTCGCCACACTGATAAATTATATTTAGTCCATCTTTTTGAGACTTTGTAGCATCTTTATCTCGTTGTAAAATTTGGGCGTAACCTAAAATGCCATTCAAAGGTGTACGAAGTTCGTGGCTCATATTTGCTAAAAACTCACTCTTCGCTTGATTAGCAGATTGCGCTACTGCTTCAGCTTTTTGCAAATGCACATTCTTTTCTTGTAATTCTTGGGTTCGCTCTTGTACCTTTGCTTCTAAAGTGGCGTTAGCTGTTGCTAAATCGCTATAAAGACGAGCATTTTCAATGGAAATTGCTGCTTGAGAAGACAAAAGTTTTAAGATTTCTAATCTATCTGGGGTAAAAGCTTCAGTTGTGAGATTGTTTTCTAAGTAGAGAATGCCAGCTAATTTTCCTTGATGTAGGAGGGGAGTGCATAATAATGACTTGGGTTTGTAGGTAACGATATAAGGATCTGTGGCAAAAATGCTCTCACAAGTTGTATTGCTACATAGAACGTTTTCTTGCGTTCTGGCTACATAATTAATGACAAAAATAGGTAACTCATGGCTAGTAGCTAGTGGCTCTGATTGCATAACAATTACTTCTTTTTGTTCCACGGTAGCTTTTGCTTCTATGAGTAAATTGCCATCTATTTCTAAAATTAAGTATCCAGTTTGTGCGCCAGCATTTTCTAGTACAATTTGCATTAATTTAGCCAGCAATTTACTCAAAACAATTTCGCCAGAAAGAGCTTGAGAAGCTTTCATCACCGTCATTAAGTCGAGATTGCCAGTGTCTTCAATGATGGTAGGATGTATTTGAGTAAGTTCTTTGTTGTTTGCATCTGACTTTTGGATACTTGGCAATGTCTCACGAAAATCCACCTCACGCCTTTGCATAATCAATTGAGGATAGCGAGCTTGTAAATCCTTGACTTTAGCCATAGCTCCCCAATGTAAGTAGGCATAATAGGCATTAGTCATGTAAGTTTGAGCAATAGTTTCTTTACCCCATGACAGATAAAACTTGGCAGCTAATTCATGGGCGAGGGCTTCTTCGTTGAGGTACTCGTTTTCTTTAGCAAGTGCGATCGCTTTTTCGTAATTTTCTATTGCCTCAATATTTTGGTTAAGTACTCGATGTTTTTCTGCCTCCACAAGATAAAATTTGTGCAGATGATTCATTGGGGCATAATGCGCCCATTTTTGCATTTTTGCTTGATTACTTTGTACGCGATCGAGAATGCCCTGCTGCTCAGACTCTAGATTATTCCCATACATCGCCAGCCAAATTAAAGAATCGTAGAAATAGAAAATAACAAAAACTATCTGCCCTGCTGCTGCACTCAAATAATTTTCTGCTTGATTGAGGTTTTCCAGCGCTTGGGAATAGTTTTCAAACAGATAACAAAGCTTTAGCTGTTCTAAGTAGACAAAATAAATTGGTATAAGATCGTTGTTTGTGTGGTGCAAAGGAAGCATTTTCTCCCGATCGTAAGCTTCACCTTGTAAAATGCAGGGATTTTGGTTATTGCCCATCATGTTTAAGACGGCTTGCCAAAAAATTTCGTGATAATGAAGTACTATTTCTTGCTTGATTTTATTAATAGCATCCCAGTAGGTTGCCATTTCTTGTTCAACAGAAGCTAGTTGTTTGCCTACTAAATATTGTTGACAGCAATATTCCAATGCACCATAAGCAGCATACTCCAAATCTCCAGTTTCTAAACCCCTAGAGTAATTCGATCGAAAAGTTTCTATGGTATTGCTAACATGTTCTTTCCAATGTTGAATAAATATATATACCATTTGGTGTGTCTTAGCACTGACTTGTTTGGCATTTAATTTTGAAAGCAAATCTAAAGCTAATTGCCCAAATTGATAGCCTCGTTCGATATCTCCCACAACCCCACACAAAAGAAAACCATAAAGGGAATATGTATGGGGAGACACAGAAGCATTGCCATACTCAACGCATAAATTAACTTGTTTACATACCAATAGAGGTACGAGTTCTGGAGCGCCTAAGTAGGCGGGAATAGATAGACTTGACAGTAACCTCAACACTGCCACTTTATCGGGGTTAGTCATTTGAGGTAAGTAGAGCAAGTCCGAGGGTTCTTTCCCACTTAAAATGAATGCTGTTTCTTCTAATGCTTGCTCAATATCTGAAGGGTTCACTGTTTCGGGAAACTTCACCCCCAACAGTTTTAAAACTTGTAATCCTATATTAATCGCTTCCGGCAGCTTATTCTGCCCCATATAAGCTTGAATCTGGACTTCGTATACCTTCACTTTGTCCAATAGCGAGGTGGCGCAGTTTTGCACTACGGTAAAAAATCTCTGCATCAGGTCGAAATTACCGCTTAAAAAAGCTGCCTCTGTTGCTTCCTCATACAGCATTAATGTCAGTTCATACTGTTTTTCCCAACTATCTTCTGCAAGCAATCCCAAACCCACCTGCAAATATTTGACAGCGGAATCGTGCGCTGTTGCTGCTTTTGCTTTCTGACCTGCTATCAGGTTGAGTTGAGCTAGTTCATATTTTTCTGACTCAGATGTGAGTAGTTCACTACCGTAATTTAGTTGATTAACTAATGCAAATATATTATCTTTACGTTCTTCTGGCGTTGTATTTTGCAGCAGTAATTGACCAATTCGCAGATGCGTTGCTTTCTTTTGCTCATCAGGTATCAGTGAATAAGCTGCTTGCTGTACTCGGTCATGCAAGAATCTATATGCGATGGTTTGATGAGTATCATTTAATATTAGTTCTGCTGGGCTAGCGTAATTTGTTATTTCTTTTTGGTCAAATACTAAGGGTATTTTATAGGAGTTATTTAAGGGTAAAATTAAACCTGCTTGCAGCGCTGTCCATAAATCTGCGGCGGTTTCTGATTGACTTTTTTTATTAACAGTTGCTAATACCTGTAAGGTAAATTTGTCTCCTATACAAGCGGCTATTTTTAAAACATTAATTGTCTCCGGTGACAGCTTTTGAATCTGTCCTACCATTAATTCAACAACATTATCCGTAATATTAATTAGTTGTAACTGTTCAATATCCCATCGCCATCTACTTTGAGAAAAATTAAAGTCTAATAAGTTTTCTTGATAAAGATATTTGAGTAGTTGAGTTAAGAAAAAGGGATTACCCTGAGTTTTGTGAAAAATCAATTCAGTTAGTGGTTTAACCGTTAAATTACTGCTACATAGAGTATCGGCAACTAACTGATTTATGCAGTCAATATCCAAGTTTTTCAGAACAATATTAGTGATATTACCTCTAACTTTTTGAATCTGCTCTAGTGTGTGAACTAAGGGATGAGTAGCACTGACTTCGTTATCGCGGTAAGCTCCAATTAATAATAAATATTCGCTGTCACTATCGGTAATAATTAGCTCGATTAATTTTAAAGAAGCTGAATCTGCCCATTGTAAATCATCTAAAAATAAAACTAGAGGATGTTCTCGTTTAGTAAAGACATGAATAAATTGTTGAAATACCCGATTGAAACGATTTTGTGATTCTGCTGCACCTAATTTTTGTATCGCAGGCTGACAGCCAATAATTCGTTCTATTTCTGGTATTACATCTATGATGATTTGACCATTTTCACCAAGTGCTGCTAATAGTTTAGATTGCCAATCTTTTAAAGATTCAGCACTTTCTGTTAAAAGTTGCCGCATTAATTCTTGAAAAGCTTGAATTAATGAAGCATAAGGAATATTACGTTTAAATTGATCGAATTTACCAGAGATAAAGTATCCTCTCTGGCCAACAATTGGCTTATGAATTTCATTCACCAAAGAAGATTTGCCAATTCCCGAATATCCCGACACGAGCATCATCTCTGTTTGACCGTTGCCGATTCGCTCAAAAGCATTTAATAATGTATTAACTTCTGTTTCCCTACCATACAGTTTTTGAGGAATGATAAATTGGCTAGATAAATCTAATCGCCCAATAGCAAAATTACTAATTTTGCCGTTGTTTTCTAACTGCTGGAGACATAATTGTAAATCTGCTTTCAAACCCAAGGCGCTTTGATATCTATCTTCAGCCATTTTGGCTAAAAGTTTCATAGTTATCTCAGAAATTGCTAGCGGAATTTCTGAATTAATTTCCTGAGGGTAAACGGGAGTTTTTGCAATGTGGGAATGAATTATTTCTAGCGGATCGTTGTTATCAAAAGGTAGCAAACCAGTGAGCATTTGATAAAAGGTGACTCCTAAAGAATAAAAATCAGTACGATAATCAAGTGACCGATTCATTCTGCCAGTTTGCTCAGGAGACATATAGGCAAGAGTGCCTTCGATTAAGTTAGGATTGCTGAGGGTTTGATTTTCTCTAGATAAGTGCGAGGCAATACTAAAGTCGATGATTTTAACAGTAATATCTTGAGGATTAATAATAATATTTTGAGGTTTTATATCTTTATGAATAAATTGTTTTTGATGAATATTTGCTAAACCTGATGCTAATTGAGTGGCTATAATAAGGAAGTTTTTTAGCGATAATTTATCGGTATTGGTAAAATGCTTGAGCGATATGGCATTAAAATCTTCTATAACTAAAGCTAGTCTATTTTGATATTTTTCTAAAGCTAAAGGATTAATAACTTCCTTAACATCTATTAAACTATTAAGGACTTTATATTCATGTTTGATTTTAGTTAACTCTTTTAGGCTGGGATATTCTGCTTTAAGGGCTTTAATAATGACTGAAGTTTTATCTACCTGTCTGATGGCGCGATAAACAAAGCTATCAACGCCTTCGTTCAAGGTTTCTATAAAAGAATAGCCAGGAAGAGTTAACATAATTTGTGCTGCGTTCAAAAATCAGTAGGTTGAACTGGCGTGTCTTTAAGTGTTTGAAAGCAAAACCCTTAAATTCACAAAATATTAGATTTGTATATTAATAATGCCCAGCCAAATTAATATTATTGTTAAAGTTTAAGAAACTAAATATTTAGTGATGTAACAATATCTTCTAATATTTACAAAACTGAGTAGGCGGCAAATCATATCCTGTCCGGTTGAAGACCGATCGCTAGGACTGAGACTGAGACAGGAAGATGCGAGGAGGCGGAGAAATTTTTTGATAAGTGATTAGGCGGATTACGATCTTACTAGCCACTTCAAGTGAGAAATTTCTGACATAGTTTTTGTTCGATAACGCAATCCCCAATCCGCAGTTAGCTTTACCTAGATTTATATTTAAAACCCGCGATCGCTCTGGTTCATTTTGTACTTACCAGTTTTTGAGAATCCGCGATTCGACTATTTGCTTAACGCTGACGAATTCTTTTCCCTGAGGAATAAATTAAGTAGAAATGGCGATCGACAGAGTTTTTGAGTCAGAAATGGTTGTTTGGCTGTCCATTCTAAAATCTCTTTGAATACGGTTGTAGGATTTGCAGATTTTCCCACCAGTCCAGATGCTAAAGCTTGACTTTCAGATAACTCAAATTCCCTCAGTTCAATTGCCCGACCAATGTTGAAGGGGGCAGAATGCTGGTCTTGAATTAAATCTGAGGGAGACTAAAATAACGCTAATTGGGAGTTATTAACATTATTGTATCATGCCCTTTGACTCATCACTAATATTATTTATTATGAATGAGCTATAGCTTTATTAAATTTTTGTTAAATATCTTCTTAACTGTCTTATCTGTCTTATCTGTCCTTGTGTTTTAATCAAAATTTTGAAAGATTGTTGATTAGCACTAGCCACACCGAATAGTCAAACACCACGGCTGATACAACAGTATAACGGAGATGAAATATGCCTCTTGCTGAACCTAAAGATTTACTCGATCGGAAATTCGACGTTTGTTTTACTCATGGCAACATTAATGGTAACGGCTAGAGCCAGTCGGCGCGTTGGCTCTAGAAAGCCGTATTGCTCGAAAATCCCACAGTCATTTCGCGACTGCCTTATCTGAATGCTATCTGCTAAGACATTTTACGAATGTTTTCCCCAGAGTAGTTAAAAAGCCGATTGAACTTCAAGGAAAACTTTTGACGTTGTTCCTCTCTTAAGAGACAGAAATGACCAATCTATGGAAGCAGTTTGGAACATAATAAAAAATATCAACTATTCTGGCGTTCCTGTCACCAAAATTATAGTTACGATCGTTATCTTGACGCTAACACAGTTGTTAAGACGGTTGTTTATTGCTGTAATCATTAAGAGCATTGAGCGTTTTACTAGCAAAACTAAAAATACACTTGATGATGAATTGATTGCAGTTCTCAAACCCTCACTAGGTTGGCTAATTTTAATTGGTGGAATATGGTTATCAAAAGTCATTTTGGCAGATAACTTAGGGCCTCAGTTAAATGAAGCAATAGGGAAGACGCTCAACTTAATAGTGATTTTTATCGTTGCCTATATTGTGTACCGAGGCTCATCTATCTTTGGGCAGTTAATTGCTAATGTGGTACTGCACACCGAGACTGAACTTGATGAGTTACTCCGACCTTTAATGCCAAAGATTTTTCAAGCAGTAGCAATTATTGTTCTAGCAATTAAACTCAGTGAGATATTTCTAGGACAATCAGCAGGTGCATTGGTTGGGCTATTAGGTGGTGCTGGTATTACTTTAGGTTTGCTGCTTAAAGACATTGTTTTTGATTGGTTTTGTACTTTGATTATCTACTCTGATAATCTCTATCGAGAAGGTGACTGGGTGGGAGTATCAGGAGTAGATGGTTTTGTCCAAATATTAAATATTGGATTCAGAACTACAACATTGCATATAGTTAAGTGGGGTTCTATTATAAAAATGCCTAATTCCAAAATGATTACTGGAATTGTAGAAAATTGGTCACAAAATCCTGGCAAAGAGTTAAGATGGGGCATTAATTTAACTCTCAAAATAGATTTTATCTCAGCACAACAAACTACTAAAATTTGCAATAGCATTCAAGAAATGCCACAATCTATTGCTGGTTTGTCTCCATCATGTACGGTTCGGTTCAGCAAAATTGAACAGAATGCTCGCGTGATTGAAATTATGGCATTTGTAAATGATGATAATCTCTACTTTGAAGCTGAGAAGAACTTAAATCTAGCCATACTAGAATTACTCGAACAAGAAGGAATTGATTTTCTGTATGTGAAATTAGAAACAAGTCCAGAAAGATATAAAAATGACCCACAGCTATCCAATAATTGAAAAAATCAATTCAATTGGTTCCGTGACAATTTTTATCAACACGTCGGTTTTAGAATTGTTCAAAATATCAAGCATTAACACAAATATCATGTCTTACACCAATAATTTGCTGTGCAGAATACTAATAGTTGCAGGGATGGCAGTTTTTACCTCCTCCATTTCTCCCTGTAATGCTCAGGCTCAATCTTTAACTGAGAAAGGCAACATATTACTAGCCCAAAATTTAGGGGGAATAGTCCGAAAAATTCCTCTAGAAGAAGTACCAGCTACAGCTATATCTGCTGCCAAAACAGTGACAAATGCTCAATTCAACCAAGCCCGAATTGAAATGAAATCTGATGGTTCCTTAATATACATAGTCAGAGGAAAAAATCAACAAGGCTTTGAAGTTGAAGCACAAGTTAGTCCCAATGGCACTATTACGCAAGTTGACGAGCAAATAGACTCCAGCGGAGTTCCGGAAATTGCTGTGAAAGCTTTTAAACGATGGGCACCAAATGACCAATTAGTTAGCATTTGGCGGAGTACCCGTCTGGGAGAACTTTATTATCAATTTGTTATTCAGGATTTTTGGTTAGAAGTTGCTCCTGATGCTAATAAGGTCATAATTTACCGCAAAAAAATTAATATCAGCTAGAGAATGTGCTTGAGAATTTAGATTTGGAACCTTTCCTATCTAAATTCTAAAATTAATGCTTTTTTTGCAAAAAAATACTGGCGAGTAAGGTGAAAATCATTAAATATCCACAAATTTTTACTACTACATTAGTAGCTGCCACAACATTTCATTTCACCACCAATGCTGCTTTTGCTCAGTTACTCAGAGGCGCTGGTGATTCTTTTGCTCAACCTCTGATAGAACGCTACAGCCAAGAATACGAAAAAGAAACAGGTGAAAAATTTAAATATAGCGCTGTTGGCAGTGGTGGTGGTATTCGGTTGTTCGCGAGAAACTCTGTAGACTTTGGCGCTACTACTTTAATTCCTACCCCAATTGAAATCAATGAAATGGAAGATGGGTTGTTAACAGTGCCAATGGCTGGGGGTACATTAGCTATCGTTTATTACCTCAAAGAAGTAAGTAGCGATGTCAAGTTATCTCGCGAGCAATTAGCAAAAATATTCACAGGTAAAATTAGTAATTGGCAACAAATTAATTCTCGATTTCCTAATAAAAAAATCCAAGTTGTAGTTAATTCGGAAAATTCCGGTACTAGCTTTATTCTCACCAAATACTTGCAGAAAATTACCGGAGGGAAAATCCTAGCTAGTAGAAAACCAGAATGGGGATTTCGGGTATATGCGGCTTTGAGTCAAGATAGTGAAATCGCTGGAGAAGTCCGAAGAGTTGATGGTGCGATTGGCTATGTGCAAACAAACGTTGCTCTGGCAAATAAACTAGCGATCGCCAGTATTGAAAATCAAGCTGGTAATTATATCAAACCAACTTTAGAAGAAACCAAAAAAGCTCTAGCAAATATCAAATTTCAACAGGACTTCACAACAGAAGATATCCAACCAGAAAATGGCTATCCCTTAGTAAGTTTAACTTGGCTGCTGGTGCATAAAAAGTATCCCAACCAAGATATTCTGCAAAAAACTCAAAATTTGCTGACATGGATCTTGACTAAAGGACAAAGCTTGAATGAGGATTTGGGATATACCAAAGTTCCTGAGAATGCTACTCCCAAATTAATTGAAGCTGTCAAGAATGAAGTGAAACTTCAACCTTATTAAAGGGCAGAATTTAAGATTGTAGAATGTGTCAATCAGACAACAACTTTGGGTATCGATGAATTATTAAGCTGTTACGCAAATAAGATTGCACATCAACTGGTCAGGTTGTCCTAAGTCAATTGTCCTTTGTCCTTGGTAAACACAAATGACTAATGACTAATGACTAATGACGGTCTACATGGAGTTTGTGCAATATGTAGGCGCGTTAGCTTATTAATTATACAGCCTAAAGCTGTGGCATTTTTGCTTGAAAAATATCTTACTTTAGAATTTTTGTTTGTGTGAGGATAATTCAGAGAAAAATAATGAAAAAATCGAATGTTTCCGTTACTCTTACTTCACTAATTCTTAGTGGAAGCTTACTAACTTCATTGCCAGTTTTAGCTCAAATACATTTAAATTCTAATTCTTTAAAAAAAGAAGACTTAAATAATACGAACGATTTTCGACTCTCATCTGAAAATCAATCAAACTTAGTTACTGTTGATTCCACGCCCGAAATTACAGAAAATTTAACGCCAAACCTAAACCCCCAATCTCCTTCTCTGTTGAATAATAGGGAAAATTCAAAGCTTCTCAAAAAGCAGGAGAGCAGTTTTAGAGATTACGTAGAAAGTCAAGAACTTGGACAAATTCCGGTAGCTCAAAGCGAACAACTATATAGTAATTCTCCTCCAGAATTAGAGCAAATCATCAATGTTAATCAATTACAAGATGTAACTCCCGACCATTGGGCTTATGAAGCGTTGAGTAACTTAGTCGAAAAATACCAATGTATTAGCGGTGATGGTCAAGGTAATTTTAATGGGAAACGGGCGATGACCCGTTATGAATTTGCCGCCGCCCTAGAAAATTGTTTGCTAAAAGTTACACGTTCAGTTTCCAGCTTAAACAATAAATTTGCTACTCAAGAAGACTTGGCAACTTTCCAAAGATTGCAAGAAGAATTTGCTGGAGAACTGCAAAGTATTAATGCCAAAATAGGTAACTTAGAAAGAAAGACAGAGTTAATTGCACAGCGTCAGTTTAGCACCACTACAGTTTTAAGAGGTGCAGTACTCTTGAATGTAATTAGTGGCTTTGGCGATAGAAAAGCAGTTCCTCCTGGTAGTAATCCCACAGAAGACTTAAATGTAAATACTACCTTCTCTGCACTAACAAATTTGACTTTAGATACCAGTTTTACAGGGAAAGATAGATTACGAACTCAACTTTTAGCAGGGAATATTAATGATTTAGGCACTGGTGTCACGGGCACAAATATGACTAGTTTGGTAGGTGCAGTAAACACTGGCAATAATGTCATATTAAGCTCGCTATTTTATGAATTTCCCATAGGCGATCGCGGTATCATAGCCATTGCCCCAACAGCAGACTTTCCCACTCGCATTTTTCCAGCTTTGAATCCTGTGAGTTCAATTTCTACCTTTGGTGCAGAAAGTCCGATCTATTCCTTTGCTTTTGGCGGTGGTGCAATAGCTTACTATCAATTCACAGACCAAATAGCCGCAGGTATTAGTTATTTAAGCAGTTCTGCTAGCGCTCCCGATCGAGGATTATTTAACGGTCAATATACTGCTTTGACTCAGGTAACCTATACTCCATCAGATAAAATCGGAATTGCTTTTACCTACGGTCATTACTATGCTCCAACACCTGGTACAGCTTTTAATAACATCACAGGGAGGAAAGGTAGTCAATTTGCTCAATTACCATTCGGGGGAAATACACCTACTTCCTCCGATGCTTTTGGTTTACAATTCACATACAAATTGACTGATAAATTAACTTTAGGTGGTTGGACTAGCTACTTTAACGCTCAAGCTGAGGGTTCACCTACTGTTAGTAATCTCAACGGTTCGCGAGGTGCTGATGCAGATATCTGGAGTTGGGCTGTTACCGCATCACTAACAGATTTGGGCAAATTAGGCAGTCAATTAAGTTTTGTCTTTGGAATGCCTCCGAAAGTGACGAGTAATGATGTTATTGAACGCCGCGATCCAGATACATCTTTACATTTTGAATTATCTTATCGCTACCCCCTGACTGACAGAATTTTGATTACTCCGGGTTTTTTAATGATTACAAATCCCGAACATAACGCAGCAAACGATACAATTTGGGTTGGATTAATGCGAACTACCTTTGTATTTTAATAGCAACTTGACACTCCCCCTGCTCTGCTTCGCGGTTATCAGGGGGATTCTTGGTTTATCCAGCCCAATATGGTTTAGTTAAAGGTTAATTGTACAAAATTCTGGGTTTATGAGACGCGACGCCAGTCGCTACAACGGGGGGAACCCCAACGCGAGTTGTTCATGGGGGAAACCCCCAAGACCACACTCGCTCCGCAACGCGCTGGCTCATAAATCGCCGTCTCTACAAGTGTTTTGGTCTTATCTGAACTGTATCTAGACAGAGGTCGTTCTGTCCCCAAGATTTTTTCGTTGGTTCTTAACTTTCGTTGCGATCGAGAGTTATTTTAGATACGGCCGCCCTGATATTTGTATGGACCTTAAACTGAAACAGTATTAACTGAAATTGCACACAAAACAATAATAGGGTGCGTTGCTATAAGGCGTAACACACCCTACATCTGCATTAGTATTGAGCTAAATTTAGATTAAAACTACATTAATTTCACTACAATTCCAGCAAAAATTAAATTTTGGGGGTGGTAGATGCCAGGATAAATGCAAAATTAAAAATTCAAAAATCCCAAATTAGATAACTCCAAAAAACAAATTATCCAAATTTATGGACTCAATACAATTGTTCCTCCCCTTTGCTCCCCTGCGCCAAGGCGATGGGATATTTTTTTATTTGCAAGTCCCTTATCTTGGGGGATAATATTGCGGATTCATAACTGGAGCTTGATAACTATTTGTTGGTAAAGTATTTCCCATACCATTGGGTAAAGGACTGATAATCGGAGCTTGATAACCAGTCATGGGTACGGTGGTTGTGGTGGTGTTGGGTAAAACAGGATTGGCAATCTGCGGTTGATAACCGTTGGGAGGTACAGTGCTTGTAGTATTGCTTGGTGTAACTGGATTTTGGCTAAACTCTTGGTAAGCAGCGCGAGAAATCGAGCTAATGACTTTTTCGGCGCGGGGGTCGTTGTTGGGGCGTTGTACCATCACAGCAGCCACGTAGCGCTTACCAGTGGGAACAATAATTAAACCTGCGTCTGCCAACATTGTGCCGATATCACCTGTTTTGTGATATACTCTAGCGCCTGTTCCCAAACCGGATGGCAACAATGAGTCTCGCTGGGTGCGGCGCAAAATATCCAGCATTAAATCGCGTGATGGCATACTGACTAAATTTCCCTGGCTGACAATTGCCATCAAATTCCCTAGTTCCTTGGGGCTAGTGGTGTTTGTCCCTTGCAAATCTGGCAGTTGATTGCGAATGGCTGTGGTTGTTAATCCCCAACTGCGGAAACGCTGGTTTAAAGCATCGATGCCTCCCAGTCGGGTAATTAGCATGTTTGTGGCTGTGTTGTCGCTGATGGTAATCATTTTAGTGGCGACTTCCAAAGCAGCATACTGGGTTCCGGCTGCTTTGTATTGCAGATTTCCCGAACCGCCTGCGATCGCCTCTTGCTGCATGGTCAGCATTTCATCAAGGCGAATTTTCCCGGCATCTACATCTTGAAAAAAGGCAATTAAAATCGGTACTTTGATTGTGCTAGCCGCAGGAAAACTGGTAGAGGCATTAATATCTACATAATTACCAGTATCCAAATCTACTAAGAAAACTCCGGGCGTGAGATTTGGGTTGCTGGTGGCTAAATTTTGTACCGTATTTTTTAAGGAGATAATTTCCTGAGATAAAAGTAGGGTTGAAGATGTCACTGGGGGAGTAGGGGTTGGTTGCGTCTGCGATCGCGTCACATTACTATTACTAGTTTGGGGCGCTGAACTTGTGGTGATGCGATTAGCGGGGTCTAATACTGACAAGGCCGTGCCTACGATTGCGCCCATCCCAACACCGACAATCAACAAGCGCAGTACATACAATATGGTTTTGGCCATTGGCTTTAACCGCGTCTTCCGCGATGAACGCCTCCCAATTTTTGGCTTTTCCATCCGCACCGTTTTAACTGTTGCAACACCCGATTGCGAGGGAGGAATTCTTACTTTCGCAGTCGGTATAGGTTTAACTGCCGCTGGCATGACTAACTCCGATTTTACCCGGCGTGTAGTCGCTGGGGTTTGCCCAGAAACCATGCGATTTTTTGGGCGTGCTAGCGCCGCTTTACCAGCAACAACTTGCTGCTGGCTGTTAGCTTTCACTTTCTTTGCTGCCACTTTTTGAACCTTTTGTGGACGCTGGCGGCGGTTTAAGGGTTGACGCCGCGAGAAAGCTGTTAGTTCGCCACTTGACTCTGACACTGCTACTCCTTGTGACCCACTGGACTGTTTTCTTGCAGACTCCTGACCCAAAACTTAACCTTCAAGCAATATTTATGCTCAAATTCCACTTTGCTACTAAGTAGCATTTTTGTGTTTAGTTTAATATTAAATATTTTGGGGGGGGTGATTGCGTATATATTAAACGAATTATTACAAGTTTTCACCATCCCTCTCGTTTTTCAGTGCCCATTCTACCTGCCGCAAAATTCCCCGTAGCATAGCTACTTCACCAGTTTGTAGCCCTGCGCGATTATACAGTTGGCGAAATTTTTCCATGCGACTAGTTGCGGTATGTGGATACAGATAACCAATTTTCAGTAGTAATGATTCTAATTGCTGGTAGTATGTTTCCACAACATCTAAAGGCGCGAGTTCGCTTTGGGGTAAAACTTGAGTTTCTGGTTGCTGGGTACATTGTGACAATTCATAACAACAGATTGCCACAGCAGTAGCCAAATTTAAGGATAAATAATTCTGATTTGTGGGAATAAAAACAAAGCGCTGAGCGTAATTTAATTCTTCATTGCTTAATCCCCGGTCTTCCCTGCCAAAAATTAAAGCTGCGGGTTTTTCTGGTTCCTCAAGTAGCCAGGGTAGGGCAGTGCGGGGGTTTTCTAAAGGTATTTCCCAACTGCTAAGCCGACCTGTGGTAGCGATCGCTCTGACACATCCATGCAATGCTTCTAGTAAAGTTGCCACTACTACCGCAGATTCTAAAATTTCTTTGGCATGAACAGCCATTTTTAAAGCTTCTGGCGACAAAGGATCGCATTGGGGATTTACTAATATTAAGTTATGTAGTCCGAAATTTTTCATTACCCTGGCGATCGCGCCGACATTCAAAGGCCCAGCTGGCTCTACCAACACAATTCTTAATCCAGCTAAGCTCATTTTTTGTCTCCAGCGATCGTACTCGAAAATACTTTTAGGCTTGTTCAAAGTATTCTTCAGATTATTGTAGCTGTGTCAGTAAATTCCTACGTCAAGTTTGAAGAGTTATTCGCCTTTGTTTTTTCCATTGATTCAAAAAATTGCGAAATCTCTTTAGTCGAGCGTAGGTGATAAACACTTTTGGTGCTTTGAGCTTGCTTAATATACTCGCGATATTTGGGTGCGATCGCTAGCAAATCTTTTTCAGGATTTACGCAAAAATCACGAAAAAGCTTAATTTATCGAACCGCCTTCGCGTAGCGTCTCGCAGAGAAGACGCCAAGAACGCCTTTCCTGCGGAACGCTTCGCGAACGCGCAGCGTCTCGTAGAGAAGAATTGATAGAGTGTGCGTAAGTCCTATTTTTGAGAAACTACAGCTTCTATTGCGCCGGCTACGTATCGAAGATCGTATTGTTCTTAGGCGATGAGAAAGACTTGAATAATTAAGTGTCATAGTTAACCTGAAAGCGAATCTGTAATGTTTTAAGCTGTATGATGTCGCGCGATCTGACCCAAAAATGTTACGGCAAGCCCAAATAAAAAGCTTTACGAAACCTTGGTTTCTTGAGATTCTCAAAAGAACTTTAATTTTCCTGTTAGTCTTGGGGTTATTTTTCATGGGGCTTGTCACTCACATTGTGCGCCAATCGTTTCCCCAAGAAAGTGGCACAATTCAACTAACTGGACTGAAAGCCGAAGTAAGTGTTGAGCGCGATAAATGGGGAGTACCCCATATTTATGCTGCCAACTCCCACGATTTATTCATGGCTCAAGGTTATATTCACGCCCAAGACCGCTTTTGGCAAATGGATTTTTGGCGACACATTGGTTCTGGGCGACTCTCAGAAATGTTTGGTTCCTCCCAAGTTGAGACTGACAAATATCTGCGAACAATGGGTTGGGCGAGGGTGGCGCAACAAGAAATCCCGCAAATCAACGATCAAATGAGGGGATATCTGGAAGCTTATGCGGATGGTGTCAACGCTTATTTGGCGAAACATCAAGGCAGTACCTTGAGTTTAGAATACGCTGTATTAAAATTTCTCAATCCTGGATATCAGCCAGAACCTTGGCAAATACTCCATTCTCTAACTTGGGGTAAGGTGATGGCTTACGACTTGGGCAGAAATTTTCAAAGCGAAATCGAACGTGCAATACTGCTTAAAACTCTCACCCCTGCCGAAGTTGAAGAACTTTTTCCGCCCTATCCTCAAGATTTACCGGTGATTTTGCCGGAGTTCGGGAAGAAAGCGGACAAGGGGACAAGGAGAGAAGTTGGAGCGGAGGAAACCTCCGCTCCAAACTTCGGAGGACAAGGTGACATGGGGAAAGAGGACAGGGAGAATTCTTTGTTTGCGTCGTTGCGTCTCTCCGTCCCCGCGTCTTCTTCCCTCTTCTCTGCTTTAGAGTCAATTAATCAGCCGATGATGGCTTTGGAAAAACTAATTGGTTCTACGGGAATTGGTGTTGGTTCAAATAACTGGGTGATATCTGGTAAACGCACGGCTACAGGTAAGCCGATTTTGGCGAACGATCCGCATTTGGGCGTGCAAATTCCCTCGATTTGGTATGAGGTTGGTTTGCATTGTACGTCTGAGAGTGCGGAATGTCCTTACAATGTTGCTGGCTTTTCTTTTGCAGGCACGATTGGGGTAATTATCGGTCATAGCGATCGCATTGCTTGGGGTGTGACTAATGTTCAATCTGATGTGATGGATTTATACATCGAGAAAATCAACCCGAAAAACCCCAACCAATATGAGGTCAATGGCAAATGGGTTGATATGGAACTTGTGAAAGAAACGATTCAAGTTGCCGGAAGTCAGCCAATTGTGCAAACGGTTCGCTATACCAGACACGGGCCGATTCTCTCTGATGTTTCGCCAAATCTCCAGCAGTTCCAACCCAGTCAGGCGCTAGAATTGCCGCAAAATTACGCCGTAGCTTTGTGCTGGACGGCATTAGCGCCTTCTAAGTTAGGCTATGCTATTCCCGAAATCAATCGCGCCCAAAATTGGCAGGAATTTCGCGCTGCTGCCAAAAACTATGATGTTCCCGCTCAGAATTTGGTCTACGCTGACATTGATGGCAACATTGGCTACCAAATGCCCGGTAAATTCCCCATCAGAGCCAAGGGAGATGGGCGTTATCCGGTTCCTGGTTGGACGGATGAATACGAATGGCAAGGCTATATTGATTTTGAGGAACTGCCCAAAAGTTTCAATCCGACCGAAGGTTTTATTGCTAGTGCTAATAATTTAGTTTCCCGTGAATATCCGTATTTAATTACCGGAGACTGGGTTTATGGCTATCGGGCAAAGCAAATTGTTGAGATGATTTCGCAACAAACTAAGGCGATTTCTTTGAAGGATGTGCAGCAGATACAAGGGAGCGATCGCAATCTCAATGCCCAAACACTAGTACCATTACTACAAGCGATCGCAGTCGATACACCCCGTTTGCAAGCAGCCCAAAAACTCCTAGAAAATTGGGATTTGGAGTTGGGAACGACATCACAGGCTGCGGCTTTGTTTGAAGTATTCTGGAAACACTTACTAGCAAACACATTTCACGACCAGTTGCCTAAAAGATACTTTCCTGATGGTGGCGATCGCTGGTATGCTGTGGTGGCAAATCTGGTGAAACAACCCAATAGTTCTTGGTGGGACAATCGCAACACCCCAAAAGTTGAGAACCGCGACCAAATCCTTCAAGAATCCTTGACAAAAGCGGTGGATGAACTAGAACGCATTCAAGGTAAAGACTCGAAAAACTGGAATTGGGGCAAACTACATACCGTCACTTTTCGCCATGCCACCTTGGGTAAATCTGGAGTTGCACCCATTGAAGCTATGTTTAATCGCGGTGGCTTTGCCACGGCTGGGAACGGCGAAACAGTGAATGCTAACCGTTGGCGGGCGGATAAATCCTTTGAAGTGACAGATATTCCTTCATTGCGGATGATTGTAGATTTGGGAAATTTAGATAATTCATTGGCAATTCACACTCCCGGACAATCAGGTCATGCGTTCCATAGACATTATAAAGATATGGCCGATCCCTGGTGTCGGATTGAATACCACCCCATACTGTGGCAAAAAACGAATGTTGCAGCAAATACTACTGCCATATTGAAGTTAATGCCAAAATCGGCAGAATAATTTTATTACATTCAGTGTAATTACATACACATCTGCAAAAAAATGGAGTATAAAGTAGCAGGAATACAAAAGTCATATCATGTCCGATTGAATACTTATTGTTTAGACTGATGCCCTGAAGCACAGAGATTTGAATCATAAGCGATCGACCAGACCTGATATCAGGAGCAGAAATAGAGATTTTTGAAAAAAAGAAAAGTATTTTTGCTGACTATGAATTTCCTTGGCCCAACGTTAGCAAAATATAGTCGGAGATTATGGAACCTATGCAATATGTAGTTAAGAAAAGTTTTATACTTTCAGCCACAACTGCGATCGCATTATTATTTGCAAGTTGTGGAGAAAGTAAAGTTGCCCAATGTAACAAAATTATCAAGGTCGCCAATCAAGCATCAGCTTTAGGTCAGGAATTCGGTAAAAATCCGAATCCAGCAAAAGGTTCTAAATCTTTAACTGAACTCGCCAACAAGATAGAGCCACTTACCCAAGAAATGAAAGCACTAGAAATTAAAGATGAGAAACTCCAAGGTTTTCAAGGACGTTTCCTCACACTTTATCAGGGCATCACTAAAGAACTGAAGAATGCAGCAACAGCTATAGATAAAAAGAATCTCCCAGCAGCAAAGAACTCTTTGGCATCTCTACAAAAGAGCGGTCAGGATGAAAGTTCAATAGTCAAGGAAATTAATAGCTATTGTTCTGGTAGTTAATAGCTATTGGCAGTTTGCAATTAAGAAACTAAGATTTAACCTGATTTGTGGCTTTAAATCTGTTGCTTGACTTTAGAGAATTGGTGTAAGGATACTGTTGGCAAATCAAAGGTCAGATCCCTGATTTACCCACAAAATGGTTGATGGAGACGTTGCAATGCAACGTCTCTACATCTGTTTGAATAGCGAAAAATCTTTATGTTTGGTATATGACCCATATTTATTAGACCTCTTGCAATCAATTGCTTTTTGCACTCTTGTGGGAAAAGGGATGCATGTTAAAGGGGAAAGGGAAAATACAAAACCTTTCCCCCTTTCCCCTTCCCCTTTTCCCAACTTCTACAAGAAGTCTATTCTTTACATGGCCTTAGTTTAAGACCTAAGCTGGATTCATCCAGAGGATTTACGCAGGCGATCGCCCGATGTCTATTCCCCAAATTAGTGAGTTTACTATCCGCCGCCATGCCAACGCCAAATCTTTCCAGCGGGGCGAGGCATACTATCAGGCTGGCGCTGTCAATGCTATTACCCAACGTGGCGGCGTGCTTCAGGCGGATGTTGTGGGCACTGAAGCCAGACCTTATCATGTCAGCCTGAATTTTGATAGCAGTGGATTGACTTCTGTCAATTGCACCTGTGCATACAACTTTGATGGGTGGTGCAAACATATCGTGGCGACGATGCTTGTTTGTGCGCGTCACTCAGAACACATTGAACGGCGCCCGACTTTGGAAGAATTACTCGATCGCTTAGATTTTGTCCAAACTCAAAGGCTGCTACAAGATTTAGTAGCAGAATACCCGCGGCTGATTGAGGCGATTGACCGTCGTGTCAGCTGGATGATTGCTCCTGTTGCCCAAGAAAAAAGTATCAAACGGGTGCGGCGCATTACTATCGACCAGGCTCCCTTTCGCGGCGAAGTGCGGCAAATTCTCCGGAACGCTGTGCAGTATTTCGAGGAAGGTTCCGAAGAAGACCCCATCGCAGAAGAATTGCTGAGTCTGGTGCAAATTGCCGTGGGTTTTTGCGAACGGGGAGAGGCTGAAAATGCGATCGCTATTTTAGAGGCGATTACGTTTACCTGTGTGGAAAATTGGCACGATGTTGCAGAATACGGAGCCGAAAATGATGAAATTGTCCAGGAATTAAATCAGGCTTGGTGTGAAGCAATTCTCAGTGCCGAACTCACTCCAGACGAAAAAGTTGATATTCAAATAAACTTAGAAGCATGGCAAGATGAATGGAATGCCGATTTTGGCTTAATTATGGAAGCTTTACGCCAAGGTTGGGATTATCCACCTCTGCTGGAAGTTCTCCAAGGTAACATTACCGAAAGAGGAGCTTGGGAAGAAGATGTCCCTGACTATGCAGACGATTTGGCACTAATTCGCCTCAAAATCCTCGAACGTCAGGAACGTTACCAAGAATACCTATATTTGGCTGAAGCAGAAGGGCAAACCGAGCAATATCTCACAATGCTGGGGCGTTTAGGCAGAGTAGAAGAAGCGATTGATGCCGCTCAAACCCAGATGAATTCAAAGGAAGAAGCTTTTGCCTTAGCGAAAACGCTCACCGACAAGGGAGCATTACAGCAAGCATTAGATATCGCCCAAAGTGGATTAAATTTACCTGGTGATTGTCAGTATGAGTTAGGAACTTGGGCAAGTGATTTAGCTGTTGAATTGGGTAATGATGAAGCTGCTTTATTAGCAATTAAGGCGGCTTTCCAAGTCAAGCCCTCGTTTTCTGACTATCAGAAGATGCAAGAATTAGCCGGCGAAAACTGGGAAAGTGTCAAAACAGATTTGCTGAGAATCATCCGCAGTTATGTTGGTTGGGGAACAGAATCAGCCAAAGTGGATATTTTACTGCACGAGGGGCTAATTGATGATGCAATTGCGATCGTTAGCGAACTTAGTTCTTATGATTCTGACGTAATTTATCGAGTTATGGATGTTGCGATCGCTCATAATCCTGCTTGGGTAATTGCCAATGCCTGTAATCGTGCTGAAAAAATTATGGATGCAGGTAAAGCAGAATACTACTACTATGCCGTGGAATGGCTAAAAAAAGCACGCGCCGCCTACTTGGAATCTGGGAGAAAGGCTGACTGGTCAACTTATCGAGAAAATTTGATGCAAAGCCACAGCCGTAAGCGTAAGTTGATGGCAATGTTTAAACAAAAGGGTATGGAGTGAGATTTTGGCTGTACAACTAAAAAGGAGAGTAATGACCGAAGATAACGACGAGCCTGAGAGAAGCCCGGGGGAAATTGGGACTGGCGAACAGAAACCAGGGATTGGTCAGCCGCTGCGTCAGAGCTTGCTTGCTTTTCTCTCGCTAGAATGAAAGACAAAGATTTAATTGAAATCATCGATACTAAGCGGGGCTTACTTAGATATATTTGTATATTTAAGGATAAGTAAGAATGACAGAAGCACAATTAATAGCTACTCATATACCCATAAATGACATTGTAGGTATGCTTACCGCCATTGGAAACAAAGACTACGCTCAATTTCAAGAGTTAGAGCAAGCTTTTGTTTCCCAACATGGAGAGGAAATTTGGGAGCAATTATTTAACTTTCGCATCTTACCTGTGTTAGATAGACCCGCTAATCAATGGCTACTAGCACAGTGGATGAGCCACGGTATCAATGGTGTAAAAATAGTGGCTTAGACAGGTGGAATGAAATTAGTTGTAAGTATTATTAATTAAAAAAAGGCAGGAAATCCCGCCTTGAGGAAAATATATAAAACCATACTTAAGCTAAATATTAGGCTTGACTATGGTTAAGTGTTGTCAAAATTATTGCAAATGCATGATTAAGCTAAAGATTTAGCTGACATATCTTTTTTCTTTTTGAGGATGATACCGAAAGCAGCCGCCATCAAGGTTCCGAAAATGCTGGTGGGTTCTGGAATAGAAGTTTCTTCCACAGGTATGGGTACTTTGATGCTCAAATTTTTCAAGGGAGTGTTATTCAAAGTTAAAGAAGTTATGGTTGGCGAACCGGGGATATCAGATTGGAAATCAAAAACTGTGGGAGTTAAACTACCATTGCGATCGCTATATCGTTCGCCATACCCATAAACTTCAAAAGTACCCTGATAGTGTTTTCCGGTGTCTGGGTCGGTGACAGTACCAGTGTAAAAGGCTTTGATGAAATTAAATTCGTCTTGAACTACTCCCTGAAATGTGGTTCCTGCTAATTGTCCTTGGTATTTGAAAGGAGTCAACTGACCGCCAGAAAGAACAGGTGATGTCAGAACGCCATCGAAAGAGACAAAAGGAATACCTTTGAAGTCAACGAAGTAATGCAGACTTCCATCTGAACGTGTTTCTACTTGCAAATAGTCTGATTGATACACAGGAACATAATTAGGATTATTAGTAGTACCTAAGTTCCGGTAATAAGTTCCAGTTTCATCCGTATCAATACGAGTAATACTGTTATTAAAATTGGGATTATTTCTGGGAAGTTCGATAGTTCCTGATAATGAACCAGTGCTTTGAATTGTAATGAATTGAGCCGCAAAAGCACCGGAACCACCAAAACCAATAATTGCTGCGGATAAACAAGTACTGCTAATAATTGCACTACCCAGCTTAGCCCCTGATGAACTTACTTTCATGAACAATTTGCTCCTGTAATCGCCGATGAAAAGACACACCTAGTACGCTGAGATTCATTTAAATGTTTCTCTGGCATGATTTATTGTTCCCAAAAGATTTATGTAAGTTTCATTAATTACAAAAAAAAATGTCGGAAATAATTGGAACATTTTATTTACTAAATTAGTCGGCATAGTCTATTATCAAAATAACTCTCTACTTCAATAGACAGTAGAATTGAGAATTATAAGTGGCTCTCTGTCTAGCTTTCAGACCTAAAACTCTTACTTGACTTTCCTTGAAATCTGTTGTACCTCCACTTAAAAAAAAGGTAATTGGAGATCGTTGTAAGTTCAGTTAAGGAACTCGAAGGTTAAGTTAAGATTAAAGCTTTCTTGTTGGGCTTCAGACAAAATTATGTTTTATATCTATCAGCGATCGCAATATTGGTCTGATATGATTCAGTTTGACAATATCCTTCCTTGCTATAAATAAGCAATTACAAATAGCGACGGAAACAAGGGGGAAAAACTGGAGATAAATGTATTGGCAACAGCAAATTGAAAATCAAATGCAGTACATAACTTCAATTTCAAAAACAAGTATAAAGGCTGTTTAATTTGCCAATTTTGACTTTGATAATACTGAATCTTGCTGGAAAATTTTATCTAAAGTCTGTCACCTAACTGTGGAATGGTTAGCGTTTTCGCGTCCAAATTTATAGCTAGAAGGCGGCTACTTAAACTAAACAATCACTAGCGCAATAACTATGCAACGATACACATACATGAAAGTAGGTCAGTCTGTAGTGTTAACTGACCACATAACAGGTGATGAGTTAGTTTTGCAAGGCGATGACTATATCAATTTCTTTAATGAGGTCATGACCAAGACTAAAAAGTTAGTCTTTCCCCAAGATAAATGGTTAACTTGCAGTGAATTCATTGACTATCATATTAGTCAATACTTCTAATAGCATTTTACAAAAATCGCGATCGCATAGATTTGTTGTAGGGATTTGGCACTGCTCATTGGTGTCAACTTAACGTGAAACCCTGATATAAAGGTGATGAGCGAGTTCTACTCATTTACCATCAAGATCCGCGTTACCCCACCCCGATTTTGTCTAAAGCCAAAATCGCCCCTCCCCTTGCTAAGGGGAGGGGTTGGGGGTGGGGTAAAACGATTGTGGGGCAAGAGTTTGAGCTTAAGTTGATACGTATGAGCAGTGCTAAACCCCTAACCACGTATTTGTATCATTATGAAATGGTATATAGTCTGAGATTTTAGATTTTTGATGGAAATTTGGAGCGAGTTTCTACAAGCACTGAGGATTTTGGTTGAAATAGATGAAGATCGCTGTAAATATGTGAACATCTCCCTTATACTAGTTAAGTAACTTTACTGAGCCAATTACTCTTTCTTAAAGAAAGAAGTTGCTGGCAAAGTGAAATCATTGAACATTGGATAAGGTATATTGGTGAAACTTAAGACTTTCAAGCGATCGCTGGGTGTTTTGTTAATATTCTTAACTACCCAGATAACATTTAATTCTACAGTTGGTAAAGCACAAACCCCAGCGCCACCCACAACTACTACAAAAGCAATTTGCTCTACCCAATTGGGAACAGCTATAGATTCTGTTATCAATCGTCCCCTATTTAGTCGGATGCGTTGGGGAATTTTAGTGCAACCTCTATCAGCGAGGTTAACTCTTTACAATCGAGACGCCGAGAAATATTTTACTCCAGCGTCTAACATGAAGTTGCTGACAACAGCAGCAGCATTACAGCAGTTGGGTGCTAATTTTCGTATTCGTACTTCTATTTATCAAAATGGCAATGGTGTTTTACGTGTTGTCGGTAGGGGAGATCCGAGTTTGAGCGATACCCAACTGCAAGCATTAGCACAACAGTTGAAACAAAAAGGTATTACTCAAATTCAGGAATTAATTGCCGATGATAGTTATATCCAAGGAGATATTGTTAACCCCACTTGGCAATGGGAAGATGTCCAATCAGACTATGGCGCACCAGTCAATAGTTTTATCACCAATCAAAATATTTTTAGCTTAAAACTAGTACCTCAAGCTGTAGGTAAACCTTTAAAATTAGTGTGGACTGATGCTAGCGAAGCTACACAGTGGCGAACGATTAATCAGTCGTTAACTGTTGACCAAAAGCAACCAATTTATATCAATGTTACCCGCGAGTTATCAGGAACAACATTGAGAATTGAAGGACAGTTAACAGCAAATTCTGAACCTTATTCATTAGATTTACCTGTAGTCGATCCTAATTATTACTTTATCCGGCGCTTTCGTACTGCTTTAGCAAAAGAAAAAATCCCTTTGGGGAAAGCATTAGTCGTATCTGGCGGTACTAATCAAGAGGAAATAGCATTTGTAGAGTCACCACCTTTAGCTGAATTATTAGCAGAGACAAACGTTAATAGTAATAATCTTTATGCTGAGGCACTATTAAGAGCATTAGCTGTGGAAAAACCCAGACTGAAAAATCAGATTAGCGCTAATGTCGGTTTAGAAGTTGCTAAAGCAAGTTTAACTCAATTAGGAGTCGATCCAGCAAATTACGTTTTAATAGATGGTTCGGGTTTATCGCGTCGTAATTTAGTAACGCCAGAAGCTTTTGTACAAGTTTTGCGGGGAATGTCAAGAACGCCGAGAGCATCGATATATCGTGCATCTTTACCTGTAGCCGGTAAAAGTGGAACCTTAAGAAATCGTTTTCAAAACACACCAGCTGAAGGTATTGTGCAAGCCAAAACTGGTACGTTAACTGGTGTAGTTTCTCTATCTGGATATGTGAATGCGCCTAAGTATGAAACGTTAGTTTTTAGTATTATTGTCAATCAATCAGAACAGCCTGCAACAGTTGTGCGTCAAGCAATTGATGAAATTGTCGTATTGTTAGCTCAATTGCAGCGTTGTTAATAAATGTTGAGAGATTGTAATTTTTGCATCTCTATATTTAATTTGTTAAAGCGATCGCAGTCAATATTACTGCCTGTTTATCATTGAATATCATAGCAATACTGCTATCAAGAAACTATGTGACATCAAGACCAAAATTTGAGAGTTTAAGTATTTTTCCTGATTACAGCAATCCTTACAGATGAATAGGATAGAGCGCATAATAGTGCTATCAATTTAATTCTATGTTAATCAATAATTAATTCTTGCAAATAACCGGATTTACACAATAAAACTTAGTACCTTGATTGCCATTAATTACAGCATATTTCACAAAAATTAAATAATGTTGAAATGTTTTTTAAGCAGTCAGCAATCTAGCTGATTAATTTTGTGGTGATTTCCAAGCTTTCCATTTGTTTGCAGAAAACGAATTAAAAAACTTGCTTAAGAGGTGGCTTGAAATCGTTACTTTAACGGTATAGATAAGAGTTTATCAATCCATATATCTAACATCGAGAAACATGGGAATTAACTTACAAAAAGGACAACGTATTTCACTTTCTAAAGAAGCTCCTGGACTCACAAAACTGATGTGTGGACTAGGCTGGGATACTGCAAAACGTTCAGGTGGTGGCGTTTTTGGAGTTTTCAGGAACACTCAAGATTGTGACTTAGATGCTTCTGTCATGTGTTTAGATGAAAATGGCAAAATCAGAGATACAAGCAACCTTGTTTACTTTGGAAACCTATCTCACAAATCTGGAGCTATTACTCATTTAGGTGATAATCTCACAGGAGTAGGAGACGGTGATGATGAGCAAGTTATTGTAGATTTAGCTCGACTACCAAAAGAGATCGTCAAACTGGTTTTTACAGTGAATATTTACGATTGTATTGCTCGTAAACAAGAATTTACCCAGGTTAAAAATGCGTTTGTACGCCTGGTTAATACATCTAACAAGCAAGAATTAGCTAAGTATAATCTGTCGGGATCTGAATATAAAGGAATGACCGGAATGATTATGGCTGAAATTTACAACCACAATAATGAGTGGAAGATGGCAGCTATTGGTAATGGCATTAATGTTAATGGTTTAGAAGGACTTGTGAGAGCTTACTCTTAAATTACTGACAGTGGAGCATTAGTGAGTTACTGAGCAAGATTGTTTTAATTCATATCTCACGCCTTCTGGATGATACAAGTCAAAATTCTTTGATATTGACTAAGTTATTGAATTACTCAATAACAACTCTAGGTAAAATTCATTTTCAAACAATAGGTAGTAATCATGTCAATTAACCTCAGTAAAGGCGAAAGAATCAATCTTTCAAAAGAAGCACCAAGTTTAATAAATGCTGGAATTGGTTTAGGATGGGATCTTAACGCCACAGATACAGGTTCAGCTTTTGACCTAGATGCATCTATATTTATGTTAGGGACTAATGGAAAAATTCCTAACGAAAAATACTTTGTATTCTATAACAACCCACAATCACCCGATAATTCTGTGAAACATGAGGGAGATAGCAGAACTGGAGAGGGTCATGGGGACGATGAAACAATTCAAATTGATTTGAGTAAAGTTGATGCTTCCGTTCAAGAAATAATTTTTGTTGTCACTATCCACGAAGCAGAACAAAGAAAGCAAAACTTTGGGCAAGTCAGAAACTCGTTTATTAGAATTTATGACAATAAAACAGAAAAACAAATTGCCAAATATGAATTAGATGAAGATGCTTCCGCAGAAACGGCAATTGAATTTGGTAAACTTTATCGCAAAGATGGAGAATGGAGATTTCAAGCTGTCGGCGCTGGTTATAAAGCAGGGTTGCAAAGTTTCGTAGACCGATATGCGGCTTAGTAGTTATTTATAGAGAGTAATAAAAAGGGGGTATTCATTATTGTTACCCCCTTTTTTGCATAAATTAATATCATAATTGAGAATTTGTGAAGTTAACAAAATAACAAATTTTAAGGATGTATCGAAAATGGAAATTGAATTAAGTAAAGGTGGAAGATTTAATCTTTCTCAAGAAGCTCCCAATTTAAAGAAAGTAGCTATTGGCTTGGGTTGGCAAGTAAATCAAGGTGGGCAAGCCTATGATATTGATGCTTCGGTATTTATGTTAGGCGCAGATGGTAAAATTCCTGATGAAAAGTATTTTGTATTTTACAATAATCTGCGATCGCTCGATGGTTCTTTAGAACATTCAGGAGATAATAGAACCGGAGAAGGTAATGGAGATGATGAGACGATTTATGTTGATTTGGCAAAAGTCAATCCAGCTATTCAGGAGATAGTTTTTGTTGTTACTATTCATCAAGGGCAAGAAAAAAATCAAAATTTTAGTCAAATCAAAAATGCTTTTATCAAGATTTACAATCGCGAAAGTAACAATTCTCTAGCTCGATACAACTTAAGAGAGGCTTTTTCTCAAGAGACAGCTTTGGAATTTGGGCGCTTATATAAAAAGGATAATCAATGGAGATTTCAGGCGGTAGGAGAAGGGTATAGTTCGGGACTACAAAGTTTTGTAGATAAGTACATTGTTGAAACTAAACAAGAACAAAAAAAAGAAGATGAAAAAGAAAACTATAAAACTCAAGCAAAGATAGCATTAGATAAAAAGCTTGAACAGCAAGCACCACATATTTTTAATCTTGCTAAAACGGCAGATATATCACTTCAAAAAGTAAATTTGACAAATCATCAAGCCAAGGTTGCGCTTTGCCTTGATATCTCTGGTTCAATGGGTTCGCTCTATAGTTCGGGTAAAATTCAGCGGTTTGCTGAAAAAATTCTTGCTTTAGGATGTCGTTTTGACGATAACGCCTCTATTGATATATTTCTCTTTGGAGCTAAAGCTCATCATGTGGGTGAAATGACTATTGAAAATTTTCAAAGCTTTATTCAAAATTTGCTAAAACAGTATCCCCTTGAAGGTGGTACTTACTATGGTCAAGCTATGAATATGATTAGAAATTTCTATTTTCCAAACTTTAAAAAAAGTAGCCAAAACAATCCTGGTTCGTTAAATAAACCAGTTTATGTCATGTTCGTTACAGATGGAGCAACCTCTGACGAGTCGCAAACACAACAGTATCTTAAAGAGTCTTCCTACGAACCGATTTTTTGGCAATTTATGGCAATTGGTAAGTCACGTAAAGATGTTAAAAGTAAAGGAATTTTAGGCTGGTTTTCCCAAGCAATTACAAGTGATTTTAGTTTTTTAGAACGACTTGATGAAATCAGCGATCGCTATCTTGATAATTCTGATTTTTTCAGTTTGGAAGATCCAGAAAATATAGCAGATCGAGAACTTTATGATTTACTGATGACTGAATATCCTAACTGGGTCAAATTAGCTAAAGCCAAGAATATATTACAATAAAAAATAAGTGTCTCTCTACGATCGCCTGAATTTAACCAGACCTAATCGTTAGATCGAAGTTGCAATTTGGGAACGTATAGATTTAACTAGACCTCCGAAACAATACCATTCGCAGACAAGCAGATTTTAAAAGTTGAATAAGTTTGTAGTAAGTACTTTAGTGCTGAAATATTTGCGGACTAAAGTCCTCACTACAAACGATTTGCTTGACTAAGCTAATACGCATTTAACTTGCATATTGTTGATTTTGGAGAAAAAGCGTCAATCCTTCTCCTCTGCCCCTCTGCTCCCGTGCTGTCTAAATGTGCAAATTAGGTGCTTAACAGCTTATTGTGTGGGTAATTTAGCCATTAAAAACACGACTGCGCCACTTATTTAAACGGGCTTCTCCAACTGCCGCCAAGCGTCGAGCATCAGCAATTTGCTCTTGCAATGCGGTAATTTGTTTTGCTTGGGCGTCGGCTTGCTGTTGCAAAGATGAATATTCATCTGCACTTTGAAAACTAGAAACCTGCGAACTACTAGTAAATTGTGTTGTACCGATGGTAGCAAATGGTCGTAACTCAGCTAATTGTTGTTGTAAAGTTGTAATCTGATTTTCTTGCTCTTGAATTTTTTGCTGCAAGCTTTGTTCGCCTGTTTTATTAGCTGCAACAAATGTATTGACTTCAGCAACAGATTCAGATTTGGGTTTGAACAATTCAGCTAATAATGCACCAACATCCGTAGGTTTGAGTTTACCGTAAGGAGTGTTAGTAATTAGCGATCGCACCAACTGAGGTTTATTATTTGATGCTAAGTTCTTATCGCTGCTAGAGTTACTCCTTACTAGTTGCAGCATATTGGTAAATTCCAATATCTTTTTGCCAGTTTGGGTTTTGTAGCCGCGATAATATGGTACTATGTTATCCCCAAAAGCACTAAAATACTCCTCGCTATCAACATAAGAATCAATATCACCCTCAAAACCTTGTTCATCTAAAATGTTGCTGTGATATATCATCTCGGAGTAGTCATCAGGAGCGCGGCCTAAAAGATGCTTGAAGTTCAACTCGATAGCACGGTAGCGGTAAACGTTATCAAAAAATCTAGAGCGATATAAATCAGATTTAGCAACTTGACGCACAAACTCACGAACGCTAATTATGCCTTGCTTGAGTTGTGATTCTGGAGCAATGAGGCGTTCGCTTTCCATCACGTAAGCATTGCCCAAAACTTGCCGATAAACTGCACGAATCACAGTTTCGATGTCATCAACCGAACTACCAGGCCACAGTTCAATGATTGCTGTTTCGGAAAATGCTTGATATTGGCTTTGTCTAATTTCATCATCTGAAAGAGTTGGCATAGTTTTCAACAACCTTTGAAAAAACAATATTTTTAAAAGTAATGGGATACCAGTATTTGTTAGTGTTTCTTTCAGGACTTACGCACTCAGATCCCCCAACCCACCTTAAAAGTAAAGCTTTAAAAGTTTCGTCTTTTTTAAGGGGGATCTAGGTTTCAGGCTTCAGTGCGTAAGTTCTATATTTACTCAAATTTATCACTAACAACTTTAATTCCCTTCACAATTAGGATATAAGTTATCAAGTTTTGAGAGATTTTTTAGTTACATTTTCTAACAAATCTAGATAGCTAACAGTTAATACCTAACAACTAATTACATCAAAAATTGGCAGTGATAGATTAGTTAACCGTCAACTATCTGAGGGAGGAATTAGAGCGTACTTCTAACTCTAAGCAAGCTTGGCAATGGCATTTCTCAACAACGAACATCAAATCTAGTATAGAAACCACCGTATTTTATCCAGTATTGTTTCAATGTGTGATGAGGTGTGTGTAAACTTGCTTTTGCTTGATATAGAATAACTTGGCGATGATCGCCCATCCAAATTTTATTAACGGGGTCAACAGATATTACTGTTCCTCCTAAAGAAGCTACACATTCAGAAAACCTTTCAATCGTCGTATATTCTAATGTCTCGAAGATAAAAAAGTTACCCGAACAAATCAAGTGGCGACTGCGAATCCAGCAGCGCATTTTTTTTTCAGCCAGTGGAGGTAACATTTTGGATTTAACAGATTCGAGCTGAATTAACATAATGCGTTCACCGCATTCAATTCATCAGCAAAACTTTCTCGTTTTTCAAACCGCAAAGGCCCGGCAGTTGAACCCCATATTTGTTCGTGGGTTTCAATATCCATGCCTTTATCTAGACTTACCCAAGTATGCTCAGTTATTTCTACTTCGCTAATAAGATATGTCTGGCGGCCATTGCGAGAAATTAAACATTGATTTCCTGGTTCTACATTACCGCGAAACATTTCACCTTCTCGAACAAAAATCATTGAACAGTGATAGCGCCGTTCGATACTTCCTGGGGTGATGGTTTTAAGAATATCTAATTCACGACCGGCACCTGCATAAAGTATAGGGTCTTTCAAGCTGTAATTTTCGATATAAATGCGATCGCCTAAATCTACTAATTTATGTATTCCCTGGCGATAGGGTGTCCATAAGTCGTGGTCATATGCTTGTTCAGAATAAAAACCGACCGCAGAAAAAAACTCAAATGGTAAAGGACGAAAAAAAATGTGGATGTGCGCGTAAAGCTGAGGATTTGCAAAAGATTGCTTTTGATTGCTAAAATCTCCTGCCATCCAACTAGCTAAGGTGAGCAAATCGCTAGACTTAGTGTTGGAGTCACTAGGTGCTATTGTCATATTCAATCTCAGGAGTGACAAGACAAAATTATACTAATTTAAAATTCACGCATTCAAAATTCACGCATTAAGAAAGCCAAACAGAACAAAGGTTCAGAAGTATGTATCTGTCGCATTCTTTTTTCAAATTGGTATTAGATAATTTGGTGTACGCTCAAAAAGCATAAACACTTTTTATAGACGTTAACTGTTGACGGTTGGCGGTTAACAGTCATCAGCGAACATTGCTAACTTGTTGAACTTGACAAAGACCGAATTTCTGAAGAAAAGGAAGCGGTTGTCACGCCTTTACCATCGCTGGTTTTTATCATCGATACGCGAAATCGGAGATTTGGGTTAGCAAACCAAATTCGTTCTTCAGCCGCAGCGAGGTCATACTGTGTCAGTAGGGTAAAAACGCCATCATCACTCAGGTAGTATTTACCTATTGCCGGGATTGTTTCAGCATATCCCTTTTCCCGCAAGAGTTTGCCTTTAGAAGGATTTTCAATATCGGGAATTGGTACAAGCACTGTACTGCCAGAGATTGGTTTATCGTCCCAGTCTGATTCACCTTCCCAAGTCATGCGAAATGGATGAGTAATATTGCTAGTATCAATGTCATATAATTTACATACTTCTTGCACTGCCGGATCGTCGGTAGATAGAGATTCAATGTCAATGGTAGACAAAACTTCTTCAAAATGGGCGAATGCTAAGTGATGGCCGCTACGTTGCGATCGCCACCGTCCAATTGAAAGTTCAAAGAATTCAGTAATTTTCATTACAAAAGCGATTTGAAAAAGCAGTTTACAATCAGTGTATATGATGCTAGTTTATTTTACTTTTTATCAAACCTGGGATAAGGGATTAGGGATTGGGTACTGAGTACTGGAGAAACAATGAGAATAACCAATACCCAATGCCCAATCCCTATTTTTTAGACTATCTCTGTGATACTAACAATCTTGCTACCAGTGCGATTAATCCGCTGAATTTGCGGTGTAATCTTGCTAGCAGGAACGATGTACTCGGTTGTGGCGCGGCGGAGGGGATTATTAAATTTTCCGCTTCCACCCTGAACGAGGATCTTAAATCTCTTTTCAGTAGTACCGATAACAGAAGGTAACTTAATTTTAGCAGCACTGTTGGTTGCTACTGAGTATACCAACTGCGAGGACTTGAGGGTACTTGAGCTTTCAGCTGCACCACGAACAATACCAAAAATTCGGTTATAACCGACTTGCTTTTGTCCTACTTGGCTACTGTTTCCCCGATAGTAGGGTACAGTGTTGTCGCCAAAGTTAGCCTCATACTCCGGGCTATCGATGTAGGAATCGATCTCTGCATCATAACCGTTTTCAATGGTACGAGTGATATGGTCAGAAATCTCTGACTGATCTAGGGGAGCGCGGCCTAAGAGATGTTTAAAGTTGAGTTCAATGAACCGATAAGGAGCAGTGGTTTCAAAAAATCGGCTGCGGTAAATCTCGGATTTTGCGACGATTCGCACAAAGTCACGAACGCTGATTTTGCGATCGCGCAGTTGCGATTCTCCAGTTACGAGCCGCTGACTTTCTAACAAGTGAGCGTTACCCAAAACTTGTTTATAGACGGCTCGAATCACTGCTTCCACTTCTTCAGTAGAGCTAGTTGGCCATAGCTCCACCTTTGGGGAATTTATAACAATGCTTCCCATGTACCTTTTCCCAAGCTTAGTTTGTAAATAGATTCTCTAATTGACCGGAGTGATACTAGCAATTACACCACCCTGCTTGTGAATCCTTTGATACTCTTGTGATAGTTGATTGTAGGGTACGAAATAGACCTGGTTGCTGCGGCGAAACTTGGAAATACTATTTACCACATTTGCCTTGTAACCAGTAACTTCAATCCGGTATACCTTACCATCATCACTTGCTCCCACGCCTTGACGGGTTCTCGGAGTAGATGTTGGATTGCGGAATGTAGCGCCCTTGCTGAGTGGCGAAACCACAGGACTAGGGGTGTTTTGAATTACTAAGCTGTTCAATTTCGGCTGTTTCCCAGCTAAGTCACCTTTGAGACTGCTGCTAGCAGAACCACGTACTAACTGGAATAAGTGGCTAAACTGAACCAAGCTCTGAATTGCTTCAGTTTTGTAGCCGCGAATGTAGGGTACAGTGTTTTCGCCAAAAGTCTCTTGGTATTCGTCGCTGTCTAAATAAGAATCAATGTCAGCTTCAAAACCCTCTGTATCGAGAATAGTGCTATGCGAACGGGTTTCTTCTAGATCCAATGGCGCACGACCAAGAAGATGTCTGAAATTTAATTCAATCGACCGATAGCGGGGAACGCTATCAAAAAAGCGCGAGCGATAAAGTTCCGACTTAGCGACTTGACGCACAAACTCACGAACGCTAATTTCACCCCGTTTGAGTTGGGATTCCGGAACACTTACCCGCTCGCTCTCTAAAACATAGGCATTGCCTAAAACTTGCTTGTAGACAGCTCTAATTATGGTTTCAATTTCCTCATTAGAGCGACCTGGCCACAGATCGACGGGATCGGTGTCTTCAAATAAAGCGACCCCTAATCGTGATGCTGGTCCGAAAGCCATTCAAACTATCTCCCAGTTAACAACTAAATTTTATGAGAATGATATTCAGCAGATGTTAAAAAACTTTACATGACTTTAAACAAGAGGGAGAGCTAGAGCCTTAAAAATTGCTCTGAACGTCCATAATTCAAGTTTTTTGAATTTTTTACATCATTATGCCTTTACACATTCTGATACGATCGCGAAGCGATATTTGTTAAAATTTGTTAAGTTAAATGATACTTGAGAGAAATTTAAGTTTTTTTTAGTACTTTATCGATACCTTAAGGCATTGCGGTATGCATCCAGATGCACAAACGTTGCAATTGCTAGTCTCTACAAGGATTTTGATGTGATGCACAATCGTTTTCATACATGAAATCAGCAACGCCAATTTTTTGATATCTAAAATGACATAACTTTTTAGCGCTGAATTTGGAAAGCAGCTAGTTGGGTAATTAAATGGTCAAAATAAGGAGTAATTTCTTGGTCATTGGCTTGGCAGCGTTTCAAACTAGCAGCTTTAATACTTTTTAAGCCCAAAACCATTGCATCCAAGGGAACTTGTAATTCCTGATAAAGCAAATTCATATAGTGCAGTCCTGTGGGACTAGTATATTCAGCGTGGCTACCCGCGATACCATAGGTGATGCAGCGAAGAAAATGCCAAAAATCTCGCCAGCAAGCTTGAGCGCGTTCAGCTGGATAAAGACCTCCCCCAGGCTCGATAATTTCAGGATAAGTCAGCAAAACCTGAACTCTTGCTTCATCAACGATTTCGGCTGCCCGATCGCGCAATAACTGTGCAACAGGAATTAAGGCAGAATAATTAGGTGATAAAGTTTGGATCTCTAATAAATCTTCGTCACTCAAATAGCGAAGATTATCATCCGCAGCTTGGAATATAGCGATCGCTGCTGGAGGATGGGATTGTTCCCACTGTGCAAAGCTGACAATTCTGGCTTTGGTTATTAATTGCTTAACAGTTTCGGTTAGTTGAGTCATTTGTCATTGGTCATTTGTCATTTGTCATTTGTTAGGACTTACGTAAAAACTCTCTGAAACTCTTATTTCTTTGTGTCCTTTGCGTCCTTTGCGGTTCGTTTTTTCATGATTTTGCGTAAGTCCTGATTTGTTATTGTGTCCCTCATCTCCCAGTCCCCAATCGCTAATCCCCATTCCCTAGTAATCTTCCCAAATGCGATCGCTATTTTTTGACATTTGTAAAATAAAGTAAAGAATGACCTTAATAAATGTAGTTATGGAAATCGATAAAATTAAAGCTCAACTGGAGAATCCAGATTTTCAGTATCGTTTGAAAGCGATCGCCGCGCTCAAAGAGTATGGATCAGAAGTTGCAGTCCCTCTGTTAACCAGTAAACTCCATGACTCAGAATTTTTGGTGCGTTCCTTTGTGGCAAGGGGTTTGGGTAGCCAACAATCAGCAGAATCTTTTGCTGCTTTGATCCAAATTATGAAATTCGACGATACACCCAACGTGCGAGCTGAGGCAGCAAATTCTTTATCCCTATTTGGGAGAATAGCAGTTTCTCATCTAGTTTTGACATATTATCAGGATGACCACTGGTTAGTCCGTCGTACTATTCTCGCAGCGATCGCGGAAATGGATTGTCCTGAAGAATTATTTGATATCTGCGTTCAAGGTTTAAAAGATGAAGATTTTACAGTCCAGGAATCCTCTGTTGATGCGCTAGGCTTACTGGCTGGCTCTACCCTAAATGTTGCAGCACTGTCTCAAATACTCAGCTTGGTAAATACTGAATCTTGGCGGATGCGCGTGCGGGTTGCCTACGCCCTCAAACGATTTGACGAACCTCAAGCAAAAGCAGCCCTCAACCAACTCAGACAAGATAACGATCACCGAGTTGTGGGAGCTGCTTTAGAAGACTTGTTGCCACGATAGCAAAGCGAACTGGTTTAAGATTTTTGTGAATAAACTTAATGATGCGAACGAACTCAACCTATATATAGGTAATACTTTATTTTATCTTAAATTCGAGCAAAATATCCGGGCATTTTGCGAAAATCTAGAATAAAATATCAAATTCTTCGAGTTCGGGAGAGATTTGTGACTGATATACCAACTGGTCAAATGACTTGGCGATTACCAGGTTCCTCAGAATGTGCCTTGTATTTACGGCATCATGCTTCTGAACCTTGGCGATCGTATAAAGAATTTCCCCAATATGTTCTACCCGATCCGCCCGGTTTTTCCGAAGGATACGCTACATTTTTAGCCCTTCTCAAACAGAAGTGGGAAGCTGTGTAAAACAACTCAGAATATGTAATTTATACCAATACTATTTCACGAAATTATTGATACAAATCATTTTTCTTGCTCCCCCTGCTCCCCCTGCTTGCCATCGTCAAACCCCAGCGCCAAGAGACTTTCTTTATCTATTGCCTACCATAACTCATAACTTTTGTTCACCCACTTAAACTTTCACGAGTTGTTTTGCGAGTGTAAGCGTTCCAAACATCGAGTTCTGATGCTGGACGGCTGCCAAGCATAGCTTTGGTTGCTTCTGTCAGTCCTTGGGCAAGACTAAAATCTGCCCCGGCAATACTCTCAAGATGCTCCATTTCTGCGTTAGTCAGATCGGTTGCTCGCAAATCTGTACCCTGCAAATTGGCTCCAGTTAATCGAGTATTCCGCAAGCAAGCCCCCGTCAAATAGGCTTTACTCAAGTCAGCACCACTCAAAGCCGCCCCTTGTAAATTTGCTCCAGTCAGATCGGCACCGCTGAGGTAAGCTCCGCGCAAATTAGCCCCTTGCAAATCTGCATTGCGTAAAAAAGCCGTGTTGAGATAAGCGCCATTAAGATTAGCACCTGGCCCAACTGCTCCCGAACCTTTGTAGTTATATTCTTCAGGCCATTTTGTCTGTGTATCATAACACGCTACTTGCAGTTTAGCTCCTTGCAAATTTGCCCCACTGAGATTGGCTTTTTGGAGGTCAGCACGGTTTAAATAAGCTCCCTGCAAATTCGCTCCACTCAAATCCGCTCCTTGCAGGTTTGCACCTCGCAAATCGGCTCCATCGAGATTTGCATCACTCAAGACCATCCCGCTGAGGTCGGCTCCTAGTAGCTTGGCTTGACTCAAGTTAGCTTGTTTTAAATCAACTCCCCGCAGATTGAATTCACTCAAATCTACTTTTTCTAAAGGAAGTCCTGCTTTGAGGGCTGTTAAGATTTCTGGAGTTGGACTGGGGCGTTCTCTGGTAATCAGGTGAATTTCACTATTTGTCATCAGATATGAAACTAACAAAACCTATTTAAATAATTCTTTCACTCAAGGAACCAAAAAAGATAAAATGCAAGCTGTCATCTGTAAATTTTACATAACAACAAAATAATTAATCCAAACAATACAAATAATACAAAAGGTAGTACAGCAATCCAAAATCATTGGTGAAAAAATCTGTTGCCTATTGCCCATTGCCTGTTTCCATCAGATAGCGATCGCTAAGATGACAAACAAAATTTTGCCAAAAGTATTCTTTTAAAAAGAGGTTTCCAAATAGATGCATATGATACCACCTTTGTCAATGATTGACTTCTTCCGTAAAAGTGAAGGCATTTGGTTTACAGAGCGTTCGGTTCATCACTTTGACTCAGCCGCAGATGAGTCCGGTGAGTCGAATTTAATCGTTACAGTCATCGAAAAAGACGATCCCAAAGTCCAAGAAGTCTGTAAAGCACAAGGAATAGAGCCAGATAAAGCAACCGGAGGTGCTAGCTTTGCATGGCAAGCTAACCTAGACACAAGACCGCCCAACACCGATAATGCTGCCATTTTGGTTGACATTCCTGACGATGAAACGAGGCTTTCTGGGAAATTAATCCGCAATCAAGGCTATGTAGAGAGCATTCCGGTTATCAGTCGATATCAATTTGCTCATGATGGAGTGCTGACGATTGCTACTGATTATGACAACAACCAAGGACAAGAACGTTGTTGGTTTGTGACGGATGATTTTCGTGTCAGAGTTAGTAGCGTGCGAATGATGAACGGAATCAACTTGATAGCTTATTGTTCCGAGCGTCGTTGTGTTTCTCAACAAGTGCTAGAGCAAATGATCGCTCAAAATCATGCTAGGGGATAGGAAGAGGATAAGGGGAAAGGGAAAGGGGTATGGTTCGACAAGCTCACCAACCGGGGAAAAGGGGAAAGATTAAATTTATTCCTTTTCCCTTTTCCCTTTAACCTTTTCCCTGCCTCATGCCCCATTCCCTATTCCCCATTAAGGAATGTTGCTTTGTTTCTAAGAAATGAGACGTGCATGATTCACATACTTTATTTTCATGCAAGGGTTAATGAGTCATGCTGTATGTATAAGCCTTTCCTGGAATTTTTAGAAAAAGACCTATTTGAACGGTTTGATTTACAAAGTAGGGACATTCCTCCTGGTTTGGAATTCAAAGTTAGCGATCGCGGCAGAAACCCAGCAACCATCCGCAGTTGGTGTCACCAATGTCAAGAGTTGCGAAAAATTCGCTATACCTACATTGATGCCGGGGAGAGCGCCCAAATTTTTAACAGCGTCATTTATCCCAGCCATCACTACGATTTACCTTTATTAGGGATTGATTTTTTATCCTTTGGTAAAATTAAGAACCTGATTGTTCTTGACTTTCAGCCTTTATTCCAAGATGAAGATTATCAGAAAAAATACATACTGCCGCTGAAATCTCTGCATGAAAAATACCCAGATCTGTCGCAAAACTTAGAAATGAAGTTTTACGATGCTAATCAGTACTTTTCTAAGTACTTATTATTTGCCAAAACAGATCCTCAAACAGTAGCAACGCGAGTTTTTGAAGCATTTCAGGATTACTTAAACTTGTATTGGCAAATGTTAGCAAAAGCCGAGCCGCTCCAAGATCCAGAAGATATCCAGCGGATTGTCAAAGCTCAAAAAGACTATGACCAATATAGTGCAGACCGCGATCCAGCATCCGGTTTATTTAGCAGTTACTTTGGCCATGAATGGGCAGAGCGTTTTCTCCACGAGTTCTTATTTGAAGATGCTGTACCTTTAGCGCTCAGCAGAAGGTAAGCCAAGGGGCATGGGGCATGGGGCAGGGAAAAGGTTAAAGGGAAAAGGGAAAAGGAATAAATTTAATCTTTCCCCTTTTCCCCGGTTGGTGAGCTTGCCTGTCCTGAGCTTTGTCGTTGGCGAAGCCTCTCGTAGAGAAGGGTCGAACCATACCCCTTTCCCTTTCCCCTTGTCCTGTTTGCCCAATGCCCAAAATTTATATTTGTACATCAAATGACACTTTATCAGCCATTTCTTGATTATGCGATCGCCTACATGCGATCGCGTTTAGATTTGCAACCATATCCTATTCCTGAAGGATTTGAATCTAAGGTTGCGACTGTGGGGAAAGGCAAGAACCAACAAGAGGTTCTCACCACTAGTTATGCCTTTCAAACCACAAAACTACGGCAAATTCGAGCAGCACACGTACAAGGTGGTAACTCCCTCCAAGTACTGAACTTCGTAATCTTCCCACACCTCAATTACGACTTACCCTTCTTTGGGGCAGATTTGGTGACATTACCAGGAGGACACCTCATAGCCTTGGATATGCAACCGCTATTCCGAGACGATCCAGCATATCAGGCAAAGTATACCCAACCGATCCTGCCTATCTTCCATGCCCATCAACAGCATCTAACTTGGGGTGGCGATTTTCCAGAAGAAGCACGGCCCTTCTTTTCTCCCGCTTTTCTGTGGACTCGTCCCCAGGAAACTGTTGTCGTGGAAACTCAAGTATTTGCCGCCTTTAAAGACTATCTCAAAGCTTACCTAGATTTCGTAGAGCAAGCAGAACCTGTAACTGATTCCCAAAGCCTAGCGGATATTGAACGCGCACAACTGCGATACCTAAGATATCGCTCAGAAAAAGACCCTGCACGAGGAATGTTCAAGCGATTCTATGGTGATGAATGGACTGAAGAGTATATTCATGGCTTTTTATTTGATTTAGAGAGAAAATTACTAGTCGCGTAAGTAAATATACAATCAATAAAAAATATCCAATTAACCCTTGTAGGGCGGGCCGGAAAGCTCCATCAAGATCCGCGTTACCCCACCCCGGTTTTGTCTAAAGCCAAAACTTCCCCTCCCCTTGGCAAGGGGAGGGGTTGGGGGTGGGGTAAAACGATTGTGGGGCAAGAGTTTGAGCTTAATTTGACACCAATGGCATCTTACTCGCCCCACAAATAAAAGCAATCTATTTATTAGCTTTACCTTAAAATTTAAAGAATTAACGAGCAAAAACAAGATAAATAGCGGTTAAAAAAATAATAAATCGTTATTTATAGCATAAAACAACGATTTATTATGTGTCTTGTTTTAAAGTGCGCCTTGGTTGGAGACTCGCGTTGTTTTAAGGGACTTCCAAAAAATAAAATATACAAGGGTGTGTTAGGCGAAAGCCGTAACGCACCCAAATACTTGACCATGCGGTACTCTTTGCCCAACAAAATTGGCTATTTTTTTAATTGTCAGTCCCTAACCAAAACGCTTTGGTAGCGGTATTTGATTTGGGACTAGTATTATCACTTAAACGAATGTTTATGTTAAGTTAAGTGAATAAAAAGACAAGGTAACATAATAATTTTTAATAAAACAAAAGGCATCATCATAGTATAAAAATAATTTGAAAGGGAAAATAACATTACAAGGTTGATGGGGTGCTGAATCTAGCGGGTTTTCTGGTCTCTCATATTAAGATGAAGTTTTGTAACAAAAGTTTTAATCCGAAACCCTACAGGTCGTAGACTTATACCTTGGATGTCCGTTGTGAACCTTTCATAAAAATGGTCAGGCATCTGACATCAGAAAAGAAAAGCTGAACCATTCAGTTTTGACATCAAATAATTCTTAACCAAGCCAATTAGGAGTTTAACGCAATGGTTTTAGATGCATTTGCAAAAGTAGTTTCCCAAGCCGATACACGTGGGGAATATCTCACCGATGCACAATTAGATGCTTTGAGCGAACTAGTCAAAGATGGTAACAAGCGTGCAGATGCAGTTAACCGCATTACCAGCAATGCGTCTGCTATTGTTGCTGCTGCGGTACGCGATCTGTGGGCAGAACAACCTCAATTGATCGCTCCTGGTGGTAATGCTTACACCAGCCGTCGCGCTGCTGCTTGTATCCGCGATTTGGACATCATTCTTCGCTACGTAACCTATGCGATCTTTGCTGGCGATTCCAGCGTATTAGACGATCGCGCTCTCAATGGCTTACGCGAAACCTACTTGGCATTGGGAACTCCTGGAGCTTCCGTTGCTGTTGGTATTCAAAAGCTCAAAGATGCTTCCTTGAAGATTGTTAACGATCCAAATGGCATCACCAGAGGAGATTGCAGCGCATTAGCAGCTGAAATCGCTAGCTACTTCGATCGCGCCGCTGCTGCTGTTGCTTAATCCAAGCATCGCTGCTATTGGGTGAAATAATTGTCCGCAAGACAAAACAAAATTTCAACGAAAAGTTTGTTAAAGGGAAGTACCAAAAATGACAAAAACACCTCTAACCGAAGCAATTTCAGCGGCTGATTCTCAAGGTCGCTACCTCAGCAGCACAGAACTTCAAGTAGCTTTTGGTCGTTTCCGCCAAGCACCAGCTAGCTTGCAAGCAGCAAAATCCTTGAGTGCTAATGCCCAACGGTTAACTGAAGGTGCAGCTCAAGCTGTATACAACAAGTTCCCCTACACCACCCAACAACAAGGCCCCAACTTCGCGCACGACCAACGCGGTAAATCTAAGTGTGTACGTGATGTCGGCTACTACTTGCGGATTATCACCTACGCTTTAGTTGTTGGTGGCACAGGCCCCTTGGATGATTTCCTGATTTCTGGCTTAGCTGAAATCAACAAAACTTTCGACTTGTCTCCTAGCTGGTACATTGAAGCTCTCAAGTACATCAAAGCTAACCACGGTCTCAGCGGCGACCCAGCTGTTGAAGCAAATTCCTACATCGACTACGTAATTAATACTCTGAGCTAGAGTGTTGCTTTAGCCCGGAGAGGAAATCAGCTCTTATGACCAGAAAGTTCTATGAGTTGTTTACCTCTCCGGGCAGTTTTATTTTCAAAAGACTGTTAACTGTTAAAAAATTAGAAAAATACTTTCTAAAAAGTTTTCAGTTTTGTAGTTAAAACTGAGGAGGTTAAGGATGGTAGCTTTGGGACAAGCAGCAAGGCTGGGAATTGAACCATTTGAAAACTCAGGAGTAATAGAATTACGTCCTGATAGAACAGAAGCAGATGTGGCAGTGGTGATTCGTGCAGCTTACCGTCAGGTTTTGGGTAATGCATACTTACTGGAAAGCGATCGTTTAGAGAGTGCTGAATCACTGTTACAGCAAGGTACAATTTCAGTCCGGGGTTTTGTATCGGCCATTGCTCAATCGGAACTTTATCGTGAGAAGTTTTTCTACTCCAACTCACAAACTCGATTTATCGAGTTGAATTATAAGCATTTATTAGGTCGTGCGCCAGAAGATGAGTCGGAAATTTCGTACCATGTTGAGCTATACAATTCAAAGGGTTACGAAGCGGAAATAAATTCTTATATTGACTCATCAGAATATCAAGAAAACTTTGGCGAAAATATAGTGCCCTACTACAGAGGTTTTAAAAGCCAAGTAGGAAAGAAAAACGTTGGCTATGGCCGACTGTTTCAACTTTATCGGGGTTATGCGAATAGCGATCGCGCTCAAGGGGTAAAACAAGGAAAGCTAACCTGGGAAATAGCTAAGAATCTAGCTTCACCCATCTATCCAGTATCTTCTGGAGCCTTGACTGGTCTGTCTACAGGCAGTCGTGGAGAAGCATACCGGATTAGATTCCTGCAAGCAGCTTCTCCCAATTCAGCTGTAGTACGGCGCGGTAGTGGGGAGTTGATAGTTCCCTACGAACAACTTTCTAGTAAATTGCAGCAGCTCAATCGTAAAGGCAGTAAAGTGATTAGCATCCAAGCTGTGTAAGTAAAGAATAGGATTAAGGAAATAGGTATAGAGGCAATCGCATCTATATAGGAGTACGAAATAGGCTCCAGAGGTAGGGAGAAGAGTGCAGAAGTAAAAAACTCTTCTCTAATATAACCTCCTGTCTCTTATCTTCCTAGTTCCTTACCGATCGTTATTCACTTACCTGATAAATACTGATTACCTATTACTCAAGGAGAATTTTCAAGATGACGATTACAACAGCGGCGTCCCGTCTGGGAGCAGAACCTTTTATTGGCAGCGCTCCTGTAGAATTACGTCCAAATGCAACTAAAGAAGATGTAGAAAGAGTAATTTCTGCTGTCTATCGTCAGTTGTTGGGCAATGATTATATATTGGCAGCTGACCGCCTCATCAGTGCGGAATCGATTTTGCGCGATGGCAAAATCACCGTACAAGAGTTTGTGCGTCAAGTAGCTAAATCAGAACTGTACAAAAAGAAATTTTTCTACGACAATTTCCAAACTCGCGTCATCGAGCTGAACTACAAACATTTGTTGGGTCGTGCGCCTTACGATGAGTCTGATGTGGTCTATCACTTGGATTTGTACCAAAATGAAGGGTACGATGCTGACATTGATTCATATATAGATTCGCCAGAGTATCAAGCCAACTTTGGGGAAAATATTGTCCCTTACTATCGCGGTTTTGAAACTCAAACAGGCCAGAAAACTGTGGGATTTAGCCGCATATTCCAACTTTATCGCGGCTATGCAAGTAGCGATCGCTCGCAACTAAAAGGCAAATCTTCCCGTTTGGCTAGCGAATTAGGTCGCAATGCTGCATCTGCTGTGATTGCTCCCTCCGGCGGCCCCTCAGGGTTTGCCTACGTTGCATCTACCAAAGGCGTAACCCCCAACAGTACTTTCGGTGGCGCAGGAACTTTTGGTAAAGAAGGCAGACTCTACCGCGTTGAAGTAGCAGGCGTTTTTGGAGCTGGATATCCTAAGACACGTCGTGTGAATCAAGCTGTAATCTTACCTTATGAAGAACTATCTAGCTACTTCCAAAGAGTAGTAAAACAAGGTGGTAAAATCGCCAGCGTTAAGCCACTTTAAAGTCATTAGTTATTAGTCATTGGTCATTAGTCATTGGTCATTGGTCATTGGTTATTGTTAACCAACAAATGACAAAGCGCAAAGTCAGAGCGGAGGTTTTCTCCGTTCCCCGAAGGGGTTGCCGAAGGCATCTGAACTTAGTAAGAGAGGACAAACGACAAATGACAAATGACTAATAAACATTTGGAATGGATTCTGAGGTGATTTATGGTTGGACAATTAACTGGTGGTACAACTAGTAATCGTTACTTCCGCTATGAAGTAGTTGGCTTGCGCCAAAATGAAGAAACTGATAAAACAAACTATCCGATTCGTTCTAGTGGCAGTGTGTTTATCACAGTAGCTGAGAATCGGATGAATCAAGAAATGCAGCGGATTACTCGTTTGGGTGGCAAAATAATTAATATTGAGCCATTGAGTTTTGAGCCGAAAACAGATAGCTAATAGAGCAAATCTTCCTTCTGATGAATTCCAATCCGCAGAAATTTGAAGATTTATCTCCTCCAGGGGAGCTACCTGGAGGAGAACAGTTAACAGTAGAACAGGCGATCGCAAATCTCCAAAGCACGGATTTGGGCTTGCGATTTTATGCTGCCTGGTGGTTGGGTAGGTTTCGGATATGCGAACCAATTGTAGTTACAAGACTGATTGCAGCCTTAGAGGATGAAGACGACAGGACGCCAGAAGGTGGGTATCCTTTGCGGCGGAATGCAGCTAGAGCATTAGGGAAAATTGGCGATCGCCAAGCAGTAAAACCCTTAATTGCTTGTTTAGACTGCTCAGATTTTTATGTCCGGGAAGCAGCAGCCCAATCTTTAGATATGCTGGGCGATGCGGTTTGTATTCCTGCACTGATTGAATTATTAAAAGCAGGTTTGCAGGGAGAGCAACTAAAATCACAGCAGCCAGATTTATCCCAACCCTACGACGCAATTATCGAAGCCTTGGGAAGCTTGGGGGCTACTGAGTCGATTCCTTTGGTCAAACCCTTTTTAGAGCATCCCATAGAACTGGTACAATATGCGGCCGCACGAGCCATGTATCAGTTAACCCAAGAATCACTTTATGGAGAACGGCTGGTAAAGGCTTTGGCAGGTGAAAAACTGCAACTGCGTCGAGCTGTGTTGGCAGACTTGGGAGCCATTGGCTATCTACCCGCAGCCGAGGCTATAGCCGAGACTTTGGCAGAAAATAGCCTCAAACTAATCTCTCTCAAAGGATTACTGGAACATCAAGTTAATCATACAGCAACAAGCACTTTATCAGCAGGTGCTATTAAAGTGATGAATTTGATGGACTCATTATTGTAGTCATAATTTCTTAGTAATTGGTTGTGATTAATACTTAAAAATAAAATTTCAATCGTGCATAAACCCCCAACCCAATTGTCAAACTAGGGCTAGGGGGTTTCAACATAATGCAAACTACGGATAAATTAAGCTACAATTGCCTGACCGATAATGACTCGTGAAATTAATATGGATAACAGTGAACTTGCCCAAATATTGATTCGTGCTGTGGAACAAGCAGATTCATCGGATCGCTTGTTAGATGCAGTTCAAGAGCTAGCAGCCGCTGGTATAGAAGAATCTGTTCCCACTTTGATTGCAGCTTTGGGCTACAATAATCCGGGGGCGGCAGTGGCGGCGGTAGATGGATTGATTGCCATCGGAGAACCCGCAGTCGCACCGCTATTGAAACTAATTGATGACTACAATTATGGCGCTAGAGCCTGGGCAATTCGCGCCTTGGCCGGAATTGGCGATTTACGGGCGTTGGACACTTTGCTAGAGGCTGCAAAAACCGATTTTTCCTTGAGCGTGCGGCGGGCCGCAGCTAGGGGATTAGGCACATTGCGTTGGTATCAATTACCATCAGAAAAAATCGAATCTGTGCAGACTCAGGTAATAGAGGCATTACTATTAATTTCTGAAGATCCAGAGTGGGTGGTGCGCTATGCAGTAGTCACGAGTTTAGAAGCACTAGCAACGGCTATCGCAATTACCTTACCAAATCGAGCCTCAGGTATTAAAGATCGACTTCAGCAAATGTTAGATACAGATGCAGATCTCGGAGTTCGTACCCGTGCCAAATTTGCACTGCAAAAAATTCAACAGCCACAGCATCAACAAGTATTTGCACTTAAAACAAAACAAGAAGAAACTGAAGTGCCTAATCGTGGCGGTAGTAGACGTTAATGAAAGCTCAATCTTCCAAGCTTGGAGTTTTATTGTTCCAAGCTTGGAGTTTCCTATTCTAAACAAATTACGCTTGCACCACAAAATCTGATGCTGTCAGAGTTGGGGCACCACTAAGGGTGGCAAATAGACCACCACTGCCAAAACCAGCTGAACTGCCATTTTGATTGTAAAACAACTGTCCAGTCACAGGGTTGTAGACAATTTTTGCTGTACTGGTTGCGCCATTAGTAGTGACTTTAAAATCACTGGCATTACTAAAACCGGTTCCTACAGCAGAAGTAATAACAGTGAAAGTAGTCTTATCTAGGATAATCTTGTCACCTTGAAAGCGGTTGAAGTCAGTAATAGTATCTTGACCAACAGCAGAACTAACAAAGCCAGCATTGGTGTTGTAAACGAAATAGTCAGCACCCGGAGCACCTGTAAGAACATCATTACCAGCACCGCCGACAAGAGTATCGTTGCCTAAACCACCTGTGAGACTATCATTGCCTACACCACCCCGCAGTAAGTCGTTGCCACTCTTACCATCAATTTTGTCATTACCCCCCTGACCATTGATGACATCAGCGGAGTTGTCTAAACCTATAAGATTGTTATTCAAGTCATTGAGGAAAGTTACTGTGTATTTGATGCCGATGGTCGTATCGGTAGAGTTGGCATCAAGAACATTAAAACTGTCAATGATGCTAGTTTGGCCATCAAACAGGATATTGCCAATGGCTGGTCTTGCTCCAGAAGCTTTCAGGTTATCCAGGTTTTCTAACTGAAAGTTTTTCAGAGTGACTTTAGTATTAGAAACATTTTCAAAGGTGACTTCTAAGTTGTTGCCTTTTTGAGTCAACAACAGATTTTGAGCAGTTAAGCCAGCCCCAAGAAATTTTAGCGTGTCAACATTGGCAATTATCGCCTGTGATGGATTTGTGCCTTTACCGACACCACCAAAATCGTTAATGGTATCATTGCCATCACCTCGGCGAATAATAAACTTATCTTGACCGCCACTGCCTGTGAGGATATCGTTGCCAGCTTTACCATCAATGATGTTGTTACCAGCTGAGCCAACCAGAGTATCTGCACCAGTGGTTCCTGGGACATTGAGAGGAGTAACTGTTACGTTGAGCGTAGTAGTAGCAACTTTACTAGTATTGCTGTGAGCTTGTCCGTCATCTACAACAAACTGAATAATTCGGGCAGTAGTGTTGGGAGTTGCAGCAGTGTTGTTGTAAGTTACCGTCCGCAAAACTTTCTGGTAATTCGCTAGCGTATCTGTACCAGTAAGGGTGAGGATGCCAGTAGTAGTGTTGTAAGTTGCACTGATGCTGGTGCCAACGGTGTTAGTACTGAGACTTTCTGCTGTGCCATTTTGGCGATTGGTAATGGTAATTTTAGCTTGCGTGAGAGTGGAGGTGTTAGTGTCAGCGACGGTGAGCTTGGTAGTGTCAACAACAGCTACAGGAGTGCCGCTAAAAGTCGCAGTATAATTGATGCCTGCTCCAGCACCGTTGAGGTCGAGGGTAGGAGCAGCATTGCCGTAAACTACATAGCTTTGCCCAGCATTAGTATTACCGTTGGGATCGGCTTCAGGTGCGCCAATAATTAAGTCATCAACACCATCGAAGTTAATATCTCCCGCTTTGCTGACTGAGGTACCTGAGCGATCGCCTGCATTGATACCATTAATAATAAACCCATTGCTGCCATTCAACTCTGAGAGGTTGAGGGGGGTATTACTGCCCAGATTCTTCCCCCCAAACACTACGTAGGTTTGCCCAGCATCAGTTTTGCCGTTGGGATCAGCATTACTCGCACCAAAAATCAAGTCATCAATGCCATCATCGTTAATATCCCCAGCATTGCTGACTTGGTATCCTGAAAGGTTAGTAAAGGCGAAGGTATTAGCGCTATTACCATTAATGGCGAAGCTATTAGTGCTATTTAAGTCTGATAGCTCAAGGGTGCCGTTACTGCCCAGATTCGTTCCACCAAACACTACATAGGTTTGCCCAAGTGAGCCAACGATTAGGTCGTCAATGCCATCACCGTTGAAGTCCCCTGCTTTGGCATTAATGATGAAGAAGGGATAAAGGACGGAGCCATCGGTGAAGCTAGTAACGGCAAAGCCATCATAATTATCATATAGGTCAAACACATTAATGAAACCATTACCACCTATGTTCGTCGCCCCAAAGACGACATAGTTGCCATTAACAATCAAGTCATCAATGCCATCACCGTTGATGTCTCCTACTTTGCTAAATCTGGTATATTGGCTGGAGAAGCCATTAGTGCCAACATTACTGCCTCCAAACAGCACAGAGCTAAAACCAATATAACCAACGTCACCCTCGCGGTCGGGGGTGATGAAGGTAAAAACGCTGTTAAAAATTAGGTCGTCAATACTATCACCATTGATGTCCCCTACATTGCTGAGTGAGATATCTTCAGAATAGCTAAGTGAGATATCCTCACCATAAATACTAATCACAACGCCATCAGTGCCATTAATAGACGAGAAATTAAGAGTGCTGTTACTGCCGAGATTTGTCGCCCCAAATACTACATACACTTCTCTGTCGTCAAAAATCAGTAAATCATCAATACCATCGTTATTGATGTCCCCCCCATTGCTAACCGGAGAACCTGAATTGTTAATAGTGAAGCCGTTAGTGCCGTTTAAAGATGAAAGGTTGAAAGTGCCACTGCTGCCAAGATTTGTTTTCCCAAACACCACATAATTTTTGTTATTTCCCCTAATAATCAGGTCTTCAATGCCATCGTTATTGATGTCCCCTGCATTGCTGACTCTGTAGCCTAAGCCGTTATTTGCAGCAATACCGTTGATGACAAAGCCATTTTTACCATTCAGGCCAGAGAGGTTGAATGATGAATTAGCCATGATTTTTTCTCCTGTGCTTATTTTTTATTAGTCAGGGAGTAATGCTAAATAGATTTAGTTTGGTTAGCCATAAACTCATCACCCTGATGGGGTGACGGTGGTTAGTTTTAACCACGCTGGGAAAATGCAGTTTAGAGGCGAAAAATTTAGATGCTTGCTGAGTAGTTGTCAAAAATCGAGTTTTTACAACTCATACAAGATGTCGAAGTTGTTCAATTCGACTATGATTTTGCTTTTGTTATGGGGAGACAAGGAGTACTAAACTTTGCCCCACTTTTTTACATCTTGATTAAGCAATACCAAAATCAAAGAATTTAATGAAAATTAAACAAATAAATCCAGTGATTAAGTTTGTAATTAAATGTTGCAAGCTTTTTCCAGAGATCATTAATTTTGATGAGTGACCAATTCAGAAATTTGATTACGCATCATAATTAATGCGATAGACCACTAGCCGATCAATCGATTGAGGTAAGAACACTTAAAATTGTCATTAAAGCGGCAAATTTACTTAATTAGTATGATATTTATCAATACATTGTCAATAAATTTTGCGTAATATTTACAAATCGCCGAACTCTAGGGCTATTCACCCTAGAAGAAAGGAGACTCGCTCGATATTATGAAATGATGGAGCAATAAAGATTTCAGTAGAGAATTAGAAAGTGCGATCGCACTTAATATGACGAAAAATATCCCAAGTCATTACATAATCTTAATCAAAAATCATATCCTGAAGCTAAAGACTTAATTTCCTCCTGAATATTACTGCGGGCAAACGGTTCGGCAAACTCCAGCATTAAAGGCGTAAAGTAAATATGCGATCGCTTTAAAAATCTTTCTAAAACCTGCCGCCGCCCTGCGATATACTCTGCTTTTGGCACCCAGTCATATTCTTTGCGAATAGCATAGACATATTCTGTATAATCAACTGGACTACTAGCAAAAATTGCTAAATCTGCATCAAGTAAGACTTGGCTATCAAAGTCATCCACGCCAGCTTGGTGTTCTTTGGTGTTGAGAATTAGATTAGTAACACTAGCTATGGTACTTTCTGAAATACCTAAACTACTCAACAATTCAAGAGCATAGTCCGCACTTTTTTGTTCGTTATCTTCAGCCTGAGTGTCATACACTACATCATGAAACCAGGCAGCAAATTGAACGGCAGTTAAATTATTGGTGTAACCTTGCAAAATTTCAATCGTGGTGAGGACGCGATAAATGTGTTTGAGCGTGTGGTAATGGCGATCGCTGCTAGAGTAAGCTGTAACCAACTGATTAAAGGCTTTATCAGCCGCTACTTCATCAACGCCAAAAGGCTGGAGTGTGCGTTGCCAGTTAGAAAATAAGATCTGGGTGAGGTTTTCTGTAAACATAGCGTTGGTATCCCCACTCCTAGTATGGCTGAGCTAAAATCTTGTGCTGCAACATCTGTTCGATCGAGTTAAAAATATATCAACAAAAGGATAACACTTGTCAGTGGTTGAATAGGGTATGGGGTATTGGGTATTGGGCATTGGGCATTGGGCATTGGGCAGAGGGGCGGAGGGGCAGAGGAGCAGAGGGAAAATATTATTGTCACTTCTCCCCTGCTCCCCTGCTCCCCATGCCCAATGCCCAATGCCCCAATATAATTAAAGCGTCAAAATAGAAGACACAGGTTTTATAAAAAAACCTTGTCTTGAATAAGGAGTTTATTATCAGTGGTATTACAAGTACAAACAAGCACCTACGAAGCTAAAACTCAAGAAATTGCTAAACAACTTCTAGCAGCTACCCAAGAAAATCGTTCGTTTTTTGCTTCCCTACGGGATCAAATGCGGTGGGATGATAAATTATTAGCTTGGGCAATGAGTAATCCTGGGTTGCGGGTGCAATTATTTCGGTTTATAGATACGCTACCTGCTTTGCACAGTAAGTCAGAAATTGCCTCTCATTTACAGGAATATTTAGGCGATGAATCTGTAGAATTACCAGCAGCTTTGAAGGGAATGCTAAACTTTGCTAACCCCGACTCTGTACCAGGGCAAGTTGCGGCTACAACCGTTGGTACGGCGGTTGAAACTCTCGCTCATAAATATATTGCTGGGGAAAATATTAAACAAGTCATCAAAACAGTTGAACGGCTGCGAAAAGAAAAAATGGCTTTCACCATCGATTTACTTGGTGAAGCGGTAATTACTGAAGCCGAAGCGCAATCTTATCTAGAACGCTATCTAGAATTAATGCAACAATTGGTAGAGGCATCGAAGAATTGGGCAGTCATACCAGCTATTGATGAGGCAGATGGCGAACCGCTACCAAAAGTGCAGGTTTCTGTGAAGTTAACGGCGTTTTATTCGCAATTTGACCCATTAGATGCTAAAGGTAGTGAACAACGAGTTAGCGATCGCATTCGTATTCTCTTACGTCGTGCCAAAGAATTAGGCGCAGCTGTCCATTTTGATATGGAACAGTATGCCTATAAAGACATAACTCTGAATATCTTGAAAAAACTCTTAGTAGAAGAAGAGTTCCGGCAACGTACAGACATTGGGATTACAATCCAAGCATATCTGCGTGATAGCGAAGAAGATGTTAAAAACGTCATTTCTTGGTTAAAACAGCGCGGTTATCCCCTAACAATCCGTTTGGTAAAAGGCGCATATTGGGATCAGGAAACTATTAAAGCAGCACAGAAGCATTGGCCGCAGCCAGTTTACAATGATAAAGCGGCAACTGACGCTAACTTTGAAACCATCACTCAGTTATTGCTAGAAAATCATCAATATGTATATTCTGCCATTGGTAGCCATAATGTGCGATCGCACGCTCGCGCCATTGCCATAGCCGAAAGTTTAAATGTCCCCCGCCGTCGCTTTGAATTGCAAGTCCTCTACGGTATGGGTGATAAAGTCGCCAAGGCTTTGGTTGATAGGGGTTACCGGGTTAGGGTTTACTGTCCTTACGGTGAATTATTGCCTGGAATGGCATATTTGATTCGACGGTTGTTGGAAAATACCGCTAATAGTTCTTTCTTACGGCAAAATTTGGAAAATAGACCAATTGAGGAGTTGTTGGCGGCGCCTGTTGTGGATGTATCTCACGCAGAGGCGCAGAGAGAAGTCGGAGCGGCGGCTTCCGCCGATCTGAACTTCGGTGGGCGCAGAGAGGAAAACGGAGGTTTTGTTGGGGCGGCGGATACGGATTATGCTGAGGAGGAGGGGAGAAGGAAGGCGGTGGAGGCTTTTGCAAGTGTTCGTCAACAGTTGGGTAAAACTTATTTACCGCTGGTTAATGGGGAGTATGTGAATACGGCGGAATTTGTTGATTCTCTCAATCCTTCTAATTTTAGTGAGGTAGTTGGGAAAGTCGGATTAATTAGTGTTGAACAAGCCGAACAAGCAATGAAAGCTGCTAAGGCGGCGTTTCCTGGGTGGCGGAAAACACCAGTTGAGGAACGCGCTAGGATTTTGCGAAAAGCCGCTGATTTGATGGAACAACGCCGCGCCGAACTTTCAGCTTGGATGGTTTTGGAAGTTGGAAAACCAGTTAAGGAAGCTGATGGAGAGGTTTCCGAGGCGATAGATTTTTGCCGCTACTACGCCGATGAGATGGAACGGTTAGATAAAGGTGTTATTTACGACATACCAGGTGAAACTAATCGTTATATTTACCAGCCGCGAGGAATTGCTGTGGTGATTTCTCCTTGGAATTTTCCGCTGGCGATCGCCTGTGGTATGACAGTTGCAGCCTTGGTTTCCGGCAATTGCACCCTCCTCAAACCTGCGGAAACATCTTCTGTAATTGCCGCCAAACTCACAGAAATCTTAGTTGATGCTGGTTTTCCTCAAGGTGTATTTCAATACGTACCTGGTAAGGGTTCCCAAGTCGGCGCTTATTTGGTAAATCATCCAGACACACACGTAATTGCTTTTACTGGTTCTCAAGAAGTAGGTTGTCGAATTTACGCAGATGCAGCCACGCTAAAACCCGGACAAAAGCATATGAAGCGAGTAATTGCTGAAATGGGCGGTAAAAATGCAATTATTGTCGATGAAAGTGCTGATTTAGACCAAGCAGTTGTGGGGGTAGTGCAGTCAGCATTTGGTTATAGCGGCCAAAAATGTTCTGCTTGTTCGCGGGTAGTTGTGCTGGAACCGATTTATGATACCTTTGTGCAGCGGTTGGTGGAAGCTACAAAATCTCTGAACATTGGGGAAGCAGAGTTACCTAGTACCCAAGTCGGCCCGGTAATTGATGCCAATGCCCGCGATCGCATTCGCGAGTATATTGAAAAGGGTAAGGCAGAAGCACAACTAGCCTTGGAGTTACCAGCACCGGAACACGGGTATTTTATCGGCCCTGTGATTTTTAGTGAAGTATCCCCCAATGCAGTTATTTCCCAACAAGAAATTTTTGGCCCTGTGCTAGCGGTAATTCGGGTGAAAGATTTTCAAGAAGCCTTAGCAGTGGCCAATGGAACTAACTATGCCTTGACTGGAGGACTTTATTCTCGAACACCTTCCCACATTCAGCAAGCGCAGACAGAATTTGAAGTCGGGAATTTGTACATTAACCGCACCATCACAGGTGCTATAGTTGCACGGCAACCCTTTGGTGGATTCAAACTTTCTGGAGTCGGTTCTAAAGCTGGAGGCCCTGATTACCTATTGCAATTCCTCGAACCACGGGCAGTTACAGAAAATATTCAGCGCCAAGGTTTTGCACCAATTGACGGAGTTGATTAGACCTCTTGCAAAACCCCACCCCCAACCCCTCCCCTTAGCAAGGGGAGGGGAGACAAAGCGTAGCTTTGGCGGGGTGGGGTTCTTCTTTTTGATTTATGCAAGAGGTCTATTAAAGTATAAAATTAGGTGGGGAAAACCCACCTTTTTTAATATTTTAAAATTAGAGAAACTTTGATGAGTAATTTAGTTATACAAGTTGCTAAAATACCTGAAGAATTTCCAGCGATCGCTGCAATTAGAAAATCAGTTTTTCAGGAAGAACAAGGCGTAGATCCTGCTTTAGAGTTTGATGGTAAAGATGAAACATCTCACCATTTAATAGCTTATTTAGATAATAAACCTGTGGGTACTACTAGAATTAGATATTTAGATGATGCAACCGCCAAAATCGAAAGACTTGCTGTTTTGTCTATAGCTAGAGGGCAAGGCATTGGTAAGAAAATTATGGAAAATGCACTCTTGTTTCTAGCTAGTAAAAATATTCGAGAAGTTGTGATTCATTCCCAAGAGTATATCAAAGATTTATACCAAAAATTGGGCTTTGTAGAAGAAGGGGAAATATTTGAAGAAGCTGGCATTCCCCATGTGAAAATGAGAAAAAGTTTGCAGTTACTATAATTGAATATTTACAGCGTTTTGCAACTAAATGAGGTACACTCCCCAACCCTCCCCTTAGTAAGGCTACGGTGTATACACAGTCTTCTAAAGTTGCGCCGTAAACTTTCGATCTCCCCAACCCCCTTTTTTCAGGGGGCAAAAACTTCTCAAAGTCCTCCTTTTTAAGGAGGATAATGACGGATCTACGAGGATTTTGGTTTCCTACAGAGATGTGTGTACGCTGTAGCCTTACTAAGGGGAGGGTACGCGATAGCGCGGGTGGGGTATTTCAGCACTAAATTTAATAAGTCTGAAACGCTCTAAACCATTTATTTAAAACTGTACTGATGGTTTTCTTAATTTGATGCTTGCGATTCCACTTCTGGAATGCAATTTCGTATTCTTCGCCTTTGATTTGAAAGGTATTCCAGACATCAAGCCCTACTGGCAGTCCGCAGAATAGTAAAATGTACAGCGACCAAGAAATTCCACCACCAGCGATTAAATCAATGAGTATCAAAAAGCCATTGACAATTGCATAATTGCCTAGACGTTTTTGAAATCTTCTCTTGCGGTAAGCGTCAAAAGCTTTTCGTTGTTGGGCTTGACCTTGTTGGAGCAACCAATCGCGTTCTGCTAATTTTAAAGACTCAGGTGAAATTTCTAACTCAGCAGCAATTTCTAATATCTGTTCGTAAGAAAATTCTGTATCTTTATCATCAGCTTGACGAGCGATCGCTAGGTTTAGAATTTGTTGTACATCTTCTTGGCTATAAGAGCGGATGCTTTGAGGTTCAAAGGCCGTCATAATTCTTTTTCTGATAAAATTTTCAATAGGAACTTACTTTCCGAGAGATTTTAACTAGCTAAGCCAGTACTATTTCTATTATTCTTAGATTAACAAATTTATCGCAATCCTATTTGAGTTGTGAAAAATATCAGCTTGTTGAATGTTAACTTTTGAGCACCAACCGTCAACAAGCTGATAGAACTACTATCGATGCTGTGGCGGATCTAAGTAGAAGGACTAAATTAAACCTAACTTGAAATTACCGGGTTTCGACTCCCTTCGACTCCGCTCAGGGCAAGTCGCTCAACCCTCTTTTAGTCAGGCTACTGAGCATTGAGCGGAGTCGAAATGCGTCTTATAAATAATTGTGTCCACCTAGTTATTAACTTTGAACTTTTGGTTGTTGAAAAGCGTAAATATCTTGAATAACTTGTACCCAACCGTTAGCTACAGATTCGAGAATGCGATCGCCTTTTTCTTTAGTTGCGGTTGTAGCGTCACCAATGACTCCACTTTTGCTGATATCTCGCGTCACCCAAGCCACAGGTAACTTACCCTCCCAACTCAGTAAACTACTTTCTGTCTGTTCTGGCGGATACTCTGCAACGGCTTTTTCTAACTGCACTTGTTCTGGCAACAGCGACAGCATAATACTAGTTTCGGCATCTCCGGCGTGCATTCCTAGTGCTGCTTCTTTCGGTGTTAATAATTCTTTAGTAATATGAGGCACGCGCCAAGTAAACAATGGAAATACCAAAAAGTCTTCATACTGAACGTGTAAATCCCGCGCCGCCATTTGCATGACTTGGGGTTGTCCGCCGTGGGAGTTCATTAACACCAATTTTCTAAACCCAGCACGGTAGATACTTTCTCCTACTTCCATAATAATTGCCGTCAGAGTTGCCGTGCTGAGGGTAATTGTGCCGGGAAAATGCCAGTGTTCGTTAGATTTCCCATAATAAAGGGTTGGTAAAGCATAAGCCGGAATACTAGGATCGAGCTTTTCCAATGCTTTGCCCAGTACCCCCACACCAATAGCAGCATCTACAATTAATGGCAGATGGGGGCCATGTTGTTCAATTGCCCCTACTGGTTGGATGATAACCACATTTTCCTTATTTGGCATTGCCTGGATGTCAGTCCAACTCAGGTAGGGAAAAAACCGTTGTGGGGGAATGAAACTGTGCATATTACTGAAATAGTTATATTTTAGGGCATGGGGTATGGGGTATGTGGAAAGCCGAACTCTATTAAGGAGTATCAAAGACTCGTCAGCGAGTATTAAAGACTCATTCACGAGTATCAAAGACTCGTCGGCGAGTATCAAAGACTCGTCGGCGAGTATCAAAGACTCGTCGGCGAGTATCAAAGACTCGTCGGCGAGTATCAAAGACTCGTCGGCGAGTATCAAAGACTCGTCGGCGAGTATCAAAGACTCATTCACGAGTATCAAAGACTCGTCGGCGAGTATTAAAGACTCATTCACGAGTATTAAAGACTCGTCGGCGAGTATTAAAGACTCATTCACGAGTATCAAAGACTCATTCACGAGTATTAAAGACTCATCCGCTACTCCCAATGCCCAATGCCCAATGCCCCATGCCCAATGCCCCACCAATAATGAAGACTCTCCAAACATCGGGATATTACCAGATGTAGCAGAGCATAATAACGAAAGAACAAGCTGTGACAGGGATGTAGCTCAATGGTTGAAGAAAATGGATCGATTCGTACATTGTCAGTTGATATTGGCGGTAGTGGCGTTAAGGCAATGGTTTTGGATATTACGGGAAATCCAATAACTGAAAGAGCGCGTTTAGATACACCGCAACCTGCTACACCTGAGGTTGTAATTAATGCAATTGCTGTGTTAGCGGCGGCGCAAGGTGAGTTTCATCGGGTTTCGGTGGGTTTTCCTGGTGTGGTGCGCTGTGGAGTCACGGAAACAGCGGTAAATTTGCATCCAGATTGGATTGGCTTTGATTTAGAAACAGCATTATTAAAACGTTTAAACAAGCCTGTACGCGCGATCAATGATGCAGATATGCAAGGGTTTGGGGCGATCGCAGGTAAAGGTGTAGAATTGGTGATTACTCTGGGAACGGGGTTTGGTTCGGCTTTATTTGTAGACGGGAAGTTAGTGCCAAATATGGAAATGGGACATCATCCATTTCGCAAAGGAGAGACTTTTGAACAACAACTAGGACGCGCAGAGTTAGAAAAAATTGGCGAGAAAAGATGGAATAAGCGTTTACAAAAGGCGATCGCATCTTTGCAACATCTGTTCAATTATGATTATCTATACATTGGTGGTGGTGAAGCCGTAAAAGTGAATCTTCAGTTACCGTTAAATGTGAAACTTATCCCCAATATCACTGGTTTATTAGGCGGTATTGCTTTGTGGCGAGATGAGAAAAGGTAAAAAGTTTTGCCATATCCACAACTGAGTATCCTTAGTACAGTGTTTCGTTAATTCCTAGCAAATTCTTTTTGGATAAGGCTGTGCATAGCTTTGCGTTGAATTTTTAACCTTCAATTGATGACGAATTTACGCAAAGCTGCAATCAAAAGTAAAGTTTTAAAACCAAATAATACTGGGATAAGCAGGATGTATCAATCAATATAATATTGGTTGATAAAAAGTTTATAACCCCCTCCAAGGGGGGACAAATTATTGGGAACCGTGAGTTTATCATTGTTGCCAAATACTACACTAATGAAGCCCCAAAAAATTAACTCCCAAAATCCAGTAGTATTTTGGCTCGCAGGATATAAACATAATAAAGGCAGCATCAGCATACCAAGCGCGAGCCAAAAATGACTAGACAAATTTATTTGATAACATTCCCATGCGATCGTATAGTATGTTATTGTCTAAACCGTTGATTTAGATAAGATATCTTACAAGTTTATAGCTTGATAAAAGATAAAAAAAGCACAAAGGCTAATGATGTTAGTCTAATTAGGCCGAATGGGAGGTACAAAAAATATTACATGTAGCAGAATTTAGAATTCGGGAGTCAAAATTGGAGAGTAAAAGAGGCTTTATAGTTGGCTATCAGACGGATCGTTGTGTAATTCACTTTACTTAAATCTGCTGTGTGTGAAAAAATTACTAGATGATTTTTTTGATGAGAACAGTATGCAGTATCCCGGACAGCAGTACTGTTGTTTGTTAAAAGAAATATTGGTTTAACTAAAATGAACGACAATGACTGAAATTGGCCTGATGATGACGGGCGTTTTAACAGCAAGACAAGCATCTGGGCCTAATTTGCCAGAACAGCAATTATTTCAGATGGAAAATGACGGCAACAAGTCAAAGCGGAGTCAGTTAGAAATAACTGCTCAAGTCATACCACCTGAATTCATGCAAACAGATGAAAATTTGCACGCTTCTCTACGAGGGATGGCGCTAGAAAAAGAAAATACAGTTCAAAAAATTAACAAAAAGAATCAGTTTCCACCTTCTCCTGGTTTAGCACAGCCTCAAAAGTATTCTCAGTCCGTAGGGAAAAACCGTGCAAAGTCTGGGGGAAAATTCGATAAATATGCTAGCCAGCCTCTACCAACTCTCTATTTTGGTAGCTCTGGTGTTGCTGTCAGAGCTTTACAACGGCTCTTAGTATCTAACGGATATACCGTTAGAGTCGATGGAATCTTTGGGGCGCTGACGGAAACTGCTGTCAAAGCATTTCAAAACCAGCGGAATTTAGCAGCGGATGGAATCGTTGGTCAACGAACCTGGCGAGCCTTAACAATTTAGTCATTGGTCATTGGTAATTAGTCATTGGTCATTGGTCATTTGTTTTTATTAGTCATGAGCCATTAGTCCTTGGTCATTTGTTCTTAACTAACAAGAGAGAATGCTATGACTAATGACTAATGACCAATAACTATTGACTAACGGTACTTATGTTGCTCCAATAACTGTTGCGCTCTTGGCTTGTAAATTAAATAGAATAAAGCCTCTATATAGCGCAACAAATCTTCTCGATTTTCCTTGGAAGTAAAGTTCCAAAAGCCATAAATTCGTGCTAACGATAACAGCTTGGTGGTGTGAATTTTCCAAGTATAGGTACTGTAAACTCGGTCAATGGCTCGCTGGGAAATTTCATTCCAATACTGAGAATTTTGGTCGCATTTAGTGACAAAATCCACGATTTTTGTTGCTGTCTCTTCTAGATTTGTCGGGTTAATGTAAAAGCCATTAACTTTGTTCTGAATAATTTCTAGCGGCCCGCCAAACTGTGTGGCAAAAGTGGGTAACCCTGAAACCATCGCCTCTAAAATTGTTAAACCGAAAGCTTCAAATAAAGCTGGTTGCACAAAAATTCCTTGGCGATCGCTAATCACTCGGTAAATTTCACCAGAATCAGTTTTAGATAACCGCACACCCAACCAGCGAATCTTTCCGTGGAGATTGTATTCGTCAATTATGTGGTAAAGTTTGACAATTTCATCGCGTTCTTCGTTGTCGTCGGATTCTTCTACACGCAACTTACCCGCTACTAAAATTAAGTTGCAATGTTCTTGTAATTCTTTACTTTGACCAAAGCATTCGGCTAAACCTGTAAGGTTTTTGATCCGGTCAAGACGCGCCATTGAAAATAGAGGACGCTTGTTAGGATCGTCAAGTTTGCCAAAGATTTGACTGGGGTCATCTAAGTTAAAGAGCATTTCTGCAAGGCGCTGGCGATCGCTTTCGACTCTATCTTGAGTCCGCGTGTAGGGAAAGTAGTAATTTTCGTTGACTCCAGGGGGTACAACATTAAATTTGGGACTGAATAATTCAATGCCGTTGGTTACGTGATATAACTCCGGCATGGTGAAGCATTTATAGGATTCATACTGTCCCACACTATCGGGCGTTCCCACAATTTCTTGGTAGGTACTGCTAATAATGAAATTGGCAGCATTCATCGCAATTAAGTCAGCTGTAAACTGCAAGGAAAAATGATATTTATCCTCTAAATCTTGCCAGTAAAGGTTACTAAACAAGTATTTAGATTTTTCCAAAGCATGGGCAATATTACATTGCGTGACTTTCATCCGCCGCGCCAACAAAAATGCCACTAAATTTCCATCAGTATAGTTACCAACTATTAAGTCAGGTCTACCTTGAAATTCTGCCCGCAATTCTCTTTCAGAGTCAACGGCGAAAGTTTCCAGATAAGGCCAAAACTCAAACCGGGAAATCCAGTTTTGAGTCATGTTTGGATTAAAGTCCCGCAGAGGTACTCGCAAAATCCAGGCGTTTTCTGTGCCGTGAACTTTTTCTAGCCGCTGATTGCAAAGGGTACCATCACTATTAGGAATCAAGCGGCTGAGAATAATCACCTTTGGCTGGACGTTCAAGCCTTCTAAGCCAGCTAGCAAAGCATCTTCTTGCAGCTGTTTTTCTAGACTTTTTGCTTGGTCGAGGACGTAAACCACCTGACCGCCAGTGTCGGGACGCCCCAAAACGCCTTCTTGACCGAACCATCCGTGGGCTGACACCAGGACGATTCTAAAAATCATCGGAACGCGAGAAATGAAGGCTTCTAGGGTCTGAGGATCGGGAGAATCAATCAATTCATCAAGAATATTTAGGGTGTCTCGCACGCGTGCTGCGGTATTACCCCAACCCGGTTCAAAACCCATTGTTTGCAACTGGAAGCGGAATTTTTCATAGGGTTCATCATCGGGGCGATCGCTAACAAAACCGATCGCTTTCTTCACTTGGTCGGAAAGTTGCTGTTGGGATTGAATGCGATCGTTTACCAACAATTGCACGCCGTTGTATTGGTGCAAGCGCAAGAAATTCAACAAGCTTTCCAGCAATTGTTTGGAATCTTGAAATATTTTGCTCGATAGATAGCGGTTGAGGAATTGTACCCCCTTACCGATATTTTTCGGGTCGCGGATGACTGGGGTGTAGTCATAAAACGGGCCGAAATCCAACTCTAGCAAGTCGCCCTCGTTAGGATGATATTTGTTTACCAGGCGATCGCGCAAATCGAGTAAGTCCTGCACCGTCATCGGCTCAATGCTCAAATCTGAGGTTAACCAATAGACTTCTTGACTGGCAATTTTAGAACGAATGATGAAACAGAAGTTTGAGTCCTCTTGAATAATTTCCTGAGTGTAGTAAATGAGTTTACTTAAATCAGATGTAGTGTAAAATTCCTCAGGTTTCTGGTACTTGGAGCAATATTCAGCGTATACATTAAGTATGTCATTTCGCAGCAAGTACTTCTTTTCTCGTTGGCGTAATTCACTAATGAAGGAACGCAAATCATTTTTTTCTTCACTTTCTAAGACTGCTTGCAGCAATTCAGACATGGCAACTCCAGTGGATGACGATGTTTGCATTGTTAACTTCAGTACTTTTTATTAACCGCGTAGAAAAACAAAACAACACAGATAATATTGTTTATCTGTGTATCTACGAGTATCTACTTTTCAGCAGCACTGAAATCATCTTGTACTTTACTTAAAGTATCTATTACTAAGTATTTTTGGCTCTCACTAAAGGAATACAATCGTTATTTCTTTTGATAGAGGTTGTTAAGTAACTGATACAATCATTAAAAAAGCAACTCATATTATAATTACTAATTCGTAATGAATTACTTCTCAGCTGCCAATTCTGGGATTGCTATGACTATATTCTTCAAACTGGTGAAACAAAAGTTATTTTTTTACCTTAAACCTTAATTTGTATTTAAAATTAAATGAATTAAAATCAACTTTTCATTTGATTTCAACTCATCTTAATTCAGCCTAGTTATAATTTCACTATCAAGATTTTTAAATCAGGTCGATTGATATGGCTGACAATACACATAACTTAGCACCTTCTGACCATAGCATAGGCAACATTATGATTGTTTCTTTGCTTGCCTTGTGTGGCTTGACTTTTATCATTCTTCTAGGCATCTTTTAACAGTTGAACTTCCTTTACAAAACCCAATTATCGCAGTTTAACTTCCCGATTTCTCAAAAGAAGTCGGGAATCTCATATTTACAGGAGAATTCTAAATTTTGATTCCTGAATTCTGAGTTATGTTGTAAATAAAAGGCGTCCTTTTATTTAATGGACGATTCATTCTAATTCTTTGCCAAAAATTCTTGAACAGTCAGAATCTCAATGCCCTTCCAAGGATTTAGCACAAGCAATACACTCTGCTTGTCCGCTGAGTGCTAATTCCAAATATTTGTTATCTTTTGAGTCTCGGCATTCATTAACCTGCTCAGTCACATTAATAAAAAGAGCTGGCGTTTCTTGTAAAGTTTAGCGGAGTATTAATTTCAGGCGATCGATTTCGATAATCAATTGGAATTGTTGAATCAGGCGGTTGATGGACAGAGAAATTTTCCAAAAACTTTAAAAGTACCTGATTGTACTTAAGCAAGTAAATCTGCTTATATACATATAATTACTTATAAGGTAAATTAATGTATATCTTGGTTCAGTTTTCTTGACCTTTTAAGTCTATAAACATAACAAGGGCGAACGATGGGACTCGAACCCACGGATGGTGGTACCACAAACCACTGCCTTAACCACTTGGCTACGCTCGCCATTCGACAATTTGAATTATAACAATTTTTTGGAAAGCGAGCAAGAGTTTTTCTTTTAGGAACGGAAGAATTGCATTTAGAGTCTCTGGAATCTAACATTTATAATGACTTTCACTTGGCAAACATGAAACAGTTAACCATCATCGCGTATACTGGAGCAGCAGCAGGACTCGCCGTCTTAGGTGTGACAATGGCGAAGACTAATCCCAGCCAAGTTGCCTATGAGGAATATGCAGTGCAACGGCTGGCAAGCTACTTAAAAACCGATGTGTGCAAAAAAACTACGAATTTCATCGAAAATTTAATTCGTTTTAATTGTGAGAAGTTAGTCGATGGAGCTAACCCGCAAATGCAGGAAATTATTAATAGAACTACAGAACGGCAAAATTATATTTTTTTTAGTGTTTACCGTACAGATTTAAAAATAAGTTCTTGGGTACCTTCTTACAAATTTGAAACGGTGGGAGCTTTCGATCGATTTTATACTTTTACTGCGGAAGAGCAATAGGGCAATGGGCAATGGGCAAGAGTATTATAGTTGTGGCGATCGCTAGTTCCTTGTGAGGTAGAATCTGGGGACTGGCGATTGGGGACAAGGGAGACAAGGGGAATAATTCATCAGTCATCAGTCAACCGTCTCAATGCCCAGTCCCTCGCGTAAAATATGAAAACTGGTTACTGAAAGTTTAAGCTTGCCTATGTCATCTGCATATTTATTGGTATCTCATGGAAGTCGCGATCCGCGCCCAGAAATTGCTATGCAGGAACTCGCAAGGCTAGTATCTGAGAAATTGCACAAAAATCACAACCAAGGAAATAGCGAACATGTTGTAGGTATTGCTGCTTTAGAAATGAGCCAAAAGCCTCTACACGAGCAGATAAAAGAATTTGCCAAGACTGCTTTTGGCGTTGAGAAAGTGTCTCAAAATCGAAATCACCTCAAGATTTTACCGCTATTTCTGCTGCCGGGAGTGCATGTAATGACAGATATTCCCGCCGAAGTAGCTTTAGCACAACAGGCGACTGGTGAAGAGATAGCCATTGAATTGCAACCATACTTGGGTTCTCACCCAGATTTGAAAAAATTGCTCTCCAAGCAAGTTGCTAAAATAGAAGCACAAGCATGGATTCTCTTATCTCATGGTAGCCGTCGCCCTGATTCTCAAAAACCAGTGGAAGCAACTGCGGCGAGTTTGGGAGCGGTGATTGCTTATTGGTCTGTAGCTGATAGTTTAGAATTACGGGTGAAAGAGTTGGTTGCTGCGGGTTATCAGGAAATTGCAATTTTGCCATATTTTTTATTCGCGGGTGGAATAACCGATGCGATCGCCGCCTCAGTAGAAAAGCTAAAATTACAATTTTCGGCAGTAACTTTCCACTTGGCAGAACCTCTAGGAGCAAGTGCAGAATTAGCCGATTTAATTTGGGATTTAACAGACAAATGAACCCCACAGTCACACAGAGGAACAAATATTTGGGAAAAGTTTATTTAGTAGGTGCGGGGCCAGGAGATCCAGGACTAATAACTCTCAAGGCGAAAGGTTTATTAGAATGTGCAGATGTAGTCATCTATGATGCTTTGGTGAGTCCGGCAATTCTAGCAATGATTAATCCTCAAGCCGAGCAAATTAACGCTGGTAAACGCAGAGGAAAACATTCGCTGTTGCAAGAAGAAACCACTCAACTGCTGATTGATAAAGCCCAGGATTATGCAATTGTAGTACGGCTAAAGGGTGGCGATCCCTTTATTTTTGGTCGTGGTGGCGAAGAAATGGCAGAATTAGTAGAAGCAGGAGTTTCAGTTGAGGTTGTGCCTGGTATCACTTCGGGAATTGCCGCCGCTGCCTATGCAGGCATACCATTAACGCATAGATTGTATAGTTCATCGGTAACATTTGTTACTGGGCATGAGGCAGCAGGTAAATATAAACCCTTGGTTAATTGGAGTGCGATCGCCCACGGTTCCGAAACTATTGTGATTTATATGGGAATTCACAATTTGCCTTACATTGTGGAAGAATTAACTAAGGCTGGTTTGAGTTTAGAAACGCCCATTGGTTTGGTGCGCTGGGGTACGCGCCCAGAACAAGAAGAATTAATTGGGACATTAGAGACAATTGTCCAGCAAGTCGAGGAAACAGGATTTGGTGCCCCGGCGATCGCAGTAATTGGACAAGTGGTGAAGATGCACGAAATTTTGTCTGGTTGTCGTCCAGTTTGATGCTTGCTGCAAAGCTTATTTATAGCAGGCAACAGGCCTACAAAACAATTGCATTCTTAATATCATCAATCAATTCATCAATTCTGGATTTAGTTGTATTCCAAGAACATACAAAACGCGCTCCTCCCACACCAATAAATGTATAAAATTGCCATTTTTTGGCTTTTAAACTGTGAGTAACTTGTTCGGGCAATTTGACAAACACTGCATTGGCTTCTCTGGGAAACATCAAGTCAACGCCTTCTATATTTAATAGCTGATTTTCTAAATATTCAGCACATTGGTTGGCATGTCTAGCATTTTTTAGCCAAGCACCAGTTTCCAATAAACCCAACCAAGGAGCCGAAATAAACCGCATTTTTGAGGCTAGTTGACCTGCTTGCTTGCAACGATAATCAAAATCTTCTGCTAGTGCTTTATTGAAGAAAATAATCGCTTCACCTAATGCCATTCCATTCTTAGTACCACAGAAACACAACACATCCACGCCAGATTTCCAACTAATTTCGGCAGGGCTTTTATTCATCGCTGCAACTGCATTGGCAAAACGAGCGCCATCCATATGAACTTTTAAGTTATACTTTTTCGCAACTTCTTTAATTTGCAGAAGTTCTTCAATAGAATATAAGGTTCCTAATTCAGTTGATTGTGTAATACTAATAACTTTAGGTTTGGGATAATGAATATCATTACGCCGAGTAACAATTGCTTCTATAGCTTGTGATGTTAACTTGCCATTTTTTCCTTGAGCGAGTAGCAGTTTAGAACCGTTAGAGGCAAATTCTGGGGCGCCACATTCATCTGTTTCAATATGGGCTGTTTCATGACAAATAACACTGTGATATGACTGGCAAAGTGCAGCTAAAGATAAAGAATTTGCTGCTGTTCCATTAAAGGCAAAAAATATTTCACAGTCAATTTCAAAAAGTTCCCGAAAATAATCTGTGGCTTTTTGAGTCCATTCATCATTTCCATAGGCGGGAACGCTACCCTGATTTGCCCGAACCATATATTCCAGGGCTTCCGGACATATACCAGAGGAATTATCACTTGCAAACTGTTCTGAGGAGATAGTCATCATCTCTAAGTTGATTTTTATCAGTATTTTTTCCAATGTTAGTGAATATTTTTGCCACTTGCCAACTCAAGATTTTGATTATACGTAGGTAGACATAACTAAATGTAAAATACAAAAGCTTAAAATCGCGATCGCAACTGGCTATTCACTTCTGGTTTCAGCATAGCTGCTAGTTACAACGGTGCTGTTCGCGATACTGGGGCATTTAGTCTGTGCTTCAGCTTAATCATTAGACCTCTTGCATCAATCAGATTATGACTACTAAACAGTTTATTTCTCTGTAACTCTCTGCGCCCACCGAAGTTCAGATCGGCGGAAGCCGCCGCTCCAACTTCTCTCTGCGCCTCTGCGTGAGATAAAAAACTCTTCTTTTCAACATTCGTGCAAGAAGTCTATTGATTTGCCAATGTCCGCAGAAAACTAGCGTCTGAGTTTATTCTGACCGAGACATTCAATTACTTTGGGGCATTCAACTACTAGGGTATCTCGGTCAACCTGATATTGAGGTATTTTGCGATGTTAAAGCTTTTAGCTGAATATTGTGCTAAAAAAATAAAGTTTGCTAATTAAAATACTAATCATATACCGTTGGTCTACTACACAATCCCGTGCCAGTAACTATGACATCACTATCGAGCATATTTCTCCTTTGTAATTTGTCAGACAATTTTCGATTTGAGATTTGAGATTCTGGATTGGCTTACGGCTCAATCCGCTTGCTCTGAACCATCAAGGGATCGTTGGTAATTTATCCTTTGTCATTTATTAGTAGTCCGTTATTATTTGTTATTTACCAATAGCTAATGACCAATGACCAATAACTAATGACCAATGACCAATAACTAATGACAAATGACCAATAACTAATGATTAATCACCAATGACTGAACCATTAATTGAACTCAAAAATGTTTCTAAGTCCTTTGGTAGCCATAAAGTTCTAGATAATGTAGATCTGGCAATTTACCAAGGAGAAGCACTAGGAATTATTGGCCCATCGGGAACTGGTAAATCGACAATTTTACGAGTAATAGCGGGGTTACTTGCTCCTGACGAAGGAGAAATTTATGTTCAAGGAGTGCGAAGAGAGGGTTTGATTGAGGATGGCACCGAGTCAGTTGGAATTGGTATGGTGTTTCAACAAGCGGCATTATTTGATTCGCTGACGGTGGAGGAAAATGTGGGATTTTTACTTTATCAAAATTCCAAGTTACCGCGATCGCGCATTCGAGATTTGGTAAAAGAAAAATTAGAAATGGTAGGCTTGTCGGGAATCAGCGATCTTTACCCAGCAGAACTTTCTGGGGGAATGCGAAAACGAGTCAGTTTTGCCCGTGCGATTATGGCTAACCCCGATAATCCTAAAGAAGGTGCAGAAGTTTTACTTTACGATGAACCAACAGCAGGACTCGATCCCATTGCTTCAACAGTAATAGAAGATTTAATCCGCTCTTTGCAATGTACGCATGGAGTCTGTAGCACTTACGCTGTTGTTACCCACCAAGATAGCACTATACGCCGTACAACTGATAGACTTATATTTCTGTATGAAGGTAAAGTACAGTGGCAGGGTACAGTTAGTGAAGTGTACAGCACAGAAAATCCTTTGATACAACAATTTATTAGTGGAAATGTCCACGGGCCGATTCAGGTAGTCGGGTAAAAATTTAGGAGTGAAGAGTGAGGAGTTGAGAGTGAGGAGTTGAGAGTGAGGAGTTAAAAATAAAAAGTAAAATTCAACTTATAACTCCTAACTGCTAACTCTTAACTTTTAACTTATAACTAATTATTGGATGGAGGAAAAAATGCGAGGTTTAATGACAAGCCGCTTCGCGTCTGGGCGAACATTTAGAGAAGGTTCTGTGGGATTGTTACTCTTATTAGGGATAGGAGTATTTGGAATACTCTTGCTGTGGATAAATAGATTAAATGCTACTAGCGGTACATACAAAGCTATTGTCGAATTTGCTAACGCTGGCGGAATGCAGAGGGGAACACAAGTTCGCTATCGTGGCGTTAAGGTAGGAAATATTTCCCAGATCAAACCAGGAGCAAATGTCATAGATGTCGAGATTCAAATTTTTCAAAGAGACCTGGTGATTCCCCGTAATGTAGTCATAGAAGCTAATCAAAGCGGATTAATTAGCGAGAGTATTATTGATATCACACCAAAAACAGCACTTCCCGTTGGGGTTGCGATCGCTAAACCTTTAGATAAAAATTGTGATGATAGCCTGATAGTTTGTAATGGCTCTCGATTAAAAGGTCAGGTTGGCATCAGTGTTGATGAACTAATTCGCAGTTCAACTGAACTAACGAATGTATACAATAATCCCAAATTTTATAAAAATGTCAATGGAGTTTTGGAAGCTACTACAGTTGCAGCAACCAGTTTTACAGATTTAAGTCAAGATTTAAAAGCTTTAACTAAAAGTTTGCGACAACAATTAAATACATTTTCAGCTACGGCTAATTCAGTTCAACGGGCGACTAACCAACTGAATGTATCTGCGAATGAAACAGTAAATGAATTTGGTACAACTGCAATTCGAGCGAATCGATTGCTAACCAATCTAGATAATTTGTTGACAACAAATCGTTCTTCACTCGTGACTGCACTGAACAATATTACCGAAACTAGCAATCAATTACGTGTTACAGTTAGTAGCCTATCGCCAGCTGTCAATCGCTTCACTCAAGGAGAATTACTTAACAATTTAGAAGCCTTGTCCAGCAATGCGGCACAAGCTTCAGCTAATTTACGCGATGCTTCTAAAACCTTAAGCGATCCCAAGAATATTGTAGTATTGCAACAAACTTTAGATTCAGCACGGGTAACTTTTGAAAACACGCAAAAAATTACATCTGATTTGGATGAATTGACAGGCGATCCTACTTTTCGGCAAAATCTCCGCCAACTCGTAAATGGTCTAAGTAGTTTAGTATCTTCTACACAAAACATGCAACAACAAATGCAGGTTGCTACTACTCTAGATTCAGTAAAAGCTGTTGCGAACAAACCAAAAAATATAGTTACTACTCCAGTAGTAATTCCAGAGCAAATATCCGAGCAAAAACCGCTTTTAAAGTTGCCTTTACCAGAGATAGAATCTCAGAAAAATCCTAATGTTTATGCAATTAATCAACCTCCAATGGAAACTAGCACGACGAACCCTCAAGTAATCCCCAGTCAACCTATCCCTAACTCATCCCAAGAAAATCTTTTGAGACAGCTGCGAGAATATGGGAAGCAACGAGAACAACTAAACACAGAAAAATAGTCATTAGTCATTTCCAAAGGACAAATGACTAATGACAAATGACAAACGACAATCATTGGGATATTGATTCTTCTGCTAACAATTCTGATGGCGGTTCAGCTTCCACTACATTTTCGGAATCACCAGGTTTAGAAAAACCCTCTGCTGCATCTTTAATAAAGCCGGCTACAGGTACGGCAATTACCAAACCTAAGACTCCACCAATATTGGTACCTATAAGCAAAGCAATTAATACCCATATTGGTCGAATGCCAGTAAACTTACCTAAAAGACGAGGTGCGATCGCCTGATCGATCGATTGGTCAACTACCACAGCTAGCACAAGAACTTTCACTGCCAGCCAAAAGTTATGCGAGGCTACGATTAAAGTTATTACAACAAGACTAACAACATCACCAAAGGGAATTAAGCTCAAAAGCCCAACCCCCAAACCAAACAGCAAAGCAAACTGGACTTGAAAAACTAAAAATACTAATGTTTCCGAAACTCCCATCAGCAAAGCCAAAGTCACTTGACCAATCAAGTAATTTTGGAAATTTTGCTGAATCGACTGGCTGACTTTTTGAGGAAAAATTCCAGGTAGTTTATTAAATAATTCTTGCCAAATTCGCGGGCCGTCTAACAACAGATAAAAAGCCAGCACTACAATAATTAGCGCCTCAGATATATTATCAATTGTATCAAGAATAATGCTTAAAAGCTTGTCTGAAATAAACTCTAATTCATGGGGCAATTGCTCAGTAAATTGTGTTAATAATTGTCTGAGATTTACATTTAATTTATGGCTAAAAAACCACTGATTTAAAATTTCTAGTTTTTCTTCGCTAGAATCTATCCATTGGGGAAGGACTTTAGCCATCTCATTAAATTGCTCTAACACAATAGGTAATAAAATAATACCCAAGGCTACGAAAATTATCGATGCTGTGATAAAAACTAAAGCTACTGCATAGCTGCGTTTAACACCTCGCCGTTGAAGAATTGAAACAGGGAAGTTTAAAATAAATGCCAGCAAACTAGCTAATAAAAGAATTGTCACCACAGGTTGCAAACTTTGAAAAAGCCGAGATGCTAACCAAAAATTGAGAAAAACTAAAGGAAATAGTAGCGTCAAAATTAACCATCTAAGTAGTTGATTGAGCGAGAAATTCATATTTAATCAATTTGGTAAAACGACAAAATCTTTCCCTAATTTTCTCAAACCAGCCGTTACTCCAATCTAATTTTCATTAAAAGCTAAAAACTGCTCGTCATTTATTCTTGCTGCTTGATATAGAGTATTGGTAATTTCCGAAATAGTTAAAACTGCATGACTGCAATAACCATTTTGCTGTAACCTATCTTTCACGCCTTGTTCGTGGTCGATAAATACTACAATGTCATTAACATTTAATCCTGCTGATTCTAACTTTTCTGCTCCTTCCATCACACTTTTACCACTGATGAGAATATCATCAACTACGACAACTATTTCACCAGGATGAAAATTACCTTCAATTACTTTTCGAGTTCCGTGGGCTTTTACCTCTTTGCGAGGAAAAATCATCGGACAATTCAGGCGTAAAGCCAAGCCAGTTGCAGTTGGCAAAGAACCATAGGGAATACCTGCTAACCTATCAAAATTAAGATTCTTTAAAATCTCCTCATAAGCAGTGAGAACTTGATTGAAAACTTGAGGATTGGAAATAATTTTACGTAAATCGATGTAATAAGGAAATACGGCTCCTGATGCTTGGACAAAATTGCCAAACATAATGCAGCCAATGTCATAAAGTTGTAAAATCAAATCCTGTTGGGGATGCTGATTTAGCAAACAAACATCAGAGAACCATACAGAACAAGTAGAATTTTCGTGAATAATTTCAGTTTTGATTTGATTAATTTCTGCGCGTAAAGATTGAATTTGCTCAGATAATTGTGGGCTTCCCAGCATATCTTGAGGAACAGGAATTAGCAAACCATCACCGTTAGTATTCAAGCCAGCTTCTAAAATTTGCCTCAGGTTTGATCCCTCCGCCCAAATACTACGCACCATAATAATTCTTTCAGGAGCAACTGCTCGAATACCAGCCAAAACTTCAGAATTTGTAGTTCCAACTTCCAAACCCAATTGTTCTGGAGTCCCCCAATTTTTTGATTCTTTTACTATCTGCAAATAAAGAGGTGATTCTTTTGTTGGATACTGTTGTAAAGCTTCTGCCCCTGGATTAGAAGTACAGCATAAAATAAACACTGCTTTATCAGGATAAACCAAAAAAGGTACTACATGATCTTGTCCTGTATAAGGGCTGAGAGTGATTGCATCTGATTGCCATTCTGTAAACACAGTACGAGCAAAAATGTTACTTGTATTTAAATCGCTGTGTTTAGCATCTAAAATAATTGGTATGTGAGATGGAATAGCTGCTAAAGTTTTGTGCAGTAGTTCTAAACCTGGAATACCTAACGCTTCATAAAAGCCGAGTGTTGGTTTATAAGCACAAACAAAATCAGAGGTTTCAGAAATAATGAATTGTAACCACTCCCACAAACCAGCAATGATATCTTCAGATTGATAACGAGTAGGCATCATCTCTGGATTAGGATCGAGTCCTACAAATAGTAAGCTTTGATTTTGCAAAATATTTTGATTCAATTTATCAAAAAAATTCATATTTTTAGAAGTGTAAGAAGGATTAATATTGAAAATTTAGAAATAATATTTTTTATGCATAAAGTAATAAAAATAAAGAGAATCAACAGAACTCCCCAGTTACTAATCCTATTCACAACTATCTAAATTCCTGCAAACCATTCATAACCTTGATCCTCCCAGTAGCCTTTAAAAGGCGATAAATAACTGGTGAGTGTAATTTGAGTCACCCATTTACTTTGCTTGTAACCCAGTTTAATTGGTGAAGCTAGACGCAAAGGCGCACCATTTTCTACTGGCAAAGTTTCACCATTTTTTTGATAAGCTAATAAAGTTTGGGGATGTAACGCTGAAGCGATATCCCAACTTTCATAGTAGCCATCCGCTGATTTAAAGTAAGCATATTGAATATTCGATTTAGGTTGAGCAAGGGCAATAATTTCTTGCAAACGTACACCACCCCATTGAACGATCGCAGCCCAACCTTCCACACAAACATGGCGAATAATCATTGAAGTTAGCGGCAAATTTTGAATTTCTGCCATGCTGAGGCTGAGAGGATTGTTAACCTCACCATCAACAATTAAACGATACTTTTCTAAATCAATAATGGGATTATATCTGAAGCTATTAACTATTAATGCTTCTGGTTCAATGTCACTGAAAGAAAATTCTGGTACAAGTTTTTGTGGTTGAAATATTAACTTTTCTACCTTTTGATTGAGCGGTTCAGAAAGCTTACCCACAACATCTTCAAATATTGGCGTTCCACAGCCACCCAGAAGAAAACTTACGCCCGAAACTCCAGATATTTGTAAAAATTTGCGGCGTGAGAATTGCGGAGGTTTAACGCGAAATAATTCCATAATTTGAAACTTAATATTTGTAGCTTGTCTTTTGTTCTTTGCAAATGACCAATGACAATTTTTACAGAAAATAGTGCATCACCTTGTACTGAATTTTAGCTTGATTTGGTACTAGTTTTTTACAAAGTTCCAATCACAAGCAATAGGGGAAGAATTACCGCAACTTCCCCTGTGTATCCCTTAAAAACAGGATTGGAGTATTCAATATAACTTTTGAAATTTGTTTTATGCTGATGGCAGTTGAATATTTTTAACGAATAAGCTTTGTAAGCGATGCATTTGAGCGCCTATTTGGTAAAGTAAATCGCCTTTACCCAGCAGATAAGCTGCTGCTGTTTGTTTTCCTCCCAAGACAATAGCTGAGTCTGCTTCACTGGCGGTACGTAAAGCTACTCGTCCTGGTAAGTTTGAGCGAATTATTGGTGTGACAACTTTGGCTTCTGGGCGTTGAGTGGCAATAATGAGATGAATTCCTGCGGCGCGTGCCATTGCTCCGAGTCGTTTTATACTTTGTTCTAGTGATGTGCGGATTTCTTTTTCTGCCATAAAGTCGGCATATTCATCGAAAATGCAGACAATTCGAGGTAAAATCTTTGTAGAGCGTTGGTTGTAAGTACTTAAATCCGCACAGCCAGCTTTTTCAAAGTGGTGGTAACGCGATTCCATCTCTGCGACTAATTCATCCATCAGTTCGATCGCGCGATCGCCATCTTTAACAACTGGCGAATATAACCAAGGCATTTTCTCAAACTCTGGAAATGTGACTCGCTTGGGGTCAACTAGGGCGATTTTCAGATATTCTGGGGAATGACGATTCAGGAGACTGAGGAGGAGCGATCGTAAAAACTCACTCTTACCACTACCAGTTGTACCGCCAACTAAAAAATGACAAGTATTCGCATCAGATAAATCAGCCTCTACTAATTCTCCTTCAATATTCACCCCAATTGCAATTTTTATAGGTATTGTTGGAGGTAAAAATTGTGGCTGAATATACTCTTCAAAACTTGCAATTTGCCGATCTGGACGAGGTAAATCAACGCTAACATAACCAGCTTGCGGCGCAATTAACGGCGGATTTGCTAACCCCATCTGCACTTGTAAATCAGCTGACAATTTCAAAAGTGCATTAACTTTCACACCTAAATGAGGCTTAAGTTTCACTCGAATAAAAGCCGGCCCAACAGCAGCACCGCGATCATCTACACTAATACCAAATGATTGCAAAGTAGTAACCAACTCTTCACCAATCGCATCAGCATTAACAGAATTTGTTCTTGTGGCATCTTGCCCGCCATTCTTCTCATCTTGAGATGGTAAACTAGGCGAAACAAAAAAAGTCTGACACTTTTGCTGTTGAGGACAAATTTCGCATAGATAAGGCTGAGTTGTTGGCGGTGGCGAATTGGGATGAGGTGGTTCCCAACTTAACCATTGCTGCATCTGGTGTAATTTATAGGGAATCAACTGATGTACCGTATTTTCTAGCTGTTCCCAAGAATATTGATACTCTTTAAACTCTGGCAAAACACAATAAACTGCCGAATCAACTGCTACCTTTTTCTGATGCCAAAGCATATAACTATAAAGAGCAACTTGAGCTAATTGCGCTGACGGATCTGCTGGCTGATAAGTTTTAAATTCAAGTACGCATAACCGCTTAACTTCAAAATTATAAACCAAACAATCAAATTCTCCTCCTACCCTTTGTTGTGTGCGATCGGGTAACTGAAAATAATGCTCAAGCTTACGTTCTTGAGAAACAAAAGTGTTGCGAATAACTGCTTCTGCACTACAATAACGTCGATTAACAACAAGTAATTCTGCAAAGCGTCTGATTAATCCTTGTAATCCTTGCCAAACTTTGTACAATGGTTGCGCTGCACTTGCATCTTGTTCAACAGCTTTTTCTAGATAAGTAGAAAATTTAATCTCATAAAAAATCTGTTGCAGACGCGAGGCAATTTCATCACTATTTACTTGAGATATACTATTTTTAAATGTTTCTTGAAATCTTGGTTCGCTAACCGCTAGCTTGATAAAACTATCAGCTAATTGATGAAAGCTATTACCAATACCAACATGATTATCTGGTGGTATAAATAAAGTATTGCCGCCAAATTTTTGATGTAAATAAAATAACCGAGGACATTCAAAAGCGACTCTGACTTTAGTAGCTGTTAAAGATGTATTTTTTGAATCATGAGGCATAATATTAAAAATATTAGTTACAAAATTACGACTAGAAATTTCTAATAAACGGCGATGAACAGCAGCCAAATAGACTGTATCCATAGCCGCATAATGTAGCTGCTTGTCACTCAAAGGACGCTTTCCCCAGTCACTTCTACCTTCTTCTGAATCGACATGAGAAAATTGACAAAGTTCTGTCGCTAAAGTTTTCAGTTTTAAATTCGATGTTTGTAACCTTTTGAGGGTAATCTTTCTTGCTAGCTTCAGAGTACAGGTAATATTTTGTGCAGATTTTTCACCCAAGTATTTTAAATCAAAACTCGCATTGTGAAATACTTTCTCAATTTGAGAATTAACCATGATTTGCTGAATAAATAGTGCAATCAAATCAGGTTTATTCAATACATCGAAAATATAAGCAAAGTTTCCTGTAGAGTCGGTGGGTTCTGCTAATATCTGAATTAATGATAGTTTAGGATATGGAGTATTCCAATTAGCTACTTCTGTATCTAGCCATAGCACTTTAGCAAAGGCAAATTTTGCAATTTGTGTCTGAATTTCAGAAGCTTGTGTTAGGTAGTACATTGGCTAAAATTTAATCAACAGCTATCTATGAGCTATTAAACAAATTAATTGGTCTTGTAGTTTGGCTTTCGTGTCAATAATTTTCACTTTTCTTTCCTGACATAATAGATCAATTAAATGCCGAGTATCAGTTTCTTCAACAAAAGTAAATCGACTACTAGCCTCCTTAATTAAACTTGGTACTCCCATAAATATTTGAGTTTTTACTAAATTTAATAAAAAATCTTTGACTTCTCGCAAATCTTTAGTTCTCGGATCTGGATCGGGTTTTTGCTTAGTAACAATTCCTAAATTTTGCAATAAAGTACATTGTTCCAAAATTTTTGACTCACGGATTAAAGATTGTAGTGCAGGTAAAGTAATAGTTTTACCAGCAACGACTAATTCCTGAGCAAGTACAGAATTAACCAAGCTATGATATGTTGCTAAGTAGTGAACTGAAGCAAGATTTGGTTTGATGTGAATATGCTTAGTACCAGTGAAAATTTGACTATAAATTTTATATCCAGCGAGTTTCGCATTTCCTACACTTCCAATTCTAATTAAATATAGCCTTTGACAAAAATTTTGTTGAATAGTTTTTTGACAAGCATTCATCACATTAAAAAAACTTCTCATATTACCATCTTCTGTCCAGACTATTCCTATATTTTCTCGTTTAGATGGCAGTTGATAACTTAGTGAATAGCTTGCAAAAGTACCGTTGATAAGCTTAGGTTTAATTGCCTGTACTTCTAATGCTTCTAAAGCTCCTTGCACCATCTTGATGAGATCGGGTGCTGCTAAAAGAGATATTTTATCTATCTTACTCTGAAATTTTTTATATTCTTGCTGCCACAGTAATTGAAATTCAGCTTGTTCTTTTTCTTGTTCAGTAAGTAGAGGCTTTTTATCCGGTATGTTAGGGTCATCAATCAATGAAAGTTTATATTCTTGATACTCTAATCTGCCAAGAACAAACGCATTTCTTGGCATAGTTTTACCGCCAGGAAAGTTTTCCTCTAACAATTGTCTCTTCAAAGGAAAAATAGGTAAATCAGGTTTAGGATTAGCTTCTTGATGTAGAGGTTGTAACCTGTAAGCCCAAAGTGCTTCTGCTTGAGTGAAATCAATGGATTTTAGTGATATCAATCGCTCTATTCTGGCTTTGTCTGACTGTTGAATGTAACGGTAACTTTGCTTCCAACCATTGGTAACTATACTGATAATAATGAGAAAATTTTTCAGATTTTCGCTGTGGATAGTAGTATTAATATTAAATAAAGCTTGAGGATTAGAAGGCCAACTTGGCAGTGTTTCAACTTGGTCAAAGCATAAAACAATGGGTTGAGTTGCAGTAGAAATTTTACCAAAATTAGCCAAAATATTCTTTGCTGCGTCTTCTGCATCAATGCAGTGTTTAAGTCTCAACGCTTGCATTGATTCTTCGCTTAAATTATCTCCTCTTAACCATTCACAGGCTAAAGGGTAAAGTTCTGGATCTGTGAGGTCGTGTAACACACCAAAAAAAACATCAGGATTGTAAATACCTGCTTTTAAATACGTCTTTTTAAGATGGTTAACAAATTTTTGGCGATCGCCTAATAATAATTGCCAAAAGCTATCATTAAAAAGTTGCTTTTTCAGATTGGTTTTTGTGAAAACAGATAAATTTTTCAGCCACAGTATTAACTGAGACTCTTCCTGTCCTTCTGGTACTTGAATTAAACTATCAACTGTATTCCTTAGCAGATGACGCCACATGTAATCGTTATCAACCCAAGGCCCTATATAAGCAAAAAAGGCTTTTGAGTTAAAGGTGCGTTTTAGTCTACTTAAAAGATAGCTTTTGCCAGAACCAGCATCACCTACAAGTAAAACAGTACGACTACGATTATCTCTAGCTACTAAATCGAGAAATCCTTCAATTTCTGTTATTGCCTCTTGATGAATTGACTCGACTACAGACTCTAATTCTTGATTTTGACCCCAAAAATTACCCGTCTTCAAATTTACTAGGTCAAACGGGTTAACCTCGCGTTTAATAATGTCGTTGATAGATGCCATAATTAATTCGGATGATTGAGCAAACTTAATTTTGATGAAAAACTGTGTTTATTGTTAGTTCACAGTGATAAAGAACAGCGAACCACCCACCTTTTGTAAAATTCCAGCATCAATTTGTTCTGGAGTGTAGGGTGTCGGATCTAATAGAGAACTCAAATCAATTCGATCGCTTGCTTGCAAACGATATAAAGCTTTATCTAATTCATCCCGTGAGAATGGGGGTTGTAATTTTTCCCGCAGATGGAAAATAGGCAAATAATTGTCAGTACCCAATTCTCGGTCTAATTTCTCAATAATTTGTAAAATTTCTTCATCACTGATTTCTTTATCAGTGACATTGACGGTAGGTAGCGCAGTAGAAACTTCCTCTGGCTTCACGCGCAGAGTTTTTCGTAAAAAGCGTAGATAATTACCTAGAAGTTCTAAGCTAATGGCAGGTTGAACACCTTTGTTAGGGTTATAGTCATCCCGTAAATACTCAATTGCTCTTTGAGTCAGCCAAACCTCAGGTTTATTTTTTTTAATTCCTCTTTCAACTTCAATCAAACCACGATCGCTCAATACCTCCAATATCTCATCTCGTTCCGCAGCTTTTGGTGAAGTGATTTTGCTGGGAGCGATTTTACCTGAAGCTTTAGCGATTTTCTCTAGTACCTTGAGTTCTTTGTCTTTGATGGGGACTTCGCCGGGATTTTTGAGTACGGCTTGACCAGGCGGTAAAATTTTAACTGTGGTAATCTCGCGGGTATAGTCTACCAACTCGCGATCGCCCAATGCTTTACAAATTTTATTTTTCTCGGTTTTAAAACTATCAAAGGCATTAAGCCCTGCTCGATAATCGTTAAATCCTAATAACTTTAAGACAAACTTTAACTCTTTAGTTTCCATGCCAGTAGTTTTACCTGTATAATCAGCAATACTGTAGCTCAAAGATAAAAATTTTACACAATTTTTATCGTAGCTATAATTAGTGCGAATGACTACAGGTTGTTAAAGAATATATTACAACCAGCATCTAGCTGAATATTTGTTGTGGACTAAACTTTGTGTAGTAGCGACTTCTAGTCAGCCAATCCTTTCAAAACTTGATACTTTGCAGACTCCACAATTGGATAGAATTTTCCCAACGCATGGACGAACTTTACTTCAAGAGTTTCCAACTCTTTTTGAGGTATAGCATCCGAGTGTTCAAAACTTTCCCAACGAATGATAAAGGTAACTTCTGAGGGGTCGTTGGGGTTGAGCCAAACCTCTTTACCCAGAAATCCAGGATACTCAGCTAGTGCTGTTGTCCAAATTTCTGCATCTTTCTGGATAAAATTTTCCCGTAAATCAGGAGCAACTTTAAACTTGAGGAGTTCTATCACCACGTCCTTTGATGCCTGTCTTCGCTAATTTGCCAGAATAGAGTTGTAGGCTAGAGTAACTACGCTTCCAGCATAGCTCGATCGCCTACACTCAGGAGCTAAGGTCGGGTGTTTGAAATAAATTTAAGAGGATACGGAGTATGGACAGCAACAACTGGTTGCAACAACTAATGATGATGGGTATTGGCACAACGTCTTTAGTTGCAGAAAAATTGCGGCAAGTCAGTGATGATTTGGTCAAAGATGGTAAGCTCAATCCCGAACAAGCCAAGGCGGTTATAGATGATATTGCCCAACAGTTAAAGTCGGAGCAAGGAAACTGGGACGCCCAGATGCAACGGCAAATGCGAAATATGATGCAGGATTTGGGGGTGGCTCGGCAGTCGGAAGTGGACGAACTTCGGGGTAGAATTGACCGTTTAGAGCGTCAAGTACGCGATTTAGAAAATAAGCTTTGGCGCTAGGTTGCCCTTTCTGATTTAAACTAAATGTGTTCTGTTGGTAATGTTTTGACCAGGCTACCTAAGTAGGGAGAACTGAATTTTGAAAGCAATTTTCCTGAGTGTGGCGTTCATAGCGGTGTTTGTTGTGCTTTTGGTTGTGGGGCAAGTAGGCAGTAAACAGAATACTGCCATTGCTGACCAATTAACCTCAACGCCGCCAGCGCCCACAATCTTAACTGAAAACAATATCTTAATTGCGAGTGATACTATGTCTGATGCTAATGCCGTCACTACCCCCTCTGGATTGAAATACGTTGAGATAAAAGAGGGAACTGGGGCGACTCCCGAACGCGGACAAACAGTAGAGGTTCACTATACCGGCACTTTAGAAGATGGTACTAAGTTTGATAGTTCGCGCGATCGCGGTCAACCTTTCAAATTTAAAATCGGCGTCGGACAAGTAATCAAAGGTTGGGACGAAGGACTTAGCACAATGAAAGTAGGCGGTCGTCGTAACTTAATTATCCCGCCAGAGTTAGGTTATGGTTCTCGTGGTGCAGGTGGCGTAATTCCACCCAACGCTACGCTGCTTTTTGATGTGGAATTGCTAGGAGTTAAGTAAAAATTAGGCATGGGGTATGGAAGAGGACAAGGGGGAAAGGGAAAGGGTATGGTTCGACAAGCTCACCAACCGGGGAAAAGGGGAAAGATTAAATTTATTCCTTTTCCCTTTTCCCTTTAACCTTTTCCCTGTCCCATGCCCAATTCCCAATGCCCAATTCAAATTTTAAGATTTTGAAACTTAGTAAATTGCGGATTGAATAAAAGTTTTACTGTACCTGTAGGGCCGTTGCGGTGTTTGGCTATTATCACTTCTGCAATGCCGCGATCGGGAGTATCTGGCGAGTAGTATTCATCCCTATAAAGCATTATTACTAAATCCGCGTCCTGTTCTATACTTCCACTTTCACGTAAATCTGACAACATTGGGCGTTTATTAGTACGTGCTTCTACTCCTCGACTCAACTGAGATAAAGCAATAACTGGTACAGCTAATTCACGCGCTAAACCTTTAAGTTGACGCGTAATTTTTGATAATTCTTGTACGCGATTATCGCCTGCACCTTCCATTAATTGTAAATAATCTATTACAACTAATCCTAATTCAGTTCCCTGTTCTGCTTGCAGTCGTCTTGCTTGACTACGAATTTGTGTAACAGTAATATTCGGCGTATCGTCAATATAAATTGGTACCTCGGAAAGGACACCAATAGCACGGCTTAAAGGTTCCCATTGTGTTTGGCTAAGGCGTCCACTCCGCAGATAACCACTTTCAATTTGCGCCTCGCTAGCTAATAAACGTTGTGTTAACTGTTCTTTAGACATTTCCAAACTAAAAACAGCAACTGGTAATTTATAAGAAGCGGCGATATTGTGAGCAAGGTTGAGGCAAAAGGCCGTTTTTCCCATCGCAGGCCTAGCAGCGACAATAATCAAATCGGAGCGTTGAAAGCCACTAGTCAGAGCATCTAAATCGTAAAATCCGCAGGGAATTCCAGGTAAGGCGATGCCTTGATTTCTATCTTCAATATCTTGGAAATTATTAATTAAAGTATCAGCAATATGAACTAAACCTGATTGCGGACGCTCTTGAGTAACGCCAAAAACTTTTTGTTCTGCTTGGTCTAAAACTATTGGTAATTCTGTTTCTGTTTCGTAACCGAGATGCACAATTTCATTACCAGCTTTAATTAATTGTCGCCGCAGGTATTTCTCCATTACTAACCCTGCTAAGGCGTCAATGTTCACAGCTGAAACTGTGCGGTCTACCAAAGTTGCTAATTTATTTCTGCCACCAATGCGAGTTAGTAAATCGTGGTCAGTTAGCCAACTTGTAACTGACAGTAAGTCTGTAGGTTTGCCTTGTGCGTGGAGCCTAACTGCTGCTTGATAAATATCTTTGTGAGCGCTAATATAAAAAGCTTCGGCAACGAGGCGATCGCTCACTCGACTAATCGCCTCCGGATCTAGCAAAATACCCCCCAAAATCGCTTCTTCCGCCTCAATATTTTGGGGTGGTAAGCGATCGCTACCTATCCCTTGAAAACTCAGTTCTTCAGCCATAAAACGATTTTAGTGTTGAAATTTTGCTAGTTGGGAGTGGGGAGTTATAAGTTAGGAGTTAGGAGTTAGGAGTTAGGAGTTAAGAGTTAGGAGTTATTCTCCTTGTCCCCGTGTCCCCGTGTCCCCTTGTCCCCTTGTCCCCTTGTCCCCTTGTCTCCCCCATCTCCCTCATCCCGCTACGTAACTTAACTAGCCACAACTTGAATATCAATTTGCGCTGTTACTTCTGAAAACAGCTTGATTTCAGCTTGATAAGTACCAAGGTGGTTAATATCGGGAATGGTAATGCCGCGACGATCTACTTCTTGACCGGTAGCTGCTTTAATTGCATCTGCAACATCTTGGGTGGTAACTGTACCGAAAATAGCTTCGTTTTCACCAACTTGCTTGGCAATCGTTAAGTTGGTAACTTTTTCTAGAGTTGCTTTTTGTTCGAGAGCTTGTTGCTTGAGTTCTAATTGCCGTTGACGTTCTTGTTCGCGACGGCGTTCTACTTGCTTGAGAATACCAGGAGTGGCATGGATAGCCAATTTCTGAGGAATCAGATAATTACGAGCGTAGCCAGGAGCTACTTCCACTAAGTCGCCAGATTTTCCCAGCTTACTGATATCCTGATTTAAAACTAACTGCACGCGTTTCGCCATCGTTTTTCGTTTTTCCTGTAAGATATGATTAATTTGGCTTTCGCCGTGCTGTATTAAGAGCGGCTTTGCCAATACCCTAAAGCTTACAGATCCTAGCGAAACGCAGGGGGCGATCGCAACTATTCGCCTGAGAAAGTTGAAGGGGCTGGGGAGATTAGAAGACGCGGGGACGCGGGGATGAGATGGGGAAGTGTGGGGAGTGTGGGGAGTGTGGGGAGAGAGGGGGAAAAGATTTTTTCACCATCCTCCCACACCTCCCACACCTCCCTCTCCTCCCACATCTCCCTCTCCTCTCACACTTCCTGCTTGCCCAATGCCCAATGCCCCATGCCCAATAACTAAAAGTTATCTTTCATTTCCCGGATACGTGCAAAGGTTTGGACTGCATCGTTGCTGTTAACAGCTGATTGTAATGATGGGTTATCCCAACGTAAAAAGGGATTGGTGCGCTTCTCGACTCCCAGCAGTGAGGGTATGGTGGCTTCTCCTCGATTCCGATGAACCTGGACTTTATCGAAGTATTTTTGTAAGTCTGTGTTGTCGCCATCCAGACTCAGAGCAAATTTCAGATTTTTTAGGGTGTATTCGTGGGCGCACCAGACGTGTGTATCATCAGGTAGCGAGCGAATTTTGCTTAAAGAATTTACCATTTGTGTTGGCGTTCCTTCAAACAAGCGACCGCAACCTCCAGAAAATAAGGTATCGCCACAAAATAATTCGCCCGTCTCGCCGGGTTTTTCGGGAGGAAAGTAGTAAGCTATGTGAGCGCGGGTATGTCCGGGAACGAAGATTACTTCAGCTATGCGACCTGCAAACTCCACGCCATCGCCTTCTTGCAAAAATACGTGCTGTCCGGGAATTCTACCGCGATCTTCGGCTCCCCCATAAACTACCAATTGCGGGAATTGTTCGATTAATCGCTTGTTACCACCTACGTGATCGTTATGGTGATGCGTATTGAAAATTGCTACCAACTCAGCTTTCAACTCTGCTAGTTTCTTTAATACTGGTTGAGCCTCTGCTGGATCGACAACAGCAGCGATGTTTTGTTTAGAGTCGTGTAACAAAAATATATAGTTGTCTGAGAGTGCTTCCAGACGGATTACCTGCATTACCTCTGTCTCCCTTACAACATAAATGTTTTTTACTGAGTAGCAATCCTACATTTAAGTAAGTAGTAATGCTAACTGGACAAGGTATATCAAGTATTTATACTTGATTCGCGATTCCTTTAGTGCAATTTTAACTATGATAATATACAACCGTGCTTTTACGGTAATTATACTTAAATTAAATCAACTTCGGATGAATTAATCAGTAAAATTTCTCTGGAAAAATCTATCAATCAAAAGCTAGATTTAATTGATTATTTTTGGCTCTTAAGATTAATAAATTTTCAAGTTTATATTTTGCCAATTTGTATTTTATTGTATTTAGTTATAACCAAAAATAAAGTAATTTGTCCTGACATGCTATCTAGAAATTGAATAACAAGTAATAATCATTATTTATTGAAATTATGCCAACAAAAACTAGAGGATTTATTACAATTTTAACTGGGCTTTATCCTTTTCAGGATTGTATTCATTTCTTAGCTGCGGTTAGAAAATTCCATCAAGAACCAATAATTATTTTAATCGATCGAGTTCCACCAATTCTCTATCCCTTACTTAAGGCTTTCAAAAATGTAATTTTAAAGCCCGTCCCTACGAATGAAAATACTGTTTTAGCATCCCGGCAAGCAAAACTCGCTCTCTATGCTGCCTCAGAATTTGATAAAACTATTTATTTAGACTCAGATATTTGTTTGCTTTCCGATATCAACGATGTATTTGAGTATATGGATGAATATGATTTTTTATTAACTGAAGATGTACAACCTTCTATCGTTAAAGCAACAAATTTATTGCGTGGTAAACAAGAAGAACTTTTGCCACATGTCTTGCCAATTCTGCAATCTGTAGGCTTACCGTTGCAAGAAGATAGCGTGCAATATAATGGCGGTTTTATAGCTTTTAGGAAAACAGAAATCAACAAAGTATTTTTTGATAAATTTCAATATTATTTTGAGATTGTCAAAAATAATCAAGATAAATTGCTTTTAAAAGATCAAGGGGCTTTTGCTTCGGCGATCGCATCTGTCCGCCCTCACATGAAAATACTACCACCTACCTATAATTATCTCAGTAAATGGCAGGATGCTTATAATGTTGAGGATGAAATTAAAGTCCTTCATTGTACCTATCCTTATCGACCCCAGTATGCCAAAAATATTACCCGTTCCTTGTACACAAGGATTTTTGATAGATTCGCTAAAGTATTTTTACCGAATCAAGTTACAAATCCTTGGCGGACTAAATAAAAAGGAGTCAGAATACAGAATTCAGAATTCAGAATAATATATTCCATAAGTTATACAAAATTCTGACTTTTGACTATTGACTCCTGAGTTCTGAATTCTTCTTTATAAAAATTATTATAAAAATAGTGAAAAAGTTTTCAAAAATCTCCCTGTTGGTTTCAGATTTATCAAGTGCAGCTATTTTACGTGCCTACTTGATAGCAACAGCCCTAATAAAATTAGGATATGAAGTTGAAATTATGGGGTTTTTATTTGGAAATAACTTATATCGAAATTTGCCGCTAGAGTTAAAAGTTTCCTATTTTCCAGGTAAAAATTTTCCAGATTTTTTTGGACAAGTCCACGATTTTTTGCCCAAAATTAATGGAGATATAATTTATGCTATCAAACCCCAAGTAGCGAGTTTTGGAGTTGCCATACTCAAGAAAATATTTAACAAAAAACCATTAATTCTAGATATAGATGATTGGGAAATGAGTTGGCACGGTGGCGATAATTGGCGTTATCATCCTGAAGCCAAACAATTAGTGAGAGATTTATTAAAATCAGACGGTGCGCTGAGAAATCCTCATCATCCTTTGTATGTAAAATGGATGGAAGGTTTGATAAATCAAGCCGATGCTGTGACGGTACATACTAAATTTTTGCAGCAGCGGTTTGGCGGTGCATTTGTTCCCAATGGCAAAGATACTTCTTTATTCGATCCGGCTGAATATGATGCTGAATCAAGTAGAAGCCGTTATGGTTTATCTGAATATCGAATTTTAATGTTTCCCGGTGCGCCAAGACCTTATAAAGGGTTAGAAGATGTACTCATAGCGTTAGATAAAATTAATCAGCCAGACTTGAGATTGGTGATTGTGGGTGGTAGCCCCTACGATGATTACGATCGCCAACTTCAACAACAATGGGGACGTTGGATCGTTAAACTACCAAAGTATCCAGCTGATGTTATGCCTGATTTAGTAGCAGCTGCTCATATTGTAGTTGTTCCCCAGCGAGATACTCCAGAAACTCGCGCACAATTTCCTCTGAAGTTGACAGATGGAATGGCAATGGCTAAACCTATATTATCAACGCGTGTTGGAGATATTCCCGAAATTGTAGCTGATACTGGTTATTTAGTTGAGCCTGCTTGTCCCGAACAACTTGCTGAAAAAATTCAATTTATTTTTCACAATTTAGAATCAGCAAACCAGCAAGGTATTAAGGCAAGACAAAGATGTGTGGAACACTATAGCATAGAGGCTATGGCTTCTACACTCAAATCAGTAATTGCCAAGTTGTGAATCATATTAATCAAAATACCCCATGTCTACCAGAAAACTACTACTAAGATTCGCAAAACCCTATCCAGGTTTGATTCTGCTGACAATATTGTTAGGATTTTCTGGAGCTTTATTTAATGGGATTAGCACAGCTTTAATTGTGCCGGTGGTTTTAAAAATTGTCGGACAAGAAGTAGATTTAACTAGTGCGCCTCCCATCTTGAAAAAGATGATATCTCCGTTTGATAATGCTCCAGAAAATTATCGGATAGGGATAATGGCTGGGGCAATTATATTCACAATTATTTTAAAAAATTTAGCTACTTATGCTAGCGCGTTGGCGTCGAGTTCTCTCACTCGCAAGCTAACAGCTGATATGCGAGAAGCAGGATTAAAGTTATTACTAGAAATTGATATAGATTATTATGCCAAAACCAAAGTTGGCGATTTAATCAACCGATTGGGTGGAGAAATTGGACGTGCTGCCAGTGCTGTAGGTAGTACAGTCAAAATAGTGATTTTGGGAATTACAATTTTAGTTTTTGTTGGTTTATTGCTGTCAATTTCTTGGCAACTGACAATCGCAGCCACGCTGTTATTGTCATTAGTGACATTAGTAAATCAGTATACTATTTCCCGTTCTAAAGTTTTCGGAAAAATGCTCAGTGAAATGTCGAAAGCATATTCAATTTCCGTGCTGGAGACATTGAACGGAATTCGGTTAGTTAAAGCCACAGGAAATGAAGAAAAAGAATTTCAACGGATTCAAAAATTAATCCGCGATCGCGAAAAAGCAGACTTTCAATCTCAGGTTAATTCAGAAGCAATTACACCCATAGGTGAGGTGATGGGGATTACGGCTTTGCTGATGATTGTAATTTTGAGTAAAGCCTTTTTTGCTAATGAAATTTCTTCCCTTTCCACCGTACTTTTGACATATTTATTAGTATTGCTACGAGTTTTGCCATTACTTTCTCAACTTAATACTATTCGCAGTAACTTTGCTAGTACTGCCGCTAGTGTGGATGTGGCAAATGAGTTTTTAACTTTGGATGATAAGCCATTCATGGGCAACGGTAAGATTCCTTACACAAAATTACAAGAGGGAGTATCTTTTAATTCTTTGTGCTTTGCTTACCCCGGTCATGAAAAGTTAGTTCTCAAAGATGTCAATTTATATTTACCGCGTGGCACGACTTTAGCATTAGTAGGCGGTTCTGGTGCTGGAAAATCGACGATAGCAGATCTTTTGCCGAGATTTTACGACCCCATCGCTGGTGCTATTACCATTGACGGCATCGATTTACGGCAATTTAATATAGTATCCCTGCGTAAGCGTATGGGAATTGTCAGTCAAGATACCTTTCTTTTTAATGATTCAGTAAAGAATAACATTGCATACGGATGCCCTGAAGCGACAGACGATGAAATTCTGACAGCCACCAAGCGGGCGAATGCTTATGAATTTATTAGCAAATTGCCTCAAGGATTTGACACCTTAATTGGCGATCGCGGCGTCATGTTATCTGGGGGACAAAGGCAAAGATTAGCGATCGCCCGCGCATTAGTGCAAAATCCCGAAATTTTGATTTTAGATGAAGCCACCAGTGCTTTAGACACCGTTTCCGAACGTTTAGTGCAAACTGCACTCGATGAACTCAGCCGCGATCGTACCACATTAGTAATTGCTCACCGCCTTTCCACAGTCCAAAAAGCCGATAAAATTGCCGTATTAGATCGAGGACAAGTAGTAGAAGTGGGAACCCACGAACAACTTTTACAAAAAGGTGGTTATTACTCACGCCTCTACTCAATGCAATTTGCGGAACATCCTGAAACTGTTACCAAACAAAATCAAAGCTTGCTCCGCATCTCTCACGAAATTCGGACGCAATTGAACTCAATGATTGGATTTTTGCGTTTATTACTTGATGACTTGGTAGATGATGCCCAAGAACGACAAGAATTAATTGAAGACTCTTACAAATCAGCTTGGAGAATTCTCAACACCATCGATGTTTTTGATGACGTAATAAACTCGCAAATTAGAGGACAAATTCTTTCAATTTCCGACCAAAATCAGAACGTCATCAGTAGCCATTATCAAAACTTTAATCAAATATCAGCCGAATTTCGCACTTCCCTAAATCTCATTCTTACCTCTCTCCGCTCTCTATCTCATAATTTAATTTACAGCCTCGAAGAACAAATTCAATTCCTTTCTGAAAGTTATGATTCTGCTATATATCTAATTAATAATTTAGAAAAATTTGAGGATAGTATTAACGGTTAAAATTATGAAAAATCCTAATAATAAAAAACATTATATTTACTTCATTGGTGAAGAATTACCCCAGCCAGAGGCTCATTTAGTGCAATCTACAAATGCTGCTAATGCCGCCGCTAACTTGGGTTATTCCACAGTTTTGGTATACCCTGACAAGAAAGTAAATCCCATTAACTTAGTCAATCTAGGGCGTCCTTTTCGACCGAAAAAAACACCACCAGAACTTATTCAATATTACAACCTCCATGACAAATTAAAAGTTGCCCCCTTACCGATGCCTTGGCCAATTGACCATTTCCACAGCAAATTCACAGATTCTAACACCATTGCCTGCAAATATTATTTACCGTTTCATATACTTCCAACTACCAAACTCGTCCACAGCCGCAACTGGAATTTTGTTAAAGCTGCTATTAAAAATGGCATTCCGGCGATTTACGAACATCACCATCACGAAGAAAAACCATTCGATCCAGAAATAGTTAACAATCCGCTGTTACAAATTGCCGTCACAGTTGTAGAAACTATCCGTGAAAGCATGATTAAAAACGGTATGCCGCCAGAAAAACTAATTACGCTGCACAACGGTTTTAATCGCTTATTTATGGAAAGACAACCAGAAAAAGCCGCAGAATGGCGTCAAAAACTATTGCGAGATGAAAGCCAAAAATTGGTAGTTTATGCAGGAGCCATACAGCAATTTAAAGGTATTGATGTGCTAATAGATGTAGCTCAAGAAATGCCAAACGTGCAATTTGTTTGTGCAGGTGGTAAACCTACAGAAGTCGAACACTACCAGCAATTAGTCAAAGAAAAACAGGTTCACAACATTAAATTTTTGGGCTATATCTTACACAACGAATTAGCATCTTTGCTACAAGCAGCAGATGTTTTAGCTCATCCCCATTGTTCTGGAAAAGCCGCAACTTTCACATCTCCCTTAAAACTATTTGACTATTTTGCCTCTGGAACTCCCATCGTCGCCACAGAAATTCCATCATTAACTGAATTTCAAAATACCCAAGCCATAGCTGCTTGGTGCGAACCAGATAACCCCAACAAATTTGCCGAAAGTTTGAAGCGAGTCTTAGAAACTCATCCCCGAAAAATAGAAGGTTATCCAGATAGCATCGAATTTGTCAAACAATTTTCTTGGGAAAATCGAGCCGCGAAAATTCTCAGTTACGTTGATAAATCTCTACTTACTCCGATTATCGAATAAAGGCATTCAGGTAAAAATAATGGTGTTACTAAATATGAAAATTTCACACAAAGTAAAATCTATAAAATCATCCAGAATTTACGCAACCGCAAAATGTAGAGACGTAGCATTGCTACGTCTCTACAAGGATTTTGGGTAATGCAGAATTAATTTTTGGAGATATATAAATGACATATTACAAATAACTAAAATGACCATGAAAACAGTAGGCATGATTAGCAGTTATCGAGGTTTAGAAACTAGAGCCGATTGGCTTTGGCAACAAACCCCCCATCAATTTGGAACCTGGAGCAATATCCAAATGCAAGCAATAGCAGCAAAACCTGATTTTCTGCTAATGTATCAATTTGATTTTCCCCAACCAGCACCGAAACAATCTTGGTTAGATAGCTTACGCAAACGCCAGCAGAAATCAGCCGTTAATGTTGATTCTCTACTCCGTGGCGTTCCCAAGGAACGGATTATTTATTTACTAAGAGAACCGCCTTTAGATGAAGTTTTAGAAATAACTAAACATAATTATCAAGAAGCCCAGAAATATTGTGGTTACATTTCTGGGCCTGATGATTTTGCTCCTACTCCCAATTATATGCCCGCTATTTGGTATCACTCAAATACATTTCAAGATTTGAATGAAATGCCACCTCCTCAAAAAGTTGCTCCATGTAGTTGGATTACTTCAGGAATTAACCGCACAGCCAACCATCGCCAACGTTTAGACTTTTTACAATCCCTACAATCCAGTGGCATGAAGTTTGATTTATATGGGCGGAATTTACCACAATGGGCAAACAAATCGGGAGAATTAAGTAATAAGTGGTATGGTATGGCGCCATACTATTACAATTTAGCAATTGAAAACTATGCTGAGAATAATTGGTATGTAAGTGAGAAACTTTGGGATAGTTTGCTTGCTTGGTGTTTGCCAATATATTATGGCGGGCCAGCTGCTGATAAATTATTGCCACCGGGTAGTTTTTTAAGATTGCCCAGTTTAGATGAAAAAGGCATTGCTTACATTAAAGAAGTGACAGCAACACCCGATGCTTGGTATCAGGCTAAAGATGCGATCGCCGAAGCACGTCAAATCATCTTACACAAACTAAATCTGCTTAATTGGTTGTCAGACTTTGTTGTTCAACACTCATAAATTATGAATGGTATTTGTACCCTAGCTAATGATTACGTTTTCGACCAACTGGTAGCTTTACTCAACAGTATTAATGTAATTTTAGGTAAAGAAACTCCAGTTTGTATCTATCCTTTTGACGATCGCACACAGCGAATTGCTGAGGAAATAGCTAATCGCCCCAATGTATTTATTTACGATAACCAAGAATCAATCGATCGCTGGGATCGATTTATGCTCTCAGCAGCACCAGAACGCTTGAATCGGAGTAAATTCCGTCTTTATGGCGCTCATCGTCGTTTTTGTGCTTTCGATGGGCCTTTCGATAAATTTATATATCTAGATGCAGACACCTTGGTGATGAATTCACTCGATCCGGTGTTTGAAAAGCTAGATACCCATGATTTTGTCGTCTATGATTTCCAATTCAAAGACGTTAGTAAAATATACAATGTTAAGTCTCCAAAATTGCTAGAAGTTTTTGAACAACAGCGTATTGATTCAGAAATATTTTGTTCTGGATTTTATGGTTCAAAACGGGGAATATTTGATTCCGAGCAAAGGAATTGGCTGATATCCAATTTACAAAACGGTGAAGCAGAGATTTTATATGAAGGTGCTGGCGAACAGCCACTGATTAATTACATGGTGATGAGGTCTAAGCTTTCTAGTTATAACTTTGCTCGCGAACTACCAGATAATTTAAAAACAGGATGTTCTGCAACATCAAAACATTTTGAACAACGAGAACATATTTTATATGACAAAGGCAACCGACTAACTTACATTCATTATATTGGTATTCCTCCTAATCTCACCCAAGCGGTATGTGCTGGAGAAAATATTGACTTTGCCTATCGAGATTTATTTCTTCATTATCGTTATTTACGGGAACCAGAAAAGCGTCCAGTATTTACAACTCCTCCCAAGAATTATGATGACGCTCCCACACCAAATTTATTCACAAGAGCTTTGCGAAAACTTAAGTTAATTAAGCAAGGATAATTTATGAGCAGGGGAATTTATATTGTTGCCAATGACCGGGTAATCGATAATGCGATCGCCCTACTCAATAGCATTCGTTACTACGACCCAGAAGTAACAGTTTATCTCATACCTTTTAACGAAAATTATCACAAGGTAGCAGAGCAACTTGCTACCTTACACAACGTGCAAACTTTCCCAGATCTGGAATTCATTGAGAAATTTACCCAACGCATCGGCGAAATTTTCGATCGAGATTTCCTCGCCCTACCAAATAAAATGCGTAAACTAGTGGCGTGGTTTGGCCCTTTAGATGAGTTTATTTATATTGATACTGATATTGTCGTTTTTGAAAAAATTTCTGACAATTTAGACAAACTTACAGAAGTAGATTTCTTCTGTTGTGATTATCATCACGCCAATGACAAGCTGCGAAATATTTTTTCGCCATTAGTGAAAGAACAGCAAATTTTTTCAGATACCCAACTTGAAGATGTTTTCAACAGCGGTTTTTGGGCTTCCAAAAAAGGAACAATTACCGAACAACAAATGGATGAAACTTTGCGCGAATGTGCAGCGCATCGGGAATATTTTGATTTTTCCGAAGGAGTTACAGACCAACCAATTCTCAACTATTTAATTCTCAAGCTAATTGCAAAACGCGGTAATCTTGTCAAAATTCCTGGAGGAGGGCCTGGTAGTTGGGCGGGTTCGCGAAATTTCCAACAGCAAGACTACGCGCTTTACGACCGAGGACAACGACTAAAATATCTGCATTGGGCTGGAACGCGCATTAAAAATGGTAGCCCTTATTGGGAATTGTGGCAACATTATCGCTATCTTCATGAGGGTAAATTTGCCTTGCTCGCCAAACTGACTAGGCGTTTATTTCCCTTTGCTTTTGCCCGTACATAATATTAGGAGTATCCCAATGATTGATGGTATTTATATCCTGGCAAATGATGTTGTTTATGACCAACTAATTGCATTGCTTAATAGTATAGAAGTCAATGCTGGTAGAAAAATTCCTATTTGTATACTTCCATATAACGATCGCCTAGACAAGGTAAAAGCTGAGATTGCATCTAGAGATAATCTCAGCTTATTTGAAGACTCTGATGCCATAGCTTACTGGGATAATTTTGCTACTCAGGTATGGAAAAATTACCCTAGAGCGCAAAAAACTTGGCGAGAATGGGGCTTTCCAGAACTTTATGAGCTACCCATGCATCGCAAATTTTGCGCTATTGATGGCCCCTTTGATAGATTTATTTATTTTGATGCAGATACCTTGTTAATGAGTCCAGTAGATTACATTTATGAAAAATTAGATAACTATGATTGGGTAGTCAACGATTTTCAGTATAAATCTGAATTAAAATTTGTTCTTGATGCTTCTCCAGAGCAGATTCAACAAGTTTTCAACATAGACAATTTGCAGTCTAGAATATTTTGTGCTGGTTGGTTTGCCACCAAGAAAAATATTTTTTCCCCAGCTATTAGAGCCGACTTGTTAGACAAATTAAAATCAGGTGAAGCTGATGTTATGGCTTTTTTAGCGCCTGACCAATCTTTATTTAACTACATGGTATTGAGAAGCGGCATTTCATATTATAACTTTGCTTGTCATGAGTGCGAACAGGCAACTGGTAATCACTGGAGTTCTCAATTTGATGTGGTAGATAATACCCTATACGACCAAGGTCGGCGGTTGACATACTTACACTATATGAGCATATCTTCTTCAGCTTTTACGCGGCTTTGTGGAGGTGAAGATGTTGATATTCCTTACCGCGATGTTTTCTTACATTATCGCTACTTAAAATCGCCGGAAAAACGCCCTCAAACTTTTACGCGCCCAAGCCAGTTAACGCTTTTGCAAAAGTCTACTAGCAAGTTTATTCAACAAAGAATTAGTAATTTTAAGCTCAATTACCGCAACTTCAAAGATAGAATTACTAAATAAAAGAGATTGTTGACTGTTAAATTAATACTGATTCTCCCCACACCCCCGTGTCTCCCTCTTCCCCAGTCAACAGTCAACCATCCCTACCGTTATCTGTAATAAAAATCAAAATTGCTCAAAGTTGCAAGTCTTAGGCGCAATGAACGATAGTAATAGCCGATAGTTCTATCTAGCCTAAGTGCCACCTTCTTGACGAGCGAACGCTTGGGGTATTCAATTGCTTCATGCTGTTGAAAATATATCAAACTTGCTTGTGGATTTGCTTGTCCTTTTTTAATTTTTTGTCGTTCTACCCAATCTTTAAAATAAACAATATCCTCCATAGCATCCCATCTAACTGCTAATCCTGCTTTAGCAGCAGCTAATCCTATTGCATAACCTACAGCACAAGTAAAACCGTTTAACTCACAATAATATGCAATGGTTTCCCAGTGCTTGAGAAATTCGATTTCCCGCCCATCTTGTCTTGTGACTGCAAATAAAACTTCCATCACAAACTGGGTATTATTATCTTCTAAATTCAAATCCAATTTTTGTGCTAACTTGTTAACAATTTCCAAATCTCTAATTCTTTTTGGCTTGTGCAAGTCATTGACTGAATCAACGTAAATTTTATTATGTTTGGCAATACTGGCACAACTTCTTGCTGTGATTCCAGGAAGAAATTTTAGATTTGGTGTTACTTTATCCACTATTCGCAGATCTACATCAACAAAAATGCAGGTATGAAATAGCGATAATGCTTTGGCAATTACAAATCTTTTATCGTGGTAACAGCCAATGCTTTGTTGTTGGTGGGGAAAAACTAAAACATGAGAATATTTACTAAATTTCTGTGGCTGATCCGTTAAAATTATCAGCTTGGTTCCAGGTGAATATTTTTCAATATCTTCAGCTAAAAGGAAAGCATGAGAGCGATATCTCTCGCCCAAGGCTAAGGTACAAAAACAAAAATCTTTATCTTCTTGAGTCATAGTTTATGAAAAATATTTGCTAAATAGATACTTTTTCCACAAAACTTTTATGCTCTGGTGTAGATAATCCCTGCTGTAAAACGGCTAAAACTTTACCTAAATCTCGCGATAATAATGCTGATTTAGCTAACCATAAACCTGGAAAAACTTCGGAGCAAACTATATCATCTGTATTTTCAGGACGAGTAAGCTTGTCGCCATTTTATAAAGGCAAAATTGTTGACACTTGGGCATTTGTGTCAGCAAATCTCATAATTTTCCAGGATGATGGCTAATTACTGACATCGTAATACAAATTAATTTGTAGTTAAGCCTTCTAAATCATCCCTCGGTATCTAAATCTAGAGATTGCATTCCTTTGGTTTGGACAAAGGTGAGCATACTTCCTAACTGTAACCACACTAATAAACAAGTCAGCAGACTAATTGGTAAACCAACTCCTAAAGCAAGTAAGGAGGGAAAACCAAATATTTCTAAGCCTGAAGACATAAATAAACAAACACCAGCAGTTATGCCGAGAAATGGCACAAATAATTGTTTTAATGAGGAGCTTGGCTTAGTATTTTCTGTACGGCTTGGCCATTTCTGCACAATTACTTTCAAAGTTCCAGATAATGCGATACCAGATGTTAAGGCTGTGAGAAAGCCTACAAGTAACAGAAAATAAGGTGGTTGCAAGGGGAAATAGTACATGGAAACTCCTGGTTATAAAAAGAAGAATTCAGAATTGAGGAATTAGAATCGGCGTTGCATAATTGCGGGATGATTTATCTCACGCAGAGGCGCAGAGGTGCAGATAGAATAAGGAGTTTAAGATTTCAATAGTTTGGGTTTCATCCCATAATTCAGCAACGCCTTAGAATCAATTAATGGGGGACTCAAACTCAGTTATTCTCTGATGAAGTAAGCTACATCCGCGAGTGATAATATAGAGTTCATTCTGAATTCTGAATTCTGATTCCTGAATTGTGAACTGACTGATTTCCAACCAAAGAACCAAGGAATGTAGCTTTTGGTAAAATCGCAGCTGCACCTTCTCTGGATAATTCTGTTAAAATCCCGATCGCTACATTAAATATACGATTCGGTTTTAAGTCATCTTTAACCAGGTTCCACAGCCGTTGGACTTCTTCGGTGTGCAGGCGGTCATCTTCGGTGAGAGCGATGACCAACTGTCGCCGCAGAAATTTGCCTTCTTCGGACACCAAATATTGAAATCCCATTTGGGCTGTGGGTACAACATCAAAGTTGCCATCGGTACGAGCGATTTCAATTAAATTTTCTAACCGCTGCCACTGGAATTTACCATCTTTAAATAGCACGTTCAATAGCCGTCGCCGCAATGCTGGCGATTCTCCCGTCAGCAATCGCCGTGCTATATATGGATAACCCACCTCAACAATTTTAAAATTCGGGTTGAGGCTCAAGGCAATACCTTCTTGAGTCACTAGGGAACGAATAATCAAAGCAAATTTCGCCGGAACTCGGAAAGGATATTCATACATCAGTTCCGAAAATTCATCGGTGATGGTTTTAAAGTTAAAATCGCCGACGTTTTTACCGATGGCGTTTCCCAACACCGCTTCTAATGCAGGTACGATTGGGCAAATATTTGTGTCTGGGGTTAAAAAGCCCAATTTTACAAAGTCTTCGGCTAAATCAGTGTAGTCTTTATTCACCAAATGCACTAACGCGTCTACTAGCGTTTCTTTGGTGGTTTCTTCCAACTGATCCATCATGCCAAAGTCTATGTAAGCCATACGGCCATCGGGCATTGCAAACAAGTTACCTGGATGGGGGTCTGCATGGAAGAAGCCGTGTTCTAACAACTGCTGCAAACCTGAGGTAACGCCGATTTGAATGATGGCTTCTGGGTCTAAACCTGCTTCCCGGATGCGTTGGGTGTCTGTTAGCTTGAAGCCGTTAATCCATTCCAGGGTTAAAACGTGGGTATTCGTGTAACGCCAGAAAATGCTGGGAACTTTTACCTGGGGGTCGTTGTGGAAGTTGCTGGCAAATTTTTCGGCGTTGCGACCTTCATTAATATAGTCAATTTCTTCAAATAACTTGGTGCCAAACTCGTCCACAATTAAAGTCAGGTCGTGACCGAGATTCAGAGGTAACCAAGGAGCCAGCCAACCCGCGGCCCAGCGCATCAAATATAGGTCGCGTGTGAGAACCGGCCGTAAGTTGGGGCGTTGCACTTTGACTGCGACTTCTTCCCCAGTAATCAAACGACCGCGATATACTTGACCCAAGCTAGCCGCAGCTACAGGCGTCGCTGACAGTTCGCTAAAACTTTCGTGAATCGGGCGGTTGAGTTCGGTTTCGATAATTTGGTAAGCGATCGCATTATCGAATGGTGGTAACTGGTCTTGTAACTTCACCAGTTCTTCTAAAAAATCTTTGCGTATCAAGTCTGGTCTAGTGGAAAGTGCTTGACCAACTTTAATAAAAGTCGGCCCCAGACCTGTGAGCAGTTTTCGCAACTGGATAGCTCGCTTTACCTTGTTCTGCTCGACTTTATCTCGCCATTCGTCCAACTTTATACTTAGTATAAATCCTGCAAAAGACCAGAGAATTCTCAGCAATCGCCCCCAAGCTTGCCAGGGACGGTAACGGTAGTAGCGAGCGATCGCTTCTGGATTGTAGCCTTTTAGCTGAGCAGGTTGATACTGACCCACGGCTTTATTTGCCTCTTCAACTATTGAAATTTACACTTTTGTTGGCTTCTTTCCTGAAGTGCAAGTTAATTGCACGTACAGGATAGGGATAGTCTTTTATCTAAAGCGATCGCAACTTTATCCGTTTCGGATACTGTTCGAGGCAAATTTAGCCTATATTGCTGCTTAGATTTGTTTATCTTTTTCTTAATTATACTTTATAAAACTACAACTACTTATCTATCTCTCAGATGATTTTATCTTTTCTTAACTATTGTTGATAAAAATATAAATATCTATATATACAAATTCGATAGCGATCCCAAGACTTAGTAACTATATTTACTATCAGCAACAGATGATCGCAGTACTATTACAGTCTAAGATTTCATGGTTTTAAAACTCAGGCAGCTTCAGCCAAGCTTTTAGCTTTCCCTGAATACTTTTACGATGATAGTCTTCTAAAATACTCATCCATAGTGAAGTTAATAAAACAACGCCACAAATTACTGCGGTAGTTACAATTACAGTCCATTCTGAAGTTATTCCTAACAAAAACAGACTTTTCTTCCCTAGCCAAGACAGGCCCAAACAGCATACCAGGACAGTAGCCCACAAACCAACTACCTGACGTAAATAAATGCCAAAGTTGAGATGCAAACGCACCATTGGTCTGTAGACTCCATACCAATTGTTTGTTAGTATCTGTGCGAACATTGTTGCCATTGCTACCCCAAGTAAACCCAAAGGTTTAATCAAAATCCATGTAAATATTAAGTTCAGAACACCTGAGGTTAAAGACCAAGGAGCATACTTTTCATCCTCTGTGGCTCGCGAGCTTGTGATTAAAATTACATGTTGGGTTTCTAGAGTTACGATAATACAAAAAATCAACAAGACATCAAGACCAACAAAGTTACCCTTACCCAACCACAATTTGATAAAATCTCCACCTGCCACAATCAAAAATGCAACTCCCGCAGCCACGATGGACAATCCTATGCGTGCATTGCGTAAAGTCATTCGGTGAATATCTGCTAAATTCCCGGCTTGCCATGCTTGGCTAATAAAAACTGCTGAAGAACCTGCAAAAGCAATCGCAGCTTGAGAAATATTAGATATCAAATTATAGGTAGCTTGATAACTGGGAATATATTGAGAACCCTTAAATAGAGCAATAAAATAAGTATCGGTGCGTAAAATTAGAAACGCTCCTAAATCAGTTAACCACCAATATAAAGAAGGCTTAAATAGTGCCTTAGCATATTGAATATTCCAATTGCCCTGAAAAAGCAATAAATTCGGAAAACGCCAGCGAATAATTGTGATAAATATTAGCCGCTGCATTAAACCAGCAACTACAGAAATTGTCGCCAAGGCTAATAATCCGCCTCCCAACATAACTGCAATCATGTTGCTGAATATAATTAAAAAATAAGTTAAGACCGCAATTAGACCATCCCAACCAACATATCCCATACCCGCCAGTAAGCAGTCAAAGTAAGATAACCAAACTGCGATCGCGTAACCGGCACACATCAATGTCCAAGCCCAAAGTACTTGTTCTTGAGACACTTCATGTAACTCAATTTTACTGATTAAACCGTAACCCAAAACCCACGCTATCAAAAAAACAGCTACTGCTAACCATTGTAAAATTAACCGACCAGTAACTACTAAATCTCCAATATGTTGCTGAGTCTCATCTGTTAATTCTACTTCTGGATCGAAGCCGCTTTTTCCTTTTGCCAAAGCTATATGCCGCGTTAAAGTTGGGGTGATTCCTAAAGACAATAACCATAAAAAAGATTGACTATTACCTAGTAAATACCACAGTCCTAATTCCTCTTTTCCCATAAATCGAAAAAGAGTCGGAGTCAAAACTAAGCCCGAACAAATTATCGACACCCGACTTAGCCAAGAAACACTGACTGCAAAAGCAATTCGTCGAGAAATTGACATAATAATTAGGGATTGGGGAGTTAGGAGTTAGGAATTAGGAGTTATTAGTTATGAAATCTGAATTATGAATTTTCTTTTAATTAATATTTTTAGAATATATTTTTTCTGGTTGAAGAATCGTTTGTAAAATCACATTGCGGTAGGATAATGCAATAGTATCCCAGCTAAAACGTGAAGCATTTCTAAGTGATTTTTGAACCCAATCTCCGCTCAAGACTTTGGCAATAGCAGCAGCATAATTATCTATATCTGTGACATCGCACAGAATTCCAGCATCTCCAACCATATAGCGACGCATTTCATCGTCTGTGGTAACTATTGGTAAACCACTAGCCATTGCTTCTAAATAAGAAAGCGCACATGGTTCGTTAATCGAAGGTAAAGTGAATGCATTCACACTTCGATAAACTTTGGGCATTTGATTACTGGGAAAGATTTTGATGGCAAAGCGATCGCTTCCCAACAAGCGATCGCCTAAGGATTGAAAGTATGCTCGATCTATACCATCTCCACAAATGAGAAGACTAACTTTTGGTAACGAAGCTACGGCTTTAATGGCAAGTTCAACTCGTTTGTGACTGTGACGATTGAGAGAAGCTACACACAAAACTAGAGGTTTGTTTAAACCCAAGTCTAGATGTTCTCCTTGTGGTGTAAACCGGTTCGTATCTACACCGTTAGGAATAATGGTAGTAGGTTGAGAAGGTCGTAAAGTTCGCACAAAATTAGCCATAGCTTCCGAAAAAACTACCAGACGATCGGGACGAAATCGCAAATTACGTGCAAGCGATCGCCCTTGGGCTAACAACCCAGTATGTTCGGTATAAATAATCGGCGTACCAATCAGGGCACGGACAAAAGCTGCCATCGCTAAACCTCCGTAATCATTGCAGGGAAAAATTAAGTCGGCAGGGTGTGTGAGTAGCCGGAATGCACAAGGGATAAAGCTTGTAAAGTGTTCGATCGCGATGTCAGAATGGGTAAAAAAACGTTTCAGTAGGGAAGCGATCGCTAAATTATTCAGAATCTCACGCGCCTTTGTGCGGTCAATACCACCAGCTGGATAGTAAAACTGACTACAGCGATCGCCTGCTAATAATTCCACATCAAAGTACGTACTGAGGCGTGAGGCAAGTTCTATAGCAAAAATCTCCGAGCCACCACTCCAGTTAACTCCCGCACTCGGATGCACTAAAACCACTCGATAGGATCTTTGATGTCGTGCTGTCATCTGAGCGTGATTATCAGTATCGATCGAGCGCTGAATCATAAAAAATTTATTTAGATACACAGTTATCCCTACTCCCCACTCCTCAAATTCAGATTTGGTCGATCCCAATTCCAAGTAGCAACAGCAAACAGAGTCCACCAATAGAAAAAGAAGGTTGTGTGGCTCCAAATATTCTCAGTAATCATGCCGACAGCCGCGGCTGCAAGAATAGCTAACAATACCCGACACAAATCTTGCTGAGCTTTAGTAGAAGAAGTGCGCCGAACTAACTGAATTAAATGTGCAGCTTCGATACCAAGAAAGAATAAAAAAGCTAAAAGCCCAAAGATTCCGCCTTCTACTAAAGCTCGGACATAATCATTGTGGGCGTAGTTATTGTAAATAGTTAAATAGCGGCTAGTTGCTAGACCATAACCCAAAATAGGCGACTGCTCCCAAGCCTGTATGAGTAAAGACCACTGAGCAAGCCGCCAGTTAAAACTATTACCGTCTCCGTGCGACAACAAAATTGCCCGCGATATATCTAAATCTGGATTTAACAACGGTGTTTGAGTTAAAGAGGCGAGGCGTTGTTGTCCAAATTCAGTGCTGCCAAATAAGCCTATAACTACTACAAATAAAATTACTCCACCAATCAGATTAATCAAACTCAATCTTGGTGCAATCAAAACCAAAATCAGAATACCCAGCATTATTAAGCTAAACAAAGTTTTAGTACTCACATAGAAAAAGCCGAGTACAACAAGCAATATTAGCCAAGGCCAACGTTGCTGGGACTGATTAAGTTTCCAATAAGTCAAACCAATGAACAGCAATAAAAAAGTCGCAAAGGTATTAGCCAGACCAAGGGTGCCATTAATTCGAGAAATCTCTCCAGAGATTGGGTCTTTGGTAGCTTGGAGTACGCCTGGTAGCATCGAAACAGGAACAAGCATCTGCATTGTTGCTGCCGTCAAGGGTAAGATGAGAGCGAAAAATAATGCTGAAATAATCTTTTGTGGATGCAGTCGGTCTTGCAGTTGCATTACTAGCAAGTACACCATTAGCCAAGAAAAAAGGCGCACCCACTCGCGGATGCTGTCTAGGAAAGCGCCAGCATTTAACTCCTGTTCTCCCAAAGGTATGAGTATGACTCCCAAGCCTTGGAGAGCTACCCAACCTGTAAAAAACCACCAAAATTTATCAGTACGTACTATCCGACCAGTTAGTAATGTGACTGCCACATAAAGTAAAGTTAGGACATCCACACCAATGGCGAATAGAGGGGGGATTTGTCGAGCAGAAAAAGGATCGAGGGCACTACGTAAGATTAATAATCCGAGTACAGTTTGCTCGAAGCTGGCAAAGAATAAAAAAACTACTGCGATCGCGCCCACCATCAACCCCAGATAAACAGGCATAATTGCTGTGAGTAATCCAATTCCCACACCTGCCAACCCAATCTTCGGTATCAAGGAGCGTTGACTCGTCAACATCTTCATAAATTTCACAAAATAGCTGATACAGATATATCGGTAGGAGCGTACAGATGTACATTGGTGTCAACTTAAGCTCAAACAGTTATCCCACATACGTTTCATCCGACCCCCAACCCCTCTCGTAGCCAAGGGCTACGGTGTACACACAAGTCTCTCAATCTGCACCTTTGTTGCATCGCTTTGCACCTTTGTTGCATCGGCTTGCACCTTTGTTGCATCGGCTTGCACCTTTGTTGCATCGCTTTGCACCTTTGTTGCATCGGCTTGCACCTTTATTGCATCGGCTTGCACCTTTGTTGCATCGCCTTGCACCTTTATTGCATCGGCTTGCACCTTTGTTGCATCGGCTTGCACCTTTGTTGCATCGGCTTGCACCTTTGTTGCATCGGCTTGCACCTTTGTTGCATCGAAAAGCAAAAATTTAGGACTTACGCATTGACAGAAAATACCAAATATGTGTGTTTAAAAAACCACATCTGTCATAGGGGCACAGCACTGTTCCCTACACCCAGGGTCTATTTATCATCAAAGAATGATTAATAAAAGGCTGAAACGACCTATGCATATAAACTCACACCATGATTAATTTGTACAGTGCCTAAGTCCTAAAATTAACCTTCTGTGTCTTACACAACAACTCTGAAAGACTTGTGTGTACGCGGTAGTTGCCAAGGGGAGGGGTGGTTTTGTCTAAAGCCAAAACCGGGGTGGGGTAACGCGGATCTTGGTGGTAAGTGAGATAGCTGAATATCACATCTTTACAAGGGTTTAACGTAAGTTGACACCAATGACAGCTGTAAGCCCTTACAGCCGATTTACTTCTGAATTCTGGATTCTGTTAGCGCAGCGGGGCTTAGCCCATTCTCACTCCTATTGCATATCATCACTTCGACCTCGAACCGTTTCCAGAATTGACGGTATCTCTTGCAGGAGTTGAATGTTTCACAGGACGCGATAAATAGCGGTAAGACTTTTCAGTTTGAACTGCCATCCCATTGACTACTACTCCGAGAATTGGTATTCGATTTTGTGTAAGTTCTGATACTGCTTTTTTTAGGAAATCTTTGAGAGTAAAACTTGGGCGCGTAATCATGACAACGCCATTGGTATAGCGACCCAAGGTAGCTGCATCAGCGCTGACATTTAGAGGTGGAGTATCTATGATTACGAAATCATAATTTTCTGTAGCATCTGCGATCAACGACTTCATCGCCTCAGACTCCAGTAGCTGTGAGGGTCTTGGGTGTGATTCGCCAGAAGTCAGCAGCGAAAGGTTTTCAATATCTCTAATTTGCACGACATCTAATAGCGATCGCTGTTCGGCGATCGCATCGCTAAGTCCGGGTTTAGCAGGTAAGTTAAATAGCTTGTGCTGCATAGGACGATGTAAGTCGGCATCTATAATCAAGGTTCGTCGAGATAACATCGCACAAACAGCCGCTAAGTGGGAGACAACTAATGATTTCCCTTCCCCAGATTTAGTACTACTAATCACAATGCTCCGCAATTTTTTAGAACTGCGAAACTCTAACGTCTTGAGCAACATCCGATAAGGTTCGACCAAAGCAATATCGTCTAAAAATCCTTCTGCTGCTTCCAGGTTGAGCGCTCTGGTAGGCAGGGATGGTAATGTTCCCAACATGGCAATTTTTGTCAGTATTTCTTCGGCTTCGGAAGTATCGTGTATGGTGTTATCGGTGGCTTCTAAAAGCAATACCACACCAACAGCTAGGACACTTCCCGCCACAATAGCTACTGCCAATACCAAAGCAGGTTTGGGGAAACTGGGAGAAGTTGGTGGTTTAGCCTCTTCAATAATTCGGATATTGCCAACTAATTGGGCTTCAGCAATCCGCGCTTCTTCGAGTTTGCTTTGCAACAACTTTAAAGATGCTGCTGCTTCTTCTTGTTGGCGAGTAAGTACAGTCAGAGGTTGTTGTTGAATTGGTAATCGTGCTAAACGAGCCTGGAGATTAGCTTTTAAAGACTGAACAACTTTGAGCTTATTTTCCAATGCCAAGCTTTCAATCTGATTGCCAATCAGCTCAGAAGTGAGATTTTGGCTCAGAGGATCGGATGCGACATGATTTTGAGAAATAGCTCGATTTTCAGGTGTAAGACTAGCTAATTTGCGATTGTACAAAGCATTGAGAGCTTGCTGTTGTTGCAGGAGCAATATCAAACTTGGATGGTTCTCTGTGAAGCGCAGACGTGTAGTAGCTATCTGGGTTTGCAAATCTGCTAACTTGGTACGTAACTTCTGGAGTTGTTCGTCTTGACCACCTCGTATGGATGCATAAGCATTGCCGAGGCTTTTAGTAGTAGTAATTTCTCGTAGGGATGCATCGCGCGATCGCGTTTCTTGGAGTTGAGCAAATAAAGCCCCTTCCTGGTCTTCAAGAGTGGCTAAACTATCCACTAAACTTTTGCTTTGGTCAGCAAAAGAGATCAAACCAGTAGCTTGTTTATATTTGTTTTCCACAACCTCCGCTTGTTCGAGCCGCCTACGAGCCAAAGGAACCTCCTTTTCCAAGAATTTCCGGACATTTGCAGCTTCTTTGCGGATTTGTTCGGCACTTTCCTCAACCATTGTTTGCGAAACAGCATTTACGAGGTTAGCAGCGAGAATTGGGTCTTGGGCTTGATAACTAATAACTAAGATATTCGTCGCTGGGACAATTTTGACTCGCAAACCTTTACTGAATTTTTTAGTTGTCAACTTGCTTTGAGAAACAGGAAAAACCTTAGCTAGCGATCGCTCCAAGATAGGCACTGATTTGACCAATTCTGCCTGCTCAGCCAACGGGCTAGGACCGCCAGGTACGCCCGCAGACACCTGCGTGAGGTCGCGCCCCAACTCAGAAACACTCACCCGTTTGTCATCCAATATCAATTGTGCTGATGCTCGATACAAACTTGGAGCAAAAACTAAATAAGCTACTGCTCCGCCAATTACAGCAACAAACGTCGCTAAAGCCGGCCAACTTCGCCGCTTCAAAACCATTATTAAAGATGAAATACTTTTCTCCATTACATATACCTTTGTGTAATTGGGCATTGGGCAGAAGAGGCGGAGGGGCAGAGGTGCGGGGGGCAGAGGGGCAAAGGAGAAAGAACTTGTACAAAAACTCTCCTCTGCTCCTCTGCTCCCCATCTCCCCATCTCCCCATCCCCCCATCCCCCCATCTCCTCATCCCCGCGTCCCCGCGTCTCCCCGTCCCCGCGTCAGAGCATCAGTCATCACCTGGCTTGACACTTCTCCCCTGCTCCCTGCTCCCTGCCCCCCTGCCCCCACTGGCTCAGGCGAATTCAGAATTGTTGTGTATAGTTTTAAGGTTTCAGAAGTAATGCGATCCCAACCATAGTTAAGCTGCACGTGTCTTTGTGCATTTTTAGCCATTACCGCCATTTCAGTCAGATGATTAATCGCCCAGTCTAGGGAATTTACACAAGAGTCTAGGTTTCCAGCTCTAAAAAGTATCCCCCGATTATCATTAATCAATTGCTGGTGGGGTGGAATGTTACTTGCCAGGACTGGTATACCTTCGCGCATTGCTTCTAACATTGCTAAAGGCAGTCCCTCCACATCAGAAGGAAGGACGAATAACCCCGCACCGCGGACAATTTCCCAAAGACGAGTTCTTTGGAGTTCGCCTGCAAATACGATATCTCGCTGATTGGCAACCTTTTCTAATAGCTTGGCACTGAAGGATCTGGTATCGCTGACACCTCCAGCCAGAACCAGTTTCCATCCGGTTGGTTTCAATGCACAAAAAGCGTCGATCAGCAAGTCAGGACGCTTTTCTGGTACGAGTCTGCCTAAAAACAGAATGTAGCGCCCTGGTGTCAAACCCAAAGAAGTAGCGTAGGGAAATTTCGGGTCTGAGGTACCGTAGCTAGCGGGAGCGCTGGGGATGTAGACTGTCTCTCGATTATAGGTTTCCTGAAAGTAGGATTTGAGGTCTTTTGACACCACAATTAGCCCTTGGGCAAAATGCACAGCTGCTTTTTCGCCTAAAAGAATCAGCTTGCTAGACAAATTACCCCACTTGGCGCGTTGCCAGTCTAAGCCGTGACAGGTAACTACAACCTTTGTCGAGTTAGCAATTTTAGGTAAACAACTAAATAGAGATGGGCCTAGAGCTTGAAAATGAACAATATCATATTGCTGACCACATGCAGCGATCGCTCCTAATGCCGAGGTCATAAAAGCATCAACCCCACGCAAACCCCAACTGGGTAAGGAAATGACTCGAACACCCCAAAAATCATAATGACCAAACCAAGGATAATTGATGTTAGAAGATCGAGCGAATAAATCAACACAATGTCCTTGTTCGGTTATGCGAGGATACACTTCTGCACAATAATGCTCAATTCCTCCTTGTTTGGGAGGTAAACCTTTCACACCAATGACGGCTATTTTCATGGCAATAGTTATTTTCTGAAAAATGTTTGTTCAAGTCATAACAATTTGAAAAATGATTGCAATGTGTTGCAATATATGGATTTCTAAAACCCAAATACACCAAGGCGATCTCAATCCAAAATCCAAAATCCAAAATCAAATCATTAACCAACCCCAGTTTCTGATAACTTCCAACGACTTAGCATTTTGCTATAGACACCCTCAATAAGAGTGCGAGCGCTATAAGTTTGTGCAGCTCCCACACACGACGCAGTTGGATAATTTTCCGGATGCAGTATTACTTGACGTAAGGCGTCTGCTACACACTCTGGTGTACGTTGTTTACAAACAACACCATTATCAGCAGCTAACAATTTTGGAGTTTCACCACATATAGTAGTGACTACTGGTGTTCCGCTAGCCAGCGCTTCCAAAACTACCAAAGGTAGGCCTTCATAAGCGCTGCATAGGACAAAAACATCGCATATCCGATGTAACTTTGCCAGTTCTTCCATATCAATTGCCCCCAACATTGTCACTCTGTCAGATAATCCCAATCGAACAATTTCGTCACGTATTTCTGTTGCTAGTTCTCCATCACCTGCTATCAGTAAATGAGTGTGCGGTTGATTTAAAACAGCGAATGCACGGACTAACAGTAGTGGATCTTTTTGAGGATGCAAACGACCTGCGAATAAAATAAAACGTGTTTCTTCATCTAAACCAAACTTCATAGCAAGTTCGCGCCGATAAGCTTGCCGTTGTAGATGGCTTAAAGGATAGAAAATTTCGCCATCAAAGGAATTTTTGATGTATGCAACGCGATTTTGCAAGTCGGGATAACGCTGTTGATAAAATTGAATTGCATCAGTATTGCATGAAAGAATATGACTAAATTGGCGAACTAATAAACTTTCCAAAGCGAAATATGCTGTGGGAAATCTTCGCCACAGAATCGCCTTTTTCTCACCCACAGCTTGCATCTGCGTGTGGATATCATTATGGATAAACAAAGTTTTTTCTCCTTGCCAATTCCAAGCTGCCAAGCTTGGTTCTATACGGTGAAAGTGCATAAAATCTGAGGACAAGCAACGTCCTAAAAGGGCTGCCGTATACTTGAGTGTGGTGGGAATCAGGCTTCTAACATTATCATTTTTCAAGGAAAATAAAGGTAAAAAACTAATTTCTCTCCCTGCGATTTCTGTTGCTTGCCATTTTTGACTAGGCTGAAAGTTATCATCTCCTGTTCCTACAAGCCGCACCTCAAATTCCCTGGGTGCGTATTTAATAAAAATTTTGATTAGCGTCTGAATTCCTCCGATACTACTGTTCCAAGGATTGAATTGATAAAAAATTGTCAAAACTGGTTTCCGCATGAAGTCAACCCAACATAATTTACATGTAAACATCCGGATAGATTTCCACATTCAACAATGTGAATTAGAGCAGTAAAATAGCTATGAAACTTTTGTACAATAACCTTGCTTAGCTTATCTCCACAGATGTTTGAACTTCATCAAACATCAAAGTTCCAAGAGGTTTAGCTCAACCCAATCGACTCTATTTCCCGTTAGGGTTGTCGAAAAGGATTTGTAGTCAGGTATCGCACGTTTTACAGCCAAAAAAGCTAATTTATCGAGAATTTTCTCAATATAATATCTCAATTGACACTACATGTGCATTTTGAATTTACGAATTATTTCTAAATAAATCTTTCAGCTTTGATTCGTCAAACTCCCGTTCGACAAAGACAGAGGTAATCTTTGTTGTATCTACATCAGAACTTTATTACCTCTTCAATTTGTTGTATTCCTAAAGATAGATACTTGAGTTGGAAAATAAAATTGTATAGATAGTAACTTGTCAATAAAAATGTTGACTGTTAACCGTTCGCTGTTGACTGGAAAAGAAATATTTTTATGCAATAATTGTGCTATTTATCACATAAGTGTCTAGCTTGAAAATAAAGGCTGACAAAGGAATATTTTCTTAAGTTAATTGTATAAGGTATTACATGGGTATTGAGTTTGAAAAAGAAAGCAGTGAATAGGTAGAGACTTATTAACAATTCAAAATTCAAAATTCAGAATTAAAGACAGTTGAAGTTGGGGATTTAAACCCCAACTCAACTGATACTACGTGTAATGGTTGGGGTCTTAAACCCTTGATGTTACGATAAATCCAAAATTAAAATCTCAAATTTAAAATATAAAAGATTATTCGCTATTCAGTTCGGTAATTAATAATTTGCCTAAGAGGATGTCTGAAAACTTTTTGGTGTGGTATTCGAGACTTGTAGATCCACCATTATCCCCCTTAAAAAGGGGGACTTTGAGAAGTTTTACCCCCCTTTTTAAGGGGAGCCAGCGACGGGTATGTAGGGAGTTTCCACGCCACTTCCTTCAACGGGGGGAACCACCAAGGGCGGAGTGGCTCCCCATGAGTGACTGGCGTGGGCTAGGGGGGATCAAGCTAAATATTTAATACTTCTCAGACATCCTCTAAGAAATTACGAATTACGCCTGATGTAAATTATCTAAATCAACGAAATATCAATAATTATCCGTCCTGTAGAGACGTTGCATTGCAACGTCTCTACTAATCCACATAATACGTGAATTACCAGATAGCTACTGCGAATTATGCCTTTTTTGCGATCGCGTGATGTTACTTAGATTTAGCCTCCAAGTTTTCTAAGCGGCTTCTCAATTCCTGATTTTGTTGTTTGAGTTGGTCGAATTCCTCGCGCAATTGGCGCAGTGTTTTTTCAGAACCAATATTATTTTGCACCTTGGAAATTTCTTCTTCAGCATAGCGACGGACGCGGCCATCAGATGTCTGTTCAGCTAGCGATCGCAAAATTCCAATTGCTTTGGATGTTTCCATTTGCCCTAATGCTATGGCTACTGAGACTTGCGTTAAGAAGAAAGTTTCTTTGGCTAGTTCTGTTAATCTTTCTAAAATCCGTTCCAAATTAACCGGACTTTGACCAACAGAAATCTGTCCTAAAGCGCGAATTGCAGCTAAACGCAAAGGTTGTGGTACGCCCAGTTTCGTATATTCCATTAGCAGATTTAAAGCCGCTTGGGAGGTTTTGAATTCAGCTAAACCAACAATTGCACCACTTCTGACAACTTCATTCCAGCCCGCCTTTTCTTCTAAAACGGATTTAAGCAGCTTTAATACCTTGTCTTCTTTGGGCTTTTCTTCCAAGTTCGCAGAAGCGATCGCCCCCACTGCACGACAGGCTGCGGCTTCGACATAGTAGCTGAGATCGCCTTTCTGTAGCAGATCTTTGACAGCCTTATAGCTTTCGTTGGTTTTGATTTGAGCAAGTCCTTCCACTACAGCACGTCGCACGTAAGCGTCTGGATCTTTCAACCCCACAACTAAGCCATCAAATGCTTGGTCTAAATTAATTTGCGTTAGTTGTTTCGCTACTTGCACCCGCACACCCCAGAATGGGTCATTTTTTAATGCCTTAGACAGTGCTTTGGTTGCTTCTAAACCGCCTTTTTTGGCTAAAGCTTCTGCTGCATAGATGCGAGAAATTGGGTCGGGATCGAATTCTAGCTGTGCTTTTAATTCTGGCAGTGCATACTCCAAAGATACTGTTTTTAGATAATTATTCCCAACATCAAAACTGATATATTGCGGCTTATTTTCGAGTGGAAAATAGAAACTTTGTTCGCGTTCGTTCACGCGTACCGTAAAAGTTTTAAGTTGTGAGTTAGGAGTTTCGAGTTTGGAATTATTTTTAACTCCTAACTCCTCACTCCTAACTTTTTCTTGTTGGGTATAGCCAAAACCAATAGGAATTTTTAAATCAAACAAATCTTTAGTGCCATTTTTCCCTTCACCTACTTGGGTTTGAGTGACTGTGATTTTTGCTAAATTAGCATCTCCATCCCAAGAGTAAGCTATGTTAAATTCGGGATGACCGCCACGATAAACGTACTGGTCGAAGAGGAACAAAAGATTGCGTCCCGTTGCTTTTTCAATTGCTCTGAGTAAGTCTATTGTTTCTACAGTTTTGTGAGCATTATCTCGGACAAATGTTTGAATTGCCTGCCAAAACAAATCATCTCCCAATTGGGCGCGAATCATGTGATAAACACAAGATCCTTTTTCGTAGATGTGGCGATCGAAAAGTTCAATTGGTTCTCGGTAAACATTTGTGACCATCGGCCGGCGATAGCGGCTGCTGTCTTCACTGAGGTAGCGACGAGCCTCCAATAAACGATAGTAAGCTGCTTCTTGGAGACTATATTCATGTTCTGTCCACATCACCTCAGAGTAGGAAGCCATGCCTTCTTTGATCCAAGCATGAGACCAATGCTTAATCACTACCAAATCGCCAAACCACTGGTGCGCGAGTTCGTGGACGACTAAACCCTCGGTATTGCGATTATCTAAAGCTGCGCGTTCATCGAGCAAACATTTATCTGTTAACAGGGTTGTGGAAGTGTTTTCCATACCGCCAAAGATAAAGTCATCGACGCAAACTTGGGCGTATTTGGGAAAAGGGTATGCATAACCATACTTTTGGCTCAAAAATTCAATCATCCGGGGAGTTTTGCCCATACTGCGTTTAGCATCTTCCTCCCGTCCCTTTTCTACGTAGTAAGTGACTGGTTTTTCCTTCCACTCATCGCGAATTTCCGCAAAATCACCTACTGCCAAAGTCATCAAGTAATTGGGATGAACTTGTTGCTGCGACCAGTGGTAGATTTTGTAATCGCCATCAACTGTTGTGTTAATCAGTTCGCCGTTGGAAATCGCCACTAGAGGGTTGGGGACGCGAACGCGAATTTCCGAGGTGGAGAGTTGTCCTGGATAGTCAAAACAGGGGAACCAAAAACGAGAGTCTTCGTCTTCTCCCTGAGTCCAGACTTGGGTTGGCTTGTTTGGGTAATGTTTGTCTGGTTGAATAAAGTAAATACCGCGTTGTGGTTTAGTCACCGAGTAGGCGATCGCAATCAACAAGCGTTTACCAATCTGAGTGCCTTGAGAAAGTTGAATCGAAAGCTGTTCGCCATCGTAGTCAAAATTTTGTGGCACCTCGTCTACCTGCACAGACTCGATATTTAGGTTGACAGCATCTAAAGTCAAACGGTCAATGCCATTACGAATTGGTAACAGGCGAATGCTACAACTGCCCTGACAGCTTTGCCCAGGAATATCTAAGCTCAGATCGAGAAAAATATGCTCTACTTGCCCAGGACGATCGGGGCTGTAGTGGGGTTTTGCTCCTGGTAACTCAAAAGGTTTGTGTCCATTATTATCTGTATCAAAATAAGACTGCGACATTGATGCTTACTGACCTTGTAATCCTGAAAAGTCTGGCTTGGCTGGATGTTGTTAAGCAAAATAGCGGTGTAGTAAATGTTTTTCCCAAATCAATAGGGCAATATCGGAGTGACGACTCACTTTCGGGGTTGCGGGATTGAAATTAATCTCCCCCGAATTTCCCAAGGTAGCCTACCGATCCTTGGACTTTTGTCCATATCGCTCCGCATTTACTTTTCTTGATGTTTTGCACTTTTTTGTCATCAAGTCAAGAGTCTCTTGCGCCTCGATAGATTTTCATTAAGTACAAATACTCCTAATTATTCTTATAACTTAGGATAGCTTGTTGGTGTTAATTGGGCTATTTTGTTTAAGATGAACAGGATATCATTTGGGGATTCGCTCCTCATCTGGTTAAAGTATTTTTGAGACTAATTTTAGACCGCTAATTTTAAGGATTACTAATTTTATCAGTAAATACCGACCGGAGTTCAGACGAAATGACAGGATCGCTTGATATAAGACAACTGGAATTGCCGCTCAAAAAGATGAGAGGCTTAATTGCAAGATTTCTGACAACAAAGCTTTTTGTCACTTAAATCTAATCTAGCTTGAGCGATCGCTATTTGCCGTCAAATATCCTGAATCTGAAATTCAAGTTAACAGAAGTTAATTTTGACCCCTATGGAATAACTTGCTCTATAATTTACGCTCTCACGGCTTCTGGCGGTGGAATTGTTGTTTCATCTAGTTTTGTCTAGAGGACTTTCCGCATTTCGATAGAGGTCATTTTATATACTAAAGTAGGCATCTCGCCCACCCATTAATTCAAAGCAAACAGAATATCTACACTAGAAGAATAATTGGGCGTTTTTTTATTGAAAAATCCTTTAATATAGCCACTACATATAAGACGAGACTTCACTGTTGGTCATCTTTTGGAAATTCACCATATAAATCTACACTATTAAATTTATCGCTGAAATTGTCGTAGCTAGAGTTAAACCATACCAATAACCACCCACTCTTATTATTTGAATTCTACAAAAAAGTTGGTATATTACTGCTAATTTTACAAAAGAAATTCCTTGACTAATTACCACAGTATTATCGCAATTATTGATATGCAAATCGATGCCTGCAATCCGCTAGTAAAACAACTCAAAACTTAACCTTAAAAAGTTAGTAAACACCACCTAAAATGCAATATTCACAAATACTGCCCTGAAGTTCAACTAACTTCATCAGGTTGTAATTTTGTAACTAGCAACTATCTATCAAATAACATATATTTATGTAAATATATGTATATATATTAAATTATTTTAATACCTTTGCCGCACCCAAACCCCTAGAAAGTTACCTAATGGGCAACTGGCAAACTAGTATTGCGTATAATTACGTATAATTTATTAAAAAATTTACTTATAAACACAAGAAACAATCGGCAAAGTCATGCGTTAATCTAAACTCCAGTAGCAATGGATGAGTGAAATTATCAATAAATCCGAAAACTCTACAATGACACTTGTATAAATCTCGGTAACAATCTCAGCAAAAGAGGATAGATAACAATAATGCCTGAAAGTAAATCAAAGTTTCTCATTCCTGCTGTTGGTGCCGCCGTAGTTATAGCAGGAGGTATCGCAGCTTATACGTATTTAAAAGGCGGGCCATCAGGAGGTAGCTCGGATGCTCTGGGCAGTGCAAAAGTAATACCTTCAACAGCGATGATGGCTACCTATATTACTACTGACCCTCAAGCCTGGGAAAAGTTACGGCAGTTTGGCACCCCAGAAGCACAAAAGTTAGTAGCCAAAAGTCTGGAAAATTTAAATAAGGAAATGTTCAGTGACAATAACATTTCTTATGAAAAAGATATCAAGCCTTGGGCTGGTGGTGTGATGATTGCTGTGCTACCACCAAATCCTGCCAAACCAGTACAGCTAAATTTGCCTCCAGGCGCACCCACTCCACCACCAAATGTACAGCCAGAGCCAAATATCTTGGTAGTAGTGGGAATCAAGGACAAAATCAGTGCTTTGAATTTTGCTAACAAATTAAAATCCCAAAAAGGCGTTAAATTCAAGGAATCCGACTACCAAGGTCAAAAAATTATTGAAACTACAGAAAATGGCAAACCTACTTATAGCGTTGTTTTAGATAATAATCACTTGGTATTAGCGCCCGAAAAGCAAGCTGTAGAAAAAGCAATTGACACATTTAAAGGACAGTCCTCCTTTGCTAGTAAAGAAGGTGTAAGCAATATTCTCAAAGGAGTCGATGTCAAAAACAGCCTTGCTCAAGTTTATGTACCAGACTATGCAGGCATGGTACAGCAATTAGCAGCCGCAAGTCCCCAAGGAACCCAGTTACCCCCACAAACCTTGGCACAGCTAAAACAGGTTAAATCTGTAGTAGCGGGTGTTGGTGTTGATGATGCAGGAGTGCGAGTCAAAGCGATCGCCAATTTAGATCCGCAGCTAATCAAATACCAGTATCAATCAACTCCTGGGAATATAGTCGGGCAATTTCCTACAGAAACCTTTGCTTTGGTGAGCGGAAACGGCATCAGTCGTGGCTGGGAAACGGTAGTAGAACAATCAAAAGATTCTCCAGAATTGAAGCAAGCCCTTGAGCAAGTGCGCGGACAACTGAAATCTGTGAATATTGACTTGGATAAGGATATTTTTGGCTGGATGAACGGAGAATTCGCCTTAGGTACCATACCATCAAATCAAGGAATCTTAGCGAGTGTTGGTTTTGGTGGTGCTTTAGTATTTGACACCAGCGATCGCAAAACTGCCGAAGCCACATTCACAAAATTCGATACCCTCGCCAAAACCCAAAATATCAATATCGCCAACCGAAAAATCGGCGGTAAAGATGTAACTGAATGGCAAATCCCCCAACAAGGAGCTTTATTAGCACATGGTTGGCTGGATTCAGACACTGTATTTGTCGCTGTTGGCGGCCCTGTTGCTGACGCGATCGCCGATCGCAAGAGTGAATCTCTCGACAAGAGTGAAGCTTTCAAAGCCATTACTAGTTCTTTACAAAAACCTAACAGCGGCTATTTCTACGTAGATATGGACAAAACTAAAACTTTGCCCGTAATCAATAGTCTCATCTCTTCTGAAGCCAATACCATCCTAAGTTCCATTCGTGGCTTTGGGATCACCGCCACCAGCCCCGACAAATCTACCAGTGAATTAGAGATGCTGTTAGCTCTCAAGCCTGCAAAATAGGGAGTGGGGACTGGTGATTGGGGACTGGGGACTGGGGATTGTCGATCCTCAGAGTTATTCCCCCTTCTCTCCCTTGTCCCCCTTGTCTCCCTTGTCCCCCATCTCCCCATCTCCCCACTCCCACTTACAAAACTCGATCGTTCCGAGCTTCTAATGTCTGATTGAGCCTATCCAATGCATCAGTCAGTCTTTCCTGAGATGCAAGCTTAGGATCTGAGAGTGGAGATTCAATGGCAATATCCTCCTGCCTCTTCAATTTTTGTAAGGCGCGAATTCCTATAAATAAGATGAAAGCAATGATTAAAAAGTCCAAAATTGCACCAAGAAACTGACCGATCGCAATTCCTGGGCTTAGGGTGATTGTTCTCCAATCTTTACCAGTCACACTAATTAAGGGGTTAATCAATGGCATAATCACATCCTCAACCAAGGAAGTAATCACTTTAGTAAAGGCAGTACCAATGATTACGGCGATCGCTAAGTCAACTACACTACCTTTGAGGGCAAATTCTTGAAAATCTCTCAAAAAGCCACTTGCTCTTCTTCTTGTTGCCATACTTGAGGCTCAATAAGTTAGTTGTAGTCTTTTTTTATATGGCGCTTGGCTTTTTGCCCTCTCTGCTGAGATAGATATTGCTAAACTACTCACGCTGGTTAGATAATTCAATTCATTTCATTTCTAGACTCGTGTCGAGCAATTATGTCATAAGTAAAAGAGGCTGTTAAATGCAAACTGATTTATGACCGCTGCTGTAAACACTAATCTTAGCTTCGCTTCCCGCTTGGTGAATACCATACTGGCAATCCAGCCTTTAGCCAACCTAGCCAAGCATCAAGCTAGACAAATGATGATTAAACGTGCCGAAAGAATTGGTGTGCCTTGGACGCAAGAAGTCGAAACACTACAGGCGCGTGATTGGAAGGCGGATCTAGCTCAAGTAGAAAATCCCCAGCTTTCCTACCCAGAATACTACCTGCGGCCATTCCACGCTTATGAAGGTGGAGATCTCAGCTGGAAAGCAGCTTGGGAGCTAGAAGTTGCAGCTCGTACTGTCCATGCTGGAATTTGGCAGGATGCTGGAGCGCAAGGAGATGCTAAATTACGCCAAAGTTACCATGATATTCTCAAAGCGCAACTCCCCAATCAACCCCAAAACATTCTAGATGTGGGCTGCGGTGTGGGTTTGAGTACCTTTGCCATGCAAGAAATTTATCCTCATGCCAAAATCACGGGTTTGGACTTATCTCCGTACTTCCTAGCTGTTGCCCATTACCGCACCGAGCAACGCCAAGCTAAAATCAATTGGCTTCATGCCCAAGCAGAATCTACCAAACTACCTGATGCCTCTTTTGATTTAGTTTCGATTTTCCTGATGTGCCATGAATTACCCCAGTCAGCAACTCGGCAGATTTTTGCTGAAATGCGGCGCGTGCTGCGTCCGGGCGGTCACTTGGCAATCATGGACATGAATCCTAATTCTGAAGTGTACAAAAAAATGCCAGCTTACATTTTGACTTTGCTCAAAAGTACTGAGCCATATTTAGATGAATATTTTGCTTTAGACATTGAGCAAGCTATTATTGAGGCGGGTTTCCAAACTCCCACGATTGCAAACAATAGCCATCGTCACCGTACAATTATTGCTCAGGTGAGTGCTTGATTTATCTCTAGTGTTGTGGGCAGCAATACCACCCTTGCTGCTGCTAGGCTACTACTATTGTCGAATACCATTTGCCCCGTCTGTCCTCAGGTTGCTGATGTTCTTTATCTTCGGGGCAATATCCGGTATTTTAGCCTTGAGCCTAGAATGGATTTTTGAAACTGTAGCCAACTCGGTTGTAAACTGGCATCAGATTAAGCGATCGCTTGCTGGTATTGCCCTGCGGCAGATCGTAGAAATAGGCCCAATTGAAGAAGGCTGCAAGTTGGCTGCCGTTGTTATCCCCATCTATCTGCAACGCCGATATAGATTACTTCTCTCTAGCGTTTTTCTCTTGACTATAGCTGTTGCCCTTGGATTCACTGCCGAAGAAAACTGGATTTACTTTTTCCACGGCACAGCATCAATTTTTGAACGTACTATCGGTACGCCAGTCCATGCTATGTTCTCTGCACCCTGGGGATATGCGTTAGGAATCTATATTTCCTCAAAGAGGAAATTAAATGGAGGCAAAAAATTTATCATCGGGACTTGGGTAAATTCTGTAATTTGTCATGCCATAGTTAATGTCCTATCTAGTGCTTGGGGTTACTCACTACCCCTACGTTTTTTGAGTTATGGTTTCTTCCCCTTCCTCTTGTGGATGTTTTGGCGATTGGAACAATTACTGCGAAAAGTCCAACGCAAACCCCCCATTATCCTAATATCAGGCTATACACCCCAACAGCGTTACTGGCAAAGAAGTTTAGTACTGTTTGCTCTTTTACTAGGTGGAAATGCTATTTTTGGGCTATTTCTGTTAGTCAGGGTTGTTAGTCCGTTAGATCCATCGAAATTTTTTGACCCTGATATATTTTGGTTTATACTTACTCGCTTTTTGCTAAATCTCTTTTTCGGATCTTTAGCCTGGGGTATTTATCGCTATTTACGACTTACCGCCCGTCGCCGGTATTTTTATTAAAATATGATTTAGAAAAATGCTAGGGGGTTTTTATGCAAACAACTCCAGTGCGTTGGACAACTGCCGATCTAGAGTTCTTCGCAAGCGATTCTCGTTCCGAGACACTTCGTGAACGCAGAAATCGCTATGAAATTATTGATGAAGAATTATTCGTGACCAAAGCACCTAACTGGGTTCATCAAACGAGCTGCGGCAATATCGTTACAGTTCTTAATATTTGGTCAGATGAAACTGGTTTAGGTAAAGCTGCGTAGATGCGGAGCAGCTTGTCGTCAGACATCGCCCCCGGAATTATTTTCTCAGATGCCGACAATGTGATTCCTGATGTGGTGTGGGCAAGTCACGAACGCTTAAAACTCCTACTTGATGAAGCTGGACATCTCACAGGCGCACCAGAGTTAGTAGTAGAAGTTCTGTCCCCCGGCGAAAAAAATGAGAAACGGGACAAAGAAACAAAGCTAAAACTGTATTCCGTGCAAGGAGTTCAAGAATATTGGATTTGCGATTGTATACAGAAGAAAGTTGAAGTTTATCGCCGCGAACAAGCTGTATTAAAACTAGTAGCTACTTTATTTCATCAAGATGAATTGACAAGTCTTTTACTACCTGGTTTTAACTGCTTAGTAAGTAAATTTTTCTAATTGGGCATTGGGTATGGGGCACTTGTACTGAGCGGAGTCGAAGTATTGGGCATTGGGCAAGGGGCAAAGGGGAAGGGGGAAAGGAAAGATTTTTGTTTTCCCTTTAACCTTTACCCTTTTCCCTTAGCGAAGCTATGTCCTCATCTCCCTTGTCACCCTTGTCCCCATTTCCCCATACCCCATACTAAACCTCTGCTAACACTGGTTGACTTGCTGCACTGATTGAATTTGCATCAGACTCAGTACAGTAGATTTCGCAGGAGTTATTGGGACTTTCAAACAGCTTCACTTTGTAAAGCTCGGCTCCTAATTCCTCAATGGGCGATCGCAGTAAATTACTAATGTAAAGTGCGATATTCTCACTAGTAGGTACAACTTTGGCAAAGTAAGGAATATCTTCGTTGATAAAGGTGTGATCGAATTGTTCTATCACATCATTTTTAATAATCTGATTTAAACCACCCAAATCAACAATCATCCCAGTAGTTGGGTCAATATCTCCTTTGACAGTAATTTCTAAATAATAGTTGTGTCCGTGGCCGTGGGGACGCGCACACTTACCGTAAATCTCAGTGTTCTTTTCTTGACTGAGGTTGGGGTCAGCCAGCCGATGGGCAGCACTAAAGTAAGTACTGACGGTGAAATTAGTTTCCGTTCCGTTTTTGGCATAATCGGCCCAAAGTTCATGACTTTCAAACAGCCTAACTTTGTGCAGTTCGACTCCCAATTCCTCAATGGGTGAAGTCAGTAAATGATTGATGTAAAGTGAAATATTTTCAGTAGTAGGAACAATCTCGGCAAAGTAAGGAATGTCTTTATTTAAACAGGAGTGATCCAATGGCTCCACCGCATAATCTTCCACTACCCGCTTTAGAGCATCTACATCTACGATCGCACCAGTACGTGGGTCGATTTTCCCTTTCACAGTGACTTCCAGATGATAGTTATGTCCGTGAGTACGAGTGCATTTACCGTATTTCTCAGGACTGATATTAGGAGCTAGCCTATGGGCAGCGCTAAAGTGAGTACTAATGGTGAGATAGGCTTCCATACCCTCTCCCGTATAATCTGCCCAAAGTTCAGAATTTTCAAGCAACTGGACGCCAACTATAGGAAGGTGAGGTGCTAGCCGTTGCCAAATTACCCGTGCAATATTCTCAGTGGTAGGTAGAGTTTCTTGGAAATCTGCCCACACATCATTGAGATAAGAAAAGTCCAATTGGTTTGTAACTTCTCGCTTAATGACATGTTTTACATCCGACAAATTCAACACCATGCCATATTCGTCTACTTCTCCTCCAAGGGAGATCGATAAGACATAGTTATGCCCTTGTCCGGGAAATTTCGCTCTCACACCAAATTTCTCAATATTCTCGGCTTCACTCAGTTCTGGTAACCAATAACGATGACTTGCCGAAAACTGAGCGCGGCGATTAATAATGCATTTCATAAGTATAGTGGCAATAAAACTTCAAATTTCTTAACTTTTCACTTTTTCCAGCATAAACTAATTCCTGTCTCATTAGTCATCAGTCATTAGTTATTGGTCATTAGTCATGAGTTTTTTCTGCTTCCCCGCCTCTCCCCATGCCCAATACCCCATGCCCCATGCCCCATGTCCATTAACCAACTGATGCTTGTGCCTCACAGTGTAATCTGGTAGCTATGCGGAATAGTTCTTGACCTGTGTGCAAATAGCGCTCATCGTAGTTCAAAGGAAAATAACCTAACTCTTCAATTCCATCTCCTAATTGATCGAGGCTGTAGTACAGGTGAGCTGCTGTTCTTGCCAAACTTGGGGGATTCGGGAGAGAACGAAAAGTAATTTGTGCCTGCTTCAAGTCCTCACGACAGGTTTTTAAGTATTCCTGAAATTCATCTAACAACTCATCATCAAAAGGATCGGCAGCCAATTGTTCCATTTGTTCTTCTAAGGAATAAAGAATGGTACAAAGTAAGCGATTTACTGGTTGATAAACCTTACGCAGCCATTCTTCGACTTCCTCATCAGCATCGCGTCCTGTTTTGCGTGTTGCTTGGTAACGTTTTTGCGCTGATGCTGTACGCTGTTGGCGATCGCCATCTAATCTTCCAGACTTATCTTGCAGTTGTTGGTCATAATTGCGGCGATTTTGGTTGTCGCCTAAGACCTCATAAGCTGCATTGATGCGGATAATCTCCTCGCGATCGGCTGTTTCCTGATTGCTATCAGGATGAAATAACTTCACCAAGCGGCGATAAGCTTGCTTAATCTCCGCTTGGCTAGCATTTGGACTAACTTTGAGAGTTTCGTAATGGTTAGAAACGTGTTTAGAATTGACCATTAATTCAATGTATCGTTAGCTGACGCTAGCGGCTAACTTGGTCTCCAAGTCTTGGAACAGCGGCGTACTTAAATACCTTTCTCCAAAACTCGGCTGAATCATTACAATTAAACGTCCTTGATTTTCTTTGCGCTGAGCAACGCGAATTGCTGCACATAAAGCTGCGCCACTGGAAATTCCAGATAGTAGCCCTTCTTCTTTTGCCAAACGCCGACTGTAAGCGATCGCTTCTTCATCGGTGACCGCAATCACTTCATCAACTAATTTCATCTTTAGCACCTGGGGAATAAACCCAGCACCAATTCCCTGAATTTTGTGCGGCCCTGGTCGTCCCCCAGATAAAACTGGGCTATTGGCTGGTTCAACAGCGATCGCCTTAGCACTAGGCTTGCGTGCTTTAATCACTTCTGCCACACCAGCGATCGTACCACCTGTACCCACTCCTGCCACAACTATATCTACTTGTCCATCAGTATCTTCCCAGATTTCAATAGCTGTAGTTTCCCGATGCGCTTTTGCATTGGCTGGATTGCGGAACTGCTGCAACATATAAGTATCTGGCATACTATTAACTATCTGCTGCGCTCGGCTAATTGCCCCACTCATGCCTTCCATTCCTGGTGTTAGTTCTAGTTCCGCTCCGAAAGCCCGCAACATTGCCCGCCGCTCTCCGCTCATGGTCTCTGGCATGGTTAAAATTAAGCGATAACCCTTAGCTGCTGCTGCCATTGCCAAAGCAATTCCAGTATTTCCAGAGGTGGGTTCTACCAATACTGTCTTTCCAGGAGTAATCAGCCCCTCCTCCTCGGCGGCGTTAATCATACTTACCCCAATTCGGTCTTTGACTGATGCTGATGGGTTCATACTTTCTAGTTTCACCACAATTTCAGCAACACATCCTTCACTTTGGGGAATACGGTTTAACTGCACTAAAGGTGTACGGCCAACTATTTCTGTAATGTTACGAGCAATTCGCATAATTTATTCCTTAGTTATTTGTTATTTGTTATTGGGCATGGGGCATTGGTTATTCACTAATGACTAATGACTATTGACTAAATGTAGTACATGATGTCTAACTGCCGCCGGGAATCTATTTTTTCACAAAGATCCTGGAGTGTGTATTTTTGTAACACTGAATTTGCGGCGCGACTTGCTTCTTGCCAAATTTCATCAATAACTGAACTGTCTACCTTTTTGGGATTAAGGTCTTCTTCAGGCACCCTCACCTCCAACCCCTCCAAACATTCTAAAATCTCAAAAAGGATAATTTTTCGAGGTTCTCTGGTTAATAGATAACCACCTTTTGACCCCCGTTGACTCTTGACTATACCTCCACGCCTTAAGGTTGCTAGCAGTTGTTCCAAATAGCGATCGGGTATGTTTTGTTGTGTTGCAATTTCTCGAATTTGCAGTGGTTCGCCGCTTTCGTAATGGGCGGCTATCTCTAATAAAGCTAAAATTGCGTATTCACATTTACAGGATAGTTCCACAAGCAATAATCAGTTAAAAGTTGGGAGTTAAGAGTCGTTCAATTTGGGATTTTAAATTTTAAATTTTAGATTTTAGATTTTAGATTTTTCCATCAATCCAAAATCCAAGTTAAGCAGGAAGCACAACTTTAGTACGGCCCAAAATCTAAAATTGCCAAAGTTAGTAGGACTTACGCACTGAAGCCTCAAACTTCGATCCCCCTAACCCCCCGATAAATTGGGGGGAAGTCTAAAGCTACGCCACTTGCTCCAAGTCGGGAAACCTGCCCACCGCAGTGGCTCCCGAATTTATCGGGGGTTGTGGGATCTGAGTGCGTAAGTCCTAGTTAGAAGTTTTTACAGCCGATTTTAAGTTGATGAAGTACACAACCCCAGTCTGGTAGCCTGGGGTTAGGCCTATTTTAAGTAGAAACACTAAATTAAACTAAAAAAGAGCTTGCCGGGTTTCGACTCCGCGGAAGTTGAGCGTAGTCGAAACTCAACCCTCGTCTTTTCAGGGATCGAGCATTGAGCCTACCCTTCGGGATCTTGCTACGCGTAGCGTCTCCCCTTGGGAGAAGTCGAAATGCGTCTTCTAAATAATTGTGTCCACCTACTTACTTCCCAATTCTGGATTGGAGAATTTTACTGTAATTCTGAACTTACGACTCCTAACTTCTCTAGTATACTACGGTTCTCAACTGGGGTTTAGTTGTTGCTGCTATCAATAACAAAAAGCCCCGCCTCGTGGCGGGGAGCAATTAACTTAAATTATTGGCAGATTGTAATGCTCTAGAAGGTGAAGGTCGTTCTCAGCGTACCGATAATTGCATCGTCGTTAGCGCTGTTTTGACCAGGAGAGGTCAACCAAATCACACCAGGAGTGATTGAGACATTATCTGATACCTGGTACTTATAGAAACCTTCAAAGTGATAAGGTACGTCATTTCCAACAAAACCTGCTCGGTTACGTGCATAGGGTTCTGCACCAGCAAAAATACCTAAAACGTTGCCTTTTTTACCGAAATCAGGTAAAGCTACGCCAACACCGTAGCTCCAAGCTTCATAATCATCACCTGCACCGAAGCCTGTGACATCATGGTAAGAAACGAAACCACTAATTGATAGTTTGTCGCTGGGTCTAAAGGCAGCAGACACACCGTAGGAATTAGTTGAAGATCCGTTTGCAAGACTCAGAGCGTTAGCTTGTCCAGTACCTACTGCAACAATATCTCCGTCTGTAGTGTTACCAGAGTTGAACAGGAAACCACCTGCGGCATTATAACTATGAACGTAGGTTGCAGCTAAAGCCACGCGATCGCCTACACTAAAGTTCAACTGTCCTAAAGCAGCGTAGTCGCCGTTGGTAAGACCTGCACTCAGAGCGGGATCGTTAGCTTCTGATGCCAAGTAACCCGCAGTGATTGAACTATTTCCCAGAATACCGCCACCTTTACCCAAAGGTAGATTCAGCGCTATACCTGCACCACCACCAATTCGATAGATGGGGCTTTCAGAAGCAAAGGTTGACAGCGCACCGTTACCGCCGTCGGTTTGATCGAAAAAGTAAGGGTTGTTGACCGCGGCATAATGGCTATGTCGTCCGCCACTAGCTGCGAGGTAAACTTGGGCTGGGCCGATGGGAACTTCATAGGTCAATCGGTCTATTCTGACGCTGTTGCTACCAGTGCCAATGCCAACTTGATATGTTTGTGTCCCTTCAGCAGTATTAATAGGAGCACCAGCTTCATCAATTTGTGAAAAGGCTAGTGCATTACCAGCAGCAAGACGGGTATGCAGCACGTCTCTACCAGTGAAGCTGGTTTGCAAGTCTAAACGTACTCTGTCTTGGAAGACTGTGTTGTTAGCATCGCCAGTGTTACCGCCAAAAATATCACTAACAGCAAAAACAGCTTCACCGACTAGCTTGGTGGTAGTCGAGAACTGATTGGCTTCTAATTCCGCGGTGCGTGCTTCTAAAGCATCTACACGACCGCGTAGGGTTGCCAGTTCTGCGGAAAATTCTTCTTGTAACCGTTGTAAGGTTGCTAAGTCTTGTTTGGTTACCAAGTCGGCTGTTGCTGTCGCAATCAATTCGTTGACTCTATCCAAACAAGCATTCAAACCAGCGGCAAATTCATAACGGGTCAAAGCACGGTTACCGCGATAAGTGGCATTTGGGTAACCTGCTATACAACCATAGCGCTCAACCAAGGACTGCAATGCTTGGAATGCCCAATCGGTGGGTTGTACATCAGAAAATTGCGAAACTGATGTTACTTGGGACTGGGAGTTATTTTTGTTGCCTTCGTTACTGTAGCGGTTAATCTGGTCTAATGTTGTTTGAGCCAAGATTTCTGGCTGTTGGGCAACTTCAGTGACAGATGATTGTTCCGCTGGTGATACTTCAGCGGTTGTATTTGGAGCCGCAATTGCTGTTGTTGAAACTAGTAATGTTGCTCCCAAGACTGCTGGGCTAACCAATAAGGATTTCCACACGAGATTAGACATCTTTTCTTTACTCCTCACACCTTGTATAGATAATTGGGTTTCTTGCACCTAATTGTTAAAAATGCGGCATCTCATTTTGAAACCTGTGGATGAGGCATGAATGCCTCTATTTACGATTTTAGTTTTCGCAAAGCTAATAAACGATTAACTTAGAGTTAAAAATTGATGTGATTAACTTATGCAAAAACATATCCTTATATCAAAATATTATAAAACATTAAATTGAGATCGCAATATAGAAGCGATCGCCTTAATAACTGTCACACATCAATCATTTATGTATCCAAGTAGGGAGTAGGGTTTGAGGCTATGGCCGATCGTAACTTAGCTCGATTTTTGAAAGCTTTAGGCACCGAGCAGCTTCTGGTCAGAGATTGGACGTTGCATCAAGGCTTGACAATCAGAAACTACACAGCATCTGCGAACTAATCACTCAATTATGCAAAATAAGTTCTTCTAATGTTTTTGTAACAAACACAAGATCGAATATTAATTGCACCCATACATAAATATCTAAAAATCAAGGATTTGAAATAGACATAGGGTGTGGGGCATTGGTCACATTTTTTATTTACAAGCAAAAAATGACAAATGACTAATCAAATAAGCTGAACTTCATGTTCAAAAATTCAGTTACTGAATTTGGGAAATCACTCCAGCAAGATCGAAGTCATTCTGGGTGAGGCCACCTGCATCATGTGTTGTAAGTATAATCTTGACTTTGTTATAAGAAATCTCTATGTCTGGGTGATGTCCTGCTGACTCAGCAGGTTCAACAAGCTTGTTGACAAATCCAATTGCTTGGATAAAATCCTGAAATTTACGAGTCGTCTGCAACTTTGCCCCTTCAACGGCCCAACCTGAAAGAACCTTTGCTTGTTCTTGAATTTCTGCTTCAGTTAATAGTTGTGCCATGTTGAAAAATTCCTAGCTATATGTTGGTTACATCTTAAATATCATGAACCAAACTTTTTTGATTCTGCACGCAGAGAGATGAGAGATTGATACTTTATTAATTTAACTTTTGAAAAATTTTAGCGCTTTGGCTTTACTTGCCCCAGGTATCACGATCTGAGTTTTCAAAAGCAACCACCGTTCGAACAAAAATTACCCCAAAAAACTATCCGCTCTGATTGAGATCGGGCGATCTTAGTCAGAGCGGTCTAGCGGGTCTTCAGGTTGCAACCAGACTGCCGGAAGGAACTTCTAGCTTAGCCTAGCTACTTGAGCTAACTTAGTCTCTCAAGATGACTAAGGCTAACTTTTAAAGAACAGCCCCGGCACGCAGCCGGCTAACTGCAACCTGATGACCCATGCTTTTACTACTTTCTATCATGGGCATCACCTCCTTGTTGCCTAAGCGGTCTTAGTCTCAAAGGGACAGAGCATTTCGCTCTGGGTTTATAACCTTCACCTAAGATAACACATAAATTTAGAGTATTAACCATAAATATAAAAAAATCTCCCACCTTTTGGTGGGAGAAATTGGAATATTGACGCCTACTCGGCATTAAGCAAGGAGATTATTTAATTTAGGCGGTGTCAATATTCAGCCAACCACAACTGCGATCGTGGTTATGGTTGGTTGTTGTAATTAGAGAGCGTTACCGCGAGGCAGAACTTCTTCAGGGAATACAAATTGTTCGTGGATCTGATCTTGAGGAGCCATCCAAGCGCGGATACCCTCGTTGAGCAAAATGTTTTTGGTATAGAAAGTTTCAAACTCTGGGTCTTCCGCCGCCCGCAACTCTTGGGAGACGAAATCATAAGCCCGCAGGTTGAGTGCCAAACCGACAATACCAACCGCTGCCATCCACAAGCCTGTGACTGGCACAAACAACATAAAGAAGTGCAGCCAGCGCTTGTTGGAGAAGGCAATACCGAAAATCTGCGACCAGAAACGGTTTGCGGTCACCATTGAATAGGTTTCTTCTGATTGGGTAGGATTGAACGCCCGGAAGGTGTTAGCTCCATCTCCGTCTTCAAACAAGGTGTTTTCGACGGTGGCTCCGTGAATCGCACACAACAGCGCACCACCCAACACACCTGCTACTCCCATCATGTGGAAGGGGTTGAGGGTGAAGTTATGGAAACCTTGGACAAATAGAATGAAACGGAAGATTCCGGCTACACCAAAGCTGGGAGCAAAGAACCAAGATGATTGTCCCAAGGGGTACATCAAAAATACACTGACGAATACCGCGATGGGAGCTGAAAATGCTAACGCGTTGTAGGGACGAATTCCTACTAGCCGCGCAATTTCAAATTGGCGCAACATGAAGCCAATCAAACCGAAGGCTCCGTGTAGGGCTACGAATGTCCACAATCCACCCAATTGGAACCAACGGGTGAGGTCGCCTTGGGCTTCTGGTCCCCACAACAGCAATAGCGAATGTCCTAAACTGTCTGCTGGGGTGGATACTGCCACTGTCAAGAAGTTACAGCCTTCCAAGTACGAGGAGGCTAAACCGTGGGTGTACCAAGAGGTGACGAAGGTTGTACCTGTGAGCCAACCGCCTAATGCTAGGTATGCACAGGGAAATAGTAGTAATCCCGACCAACCTACGAATACAAAGCGATCGCGCTTGAGCCAGTCGTCTACTACGTCAAACCACCCTCTTGTACTTGGGGCGCGTCCAACTGCGATGGTCATTAGAGCAAATCTCCAAATGTTATAAGTACAGGTTGTATCTGTATTATAGATAGCTATTCATAAGCTTCTCTACAATGCAGAAAGTTAACCAAGTCGTTAACCTAGTTTACAATTTTTTACTAACCTTTAATCATTCTAAGTGCAAATTTCTAATTTTTCTAGATAATTTGTCATAAAAATTAACTATAGGTAGATATGAGGGAGTAGACAATGGGGCATAGGGAAAGGGAAAAGGGAAAAGGTTAAAGGGAAAACAAAAATCTTTCCTTTGCCCCTTCCCCCTTGCCCTTTCCCCTTTCCGCAAGAATCAGTCAGCTGACGTTAAAATGAGTGCTACAGTTAAATTTTGATTAATGCTAAATGTTTACCATCGACTTAAGCATCAGAAACACTGCTTTCCCGATCTCAGTACAACGTAAGTCAGCCGAGGATGCTGAGGCTGTCTATCAGTTAATTTTGGCAGCGATGCGTTCTGGCAATCCTGACATAGTGGAGCTAAAGTGCGAGGGCAAAACAGAGAAGAAAATTGCTGTACGTGCTAGTGAAATTTCTGGGGTACAGATTGTTCAGAAAGATGGTGTAAGCACTGCTAGTGGCAGACCACCTGGCTTTTTCGCTCTAGCTGGTGAGTAACCAAGGTTGACAAATGTCTCAAGTGGGCATCGAGGTCAAGGATTTAAACTTCAGTTGGCCTAATGGAGAGAAAGTAATTAAATCTTGCTCTTTAGAAGTTCCTAAGGGTGAGTTTTGGATGCTTTTGGGTACAAACGGCAGCGGTAAATCAACTCTACTGAAGCTGGTGGCGGGGCTATTAGCTCCGAAATCTGGCGAAATTCGGGTTTTGCAGCCTGTTGGCTTTGTCTTCCAAAATCCCGATCATCAACTGGTGATGCCAACAGTTGGTGCTGATGTGGCTTTTGGATTGGTGGAAGAAAAGTTGTCTCCTGCTGCTGTGAGAGTCAGGGTTGAGGAAGCGTTGGGGGCGGTAAATTTACTCACCCTACAACGACGGCCAATATATGCGCTTTCTGGAGGACAGAAGCAACGAGTTGCCATCGCTGGTGCGATCGCCCGTCGTTGTGAAGTCTTATTATTAGATGAACCCACTGCTCTATTAGATCCAGATAGCCAACTGGATTTAGTGGCTGGTGTCCGTCGTCTCGTCAAAAGTCGAGGTATCACAGCCTTGTGGGTGACCCATCGGTTAGACGAGCTAGATTACTGTGACGGCGCTTTTTTATTAGAAAAAGGTTCTCTTGTGGATAGGGGTGAAGCCCAACGCCTTAAGCAACGTCTGATGCAAATACACAGTGAAGCGTCTTGATTGAGTTTGTCATTGGTCATTTGTCATTAGCCAAACAGGGCATTGGGTATGGGGCATGGGGCAAAGGTGAAGGAGGAAAGGAAAGATCTCTGTTTTCCCTTTAATCTTTACCCTTTTCCCTTACTGAAGCTATGTCTTCATCTTCCTTGTCTCCTCATCTCCCCATCCTCCCATCTCCACTCAACACTACTAAAACGCGCTTAAAAAAAAAAGGCGCGTTTTATGTTATTACCTCTGTCTTAAGGTCAGTTTTATAAAGCTGGGGTGTTTTTTGTCTTATGTAACATAGTGTTACATACAATGGATCAACTATTATAAAAATTATGAATGAATTTTGCTAACTCTAGAAAATTGTGATTAAAAACCATGCCCCGTTCGTTACTCCAAGCCGTTTTGTTAGTGGACGGCTACAATATAATAGGCGCTTGGCCTTGCTTGAAAAAAACCCGTGATAGCGTTGGATTAGAGGCCGCACGAAACGAACTTGTGGAAGCAATGACTGGTTACAGTGCTTTTCAAGGTTATGCAACTCAAATAATTTTTGATGCCCAATATCAAAATTCTTCTAGCAACAAAGAAATTATTACAGAGCTTTTATCTGTTTACTACACTGATTTTGGGCAAACAGCAGATACTTATATTGAAAAATCTTGTGCGTCTTTTCGCCAGCAAATAGCTCAATCTTTAATTTCTCGCGTGATCGTCGCCACTTCAGATCGAGCGCAGCAGTTGATGGTGCAGGGGTATGGGGCTGAATGGCTTTCGGCACAACAACTCTGTGGCGAGGTGGAAGCTACGGTTTGTCGGATGCGACAAAAATATCATACACGCAAACAATCAAAGAGTAGATTTTTAGCCAATGCGATCGACGCCAAAGCACGGCAGCGTCTGGCTGAATTACGAATGGGATTACAGTGAATCTTAGTATCCAAAAGCCTTTGTTTAGCTTCTAGAGCGGGTTTTGGGTTGCGAAAATTTATAATTAAACATTTTTAATAAAAAAATTAGCTAAAGTACTTGCCAAATCCTATCCCTTAGGTTTAAGATTATAAATCGTGAGCGTTCCTCAGTAGCTCAGCGGTAGAGCGATCGACTGTTAATCGATTGGTCACTGGTTCGAATCCAGTCTGGGGAGTTAAAAAATTAATAGTCACTCAATTTTTGATTGGTTATTTTGTATTGACCCATACCATATGGGTACAGTGGTTGGAGATTTTGAGTTTTTGCTCAAAGGATTTATTGCAGCCAGTAAGGGCAGCAAAATACTTTACGATCTAAAATCTCAAATTGGCACGGTCAATATTGGCAAATTTATGTTTGCTCTATTTCTGCCGTCAGAACTATTATTGGGAGAATCTCAATTTGAGAAAATTGGATGCTCCCAAATATTAGACTTCTTGCAGAAGTCGGGAAAAGGGTAAGTGGAAAGGGGGAAAGGTTTGGTATTTTCCCTCTAACATGAGTCCTTTTCCCACAAGAGTGCAAAAGTGCCTTTTGCACTCTTACTCCATGAGTTGCACGCACAAGGAACAATGAAAATATCTTGGTTTTCCCAGTCACCAGTCCCCAGTAAAGAGTCCCTATTTTCAAGGCAGGTCTATTGTTCTTTTAAGCCTGCGACCTTATACCAATTTGAAAAAAGAATGCGACATATGGAACAAACCGCTCACCAACCCTCCCCAATGCCTTGGGGAGGGTGCCGTTAGGCGGGTGGGGTATCTGTCGCAAACATTTTTTGAATCGATATTATTTCAAAGCAGGAGATAGTAGAGGTAAGGGGGATTTGGGTTTTGAATGATAACTCGAAACAAATTTTGCAAGTCCCCTATGAAGCAGATAGTTTTATTAGATTGTCTAACTCTTGCTGCATCTGATTAACAACGAATTCATAACATTCGTTGACATACTGGCGATCGCAGGCTGCTTGCCGACCATAACGTTCAAATACAATGGGAGGACAAACCCGCGTGTACAACTTTACAGGTAAAGGAATGTTAGGCAACGGCCCAATTGCTAATCCCCAAGGTAACCCCAGATAAATGGGAAAAACTTCTGGGTCAATTCCCAATAGCCAAGGCATTCCCCATTCGTGGAGCTGTTGCACAATTTTGTAGCAGTCAGCAAGCACAATTAGCGTATCGTGGGCACCCCAAGAAATCACAGGCACAATTGGCACATTTTCCCGCAAGGCTAACTTGATAAATCCTTGTCGTCCCACAAAATAAATTTTGTTACGCAAATGATGTGGTCGAAAGACATCTTCGGCTCCGCCTGGGTAAACTAATACGCTAGCTCCAGACCGCAAAGCAGTGTAAGCCATTTTTGGATGAGCTATAATTGCTCCAGCTTTGGCAACCAGTTGGGCTAGTGGTGGGCTAACTTCCCAGGCTTTGGGATGCATTAATCCATAAACGGGTCGCTCCACACCAAAGCGTTGGAACCAATCGTACATCATCATTGTCATGTCTGGAGCTGCGAGTCCTCCATTGTGCGAACCGACAAACAAAACTTTTTCTTCAGGTCGAATATTCTCCCAACCACTAGTTTGAACTCGGAAATAGTAGTGATAGAAAAAGCTAAATAGGGGCATCAGAGATTTGATGAACTTTGGATCTCGCTCATCCAATGACCAACCGAGTTTTTTGTTTAAGAGATGTTGCTTTTTTGACATCGATAGATTCTAACAGTACTGGTAAAGATCGAATCATCCTTTACCGTGGCAGCAAAATTCCAAAATTTTTGCCGTTTGAAAAGTAAATTCAACAGCGTAGCAAATTTTGTAGCTACCGATCTATTCTCTCAGCGATCGCCTGCAATAAATCTGCTGCTTGGTGGTGGCCGATCGATATTTACCTTTACATAGCTGCATGAGTATTTGATGGATTCTGTCAAGTAGATAGAACAATCCCAGAAGTAGAAATGTATCGTGGCGAAACAATATGGCACGAGTTAGATATTCAAAATTGGCTGATTTATGAGTCCACAAAAACAAATAGCGAAATATTTAATATAGTTTTATGTCTGTGGGTACTTCACTGTAAGTTTGCTGGATTGATCGGGTAGATTTTGAGGCGATCGCCACAATTTTCAATTTGCAGTGAACTCATCTTTTGCATATACAATTTACGTATTCTAGAAGACAAATTAGCTTTATATCGAGTTATTTCTTTGGATGGACGATAAAACTAATTAGCAAAGTTACATTTTAATTAAGCGCTATTTCATACTCATGGTTGCACTTTGAAAGCTCTCAAGAAATATTTTGAGAGCTTTATTAAATCAAATTAAATATGTTGCAACAATTTTCTTTATTGTCTAAATATATTATCGTTTTTTGAAAAAGGGATATCGAGGGATAATTTAGAAAAAAAATTCTTCATGATGATTGATATGTATGTTTAGAATTACCATCTGCGAAGCATTTATTACTTTGAGTATCAATAAATCAGTGAGTAAATTGTTCTTCAAATAATAGGAACTGGGGGCTGCGGGAAAGAATTTTAAACCGCAATCCCCAGTATGCAATCCCCAATGCATTTTTAGGAGTAGCGTTTATGCAATTAAAGCCAATTAATCAGCAAGTTGTTGCAGTCGTTGGAGCTTCCAGCGGTATTGGGCGGGAGACAGCCCTGCAATTTGCTAAACGTGGAGCGAAGGTAATTGTCTCTGCTCGTGGCGAGGAAAAGTTAAAGTCCTTGGTGGAGGAGATTCGAGGTTTTGGTGGTGAGGCTACCCATATTGTTGCTGATGTACAAGTATTCGAGCAAGTTCGGGCGATCGCAGATCGGGCTGTAGAGGTTTACGGACGACTTGATACTTGGGCGCACGTGGCTGCTATTGGCATCTTTGCCACTTTTGACAATATAGCACCAGAAGAATTTAAACACGTCATTGATGTAAATTTGATGGGGCAAGTATATGGTGCGATGGCGGCGTTACCTCATCTTAAACGTGAAGGGCGGGGCGCACTAATCCATGTATCTTCAATGGAAGGTAGGCGATCGCTTCCATATCAAAGTGCCTATTCCTCAGCTAAACATGGGGTTGAAGGTTTTCTGGAAGCTATGCGCGTCGAATTGCTACATGAAAAATGGCCTATCAGCGTCACAAGTATTAAGCCAGCTGTGATTAACACTCCATTCTGGAATAATGGTTTGACGAAGTTAGGGGTAAAACCGGCAGGAATACCACCTTATTACGATCCAAGAATTGTTGCCGATGCCATCCTCTATGCAGCTGAACACCCAATTCGCGATCTATTAGTGGGGGATGTAGCTAAATTACTAGATTTAGCACAGAAAATATCACCGTCGTTGGTAGATTCGTTGTTATTGCTTATTGGGTTTAATCTACAACGTAGTGATGAACCAAAATCTGAAGTTGCACCCAATAATTTTTATCAATCTGTTCGAGAAGACGACAGAATTGATGGAGATTATCAAAATTTAGTCATACCCAGCATTTCTGATTCTTTAGGTAAATTGCCGTTGTTTCAGTGGGGAACGATAGCTACAGGTGCTTTATTGGCATTACTAGCAGCACAAGTATTAAAGCACAATGGGTAATGTTAACGATATCTTTCCCTAGCAACAGTTCTTGCTGTTCTTTCAATATCAATTGCCTTTTCTATCTGGGCAATTTTTAATTACTTTCTGCCGGATCTTCTCTTCCATCCAATGCCTTAAATCAGGCCGCCATAGGTTCAAACCTAGAACTAATAGCTCAAAAAAATTGGCGATCGCTCTCATCCCTCAAGTAGAGAAGTTGCAATACAATATCTCTACTGTAAGGCCACACCCCACGATTTTTGACGATTCAAACCATGTAGAGACGTTGCAATGCAACGTCTCTACGAAGGATAGACCCTTGGCGAAGACCAAAAATTAGCGAAAAATATGGCAACTTTTGTAGGTTGTGATACGCTATCTGCTTGAGGAGTTTCGAGGTACTCAAAATGACTAAGCTGCGCGTGGGGTTATTGTTTGGCGGTCGTTCAGGAGAGCATGAAGTTTCGATCAACTCAGCACGGGCGATCGCTAAAGCCTTAAGTGCAGAGGAAAATACTAGTAAGTACGAAATACTGCCTTTTTACATCCAAAAAGATGGACGCTGGCTGGCGGGGGAAGCACCCCAAAAGGTTTTAGGAAGTGGTGTCCCACTACTGGAATCCCAAGAATCAACATCTGGGGGGTTGACATCCAACCCTCAAACCCAAACCCTCAGCCAATGGCAATCACCCTCTCAAGTTGCGGAAGTGGATGTTTGGTTTCCTATTCTCCACGGCCCCAACGGTGAAGATGGGACAATTCAAGGCTTGCTGACGTTGATGCAAGTGCCTTTTGTGGGTTCTGGGGTGTTAGGTTCGGCGATGGGGATGGATAAAATTGCCATGAAGATGGCGTTTGAGCAGGCGGAACTACCGCAGGTGAAATATAAGGCAATAACTAGAGCGCAAGTTTGGTCTAATCCTTGTGTATTTCCGAAACTGTGTGATGAAATTGAGGCAACATTAGGTTATCCTGCTTTTGTCAAGCCTGCTAATTTAGGTTCATCAGTGGGCATTGCCAAAGTGCGATCGCGTCCAGAATTAGAAGCTGCTTTAGATAATGCCGCTAGTTATGACCGACGGCTAATAGTAGAAGCTGGTGTGGTAGATGCCAGAGAAGTGGAGTGTGCCGTTTTAGGCAATGACCAACCCCAAGCCTCTGTCGTTGGAGAGATTACATACAACAGCGATTTTTACGATTATGAAACAAAATATACTGAAGGTAAAGCAGATTTACTGATACCCGCACGCATTCCAGATGCCATCGCTCGTAAAATTCAGGACATGTCGTTGCAAGCTTTTGCAGCTGTTGATGCCGCAGGTTTGGCAAGGGTAGATTTTTTCTATGTGGAAGCGACACAAGAAGTTTTGATTAATGAAATCAACACCTTACCAGGCTTTACTGCAACTAGTATGTATCCTCAACTCTGGGCACATAGTGGAGTTGCTTTTTCAGAATTAGTAGATCGTTTAATTCAACTTGCGATCGAAAGACATTCTCCTAGTTGACAAGAAAAATCAACGACTAAATTTCCAGATTATTACAGAAAAAAGTAGCAGGAAATACAGAATATAGGCAAAAGTTAACCGGATTTAGTAACCTTTATTTTACAAAAAAGTTACTCGAATCTGAACTTTTGTTACGGATACCTGATGCTTGACTCCTCCAGTACAATTTATTGACTAGAGGGGTACAAATCTGAAAGTAATCATGGAAAAAAGTCAGAGTGTACAGCACGAGCCAACCCAACTAATAGGGGCCACTCCAGAGCTGACAAACAGGAAATCGAGATTAAGAAAAAGCTCAAATGGTCTGATATATTTGGTTGCACATCATCCTTGGCTATTGTTAACTGGGTCTTTAGCTATGTTTCTCGGAGGTGGTGCCTTTGCCTTGTATAGCTTGACTAATCCTGGGCAGGTAACATCAGAAGAAACAGAAGAAGTTCCTCCAGTTATCGTAGAACAACCAATATATTCACCATCAGAGAATACTAATCCTACACCTTTATGGATGGTGGCTGCGATCGCTCTCAGTTGTGGTAGTGGTTGCTGGATTATTTTCCGAATGCTTAACCGGAAAACGCAACCGCAAAAAGCCCCAAAACAGGTTAATCGTCATTATCCACGCGTGGCAGAAGCCCGCTACACCAGATTGGAACCGCGCCTTCCCAAAAACCAGCCAATTTTTGTGCCCCAGCCACAACTAATGCCTGTGATGCAGACAGCACCTAAAACAAAGCATTTGGTGACAGTTCTACCACCAGAACACAGACACCACTTGGATACGCGCAAAGAATCATTGGCAGACTTGATGGATCTCCGTAAAGATAGTTCATTGTCTGCGATTTTACGCCAGTATTAAAATACTGTAAAGTAAAAACCTGTCAAATTAATATTTTTTGTTAATTAAGGTGACTAGGATTCCTGATTTCTCTAAGAAGTCAGGAATCTTATTTTTTAGGCTTGTTATATAGAAATTTAACGGCTTTTAAAAAGTTAAAAACCTGCCAAAATGGCAACCAGATTTGAATTAAGCAAGCTAAATTGTAGAAGATAAACGACTTCAAGGGTGTTGTTATCAGGGGCTACCAAGTAATAGCAATTCAAAATTCAAAATGACGCTCTCTACGAGACGCTACGCGAACGCGGACTCGCTAACAAAATTCAAAATTAATAAATTCATATTTTACGAGGGTTTATGGATTTAGATCTGGATCTGGCAGATAAACATCAATAATTAAGTTTGACATTTGCTACAACAGGAATATTAAATGTATATAGGCGTTGTCCTTGAACTACGCATTAGCCCCCAAATTCCAAGCAACGTGTGTATACATTCCTGTTCGCTTCAGTAGTAAATGATAGAGTGGGAGTTTGAAAGCTAAATGATATGCTTCCTCCCACTCTCTTTTTATGAGGAAGAATTCAGGAGTCATCTGAATATTTGTTTAATACTGATTCGCTTGAATACTCATACAGCAAATTGCAAACGAATATCGTCAATGCAAACCGGAAACTCTGACACAAAGAGTTTTAAAACTTCATGCTTTTATAGATTCTAACTTCTGAATTCTGAATTCTGAATTCTGAATTCTTTACTAAAACCCAGTATCTTGTAAAAATTCTATAATTGCTGTATTCAGTACCTTAGAAGCGCCAGTTGAGGCGTCATGACGGCAGTCGGGTAAAATTTGAAATTTGGAATTAGAGATCTGTTGATGTAATTTTGCACCATCAGTAGCGGGAAACCAGCTATCTTGCTCGCCCCACAAAACTAGTGTGGGACACTGAATTTTATGCAAATTATTTTGAATTTTTGCGAGCATATTTGGCTTATTTTCTTGCAAATTCTCTATTTCTTTGGCTGCTATTTGTAACTCTTCGGCAACTTTAGCGATCGTACCAGGTAGTTCAATAAACGGGTAAGTTATCCAATAAATATCTTCCTGTGTCAGAATTGAAGGATCGAATAGTACTGCACGTCTTTCTATTGCCATTATTTCTCTAAATAAAGGTGCAAATAGATATGCCAGACGCAAAGAGTCTACGGTTTGCATTATTTCTAGAGGTGTTTGGGCGAGTAACCACATAGCCCAATGGGGTAAACGTTCGACAAATATAGGGACGTTTACTACTATTAAGCGCCCAATTAATTGGGGATGTTCTTGAGCAAGAGCAAGGGCAATTAATCCTCCCAGAGATTCAGCCACGATCGCTGCTGGCTCATCACATAATGCCTGAATAATTCTTTGAAATTCAATAACTTGATGACCGTTATGTTCTCTTCTAGAGAATGGTTTTTCGGAAAAACCAAACCCTTTGGCATCAAAACAAATTACCCGAAAATATTTAGATAATGGTGCTATCAAGTGGCGCCAGTTGTAGCTCCAACTGCCCATACCATGTAAGAGAATTAGCGGTTTTCCTCTACCTTTTTCGCCATAGGCAATTTGTACGGGATACCCATGAGCATCAGTAATAATTAAATTTTGCCGCCCTTTAGGAAAAGTGGCCTGCCACCAATCTTTCATTCCTTGAATCAATAATTTAATTTCAGAAGTCAGGAGTCAGAATTCAGGAGTCAGAATGAATGTAATATCAAGGTTACTATTGCTTTTGAATTTTATTAAAATAATTAAGCTTGAGTTTTGGAGTCTTCTGAATTCTGAATTCTGGATTTTAAATTTCAATAATTTAGCTGCCGCTGAACGCACTCCACAGGATTCTAATTAGTATAACGGGTAATGCTACTAAGGCTATGGAGATTAGCAACAATCCGACCAAAACAGCAATGATAAACCACTTATCTGCGCTCTTTTGCTGGCTGGGAAATTTTAAGTGTTCTTCCAATAGCTTGAGATTGTGATTATTCGCTGTCCAAGCAACATCAAAAAAGTCTCCGAAAACTGGGATAGCACCTACCAAGCCATCAATGATTACATTCAGAACCATTTTGCCTAAGGTGGGTCTAGATACACCCAAGCGTGCTGCTTCTAAAATAATGTAGCAAGAAAACATAACTCCTAAAAAATCACCACCAATAGGTAGTAATCCTAAAATTGGATCGATACCAATGCCAACTTGAGTTCCGGGAATAGTAATAGCATTATCCAGCACCCGACTAATCTGGCGGAGGCGCTTTAAGGTAGGTGCTTTGGTATCGGGTTCAATCATGGAAGACCGAAAAGAGGAATCTGGCATGGGAAGCGATCGCTTATTTATATTCAATCGTTAGACATTTTACTCTTGTCTTGAACTTTTGCAAAAGTTTCTTCCAAAATTTATTTTTAATATTTGTTAATATTTTTCGGCAGATTGCGGCTGTACTTTGGAACGCATATCTTCGCCGACAATCACGTTCAACTGGTCGCCGATTAACATTACAGCAGCACTCATCGACAACCAGAGCATCAAAACTATTACAGCTCCAACTGCACCATATACCTTATTATAATTCCCAAAGTTTGCGACATAAAGCCGAAATAGGGCAGATAACATAGCCCAGAAAATAGCTGCTAAAATCGCTCCAGGCATCATTGGTGTGCCTGCGTTCCACACACTCGGCCCGTAGCGATAGATAAAGCCAAAAGCGTAAGCAACAATACTTAAAGCTAAAGGCCAGCGTAACAACTGCCAAATATCGAACAAGAAGATTAAAGAAGCATTTTCACGTGCTACCATTCCCAACAGCCAATCGCTGGTAAACACTAACAAAGAAGCCAACACCAAAAGTAATATAGTACCGAGTGTTAATCCCAAAGAAACAAGTTTAGCTTTCCAAAAAGGGCGTATTTGTTCTGAGGGAATTTGATGGATTTGGTCGAGGGCTGTCATTGCAGTACTGACTGCACCAGAAGCAGTCCAAATTGCTAATAAAAAGCTTAGAGAAAATAAACCACTGTTTTTGGAATTGGTAATTTCTGTAGTGGCAAAATCGCGAATCAGAAGCAAAGCTTCTTCAGGTAAAACTTGACTCAGTTGCGCTGCCAATTGTTTAAAAGTGTTTTGTAAAGATTCTGCCAATAAGCCAATAGCTGTAATCAAAGCAAGAATCGCTGGAAACAAGGACAACATAGCATTGAAAGCAATTTCCGAGGCTAGTCCAAAAAGTCGTGTTTCCATCGTCCTGGCGAAAGTTTTTTTCAATGTGCGCCAATTGAGGTGACGAAAAAAGCGAACAAAACGAGGCTTAAACATAACTACAGTAATTAACAACTCAAATGATATTGGCACACGCAGATAATATCATGTGCAGTTGGAAACTTATCATTTCAACTGGCTGACGGTCTATACAAAGTCTTTGGGTAACGCAATCAAATAGAAGTTTTATATAAGGCGATCGCTAACCTAATTCCATTGAGTATTGTAACTAAAATTGCAACCTTGGTAAGAGGATATCTGATTTGGCAAGGTGATTTTGGTTACACAAATGAGTTTAACCTCAAATGAATAATCAGCAAGAACAAAGATCCAACGAACATTGGGGGTGTATAGTTCTCCTACAATGACCAATTTTGTGACTAATCATTCTCAAGGCAGAATCTAAAAATATTAGTTTTATCTAAGCGTATTTTTCAGACAGGCTACTTTCTTAATCGTGCAACAACTTTTTCTGAGCATGGTAATTAACTGTGCGGAAAATGTAAATGACTCACATCGTTAGTGACCTATATCGTATTAAACAAGCGGCGAGTTGAGCAGCCAATCACAAGGCAATCAACTAATAGCTAATCCCATTTCATCAAATCAAGATTACGAGGTTTCTAACCATGTCGAACGTATTGTTTACAGAATTATCTAACGAACAACTAGAAGTTGTAGCTGGTGGTGTTGATTTCCAAATCGATGCAACTTTTTATGATGCAAAAGAAAACGTTCTCAGTGGCGAAAGCAGTTCCGATCCTAGTGGTAGCGCTGCTACCTCTGCCGGTACTTCTACACAGATTGAAACTGCTGGTCTAGCTTTCTTAGCCTTGGGAGCTAATGAACTTCCTACTATAGAAGGGCACTAATATTAAGTTAACCAACTAGAAAAGCCAATGGGCTAATACGTGAGTTCGCTGAAAATAGTTTGATGAAAAAAACTTAGAGATTTTAACTCTAATACTCATAAATCAAATTTTAACTTTTCGATTGCGAACTCACGTTACTAATCGTTGAAATTTTTCAAATCCAAACTACGAGGTCTCTAACCATGTCGAACGTACTGTTTACAGAATTATCCAACGAACAGCTAGAAGTTGTAGCTGGTGGTGTTGATTTCCAAATCGATGCAACTTTTTATGATGCAAAAGAAAACGTTCTCAGTGGCGAAAGCAGTTCCGATCCTAGTGGTAGCGCTGCTAGCTCTGCCGGTACTTCTACACAGATTGAAACTGCTGGTTTAGCTTTCTTAGCTTTGGGATCTCATGAACTTCCTACTCTAGAAGGGTACTAATAATAGGTTAACCAACTAGAACAGCCAATAGGTTAATACGTGAGTTCGCTGAAAATAGTTTGATGAAAAAAAACTTAGAGATTTTAACTCTAATACTCATAAATCAAATTTTAACTTTTCGATCGCGAACTCACGTTACTAATTGTTGAAATTTTTCAAATCCAAACTACGAGGTTTCTAACTATGTCGAACGTATTGTTTACAGAATTATCCAACGAACAGCTAGAAGTTGTAGCTGGTGGTGTTGATTTCCAAATCGATGCAACTTTTTTCGCTGCAAAAGAAAACGTTCTCAATGGCGAAAGCAGTTCTGACCCTCATGGTAGTACTGCTAGCTCTAACGGTAGTTCTACACAGATTGAAACTGCTGGTCTAGCTTTCTTAGCCTTGGGATCTCATGAACTTCCCACTATAGAAGCGCATTAATATAAGGTTACCTAACTAAAAAAGATAATGAACTAATGTAATACGTGAGTTTAATGAAAAGAAATTAGACATCTTAATTTAATACTCATAAATCCAATTTCTACTTTTCAATCAGAAACTCACATTATTAATAGTTCAAGTTTTTCAAATCAAAATTGCGAGATTTGTAACTATGTCGAACTTATTGTTTACAGAATTATCCAACGAGCAACTAGAAGTTGTAGCTGGTGGTACTGATTTTCAAATCGATGCAACTTTTTACGATGCAGACCGAAATGTTCTCAGTGGCGAAAGTAGTTCCGATGCTAATAGTAGCGATGCTAGCTCCAACGGTAGTTCTACAGATATTACAACTGCTGGAATAGCTTTTTTAACCTTGGATGCTGATGAGATTCTTGATATTTCAAAAAAATACGGTCATTAAACTGAGCAACTAAAAGCAGTAATCAAGTAATACGTGAGTTCTATGGAAATAGTTTAGTAAAAGAATAAACTAAACTTTCTATATTTTTATAGCTAATATGAACTCACGTAAATAATTCTAAAATTTCATTGAATTTCAATTACGAGGTTTGCGGCTATGTCTGGCGAATTGTTTAGAGATTTATCTGATGAACAACTAGAAGTTGTAGTTGGTGGTGCCGATCTTGCCCTAAATACTACTTTTTATATAGCTAGGGAAAATATTCTCAGCGGCAGTAGTTATTCTGGACCAAATGGCAGTACTGCTAGTTCTTATGGTAGTTCTAAAGAGATCGCAACTGGTGGGTTAGCTTTTTTGGCTTTAGATGTGAATCACATTAACGATCTTTTAATAGATCGATTAAAATAATTTACCGCAAGCTTCGGCTAAAACTCAGCAGCATTGACATGAAATTATCGATAAACTCGAACAAAAATTGATAGGAAACTTTTCACTTATGACCCATAAGAATACGATTGTATGGGTCATCTTTTGTTCGCTGTTATCAGGTAATAATTCACTAATTACAACTCAAAATTAAATTTTATTCATTCCAAAAACATAACAACATGCTGACAAAATTTCATAGTATTAGTACCGTTTTTGGTCAATTCAAAACTCTTCAACTTTCGATTGTTTAAATTTTTTGCGGTGCGGCATTAGTTGTCATTATGTAGAGTAATTTACCTATGAAATACCAGTTTGTGAAACAGCATAGCAAAGAAGACTGTGGAGCTGCTTGTCTTGCTGCGATCGCTAAATATTATGGACGTACTTTTACTCTCAGCCGTATCCGGGAAGCGGTAGGTACTGGACAATTTGGAACTACTTTATTGGGGCTGAAACGTGGAGCAGAGACACTTGGGTTTAATGCTCGTCCAGTGAAAACTTCGCCGGAACTTCTCAATCGAATGAATGAGGCACCGCTACCAGCAATTATTCACTGGAAAGGGAATCATTGGGTTGTTTTATATGGTAAGAAAGGCAAAAAATGTTTAGTTGCAGATCCAGCGGTTGGTGTGCGTTATCTTTCTTTAAAAGAGATAGCTGAAGGCTGGACAGATTGGTTAATACTGTTATTAGAACCCGATCCAATACGCTTTTTTGCTCAAGACGACGATAAAGTTGGCGGATTTTGGCGTTTTTTCAAACGTGTTTGGATTTATCGGGCGATTTTAGCTCAAGTTTTGCCTTTGAATTTAACGTTGGGTTTGCTGTCTTTAGCTTCTCCTTTTTTGCTGCAAATTCTTACTGATGATGTGTTGGTTAGAGGCGATACAAAATTACTGACTACTGTAGCGATCGCTGTGGTAGTAATGAATATTATTTCTCGTAGTCTTTCATTTGTACAATCTAACTTAATTGCTCACTTTGCTCAACGTTTGCAATTAAGTTTAGTTCTGGAGTTTGGGCGGCAAATTTTACGATTACCCCTCTCTTATTACGAAGCCAGACGTAGCGGCGAAATTGTCAGCCGCCTGCGAGATATTAGCCAGATTAATCAGTTAGTTGCCAGCTTAATTATTACTCTGCCAAGTCAATTTTTCATTGCTGTAATTTCTTTTAGCTTCATGGTTTTCTATAGCTGGAAACTCACGGTAGTTGCTGTATTTATTGCTATGATGATGAGCATATCTACCATAATATTCCAGCCGACTTTGCGGCAAAAAACTCGCGAACTATTAGTTCAAGAAGCAGAAACACAAGGAGTTTTAGTAGAAACATTTAAGGGCGCTCTAACTCTCAAAACCACCACATCTAGACCACAATTTTGGGACGAATTTCAAAGTAGATTTTCTCGTTTGGCTAACGTGACATTTAGTACAATCCAAATTGGGATTATCAATAATACCTTTTCTGGCTTTGTTGCGGGTATCGGCGGGGTGATTTTGCTCTGGTTTGGCGGTAATTTAGTAATTAATCCCGTAGAAAACCTCAGCATTGGTCAGCTGCTTGCTTTTAACTCAATGAATGGTAATTTTCTAGGATTAATTAGTACTTTAATTAGTTTTGTCGAAGAATTTACGCGGGCAAAAACAGCTACACAACGCCTCACAGAAGTTATAGACGCCACTGCTGAAAATGAGGGCGATGAGATAAAGGCTTTTGCTGAAATACGCAGTGGTGCTGATATAGTTTGTACAAATATTAACTTTCACTATGCTGGTCGTCTTGACTTAATAGATAACTTTTCTTTAACAATTCCTGGTGGCAAAGTTGTTGCCATTATCGGCAAATCTGGTTGTGGTAAAAGTACTTTGGCGAAATTGATTGCTGGGTTATATCCATTGCAATCTGGCAATATTCGTATTGGACTTTATAACATTCAAGACCTTTCTCTTGATTGTCTACGTCAGCAGGTTGTCCTTGTTCCCCAAGAGCCTCATTTTTGGAGTCGTTCGATTATTGAAAACTTTCGCTTAGGCGCACCGCATGTTACGTTTGAGCAAATCGTCAGAGCTTGTCAAGTAGCTGAAGCTGATGAATTTATTAATAATTTGCCTGAGAAATATCAAACTGTTTTAGGTGAATTTGGTGCAAACATCTCTGGTGGGCAACGTCAAAGATTGGCAATAGCAAGAGCTATTGTCACAGATCCGCCAGTTTTAATTTTAGATGAATCTACCGGTGGACTCGATCCAGTAAGTGAAGCACAAGTTTTAGATAAATTGTTTCAACATCGCTGTGGTAAAACTACGATTTTAATTACTCACCGCCCAAAGGTAGTTAATCGGGCTGACTGGATTGTATTGCTAGACCAAGGCAAGTTAAAGCTTCAAGGTTCTTTGGAAGATTTGAAAACAAAACCAGGAGATCATATAGACTTTTTAATACCTTGAATCAGAATTTAAGAGTCAGAATTCCTAATTAAAGTTTTGTTTACTAATAAATCTGAGATTTGGTGTGATAGTGAATTTTTCATACTTCTTGTCTTCAATCTGATAATTGTACAAAATTCATTCTGAATTCAGAATTCTGACTGTTTATTTAATTATTAGGAGAAATATGCTTTATACCCATAATCAAAAGTTTGTACCATCGCTTGAAAAGGATGAATTTCTTCCTCCTATTAATACTTGGACATCTTTAGCTGGAGCGTTACTTATTGGAACTATTGGTTCTACGATCGCTCTTTCTTCATGGATTAAATATAATGTCATGGTGGAAACTGCTGCGACTATTCGTCCAATCGGCGATACTAAGCTAGTGCAACCAGAAATGGAGGGAACTGTTGAAAATATTTTTGTGAAAGAAAATCAAATTGTCAAAAAAGGAGAAGTCATTGCTCGTCTGGATACGCGACAATTACAAATCAAAAAAAGTCAACTTCAAAGCAATATCGAACAAAGTAGAGTACAAGTAATTCAAATTGATTCGCAAATTGCAATTTTAGATACTCAGATATTAGCTGAAAAAAGATTTATAGAGCGGAGTGTTTCTTCTGCAAAAGCAGATTTGGCACGCAACCAACGAGAGTATCAAGAACAAAAAGTTTCTACCCAAAGTGAATTGTTAATTTCAGAAGCTAGTTTGCAAAAAGCCAAGGCAAATTTACAAAAAGCTCAAGCAGATTTAGACTTTGCCCAAATGGATAGCGATCGCTATGAACAACTAGCAGAAACTGGAGCAATTGGTCGGCGGGAGTTTGAGCAGAAAAAATTAGTTGTTGAACAGACTAAATTAATACTCGAATCGGAAAAAATATCTATTGAAATTGCTAAAGCTAAAGTACAATCAGCCCAAGCTATAGTCAATCCCAGTATGGCAAAAATTGCGATCGCCGAAGAACGGGTTTCCCAAGAAATTGCTAGAGGTGAAGCAACTATCGCCACTTTAAACAAAGAAAAACAAGCTTTAATGCAGCGACGAGTGGAAATGCAAACCCAACTCAAGCAATATCAAAAAGAAGTTCAACAAATTGAAACTCAACTCCAAAACAGCATTATTCGCGCTACTAGTGACGGTACAATTCTCAAACTCAATTTGCGAAACCCCGGTCAAGTTGTGGGTGTTAGCGAATCTATTGCTGAAATTGTTCCTCAGGATGCTGCTTTGGTGATTAAAGCGATGATTCCCACAGCAGAAATTCAAAAAGTTGCAGTTGGTCAAAAAGTGCAATTGCGAATTGATGCCTGCCCATATCCTGATTATGGTACTCTCGAAGGTGTTGTTACTAGCATTTCTCCAGATGTAATTATACCTGTGGATAGCAAGACCAATACTGGTTATTTTGAAGCCACAATTCAACCGAAAATGCTCAAATTTGGTAATGCTAAAGTTCAATGTCACATTCAATCAGGGATGAATGCAAAAGCTAATATTATCTCCGAAGAAGAGACAGCATTACAATTCATGCTGAGAAAAGCCAGATTAGTCACGGATATCTAAAAATACGAATTCAAAATTCAGGAATCAGAATCAGTTAGTAGAGGATTTCAACCCGCTACTAATTTTAGACAACTAAATTTCAAGAGAGGTATGGTGCTTCACAGCTTCTAATTCTACGGATAAGCAAGCCATATCCGGTAGTTATACAAGATACCTAACTCAATTCTGGTGACCGACCCTTTTATTCTTTCTTGTTAATAAGTAATTTTGAATTCTGCTTTATCTCTAGTATTTAACTATCATAGCTCCTTCTTCCGTGTTTATTTCAGGGAAGAGAATTTTGTCTTTTTTAAATGTAGCAAATACAGTGAATTTAATCTAAAATTTGCTAATGATACATTACAAAATATTGATAAATTCTCATGGTAATTTTGGCAATTATTTTGTACGCGTTGGCATTTTTTTGGATTAAATATGCCGTGGGTTGCATAAAACTTTTTTCTGATGCTACTAAAATAGCTGACATAACAATATTATGTGAGCCTGAACTTGTGTACAAAAATTATACTTTGAATTGTCTACGTTATGTCCCTAGTATGGTTTCTGACATCTTATCAGAGAATTCAACGTTCATTGCAATGGTGGTCTGGTAGACAGTCGATCAAACTCTTTGTGGAAGCAGAAAAAATTCGCGATGATTTGTTACAGGAATCTTTTACCATACGTCGCAATTTAGATTTGTTGACAGTAGATAATCTGAATGTATCGGATAATAAAATTCAAGAATGCTTAAAGCAAATTGACAATTTTCATCACTCTTTAGTGCAACTTAGCGATCGCTTATTTCCAGCATCCCTTCAAGACAGTTTTCCGTTAGCTATTGAGTACTTATTAGAACCTTGGTTAGTATCCAATCCTCAGTTATATTTTCAAATCGATTTGCCCCTTTATTGGCGGCATGAGCCAGCGGAACGCAGCCTGGTTGTATTAACAGCTTTAAATGAGTTACTGACCATAACTTTAGCAGAAGTTCTGGCATTAACATCAATTTATATCAACTTAAAACAACAAAAGACTATTGGTAAATTAATTGTAGAAATCACTTATTCTAATGTATCTACATTTTTTCTCCATTCTAGACTACCAGAATTAAACTATCTTTGTGAGAGTTTTCAATTACTAACCTCAGGTAAATGTTTTAGCCGAACTAATAACTTGAGGATTACTTGGCATTTTTATTGGTAGTTATTATATTTATCGATAAATTTCACATATTTCTTTATATTTTCATAAAAATAATTAGTTATTGTAGATAATTATCAAGATTTTTTAAATAAGTAGCTAATCAGCAGGCTGTAAATTATGAAACAAGAAATGTCCAAAAAGTCGTTGCTGAAAATTTTAGTAATTGATGACCATGAATCAGTTCTAAGTGGAACAGTAGATATTTTACAAAAACATTATCCTGGTGCTGAAATTGTCACTGCTATAAATGCTAATAATGCTCTCAATAAAGTCAGTAGTTTACAGCTAGATCTTGTAGTTATGGATCTTTCCATTCCAGAAAATTATGGAATCACAGCGCGACCTGACACGGGCGTTCAACTACTCAGAATTTTGATGAAGCACTATCCTAATTTAAATATTATTGTCCAAACTGCTCATGTCAGAACATTAGTGAGAATTAGACCTGATATTGATAGCCATAAAGGAGGTTTTACAGTCGCTGATAAAAGTCTTTCCACCCAAGAAATGTTGACTAGAGTTGATTGGGCATTACAGGGATTAACTCATACAAAAGATATTAAAGGAATTTATTCAGGATTAGAGTTTAAACCAGAGTGGCTTAGAGTATTGACCTTAGCATTTGAAGAAGGATTACAAGACAAAACTATTGCTGAACGAATGTGTATATCTGAACGGATGGTGCGTCATTACTGGAGTAAGCTACAAGATGCTTTAAATGTTTATCCTGATGAGGGTAAAAATATTCGTATTCAAACTGAAATCCGGGCTAGAGAAGAAGGTTTGATTGATTAGTTTGTTATGAATATTTAAGGGCTTTTTGTCATTATTATTTAGTAAGTAATATTTTTATATATTAAAATTTTGTAAATAATTACTTATAGCTAAAGGCTAGGAGTAAACCTTATGCAGCCTAAGCTCTGGAAAATAATCAAAGAAGAAATTCGTATTTGGCGTGTAGGTGTATTACCAGGAATTATAGTCATTGCGCTAGTGATAGTTGCTCGTTTGAGCGGTTCAATGCAATCTTTAGAGTGGCTAGCTTTTGATAGTTTACTGCGTCTACGTCCTGAGGAACCTATAGATGAAAGAATTATAATTGTTGGCATTAATCAAGAAGATCGCCTGATAAATTCTTCAATATCAGATCGAGATTTAGCAGCACTACTATGGAAAATACATAGGTGTCAACCTAGAGTTATTGGTCTTGATATTTATAGAGATTATCCGGTAAATCCCGGTCATACAGAACTGCTGGTAGCTTTTAAAAATATCAGAAATTTAATTGCCATAGAAAAAGTATTGCCCATGCAAATTCCTCCGCCACCCAATTTAACTTTTGAACAAATTGGTTTTGCCGATAGAATTACGGATGCTGATGGCAAATTAAGACGGAGCCTATTAATAACACCAACACCTCAAGGAGAAAAATTATCTTTATCTCTACGTTTAGCAGAAGTTTATTTAGCTCGTGAAAATATTAGCTTGAAAAATAGTATTAGCGATCGCACTACAATCGAGTTTGGTAATACTGCACTACCAAAGCTCTTTCCTAACTCTGGTGGCTATGTCCGAACTGATGTCACCGGAGTTCAAGTACTGCTGAATTTTCGTAGCGGTCAAAAAAGATTTAGAACTATATCTTTAAATGATATTAAAAGCAATAAATTTAATTCTCAATGGTTACGCGATCGCATTGTAATTATCGGCATAACTTCCCCTAGCCGAAAAGACTTAATTGCTACTTCGGCAAATACATCTAACTACTCTCCAAAAAGACCAATTCATCCAGTAGAAATCCAAGCACACGCTGTTAGCCAAATTGTCAGCGCCGTACTTGATGACAGACCACTTTTAAATACTTGGTCAGATGGATGGGAATATTTGTGGATTTTTGCTTGGGGATTTTTAGGAATTGCGATCGCTCGATTGAGCAAATCTCCTTTAGCAAATATCATCATTGTCATTACTACAACTTCTAGCTTACTAGTTACTTGCTATTTTCTTTTAACTTGGGGCTGGTGGGTTCCAGTAATTCCTACAATTATAGTTTTAACCGTCAATGGTATAGAACTCACTGCCTTATATCAATGCGATAAAGCATTGCGATCGGGAATTAAAGCTAGACAAGATATTATTGAACGCACATTTGAAACAATTCATAATGGCCCGTTGCAAAGTTTAGCTAAAGTTTTAAAAATGGTTAAATATCAAGATTTGCCAATCAAACAATTACTCCCAGAACTCGAAAAAGAACTTGAAAAACTAAACCACGAACTCCGAGGAATTTATGATTATTTACAACGAGAACCGCCAACTCAAGACAGTAGTCTTTATTTAGGAAATACTTTAGTATTAAATTTGCAAGATCCTTTACACGAAATTCTTTATCAAGTTTATAGTTATACTTTAGCGCGAGACTTTCCTTGCTTTAGAACTATTAAAGTTAAAATCCGTACTTTTGAACCCATAGATGAACGACACTTAAGCATAGAACAAAAGCAAGGACTGTGCCGATTTCTCGAAGAAGCTTTGTGCAATGTCGGTAAACATGCCATAGGAGTAACTCGCCTCGAAGTCACTTGCTTTTCGTCTGAAGGCTGGTACACCTTGAGCATTATAGATGATGGTTTGGGCGTTAATTCATCTAGAGAAGGTCGCGGTACCCAACAGTTTAGAAATTTAGCAAAGCAACTCAAAGGTAAATTTCAACGAGTACCTCTTTCTTCTAGAGGAACAATTTGTGAATTGTCTTGGCCTGTAACTAAATTTTGGTAATTTAATAACTCAGAATTATACATATAGTCAATGGTCGAGAAAATATGTATTTTATAGAAACAAATTAGTTCGTAAAATTATCGTTTTTATTCTGAATACTGAAATTGAGTCTTCACGAAAAACCAATGAATTGGCTAATTATTTTTTTCTAAACTAATAAGAAGATTTCCACTGTATTCAAAAGTGGTTAATCTGGCTAAACTAACTATTAATAGGGGTAAAAAATGGTAAACATAAGTCACTCATTTACCCAAATAAAATCACATTTATATTCTCAAAATAGCCAAACTGAGAGCAAAAACCCTGAGCCGCTAGCAGACACATGGAATAATTATCTTCAAAGTTTACGTGAAGCTATTGCTGAATCAAAAACAGCAAAAGAAATTATTCAAAAAGATTACGATCGCCTTCAAGCTTTGGCGATCGCGTGGGAAAAAGAAATTCAAATTGCTTTGAAAAACTCTCGTGAAGATCGAGTTCGTCAGGCATTCGCCTATAAAGAAAATTGTACTGCCAGAGCGCGAGAATTAAAAACTTTAATCGAACGGCATGTTATCCATGTCACTACTCTTCAAATCCGACTTCTTTATTGGGAGAATCAAGCAACCTAACTTTTAACAGCAACAAACTCAATATTAGTTGCAGTATATTTCAGCGGTGTATTTGTAGTTAACCATTGGTCTACAAATTCAAACACGTGATATTTAGGATATGAAATACGATTTTTAGGCAAAAGTTGTCTATGCCAAAAGTCAATAAGTTCAAAATTAGTTTGCTTTAGGAGGTGTTTTACCATTTTTTGGGAATACAATCGATCGTGATAAAAGTCTCCCCGTAAATGGGCTAAATGCTGAGTCCAAGAAAGATAATAAGGAAGAAAAAAACAAAAGAAAAGGCCTGATGGTTTTAACACTCTATGAATCTCATCAAGAGAAGCAAGGTCATTAGAAACGTGTTCTAAAACTCCAAAACTTAAGACAACATCGAAGCTTGCATCGCTGAAGGGAAGTAAATAAGGATGTTCTAGGGGTACAACTTTTAGAGATGCTTTTTCAATAATTGGTGTAATCTGCTCAAAAGCTGAATCACCGCCACCGAGAACATCACAACTAGTAATTTGAACACCCATTTCACGCATTAAAAAAGAAATATGTCCCTTCCCACATCCCCAATCAAGAACGCGTACTTTATCCAAACTTGTCCCAAACCAATACTCTAAAACAGCCCTCACGTATTCTGTGAGATAGAGGAAAATGTTCTGGGAGGCAGAGTTTGTTAAAAAGGCGTGGCTATCTATATCTTTTACTAAATCAATCAGCTGGAGATTGAGAGGTAAATTTTTTTGAAAATTACTATGTCTGAGAGCAACCAATTTTTTGCGATTATCTATTGAATTTCTACTCATAGTTATATGGATTTTCTCAAGCTAAAAGGGACTGGGGATTGGGAGGCTCTTGACGCAGGAGAAAAGCTTAAAGGCAAAAGGGAAAAGGAATAAATTTAATCTTTCCCCTTTTCCCCGGTTGGTGAGCTTGTCGAACCATACCCCTTTGCCAATGCCCCATGCCCCATGCCCCATACTCCATGCCCCATGCCCAATACCCAATAGAAAAAGTATTTTGCTCATCAACCGTGCCACTATAGAAACATAGAGCTGCAACTTGAGCAAGAGGAAGACTAAAGAAAGCTGTGCAGATAACATTCTTAGGGACGAGTTCCGGGGTACCCACGCGATCGCGCAATGTTTCCAGCGTCGCCCTGAGATTACCCCAAAGGGCAGAACTGTGGTTATTTGACTGTGGCGAAGGCACTCAGCATCAAATCTTGCGGAGCGAACTAAAAATCAGCCAACTCTCCCGAATTTTTATCACTCACATGCACGGCGACCACATCTTTGGCTTGATGGGACTTCTTGCAACTTGCGGCTTGGCTGGCAATGTAGAAAGAATTGACATCTACGGGCCGCCTGGATTAAACGAATACATTCAAGCCGCCTCGCGTTATTCCCACACGCACTTTTCCTATCCCATTAAAGTCCATGCCATTCGTCCAGGGATAATTTATGAAGACGATGACTTCATCGTTAGCTGTGGTAATTTACATCACCGGATTACGGCTTTTGGCTATCGCGTAGCCGAAAAAGACCGTACAGGACGCTTTGATATCGAAAAAGCCAAAGCCTTGCAAATTCCTTCCGGCCCGATTTACGGTCAACTCAAGCGCGGCGAAACAGTAACCCTTGAGGATGGACGCGTGATTCATGGTGCCCAATTGTGCGGCCCTACAGAAATTGGCCGCAAGATTGCCTATTGTACAGACACGGTTTTTTGCGATGGCGCAGTGGAATTAGCAAAGGATGTAGATGTATTAATTCACGAAGCCACCTTTGCCCATCAGGATGCAGACATGGCTTTTCAACGGTTGCATTCCACAAGTACAATGGCAGCCCAAACAGCTTTAGCTGCCGGCGCACATCGGCTGATTATGACTCATTTTAGTCCCCGTTATGCTCCCGGAAATAACTTAGAGTTAAAAGATCTCCTCCAGGAAGCCCGTGCGATTTTTAAGAATACTGACATGGCTTATGATTTCATGGTTCATGAAGTACCCAGGCGGCGCGAAGTCGAGTTAACCAAAGTAAGCGTGTAAAAATGTTCTTTTTACCACCCCCCAAGACATCAACCACCAATGATAGTCTTGTAGCCTTTGATACTATTTTCAACTAAAGATTTCCATCCAAATATTTTTTATATAGGAATCGAGCTTGATTCCTGAAATTAATTGCGTGGTGCGCCCAGCGCCAGCGCCATAGGTAGGGAATAGATAAGAGGATTCTATAGCCGTTCTCGCTTGCGTCAAATACCAACCTTCGTAGGGGCTTTACAGTTGTGCATTGGTGTCAACTTCACGTGAAACCCTTGTGAAGACGTGATATTGAGTTCTACTCACTTACTATCAAGATCCGCGTTACCCCACCCCGATTTTGTCTAAAGCCAAAATCGCCCCTCCCCTTGGCAAGGGGAGGGGTTGGGGGTGGGGTAAAATGATTGTGGGGCAAGAGTTTTAACTTAAGTTGACACCAGTGAGCATTGCTGTACCCCTACTGTTCACCGTGGTGTACTGCATTCAAACAATAAATGCTATAGAAGATTAACTGTAGTGAATTTTTTTCAAAAATCAAATATAAGTCTATATTACAAGTAGGATTTACGCAAAAATCCCTAGAAAGCTTCATTTATCCTAGACGGTTTGTGACTTGCTGTACTCCTAATCGAGAAGCAAGCTAGGCACAGCCTACCGTTCGCAAAGCGTCTCCTACAGAAGAATCCTAGAGTGTGCGTAAGACCTTACAAGTTAAAAAAATTACGTTGCTAGCTATTAGTAATGTGCTAAATTACAACAGCGTCTAGTTAAATAACTCAGAAAAATAATTAATTTTTTATCAAGATTTTTATTCTTTAAATAAAGATTTATTGAAAAAAGCTTGTTTTAGTACTGATTGAAAATTTATATGCATGAATTCATGAACATGAAAACGTTAGTTGACATAAGATCGTTTCAAGTGGTTTAATCTGCGGACAAAAATTAAGTATTTTTTATATTTTGTAGGTGTAAAAAATCATTTTAAAAAATGGCGATCGCAATCTTAGAAATAAATTTTTTCGATATTAGAGGAGTTTGATAGTGGTTAAAACTAGTCTGAATCAAGACCAAGAAGTTATCACCTCAGTACAAAGCAGGTTTAACATCAGACAACTACCTACTATTTTGCTTCGTCAACGCTTTGTGATTTTGGGGGTTTGGTGTGTAGTTATGTCGGTTGCCAGCTTCTTTGCTGTCACTGCCAAATCTAATTATCAAAGTTCCATGCAAATATTGGTGAGTTCCAATTTATCTCAAGGAGCGCAGTCAAATAATATTACACAAGACACAGACACTAAAAGTATTGATTACAGTACTCAGATGAAACTCATGCTGAGTTCCAAGCTACTTCAAAAAGCTGTAGATTTACTTCATTCTAATTATCCAGATATCACCTTAGAATATCTCAAAGGTCAAAAAGAATATACCAAACAAGCACCTCTAAAAGTCGCTCCAGAAGAGGTAAATACAACAGCAGAGCCAGTTTTTAGTCAAGTATTTGAAGTTTCTTTTAGTGATGGCGATCCAGTTAAAGCACAAAGAATACTTCAAGCTTTACAAAAAGTCTATCAAAATTACAATAAAGAACAACAAAAAGAGCGTTTAGATCGGGGACTGGCTTTTGTGAATACCCGCCTCCCTGAAATCAAAAAAGAAGTCAGTCAAGCTGATAAAAATTTAGAACAGTTTCGCAAAAAACATAATTTAGTCGATCCGGAAGCACAAAGTAAAATCGTGCTAGAATCTTTGGCTGACATTCAACAACAGCTACAAAACACCCGCGCCCAGCTTCAAGATGTTAACGCTCGCTACGATAGCCTACAACAAGAAATAGCATCTTCTTCCCAACAGAATGCCCAACTTTCTTCTCGCCTAAATCAATCAAGTCGTTACCAAATCCTATTAAATGAAATTCAAAAAACAGAACTAGCGCTGGCTAAGGAACGGTTGCGTTATACAGATGATTATCCATCAGTAGAAAAACTCAAACAGCAACGCCAAAACCAACTAACATTGTTACGGCAGGAAGTGAAAAATATCACTAACGCTGGCAAGGACGAAAAACTTTTACAAGCCGGAATAGTCGGAGTTGAACCCAAGCTAATAGACGAGTTAATTCTGCTACAAACAAATGTTTTAGGGCTAACTGCTAATGAAAAAAGTTTAGTGCAATCAGAACAGCGACTTCGTTCGGAATTAGACAAATATCCTAACTTAACAACTGAATATAATCGTCTGCGACAAAAGGTAGAAACTAGCCATAAAACCCTCGAACAATTACTTCAGGCACAACAGTCCTTGGGAATGAAAATTTCTCAGGAAGGATATAACTGGCAAGTTTTGGAAGAACCTGCTTTAGGTACTTATGTAGAGAATAACAAATTATTATATTTGCTTGGAGGAGGAGTAATTGGGCCAGTTTTAGGTATTTTAGTAGCCTTGATTTTGTTTAAGTTTAATGACACTATTTATAGTGAGGCAGATTTCAAAAAACTGACAAATCTGCGCGTATTGGGAACGGTACCAAAATTGCGATCGCTTCATCCTAAAAAGCGTCTTTTAAATCGATCTTGGAATCAGCAACGCAGTTTACCTCCTGCTATGGTAGAACCCAGCGCCAAGTTGCCTGTCCATGAAAATTTGGACATGATCTACCAAAACATTAAAATATTCAAATATCCTTTGCCTTTCAAGTCGTTGATGTTGACTTCAGCATTACCAGGAGAAGGGAAAACAACTTTAATATTAGGACTAGTGGCTAGTGCAACCCGAATGCATCGACGGGTATTAGTAATTGATGCTAACTTACAAAATCCTAACCTGCACAAAGTATTAGAACTCACCAATGATTGGGGATTATCTTTGTTATTAGTTGATGAGACAACTAGTAATTTTCAAGATTACATTCAGCCGATTCACCCATTCATTGATGTTTTGACTGCTGGCCCCGTTCCAGAAGATAGAGTGAAGCTGCTAAGTTCTCAAAGAATGAAAGAACTAATTGAGTTATTTGAAGAAAATTATGACTTAGTACTGATAGATGCTCCATCAATTTTACCCACGGTTGATGCTAGGATTATCGCATCTTTTTGCAACGCGATCGTCATGGTAGAGCGCATGGGTAAAGTAAAGCAAACTCAATTAATTCAAGCTATTGAAATCTTAAGTAAGTTGAATTTAATTGGAATTATCGCTAATGAAGTGAAATAGAATATAGCCTTACCTAATCATTCGTGGAAATTTAGATCCCCGACTTCTTTGAAAAGTCGGGGATCTGCTGACTCTCGCTGCTTATAGTGTTTTTTGCCTCAACCAATCACGAAAACTAGCATGATAAAGACTATAATTTATTTGTGCTGCTATTGATTCTAAATGCAAAAACTCTCGCCATTGATCCAAAATTACCTTGATTTCATATTCATCCTCATCTAATTTTTCTGCTATCATCTCTATTGAGATTGGTTGCTCTTTAACTAAGATATTTAACATCTGTAAAGCCATAGTTGGGTGCTGGCTGGTTGCTAAATTCATCTTGTTTAAGTGATTTTGGTAATAGAGTTGTAATTTTTTGGGATAAATATCTTGATTAATAGCCCTCAAGATTTCACTAACATACATGAAATTTGTTTCATCTTGGCTAATCAGTGTTACTAAATGATGGTTAATATCCTGAGTATTTAAATAGTTTTTAATATATTCATGAATATCAGCGCGATTTTGTTCAGAGTAGGCTGATAAATCTAAAGATTGGGCTGGAGCTTCAATTAATAAACCCGATTTATCTGTGAGAAACGGACGACGAGTGAGGATAAAATAAACCTTTTCTGGCAGATATCGGGGTAGATAGAAAATATTTGAGCCGCGTGGTTGATTGTTAATATCAATTTTGTCGCAGCCATCAATAGTAATAATTAATCGTTGCTCTGGATGCAATCTATCGCTGATTTGTTGTAGTAACGATGATAAAAAAGCACTATTTTCTGTGGTAGAGTTTGTCAAACTATCAGCAATATTTTTACTACCTTGACTTTGGGCAATTTCTATTAATTGAGTGCAAATCGTCGTCAGAAATTCCTCAACGCGATTTTTTCCGGCAATTTCGATATTGTAATAGACAACGCCGGGATTTTGGCTCACATAATGGGCAAGAATGGCACTTTTTCCAATCCCAGGATCGCCGATAATAGTAAAGTAACCTCGGTCAGATTGATGGAGAAAGTTATCGATCGCAGCAAAGACAAATTCACGACCGACAAAGTTGTGACTTTTGGCGGTAATGATTTGCTGAAATTCTGGGGGATATCTGGGGATATGAATTGTATTTTCGGTGATATTATTCATTTTTTAACCACCTTCCAACAATAGGATATGAACTTGACCGGATAATTCTCCTGCAACAATTGTCAATCCATCTAGGGAAATTGCACAGCAATCTATAGAATGTTCGCCAATAAAAGTAGAGATTTCCGTTCCCTTCTCCAAATCCCACAGCTTCAGCGTGGTGTCAACAGAACCAGAAACGACTTTTTTACCATCGGGAGTAATAGCTAGTGTCTTTACCGAGTCGTTATGACCACTCAGAGTAAAGATTTCCTTTGCTGTGTGTAAATTCCACACCTTCAAGGTGTTGTCACGCGAACCAGAAACAGCTGTTTTGCCATCCGGGGTAATGGCTACTGCTTGTACCCAGTCGTTATGACCAGTCAGGGTAAAGATTTCTGTTCCCCTATTCAAATCCCATACTTTCAGGGTGTTGTCACAAGAGCCAGAAACCACCGTTTTGCCATCTGGGGAGATTGCTACTGCTTGTACCCAATCATTATGACTAGTCAGGGTAGAGATTTCTGTTCCCCTATTCAAATCCCATACCTTTAGCGTTTGATAAGAACCAGTAACGGCAGTTTTGCCATCTAGGGTTATGGCTATTGCACTGACCCTTTCGTCATAACCACTGAGAGTAGAGATTTCTGTTCCCTGCTCCAAATCCCACACCTTCAAGGTGTTGTCATAAGAACCAGAAACAGCTGTTTTGCCATCTGGGGTTATGGCTACTGCACTGACCCTTGCGTCATGACCAGTGAGAGTAAAGATTTCTGTTCCCTTCTCCCAATCCCATACCTTCAGGGTGTTTTGATAACGAGAAAAAGTTGTTTTGCTAAAATCTACCGAACCGTTATCATCAGTCAGGTTAGATATTTGCTTTCCTGTCTGCAAATCCCACAACTTCATAATTTCGGCATCAGAACCAGAAACGGCTATTTTTCTATCTGGGGAGATTGCTACTGCTAGTACCCATGTTTTATGGCCGCTTAGTGTAGAGATTTCCTTTCCTTGCTGCAAATTCCACACCTTCAGGGTCTTGTCTTCAGAAGCAGAAACGACTGTTTTGCCATCTGGGGTTATGGCTATTGCATTTACATTTTTATTGTGACCAGTTAGGGTAGAGATTTGCTTTCCTGCGTGCAAATCCCATACTTTCAGGGTGTCGCCAAATGAACTAGAAATGGCTGTTTTGCCATCTGAGGTTATGGCTACTACTTTCACCGAACCGTCATGATGACTAGCCAGGTTAGAGATTTCTATTCCCTGCTGTAAATCCCATACCTGAAGAGTCCAGTTCCAGTCATGTGAAGCAGAAACGGCTGTTTTGCCATCTGGGGTTATGGCTACTGCTGTTAGCGATTTGCGATCGCCACTCAGGGTAGAGATTTGCTTTCCTGCGTGCAAATCCCACACCTGAAGCGTGTTGTCCTCACAAGCAGAAACGGCTGTTTTGCCATCTGGGGTGATGGCTACTGCATTTACCCGCAAGTCATCACCACTCAAGGTAGAGATTTCTATTCCCGTATTCAAATCCCACACCTGAAAAGTCAAACTCCACGAGCTATATGAAGCAGAAACGGCTGTTTTGCCATCTGGGGCGATGGCTACTGCTAGTACCGAACCGCTATGACCGGTCAAGGTGGAGATTTCTGTTCCCTGCTGTAAATCCCAGAGTTTCAGGGTGTTGTCCTCACAAGCAGAAATGGCTGTTTTGCCATCTGGGGTGATGGCTACTGCTATTACCGAACCACTATGACCAGTCAGGGTAAAGATTTCTATTCCCGTATTCAAATCCCACACTTTTAGGGTGTTGTCCTCAGAAGCAGAAACGGCTGTTTTGCGATCGGGGGCGATGGCTACTGCTCGTACCGAAGCGTTATGACCAGTCAGGGTACGCAGTAAGTTTCCACCAGGAGTGGTTAATTTGGCTGTAATGGGACGTAAGCGGATATTTTCAGTTTTACTTTGTGCTGCATCTGCCAAGATTTTCTGAATTTCTGGCTGAGGAAAACTCTCTAATCTTCCCCATAGTTGCCCTACTAATTGATTTGGGTCTTGATTCAAAATATGGGCTGATAGATCTAGCGCACGTTGAATTAATTTCAGGGTTTTGATTTGTTCAGTTTCTAGTTTTTCATCTGCTTCTAAATTCTCCAATATTTCTGGAGCGTCAATCAAAGCATAATCGAGAATTAGGGCTTCTACCCCAAAGTTAGTATATTGAATTTTCAAAGAGATAAAATCAAAATCTGTGAGAGTTTGATAATACTTTTCCGAGTTGCCTGCTTTTAATTGTTGTTCGGGGAATTGACCCAAAAATAAATTTTGAAATTCTGCGGACTTTGATGCTAATTTACTTGCAATCACCCCCATGTTATACCATCTCCTTAAGAGGATAATTAGCCATAGCCTGATTAAAAACTTTCAAAAAGCTTTGACCTTTATCTAGTTTGTATTGTTTTTTGATAAATTCTATAAACCTAGCGACAAAGGTGTAATTTTTGGCAATAAATATTTGCTGAAATTCCGGGGTATAGCTGGGGATATTAATTGTATTTGGGGCGATCGTATTCATTTTTTTAATCACCTTCTAAACTTAGAAAATGAACGCGCCCTGATTTTTCTCCAGCTACAATTGTCAATCCATCTGGGGAAACTGCACAACAAAATATAGAACTATCACCAATAAAAGTAGAAACTTCCTTTCTTGTCTCTAAATCCCACAATTTCAGGGTGTTGTCATGGCAAGCAAAAATGGCTTTTTTGCCATCATGGGTGATACATACTGCCTGTACCCAGTCGCGATCGCCAAAAACCAAAGTATAGATTTCCTCTCCTGTTTCTAAATCCCACAGTTTTATCGTGTCGTCGCCAGAAACCGAAACGATTTTTTTACTATCGGTCGTGATGCCTACTGTATTGAACCAGTCGTTATTATCTAAAACTAAAGTATAGATTTCCTCTCCTGTGTCTAAATTCCACAATTTTATTGTCTTATCATAAGAACTAGAAACAGCTTTTTTTCCATCGGTCGTAATAGATAATGTCTGGATAGGGCTTTGATGTCCACTGAAAATAGAGATTTCTTCTTTTGTCTCTAAATTCCAAACCTTAATCGTGCGCTCTTCATCACCAGAAATAGCTTTTTTCCCATCGGAGGCGATCGCTACTTTATTTACCGGAGAGTTATGACCAGTGTTCGCGTAGCGTTCCGAAGGAAAGGTAGAGATTTCTTTTCCTGTCTCTAAATCCCAAAGTTTCAAGGTTTTGTCAGATGAACCAGAAAGAGCTTTTTTGCCGTCAGGGGTTATTGCTACTGCACTTACCCAGTCTTTATGACTAAAAGACAAAGTAGAAATTTCCTTTCCTGTATCTAAATCCCAGAGTTTCAAAGTTTTGTCATAAGAACTAGAAACAGCTTTTTTGCCATCCAAAATGATAGCTACTGTATTTACTGGAGCGTTATGGCCAGTGAGGTGAGAGGTTTCTTCTCCCATCTCTAAATCCCAAAGTTTCAGAGTTTGGTCATCAGAAGCGGAAACGGCTTTTTTTCCATCTGTGGTTATTGCCAATGCTCTTATCGAGTCGTTATGACCATTGAGGTTTGAGATTTCTTTACCTGTGTCTAAATCCCAAAGTTTTAAGCTAGTTTTATCCAAATAACCAGAAACAGCTTTTTTGCCATCAGGGGTTATTGCTACTGCCTGTATCCAGTCGTTATCACCAGTGAGAGTAGAGATTTCTTTTCCTGTCTCTAAATCCCATAGTTTCAAGGTTGTGTCAGATGAGCCAGAAAGAGCTTTTTTGGCATCAGGAGTCATTGCTACTGCATTTACCGAGTTGCTATGACCAGTAAGTGTACAAATTTCCTTGCCTATTTCTAAATCCCATAACTTCAGAGTGTTGTCCTGAGAACCAGAAAGGGCTTTTTTACCATCAGAGGCGATCGCTATTGTCTCTACGAGAGCTTTATGACCAGTAAGGGTAAAAATTTCCTTGCCTGTCTCTAAATCCCATAACTTCAGAGTGTTGTCCTGAGAACCAGAAATAGCTTTTTTACCATCAGGAGTTATTGCCACTCCTATCACCCAGCCGTTATGACCAGTAAAGGTGAAAATTTCCTTGCCTATCTCTAAATTCCATAGTTTCAAGGTGCTGTCATGAGAACCAGAAACAGCTTTTTTGCCATCAGGAGTTATTGCTACTGTACCTACCAAATCGTTATGGCCAGTGAAGCTGGAAATTTCTTTTCCTGTGTCTAAATCCCACAATTTTACAGTCTTGTCAAATGAACCGGAAAGAGCTTGTTTGCCATCGGGAGTAATTGCTACTGCATTTACTCCACCGTTATGACCAGTCAGAGTACGCAGGAGATTTCCGCCTGGAGTAGTTAAGCTGGCTGTAATCGGACGAAATCGAAGAACTTCACTTTTATTTTGTGCTGCATCTGCCAATATTTTCTGAATTTCTGGCTGTTGAAAACACTGCAACCTTCCCCATAATTGCCCTACTAATTGATTAGGGTCTTGATTCAAAACATGAGCTGATAACTGTAGCGCACGTTGAATTAATTTCAGGATTTTGATTTGTTCGGTTTCTAGTTTTTCATCTGGTTCTAAATTCTCCAATATCTCTGGGTCATCAATCAAAGCATAATCTCTAATCAGAGGTTCAACTCCAAATTTAGGATATTGAATTTTTAGAGAAATAAAATCAAAATCTATGAGAGTTTGATAATACTTTTCCGAATTACCTGCTTTTAATTGTTGTTCGGGAAATTGACCGAGAAAAAAATCTTGAAACTCGGCTGGTTTTGATGCTAACTTAGTGGAAAGTCCCCCCATTTATTCCATCTCCTTCAGCATATAATCAGCCATAGCCTTATTAACTTCTCTAAACAGTTTTCGACCTTTACCTAATTTATCTTGCCCTTTAAGAAATTCTAGAAAACTGCGGTGATAAATACTGTAGTAAGTTTTTTCTTCATCAGCATTTACTTTCGGCGTTACATACTCAATCCAATCATTTAACACCAATTTCACCTCATATTCATCCTCATCTAGAATTTCCGCAATCATGTTTAGAGATATAGGTTCGCCTCTTTCTACTAATATATAGAGTGTTTTGACCTTCTTTTCATTGGATTCTTTATCCATTCCCATACGATGCCAATGAGTCGTATAATAGTCCTGAAGACCTTGTGGCAATCCCTTCAAAGTTAAATCATTATATTTACCTTCAGAGATTCCAGGTAATAGATAGCGCAAATATATAAAATTATTTTCACTCTTGACAGCTATTTCCTGAGTAAAAGTATCCTCAGAAATATTGCGTTGCTGAATCCAAGCTCTCAGTTTATTATCATTCTGTAAAAATAAATGAATATATTCTTTGACATCTTCCTGACTCAAAGCTGAATAATCACTTTTTGTTAAATCTAATTCGTCTCCAGGAGTATCTGGAGACAAAGTTAACCTTTTGGTTTCTTGATTATAAGGTCTTCTTGTGAGTAAAAAATAAATTCCTTCAGGAAGATTTTGTGGTAAATCTAAAAGATTACCATTTCCCTCTTGTTCTACTTCATCTAGTGCATCAACAATAATGGCAAGTTTTTGTCCTTTGAGTTCTTCACTGGTTTTTTGCAGTAAAGTTCTTAAATCGGCGTTGTCTGCATTTTGGAGAGAATAACGCTTAATTAACTGTTGGCGAATACTGGCTAAAAACTGCTCTGGTTTGTTGCGCCCTTCTGCGAATACATTAAAATAGCAAGGAAATTTAGTAGCTAAGATGTATTTAGCAGCGATCGCACTTTTTCCCATCCCTGCATCCCCAATCACTGTAAAATAACCCTTGGGTTGAGTTGTGAAGAATTTTTTAATCGCATCGAAAACAAAATCACGCCCGCAAAATAACCGAGTCTTTTCAAAGATTAAGGCTTTAAACTCTTTGGGATAAACATCTAAATTCCAATCTGGATAAGGCTGATATTTGGAGTTTTTGGTTTGTTTAGCAACTGCAATAAAAGCTTCGCCAAATTCTTCTAGTTCAGCTAAAAAGTTAATTTTTGCATTGATTATTTGCGTTTTTAGTTCGTTATTTTGATTAATAAACTTTTTGGTATTCTCTACAAACTGAAAAGCAGCATTATTACTGTAAGCGTTCCAAAAATAATCTTTGACTACTTTCTCTCGAAACAAATTTAAAATTGCTCCAGGCTTAAATACGCCATATTTGACTAGAGTGTAAGCATAAACCCCATCAATATCATCGGGAATTTGCGTAGGATTGAGTTTTAATTCTTGTAAAATTCTGATAACAGCTTCGTTTTTTTGAGCTTGTTTAATGATTAGTTGACTAGCTTGCGGAGCATATTTACTAATCACTGAAGTAATGGCGGCAAACTCGATCATATTTATTACTCAAAATTCACTATTCCAGTTGCGAGCAATATTATACTTAAACATTCAGTAATATCATCTCCGTGAAATTACTTTTAATAAAAGAACCTCACCCCGCTAAACCTGTGCTTTAGCGGGGTGAGGTTTTGGGTATTATGCTTAACTGCCCGGATATGGTAACTAAGTAGACAGAATTAAATGTAAAATACAAAAGTTTAAAACGCCGATAAAAACTGGCTTTTCTCTTCTGGCGACGCTCGCTGACTCGCTAACGCTGCGCTATCCTGCCTTCTATTTAATATTTTCAAAAACTCGGTGTCTCCACCGAGATATGACTGCGGCTGTAATACTTTGTTTAATTATTAATTCTCAATTCTGTTTTATTTTATTTCCTTAAAAGACACTTTAGCCATAGGTGCATTTAAATCTTTACTAGCAAAGGCGCAATATGCTTGTGGATTGATTTGTCCGTAATTTTTGAGAAAATTAATGCAATTGGGGCGGTCTTGAAAGGTGGCTACATAAACTATAAAGGAATTTTTCTTATCTGATAAATTGGGGTAATCTGGTATCCAGAACACTCCTGATTGACTAATTCCTTGGGATTGTAAAATTTTTACTTGCTTAATGGCAGCTTGCAAATTTGGCAAACTAGAATTTGCTACGAAATAAAAAGAATTAGATAGATTAGCGGCGTTTGTAATTGGTGATTCCCGGATTGTCCCTATTTGATAATTTGCTGCTCCCGGTGGAAGAGACAAGGAAGAATTTTCATGAGTTTCTGTTTTTGGAATTATAGAGGATCTAGCTTCTTGATATGTCCCAGATTGGGGAGAGTTTGCTAATAAAAGTCCAATAATCACCGATGCACCGATTAATCCACCGCCGATTAAAGTACTGCCAATAAAAATAGCGTTTTGTTTGCTGCTTTGAGCCGCTGGCAAGCGGATTACAGAATTAGTCAAAGCAGAGAGTTGACTGTACATCGGTACTTTTGGTGCAGCTGAAGTGGCAATGTTTTGCAAGGCATCCAGCATTTCTTTAGCAGTGAAATAGCGCTCTCTAACATCAAATTGAGTTGCTTTTTTTAAAACTTCCATCAAATTGGGACTGATGGCTTCCCTATCCCAAACATGCTCTCCAGTATAAGAATCTGTCATCAATTCGTAGGGCAATTTTCCCATCAACAAGAAAATAGCTGTTAGCGCCAAGCTATACAAGTCACTGGCAAAAACTGGGCGTCCTGCTGCTTGTTCGCTAGGCATAAAACCTGGCGTACCAATAATCATTGAATTACTAACAGTGCCTTCTGGATACATGACTGTTGCCATCGTTTCTCGCACTGCACCAAAATCAATTAAAATTGGTTTGCCATCAGATGAACGCAGAATAATATTGTCTGGTTTAATATCGCGGTGGATGATGCCTTTGGTATGTACAAAGTCCAGCACTTTCAACAGACTGATTAAAATGGGAATTACTTCACTTTCGCTCAAACAACCGTTTTGTTTTACGTATTGGTTTAACGTTTGTCCAGAAACCCATTCCTGTACGAGGTAAAATTGACCATCGGCTTGAAAGTAGGCGTACAAAGTGGGAATTTGCTCGCTCGATCCTCCCAGATCTTCTAAAATAGCGGCTTCTCTTTGAAATCGCCTTTGTACCACCTGGTAAACCTCTGGGTTGTCGGTAACTGGCTTGAGTTGCTTAATTACACAGCGTCGCCCCGAAGGCATTTGGGTATCTTCCGCTAAGAATGTTTCGCAAAATCCACCAGTTCCAAGTACGCTAATAATGCGATAGCGATCGCTCAAAAGTGTTGATATCATAACGTTTTCTTGACTTAGGTTTGTTTGGAAGCACTCTTTATAAATAACAATCTACAACTGCCTGTTTTGAAAACTTTGGCAGTGCATACTTTTTGATATAAATTATTAATTTGTTCTAAACAAATAGGGCATTTATTAGCTGCACACTTATTTGGAGTATCTAAGTATGAGAATATCATGAATTTCACTTTTGATTAACATACTGAGATAGATATGGAGAGCGGTGGAGCTATAGGAATTTGTAATTCTTATTAGGAATTGGGAATTGGGCATTGGGCAAACAGGAGGTGTGGGAGATGTGGGAGGATGGGGAAGAAATCTTTCCCCCCTCTCTCCCCACACTCCCCACACTCCTTGTCTCCCCTGCCTCCCCTGCCCCCCCTGCCTCCCCTGCCCCCACACTTCCAAATATGAGTAGCATGTACGACCTACGCCTGATAATACTTTCAATTGCGATCGCCATCTTCGCCTCATATACTGCTCTCGATTTGGCTGCAAGGGTAACAGCAGCCAAAGCATCGGCGAAAGTCGCTTGGTTAATTGGCGGCGCAATGGTTATGGGAATCGGTATTTGGTCGATGCACTTTGTGGCGATGCTAGCTTTCAGTATGGCAACGCCGATCGCCTATGATATGTCGATCGTGCTGGTTTCTATGCTACCTGCGGTTATTGCTTCAGGAGGCGCACTTTTCCTAGCCAGCCAACCAGTGTTAAGCATTTGGCAATTGCTGGGTGGTGGGACGTTAATGGGTATTGGTATCGCCTCGATGCACTACATCGGAATGCTGGCGATGCGGATGGAAGCAACCGCTACATACAACCCAGTGCTGTTTATACTTTCTATCGCCATCGCCATCGGCGCGTCGATTTTAGCACTCAATATTGCGTTTCATTTACGCACGCCAACGAGTACAACTGACTGGTTGGCAAAGATTGGCAGTGCTATCGTCATGGGCGGAGCGATCGCTGGAATGCATTATACAGGGATGGCGGCTGTTAAATTTATGCCGACTAACCCAATAGCAATTTCTGGACTAGCAACAACGAATGATTCGCTAACTTTGCTAGGTATTTCTATTGGTACTGCTACATTTGTGATTCTCGGTTTTGCGCTGCTGACTTCGTTTATAGATCGGCGTTTGTCTGCCCAAACAAAGCTTTTGGCACAGCAAGAAGCCGAAACCAAACTTTCACAGTTATTTACAGAAATTACCTTAAGAATTCGGCGATCGCTAAAATTAGATGATGTCATCAACACAACTGTCCAGGAACTTCGTCAAGCATTGAAAACAGACCGTGTGGTGATGTATCGTTTCAATACTGACTGGAGTGGCACTATCATCGCTGAGTCCGTTGCCCAAGGTTGGACGAAAACCTTAGGAAAAACGGTCAATGACCCATTCCGGGAAGACTATATTGAAATGTACAAAAATGGTCGAGTCCGAGCAACCAATGATATTTATGCAGCTGGTTTTACGGAATGTCACCGAGAAATTCTCGAAGGTTTTCAAATCAAGGCAAATTTGATTGCACCGATTATTCATAACAATCAACTTGTCGGTTTATTGTGTGCCCATGAATGTTCTACAACTCGCTATTGGCACAGATATGAAATTAATTTATTTAAACAATTAGCAATTCAAGTTGGTATCGCTTTAGAACAGGCGAGTTTAGTGGCTGAACTTGAGCAAACGCAGAAAGTTTTGCGGCTTCGCGATCGGGCGATCGCTTCAGCGAGTAACGGTATATTCATTACCGATCCACGTCAGGTAACAAATCCAATTATATTTTGCAATGCTGCCTTGGAAAAAATTACAGGCTATTCATCTGATGAGTTACTCGAATGTAACTATAAATTTCTTCAAGGGTCTGACACAAATCCAGATACTATTGCAGAATTAGACGAGGCAATGGAGGGTTCAAAAGAATGCCAAGTTGTGCTGAAAAGTTATCGCAAAAATGGAAGTTACTTCTGGTGTGAATTAACTGTTTCTCCCGTTCCAGATGTATTTGGACAAACAATCAACTTTGTTGCCGTGCTAGTTGAAATTACCTCGCGCAAGGAAATAGAAGAAGAATTAAGGCGCAGTCAACAAGTTCTCCAAGAGCAACTGCGACAACTTATTTCTGATGTTAACGAGGTCTTGCAAGGAGATTTAACTGTTCGTTCTCAAGTGACAATAGGTGAAGTTGGAATCTTAGCTAATGTTATTGATACCATCATTTATACCCTGTGGCGAATTGTTACTCAAGTCCAACAAATTGCTTACCAAATGAATGTTTTCCTTAGCGAAAATGCTGTCATCGAGCAAGTGGAAAATGAAGCACTCAAACAAGTAGAACAGATTAACTATACCCTTCAAGAAGTAGATAATCTGAATTTCTGGATTCAAAAAGTCGCAGATAGCACTCAACAACTACAAGAAATAGCCGTCACTACTACTAACACAGCAGAAACAGCCAAGGCAGCAATAGATTTTACTACGGAAAGCATTTTGAATTTGCAACAAACAAACTCACAAATAGCTAACAAAGTCAATAGTTTAGGTGAATTTTCTCAAAAAATTTCCGCTGTAGCATCCACGATTGGGCAAATCGCCACCCAAACTAACTTGTTAGCCGGTGACGCCAGCATCGAAGCCACATGGATGGGCGATCGCGGTCGAAGCTTTGTGAAAGTAGCAGAACAAATTAGTCAATTAGCCGTACAATCTGCCGAAGCAACGCAAGACATTCAAGGCGTTTTAACTGATATGGAATTGGAAACTAGTGTATTAGTTCAAGCCATAGAATCAGGAACCAATGAGATAGGAGAAAAAGCAAATATTGTACAAAATGCCAAGTTAAGCCTGGAAGATATTTTAGAAGTATCTCAACAGATAAATCATTTAGTACAATCAATTTTTACGGCAACAACATCTCAAACCGAAACTTCCCAAGCGATCGCATCTTCGATCCAACACATCGCCGAAAGCTTAAAATACACCGCAGATTTATCTAATACCGTATCTAACTCCCTCCAACAAACAACAGAACTGACACAGCAATTACAAGCATATTTAAGTGGATTTAAGACGGGAGAGTAGGGAGATGGGGAGCAGGGGAGCAGGGGAGCAGAGGAGAGTTTTTGTACAAGTTCTTTCTCCTCCGCCTCTCTGCCCCTCTGCCCCTCTGCCTCTTCTGCCCAATGCCCCATGCCCCATGCCCCATACCTTTTTCAATTTAAAAATCAAACGTTGTGCGAAGTACTCCCACATATTGAGTATCATTTTCGCTGTTGTTTTCTAGGTTGAGAATTACCCAAAAGCCAGGAGTTACGGAGATGTTGTCGTTTAATCGTAAGCGATAGAATGCTTCGATGTGGTAAGCGTTGTCTGGTTCTTCACGGACATCACTGTTAGATATACGCGGTGGCAAACCAAAGAGAATTCCTGGCAGATTGCCCTTACCTCCCACATCTGGAAAGGACAAGCCAACCGCTCCAAACCAGGCATTAGCATTATCGCCATTATTCACAAACAAAGAATCCGTTCCGCCCCTACCATTGGAAATATCGCTCAAACCAGAGTTCTTGGCAGTTGCCCAGATATATCCACCCCAACCGTGGATTTGGAAGTTTGGCGAAAACCGATAATACCCTTGAATCCCGACAATGGTGTTAGAAGTAGCAATGTTCGTGCCAAAGGGAGCGCTTGACAGGACGCTACCTCTTCCAGCTGTGACATCAACGGCGCCAGCAGGATTATAGCCATGAGAGTAGGCGACACCAATAGCTCCTTGTTTGGCGTAATACACTAGATGGGCAAGAGCGTTATAGCCGCCATTAAATAACCCATTGTTCTGTGTTGGGATATTGGGATTATTTGCTAAGTAGCCCACAGTCAGAACCAAGTCCTTTCTGATACTCCAGTTGAGAGCTGCACCGCCGCCACCTCGCTCAAAAAGGAAACTGTTCTTACCAAATAGTGAGGGAATCCCGTTGCCATCATCGCCAATGGTTGCAGGAGTTACGTTGTCTGTGATGTCGTTGTAACCGATACCTGTAGGACCGACAACGAACGAAAGGGAATCACTCACTGGGAAATAGTAACGAATGTGGGGAATAAAGAGTGTATTGGTGAAGTCGTTGTCGAAGTTTAGGCGTGTCATCCGCGTACCGCTGGCTGCTGCAATTTGGCTTATGCCATTGGGATCGACAAAGTTGCCGAACTCCAGACGGACTCGCAACAAATCTTTACCCGTGAAACTACTCTCCAAATTCAAACGACCGCGAGTCGCAAAGATAGTATTGGATTCATCGCGATCGCCTCCCACTTTGTCGCCAAAAGTGTCGGTAATCGCAGTAATAATTTGAGCGTTCAGCCTAGTGGTAGTGGAAAACTGCTGCGCCTCTAATGTTGCTGCACGTGCTTCTAAGGTATCCACGCGCCCGCGTAGAGTTGCCAGTTCTGTCGCGAAATCTTCTTGTAATTTTTGCAGCACTGCCAAATCTTCCTTACTGACTAAATCGCCAGTAGCCGTAGCAATTAACTCATTAACCCGATCCAAACAGGCATTCAAACCGGCAGCAAATTCGTAACGAGTTAAAGCACGGTTACCGCGATAGGTGGAATTGGGATAACCTGCAATACAACCGTAACGTTCCACCAGGGATTGCAGTGCTTGAAATGCCCAATCAGTCGGCTGGACATCAGAAAACTGAGAGACTGAGGTGACTTGCCCTTGTAAGGTTCCAAAGTTAGCATCTGGAGTATTTGAATTATCATTCAATGGATTTGCCCAAACTGCTGGGCATGATAATAAAAGCAGTGGAAAACTGTATAAAAGATTTTTCAGCATTGGATATACTCCGATCTGGAATCAGATATGGATAAAATCTCGGTTCAAAATTCATGAGTCAGGAGTCAAGATTCTAGATTCTGAATGCTGAGGATGAAACCATTAATTAACGTCCAGATAAATTTCTAAATTCTGTATTCTGACTCCTGAATTCTTCTTCAAACACCTATTACTTTTTGGCGATCGCTACTTCTAATAGCCGCTTCTATAATCTGCATCTTCCCGTATCAGATTTTTACTTCTTTCCCAGAAACCGATTAATTCAAATCCGGGATGCAGATTTATCAATGGTGCATTAAATACCTTGCCGGACAAGCCATAAGAGCAAAGAGCAGTATTGATAATTTTCATATTTTTACTAATTCGCTGAAGCGAAATTTTATAAAGAAGAATTCAAAACGCAGAATTTTGTATGACTTATTTACTATTGCGTGGATTAAATTTATCATTTGATGAATAGAATGTTTTTAAGTCTGAACTATAATTTATTTTTATATTTCTTGTTGTCTGATTATTACTCTACTAAATAAATTAGTACTGGCTAAAACGTATGTTTTATGAGGCGAATTTTGTGAATAAGTAGAAGGACTAAATTAAACCTAACTCGATCTCGCCGGGTTTCGACTGCGCTCAACCCTCAAGGAATAGCTTACCGAGCATTGAGCGTACCCTACCCTTCTCCTAACGGAGACGCTGCGCGAACGCGAACGCCAAGGGCGAACGGGATCTTGCTTGGCGTAGCGTCTCCCCTTGGGAGAAATCGAAATGCGTCTTCTAAATAATTATGTCCACCTACTTAATGTGTTTTAAATTTATTGAATTGTTAGGCTGGAAATAACTAAAAAGTAAAAATTTAAAAAATAATATCTTTCAAGTGCATAAATTTATTTGATTTTACTTTTTATGTAAGAATTCAGAGCTTAGAATTAATAAGGTTTAGATACCAAGCTTGATAACTTTCAGGGAATCAAGCAGATATATAACCATTGATTTTCAACTCTTCTAAATCCTGAATTCTTACTTTTAACTTTTATCTTTCTAGCGTCTGGAACGTCTGCGGAGTCGGTCAATCATTACGGCAACGATAATTACTAGTCCTTTAACAACTAGTTGCCAGAAGAAAGACATATTCAACAAAGTCAAACCATTGTTGAGAACGGCAATGATTAACGCACCGAGAAGAGTACCGCCAATTGTGCCAATGCCACCTGTAAAACTAGTTCCACCTAAAATTACAGCAGCGATCGCATCTAATTCATAACCTTGACCCAACAAGCCGCTAGCACTATAAAGACGGCTGGCACTCATGGTTCCTGCCAAACCTGCTAGCAATCCACTCACGCCATAAACAAACAGCAGTACCCGATTAACTTTAATCCCAGTTAATCTTGCTGCGCGTTCGTTACCACCCACAGCATAGATTTGTACTCCTAAAACAGTCTGCCGCAGTACAAACCAACTAGCTGCTACCGTCAGCAAGGCAATGATTACCAACCAAGGAAGAGGCCCGATATAACTATTACCAATCCAAGCAAAATTGATATCGCGGTTAATAACTGTGGTTCCCTTGGCAATCAAATAGGCAACACCCCGTAAAGCAGTCAGCGAACCCAATGTGACAATAAAAGGTGGCACATCCAAAAAGGTAATCAAAGCGCCGTTGACTAAGCCTAAAAGCAATCCTGCCACCAAACCGGCAGGTAAAGCCGCCCAACCTATAGCCGGAACTAGCGATACCATCAACGCAACTACAGCAGAAACAGCTAATATTGACCCCACAGACAAATCAATGCCTCCGGTGAGAATCACGAAGGTCATACCAGTGGCTAGGACAATGTTAATAGATGCTTGCCGTAAGATATTAACGAGGTTACCGCCTGTGAGGAAGTTGGGCGAAAGGAAGGTAAATAAGATACAGATAAGTACGAGGATTGGTAAAATACCTGCAACTTCCAGAAAGCTGGCGATGGATCTCGGCGATCGCGCGTTTGGATTGTTGGTAACTTTATTTCTATTGGTAGGTCTGACTGTTTGGCTCATGATTCTGCTACTCCCGATGCTCCTGTTGCGTAATGCATAATCTTTTCTTGGGTAATTTCTTTACCGGGACTGTCGTCAAGTTCGCCCACTAGTTGTCCTTCTCGCATTACCAAAACGCGATCGCTCATCCCAACCACTTCTGGTAATTCGCTGGAAACCATTAAAATAGCTACACCTTGGGCAGCTAATTCGCTAATAATTCGGTAAATCTCGCTCTTAGCACCGATATCGACGCCGCGTGTCGGCTCATCCAGCATGATGACTCTGGGTTTAATCGCTAGCCAACGCGCTAACAGTAGCTTCTGCTGATTCCCACCAGAAAGATCCACGGCTCTAATTTCCAAATTAGCCAGTCGGATGTTGAAGTTTTCCACTGCTTCCGTTGCCAACCGATTGACTGAACCCCAGTTGACAACTCCTGCCTTGGCATCTTGTTTGAGTGTGTTCAAGGCAATATTCTTGCGGGAACTCATTTCTAGAAATAAACCCTGGTCTTTACGATCTTCTGGGACGTAACCGATACCGGCAGCAATGGCATCACTGGGGCTATTAATATTCAGTTTGACGCCATTCAGGAACACTTCACCACTAGCTTTGCGATCGGCACCAAAAATCAGCCGGGATACTTCTGTGCGCCCAGCACCCACCAGCCCTGCTAAACCAAGAATTTCACCAGCGCGAATTTGAAAACTAGCCGGTTCAATCTTGCGTCCATCGCTGATATTTCTGACTTCCAACACCACTGGGCCGGGATTGGTTTGGCGTTGATGTTCGTAAAAGTCTTGCATCGAACGCCCGACCATCATCTGCACTAATCGCTGGGCAGAAATTTCATCCCGTGTGAGACTGCCAATGTATTGACCGTCGCGCAGCACGCTAATCCGGTCAGCCAATGCATATATTTCTTCCATGCGGTGACTGATGTAGATAATGGCAATACCATCGTCTCGCAGTCTGCGAATCACTTGAAATAAACGCTCAGTCTCGCGGTCAGATAACGCTGCTGTCGGCTCATCCATCACTAAAACCCGACTGTTGTCTTTCAGCGCCCTGGCAATTTCTACCTGCTGCTGTTCGGCGATAGATAAGGTGCCAACTATGGTATTGGCTGTAAAATTTGCCCCCAGGCTTTGGAGTACTAGCTTTGCTTCGTCCTCCATCGCTTTGCGGTCTAAGAACTGACCCCGCTGCAACTCGCTACCCATAAAAATATTTTCGGTAACGGTTAAATTTGGTGCGACATTCAGTTCTTGATAAATCAGGTTAATCCCCGCTTTGCGGGCTGAAGCCGGATCGGTAATTTTCACCGGCGTACCATTGATACGAATCTCGCCTTCATCGGCAATGTAAGCCCCGGCGAGGATTTTCATCAATGTGCTTTTGCCTGCTCCGTTTTCGCCCATGAGAGCGTGAACTTCTCCCGGATAAATGGTCAAATTCACATTTTGCAGAGCAGGTACGCCATGAAATCGTTTGCCAATCCCTTGCATTTCTAGTACAGGGGCCGCAGTTGGCGCTTCGGGAAAGGAGGTTTCAATACTTGTGGTCACGAGTAACTCCTAAAAATAATGGGGACTGAGCATGGGGGGTGATGGGGTGATGGGGTGATGGGGTGATGGGGTGATGGGGTGATGGGGTGATGGGGTGATGGGATGGTGGGGTGATGGGGTGATGGGGTGATGGGATGATGGGTAATAGGGTAAGATTCTCTCCCCACCTCCCTATCTCCCCATCTCCTCATCTCCTCATCTCCTCATCTCTTCATCCCTCACTCCCTCATCTCCCCATTTACCAGCCTTTTTCTGTGCTGACGTTATCTTTGGTAATCAGCTTGACTGGAATCAAAATGGTGGGGTTAGCGGGTTTTTTACCGTTCAAAATGTCGTTGCCAACTTCGACTGCTTTGGCTGCCATGCCTCGCGGATTTTGAGTCGCTGTTGCTGCATATATACTATCTTTGGTAGCGATCGCCTTAATCGCTTCTGGCGCACCATCAACGCCAACAATAAAGAAGTCTTTACGTTGTGCTTGCATGGCTGCTAGTTCTGCGCCTACTCCACTGGGGTCGTTGATTGCAAAAACAGCATCTATCTTAGGGAAGGTTGTTAGCAAATCTGTCATGACTCTGAGTCCGCCGTCTCTGCTACCCTCTGCATTCTGGTCTTTGGAGAGAATTTTGATATCGGGATATTTAGCCAATACGTTTTGGCAGCCACTAACCCGCTGGATTACCGAGTCCACTTGAGGCCCGTTGACGATTACTACATTACCTTTACCTTTGAGGCGATCGGCAATATATTTACAAGCAACTTCTCCAGCTTGCACGTTATTGGTTGTAACTGTCGCATCTACACCGCCCTCAGCACCGGTATCTACTGCGATCACAATTCTGCCGGCTTGTTTGGCTTTTTCCACTGCTGGCTTAATACCACTTTTATCAGCAGCATTCAGAATAATAACGTCAGTATTCGACGCCGTGAAGTTTTCTATTTGGTTGGCTTGTTGGTTGAGGTCGTAAGCGCTGGAAACTACGGTTGTCCTGACATTATTGCCGCCAATTTTTTTGGCTGTGGTTTCAATTTCCTGCCCCATCAGAACGAAGAAGGGGTTACTTAAATCGCCAGCCGTAAAAGCTACCGATCGCAATTTCCCATTCCCAGTACTTGCGCTACTCTGGGCGCTAGTATTGGTAGCAGTATTACCAGGTGCGTTGGCATCGGGATTAGTAGCAGTATTGCCATTTTCAGAACCATTCGAGCAACCAATTACGCCACCACCAACGAGACTGATTAAACTAGCTGCGATCGCAATTTTTCTTAAATTCATATCTCTCCTCTCTAAAAAAATCTCAATGGGGCATAGGGCATTGGGCATTGGGTATGGGGAAAGGGAAAGGGGTATGGTTCGACCCTTCGACAAAGCTCAGGACAGGCAAGCTCACCAACTGGGGAAAAGGGAAAAGATTAAATTTATTCCTTTTCCCTTTCCCCTTTAACCTTTTCCCTTTCCCCACACTCCCCACTACCACCCTTTGTAACTAGCAAGGCTGTCACGGGTAACCAATTTAACTGGAACCAGAATCTCAGGGTTACTCAATTTTTTGCCTTGGATGACATCGTTGCCGACTTCAACGGCTTTTTGCGCCATACCTGCGGGGTCTTGGGCGGCAGTTGCCACAAATAGGCCGTCTTTGTCTTCCATTGCTTTGGTTGCATCTGGGGAACCATCAACGCCAACAATAAAAAATTCTTTACGTCTTGCTTGTCTGGCTGCTAAGTCTGCGCCGATACCGCTTTGGTCGTTGGTGGCAAATACGGCATCGATTTTGGGGAAGGTTGTTAGCACGTCAGTCATAACTCTCAGCCCGCCATCCCTTGTCCCTTCTGCGTTCTGGTCTGAGACGATTTTGATATCTGGATATTTGGCTAAGGAAGTCTTACAACCGCTGACTCGCTGATTGATGGAGTCCATCGGCGTACCGTTGAGAATAACTATATTACCTTTACCGTTGAGGCGATCGCCAATATACTTGCAAGCAATCTCTCCAGCTTGGGTATTGTTGGAGCTAATCATTGCATCCACATCTGCATCAACGGCTGAATCTACCGCAATCACAACCCGACCTGCGCTTCTCGCTTGGTCTATTGCTGGTTTAACTCCTTTTTTATCAACCGCACTCAAAATAATTAGGTCAGTACTCGCCGCTGTGAAATTTTCGATTTGGTTAGTTTGTTGGTTGAGATCGAAAGCACTAGAAACTGTATTAACTTTGATATCATTCCCAAGTTTTTTTGCTTGTTGTTCGGCTCCCTTCTGTACTGCTAGATAAAAGGGATTACCTAAATCGCCCAAAGTAATGCCAATCGTCTGCAATCCTTTATTCTCTAAACTCGCGTTCACAGCAGTATTAGGACTATTATTGGTAGCGGTATCATTTGGCGTGGCATTACAACCCACAAGTCCAGTCCCAACAAGACTGAATATGCTAGCTAATAAACAAATTTTCTTCATATCGATTTATAATCCAAACAATGCTTTTGAATCTGGGGAAGATTAACAGAATATAAATCCGCAATATTCTAGAATTTTGACAACTTCAGCATTGAGTTTTACCGATAAATTTGGCAAGTTTAACTCGTTCAAATTTATAGCAATTTGATGTAATTTTAGTTATTATTTGTTACAACAAACCAAGCTTTTGCTTGAATCAGCAAGATACCGAACGTTGCAATAATTCTAAAGTCTGGTTTTTTGGGAAAATTAGGTTTGAAAATTGTTAGCTTGAAAAATTTGTTTGCTAAAATTTCAATAATCTTAGGTTATCAAATTTCAAACTTTTATCTTATTTGGTTTTTCATTCTATCCTGTATTTTTTCCCAAAATTAATTTTGTTTATCGAAATTTACAAAATTAAGAGGTATTATTCATTTTTATTACGTGTAATCTTCTGTCAGGTGCTAATACAAGTAAGACGAACGCTTGAGAGAACACAGAAAAATTTTTAATTTATGCTCGTAGAATCGCAAAACTATTCCTCTTGGTTGAAGTTTTGGAAAGATTTTTTGTGGATAATGAGTAGCAAAAACCTTTGCAATACCAACAACTGAAATCAGAAACCAAAATATTTGCTGTTGCAAGAACACATCTCTAAAATTTTAAAGTTGGTGGTAAATATTTAGCTACTAAATCCTCGTAGTATGGCTTGAGTTTTTGCCAATCAGGCGGATTAGGATTTTTGGAATACAAATCGTAGGGATTGAATAATTTCACCCATTTAAACATTTCTTTATCGTGTTTATCCATTAAATGCTCGTAGGCGTTTTCACGATGTTGAGGATAAAATGAGTGATACCGGAGAATGTACAATGCTGGTTCCGGTAAGTAAGGTTTGATCATACTATAGAAATACTCATCATGTCCCCATGACATGTGTACGTTACTCAATCCACAATTCGGCTCATATACACCATATTTGGTGTTATATTTCGGATTGTTAAAATCGGGATTATCTTGGAAAAACTCTGAGTAAACAATTTTGCTTGAAAATGCACAACCTACAGGATAAGTATCGCCGACAGTAGCCCATTGGGGTTCGCTAAATAAGCAAAGTACTTTCCCCATATCATGAAAGAAACCTGTCAGCACCATCCAATCAGGATGACCATCAGCGCGGATAGCTTCTGATGTTTGCAATAAATGTTGTAATTGGTCTAAGTCTGTATCGGGATCTGAATCGTCAACTAATTGATTCAAAAATTCCACCGCATCCCAAACAGTCATTTCTTTCTTATCAAATTTTAAATACTCTGCTTTTTTCTGTAGTACAAAATCGTATGTTTGATTAATATGATTTAGTCGGTAGAATTCTTTAACTGTATCTCTGGTAGGTGCTTCGTAATTCCTGTATGCTTCAATAGTTTTACCTTCTTTAACTATGCTATTGGGATCGGGATAGCGATTGAGTAAGTCTTCTTCCCATTCTTCTAGTGAATGTAAAGGATTGTTTTGAGCTTCTTGGATGGAATGATTTAGAGTTTGAGACATATTTTTCTACTTTTGGAACTAAGTTCTTATTTATAGGACTTACGCACACTCTATGAATTCTTCTCTACGAGACGCTGCGCGAAGGCGTTCTTCTCTACGAGACGCTGCGCGTTGGCGGAAGCCTCTCGTAGAGAAGGCGTCTTGGCGGTTCGATAAATTAGGCTTTTCAGCGATTTTTGCGTAAGTCCTAATTTAGATAAAACCTTTGGAATTCATTGATGCACAGGTGTGCATGAACTGTATATTTTTAGTTTTGCACACGTGTGCAAAACTGTGTGTTAAGTTTTTTTGCATAACTTGTGCATCAATTACTCACCCCACCGTTTTTGGTGGCGACGACCTCATACCAAAGCGATCGCACCAGATGGGATAATTAGCGCGAACCATAGCGCAGTATCCGAATATCCCTGCGCTTCATCAATTCCTTAAGTTTTGTAGGGGTGTTACGCCTGAGAGTACGGCACCACCTGAAATTTGCGGTGCGTTAGGACTATCGTCCATAACGCACCCTACCGGACTCAAATCTTTATAACTAAACAACGATTCTTTGGGCCTTTGCACGGCAGTTTCTTCAAGTCGGGAAACCCACCGAAGGCACTGCCTCGTCTTTGCGTGAGGCTAATTCATACTTTCAATCAGCAAGGCGGAATTTTGAATTGTTAAGCCTTCTTACCTGCTACTGGTTCGGCTATATTTTCCATATCGACCAGATTCCACTTTAAACCTTTGCTCCTATATATACGCTTGTGCAAATTTGGATAGTCACCGATATCATGGTCTAGCCTTTGACCAACTACTATACATTTCAATATAGAATTGCCCGTGTTTTTCAGCTTGTGCGGCTTACCACCAGCGCGATATCCAATAAAATCTCCTGGTTTAACTGGATAAACGCTTTCTCCAATTGTTGCCTCAGCTTCTCCCTCAAGAACGTATACGCACTCTTCTTCGTGATAGTGCATGTGAAGCTCCGTTGATTCGCGTCCAGGCTCTACTTCAATGATGTGAAAACCGATATTGTTTAAACCTGTCAAATCTCCTAAAGACTTGTTCCGTCTGCGAGCATTGGAGTTGAGAAAATGTGTTTTTTCTAGTCCTTCATAAGACTCAATCTCTTCTTTGGTGACTAAATACTTTTCCATTTCTTGATACCAAGTGCTAAGAAAATTTGATGGCGAACAACCCAGGAATTTAAAGATAAAGATGAATTAAGACGGAAGTTAAAATAGGTTCAAGGGTTCCATCTCAGCAGAAGCGATGCCTACGGCGGTAAACTACGTTTCTATTTGTGGATAGGATTATATCATTACCTCGTTATTAAGTGCAAATTTATAGAAAATTGGTATTATATAGTAGTTTTTAAATAACAAAATACACATCTTTTATTAGTATTTTTTGCACGCGCGTGCAAAAAATATTTATTAAGTTTTTTATCAATTTATACAAGTGTGTATTTTGCGTTAAACAAACATTTTTTACTTGACTAAATGAATTTGTTGTTCTGGATACTTGACAATATCGCACAACTCCCGCAGCTGATTGATTGCTTCTGCACCCTCTAACTTCATTAATTCGCGGTCGTCCCAGATTTCCATCCAAGTAATACCGTAATCAGACACTAAAAATCGAATCAGGTGCTTTTCTCCCAGGCTGACCATAAATGAAGCACTCTTGATTTGGTTGCCGCAGCTATAAAAAGACGTAGTATAACCACGTTGCTCAAGTACAATTGATAAAGCTTCCAGGCTCATTACTAAGTCCTGAAGTACTTGCTGATGTTGTTGCGCTAATCTCAGAAACACTAATTCCCTCCTATCACTACAATAATGCGATTAGTTTATATTTGTTTTAGATGTAGTTTTCGTACATATGCGATTAATCTTTCTTTATGGAGATATTAGCTAACATTGTGTTTGTCGTAATGCTCCCAAGTAATACGGCCACAGATGCTAAATTCCTAAAGCTGTTCTAATGTTTTGAACAATTACCTGGGGTGTCTCGATAACATCTATATATATGGTGTCTAATGGTTCTTCTAGAGTATTAAACTGGCTATCGAGAAGTTTCTCGCTCATGTAGTGGTTATGGCGTTCTTGCAACCGCTTTTGAATTAACTCATAAGAGCCTTTAAGGTAAACTAGCTTTATGCGTTCGTTATCCACGGCCAGAAATTGCCGATAGCTTTCTTTAAGAGCCGAACACGCCAACACCATATTTTTATTTTCTTCCAACCAGTTTTTTATAGCTATTTGCAAATCTTGTAACCAAGGTATTCTGTCTGCTTCAGTCAGGGGTATACCGCACCGCATTTTCTCAACATTCTTTAGTGAATGAAAAGCGTCAGCATCGCTAAATTCCCAGCCTAAAGAATTTGCGAGCAGTTTTCCGATGGTGGTTTTGCCAGATCCTGAAACACCCATAAGGATGATAACCATTGACTTGTCGCTCATAGTTTTGCAAAAAAAAGTTAAGAAATGAGAATTCAGGAGTCAGAATTCAGGAGTCAGAATTCAGGATGCTGTGTTTGCTTAGTACGAGATTTAGATGGCGTACTCCAATTTCCTTCTTAAAATCTGCTCTATGGTTAAAATCTTTCTGTCTTGGCCTAAATTATAAGCCTTTTACCCAACGCGATCTATTTACTGCGATCGCCATTATGTCAACCTACCTCAGTAATAGTGAAGTATTTATTTTTGAAACAGCAAAGTTTTTGTTAATTTTACTTTTTGTTACGTTCCTCCCTCGATCGCAGTTTTGTGGTTGCTTAGTCGAGCGAATAGATTGACAGATGGCTCAACTTTGCTAATAATTAAAATTATAATGCACACGTTTGCATTAAATATGGTAAGATTATGAAGAAACGAAAAGTTTCCATCGAAGATATTGCTCGTCGGGCAGGCGTTTCTCATTCTACAGTTTCACGTGCTTTGCGAGATAACTCTCTAATTAGCCCGAAGGTGAGAGAGGAAATTAAGAAAATAGCGCGAGAGATGAACTATGTACCAAACGCGATCGCTCAAAGTTTGCAAAATCAACGCACTAATACTGTTGGGGTAGTTGTGACTTCAATCGCAGATCCCTTTTACGCTGAGGTGGTAGAGGGAATCGAACAGGTAGCGAGAACGGCAGGTTTGAGTGTTTTCTTAACTGCTTCACACCGGGATTTTCAGCAGGAAATAGCAGCTATTGATAATTTTCATCGTCGCAGAGTGGACGGGATATTAGTCACTGATTCACGAATTAATAAAAATAATACAAATGAAGTAGGAGAAATTGCTGTACCGATAGTTTTGATTAACAGTCAGACAGGAGATCGACCGGAAACATTTCACACAGTGACAATAGATGACTTTTTAGGCGGTCGATTGGCGGTAGAGCATTTGATAAGTTTGGGACATACGGCTATTGGTTACTTGGGTGTGGGCGATCGCAGTCACTCGAACCACTTGCGTTTAGAAGGATATCGCGCAGCTTTAAAGGAAGCTGGTTTGCCACAAAATAGCGATTGGGTGGCAATTAGCGATGAAGAAAATATCAGAATTAGCGATGTTGATACTGGCAAAAAGATGCTGCCTCAACTATTTAACGCTAACGTCACAAGCATCTTTTGTTACAACGACATGGTAGCAATTGGCGCTCTCTTAGCTTGCCAGGAACTAAATATTTCAGTACCCCAAGATTTAAGTTTAGTTGGATTTGACGATATTGCTCTTTGCCGTTATATAACGCCGTCGCTGACGACAGTTTGTCAACCAATGTTGGAAATTGGTCGCTCGGCTATGCAAATGTTACTCGACTTATTAGAAGACAAAACTGTAGAAAACATTATTTTGTCTCCTCTTCTAGTACAACGCAGTAGTACTGCTGCATTCGAGCAGGGGGCAGGGGGCAGGGGGGGCAGGGGGGCAGAGGGGCAGAGGGGCAGGGGAGCAGAGGGGCAGAGGGGCAGGGGAGCAGAGGAGGCAGAAAAAAACTAATGACCAATGACCAATGACCAATGACCAATGACCAATGACCAATGACCAATGACCAATGACTAATAACAAAAATATGTTAACTAAAAAATGGAGTTTATCTAGCGATCGCTGTTTCGCTCCAGAACCAGAACAAAGACAACTAGCACGTCAATTTTTTGACAAAATATCTACTCTACCGCTGGTGTGTCCCCACGGACATGTAGACCCAGCCTTATTGGCTAATCCCGCAGCGCGTTTTGGTTCGCCAACTGAATTATTGATTATTCCCGATCACTATATTTTCCGTATGCTCTATAGTCGGGGCGTACCTTTATCAGCTTTGGGCATACCTAGCCGCGATGGTTCGTCAGTGGAAACCGACCACCGCAAAATTTGGCAGCTTTTCGCCGACAATTTTTACTTATTTCAAGGTACTCCCTCTGGGTTGTGGCTCAAAGACGAACTCACTAACGTGTTTGGAGTGGACGAGCCTTTAAATTCTCGTAATGCGGGATATATCTACGATTACTTGCAAAAGCTGTTATTGTTACCTGAATTCTCACCTCGTGCTTTATTTAAAAAGTTTAATATTGAAGTCCTTTGCACTACCGATGCGGCCAGCGACACACTTGAGTATCATCAATCACTACACAAAGAAGGTTTTACCCAGATAAAACCTACCTTTCGACCAGATGCAGTAGTCAATCTAAATACTCTTGGTTGGCGGGAAAATCTAGCCAAGCTCGAAAGCACTGTTGGGCGAGAAATTAACACTTATGCTGCTTTCGTGCAAACTCTAGAAGAACGTCGAGCCTTTTTTAAAGAAATGGGTGCGACAGCTACCGACCATAGTGCAGCTACACCTTATACTAATCGCCTTAGCGATCGCGAAGCAGAAGCTATCTTTGCTAGAGCATTAGCTAACAACCTAAATCCAAGCGATGCAGAGCGTTTTACCGGCCACATGTTTATGGAAATGGCTCGGATGAGTGTAGAAGATGGTCTAGTTATGCAAATGCATTGCGGTATTATGCGTAACCATAATCCGGCTGTGTTTGAGCGATTTGGGTCTGATAAAGGTGCTGATATTCCCTTGAAACTAGAGTGGACGGAAAATTTGCAGCCGTTGTTATCAGTCTACGGCAATCATAAAGACTTTCACTTAATTCTGTTTGGATTGGATGAAAGCACTTATAGCCGCGAACTAGCTCCCCTAGCCGGTCATTATCCCGCAGTTCTGTTGGGGCCGCCTTGGTGGTTCCACGACAGCATGAATGGTATGGAAAGATACTTCAATCAAGTGATGGAAACAGCCGGACTTTATAACACTGCTGGCTTTAACGATGATACGCGGGCTTTTGTTTCCATTCCTGCCCGCCATACAGTCTGGCGTCGCGTAGCTTGTAACTGGTTAGCGGGGTTGGTAATACGCGGGTTAATTGAAGAAGAAGAAGGCTATCAAATGGCTTACGCATTAGCTTATGACCTTGCCAAAGATGCTTACAAATTGAACTAATACAGGTAAATGATGCATCTTTGGGTGAAAAAGATGCGATGAATAGCGTCTCTACAAGTTGTGTTTGCTGAATTTGAATGTGAAACCCAAAAATCAACTCTTCTCAACTCTTACTCTCTGCGACTCTGTCTTGAAAAGTTCAGATCGCCGGAAGCCGGCGCTCCGACTTTTCGCTGCGACTCTGCGTGATTTTTTCAAATTCGTACTACTTCATTAACGCACCCTATTTAAATAGAGGAATTATCGATGCCAGACTTATTGAATAAACCAGATTTAATTTTGGATAAACTTTTTAGCCTCAAAGACCGGGTAGCATTAGTCACAGGCGGTTATGGCGTGCTTGGCGGGGCAATGGCGCGGGGTTTGGCGCTGGCGGGAGCGCGAGTAGTCGTTCTCGGTCGCAATGAAGTACGGGCGGATACAATGGTAGCTGATATTACCGCTAATGGTGGTGAAAGTATGGCGGTGTTGGCAGATGTTGGCGATCGCTCCCAATTAGAAATAGCCAAACACGCGATTTTAAAGCATTGGGGTCAAATAGATATCCTGGTAAACGCCGCTGGCGGTAATATTCCGGCTGCCACAATTACACCTGATGCTAGTTTTTTTGATATGCCACACGCAGCATTTGAGCAAGTTATGAGTCTCAACTTGATGGGGACTTTACTACCCAGCCAAGTTTTTGGACAAGCAATGGTGGAAAGAAATCAACCCCAAGGTTGTATTGTGAATATTTCTTCCATGTCTGCTATCCGTGCGATTAGTCGGGTGGTTGGTTACTCGGCGGCGAAAGCAGCCATAGACAACTTTACTCGTTGGTTAGCTGTGGAACTGGCTCAAAAATATGGGGCTGGGTTGCGAGTCAATGCGATCGCGCCGGGTTTTTTTATTGGCGAGCAAAATCGAGATTTATTGCTGAATGCAGATGGTAGTTTAAGCGATCGCGGGCAAAAAATCATCAACCATACCCCAGCCGGACGTTTTGGAGAACCGCAGGAATTACTCAGTACTTTGATTTGGTTATGCAGTTCTGGTTCTAGTTTCGTCAACGGCGTAGTTGTGCCGGTGGATGGCGGGTTTAGTATTTACAGTGGAGTTTAAAAATGTATTCATTAGCCGTAACTAATAATGGGATACTTGCGGATGAGGAAGTTTCCCAACTAGTTCATCAAGCTTTAGCAAACCCTGAATTTGATGGACAGCGCATCTTAGTATTAATTCCCGATGGTACGCGCACTGCACCCATCCCGCAAATGTTTCGCCTGCTTCATCAGGAGTTAAATAATAGGGTTGCTGCATTAGATTATTTAATTGCTCTGGGTACCCATAATCCCATGAGTGAAGAACAAATCAATCATTTAGTTGGGGTGACACAAGAGGAAAGAGAGACAACTTTTAAAGGAATTAACATCTTTAACCACCTTTGGAATCTACCAGAGACTTTTATTTCTTGTGGGGTAATTTCGGCTGGAGAAATAGCAAAAATTAGTAATGGAATGCTGCACGAGGAAGTTAACGTGCGTGTTAATAAATTAGTTACAGCTTATGATTTAATAATAATTTGTGGCCCAGTATTTCCCCACGAAGTTGTCGGTTTTTCTGGGGGTAATAAATATTTTTTCCCTGGCATTAGCGGTCAGGAAGTAATAAATTTATCGCACTGGTTAGGAGCTTTAATCACTTGTTATGAAATTATTGGTACCCTTGGAACTACGCCAGTTCGGCGTTTGATCGACCGAGCCGCTAGCATGATTTCCACGCCGAAACTTTGCTTGGCAATGGTGGTTGCACCGAAAACAAATAAGTTAGCCGGACTTTATATAGATAAACCAGAGTCAGCCTGGGAAGCTGCTGCAAAATTATCTGCGAAACTACATATTAAATATGTAAATAAGCCTTTTAAACAAGTGCTTTCAGTTATGCCCAAAATGTACGATGACATTTGGACGGCTGCTAAAGGAATGTACAAACTAGAGCCAGTAGTCGCGGATGGTGGAGAAGTAATTATCTATGCACCTCATATTACCGAATTTAGCTACACGCATGGCGAAGTTTTAGCAGAGATTGGTTATCATGTGCGGGATTATTTTCTTAAACAATGGGATAAATTCCAAGGATATCCGGCGGGAGTGCTAGCACATAGTACGCACTTGAAAGGTATGGGTACTTTTGATTTTATAGAAGGAGAAAAACCTCGAATTCGCGTGACTCTAGCTACTGGTATTTCTCCAGAACGTTGTGCTGCTCACAATTTGAACTATCGCGATCCGGCTACGATTCAACTAACAGAATGGTCTCATCGCGAACATGAAGGTATTTTAGTTGTACCCAAGGCTGGCGAGATACTTTACCGTCTGAATAACTAAAGTTAAATAAATAAATTTGCTTATTTTCAGACCTTTTTAGATTTTAAATTTAGGATTTATAATGCAAAATCTAAAATCTAAAATTTGGTACGAAAACTCTTGGTAAAGGAACGGTTTTAGGTTTAGCGATCGCCCGCAAAATTATAGCAGAAAAACACGCTGGCATTCTAGATATTAATTCTCCGATAGGCAAATGAACCGAATTTAGCATTCTCATACCGATTTGCGATCGTGTTACTACTTTTCATACTTGCTAACATACCAAGGTATTTTAATCAAAAGATAAACTTTATTTAAAGAAGTAAATCTACTAATATATATAGTAGAAGGCAGTTATTTACTAGCTAATAGATCCATATGCGCTTATCTATCATTATCAGTGTCGGCTTATTGCTACTTACAGGCCTCAACCTACCAGTAATGTCTCAACCTCCCATAGAGGTAGCACAATTAGCAGCGAATAATAATTTGGCTCAAAGACGGTTAAAATTTAACCGCAATTTGTGGAATAAACAAAATATTTCTAACTATCGCTATACCTTGAGTAACAGTTGCTTTTGTATACCAGAAGCTAGAGGCCCGGTAATCATTGAAGTACGTAATGGCGAAACAACGTTAATCACTTCTGTAGCTACAGGTCAACCAGTTGAGAATCGAGAATTATTTCAAAATTACAACACAATTCCTAAACTTTTTAATTTAATTCAGGATGCTATCGCCCGTAAAGCCTCCAACCTAGATGTAAACTACAGTCCGAAACTCGGCTATCCAACCCAAATTAATATCGATTACAATAGTCAAATAGCTGATGAAGAAATATATCTGACAATTGAGAATTTGGAACAAATTAAATAAATACTTAACTGATTGTTGTTCAGTATAGAATGAATAAAGTTTGATACTTACCTAAAAGGCGATCGCCCCTGTTCGCCTTTTTTATTGCATATATTACATTGACTTTAAACGTCTACGGCTAATACATATACCTAAAAGTAACACTTTTACTCAAAAAGCACGGTAACCACAAAAATTTCTTTGAGGTAAGATAGATAACAATTTTCCAAATAACTTGAATCTGCGTTACAAACGCTTGAGTTTTGGTTTATTAAGTTAAGAAAAATGGCTTCATATTTTTTGGTTATACCCTGTGCTTGTTTGATCGCTAGCTATTTTGTATTAAAAAAAATTAATCGTGAAATTTCACATTTGGTGGCTGTATTTGCAGTTATCACCTTAATTTTGGGTTTAATCTTCGCTCCTTGGCAGATGTTAGTTTTACTATTAATTCCTGTAATTATTAGTACAAGCTATGAATACTACACAAGCAAGGTTATTGAAAAAATAGAATCACCACAACAGCCAGTTTGTGAATCTGAAGCAGATTGTAATTTGATCTACCGTGGAGTTTCCTATCGTGCTGACTCCAATAGCAAATTAGATAAAGTAAATACACCAAAAGCTACGTATAAATTGAGCTTTCGGGGAAGTACTTATTTTGCTTGTGTTAATCCTAACGCTGAATCGCCTGAAGTAACTACATCACCAGTAACTTATAAATTGAGCTTTCGGGGAAGAACTTATTGTGTGAAGAAAACTGCACAAAAAGAAATTGATTCCTAATTCGTAGCTACGCTAACAATGCGCCTCTATGCCCAAACTATTTGTTGTTTGGTAGCCAATTATTAAATATTATATTACATTGTCAACTAATTTTTTAATTTGTTAAACCAAATTTTGGCGCTTTATTTTCTGACAAATAAAAATGTAGGCTACAAAAGATAATTCAGAATTCAGAGTAGGAAGTTACTTTCAAGCTATGGTAATTTCATTTTGAATTCGGAATTTTAAATTCTGACACAAAATCTGCTAATTCCAAGTCATGATTTCATGTCAGTAATTCATCGTGAAGTGTTAATTTTGTAACCAATGAGTTCACTATTCAATCCGCCAGAATCGTCTACTATTTCGCGTCGAACACTGTTGAAAGTCTTTGGTGTTGGTGCAATTGCGGGAGTCACAGGATACTCTCGATTTGCTAAGCCAAAACCAACGGTGTTTGAAAAAGATACCCTGAAATTGCCACGGATGTTAAATCAGCAAAAAAGTGTTGTAGTAATTGGGGGTGGTTTAGCGGGTTTAGCTTGTGCTTATGAATTGAGTCAACGGGGATTTGTGGTTACACTTTTGGAAAAGTCTCCCCAACTTGGTGGTAAAATTGCTAGTTGGTGGATAGAAGCTGTGGGTGAAACTTTTAAGATGGAACATGGCTTTCATGGCTTTTTTCCCCAGTATTATAATTTGAATAGTTTAGTTAAAGAACTGGAGATTAGCGATAATTTTGCATCCTTAAACTTTTACTCAGTTGTCTACCGCGATCGCGAATACAAACCAGAAGTATTTTATCCTAGTAATTCTGCCTTTCCTTGGAATATTATAGATTTAGCGATCGCTTCTCCCAACCGCTTCAAATGGGGAATTAATCTTACAAAATTAAAACACTTGCAAGTCTTCCAGGCGATTACTGGTTTTCAAAGAGAAAAGAACTTTCAGCGATTCGATAATATATCCGTTGCTGATTGGGTAAACACAGAATTTCCCCAAGGATTATACGACTTATATTTTCTACCTTTTGCCAAATCTAGTTTGAATGCACCAGACACAATGAGTGTCGGAGAATTAATGCAATTCTTCCACTTTTATTTTTTTGGTAACCCTGAAGGACTAGCTTTTAATGGCACTAAAGATGATATGGGGACAAGTTTAGTGCAACCCATTGCCCAGGCAATTCACGATAAAGGCGGTAAAATTATCACAGGTGCGACTGTGAGTGAAATTCCTGCTACAGAAGGTAAGATTGCTGCACTAAAATATTATGTTGGTGGTAATCAAAATAGCGTGCCTTTTTGGGTAAAAAGGAATTCAGTTGTTGATGATGCCAAGATGGAATATTTTGGTGCGGCTGATGAAGTATTTGCTTTACCTCCTGGAGGACAAGAAGCGATTTCTCTTACCTGTACTCATCAAGGTTGTACTGTGGAAATGGCAGCGGATGGTCAGTTTCATTGCCCTTGTCATGGTGCAGTTTTTAGTAGTAATGGTAAAGTAGTAAAAGGGCCTGCTGAAGAAGATTTATCTAAGTTTCAAGTAGTGGCGCGGCAAGATGAAGAAGTGCAACTGGTAGCAGTGAATAAAGAATCATCATCACCAGAGATAATTCAGGCAGATTATTATGTTTTGGCTACCGATGTACCCGGAGTGCAGCAACTATTGAAACGAGTGAATGGGAATATAGATGAAAAAGTGCGATCGCAAGTTCAAAATTTAAGTATCGCCGATCCTTTTGCTGTTTGTCGTTTTTGGTTTGACCGCGATTTTGAATGGAAACAAAGTAATTTTACATCTTTATCCGGCTACCAATTAACTGACAGCATCACCCTTTATCATCGGATTCAACAACAATTCATCGATTGGGCAAAACGCAGCGGTGGAAGTGTAGTAGAATTACACGCTTATTGTTATAAAGCAAAAGAATTTCCTACTCAAGAAGCGTTGTTAACCAAGTTTGAAGAAGAACTCTATGAAATTGTCCCAGAATTACAGCAAGCACAGGTATTACATCGAGAATTAGTAAATCAACATAACTTTTCTGGATATCCACCAAATAGCTACGCCCAACGTCCAGAAACTAGTACTAATGTTCCTAACTTATTATTTGCAGGTGATTGGGTGAAAATGCCCTTTCCTTGTGGATTGATGGAACGCGCTGTTAGTAGCGGCTTATTAGCAGCCAATGAGATTTTACACCGTGAGGGCTTACAGAGGCGATCGCTTTTATCAGTAAATCCAGAGGGAATGTTACAAATTTAGAATTAAGAATCGGGTATTGGGCATGGGGCACTTGTACTGAGCGCAGCCGTTGGCGCAGCCTCTCGCAGAGAAGTATGGGGCATGGGGAGGGTGTAGGGCAAGGAGTTACTGTGCATTAATTCTTCCCTGACACCCCGCCCAGTCTCAACAGACAACCTTTGTACGTAAGCTTTGTTTATGTAGAGGTTGCTTTGGAACCAACAGAAGGCATAGTCTAGGAATATAGAAACTGTTCCCAAAAACTATGACCGAGAAATACTCAGATTTTGAGCTATTGTTTGGCTATTTTATTGGTAGTAAAGTGGAGAATTATCTGGTAGATCCACTCGAACTTAAAAAGCTATGAGAGAAAAACCTAAACAACAAATGCGTATATGGGCGGTGTTGTGTCATCTCTCAGCTTTATTAGCCTGGATCTTAGTCTTGTTTTTGGTATATATTGGCATACCTTTATTTTTGCCCCTGAATCTGTTAGCCCCACTCATGATTTGGCGATTAAAAAAAGCAAAATATCCCTGGATTGATTTTCAAGGTAAAGAATCATTAAATTTTCAAATTTCTTTGACATTTTATACATTAATTTTTATTGTTATTTCTTTGTTTTTTGTGTTAACTAGCTTTAGTTTGGCAGTGACTACTAATAGTAAAATTAACGAAGTCAAATTAACTTTAGATAGTTTACTGATTGTGCTGACATCATTAATTTCATTAATCCTAATATTACAATCATTTTTAGTGACTTTTGCTGCTATCAAAGCTTACAATGGACAACATTATCGTTATCCTTTCACAATTAGAGTTTTGCGATAAAAGATGAATAATTTTGAGGCTATTTCGTCGCCCTGTCAGCATACTGAATTCTTGAGCATAATTTCTATAAATATAGGAGTAAAGATTATATGATTGGGGTTGCGATCGCTGGTACTGGATTTGGTCAAAAAGTCCACATTCCTGGATTACAAGCACATCCTCGCACCGAGGTAGTTGCTGTTTATCACCGAGATATCAATAAAGCCAAAGCCATAGCACAATCCCATAATATCCCCCACGCCTGCGACACACTTGCAGATATTGTCACATTACCAGAAGTCCAAGCAGTCAGCATTTCTACCCCGCCGTTTTTGCACTATGAAATGGCAAAAACAGTCCTCCAAGCAGGCAAACATTTACTACTAGAAAAACCTATAGCTTTAAATGCAAATGAAGCCAAAGAACTTTATCGATTAGCTAAACAAAAAGGCGTCATTGCCAGTGTAGATTTTGAATTTCGTTTTGTCCCAGGATGGCAATTATTTGCTGAACTTTTGTCAGCAAAATATGTAGGGGAGTTGCGCTTAATTAGAATTGATTGGTTAGGTTCTTCTCGTGCTGATGCTTCGCGTCCTTGGAATTGGTATTCTGATAAAGAAAAGGGAGGCGGTGCATTGGGGTCATTGGGTTCCCACGCCTTCGATTATATTCATTGGTTATTCGGGCCAGTGCGGAAATTAAGCGCCCATTTAACTACTGCAATTCCGGCGCGAATTGACCCGACAAATCAAGAATTAAAGCCAGTAAATACAGATGACAATTGTATATTAACGCTGGAATTAGCAGATGGTACGCCTTGCCAAGTTACTATCAGCGCGGTTGTTCATGCACCAAGAACCCATTGGATAGAAGTATATGGCGATCGCGGTACTTTAATTGTAGGTAGTGAAAATCAAAAAGATTATATACACGGCTTTCGTGTTTGGGGTTCCCAGCCAGGTAAACCTCTTGCAGAAATAGAAATACCAAATCGATTAATTTTCCCCAAAAATTACGCCGATGGACGAATTTCTGCATTTATTCGTGTCATAGACCAATGGGTGCAAGGAATTGACCAAAACCAGCAAACAGTACCATCTCTGCGAGAAGGAATTTATTCTCAGTTATTGATGGATTTATCTCACAAATCCCACGAAACAAGCAGTTGGGTTGATGTACCCAGCTTAGAAAGTTATCTTGAAAGCTAAATTTTGGATTTTAAATTATTTCTTCAATCCAAAATTTAAAATTCCTAGCTAGCGGTGATGAAACTCCACTTGTTTCTCTAAAATCTTAATATCGTAGTTACCAAAAAAATCGTGACCTAGTAGCCCAATGTCAGCTTGTGGAGCGATCGCTACCTGAATATTATGCGCTACAACTCCACCTACTGTAATAGATTTTACCTTACTTGTTGAAAATTGGACTTCACTACCATCAGCAACTTGAGCTTCTAAGATACCTGTAGTTTTGAGTTGCAGGCTACTTGCCATATTTCGAGTAATCACAGTAGCACTAGCGCCTGTATCTACAATCATTTCAAAGGTTTTTTTGTCATTGAAAGTAACATCAACTATGGGAGTTCCACCAAAGCGGCGTTTGATGGGAACTCGAAAAACTGCGTCGTCTGAAGATGCGTCTGAAGACTCAGCTGTCTTACCACCACAAAGCTTTGCCAATCCAATGGTTTCACCAGAAGAAGTTACCATGAAACATGTTCCTGGATCTCCAATTGATGCTTGATTGAATAATACTAAAAATAGTAGTGTAGGCATGACTGCAACCGCACTTAAATTGATGGTTTTAATCCCATACCTCCAGACGTTCTTCATATTATCTTAATTCTCCATTAATGCGATATTTATTAATATCCCAATTGCTAAAATAAATTGATTTTTGTATTTTTAGTTTTTACTTTTATATTTTTACTTATATTACCTAGAATTACTGATTTATAAATTAAAGATTAGATAAAGACATGATAAAACTACTGAGAGTTAATTAATCGATTAAATAGAGAGTTGGGGACAAGGAGAATAATTCTTAATTCTTGTCTCAGCCAGTAGTGGACTGACACAGCTAATTTGGTGCATTAGCAAAAATCAAAAACGTTGGTTTTTTTCAATACCTCAAAAATCTATTGCATCATTTTAGTCGTGTCAGTCCACTACGTATATTCAAAAATCAAAAGTGATAAAAATAACTCATAAAAATGTAATTTTAATTAAAAAGATGGTATATTTACTGTATTTCCCTATTGCCGTAGGAAATGGCTAAAATCAAAGTGTTTACTTAACGTATTTATCCTAAAGGTTTTGGCTACTGTATCTTGTCCCCGTTGCCATCAACAGATTGAGAGTCAAGCTATTAGTTGTCCTTATTGCCGGATAACACTCAAAGCTTACGGCCATCCCGGTATTCCCTTGCACCGTGCTACTGGGGACGGGTATCTTTGCGACACCTGCACCTATCATGCTGATGATAGTTGCAATTTTCCCCAACGTCCCTACGCTAAAGATTGTACCCTCTACCAAAATATTGAAGAGACAAAGTTAGATTTAGAACAGCAGCGTTACTCCAAGAGTTTCGCAGTAACTGTGAAAACTTGGCTACAACGTAATCAGGCTTTGCTGTTGCTATTAGCTTTATTGTTATTGTGTTTGCTGTTCGTTATATCAACATCTTGAATTTGTGTTTTTTGAGGAATGGGAAGTGGGGAGACGCGGGGACGCTCTTGAGGCAAGGGAAAAGGTTAAAGGTTAAAGGGAAAAGGAATAAATTTAATCTTTTCCCTTTCCCCATACCCTGTTTGGCCAATGCCCCATGCCCAATGCCCAATACTTCAGACTGTTGTAATTTTCGGGGTTTCAGTATTAGGCTCAATTACTACAGATGCTGCTTCTTCTTCAAATACGGCTAAGTCGAACCAAAAAGTAGTGCCAACGCCAACTTCACTCACCAAATGGACTTTACTACGATGTCTGTCGATGATGTTTCTGACAATCGATAAGCCTAAACCAGTGCCTTCTAGAGTGTGAACTCGGTTTTCTACGCGAAAGAAGCGTTCAAATATTGAGTGTTGGTCTTCTGTGGCAATACCAATTCCAGTATCGGAAATTTCAATTCGCACTGGAGGAGATTGGGCGCGATCGGGCTTGGAATCTAGTTGGTAGGCGCGGATTGCAACTTTACCGCCGGCTTTTGTGAATTTCAGGGCATTACCAATCAAATTACCAAATACTTGTACGAGCAAATCATAATTACCTACTACTAACGGTAAATTAGGTGCAACTTCTTGAATAAGTTCAACACATTTATCTTTAGCATTGAGTTGGTAAGTACGCAGTGTTTGTTCGATCGCTTGGCTGACATCCACTCCATCGAAACTATAATTACGACCAGATTCGAGTTTTGACAAATCTAAAACATCGTTAACTAAGCGAGTCAGGCGATCGGTTTCATGGTTCACTGTTTGCAGAAACTCTTGCCGTTCTTTTACACCCAAGTCTTCGCCGTAGTCATGCAAGGTTTCAATATAGGTTTTGATGTTAAATAGAGGCGTTCGCAGTTCGTGAGAAACGTTGCTGATAAATTGGCTTTTGGCTTCGTTTAATTCCACTTCGCGGGTGATATCTTGGATGGTAATCGCAATGCCTTTGATACTTTCTCGCTGCTGGTTGAGTACTGTAGTCAACAGAATGCGGATTGTCCGCTGGATGGGTTGGTTGAGAAAAATTCGGAATTCGGCGCTTTCACATTCGCCTGCGGCCATTTCGTACAAAGGGCGAGTGATTTCCATCTGTGCCGCCGGGGGTAAATAATGCAGTACATTGCGTCCTACCACTTCAGCGGCTTCCCAACCAAAAATTCGCTGAGCTGTAGGATTTGCTAGAATCACCTGCATGTTGTTATCTATCAGCACAGCACCATCGGCGATGGTGGAAACTAAGGTTTCTAGCTTGGCTTTTTCTGCGGTGAGTTCTTCGATATTTTGTTCTTCATAGCGCTCTAATCGCTCTGCCATTTCATTAAAGCTGAAAATTAATTCTCCCAGTTCGCCACCTAAAGGTAAATCAATCCGCTGCTTAAAATTCCCCGCAGCAATTTGTTTTACTCCCACCAGTAGTTCTTTAATCGGCTTGGTAATGGTCAAAGCGTTAATTACTCCTGCCAAAATCACCATTACCCAAATGGTAATAAATACTGCAATGGTGACATCGCGGGTAAAATTGGTAGAGATGACAGCAGTTTGATTGGGATTGATACCGATCGCTAATACACCCAAGTATTTTTTATCAACGATCAAGGGAATAAAGACATCAGTGACCGTCCCAGATGGGGTTGTATGTTGTCGCACCATCGGCTTTTCGCCATCCCCAGGATAATCCTCTGGCAGTTGTATGCGCCGTTCAATGGTGAGGGAGTTTTCTACCTCCGGTTCCCAAAAAGGAATGCCAAAAAAGATTTTTCCAGTTTCATCGGCATACAGCATATAACGCACGCTAGAGGTGCTGCTGTAGAAGCGTTGCGAAAATTGGGCAACCTCAGTCAGATTATTATCAGCCACTAGGGGGGCAACGTTGGCAGCAAGCAGCAGTCCCAAATCGCGCCCGAATCGGGTGTCATTCGTCCGTGCATCCTGCTGAATGGTGTTTACAGCCCAGAAGGTCAAACCACTCATCACCAGGGAGACTACCATTGTCGCCACAGCCAACAGTTTGGTCTGGAGGGTGAACTCAGACCACCAACTAGCGATCGCATCTCGAATTGTTTTTAACAGAGCTAGCATTTTAAATAAAGTTGTTAGTAGTCCTTGTTATAAACCCCAACAACTAAAAAATTAACAGTTAATTTGACAAATATGTTAGGGATAAGGGCAGAATAGGTAAATTGGCAGAAATAGCTTCATGGAATAAACAGCCGACCAACTCCTATGTAGTTTTCAATGTCTAGCACAATTTCGATGAGACGATCTACACATTGCTCTCGATAGTCGAACTCATCAAGGCGTTTGAGATCCCCAATTGTAACTACAGGAAATGAATCCGTTGTGTTTTCCTCACGCATGACTTTCTCCAAAGAATCTTCACCTTTCATGTTCCGATTTGCTGTGAGGATAATCATTTGGTTGGCTTGAGCGAAACGCCAGACAACCCTATCGCTACTGTCCATCAATAAACCAGCCTCTCGAAAGGTTATAAAACGAACAGATATCAACTCCAGCCAACCGCCCTTTGCCAAAATACCAAGGAAAACAAGCGCATATCCGTCAAGGTTGTAATCAACCAGGAAAGTCATAGCGCTTTTGAAGCGCGTTTGGCTTTTTGCTCCTTAAGCTTTGCCCAGAGGGTTTCTTGTCCGGGTTTATGTGGCATTGTTGCAATGTGGGTCAAATGTTCGCGGTTGCGATCTTCCCAATACTGACGAATTTCTTCTCTAGTTTGCAAGACTTGTTGATATTCAGCTTCTACCTGAGTAGAATTTGCTTTGATGTAACCCAGAGCCGCACTAAGTTGTTCCTCTGTAAGATTAAATTTGTCACGGATTAGTTTTGGTGGATACTGAGCTTTGAGAAAATCTATGACATCATAGAGAGTCAAACGCGTACCTGCGATGGTCAATCCACGTTCTGTACGAATAATGGTTGTTTCTCTATCGGATGCCTGAGTCATATCTTGAGCTACTGGAAAACTGACTCTATGTTACCCCGGACAAAAAGCTCAGCGCATCGCTAAGATGCTACTGCAAAATCTGTGTGCTGCCGCATCTTTGGCTCATGGAATGCCAAGACTATATCCTCCTTGGGAACGCCTGCACGAACTAGGTCAGTTGCGATACCGTCTTCAGTCCAATCTTCCTCGATCCAGAATTTACCATCTCGAAGCCGAACGTAGACGGTCATACCAGTAATGCGTTCGTCATTTTGCCAACCAAGGTTCATCCAAATATAATGACCCTTTGGCTCATCAACAATTAAGAATGTTTCGATGTCTCGGTTAGAACCACGGTTACATAGTTCTACATACTCTGTGAGGATACGCTTAATTATTTTAGGATAGTCGGTTAATTTATCCATTGTTAGATCTCCTCTGTCTGTGTATCGACGACAATTAGCGGTTCCCACTCAGTACTCTATGACCGATATCTCTCCGGTAATATATCCCCTCAAATTGAATGTATTCGATTCCTGCGTAGGCTTGGGCGATCGCTTTCTCAAAATCTTTTCCAATTCCAGTGACATTTAATACCCGCCCCCCATCTGTCACAACTTGTTGCTGCTGGTTCAATTTCGTACCTGCGTGAAAAACAGTTACTCCAGCTTTTTCTGCTTCTCTAATACCAGTAATTGCCTTATTTTTCTCGTATTCTCCCGGATAGCCGCCGGAAGCTGCCACCACTGTGGCGGATGCTCCTGCTTTCCAAGCGATAGGCGGTAATTCGCTTAAACGCTGCTGTACGCAGGCTAAAAGCAACTCTTCTAAGGGTGTGTCTAACAATGGCAAAATTACTTGGGTTTCCGGATCGCCAAAGCGGCAGTTAAATTCCAAAACCTTGAAGTTGCCATCGGGTGCAACCATTAACCCAGCATATAGTACGCCACGGTAATCTATGCCTTTCGATCTTAAGGAGGCGATCGCTTTTTCTAAAACTTCGGTTTGAACCCGTGCCATTAACTCTGGCGTCGCAATCGGTGTAGGCGCATAGGCTCCCATACCGCCAGTATTTTCCCCCGTATCGCCCTCACCAATCCGCTTATGGTCTTGAGCTGGCAGCAAAGGTCTAATTGTTAAGCCATCAGTTAATGCTAAAACCGATACCTCTTGCCCAATCAAACATTCTTCAATCACCGCAAATTCACCAGCACTGCCAAACTGACCTTGAAAAATCCCATCAATGGCACTCTGGGCTTGTTCAACTGTTTCTGCCACCGTTACGCCTTTACCAGCCGCCAAGCCATCAGCTTTGACAACAATTGGCGCTCCCTGAGATTTCACGTAAGATTTTGCTGCTGCTGCCTCTGTAAATACCGCAGCCCGCGCTGTGGGAATCCCCGCTTCCTGCATCAACGCTTTTGCCCAAGCTTTGCTGGCTTCAATTTGCGCCCCTGCTCTGACTGGGCCAAATACCATCAATCCTTTGCTTTGGAGATAGTCTGTAATGCCGTTGGCCAACGGCACTTCTGGGCCGACTACCACCAGAGTAATGCCATTTTCTAAAGCGTATCGGCTTATACCTTCAAAATCATCTACTGTCAGGGGCAAGTTCTGGCAACGTTCCATAATTGCTGTGCCCCCGTTCCCTGGTACGCAAACAACTTGCTCAATTTGCTCAGATTGCAGTAGTTTCCATGCCAGAGCGTGTTCGCGTCCCCCATTCCCTACAACTAAAACTTTCACTGATTTCCTCGTGCGTTTCTTGCGAAACGAGAATGCCCGATTCGGCTCTCGCGGATCAATTTTTCCATTAATTCTCGCACTTGTGCAAGCCCCCTGATGAATGTTGCATTCAATGGGAAGATGGGGAGATGGGGGGATGGGGAGATGGGAAGGCAGGGGGAGTAGGGGAGGTAACGGGAATAAGGAGAATAATTCTTAACTCCTCAGTCATCAGTCAACAGTCAACACATTCGAGGTTATTAAGTAGCTCAACCTAAAAAAACGTAAGACATAAATGTATATAAATGTAGGGTGTGTTAATGCTGAGGGTACAGCACCTCCATAGACTCTACATCAACTGAGGTGCGTTGCGCTTTGCGACAACGCACCCTACTATTGTTTTATGTTTAATTAAGTTGACCTACTTAATAGTAAAAACTAAATAAATATACTGAAACATTTGAAATAGAGCTATTCTTTAAGTATTTTTAATGAGTTTTGTCCATTGAAATCATTAGTAAAAAAATCCTTTCTTAGGTAATGACGATTATTGGTTACAAGTATTAACCTGTGAATGTAGAGATTAATTAAAATATCAAAAAATAGGCAACATGGGTAAAATTATCGTCACTGGAGTCGCTGGTTTTATTGGTTCTCATTTAACAGAAACGTTGCTGCAACAAGGAGAAGAAGTCATTGGAATTGATGAATTCAATGATTACTACGATCCGATGTTAAAGTATAAAAATATTGCACATTTAAATGGAGCGCGGGGCTTTACATTAATTGAAGCAGATATTCAGTTTTTAGATTGGCATAAACTCCTCGAAGATGTTGATGTAGTTTATCACCAAGCGGCACAAGCAGGGGTAAGGGCGAGTTGGGGTAAAGGTTTTACAAGTTACACAGAACGAAATATTAACGCTACACAAATCTTGCTAGAAGCTGCCAAAGATGCTAAAAGCCTCAAAAGGCTAGTGTTTGCCTCTTCGTCAAGTGTATATGGTGATGCGGAAACGTTACCTACCCACGAGGAAATTTGTCCCCAACCGGTTTCTCCATACGGGATTACGAAGCTAGCGGGTGAGTTTTTGTGTAAGCTATATCACAAAAACTTTGGCGTGCCATCTGTGTCATTGCGCTATTTCACCGTCTATGGCCCCAGACAGCGCCCAGATATGGCATTTCATAAATTTTTTAAATCGATTTTGCAGGATGAGGCGATTCCGATTTACGGTGACGGACAGCAAACGCGGGAATTTACTTATGTTAATGATATTATTGCCGCTAATTTAGCAGCAGCGATCGCACCCGAAGCAGTAGGAGAAATCTTTAATATCGGCGGCGGGAGTCGCGTAGTTTTAGCAGAAGTTCTAGATACAATTGAACAAATCGTTGGCAAGCCAATCAAAAGAAATTACATAGAAAAAGCGATGGGAGATGCTCGTCACACTGCTGCTGATATATCTAAAGCCCAGAAACTTCTCGGATATCGGCCGCAAGTTTCCCTAACAGAGGGTTTGACAGATGAATGGGAGTGGATGAAATCTTTGTATTGTCTATCCTTCTAATTTTGTTCTTCACTGCTGACATTCCCTGCTGTAGTCACAAAAAAGCTACTTGTCCAGAGTGACGGTAGCTTTTTTAGTTGTAGGAACTCTTGACACAAAGCATATCGATCGGAGTTTTGCTTTTAGCTGGTAGTCAAAATAACACCTTGGTACACAGTAACCTTGCGTAGGCGTAGCCAGGAAAAAAAGCCTCTAACGCGATGGAAAAATTTAGGAATTGATTACTTGAGAACTGTAGAAGGAAACAACAGCGATTCTAACAATAGGGCAACGGTAAGTAAATATGAATTTTTCTGATTTTGTTTTCTCTGCAACAGAGATTGCAGCTTTTGATTGTAATAAACAAAGGAAACGTATTTGGGAAGCAACAAAAAATCGCCCTGACAGTCCGAAAACTTGGCAATTTCGCTACGATCCGCTTTTTATTCCAGAAATCAGCAATAATCAGCTATTAGTCAAAAGTGAGCAATGGAACGAAAGTTTTTGGAGAACTAGCCTGACAATACAGTTAGACAATGACGAAGCAGGAAAACTTGCACACCAAGCTGTATGTAATCTGTATCCACCAGAACAGGCGCGAGAAATTCAACGTTCAAGCATTTTTGCTCTGCAAATTCCCTATATTAAAATTAATATTCCCGATCTAAAAGATTTGGCACCAAGAGCCAAAATTATCTTTGATAATTTTGAATTTGCTCAACCATCACAAGAATTCACCATCAAAATTGAATCTCCAGATAGAGAAACTGCTCTGAAAATTGAAAACAGCTTATCTTTGATGACTCTTGAGTATGAATTCTCGGTTTCTGCTCGAAAGTCACAGCAAAATACAATCAAGTTCTCACTCCAAAAACTAAAAAATAGCAACCTATATGCAGAATTAAATGGTTTAGGTGATGTAGCTTATGTACATCGAGACGATTTAAGAAAGTTACTAGAGGGAATTAATACAGAAATTTCTTTTGATGCTGTTATTGAGAAACCAGAGGATTTTGAGGCTGGACTATTTGACAAACTATTGAGTTATTGGAATCAATCGGAATCTTCAAAGAACTTTGACGAAACTAAATGGCAATCAACATATAATCAGGATGACTTAAAACCTAATATTCTGACCAAAGAATTAAATAAAATTTTCACTAAAGATGAAAATGAGAATCAGTGGAAATTTAATCCTGCTGCCGATCTCAGTGCTGATGCAGGAGCATTGACGCAAATTAAAGGCAAGATAGCAGGTAAGTTATCTTTATCAAATGAGAAACTCAAGAAGTTGCTACGAGAGCAAAATATTGAAGCAGATATACAAGGTACAAAAATAGAGGCTAAGTCTATCGATCTGCGCCAAGTTAATTTAGCTAATTTTAATGACCAAACTGAATTAATTAGTGTTGTGACATTTGTACAACCAATTGAAGATAACATGAGTAAAGGCTCAGTAGAGTTTTCTCGGTTAATTTCCAGTCCGGTATCTGATGTCAAAGATAAAATAATAGCCTTGTTTGGCAAAACCTCTGTTGGTAAGTCGGCAATTCTCAATTCATTGATTGGTATCGATCTAGCTGAAACTTATGAACAAAGTAATTTACTTACTATTTGTTTCCAATCACCTTTTATTTGGATCGATCTACCTGGCACAATTGGAAACAAAGATAATGAACAACTGGCAATTAAAAAGGCTCAGAAAGCTGATGGGCAGATTTTTGTAATTGATGGTGAGCCTTATCAAGATGAACTAGAGTTGTTCGATTTAGTCCATCAAAATTCATCGCATATTCCCAGGATTGTATTTGTGAACAAGTGGGATATTGTTACCAACAATAAACCAAAGAAAGATCGGGAAACTATACACTCTCGGATCTCAGAAAAAATGAGCAGATTTGTCAATTCTCCAGAGGATATTGTTTATGGTAACGCAATGTTTTTTGACCAATTGCAGGATCGAATGATCGGACAAGAGTTACCTCAATTAATTAATAAAATAAAGGATATTTTTTAGAATATGGTTAGCAATCAAGAAATTCGTGAGGAAATTTCTCACGTTCAAGCTGAACTAGAAGAAGCACTGAAAAACCTGAAGCAGCAATTTGGTAAAAAACTTAAAGAAAAAGAACGTCAAGACATTGAAAACGAATTCCTGGAAATCAACGAACTTCTAGAACGTCTAAAAACTGGCTTAATTTGGGTAGCTCTGTTTGGTAAAACCTCTGTTGGGAAGTCAGCAATTCTCAATTCATTAATCAATGACGATGTTGCAGAAGTTGGCGTTGAACATGATAAAACTATTATTCCAACTTCCTATAAAAAAGAACCTTGGAATATAGTAGATGTACCTGGAATCATGGGTGAACAGCGTAATGAAAAGTTGGCAATTGAGGAAGCAAAGAAAGCTCATGGACATATTTTCGCCATTGATGGCGAACCTTATCAAGATGAACTAGAATTGTTCGATTTAGTCCATGAAAATTCCCCGGATATTCCTAAGATTGTATTTGTGAATAAGTGGGATATTGTTAAAAACAATAAACCTAAGAAAGATCAAGAGACTATACGCTCTCGCATCTCAGAAAAGATGGGCAAATTTGTGAAGTCTCCAGAAGATATTGTTTATGGTAGTGCCATGCTTTTCGATCAAAAAAGTGATGAAATGATCAGACAGGAATTACCTCAACTGCTCGATCGCTTACATGAAAGTGCTGGGACTTTGGGTGCATTAATGAATATTCTAGATCCAGCCCAACGTGCCGTTAACTTGACTGATAGCATGAACAAGCGTATTTTCGATACTAGGTTAAAACTTGTACGGAAGTTCATTGGTGTTTTCAGTAGTATTTCTGCATTGGCTGGAGCAGTACCATTTGCCACGTTGCTTGTTCATCCACCACTCCTAGTAAGTATGGTGTTTACGATCTGTGTGATTATGGGAAAAAAACAAACCAAGTCTGAGGCGATAAAAATAACTCAAAATATTTTTGGGACTTGTGGTAAGGTTATCGGTGCAAGTTTTATGGGTACAGTTGGGATAGTTTTTATCACAGATATGGCTTCAACCGTACTGGCTCCTATTGGCGGAATTGGTATATTGGTAGGACTTTTGGCAAGTATAGGTGGTGTAGGCTATTTTAGCTATAAGTACACTGCTACATTAGGTGAAGTAACAGTAGAGTATCTTCGCAATGGCTTTTCTTGGGGAGAAGAAGGGGAAGCAAAAATTATTAAGCGCTGTCAAGAGCAAGTTAAGGAAATCTATATGAAGCTCAAACCCATCTAACATTTCAATGCGATCGCCTGATTTTGTAGTGAACTGACACGACTAAAATGATGCAATAGATTTTTGAGGTATTGATAGAAACCAACGTTTTTGATTTTTGCTAATGCAACATTTTAGCTGTGTCAGTACAGTAGGGTGCGTTAACAAAGTAAGTGTAACGCACCAAATCAACCGATAACTTAATTTTGTTGCATTCTATTCCTGTATCTGCTTATTCATACTGCAATCAACAACGCCGCCCTATTCCCACGATCGCAATTCATCAATGGTATTACGAATTAGAAAAGTTATTTGGGCGCGGCGGGTTTCAAAGTTGGCGGCGATATAAATCAGTAGAATACCGACTAGCAAGCCAACAACCCATTTTAAAAATGAGTACTGCAAGCTGAAGATTACTGATTGATAGATAGTAGTAATTAGAAAAGTAGCTGTACCAATGTAAAGAAAAGCCCGAACTCGCAAAGCTAATCCAGCGAAAATGGCGATGAGGCTAAAAATTCCCGGAATCCAAGGCGTGTTTTGATGAAATAAAATTGCCCAGCCACAAATTAAACCGCTACCTAACAACCGCAGGCTATGACGAACTATTTTAGATTCTGGTAGTTTCAGTTGCGTATCTACTTGAGCTATATAAAGTAGTGATAACCCAAATGGTGTTACGTACCACAAAGCTTCGCGCAGATATAAGCTATAGAACCAACGGTACAGCGCCCAATCAACCAACGCTACACTAATATAGGTAAAACGGATGTTTTCGCCGACTTTTGCTAAAAAGATGTAATATCCAGCGGTGAGTAGCAAAGCGATCGCGTAAACTTGCAGTGCAGTTTGCCATAAAACTATTAGTGGTAAAACGTATGCAGCTTGTTGCCAAGGTCTTTTAGACCAACCCCAATTTTCCCAAGGTAGAATATACAGAAAGTAGGCGGCTACAGAGGCGATCGCAACATTCCAAGGAAGTAATTGTGTAGCAAATAGACGCCCTATTGGGGTTTCCTGCAATAAAATACTGAAGAAACCCGCCTCTAACAAACCCAGGTAAACCCAAACTTCATCTATTGTTATCCGCCATGTTGAAGATACCGAGGGTTGGGGCGATCGCTTTCCCTGAAAAATCGCATACCTAACCAAAAATACCCCTGTTCCCAATCCCACTAAACGGTTAGCTCCAATGGGAACGGCAATGGCAAACATTAATAAGCAGCTACTCCAAGCCCAGTGAATATCTGCTATGCCTTTGAGTTCTTGGGGAGTTAAGCGTAAGTAGCTTGTCAGCCAACGGGAGAGTATGCGATAGACATACATGATAGTAGTGCCAAGGGCAGACATGGCAATCAATCCATCGCCTAATTCTCCTTCTGAAACTTGTAACATTTGATAAAACAAAAGTTCGTAGGCAGAAATTGATACGCCAACGATCCCTAAATACACCAATGGTTTAAAGTCTTCCCGGCGACGCCCCACGCCAATGATAATTAAAGCTACGCCCAAGGAACACAAACCCGTCCAATCGGTGAAGGTGTTTACACGTAGGAATACACTGAAGACACCATAAATTATCGGTAGAATGTGAAAGCTGCTAGGCAAGCTTTGTAATTGATGTCGTCGTTTCCACCACTCTCCCACAAGCTGAGTAAGTAAACCCAAGGCTATATTGGCGATCGCCATCCTCACAATCGATGGCTCCCCAAATCCTAATGCCTGGGCTGTCAACAATTCCAAACACCAGCCAATGCCATAAAATGCCCAATTTGTTGGTTGTCGCCAACTGCGATAGACAATGCCTGCCAAAATGATACCAGTGGCAAGTAAGTACAAAAATCCGGGATTAACCACTCCTCGGTAAATCAGAACTGAGTGCAGCGTCAAAGCCAACAATTCACAACCACACAAAGCCATCGCCCATTTATCGCTAGCGGCTGCATAAATAAGTGCTAATTCGTTACCGCGTTGCCTAAGTGCCGTGCGGATTAACCATAAACTGAAAGTTGCGATCGCTCCGGCAACAAACCAACCAGCCACCGCCAGACGAGGCAAACCAGGCACGCCCGTCCACAGCAGCATTCCGATAAAACTTAAAACAAATCCTTCGGTAATTACTGCACTTACTTGGTTTCGCAAGTGACGCGTATTGACGAACATTAATCCCGCACCCACCGCCAAACCGATTAATCTAGTTCCTGGAACCTGTAAAGTAAGTAACTGGACAATTCCCAAAGCCAAAATACTTAAGTAACGGTTAATAGTCCGATTCTCTATATTTGTGCGGTTGGCAACACCCGTGAGAGCTATGGGCGTAATTAGCCAAATAACTCCCCAATTCGCTCTACTATCAGCCATACCGTACCAAGATGATTCTGCATTCATCCACAACAGCAAAAAACTAAGGGCGGCTAGTCCTAAACCGATGTCCCATGCACTACGTCGCCATATTCCATTTCCCAGACTAAATATCCATTCTGCAAGCATCACAGCCAACAAAATGCTTGCCCAAACTTCTCTGCTGAGTGTTGGCAATAACCAATTGATAAAAGAGCAGAACGTCAATACGCCGATGATATGAGTTAGGTATACCAGGGGAGGAGATGAGTCAGGGCGGCGTTTGGTGACGATGGCAAGCGTGATGGTGGAAAATAGCAGATTTAGCGATCGCAACGTAGGATTGACTAGGGCGATGGTTGTGAGAAACGTTGCAAATAATAAAGTAAGTACTTCGCCAAATCTAGCCAATTCTCGTTTTTGGACGCGATACAAATTATCTGTCAACGCCACCATCAAAATTACGTAGGGAAACAAAACCACACCCAGCAACGCCGAAGGTTCATTTTGAGAATTTGTCAATCCGATAGCAATAGCCATCGCCAAATTCTGTAAGCGTTCCGGTACTAATCGCCAAAAGAGCCAAATTGTCTGTAAGCCAATGACGAAAATCGCTGCTAAGTCAACTTTTAAACTGTAGCGCTGCAAGCGATTTCCTGCAAACCACAAACCCAAACCACTCACAGCGATCGCTTGCCAGGGATAATTAATTACTGAAACCAACCAACCCAAGAAAAGTAAAATCGCACCGAGTTTTTCCCAGAGTAAAGCAGATGAGGGAGATGGGGGGATGGGGAGAGGGGGAGATGAGGGAGATGTTACTGTTACTTCTTGATTTCCCCCTGCCCCTCCCTCCTGTGCTAACCAAGTCACCAACCAGCCGCAAATGCCAATAGCTAAACCCAACTGCGTGACATTTACCCCAGCAATAAAAATCGCCCGCACTAGCAGGATAATTAAAGCATAAATAATTACAGTAGCGCGTAAGCTAATACTTAAATTGTGGCGATCGCCTGTATTTTCCACATGTGGATGGCGATTATCGAGGACTGTAATGATAGTTGTGGCTATGATTCCCAGATAAACGGCAATTAAGGGAAATCCTTTGAATTGCCAACCCCAATGCAGATAACTCAGTCCAAGAATATTTACTATAGGTAATTTGGCGGCATGTAAATTGGGAAAAAGAGTGCGATTTTTGGAGATTGAAACAGTAATAGCAGTTAGGGTAGGGCAGGCGATCGCAACTACAATCCAATTCAAAGGATTTTGCCATAACCCAAAGCTATCCATAGCCCAAAAGTTTACTGGCACTAACAAAAGAGTAGCAATCAGTAATGTCTGAGCTGTCAATCTCAAATTATTTTGCCTAGTCGCCCAAAAGCTTAACCCCCAGAAACTCAAAGTATAAGCAAATAAAACTCCATACTGTCCAGAAGCCGGAAATTTTTCCCATTGACTAGCAGCCAGTACCCCAGAGGACACCACTACCAAAAATACTCCTAGAAAAAGCAGCCAGCGGACGCTCAATTCTGCCCCTAGTGACTGCAACATTGTGCTGATAAAGCTGGGTTCGGCTGGTTTTTCTGGCGGTTGTCTGCGGCTACTAGCTTGTAAAGTAGCTACAGGCAACTGTTCCACAGGATCGGAAGTTGCAAATTTTACTTTAGTTTCGACTTGAGTTTGGGGTTGCAACACCACCGTACAGGTGAGAAATTCTCGGCATAGCTGCCTGACTTGGGAATCGGATATTAAACCCAAGCGTAGCCATATCTCAAGTCCTTCTAATAAGTGAGGATGGGAAGATGGAAGTCTGATTTCAATTTTTAGCGGGCGTTCGAGGGGCGATGACATAAGCCGCAATAATAGAGATATATACTTAAATCATGGATTTATTCAAGTATATTTTTGCTCTAATTTTCCTAATTCTGAGCTAATTGATATTAATTTTTAATGTGAGTTCGATGGCTTATATTTTCAATACTTCTTGAAAAGTTTAGATACCCACGGTAGTACCGCTTCACTTTAAGATTAAATTTTAGTTTTAAGTAGAACGCAGGAGGCAGGTGGTCACTGAATCTCGACTTCTCTACAAGACGCTACGCGTAGCTTGCTTGCCCTCAAGGTACGCTCGATTTCCGCGTAGCCGAAGTGAGGCAGGAGGGAAAAGCCTGTTTTTATCGGTTTAACTATATCAGAACTTATACCGTTTCTTTGTGAAGCTGCGCCAAACTCTCTCAAACTCTTGCCTTTGCGCTCTTCTCTACGAGACGCTGCGCGTTGGCGGAAGCCTCTCGTAGAGAAGGCGGTTCGTTAAAAAAATTAAACGCATTTTCATACAGAATTGGTATTACGCAAAAGATAACGAAAGTAGCGGTAATACCCTGCGGGTTCGCTCTTAGCGTTCTCGCAGAGTAGCCGCTGTGCGTCTACATGAATTACCACAACGCTTGAATAAGGTTTTCAGTCACATATTGCGTAAGTCCTATTTAATAGCTTTCCAGAGAAATTTGTCTATCTGCTGTAACTTGAAGTTATAAATTTTCTCAATTCCAGCTTTTAAAGAATCAGAAGGCTGGAACAAAAAGATATCAGTAAAACCACTAGGAATTTCTGGTAATTTATTTGAACTAACAATTTGAAATTGCACCTTTGGAACAACTAAGTGAGCGAGTATTTGTATTTCTGGAACTATTTTGCCATCGCTAATTAAAAGTGCGCGATCGTATTGAGAAACTATGTTCGCTATTTTCGGATATTGTTCGTATTTTTCCGGAAATTTGTTCCACCACATCTGAGCTTGAGAACTGATTCCACAAGATACGATCCCAATAATTATTATCAACACGCTTGCAACTGACCAAAGCTTTTTTTGGAAAATTTTAGTATTATTAAACCTGATTTTATTTGCTAATAAATAAGCAACAGTTAACTGTATGCCTAAAATGCAAGGAAGCGTATATCGACTAGTACCGTATCGCTTTTGAAACACAAAATCCAAGATTATCAAGGGAAGCCCCACAGACCCAATTAATGTTAAAATAAATAACCATACTCTTTTAGAGTTTCTTCGACAAAGAACATAAATTGAATAAATGATTAGAGTTAAAATAATTCCAATAAAAGGAATTAAAGCAAATCTAAGTTCCTTGGAGTCACTAGGGCTAATACCAAAATCAAGAAACCCACGACTAATAATTCCAGCCCATCTTGTAGCTGAATCAAATAAGGTTTGTTTTGCATTTGCCCAATATATTGCATCTGAGTGAGGATTAGTCATAATAATCCAAATCCAAGGTACAAAAGTCATAAACCCTACAAGCGATGCAAGCAGGTAAGAAATTGAGGTTTTACTCAATCGAAAGCGTTCAATTATAGCTACGTAAATTGCCTGTGCAAGAGCAATAAAACCAAAAAATATATGGGTATAAAATCCTAGTGATAATGTTACTGTATAAATGCACCAACTAACTTTCGTTTTCAGGCGCATAGCTCGCAGCAGTGCCGCACTGGATATTAAGATAGTTATTATCCATAAACTATAAGCTCGTGCTTCTTGTGCATATATGACATGAGCAGGTGAAACGGCTACCAATGCCATCGCTATCCATCCTGTTAGCGAAGACCGAAATAATTCTTTACATAGCCAATAAATACAAGGAAAAGTTAACAAACTAATAAATGCCGAAAAACTTCTCGTCACTGCTACAGAATTACCAAAGATCTTCACCCAAAACCTAGTCAGCAAGACGTGTAGTGGCAAAATATGTGAGTCTTCTAAGGCTATGCCTTTCATAACATCAATGGTAGTTTTCTCAGGATTAGGATACTGGTATTTATCAAATTCTTCTGCATTGATTAAATTACCATTACGTAAATTGGCTTCCATTTCTGACTGCGTATATCCAGATACGCGTAATGATAATACAACTTCATCACTCCAATAAATTTTTTTGTCAATATTGACGAAGCGAAAAAAGACACCTATTACTAATAAGATGATAATTAAAAAGCGGATCGAAGATTGAGAAACAAGCCAGCTTTGTGACAATTTTTTTTTCATGTGTTTTTCAATCCTATTAAAGTTTTAACAAAGAAAAATAACATTTTATTTCCTCTTGTATAATGATTTACATATATGTTAAATGGCTCGATGTATAGATTATTTTAATACTATTTCATACCACGTCCAAAATTCAGTTTCAAATGAATTAAGAAATAAAAAGTAAAAATATAATCCCCAGAAATAAATTTAAAGCTGGCGTTACAAGGGCAAAAACCACCAATCTGAGGGCAGTTCCATTAAGCGAGGTAACTCCACCAACAAACTGCCTCAACTTTTTCATATAGGGGCTTGTTTCATTGTTATTTTTCTTTATGAGTGCCTTTTAAGTTTTTAATTCTGTATTGCTCGGTCATAATTTGCAAATTGTGAATATTTTTAACTTTAGTGGAAAAAGTAATTATTCTTCAACTAAATTTAGAGTGTATTAAATTATATCTAAATCTAAATTCGGTAGGAAATTATTGTATTCGATCGGGATAAATTTTTATAAAATTACTATTTTAGCAGATATATTTGCACCTGAATATAATGTTCATGTAATATTTTATATTACACACATCGCAAAATGTAAAATACTCTTATTAAAGATAAAAAGATTTGATAAAGTTTTGATTAAAAAACTATAAATACGCTTGGTACAGCTTTAAAACTAAAGGTAAATTGAGTTTATTGAAACCTCAAAAAATGGTATTTTTCAAGGGTTTTAGCTGGAGTTAACATTAATACTAATTAAACGTTGCATATGTGATGTATATGAGTATCGTATCTGATAGTCATCTGATACTATTTATTTACATAGCAACCTATTGCATCCACATCAACTTACCAAGTGTTTGCATTAGTTCTGTTATTTTTGCCCCCTTAGCTAACCATATCTGCCAAAAGCCCTCTGTGCTATCAGAGGGCTTTTATTTGCTTTCAACTAGAGACTTATATCATGTCCTGTTAAAAACTTATGATTTAGAGTGCAGGGGAGGCAGGGAGCAGGAGGGAAAAGACTTTTGGGATTTTTGCACAGATTCGGTATTTATAAGTGATTAGCGGGAGATGATATTACAAATGAAAAAATATGCAATTAGCTTTTGTGGGGTGGGCTTTTTAAACATCCTCTAAAACTACTGCCAGACAAATACCTTGGCTGTATAGCTTGGTAAGTCAGTGACTAAACTATCTTCTTGAGTTTCCACTTCACAGTTACCGAACCAATCTCGCCAATACTCAGCACTGGGAAAGTTTGGAATTTCGTACTTAGTTAGATTTACGGCAGAAAAGTTGACCGCGACGACGACCTGGGAATCCTGTTTGTCCCAGCGGCTGTAAGCCAGTACTTTATTGTTTTTGTCTTCGTGAAAAAATTCGATATTGTCGCTTTGCAGGGCTAGGTTTTGGCGACGTAAAGCAATCAGTTTTTGATAATACTTAAATAAATTATGGTTCTGGTCGCTTGTCAACAATGACCAAGTAATCTTTTGTGGTTGAGTCACACTTTCGCTTTTTGGCTGGTATTCGCCAAATTCTTCTCCCATCCACAGCATTGGTATACCCATTGCTGTCATTAACAGGACTGCTGCTAACTTTGCCCGCTTAAATGCTTCTGCATCAAAGATACCAGCATCGCCTAATTCTCGCAATAGACGTTGGCGATCGTGTGTTGCCAAATAATTTATCACATTAGTGGCAGTTGCGTAACCCTGTTTTTTAGGGTCTAAAATTTCCTTTAATTGTTCTAATTCAAATGATTTTCCACAAATATATGGAACTACAAAGTAGCGAAAACTTTCATGCCAACAACCATCTAATGGCCCATCTGGTTTGACTACAGTGTTTGTATCGGGAATGTGTTCGGCAATATTATAAAAATGCTTGGATGCAGCATGTTTTTTTGCTTGCTTAGTCAGCCAGTTGAAAAATTCAAAGTTAGCCAATTGGCGTACCGCATCAAAACGAATTCCATCAATGTGATATTCTTCAATCCAAAATTTGACTACATCACCGATGTATTTCCATGCTGGCTTAACATTTAATTTTTCGTCGTAATTATCATAGTTAAATTCTGGTCCCCAGTAATTATCTGGGTCTTCTGGATAATGCTTGTATTCGTAGTACCAATAATTCCGGTCAATGAGCAGTAATGGACATTCTTCGTCTGTATGATTGTAAATTGCATCCATAAAAACACGAATGCCTCTAGCATGACATTCGTCTATTAATTGCTTTAAATCTTCTGTGGAACCGTAACTAGATTCTGTCGCAAAGTAGTGGCGGACTTTATAGCCCCAACTATAGTTACCTGGGTATTCGTTAACTGGCATTAATTCAATTGCATTTATTCCCAATTCAAGCAGATAATCTAACTTGGCAATTACCCCTAAATATTTACCTCGTTTATCAGAGTCAACCTCATCGCCGGTAAAATCAGCAACGTGCATTTCATATATGACTAATTCCCGATTATCAGGCAACGGCATTTCATCGTGTTGCCAAACATAAGTATCAACAATACGTTGACCGTCTTTAATTCGCACTGTGGCATGTTTTTTTGTTTCATTAACATCTGTTGCCTTCGGGTCGATAATATCTATCCATTCATTAGGTGCAAAATTGGGACTTTTGGTTTGAATGCGAAATTTATATTGATAAACCCCGTCTTTTAGTTGTATTTTAGTGCGAAAATAACCGTCTTCGCTTTTTTGCATTGGGATTTCTTGCCAATCAGAAAATGACCCAATTAAAACTGCTCCTTGGTTACGAGGAGCGAACAAGGTAAATTCAATCAAATTTCCCATTTCCAAATTTATAGAATTTCTATAAATGCAATCAATAAAATTGATTTTCTATGACTAAATAATTTGTAGCTTCTTTCTCAAGTAATAAATTTTTTCGGTCTTTTTTATTTGACTTTTGACTTACGTCCAGTGATATTAATTATGCTAATGGCGAAAAACTTGGCGAAAACCAAAATAGGCGATCGCATCCTTCATATTCGAGACGAAACGTTTTAACATACCCATACGGCTGTCGGTGACATACTCCAAAGTCAAAACGATTCGCTGTTCGTTCTCGCCTAAAGGAGTAACTCTATGGTAAAGTTTGTCACCGTTAAATAATACTAAGGTACCAGGAGTTAAGGAAAGCGATCGCATTTGTGTTTCCCGTTCCGGAATATCCTTGTAGAGTTGATATTCCAACTTGCTTGAGGAACGATCGACTAAACCGAGTAACACTGTGTAGCGTTTGCCGCGATAGTAAGATGTATCGTAGTGATATTGAATATGATCTCCAGGCTCAGTGTAGTAGTATAGCGCGTAAGTATGGGGATCGCGATCGGGACAGGGAAGCAGTTTTTCACCCGTAATTTCGTTGAAAAAATTGAAAAGGGCATTTAATTGATAAAATTCTCCGAAAATCGGCGCTAGCTTATCTAAGCTATAGCGGCTAATACTACCGCCTTTTTTATGATTGGGAATATAGTTACGATTGATAGCAGGTTCCAGCGATGGTAACAAACTCAAAAACTCATTGAGAATCGAATTAGGAAGAAAGTTTTCAAGCACTAAAAATTCATTCTGTGCTTGAAACTCAGCTTTCAGTTTTTGATAATCAACAGCTGCTATGGTTTGATAAATTTCAGTTTGAAGCTTCATTAAACTCCTCAGCCATCAGTCAACGTCATCATTCAACACTCCTTACTCCCTAATTTCCTTGAGACTTTGGGAGTGCGAAAAATTGCCAAATTACCCATATAGCAAACGTTGGCGCACCAATACTAGCTGCAATTAGTAACGGTTGTAGTCCGTTGAGTAAGGCGACTATGGGAAACAAATACAGCACATCTTCAATGTCAAAGCCGGCAAAATTTGGTTGACGGGTGGCTTCTTTACCTAAACGCTGTTCCATTTGGTTTCGCAAATGAAAAATGCAAGCGACAGATATGCCGGATATTATACCCATAAGCAACGCCCACGAACCAAGTTCGCTTTCTCTAAGACCATATCCAATGCCCATAAATAAGAGAATGTGGATAATCGCATCACTAAAAAGGTCGTACTGATGTCCCAATTTGCTGCTTTTCCCACTCAAACGGGCTAATTCACCATCCGTGTGATCTAAAAAATTGGATAAAGCAAACACGATTGTCCCAATGTTAGACCAAATACTATCGCCAACCGCCAATGCAACAGCAGCAGCCAGTCCTGTTACTAGTCGGACTGTGGTGAGATGATTGGGATTTACCCAACTGTCTTTTAGAGGTCGAACTAGCCAGTAAGCAAGTTGAGCATCCCAAGTCTTTGTCGTCATAAATGAAGTTGAATTTGATGTGGTCTTTAAGTATCTAGACTGATAATTGCCACATCTGTCTAGAGATATAGATTATTATTTTACATAAATTTTCTGGGAATTAAATCATACATTAGGTTAGCTACGCTGTATGTCGTATAGGGGAATTCAGGATTTACCCAAAATCGTTGTGTAGAGACGTAGCATTGCTCATTAGTGTCAACTTAACGTGAAACTCTGATGAAAACGTGATGAGCGAGTTCTACTCACTTACCATCAAGATCCCGCGTTACCCCACCCCGGCTTTGCTGACGCAAAACCGCCCCTCCCCTTAGCAAGGGGAGGGGTTGGGGGTGGGGTAAAACGATTGTCGGGCAACAGTTTGAGCTTAAGTTTACACCAATGAGCAATGCTACGTTTCTACATTGTTTTTTACAAGATGCCTAATGCAGGGCAATGCATTAACAACGCAGGGCAATGCATTAACAACGCAGGACGATGCATTAACAACGCAGGGCAATGCATTAATAACGCAGGGCAATGCATTAACAACGCAGGGCAATGCATTAATAACGCAGGGCAATGCATCAACGACGCAGGACGATGCATTAACAACGCAAGCGATCGTTAGACACCCTTAGAGCATCCCGGCTAAAATACCTACTAGCTACGAACCTTAGTCAGGATTTTCTGGGAATAGAACGAAGCTGATTCTTCGTTTTTGGCACAATCTTGGGCAAATTTAATCAGATGATGCCCCACAAGCCCGACGTGAATCAGGCTTTCAATATCGCCTGCTTTTAGTGCTGGTTTCGCCATTTTCCAAAAAGTTTGGCGATAGTTACTAAATATACCTATCCTCAACAAAATATTGATTAAATAAGTTAAACCTTTGCGAATATTAGCCCCAGAAGTACGAGCTGGGCTGTTGGGGACTTTGATGCGGTTTGGGTAAGTGTGTTCCATGTTGTACGCGAACCGCTGATATAAAAATTCCGGCTCATAAGCTGTGGTGATGCAGCGCCGCCACATTTCGACAACTTGCTCGTAAGGCATTAAAAACTCTACATTCGATTCGCGGTTTTCATCAAATACAAGTCGTCCTTCTGCTTCTAATCTCCGCCATAAAGGAGTTCTCGGCAATGCATGGAGTAAATTAATTGTCAACATGGGAATTTGGGAGGCGCGAATAAATTCGAGAATGCGATCGCCTGTTTCTGGTGTATCTGTATCTAAGCCGATGATGATTCCCGAAACTACTTCCATGCCATAGCTATTTAAAGTCTGAATCGCTTTTAAAATCGGCATACTCAGGTTTTGGTCTTTGGAGATCGCATGGAGGGCTTCTGGTTCTGGCGTTTCAATGCCGCAAAAGATGGTGCAGAAATAGGCTTCGCGCATCATCTCCAGCAATTTGGGGCTTTGAGCGAGGTTGAGGGTTGCTTCGCAGGCAAATTGGATGGGGTAGCCATTGCGCTTTTGCCAGTCGATTAGGTGAGGAAGTAATTTCATGGCAGCGCGGCGATCGCCAACAAAGTTATCATCGACAAAATATACTGCTCCCAAATTGCCCGATCGCAGCATTGCATCTAACTCAGCGACAACTTGCTCTGGGGTTTTCATCCGGGGGTTGCGTCCGTAGAGTTCTGGAATATCACAAAACTCGCAACGATAAGGGCAACCGCTAGAAAACTGGACGTTTGCTAGGAAATAATCATTGATATTTAATAAATGATAAGCTGGGGTGGGGAACTCAGTCAGAGGCAAACGTTCTTTAGTTTCAAAGCGAATTTGCCCTTGGGGACGTTCGGAGTGTTGGTCTAGATACTCGATGAGGCGATCGGTTGCATCTCCCAATTCACCCAAATGTAAAATATCAAATTCTGGATAATACTCTGGGCAACCAGATACAGAAGGGCCGCCGATAACTGTGATTTTGCCAGCTCGATGGGCAAGTTCATTAATTTGATTAATCTGTGGTTTTTGAATGTGCATTCCACTGACAATTACCACATCAGCCCATTGGTAATCAGCCTTAGTTGCTGATTTGACATTCTCATCAATAAACCGGACTTCCCATTCTTGAGGTAAGTAAGCAGCCACAATTAAAATACCTTGGGGTGGCATAAAAGCTCGGACATTACCCATGAGTGGGTAGGCGTAATGAAATGTCCCAAATGAGCGGCTGTACTTGGGAAAGATACAAAGAATACGCCGATGATGCAAGGGAATGTAGCGGTTTTTTTCAGTATTAGCAGCGGTTTTGGAATCTGCCGCCAGAGCAATTGGGTTTTCTAAAGACTTCAGGTTTACAGTCATTACAAATTTCACCCCGGAAAACTGAGCAGCTAATTTAACAATCTACTGACGCAATCAGCTTGAATTCCAACTAGCTTACCGCGATCTTTCAGAAGTTTTTAATTGTAAGATAGAAAACTTACTTGAAAATAGGGCATGGAGCAAGCAGGAAGTGTGGGAGGGGTGGGAGGTGTGGGAGGATAGGGAAGAAATCTTTCCCCCCATACTCTCCACACTCCCCACACTCCCCCATCTCCTCATCTCCCAGTCCCTAAGCATGGGGCATAGGCGTCTATCATGAATTTGATTTACTTTATTTTACGTTCTGCTTGGGGTATGGTGGCGATCGCGATCGTTACTGGATTCTTGAGTGGCGGTAGTAGTGCTGGCTTGATTGCTTTGATTAGCCGTGCTGCTAGTAGCGGTAGTCCTGGGCGTTTTACATCTATAGCTTGGGGTTTTGCGGGATTAGCGGTAGTTGCGCTGATTACCAGTATTATTTCCCAAGTGATGCTGATTCGGCTTTCTCAGAATGCAGTTTTAAAGTTGCGAATGCATTTGAGTCGGCGAATTCTTGGTTCTGAGTTGAGTCATTTAGAAGATTTGGGTAATGCGCGATTATTGGCAACTTTAACTGAGGATATTCAAGCAGTTGCTAATGCTGTTTATCAGATGCCTTTTTTGTTTATTAATTTAGCGATCGTTGTGGGTTGCATTGGATATATCACCTGGCTTTCTTGGTTGGTATTGGTGATGGTTTGTGGTATTTCCATAGTAGCGATCGCTAGTTGCCAGTGGCTATTAACTGAAGGCAGAAAATTTTTAGCTCTGGCTCGTGATGATGAAGACCGACTGTTTAAGCATTTTCGCACTATTACCGAAGGAGTCAAAGAACTCAAGCTTAATTATCAGCGGCGTCAAGTTTTTTTAGAACAAAAGCTGCAAGCAACTGCTAATGAATTTCGCCATCATAATGTTAAGGGTTTAACTCTTTTTGCTACAACTTCTAGCTGGGGTCAACTCGTTTTCTTTTTTGCGATCGGTTTTGTTTTGTTTGTGCTGCCTAATTTACTAACTCTTGATGCTACAACTCTCTCTGGGTACATTTTGACTTTCACTTACTTGGTGTTACCAATGGATAACATCATCAGCAAACTTCCTCTATTAAGTAAAGCCGGCATTGCTTTACAAAAGATAGATTCATTGGGTTTATCTTTAGCTACTCGTTCTGAAGTATCAACTATTCCACCTGCTATGAAAACTTCGTGGCAGAGCTTAAAATTCAACAATATTACACATACTTACTACACAAATCAAGAAGACAATAGCTTTATCTTCGGGCCGATTGACCTAACATTGTATCCTCAGGAATTAGTCTTCATTGTCGGCGGAAATGGTAGCGGTAAATCTACTTTAGCTAAACTAATTACTGGACTTTATATTCCGGTTAGTGGCGAAATTTTGTTTGATAACGAGTTAATTAATCAAGAAAACCGCGAATGGTATCGGCAGCATTTTTCTGTAGTGTTTTCCGACTTTTATTTATTTGACGAACTTTTAGGATTAAAAAATTCAAATTTAGATACTCAAGCTACAAAATATATTAAACAGCTGCAATTAGACCATAAAGTAAAAGTTGAAAACGGACAACTTTCTACCACTGCTCTTTCTCAAGGACAACGCAAACGCCTAGCTTTACTCACAGCATACTTGGAAGATAGACCAATTTATCTATTCGATGAATGGGCAGCGGATCAAGATCCAATATTCAAAGGAATATTTTATACTCAAATTTTACCAGAACTGCGATCGCGTGGGAAAACAGTCTTGGTAATTAGCCATGACGATCGCTATTTTCATTTAGCAGACCGAATTATCAAACTTGATTATGGACAAATAGAATATGACAAAACTTGACACGCTACTGCTTTAGTGAATTGGTAGTCAAAAATAGTGTTGGCATTCAGTGAAACAGCACTCTTAAAGTACTTTTGGCAACCTGTATAAGGATGAATTTATAATCTAACTTCCAACAGATTTTTTAAATTAACAACAACAAATATTCTGGTAATGGAAAACTAGTTACTCGTTGCTTTTCCGAAAAAAGCTATCAAACTAAATACTTGTTTAATTAAGGGTTTTCATAGCTTAGGAAAATCAAAGTAACCTTGTAATCAAAGGTTTTGATAATGACTAATTTGATTCCCGAACGCAAAACATCTGAAGAAGAACGTTTTGAAGATGACTATTATTCTTACTTTCTAGCACCGGAAAATTTCACGCGTTATACACCTACATCTAGTTTTCTAGATAAAACTTTTCAAGACAAGCCCTTCTCTTTATTGGATTTAGGTTGCGGTAATGGCGCTTTAAGCAAATATTTACCTGTGCGATGCGACTATTTAGGAGTCGATCACAGTGAATTAGCTATTGAACAATGTTTAAAGGTTTACCCAAATAGAAAGTTTGTGAGGAAAGATTTATCGCTTTTCCTATCTGAAGTAGTTGAAAAAAATCAAAAATTTGATGCTGTTGTCTTAGCCGGCTTGCTATTTCATAGCGTTAACAAAGAAACCCAAGAAAAAAAAGACGATCTAGAAATTATTCAATTCTGCTTAGATAAAATACTAAACGATCGAGGATATCTGGCGATCGTTGTACCTTTTGCTTATGGAAACCATCCATCTCATACCTTATTTGTTCGAGCAGAATGGCTGCAAAATTCAGTAGAAAAAATGCTAGAAATTGCCAAAGCAAAAATTGTTCACGAAAATATCTCCTTACAAATCGGCTTAGATGAAAGAGTTCGGCAGCAAAAGGTAACTCCTGATTGGTTTATTTCTGACAGTAATGCTGATTATTCGAGTATATTTGATGGGACATATATGGCAACTTGGACATTTATTGCTTCCCCCAGTAGGCAAGCTACGGAAGAAAAAAAGCACTATAACGTTTAAACTTGTTCGAGGAACATTTGCACATTTGCCAAATAAAATTAATGTCTGAGCAAAAATCCCTCAATCCCTGGAACTACAAACCTTGGTGGTGTCAACCTTGGTCTATACTGCTTACAGGTGTGACGCTGATTGCTGGTAGCTGGTTATTATTTAAAACTATCTGGCTAACAGTTCTCATTTCCATCCCTGTAGCCACCTGGATGGGATTTTTTATATTAATTTGGCCGCAACTAATTATTCGCAGTGGAATTTTAGATTCCTATGAGAATTCAGTAAATCTTAGATAGTGGACTGACATAACTAAAATACCGCATTAGATGTAGCGATCTGTGGGTGTTCAGATCCCCGACTTCTTAAAGAAGTTGGAGATCTGTAAACCCTCAGAATAATTTCCTAAACTTTTCTCAGGGTCTAGGCAAGTTTCTAGTATTAAAAATATCAAGCTTTAACGAAGAAGTCTTACAATTTCATAAGTTTTGATAATTTTTAGCCGATATCGATCGTTTTCAACCTGGCTTTGGGCACAAGACCTTGTAAGCATTTACATACCCAGGGACTTTGCATACTCAAAGCTAGAGTGAAATGAACAACAGAGCAGACCGAAGGCATGAAGAAAATAATAATGCAATAGAATATCTCTGTACAAGATTCAAGCGAATTTTAATTTCCGTTGCAGAGATGTTTTTATCATGGGGGTTTGACCTTCGAGAGAGAATCCTGCGATTATTGCAAAATTTCCAGCCTAGCGGACTTTGTTGCCTCAAGTTGAGACACTCATCTGTGAAAATCCGACCTGCTCCTTTACCTGAAAATGAAGCAGAAAGGCTCAAAGCATTAGAGGATTACAATATTCTCGATACCCTGCCGGAACAAGGATTTGATGACCTGACTGCTCTTGCTGCCTACATTTGTAAGACTCCAATTGCTTTAATTAGCTTAATTGATAGCGATCGCCAATGGATTAAATCTAAAGTGGGGCTAAAAGTGAGAGAAATACCCAGAGACTGGGCTTTTTGCTCCTATACAATTCTGCAACCACAGAAGATATTAATAGTTGCCAACGCCAGCAAAGACGATCGCTTTGCAAATAATCCTTTAGTTAAAAATCATCCCAAAATTCGTTTTTACGCTGGTGTACCGCTAGTTACGCCCAATGGGTTTGCCGTCGGGACATTGTGTGTCATCGATATGATTGAGCGCCGATTAAATGACCAGCAATTAGATGCATTGTATCGCCTCAGTCGTCAGGCGATCGCCCAGATGGAACTCATCCGAGAAATTCACAACCGCAAACAAGCAGAGATCGAAGGAAGACAGTTATCGCTAACCGATGAACTAACAGGCTTGCATAATCGGCGTGGCTTCTTCCTACTGGCTGAACAACAACTAAAAATTGCTCGCCGGATGAAACTTCTATGTTGGGTAATTTTCATTGATTTAGACGGACTAAAACAGATTAACGACACCCTTGGCCACGATGTCGGAGATGCTTTGATTATTGATGCTGGCCGATTACTCAAGCAAAGTTTTCGCAAGTCCGATATTGTTGCTCGCTTGGGTGGAGATGAGTTCATTGTTTTCATTTCCAGCTATTTCAAAGAAGCAGAAAACATCCAAACACATTTGCAAACAAACATTGCCAACTTCAATCAACAACAAAACCGTAGCTATGAAATTTCCATGAGTATGGGAATACAGCGTTATTCACCAGAGACTAATATGTCACTAGAACAACTAGTCGCCAGATCTGACGAGTTAATGTATGCTCACAAACGTCTCAAGCGGCAATCTGTTTTGTAAAGGGCATAGGAAGAGGCAGAGGGGCAGAGGGGCGGAGGGGCAGAGGGGCAGAGGAGCGGAGGGGCAGAGGGGCAGAGGGGAAATACTATTGTCACTTCTTCCCTACTCCCCATCTCCCCTGCTCCCCATCTCCCCTGCTCCCCATCTCCCCTGCTCCCCATCTCCCCAGTCCCCAGTCCCTTTTCATATCTTTGACAATCTCTGGTCTAACTTTTCAAGCTTGGTTTCGATAATTTCAACCTTCCATGCTGACGAATAATCAGCCACCCTATAGCCACCACTCTTAACATGAGCCAACATCAATTCATCTCGTTGATGCCAAACTGCAAATATTTTTTCCCTGCCATCATTTAGCGTTGCTGGATCGATTTGATAAACTTCATTTACTTGCTTCAGCTTCAAACCTAATAAATTTAACAATCGGCTGAGTATTTTGATTCCCCGAAGTTGTTCTTTCTCTCCAAGCAAATTAATACCAAGGACTCTTTTAATGTGCTTGCTATGCTGAAAAGCAACATTCTTCAGCAAGATTAAATCATCATGATTTTCCCTCAATTCTCGTCCTTCTTCCAAGAATTGCAGCATTCCTAACGCTCTCATTGCCTCAACTTTGAGAGTGTAAGTTTTTAAATCTGGTAGAAAAACTTTACCCTCACCCCAAGATAATTGCTGATGCCATTCTTGCTGGTCTCTGATATGAAAATACTCACTTTCATGAGTCAGATAATAGTGAATTAATAATTGACTATAATATCCGCGATCGTCCTGCAATTTTAGAGTGGGAGTAACTTCTATTCCATATTTTTGCCTGAGAATATATTTGTTTAGTTGATTGCGTTCTTCATCAGTTAAAGAATGTTTAACTAATAGTTGTTGGTATTCTACATAATTGATATTTTTAGCATTAGCTACAGATGTTGCTGCTACTAGTTGATTTTGTTGTTTAATTTCTTTGATTTTGCGTTTAATGTCTTTAGCTTTTTGACGGCTTTGTGCCCAATCTTTTTGGACTTGGACGATTTCTAGAATTAACCTTTTGCGGGTTTCTAAATCATCGCGATCGCTCGCCAAAAAAGCAAGGCGTAAATCTCGAATAATATTATTGTGAACAGCATTACTCCGCAGCTTAATTATATGCCCGTCAGCAATTAAACCATCTTGCATTGATTGACGATAAAGGCGAATTGATGCATTTACCCTTGCAGATAATTTTGCCCAAGTTCGTAGATGAATTGGGTCATGAACTAAAGGTAAATCCACGTCTATTTTATGTAAAGGACTGAGCAAAGCTAAATTTTCTTTTTGATTTTCCTGATACCAATCAGATAGCAAGCGATAATTTGTACTACCGCTACCAATTAAACCAATACCTCGCTTAGCGCACCAGACAACCCTCGGTACATCATCCCGCACCCTTGCTAATGCTTGTCGCGCTTCTGAGTCAGGAATTACGCCTTGAAAAATGCCATAAACTCGGTCGAAATGTTGAACATCAATACTAATTCCCGTACCCAGACTAGGAGTAACAAAAACACCGTCATATTCAGCTATTTTTTGATTAATCGCTGCAATAAAATCAACTGCTGCGTGGCCGGGTGTGTTTGTAGTGTGGCTACTAACTACTAAAGTTTGAGGAAACTGTCGTCTTAATTTTTGTAATCGCTCTTTCAAATAACCTTCAATGGTTTCACAACTATAACGCCCAGCACGACTATCGGTAGTAACATAGCATTTACGTCCGGCAAGTAAATCTAATTCTAGTTGATGAATTAAGGGTGTTGGATTTGGTGAATCATAAAATGTCACGTCCCAACCTTGCTGGGGTTTCCATTCGTTAATAACTACCCAAGGTGTTAATTTAATTCCTGATAATCCCTGTAAATATTCAAGTGAAACATCTGATAAATCGGCATCTTGGGCAATTACTAAGCCTCCAGTTTTTAAAACTGTAGCAATTAGTTCTTGGAATATTTTTAAGATTTTTACACGTTTATGCTTACAAGTATTACTGTTTAGTAAATGCCATAAAGATTGTTCGACTTCATCCAAAATTACTATTGCCCCATGCCAATCTTCAGGGTTCAATTTCCAAATCGAATCAATGCATAAACCGAAAGATTTAGGCATTGGGCATGGGTCATTGGGCAGAAGAGGCGGAGGGGCAGAAGTGCGGGGGTGCAGAGGGGCACAGGAGAAAGAACTTTTACAAAAACTCTCCCCTGCTCCCCTGCTCCCCTGCTCCCCTGCTCCCCTGCTCCCCTGCTCCTCTGCTCCCCTGCTCCCCTGCTCCCCTGCTCCCCTGCTCCCCTGCTCCCCTGCTCCCCATCTCCCTACTCCCCACTGAATCCCAATTTTTTCACACAAAAATCGTCCTAATAAGATTCTATGAGTAATTAATAAAACAGGTTGATTAATCTTTTTGGCTTGCCGAACAACGTTATGCAGGGCTGTGGTTTTACCTGTTCCTTTTGCTGATTTGACTCCTACTAATCCAGATGTGGGAAAAGGAATTTCACCTATATAAGGACGGTTAAAATTTAGGGCAGCAGGAATGTTTAACTCGGTGTGGGGTTTGGTTTGGGCAAGATATATTTCTAAATCAAGACTTTGCCGATAAAGTTTATCGAAGTTAGTTACACCTTTGGCAACAATAAAATCATCAACTCCTTTTTCTTTTCCTGGAAGTTCAATAACTTTAACAGGACAATTTTTTTGCTGGAATAAACAACCAAGTTGAGAAATGGCATTATTAATAGCAGCAATTTTCTGAGGTTGAGTTTCAAAATCAAAGCAAATATAAAACCGACGCTTTGTCGTCGCAAACATCGCTAAGTCGGGTATCAATTGACGACGGGTAACTTTACCAAACTCATCTTTGACGACGCGATAACCACTGGTAATTCCAGGAACGCCAATAGCTACATATCCTTGTGTCAACAGCGTCGCTGCTTTCTTCACACCCTCGCAGATGATGAGAGAAATATTTTTTTCCATCACCCATTGCCAAAAACCCCTAGCTTCGCCATCAGGGTTAATGGTGATATCATCGGGCATGGGTAAATTGTAACGCCCTGCAACTTGCTGCCAGATTTGGAACGTTACCCGCAAACAAAACACCCGCGTTGGCGTGCTGGGGGGATGTTCGTATTTGATGGATTTGCCTTTGTTATTTTGTCGCGGTTGGTTTGGCTTAAAGCACCCCCATTCCATCATTTGCCAATTATTCAAGGGGTCTAGTCCAGAACACCACCAACCACCTTCGGTGATATGAGCATAACGCTCCAACCAACTACTTTTTACCATTCCAGTATTGGTGCGCGGAAGTAGCTCAGAAATCAACAAATACTCATAAGCAGCTACACCTTGGAGCGACTGAAAATTAAGTTGCACTAAGTGTAAGTCTATACCACTACTCTTGACTAATTCTTCAAGGTGTTGGGGATGTAAATAGTGCAGATGCATATCAAAAGGCGCTAAGGCAAGACGATGAGATTAAAACATTAACATGCATTTCTTAGTTTCTTATAAGCAAGATTGCGAATATTTAATGATGCTTTTTTTACTGCGTTTTGGGAGACACATCGGTGAAGGCTATAATGGGTTATTCTGCCTAATAGATCCCCGAAGTAATAATTTTGTATTGTGATATTTGTTTGCTAAAAATTTTCATTTATCAGTATATTTTTTAGTTAAGGAATGCGATCGCCATCAGCCACAAGTTATATTAAGGAACAGGGAACAGGCAATAGGCTTGAAACTGGCTTGGTGTTGGGGTTTTAATATCGGTTAATGTCCTAACCTAACTGGCAACTGCTATCAAATATTGCTTTAGCATCATTACTACGCGCATAAATAAATGTTAAGAATTAAGAATATCTTCCGAAAATTAGTGTTATGAAAGTTTATTTTCTATTCATGAGTTGAATTGTATTAAGTAGAAGGCAGGAGGTAGTTCGCGTAAGCGTTGCCGCAGGCTAGGCAGAAGGGAAAAGCCAGTGTCGATCGGGGTTTTAAACTTTTGCATTTTGCATTTAATTATGTCTATTTACTTAATAAAAAAGAGTCTATTAAAACAAAATTAAAATTCAAAATTCAAATGAAGAAATACTGAATAATACAAGCTGTGAACGCATGGCAAATGGTCAGTTTATTTTTGCCACGACCTAATAGTTAGCTTGATTTTTGAATCTCCATTTGTTGGAAAAACAGTTAGTTGACAAAAAAAACAGTGGTTTATTTTTGTCTGACGTAAAATCCGAAGAAACCCAAAAAAAGACAACATATTTATAAACTGTCAGATTATGTGGAAATCAAAGTTAATATTGAAATTGGTACTGTCGGTTGCGGCGATCGCAACTAGCGTCCAGCTAAGTAACACAAATGACTATGCCGTTGCTGAAAGTGCATCTTCTAATGTAAGCGTCGAATCTGGACAAGAAATTGATACTTTGGAAATTCCAAAGCTAGCTCTTACAGGCATTGGTATAGGAGTCATATCAGGCTTAATACTTTCTGCTTTTTGGTCTCAGAAATATCGTCAGCGTCAACTATACTCAACTACAAAAATAGACCGCTTTCGGGAAGAATTTGCTTGCGGTTCTTTAGCAGATTATCACTTATCCAAATTAAAAAATAATCCCAAAAGCTTAGAAACACCAAATCAAGAAGAAATACCAAGTTTACCTACTTATAAGGAAAGTTTAGTAAATCTTAACTCTAGTTATGAAACAGATGATATAGTAGCAGAACCTACCCCAGATGCAGTACCTAATTCCTTATCTCACAGGTATCAGAAATTAATAGAAGAAATTGTTAGTACCGCCCTTACAGGTAAAATCCGTTCTCAAGAATATATACATCGTCAATTAATAGAAAATGTTGGCCCTGGTAATGGTGAAATCTTTGAACGCTGTTTGAGCGATCGCTTGAATTCTACACAATCCGAACTCAATAAAGCGATCGTTTCTCCGGACTTGTTCCAAAGAGAAACTCTTGAGTTGAAAAAAGCTCGTTTAAATCGTACCCTGAAAACATTACAAAATATTGAAAGCGAATGGGAACGAGTCCAAAAACAAAAACGCGATCGAGCCGCAGTTACCGCAGCTGTGCAAGAAATTCTCACAGCCTCACAAGCTTCTCGCTTTTCAGTTTTTTTACAAATCATCGATCCCAACCAAAACGAAGTTTTCAGCCAAAGTCAATTACAACAACTAGCCCACCAATTAAAAGCAGCGGTATCTGCTGATGAAGATCTTCACCGAAAACAAGAAATAAAACAACTAGCGATCGGCATCACTAGCGGTGTAGAATCCTATCAGCAATTAGAAGCTTCTCTTGTGAGTTGGATTTACGAATCAACAAAAACTCCATTAGAATTAACACAGTCTCAACTAAAACAAGAACCTTGGGCTTCGTGGGCAGAAAAAGTTAGCACTCCATTAACACAAATATTATTTTCTGCATTAGCTGATGGCATATCTGCAACAGAAGTAATTGTCTGCCAGCCTTATATCTACATGAAAGACTGGGTGGAGTTAACAATAATTGTCCAAAGAATGCAGCAAAGTTTGGTGACTTTGTTTGAAAGACAACCCCATGATTCCAAATGGGGTACATCTGCGTCTATTGCGACTTTTCTCAGTTTTGCTGTGGTTTGGTGTGAATTATCTGATGGTTTTCGTGTCGCTACCAATATCGATCGCACCAAAGGCGAAGAATTAGCGAAAGCCTGTTTTCAAATTGTTTTACAAATTCTCAGAACTTTTGCCCGTCGCCAATACTTTCCCCTTTACGGCGGAGTATTTGCCTTTTTTGGGAGAGATGCGTTGCAAGATGCGATGGATTACTTAGATACACCACTCCAAGAAGTGGAAGATACCCAAGAAAAAGCCCGGATACTAACGCTGTTGGGTTATTCTCAATTTATTTTAGGTAAATATCCACAAGCCAACTCATTCCACCAACAAGCTTTAGAAATTGCCAGCCAAGCCGGGGATCGGCCCTGTGAAATTGCCAATCTCAACCACAGTAGCCGTATTTGCGTTGCTCAAAAAGATTATTCTCAGGCAATTAATTATAGCCAGAGGGCATTAATTTTAGCTCGTCAAGCAGGCGATCGCTTTGGAGAAGCCCACGCCTTGGCAACTTTGGGCTATAGCGAAGTGTTTGCGGCGCAGCAGACAGAACGCATAGAAGCAGATATTTACGAACAACCAATAGAATACTTGCACCAGGGTTTAGAATTGTCAGAAAAATTGCGTAATTCACCATTTGGTATTAACTTGGCTGCACGCCAAACTCAAGCCCTTTGTTATGTAAGTCTTGGTATTGCCCACGTCGCCTTAGAAAAATCCCAAGCTGCCATAGAATACTTAGAAAAAGGTACTGAGGCGGTGCAATCTTCTGGTGACAAATATCTCCAAGGGTTAAACTTTTTGTATTTAGCGGAAAGTCATTACAGCTTGAATCATTTAGAAACAGCACTATATAATAGCTGCCTGGGGATGTATTTATTAGAACAAATTACTGCGGCGGAATGGCGACAAGCGGCTGGTTTAGTGACAATTTTACAAAGTAAATTAGGAAATGACGCTGTAGAACAAGTAATAGCAAATTCTCAAAATAATATCGTTAAATTCATTGGTGTCGATGGCTACGATAGCTTGCCGAAATTGCTTGAAGAATACAAGCGATCGCACTAAGCTAACGCGCCTACATATTGCACAAACTCCGTGTAGACCGTTATTAGTCATTAGTCATTTGTCATTAGTCATTTGTGTTTACCAAGGACAAAGGACAATTGACTTAGGACAACTTAGAGTTTAATTATGATGTTATCCAGCTAAATCAATTGCATTGGCAGGATTTTGTCAATCAGCCAAATCCTGTAGCTAGTGCTTTGATGGCAAAAATGCGGATGAATGCAAATGAACGTCCCCAAGTCAAACTGACATCATTACAGTTGTTAACAAGTCTTGGGCTTAACCCAGCACAAGTACAGTTAATTTCCGGCTTTATTGATACATACTTAGAATTGAATTCCCAAGAAGAAGTCGTGTTTCAAGAACAACTTGCTACCATTGAACCAAAAGAGCAAGAAAAAGTTATGCAGATAGTTACCAGTTGGATGCGACAAGGGCTTGAACAAGGACTTGAACAAGGACTTGAACAAGGGGAAAAGCAAGGAGAATTAAAATTGCTAATGCGCCTACTTAACCGTCGCTTGGGAGAAATTAGCCCACAAATGAAGGGCAGAATTGAAAATCTGTCAACCCCTGAGTTAGAAAATCTCGGTGAGGCGTTGCTGGATTTTTCTTCTGTTGCAGATTTAGAAGCTTGGTTTGAAAATCTCAGCTAGTGGCCTCACAGCACCGACTCCCTAATGCTCGTCTATTGCACTAATTCCTGAAACCGCTTTTGACTACGCACTTTGCTAAAGTCAGGGTCAGTTTTAGCTAATTTTTTGTATTTTGCAGGAACAGATTGAATCGCTCGATCTAGGTTTTCAATTGCTAATTCTACATTGCCTTGTAAAGCATAAGCACAAGCTTTGTTGTAATATGCTTGATGCAAATCTTTTTTGATGCCGATCGCCTTATTATAAGATGCAATTGCTTCTTGATAGCGTTGCAATTTTGTTAAGGCAATGCCCCGGTTAGTTAAAGCTTCATATTTGTTAGGCTTGATGGCGATCGCTCGATCGTAAGATGCAAGAGCGTCTTTGTAGCGTTGCAGAGATGTTAAGGCTATGCCACGATTATACCAAGCTTCATCCTTGTCAGAGTTGATGGCGATCGCTCGATCGTAAGATGCAATCGCTTCTTGATAGCGATGCAGTGATGTTAAAGCTATGCCGCGATTTATCCAAGCTTCAGCAATCTCAGCTTTCATGGCGATCGCTTTGTCGTATGCTTTGATTGCATCTTCGTAACGCTGTCTATCTAATAAATTATTGCCTTGAGCAAATAAAACTTCTGCCTTTTGGCTAGCCTTAGCTTCTACAAAAAGCTGGTTTACATTAGTTTCCTGAACAACTTGTGTGGTATTTTCTGTCCATGAATTCGCCCCATTGCTACAACCAAACCCAAAGAAAATTATTAAGCTAGATGCAACCAATCCGTACCTACAAACCATGCTTTATCTACAGAACTTATAATTCTGTTATTCCAATTTTGTTATTTTTTGAATATTATCAAATATTTACTACTTTTTGCTCCTTAGTTCTATGATTTTTTGAAAAAACCTTTGCTGAAATTTTAAAATGGTTTTTTTGATATTAAATTTATCCCATAATAACTACGCCCGCCGCAGGCATCGCACTTTTTTTATACAAGCATCAATAAAAACATTTTAAAAGCAATTTAAGTACTCTAGATGGCGCAGTATGAAGATATAATCAAGTAATCTAGTCTGAAAGCTATCTTATAGATTACCTACGTATACTGGTTTAACAGAAATATTTGGTAAAAATGCAAACAATCCTCCGTTAGAGACTCAAGTTAAATGAGTACAATAGCGATCGCGCCCCTGTTGTTTGGCATTATATAGGGCTTTATCGGCTGAAGCGATGAGTGTATCTGGCTTGATGTCGCAAGTAGGTATGACACAAGTAATACCCAAACTAACAGTAACGATATTCTTGATATCAGACTGTGCATGGGGAATAGCCCGATTGTAAATTGCTTGCTGAATATTTTCTGCTACTTTCACTGCTCCTGCTAAGTCAGTATTGGGAAGGAGTACCGAAAATTCTTCTCCACCATAACGCGCCACTAGATCGGCAGGACGATGAACTGTCTGTTGTACTGTTTGTGCTATTTTGATTAGACAATCATCGCCTCCAAGATGACCATAGTAGTCGTTGTAAGATTTGAATTTATCAACATCGAATAAAATCAATGAGAAAGGTTGTTGTTGTCGTGTAAGGCGTTTCCATTCTGCTTGCAGCCGTTCGTTGAAACAGCGACGGTTAGCTACCTGAGTCAAACCATCCAAATTTACCAGTTGTTCTAGTTTATGATTTGCATCTTCCGCTTTTTCTTTAGCAACTACTAACTCTGTTGTTCTCTCTTGTACCCGTTGTTCTAAAGTTTCCAAAGATGTTTGTAACTGAAGTGCCATGTTGTTAAACGACTTCGCAAGTTGACCTATTTCGTCTTTTGAATTTATTTTGGCCCGGATATCTAAGTTACCTGCGGTAAACTGGGAAACTATATTGGTAAGATAAATTATTGGCTCTGTTAGCAGTTGCCCAATGGCAAAAGCGATGATTGTCACTACTGAAGCGATAATTGCAAATAGAAACATTGCGTGACGAATTTGCTTTTCTACAGGTGCTAGGGCAACAGCAAGAGGCTGTGCAAACAACACAGACCAAGGTTTATATTTTAAACGAGCGATCGCAATCAAATTAACTTGATTGCGTGTTGCTGACAAAGATGCAATTAAATACGACTGGTGATTATCCAATGCTTCTTTAAGTTTTGACTCATTAGTTGCCAATTCTTGAGGAGGATAATTCGGCAAACGCCCTTTTTTTTGCAGTTGAGTTACAACATCCAAAGGCAGAGGCACAATTGATTTAAAAAGTAGTTTTGGTGCAGTGCTATGTGCCAGATAAATATTATTTTCATCTAAAAGAATAGCAAATGATTTCAGTCCAGCCCGTTCAGTTTGTCGAGTTACTAACTGCTGAACGACAGTAGCATTGTATGAAACGCGCAATACACCTAATATATCTCCCTTGGCATTGCGAACCGGACTGCTAAAAAAGAGGATAACAAGGTCAGGAATTGTCGGCGATCGCGTCATACTAGAAACAAAGGACAGCCCAGTTTCTAGTGGTTTTTTAAAATAGTTTTCAACTGATTCATCTTTGCCAATGTTCGATGTATGTGTATCCAATACATTTTTACCGTTTAAATCAAGCAAAGCATAGGAGAGAATATTGAGCATATCTTTGCGACTGAGACGGATTAATGTTTCTATCGCCAATTGCATTTCCGGGCTGTCATCTCGCTGTTTTGGACTTAGGCTGAGGTAGCGTGCCAAACCGGGCAAAAACGCCTCTACGCGCACGGCATTGAGATTTCCATCAATAAAGGCATCTATTCTGTTAGTAGTTTCGTAAGCTGCCGCAGATAGGGCTTGTCGGGCGTTGTCAGTTAGTGCTTTTTCAGTTGTCTGTTTGTTGATAACTGCCAATAATAGCAAAGGAATCAAAGCAACAATGAGAAACGAGACGATTAACTTTCTACGGATGCCGCCCAAAAAAGTCTGCTGCATGGCTTTAAACTAGGAGGGAGGGTTCAAGAAGGAAGAATTGAACAAACTTTTTAACTCAGGAATGCGCGTTACATTTCCTGAGCTAATAAAAAAGTCTGCATATATCTTGGCAGTTTTGTAGATGGAATTAGGGTTACTCGATTGAAAGAATTTTTGATTCTCAGCTAAATCAGTTAGGTTTACTCCCTCTAGAGAAAGTGTATTGCTAGGAATTTTTAAGGCTTTGCTAACGATCGCGTTTCCTTCTTGAACATTTGCTTTCCAGTAGGACGCAGCTTGCAGCCATCCTCGCACAAATGCACGAATGTCTTCGGGGCGATCGCGGATTGTATCATTGCGAAAAATAATCATATCTAAAATCAAGCCAGGGGTTTGTTTGCTGGTAAATAGGATATTTCCCCCTAATTTTATAGCCTCAGAAAGATAGGGTTCCCAAGTGTGACCGGACTGAATAACATTATTTTTCAGCCCTTCAGGAATTTCTAAAGCCTCTAATTTAACCAACTTTACATCATCGCTGGTTAAGTTGGCAGTTTTCAACATCTCAATCGCGAAAACTTCGCTAAAACCGCCTAGATTTGCACCCAGTTTTTTCCCTTTTAAGTCAGCAACAGTTTTAATTTGTGATTGGGCGACTACCGCATCTGCTCCTGTTGATTCATCTATAATAAGCACGCCTTGTATATCAGGATTTGTGGTACTCAATATTATAAAACTTCCCAAGGACGCTGTAATACCATCATACTTACCCGCACTGAAATTTGCTCTTTCCAATTGGGTGTATCGTTTATAAATTAGTTCCACATCTACCCCTTGGGCTTTGAAGAATCCTTTTTCTTGAGCAATGATTCCTGGATACTCCCCAACAAAAGATGTAAATATCACTTTCAAAGGAGGGCGTTTGAATTCGGTCGGTGTCCAAGCATGACAAGCAAATAGCAAACAGGCGGCAATGAGAAACATACTAAAGCATCTGAGTAGTTTTAACATAAATATTAGATATTATTTAACCACTATTGATGAAATATTCAACTACATCAACTATATTTTCAAATTAAAACTGACGGCGAAACTCGATTAAATACTTAATAAAAAAGTTACTGGGTGAGGATTTTTTAGAACTAATTGTATGACAACCACAGCGTCACCCTTGAAACTTTGGGTTTAAAAAGCCTAGCAAATCCCAAATAAAATTATTCTATGATTACTCAACCAAATTAATTAAGCTTGCCGCACTACTACGAATATTCTTATTAACCGAGCAGTATTGAAGCAGAAAATAAAATACCCCCAGATCCAAAAAAATCTGAGGGTAAGTAAGCGCAATAATACTAGATTGCGATTTAAATAATCCCAAATACTGACCCGATAGACTTAATCGAATCGCGTGCATCCTTCAAAGTTTGGCTGATGGGATGCTTTGCCTGCAAAAACACGCGGGCACAATTGCGTCCCGGCATTCCGGAAATGGAACCGCCTGGATGAGTCCCTGCACCTGTCAGAAATAAATTGTCAATTGGGGTTTTGTAATTCGCTATTTCTGGCAAAGGACGGAAAAATACCATTTGATCTAAGGTCATATCAATATGGTAATAATTCCCTTTGTATGCGCCTAATCTTTCTCCTAGTTCTGCTGGACTTTCTACACGACGAGCGATAGTTGCATTTTTCACATTCGGCGCATAGTTTGCTAATTTATCAACCACCCTGTCTGCAACTTTGTTTTTTAATTCATCTGTCCAACCCGTACCCCTCAAACCTGTCCCCTCTGCGCCGGCTATTTGATAAGGGGCGAAGAACTCAATCCACACTGTATGCTTGCCTGGTGGTGCTAATGTGGGGTCTAAGTAGCTAGGCATTACCACGTACATTGATGGGTCAGCATCGGGAATCTCTCCCAAGGTACATTTACTATGAGCCTGTTCTACATGAGTCACGGAATCTGCAATTAAGATAGACCCAACAAGATATTCGTCTTTGTGTTCGTGGTGGGGAAAGTGCAGTGGTTCGTTCAAAGCCAAATCGATTTTGAGGATAGTTTCGTTGTTGTTAACGATGCGGCGTTCTAATCTTTCCCATAGCTCAGGATCGACTCCATCAATTTCGCTTTTATCAGTCATTTGTAAGAACAAACGCCTAGCGTCGATATTAGAAATCACGCCATGTTTGGCACGATATTCTTGACCGCCAGCGACTCGCACGCCCACAGCTTTGCCATCATCAATTAAAACTTTTTCTACGTGCTGGTCTGTGAGGATGACGCCGCCTTTACTTTTGACTAAATTCACCAAAGCTTGCACGAGTGCGCCAGTCCCACCGCGGGGTCTAGCCATTCCCGGATTATGGCGCATTGCCATCATAATTGCACCAATGGCAAGGGTTTTTTGTGATGGCGGCGCACCAAGTTCTGCCGCTAGCCTTGATAGTGGTGCTTTGAGAAATTCTGAATCAAACCACTCGTTAAGTAAATCTTCACCGCTGGTTAACATGGTGCGAATAAAGTCCAGCGTTTTGTTTGGCGAACCAATGACAGAAAATAAATCTTTGATTTTTGTGATGTCATAGTTACCAAGGATGTCAATAATCGACTTCGGCGGTGCATTAAACATGGGAATCATTGCACCTAACGCCCTTTGCCAATAATCGACAAATTCTGCGTATTTTTTAGCATCGCGATCGCTATAACGAGCGATTTCTGCACAAGTCTTTTCTACCGACTTATGTCCTAAGAAATATTTGCCATCAGGATGGGGACAGAACACAACCGGATCGCACTCTAAATAATGCAAACCGTATTTTTCTAGTTCTAATTCTTCAACTACTGGCCCTAAGTGAATAAACTCATGGTCAATAGCGCATAAGTTAAATTTAAATCCAGGAGCTTCTTGTGGTAAACACTCTTCAGTTGTTGCTGCACCGCCTGGAACGGAACGCTTTTCTAGTAACAGGACACTATAACCAGCTTTCAATAAGTAAGCGGCACAAACTAGCCCATTATGTCCAGCACCAATCAGCACAACATCATACTCTTGCATAGTTGTTACTTTGAAATTAATTAGCTTTATAAAGCTTAAAAAACTTTTGGGAAATTTAAATCACCCATCAGTAACAAAAATTATTTTTGCAGAGTGTCAATACTACTAAAGAGGTACTACATCTGATGATGGTATTTGCTTTACTTTAGCTTCTATCATAAGTATTAAATTACCAATTTCTACTTCTAGCTCTTTGATGCGAAATACCATATCGTCCCATTTAAAATATGGTATGTTCATCAATTCTTTGGCTTTGTGCATTAATGCTGTAACTAATTCTATTGAAACACCCTCTCCCTCAGTACAGTTAAAGCTCTCTAACATTGCGGGTTGCGAACCTTTGCGCGGACGAGCGATCGCAGTAAAACCTAAAGGTCGAGTTTTTCCCTTTTCCTTTAACAACACCTTACCTCTAAATTCCATTTTGCCATTACTAGGTAAAAATACCTCTATTTTTTGTGGTTTCAAACTCACAATTTCCCCATCTACATCTAAGTCGAAGTCTTGCATTTGTTTGCGAACAAATTCTGATGACAAAGCGCGGTTCATATCTGCTTGTGTCATTGTTATTTTAGCAACGGTATTTACTGGGCGTTCGAGTTTTATATCGCCGAAAATAGCACTCAAAGGATTGATGGCAATACCATCTGTTTGCAGTTTTATTTCTTGTACGCGAATGTCTTTTTGGATAACTAATCCTTCACCTGCAACCGAAACTCCATCAACTTGTCCCTGAACTACTTTCAACAGATCGGTTTGTACATCTATTTCTATTTGTTCTACTTCATCGAAATTTTCGGATATTCTTCTTTCCGCTTCCTGGGATAATAATTTTTCTTCCAATCTATGCTCATCAGACATGAATTACTAATCTCCTAAATATCCTCTTATTTTTTACTGTAAAGGCTGGATACTCAAGAGCGAATCTATATTGAGGTATATGCAAGTCGGAGGACTAACAGTCTGTTAACTTTGGGAACATCATATTTTTTAAAAATGTAGTACGAGCATATTTTCGCCTAATGAATGTAGCGAAGAAGATGTTCGCACTACAAAATAAATCAGTAAAATTAGAATGCGCTGTTAAAGGTTGTTTGAAAAGTGTTTTGCTGTGACTTTAAGCACTGTGAGATCCCCCCTAACCCCCCTTAAAAAGGCTACGGTGTACACACATCTGTGTAGGAAACCAAAATCCTCGTAGATCCTCCTTAAAAAGGAGGACTTTGAGACTTTTTTGCCCCCCTTTTTAAGGGTGGTTGGGGGGATCAAAAGCCTGCGGTACAACTTTAAAAGACTTGTGTATACACCGTAGCTCCTTAAAAAGGGGGGGACTGGAATTAAAGTTTTATAAACATTTTTCTCGCACCCTTGGTAAATTTAATTTCGTAAATTAAGCTACGTTCTTTTTTCTTTCATTAGCTATTTCCTTCTTAATGTCTTCCCATGCAATAGAACTATTATTTTCTAGATCACTTTTAGCAGCATGATAAGCTCTTAAATCGTTCTCGTCCTCTTCCGCTTCTATCCGCTTAAATAATGCGTAAATTTCGTCTAAGGTACTGTCATAAGCTTGATGCAACAGGAGGTTTATTTCGTTGATTAGCTGTTCTCTGTCCTGTTCGGATTTCATGTTTATACCTCTTTTAAAGTTTGCAACAGCTTATTTATTTTCATCCTTAGAAATCTATTGTTTGATGGCAGTTTCTAACGTTTTATTCAACTTTTTACAAAACATTAGCGTTTGCCATCGACTTATCGACTGTTAATTTTTACCATTCGGCCGCTGAATAATTGTCTCTAAAACCCGCCGCTTGGCTTTTGGATCGATCGCTACTAAGCGCACGTATTCATTGCTATACTCTGCCAGAGAAGATTCCAAATTTGAGATTGCATCCGATTCGGCATCAATGTGGCTGTTCACACAACTTTGCCAAGAACCTGTACGGAAACGACGTTCATCTACGTGTTCGATACTAATTTTGTAACCTTGAGCCAATATTTCCCGGATTTGTGCTTGTGTTTCCAAGCTCAAATGCGGACTCGACGCTTCTTTTTTCGGGAATCCATTTGTGGTTGCGCCATTAGTTGACGGTTTGCTAGTTGGTGTCACAGCAGGCGGTGGTGGTGCGGCTTGATAACTTCTACCTCGATTCAGTCGATTATACTCATCGACTAATTTGGAATTTTCCACTCGTTTTTGTTCGCCAACCATCAAATGGCCGGACTCGATTAAGTGAGACAGGCTGAAATCTGGTTTTTTAAATTCTGGCGGCCCTTCAGTGCTGTTAACCACGCGCAACGATACCCTCTCAAAACCGATTTGATGGATAAAGTTGCGGATTTGTTCGTCATAAATCCGCGATCGCAACGCGCTAAAAAAGTCAATGGATTGATTGGCAAAAGTATCAACTAGCTGTTCGACTTCCCGCCGCGAAAGTCCATCTGCTTCAAAAATCCCGCCGACGATTCCCACTTTATCATCTCGGTCTGGTTCCCAATAAAATTTCTCCATCCGTCCATCCCGAATTAACGGTGCGTAGAGGGTGGAAAAATCATTACCTGTGACAATAATTGGTACGCGATGTAAAGGCGTTGAATCATAACTTCCCGGTAACTGCACATCTGTGGGGTTATCGGCAATATTCATCAGTGTGGCATTTACCAACTGCGTGTTTACAGTATATTGAGTGCCTTCATCGAAGCGTCCAGCACCGGCATCTAAATCATTAATCATCAGCACGCACATTTTTCCGCGTACTTTGATTAGTTCTGCTGTTTCTCGGTAGCGCAGCCGAATCAACCGCGCTGGATCTCCTGCATCTGGACTTTCCAATTCGCCGCCAGAGATGAGAGTCACTTCGATACCCATTTTCTCAAAGACTAACTCGCATTGAAAAGACTTGCCTTCACCTTTACGTCCGTGAATACCCAAAATCAAAGGTACTCTAACGCCAGGAAGCTTCAAGAAATTTTTGGTGATGTGGACAGCAAGTTTGTCCAAAAATCGCGGAGCAATGTAGTAACCCATGAACGTATCTGATAAATAGTTAGCCCTTCTAAAGTTAATGTTAAGTTTTTTTTGGGTGTAGCGATCGCTTTTCGTGGATTATTCATGGCGATCGGTTTTTTCACACAATTTGAAACACAAAGACAGGTTTTCTCTGTGTCGCTGCGAATTCTATTCCCTAAGACTGATTCTAAATATAATTACAAACCCACAGAGGTAGATTTTGCCTCTATAGCTAAGAATTCCATGTGTCACAGTTTCTATGTTAAGCTTTGGACAAACTCTACATGTTCTTCACTACTCAGTCCTTGTTGCAACACAGCTAAAACCTTTGTCATTTCACCCGTACGTAACGCCTGTACGTCCAACCATAGACCAGGAAAAACCCGACTTTTAATTATATTATTTCTATCGGGTTCTACTGATATGTACTCACCATTTTCTAAACAGAACCAATCTAATTGATTTTCTAAAATTCGCCAAACAATATATTCTTTGACACCGTTCCGACGGTAGACTTTTTTCTTATCATGTAAATCATTCGCAGCACTGCTGGCTGCTACTTCAGCGATTAATTCTGGCGCACCTTCAATATAATCATCATCGCTAATACGTGCTTGTCCGCCTAGCTTTTCATCAATCAACAATACAACATCAGGTTGTAGTTCATTATCTAAATCTAGACGCACTGTAGCATTATCACCGATTTTGACACCTGGAGTCATTATCCTATAAGTGCCGAAGACAACTATTAATAAACTATGAGGTTCTGCATGACGTTCAAAACGCAAAGGTGATGCCACGTAGACGATTCCTTCTATTAATTCTGCTTTTTTTACATGAGGCATAGTAGTATATCGGCGTTCAAATTCCTGGCGAGTGAGTCTATCCCCACTTTCTAAAGGCGGAATTTTTGCACCTTTATCGAAGTTTTGTTCTACCGATGCTGTCATTGGCAGATTCCTCAAAGGAGTATTACTAAATCTAGTATAAACAATTCTTTTATTGCTAAGATTGTATCGCCAATTGTTCCATAAAGTCCTGATGTTCTTGACTATTCAATCCCTGTTGCAACACAGCTAAAACTTGTGCCATTTTACCTTTACATAGCGCCTGTACATCCAACCATAAACCCGGAAATACGCAACTTTTTATTACTCCATTTGCATCTGTTTCTAGCTGCACATATTCTTCGTTTTGTAAACAAAACCAATTGAGCTTATTTTCTAAACTCTGCCAAACAATATATTCTTTAACACCGTTACGATGGTAAACTTTTTTCTTATCATGTAAATCATTCGCAGCACTGCTGGCTGCTACTTCAGCGATTAATTCTGGCGCACCTTCAATATAATCATCTTCACCGATACGCGCTTGTCCACCTAAATTTTCATCTATTAGTAATACAACATCAGGTTGTGGCTCGTTATTTAAATCTAGACGAACTGTAACGTTATCACCTAACTCAACCCCAGGAGTGGCAATTTTGTAATTCCACAACCAGCCTATAAGATTTGCATGAGGTTTTCCATGACTATTAAAACGCAAAGGCGATGCCACGTATACAATTCCTTCTATTAATTCTGCTTTTTTTACATGAGGCATGGTGTGATAGCGGCGTTCAAATTCCTGGCGAGTGAGCCTATCCCCACTTTCTAAAGGCGGAATTTTTGCACCTTTATGGAAGTTTTGTTCTATTGATGCTGCCATGAGCAGATTCCTCAAAAGAGTGTTGTTGCATTTAGTATAAGAAATTCGTTGCTAGTAGTAATTATCTAAGCTGGTTTAAACAAGTATCCTAATTTTCTATAATTTTGGCATCTCAAAACTATACCCTACCATAAACGGCGAATTGGATAGACATCGAAAATTGTATCAGCACTTAGTAAAGGAATACTCTCTACTATTGACTGTGCAATTAACAATCTGTCAAATGGATCTCGATGATGTAGAGGTAGTGTAGAAACAACAGCAATGTGGCTTAATTTGATATTTAGTAAACTGAAATTATTCAAGTTAAGTTGCTCAGTTATGAATGTCTCAAATGGCTGAGGCTGATTAAAACTAAGTTTACCTATACTCTGCTTAATCGCTATTTCCCAGATACTAGCTATGCTGAACAAAATTTGATTATTCTCATCATTGATTAACTCTAGAACTTGATTACTAAGTTTTGAATTATCTGTTACATACCAAATAAAAGTATGTGTATCCAATAACAAGTTCATTACATATAGTCCTGAAAATCCTCTAGAGGTGCATCAAAGTCATCAGAGATTGTAATTAAACCTTTTGCGCTTCCAGGTTGACGGCGGCGTTTAACTGGCAATAGAGGAGTTAATTTGACTACAGGTTGATTATCTTTGATAATGATGATTTCCTCACCACTGAGTGCTGCTTCAATTAAGTCGGGCAAATGTTGAGATGCTTCAGCTAAATTTATTTGCTGCATAACTACCACTTTTGGTAAATAAGCGATCGCCTTTTAGCCCTATCTTAACTTTAAAATATTAATTAACTTAAAGTAAACCAATTTAACCAAGCGTCCCAATTTTCCACGATTTTGGCAAATTTTGTATAACCTCCTGCTCTGGGATGAGCGCCATCATTAGCTCTTGCTTCATCTATCCAAATATTGGATTTTTCCAGAACTGGAAACACATCTAAATAAGGCACATCTAACTCTTGACAAATTAAAGCTAAATGTTGGGTTAAATTGCTGTTTCTTTTCCTTCTTTCAAGATCTTCTTGTTCTACGTATGGTGCTGGCCCAATCATTAAAACAGGATATAATTGTTGCGCTTTCCTTAAAATTTCTTGGGTATTTTTGACTGAATCTGCTAAGTCTACACGAGGTTTACCATTTTCTAATGTTGTGTCATTTAATCCAAAAGAAAACACAACTCTGCCATCATATTCCTTTGGCAAACGCAGCGATACTTCTTGTAACCAACGCTTTGCTATATCGCTACTCGTATCACGCCTAATTCCTAAATTATAGTAGGTGATGTCATAACCTTTTTTATTAGCGTTAGCACATACTCTTCCCGTCCAACCCAGACATTCAGGATCGCCAGTACCGTTAACGAAGGAGTCACCAACAAAACAAATTCTGACTTCACGTAGCTGTGCTGAATTCATGAATAAATACTTCTGAAATTTAACAATAGCCCTTGATTCTGAATTCTGTAGAGACGCGATTAATCGCGTCTCTACAGAATTCAGTTTTCATAAAAATAAGAGAGGCAATTAACTTGACCTCTCTTAATAAATCAATTTCAAAGGTGCTAAGCTTTAGCTTTTACCTTTTAATTTTTAGTATCTGCTGGGTTTGTGAACGATAAAGCTGAGAATTTGGCATTGCTTGATGTTGTCAAAACCCACAACGCGGATGTAATTGTTGGAATATTGAGAACGGCAAGATTGAACTTCGTTCAACACTTCTTGAGTAGATTTAGCGCCGAACAAAGGCAGCTTCCACAGTGTCCAGTATAATTCTGTTGGCTCAGAGGTTTCGTTGAATTCAACCGCTGGAATGTAACCTTGATTCAAGATGTACTGGATCTGCTTGGCAATTTGAGCATCAGACAGAGGAGGCAGATAAGAAAGGGTTTCGTAACGACGCTCTTTTGGTAGAGTTTGCATAGCTTTAGTATTAAAGGATTGCGGTTGACTTCAGTTATCAGTTATCAGTCACCAGTTATCGCTGCTGACTATTCACTGTTCGTTATTTGGGTCTGAGGTTGTTTGCTGTTCTGGATACAGACTGGGGTTTGATGTATCTATTTGTGTGATGCGTTCTAGATGCTGGCGACGCTGTTCCATATTGGCTTGCTGAATGCCAGTGCGAACCATTTCCGGTAAGAAATCAGTCACTTCCTCGGCAATATGTTCTCTGACAGTCATGATCCGCAATGCCAAATCCGGCTTTTCTCGAAACAGTTGCTTTATGTAAGCTTCTCCGTCTTGAACTTTATCCGCAGAAAAGTTATGCAGCCACACTGCCAATGGAGGATTAGTTTCGCCCAGCTGCGCCAATACTGTCCTTAGCGCCTGATATGTCAGGTAGCTTTGGAGAGTCTTGGCTGTGTCCTTCGCAATTTGCTTGAGATTCATGCTTGGCCCCAGCCCTTAAGAGTTATGAGTTATGAGTTATGAGTTATGAGTTATGAATTAATGTAACTCTTAACTCCTAACTTCTAACTCGTAACTTTGGATCAGACGGTATCCATAGCTTCAAACTCAAACTTGATTTCTTTCCAGAGTTCGCAAGCAACGGCTAATTCAGGAGACCACTTAGCGGCTTCGCGGATAATGTCGTTACCTTCACGAGCCAAGTTGCGACCTTCGTTACGAGCTTGGATGCAAGCTTCTAAAGCGACGCGGTTAGCTGTAGCACCAGGAGCGTTACCCCAAGGGTGACCGAGAGTACCACCACCGAATTGCAGTACGGAGTCATCACCAAAGATTTCTACGAGTGCAGGCATGTGCCAGATGTGAATACCACCAGAAGCAACTGCCATTACACCAGGTAGAGAAGCCCAGTCTTGGGTAAAGTAAATACCACGAGACTTGTCTTGCTCAACATAGTTTTCACGCAATAGGTCAACGAAGCCCATTGTGATACCGCGCTCACCTTCCAACTTACCAACAACTGTGCCGGTGTGGATGTGGTCACCACCAGACAAGCGCAGGGCTTTAGCTAATACACGGAAGTGAATACCGTGGTTCTTTTGACGGTCGATAACAGCGTGCATAGCGCGGTGGATGTGCAACAGAATACCGTTGTCACGACACCAACGAGCCAATGTGGTGTTAGCGGTGAAACCTGCTGTCAGGTAGTCGTGCATGATGATGGGCTGTTTGAGTTCTTTAGCGTACTCAGCCCGCTTCAGCATTTCTTCGCAGGTAGGAGCGGTAACGTTGAGGTAGTGACCTTTGATTTCACCGGTTTCTGCTTGGGCTTTGGCAATAGCTTCAGATACAAACAAGAAGCGATCGCGCCATCTTTGGAATGGTGCTGAGTTGATGTTTTCGTCGTCTTTGGTGAAGTCCAAACCACCGCGCAAACACTCGTATACAGCGCGTCCGTAGTTCTTAGCTGACAAACCTAATTTTGGTTTGATGGTACAACCCAACAAGGGACGACCGTATTTGTTTAATTTGTCACGCTCAACTTGGATACCGTGGGGAGGCCCTTGGAAGGTTTTGATGTAAGCTACTGGAAAGCGGATGTCTTCCAAACGCAGTGCCCGCAGGGCTTTAAAACCAAATACGTTACCTACGATCGAGGTCAACACATTGGTTACAGAACCTTCTTCAAACAGATCCAGAGGATAGGCAACGTAAGCAATAAATTGGTTGTCTTCGCCGGGAACTGGTTCGATGTCATAGCAACGACCTTTGTAGCGATCGAGGTCGGTGAGCAAGTCTGTCCACACAGTTGTCCAAGTACCAGTGGAAGACTCAGCCGCTACAGCCGCACCTGCTTCTTCGGGAGGAACTCCAGGCTGGGGCGTAACGCGGAATGCTGCTAGAAGGTCTGTATCTTTAGGTGTGTAATCGGGGGTGTAATAAGTTAGTCTGTAATCCTTAACCCCGGCTTGATACCCAGATTTGCTCTGAGTCTTCGTTTGAGCGTAAGACATATTTTATCCTTCCCAGAAGTCACTCTTTTTACTAATCAAATCACGTATTGTGCAACTTTCCCACACCCCGCTCCTTCCCCCTTGAGCGGGGAGAAGATCGGGAAAAATTTTTGTTATGGGTTGCCTTTGGCAGAGTTTAGCACTTTTTTGTGGTCTACACTTTGGTAGCAGTGGTAACCCTCCTGACCAGTGTTCTCCCGTTCTTGGGCATACGACCTCGCGCTTCTATTCTTGCCTCTGCCTACACATCAAAATTCTTTTTTATCTGTTTCTCTTCTCGCACCCGACTAAACCTTCTCAATTCACCAAAACTTCCGCACTTTGCGGTCAGCATTTAGATAATTCTCCCATAAACTGGCATATTTAGGGGATTGGCCTGGCTAGCACACATTCCCCCCTCCATACTCCTTTTATCTTCTCCTTAGTTGGCTAAGATACCAGAAAAGAATTTACTTGACAGAGATTTAGCAGAGTGGTGAGCAAAAGATAAAAGAATTGCACACCACGAAATTTGTAGCTTGTTTCACAATATATCAAGAATTCGATAAGTTATTCTTTGAAAGTTTTTAACTTATTTATTTAAATTTGTTATTACATAAAGATTTAAACATTTTGTTAAGAATGGTTTACAAAATCTCATTAATGGTGTTCAGGGAATGGGGAGAGAAGAAGACAAGGGGAAAAGGTGAAAGGTAAAAGGGAAAAGGTAGGGTTTATTCCCTTTCCCTTTGCCCTTTGCCCTTTTCCCTACCCGAAGGGTTTTGCCCAATATTTAATGTTTAAAAAATCCAAGCGAGGGGAACACTGAAGTTAACCAAAAGCCAGTTTAGACAACGGCTATGGGGTAGTGTCTCCAAAGGAAATGTCATTGTGGTATTGTTTTGCAAGCGTACTAGTTTATTGATTTCTTCTATCTTGCTGGGGTTAATAATGCCGAGTATGGGATGGGCACAAAAAACCCCTGATATTAATTCATCCGATTTAGCTCCTGCTTATCCGTCTTCACCACCACCTCCGCGAGTAGATCCTTTACCCGATGAGAGGGGAGTGCAAGAAAATTCGCCAGAAACGGATTATCGCGTTGCCAACTTACTGGCAGATGTTACAGGTAATCTTTGGATAGGTTCTTGGCGGGGACTATCGCGCATTGACCCGAAAACTGGGAAGATTGTTTCTCGTGTAAGTTTACCGAATGTTGCCATTGGTGCTTTAGCCCAAGACAAAGTAGGACGCTTGTGGGTGGGAAGTTATGGCGGACTGATGCGAGTAGATCCGCGCACGAGCGAAATTACCGCACAGAATTTATTTTTGCCTTCTAAACGGGTGTTGTCGCTGTTAGTTGACAAGCGCGGCTATTTGTGGGCTGGAACTGACAATGGTTTAGCCCTAATTAGCCCCGACCAAGGCTTGATTATGACAACATTAAAAAATCTCCCTGGTGTCAGTGCCAACACATTGACTTTAGATGCTGAAGGTCACCTGTGGGTTGGCACCCTTGATGGAGTAGTGCGGGTTAATACTGCTAGTGCTGCAATTATCAAGCGAATCGCAGATTTACCAGGAACCACTGTCCAAGCTTTAGCTATCAGCCCAGAAGGATTAATTTGGGCGGGAATGCCAAATAATTTGTTAGTTATTAACCCGAAAACTGGGACAGTGTTGCGATCTGTAACGCGGTTGCGCGGGCGTAACGTTACAGCAGTGCGTTTTGCTAAAGATGGTAGTGTCTGGGTTGGTACTCACGATGGTTTGTTACGATTAAATCCAAATACCGGAGCTGTGTTAGACGCTGAAGTTGCTGGACTTCCTTCTAGTCGGATTCTTGCCCTTGCACCTGACATCGGCAATAAATTGTGGATAGGTACTAGTGAAGGTCTAGCTTGGTTAATGCCAAAAATGAACAGTGCAAAACCTCATCTTGCTTTCAGTCGAGCTGTGAAATAACAAGTTAGGAGTTAGGAGTTAAGAGTTAGGAGTTAGAAGTTATGAATTAAATTAAACTTTCAATAATTGACTCCTAACTCCTATCTTTGTCCATAATTCTTCACTCTATAACTCCTAACTCCTATCTTGTCCGTAATTCTTCACTCTATAACTCCTAACTCCTCACTCCTAACTCCTCACTCCTCACTCCTCACTCAGCACTAAAAAAATATGGCAATCACTACCCAGCAATTAATTCAATGGAAACAAGAGGGACGTTCAATTGTGGCGTTGACGGCCTGGGATTATGCGATCGCCCAACTCCTCGACGCAGCTGGTGTAGACTTAATCCTCGTGGGTGACTCGATGGCAGTGGTTTTAGGCTACCAAACAACTCTGCCAATAACTTTAGATGAGATGATTTACCACGCCAAAGCTGTACGTCGAGGAGTTAAACGCGCTTTTTTACTGGTTGATTTACCGTTTTTGAGCTACCAGGAAAGCATCCAACAAGCGATACATTCAGCGGGTAGGGTTTTGAAAGAAACCGGAGCGCAAGGTGTAAAGTTAGAGGGTGGTTATCCAGAAATGGTGGAAACTGTGGCTCGTTTGGTACAAGCCGGAATTCCAGTTATGGGTCATGTGGGTTTGACGCCGCAATCAGTACATCAACTCGGTTTGCGACAACAGGGTAAAACCCAAGAAGCCAGTGAGAGAATTTTAAATGAAGCGATCGCTCTCGAACAAGCTGGTGCTTTTGCCATGTTGTTAGAGCATATACCCGCAGACTTGGCAATGCAAATTACACAAAAACTTACCATCCCGACAATTGGTATTGGTGCAGGGCCTCACTGCGATGGTCAAGTTTTAGTTACTTCAGATGTACTCGGTCTTGCAGAAAAGAGTCCACCATTTGCCAAAGTTTATACAAATTTACGGGAGACAATTACTAAAGCCGTGCAAGATTATGCTTTAGAAGTGCGAGAACGGAAGTTTCCTTAAGCAATACTTCGCTAAATCGAAAAGCGCCTGGATTGGACTCAATTCTGACGCCTGAATTCTGTTTTGGTAAAAGTCAAAGCCTCTGCTCTCGTAAGCTATTCATTAATCAAATGTTTCTTAACAATTTTGAAAACATTGTTTGACAATTCCCAATAGTTGCCTAGTAATAAATTACTACGCTAGTAGCCAAAGTCTACTGAAGTAGACTAAAGATTTTTGGAGATACAGCAGATTGCAACTTGATGAGGTACAGATCGTAGGGGCACAATATATTGTGCCCCTACGAGTGTAGTTCATTTACCCGAAATACGCTGTATTTTAGTTATTTTCAGATAAATTTTTATATTGGCAAGCAACTGAAGTTACTTGCAGGACTTAAGTTTAGCCCTATAACCACTGGGTTTTACCCCCAGAATTTCGCTTATACCATCAAAAAAGTTGCGGGATTAATTTTGTCCGGCTACTTAATAAGTTTATAAACAAAGCTATAAAATTTACCTAAAATGTGAGTTTTCATTCTCATAAATGTTACGAAAAATTACGGGGCGATAGCCTATAAGGAAAGAGATTCAAAGAGAGCTTTTCCAAATAAAAATAAAAAGTTAGATTCAATTTAAGTATTAAAGCGTAGACAACACGATGGATCTGCGGAAATTCCGCAATTGCCACCAAGACAATTGTAGAAAGCCAGTGTAGTCTTTAACTAGAAAAACAGTGTCAGGCGGTTACTAGACAAAACGTCAACTATTCCCACTAAACTTTTTAATATTTATCGTTCTTATGACTCCAAAAGACATCAAAATTAAATTTCCTCTTTGGCAATATCTGAACCAGCCCTTATTTAGCGCTGATACTAAATTAGTATGGAATCCCCATCGTTTTGCATTAGCTTGGCGTCTTCAAATGCTAGAACGCTGCTGGACTAAAGAATGTGACGCGAAAGGGCCTCAACAGCATTAGCTATATTAAAAGCTATATTAAAAAAGCCAAACTAAGCCTCGTCTAAAGTACGGGGCTTTTTGCCGTCTAGTAAAGTACTAACAGTCATGTCTCCCATAACATTAATTGCAGTGCGGCAGCGATCCAAAAACCAGTCTACAGTCACTAGCAAAGCTATGTATTGAGTAGGTAAACCTACAGAAGTAAACACCAACGTCATTGTTACTAGTCCAGCATTGGGGATATTCGCTGCACCTACGGATGCAAAAATCGAAGTGAGGATGACAATTAATTGCTGTCCCAAGCTTAGGTGTTGCCCAATTAGTTGGGAAATATACAATGCAGACATCGCTTCATAAAGGGCAGTGCCATCATTGTTGAAATTTGCTCCTACTAATGCCCCCAAGGCAGCAGAGGATTCTCTTAAACCGACTTTTGTTTGCAAAACCTCGAAGGTGACGGGCATCGCCGCCGCAGAGGAAGAAGTCGAGAAAGCCGTTAAAAAGGCATCAGAACCGCCAGCTAGAAATTTGAGGGGGTGTACCCAAGAACCGAATTTGACTCTGGTGAGGTAGTAACACGCTTGTAGTAACAGTGCTACCAGCACCGCCACGATGAATGCCCCTAAAGATTGAAAGGGGGCAAAACCTTCTTTGGCAACAGTTTTAGCCACAATCCCAAAGACTGCGAAGGGTACCAAGGCAATTACCCAATTGAGGATACGGACTACCGCATCAAACAAAATGCCGATGACATCTTCAATGGGTTGGTATGCGTTTTTTCCTTGGGCGATTTGTTCGGATTTTAATGCCCGCAGTACAATGCCAAAACTCAAGGCAATGACAATCAGTTGAATGACATTATTGTCAACTAAGGGTTTGAGGACTGCTTCTGGTACTGCATCTTTGACGAGTCCCCAAGGATCGAGGTTTTGAGTTGTGATTTGTGTATTTGTGGAGCTGACTACATTCCCCCAGGTTCCCGGACGCAGAACGTTGGCGACAAAAAGTCCGACTAAGATAGCTACGGTAGTGTTGGTTAAAAGTAGTACAAATAACCGACGTCCGGCTGTACCAGGGATATTTGTAGTCATTAAAGTATGCAGCACCGCTACCAAAATCAGCGGTGTAGCTAAGGCACGGAGAGCCTTTAGCACTAACTCAGCTGGAATTGCTAAATTGTTAATCAGGGCGGCGTTGGTGGGGCTGGGATTTCCTGCACCAAGGGCAATTCCGACGCTAACGGCGGCTACTAGGGCGATTACAATTTGTAACGTCAGAGGAATACGCTGCCACCAAGGCCTAGCTTTGGTTTCAGGCGAAGTAGTAGTGTCTGGATGGCTCATTGGTTAGATGCGGATTAACTGCTGTAACTATTAAAACAACACTTGTGACAGTGGTAAATCCGGAAAAACAAAAGCTTTATTTTTGGGTAAAAACTGCTAATCTAAGATCCCATTGCTTTGCAAAATCCGGCTTGAAAGGGTCAGCCCTTAAGAGATATTTTTGGCTTGTGCTTGGAGACGTTTATGTCCTTTGTGCCTTTGCATATTCACAGTGACTACAGTTTGCTTGATGGAGCAAGTCAGCTACCAGAGTTGGTGGAAAGAGCGATCGCATTGGGAATGAAAGCGATCGCCCTTACCGATCATGGTGTCATGTATGGCGCGGTTGAATTGATTAAAATTTGCCGCAGTCAAAATATTAAGCCGATTATCGGTAACGAAATGTATATCATTAACGGCGATATTGAGAAACAAGAACGCCGTCCTAAATATCATCAAGTTGTTTTAGCTAAAAATACAAAAGGTTACAAAAATTTAGTCAAATTAACTAGTATTTCTAATCTCAAAGGCGTTCAAGGCAAAGGAATTTTTTCTCGTCCTTGTATTAATAAAGATTTACTCAAACAATATCATGAAGGCTTGATTGTTACTAGTGCTTGTTTGGGCGGAGAAGTTCCCCAAGCAATTCTCAGTGGCAGACCAGATGCAGCCAGGAAAGTTGCTCAGTGGTATAAAGATGTATTTGGTGATGATTATTATTTAGAAATTCAAGACCACGGTTCCCAAGAAGACCGGATTGTGAATGTCGAAATAGTCAAAATTGCACGGGAATTAGGTATTAAATTTGTTGCTACCAATGATTCGCATTTTATTTCTTGTTTTGACGTTGAAGCCCACGACGCCTTGCTGTGTATTCAAACAGGCAAGCTAATTGTTGAAGATAATCGAATGCGTTATAGCGGCACCGAATATCTCAAATCTGCCCAAGAGATGAAACTGCTATTTCGCGACCATTTACCAGATGATGTCATTGAAGAAGCTGTAGCTACCACTGAAGAAGTCGCCGATAAAGTCGAGCCTTACCATATTATGGGTGAGCCTCAAATTCCTACTCCGCCAATTCCTTCCGGTCATACTGCTGATACTTACGCAGAAGAAGTTGCATGGATTGGACTTTTAGAAAGGTTAAATCGCAAATCACGCAATGAAGTCGATCCTGTCTATAAAGAAAGATTGGAATACGAGCTGAAAATGATTCAGCAGATGGGTTTTTCCAAATATTTTTTAGTTGTATGGGACTACATTAAATTTGCCAGAGATAATAATATTCCCGTTGGCCCTGGACGCGGTTCGGCAGCTGGTTCGTTAGTTGCATACGCAATGCGAATTACTAACATTGACCCCGTACATCATGGATTACTATTTGAGCGTTTCTTGAACCCAGAACGGAAATCCATGCCTGATATTGATACGGACTTTTGTATTGAACAACGCGATAAAGTTATTGATTACGTAACAGAAAAATATGGTGCAGATAGAGTTGCTCAAATTATTACCTTTAACCGCCTAACTTCTAAAGCCGTTTTGAAAGATGTCGCCAGAGTATTAAATATTCCTTATGGTGAAGCCGACAAAATGGCGAAATTAATTCCTGTGGTGCGGGGTAAACCAACTAAGCTCAAGGTGATGATTTCCGATGCAACTCCAGAACCAGAGTTTAAAGAAAAATATGATAAAGACCCAAGAGTTCGCCATTGGATTGATATGGCGATGCGAATTGAAGGAACTAACAAAACCTTTGGAGTTCATGCAGCGGGTGTAGTGATTTCAGACGAACCATTAGATGAAATTGTACCGCTACAAAAGAATAATGACGGTTCTGTTATCACTCAGTATTTCATGGAAGACCTAGAATCAATGGGTTTGTTAAAAATGGATTTTCTAGGTTTGCGTAACCTGACCTTGATTCAAAAAACCCTCGATCTAATTGAAGAAACCAAAGGATATCGTGTCGATCCAGATGATATTACTCAACAAGAAAGAAAAGCACAAAAGATATTAGCTAAAGGGGAACATAGCAACCTGCCAAAAGATGTCCAAAAAACTTATGAGCTATTAGAAGCAGGTGAGTTAGAAGGAATATTTCAATTAGAATCTTCTGGGATGCGTCAAATAGTTCGAGATTTGAAGCCTTCTAATATAGAAGATATTTCTTCAATTTTGGCACTTTATCGACCGGGGCCATTAGATGCAGGACTGATTCCTAAATTTATTAACCGCAAACACGGTCGAGAAACAATTGATTACGAACACAATATTTTAGAACCAATATTAGACGAAACTTATGGAATCATGGTTTATCAAGAGCAAATCATGAAAATTGCTCAAGATATGGCTGGATATTCCTTAGGTCAAGCTGACTTGCTGCGTCGGGCAATGGGTAAAAAGAAAGTTTCCGAAATGCAAAAGCAGCGAGAAAAATTTGTCGATGGTGCGGCAAAAAATGGCGTGAAAAAACAAGTAGCTGAAGATTTATTCGAGCAAATGTTGAAATTTGCTGAATATTGTTTAAGCTATGACACGGAAATTTTAACAGTAGAATATGGATTTTTGCCGATTGGGGAGATTGTAGAAAAAGGCATTGAATGTAGTGTATACAGCGTTGATAGTAATGGGAATATTTATAATCAACCTATCGCCCAGTGGCACGATCGCGGACAACAAGAAGTGTTTGAATATTGTTTAGAAGACGGTTCAGTGATTCGGGCAACAAAAGACCATAAATTTATGACTGCCGATGGTCAAATGTTGCCCATCGATGAAATATTTGAGGGCGAATTAGATTTGATGCGGGTTGAGGGTTTGCCAGAGTAGCAAATAGAGACAAGGGGACAAAGAGAATAATTCATAACCAATGCCCTATGCCCCATGCCCCATGCCCAATTATGCTGGTTCGTGACAAACAGCTTCTATACGATATCCGTCAGGATCGATCGCAAAAGCGGCATAATAATTGGGGTGATAATTTAAACGCAATCCTGGTTTACCATCGTCTTTAGCTCCTGATGCGATCGCTTGTTCGTAAAAAGCATCAACAGCAGCACGATTATTAGCCACAAATGCCAAATGAAAACCCCTTGATACCTCATGGGTAAACTTTTGGCGGCTGACAAGCCAAAACCTTGGGAAACTATCACTGCCATAACCAGCAATGTCAGTCAAATTAAACAGCCGCTTGATGCCTAACGGCATAAGCACTGCATCATAGAAAGCTAGACTGCGTTCTAAATTACTGACGCCAAACGATAGATGGTCAAACATCAGCTTTGACTTTGAGATTAAGTACTTACAATATTTTTCAACAAAACGGTATCTCAGAACCAATTAAGTTATTTATCTAGCGGTTAATATGAAAACTGCTGGAGAATAGACTTCTTGCAGAAGTCGGGAAAAGGGGAAGGGCAAAGGGGGAAAGGTTTGGTATTTTCCCTTTCCCCTTTAACCTTTTCCCACAAAAGTGCGAAAAGCACTTTTGCAAGAGGTCTAATGTATTAAATGATTTGAGCATTCCGATTCGCTTTAATTTTGGTATAATGATTCGCTGAATGCTTTTAGTAATAGGATAGAGGATGTTGTAGTTTACCCAATAAGGTTAAACTTACAAACTAATTACTTGGATATTTGTCGATAAAAATTAGCAACTAAACCAGTTTTAACGATTACAGCAGTGCATTTATGAGTCCCATAATCTTTGATATCATTCCGGAAATATCAATTATTCTTTGTACTTACAACAGAGCCAAATATCTCAATCAGTGTATTGATAGTGTTATTAATCAGACTTTTCAGGATTGGGAACTAATTATAGTTGATGATGGTAGCCAAGACAATACTTTTGAAAGTGTTAATTCTTATATTGAAAAATATAATAAAATCCGCTATTTAAAACATCAAAACAAGAAGCAGTGTTATGCAAAAAACGCTGGAATTCAGGCATCTTTTGGTAGATATATTACATTCATCGACAGCGACGACACATACAAACCATATCATTTAGAGTCGCGTATTGAATACATGAAAGCTCATCCAGAAATTGACTTGATTGAAGGGGGATTCGCAACTGAAGAAGAGATTTGGCTAGCAGATTATTATAATCCCGGTCAAAAAATTAATCTCCGAGAATGTATTTTGGGCCCAACATTCTTTGGGCCAAGACATGTCTTTTTTGAGTTACAAGGATTTAAGCATTTTCTTTATGGAGAAGATACGGACTTTTGGGCACGTGCAGAAAAAATCTTCCGAACTCAGAAAATAACCGAACCAGAAACCTATCTTTATACAAGAGCAGAAACTAGCGTTACTAAGAATTTTTCAGAGTTGAACCAAGAGGTTGTTTGAAAAGTGTTTTGCTGTAATTTTAGGCACTTTTAGATCCCTCTTAAACTCCTGCCTTCTGCCTCCTAACTCCTGCCTTTCTTGGTAACTCTACCTTTAACCATGCATATTTGTCATATTATTCTGAATAATATTGGGGGGGCAGCGAGAACTGCTGATTCTCTAATATCCTCCCAAGTAAAGGCTGGTTATAAAGTTTCTACTGTGGTGCTGACATATTTAGATTCATTATGGACAGTAGACTTTAAAGCTGCCGAACAAGTAACGATTATGAGAGTTGCAGGCTCTCAATTTCATATTGGGGGAACGATACACCAAATATCAATAGCCAAACAACTCAGTAAAGTTATTACTAGCCACAAACCCGATTTGATTATTTGTCACACTGCATTTGTTACCAAACTGTATTATATTTCTAAATTCTTCCTTGGAAGTTTATCTATTCCATACATCAGCTACATTCACACTGATTACATTGCTGAATCACTGGTTAAAGTCAAAAAAGACTCCATTAAAGCAGCGATTCAAAATTTATCTATCAGTCTTGATAGTTGGGTTAATCTCAGTGCCATTAAGCAAGCTAGTGGACTGGTTTTTGTTTGCAAAACTCTTTATGAAAGATTTTTAAACATTGGATTGAATCATCCTCGAATAGCAATATCTTACAATCCAGCAATCCCCGATCTAAATAACCAGCCTCTGAATTCTACAGCTAAGTCTTGGTTAAACAATTCTCAGTTAATTACCTTTGTATGTGCGGCTAGATTTCATCATCAAAAAGACCATAAAACTTTAATCAAGGCATTTGCTAAAGCTAGTGAAACTTACTCAAATATCCGGCTGATTTTGCTAGGAGACGGTGATTTAGAGGCAGAAATTCAAGCTTTAGTAAATTCTTTAGGCATTGCTGATATTGTTCTGTTTGCAGGATCTGTCCCCAATCCTAGAGCTTACTTTTCACTGTCGAGAGCAGTTATACTTGCCTCTCATTATGAAGGATTTGGCATGGTGATTGTAGAAGCGGTAGCCAGTGGCGTAACTTTTATTGCCAGTGACTGTCCAGTTGGGCCTCGCGAGCTTTCTGAAGTACTTAAATGTGGAACCCTAGTACCACCAAAAGATGTAAATGCATTAGCAGCAGCAATTATTGACCATGCGAAAATTCCTCAGGAAAAAATCGATCGCTCTGAAAAAATTGAACGATTTTTTAGCGAATCTAGCTGTGCAAAAAATTTAGAACTTTTGATTCAGCAAATTATTTGTTAATTGTTATGCATCCCAGTTTGTTAACATCCCAAATCAGAAAATTTACTTGGCAAGTTTCACTTATAGGAATTGCTTTTGTTTTTTGTTTAATATTTTTATCTGGTTGTCAGGGAATAAGACAAAAAGATGACGGAGTAATTCATCTGACGCTTTGGCAAGCACTTAATCCCCCGGCACATCGAGAAATTTTTCAAAAGCTAGTAGATAGATTTAATCAGACTCATTCTGATATTCAGGTGGAATCTATCTTTCAGCCCGATCCTCAATTGCCAAAAATATTAACATCTGTTGTAGCTAATGTGCCTCCAGATATCTTATCAATGCAGCCGGAATATACAGGTCAATTTGTGGAACTAGGAGCAATTCAACCTTTAGAAGAATGGTTGGAAAAATCGCCACTGAAGTCAGATATTAGACCTAATCTTTTGGAAGGAATGGAGTTAAATGGTCATATTTGGTCAGTGCCAATGCAGACTAGTAATGTTGGCATTTTCTATCGTCCTAAGCTTTTTGAAGCTGCGGGAATCACAGAATTACCCAAGACTTGGGAACAATTGAGGCAAGTGGCTAAAAAATTAACTATAGACCGGAATGGCGATCGCCGCCCCGAACAGTATGGCATTTTACTGCCTTTAGGAAAAGGAGGATGGACTGTCTTTAGTTGGTTTCCCTTTTTATTTGGTGCTGAGGGAGAGATTGTTAGCAATAATCGCCCAAACTTAATGAATCCGGGAGCGATCGCTGCCTTACAATTATGGGAAGATCTACTCAAAGATGGTTCAGCAATGCTTTCTGCCCCAGAACGAGGTTATGAAGAGGACGCTTTTATTGCTGGTCGTGTTGCGATGCAGATTACAGGCCCTTGGACATTAATCATGAAATCTAACGTGGATCATCAAGTATTGCCAATACCAGCAGGTGTGAGACCTGCTACGGCCACCGGTACTGGAAATTTATATGTGATGAAAACCACACCAGCAAGAGAACAAGCAGCACTGAAATTTTTAGAGTACATTTTAAGTGAAGAATTCCAAACAGAATGGAGTATTAAAACGGGCTTTTTACCAGTTACTTTGACATCGGCTAAAAGCAAAGCTTATCAACAATTTATCAATCAAAAACCACAGTTAAAAGTATTTTTCGATCAAATGCCTGTAGCATACACTCAACCGGGTATTGCTGGATATAGTCGTCTGGCTGACAGTCTTGGTCGAGCTATTGAAGCCACATTGCTCGGTGAGTCTGCGAAAACAGCACTTGAAAAAGCCCAAGCAAACCTCGATTCAATTTGGGATTCCATACAACCTCAATGAAATCTAAAATCCTGCCAGCACCCTTAAAACCTGGTGATTTGCTTCGAGTCATTGCTCCTAGTGGTGCTTTACGAGAATTTGAGGCATTTGAGCGGAGTATCGAAATATGGCGATCGCGTGGCTACCAAGTTGAAATCAGCCCCAAGATAGATGACAAATGGGGATATTTAGCAAGTACCGATGAAAACCGCCGCAACCAGCTAGCAGCAGCATGGCAAGACCCAGATTGTCGCGGTATCCTCTGCGCCAGGGGTGGTTTCGGTAGCACCCGCATCTTAGAAAATTGGCATTGGCAACAAAAATCAGAACTTCCCAAGTGGTTGATTGGCTTTTCTGACATCACTGCGCTGTTGTGGAGCCTTTATAACGCAGGCATTTCCGGCGTTCACGGCCCTGTACTGACAACCCTTGGTGATGAGCCAGATTGGTCAATCGAGCGATTGTTTGATTTGGTGGAAGGTCGTTGTGTTGCTTCTATTAAAGGTTGTGGTTGGGGTGGTGGGATTGCAACTGGCGTTTTGTTACCAGGAAACTTGACAGTAGCAACTCATCTTTTAAGTACACCAATCCAGCCAAATTTTGATGGCGCGATCTTGGCACTGGAGGATGTTACAGAAGCGCCTTATCGTATCGACAGAATGCTTACGCAGTGGCGTTTAAGTGGTGCTTTAGCCAAACTTCGCGGCATTGCTTTGGGCAGTTTTACTCGTTGTGAAGCGCCGCCAAATGTGCCTAGTTTTAGCGTTGAAGAAGTATTGCGCGATCGCTTGAGCGATCTGGGGATTCCTGTAGTCTCTGATTTGCCTTTTGGTCACGGTAATCCCAATGCAGCCTTACCAGTGGGCGTGAAAGCAACTTTAGACGGAGATGCGGGGACATTGGCGATCGACGAGTGATAAATCCTAGAGCATAGCAATTTTTAATTAAAAAAATAAGGAGTTTATGGACAAAAATTTAATAATTGATGTTGGCGTTCACACAGGTCAAGATACAGAATTTTACTTGAAAAAAGGCTTTCGAGTTATTGGTATAGAAGCCGATCCTCAGATTTACAAATCAGTCAAAGAACGACTAAATTACTACATTGAAAATGGTCAACTTACCCTCCTAAATATTGCTGTATCAACCAAAGACGAATCAGTCACATTTTATACTAATTCAGACAGAACTTTTTGGGGTACAACTTCACTAGATAGAGTTAAAAAGACCGAACTTTCCTTTAATACGCCTTTCGTTGAGATGACTGTAGAAGGATGCCGATTTGAAAAAATCCTGGAACAGTTTGGCATTCCCTATTATCTCAAAGTCGATATTGAAGGTACTGAAATATTGTGTGTAGAAGCATTAAGGCAGTTTGAAAGTAAACCAAAATTTATATCTATAGAATCCACAAAAACTTCTTGGAATGCTTTGCTCAATGAGTTCGCAGTATTTAAAGAACTTGGTTATCAAAAATTCAAAGCCATCAATCAAGCAGAAGTACCAAAACAAGTCTGTCCTTCACCAGCACGAGAAGGACAGTATATCCCTTACGAATTTGAATATGGCGCTAGCGGACTTTTTGGAGAAGAAACACCAGGAAATTGGCTTTCACAGAAAGAAATAATCAACGTCTATAAAGGCATTTTTTTGAACTCTAGAATACTTGGAGTAAATGGGATTGTTTCCAAATTACTTGGAGGAAAAATGCTGCTAGATAAACTCAACATCAAGGAACCGTGGTATGATACTCATGCTAGTTTGTAGTTGAATAATTCAGAATTAATCCTGAATTTTATAAGGCATTAGCAGTGGTAAAATCCCCGACGTTTTAGAAATATTGGGGATTTCGCAGATCTTAAACAGGACTATGCAAAAGATAACGAAAGTAGCGGTAATACCCTGCGGGTTCGCTCTTAGCGTTCTCGCAGAGTAGCCGCTGTGCGTCTACATGAATTACCGCTACGCTTGAATAAGGTTTTCAGTCACATATTGCGTAAGTCCTGTTAAAGATTAATTAATGTAATAGATCGCTAGATTTATTTGTTTCCAGAGAAACAGAGAGAAATCTAATTGGTGTCTAGATTAATCAAATATTTGATTAGTTATTCTGAATTCGGAATTCTGACTTCTTCCAATAAAACTTATTGAGAAAGTTCAGTTTGGCGAGGTAAATTTCTCTTCAAAGTACACAAGCCAATTGCTGGTATAGCTCCGAGAATAATTGCTGTAAATCCTTGTCCGCTCCAATACAAGATAAAATTACGGTTTGCTTCTGGAATTAAATTTTGCACAAGAAAAAGTAACCAAATCAAAATAGTAATTAACAAAAAAGAGATTGAAGGTATAAAATTCCACCGCCAAGCACTTGCTGTATATTTTCTTAATACCAGCCATTGACAAATGCCTAGCCAAATACCAGAAATCACATAAGCGATCGCTCCTAGAAATCCCAAAAGAAAAGTTTGTTCGGGGGATAAAGCTTCATTGAACGATGAGGCAATGGATGAAATATAGTTAATCCAGGCTGTAGAAACGCCGTTGGCAATTAACCAACCAACACTAGTAGCAAATATCCATTGCCAACCAGACAAATATCGATAAATGACAAGAGCTTGATCGGCAGCAAAAATCAGCGCAAACACCACATTGCTCAGACATCTAACCACAATGCTCCACGTTTGCGAGTCTAGCGATACATTTTCGAGAATCAGTTTTTCTAAAGCGATGCTGGCAACGCCACCGACAACCCATCCGATGAGGGTCATTGAGGTAAACTGAAAAAAGAATTTCTGTCGCTGCGATCGCGGAATCAAAAATTTTCCTGGGTTAGGCTCGTTATTAGCAGATGTAAAGCGATCGGGACTGTTAGAGTCAGATTGCATAAGAGATTAGGGAGTAGGGAGTGGGGATTGGGGGATGGGGGATGGGGAGCAGGGGAGCAGGGGAGCAGAGGAGATGGGGAGCAGGGGAGCAGGGGAGAAGTGACAATAGTATTTCCCCTCTGCCCCTCTGCCCCTCCGCCCCTCCGCCTCTTCCCATGCCCAATGCCCAATGCCCAATTCCCAATTCAATATTGATTCCTGTTTTATCCTATTTCCCAGTTCCCAGTCCCTAGTCCCCAACCCCCAGTCCCTTTTATTCTGAAAAAGCGTAATCCCAGAGTGATAAGCTAAACAGTGGCATAAAAAAAGTGACTTAGGATGAAGTGATAAATGGGTGTTTCGTTAACAACTCCTCATCTCTTACGGGCTGCTCGTGGTGAAGTAGTAGATCGTCCCCCTGTATGGATGATGCGACAAGCGGGACGATATATGAAAGCATATCGAGACTTAAGAGATAAGTATCCTTCGTTTCGCGATCGCTCGGAAATTCCAGAAGTCGCAATTGAAGTTTCCTTGCAACCGTGGAAAGCTTTCCAGCCAGATGGAGTAATTTTATTTTCTGATATTGTCACCCCATTACCTGGTTTGGGCATTGATATGGATATTGCCGAAGGTAAAGGGCCAATCATTCATTCGCCTCTCCGCACTCAAGAACAAATTGATAACCTGCGTCCCCTAGAACCAGAAGCAGATCTACCATTCATCAAAACAATTTTGCAGGCGCTACGCTCGGAAGTAGGCGATAAATCAACGGTGTTGGGCTTTGTGGGTGCGCCGTGGACATTAGCTGCTTATGCGGTGGAAGGAAAAGGTTCTAAAACCTATTCCATTATCAAAAACATGGCATTTTCTGACGCAACGATATTGCATCAATTGTTAACAAAATTAGCAGATGCGATCGCCGTCTATGCCCGCTACCAAATTGACTCTGGCGCTCAAGTTGTGCAAATGTTCGATTCTTGGGCGGGTCAATTAAGCCCCCAAGATTATGACACCTTTGCTCTGCCTTATCAGCAGAGAGTTTTCCAGCAAATCAAACAAACCCACCCCGATACACCGTTGATTTTGCTAGTTAGCGGTAGTGCAGGCGTGTTGGAAAGAATGGGCAAATCTGGCGCAGATATCGTCACTGTAGACTGGGCAGTGGATATGGCAGATGCACGGGCAAGATTGGGCAAACAAATCAAAGTCCAAGGAAATCTTGACCCAGGCGTGCTATTTGGCTCGAAAGAATTTATCCGCGATCGCATTTATGATACCGTTCGCAAAGCCGGCAATTGGGGTCACATTCTCAATCTCGGCCACGGTGTCTTGCCAGAAACTCCAGAAGAAAATGTCGCTTTCTTCTTTGAAACCGCAAAGCAACTGAATTTGGCAGCAGTTACGGCTTAGGAGTTATGAGTTAGGAGTTAGGAGTTATAAGTTATAAGTTATAAACTATTAACTTATCAGTTGCGAGGTGTAAAGTTATTTTTTATTCTTAACTCCTCACTCTTCATTCCTAACTTTATTTTTAACTCCTAACTTCACTTTTGACTCTTGATTCGGAACTTTTAACTTTATTCTTAAATCTTGATTTTTAACTCCTAACTTTTTAGAAATTATTTTATGAGCCAGAAACGGATTTTAGTGACTGGTGCAAGTGGTTGTGTAGGTCATTATATAACAGAAGCCTTAATTCAAGAAACAGATTACGAACTGTTTCTGCTAGTTAGAAACCCTACTAAACTGCAAATTGATACTCAGGCACGTCCAGGAATAAATGTTTTGCAAGGCGATATGCAAAATATTAGCCAATTTGCTGATTTGCTATCAACAATTGATACGGCAGTACTCACTGCCACAGCTTGGGGTGGCGAGCAGACATTTGATATTAATGTCAACAAAACTATAGAGTTGATGAAGCTGTTAAATCCAAATAAATGCCAACAGTTAATTTATTTTTCCACAGCTAGCGTTTTGGATAACCACAATCAACCATTAAAAGAAGCTGGGGAAATCGGTACAGATTATATCCGTTCTAAATATGAATGCTTACATCAAAAAGAAAAATTAGAAATAGCACCCAAAATCACCACAGTTTTTCCAACTATAGTTTTGGGTGGTGATGCTAATAAACCCTATTCTGCTGTCACATCAGGTATTAAAGAAGTTACAAAATATATTAATTTGATTCGCTTTCTGAATGCAGATGGTAGTTTTCATTTTATCCACGGGCGAGATATTGCTACTGTAGTGCGATATTTAATCGAACATCCTCCTGGCAACAATCAACCACGTCAATTTGTTTTAGGTCAAGCGAAATTAACTGCTAACCAAGCAGTGGAACAAGTTTGTGCTTATTTTGGCAAAAAGATTTACTTTCGCATTCCCGTATCTATAGCCTTAGCAAATTTGATTATTGTTTTGTTTCGCATTCGCATGGCTGCTTGGGATAGGTTTTGCATGAATTATCGACATTTTACTTATGAAAATGCGGTTAATCCTAGTAGTTTTGGCTTGTCAAATTATTGTGCAACCATGAGTGATGTTTTGAAATTAAGTTGAAGCTAGGATAACAAAAGCCTCTATATAATGTCGTGATTTCTAAAGCCTTTATTCAGGAACAGGGCAATGGACGACTCCGGGAAGAAGAACAGCGGGTTGTTGAGGAGCTTAACCGACGTAGAATTCCAGTTACCTTTTACACAGAAAAGCGTATTCGTCGCAAGCAGCTTTGCCTTGATGATGAATCTTTAGTTGTTGGAGATATGCCCTGCATTTCTGGAGCATTAAAACAGCTTTCGATTCCCGAACCCGAACCGAATGATTATCCGGCTTCATTAAGTGAGTTTTTACATCGTCGCGTCTGGCGCTCGACGCTTGGAGAATTAGAATTAGGGCTACGAAATGGCAATTATCCAGCGACATTTGCCAAACCAGCCAAACGCCGCAAGCGTTTTACAGGATGCGTGTTTGAGTCTGAGTACGATCTGTCTCAGGTTTATGGCGTCTCACGCCAAGAAAAGTTGCTGTGTTCCGAGGTTGTCACTTGGCTTAGTGAGTACCGAGTTTATGTTGTCGATTCAGAAATTAGAAGTGTGGATTACTACGCTGGCAACATAGAGGTTCCGGTTGATATTGAAGAGATACGCCGAGGCATCCAAGCATTAGATAAAGCAGGTGAGTCGTATGCTGGTTATGCAATCGACTTTGGAGTGTTGGCTTCTGGTCAAACTGCTTTGGTAGAAATGAATGACGGCTTCGCGATCGGTGCTTACACTATTGATAGCACAAATTATACTGACATGATTTTGGCAAGATGGGAGGAACTTCTGGCACAGCGCAAAGGCTAATACTTCAGTTATTTGTTCAATACTAATTAGAGCTAATTCTAGAATTTCTAGAGCCTATAAATGTAGCGTTTGAGTTGATAGCCCAGTTTACCCAAGCTTATCGAGAAGTTGCTCCAGAGATTAGTAGAATTCTGACGAAAAAGTTGCCATTCTGGATTTACTATGCGATCGCTAACGAGCATTTAACTGTTTTTTAGCCGTAGCCTTGAAACTTGGCAAGAAAGTCTATGTCGCAAAACAGAAAATGTGCGATCGCGCTAGAGCGAGAAAAGTTGATAACATCAAGGTATAACTATAGTTATACCGACCTATGAAAACAGCGATTTCGATTCCTGACCCTCTTTTTGAGGCTGCTGAACAATTTGCAAAACGGATGGGTTTGTCTCGTAGTGAGCTTTACGCTGTAGCACTCCAAGAATATTTGCAAACGCATAAACGAGAGCAAGTCACCAAGCAGTTAGATGCTGTATACGCTGATGAAGATAGCAGTCTAGACCCGTTTTTTGTACAATTACAAGCCGATACATTGTCAGAGGAAACTTGGTGATGCAGCGAGGTGAAATCTGGTGGGCAAATCTGCCAACACCTGTTGCTTCCGAGCCAGGATATCGTAGACCCGTTTTGATCGTTCAGTCCGATGAGTTTAATCGCAGTCGAATTCGGACTGTAATTGCTGTTGTACTAACGACTAATCTTCGGTTGGCTGATGCTCCAGGCAATATTTTGGTAACAACGGATGAAACTGGTTTACCCCAAAATTCTGTTGTGAATGTTTCCCAAGTTATTACTGTGGACAAGTCATTTTTAACCGAGCAGGTCAGTCAAGTAAGCGATCGCACGATCTTGCTTGTTGATGAAGGTCTTCGTCTAGTTCTCGGACTATAGATCTATCGTTTCCTCGCTAATAAACAGAGATTATTTACGTGTTTCAAGAAGGATCTCACAAAGCAATTGTTGTGACATTATCTGAATTTTCATTAAATGGAAAAGTTGCCCTAGTAACGGGAGCAGGACGAGGGTTAGGGCTGGAAATTGCCAAACTACTTGCCAAAGCTGGCGCGTGCGTCATCGTTAATGGGCGAAACCTCGATCGCCTCAATCAAGCAGTTGCAATTATTGAATCAATCGGTGGTTCAGCCTCTTCATTATCGTTTGATGTGACCGATGAAGTTGCGGTTCAAAATGCATTTGCTGAAATTCAAGAAAAGCATGGCTGTTTGGATATTCTCGTCAATAACGTTGGAATGCGCGATCGCCGCAAGTTTTTCGAGTTTGAAATGGATGCAGTGCGTCGGTTGATTAACGCCGATTTGATTGCGCCGTTCAATTTGTCACGGGAAGCCGCGCGGTTGATGATTCCCAAAGGTGAGGGACGAATCATCAATATTACATCGATCGCGGGACAAATTGCAGATGCGGGAGATGCAGTCTATACGACAGCAAAAGGAGGGCTTGAAGCCCTAACGCGCACTCTCGCCGCGGAACTTGGGGCATTTGGCATCACTGTTAATGCAGTTGCTCCAGGTTTCTTTGCGACACAGAGTAATGCAGATGCAGTTACCAATCCAGAAGTTGCCCAATGGTTGAAAAATCGAACTTCTCTTGGTCGTTGGGGAAATCCACAAGAAATTGCGGGTGCAGTTGTGTTCCTCGCTTCTCCAGCTGCATCCTACATTACGGGTCAGGTTTTAGCAGTTGATGGTGGTTATCTTGCCCATTTTTGATGCTTTCGAGGTCTATCCTTTGCTAGGTTTGAGAGCAATTTTAGATAGCGATCTTTGATTTTAAAAGTATCACTATTAAGTGCAATAGTTTAGGCAGGTTACACCAATAAACAGAGATTTTTCTCTTCTTTTTGCCGCAGTGATAATTTTCAAAAGACGATATTTAGGACTAAATTTTAAACGCAAATTAACTTCATATTCATCTATCGTTAAACTAGCTTTAACCACTAGAAATTTAGCTTATTTAAGGTTGTGATTACAGCAGTTAAATATTCCTTGAATCAGAGGTAATATGATTTTTTCGGCCGCCATATTGAATCGTGTCGTTGCTACTTCATTGGTGACAACTTCTGTTGCACTAAGCCCAATGTTTGGTGCGATCGCACAAGCTCAAACCCTCAATGGTGCAGGAGCAACTTTTCCGGCTCCACTTTACGAACGGTATGCTCGTGAAGTTAAGAAGAAATATCCAGACTTGAAAATTAACTACCAAGCAATTGGTAGTGGCGGCGGTATTCGTCAAGTCACTGCTGGAACCGTTGACTTTGGTGGTAGTGATGCTGCAATGAAAGATGATGAAATCGCTAAAGTCAAGAACGGTGTAATCTTAGTACCCACAGCAGGCGGCGCCGTTTCTGTGGTTTATAACATTCCAGGTGTTAGCAATCTTAAATTATCTCGCGCTACACTCCCAGCTATTTTTGCAGGCCAAATTAGCAATTGGAATGATCCAAAAATTAAAGCTGATAATCCTGGTGTAAATCTTCCAAATCAACCAATTAAATTTGTTGTTCGCGCCGATGGTAGCGGCACAACTTTCATTTTTACTAACCATCTGAGTGCAATCAATGGTTATTTTAAAGGCAGAGTCGGAGCTAGTACTACACCAAAATGGACTCTACCAAACGTCCTCAAAGGCAAAGGCAATCCCGGCGTTGCAGCTTTGGTAGCTCGCACTCCTGGTTCTATTGGTTATGTTGAATATGCATACGCTCTCAAAAATAACCTGAAATCAGCACAAATTCAAAATAAGCAAGGAGAATTTGTTGCTCCTTCTTTGCAATCTGCAAATGCAGCTTTAGCTACTGTGAATTTTCCAAACAACTACCGCGTTTTTGTAGGAGATCCAGCACAAGGTTATCCGATTGTTGGTCTTACTTGGATAATGGTTTATAAACAGTATGCTGATGCTAGTAAATCTGATGCAATCAAGAAATGGGTAAATTGGGTTTTGAAAGACGGTCAACAGTATAATGATGACCTCAACTACACCAAGATTCCATCCGATGTTGCAAATCGCGTACTTCAGACAGTGAATAGCACTGTCAAACCTTAATCGCTAATCTCTCCTAAGAATTCAAAAGTCAGAATAGTTAAAAAATCAAGATAAAAATTAATGGATGAATCTACTCATCATAATATACTCTTGATAAATCATGACTTCTGACTTTCGTGAATCTTGTTAGTAAATCTCGTTTCCAGGTTTTACCTGGAAATGCTTTTTATTATAACTATGCAGGTTGAAAGAGAGTTTTAAAATTCATTGTGAAACAACATATTAAAACTTGATTTGGCCTAGTAAAATATTGTTGAAATAAATCTATTATGTGAAACGAACTACAAAAATAGACTTATTTCTATTGCCTATTGCCTTGTTTCACTCTACCCACATACAAAAATCTATTTTTTTATTTGTCATGGCAAATTCATCAGAACCAGCCGACAAAAATTCATCATATGAATCTAATTTAGATGATGAAAATATCGATTTGACAGCTATCAGTGGTAAAAATTTCTGGTTCGATCGAGGATTTACACGGCTAGTGTACTTTTTTGCAGCGGTTACTTTTGCTGTGTTATTTTTAATGAGTTGGGTAATTTACCAAGAAGCTCTACCAGCGATTAAACAGTTTGGAGTCGGGTTTTTATGGGGTCAAGATTGGGATACAGGCAATCAAATTTTTGGTGCATTACCTTATGTTTATGGAACTTTAGTAAGTAGTGCGATCGCTATTTTATTAGCTGTACCAGTGGGAATAGCAGTCGCCTTAGTAACAAGTGAAAATTTCTTACCCACATCAGTACGAACAACCTTAGCATTTGTTGTGGAATTAATCGCAGCAATTCCCAGTGTAATTATTGGTTTATGGGCTATTTTTAGCTTTATTCCAGTTTTAGAACCTTTTGAAAAATGGCTAGGTAGCACTTTAAAAGTGATACCGCTATTTAATACACAAGACCCTGTGGGCACAAATATGTTGACTGCTGGAATTATTCTAGCAATCATGATTTTGCCAACAATGGCAGCAATAACTCGTGATGTATTACTCTCTATACCTAAAGAATTACGTAGCGCATCTATGGCTTTAGGTGGTACTCGTTGGGAAACAATTTTTCGAGTATTGCTACCAGCTGGATTTTCAGGAATAGTTAGTGCCGCAATGCTCGCCTTAGGACGTGCTTTGGGTGAAACAATGGCTGTCACTATGGTAATTGGTAATTCTGCTCAAATTAGCGCATCTTTACTCGATCCAGCTTATACAATTCCCTCTGTATTAGCGAATGAATTTGCTGAAGCCGAGCCAGGATTACATATTGGTGCTTTAAGCTATTTGGGATTAATTTTATTTGGTTTAACTCTAGCGGTAAATATTGGCGCTGTATTATTAGTCAGGTGGTTTGGTAGAAAAAATAATTGAAGAAAAATTCAGAATTAATTGCGATGGGTAATTGGTAATTGCTATAAAGCAGGGATTTTGTTTATTGATTATAAATTGGGAAAAATATGAGCGATCGCATCGAGCTTGAAAATGATGAATCTATAACAAAAGAATTATGCAGTCCGCTACCAAAAGAGCGAGTTATATTTACCTATTTAATGAATGCGATCGCCTTTGGTTTCACAGGTCTAGCGCTGATTCCTTTATTATCAATTTTATGGGAAATTTTTATCCGAGGAATATCTGGAGTTAAAGGGGAAGTTTTCGTCAAAGCAGTAATTGATAATGGGTTCGGCAATGCCATTTGGGGAACCATAGTTATGGTAGCCATTGGCGCTTTTTTAAGCATTCCCACAGGCGTAATGACAGGAATTTTCTTGGCAGAATTTGGTCAAAATCCAATTGCTAATATCGTTCGTTTTATCGCTAATATTCTCACAGGTGTGCCTTCAATCGTTGTAGGAATATTTGCTTACGGTATCATCGTTTTGACAATTAAAGGATTTAGTGCGATCGCAGGTGGTTTTGCCTTAGCTGTAATTATGCTACCAGTGATTATATTAACAACAGAAGAATCTTTAAAACTTATTCCTACATCTCAACGTCTCGCCTCTGCTGCTTTAGGCGGAACTCGCTTTCAAACTACCTTTCGCATCGTTGTCACTGCGGCAATTCCTGGAATTACTACAGGCGTTTTATTAGCGGTAGCTCGTGCTGCTGGTGAAACAGCACCTTTACTTTTTACTGCATTATTTAGTCTAGATTGGTCAGAAGGTTTGTTAAGTCCAACAGCTTCCTTGCCAGTATTAATTTTTAACCTCTACAACGACCCCGATCCAGAAAAAAATCAATTAGTATGGACTACTTCGATAATTCTATTAGGCTTAATTTTATGTGTCAGTATTATTTCTCGCTTAGTTATTAGTCAGAGAAAAATCAAATAAACAGAATTCTATTTTGATAAATTTTTATTCCGCACGCGAGCAATTTATGAATAAACTAATTCCAGCTATTAAAGTAAAAAATATTAGTTTTTACTATGGCACATTCAAAGCGATCGAAAAGATATCAATAGATATTTATCGAAACCAAGTAACAGCAATTATCGGCCCTAGTGGTTGTGGCAAATCTACCTTCATCAAAATTCTGAATCGCATTAGTGAATTAGAAGGCCCTGTAAAAGTTGAAGGCGAGGTGGAATTTTTTGGACAAAATATTTATGCTCCTCGTGTCAACATCAATAGATTACGCCGCCAAATTGGTATGGTTTTCCAAAAACCAAATCCTTTTCCTATTAGCATTTATGAAAATGTTGCCTACGGAATGAGAATAGCAGGTAGGTATTCAAAAATAGAACTAGATGAAATTGTCGAGTCTGCCCTCAAAAGTGCTGCTCTTTGGGATGAAGTTAAAGATAAGCTAGATAAATCGGCTTTAGGGCTTTCTGGCGGTCAACAACAAAGATTATGTATTGCTCGTGCTTTAGCAGTCAAACCGAAAGTTCTGTTGATGGATGAGCCTTGTTCGGCTCTTGACCCCATCGCCACTATGAAAGTTGAAGAACTAATTCATAGTTTGCGGTCTCAGTTGACGATCGCGATCGTTACCCATAACATGCAGCAAGCTGCTCGCGTCTCTGATTTTACCGCTTTCTTCAGCACCGATGAAAGCCGGATTGGTCAAATGATTGAATTTGGCGCCACAGAGCAAATCTTTAACAACCCACTCGACCCCCGCACCCGCGACTACATTTCAGGACGTTTTGGATAAAAAGTCATTAGTCATTAGTCATTAATTATTAAAGTATTCTCCTTGTCCCCCTTGTCTCCCCACCCCCCCACCTCCCCATCTCCCCATCTCCCCATCTCCCTCATTTTCTCAACAATGATTTTTGCGACATAATTTAATATAAACATTTACTAACGGTATATTTGCTATATATCTACTATATACTTACGTATTTTCCATGAAGTTCTCCTTTTAGGAGTAACATAGTGAAACAGCACTGCTGATTTGTAATACCTTACTTAGTCAAGTATTGTTTCACACGTTTTGGGAATATGAGTAAACTAATTCCAGCCATCAGAGTCAAAAACTTCAGCTTCTATTACGAGACTCAAAAGATAGTTGAAGGCGTGTCAATGGATATTTACCAAAACCAAATCACGGCAATTATTGGTTCTAGTGGTTGTGGCAAGTCTACTTTTCTTAAATCGTTAAATCGGATGAATGAATTAGAAGCAGAAGTGAATGTTGAAGGGAGAGTAGAATTTTTTGGACAGAATATTTATGAGCGCCGTGTCAATTTAAGCAGATTGCGCCGCCAAATTAGTATGGTTTTTCCCAAGCCAAATCTTTTCCCCATGAGCGTTTATGACAATGTTGCCTATGGTGTGAAATTAGTTGGATGGCATCCGAAAGTAGAATTAGATGCAATTGTTGAATCTGCCATTAAAGCTGCCGAACTTTGGGACGAACTGAAAAATAAGCTGCACAAATCTGCTTTAGAACTTTCTGGCGGACAACAACAAAGACTATGTATTGCCCGCGCTTTAGCAGTTAAACCAAAAGTTTTACTGATGGATGAACCTTGTTCGGGACTCGATCCTATTGGTAGTATGCAAATTGAAAATCTGATTCAAAACTTGCGCTCAGAATTGACAATTGTGATTGTTAGTCATAACTTGCAGCAAGTTACTCGGCTATCTGATTTTACGGCTTTCTTTCACAGTAATGAAAATCGCATTACTCAAATGGTTGAATTTGCTACTACAAATAAAATTTTTACTAATCCCCTTGATTCTCGTACCCGCGATTACATTTTTGCCCGCATCGGTTAAAATCTTACTGAAATTTTGGCTCTTGAGAAAGCTGCGAGTATGAATTATATCACTCAGTACAAGTCAAAAAGTCTGACTCTTTACTCCCCAGCTAGGCAAATAAGTTATACCAATTTGAAAAAAGAATGCGACAGATGGGTAGGGGCATAACATTGTTGTGCCCTTACGGATAATTGATGTGTCGCAAATATTATTTGAATTGGTATTAAAAATCAAAATAGATGAGTGTAATTTAATTTGCAGAACCTTTGAGTTTTCTTGTGTTGGGCAATACGAATCTAAGTTGACACAATTTTTTATACTATAAACTTAAGAAGAGTATCTGCTTTAGACCACCTGAATAAAAAATGAAATGTCCCCGGTGCGAGTCTACTTCATATCGTAAAAATGGTCGTCGGAATGGCAAGCAGAATTACCTGTGCAAAAACTGTGGTAAACAATTTCTTGAGCCGACATCCCCGTTGCTGGAAACTGACTTAATTGCCAATAGCAACGGGTACAGTAAACAAACTATGGCTGAAGCTACAGATATTGCTTTAGCAAAAAAACTACCAGTAGAAGAATTTACTGAAATAAGTCTAAGCTCTTTTAGTTCTATCCTAGCTGAAGAACTACGAAAAATTTTATTATCGTCTGATTGGCTAGAATCTGATATTTTCAATCAATTTATTCAAAAAGTTCAGCAAAAACAGCGAATTCAAAATCAGTTAGAAACAAAAACTTCTCTTTTACTTTTAGATGCAGAAAATCTAAAATTAGATATTAATTGCGAATTATTTTTAGCAAGTGTATGTGAGTACCCTCTGCAAGTTAAATTAGCTTTTGCTAACTGGAGAAATCCCAGTACTGGTAAGCAGGATATTGAACTTTATAAGCGTGGCTATCAACTTATTCATGTACCCGGAGGTAAGGATAGTGCTGATGCCAAAATGATTGGATTTGGTGCTTCTGTATTACGGTCTTATCCCACAGTTAAAGAAATTTTAGTCTGTTCTGGCGATGGAATTTTAATCCACCTCTGCAACGAACTCCAAAATCAAGGATTGATTGTCTATTGGGTGCGTAGACAAGGACAAACTTTGCAGGTAGAAAACAGAAATACTGGTAACTTAACTCATTATTCCATAACAATGGACAGAGAAATTCCATCTTTGGAACGAGTAGTTGAAGAAATTCAAGATTTAATTAAAAATGAACAAAATTCAATCAATACTAAATTACAAAGTTTAGCGACTATTGCCACTTTATTTGAAGAAAGACGCAACCTCAATACCAATATTTATCAAAATCGCCCAGAAATCGAAGAAGGAGTTTCTCCTACAGATGAGTCATCTACACAATCTATTAAACAGGAAGAAAAAGAAAACTTTGTCCAAATTGGCGATCGCGAAACATTAGATAAATTTTTATTAAAAATAATTCGAGATTTTCAAATAAATTCTCCTCCAACTAAATTATCTGTATCTAAACTAGGTACAGAGATACAGAAAATAACCGGACAATCTCCTACTTCAATTGTCAAAAAATTAAAGTTAGGTTCGACTTTGACCAAATATTTAGAATCATCTCCCACATTTATATTAAAACTAAGCGGCAAGGAATATGAAGTAATGCCGCGATCGCTGGAGTAGATACTTTCTCAACATCTACCTATGACTTAAGTCCATAATTCAGTATTATGTAAAAAGATGTGAAGAAATGTAAATATAAAAATGCAGGATAAAGTTGTTGTTATTGTCGGTGCTACCGGCGGTATTGGTTCAGCCTTAACACGTAAACTTGTGCCTACCGGAGTGAAGTTTGTATTGGCGGCCAGAGATGCGGTGCGTTTAACCACACTAGCTGCTGATTTACCAGGAGAAGTTTTGACCGTTCCCACCGATATTACCGATCCTCAACAGGTAAAGACTTTGATCGAAAAAACTGTTGCTGAGTTTGGTCAACTCGATATTTTGGTGAATGCTGCTGGTGCTGGTATACTCAAGCCTTACAATAGCTTGGAACCCGATGATTTAGACAAGATGTTAGATGTCAACTTAAAAGGCAGCTTTTACACTACTCAGGCAGCTGCCGAAGAGATGCAAAAACGCAAGTCTGGTCACATTTGTAACGTGGTAGGAATTCTCGGCAAGCATTCGATGGGGATGGCAGCGGCTTATTCTGCTTCAAAGTTTGGTGTTGTCGGTTTCAGCAAGTGCATGGCAGAGGAACTCAAGCGCTTTGGTATCAAGTTCACGCTATTCTACTTTGGTGGGGTAGATTCTCCATTTTGGGATAACGTCAACTTAAAAGTAGACCGGAAAAAAATGCTCAGTGCTGAAACTGCGGCCAATGCGATTTTCTTTGCTCTTTCTGCCGAACCGCAAGCTGTACCAATGGAAATTAACATTCAACCTGATAGCCATTTGTTTTTTTAAGTCTGGGGACGTTGTAGTTCGCCTACATAATTCTTGCTTGGGAAAGACGTGAAAATTTAGCAAAAAAAGCAAAATTTAGAGATATATAAGCTGTTATGCTGGATTTTCGGTAACTATGAAAATTGATAGCGTTCATTTCTATGTAGAAAACGCCAAAACGTGGCGGGATTGGTTTGTACACCATCTTGGTTTTCAAGCAGTAGCCCGCACTAGTTCATTTCATACTTGCACAGAAGTAGTCAAAAGTGGTAGCGTCTGCTTTTTGCTATCTTCACCACTGTTACCCACAAGTCCGGTGGCTGAATTTCTGCGTCAATATCCCCCTGGTGTCGCCGATGTTGCCTTTGCTGTGGAAGATGTAGAAGCAGCGATCGCACATGCTAAAATGCACGGTGCCACAGTTTTACAACCCATTCAGGAACACAATGTAGGCGCAACATCCATCAAGTGCAGCAAAATTGCCGCTTGGGGTGGACTGACTCATACGTTGATAGAAAGGTCATCAGTCAGCAGTCATCCGTCATTGGTTTTTGACAAAGCGCAAAGTCTGAGTCAAGGCTTTCTTGGATCGGAACTTTGTAACAAAGGACAAATGACAGATGACAACATTTTTACTGCCATAGATCACATCGTACTCAACGTAGAAATTGGCGATTTAGAACGTGCTGTTGCTTGGTACGAAAATATTCTTGATTTTCAACCCCAGCAGGTATTTAAAATTAAAACCGATCGCTCTGCTTTACACAGTCAAGTGATGGTTTCGCATAATGGCGACGTACAATTGCCAATTAACGAACCAGCTACCAGCAATTCCCAAATTCAAGAATTTTTAGATGTCAATCGGGGGCCCGGAATTCAGCATATTGCTTTGCGGACAACAAATCTCGTGAGTGCGATCGCTAAATTTCGTGCCAGTGGTTTATCGTTACTCTCAGTTCCTCAAACCTATTACACGCAACTAAAACAGCGTTCGGGATTTCCATTATCAGATTTAGAAATTGAAGCGATCGCCAAGCAAGAAATTCTTGTAGACTGGCAAGAATATACTCCTTTAGAAGGACGAAATACTGCACCCTTATTACTACAAATTTTTACTCAGCCAATATTTGAACAGCCGACATTTTTCTTTGAATTTATTGAACGCCGTTTCCAAGCTCAAGGTTTTGGCGAAGGTAACTTTCGCGCCTTATTTGAAGCTATTGAAAGCGAACAAATCAAACGCGGTACTTTGCAATGATACCTGAGTACAAAATATCAATTGAAAGTCAGCCAGACTCAAAAGAAGTTGACTTTGTAGACAAGCAACTTCACGAATTTAATGTTAGCAAGATTGGCGATTATCAATATAGGTCGTTGTTTTTGGTGCTTCGTGATTCACAGCAAAAGGTAATGGGCGGCTTAGAGGGTTTTATCGGCTTGGGATGGTTCCACATCGGTACTCTCTGGGTTGCACAAGAGTTAAGAGGTGATGGATATGGAAAAGCACTACTTTTAGCCGCAGAACAAGAGGCTGTTAATCGTGGTTGCTTACACGCCTATGTTTTTACTTATAGCTTCCAAGCTCCTGAATTTTATCACCACTTGGGTTATGAAGTGTTTGGAGAGTTGGAAGATTTTCCTCCAGGTCATTGTCGATATTTTCTGAAAAAGTCTTTACAAAAAACACTTAGTTAAATTCAACCGTGCAGATTGGCGATCGCAAAACAGCCACACAACTGCGATAATTTTAATAAAAATTAACATTTTGCAGCGATGCTAAGACTAATTACTGACTTCGACGGCCCGATTATCGATGTTTCCGAACGGTACTACCAAGTTTATAAATTTTGCCTGGAAAAAACCCGCCGTCCAGGTCAACCAGTAAAAGAACTTCCCAAACCAGAATTTTGGGAGTTAAAGCGCAAGCGCGTTCCTGAAAAACAAATCGCCTTAAACTCTGGCTTAGATGAAGCTCAAGCACAAGAATTCGCTCAGTTGCGGCGAAAAACAGTACATACAGAACCTTACTTTGAGTATGACACCCTAGCACCGGGCGCTGTAGATGCACTATCAAAGATTCAACAAGCCGGAATTGATTTAGCTGTTATGACTATGCGCCGAGTCAGAGAACTAGATTATGCCTTCCAAAAATACGATTTAGGCAGATTTTTTCCCGAAAATCGTTGTTATTGCCTGAGTAACGACTATGTTAAAACTCGTGACATCGAAGATAAACCCTTGTTGATGGCTAGGGCTTTGAAAGAATTACCTCCCGTCGCTGATACCTGGATGGTGGGAGATACAGAAGCCGACATCACGGCTGCGAAAAATCACGGTGTAAAAGCGATCGCTGTGGAATGTGGCATTCGCGATCGTACTCAATTAGAACTTTACCATCCCGACTTAATCGTTAAAGACTTAAGCACTGCTGTAGATGTAATCTTAGAGCGTAAAAGTTTTATCTAGATTCGTCGCAATCGCTCAAAACCTGAGCGTGAAAACTGAATTAACTAAATATTTATATTGAGGCTTAAATGTATAAATTGAGTTAAGTTAGTCCGTTAATACCAAACTGACTCGGTGATTTTGTGTCCGCGAAAACCTCAGACAGTAAGTTTATAACTTTTAATATATCCTCTCAAGATAAGTCCCAACTTAGTCAAAATGTACTTAGCTTAACTAATGTTGCGCCTATAGGTAAAACTTGGGACAAGCACCGAGCCAATGCTGATAAAGTCTTTCACTATTACGCCAAAGCAGATGAACATTGCTTTCAGCAGTATGCTCGCCGAGTGAGAACATGTTCTGAGTTGCTGGAGTTTCAATTAGTGCCAGAGGAATCGGAAGGTATTCTCAGCTTAAAACTATCAGATGCCCAATTTTGTAGAGTTCGTCACTGTCCAGTTTGTCAGTGGCGGCGATCGCTGATGTGGAAAGCAAGGGCTTACAAAATTCTCCCACAGGTTGTTACTGACTACCCCAAGTACCGTTGGCTGTTTGTCACCTTGACTGTAAAGAATTGCCAAATTGAAGAACTTAGGGAAAACTTAGATTCGATAAATAAAGCTTTTAAGCGATTAACTGAATTAAAAGTATGGCCTGCGAAAGGTTGGGTGAAGTCCATAGAAGTGACTAAAGGTAAAAATGGAATATCGTCACATCCGCATTTACATATTTTGGCAATGGTATCGCCTTCGTATTTCAGTCATGGTTATTTATCTCATGCCAAATGGGTAGCGTTATGGCAGCAATGCTTACGGATTGATTACCAGCCAGTTATTCATATTAGCGCGATCGCTAAACATCATAACCCTTCACTACTCATTCCAGAAATTCTCAAGTATCAAGTCAAAGAGTCAGATTTGTTAGGTGATAGAGAATGGTTTTTAGAGTTAACCCGTCAGCTACATAAAACCAGAGCGATCGCTGTTGGGGGCACACTCAGACACTATATGCGCGAATTAGAGGAGAAAAACCAAGACCTCATTAATGAAAGTGAAGAGACAGATGAGGTGAACGGGGAAAGTTTATTTTTTAGATGGGAGCGCAAGTTACAAAGATTTAATATAGAGTGACATCAGCGATACAAGAACAGCCTCAGAATCCTGACATGAAAAGGACTATATAAGTTTATAACCGTAGAGACTGTGGCTTAATCTGGCGAAAGGACAAAGACCACCGATCAGATACAACCGGAAGTAGTTCATGGTGAAGATTAGAATAAAACTTGATAACTTGACCATGTTCAAGGTGATATTCGTTACTATACCCTTGAGTATCAATGCGGAAAGTAGCACGTCCAATATTGACTAATGCTACTAGAGGTTCAAAAACGCGGTGGTCACGGTGTCGTTTCATGCCAACACCTGGAGGATAATGGCAGAGTAAGGCAGAATTCCATCCTGGAAAAATGCGATCGCCAAGTCGATTAACCGTCTCATCCCAATGTCCTTTCTTAATTACGGCAGGGTGTACTAGTATTACCTCATCTCCAAACGGTTTGTGAGTTCGACCAAAAGCAATCTTACTAGAAGGCATTGACTTCATATTATTAGATTGATGTTTAGACAAGTCTTCAAGACTTTTAAGATCGAAACCATAGTCTTCAATAGTTTCAATTTTAGCTAAATCCATTATTAACTCCTGAAAATTTCAAATCTGCAAATCAAACTAATTACACCTACCCTCAGCGCGAAGCGTTCAGGAAAAAATATTTAAAGTCTATTTCACTCCACGACTATTGGAGTAAAACTCTTTATTTATTTTTTTCATATACTTTTAGGCATTCGCCTATTCTTTATTTCTTCAGCGCGAAGGGTTCAAGAAAAAAGATTTAAAGTCTATTCCACTCCACGACTATTGAAGTAAAACTCTTTAATTCTTTTCTCATTCCCTTTAGGTGTTAGCCTATTCTTTCTCTAACTCCAAAAGCACAAAAAATAAATACCAGTCATCCGAAAAACAGATTGCTGGTATTTATAAATCACCTTTACTTGAAACTAGGAAATAGCCTCGATGATAAAGATGAAGAGTAAAGTAATAAATTAGACTTTCCAAACATTGTCTTAAATGACAGCTTCCAAAATTAGGCAACAAAAAACCAGACAAACAACTAGTGAATGACTGGGATATAAAAATTAGTTTTTATCGAAATTAAGAAATAACTTAAATTGGGGTTTTTTAGAGTTATTAAAACAAATAATTAAATTTTAACTAGCCAGAGAAAAGCTTCTACAACCGCTTTTGGTAATTCAATCAATACGAAATAATTGCTAGGATATAAATAGTCTTCACCTGATTCATCAATAACTCTAATCATTCGGTGCTTAACAGCATCAGAATCAGGAACAGTCTGGTAAATTTTCCGAATTTCTAAAGAAGCAGGATAATCTTTGTTGCTAATGCAAACAACATATTGAGTTTCTGTGTTCGCTGACTGCATAACGACTCCTATAGAAAGCGTTTTATTTTGATTTATTTCTTACCAATTCCGTGGGCTTCATACCAGTGTAACTCAGCTTCATAAATGCTTCTGTCGTCTAAGCTAATGGTTGCAAAGCCTTTAAGTTTTCGCCATCGTCCTGAACCATAAGTTTTACGCAAGCGTTCTATTTCACGAATGGAGTTACCAACAGCAATTATTTCAATATTGGTGATGTCTCCGATAATTTCAAAATTCAAGTAAGCATTACTCCTAGTAAATATTGCAATAAAAAACTTTTAACCACAACCCGCTGCCAACCTTTGACTAACCAACTCAGCCGCTAAATCTATCGCCGCCTTCATACTCGTAGCATCAGCAATTCCCTTACCTGCAATATCAAACGCTGTTCCATGATCGGGTGAAGTCCGCACAAAAGGCAGACCAATAGAAGTATTAACTGCTCGATCGAATGCCATCAACTTGACAGGAATTAAGCCTTGGTCGTGGTAAAGTGCCAAGTAGGCATCAGCAGGATTTGAAAGGTGAGAATTTCCGTACCAAGCTTGACCGGGCTTAACCCACATCGTATCTGGCGGTATCGGCCCGTCTAATTGCAATTGCGGTCTATTTTGCCGTTCTTGCTCCAACCAGGGAATTAACCAATCTTGTTCTTCACGTCCCAATTGTCCCTGTTCGCCACTGTGGGGATTTAAACCTGCGATCGCAATTCTCGCTTTTTCTATCCCAAAGTCTTGCTTTAAACACTCCACCAATAAATCCAGTTTCTCTGTCAACAACTGCGGTGTCAATCTCTCAGGAACTTGACACAGAGGAATATGTGTGGTGGCTAGTAAAGCTCGGAGCGTCCAATTAGTATGAGGCGATCGCGCTACAAATAACATCCCAAACCGCTTCACATCAGACTTTTCTGCTAAAAGTTCCGTTTGTCCTGGGTAATTATACCCTGCGGCTTTCCAAGCAGATTTAGCGATCGGTCCGGTGACTATACCATCAAAATTACCAGCAAGCGTTTCGGCGATCGCATATTCCATATAAGCAAAACTAGCCGCACCGCTAGCCGCATTACCTATTCCTGGAATAATTTCATTTTTAACTTCCTCCTTTAACTGCACATTGATTACTGACAACAGATCTGGATTGAGCAAAGGTACTAAATTTTGAGTTAAATTGAGTTTTTCATAAGTCTGCGCCAGCAAATCTCGGTTACCCACCACATTAATGTCATATTTTTGACTTATTGCCGGATCTGCTAAAGCTTTCAAAATCACCTCTGGCCCAATTCCTGCGGGATCTCCCATCGTCAGCGCCAAACGTGGGCGATTCAATTTCCCAAAATTTTGTAAACTACCTTGATTATTCTGATACATAAGACTTCTTGATAATTAATGTCAGATTCTCTCTCGTCTTCCATTCTGCGGCAAGCTAAAGCTAAATCCCCCTAATCCCCTCTCTATAGTAGAGATTGCCTCCAAAACCAGTAGGGATTACCTGCTAAACTAGTTTAGAATTATTTACACAGGTCTAATACCGCAGCAACTATCAAAAAGCTTTTGGTAGACCTACTTTTTTACACAGAACAACTCACAGGCCAACTTATTATTAAGGAGAATCACACCAATGGGCGCCGAAATTTTGAATGCAGCTCTATTGTCCTTCGGTTTAATCTTCGTCGGCTGGGGCTTAGGCGCGTTGCTACTAAAAATACAAGGCGGAGAAGAATAGTTGACTGTTGACTGAGGAGTTAGGAGTACACGCGATTAACCCAAGTCTTGCCAAAAGTTAAGAATTATTCTCCTTGTCCACCTTGTCCCCTTGTCCCTTCATCTCTCCCACTCCCTTTTCCACCGCTATCCGAGAAAAAGCTTGTCCGCTAACCGGACAGCTATTTTCTCATAAGCCTCTTTTATTTAATTGATTTTCTGAAAAAGATGTAAATTTTTGTTTACATTAGGTTATTCTGATAACATTCTTTTCATAAAACATTAAGATATATTACAACCCTCATGACATTATTAATCGTCGGTGCCACTGGCACCTTAGGAAGACAAGTGGCTCGTCGTGCTATCGATGAGGGATATAAAGTACGCTGTCTAGTCCGCAGCAGTAAAAAAGCAGCTTTTCTTAAAGAATGGGGTGCAGAACTTGTATCGGGAAGTTTCCGTTACCCGGATACCCTAGCAGCAGCCTTAGAAGGAGTAACCCAAGTCATTGATGCCTCAACATCTCGCCCTACAGATTCACTAAGCATCAAACAAGTGGACTGGGACGGTAAAGTAGCATTAATTCAAGCTGCAAAGGCAGCGGGTGTAGAGCGTTTTATTTTCTTTTCGATTTTAGATGCCGATAAATACCCAGAAGTGCCGCTAATGGAAATTAAGCGGTGTACAGAACTCTTCTTGGCTGAGTCTGGTTTGAATTACACCATCTTGCGGCTAGCTGGCTTTATGCAAGGGTTAATCGGTCAATATGGGATTCCCATTTTGGAAGGACAACCAGTTTGGGTAACTGGTGAATCTTCTCCCATCGCCTACATGGATACCCAGGACGTTGCGAAATTTGCTATCCGCGCCTTGAGTGTGCCAGAAACAGAAAACCAAGCTTTTCCCGTAGTAGGTACTCGTGCATGGAGCGCAGAAGAAATCATTAGCTTGTGCGAACGCCTATCTGGAAAAGAAGCCAGGGTAACACGGATGCCCATAAATTTACTGCGTGCTGTGCGCGGTTTTCTGCGCTTCTTTCAGTGGGGATGGAACGTCGCAGACAGGCTGGCATTTACAGAAGTCTTGGCTAGTGGTAAACAGTTAAATGCTCCAATGGATGAAGTCTACAGAGTATTTGGCTTAGATCGAGAACAAACCACAACTCTAGAAAGTTATCTGCAAGAGTACTTCAGCAGAATTATGAAGAAGCTTAAAGAGTTAGACTACGAAAAAAATAAGACTAAAAAGCAGAAATCTAAAAAAACTCCTTTTAAACAATCTTCAAAAGCCAATAGCCAATAGCCATTAAGCTCCGGAATGTAGAAATTTAACCGCGAACTATCCAGCGCTGACCGCTTGTGGTAGAGCGCAGTCTTTTCCCGGATTTAGCTAAATTAATGACTACATGGTCAAAAATGTGTAACGATTACATAATACAGAGCATTGCCTAAACTTGGATATTTGAGTGTGCCGAAAGCAGGCATTATCTACAACGACGTTAAACCGATAGCGGGTCGTGTCGCTATCGAGTTAAAAGACAAGCTAACCGCAGCCGGTTGGGATGTGTGTGTCACATCGAGCATCGGTGGCATATTGGGCTACTCTAACCCTGAGAGTCCTGTATGCCATACCCCCTTAGACGGTCTAACCCCGCCTGGTTTTGACTCAGATATGAAATTTGCGGTGGTGTTAGGAGGAGATGGCACTGTTTTAGCAGCATCTCGCCAAGTAGCGCCCTGTGGTATTCCACTGTTAACAGTGAATACCGGTCATATGGGATTTTTGACGGAAACTTTCCTCAATCAATTACCCCAAGCACTAGAGCAGGCGATGGCGGGTGAGTATGAAATTGAAGAACGAGCCATGCTCAGCGTCAAAGTGTTTCGCTCGGATTCAGTACTGTGGGAAGCTCTCTGCTTGAATGAAATGGTGCTGCATCGCGAACCGTTAACCTCTATGTGCCATTTTGAAATTGCCATCGGGCGTCACGCGCCAGTAGATATTGCAGCCGATGGTGTGATTGTTTCTACGCCAACTGGTTCCACAGCTTACTCATTAAGTGCTGGCGGGCCAGTGGTGACTCCTGGCGTACCTGCCCTACAGTTAGTGCCCATTTGTCCACATTCCCTAGCTTCTAGAGCATTGGTATTTCCAGACACAGAATCGGTCAATATTTACCCAGTCAATATTCCTCGGCTGGTGATGGTGGTAGATGGGAATGGGGGGTGCTACGTACTACCAGAGGATCGAGTATATATAGAGCGATCGCAATATAGTGTCCGATTTATTCGCCTCCAACCACCAGAGTTTTTCCGAATTTTGCGAGAAAAATTAGGTTGGGGTTTGCCACATATCGCCAAACCAACTTCTGTAGAATTACCATAATCATGGGACATAGGGCATAGGGCATAGAGGAGATGGGGAGATAAGGGGATAGGGAGATGGGGGAAAGAACAATTACTTTTTCCCTCCAAAACCCTACCTCCCCACCTCCCTACCTCCCCATCTCCTCTATGCCCCATGCGCCATGCCCCTATCGTAAATTCTTATGACAGTTGCTCAAAGTCCGTGTGTTTTGGTGATTGAAACCGATGAAAACTTAGCAAATCAGCTTGCTTGTGATTTGCTAGAAGCAGGCTATGAATCAATTTTGGCTCATGATGCAACTAGTGGGTTGCAACACTGTCGCGATCGCCAGCCTGCTTTAATTGTTTTAGACCGGATGCTAGCAGGAGAATCAGGACTCTCATTGTGCAAAAATCTGAGAAGCATTGGTACGCGATCGCCTGTATTGATTTTAATGGCAAGGGATACAGTTGACGATCGCGTAGCTTGTCTAGAAGCTGGAGCTGATGATTACATCCTCAAGCCTTACCGTTCAGAAGACTTTTTGAAGTTAATTCGGCTCTACTTAAAACCCGATGTGGATACCACGGAGCAATTACGCTTTGGGGATTTAATTTTAGACATAGCAACTCGCCGTGCGATACACAACGGACGAACAATTGACTTGACAATGAAGGAATTTGAACTTTTAAAATTCTTAATGGAACATCCCCGCGAGGTGTTAACCCGCGAACAAATTCTCGAAAATGTTTGGGGTTACGACTTTCTGGGTGAATCGAATGTAATTGAAGTCTACATTCGCTACTTGCGCCTCAAAATTGAAGATGAAGGTCAAAAGCGGCTCATACAAACGGTGCGAGGCGTCGGCTACGTTTTAAGAGAATCGTAGTACTTACTTTTATGAGTGCTAATTCATGAGTCTGTACAGATGTTTCATCAAAACTCTCTAAAATATGCCCTAATAAAATCCAAATTGCTATAAATTCTGTAAAATTGAAATCTAAATTACAGAATCAAAAAACTATATGACTCGTTGGCTAAGCTTGCTCTCGATGTTGCTAGGTATTTTGCTGATGGGTTGTTCTGCGCCAACAACAGCTATACCTTCTACCCCCACATCTGGTTCTCCAACTCCAGCACCAGAGAGTTTAGGTCAAAAACTACCAATTTCTGCTAAAGCCACTGTTCCTAATGGCACAACTATTCAGCTAGAGGTGGCAAAGACGCCACAACAGCAAGCGATGGGCTTGATGTATCGACCAGCTTTGCCAGATGACCGAGGAATGCTATTTCCCTTCCCTTCAGCACAACCAGTCAGCTTTTGGATGAAGAATGTACCCGTGTCATTGGATATGGTATTTTTACATAAAGGTGTAGTTAAATATATACAGACTTCTGCACCTCCTTGTGCTAACGAGCCTTGCCCCACCTATGGCCCGAATACACTAATCGACAAAGTAATTGAACTTCGGTCTGGACGAGCTGCGGAATTAAATTTAAAAGTTGGCGATGTTATCAAAATTCAGTTTTGAGGCTCTGGCGCTTTCTTTTGAGCTAAAACTATCAAAATCTATGTTTTTTTTGTAAAAAATGTCACTTTATATGGTAAAACAGTCAGTTGTGAGGCTACTATTTAAAAACTGTGGTAATAATGTAAAATCCTACCGTCTTTAAGCTGAAATCGCAATTTTCAGGTTTGGTCGCAAAAATATTCCCTTAGGCGTAAGTGTAAATAGTCGTCAATAGGGGACTATAGGCTATGGAATCTTTGTTACTACATGTGTAATTAACTTAAAGCACACAGTAGACAAGATGGAGTCAATTTAACTAAGCAAAAATACTGCTTGAAATTCAAGCAGATGATTTGTAGAAAAACTTTTATTTTCCAGACCCTCTATGAGAAGCCTGTTTTAAGGTAGAGCAAGAAAATTGGGTCTAGATACATTGTCGATAGCGGCACAGTGACAGATCAAATATTGGCTACTAGCTAGCAAGTAATGGTGAACTCATATATGACAATACACTCTGCACAAGGAGGTGAGATACAAATGTCACCATCGAAATATTCTCGACTTATTCATTTTTTGCAAGAAGATTTGGCAATTTCTACAGCTTCACTAGCGGTGGCGCTTCGTCATCGAGAGCAAGACCCAGGCCCTTTGCCAATGATTCTTTGGCAGTATGGGTTGATTACTCTAGAACAACTAGAGCAAATTTATGATTGGCTAGAGACTGCATAATTAGGAAATTTAAAATTCAAAAGGAGGAAAGGCGATCGTGTTAACTTGCTGCTTATTAAATGGATGTCAATTAAAGTCAGGGTAGTTTATGAATAGCTTATTCAAAAGAATTGAGGCATATCATATCCACTCTAACTTATGCAAAGGTTAATATATGGAGAAATTGTCTCTAGCGGTTTTTACTCATTTGCATACAAATCAAAAGAGCGAGCTGATGATTCTACTCGCTCTTTTGATTTGTTATTAGTTATTAGTCATTAGTCATTAGTCATTAGTGATTTATTTAGACTGATGCCCAATACCTAATAATTATTCCGTAAACACTTTAGCTGCTGCTGCTACACCAGATCCTGGGGTGAAGTCTTCGTAACCAAGTTCTCTTAAGGTAACTTCTAAGGATGCTACACAGCTGAGGATATCGCGATCGCTCACAAAACCCAAGTGACCAATACGGAAAATTTTATTGCTCAGATGGTCTTGGCCGCCTGCTAAAGCAATATCAAAGCGCTTTTTCATAAAAGACCGAATCTTATCCGATTCAATTCCTTGTGGCGCTACAGCTGTAATTGCCGGACTAGCGTAACTATCTGCTGCAAATAAGGGCAAGTTCAGTCCTTTGATGGCGGCGCGGGTAGCATTTTTCAGGCGTTCGTGTCTACCAAATATTGACTCTAAACCTTCTTCTTTCATGATTCGTAACGTCGCGTGCAGCGCTACAATCATGTTCACAGGAGGAGTAAATGGGGTTGTATTTTTGGCTGCGGATTTCCGATATTTGCCTAAATCCAAATAATACTTCGGTAATTTCGCGGTTTTGTAAGCTTCCCAAGCTTTAGGGCTAACAGAGACAAAACCCAATCCTGGTGGAATCATATAACCTTTTTGGGAACCAGAGGCGACTATATCCAAGCCCCAAGCATCTACAGGTAAATTGAACGCACCCAAGCTAGTTACAGCATCAACGATAATTAAAGCTTCACCGTGTTCTTTGACATGGCGGTTGATGGTTTCTAAGTCATTTAGCACACCGGTTGAGGTTTCGCTGTGGGTAATGATGACAGCCTTGATTTCCTTTTGAGTATCTGCTTGGAGTTTTTGGGCAAAAACTTCTGGATCTAAAGGTTTTCCCCATTCAACCTTCACTTCTTCTACATTTAAACCGTAGGCTTGACCGATTTCTACCCAACGTTCGCCAAATTTACCATTAGAGCCAACTAAAATGCGATCGCCTGGAGAAAGAAAATTAATTATACCGGCTTCTACTGCACCCGTACCGCTGACATTCAGCATCAGCACATCGCTTTGAGTTTGGTGCAGCCACTTGAGGTTTTCCGTCACCTCTGCCAAGATGTTGCTAAATTCACTTGTGCGGTGTCCAATCGGATGCTTGGCTAATGCAAGTAAGGCAGCTTCTGGCACTGGGGTAGGGCCAGGAATCATCAGCATCAGCTTATCGTTCATGTGTCTATCCTAAAGTCAAATAAAAGTCAAAATTGAGGGAAGTTAGTTAAGCCTGGTAGCAAATTCTAGATATTTCTCTACAAAATACACTCAGTTCGTCACCAGTCTTGCTGTGTATTTTCCAAGTTTATAGTCAAACTATCGTCGCAGTTAATCAAGGGTCAGCTTAACCTTTGCAATTTCTTTGCAATTTATTTATACGAGACTTTAACTCAGATAATACCTCTGTTCCAGGAAATCAATCTTACCACATACTTAGAACGTCGATTCAGTATTCAAAAATTGTCTGTACTGGTTATTGGGATTGACTGTTGACTAAAAACCCTTTGTCTCTCCACACTTCCCACACCCCCATCCTAAGTAATGATTTCCTACCGATGGTTTAAACTACATTTTTTCCATAAGTTGAGGTAGTTTATTTGCACTCGGACTGAGGCGATCGCCAATAAACGATCGGGTTTTATAATATATTCATCAATTCGTTACATTATTAATCGGTATTTTTAGCTACTCTTCACAGTGAGTCGTTTTTAACTAGTGTCAGTTGAAAAACTGTCACTCATTAGAACCTTGCTTTGATTACAGAAGAGATATTCTTAGTTAGTGCAAGGAGTGATACCATTTCACCACATGTTTGTCACAAGTTATCCCCGCAATCCTCCTTCCTAAGGGGGTATTGCAGGTTACAGATGTTGCATCAAACTAGTGAGTTGGTACAAAGTTATACGGGGAAGCGCTTGGGCGAGGAAAACTCTCAAGTGCTTTTTCGTGTATAAATAGAATATTAGAATTAACCGTACAGTAATATAAAAGTTTTTCAGCACGTATATTTAGTAAGATAAGTTAATACTATAAAACTTTATTTGATTGCCTGAAAAAACTCGCCCCCAACTGTAAACTTAGTGGGGGCTTTTTACTAGAAAATTTATATTTGTTGATATTAGTAGCGATCGCAGTAGCCTAAATTGTATCTAGATCGAGATTTTACTACCAAAGTTTTGCTTTTTCAGCTTACATGTTGTGCTTTTTGTTCTAAGCATTCTAGCGTTTATTCTTACCATATTACTCAACTACTCCTGACTCTGGTTCTGGGACTACTAAATCAGACACTAAATCCGGCAAAAATGGTTGTTGCTCGTCTTTTGATGTCTGAATATTGTCTTCAGCAGCGGGTAACCAACTGATAAACGGTAGAGGTAACAGCCTACTGAGATTAGTAATTAGCACCAACAACCAAAGCAAATCGAAGTTTGTTGCTGTGATTCCCAACCAATGAGTGATTAATGCTCCAAATGCCTGGGAAAAGCTGCCTCCTAAATTCAACACAGACATTATCAAGGCAAATAATGTTGCTTCTACGCCAAAAGGACAAAGCCTTGCTGCTAGCACCATCACTTGCATAAAGGCAATTTTTCCCATCACAGAGAGAATAAGACTATCACCCAAACTAAACCAGCGATCGTCTATACCCAACAGCCGATTAGTATGAGTTACCAATAAAATCATTGTCATCCCCAAAATTGAGGAAAGGACAGCACTCCAAGCAAAAACTACACGAAAAGGTATGCCTTTAAGAAAACGTTGAAAAATCCAAACACCAGCCAAAGAAGCAAAACTTGTCACCAAATGCACCCGTCCCAAGAATTCTGGTTCAAAGTGTAGTTCGTTGGTGGTGAAGTAGAAAAAGGCTGAGTCAGCACTTGGGGTAGCTTGCCAGATGAAGATAAATGCTGTTGGTAGCCAAATGTTTTTTTGGCTGAGGACTTGCCGTAGCTGCTCCAGTTGCTCTTTGATTGTTAAGGAGTGAGTGCGATCGCTATCTTTACCTTCTTTGCTAATAGGAGACTCAGCAATCAACCAAGCTGCTGCGGAAACAATCAGAGGAAATAAGGCGGTAATCCAAAAGAGAGTATGGGTACTAAAGTATTGCAGCAGCAGGCCGCTCAAGTATGCTGTTATCAAACCTCCGATGGCAGAACTACCCCAACACAGTGATTGTAGCGAACCTGCTTTCGCTTGCGACTCGCCTCTGGCTCGTTCCACAACCAATGAGTCAACTATGACATCGCTCATGGCAACGGAGAGAGAACTAAGAGCGATCGCGATCGCCGCTGCCCAGCTAGTATGAACTATGGTTGCCATACTCACCCAGGAAACAGTCCCCAGTATCCCCGATAAAATCAAATAAGGACGCCTACGATAGCCAAATATCGGCAAGCCATCGGAGATAAAACCAAACACTGGCTTAATCATCCAAGGTAGAAAGGCAGCTCCCAATAAGGCCGACACCTGGACTGGACTTAATAGCAATTCATCTTTAAGGAAAAAGCTGACAGCTAAACGCGATAGCCCTAAGATTCCTTGGACAAAGTAAACTGCGAGAATTGCTATCAACTCGGCATTTGGTTGATTGCCCAAAAAGATTTTTTCTGTGACTGAATCTTTTACCTTGGACAAGCCAGATGATTGAATCAGCATTTGATAAATATTTTTGAAGTTTTATCTACTTTTCTATCATATCGACTTCTCCCCATGAAGCCGATCGCTTTTTCATAAAAACCACCAGATAAATAGCAAATAAAAGGTTGAAATCATCATAAAAGACAGATAATATCTGAATGCGATGAACATTTCAGCTTTCTATTCTCTTGGAGATGCTATCAGTGGCCTGAACACTAAGTAGAAGGACTAAATTAAACCTAACTTGAGATTACCGGGTTTCGACTTCGCGGAAGTTGAGCGTAGTCGAAACTCAACCCTCGTCTTCTCAAAGGTCGAGCATTGAGCGCAGCGATGCCCTGAGCTTGCCGTTGGCGAAGCCTCTCGTAGAGAAGGGTCGAAATGCGTCTTCTAAATAATTGTGTCCACTTACTTAGTAACTCTTAACTGTTAAACTACCGTTAATAATCTAAAACAGAATATTTGTCAATGCATCCGAATGAAAAAACTGCTATCTCTACTCGTGTTATTGGTTTAATTAGTGGCACATCTGTAGATGGCATAGACGCAGCGTTGGTAGAGATTTCCGGTCAAGAATTGGATCTCAAAATCGAGCTGCTAGCTGGAGAAACATACCCGTATCCGGCTGAACTTAGAGAAAGAATATTAGCCCTTTGTGCAGGTGCGGCCATATCAATGGCAGAATTGGCTCTAATAGATGATGCGATCGCCTTTAGCTTTGCCCAAGCTGCCCAAAATATTCAAAATGGTCACCAGGCGGCTAATTTGATTGGCTCCCACGGTCAGACCGTTTATCATCGACCACCGAAAAAGGACGCAGGCACGGGAGGATATGGAGAAAAAAATCTCCGCGTCTCCGACTCGCCACTGGGCTACAGCCTGCAACTAGGGCGCGGTGCCTTAATTGCCTATCTTACAGGCATTACAACTGTGAGTAATTTTCGTGTTGCTGATATCGCTATTGGCGGTCATGGTGCGCCTCTAGTTCCTAGAGTAGATGCTTATTTACTCAGCCATCCCGAAGAAGGACGTTGTATTCAAAACATAGGTGGTATTGGTAATGTTGCCTATATTCCACCTCGGTATGGGGACTGGCTCTCAAAAATTCGCGGTTGGGATACTGGCCCTGGAAATAGTCTGTTGGATTTGGCGGTGCAGCATTTAAGCGCTGGTGCTAAAACTTACGACGAAAATGGCAATTGGGCAGCGAGTGGTACTCCTTGCTATCCATTGGTAGAGCAATGGCTCAGGCAAGAATACTTTCATCTGCCGCCGCCTAAATCCACTGGTAGAGAGTTATTCGGTGTGACATATTTGGAACAGTGTTTAAAAGATGCCCAAGCCTACCAACTCAATTCTGCTGACATATTGGCAACTCTCACAGAACTGACAGCTGCTTCAATTGCTCATAGTTACCAAACTTTTTTACCAGAAATGCCACAACGGGTAATGTTATGCGGTGGCGGTAGCCGTAATCTTTATTTGAAGCAAAGATTACAGTTATTATTAGCATCAATACCAGTCTTAACTACAGATGAAGTCGGCTTAAGTGCAGATTTTAAAGAAGCGATCGCCTTTGCAGTTTTAGCCTACTGGCGACATTTGGGTATTCCTGGCAATCTACCTACTGCCACTGGGGCACCTGGTGAAGTTCTTTTAGGAGAAATTCATCAATGCTGAGTAGTGAGTAGGGAGTGGGGAGATAGGGAGGCAGGGGAAAAGGTTAAAGGGAAAAGGGAAAAGGAATAAATTTAATCTTTCCCCTTTTCCCCGGTTGGTGAGCTTGTCGAACCATACCCCTTTCCCTTTCCCAATGCCTAATGCCCCACTCAGCACTGCTATAACTGTAGTCTTGGCGACACTCGATCGAGACAGGAAATATAGAAGGTGGCTCATACTTTTTTATTGGAAGCAGGACGCTGGACAATACAAGGGAATTGGCTAGAACGAAATGGTATGCCAATCAGTGTCAAGGGTATGACCTTGGTAGCTTGGAATCGAGATAACTGGTTTACTATGGCCACAAAGCTGATATTCCCAGGCAGCGATCGCTCGGAAATTTCTCTACAATACAAAGGACGCTTGCACGAAGGAGAGCGTCAGTATACTTTTTTACTACAACATAATATTTTGGGGCAGATTGAAGGCGAGGGTTGGATTGGTTTAGATACCATTGTGCAGCGTTACTGGGTGCTGGGCGATCGTCAACGTCGTAGTGGCTTTGAAACCCTACACAGGATTTCGGAAAATACATACTACCTAACTAGCGGGATCTTGACTGGTCATTTTTTAACTAACACAATGGAAGCTAGCCTAGAACGCCAGGTAATTTAAGGTATTAAGAAGCTATTTATAGTATTTGAAACATATTTGTAGTACGCGGGATTGTAAAAACGCAACAGCAAGAGACTTTCTTTTTCTTTGCCTGTTGCCTGCTATATAAAGTGAAAATAAAATTTCTGTAGGGTGTGTTAAGCGCATATTTCGATGTGATTTGTTACAAAAAATCCGATTAAAACGCTTAACACTCCTTCAGCACAATAGCTTGAGCCTAACTCAGTAGCAGTTTTGAGCGGTGGCTTTTGCAGCAGATCTTGTCTTTCTACTTAAGATTTACTTTATAAATGGTCTCTAAGTAACTAGTTACAAACAAAACAAATTATATTAAATAATGTAAACTGCTGATTTTCTACATGAGTCACTACAAATCTCTGAGGCTGATATTACCTGCTGCAACCAAGGGAGGCTACTTGTGAGTTAGCTATTCTCCTCTACAAAAGGAAATAGGATGAATACTCAGTATAAAAACGGACAGCTTGACAACTCCTTTAGGTTTTCCACCTCGCTTACAGTTATGAAATGATAACAGTGTAGTAGCTAGAAATGTCCAAAATTCTAGGCTTGACCTGAAAAATTTACGTTTAATTTAATTAGCATATTGTAACGTGCATAGTAAAAAAGAAATAATTTAGTTATCCTCAGGACTTTAGTATTTTTACGTAACGGTGTCGTTAGGAGATAAATATTCGTGAATCCCAGAGTATCTGTCATTATTCCTGCTTACAATACTGAGGCTTATATTGAGAAAGCAATAAAGTCAGCCTTAGAGCAAACACTCAATGATATTGAAGTGATTGTCGTCGATGATGCTTCAAGCGATAAAACTGTAGAAGTCGCTAAAAGTTTTGTTGACGAACGTCTCAAAGTGATAGTTAATCAACAAAACCTTGGGGCTGCTGCTGCGCGTAATCGCGCTCTCAGAGCAGCCCAAGGCGAATGGATTGCTGTGCTAGATTCAGATGATTGGTATGCTCTTGAAAGATTAGAAAAGCTTGTATCGTTGGCAAATGAAAAAAATGCAGATATGATTGCTGACGATATTTATTTTATCAATGACAATGAAACATCTCCTTGGAGTACATTGATTCAAGAAAGCGGAGAAAGTATAGATAAAATTTTCCAAGTTGATATCGTTTATTTTGTGGAGACTGATATTTTTGGAGAACAAGGTTTGCATCTTGGCTTAAGTAAGCCTTTATTTAAGCGAGAATTTCTACTTCAGCACGGTATCGAGTACGATGAAGATATCAGGATGGGTCAAGATTATTGGCTTGATATGAAATGCCTAATCAAAGGCGCTCGCTTTTTTCTTGAGCCAAAACCCTATTATTTTTACCGCTCACGCCCTGGCTCGCTTGTACATCAAAGCAGATTACCACGTCTAAATCAAAGCTGCAAAGCTACTAATTCTTTCATGCAACAAGAAGCTGTGAAAAAAAATACAGCTTTAATGCGTGCTTTATCTCGTAATCTTGCAATCTATAAAAAAAATCTAGCTTACTTTCAAGTTGTAGAGCCTCTCAAGCAAGGTAAATGGTTAACAGCATTGACACAGATGGTCAAAAATCCTGATTTTTTTTCTCATTTTATTTCGCGGCTTAATAATATAATTGGACGCAGAATTCAATATTATATGACCGGAGATAAATCGGCTTTTCACATGTCCTATAACATAGATAAAAAACGAAAGATTACTAATTAATCCTTTGGTAAAACTAAATTAGTTATGATAAAAATATCCCTGGCTTTTCAAATAAGTCGGGGATATATATTTTTAAATTTTGATAAATCATACCATTTTAAATTTAAGATTTTAAATTTGGTGAAAAGTCTGTAGCCTACTTTACCAAGGTGCATTGGTTTCTTTTAGTCAAAACTAGACGCAAAGGCAAGGCAGCGCAAAAGAAGTTTCCCTTATGAGCCACTGCCCTGCACAGAAGATGGCGAAAGTAAGGACTTTTGCAAGAAATCTAATGAATAAAGCTCTCAGCCATCAGAATTAGGCAAAAGTTAAACGAGTGGTTAGACAATCTGGTCTTTAGGTTTCCCCAAAAGTTTGAATATCTGTTGATTTACGGTTGCCATATCCCCGTTCTTTAAGCTTGCTAGATGCGTTTCCCCAAAAAAGAGAAGTTCTATCTTAGGAACCTACAAGCTTCCATTTTTGCAATCACGGTTTTTGGCATATCTGAGAGTTATTTATTTACTCAAAATTGGGCAAACTAAAACTACATCATAATCAAAATCTGGAATAGTATAAAACGTCAGTATACATTTACCTTTTTTTTTGTTTGGTCTAGCATGTTACGCCAGTTGTAATAACTGTCTTAGTTGCCAACTTCCAGAATATAGTTTCAGCGCTATTTGAGAAGACTGAAAAAAGCTAGTCCACTGATGGACTTTAACTACTAGCCTGGAAAGTGATTTCTAGGCACAACAATCAGATACAGCAGTTTGTAACTGAGTCAGGTTGAGAATTTAGGTTTGACAGCCAGAAATGAAGGCTGTTTAACTTCTGAATTGTCTGTTCTGAGTTCAGCAATTCTGCTGTAGAAGTTTGAACGCACTTTTGAACCCACATACTTACAACTTGCTTTTAGAGTCGAATTTTCTATGTCAGACCCCAACATTGGTCGCTTACTCAGCAAACGCTACCAACTCCAAGAGTTAATCGGTACTGGAGCGATGGGTCGAGTTTATCGTGCTAAGGATATTTTGTTGGGTGGTGTACCTGTTGCTGTGAAGTTCCTCGCTTTATCAATCCAAAATGAAAAGATGCGACTGCAAGACCGTTTTGAGCGAGAAGCGAAAACTTGTGCTTTACTAGGGCAAAAAAGCATCCATATAGTCCGAGTCATGGACTATGGCGTAGATGACAATAATACTCCGTTCTACGTCATGGAATACTTACAAGGACAAAGTTTAAACAATATTATTCGCAAGCAACGCCTCCCTTTGCCAAGATTTCTGAGCATGGCGCGTCAACTCAGCTTGGGTTTACAGTGCGCTCATGATGGTATCCCAGTTGAGGGTACAATTTGCCCAATTATCCATCGTGATGTCAAGCCAAGCAATATGCTGGTGATTCAAGATCCGAGTTTCGGAGAATTGGTCAAGGTTTTGGATTTTGGGATTGCTAAGTTATTACAGTCAGACGGCGACCATACAAAATTTTATTTGGGAACATTGGCTTATTCTTCTCCCGAACAGATGGAGGGAAAGGAATTAGACAACCGTTCTGATATTTATAGTTTGGGCGTAATGATGTTTGAGATGCTCACAGGCAAAATGCCATTGGTAGCACCGACTCATTCTTTTGGAGCATGGTATAAAACACATCATTATCAAAAACCGCGTTCTTTTACTGAGGTTTCGCCGGGGTTAGAACTACCAAGAGAAATAGAAGATTTGGTGATGAGTTGTCTAGCTAAAGTACCACGCGATCGCCCCCAAAGTATCAGCGAAATTCTGAAAGTTTTAGCATCAGTAGAACAGCCAGACCACACGCGCAAAATTAAACAGAATAATTATGCCCTAGTTCCTACTACATTGACCGTTAGCGCTGAGGTTGAGCAAAAAACGAAAGCCGATTTGCGGATATCCTCGTCAAATGATGAAATTGCTAACACCATTTCCTGGCCTCAAAATAAACCGATTGCTGATATTGTCTTTCCTCAACCCGTACATACAAATGGAGAGGTTTTACCAGCGTTGTGGGTAATGCTACCCCAACTGGAAATTCAAAAGCGGTTAGTTTGTACGCGCTACAATCAATTTCTTTTCATCTCGGTTCCCCACCCGATGCTGTTGTGGATTACCGTCATTTACAACCGCAAACACGGTGCTAAATGGTTACATTACTACCTCGACCTCAAAACCAGTCTCGGTCAAGAAATTGCCCGCTTGCTACACCAAACAGGTTATTACCGTCTGTTATTTTTCGCACGAGAAACACCAAGTCGCTGTACTCATATCCTGCTTTCAAGTGTCGCCTCTGCCCAACGTCAACGACTGCAAGAGTGGGTCAAAATCAGCAATACGTTTACCTCTTCTGCCGATCCGCAAATTAGTAAAAATTTACTCAAAAGCGAATACGAAAAGATTAAGCCCCAAATCCTGGTAAAACTCGAAAGCATTGATACAGACTCTCCATACGATCTTTCCAACTAAAAATAATTTATTAATGTTACATCTTTACTGTGTAACAAAGAGTATCCAATCAAAAATTGTAAATTTTTATAAACAAAGTATATATAATGTTCTAACTTCTAGTTATATGTATAAATAGTGAAAGTACTAGCTGCAAAAGTTAGGCTGTTTAATTGCTCTGTAGGTATTTCTGTGTACATTATGTAGTTTGGTATAAATTTACGCAGGTGTGATTATCACACTATCTAAGATACGAGAAGAAGTTTGGCTAAAGTACACACTAGATTTGAATCAAAATCTGAACTTAACTTTAGAACCTAGCAACTCAGCCTTAAAATAGTTCGATCGTTGATTCTTGATTAATTTATTGAGTTTGTTTTTTGCTACAGCCTTGTAGAGTTTTTTATCGGAGTTGACGCCCCGGCATCCCCAGCTCTTTTCCTCCGTGGGAACCAAGCAAGAGAAGGAGGTCGCCCACTGCGACATCAGAAGGATTCTATGCCATAGTGGAACCCGAATCTAAGCCCCACTGGTGCTTCAGAAGTTCTTGATAGGTTGCTTCGCGCACTACCATTTGTTCGTACAGCTTGACCAAAAAGTCTTTAGCCTGTTCGTGGCTCATATGCTGCACCTGAGTGGCAAATGAGCAAATACTGAACTGCTGTTCTAAGGATAATTTCATTGGTTCGTTCATAAGTAACTCCGAAAAAACAACGCGTAAATGGTGATATGGTGATATCGTTTGCAGAAGTCCAAATGGGATAATACTTGGACTTGTATCTGTCCCGCATTTGTTCCTCCGTATTAAGAAAGATAACAAGTGTTTGACAGATTGCCCACATCCTAAGTGTAGAATTTTTCTGCTCTGATATCTTGCACCTAATCCCACTGATATACCACCCAAGTCGGCCGAGTCATATTCCAGAAAATATGCTCTGCTTTGTACTAGAAAAGTACATTGACCTTCTTTACTCCTTTCTCCTTGGATAATCTAGGCGTTATGCCTAATCATCGATAGTTTTCCTAGTTAAGAAAAACTTCAGATGGCTCTTCCCATGTATGGAAAAACTTTCCAAGCTGGGAAGTTGGAGGAGGTCGGGGAATAAATGGTAATAAGCGTGAATTATAGTCGCTTTACCTCATTACGTGCAAGATGTCAATTTACTAATTTATGGAAATTTAGCCTCTTTAGGTAACTTTGGAGGCTAAGAGTATTAGTATCAAATTGTTAAAAGCAAAAATGCTCAGGCTGAACAAATTGATGGGTATATTTACCGGATTTGTGATTGGTCATTAGTCATTAGTCATTGGGCAAACAGGGCATGGGGAAAGGGAAAGGGGTAAGGGGGAAAGATTAAATTTATTCCTTTTCCCTTTTCCCTTTAACCTTTCCCCTACTTCGCCTGCTCCCAATGCCCCATACCTCATGTCCAATGAATGATTAGGGATTATTTTCTTCGAGTGAGACGATGACAACAGTAATGTTATCGTGCCCTCCTTGCTCCTTGGCAGCCTCAACTAGAGAGATGGCGGCTTTATCTAGCCAAGGAGTGTCTTGGAGGCAGCTAGCAATCTTTTGCTCTACAAGTTCTTCTGTGAGACCATCACTACATAGAAGTAAGCGATCGCCAATTTTAACATCGAGTGGTTGCACGTCAATCTGATGCAGGTCTTCCCGCCCCAAACAGCGCGATAATACATGACGAAAAGGATGTAATCGTGCTTCATCTGGGGTGATGTCACCGATTTTGATTGCTCGTGCTACCCAAGTGTGGTCTTCAGTGACTTGTTCTAATTGTGATTCTCGGAGGCGATATAGCCGGGAATCGCCAACATGAGCGCACCAAGGCGGTTCTGGAGAGCGAAAAATTACCGCTACAACCGTTGTACCCATATCGGCGCGTTCGGGATGATTTTGCTGATCTTGCAAAATCGCTTGATTGGCATCCCATAAAGCTTGTTCTAGCAATTCTTGAGAAGACTTTGGAGATTCCCAATTTGCTATTAAATACCGTTGAATTTCCGTAGTGGCAATGCGACTTGCTTCTTCTCCTCCCGCATGACCACCCATACCATCAGCAACTACAAAAAATCGTCCTTGTGGATCGACATAGTAAGCATCCTGATTATTAGAACGAATAAGTCCCGGATCGCTAAGACCGGTGAAATTAATTTTCATAAATTTTTTCAACAATTAATACATACGGTCATAACGGTCGAGGCGTAGAAGTAGTCTGATCAGAATCACTGAAATTCCTGCTGCGATAAAAGTAGGCAGCAGTGCTAACCATACAAAATTCTTGACTACTAAAATAGTAGCTGAAAGCGTGAAACCACTGATTAACAGAGCATAGCTCATTGAAAGCTGAATATTACTCTGGCGCCGCAGCAAACGTTCTGTTTCTATAGACCGAACGCGCAGGCGCATGTCTCCCCGTTCTAACTTTTCTAGGGTATCCTCTAACCTACGTGGTAGACCTAACGCAGTACTACTTACTTGAGCTGCTTGACGACTCAATTCGTTAAGAAAGCTATTACCCTCAGAACCATTCATATCGGTCATAAGCTGCATTGCATAGGGTTTGGCAACTTCCATAAAGTTAAACTCTGGATCTAGACCCTTGCCTACCCCCTCTAGGGTAGAAAAGGCTCGCATCACAAAAGTGAAAGTTGCTGGAAATCTAAATGGTTGATTATAAGCTATTTCGTAAAGATCGTCGCTAATTGCGGCTACTGATTGGTTTTCAAAGGGTTTATCCATGAAATTGTCCAGCATATATTGGACAGAACGCCGCACTGGGCCCATGTCATCTACTGGGGCGATCGCACCTAAATCGATCAGAGATTGTACTACGCGATCGCCGTCTTTTTGGGCAATGCCAAACAGGGTTTGCATCAGTCCTTCACGAATGTTGGACTTTATTTGCCCCATCATCCCAAAATCGTAGAATATCAAAGCACCATCGGGACTGATGGCAATATTGCCTGGGTGGGGGTCGGCGTGGAAAAAGCCACTATTGAGTAACTGTAGCAAATAGGCTTGAGCGCCTTGACGAGCGATGGTTTTTCGATCTAAACCGGCTGCTTCCAAAGCTTCGTATTGGCTAATTTTAATTCCAGGGACATATTCCAATGTCAGCACGCGAGAAGTAGTGAAGCGCCAGTAAACTTTTGGAACTTTTACCCAATCGTAGCCGCGAAAGTTACGGCGAAAAGTATCAGCGTTACGACCTTCATTGAGATAATCAATTTCTTCCCAAAGAATGCGGCAACATTCTTCATAAATACCAAGCCAATCTCGTCCCTTCCCCCATTTGGGATGGTTTTGAAAGTAGCGGGTAATTCCTTTAAGAATTTGTAAATCTATTTCAAATAACTTTTTTAATCCCGGACGTTGCACCTTAACTACCACTGCTTCGCCACTGTGCAACACAGCTTTGTGTACTTGCCCCAAGCTAGCAGCGGCTAAAGGAATCGGTTCAAAATTTTGAAAAAGTTCAGGAATTTTCTTGCCTAGTTCTTGCTCAATAATCGATTCTACTTGTTCATAGCTAAATGCTGGTACTTTGTCTTGTAACTTTGCTAGTTCTTCTACATATTCAACAGGGAATATATCAGCACGAGTAGAAAACAATTGCCCAACTTTGATGAAGGTTGGGCCTAAGTCTAGCAGGGTATTACGAATCCAAACTGCTTGGGTTTTGCGTCTTGCAGTTTGCTTGGCTTCAGTCACACCACCTGGATAACTCCAAGATTTGTTGTATAGCCAAAGTCTGAACAATAAGGTCAATACAAAAGACCAAATGTCCACAAAACGCCGTCTGCTGGAGTATTTTTCCCTATTCCAACGGTATGCCTTATCTGAATAACCTTGTTCCATATACTCCATTTACCGTTGGTTTCCAACCGAATTATCTGCAAGAAAAGACACTCTGATTCCTAAACTGTTTTTATATGTCCTTTGTCATTTGTCCTTTGTCAGTTGTCCTTTGTCTTTTGGATAAAACTAATGACCGATGACTAATGACTAATGACCAAATTACGCAGAAGTTCTGCGATGATGTTGCAATTCTGTTCGCAATAGGGCAATTTCGGCTCGCAATTCATCAATCTCTGCTTGCACGTCTACTGGCCCTGAACCGGGTTGCCTAGTGGTTGTGCTACCTTGAGTAGTATTAGCGGCTTCGGCTGCTCGATTTGCCCGCTCTAGGACTTCTTCTGTAAATTGGCGCAACTGCTCTCTAGCTTCAGCATCAAATTTGCCCAGTTCGCTCAAAGCATCGGTCAAGGCGACCTCTAAACGCTCGTTCACTACTTCAGCTACCGCTCTGCCTACAAAAAAGGCTTGTACAAGGGGGTTACTCATAAATTTTTGTTACGTTCATCCGCAAAAGAATTATAACTTGACTGTATGCTTTGCGGCTTCTGTTCGAGAGTTAGAGATTTGCCGAACAGGCGATCGCTAGACTAGTTTGTTTGCGTAGCGATCGGAGTTCTAACAAGTTTCCGTCCCCTGGGTTATACCATTTCACCCTAAGATTGATACATTTAGGCAACCAGGGGAAGCTCTTGAGGCAATGTTATATTAACAGTCGAGTCGATTATTAGACTATATCCATCGAAGGCAATACTTTGCTCAAAGCTCTTGGGAAGTATTGCGATCGCCCTATTTTTTCTGTTCTCTAACTATCTCTGACATTCCAGTAACTCTTGATAATATTGCTCAAGTGTACTTGGTAAATAGGTTGTCATTTGTAAAACTTGTTCTTTCAATTTAAAACCTTGAGTAATATTAATCCGACTGAGAAAATCTAAATCGTGGGAAATTACCCAAATAGCTCCTTGATAGTCGTTGATACCTATTACCATTTGTTCGACGGTTTCAATATCCAAGTTATTAGTTGGTTCGTCGAGAATCAGTAGGTCAATTTCAGAGATACTAATCATAGCGATCGCCAATCTTGCCAGTTCGCCACCACTGAGTACAGATGCACTTTTATTAATATCATCGTATTTAAACAGAAAATGTCCGAGTTGTTGCCGTAAAAGCTGATAGCTGAGATTTGGATTGGCTGCTTGCATATTTTCCAGAATTGTGTATTGGTGATTGACCAATTGATATGTTTGATCGAGATATATAGCTTTCATCGTTGGTGCAAGCAAAACTTCGCCTGATTCCAAAACTGCAACTTGGTTTTCCATTCCCAAAATCGCCTTTACCAAACTTGATTTACCGGAACCATTGGCGCCGACAATGGCAAGGCGATCGCCAGAAGAAACATGCAACTGAATGTTGTGTAAAAGTACCCGTTCTGATACCCGCAGATTCGCGCCTTGAATATCAATTAAATTTTTACGCTTTTGGCTTTTCTCTTCTAGTTGGATACTGGTTACTTTTGTTGTTTTCACTTTCGTATCGACAACTTTTTGATTAGCTTTAGCTACTGCTGCTTCATGTTTTCTTTTGGCATTTCCGACTGATGTTTCCGCTTTAGTTTTAATCAGTCCGGCTGCCATTCTGTCGATACTACCATTGAGAAACTTACCACGACCGTTGCGCTGAGCTTGGGCTGCACGCTGTTGTTCCTGCATAGCCGAAGTCTGAGCGCGTTTGAGTTCCTTTCTGGCGACTTCGTGCGATCGCAATGCTGCTTCTAACTCAATTTCTTTCTGTTCTCGATAATGAGAAAAATTGCCTCCATACACTTTCAAACCAATAGGTGTAAGTTCCCAGGTAATATCTGTCACCTGGTCTAAGAAAAATGGCTTGTGGGAGACAATTACAAACGCGCCATTGAAATTACCAAGAAACTCTTTTAAACTTTCCAACGCTTGCAAATCCATGTGATTAGTTGGCTCGTCCAGCAATAACAAATTTGGTTCTTGAGCCAAACCAATTGCTAAAAATAATTTTGTCAATTCTCCACCACTCAAGTTATCTATAGGTAGATAAACGTCAAGATTTGTATTGAACTGTGCTTGCAAAATTTCCTCAATCTTCCACCATTCATCCGAGATATAAATCAAAAAACTTAGTACTGAATCTGACTTAATTTCTTGCCTAATAGTACTGATTTGGGGCAAATAATAAACAACGCCATGATGCCAAACTGAACCTGCGCTGGGTGTAATTTGACCTGCAATAATCTTGAGTAGGGTTGATTTACCTACACCATTGTTACCGACTAAAGCAATAGAATCGCCTGCCTCAATACTGACCTGAACTTTTTGAAACAAAGTTCTTTCTAAGCTGAGTTTATAGGTTAAATTCTCAGCTAATAATATTGATTTTTTCTGCATTCTTTTCAAACCTCAATTCCCAAACTTCTACCCGCGCATTCGCAAAGATTTCGGGTAGATGAGACATAAAACAAACTCAGCCGCAGAGACTTGCCCAGCGGTTTGATGTAGATAGTAGTGATGACAATATCTTTAGTGCATGACTATGTGAAGTAACCCTGTCAAACTAGTTGCCTTTATTCTTTGTTGACATTTGTTGCTTTGGCGCAACAGGTGTTTGGTACTACTTCATTTGTGCTATCTCGTTAGAGTTGTGATGAGGTTTGATATTGACTACAGTGTAGCATAAAGGAATTCCGCAAAAAGAGCGATCGCTTTTTTCTTCTCTGTGACCTCTGTGTCTCTGTGGTGAATAAAGATTTTGGCGTTGCTGATTGAAAATATGAATTTAGCTCACGCAGAGGAGCCACTGCGTTGGGCGGGTTCCCCGACTTGAAGCAAGTGGCATCGCGCAGAGAACGCAGAGAAAAGAGTTTTAGGAGACGTTAATTTAGTGCGATCGCTTTCACAAAATGATTGCTATGTATATAAATAAATATTAAGTTGAATCTATGTCTACCAAACAAATTACAGAGTATTTCAACTTCCTGTCTTCTGAAGACATTAGACTTAAAGATTCAAGAATTGGGATTGAAATAATTCTTTACTAGCCTCAAACTTTTACCAACTGTTGACTAAAATAAAGACGATATAATTCACACATGACAAAAGCTTGATTGCCATTTAGTAGCACTAAACCCATGCTTTCCAGTTTATAAGCAGCGATCGAATCTAATTCTACTTTCTCATTGCTGGCTATTACCTGTTGCATCGCAGACATTAATTCTGGTTCTTTTTGTAGCAAGTTCAACAATTCTCGCAAATGCTGGGTGTAAATTCCCATCGGTGTCGATGCTGTTTCTAATAATATTTCTAAGGTCATTTTTTCCCCAGATAAATGATATAGTGCAAGGCTTACCAAATAAGGATGTCCCCCCACCATTTCTTGTAGAGGTTCGAGGCGTTTCGACCCTTGGGAATCTCGCGCCCACTCTAACCCGTAACGCAATGCTAAATCCTGCACCTGGTTCTTCGTAAATGGTGGCAGAGTTATTGTAATTCCTACATTAAAAGGCGATTGGTTGAGCTTTAAAGGAACATAAATTTCTGTGGTGTGAACTACCACCATTCGGAGTTTTTGCCATGTTTGGTCTTGCTTTGCTTGTTCGTGCCAAAATCGCAGCATCGGCAAAAAGTCTTGGGCAATCTTTGGGTGTTCAAAAACTCGTTGAACTTCATTCAAAGCTAAAACCACAGGATTTTCAGCAATGTATTGTAATATATATGCTTCAAAATAAATTTTGCAGCTGACTTTGCTGCCCATGTCTGTATCCCAAAAATCATCTAGACACGGAAGCAGGTTTAACTGCCTGCTGACATAGATACAGAACCATCGTAAAAATTTATCCAAGGAAGAAAAAACTTCTTCGTCAGCTTCTCGAAAGTCCAAATAGACAATTTGATAATCCTGTTCTTTAGCATAAGCAATCATTCGGTTGAGTAAGGAACTTTTTCCCATTTTCTTGGGTGCTTTAATTCTGATTAAGCAACCAGGATGTATCAATTCGCTACAAATAAGCTCTTCTAATGGAGGGCGATTAATGTATAAAGGAGAACCTACTGGCAAAGGGCCGCTAGGAAATTCCATTTTGCCAGGTGAAAATAAGTTTGGATAAAGCTTTGTGAATCTGAATTTTTTGTTGACAGGTTCTTTTTGTGGTTGATTTTGCTGTTTAGTTATCCCTTGCAGGTATTTGCTCAACACTAGATGCAAATTTTTTTTTGTTATTCTCTCTCCAGATGCCTGGGACAAGTCTTGCCACAGCTGAGAGCCAACTTGCTTTATGTAGTTGCTACCATAACCTGTTCCCTCTGCCATCTCATCGTAAGTTTTACCCAACCACGACTGATACAGCACAAACCACTGAATGGAATCGAGAGGCCTGCTTTGTAGAATTCTTTCAACAGCGTCTAGCAATTCTTCCACGGTTATTAAAAGTTAAACATTTAGTAAAATTACAGATTTCCTTTGGCTTAGTAATAATATACAACCGAAAAAATACTTGAATAAAGAAAAATCTATGATTTTCATTATGTTATTAAAATCAACAGTATTAAAATACTTCTTAAGTATATTTGATTACATAGTATGATATATTGACTTGTGCGATCGCACTCTAATTATTACGATAGCCTCATGTTATCAGTGCCGTCACGAACTAGATAAGTATTTTTACTTTAAAAAGCATGTAAAATCTTGATTGCGAATACTTCTTTGGAGCAAAGTATATGTGTTACTTAGTAAGTTATGTAAGCTAACGCACTATCAATAGCTTAATGATGCGGTACTTTCGGCGATCGCACATCGTACAATTTAATCAATAAAACGTTTGTTGAGATAGCAATTACGAATTAGAAATTTATGCCAGAAAACCAAGAATTTTCATCCGAAAAAAGTTCTTCCATTAAAAACATTTTAATCTTAGGTGCAACCGGCTATATTGGCGGAGCGCTGTGCCGTAAGTTTTCCCAGACACCAGATTTCGCCGTATTTGCACTTGTGCGTCCAAGTAGTGATGTTGAGGCGATAAAGCCTTTCTGTAAGGAAATAATCCGTTCTCAAGAAGTAAACTTTTCTACCAACGATGTTACCCAAGCAATTCGCAAGCATAATATCACAACAGTAATTAATGTAGCTTGGCACATGCCCCCAGAACCAACTAAAGAAGCTCAATTTGCCAAAGACAGTATGGCATTAGAAGCCGCTTTACAGGGTGCTAAGGCAGTTTCACCAGATATTCATGTAATTACAACCAGTGGAAATTTCTCTTTGGTTACTGCCGATGGCGGACGAATCACCGAAACACCTCCACCAAAAGGTTATACACTGCCGGAATATTTAGTATGTATTGATTTATTAGTAGGTGTAAATGTGTTGAAAGATAGGCTAGTAGAAGAATATATCAGCAATGGAGGTAATGCTTCCATTTTGTATCCTTCATCAGTCTATGGTAGTGCCCCGACTCGTGGCAGTTTCTGGGATTTTGCAATTCAACAGTTCATTACAGGTAAACCACACCAAGGCTATCAACCATTTCCACCAGATTTTATGACGGCGTGGGTTCATGTCGATGATTTGGCAGACTGCTACATTGCGGCTGCGCGAAAAGGCACAAAAGGAGGACATTACCTAGCTGCGCCGGAAAATTTGAGTATTAGTCAGATGTCTACTTTGTTTGCTCAGGCTGCTGGGGTAGAATTCGTTGCACCAGTCTTTGAAAACAAAGACAAAGTTATATTTGATGATTCTTATACAAGAGAAGTACTTCAACTTCAATGGAAGTATAAAGTCGCTGATGAAGTCAAAGATTGGGTAGAGAGAATAAAAGAGTTAGGAACTTATTTTTTAGAGTAAACAGGCATTAGGCGCAAAAACTCAAGCAAAGACTAGATGGAAAATTTTGTTGTGCCGGTGGAAGTGTCAAAATATATATGTAAACTTTATTTACAAAATCAGTTATGCCGAAAGCAATTTGGAATGGTGCAGTTTTAGCCGAGAGCGATGATACCGTAGTTGTGGAAGGCAACCATTATTTTCCATCTGACACAATAAACAAAGAGTACTTCACTGAAAGTAACACTCACACTACTTGTCCTTGGAAAGGTGTTGCCAGCTACTATAGTATCGAAGTTGATGGACAAGTCAACAAAGATGCTGCTTGGTATTATCCCAGCGCCAAGGAGAAGGCTAAGAATATTGAAGGCTATGTCGCGTTCTGGAGAGGCGTAAAAGTCGAGGCTTAATAAAAGTTTCTGGAAATATTTTATTTCCGGAGAATTGATTGAGTATTTGCGGCAATCATCAAAGTAACTTTTCTTTTGTGGAGGTTGGCTTGTGTTAACCTCCACAATATTAAACTATTTAGCGATGGCTACGCCCGCCGCAGACATCGCAGCCAGTTTTTCAAATCCAACCACTCACCACAGAACAAGCGAATGAACGCTGACGATCTGACACTATGCTTTATTCATTGATAAGTTTTGCTTAATTTTTGGTGAAATTCACATAAGCTTTATCACAAATAGAGAAGCATTCTGAACCAAACAACTTGTGTTGGTAAGCAACAAACAAACTGTGGTGACGACAACAACTTTATTGTTAACGTCCGCTTCTGTATAGCTCTCTAGTCCGCACGGACAGGCGAGACGCCCATCCCACAAGAATAAAACTAATGCACTAAATTAGCTGTGTCAGTCCACTACGAAAATTTATGGCGTTGCTGATTGAAAATATGAATTTAGCTCACGCAGAGGCGCAGAGTCCCAGAGAGTAAGAGTTGAGAAGAGTTGATTTTTTAATTTCATATTCAAATTCAGCAACGCCAAATTTCTGAACGGTATTAGCCCATAATTGTCCCAGTCCCTAATCCCCAGTCCCCAGTCCCCGGCTCAATTAGATGCTGCCTTTTGTGCAACATTATGAATTATTTCTTCCAAAGTTTGGAGTAATTCTTGTTCGTTGTAAGGTTTAGAAAAGTAAGCTCTAGCACCTAATTGCATAGCCAATTGCCGATGTTTATTACTGCTACGAGAAGTTAGCATTGCCACTGGAATATTTTTTGTATCAACGTCCGAATTTACCTTACCTAAAAAGGCATAACCATCAAGACGAGGCATTTCAATATCACAAATTACTGCTTCAACTCTCAATCCATTTTGGAGTTTTTCTAAAGCGTCTTGACCGTCTTTGGCTTGCTCTACTTGATACCCTCCTTTTTCCAGGGTTAAAGCTAAGAAGCGGCGAACATTAATTGAGTCATCTACAATCAAAATTGTGCCTTTGAATTTATTAGATGCTGCTGAGATTTTTTCTTCATCAAATATCAGGAACGGTGTCTTTAATCTTGCTGATGGTAATTGAGTGCCTCTAGGAGTCCGCTGATTGCTAGCAATCCAATACAGCAATTCATTGATATTAACTAATGGTACTACTCGACCATCTCCAAGAATTGTACAGTTGGTAAAGCCTTGAGGTAGAGGTATATTTCCTTCGATTTGACGAATAGCAACTTCTTGTTCGCCCCAACAACGGTCTATTTGTATTGCTACTGGTTGATTGTTACCTTTAACTACTAACACGCTGTTAACATTAATTGCTGCTGGAGTTTCTAATTCTGCGCTATCGTAACGCAGGCAATTAAATTGTAAGTAGCGACTCAAGCGAATTAGTGGTAACATTGTTCCTTGCCAATTGAGAACTTCGCTACCCGCCATTTGGAAGACTCGCTCGTTTTGGAGTAGGGATATTTCGGAAATAACATCTGTGGGAAATGCCAATAGCATTTTGTTAATTTCTACTAGCAAAACTCGTCCTACAGAAAGTGTAAATGGCACTGACAGGGTAAAGGTGGTACCAACTCCCGGTTCGGTATCAACTTTGATATCTCCTCGAACCAATTTAAGGTTGTTGCGAACTACATCCATACCAACACCGCGACCAGATAATGTTGTCACTTGGTCGGAAGTGCTAAAACCTGGTTCAAAAATTAGTGATAACAGTTCTTCATCGCTAGCATTAGTAATAAGAGAAGCATCTAATCCCATAGCTAAGGCGCGGGTGCGAATTTTCTCTAGAGAAATGCCCCAACCATCATCACGTATACTAATATGTGTGCGATTGCTATGGTGAGATGCTTTAATTTCAATTAATCCTTGTTCTGGTTTACCAAGGAGGCGACGAGTAGCAGCATCTTCGATACCATGATCGAAGGCGTTTCTTAATAGGTGCATTAAAGGCTCGTTCAATGCTTCTAAAATGCTGCGTTCAATTAAAGTATTACCGCCTTCAATTTTTAGGTGTACATTCTTTCCATACTCTACATTTAAGTCGCGTAAAGCTCTTGGAAAACGCTCGACTAAATCCGACAGCGGTCGCATCCGGATATGATTGAGTTTTGTTTGTAATTGTTTTGATGTTTTGTTGAGTTTGCGAGCAATTTGATCTGTATCGTCTACACTTAATTGCACGTCAGTTGTGACTTCTTGCAGTTGAACAATGGTTTCCATAACTTCCTGCGATCGCAGGTTTAAATCGTTATGGCGATCCATCCCTAAATTGTCTGCGTCTGGTATATAATTTTCATTTTCCAGTGGCAATTGCCCACCACTAGCCACGGCGAATTGAGTTGAAACTTTCGCGTAAGCTGTACGTAATTCTTGGTTCTCTCTATCGAGAACTTGCACTCGCTGGTTGAGATTGCGGACGAGTTTGCGTAATCTTTCTAGTTGGGCATTTAAACCATTCCGCTGAACAATCAGTTCTCCAAATAAATCATTGATTTGTTCGAGTTGTTTGCTGGGAACTCGAACGTTATTTTCTTGAATTTCCCGTTCCTTACCAACAGTTAATTTGCCATCTGGAGCATGACTTTCTCTAGCAAATATTGTATTTTGCTCTGTAATATTTACAGCATTAACATCATCGGTAAATTCTGCATCTAAAAATGTAAAATTGGCAGCGACTGTTTCATCTTTATTCTCATTTTCTGTAGATGTTGACACGATTTCTGTCTCTAGGATATCTGTGTCAGTTGCATCTGTAGCAATAAACTGTGGTATTACTTCTGTTTTTAATATTGGCTGGGATTGCGTAGAATTCCCAAATTGAATCTCTGTAGGTAAATTATCTAATTGATTTGTCAGTACCAAAGCTTGCGATCGCCGCCATGCTTGCAATGCTAACTGAGCAATTTCATAAATGCTATCGCTGCTTGCAGTGGCCAATTGCTGGGTTACTGACTCACAAAGTTTGCTAAAAGCTGCCAGTTGCAGCATTTCTCCCAAGCCGCCTAATTCCGCTGCCATGACGGCGAATTCTTCTTGTAAATTAGACTGCTGGCTATTTGCCAACGCAGATTCTAAGCGCTGCAAACATTCCTCTACTTCTGTTTCAAATAGCAAAGGAATAACATCTTGCCCATCTTCTGGAGATAACATGGTTGTCGCATCTTCAGGGCTGGGGTCGCCCAAACGTTCGTGCAACTCATCAAAAATTGGGTAACAAAAAGTTGCTAACCACTGTTCTTCAACCAGATTTCCTTGTGCCAGCAAGTCAACAATTTGACGCAACCAATCAACACCAGAAAGCAATAAACTTTGTAACTGAGTATCAATTTCTAAAGAATTTTTGCGAGTTTTTAAAACTTTAAAAGAATCTTCTAAACGATGAGATAAATCGCTGAGGGATTTAAATCCCATCATCCCCGCGCCGCCTTTAATAGAATGAGCAGCGCGGAGTGCAGCATTAATTTTATCTAAATCGATGCGGTTACTAGTATCGATTTCCAGCAATACCCCTTCCAAGGTATTCAAGTAATCAGTTGCTTCTTCCAGAAACTGCATCTGGATTTCTAATTCTTTGTCATTTAGCATTATTTTTGTCCTTAGTCATTGGTCATTGGTCGTTAGTCATTAGTCATTGGTCATTAGTCATTAGTCATTGGTCATTAGTTATCGATCGTTGGTCATTAGTTTTATGCAAAGGACAAAGGAAAACTGACAAAAGACGAAGGACAACTGACAAAAGACAAATGACAAATGACCAATAACTAATGACCAATACTTAACTAACTTTGAAAGTTCCGACAGTCTCTTGCAATTGCTGGGAAATCTCCACAGTTTCTTGCAGAGATTGGGAAATTTGCACAGAAGAGTCGCTGGTGCGTTGTGATACGGCAGCGATGTCTTTCATCAATTGGCTGACACTTTGTGATGTTTCTACTTGAGATGCAGTTGCATTAGAAATTGACTGCACTAAGAAGTCAATTTGGCGCGATACATCCAAAATCTGACTTAGACTTTCTTTTGCCTCCTCTACAATTCGAGTACCTTCCGCCACTTGGGTAGTGCCGATTTCCATCGCCTGCACCACTTCGCTAGTTTCTCGTTGAATATTCCCGACAATTTCTTCAATTTCCTGGGTTGCAGCGGCACTCCGAATCGCTAGTTCGCCGACTTCTTCTGCAACTACAGCAAAACCCTGACCTTCTTCACCCGCGCGGGCTGCTTCAATACCAGCGTTAATGGCAAGCAAGTTAGTTTGAATAGCGATTTGATTAATTAACGAAACCACGCGAGAAATTTGTTGTGAAGATTCGCCAAGACGCTTAACTTTTTTGGCAGTTTCACCAACTGTTTCTCGCATAGACAAGATATTTTGTACTGTCAAATCCATCGCGTGCCCGCTCTGAGTGGCGTTGTGAGCAGCATGATTGGCAACAAAAGCTGCTTTTTGGGCACTTTCGGCTACGGCTTGCATAGATTGGGTCATTTGGTCAACAGCATCGAGAGTGCAGCTAATTTGAGAAGCTTGGGTGAGTGCTTGCTCTGCTAATTGGCGGATGGCTCCTTCGTTAGAGCCGATGGCAGTATTTACTTGAGTAGCGGCTTGTTTGACTTGGGTAACAATATCACGCAGACTTTCCACTATGGAGTTGAAAAAGTCGGCAACAGTACCTATTTCTCCAGCAGTCACGTCTGCACGCACTGTCAAGTCGCCTGTGGCTGCACCTTCGATGTCATCGAGTAGTTCTAAAAGTTGTTGTTGCAGTACTTCTTTTTCGTGCCTATCTTCATCAGAACCTTTGACTGCAACATTTTTGGCTTGTTCTATTTCCTCTAGTAACTTAGCTTCTTCTAATGCATAACCGATTTGAGTTGCTATGTGTTGAAACAAGTTAATTTCAGGCTGTTGCCAAACACGAGAAGTCTGGCAGTTATGAGCAATTAATAAGCCGAAAATTTGTTCTTGGATAATAATCGGTGTAATCAGATAACCTTTGACGGCAAATTTGTCTAATAGTTGAATATAACTATCAGCATTTTTCAAGTTTTGGTCTAGATAAATGTTGGCAACTGCTTGCACTCGGTTATCTTGATAATTTTCTATATGCTGTTCCCAAAAATAGCGATCGTCGATTCGCACTCCCATCGCTTCTGGCCAATTGCCAGTTAATGATTCAGCAACAACCACACCATCTTTAGTCTCTGGATTCAAACGATAAACAATTACCCTATCTGTTTTGATGGCTCGATGAACTTCTTTAACTGCTGCTTGATAAATATCTTCTGTTTTGAGAGTTCTGCGAATATTTAAGGTAATATCTGCTAGTAATTTTGACCCATCAACATCTAGTTCCTGTTCCTTCTGTTCCTTAGACAAGACTTCTAATTGTTCGGCCATCTGGTTAATATTTGCGCTCAATACCCCAAATTCATCTTCTCTTCCAGCGTCCAAACGGGTATTTAATTTACCTTGATTTAGCTTTGTTAATGCCGCAGTTGCATTGAGAATTGGCTGTGCAGTTAGTTTCGCTAACCAAGATGCGATCGCTGCGACAATCAAAGCTGTCAGTCCAGTACCAATGCCTATAATCCACAACAATTGTCGTTGCGGTTCAAATACAATTGCTGTGTCTGTAGATAAGAGTACTTGCCAATTTAAATCTGGCAGTTCAGCTAACTTAGCCGATGGTACGTAACTAACTAATTGTTGTTTTTTATAATTTTTGGGAACTTCAATAAAACTATCTACTTTTTTTGCTGTTAGCAGTTTAGCTAAACTTCGATATTCTGCCTTTGCTTGTTTACCCAAGAATTTTTGTTGCGGACTTAAAAAAATTGTCCCCGCAGCATCAAGTAAATGATATTTTTGCCCATTGGCTGCGTAGTTTTTAATGACTTCATCTAAAGATTTGCCAGGCATCCGCGCTCTAACTATGCCAATCGTTTGCCCTGTATATGTATTTTTAATCGGCGCAGCTATGTAAATATTCACTGCACCAGTATTTGCTACTGCTTCTGGATTACTAATAACAGGAGCATCTTTTTGCAGAACCTCTTGAAAATACTTCTGGTCTTTTTGGTTTTCCAGGACTTCGCCTGTAGATTGAACAATTAAGTTCCCAAGGCGATCGAAAATAGCAACACTATCATAAGCTTGGTAAGCTTCAACAACACGATTTAATACTGCTTGCTTTTCTTCACTACTTGTGCTGTTGCTAAGTTGAGAATTTGTTAAAAATGGCAAACTAGATATTACTTGGATATCTCCATAGCGTCCCAACATGAAACGGTTGATTTTATCGCTCAAACCAGTAGCTTGGGCTTGTTGAGACTGGGTAATTTGCTTAGTAATGGATTTGTTGGCAAAGCCAAAAGCGATCGCACCTATAGCCAAGACTGGTAGCGTACCAATGGCGATCGCCAAAATTGTCGCTTTCGTAACTAAACTCAGCTTTGTAAAATAGCCGAAAGCTTGATTTCCAGAAGAATTTCTAGCAGTTTCAGTAGTCGCCTTACTTGGCAGCATTACTACACTTCCAGTTACTTTTTGAGATGAAATTAACGATGCTCGATTTTGAGGACTACTACCATTGTTTGTGCCAGTTTTATTAAACATAAGATTATTTCTCCAATATGTGAATAAGTCAACTAAAAAATATTTTTATTAAAGAACTCTGAATTATAACTCCTGAATTTTGAATTCTGAATTCTATTTACCTAATCACTGCGGAGAATAGAGGATTGCACAATAGCTTGAGAATCTAACACTAGTAATATTTCTTTTTCTTGCACTACACATCCACATAAATAAGGAACTAAACTCGATGCTACTTGTCCTATAGGAGAATGAATTTCATCAGCAACAAACCTAATAGTACCTTTGATTTCTTGTACAACTAAGCCTAACAAAAGTGATTCGACTCGGATCACGATCGCACTATACTGCCGCACCCGATAATCAAGAGATTCTAAATTCAGCATTCTTGGCAAATCAACTACCCAAATTATCCGACTGCGCCAATTCATTAACCCTAATATGCAAGGAGGCATATTAGGCATTGAAGTAACAGACTCAACAGGCACAAGAATTGCTTCTTGAGTATGCTTCATTGACAAAACTGCACCAGTTTGTTGATTTAGCTGAAATTTTAAATAACCGTCTGCTAAGTTATTTTCGCCTGGTTTTGGGGAAAGTGTAATGTTTGTACTAGTCATTGATTCAAATTACCACTGATTTAATAGTGCGTAAGAGATGTTCGCGGGTGTAAGGTTTAGTTATATAAGCATCTGCACCTTGTCTCATCGCCCACAAACGATCGATTTCTTGATTTTTAGAACTACAAATTATAATCGGCACTTTTGCAGTAATTGGATTTCTTCTGAGGGAACGGCACAACTCAAATCCACTCATTTCCGGCATCACAACATCAGTAACAATTACATCTAGTTTTTCTAACACAGCTTTTTCTAAATCTAAAGCTTCTTTTGCACCAGTAGTTTTAATTACGTTGTAACCACTTTCTTTAAGATAATGGCTCATTAATTCCAATTCACTGGGAGAATCTTCTACAATTAGAATTGTGCCAAGTAAAGTTAGGCTCACTATAAATCTCCTAAAAATAAATTAACAGGAGTCAAGAGTCAGAATTTTTAATTCTAAATTAATCCAGATATTTAAAAACCATTTTTAGCAATTCTGACTGGGTAAAAGGCTTAGTCAAATATCCCGATGACCTCACCATTTTAGCCTTTGCCCTATCAATAAACCCTGTTCTGCCAGTCACCATAATGATAGGTATATTTTTAAAAGCTGAATGTTTCCTTAACAAAGAACATAGCTCATAGCCATCTAAAGAAGGCATTTCAACATCTAGCAAAATCAGATCGGGCTTACACCGAAGAATTTGCATTAAAGCTTTCACTGGATCGTTAATCATTACCACTGAAAATGTGTTTTCATCCAAAAAGTGCTTAATGGAATTCAACACTGTTTGACTATCATCAATGCAGGCAATTGTATATGTATTTTTGGCAACAGGTAACTGAGTCGTTAGATTATTATTCTCAGAAATATCAAAATTGATTTGTCTGGGAGATTTTTGCCCAAGTTTGATTTGCAAATTTGGCAAAACTTGAGAACTAGCACCAGCAGGAATTGATGATTGGATATTTTGCCGATTTCTTAACTGCTTTTGACAATGTTCTACAAGTAATCGCAAATCCAGACGACAGAACTTTGGTAGCTCATCTAAAGAGTTCTCTGGACTAAATTCATAGCTACCTTCTTTCAAGCACAGAAATGATTCCAGTACTTCTTTTGCTAATTCGTCTATCAGAGTTCCTGCTTGCACAGGAGTAATTAAATCTTGATTTACTAACCAGCAAATAGCTTGATAATCTGCGTTTGGTATTGATTGATGTTCATTTTTCGTCTCAAACATCAGCCGCATCTGGATGCGAGTCGCGCTGTTGAGAGCAGGAATTTGCTGACTCAAGCGCCGCAAGTGACTATCAAGTCGCTCAAACAGTTTATCTGAATAGGAGGCATAAGTAAGTTTACCGTCCTCTAGATAAATTGACCAATAAACTATCCCAGTAAATACGCTTAAGCAACCTGTAGCACGCCGACTAGTTAATTGTGCCAACAGAGATAGCGGATGTAGTTTTTGGAACAATCTGTAGCTACCTATAGGAGTTGTGCTCATTTTGCTTTTACTCAGCTAAATTCAGTAGGTGTAAGCTAAATTCGTACAGAGTTCTTCCACAATTCAAATTCAGTAAAAGGCTGCAAAAGTTTGTATTTTAAAGTACACAAATTTGTCCTCTAGGATTTGTGGTGAAACTCAACGAAAGCGGCGTTATTCTCAAATGCTCAAATCTCAGTAAATTCGTAAATTTTGATTAATTTACTTCCTGTTACTGAGATATATAGACATTCTTGAAAAGTAAGACATAGAAATGTCAAGACTAGATGAAGCCACTTTCCATTGAGTAACCCCATTCTGACCACAGAAATAATACTGATTTTATTAAAATAATATCTTTGAACTCCTGTATTTACACTTAAGGAAAATCAAACTTTTAAATATATCAGTACTAAATAAAGCTACTTTTGATTAAGTAGTACCGTTGTGGCAACAGAGATAATACTGATTTGTTTTGAAAAAAAAATACGATTCAGAAGTCAGAATCCAGGAGTCAAAATAATATAATAAGTAAAATTTTATATTTTAAAAAATAGTTTACTGATTTGGGAGATCTGGTTGTCCAAAAAATTTGTCCGATGGCACGGAGTATCCGCCAATGGCGATCGCCGTAAATCCAGCCCAGTAGTAGGGATTTGCAAAAGGTAGGGGTTGACGTTGCTTAATTAGTTTCAAAGATTCTTGAAATCTGATGCGTTGTCCTACTCTTAGTTGAGCAAGGACTTTATCAATCTGGGGTTTGTGTTCTTCCAAAAATGTGTCTAATTCCTCAATAGTCAGATTTCAGTGATATTGCCTAGTTCCAGGCAAGTTTCTACAATACTAAGATAAAGTCGGTATAACAGAAAATTGCTGCTTCTATATTTTCAGCTTTTTCTCCACGGATGCGGTTACTGTAGGCATTACCAAGATTAAGTTGAGTTGCTGCCCAATCTTGAGGGAAACGCTCACGAGTGCATTCTTTTAACGATTCTTGATAACAGTAAATTGCTGTTTCTAAACTGTCGGCTCGTTCTCCAAAGATGCGATCGCTGTAGGCAGCACCCATATCCTTAAGTATCACACTCCATTCATAGGGATTGGCATTGCGAGTATATTCTTGTAATGCTTCTTGAAAACAAAAAATGGCTGTTTCTATACTCTCAGATCTTTCCCCACGGATGCGATGGTAATAAGTATTACCGAGATGATATTGCGATCGAGCCCATATTTGGGGAAAACGTTCGCGAGTAGATTCTGTCAGTGCTTCCTGAGAATAGGCAATCGCTCATCCTCCTACATCTACATTCAGCAAAAAAACTAGCTATTGAAACTTTTAAGATTATCCCTAAATTGAGGTAACACAAGGATGCAATCAATGGCAGTTTCAGGTAACGCGAGGATGCGATCGCTACATAATTACGAATGACGAAATAGAAAATCCTTTATAATACTGTACTATGCCAGCAAGGGACATCTTTCACAACGCAGTCAAAAAAGGACTAGAAAAAGAAGGGTGGAAAATTACCCACGATCCTTTACCTGTCAGTTTCGAGTTAGGGGATATGTATATAGACTTAGGTGCCGAAAGAATTCTAGCAGCAGAAAGAGAGGGTGAAAAAATTGCTGTGGAAATTAAAAGCTTTTTTAAAACATCTGCAATTTCTGAATTTCACACAGCTTTAGGACAGTTTATTAACTATCGACTAGCATTATTTGAACAAGAACCAGATCGTACTCTCTATTTAGCGGTTCCCATCGATACATATACTTCCTTCTTTACTATCAGACTTACAGGACTTACGCAACTGGCACAGGCGATCGCTAAATTTTAGTACGGATGTATTAAATAACGACGCCACTAGCACAGGGCGATCGCCAATAAATAGTACTTTAGTGCTATAAAAATGCAGATGAAATGAACTAGAGTACAAATGTAAAATGTCCCTTTTTACGCCAAACTTTTGGGCTGCGGCTCAGGCTACTGTAACGAATACTTTTGAATATGAAGTTTACTAAATTAGATTATTGCCAGTATCTACTTAGTAGCCAAATTAATTATACGATGACTAATTTGGCAGAGCATTTAGAGAGTATTAGCCATGATGCAATTAACTACTATTTGAAGAGAGAAAAGTTAACACCGCGGTTACTCTGGGATAATGTGAAAGAGGTAGTAGAACCTGATGACAATGGTTACATAATCTTTGATGATAGCGTTTTAGACAAAAAGTATTCTGAAGAAATAGAAATAGTCAGGAGACAATATAGTGGTAATGAGCATGGTGTAGTCAAAGGAATTGGTGTAGTCATCTGTGTATACGTAAACCCTAAAGTGCAAAAATTTTGGGTAATAGATTACCGCATTTTTCATCCTGATGCTGATGGTAAAACGAAGATAGACCATGTGAAAGATATGCTGCAAAACCTTGTATATCATAAGTTTTTATCATTTGATACTGTTTTGATGGATACATGGTATGCAGTACACAGTTTAATGCTTTATATTGATAGCCTAGACAAAATATATTATTGTCCTTTAAAAAATAACCGTTTAGTTGATGATACATTTAGTAAGGAAAAATATAAACGGATTGAATTATTATCATGGAGCAAAGAAGAGTTAGAATGTGGGAAAATTATAAAAATTAAAGGGTTCCCAGCTGATAAAAAAGTGAAACTATTCCGGGTTATTGTTTCTACCAACAGAACGGATTACGTCGCCACTAACGATTTATCTCAAAGTTCCACGGATGTTGTACAACAGGTGTGTAAAATTCGTTGGAAAATAGAGGAGTTTCACAGGGAGATTAAACAATTAACTGGCATTGAATCTTGTCAATGCCGTAAAGCTAGGCTCCAAAGAAATCATGAAAGCTTCGTGCAATGTTAGTTTGGGTTAGGTTAAAGAATTTAGCCTATACTAGTGGTCAAACTATTTATCAAATCAAGTATAACTTGCTTTCTAATTATTTAATTGGGCAACTAAAACGCCCAAGTATTCTTATGTGCTTGGTTTGATTGAAATTGTCCTGTGGCAGGGCTGCGCCCTGCCCGCTATTTGTGCCAGTTGCGTAAGTCCTGACTTATACAAAACGTTATCAAAACATATCAACTTAAATTGATTACTTATCAGCCTGTAACTGAGGATATTGTCGAATGGATAAACTAAAAAAATATCAACAAATAATTCAGCAACTTCTCCAAGAGTATGCTGCAATTTCTAGTCAAGATCCAGAAATTGAAACCCAATTAATTTTTGACACAGAACATCACCACTATCAACTTGTAAATGTCGGCTGGAAAAATCAACGTCGTGTTTATGGTTGTTTTTTACATCTAGACATCAAAAATGGTAAAGTTTGGCTGCAACACAATGGCACAGAAAATGAAGTAGGAGAAGATTTAGCAAATTTAGGTATCCCCAAGCAGGATATCGTCATCGGCTTTCATTCGCCATTTAAGCGCCAATTTACAGATTATGCTGTGGGTTGAAGAATTCAGAATTCAGGATCCCCTACGTTAAGCAAGCTACAGGAGTCAGAATCATATCAAGCACCTTGTCACAGAATTGAGTTTGCGTTGCCAATTAACTCGTAGCCGCAGAAATTCCTCAAGATGAATTGTTTTAGTTTTTCATCCACAGGGTGTTGAAAAATACACTTATCTTGCAGTTGCTTGATTTTCAAAAAGATGCGTTGGCGTAGCCCAATCCAGACATCGGCCAGCGGCAGTTTCAGTAACAGTTTTTAATAAACTTTTTGCATGAGCCAAGAGGCTTATGCAGTTTTCGGCAATTAAATTAAAAATGCGGATGAAAGGACTTGAACCTTCACTCCTTTCGGAACTAGAACCTAAATCTAGCGCGTCTGCCAATTCCGCCACATCCGCATAGGTTCTTATCTTACCATAAGAAATTATTTTTGGGAATAGCGAGTGGGGGAAATGGGGAGATGGGGAGAAAGAATAAGTAATCCTCAATGCCCCATGCCCCATGCCCCATGCCCAATGCCCCCTTCCTAATTACATAACCGCAACACGAGGCAGACGATGTTTGAAGCCGCAGAGAATTTCCCAAGAAATCGTATTTAATTGTTCTGCCCAATCGTGTGCGGAAATTTTTTCGTTTCCCTGTTCTCCAAGTAAGGTAACTACTTCTCCTTCTTGGATATCGGGTATAGCACTCACATCCAACATCAACTGATCCATTGTAATTGTCCCGATTTGCGGCACTCGCTGACCGCGAATTAACACCTGGATTTTGTTGGAAAGATTACGAGGAACGCCGTCAGCATAGCCAATTCCTACCACGGCTAGGCGAAGTTCGCGGGGGGCAATAAATTTATAGCCGTAGCTGACAGCGGTTCCTGGGGCGATTGTTTTGACTTGGGTAACTCGCGCCTTAAGTTGTAAAACGGGTTTGAGGTCGATCGCATTCTCTAAATGCGGTGCTGGGTAAAGTCCGTAAACTGCTAAACCTACTCGCACAATATCGTAGTGTAATCCTCGGTCTGTAAGTGTAGCCGCTGAGTTTGCCAAGTGCAAGCAAGGTGGTTGGATTCCTATTGCTTTGATTTGAGCGATCGCTTCCTCAAATCGTCTATGCTGTTCCTTCATCGCGGTAGTGTCAGGATCGTCTGCCGTTGCCAAATGAGAATAAATGCTGGCAATCGAAAGATGTGGTAACCGCTGTACCAATTGCACAAATTCAGCAGCTTGCTGCCAATTAGTTCCTAACCTAGACATTCCCGTGTCTAATTTGATGTGTACGGGTACGGGAGAACCATGATTCATGGATTCTAAAGTATCAGAAAATACTAAAGCTTGTTTCGGGCTGCATAGTGTCGGCTGGAGTTGCCATTGAGCGATCGCATTAATCTGCTCTGGTGTATGAGTCGCCCCTAAAATCAAAATCGGGGCTTGAATCCCGCCTTCTCGCAATTGAATCGCCTCTGGAACCGTAGCGACTCCCAGCCAACTAGCTCCCGATTGAATTGCAGTTTGAGCCACCGTTACCGCTCCATGTCCATAGGCATCAGCTTTCACCACTGCCATCAATTGAGTACGCGGCGATAAAAACTGCACTATTTGTTGTATATTATGCGACAACGCCTCTAAATCAATTTCTACCCAAGCTCGTTGCGAAAACCACGCGTAGGTATCGCACTCCTCATTAGGAACTACACCGGGAATTTCCTTGCGACTTAACATTTGTACTGACTCCTATCCACCGTAGCTCAACTTCCAGACTATCTATACACGCTCCTAAAAGCGATATCAGATTAAACACGAAGTTTAACTCTCACTTGGAATTGATACAAGATGCTGGGGATCGAGTGGAGAGTGTGAGGAGATGGAAAGACAAGTGGAATAACTCCTAACTTTTCAGTCAATACTCTAATGACTAATAACTAATAACTAACTTAATTTCCGAATTATTCCGGAAAGTATAATTTCTTATCATCTCCCTAGAAGAGTATATTTGTGTTAATATATGTAAAACTAATACCCTAAACGCAGATCAATGGGGAAGGTTTTAGTCTTAAACGCCTCTTACGAACCTCTCAATATAACGAGTTGGCGTCGCGCTGCGGTTCTGTTAATCAAGGGCAAGGCAGAACGCGTGGAACACAACGGTAAATTCCTTTATTCGGATTTCCCGCTGCCAACCGTAATTAGGTTGCGTCATTATGTCCGCGTTCCTTATAAAGAAATTCCTCTCACTCGCCGAAATATATTGCATCGTGACGGTCATGCCTGTCAATACTGTGGTTACACAGGAGACGAATTGACCTTAGACCATGTAATACCGCGATCGCGCGGCGGAGGGGATACGTGGGAGAACATTGTCACAGCTTGTGTCCGTTGCAATGTTAAAAAAGGCAGTCGCACTCCCCACGAAGCTCATATGCCTTTGCGCCATCTTCCTCGCCAACCTTATAGCAGCCTTTATTTTGAGGTCAGTAAACATCTCAAAAGTGGACTGCACGCAGAGTGGCAAAAATATGTTATAGGACTTTGATATGACATAGCCCAGTAGCCTGAAAACCATACAACAATACTCACAGGTTTGCCTTTGTACTCGGTTTTGAAATAAGGCTAAAGCCGACGCGCACGCATTTGCCTTTGACAAATTGCGTGTTGAATTAGTTATGTCCGCTGATTGTGAGGGACATTGTTCGGCAAAAGCTAACATAGGACTTTGACGAAATCTAGCCAAAAAAGACAACAGCTTCTTACTATATCGCATAAAAGCTCGAATAGCTAGAGTGCGTTGAAAAATATAGCAAGGAACGGGCAACAGGCTTGAAACGCCCTTTGTGTCTGAGTTTTAACGTCAGCTTGTGTCCTCAACTAGGCATCAACCGCTATATTCAAATTTTGAACTGACGGCATTGTCAAAGAATCCTTACTTGCCTGAGTTTTCTAGCATTCCTTGAGATTACTAGAGTAATTGCTACGGGGCAAAGAAGCGGGTTAACTGCTGAGTTAGGAATTTTCCCTTCTGCCCCTTTGCCCGCTGCCTCCGATTCTCCAGTTTTGAATCCCTAGTCCTTTTTACACAAAAAACAAAACATGCCCTATTGCTTGAAGATATAACCATTAATTGCTCAATAGTCAAAATAATGAGACTATTGAACATAAGATGGTTTTAAATATTAAAGACTAACTCTAAGGTATTAGGTGGAAATTATACCCTAAGTAAGAAAAATTTTAAAGTTCGGTTATCAACCTTGAATAAAAATCCTTACCGTTCAAATTACAGAGAAGGAAAAAGGCATAAAAGACGTTTATGCTCCAACATAAAGCCAGATATAGAAAACTTACTTTTTTCCAGTACCTACATACATAGGATCTAATGAATAGTTAATTGCTGAGCGTTGTTACTGACAAAAAATATACTTAGGTATATAGTGCAATGTCTTGATATTTTTGCGAAGATCGAAATAATGTGCCTAAATTTAGAAAATCGCTGATTGTAGTGTTTCTGAATTAATGGAGCCTCACACTTTAAAAAAAGTTCCCTATGTACTTAAATTCTCCCGTTAATGAGTTTGAGAGTTTGTCATTGACCGCAGAGCCAAACCCAGAGGAAGCTGAAATAGAGAAAGACCCAGTGGAAGTTGCACTTAAAAGTCCATCATTACAACCATCGCTAAGTGAAGGAGCTATCTTTCTTAGCCAGCGTGGTAATTCCCTGACACAACAAAAGTCAGAAGAACTGCAAAAAACTCTGCTAGCACACCGACACGATCGCCAACTAGTAATTTTGCAAGATTTTCCCGATCCAGACGCTCTTTCTTGTGCCTGGACTTATCAATTAATTGCCCAGCAATACGATATTAAATGTGAAATAATTTATGCTGGCGCTCTGAGTCATCAAGAAAATATTGCCTTGGTTAGACTCACTAATTTACCTATCCAACGCTGGACGCAGCAAACCTTGAAAACCAAAGATTTGTCATGTTATCAAGGTTTCGTATTAATTGATAACCAAGGAACTACTTCACAGCTAATATCAGCGGTTCAGCAAGCAGGAATTCCCTTAGTTGCGCTGATTGACCATCACAGTTTACAAGGCGAACTCGAATCAGAGTTTGTCGATGTTCGTCCTTATGTACGAGCGACGGCGACAATTTTTACTCAATATCTGCAAGCGGGATTACTAGCATTAGATAGCAGCATCAATCAACACGTAAAATGTGCTACTGCCTTGATGCATGGCTTACGTTCCGATACAAATCGCCTGATGCAAGCGCAAGAAGAAGATTTCATGGCAGCTGCATATTTAAGCCGATTTTATGACGCGCAACTGCTGAATGCCATTTTACAGGCGAATCGTTCCAAGCGGGTGATGGATGTGATTGAGCGATCGCTAAAAAACCGCATCGTTCAAAATAACTTTTCCATTGCTGGTGTCGGTTACCTCCGCTATGACGACCGCGACGCCATCCCCCAAGCAGCTGATTTTCTCGTCACCGAAGAAAACGTCCATACTGCCGTAGTTTACGGCATTGTTCACGATGAAGACGAAGAGTTAGAAATAGTGATTGGTTCCTTGAGAACCACCAAACTCACCCTCGACCCCGATGAATTTATCAAAGAAGCCTTTGGTCAAGATAGTACAGGCCGCTTTTTTGGTGGTGGAAGAACAAGCGCAGGCGGCTTTGAAATTCCGATGGGTTTCTTATCTGGCAGTAACGAAAATTCCGCCTATGCGAAAATGAAATGGGAAGTCTTCGACGCTCAAATTAAGCAAAAACTACTGAGGTTAGTTAACCCCAAAGATAACCCGATTCAGTCGGAGTAAAAGAAGGAGAAGGAGATGGGGAGAACTCCTAACTCATGTACTAACCAAAGCGTTTTTTTATTACATAACATCCCTTCCCGACTTTTAAAAAAAGTCGGGAATTTAGTTTTTATTAATGAATTGGGAATCTAGTTCGTGTCTAATCTTAAGTAAGCCAATATAAATAAAGTTAACTCCTGCTTACTTATTTATTTCCCAAAAAGGAGCGCCATGAAGTCTATAGAACTTCAAATGTTAAAAAATTTGTATGAGCAAGACTTTTATGCTTGGGTAGAGCAGACCGCAGAACTTTTACAATCGCATCAGTGGGACACGTTGGATTTAGAACACTTAATTGAGGAAGTGGTGGACTTGGGTAAGAGCCAACAGCGAGCGTTGCAAAGTGCATTGCGGTTAGTCTTGTCCCATTTGTTGAAGTGGAAATATCAATCTCAACGTCGCAGTCAAAGTTGGCAAATCACTATTACTCGCGAACGACTGAATATAGATGAATTGCTGCAAGAAAGTCCCAGCTTGCGCCGTTTTTTAAACGATGCGGAATGGATAAATACTACTTATCAAAGAGCGCGGCGAGAGGCAATGGTGGAAACAGGTTTGTTGGAAGAAAATTTTGCGATCGCCTGTCCATTTTCTGTTAATGAAATTTTAGACTTAGACTTTTATCCTAACGCTGACGAATAATGTAGAATTTTTGTATAAGTTATGTAAGAATCAGTGAATTTCAATCATTGGAAAAATACTTATGATTAACAATACTAAAGATCTATATGATTAGGATAGATGAATAGACAACAAGCGTAACGAAATAAATCAGCATAGGGTATGCTAATAAAATTCAAAATATGGAACTGTATCTATTTCGTCATGGCATCGCCCAAGATAAAGATTTAGGCATTAAAGATGAGGAGCGCAGTCTTACCAAAGAAGGAAGGCAAAAAACTGAAAAAGTTGCCCAAAAACTTGTCAAATTGGATTTAAGCTTTGATTTGATTCTCACCAGCCCCTTAGTACGTGCCCGCCAAACGGCTGAAATCCTGATAGAAACAGGATTAAGTTCCCAGCTAGAAGAATCTAGCCACTTGGCTCATGGAGGTGAAATTTCTAGTTGGCTGGTAGATTGGTTAGAGCCAAGAAATTATTCCCAAAATACCCAACTGGCCTTGGTTGGACACGAACCTGGTTTAACCAATTGGGCAGAAATTCTCCTTTGGGGGGAAGTCAAAGCCAGCCTAGTCTTGAAAAAAGCAGGTATGATTGGGATAAAACTACCAGAAACTGGTTCTCCTCTGGGTCGTAGTCAGATGTTTTGGTTGACACCACCCAAGTATTTGCTATAGCAGTTTGTCAACATTTTCCATTGTTGTTAGAAGGGCTACTGTTATGGCGACAATAAATTTCTGGTAAGTTAACTCGATCGGATATTTCAAAAAGTAAATGGTGTTGCCATGATGGTGTGCGAATACAAGCCTGGTCTAGAAGGCATTCCCGCCGCCCAATCAAGTATCAGCTATGTTGATGGGCAAAAGGGAATACTAGAATATCGTGGCATCCGGATTGAGGAACTAGCAGAAAAAAGTACATTCCTAGAAACTGCTTATCTCTTAATCTGGGGTGAATTGCCCAGTAAACAAGAACTCCAAGCATTTGAACATGAAGTTCGTCACCACAGGCGGATAAAATACCGCATTCGTGACATGATGAAATGCTTTCCAGAAAGCGGTCACCCAATGGATGCCCTACAAGCCTCTGCTGCTGCTTTAGGGTTGTTTTATTCGCTCCGGGATTTACATAATCCAGCCTACATTCGAGATTCTGTTGTGCGCTTGATAGCAACCATTCCCACAATGGTGGCGGCGTTCCAACTGATGCGAAAAGGCAATGACCCCGTGCGTCCCCGCGATGACTTAGACTACTCTGCCAATTTCTTATACATGCTCAATGAGCAAGAACCAGACCCATTGGCAGCGAGAATTTTCGATATCTGCTTGATATTACATGTCGAGCATACAATGAATGCTTCTACTTTCAGTGCCAGGGTGACAGCTTCTACCTTGACAGATCCTTACGCTGTGGTTGCTAGTGCCGTGGGAACCTTGGGAGGCCCTTTGCATGGTGGAGCCAATGAAGAAGTTATTCAGATGTTAGAAGACATTGGTTCTGTGGAAAATGTCCGTCCGTACATCGAAGACTGTCTGCAACGTAAATCTAAGATTATGGGTTTTGGACATCGCGTTTATAAAGTCAAAGACCCACGAGCCACGATTTTACAAAAGTTAGCCGAACAGTTGTTTGAGAAGTTTGGGTATGACAAGTACTATGACATTGCCCAAGAAATGGAACGAGTGGTAGAGGAAAAACTCGCAGCCAAAGGGATTTATCCCAATGTTGACTTTTATTCTGGTTTGGTGTATAGGAAAATGGGAATTCCCACTGACTTGTTTACACCAATATTTGCGATCGCCCGCGTCGCCGGTTGGCTAGCCCACTGGAAAGAACAGCTAGCAGAAAACCGGATTTTCCGTCCTACCCAAGTTTACAACGGTCATCACGAAGTTCCTTATCTCCCCATTGACCAACGTTAACTGGTATTGGGCATGGGGCATGGGGCTTTCCAGGAAGTGTGGGAGGTGTGGGAGGATGGGGAAGAAATCTTTCCCCCCACACTCCCCACGCTCCCCCATCTCCTCATCTCCCTTATCCCTTTACCCTTTAACCTTTTCCCCTACCTCTTCATCTTCCTCATCCCCCCGCCCCCATTCCCCATTTTCCACTCCCTCCACTCAATAGCCAGCGTCAATGCCAACCATAAGTAGAAGTTCTTATCTCGCTTCAGGGTGGTAAAACCATCCAACGATATACTAAACATGGGAATTGGCAACAAATCTTCAATCAGACTCATCTGGGCAAAACTTATCAAACAGTGAATTTACAGGTATTACTAGAGTAATATTTGTAACTTACTTTGACTTATGTCTTAAAGAGCGGAAACATGAATTCAGGAATTGACCTCCAAGGAACTTTTATTGAATCCCTCACGGATTTAGGTGTACCAGCAGGAACAGCCAAAGCAATTTGGATGCCACTGCCAATGGTACTAATGCTGATTGGGGCAACAGTGGGTGTATTAGTCGCCACTTGGCTAGAACGAAAAATTTCCGCCGCCGCACAGCAACGAATTGGCCCAGAATACCAAGGGCCTTTTGGGTTACTGGTGCCTGTAGCGGATGGTTTGAAGCTGGTGTTTAAAGAAGATATTGTGCCAGCCAAATCTGACCGCTGGCTGTTTACCCTCGGCCCAATTATTGTTGTGATTCCGGTGTTTCTGTCGTTCTTGATTGTGCCCTTTGGGCAGAACATCGTGATTAGCAATGTCGGTATGGGCGTATTTTTATGGATTGCTTTGTCAAGCATTCAGCCCATTGGCTTGTTGATGGCTGGCTACGCATCTAATAACAAATACTCCCTTTTAGGCGGCTTGCGGGCAGCAGCGCAATCTATCAGTTATGAAATTCCATTGGCGCTGGCAGTGTTAGCGATCGCTATGATGTCTAATAGCCTCAGCACCATTGACATTGTGAATCAACAATCTGGTTACGGCATCCTGGGCTGGAACATTTGGCGTCAACCAGTCGGTTTCATAATTTTTTGGATAGCCGCCTTAGCTGAGTGCGAAAGATTGCCCTTTGACTTACCCGAAGCAGAAGAAGAATTAGTAGCAGGTTATCAGACTGAATACGCAGGCATGAAATTCGGTCTGTTTTACCTGGGTTCCTACGTTAACTTAATACTTTCTTCCCTACTAGTAGCAATTCTCTACCTGGGCGGTTGGGACTTTCCCATTCCTCTCAACCTCATAGCTAATTGGCTAGGAATCAGTGAAGCCGATCCCGTATTGCAGATAGTAACTGCTGCTTTGGGTATCACCATGACTGTGTTCAAAGCCTATTTACTAGTGTTTGTCGCCATTTTGTTGCGCTGGACAGTGCCACGGGTACGGATTGACCAATTGTTAGATTTAGGATGGAAGTTTTTGTTGCCAGTTGGTTTGGTTAACCTGCTATTAACCGCCGCCCTGAAACTAGCCTTTCCTTTCGCCTTTGGCGGTTAGTCATTAGTCATTAGTCATTGGTCATTAGTTATTAGTCATTTGCAAAAGATAAAGCGCAAAGTCTGAGCGGAGGTTCCCGACCATCGGAACTTTGTAAGAGAGGACGAATGACTAAGCACAAAGGACGAATGACTAAGGACAAATAACGCTGATAGCTTAAACAGAGAGAGTGAAACACAATGCTAAAGTTCCTGAAACAAGTTGGTGATTACGCCAAAGAAACAGTACAAGCTGCGCGTTACATTGGTCAGGGACTTTCTGTTACCTTCGACCACATGCGGCGGCGTCCGATTACCGTCCAGTACCCTTACGAAAAACTGATTCCTGGCGAACGGTTTCGCGGTAGAATTCACTTTGAGTTTGATAAGTGTATCGCCTGCGAAGTTTGTGTTCGCGTTTGTCCGATAAATCTGCCTGTAGTAGATTGGGAATTCGACAAAGCAAGCAAAAAGAAAAAACTCAAGCACTACAGTATTGATTTTGGAGTTTGTATCTTTTGCGGTAATTGTGTGGAATTTTGCCCCACTAACTGTCTATCCATGACAGAAGAGTACGAACTTTCCACTTACGATCGCCATGAATTGAACTTTGACAACGTAGCGTTAGGTCGTCTGCCCTATAAGGTAACAAATGACCCAATGGTGACACCACTACGCGAACTAGTTTACCTACCCAAGGGCGTCCTCGAACCCCACGGACTGCCTGCCGATGCGCCGCCTGCGGGTGCGCGTCCAGAAGACCTTGTGGAACAAACCGAAAAATAAATGTCATTTGTCATTTGTTATTCGTCCTTTGTCCTTTGTGATTTGTCCAAAGCAAATGACCAATGACCAATGACCAATGACCAATGACTAATGACCAATGAAAATTGACTAAGGACAAAAAACAGTGAATCTAGCGGAAGGAGTACAGATTGTATCCCTTAGCGTACTGGCTGTGATGATGATTGGGGCAGCCCTTGGCGTGGTACTGTCACCTAGCATCGTCTATTCTGCCTTTATGCTGGGGGGCGTGTTCATCAGCATGGCGGGACTTTACCTGTTGCTGAATGGTGATTTTGTTGCAGCTGCACAAGTGCTGATTTATGTTGGGGCGGTTAACGTGCTGATTTTGTTTGCCATTATGTTGGTGAACAAACGGCAGAATTTTGTCCCATTTCCCAACTCTTGGGTGCGGAAGGCACTAACAGGTGTAGTTAGTCTCGGATTGTTTGGCCTTTTGAGTACGATGGTGCTGGCAACTCCTTGGGCTTACTCCACTACTCCAGCAAGTACTCAAGGTTCTATAGTTTTAATCGGCGAACATTTCTTCACTGACTTTTTACTACCCTTTGAACTAGCTTCGATTTTGCTGCTGATGGCGATGGTAGGAGCGATTATTTTGGCACGTCGCGAGTATTTGCCAGACCTGACACCATCTGAACTACCACAAACTGTTTTGACTTTGCCAGAACGCCCCAGAGAACTGGTATCAAGCAGCAGCGAAACAAGAGAGTAAAGAATTCAGAATTCAGAATTCAGAATCACTCTTGGAGGATTGGGACTCACTACTTGGAAGCACTATCAAATGAAAAAATCTCAAGACCGCGCTGCCTCAAAAGTGGAACTGTAATTCATTCAAAATTCTGGCTCCTGACTCCTGAATTCTGAATTCTGAATTCTGACTCCTGACTCCTGAATTCTGTTTTCATAGAAAGTGGTGTTTTTTCAGAAGGAATACTCAGATTCATGCAACTCCAGTACTTTTTATTATTAGCAGCTGCTTTATTCTGCATCGGCATTTACGGTTTAATTACCAGCCGTAACGCTGTGCGGGTGCTGATGTCGATTGAGTTGCTGCTCAATGCTGTTAATCTGAATTTAATGGCATTTTCCAACTTCCTCGACTCAACATTAATTAAGGGTCAGGTTTTCACCGTGTTTGTGATTACCGTGGCCGCAGCCGAGGCGGCGGTGGGTTTAGCGATCGTGCTTGCCATTTATCGCAACCGTGATACCGTCGATATGGAGCAGTTTAATCTCCTGAAGTGGTAACTGTGCGTGCAACTCAAGCAGGTAATCATTGCTTATAAAGCGCGAGATGCCCGTAGTAAAGAATGGGCAGAAATGTGCGCTAAACAACTCGAAAATCGCCAGTGCCAGGTGTTGATGGGTCCTAGCGGGCCGAAAGACAACCCCTATCCAGTCTTTTTGGCTTCAGCAGGTCAACCAATAGATCTCGCTTTGGTACTCGGCGGTGATGGCACTGTTTTGACTGGTGCTAGACATTTAGCCCCAGCTGGCATCCCAATTCTGGGAGTGAATGTGGGAGGTCATCTGGGGTTTTTAACTGAATCAGTGGAAGAGTTTCAGGATACCGAGAAAGTTTGGGATCGACTGTTTGAGGATCGCTATGCTATCCAACGGCGGATGATGTTACAAGCTGCGGTGTATGAGGGTCATGGGTCTAATTTGCAGGCAGTTAGCGAACGTTATCTGGCTTTGAATGAATTTTGCGTCAAACCGGCTTCCGCTGACCGCATGATTACCTCGATTCTGGAAATGGAAATTGATGGCGAGGTAGTCGATCAATACGTTGGAGACGGGTTGATTATTTCCACTCCCACAGGTTCTACTGGTTATACCGTTTCTGCTAATGGGCCAATTATGCACGACGGTATGGAGGCGATTACCGTTACTCCGATTTGTGCAATGAGTCTTTCTAGTCGTCCCCTCGTTTTACCCCCTGGTTCTGTGGTAAGTATCTGGCCTTTGGGGGATTACGATTTAAGTACCAAGCTGTGGACTGATGGAGTGTTGGGGACTTCGATTTGGCCTGGACACCGTGTTGATGTGCGGATAGCAGATTGTCGAGCTAAGTTTATCATTTTGCGCGAGAACAACTCTTACTATCAAACACTGCGGGAGAAGTTGCTGTGGGCCGGTACAAGGGTTCGTTACAGCAATAATCACCGTAATTGATAAAGTATTTGAGAGCGCTTTTTTCAAATGGCGTTCGCTACGCCGAACCCCCAGCCCCTAGATGAATCTAGGGGCTTTTTACCATAACCAATTTATCTGTTGCAAAGATTTTTGCAAATAGTATTACTTGCATTTATACCCTATATTAAAGGAAAATTTTGTATCTTATTGCCAGATTTTTCTGGCATTAATGTCGATAATAAAAACACTATATTACTAATCACAGAGATGAAGAAAGCTATCTAGGGAATTTTTTATCGAAAACTGTCTCAATGACACTTCGAGGCATTAATGCATAATGCTTAAATTCTAGTAGGATATTTTCGCAAAATCCAAAATGTTATCAGTAGGAAGACAGATGGAAATTCCTGGACGCAACATCAATTACCCACTGAATCCTCCTTCTCTTCAAGATTTTCCTATCGTTCAAACTAAAAAATATATCCTACGGCTTGCCTCAACTGAAGAAGAATTAAAATCAATTTTTCGATTGCGTTTTGAAGTTTTTAATCTGGAACTAGGCTTGGGATTATCTACTTCTAGTTTTACTCAGAGGGATGAAGATCGGTTTGATGAGGTTTGCCATCATTTAATTCTTATCTGTAAACAGACAGGTAAAACCATTGGAACTTATCGGATGCAAACTTATAAAATGGCTTCTCAAAGACTAGGCTTTGATGCTGCCGATATATTTAATCTGAATGCAATTCCTGATTCTGTACTTCAAGCATCAGTAGAAGTTGGGCGTGCATGTATAGCTAAAGAATACCGCAGCGGTCAAACACTATTGCTACTCTGGGAAGGCCTAGCAAATTATCTCATCTGGACTAAAAATCAGTATTTCTTTGGCTGTGCATCATTACTAACGCAATCTCCTTGGCAAGCTACTTGCGTTTATAATTATTTTCACCAGAATAACTTGATGCATCCAAGTATTTTAGTTTATCCAAATTCAGAATATTATCTAGAATTACCTCAAAATTGTTCGGATTTATGTAATGTTGAAATTCCGAAAATTTTGCAGGCTTACTTGAATATTGGTGCTAAAATATGTAGTCTTCCAGCTATCGATCGCCAGTTTAAAACTATTGATTTTTTAACTATATCTAATAGCAAAGATTTTGTTAGATGGGGTTATCAAATTTTTTAAAAATTATACATATTTTCTTTTGGCGACAGTCAGTCGTGGCTACGCCGACAAAAAAATGAATGTTGACTCAAGCCAGTTTTGCTGGATTTGATACAACCTTACCCAATTCTTTTCACAGTTAATAGAGGAGGGTGTTTATTACCAATCTGGCAAATTAAGCGATTCTCAATTAGGTTGGCGATATCTGACAAGCAGTTACCCTTGAGAGCGAGTTTAATAAACCTCCTTACCTTCAGCCTCCCCGTGCTAGTAGGATACTGCTCGTTATTCAGGCATGTTACCCCTCACACCACCATTGATTTTTTAGGCTTAAATCTAGCTTATCCGAAAGGTTATTTCATAAGAAAATGAGAGATGTACCAAATGAGGGGTGTGACCCCCTAACCTCTCGCTGTATCCTACCACGAGAGGATTTTAAGGCTCTCCCCTGGGAGAGGTTTGAAGAAGGAAAAGTTTGAGCGGAGGTTTCATTCATGAGAGCTTTTTGAGAGAGGTCAAATCAACCTGCTCGAACTCACATCAGTTGATGTCTCGGTAGTGTCTACGATGGCTACCCCTGGATACCTCATCCAGTGGAGTAAACTGGATTATTTTAGAAAACTTTTTGGGAAATGTAACTTATGCACCATCTCAAATTTGCGCCGAGTTGGTTGCGAATTTTGATTATTTTTTTGTTGACAATGAGTATATTGTTTCGCTTTTTTAACCTTGATGGCAAGGTTTACTCTCATGATGAAACTTATACCTCATTGCGGATTTCTGGCTATACCATAAATGAAGTCAAAAAGGAAGTTTTTAACAATCGTGTCATTGCTAAAGAAAGTTTGGCGAAATTTCAAGGTGCAAATCCTTCAAAAAGCTTAAATGACACAATTATGGCTTTGGCAAAAGAAGATTCTCAGCATCCACCGTTGTATTACATAATCGCTAGATTGTGGACGGAAATCTTTGGTAATTCGGTGACAGCAATCAGAAGTTTATCTGCGTTGATTAGCTTGCTAGTTTTTCCCTGTGTTTATCGGTTATGTCGAGAATTATTTGATGTACCATTACCGATTCCTGGTGTAGCGATCGCACTTATGACGATCTCTCCAATTCACTTAGTATATGCCCAAGAAGCGCAAGAATATATTCTCTGGTCGATCGCTATCTTGCTATCTAGCGCTTCACTGTTGCGAGCAGTGCATTTAGAATTACAAGATAAAGATGAACTAACAAAACAACCACCAGATCTTTTTAGTACCTGGAGTGTTTATGCAATAACTTTGACCATTAGCCTTTATACATTTCTTTGGAGTGGATTTGTCGCACTTGCTCACGGAATTTATGTGATTGGCGTAGCCAGATTTCAGTTGACTGAAACTGTGAGAAATTATCTGATAGCATCACTGGTAAGTTTCTTAGCTTTTATGCCTTGGATGACAGTTGCGATCGGAGAATTTTTTCAATTTCTAATTTCCGGAGAAAAAACAACAACACAATCATATTTAATACCTGTATTTCCATTTCTATTAATGCAGAGTAGTCGGATTTTTTTTGATATAAATTTAACATTAGACAATCCTCTAATGTATTTAATTACACCATTTTTTTTAATTTTTATAGTATATGCAATTTCTTTTCTTTGCGTTACTACCAGTTACAAAGTTTGGTTGTTTATTATTACATTAATTGTAGTGCCAACACTGCCTTTAATACTACCAGCTTTGAGTGCTGGGGGGATACAATCTTTTACTGAACCATATTTAATCCCATTTTATTTAGGAATTCAACTAACTGTTGCTTATCTAGTGGCTACACAACTATATAATAAGAGCTTGCCACGTCGAACAATTTGGCACATAATCATGGGGTTGTTGATTATTTGCGGTCTAATTTCTTCTAGGGTCAATTGCCAAGCAGTAACTTGGTGGAATAAAGGCATCAATGATAGCAATTTGCAATTTGCCCAAATTATTAATCAGAGTACTAGCCCACTTTTAATTAGTAATTCTTTAGATAATAATTATGAAAATGTATTTTCTTTGAGTTACCTGTTAGAACCAAAAGTACGATTTTTGTTAGTCAACAATCAAAAAATTCCCAAAATTACTAATGAGTTTACTGATATATTTTTACTCAATCCTTCAGACAGTTGGCGCAAATTAATAGAACAAAAGTATAACGTTAAGACAAATATTCTTTACCGCGATCGTTATTATTCTGTTTGGAAATTAACTAAAACTCGTAATTCACGCCGACGTAATATGCCATTCAATAATCAATTATCTACTGGTTGGTAAGATGTTATTTAGCTCGCGTAGAGAGGAAGAGTAAGTAATTAGTTAAACATTATTGATTGTGAAATTTAGCTATGCTGCATCTCAAACTCGCTCAAAATAAGTTACGGTTTTTTATTGCCGTTTTGTTAATGGCGGGTATTTTTTTTCGTTTTTTTAACCTTGATGGTAAAGTCTATTGGCATGATGAAACTTTTACTTCGTTACGGATTTCTGGATATACGGCAAATGAAGTAAAAGAGCAAATCTTTACTGGTCATGTAATTAATAAAGAAAGCTTTCTTAAATTTCAGAGTTTGAATGGGGAAAAAAGCTTAATTAATACAATCAAGTCTTTAGAAGTGGAAGATCCACAGCATCCTCCGCTATATTATATAATCGCTCGGTTGTGGGTGGGGATTTTTGGTAATTCGGTGACGGCGATTAGAAGTTTATCTGCATTGATTAGTTTGTTAATTTTTCCCAGTATTTATTGGCTATGCCGAGAATTATTTAGAACAGAATTATGGGTATCAGAAATTGCGATCGCAATTATGGCAATCTCTCCTATTCATCTAGTATACGCCCAAGAAGCACGAGAATATATTCTCTGGGTAGTGACAATTTTATTATGCAATGCGTCATTTTTACGAGCATTAAGATTGGAATCAACACCGCAAGCACCACGCATATTAAACTGGGGAATTTATGCAGTAACTTTAACAATTAGTCTTTATACATTTTTATTAAGTGGATTTGTAGCACTAGCTCATGGAATTTATGTAATTATCACTGCTAGATTTAGATTAACTCGAACAGTAAGAACTTATTTGCTAGCATCTATAGTAGGATTTTTAGGCTTCACCCATTGGATATTAGTTGTAATAACTAACTTTTTGCAATTTAATAGTTCAACCGCATGGACAAAGATAAAATTTCCCCTAGAAACTTTAATTAAATCTTGGTTATTACAGTTGAGCCGAATTTTTATCGATTTAAACTTTGGTTTTGAAAACCCGCTTAGCTATCTAACCACAATAATTTTTTTCACCTTGATTGCATACTCAATTTATTTTATTTATCGGACAACTAACTACAAAGTTTGGTTGTTTATTGTAATGTTAATTATGGTTCCTGCACTACCCTTAATGCTACCAGATTTAATTTTTGGTGGTATACGTTCGCTTTCAGAACGTTATTTATTACCTTCTTATTTGGGAATTCAATTATCTATTACCTATTTATTAGCTATCCAGATAAGGAACAAGAGTTTTGTATCTCGAAGAATCTGGCAAACAATTTTGGTACTAGTAATTATTTGTGGACTAATTTCTTATGCAGTGAGTTCTCAAGCAGAAACATGGTGGAGTAAGGTTATTAGCTATGATAATCCACAAGTTGCTAGAATTATTAATCAGGCTAATCGCCCACTTTTGATTAGTGATGCTTCTGGGATAAATTATGGAAATGTCTTTTCCCTCAGCTATCTTTTAGAGCCAAAAGTAAAGTTTCAATTGCTAAAAGAGCAAAGTATTCCGAATATTCCTGATGTATTCAATGAGATTTTTTTACTAAATCCTTCAGATATCTGGCGTCAAAAAATAGAAACCATTTACAAATCTAAAACAGAGGTTGTATATAGCGACAATTATTATTCAGTTTGGAAATTACTCAAAATTAAAAACTAAAATTAACATCGCGATCGATAAGTTTAGTTGCCAATCTTAACTCCGACCGATCGCCGATCGTTAAAATGTCTCTGCGTCTTGGTGTCAGCTTATAATGATAAGTCTTTAACCGGGCATGATATGAAACTCGCAATTCAATTACTTTGGTGGTAGTGTTACTGCTATCAGCCAAAAATCTTTTATCAACTGTATAACTTGAATAAACTGGTAGACATCAATAGGTTTTGTAACATAGCAATTAGCACTAAGATTATAAGAACGTAGTATATCTTGCTCATCATTGGAAGTAGTAATGACAACCACAGGAATGGATTTAAGATTTGGGTCTGATTTGATTTCTGTTAACAGTTCGCGTCCATCCATTCCTGGAAGATTTAGGTCAAGAAGGATTATGTCTGGACGGATAGCATCAGCAAACTCTCCTTGGGAGAGCAAGTAGTTCATAGCACTTTCACCATCTTCAACCCAGTGCAAGTTGTTGGCGATTCTGGCATTTAAGAAGCCTTTGATGGTGAGGTTTGCATCGCTAGGAGAGTCTTCAACTAGCAAAATTTCAATAGGTGGGGATGCCCGCTCGTCAACCATGTAGTTACTAAAAAGCTATTAATTTTAGTATGGAGTATATGTATTATAAAGATACCTTAATTTGTATTAATGGTAAAATAAAATACAGTTCCCACACCTGGCACAGACTCAGCCCAAATGCAGCCTCCATGCCGCTCGACGATTTTTTTGCAGATAGCCAAACCAATGCCTGTGCCAGGAAATTCTCGACGAGTATGAAGGCGTCGGAAAACTTCAAAAATCCTCTCAAGATATTGAGACTTAATACCGATGCCATTATCCTGTACCCAAATGAGCCATTGGAAGTGGGGAATAGGGAGTGGGGAGTTAGGAGTGAGAAATTCTCCCTGTGGTTCGCCATCTCTTCTGAGGGCGCCAATATGAATCTGAGGTGGCTCTTTTCGGCAAAACTTGATGGCATTGCTGACTAGATTTTGGAATAGTTGCACAATTTGGGTTTTGTCTGCGAGTAACTTTGGCAAATTATCGTGAGTGATGATGGCTTTACTTTCGGCGATCGCTACATGTAAATTACTCAGAGCTAGACTCAGTGCAACATTACAATCAACGAGCACAAATTCCTGTCCGCGAGTCCCCACACGAGAATAAGCTAGCAAGTCTTGAATCAACTGCTGCATTCGCTTTGCCCCATCTACAATGTAAATCAAGTATTCTTTAGCAGAATCATTTAGACAGTCTTGATATTCTCTCTCTAATAATTGGGTATAACTTGTCACAGATCGCAATGGTTCTTGTAAATCGTGGGAAGCCACATAAGCAAACTGCTCTAACTCTTGATTAGAACGTTTTAGATCTTCATTCAGCTTTTGTAATTCTGCTGTTCGTTCCTGAACTTTGATTTCTAGTTCATCATTCATTTGTTGTAGTGCCTGTTGTGCAAGTTTGCGTTCTGTGATGTCCGTGTAAGTGCCTATCCATTCTTGAATTTCATTGTTGGCATCTAAGACAGGAACTCCACGGGCGGCAAAAAATCGATAGCTGCCATCCGCAACCTGCACGCGATACTCACTAAAGTAAAGATTTTTGGTTTTTAGGGCCTCAGTCCACAACAACTGTGTCAACTCTCGATCCTCAGGATGAATTGCATTGAGCCATCCCCCTTCCTTGACTTGGGCATCAGTTTGCCCAGTCAAAGCCATCCAAGATGAATACTCTTTTGGCATCCCATTACTATCAGCTATCCAGACAGCTTGAGAAGTAGCAATCACTAGTGAGCGATAGCGTCTTTCACTCTCTTCTAAAGCAATTTCCGCCAATTTCCGCCGAGTCACATCTTGAAAAAGAATTGATATTCCTTCCGCCGAGGGGTACATAAAATATTCAACCCAGCGGTCGAACGGTGCATAATATTCTTCCATATACATGACTCGCTGTTCTGCCGCAGCCTGATGGTAAATTTGATAAAATTTATATTCGACAGTTTCAGGGAATACTTCCCAGATGTTTTTACCAATCAAATCTGCCGAACGGCGATTGAATATTTGTTCGGCTCTGTGATTGATGTAGGTATAGCATGAGTCGCGATCGAGGGCAACAAAAGAATCTGTAATAGTTTCTAAAATATCTGCTAGTTTTGCTTTTGCAGCTTGCTGTTCCAAACGAATAGCTTCCTGTGATAAAGCCTTGTTCACCTGAATTTGCTTTTGCAGCACTAAGTAGACCAAAATTAGCAAAACCACACTCAAAATATATCCCAGGCTTACGACAATAACGATTTCTTGAAAAAGATCTTCAGTGGCTGCTGTTTGTTCTTTTGATAAGGTTCTTTCGTCATTTTCGGTTGCTTGGCTGATTGCTTGAATTTGTTTGCTTATCTCTAAGCTGCGACCAACAATAGCTATTTGAGTTGGCTTATGTAAATTTTTTTGCTCAAACAAGTCAATGGACTCCTCAAGCAAAGAAAATTTCTCTGCAATCAGAGGTTCGAGTGTATCAAGTCGCCTTTCTTGATTAGAGTTATCACTACTTAGCCATCGGACGGCTTTAAGCAGTTGGTATACCTTCTGCTTCTGCTGTTTATAAGTTTCTCGATAAACTGTATTTTCTGTGAAAATATAGTTACTTTGTGCGCTCTCAGCATTACCGAGGTGAATACGTATGCGATCTATCGATTCTATAACTTGTTGAGTATGAACTACCCATCGCTTTTCTGCGGTTAACCTTTGAATACTTAAATAGGAAGCTGTTACAACAGCAGACATTAGTAGTAATGCCAAGCTAAAACCACCAACAACAAATTTTTCTGATAGTTTGTTCATAGAATACTCGCACAACTATAGCTAATAACTAAATAAGTTTTAGCTCTCACGGCAGGCACTGATGACTGTTGAATAAAATAATACTAGTATAATTAGCGAGATTTTTTGAGATAATTATACGAATTAAGTTATTTATTTTAGCTGTTGAGAAGCTTGTAGCTAACTAAAAGCGATCGCGTCCTATTCAAGCTGAATTCTTGTAAATTTGGTTTTTCCAGCGTTCATCTCAATCTGAAATTTCTTTACCATATTCAAATCTGCGTTAGCGTACTCTTAGAAGCAAGCTAGCAAGAGCGTCTTGTAGAGAAGGTATCGCTCTATTCTAGATTGTGAATGCCGAGCATAAAAAATGAGTGGATAATTGTGGGAATCATACCACATATCCACTCTTAAATTACTGGATTGAACTCATTAAAAACCGCCACAAAATAATTAAAACTTGGGAAGGTTTAAATTAATTAACGTGACTCAGTTCCCTGATTTGGGCTGCCTTGTACGGTATCATTTTCTGGTGCTTCTGGAGTAGCAGAAGTTTTACCATCACTTTTTTCAGCATCGCCAGTTTGGCGGGTAGCTTCATCAATGGGAGTTTGGTAGCCGCCAGAAGAGGTAGGTGTAGTATCTTGATTACTAGATTTTTGTTGTTCAGACATTATTAGATTCCTAATCATTTACTCTTAGAACTATCTTAAGAAGATTACGTCTGTGTTTTCATCTATCTAGAATAGAGTTATTGCTGATTTGGCCCTCTATCAAAAGTACTAATTATTAAAAATAATCTCTGCTTATGAAAATTTATAAATATATAATTAGTCATTAATGAATCTAAAAAAGTAACCAGGTATTAAGGAAAAACTAAGAACGGATTTACTATCCAAAATACTTTTGAAATTGCTTGATTAATTATTACCAAAAAATGCATAGTGGGTCACTGACTCAGGAATGTGGCGCGATAATTGTGATATAAGCTACCCAAGCATAATTAATGAACCAAAGTAACGTATCCTTACCACCTGGATGTATGCTTCGCAAAGCAACCTCTGGCGATCGTTGGCCGATTCGATCGCTGGTGTTTTCAGCGAAACTCGACCCAACGCAATTAAATTGGCAGCAATTTTGGGTAATTGAATGCGATGCCTACGGCGGACAAAGGCGACGCCATTTAGTAGCCTGCGGACAGCTACGTAATTTCTCAGGGGCACAAGAACTTGGTAGTTTAGTAGTTGCACCACCTTGGAGAGGTCGTGGTTTGGGTACTTTACTGACCCAACATTTGATTAACACAAGCCAGCAACCACTTTATCTTGAATGTTTGGGTGAGAGATTGGCAGAGTTTTACAGTCGCTTTGGTTTTGTGCCAATATCTTTTGCAGAACTGCCAGAACTCCCCAAGACAAAATTCTCGCCTGCACTCAAGGATAAATTTAGATTCTCAGAACTAGCTAAAAAGCTCCTCAGAGTTCCTGTGGTGTTTATGGAGTATCGCCCCAACTCTTGATTAAGGTATGCACAACAAAGTTTAATATTAGCTCTTTCCAATCCTCCTCTATTCCCCACTCCCTATTTTCAAATCTCAGGTTTAGCAAAAATCGTTAGCAACACAGGCCCTAATAAATAATGGTGGCTCAAACACAATAGCCCAGCAGAGGAAGCCAGAACCTGACGTTGATTGGGGCTGTAGAATCGAATTCCACGGGGAGAAATTGGCAATAATTGAGGTTCTGCCTGTTTTTTGGAAGTAAAGTCAACCAAATAAAAGCATCCACCGGGAGAAAGTACCCGTGCTATTTCACTAATCACCTGTTGAGGTTCCAAATAATGCAAAAAGCTGATAGTGGTGAAAACAGCTTCAAACTGACCATCAGCAAAAGGAAGAGACTCAGCTTTACCCTCAACAAAAATCAAGCGTGGATGGTGGCGGTTGGTCAGTCTTGACATCCGCAACATATTACTAGATAAATCTAATCCCGTACCCCGCAGATCTGGGAACTTAGTTGCAAGGCGTCCAAGTAAGCGTCCAGTACCGCACCCAATATCGAGTATGTTAGCTCGATCTGGTAAATTGACGTACTCTAGCAAGCGTTTGTGGATGGCTCGATAAAACACCGAAGGAAACAGCCAATCGTAGCTTGGCGCCCAGCGATCGAAAAGGAACTTTTTGTTATTCACAAAGTCATAGGTCATTAGTTTCCGCAGTTCACCTAAAGCTTGATGCTTTTTTAGGGTAAGTAGCTGCGCCTCCTTTGAAGTTGGTTAACTATAGCTTTGCAGCCCAGCAATATCTAGCCTAACCTTTGGCAAAATACTTATGCTCACCTCGGCTAATTATCTGGAATTTTGGCAGTTGAATGTGTAGTTACAAGTGTTCCTAGAGAGTTTAGCTATCTCTATGGAAAACTAAAAAACGAGCGATCGCTGCATAAAACTATTAAACCCAACCGTATATGTTCATAGAGGTTCAAATAAAATAAACCCAATCTATTTTAAAAATATCAAGGAGAGTAATTATGTCAAGCTTTATTCAAATCCGCTTACACAAAGATATATTGCACCCAGTCCGCGACTGGTTGGAAACTTTAGAAGTTCATAACTCTAAATTGGCTCATTTCCTCTGCAAAGCTATCCCCGCTCAGTGTCCATTTGAACGAGACATCACTGTGTTTGGTCGCAAGCTATTTCACATTCCACCAATGTGTAAATTAAATCCTCTGTACGAAGAAGTTGTGGGATTGCGTTTTAGAGCACTCTGTTATCTTGCCGATGAATGCGGTGAAGATGTCACAGCTTATTGTTAATGGTTAGTCGTATCGTTGTTCGATCTAGCAGCCATCGGTAATTGCAGATTTACGGTTGTTACTCACTCAGATTTATACTAAGCTAGCGTACACCTAATTAGATGTCTGGCTATTTAGTAGCTGACACCTCGAAGACAGTGTTTCCAAACCGGATTGTTGCTTACCGTACCCTGCTGAAATCATTAACATCATCATGACGCACATCTTACTGATTGAAGATGAAGTCAAACTAGCACGATTTATTGAATCCGAGTTGAATTATGAAGGCTATCAAGTTAGCATCGCCTACGATGGATTAACTGGACTGACCGCAGCACGGGAGTTGCATCTAGATTTAGTGATTTTAGATTTAATGCTGCCTGGTTTTTCAGGGTTGGAAATTTGCCATCGTCTGCGAAGTATTAGTAATGAAGTGCCAATAATCTTACTAACCATCAAAGATGAAGTGAGCGATCGCATTACAGGCTGCTTAGATGCTGGTGCTGATGATTACGTAGTTAAACCCTTCAGCATTGATGAATTATTAGCCAGAGTCCGCACTCACTTGCGAAGAAGAGATCGAGTAGACACCGCAGATATTTTAGAATTTGAAGACCTGAGTTTAAATCGTCGCACGCGCCAGGTGTACCGATGTCAGCGGTTAATTGAGTTAACGGCTAAGGAATTTGATTTACTGGAATATTTTCTTATCCATCCGCGACAAGTAATTACATGCGATCGCATTTTAGAAGAAGTCTGGGGCTACGACTTCATGGGCGGTACCAACCTCATCGACCCATATATTAGGTACCTGCGGCTGAAACTTGAAGCTAATAACGAAAAGTGCCTTATTCAAACCGTCACTGGTGTCGGCTACAAATTATGTGGTTAACGGGCATTGGACATTTGTCACCCATACTTCCTCTGTCCCCCATCTCCCCACTCCCAATCTTAAATAATTTAAAAACCCAAATTTTTCTATCTTAGGAGAATTTGGGCTTTTTGGCAATCTCAGCAACAACTCATGCAACTCGGAATTAATTATATTAGGATGCACAATGTCATGATTCAAAATCTCAAGTGGTATGACCTATTTAGAAACAGCAGCGCAATTTTACCGCGAAGTCGCCCAAACTCCAGAAGTCGGACTTTGTTGTGTGCAAAGTACATCTCTGCAACTACCAGGATTGAAAATTCCTTTGCCAATGCAGGAAATAAATTATGGTTGTGGTACTACTGTTCGCTCGACTGAACTAGCAAACCAAATGTAAAATTTTAATATTTGACTAATAAGATTCTGGATTATGACTACTTATTTATAAATATTAAAATGTTGTTAATTAGTTTATTTTTAGCTACGCTTTTTTTAGCATATTCTAATGGTACAAATGATAATTTTAAAGGTGTAGCAACGCTATTTGGTAGCCAAATATGCAGTTATCAAACAGCAATTTTGTGGTCAACTTTTACAACTTTTACTGGTGCCGTAGCTGCAACTTTTTTAGCCAGTACATCAATTAAACTTTTTTCAGGAAAAGGATTAGTACCAAATGCAATCGCCAATGCACCAGAGTTTCATTTAGCAGTGGCGATCGCCGCTGGTTTAACTGTACTCATTGCCACTTTCATAGGGTTTCCTATTTCCACAACTCACAGTTTAATAGGTGCTATTGTTGGTGCTGCATTAGTAGCGATCGGACTCAAAGTTAATTTTACGGCTTTGGTAGCTTCTTTTGTTTTGCCTTTATTATTCAGTCCAATTATTGCTATTTTGTTGGGAGCACTAATTTACAGTTTATCAAGCTATATCAACTACAAATATAACCTAATAATTAACCAGAAAATTATTGATACTT